>NZ_CP010904.1 GCF_001017655.1 Kiritimatiella glycovorans
ATGGAATATGAAAAGGGTTTACAAATCTGGTCCCGAGCCTGCGACAAACTCCGGGACATCCTCTCGAAGGACGTATACGAGCGATGGATCGCGGTCATCACCTACAAAGGCTATAAGGATGAGGTTTACCACCTCAGCGTAACCAATGATTTTTATCTCTCCTGGCTCGAGGAGAATTACAGTTCCCTGATCAGTGAAGCGATCAGCTCGGTGACGGGGGCGCCTGCGCGCATACAGCTGGTCGTCGAGCGCGACGCCGTGCCGGAGCCCGAGGGGGATGAGGAAGAGGCGCCCAAATCCAGGCGCCCGCGGCGACAGGGTGCCGACGCGAATCTGAACAAGGATTATACCTTCGAGAATTTCGTCATCGGCCCGTCGAATAACTTTTCGCATGCGGCGGCGATGGCGGTGGCCCAGTCCCCTTCGCGGGCCTACAACCCGCTGTTTATTTACGGGGGAACGGGACTGGGCAAAACGCATCTGATGCAGGCGATCGGCAATTTCGTGCTCTCGAAAAACCGTCGCAAACGGGTCTCGTATCTCTCGTGCGAGACCTTCACCAACGAATACATCGACGCGCTGGGTCAGAAAAAACTGACCCAGTTCCGTAAGCGGTACCGCAATGTCGATCTCCTCCTGATCGACGACATTCATTTTCTGCGCGGCAAGCAGCAGATGCAGGAGGAATTCTTTCATACCTTCAACGCCCTCTTTCAAAACCGCAAGCAGATCGTGCTCACCTGCGACCGGCCGGCCAGTGAACTCAAGGATCTGACGCCCCGGCTGGTCTCCCGGTTCGAATGGGGCCTCGTCACCGAGCTGGAAGTTCCGGACATCGAGACCCGGATCGCCATTCTCCGCCACAAATCGGAATACCTCAACCTGGCGATCCCCGAGTCCCTGCTTTTCTTTCTCGCCGAGCGAATCTCGACCAACATCCGCCGCCTGGAGGGCGGTCTGATCCGCGTGGCGTCCTATATCTCACTCACCGGGAAGAAAGATAAAAAGGATATCGAATACCTGCTCAGGGATACGCTCGATCAGCAGCAGGATCACTATGTGCCCGTCGACCTCATCCAGCGGACCGTGGCACGTCACTTCGGCATCCACGTCGCGGACCTGATGGGAAAAAAGAGACCTCGCTCCATTGCGCATCCGCGCCAGATCGCGATGTACCTGGCCCGCTGCCTCACCCAGGAATCGCTCCCTTCTCTCGGCGGGGCGTTCGGCCGCAACCATGCAACCATCCTCCACGCCTACCGGCAGGTCGAAAAACGGACCGGCGAAGACAATCAGATTCGCCAGACCGTGAACACACTCAAACAGAAAATTGCGGCGGAAGCCCGTGGCCAGACGGTTTAATATCCTGTGAATAAACAGCTGAAAAACTGTGGGCAAACCGGACCCGATGATAACAAGCGAAGCATTCGTTCACAGGATTCACAGGGGATACCAAGGATATGCACAGACTTGCTGACAAATATAAACTTTGATTTAACAATGGGTTACACCCCAAACGCCCTCTTAAAACGGGGTTTTCCACACCTATAATAAGAGGTATACATAAATATAATTTAATCTAATATTAAGATTCCCTGTGAAGAGAAAGGACGGAACGATGAAATTTCTGATTGAAAAAGAACCTTTGCTGGAGGCCCTCCAGCGAGTCCAGTCGATCGTGGCCCAGCGGCCGACGCTGGCGATCCTGGCCAATGTGCTGCTCAAGGCGGAGGACCAGCGGATTACCCTCACGACCACAGACCTTGAAGTGAGCGTAAGGACTTCGGTGGAGGCGGATGTGAGCGAGGAAGGGGGCACGACATTGCCTGCCCGCCGGCTGTTCAGCATCTGCCGGGCGCTGTCGGGCCATCAGGTGGAGATCGAGACCGATGAGAAGGAGACCGCGACGATTGACTGCGGTCCTTCGCATTTCAAGCTGATGGGAACGGCGGAGGATGAATTTCCGCCCCTGCCTTCGTTCGAGGCGGGATTGCGTTATGAAATGGATGAATCGGTCCTGCGGCAGATGCTGGAGAAGACCTGCTATGCCGCATCGACGGACGAGTCGCGTTATATCCTCAACGGGGTCCTGCTCAGCTTCAAGGAGGAGAAATTGACTGCGGTCGCCACGGACGGCCGCCGACTGGCCATGCTCGAGCAGGAGGTCGAATTTCCGGCGTCGGCGGAAGCGGATTACGTGATCCCCACCAAAACGGTTCATGAACTGATCCGTACCCTGGGTGATGAGGGAACGCTCCGTATTGCAGCGACGGATAAAGAGAACCAGATTTCCTTCGAATACGGGCAGATGCTGGTCGTATCGAAGCTGATCGAAGGCACGTTTCCGAACTTCCGGCAGGTGATTCCCTCCGAGAGCGAGGAGCGGGTCGCGATCGAACGGGAGGGATTGCTCGATGCGCTTAAACGCGCGTCGATCGTCACGGACGCCCAGACGGCCTCCGTGCAGCTTCATTTCTGTGAAAACAGCCTCGAGCTGGTGACGCAGAGCCCCGAGGTCGGAACGGCTCAGGAAAAAATGCCGATCAAGTACGACGGCAAGGACATGACGATCGCGTTCAATCCCGTATTTATCATGGATCCGCTGCGCCACCTGGAGAGCGATGAGATCTATATCGAACTCTCGGATCACCTCAGCCCCGGCGTCATCAAGAGCGATATTCCTTTTCTCTACGTGATCATGCCGATACGGGTCAACGAGTAGAAAAGATGGTTGCCGAACCAGGGCTCGAACCTGGACTAACTGGGCCAGAACCAGTCGTGCTACCATTACACCATTCGGCAATAGCGCAATTCACCAAGATAGAAAAAATTCTCATCGGTTCAAGCGGATAAGACAGAAAATCCTGGCGCGGGGAAATATTCAGATGCCGGACGACAGGTCTTCGGATAAAAACGAGAAGCGAATCGCCGCGCTGCTGGGTATCGGCTTTGAGCAGGATGGCCACACCAGGTTGAGCTGGGGAAGGGACCACGTGGTCGGGGGCGGCGACGAGCACGTCCATGAATGGATTGCAGCGTTGTGCCGCCGGGTCGAAAAACGGCTCGAACGCGAGCGGATCGCACTGGCCGATCTGGACATCGATGAATTGAAAGTGCTGATCTCCGAAGCGGTGGAAGAGATGCCGGAGGTACGATGAAGGGCGCAGGAGAAACCGGGATGAGTTCAGGCATCCTTCCGGGGCGGCCATGAAAATTCTGTTTCTCTCCCACCGTTTCCCCCATTCCCGCATTGCCGGCGGACACCGCCTCGTGTACGAACGCATTCAGTACCTTCTCGGCCGGGGCTACGAGGTCGGCCTGGCCTCTTTCACCTCGAACGAACCGGGATCGATGCTTCATGAGGCCGCGCAGGAACTCCTGGATCTGCGCACCGTGAAGGCCCCCCACAAAAACGTGCTCTCACGGGTGGGTCATTACGTGACCCCACGCATGCCGACGATGTTTCTGAGGAATTATTCCGAAGAGATGATGCGCAGGGTGGGCAACCTTGTGGAAAAGGAACATTACGAGGTGGTGATCGCAGAGTTCTCTGAAATGGGTCAGTACCTCTACTGCAATCCATACCTGCCGGCTGTGAGAAAAATCATTTCCTGCCACCGGTGCCTCACCACCTCCTTTATGAAATACGTGCGGACGGCGGGACTCCCCTTTCTGCTGCGCGCAAAGAGCCTGCTTCAATTTCTTGCCATACGACGCTATGAGTTTGAAATGTACCGGCATATGGACCGGGTCATCGTGCTCACGTCCCAGGACCACAGCGAACTGCTCAACTACGCGCCGGACCTCTACCTGGATATTGTTCCCATGGGGGTAGACACGGGTTACCTGCAGAAGGAGCAGGTCGAAGAAGAGCGTCCGATCGTGCTGATGACCGGGTATTACCGCGACATTGCCAATCTGGACGCGGCGGTGTGGTTCTACCGCTATGTGTGGCCCCGCCTGCGTGAGGATAACCCCGAACTGGAATTTCATATCGTCGGCGCCGACCCTCCGCGCCGTCTCCAGCGCCTCGGCGCGCGCGATAAACGGGTGACGGTCACCGGCAGGGTGGATGACCTGAGACCGTACCGGCACCGCTCGCAGGTGTTCGTGTGTCCGGTGAGGCTGGGGGCCGGCGCGCGAACCAAGTGTCTGGAAGCCATGGCTTCGGGCCTCCCCGTGGTGTCGACCTCGCTGGGAATGGCCGGACTGCCCGCGGAAAACGGGGATAACTGCCTGGTGGCGGACACGCCGGAACTTATGCGCCAGTGCGTGCAGTGGCTCCTTTCCGACGAACAGCTCAGAAAAAAGATAAGGAACAATGCGTCTCGTATGATTCGCGAGCGCTTCTCGATGGAAAAAAGCATGGGCGCACTCGAGAAGACGGTTCGGGATGTGGCTTCACTCTGATCCGATCGACCCGTTCAGGGCGTGAACCGTCCCCGGAACAGCGTCGCCGCAGCCCTCCCCGTAAGCGTCTTTCCGCAGAAGGGGCTGTTGCGCGATTTCGAGTGGAAGCGTTCCGGGTCCACGACCCACTCGTGATCCAGGTCCAGGCAGACGAGATCCGCGCGGGCTCCCGGGGCCAGCGACGGAGCGGGCCGTCCGAGGATGGCGGCCGGCGCCGTCGTCCAGCGCCGCACCCATTCCAGGGGCGAGAGGATTCCGGCGAGCACCGTCGTCGTGAACGTAGCCCCCGCGGCGGTCTCGGCCCCCACCATTCCGAAGGGCGCATCGATAAACCCCCGCGCCTTGGCTTCCGCCGTGTGCGGTGCGTGGTCCGTGGCAAACACGTCCAGCGTGCCGTCCCGTACCCCCGCGAGCAGCGCTTCACGATCCCGGGCCGAACGGAGCGGGGGATTCACCTTGAAGTTCGTGTTGCCCGGATCAATGTCGCGGTCGCAGAACGCGAGATGATGCGGGGTGGCTTCGGCGGTAACGGGCAGCCCCTCTTTTTTCGCCGCGCGGATGAGGTCGACGGAAGCAGCGGCGGATACGTGCTGAATATGGAGCCGGCAGCCGGTCATGCGGGCGATCGCGATATCCCTTTCGACGATATCGGTTTCCGCGCTTGCCGAAATGCCCGGCAGTCCCAGTTCGCGCGACCGTTCGCCCTCATGCATAACGCCGCCGGCTTCCAGCTTCGGGTCCTGGGCATGGTCCATAACGAGACCGCCGGTCCGGGCCACGGCGCGGCAGGCTGCTTCCATGACCTCCGGATCCGACGGCGTCGTGCCGTCGTCGGTGAACGCGACCGCCCCCGCCTGCGCGAGCGCCGTGTAGTCGGCGGGCTGTTCGCCCGAGCGCGCCGGGGTAAGCGCCGCGGCCGGGAGGATATCGATCAACCCCGCCGCGGAGCTGAGTTCACGTATCCGGCGCACCGCGGCGGGCGAATCGACCGGCGGGCGCGTATTGGGCATCGAGACCGCGGCGGTAAATCCCCCGGCGGCGAAGGCGCGCGACCCGGTGGCCACGGTTTCCGCCGCCTCGCCGCCGGGTTCGCGGAAATGGGCGTGCAGATCGATAAAGGCCGGAGCAACGTGAAGACCGCGGGCGTCGTATTCGCGTAGGCCGGGCGGGGTTTCGGACAGGCGGGAGATGATCCCGTCCAGCACGAGCAGGTCATCCTCCTGTTCACGGCCCGCCGCGGGGTCGATCAGGGTCGCGCCGCGGAAGAGCACGGATCGGGACGGATCGAAGGTCATTACAGCTCCGATAGCTTCATTTCGCCCAGCTTCTGCCGGAAGCCTTCCCGGGCGGCGTCCAGGGCGCGGTCCACCGATTCGGGCAGGCCGCCCAGACCGCACTGTTCCATGGAGGCGCCCTCGTTGAGCAACAGCTGGTAGAGTTCGTCTACCGCGATGTTGCGCGGATCGCGCAGCAGCGTGTAGGCCTTGGGGTTGTCCGCCGTGCCCGTAATGTACCCGGCGCTCCGCAGGGTATCGACGATCTTCCGGACCAGACGGGCGGGAAGATGGTGATCCCGCGCAAAGCCCGCGCTGTCGAGCGGGATGCCGCGATTCTCGAAATCGTCCCTCAACTCGCGCATGACCATGAGCGCCACCGCAAGCTGGGTAAAGACGCTGGCGCGGGCGGCGATGCGCTCGCGGTGGTAGGACCCCGCATGCTGGGAGGAGAACGACAGCTCCGCCCCGAACAGCAGGATCATCCAGCTTATCTGCAGCCAGAAGAGAAAGATGGGGATCAGGGCGAAGGTCCCGTAGATCGCGTTGTACCGGGCGACGCCGACCTGGAACTTGATGAATACGATCTGCCAGAGCACCCAGAGGATGGCGCCGACGAGTCCGCCCAGGGCGGCGGATCGCAGCGGAACCGACGTATTGGGAAGAAAGACGTAGAGCGAGATGAAAGCAAGGGTCGTGATGGCGATCGGCATGAGCCGGAGACCGATGCTGACGAGCGGGCCGAGCACCGCGATCTTTTCCAGGTAGACCTGGATCAGTGAGACACACGTCACGGCCACCGCCATAAGCAGCGGCGCCACGACCAGGACGGTGATGTAGTTCTGACACTTGCGAAGAAAGTTGCGCGGCGTAACCACGCCCCAGATCACGTTGAAGGTCTCCTCGATCCGGTTGATCATCTTGATGACCACCAGCAGCAGGGCCAGCGCGCCGACAGCTCCGAGCGCGGCGAAGCTGGTCTCGCGGGCCAGTTCGATGACCTTCTCGATGAACCGCTGAAACTGTTCGGGCATCTGCGCCGAAAATTCGATCAGCTTTTCGGTCGCCAGCGTCCCGCCGAAGGCGTTGCTGATGGTGAACAGCACGGCCAGCAGCGGGACGAGCGCCATGACCGTGCTGAACGTGAGCGCGGAGGCCTGCAGAGGACACTGATCGCTGCGGAACCCTTTGAACGCGAGGACGAGTACACGGGCGGCTTTGAGCACGCGCCGTCGGGTGCCGGAGAGCGCCGCCGACTCAATCTCCCAGATATCGATTTGGCGCCATTCGTTCAGGCGATCACGCCAGTTTTTTTTGCCGCCGCTCATTCAGCCGAACCGCTCCGTCGGAATCACTCTTCTTCGCCGGTCGCCTTGCGCAGCAGTCCGCCCAGCGTCTTTTTGACGTTCTCGCCGGCGGATTCACCCGCGCCCTTCAGCGCTTCACCGGCACCTTTCAACGCATCCGAGGAGAGTTCGCCGGACTGTTTCAGGAGATCGCCCACCGCCCCGCTTCCTTCGGTGGCGGCCCGGCCCGTCTCTTTCAGCACGACGGTCATGACGCGGTTGAGAACTTCGGCCCAGCCGGTCTTCTCCCCGCCTCCGCCGATATCCTTCAGCTCCACGGGCGGGAGCGCGACGGTCATGGACCGGCCCTGCATCAGCGGGCCGCTCACATGGACTTTGCCGCCTTCGAGGGTGAGGAGTCCGATGGAGACGGACTTCCCGGCGCCGGGCTTTTCTCCGGCCTCTTCTTCCGCGGGCGCGGCGGCTTCCTTTTCCAGCCCCTTCTTTATGGCGCCGAGATTGCTCCCGGTCGGGCGCAGCTCGTAGGTCAGCTCAGGCTCGCGAATCAGAATCGAGACGATCTCGATCCGGTCGGAGAACACGCTCCCCGGACGGAGATGCACGGCCACTTCGCCCAGCGAAAAGGCCTGCTCGGTCTGAAAGCCCTCGGGATTGCCCACGCGCAGACCCTCGAGCCGGACGCGGCCCTGCATGAGGTTGATCCCCACATCGTCGAGTTCCACCGGGACGCCCACCGCGGCCGGCCCGAATTTTTCCACCGCCGTCTTCACGACGGGTCCCGCAGCGAAGGTGCCGATCACCGCGACGATCACGACCAGCGCCACCACCACGGCCAGCAGTTTGAGCAGCAGTTTCATAATATCCCTCCCCTTTGGGTATCCATTGTCCTCCGCGGTACCCCGCGAATCAAGCTTCAAACGTCCGGAGGGCAGTTATTCAGCGTCCCTGTTCGGGATAACAACTCGCCGGTCGGGCGGCACCAAAATCGCGAACCTATTCCGGCGGTTCTTCGTAGATTTTTATGGAAGGGTTCCCGGGAAAGGTGGGATGCGGGAGATCGGAAGGGGAGAGAGCATGAAGGTGGGTTGAGGAGGGGCATAATCCGTACTCGCACTCGTACTCGTACTCGGAGCGCCGAAGGCGCGATCCCCCTCCCCCGGTTCAAGGAACTCGAGTACGAGTACCGCTTCGCTGAGTACGAGTACGAGTACGAATTATGTCTGTGAATCCCGATTTCGAGATCCCATCCGTGTTTTCTCTTACGCTCGTAGTAGGCCCGCAGGCCTGCGAAGCAGGGCCAGGGCCGTTATCTTTCACGCGCCTGGCCTGCCGGGGGCAGGCGTGCGGCGCTACTACGAACTTCTTCACGCTCGTAGTAGGCCCGCAGGTCCGCGCAGCGGGGCCAGGGCCGTTATCTTTCACGCGCCTGGCCTGCCGGGGGGGCAGGCGTGCGGCGCTACTACGAACGATATCACGCGCCTTGGCCCTTCGGGCGCTTACGGCGCTATTACGAACGTTTGTCGTCTCCCATCCCGCCTCTTCCCCGAACGGCTCCACCACAAAAATCTACGAAGAACCCTATTCCGGCGGTTCTTCGCCGCGGGCGGCGAAATAGTGGCGAAGGAATTCGAGATCCGGAGCGTCTTTTGCCCGGTGCGTGTGGGCTTTCATGCGCCACAGCAGGCGCGGGGAGGCGAACGGAATGCAAACCCCATCCACCTCACGGCACACAATGTCCGAAGCTGCGGACTGGTAATCGATGCCGGCCGCGGAGCTCATAAGGTCGACGATGATTTCATCTGCGATGCGCACAACAACGTATTTCGACACATCGCCCGCCTCAAGCTCACGCACAGCACCGTCCGGCAGACATTCCAATGCACGGTAAACGCGCTGTTCGTTTGCCGATTCGGAATCAATCAGTATATCGACATCGCCCGTCAACCGGGGATAGCCGGTTTGAATGATGGCAAACCCCCCTACGATCAGGTAGCGGCAGCCCCCATCGTTTAACGACCGACACAGGCGGACCAGGTCCTCCCGCTCCGGTGGACGTGGTTCTAGCTCGGCTTGTCCGCCATGTTTTCCATCGTCCATCGGTCGGCCTCCTCGAATGAAGTAAAGCGGTAAACGCCTTTGCGAATACGCCGCGATCTCCGTCCGGCCATCATCCGCCCCGCCGCAGACTGCAACTTCATCCCGTAGTCCAGCGGCGCACGCATTCGTCTTCGCCCGACCGTCTTCCCCACTGGATCGCTGTAGTTGATCTCGCTCATGGTGACCAGTGTACTCCGGCGAGTTCCGCTTGACAATGTCCGCAAACCGGCGTGCAGCGCGAGATCACCGGTGGTTTTCGGGAGCGTATTTCGTCCGGCGTCCCGCTTCCGCGAGCGCGTAGCGGTCGGTGAAGCCCGAGAGATAATCGCAGACGGTCCTCCGGAGGCCTTCGCGCTCGAGCCGCGCCTGCGCCTTGCGCCCCATGGACTCCGGGTGCGCGAGGTAGTGGCGGAACAGGTTCTCGAGCAGGCGCACGGCGCGCCGGTTGCGCTCCAGAACGGAATCCGAGAAGTAGACGCGGTCGAAGAGAAACGCCCGGAAGCGGGAGATCATGGATTCAAGCTCCGGACCGAACCGCACCAGCCGTTCGGGCGCGTTCATCACCGCCTCCGGCGAGCGGGGATCGTGCCGCTCGAGTGCCGCCCGACCGGTAGCGATCACGTCTTCCACCTGGAGGTCGAGAAGATTGCGCACCGAGATCCTGATCCTGTGCTTCTCCGCCAGCTCTCCGTACTGGCTGCGGGTCCGCTCCGCCGCCCGCCGCCACAGGGGTTCCCCGAGCAGCGCCTCCTCCGACAGCATTCCCGCCTCCAGCGCATCGTCCACGTCGTGAGCGCAATAGGTCATGTCGTCGGAGATGTCGGCAATCTGCGCCTCGAGCTGCTGGTGCGGACCCAGCGGGCGACCGTCGAGCGCGGCGCCGGGCTCCGCAGCCCTGTGCTTCATCAGCCCGGCCCGCACCTCCCAGGTCGGGTTGAGGCCGGGGAAAGACGGGTAGCGGACCTCAAGAAGAGACAGCCAGCGCAGGCTCTGATCGTTGTGGTCGAATCCGCCGTGTTCCTTCATCAGCGCATTCAGCGCCCGTTCGCCGGCATGGCCGAACGGCGGATGGCCGATATCGTGCGCCAGCGCGATGGCCTCGGTGAGGTCTTCGTTGGCGGCGAACACCCGGGCGAGCGTACGGCCGACGGCGGCCATCTCCATGGTGTGCGTCAGGCGCGTGCGGTAGTGGTCCACCGTCGCCCGCACGAAGACCTGGGTCTTGTATTCCAGCCTCCGGAAGCAGCGACTGTGCAGAATGCGGTCGCGATCGCGCTGGAAACAGGTGCGCGACGGGTGCTCGGCCTCGGCATAACGGCGCCCCGCGCTCGCCCGGCTGCGGACCGCATACGGCGCCAGCAGCTCGTCCTCACGCTGTTCCCATGTGTCGCGGAATGACATCGGCGTCATTATGACGACCCTGCGCGAGTAGATAAAGAAGATCCCCGGAAGAACCTACTTTATACCGCAATATCCAGCACGAACCCGAGCAGGTAGAGCGCGCCGAAGAGCAGGTTCAGTTGCGCGGTGGAGGCGTCGAGGGCGCGCAGTGCGCCCCGACGGGCCCGGCGTACCAGAAGGATGGCGGCCGGCAGCGACGCCGCGGTGAGCAGGGTCGTTGCGGGCAGCCGACCCTCGGGCGCAGGCAGTGCGACCAGAAGCGGGACCAGCGCATACGGCAGCGTCATCAGCGCGGCGTAATAATAGAGAGCGCCGCGCGGACCCAGCCTGCCGGCCACGGTACGGATTCCGGCCGCGCGGTCCGCCGCGGCGTCCCGCCAGTTGTTCGCGTGGAGGATCGCCGCCACCAGCAGACCCGGCGGAAGCCCCCACAGCAGCGGCGCCCACGCAAAACCGCCGGTCTGAACCGCCCACCCCCCGAGCGAGCCGAGCAGGCCGAAGGCCGTCAGCACCGCGGCGTCGCCCAGCGTGTGACGCTTGAGACGGGGATAGGCCAGGCCGCAGGCACCGCCGGCGGCCCCGAGGGCGAGGAGTTCGGGACCCACACGCGGGACGAGGCTCAGGCCGAGCAGCGCCCCGCACGCCAGGACGAACATACCCCCGCGCCGTGCCTGTGCGGGGGTGAGAAGACCGCGAACCACCGCCCCGGAGGCCGGGTGCGCATCGCGGTCGATGCCGACCAGAAAATCCGCCGCGTCGCTGCGCATGTTGACGCCCGAATGCAGCAGCAGCATCGCCGCCAGGGCGACGAGAAAAGGCATCCAGGCGAACCCGGCCGGGGTGGCCGCCGCCGCGGCCAGCGATCCGCCGGCGACGGGGATGACCGTCGCCGGGAACGAAAAGGGCCGCGCCGCGACGAGCCACGTTTGGATGCGGTTCATCCGGCCCTACTTAACGGCGGCGCGGACCTCTTCGAGCCGGCCGGCGCTGCCGAGGACTTCATTCTTGTGCTCGATGTACTTGGCGTACTCGCCCATGAAGACCTTGCCCGCGGGACGCAGGTCGAAGACTTCGGGATGGTCGCGGAAGTGTTCGCGGTGGACGCGGCACCAGACCAGGCGGCCGTCGGTGTCGATGTTGACCTTCGTCACACCCATCTTGCCCGCCTTGTGGATTTCGTCTTCGTCCACGCCCTTGGCGCCCTTGAGTTCGCCGCCGGCGGCGTTGATGCGCTCGACCTCGTCCTGCGGCACGGAGCTGGAACCGTGCATGACCAGCGGAAAGCCGGGCAACAGCTCGGCGATCTTTTCGATCACCTCGAAGTGCAGGCCCTGCGAGCCGGAGAACTTGTAGGCGCCGTGGCTCGTGCCGATCGCGCATGCCAGGCTGTCGCAGCCGGTCCGCTTCACAAACTCTTCGACCTGTTCGGGATCCGTGAGTTTGGCGTCGGCTTCCGATACGGAGACGTGTTCCTCGACGCCGCCGAGCTTGCCCAGCTCGGCCTCCACGGCCACGCCCTTTTCGTGAGCGCGGTCGACGACGCGTTTCGTGATCGCGATGTTCTCCTCGAATTCTTCCCCGCTCGCATCGATCATGACCGAACTGTAGAACCCGCTGTCGATGCAGTCGTAACAGTTCTCTTCGTCGCCGTGGTCCAGGTGGACGGCGAAGATGGCTTCGGGAAAGATCTCGTCGGCCGCGCGGATCATGGCTTCGAGCAGCCGCTTGTCCGTGTAGGAGCGTGCGCCTTTCGAGAGCTGGAGAATAAACGGCGCCTTGCTGTTGATGTTGCCGCGGAAGAGCGCCATCACCTGTTCGGCGTTATTGATGTTGTACGCGCCGACGGCGTACTTCTTGTAGGCCTGTTCGAACAGCACCTTGGTCGATACGATCATGGGTTGCCTCCTTTGACTCCCGAGTCTGCGATGCGAAATAAAGAGCGCACACTATAGGAGGGCGCGCGAAGGGGGGTCAATCACGGAGCGGATTTTTATTCTCCCACGCTGCGGGCGTCGGGAAAGTCGAAGTGCGTCTCGAACAGCTCCCGGAACCTTTCGCACACCCGTTCCTCGTCGGGGCCTTCGACGGTGATGGAGACTTCCGCACCCTGTTCGAGGGCGAGGGAGATCAGCTCGAGCACGGAGCCGAGCTCAGTTGCCTCGTTCCCGTGCGCGACGGTGATCGTGCCCGGGTAGTCCCGGGCCTCTTCCACGATCTTCGCGCTGGGGCGGCAGTGAATGCCGGCGCTGTTGGTGACCACGGCCTTTGCGGATACCATTTCTTACGTCCCCGCCGGAGTATTCCCGCGTGACAGGCGCGGGGCGCTGCGGTACAAACGCCCGACACGATGTGGCACATCAGGATTTGAACTGTTCGAGGAACCATGGATACCCGCAAAATCGAAGCGATCAAGGGAAAAGCGCTTGAGGAGGCTGCCGGAGCGGCCGGACCGAAGGAACTGGAGGGGGTGCGCGTCCGCTATCTCGGCCGCCGGGGCCGGGTCACGGAGATCATGGCGGGCATCAGGGACGTGCCCCCGGAGGAGCGCCGCGAATACGGGCAGGCCGCCAATGCCCTCAAACAGGAACTCTCGGAGCGGATCGAGTCGCGCAAGGCGGAATTCGAGTCCTCGGCCGCCACCGGGGCGGTGGAGGATCCCACCCGGCCGGGCGAGTGGCGGGGACTGGGACGCGAACACCCGATCAGCCGCATCACCGGACGGATCACCGACATATTCCGCACGCTCGGGTTCACCGTGGCGACCGGCCCGGATATCGAGACGGTCTACCATAATTTCGACGCGCTCAATACGCCGGCCGACCACCCCTCGCGCGATGAACAGGACACCTTCTACCTCGAAAACGGGGACCTGCTGCGGTGCCATACCTCGCCGGTGCAGGTGCGGTACATGGAGGCCCATCCCCCGCCGGTGAGGATTATCGCGCCGGGCCGCTGCTATCGGCGCGACACGCCGGACGCGACCCACAGCGCCAACTTCCACCAGGTAGAGGGCCTGTACGTCGACCGGGACGTGACGCTGGCGGACCTGAAAGGGACGATCGCCTATTTCGCGAGGGAGCTGATGGGCGACGACGTGGAGATCCGCTTCCGGCCGCACTTCTTCCCGTTCACGGAGCCGAGCGTGGAGGTGGATTTCACCTGCCATATGTGCCGCGGAAGCGGCTGCCGGGTGTGCAAGCAGAGCGGATGGATCGAGATCATGGGCGCGGGCATGGTCGACCCGAACGTATTCGAAGCCGTGGGATTCGCGCAGTACGACGTCACCGGCTTCGCCTTCGGGATGGGCATCGAACGCATCGCGATGATCATGTACGGCATCGAGGACATCCGCCTGCTCTACGAAAACGACGTCCGGTTCCTCGCCCAGTTCTGAGCGGGACGCGCAATCGAAGCCGAACTCGGGATTCACAGAGAACGTGATTCGTACGCGTACGCGTGCTCGGAGCGCCGCAGGCGCGATGCCACTACCCCGATTCGAGGAAATCGAGTACGAGTACGATGTGACGCGAGCGGAGTTTCCTTTGCTCACCGCAAAAATTACGGAGAACTCTCCGATGGGAGTTCATTCAAGGGCGCGATCCCCCCTGCCCGGCGTCAGATGTCGCGGGCGAGATCGGCCGCCAGGCCGATATAGGCGGCGGGTGTGAGCGCGAGCAGGCGGTCCCGGTCTTCTTCCGGGAGTTCGAGACCGCGGATGAACTCGTGCAGCGACTCGCGCGTGACGGCTTTCCCGCGCGTCAGCTCTTTGAGCCGCTCGTACGGATGTTCAAGGCCTGCCTTGCGCATGACGGTCTGGACCGGCTCGGCGAGCACCTCCCACGCGCCGTCCAGCTCGGCGCGCAGGGCGTCGCCGTTCGGCTCGAGCTTCTCCATGCCGCGCAGCGAGGAGCGGAAGGCGAGCAGCGAATGGCCGAAGGCGACGCCGATGTTGCGCAGCACCGTGCTGCCGCTCAGATCGCGCTGCATCCGCGAGACGGGGAGTTCCGCGGCCAGGTGCTCGAGCAATCGGCAGGCGATTCCGAGATTGCCCTCGCTGTTTTCGAAATCCAGCGGGTTCACCTTGTGCGGCATGGTCGAAGAACCAACCTCTCCGGCGCGCGTCTTCTGCTTCAGCGCGCCCCGCGACACATAGAGCCACACGTCGCGGTCGAGATCCAGCAGGGTGCGGTTGAAGCGTGCGAGCGCGTGGAATAGCTCCGCAAGCCCGTCCTGGGGTTCCACCTGGGTGGTGTACGGCGTCTGGGTCAGGCCGAGGCGCTGCTCAATGAGTTCCCGGGTGATCCGCGGCCAGTCGGCCCCGGGGCAGGCCGCCGCGTGGGCATTGAAATTGCCGACCGCGCCGTTCATTTTTCCGCGCAGGGGTACGGATTCGATGCAGGTGCGGTGACGTGCGAGGCGATCGGCATAGACGGCCCACTCCTTGCCGAGCGTCGTCGGAGACGCCGGCTGACCGTGGGTCCGGGCCAGCATCGGAATGTCCGCGTCCGCATGCGCCCGCGCGCGGAGCGCGTCGATAAGCTCCTGCTGTACGGTCAGCAACACTTCCCGCCCGTCCCCCACCATCAGCGTGTAGGCCAGGTTGTTGATGTCCTCCGACGTGCAGGCGAAGTGGAGGAATTCGGAGACGTCTACCAGCGAGGTGTCCGCGAGGCGTTCCCGCAGATAGTATTCCACCGCCTTGACGTCGTGATTGGTGGTCCGCTCGATATCCTTGACCCTGGCCGCGTCCTGTGCGCTGAAGTTGTCGGCGAGCGACTCCAGCAACGCCGTCTCCTCCGGGCTGAGCGCGCGCGCCTCCGGAACGGCGGGCTCGCCGCACAGGGTCTCCAGCCAGAACACCTCGACGCGGACGCGCTGGCGGATCAGCGCCGCCTCGGAGAACACGCCCCGGAGCACGGCGGTTTTGGCGGCGTACCGCCCGTCCAGGGGGCCGAGGGCGGTCATCGGTGTGAGTTCTTCCGTATCGATGTTCATGGATGTTTCCCCGGGTTAATATTCCTCCACCGGACCGTCCGCGCTCTCCTCCAGCTCGTCGACCGGCGAACCGAAGAAATGCTTGACCCATTGCGGTCTGTTCGAGCGGGTGGTGATGATGACGGAGGGTCGCTCTTCGGCCGCGATCCGCAGGCATTCCTTCGCGAACCGGCCGGTATGGATTGCCGAGCGGACCTCGACGCCGTGATCCTGCGCCTCGCGGATGATGTGCTCCATGCGTTCGGCGGCGATGCGGCCGTGTTCTCTCAGGACGTCATCCTCGTACCGCTGCTGGAGTTCGGGATACATGCCGAGATCCGTGCCGATAAAGTAGCGGGCCAGGTTGACGTCGACCACGTAGACGATGACCAGGGGGCGGTTTTCCGTCGCGGCGCGATCGACGGCCCGGCTCACCGCCTTGTCGGACTGCCGGAACGTTGAAAGCGCCAGCATCACGGGCGCGCTCATGATTCATCCTCCAGCACGGCGCCCCAGCCCGCGTTGGTGGCCATTTTCGCGTACCGCGCCAGCCATCCCCGGCGGATGCGGGGCTCGGGCGGGGTCCAGGTGGCGCGGCGGCGCGCGATCTCCTCGTCCGCGAGGCGCGCGGACAGCCGCCGGGAGGGAATATCGTATTCGATTTCGTCGCCGTCGCGGAGGAGCCCGATGAGCCCGCCCTCGGCGGCTTCCGGCGATACGTGCCCGATACAGGCCCCGTGCGTGCCGCCGCTGAAGCGGCCGTCCGTAATCAGCGCGACGCTTTCGCCTAGGCCCCGGCCCATGATGTAGGAGGTGGGCGCCAGCATCTCCTGCATGCCCGGCCCGCCTTTCGGCCCCTCGTGGCGGATGACCACGACATCGCCCTCTTTGACCCTGCCGTTCAGGATGCCCTCGCAGGCATCCTCCTGCGACTCGAAGATGACGGCCGGGCCGCGGTGGGAGCGCATGGCGGGCGCGACTCCGGCGGTTTTGACCACGGAGCCCTCTTCGGCGAGATTGCCCCACAGGATGGCGAGGCCGCCCTCCTCGCTGTACGCGCGATCGAGCGGACGGATGCACCGGTCGTCGAGAATCTCCGCCCCCGCGATGCGCTCGCCGAGGGTCGTCCCGTCGACCATCGGGGCGTCTTTGTTCAAGAGGCCGTCGATCCGGCCGATTTCATTGAGAATGGCGTTAATCCCCCCCGCCCGGTCGACGTCCTCGATATGATACGACGACGAGGGCGCCACTTTGCAGATGTTCGGCGTGCGGCGGGAGAGGGCGTTGATCCGGTCGAGGTCGTATTCGACCCCGGCCTCGCGGCTGATCGCGAGGGTGTGCAGCACGGTATTCGTGCTGCCTCCCATGGCCATATCGAGGATGAAGGCGTTGTCCAGGGAGGCCTCGGTAATCAGCTCGCGCGGACACGGGCCGCCGTCATGCGCCAGCCTGACCGCGGTGCGCCCCGCGTCCTTCCAGAGCTCCCTGCGGCGGGGATCCCCGGCCAGAATGGTTCCGTTGCCGGGGAGTCCCAGGCCGATGGCCTCGGTGAGGCAGTTCATGGAGTTGGCCGTGAACATGCCGGAACACGAACCGGCCCCGGGGCAGGCGGCGCACTCCACCGCCTCGAGTTCCTCTTCGCTTATGCGTCCCTGCTTGAATTCGGCGACGCCCTCAAAGACGCTGATCAGGTCCACCGTGCGGCCGTCTTTCATGTGACCCGCCGCCATGGGACCGCCGCTGCTGAAGATGGTCGGGATGTTGCAGCGCATGGCGCCCATGATCATACCCGGAACGATCTTGTCGCAGTTCGGGATGCAGATCATGGCATCGAACCCGTGCGCGCCGATCATGGATTCGACCGCATCCGCGATCAGCTCCCTGCTCGGGAGGGAATACTTCATGCCGGAGTGGCCCATGGCGATGCCGTCGCAGATGCCGATCATGTTGAATTCCATCGGCGTGCCGCCGGCCTCGCGGATGGCTTCCTTGATGAGGTCGGCCACGCCTCGCAGGTGTACATGCCCCGGGACGACCTCGTTGAATGAATTGCAGACCGCGATAAACGGCTTGTCGATGTCCTCGCGCTTCAGTCCGGTCGCGCGCATGAGACTGCGGTGCGGCGCGCGCTCGAACCCCTTTTTGACCTTGTCGCTGTTCATGACGGCCTCCTTTCCCGGGATTGACTCCCCGTCCGGTTCTGTTCATGGATCATGCAGACCGGAAGGGTCATCGTACGCGATTCGCCGCCGGGGTCAATACCGTCCCGGCGGGCACATCGGGACTCGAACGGTTTGCCGCGACCTGCTAGGTTGCGCTCCGCAATGGAGGCGGTGTTCGACAATATCCGGGTCGTCCTCGTGCGGCCGAAGTACGGCGGGAATATCGGAGCGGTCTGCCGGGCCATGATGAACGGCGGCCTGACCGACCTCGCCCTGGTCGCCCCGGATCCGCAGGCGGACTGGGAGGACGCACGGCGGCGCGCCCACAGTGCGGTGGACGTCCTGGACCGCGCCTGCCGCGTCGACACCCTGCAGGACGCGCTGGGCGACTGCGCGGCGGCGGCGGGCACCACGGCCCGCCCGGGCCTGTACCGCGCCCACGCCACGACCCCGCGCGAATTCGCCCCGCGTGCCCTCGAATGCGCCCGCGCCAACCGCGTGGCCCTCGTGTTCGGGCCGGAAGATAAAGGCCTGAACAACCGGGAACTGGCTTTGTGTACAGATCTGCTGCGCATCCCGAGCAGCGGGCTGTACCCCTCGCTCAACCTGTCGCACGCGGTCTATGTCTGCGCGTACGAAATCTTTATGGCCTCCGGATCGTTCGAGCCGGAAGGCGAGCCGACGGGAGACGCCGCGATCGAGCAGCGCGAACGCATGTATGCTCTGTGGCGGGAGGTGATGGCGGAAACCGGCTTTGCCGAACCGGAGAAGATAGACCATATGATGATGGGCCTCAGGCGCATCTTCTCCCGCGGCCGGCTCTCGGATAACGATGTGAGAATTCTACTCGGCCTGGCTCGCCAGACGCTGTGGGCCTGCAGGCGCAGGGACGGGAAGAACGGGGCCTGATTCATCCACTGAACAGCCCTATGCAGATCCATATTTTCGATCCCGATTTCGATCATCCGGAAACATGGCTCTTCGTAGATTTTTGTGGTGGAGCCGTTCGGGGAAGAGGCGGGATGGAAGACGACAAACGTTCGTAGTAGCGCCGCAAGCCTGCCCCCCCGGCAGGCCAGGCGCGTGAAGATAACGGCCCTTGTCCGCTGCGCGGACCTGCGGGCCTACTACGAACGTGAGAGAGAACGCACCATTTCTTTGCCTGTGCTCTTCTCATTCATCTTTGCGATCTCTGCGCCTTGGCGAGAGACCTTTCTTGTGTTTTCGGCCACGGATTACACCGATGACACGGATGAAATCTCGAAATCCGAATCGAAGTCGAAATCGGGATTCAGAGAGAACATAATTCGTACGCGTACTCGGAGCGCCGACGGCGCGATCCCATCCCCCGATTCAAGGAATTCGAGTACGAGTACCGCTTCGCTGAGTACGAGTACGACGGGACGCGAGCGGATTTCCCGTCGCCTCACCACAAAAAATTGCGTAGAACCGGAAACATGAACAGGGGGCGGACCCTGTCCGCCCCTGTTCCCGTGCTTTTTGCATCGCGGCGACTTTGCGCGGGGCCTCTTTAACCGGTCGTGATGTCGATCGTCCGGCGGCCGGACTTGTATTCCTCGGTTTTGGGAACTTCGACGTGGAGCACCCCGTTCTTGAAGTTCGCCCTGATGTTCTCCGTGTCCACCCCGTCCGGCAGCGGAATCGACCGCTGGAACCGGCCGTAGGAGCGTTCGGACACGTAGTAATTTTTCTTCTTGTCCTCGGACTCCTGCTGCTTCTCGCCGGCGATGGTCAGCACGTCACCGTCGAGCGTGAGCTCCAGGTCGTCTTCCTTCATCCCGGGCAGCTCGGCGTCGACCGAGATCGCGCTGTCGGTCTCCGCGACCTCGAACCGCGGGACGACCGCCCCGAACCGTTCCGTGTCCCGGAAGGCCGGCATTTCGCCGAAGAAGTCCTCGAACAGTTCGTTCATCCGGCGCTGGAAGCCCTCAAAGGGATCGTACCCTTCGCCTCCGCGACGCTGGACTTCGTTCCTCCTTCTCCTCGGAATCAGGTTTTTCATAATTACACCTCCTGGTTTGAACGCTTCATTCCATTCGCTCACCGCGGTGCGGCGATTCCCCGCATCCGCATTCAGCCCGTCCGGACTTCGATTTTCCTGGGACGGGCCTCCTCCGCTTTCGGGAGCGTGACCGTGAGCACCCCGTTCGCGAGATGCGCGCGGATGTGGTCCCGGTCCACGCCGGTCAGAAGGCTGAAAGAGCGGCGGAAGATTCCGGTCCGGTATCCCGTATGGACCCGGTCGCGTCCCTCCGCCTTCTCTTCGGCCTGTTCGCCGGTGACCGTCAAAACATCCTGGTCGAGCTGAAGATCGATTGCGTCGGCGGGAACGCCGGGCATATCGGCCGTCAGCACAATGTCCTGCTCCGTCTCGCAGATGTCGCAGGCCGGTGTCAGGATGGCGCGGTCGCGTGCCGGTTCCGCCGCTTCCTCCCGCGCGGGCCGCTCGTTCCGTTTAACCTGTATATTCCTGTCCGTCATGGTCGCCTCCATGGTTTTGTCGAGTGCTTATTCCTCTCCCGTAATCGCAATCCTGCGCGGTCGGGTGGCCTCCGCGCGCGGGAGCGTGATCTTGAGGATCCCGTCTCGGTACTCGGCGCTCACCTTTTCCCGCTCCACTTCGTAAGGAAGATGGATGCGGCGCGAAAACGAACCCGAAAGACGCTCCCTGCGATGCAGCTGCGCCCCCTCGCGGGGCTCGTGCGCCTTGCGCTCGCCCGAGATCGTCAGCTCGTTTCCCTGCACCGTGAGATCCATGTCTTCAGGCGCTACGCCGGGAACCTCGGCCGCGATCACCGCCTCGTCCTCACCGGTCCACATGTTCACCGGGGGAAAAACCGCCCCCGCTCTTCCATAGCCGCTCAGCAGACGATTCATGTCATCCCGGAATCGCTCCATGCTGTCGAACGGATCCCTGTAGTCCAACCAGAACATCTCGCACCTCCTTGTTAGTCGTTCCCTGTTGCGCCTTTGTTTAAGCATAGCTCGTGCCAGAAATGGGCAGGAATTCATAATCCTATGGCGGACAACTTTTTAAGAGCATTGCCATTTAATATATATGTGTCCCTCTGACTCATTGGAGGGGTCGCGGCGGGGCGGAAAAGGGACATAATGGCGCGGCGCGCCCGCGCACGTTTCGGTGCGTTCGGACGTGTGAGGGGCCGGAAAGGGCTTTTTTCGTACTCGAGTTCCTCGAATCGGGGGAGGGGGATCGCGCCTTCGGCGCTCCGAGTACGAGTACGAGTGCGCGTACGGATTATGCCCCCCTCAACCCACTTTCATGCTCTTGATGGCCGCGACGCAAGCCGTCAGGGGCCGCGTTGCGGGGTGTTTTGCAAGAGGCTCTGACTCTGATTCTGACTCTGACTCTGACTCTAATTCTGATTCTGACTCCCACACCCCGAAAAAGACCTTGCAAAACCCGTGTTGATCCTGTTGAATACTCCGTCCGTTTTCGATCGTTACGGAAAGAACATGCGCGTTCAGCGTGCGGGGCGGTTAAGATGAAAAAAGAGATTCATCCGGAATACCAGGAAGCAGTCATCAAGTGCGCCTGCGGCAGCGAGTTGCGCACCCGGTCGACGGCAAAGGAAATGCACGTGAACACGTGCGCTCACTGTCATCCCTTCTTCACGGGCAAGGCCAAGTACATCGACACCGAGGGCCGGGTCGAGCGCTTCCAGAAGCGTTACGCGAAGTTCATGAACAAGTGACGCGGCACACGCGGGCCGGCTCCACGGGCGGCGCGCGCCTGGAGCGTGAGGAATGATCGACCGGGCCTACCTCGAACGCCTGACCGGGCGCAGGGGCGAAATCGAAGCGGAGATGTCGCGGCCCGAGACCGCCGGCGACGCGGCCCGCATGCAGGCCCTGATGCGCGAATATTCGCGGCTCAAGGATCTCATCGCCGTCGCGGAGCAGTACCTGTCGCTGTCGGAACAGCACGAAGAGAGCCTGGCCGTGCTGGAAGATCCCGCCACCGAACCCGAACTCAGGGAACTCGCGGAAGAGCAGCGCCTGGAATCGGAAAAGGCGCTTCCCGCCGCCGAGAGAAATCTTCAGCTTGCGCTCCTGGAGCCGGATCCGATGGACGAGAAACCGGTCATCGTGGAGATCCGCGCCGGCACGGGCGGAGAAGAGGCCGCGCTGTTTACGGCCGACCTTTATAAAATGTACAGCCGATACGCCGAAAACGCCGGCTGGAGGACGTCGATTATATCCACCAGTGACTCCGACGCAGGGGGTTACAAAGAAATCGTGTTCGGGGTCGAAGACGCCGCCGCGTATCGGTGGATGAAATACGAAAGCGGTACCCATCGGGTGCAGCGCGTTCCCGAAACAGAGACCCAGGGACGCATTCATACCTCTGCGGCCACCGTAGCCGTCCTGCCCGAGGCCGAAGAGGTGGACATCGAAATCAATCCGCAGGATCTCAAAATCGACACCTACCGCGCCTCCGGAGCCGGCGGACAACACGTCAATACCACCGACTCCGCCGTCCGGATCACCCACGAACCTTCGGGCCTGATTGTGCAGTGCCAGGATGAGCGCTCGCAGCACAAGAACAGGGCAAAAGCACTTAAAGTATTGCGCTCCAAGCTTTTGGATCATCAGCGCCGGGAGGACGAAATGCGGGCGGCCGAGATGCGCAAGTCCCAGGTCGGAAGCGGGGACCGCAGCGAGAAGATCAGGACGTACAATTTTCCCCAGAATCGGGTCACGGATCACAGAATCAACCTGACCCTGTACAAGCTCGACCGCATCATGGCCGGAGAACTCGCGGAGCTGATCGAAACGCTCCGCGAGCGCGATCTTGAAAAGCGGATTGAAGCCGAGGTACAGACCGCCACGCCCCAAAACGGCTCATCCTGAGCCTGACCGCTTGGTCGACTTTTGATGCAGGTAAGATAAAGATGCGGGCAAACCCCGCAGCCGGGCACTGAAACGGCAACCCTTCCGTCCGGGTGTATTCATGAATCAGGCATCCTACGAAGTGCTGGTGGTCGGTGGCGGCCACGCCGGAGTCGAGGCCGCCCTGGCCGCGGCACGGCTCGGAGGACGGGTTGCGCTGGTGACCCTGTCCCGCGACAGCATCGGCCGCATGTCCTGCAACCCCTCCATCGGCGGGATCGCCAAATCTCATATCGTCTGCGAGATCGACGCCCTCGGAGGGGAGATGGCCCGCAATACGGATTATACCGGGATCCAATACCGGACGCTCAACACAAGGAAAGGCCCCGCCGTACAGGCCCATCGCGTCCAGAACGACAAGCAGGCCTACCCCCGCAGGCTGCAGGCCGTCATCGACGCCGTCAGCAGCCTCGATGTGTTTGAAGAAGAAGTCACCGCCCTGTGGATCAAAGACGCCCGGCTGCGGGGCGTCTGCACCGCACGCTCAGGCGTAATCGCAGCCGAAACCGTGGTGCTTACCGCAGGAACCTTCCTCGGCGCCCGCGTCCTCATCGGACACCAGAGCCGCGCCGAAGGACGCTTCGGCGACCCCGCGTCCGACCAACTGGCGGCCTCGCTGCGGGCCCTCGGCCTCTCCATGGACCGCCTCAAGACCGGAACGCCCCCCAGGCTCCACAAAGACAGCATCGACTACGCAAAATTGAAGCCACAGCCCGGGTTCGAGCCCCCGCCCTTCTTTTCTCTCGCCGCACGGAAAGAGCGGGATCGATGGTTCCACGTGGAACATTCCGGGGAAAGAGAGCGTGCGCGGTGTGCGATGTTCCACGTGGAACATGAGTCTTCCGAAATGGCGCCCTGGGTTCCGGGATCGGGGCAGATCCCCTGCTGGCTGGGCGAGACGAATGAACGCACGCACGAGATCATACGGGAGAATCTGGAAAAGAGTTCGCTCTATGGCGGGCAGGTTACGGGGACGGGGGTCCGGTATTGCCCGTCGATCGAGGACAAGATCGTGAAGTTCCCGGATCGGAATGCGCATCATGTGTTCGTGGAGCCGGAGGGACGCGGCAATCCCCGGGTTTATCCGAATGGCACTTCGAACAGCCTTCCTGTCGAGGTTCAGGAGGAGATGATTCACTCGATCCGCGGCCTCGAACGCGCGGAGTTTATCCGTCCGGGCTATGCCATCGAGTATGATTTCGTGGACCCGACCCAGCTGAACCATTCCCTGGAGACGCGGGAGGTGGAGAATCTTTTCTGTGCGGGACAGATCAACGGGACGACGGGCTACGAGGAAGCTGCGGGACAGGGGTTCGTTGCGGGGGTGAATGCGCTGAGAAAGGTGCGCGGAGCCGACCCGGTGCTGCTCGGGCGCGATGAGGCCTACATCGGGGTTCTGATCGACGACCTGGTGACCCGCGGGACGGATGAGCCCTATCGCATGTTTACTTCGCGGGCGGAATACCGCCTGCTGCTCCGGCAGGATAATGCGCGCTTCAGGCTCCGCGCGCTCGCGGAGGAGATCGGCCTGGTGCGTCCTGAGGTTCTGCGCGAGACGGACGGTCTGGAATCGGCGGTGAGCGCTGAAATGGAACGGCTTGAAACCACGTTCCGGGGCCAGTCGTCGCTGGCACAGCTGTTACGCCGCCCTGAGAACACCTACGAGGATCTTCCGGAGCGCGATGCGGGTTTGTCATCGGAGGCGGCCCGCCAGGTTGAGATCCGCATTAAATACGGCGGATATATACAGAGAGAACTGGACAAGCTTAAGAGGGCGAGGCCGCTGGAGGAGGTAGCGATCCCGGGGGGGATCGATTACCGGGGGATCGCCGCGTTCCGCTACGAGGCGGCGGAAAAACTGGACCGCATTCGGCCCGAGACGCTCGCGCAGGCGGCCCGAATCCCCGGCGTGAATCCGCCCGATATCGCGATCCTCCAGATGCATATCCGCCGCATGACGGGATGAAGGTCCTTTTTTTAAAGGGGCTCTGCGAGAGGCTTCTTTCACAAGAGGCTCACAAAGGACCCTCCGCGAACGACCGCCGCATCAGCTCTGCGAGAGCATGCTGCGGAGAGCTTCAGGCACGGCGCCGATGGCGTCATCGACTTTTGACGGATCCTTCCCGCCGGCCTGGGCCCTGTCGGGTTTTCCTCCGCCGCCGCCTTTGGCGATCTTTGCCACGGTGCCGAGAAGATTTCCGGCATGGACGCCGCGGTCCGTGCATTCGCGGCTCGCGGAGGCCGTAAAGCAGGCTTTGCCCCCGGAATGACTGCCCAGCACGATCACCCCGGATTCGAAGCGGTGACGCAGGTTGTCCTGGGCATGCCTCAGGGCGTCCATGGGCAGTTCGCCCATAAAGGCGGCGATCAGCGGGACGCCTTCAACCTCCGTCCGCTGCTGCAGGATGGCATCCAGATCCGCGGCGGCATCTTTCTTGCGCTGTTCGCGCAATTCCTTTTCAAGGCGCTTGCACCGGGTCTGCAGGGCGTCCACTCGCTCGGGCAGCTCGGCTGCGGGGACCCCCAGGCCGGTGGACAGTCGGCTCAGGATCTCGTGTTCGTCGCGGGCGAGCGACCAGGCCCCCATGCCGCACGCCGCCTCGATGCGGCGGATGCCCGAGGCGACCGACGATTCGGCGACGATCCGGAAAAGGCCGATCTCGCCCGTCCTGCCCACATGGGTGCCTCCGCATAATTCACGGCTGACCCCGTCCACATCCACCACGCGTACGGTATCGCCGTATTTCTCGTCGAATACCGCCGTAATGTCCTCGCGCTCACGGACTTCGCGGAACGGCAATTCATAGGTCTCCACCGGGGTATCCGCGATGACCCAGGCATTCACCCTGGCTTCTATTTCTCTAAGCATCTGTGCGTCAACACTTTCGAAATAATTAAAATCGAAGCGCAGTCGGTCGGGGGCGACCATTGAGCCGGCCTGGCGGATGGAGGCGTCCACGCATTCGCGCAGGGCGCGATGCAGCAGATGGGTGGCCGTATGGTGACGCCGCAGCCGCTGTCTTCGTTCGTGATCGATGGCCGCCGTCACGCGGTCGCCGGGCTTGAATCCGCCGCGCGTGAAGCGTCCGTGGTGGACGATGAGCCCTTCGGCCGGGCGAACGGCGTCATGGACCTCGAATTCGGCGTCTTCGGAACGGATCCAGCCCAGGTCGGCGAGCTGTCCGCCCGATTCGGCATAGAAGGGCGTTTCAGCCAGGAGGACGGTTTCGCGGTCGGGGACCTCCAGCACGGTGGTCTCGGTCTGGTGGGATTCATAGCCCGTGAACGCGGAGGCCAGTCCCCGGGCGGTCCATTCGGAGACCCGTTCGTCTTCTTCCCCGCCGCCGGCCTTGCTCGCGGCCCGCGCGCGCGCCCGCTGCTCGTCCATCAGTTCCCGGAAGCGGTTTTCGTCGAGCGTGAAGCCGCGCTCCGAGGCCATCAGCGCGGTCAGGTCCACGGGGAAGCCGTAGGTGTCGTACAGCTTGAAGGCCTCCTCGCCGGGAAAATCTTTAAACCCTTCCCGCTCAAGCTTTAATGCCGTATCCTCGAACAGCGCGATTCCGCGGTCGAGTGTTTTGAGGAAGCTTTCCTCCTCGGCCTTGAGGGCGCGGAGGACGGCTTTTCTGTTTTCCCTGATTTCGGGGAAGATTTTGGCGAACTGCGATTCGACCACCGGGAAGAGTTCGCCGAGGAACGGGCGGTCGAAGCCCAGAGTACGCCCGTAGCGCACGGCGCGACGCAGCAGGCGACGCAGCACGTAGCCCCGGCCGTCGTTCGAGGGAAGCACACCGTCGGCAATCGCTACCGAAAGGGTGCGCACATGGTCGGCCGCCACCCGCATCGCCACGGCGTGTTCGCCCTCGTAGTCCTTGCCCGAGAGCGATTTAAGTTTTTCAATCAGCGGGGCGAAGATGTCGGTGTCGTAATTCGAACTCTTTCCCTGTAGTACGGCGGTGATGCGTTCGAAGCCCATGCCCGTATCGATGTGTTTCACGGCGAGGTCTTCGAGCGTTCCGTCGGCGCGGCGGTTGTGCTGGATGAAGACCAGGTTCCAGATCTCGATCACGTCCGGGCGTCCGGCGTTGACCGCCTCCGCGGGCGCGTCGCCGCCGGGCGTGGCGTCGTAGTGGATCTCGGAGCACGGTCCGCACGGCCCGGTTTCGCCCATCTCCCAGAAGTTGTCCTTTTCATCGAAGCGCAGGATGTGCGCCGGGTCGAGGTCCGTCAGCTCCTCCCACAGCGCCGCCGCCTCGTCGTCGCTGCGGAACACCGTGGCCCACAGCCGGTTTTTGTCCAGGCCCCAGACCTCCGTAAGCAGCTCCCAGGCCCACTGGATCGCTTCGCGCTTGTAGTAGTCGCCGAACGACCAGTTGCCGAGCATTTCGAAGAACGTGTGGTGGTAGGTGTCGCGGCCGACCTCTTCCAGGTCATTGTGTTTCCCGCTGACGCGGATGCACTTCTGCGTATCGGCTACGCGCGTGTCCTTCGTTTCACGCTGGCCCAGAAAGAGGTCCTTGAAGGGGTTCATTCCGGCATTGACGAAGAGCAGCGTGGGATCGGTGGGCAGCACCACGGGGGCGCTGGGCACGATCGCATGGCCCTTTTCGCGGAAGAAATCGAAAAAAGAGGCCCGAATTTCGGCGGAGGTCATCATGATAATCTATCCGGTTTTCGTTCCCTGAAAAACGTTCCTTCAGCGCGGTGTTCTGAAGCGGGCGTTGCGCGGACGCACCGCAGGCGCCCATGATTGCGGATCTCGGGTTTCATGCAAGGAAGAAGCTCGATCGTGGATTTTTATGGAAGCTTTCCCGGAAAAGGAGGGATGCGGGAGATCGGGGGGAGTGACTGCGTAAAAAACGCTATCGCGGGGAGAGAATGGGATTCACCATGAAGGACATGAAGAGCATGAAAGTTGCTAGAGGGGGTGGGAGAGCCACCTGAGTTCAACATGGGGACACCCGGGGGAATATCGTACTCGTACTCGTGCTCGAATTCCTTGAATCGGGAAATGGGATCGCGCCTTCGGCGCTCCGAGTACGCGTACGAGTACGGGTACGAATTATGTTCACCCTCCTCAACCAACCTTCATGTCCTTCATGTGAAGGTAGGGACGGACCTCCGGGCCGTCCGCAAAACCGGCGCGCTCGGAGATCGCGCCCTACCGAAGAGGTGCAAGCCGAACCCATGCGTGAGGGTAGGGGCGGACCTGCGGGCCTGCTACGAACGTAAGAGAGACCACGGATGGGGTCTCGAATTCCGAATCGAAGTCCACATCGGGATTCACAGACATGATTCGTACTCCTACTCGTACTCGTACGCGCACTCGGAGCGCCGGAGGCGCGTTTTTTCCAGTTCAAGAAATCGAGTACGAGTACCGCTTCGTTGAGTACGTTTACGAGCACGATGTGACGGGAGCGGATTTCCGGTCCAGCCACTCAACAGGATCATAGAGCGGCCCGGCTCCAAAATCCGTTTTAATCCGCACCGTCTGCGGCAAGTCAATCCAGCCGACCGTTCGGCGCCCGGATCGGGCTGCCGGGCGAAAAAATTCTTCCCGTGCTTGTCGCGCGGAGATCGTCGATTATACTGCCGCGAAAGAGGAGGGCGCATATGGGTACCGTGAACCGGTTGCTGGATTCCAAAGGAAGGGACGTGCTGTCGGTAAGTGCCGACACGCCGGTATACGACGCACTGAAAGAGATGGAAGACCGCGCGATGGGGTCGTCGCTGATCCTTGAGGACGGCAAGCTCGTAGGGATCATCACCGAGCGCGACTGTACGCGCAAGGTCGTGCTGGAGGACAAGGACATCCACCAGATGAAGGTCCGCGACATCATGAGCACCGATCTGGCGACGATACTTCCCGACGAATCTCTCGAGGAGTGCATGCGCCTGATCACTGCGAATCGCATCCGCCACCTGCCGGTCGTGGATGAGAACGGCGAGGTCGGCGGCGTGGTGTCGATCGGCGACGTGGTCAAGTATCTGGTCACCGAAAAAGAGTTCGTGATCAAGAACCTCGAAAACTACATCACCGGCACGGGGATGTGACGGCAACGGTTCCGCGCTGACCGGGAGGGGCGTGATCGGGGACGGGTTGTGGAAAGCTCCGCATCCTGTGGAATCTGCACCCCCGGAGGCGCCCGTCCGGGCGGTCAGCGTTTCCGGCGCCGGTTGATCTCGTCGGCGGGGATGAAGATCAGGACCTTGGTTTCGAGTTCCGGCTCCTCGATCCAGAGCGAGAGCGGGAAGAGTTCGTAGTCCTCGATCCCCGCCTCGTCCAGCTCCAGGCTCGGATCGCCGCCCTTCAGGTAGAACAGTCCGCGGCGCTCCTCCCCGTGCGCACCCGCCCCGATGCGTCCGCGGAGCCAGTCGCACAGGGTCGCCAGCGATTTCAGCGCGCGGCCCGTGACGAAATCGAACCGCTCCTCCATGGATTCGATTCTCGCGCGCCGGACCTCGACATTAGCGAGTTCCAGCCGGTCGACGAGGTCTTCCAGCACGCGGGTTTTCTTGGCCACGGAGTCCACCAGGGTGAACCGGCAGTCGGGGCGCAGGATGGCCAGCGGGAGTCCCGGCAGGCCGCCCCCGCTGCCCGCATCCATGATGGCGGAGTCGGCGGGAAAATCGACGGCGCGCAGTACGGCGAGCGAGGGCAGCAGGTGTTTGCGTTCGAAGTTGGGCATATCCCGTCGGGAGACGAGATTGATGCGTTCATTCCACCAGCCCAGCAGGCGCGCATATTCGGCGAGTACGTGTCGCTGGTTCTCGTCGAGTTCGGGAAAGTTCTGTCGGACCAGCGGAAGTGGCTCACTCATGGGTAGCGGCCCGGCTCGGTCAGGCCGGCCGTTTCATCGAGGCCGAACATGAGGTTCATATTCTGGAGCGCGTTCCCCGCCTGACCCTTCATCAGGTTGTCGATATGCGAGATCACGCGCAGGCGCCCCGTGCGCTCATCGACATCGATCAGCAGCAGGGCGCGGTTGGAGCCGCGCACGTGGTGGGTGCCGGCCGGGACGGAGCGGTCGCAGACCCGCACGAACGGCGCATCCGCATAAAAGTCCCGGTAGGCCGCCAGTGCGCGGGCGTAATCGACGCCCTCCTCCAGCGTGCCGTAGAGCGAGGTCATGATCCCGCGGCACACCGGCACCACCTGAGTGGTGAAGGTCAGGGCGATCCGGCGGCCGGCGCGGGCGCTCAGTTCGTGTTCCACTTCGACGAGGTGCTGGTGCCCGCCGAGCTTGTACGCGTTCATCTGCTCGTACCGTGCGGGATAATGAAAGACGGGACTGGCCTTCTTTCCTGCGCCGGACACCCCGGTCTTGCCGTCGGCGATCAGGGTTCCCGGGGCGGCCAGCTTCGCGCCGACGGCCGGGACGAGCCCCAGGAGGGCGCTGATCGCGAAACAGCCCGGGTTGCCGACCAGGCGCGCGCCGGCGATGGCGTCGCGATGGAATTCCGGGACCCCGTACACGGCCTCTTCGAGCAGGTCCGGCGAGGCGTGTTCGGGTTCGCGTCCAATGAAGTTCGCGTAATCGGCGTACGATTCGGCGGACCCGAACCGGAAATCGCCGCTGTAATCGATCACCTTCGCGCCCCGTTCCAGTTCCCCGGCCGCCGCCTGCATCCCGACCCCGTCGGGGGTGGAAAAGAACACCACATCGTACGTTTCGCATGCGCGGTCCGAATCCGGCGTGCAGATCTCCAGATCGCAGTACCCCGCCAGGTGCGGGTAGAGATCCGAAATCGGCCGGCCTGCGTCCACCACATCGACAAGGGCGGCCGGTTCGACTTCGGGATGCCGCATGAGCAGTTCCAGTATCCCGACGCCGCCGTAGCCGCCCGCGCCCACAATTTTGGCCTTGATCATGACAGGTCTCCGTTTCCCGGTTTGAAAGGGCGCGACTATAAGCCTTTTCGCCCGCCTCCGCCAAGAAATCCCGGGCCCGGACCTGCTCATAAAAAGGTTCCCTCGTTTCCGGCTGGACGTCGCCTTAGCGTTCAACTATGAATCCCCGATGCTTCTTTCGCGGCCAGCGGTAAACTCAGGGATTCTGCGGCGCGCCGGGGTGTGTGCGGTCCTCCTGGCGGCGCTGTGTGCCGGTTCCGTTTCGGCGGATGTCCTCGTACTCAAGAACGGCGACCGGCTCAAGGGGCAGTTCGTCAAAAAAGACGCGGGCGTCATTCATTTCCGTTCGGGGATGCTCGGCCTGCTTCAGGTGCCGCAGGCCAAGGTGCGGAATGTCATCCGCCCCAAACCGGAACCCAAGCCGAAGCCGCAGGCGAAAAAGGCCCCGCCGAAGCCGGAAAAGAAGTTCGAATGGCGCAAATATTTCTCCGGTCGTCTCGGCGGCGGCTACACGCTGCGCGACTCGGATTACGAGCAGCGTCAGGGGGCCTCCAGTAATGTGCGGCGCATCAAGCGTGAGGACGAGATATTCCGGCTCTATGGGAATGTCGACTTCGACTACAAGAACGAGCACCTCAAGTGGGACCTGAACTACCGCTACATGGAACAGGACGATCTGCGCCGCATCGATTTTCTCGAACTGTCCCAGCTCTACCGCCACGACGTCGGAAAGAAATGGTTCCTGCAGGAGGAAACGAGTTACCACAGGGATTTCCAGCGGCTGGTGGACCGGGAGATCTGGCAGACCGTCGGCATCGGCTACCGGTTCTTGGACCAGCCGCGGTTTAAACTCCTTGTTGCGATCGGTCCGGCGTACCAGAACCTGGAACAGGAGGACGTGGGCAGCACCGAACGGATGCTCTTCGCCGTCGATCAGAATCTCGACTGGCGCACGGAAAAGAACCAGCTCCGCTTTTTTGAACAACTTGAGGTGAGGGCCAACAGCGACCGGCGGCTCATTACCGCGCGCGCCGGCGTCGACAACCGCATGGTCCAAAACCTCTTTCTGCGCCTCGAATACCGCTACGACTACGACAGCATCGTCAACCTCGAGGACCCCTTCCTGCGGAAGATGCTGATCACCAGCGTGAACTACCGGTTCTAGCGTGAATGATGCACCGGCACCCCTTGTCTGACCTGTAACACACGATGGATACGCGCCTTACGGGGGCCGCCACCGAATCGGCGGTCTTGAGCTTGCTTACAGGGTAGACCAGGCGGGCGACGCGAGGGGTTCTGTACGTGAACATGGCGCGCACGCGTACGTTTCGGTGCGTTCGGACGTGTGAGGGCCCGAAAAGGGCTTTTTTGGATTCTTCGCAGATTTTTGTGGTGGAGCCGTTCGGGGAAGAGGCGGGATGGAAGACGACAAACGTTCGTAGTAGCGCCGCACGCCTGCCCCGGCAGGCCAGGCGCGTGAAAGATAACGGCCCTTGTCCGCTACGCGGACCTGCGGGCCTACTACGAACGTAAGAGAGAACGCACCATTTCTTTGCCTGTGCTCTTCTCATCCATCTTTGCGATTTCCGGGTAGGGCGCGCTCTCTCCGCCTTCGGCCCTTTATGCCTTCGGCGGACAGGCTAAGCGCGCCGGTTTTGCGGACGGCCTTCTGCTGTCCGGCAGAATCCCTACCTTCACATGAAGAGCATGAAGGTGGGTTGAGGGGGGGGGACGAATACTCGCACTCGTACTCGTACTCGGTACGCGTACTCGGAGGATCCCATCCCCCGATTCAAGGAATTCGAGTACGAGTACGATGTGACGCGAGCGGACTTGCCGCCGCTCACCATAAATTTACGAAGAACTTTTTTTGAGCGCACTCCGTCTATTACGGCTAACGATGGCGCGTAGGCTGAGGCGTCGTGCCTGCCCACGCGGGGCGGCGGGACGTTTCACCTTACAAAACGCCCCGCGACGCAAGTCGTCAGGCGCTGCGCTGCGGGGGGTTTTGCAAGAGGCTCTGCAAGATGGCGATCTTGGTGTATGGGTGACGGAAGAGGTTGTGTTATGAGTCGGAAGCAGGGGCAGATGCCGAATATTCGTAAACCACTACCGGGCAAGGTATTCCGTTGTATGGCGGAGGAGGAGGGATTCGAACCCTCGGTACTCCTTACGAAGCACACACGCTTTCCAGGCGCGCCCGTTCGACCGCTCCGGCACTCCTCCGAGCAATAGGCGGCACGATGAGATTGCGCAGGCTATCAGAGGGCCCGCGGGATTGCAATCACACGGCGTGACGGATTAGGTTCAGCGTCCATCCCATGAGCGATATCCGAAATCCGGAGAGCTGCCGGGAGCACCCCGGAGAAAAGCGCGCAGGATTCGAGCGCAGGTTCCGCGCGGCCGGGATCGCGTGGCCGGAGTATTGCGCACGCTGGCTGGCGGCCGAACGGTGCGGCGGGAAACGGCGGGAGGCTCTGGCGCGAAAAATCGAGTCGGGCGAGCCGCTGGCCTACGCGCTCGGCCACGTGCCCTTCCGCGAGCTGGACCTCGGCATCGACCGGCGTGCCTTGATCCCGAGACCGGAGACGGAGGAACTGGCGGGACTCGCCCTCGAGGCCCTCCGCGGTATGCCCGGCCCGCCCGAACGACGGCGGGTGGTCGATGTGGGCACGGGTTCGGGCTGCGTGGCGCTCTCGCTCGCGCACGAGTTCCCGGGTCCGGCGTACGTCGCCACGGACGCGTCGTCCGCCGCGCTGGAGCTGGCCCGCGAAAATGCTGTGCGCAACGGCCTCGATCCCGGGCCGGAATGGCGGGAGACGGATCTGCTCGCAGGGATCGAGGGGGCCTTCGACCTCGTGGTCTCCAATCCCCCGTATGTGACCACGGCGGAGTGGGAGGCCCTGGAGCCGAGTGTGCGCAAGTACGAACCCGCCGCAGCGCTCCGCGCGGGTGCGGACGGCCTCGACCTGATCCGCCGCCTGCTGCCCGCCGCCCATGCCGTTTTGGGGTCGGGCGGGGTGCTGCTGATGGAGATCGGCGCCGGCCAGGCGGATGCCGTGCGAGGGCTCCTGCGTGCCGCCGGCTTCGGCCGGATCGACGTGATCCGGGATCGGGCAGGGAAAGATCGTTTCGCGCGGGCGCACAAAACGTAGGCTTGCCTGTTTATGGTCCCGGCCCGTTCGTGTACCCTTCCGCCTTTTTATCGGGAGATAAACATGGCGGAAGTACGGGCACATCGAGGCGCGGGGAAAGGGTTGAGTCCTTCCGGTTTATCGGCGCTGCTGATCGGCATCGCGCTGTTCAGCACGATCGAGGTGGCCTCGAAACTGATGCAGACCGGCGGCGGTGTAGCGGGAGATCACCCGTTCTGGCTCGCGTTCTTCCGCTTCACGGGTTCCGGCCTCCTGCTCGCCCCGCTCGGGCTGAGACTCCTGCATTCCGGGGGAGTGACCCCGGGAAACAGGGACGCGCTTCGCTTCGCCGGACTCGGTCTGCTCGGCATTACGGTGATGGCCGCTTTCTTCCACTCGGCGATCACGTATCTGCCCGCGAACATCGCCGCGCTGGTGTTCAGCTGCAACCCGGTGTTCGTCGTGCTGTTCGCCCCGCTGGTCCTGCCGGAACGAATTACGCCGCGCCGCGTGATCGCCGTCGCCGTCTGCCTGGCGGGCATCGCCGTGCTGGCCCGGGACGGCACGGACGGCCCCTCCACGGTCGGCCTGCTTCTGATGGTGGCGGCCCTGATCGCCTTCGCCTTTTACACGGTGATCGCCCGGCGTCTGACCCCGCGCTACGGGGCGCTGCCGGTGACCGCCTTCGCCGTGCTCGCGGGCGGGATCTTCCTGCTGCCCCTCGCGTGGGTCTTTGAAGGCCTGCCGCCGGGAAATTACGGCGCGGCGGACTGGCTCGGCATCGCCTATCTCGCGGTTTTCGCAACCGCGCTCGGCTACTTCCTCTACTTCTACGGCCTGGGCCACGTCGATGCCGGGATCGGTTCGATGGCGTTCTTCCTCAAACCCGTGCTCGCCGCGGTCTTCGCATGGTTCGTCCTCGGGGAAGGCCTCTCCCCGCACGAATTCGCGGGCGGCGCACTGATCCTCGCCGGCATGGCCGTCGCCCTGTGGAGGCGGAAGCCGCGAAGAACCTGAGCCCTGGCTGCACGCGAAGCCGCAGGGCAACTAATCGTCGACGGCTCCCGAGCCCCATGGTATCAGTAACCCGTGGTGGTCGCGGGCAGGAAGGGAGGCAAGCCGTGAACGAACGCGAACAGAGCCGGTCAACGGAATCCGCCTCGAGCGGCGGCATGGTCAGGCGCATCGGCGGGTATCTGCATCGCGTAGTTCCCGTGGCGGGCGGTGCGGGGAAGGCCGCCCAGTATGTCCTGCTGCCCCTGATGGTGGAGTTCCGTCCCAGGGACCTGATGCAGGTGATCGTCGGCGCCTCCATCCTAGCCGTCCCGGTGGCGTTTACGGAGGAAACGTGGCGCCTGGGCGAGACGCTCCCCGCAGGCAACGTGATAGCCCTGTCCACGATCTCGCTGCTGTTCATCGGCCTGTTTGTCTACTTCAATTTCTATCGTTACGTGTTTCGGGAACACGTGGTCGAGTATGTAAAGCGGGTCGCCGCGATCTATCTCCTCTCGCTGTTCGTGGTAGGGGTGCTGCTCTCGCTGATCGGTAAGTGCCCCTGGGGGACCGACGCCGTGCTCGCGCTGAAGCGGATCCTGATCGTCGCCTTCCCCGCCTCCATGAGCGCCGCCGTGAGCGACACGCTCAAGTAGATTGGGGTGGATATCAGGACCGGTACGCCAAAAAAATGACCCCTATATTGACGGCCGCTTTCCGGTTCGTCTATAATGGCAGAAGGAGGGCGCATCGGGGATAAGTGGATGTCGGAGCAGCATGGTTAGCACATGGCAGGAAAGGGGACTCTTGTGAAGAAGTACGCATTAATAATGATCCTGGCTATTGGGGCTTTTTCAGGCGGCGTCCACGCGGATCTCGTCGCAGCCTTCGACGCGAATGGTTCAACGGGCGCCTTCAGCGGCCTGTCCTCCGCGGACGGCGTGTCCGGCCTGAGTTATACGGCGGGCTCGGGATTGAATAACTACGGATATCTCGGGTCGTGGGCAACGGTAGCCGAATTCAGCCGGGAATCGTTGCTGACCAATGCCCTGGCCGACGACAGCTATCTGGAGTTTTCTTTTCAGACGGCCGGCGGCACACAAATCACCGCGCTGGACCAGTTTTACATGGATAATGATATCGTCGTCACCGTCGATAGCGGGGTCACAACATTCAAAATGGGCCTGGCTTATGACAATGGATCGGGATCGTTTTCCGAATTGATTTCGGATATTGATCCGCAGGACATCAACGCGGGGATCGACATAAGCGGGTTCTCGGCTGCAGACGCCAACTCCACCGTTCGGTTCCGCGTGGGCTTTTATGACGATGTGCGGGATAATCCCCACTCCGCGCTCTATGTGGTCAACAGCACCCTCGGTGGCGTGGATGATTCGGCGGCTGTTTTCACCGGAACCGTGATCCCCGAACCGGCCACATCCCTGCTTCTCCTTCCCGGCGTAGGCGGAATTCTCGCATGGCGAAGGCGGCGTTTTGCGCTCAAGGCTTCGGACCCGGATAAAGAGAACCCGGCCGGGGTTCGGAGCCTGTCCGGAGAGCGTCCGCCCGCGAATGAAACGGCCTGGCTCGAAGCCATCGAGCGCCTGGTCCAGTGGGTGAAACATCTGGACCCGCTGGGCAGCACGCTGCTGGCCATCGACCGAACCTTCCGGCGCTGAAGTCGAAGGGGATCGCCGGTGAAACCGGGGTCGCGAAGATGAATGAGAAGAGCACAGGCAAAGAAATGGTGCGTTCTCTCTCACGCTCGTAGTAGGTCCGCAGGTCCGCTCAGCGATAAAAGTTCGTAGTAGGCCCGCAGGCCTGCGAAGCAGGGCCAGGGCCGTTATCTTCACGCGCCTGGTCTGCCGGGGGCAGGCGTACGGCGCTACTACGAACGATATCACGCGCCTTGGCCCTTCGGGCGCTTACGGCGCTGCTACGAACGTCCGGAAGAAAATCCCCGGCGGCCTGGCGAGAGAAAAACGGGTTGAAGTCACTTCAGCGGACGGAGTGCCGCCGCTGCTTCAGGCGGATATCGAGTCCCTCCCACTTCTGGACCTGATCCTCTTACTCAGGTTTCAGGTTTCAAATTCAAACTCCGAATTTCCCCCTAATTCCTTCTTACTCAGGTTTCAGGTTTCAAATTCAAACTCCAACTCTCCGACTCTCCCCCTAATTCCTTGCCGAGCGCGGGCGGGAACGGCAGAATGTAAAAGGTGACCCGAAAACAGGGGTTTTGCGCCGATGGACACTCTGACCAAAGAGATTCAGGAGCTGCGCGAGCGGCGGAATGCGATCATCCTGGCCCACTACTACCAGCGGCCGGAGGTGCAGGATCTTGCGGACCGCGTGGGCGACAGTCTGGGGCTGGCGCGGGCCGCGACGGAGGTGGAGGCGGACGTCATCGTCTTCTGCGGGGTGCACTTCATGGCCGAGACGGCGGCGATCCTGAACCCGGACACGCCCGTGCTGCTGCCGGACACGAAGTCGGGCTGCCCGATGGCGGATATGATCACGCGCGAGGCACTGGAGGAACGCAAGGCCGACGACCCTGACGCCGTGGTGGTGACGTATGTGAATTCCAGCGCGGCGGTAAAGGCCTCGAGCGACATCTGCTGCACCTCGGCGAACGCCGTGCGCGTGGTCGAGGACGTTCCCGCGGAGCGGCCGGTCCTCTTCACGCCGGACCGCAACCTCGGCCACTACGTGCGCCGCCGGACCGGACGGAACATCATGCTGTGGGAGGGCTGGTGCCCGACGCACGAGCGCATTCTTCCGGAACACATCCTTGAACGGAAGCGCGAGCATCCCGACGCCGCCGTGGTCGTCCATCCCGAGTGTCCGCCCGCGGTGATCGATCTCGCCGACGCCGTCGCGAGCACCGGCGGCATGCTCGATTACTGCGCCGCGTCGGAGTGCGGGGCGTTCATTATCGGAACCGAATCGGGCTTTCTCTACCCGCTCGAACGGCGCTGTCCGGATAAAAAATTCTACGCCGCCTCGCCCGTCGCCGACTGCCCGAACATGAAGCGGATCACGGCCGGGAAAGTGCGCGATGCACTCGAATCGATGCAACCGCGCGTGACGGTTCCGGACGACATTGCCCGCGATGCCCGGGCCCCGATCGAGCGGATGCTGGCCGCCGGGCGCGACCGGCCCTGAGCACGGAATCACGGAGGACCCCATGCCTGAACGGAACGTCTATCTGGACCACAACGCCACCACGCCGCTGCATCCCGAGGTGAAGCGGAGCATGAACGAGGCGATGGACCTCTACGGGAATCCCTCGAGCATGCACGCCGCCGGGCGCGAGGCGCGCGCGCGGGTCGAGGCCGTCCGTGAGGACCTCGCCGCGTTCCTGAACGCCTCGGCGGACGAAGTCATCTTCGCCGGAAGCGGATCGGAGGCCAATAACACCGTCCTGAATCTCTTCACCTGCAACACCGAATGCCCGCGCAAGGGACTGGAAGGCCGCGACGAAATCCTGGTGGCTTCGATCGAGCACCCCTGCGTACTGGAGACCTCCAAATGTCTGCGCGCGCGCGGACTCACGGTGCACGAAATCCCGGTGGACGGGACCGGTAAGGTGGACATGGACGCCCTCGGCGCACGGATTTCGGAGCGGACGATGCTCGTCTCGGTCATGACCGCGAACAACGAGATCGGAACCATTCAGGACATTCGCCCGATCGCCGATCTCGTACACCGTCACGGCGCGTATCTGCACACCGACGCCGTGCAGGCGGTCGGCAAAATCCCGGTCGATGTGCGGGACCTCGACGCGGATTTTCTGACCCTTTCCGCGCACAAGATGTACGGCCCGAAGGGCGTGGGGGCGCTCTACGTGAAGAAGGGCGTCCCGTTCTGCCCGTTCATACGCGGCGGGCACCAGGAGCGGGGACGGCGGGCCGGAACCGAGAACACGCTCGGGATCATCGGCATGGGCCGGGCGGTGGAGCTGCGGCGGCGGGAGATGGACGCGGAGGCCGGGCGGCTGCGCGCGCTGCGGGCGCGGCTGCGCGCCGGGATCGAGGCCCATATCCCCGATCCGCGCTTCAACGGCCACCCGGAAGACAGGCTGCCGGGCACCATGAACGTGTCCTTTCCGGGGACCGAAGGCGAAGCCCTGCTGCTCTACCTCGATTTCGAAGGCATCATGGTCTCGACCGGGTCCGCCTGCTCCTCCGGTTCACTCGACCCCTCGCACGTGCTCCTCGCGGCCGGGCTGCCCGCCGAAGCCGCGCACGGGTCGCTGCGCATCAGCCTCGGGCGCGACACGTCCGAAGAGGATATCGATTACGTCATTGAAAAACTGACCGCCGTCGTCGCGCGGGTGCGCGCGATGTCGACGGTGTACAACTGAACGGGAGCCGCGCGATGGACTGGGTCTACAACGATACGGTCAAAGATCATTTCATGAACCCGCGCAACGTGCTCATGGACGAGGACGGATTCGGGGAGGACGGCCGCGGCCTGACCGGCAACGTCAAGTGCGGCGACCAGATGCTGATGCTGATCAAGGTCGATCCGGACGAAGAACGGATCACGGACTGCCGCTGGAAGACCTACGGCTGCGCCAGCGCGATTGCGAGCACGTCGATCCTGTCGGAAGTCGTCAAGGGCCTGACGCTCGACGAGGCGTTCAACCTTACCCCGAAGGACATCACCGCCCGGCTCGGCGGCCTGCCCGAACACAAGATCCACTGCTCCGTGCTCGGCGACAAGGCGCTGCGCGCGGCGGTCAACGACTACTATCAGCGCACCGGCCGCCCGGAGAAGGTCCGCGAGGACAAGGCGAAGCTGGTCTGCCAGTGCATGGCGGTGACCGACCACGAGATCGAGGATGCCGTGCTCGAGGGCGTGCGCGATTACCAGGCGCTCCAGGAACACACCAAGCTGGGCACCGTATGCGGCCAGTGCCGCGGGGAAGCCGAAAAGCTGATGGGTGCATGCATCGGGAAGCACTTCGACCACTAAGGCCACAAAAGCGGCCCCTTTGTGGTTCTACGTAATTTTTTGTGGTGAGGCGACGGGAAATCCGCTCGCGTCCCGTCGTACTCGTACTCAGCGAAGCGGTACTCGTACTCGAATTCCTTGAATCGGGGGATGGGATCGCGCCTTCGGCGCTCCGAGTACGAGTACGAATTATGTTCACCCCCCCCTCAACCAACCTTCATGGCCTTCATGTGAAGGTAGGGATTCTGCCGGACAGCAGAAGGCCGTCCGCAAAAGAGCGGCGCGCTTAGCCTGTCCGCCGAAGGCATAAAGGGCCGAAGGCGGAGAGATCGCGCCCTACCCGGAAATCGCAAAGATGAATGAGAAGAGCACAGGCAAAGAAATGGTGCGTTCTCTCTTACGTTCGTAGTAGGCCCGCAGGCCTGCGAAGCAGGGCCAGGGCCGTGATCTTCACGCGCCTGGTCTGCGGGGCAGGCTTACGGCGCTACTACGAACGTTTGTCGTCTCCCATCCCGCCTCTTCCCCGAACGGCTCCACCACAAAAATCTGCGAAGAACCCCCTTTGTGGCCCCGATTCAGTTTTTTCTTTATGGCCCCGGCGTCCCCCAGCCGTTAATGTGGCCCATTGAGGCGGGGGGTGGAACTTATGAGCAGCACATTCGGGACGGTATTCAGGACGACGACATTCGGGGAATCGCACGGACTCGCCGTAGGCGCGGTTATCGACGGTTGTCCGCCCGGGCTCGCCCTCTCCGAGGCTGACATCCAGCCCCAGCTCACGCGGCGCCGGCCGGGTCAGAGCGCGCTGACCACTCCGCGCGACGAGCAGGACCGCGTGCGGATACTCTCCGGCGTGGAGGCGGGGATGACGCTCGGCACGCCGATTGCGCTGGAGGTGATGAATGAGGCCCAGCGCCCCGGCGATTACCGCGAGCTGCAGTCCGTGCCCCGTCCCTCGCACGCCGATTACACCTACCGGATGAAGTACGGCGTCGCCGCCCGCAGCGGCGGGGGGCGGGCCAGTGCGCGCGAGACGATCGGCCGTGTGGCCGCCGGGGCCGTGGCGGAAAAGATGCTGCGGGACCGCCGGGGCACGGAGATCGTGGCGTTCGTAAGCGCAGTCGCCGACGTCGAACTCGAGGGCGAACCGCCCGCCGATCTCTCGCGGGATCGGGTGGATGCCACGCCCGTGCGCTGTCCCGACGCCGGGACCGCGGAGCGGATGCGGGAGCGCATCGAGGCGGCAAAGGCCGACGGGGATTCCGTCGGCGGGATCGTCACCTGCGTCTGCCGCGGAATTCAGGCGGGCTGGGGCGAGCCGATTTTTGACAAGCTCACCGCCATGCTCGGACGCGCCATGCTGTCGATCCCCGCCACGAAGGGAATCGAGATCGGTTCCGGGTTTGCCGGGACGCGGATGCGCGGGTCGGAACACAACGACCCGTTCGTCGCCCGCGGCGGGTGCGGACTCGGCACCGCCACCAACCGCAGCGGCGGCATCCAGGGCGGGATCAGCAACGGCGAGCCGATCGTATTCCGGGTTGCGTTCAAACCCACCGCCACCATCGGCCGCGCGCAGCACACCGTGGACTACGAGGGAAACGAGGTGGAGCTGGCCGCGCGGGGGCGCCACGATCCGTGCATCCTGCCGCGCGCCGTCCCGGTGGTCGAAGCGATGGCCGCGCTCGTGCTGGCCGACCTGGCCCTCAGACAGGCCGCTCGCGGATAGTCGCGGGACGCCCCCTATTCCTCCCCGTCTTCAAGCTCGCGCATGATCCGGTCCGCCGGGGTTTCGAGCTTCTTGTCGCGGTTGCATTCGGGGCAGGCGGGCACCACGTTGCCCTTCGTGCTCTTCCCGCCGCGGGCGACGGGGACGACGTGGTCCATTGTCAGGCGGCCGGGAGTCAGGGTCTTTCCGCAGTAATGGCAGCGGCCCTCCGCAATGCGGTTCTTCCACCACGACGTGCGGCGGAGTTCGCGGGCACGTTTGCGCTCGCGGCGCATGTGCTCCTCGTCGGCGTTGATGTCGAACCAGTCGTCCATAGGCAGACAGGCCGTCCGGCGTTACTTCTTTTTCTTTTCGACCGTGACCTGCTTGTCGGTCATGAATTTCCCGTACAGGTCGTTGAATGCCATGAGTTCGCGGATTTTCGCCTCCAGATCCCTCTGCTCCTGCTTCGCGGAGGTCTGGTGCTTCATCAGGTACTGCGCGAAGCGCTCCTGCACGAATATCGGGTCATGGCGGCCTTCGTTCTGGTACCACACGAGACAGTTGTAGATGAACTGGGCGGCTTCATATTTCTCCGACCCGTGCTGATGATTGAAGAAGTCGCTCCACATCGAGCGGTAGATCTTCACCAGGTCGGTCTGGACATCCTTGAGGTCCATATTCGAGTCGATCAGGTATTCGCGTTCCGCGGCCGGGCAGGCCGCGGCGGCCGTCAACGCGGCGGCGATCAGGAAGGCTTTCATCTTCATCGGCGTTCTCCTCATTCGGCGCTGGACGCGCGTCCGTGGTGGGCGTCTATAATAAAGGGCTATGAAAACATCCCGCACCCCGCCGGACAATGGAAAAGAGTCGCCCCCGATCGTGAAGTGGCGGCCGGGCCGTACTTCCGCCGCGGTCCGCGCCTTTCTCGAACGGCCGCCCGTGGACCGCGAGATCGAGGACCGCGCCCGTGCGGTGCTCGACGACATTCGCCGCCGCGGCGACGAAGCCGTGCTGGAGTACGCTGAACGATTCGACGGTGCCGCGCTCACCTCCCGCCGGCTGCGCGTCCCCGCGCGCAGCGTCAGGGCGGCGGCGAAGCGCGTGGACGCCGACTTCAGACGCGCGGCGCGCGAGGCGTCCGCGCGCATCCGCCGTTACGCCGAGGCCGGCATGCACGGAGACTGGTCGGTGCCGACGCCCGGCGGCGGAGAGCTGGGCGAGCGCTGGGAGCCGCTCGACCGGGTCGGCGTCTATATTCCCGGCGGCGAGGCCCCGCTGGCGTCCACGGCGCTGATGACCGTCTGCCTGGCGAAGGCGGCGGGGGTTGCGGAGATCGTCGCCTGCACGCCCCCGGACGAAAAGGGGCAGATCAATCCGTATGTGCTCTACGCCCTGGATCTGGCGGGCGCCACGGAGATTTACCGCCTCGGCGGCATCCAGGCGATCGGGGCCATGGCCTTCGGTACGGCGACCGTGCCCCGGGTGCGGATGATCGCCGGCCCGGGCGGACCCTACGTCACCGCCGCCAAGCGACTCGTCTACGGCGAGGTCGCCCTGGACATGGTGGCCGGGCCGAGCGAGATCGCGGTGCTGGCCGACGACTCGGCGCGGCCGGCGGAGGTGGCCGCCGACCTGCTCTCGCAGGCCGAACACGGCACCGGGTCGGAAAAGACCCTGCTCGCGACCCCCTCGCATGAACTCGCGGCCGGGGTGCGCCGGGAGCTGCGGCGGCAGGTCGGCGGCCTCGCCCATCGCCGCGCGGCGGAGACGGTGCTGGAGCGCGGCACGCTGCTGGCGGTGACCCCCGATCTGGATGCGGGCGCGGAGCTGTGCAACCAGTTCGCTCCCGAGCACATGGAGCTGATGGTCCGGCGGCCGGAACGATGGGCGAAGAAGATTACCCGGGCCGGCGCGCTGTTCGTGGGCAGGTGGACCCCGGAGAGCGTCGGGGACTTCGCCGCGGGCCCGAGCCACGTGCTGCCGACGGGCGGGACGGCTGCCTTTTTCAGCGGGCTGACCGTCGACGATTTTCGCCGCCGCATCAGTGTCGTGCGCTACAGCGAGCAGGATTTGAGGGATGCGCTGCCGATCACGGACGCCTTCGGGCGGGTGGAGACGCTCGACGGCCACGCCCGTTCCGCGCGAAGCCGTTTCCCGAGGGGGGAGGAGGAGCGATGAACCCTTCTTTGCTGAGACGCGCGGTGCGCGAAATGGAGGCGTACGTTCCGGGCGAACAGCCGGCGGACACCGGCATCATCAAGCTCAACACCAACGAAAACCCCTACCCGCCCTCTCCCGGCGTAAGCAGGGTGCTCGCCTCGTTCGATCCGCAGCGGCTGCGGAAGTATCCCGACCCCGGATGCGCCCCGCTCCGCACGCTCATCGCGCAGCGCACCGGATTCCGGGACGACGAAATCCTGATCGGCAACGGTTCCGACGAAATCCTGGCCCTGGCGATGCGCGTCTTCGTCGAGCGCGGCGGGGCGGCGGGTTGGTTCGACCCCTCCTACTCGCTCTACCCCGTCCTCGCGGATATCGAAGAAATACGGCACCGACCGACCGCACTGGACGAGGATTTCGGCTGGAACGATCCGGACACGGAAGGCCTGGACCTGTTTCTGCTGACCCATCCGAACGCGCCTACGGGTATGCTCTACGAACAGGAAGCCATAGCGGATCTGGCGCGGCGGTTCGACGGCGTGCTCCTGATCGATGAGGCCTACGCGGACTTCGCGCCCCGTAACTGCCTCGATATGGCGCGGGAATTCGGGAACGTGCTCGTCGCCCGCTCGTTCTCGAAATCGTATTCGCTGGCCGGGCTGCGGGTGGGCTATGCCGTCGGCTCGCGGGAGCTGATCGGCGCCATGGGCAAAATCCGCGACTCGTACAATGTGGACATGCTGGCGCAGGAGATCGCCTGTGCGGCGTTCGCGGACGACGACCACATGCGGCGCAATACGGACCGGATTCTGGCGACGCGTGAGCGCATCGCCGAGGCGCTTCGGGAGCGGGGATGGACGCTTCCGGATTCGGCGGGGAATTTCCTGTGGGCGCGGCCGCCGGGCTCCGCGGCGGAATGGTTCGAGGCGCTGCGCGCGCGCGGGATTCTGGTGCGTTATTTCGATGCCCCGCGCACCCGGAGGCATCTGCGGATCACGGTCGGCACGGATGAAGAGATGGATGCTTTTCTGGACGCCGTCGACGCAGCCGGGAAAGACTGATCCCCGAGGCTCATGAAGAGCTTCAGGATTCCCCGGCCTGCCTGCGGCGCAGTTCGTCGCTGAACAGGCGGACGCCCTCCCAGTCCTCCATCTCCAGCGCCATTTCCGCCATGCGCTTCACCGTTTCCTGTCGCAGGCCCGCCAGGGACGCCGCCTGATATGGTTCGCCGTTCTTCTCGCGCACGGCATGATTCTTCAACGTTTCTTCGGGAATCTCAAGGTAACGGGCGATCTTTGCGCGCGACGCCTCGCTGAGCCCCCGGCGCCCGGTTTCATAATTTCCTATAGTGGAAAGCGCAACGCCCGTAGCCTCCGAGAGGTCCTTCAGCGTCAGGCCCCGGTCCCTGCGAAGATCACGAAGTGTAGAATTATTCACCATTCTGCATATTATTCTTGCGTCGCAAAGAAATTCTGGTAGTGTGTCCCGTGAACACAGTCGAAAAGTAGCGGATTATGAATGCACCACAAGTAAAAAGGGGTTCGGTTCCGGGGGAGGAGATGCCCTCGCCCGCGGCGGTGAAGGCGTTTTTTGTGTCCCGCGGCGGCTCGCTGCGTCAGTGGGCGCTCGCCAGGGGGTATTCGCCGTCCACGGTATTCATGGCCCTGCGCGGAGAGCGGGACGGTCCGCGTTCGAGGGATGTCCGCCGCCTTCTCCTGGAGGAGATGGGTCTCGATGGCGGAGAGGGGGAGGGGCATGGCGACACCGGTCTACGGCAGAATGAATGACGAGGCCGTCCGGCGGGCGGCGCGGCGCGCGCTCAAGGCCGTGCGCGAGCTTTGCGATGCGAGGAGGCGGGCCGAGCTGGCGCGATATATTCTCGCCGAGGAAGCGGAACGGCTCCAGCGCATCGAGCGCCGGAGTGATATCGAATCGGAGGCGCTGGCACTCCATCACGATCTGGAGGCCCTGGTCCGGGATCTCGATACGGCCGTCAACCGCCTGCCCGGTTCGGCGGTGCTGCGCGGATTGGCGTCGTTCAGGGGTCCCCCGGGGGATAGACCATGAAGGGCATGAAGGTTGTTTGAGGGGGGACATAATCCGTACTCGAACTCGTACGCGTACTCGGAGCGCCGAAGGCGCGATCCCCCTCCCCCCTGTTCAAGGAACTCGAGTACGAGTACCGCTTCGCTGAGTACGAGTACGATGTAACGCGAGCGGACTTGCCGCCGCTCACCATAAAAATTTACGAAGAACTAATTATGTTCATTCCTTCATGCTCTTCATGTCCTTCATGGTGAATCCCATTCTCTCTCCCCCCTTTTGGCTTGCACAAATCTAATACATTCAATTAAACCCATGTGAATTGCATTAGGTTTGCATTAGAGCACGGGGGGGGCGGGAATTGGAGTATAGATTACTTAAGTGTTTCGCGCCGTGTATATTATCTTTCTTGATGGCTTGTCCTGTCGTTGGTGACGAAGCTCGCCGGGAAATCCCCGGCGAGCTGAGTTTTTCGGCCGGTTCGGTGTACAGCCGGTACGGTCGCGGGGGAGGGTCGGCGGACGAGCATGGAATCGGATGGATCTACGGGGCGGCGGGGTATGAAACGCCGGCCTGGCGTGGATTCCGGGCCGGGGCGTCGGGCGTGGTGCTGCAGCCGCTCTTTGAAGACACGTCGCTGAGCGGGGCATACAATGATGTGATGGAGCGCAACTACGGATTGAGCGCGTTATACCTCGAGTACTCCATCCCGCGCTCGCGTTCCATGGTTCTTTCGGGCTGGAGCCCGTTTAAGAAAGTGGAGGCGATGGACGGCGATGTCTACGAGGGGGTGCAGTTCACCTCGCGCGACATCCCCGGAGTGGAGATTACGTTCGAGGCCATCGACCGCTGGCAGGACAATCTTTCGATGTCGATGGACGCGGACGGGGTCGATGCCGACCGCCGCAATCCCGCTGAAGATGTTCGCGGTGCGGACCACTGGGTATACGCGATAATCGTGGAGGCGGGCCAGCCCGGGACCACCGGGTTGTGGCGGCCGTTCTGCATCTTTCAGCGCGACGCCTATTACACCGCCGGGGCTGAGGCGCAGTACCTCGCGCCGCTGCGCGGGGAATGGTCGCTGCAGCTCGACGGGATCGCCGCGGTGTACGGTGAGCAGACCCCCGACCGCGTTTCGTCCACGGACGAGGATGCGTATTCCTGGCTGCTCCACGCTTCGCTGGTCCACGAAGTCACCGCCTTCGGCATCGGGTACTACACCATGAGTGAAGACGAGCGGATGGACGCAAAGGCCGTGGGCACCTATCCGTTTGACCCCATGGAGATCGGGCCCGAGGGGGGCGCGCCGGGAGACCGGACGTGGTACGCCGATGCGGGGGTGACCCTGGGGCCGGCCGAGGTTCTGTTCATGTACGGACTTACGGAGATCACGAGTTCCGGGGCCCGTTACAGCGAGTTTGACGCCTACGTCGACGTGGAGTGCACGGAGGAGGCCTCGCTGGAGGCTTACTGGGCGGTGGCCGACGTGCATCGGGGCCTCGGATACGACAGCCGGACCGAGACCGGTCTCCGGTTCAGTTACGCCTTTTGAGCCCGGGGTGCCGGAATCGGCTCAGCGCAGTGCCCTGACGAGTTCCGCCACCCGTTTCCCCAGGGCGGCAAAGGTGCGCGTCGCCTCCTCGTCCTGCTCCAGGTCACCGGGGGCGGCGCCGAAGCCCACGGGCCAGTAGAGGCTGCCCGCCCGGGTCATGTCGAGGGGGCCGAAGCTCATCTCGATCTCGGCGACGGTGAAGTTCTGTCCGGCGCGGCGGGCGACGGCGACGCCGGCGCCGATCATCCCCCGCATGGGGTTCGGGTCCATGCCGCGTGCGACATACCCCGTGCGCTGGAGGAATGCGAACGTTTCTGCGGACGCAGAACCGAAGTAGACGGGGCTTCCGATCACGAGGGCGTCGGACTCGTACACGCGCGGCAGAATATCGTTCAGCCCGTCTCTGCGGCCCGGGCAGGTGCCGTCGGCTGTTTTGCGGCAGGCGCCGCACGCCGTGCAGCCGCGGATGTCATAATCGCGCAGGGCGATCAGTTCCGTGTCGAGTCCGCTTTCGGCGGCGCTTTTGAGCACCATGTTCAGGGCCGTTTTCGTATTGCTCGGGTTGCGGGGGGATCCGCAGATCGCGGTAACTTTCATTTCAGACCTTTTTCTCCAGCATGTAGTCGTCCATGACAAACCCGCGGCCGATTTTCTTCACCCGCTTGCCGTAGACGTTGAATCCCATTTTGCGGTAGGCGGCGATGGCGCCGCGGTTGTTGCGGTTGACCCCGAGTCGCAGCCGCTGGAGGCTCCACTCCCGCGCCCGTTCCGCGAGGAAATCCACCATGTGTCGTCCCCCGCCGCGTCCGCGGCAGTCCTTCCTGACGTAGAGCTTACTCACCCAGAGCGTCCTGCGGGGAATCTCCGGATCGCCGGCGCAATATCCCGCGGGTTCGTCGTCCACCTGCCACAGGTAATAGCGGCATCCGTCTGCACACTGTCCCCGGATGGCCGCCATGCTCTGCAGATAGTCGAGCATATACTCGACCTGCGCGGCACCGATGATGGGGGTGTAATGCTCCGTCCAGATTTCCCGCGCCAGCGCCGCCACCGTCCGCATGTCCGCTGCGGTTTTCACGGCGGAAATGCGGCCCTCTGTGTGCGGGACGCTCATAACGGCTCCGGGTTACGATTCGCAGGCCTCCAGGGCATGCAGGACTTTAGGCAGATACGTAAACGCGGGACCGCCCTGCATCATCACGGCGGTCTGGGCGGCTTCCATGATTTCTTCGCGGCTTGCGCCGGCTTTGAGGCAGTCCCTCGTATGGAGGTAGATGCAGGGTTCGCAGCGAACCGCCACCCCGATCGCCAGCGCGATCAACTCCTTCTGCTTCTCCGAAAGCGCGCCTTCCGTCATCAGGGCCTTGTGCAGCTGCCCCATGGCGCCCATGGCTTCGGAGGAGGACTCCTTCAGCGCCCCCATATCCTTCTTATAGTCCTGATAGAATTTCTTCACCTCTTCACTCGACATCACCGGGCTCCCTTTCTTCCAGGTGTTGCAAAAACAGTTGCGGACATACGCAATAAACTCGACGCAATTTTATCATGCATGGACCCGAAATCAAGAACCGCCCGAAGGAAATCAGCAGTTCTCATTATGGCCGCATTCCGACCGCGGACGGCGTGGCAGCCGTCCCTCCCGAGTCGATATCCGACGCATTTTCGGGCACTGGGAGGGTCGGGTGCCACCCCGACCGAAAAGGGTGAAGCCATAATGAGAATCGCTGGATGGAAATTGACAGATGTCGATCGGGCAGATATAAACATCGTTATATAACAATATATGAATGTCGCGGACAGAACGGGAGTGTGAGCATGGAAGAGGAGAAACGGGATGCGGCCGCGGAGGTGCTGAAAGCCCTTGCACACCCCGTTCGACTGGGGGTCGTCGAGCTGCTCGGGGAGGGTGAAAAAACGGTGACGGAACTCTACTCCGCGCTCGAATGCAGCCAGCCCCTGATGTCGCATCAGCTGTCCGTGCTTCGGAACCGGGGGCTGATCGAGATTCGCAGGGAGGGCAGTCTCAAGTACTGCTCGTTGCGCGACCGCAGGATCCTGCGGCTTTTTGAATGCCTTAACAGTCATCTCGAGGAAATAACCGAACCGAAGGAAAGGAAGGGTGCACGATGAGCGAGGGACGACGCATCGTAGTGATAGGGGGGTCCGCCGCGGGTCCGAAAGCAGCCGCCCGGGCGCGGCGGGTCGATCAGCATGCCCGGGTGACGATCATCCAGAGGGAACCGGATCTTTCGATGGCCTCCTGCGGCTACCCGTATTACGTGGGGGGCTTTTTCGAGGACCGCAACAAGCTGCTGTGCACGCCGACCGGCGTGGTGCGCGATCCCGTGTTCTTCATGAACACGAAGGGGATCGAGGCGCGCACGAAAACGGAGGCGGTCTCCATTGATCGCGACCGCCGGGTGGTCCGCTGCCGCGACCTCGAGAGCGGCGAGGAAGACGAGGTCCCGTACGACAAACTGGTCATCGCCACGGGCGCCTCGCCGGTGATGCCGCCCGTTCCGGGGACGGATCTTGAGGGGATCACCACGCTTCAGTCGATGCGGGACGCGGACCTGCTCCGCCGGATCCGCGACGAGCGCAAAATCAAAAATGCCGTGGTCGTGGGCGGCGGCCTGATCGGCGTCGAAACCTGTGAGGCGCTGGAGCTGGCGGGCATCCACATCACCGTCGTGGAAATGCTGCCGCAGATCCTGATGTTCCTGGACTGGGAACTCGCCAAGCTGCTTGAAAACCACATGAAAGCCAAGGGCGCCCACGTCATCACGGAAAATCCCGTTTCGGCTTTTCTGGGCGAAGAAGGGAAACTCACGGGCGTGAAGCTCGCCAACGGGACGGAGCTGCCCTGCGAACTCGCTGTGGTGGCCGCCGGCGTGCGCCCGAACGTCGGGCTCGCGGGAGATGCGGGTCTCGACGTGGGCTCCGCCGCGGGCGGCATCGTCGTGAACGGGGAAATGCAGACCAGCGACCCCGACATTTACGCGGCCGGCGATTGCGTCGAAATCCCCAATCTGCTCACCGGCAGGAGTGTTCACGCTCCCTACGGCGACCTCGCCAACCTCCAGGGGCGTGTGGTGGGGACCAACGCGGCGGGGGACGAACACGACACGTTTCCCGGCACCATCCAGACCGGCGTGTGCAAGGTGTTCGATTACGCGGCGGGGGCCACGGGGCTCTCGGAACGCAGCGCGCGCGAAGAGGGATTCGATGTGGAGACCGTGGTTCACGCCGAACCCGACAAGCCCGGATTCATGGGCGCGAAGCTGATCGTGATGAAAATGGTGGCGGAGAAGGGGTCGGGACGCCTCCTCGGGGTGCAGTGCATCGGTCCGGGCGACGTAAGCAAGCGCATCGCGATCGGCGCCATGGCCCTGCACGGGAAGTTGACCGTCGACGACCTCACCGTGGCCGATCTTCCCTATGCTCCGCCCTTCTCGCCGGCCGTGGATAACATCATCGCCTGCGCCCAGACCCTGCAGAACAAGATGGCCGGGCGTCTGCGGGGCATCCCCGCCCGCGAGGTGAAGGGGCGCGTCGACGCCGGCGAAGACCTGTTCATTCTCGATGTGCGCGGGGCGGATGAATATGAGCAGATGCGCCTCGGCATCGGAGAGGTTCTCGTGCCGCTCGGAGCGCTCAGAAAGCGTCTGGACGAATTGCCGCAGGACAGGGCGAAGGAAATCATCTGCTACTGCAAGATCTCGCTGCGCGGCTACGAGGCCGCCCGCCTGCTCGAGGCCCACGGCTGGACGGACGTGAAGGTGATGGAGGGCGGGATTATGGCCTGGCCTTTCGCGCGCGAAAAATGACGCCGCGGAGCGGACACGTCCTTAAAGTTGACGTGCGACCAAACTGTTGTAGCTCTCACGACAGCGGGCTCTGCGGCGACGATAATACACCGTGAAAACCCCGATGGCCGCCAGCCCTATCGTTGCAGGCTCCGGGATCGCGACAAACGGCTCTGACCCCACATTCTCAGCGGATGCCACATAAATCGTATCCTCGCTCCAGTTGTCCGGCTCAAGACTGAGACGCAGCCAGTCCCAGTTTCCGCTTGCCGCGGCCTGAACGGCGTTTGATACATCAATGTACTGCCATCCGCTCTGAGTCGAATCCACGCGCGTAATAAAAGTCCCTCCGGTATCCCCGTATTCGAGCGTACCGTTACCTTGGGCATAATAAAGGGAGAAACCGCTTCCATCCGCATCCGACCCCGCCTGTGTGAGATAGAGATTGAGCGTTCCGGCCAGGTTTTCGTTTGAGGGTCAGCCCGCACATTGCGTCATTTTTCCCTTGGATCTGCAGGATTTTTAGTGGGCGGCAATCTTCACGGATCAGAAGGGCTTCGGCTTAAGATCCTTGCCGGATACATTGTGACGGCTTCGAAATACGCACACTCCAGTTCTTTGAGATGCTTGTCCATATCTTCACCCACCAGGCCGGTCAGTAATCGCTGCACCCGTCCATTGAATATCATCTTATCGATGTGCACACCGTAACTGGAGACGAAGGTGAGGCTGCTGCATGAGGGGTTTCTTTTGCCGCGAAGGAGCGAAGGCTGGTGGCTGAGGAGGGACTTGAACCCCCGACACGTGGATTATGATTCCACTGCTCTGACCACCTGAGCTACTCAGCCTCGAAAATACGGGAGCGGGAATATATTCCCAAAACGCACGGCAACTCAAGATCAATTTCGGGGATGAAGAAGAACGACGCGCGCGATGCGGGGTGTGCGGAGTCGAGGGCGAAATCGATATTCACCGGGGATCTTGCATGACCTGCGGGCGGAGCCCATGGCATGCTGAACCCGTGAACGAACTGGAACATAAACTCAAACAACGGCTCGCAGAACTCGCCCCCGTCCTCGTCGCGTTCAGCGGCGGAGTGGACAGCACGTGGCTGGCCCGGGCGGCCCGCCACGCGCCCGGCGGAGACGGGATGCTCGCGGTCACGGTCGACCTGCCGATGATGCCGCGGCGCGAAGTGGAGGACGCCCGCGAGCTGGCGGAACACCTCGATCTCCCCTATGAACAGGTCGACATGGAAGGTCTGCTTCAGCTGCCCGCGTTTACGGTTCATCCTCCGGGGCGGTGCTACTACTGCAAACGCGCCATCTTTGAACGTCTCAATACCGTGGCGCGCGAGCGGGGATTGGCGACAGTGGTGGAGGGATCGACCTGCGACGACCGCCCGGAAGACCGGCCCGGCCTGCGCGCGCTTCGCGAACTCCATGTGCTCAGCCCGCTCGAAGAGACGGGGTTTACCAAGCAGGACGTCCGCGAGGCATCACGACGACACGGGCTGCCGACGGCGGATAAGCCCGCCTCCCCCTGCCTCGCGACGCGGGTTCCCTTCGGCGAAGCGGTCACGCCCGGGCGTCTGCGGCGTATCGAGGCCGCGGAAACGGCCGTGCGCGAGTGCGGCTTCCGTGAACTCCGCGTCCGCGACGAATGGCCGACGGCCCGCGTGGAGATCGAGCTTCCCGCGGACGAGGTGCAGGCGCGCCGGGCCCTCTGCGCGCAGATCGAGGCCCGCCTTCGCGCCCTCGGCTACCGGGAGGTGAAGTTTGACGCACGCGGCGTACGCAGCGGGCGCTACGCCGATCAGGCCCGCGACGGCGAGGACGGCCATGAACCTGATCCTGATTGAACCCGGTGAGATCGACCCCGAAGGGCGCGCGCAACTCAAAGACGCCCGGGCCGTCCACATCCGGAAGGTGCTCGGGGCGCGGGCGGGACAACGCCTCCGGATCGGACTGATCGACGGCCCGCGCGGAATCGGGACGGTGGAGCGCGCAGAAGAATCGGGCGTGGTTCTCTCGTGCAGCGTTGAAATCGCGCGCCCGCCCCGTCCGCCGGTCGACCTGCTCCTCGCCCTCCCGCGGCCTAAAATCCTCAAGCGCCTGCTCGCCCAGCTCGCCGCCGTCGGTGTGGGGCGGATCATGCTCACCAACGCCGAAAAAGTAGAGCGCTACTACTTTGACAGCCATGTGCTCGACGCGGCGTTCATACGCGCAAGACTCGTGGAAGGCCTCCAGCAGGCGGGCGACACCCGCGTACCGGACGTCTTCATACGCAGGGAGCTGAAGCCGTTTCTCGAAGATGAACTCGATGCGCTCGAACCGGAATCGGTCCGCCTGCTCGCCCATCCGCGCGCGGGCCGCCCCCCGGAGGACGCACTGCGCGCCGCCGACCCCCGCGGCGAGCGCCGCGTGCTGGCCGCACTGGGCCCCGAGGGCGGATGGACCGACTACGAACTCGACATGATCGGACAGCATTCATTTATTCCGGTGACCATGGGACCGCGCACCCTGCGGTCCGACACCGCTGCCATCGCGTTGCACGCAAGGATAAGGGGCCGTATGAGGGAGGCGTGAGATGAGGGCGAGACCTGTGCAGGAGGAGCTGACAGGCGCGTGCTCCGCCTTCAGGTTTTCCAGCTCGACAGGGGGGTTGACAAATCCCCGCAGTTTTCGTAAGTTGTTAAGCGAAAAGGGGAAAAAGGGAGGTGCGCCATGAAGCGACGCCAACATATAGTATACATGATAATCGCGCTCACCATTACTTGTGGTTTCGCCGCAAGTTCGGGTGCTGCCTACGTGATGGGGGTGGACGAGGATAACGAACGCCTCGACCTGTTCAACACGGACGACAACTCCATCACGCCGATCGGATTCGGGTTGCCGGATGAGATTGAGAGTCTGGCATACGCGGGGGGGCCGACCTATTACGGTTTCCAGTCCTACAATGCCTCCCTGCAGAGCCAGCTCTACAAGTTCGATGTGGACGTGGGGCTCTCGGGGTTTTCCTCGACGCCGGTGGGCGGACCGCTCGACATCTCCAACATCGATTCGGCGGCCTATGTGGACGGCAAGCTGTACACGGTCAATAACGTCTCCCGGAAGCTCTACCGCGTGGAGACCGACGGGTCCGGTTTTACCGAGGTCATGGATCTCAGTTCGGAAGGCATTCATTCCAAGGTGGAGGGCATGACCCTCGATCCGTCTTCCGGCAAGCTCTACCTGATGGATTCGGCCTCGGGCGGGGTGATCTATACGATCGACGGTCTGGATACCACGCCGGTACTCGCCGAGCTGGGTGACACCGGGTTCCAGAACGTGGAAGGTCTCGCCTTTGCCGAGGACGGGAATCTGTACGGGATCGCGGACGCCTACGGGGGGAACACGGAGCTTTTCGTGATCAGTCTCGCGGACGGGAGCGGCACTTCGCTTTTCGACGGCTGGGGCAGCGACATCGAAGGTCTCGCCTCGTTCAGCAGCTACCTTATCCCTGAACCGGCGAGTGCGATCGCCTTTCTAACCGTCGTGGTGGTCGGCATCGGAGCGGCGCGGCGCCCCCGCAGGGCCTGCGCCTAGGGGCTGATCCCGGGATCCGGGAGCGGCTTGTAGCCGAGCCGCTCCCGCAGCCGGGCGATGCGCTCTGATTCGCGTATCACGCTCGCGAGGTGCCGGTTGGCATAATCGGTCGGCGGCGGCGGCTGCACCTGCAGTGAGCGGATTTTTGTTCCGCCATCGTCTTTGCCCCAGGACCATTTATGATGCGTCGGGGGATTGTAGCTATTGACCCCCTCTTCCCGTGCAGACCCGATGAAGCTGAACAGGCGTCGGGTTACTTCCTCCGGCTGGACGACGAGGTCTTCGTAGCGGACGGGTATGGTGGCTTCCGGATCGTTTTCCTGCACGTTCAGCAGGTTCTCCGTCACCCGGCACCAGTAGTGTTCGGCGAGCAGAGAATTGAAAAAGGGTTCCGTCCATCCCGAAAGTCGGTGAAAAATCATTTTCCTGAGCGAGCGGACAGTTTCGTAGGCGTCCCGGAACAGGACGATTTTGCGCACTCCCTCGAAACGCGGCAGTTTGGGATAGCTCAGAACCTCATGAAACCAGGCGGGGCGTTTCAGCACCACGACCGGCGCCCCGCTCATATCGCGGATGTCGGCGAGGTGTCTGCGATGCCGGAAGCGCTGGAAGTCGACCTCCGGAAGGTCCGAAACGTCCGGGGCCGTCGCGAGCAGGGCCTTCAGGAGCGTGGAGCCCGAACGCATGGTCGAGAGCACGACCACCACCGAGCGCTCGCGCCGCGTCGCGGGTTCGCGCGCGCGGGCGCGGTCGTCGATCTCCATTTTTTTTCGCACGTGCGGAAGCCTCATGGTCCTCCTCCCGTTGAAACCAGAGAGATAACCATGCCGACCCGGCCTTGACGAACACAAAAAGCCCGCATCCTTTATGCGCCGCATTGAAAAGAAGGGGCGCTTCGGATTATGGTGGCCGCACGGCAGCGGCAGTCCGTTCGGACACCAACCCCCGGGAGCTGAAGTGGCATGATGATGGAATCGTTAATCCCCGTTCCGCCGGTCGCAGACGTCTTTTTCGCTTTTCGCGAGAGTACGCTGCCCGGGCAGGTGATCGTCGCGGTCCTCTTTCTGAGCTCGATCGGCGTCTGGACGGTGATGATCTCGAAGTTTCTGGAGCTGGGGAGAGCGAGGCTGGCCTCCGAACGTTTTCTGAAGGAATTCCGGAGTGAGGCGCACCCCCTCGGTCTCTACATGAAGCGCCGCCGCTATCCTGAAAGCCCGCTGCAGTATGTCTACGAAGCCGGGTGCAAGGCGGTCGGAACCGAACTTCGGGCGCAGGGGGTCAATCCCGACGACCTGTTCATGGGCGGGCTGGAGGTCTCCGAAAAGCGCCACCTGACCCCGCGGCAGTGCGAAGGGGTGCGGGCCGCCGCCGAGCGCACCGTCGCCGACCGCGTCCTCGTACTTGAGAACAATATGGGCACCGTCGCCACCGCCGTCAGCGCCTGCCCCTTTCTCGGCTTGCTCGGTACGGTCTGGGGCGTGATGGACGCCTTCGGCGGAATGGCCACCGCCGGATCCGCGTCGCTCTCCGCCGTGGCCCCCGGCGTCGCCGGCGCCCTGCTCACCACCGTGGTCGGCCTCCTCGTCGCCCTCCCGTCCGCCGTGGGCTACAATATGCTGACCACCCGTATCCGGCGCCTGTCCGTTCAGATGGATAATTTCGCCCAGGAATTCACCGGCTCCGTACAGCGGACGCTGACATCCTAGGAGGACCCGTTCGTGGCTCGTAAAACCAGCCTGGTCTCCCTGAAGGAAATCAGCGAAATCAATATGACCCCGCTGATGGACCTGACCTTCATCCTGCTGATCACCTTCATGATCACGTTTCCGCTGATCGAGGAGGGCATCCCGATCAACCTTCCGCAGGGCCGCGCGGAGGACATGGACGAGCCGCGCAGCCGGTCGATCAGCATCGACGGCCAGCGGCGGCTCTATCTGGACGAGGTGCCGGTCGGACGCGCCGAACTGGCCGCGGAAATGGCGCAGCTCGGTGCGGAAGAGCCGGACACCACCGTCTACCTGCGCGCCGACCGCGAGCTTCCCTACGGTGCCGTAACGGAGGTCCTCACGCTCCTCCGCCGTAACGGAGTGAGCCGCACCGCCCTCGTGCTCAAGGGCAGGGAGGCCGGGGAGTGAAGTCGAACGTGGTCAGGTGGGTCGTACTGGCGCATCTCGCCGTAGTGATGGCCCTGCTGACCGCTCACCTGATCCGGGGTTGTCCGCGCAGGCCGGACCCCGGCGCGCAGGGCATGACCGCCGTCGTGCAGCTCGAGGCCGATCCGGCTATCCTTCCCCGCCCCCGGGAGGTGGAGGAGCTCCCGGCCGACCGCCGCCCCGAACCGGAGCCGCAACCCGAACCGCAGCCGCAGCCGCAACCGGAAAAAACGCCCGCTCCGGAGCCGCAGCCCGAACCGGAGCCGGAAAAGCCGAAGTGGCGGCCGAAGTCGCCGGAAGAGATCCGCAAGAGCGCCAGACGGGTGCGGAAGGATCCCCCCCTTACGCAGCCGCGCCCCCGCATCGATGCCGACGACCTCGAAAAAAAACTGAGCAAGGCGGTGACCGGCGCGGCGACCCGCGGACAGACCGAGGTGCCCGCGAGCTACTTCAACCGCGTGGGCCTGATCATGAGGCGTGCGTGGAATCAGCCCGGCGGGGCGGCGGCGCGCAATGCCGGGGTCGCGGAGGTGCGGTTCCGCGTGCGGCGCGACGGGACGATCGTCTCGCGCGAGCTGGTCGGGAGTTCCGGCAGCGGCGTGGTCGATGCCAGCGTCATAGCCGCCGCGCGCTCCGTATCCAGCTTCCCCCCGGTCCCCGCCTCCGTGCGCGGCTCGGGTGTGATCGACTTCACCATCGAGTTTAAGCTGGAGTGAGGGAAGAAAGCATGGGCGGGAGTCCTTGTCTTGAGACCTGAACCCTGAGACCGCATCGAGGCCGGATTCGGGATGGGGAAGGGCCATGAAGAATATGAGGGTAAGTCCAAATGCTCTTCGCCCTTGACTCCCCCGGTCTATCTGACTAACGTCTTGAGGTTCAGCTTGGCTTTGTCGGGAAAGTGGGTGTCGGCCCACTTTTTTGTTTCCGGGACGGAGCACGTCTTCGTCAGGGAGGTGGATGTTGAACGAACAACTGCAGTCTATGGTGGATTACCTGCAGCGGGAACGCGGTGTGGACCGCGAGATCGTGCTGCAGGCGATCGAGTCCGCGATGGAGAACGCGGCGCGCAAGGACTCCGAATCCGAAGAAGAGGAGTTCCGGATCGAGATCGATCGCAAAACACTGGACATGAAGGCCTTCGCGCAAAAACAGGTCGTTTCTCCGCCGGCCGTTACCGACCGCCAGATCGCGCTCGACGACGCGCGGAAGATCAATCCCGCCGCGCGGATCGGCGAGACGGTCGAGGTGACCGTGCCGACGCGCAAGCTCGGCCGCATCGCGGCGCAGACCGCGCGCCAGACCATCATGCAGAAGCTGCGCCAGGCCGAGAAGGACCGCATCTACGAATTGTTCAAGGACCGGGTCGGCGACATCGTGACGGGCGTGGTCCGTCGTTTCGAGAAGAGCGACGTGTTCATCGAGATCGAGAACGCCGAAGCCGTCATGCCCGGCCGGCAGCGCATCCCCATCGAGGAATACGAGGTGGGGGAGCGGATCCGCGCCCACATCGCCCAGGTCACCAACGAGGCGAGCGGCCCCCGGATCGAGCTTTCGCGCAATCACCCCGATTTCGTCCGGCGGCTCTTTGAACTCGAAGTCTCCGAGATCGCCGACGGGACGGTGGAGATCATGGGGATCGCGCGCGAAGCGGGCTACCGGAGCAAGGTGGCGGTGCTCTGCCACGACGAGCATATCGACCCCGTCGGAGCCTGCGTCGGTATCCGCGGGATGCGCGTGAAAAACATAGTGCGCGAGCTGTCCGGCGAGAAAATTGACATCGTCCGCTGGAGCGATGATATTAAGAAGCTGGTCGCCAATTCTCTGGCCCCGGCCAAGCTCAGTTCGATTGAGATCGACGAGGAGACGCGGACGGTCCGGGTGTTGGTGGATCCGGATCAGCTTTCGCTCGCGATCGGGAAGCGCGGACAGAACGCGCGGCTCACGGCCAAGCTCACGGGATGGCGTGTCGATATCGAGCGCAAGGAGAGCGAAGAGGAGAAGGACTTCGAGCGCAAGATCCAGGAAGCGGTCGAAAGCCTGGCCGCGATCGAAGGCATCGGCTTCGAACGCGCCGAAAAGCTGGTCTCCGCCGGCTTCCTGTCGCAGGAAGGCATTTTGATGGCGGAAATCGGGGACATCGCGGAAGAAGTGGAAGGGATCACGGCCGGGGAAGCCGAAGAGGTGTGGCACGCCGTCGCGGCCGCCCACGAAAAAGAACACGGCGAACTCGAATAGTTTTATGAAAGTAAGCGAACTGGCCAGACAAGCCGAGGTGTCGGCGGAAGAGATGCTGGAGATCCTCTCCGATCTGGGCATCGAGGGCAAGACGGCCGACGATGAACTGACGGACGAGCAGAAGGATCTCGCGCTCGACGATCTCGGCATGCTTCCGGAAGAGGCGGAAGAGACGGAGGATACGCAGGAGGCGCAGGCGGAAACGGAGGCCCCCGCCGAAGCTGAAGACGTCGCCGCGGAGCCGGATGAGGGGGAACAACCGTCCGGAGAAGCTTCGGAGGCCGGACCGGAAGAGTCTTCGGCCGCCGCGGAGTCCGCGCCGGCTGAAGAGGAGTCCCTGAAACCCGACCAGATCCTGCTCACCGGCCCCATCAAGGTGCGCGACTTCGCCGAGCGGCTCGGGGTGCGTCCTAACGTACTTATCGCCGAACTGATGAAGATGAACATCTTCGCGTCGATCACGCAGGGCATCGACGCGAAGGTGGCGCGGGAAATCGCCGAAAAGCGCGGGTTTACGGTTATCCGTGAAAAACCGGGCAAAAAACGCGCGGAAGAGACGCCCGCCGGAAAGCCGAAGAAGACCAGGGAGGGCCGGGAAAAGAAGAAAGGGGCGGACGTCGGCGAGGCCCTGCCCCGTCCGCCGGTGGTGACCTTTCTCGGACACGTGGATCACGGCAAGACTTCACTGCTGGACCGCATCCGCAGCGCCCGCGTGGTCGAGGGCGAATCGGGCGGGATTACGCAGCATATCGGCGCTTATTCGGTGGAAGTCGAGCACGAGGGCAAAACGCATCCGATCACCTTTCTCGACACGCCGGGTCATGCCGCGTTCACTTCGATGCGGGCGCGCGGAGCCAATCTCACCGATATCGCCGTGCTGGTGGTGGCGGCGGACGACGGCGTGATGCCGCAGACGATCGAGGCGATCCAGCACGCCCGGGCCGCGGGCGTCTGTATTGTGGTTGCGATCAACAAGACGGACCTGCCCGGCGCCAGCCCCGACCGCGTCCGCCAGCAGCTCCAGCAGCATGAACTGATGCCCGAGGAGTGGGGCGGCGAGATCGGCTGTGTCGAGGTCAGCGCCGCGACGGGCGAGGGCATGGACCAGCTCCTCGAAAGGCTGGCGCTCGAATCCGAGCTTCTCGAACTCACCGCCCATCCCGCCAATCCGGCCGAAGGATTCGTCATCGAGGCCCGGCTGGAACCGGGGCGCGGACCCGTCGCGAACCTGCTGATCAAAGACGGCACGCTCAAGTCCGGACAGGGCATCCTGTGCGGAACGCAGGCGGGCAAGGTCAAGGCCCTGTTCAACGATCAGGGGCAGGCGATCGGGGAGGCCGGTCCCGCCAGCGCCGTGCAGGTGCTCGGGCTCAACGGCGTTCCGGAAGCCGGGGACATGTTCGACGTCTATAAGAACGAACGCGAGGCGCAGAAAGTCGCCGACGAGCTGGTGGAGGAAGAGTCTGCGGGATCAGGCGCGGGCGAGCAGCAGAAGAAGCTCTCGCTCGAAGACCTGTTCGGCGGCGGCGAAGAGACGAAAGAGCTCCCGCTGGTGGTCAAGGCCGATGTGCAGGGTTCGCTCGAGGCGGTCTGCCAGTCGCTTGAGAATATCAAGAGCGATAAGGTGAAGATCAAATTCATCCTGACCGGTGTGGGCAATGTGACCGGTAACGACGTCATGCTCGCGAGCGCATCGAACGCCATCATCATCGGGTTCCACGTGGGCGTCGAGAGCGGGGTCCGCGGCACGGCGGAACGTGAGGGCGTGGAGGTGCGCCTCTACAGCATCATCTACGAACTCCTCGAACAGGTCGAGGCCGCCATGAAGGGCATGCTCGAGCCCGAGCAGCGCGAGCGCGCCCTCGGCAGGGCCGAGATCCGCCAGATCTTCACCATCGGCAAGCGCGCCCGCGTGGCGGGCTGCCTGGTTTCCGAGGGACGCATTCCCGCCCGCAGCCGTGTCCGCGTCCTGCGGGGCGGCGATGTCGTCTACGAGGGCCGGATCGTCTCGCTCAAGCACTACCAGAACGACGCCTCGGAAATACGCCACGGACAGGAGTGCGGGATCCAGCTCGACAATCCGGACTCCTTCCAGGAAGGCGACATGATCGAGGCCTTCGAAGTGGAACGGATCGCGCCCGAACTCTGATTCGCCGGCGCGGTCGCAACGGCGGTCGGGATACTATGGGTTCGCAACGCATGATCCGGGTCAACGAGCTGCTCAAACGGCAGATCTCGGAAGACCTCTACCATCTCCATAATCCGCCCGTTAAGCCGGGCGAGATCACCGTGACCCGTGTGGACACCAGTGCCGATCTGCGCCAGGCGCGGGTCTATATCTCGGTGATCCAGGGGGAGGAGAAGCGGCAGCAGGCCGTGGACTACCTCAACAAACGTCACGGGGAGCTGCAGCGGCTCGTCATGAAGCGCGTCAGGCTGAAGTATACGCCGCGCTTCGAATTCGAGGCCGATCCCACCCTGGAGGAGGGCGACCGCGTGTTGAAACTGCTGGAAGAAATGGAAGAGTCCGGCGGGTCCAGCCCGCCGGAAAAGCCGGACCCGTTCGACCTGCCGGACGCTTCAGACAGGGGGAACTCATGACTCGCCGGGAACGATCGCGTAAAGGACCGCCGCGCACGGATCCGTGCGAGGGCCTGCTGCTGGTCGATAAGCCCGCGGACTGGACCTCCCACGACGTGGTCGCCAAGGTCCGCAATCATTTCCGGCTTCGTAAGGCAGGTCACGGGGGCACGCTCGATCCGATGGCCACGGGACTGCTGGTACTGCTGATCGGTCGCGGCACCAAACTGGCGCCGTACATGACCGGCGCCGACAAGGAATACGAGGGCGTCATGCTGCTGGGACGGACGACCGACAGCCATGACCGGCAGGGCAAGACCCTGGAGGAGCGGCCGTACGATACCGTTACCCGCGAGGCGCTGGAGAACGAGACGGCGAAATTCATCGGCGAGATCGAGCAGATCCCCCCGATGGTCTCTGCAAAAAAACAGTCCGGCGTTCCCCTCTACAAGCTGGCCCGGAAAGGACAGGAGGTGGAGCGCGAGGCGAGAAGCCTGCGGATCGACCGCTTCGAACTTAAATCGTTCGACCCCCCGCACGTATCCTTTGAGCTGCGGTGTTCCAAGGGCACCTATGTACGGACGCTGGTGCATGACATGGGCGAAGGGCTGGGATGCGGCGCCTGCCTGAACGACCTGCGGCGCCTGGCCTCCGGCTCGCTCCGCGTGGAAGACGCGCACACGCTGGAAACGGTGCTGCAGCACGACCGTCAGAGTCTCCGCGACATCATGATCACGCTCGACCGGCTCGACCCCGAACGGCTGAAGGAAGGATGCTGACCCGGGAGACATCGTTCAGTTCCGCTCCCGGGAACGGGCCGCTCACCTTTGCGGCGGGATGCTTTGACGGAGTTCACCTGGGACACCGCGCCGTTATTGACGCCGCGCGCCGGCGGGCCGGCGAGACGGGCGGCCGGGCGCGCGTGCTGACGTTTACCCCGCATCCGGCCCGGGTGCTCAATCCCAACGCCGCCCCGCCGCTGCTCGACGCCCCCTCCACGCGGATGCGTCTGTTCCGCGAGACGGGCGTGGACGGCGTGGACGAACTGAAGTTCGATCCCGCCTTCGCACGGCTCGGACCCGGAGAGTTCCTCGATCGGCTATGCGCCCGGTGGCCCGCTCTAGAGTCCCTGGCGGTCGGGAGCGACTGGACCTTCGGCCGGCGTGCCGACGGCGATGTGGGCCGCCTGCGAGAGGAGGCCTCGAGCCGCGGGATCCGCGTGATCGCCGTCGAGCCCGTGCTTCATGAAGGAACGCGGATTTCCAGCACACGCATCCGGCGCGAGGTCCGGGAGGGCCGCATGGAGGAGGCCGCGGCCATGCTGGGCCGCCCGTTTGCCATCGCCGGACGCGTCGTGCGGGGCGACGGGCGCGGACGCAGCCTCGGCTATCCCACCGCAAACGTCGAGCCGCGCAACGGCGTCCGCCCGCCGCCCGGCATCTATGCCGGTCGCGCGTGCCTCGGGCACACCCTCCGGCCCGCCGCCGTCTACCTCGGCAGCCGGCGCACGTTCCATCGTAACGGCGGGCGGGTGATGGAGGTCCACCTCCTCGAAGACCGGCCCGACCTTTACGATACGGAGCTGGAGACCGAACTTATCCGCAGGATTCGCGACGACGCACGGTTCGAGTCCCCGCAGGCTCTCCAGCGGCGTATCGCGCGGGATCTCGACGAAATCCGCGCCGTGCTGGGCTGAGCGCTCCGGTATCGTTTTTGAAACGTCCGCTCAAATCTGGGACACTTATTTTCAGCGAGAAAAGGAGTACTCCCATGTCCCGGAATAAACACGAACTCGAATCCGCAGACCTTCGCCGCGTATGTGATACAGCCCACCTTTCATTCGAGACCACCGCCGATCTCGATCCGCTTGAGGGCGTCGTGGGCCAGGAGCGCGCGCTGCGTTCCGTGTCGTTCGGGATCGATATCAGAAGTCCCGGCTATCACATGTTCGCGATGGGTCCCGTCGGCACCGGCAAGACGACCACGATCAGGAAGTTCCTGGAGAACGATGCGTCCGGCCAGGAGCCGCCCGGCGACTGGATGTACGTCAATAATTTCGAGGATCCTGATCGACCGCGGACGCTCAGCCTGCCGGCGGGCCGCGGGCGGGAGTTCAAGGACGACATGGACGAGCTGGTGCACGAACTCCGCTCCGAGGTTCCCCAGGCTTTCGAGAAGGATGAGTACCGGAAGGAGCAGGAGCGGCTTCAGCAGGAGTTCGAGCAGAAGCGCAAACAGCTCTTTGAGGCACTGGAAAAAGAGGCGCAACAGCGCAACTTCCGGATCGTCCAGTCCGCGCAGGGAATCGTCCTGTCGCCGGTAAAAGACGGAGAAACGCTCAGTCCGGAGCAGATCAGCAATCTCGACGAGCAGACGCAGGAGCAGATCAGGTCTGCGAGGGAGGAGCTGCAGGGCAAGCTGCGCGACACGATGCGTGAGGCGCAGAAGCTTCAGCAGCAGGCCAGAGAAAAGATCAGGGAACTTGACCGGCAGGTGGTCGGTTCCGCGGTCGGACACCGGATCGACCAACTCAAGGAACAGTACGCCGATTTCGAGCACATCAGCGAATTTCTCGACGAGGTGCGCGACCATATTCTCAAGAACGTCGACGCGTTCAAACAGCTCAAGCAGATGGAGCAGATGAACCCGCAGCAGCGCGCGATGCAGGCGATGATGCAGGGCGGCGGGAAGACGCCGGATTTCAGCGAATACCGCATCAATCTCCTGGTCGACAACAGCGCGCGCGAGGGCGCGCCCGTGGTGCTTGAGCTCAACCCCAGCCATCCCAACCTGATCGGGCGTATCGAGCATACCTCGCAGTTCGGGGCGCTGGTGACCGACTTCAGCATGATCAAGGCCGGTGCGCTGCACCGCGCGAACGGAGGGTATCTCATGGTCGAGGCGATCGACGTCCTGACGCGCCCCTTCGCCTGGCAGTCGCTGAAGCAGGCCATCAAGAACGGCGAGATTCATATCGAGTCGCTGGGCGAGCAGTTCAGCGCCATGACGACGCGCTCGCTGAAGCCCGAACCCGTACCGCTGAACCTCAAGGTTATCATGGTCGGCGATCCGATGATTTATCAGCTTCTGTACCAGCTCGACCGCGACTTCCAGGAGCTGTTCAAGGTCAAGGCCGACTTCGCGACCGATATGGAATGGGACGACCAGGCATGCGAGAGTTATGCGCGTTTCGTCGCCACCATCTGCCGGGAAGAACACCTGCGTCACTTCGATCCCTCCGGAGTGGCGAAAGTAGTGGAGCGCGGCTCGCGTCTGTGCAGTCATCAACGGAAAGTGGCCACAAAGTTCGGCGATGTGGTCGACCTGATCCGCCAGAGCAGTTACTGGGCGGGCCGTAACGGGAGCGATACGGTGTCCGGTGAGGACGTGCGCCGGGCCGTCGATGAGATGATCTACCGTTCAAACCGCATCGAGGAGCGGTTGCGTGAACTGATCGAGGACGAGACGATCCTGATCGATACGGAAGGCCGCGCTCCGGGGCAGGTCAACGGCCTCGGTGTGATTATGCTGGGCGACTACATGTTCGGGAAACCCTCGCGCATCACGGCCCGCGCCTGGCCCGGCAAATCCGGTGTGGTCAGCATCGATCGCGAAACTGAACTCGGGGGGAAAATCCACAACAAGGGCGCGATGATCCTCAGCGGGTACCTGGGCGGAAAATACGCGGACGACATGCCCCTTACCCTGGCGGCAAGCATTACGTTCGAGCAGTCGTATGAAGGCATCGATGGCGACAGCGCGAGTTCGACGGAACTCTATGCGCTGCTGTCTGAACTTTCGGGCTTCCCCCTCCGCCAGGATCTCGCCGTTACGGGTTCGGTCAATCAGCGGGGGCGGATCCAGGCCATCGGCGGGGTCAACGAGAAGATCGAGGGCTTTTACGATGTCTGCCGGTTAAAGGATCCGGCCGGCAGTCAGGGTGTGCTGATCCCGGAAAGCAATGTCAAACACCTGATGTTGCGGGAGGACGTGGTCGAAGCGGTCGGACGCGGCGAGTTCCACATCTATCCGGTGTCGACGATCGATGAAGGCATCGCCATCCTTACGGGAAAAGAGGCGGGCGAAAAGCACGAGGACGGATCATGGCCGAAAGATACGGTCAATGGCGCTGTGTATGCGCGGCTGCGTGAACTCGCACAGAAGATAAAAAACTTCGCAAGCGGCGAAGGCTGAGAGAGAAGCCGGGGCGGGTACCGCCATATCTTCACCCCGTCGCCAGCATGATCATGGCGGCAACGTAGATCACCAGCACCAGCACGCTCTCGAAGCCGATATTGCCGATGCCGCGCTTCTCGCGGCGCAGGAGTCCAAGCAGCAGCACCCCGGTCATCAGGATCGTCACCGAAATCAGCAGGGCGTGGCGGCTCGTCATCGCGGCATAGATCGCGCCGGGGCGGAACGCCATGTCGGCGCCGGCAAGGAAAAGCATGTCGAAGCTGTTGCCGCCGATGATATTGCCCACCGCCAGGGTGAGTGCGCCGCGTCGCACGGCGGCCACGGACGTGATCAGCTCGGGAAGCGAGGTGACGACGGCGGTCAGCAGGGCACCGACGAACGTTTCCGAGAGGCCGGTCCGCTCTGAGATTTCCACTCCGGTGCGCATAATGAGCATGCCCGCCAGAAGCAGGACGGCGGCGCAGACGGAAAACTCGATCCAGAGACGTCGTTTCGTGCGCGATGTCGCCCCGGCCCCGCCCGGGTCTTCCCGTGTCTCTTCGGTACGCCGTGCGCGCCACATCGGCTGGCGTCGGCCGCGCATGACGACGCGCATTCCGAACAGGTAGGCGGCCGCCAGGATGATCGAGCCCGGGTGCACCCCGGCGATGGAACTTTGCGGCGCGGAACGGAACACCAGCGGAAGCGCCAGTAGCACAATCAGCAGCGCCCCCTGGAGAAGATTCTCCAGGGAGGCCGCGGCGTGCTCAAGATTGACCCCGCGGTAGACGGCATCCGCGACGGCCAGGAAAAAGGTCTGGACCGCAATGCCGCCGATCGCGTTGCTGATCGCGAGATCCGGGTGCCCGCCGGCCGCCGCGGCCACAGACGTCACCAGGCCGGAAAGGGACGTGCTTCCGCCCAGCAAAACCGCCCCGAATATCGCCTCTCCCCATCCCGTCACATCGGCCAGCCGGTCGGCGGTGCCGGATATGCGCGTGCCCGTGACGGCGATCGCCGCGCCCGCGCCGGCGAAGAGCAGCACGATCGCTTCCATCGGCCACTGGGCAACGTTCAGCATCTCCGGACCTCCGTAGGGTTCAACTATGAGCATTGTACAGAAGCCTCGTCCGGAGCGAAATCGCTAACGGGATCGGGATTGACCATGAAGGGCACGAAGAGCATGAAGGTTGGCTGAGGGGCTGAACATAATTCGTACTCGTACACGTACGCATACACGGAGCGCCGAAGGCGCGATCCCACTCCCCCCCCTGTTCAAGGAAATCGAGTACGAGTATCGCTTCGCTGAGTACACGTACGTTGTGACGCCAGCGGATTACCCGTCGCTCACCGCAAAATTTACGCGGAACCCAAAAGCCGGGGAATGTGCCGTTCCGGAGATTTATTTGGACACCGGCGGATGGAGTCTTATACTGGAGCCCCGTAATGTGCGGCAGCGAAATCTTTGAACTCCGGAAGGATGCATGACGAAATACGTTTTCATTACGGGAGGGGTGGTATCCAGTCTCGGCAAGGGCATTACGGCGGCCTCCATCGGCCGCCTTCTCATTAATCGCGGATTGAGCATCCGCATGGTAAAGGTCGATCCGTATCTCAATATCGATCCGGGGACGATGAGTCCGTACCAGCACGGCGAGGTCTATGTGACCGAAGACGGTGCGGAGACCGATCTCGACCTCGGCCATTACGAGCGCTACACCGGACAGCCCACCTCGCAGAAGAGCAACATCACCGCCGGCCGCGTCTACTGGGAGGTGCTGCAGAAGGAGCGGCGCGGGGATTTCCTCGGCGGCACGGTGCAGATGATTCCGCACATCTCCAACGAGATCAAACGCCAGATCCGTTCGCTGGAGGAAGAGGAGCCCGACGTCGTGCTGGTCGAACTGGGCGGGACGGTCGGCGATATCGAGGGGCTGATCTTTCTCGAGGCGTTGCGCCAGCTCGGTCTCGAAGTGGGCCGCGAAAACTCCCTCTTTCTTCACCTCACCTACGTGCCATTCATTCACGCCGCGCAGGAGGTCAAGACCAAGCCGACCCAGCAGAGCGTAGCGAAACTGCGCGAGATCGGAATCATTCCGCACGTACTCGTATGCCGCACCGAGGTCGATCTCAACGAAGAGGTGATGACCAAGCTCGCCCTTTTCTGCAACGTTCCCCGCGAGTGCGTGCTCATGGAACGCGACGTCGAGCACTCCATTTACGAGGTTCCGCTGATGCTCGCCGAGCAGGGCCTGGACGAGATTATCCTCAATCATTTCCGTGTCGCGCGGCCTACGAAGAGGCTCACCGACTGGGAGCGGCTCATCCAGGTGATCCGGCAGCCGGAAGGTCACGTGAGGATAGGGGTTACCGGCAAATATTCCGAGCTGCAGGATGCCTATAAATCGATCTACGAGGCCCTCGACCACGGGGCGTTCGCCGCGGGTTACGCCGTCGATCTGGTAAAAATCGCCGCCGAGGATTTCGAGGAGGACGAAGACAGCCTGACGATCCTCGACAGTCTCGACGGCATCCTCGTCCCGGGCGGGTTCGGTTCGCGCGGCGTGGAGGGCAAGATCCGGGCCGTCCGTTACGCCCGGGAAAACGGCATCCCGTTTCTAGGCATCTGCCTCGGATTGCAGTGCGCCGTCATCGAATACGCCCGCCACGTCTGCGGACTTCCCGAGGCGCACACCACCGAGTTCGGGGACGAGACCCCCGACCCGGTCATCTGCCTGATGGAGGAGCAGAAATCGGTCAAAAACATGGGCGGGACCATGCGGCTGGGCGCCTGTCCCTGCCGCATTACCAAGGGAACCCGCACCCATGCCGCGTACGGTCGTGAAAAGGTTTCCGAGCGTCACCGCCACCGCTATGAGGTCAACAACGATTACCGCGAGAGTCTGGAGAAGGGCGGCCTCACGCTGTCCGGCATCAATACGGAACTTGATCTGGTCGAGATGGTCGAGCTGGAGGATCACCCGTGGTTCGTCGCGACCCAGGCCCACCCCGAGTTCAAGTCCCAGCCCATTCGCCCGCATCCGCTCTTCAGGGATTTCATCGCTGCCGCGATCGAATACGGCCGCGCAACAAAAGCGTAGAGACCGCGGTTCAGGCCAGGCGTTCCTTTCGCCGAGCGGATCCCCGTCGGCGTGTCCTCCTGAGTTCCCCGTCGGGGCACTCAGGATAATATCGTACTCGTACTCGTACTCGATTTTCTGATTCCTCCCGCCTCAACCGACCTTCATGCTCTTCATGTCCTTCATGGTCTATCCCACTCCCTCTTACTCTGACCCTGACTCTGACTCTTACTCTGACTCTGATTCTGATTCTGACTCTGATTCCACTCCTGCATCCCACAAACCACAATATGTACAGGGGTTTTCAGGCAATGTTGAGGTCAGGCGCGGGAGCCGCGGTTCAGGCCAGGCGTTCGAGGTCGGCGGGCGTGAGGCCTTCCAGCGTATCGACGGTCCAGTCGGCCGAGAGGTCGGCGGGATTCACGTAGGGCGTACGGACGGCCAGCACCCGCAGCCCGCTCCCTTTCGCCGAGCGGATCCCCGTCGGCGTGTCCTCGATCGCCACGCCCGTCTCCGGTTCGCCGCACGCGTGGGGATGACGCGCCCGCAGGCCGTCCCACGCGCGGCGGTACGATTCCGGGTCCGGTTTGCTGACCTCGACATCGTCGGCGGTCACCATCACTTCGAACGCGCCGGTGAGCTCCAGCCGCGCGAGGATGGGATCGATGTCGCGGCGCAGTGCGCCGCTGCACAGCGCCAGCGGCATCGCGTGTTCGTGGACGGCGCGGATCAGTTCGACGGCGCCGGGACAGGGATGGACGTCGCCTTCGTGCACTTTGCGCTCGAACGCCTCGGCCTTGAGGCGGATCAGTTCCCGCATCCGGGATTCGTCCAGGTCCCGGCCCGCGCGGCGGAAAAACGTGCGCAGTGCGTCGCGGTCGTCGAAGCCGATGTAATCCGCGGCGTACTCCTCCCAGCTGACCGGAATGCCTTCCGGTGCGAGCACCTCGCAGAAAGCCGCGTGGTGCAGCGGCTCGCTGTCCACGATCACTCCGTCGAAGTCCATCACGATTCCCGTCGGCATGAGCCGTCTCCCTCCGGTTTGCCGGCTGCGTTAGGGTCCGGGCGGGAAAGTGTCCCCCATTTTGCGGTGCGGTGCAATAGTGTGAGTCCGGCAAGCCGGAGACGATGTATGCCGCCCGGGGACCTATCTGCGCAGGGCGCCGGCTCAGCGGCCTCGATATCTGGTGCGACGGCGCGGGAACCGGGGGCTCAACCCAGCGGCTTCGCGACGCGGTCGCCTGCCGCGGTCAGCTCCATGTCCTCGCCGCAGAGCTTCAACGACATCGGCTCGCCTTCCAGCAGGGTCACGCCCGCTTCATTCCGGGAGACATTTATCTTCAGTCGGCGGCCTTTCCAGGTGACCGGGAATGCAAGGCCTTCCCATGCATCCGGGAGGACGGGATTGAATTCGAGTCCGCCGGGGTAGTCGCGCATCCCGCCGAACCCGTGGACCACGGTCATCCAGCAGCCGCCGAGGCAGGCGGAGTGCACGCCGCCGGCGGTATTGTTTTTGAAATCGTGGATGTCCATCAGCGCCGTCTGGCGGAAGAAGCCGTAGGCGTCCTCGATGTCCCCGATCTCGCAGGCAAGGATATTGTGCATGCAGGGGGAGAGGGAGGATCCGTGATTGGTGCGCGGTTCGTAGAAGCGGTAGTTGCGTTCCTTGAGTTCCCGGCTGAACCGGTGGCCCTGCGTGAACATCAGCATCACCGTATCCGCCTGTTTGATGACCTGCATGCGCCAGAGGTTCAGCGGGTGGTGGTGCGACCGGATGTCGGTGTTTTTCGGTACGAGGTCCATATCCACAGGATCCAGCTCAAGAAAACAGTCGTCCTGCGGCGTAATTCCGAGTTCGTCGTCGTAGGGCACATACATCCTTTCCGCCGCCCGGCGCCAGCGCCCGACTTCCTCCTCATCCAGACCGATCCTTGCGCGCAGAGCTTCGAGGGCCTGCGGCGCGTCCCGCTCCATGCGGGCGTACACCTCGCAGGCGTATTCGAACATCCAGCGTGTCATCACGTTCGTATAGGCGTTATTGTTGACCCCGCAGCCGTACTCGTCCGGGCCGCAGACGACATTGAGACAGAACCGCCCGCCCTTATGATCCACGTAACAACCGCGGTCCTCCATGAATCGTGAGACTTCAAAAAGGATTTCCGCTCCCTTTTCGAACAGGAACGCGTCGTCGCCGGTCATCCGGTCGTACAGTCCGATGGCGCAGGCGATATCGGCGACCAGGTGATACTGGGCCGTGGCGGCTTCGAATACGTGTCCGCACTCTTCGCCCTTGACCGAGTTCCATGAAAAAAGCGCGCCTTTGCCTTCCATCTCGCGGGCGCGTTCGCGGGCCTTGTCGAGAATGCTGTAGCGGTACTCGAGCAGCGGCCGTACGCTCTCCGGCTGGGTGTAGACGAAGGCCGGCACCATGTACATTTCGGTGTCCCAGAACACGTGCCCGGAATACTGGTCGCCCGAGAGCCCGTTGGCGCTGATGCTGCGGTTGCCCCGCTCCGGGTTGCCCTGGCGGAGGTGGAAGAGATTGAAGCGGACCGCCTGCTGGTCCTGCACGGGGCCGTCGATCTCCAGGTCCGCGTCCCTCCAGAACCGGGCCCAGAATGACTCCTGTTCCCGCCGCAGTTCTTCGTAGCCCGCCTTTCGTGCCGAGGCGACCTCCTCCACGGCGCGCGGTTTGATGTCATCCTCCGGGCCGTCCATGGTGGACCACACGCCGAAGATCTTGTCGAGCGTCGCCCCCGTCTCCGCCGTATAGCGAAATACAAAATCGCTTCCCTCGAGGCTTCTTTCCCCCTCCGGCGAGTGGGCCTGTGCCACGGCTGCGGCGTCGTCCGAGGTGACGAGCTCCTGCACGGCGACCTCGATGCCGTCTTCTTCGCCGGTTTCACGGACGCGGACCTGTTCACCGCCCATCACCCGGCTCGGCACGAGCAGGCGGGTGCGTGAGGTCAGTGAAAGCCGCGTGCCCTGCGGGGCCTTTACGGAATACCGCAGGGCGCCGATCTGGCGGCGGACCATCGACACCAGCCGTTCCGTGTGAACTTCCACTTCCGTGCCGGCCGTCGTGGTCCAGATAAAGGAGCGCTCGACGATGCCGCGCTTCAGATCGAGCCGGCGGCAATGGTCGCGAACCGTCGAGGAGGCGATGCTGAATCGTTCGCCGTCGACTTCGAGATCGATGTTGACCCAGTCGCACATGTTGAGGATCGCGTGCCGGTATTCGGGGAATCCGGGCATCTTCCAGATGTGGTGGTACGGCTCGTAGCCGCACAGCCCGTTGACGAGGGTCGCCGGGTAGGCGTCGTAGCCCGGTTCGCTCTCTTCGAAGGTTCCGCGCACGCCGAAGACACCGTTGGTCAGCGCGAGGGCCGTCTCCCAGTAGGGGCAGCGGTCGGGCCGCACTTCGTCCTCGGTCAGACTCCACGGTTCGGCGGGCACGGACCGGACGCGGCCCGCATCGAGGAGGGCCTGCACATCGATCCGCGCGTAATCCTCCACGGTCTCGCCGGCCGAGGGCAGCCGTTCCCGCGGGCCGACGCCGACGCACTTCATGCCCGCGGCGCGGGCGGCCTCGACCCCCGATTCGGCATCCTCGAACACGAGGCAATGATAGGGATGCATGTTCACGCGTTCGGCCCCCAGCAGAAAAATGTCGGGGGCCGGCTTGGGGTTTTCGATGTCGTGTCCGGTGACGACCGCGTCGAAATACTCGCCGATCCCGAGCGCATCGAGCACCGTCTGCGCATTTTTACTCGAAGAGCAGCAGGCCGTGCGCGTGCCCTCGGCCCTGAGGCGCCGGAGCAGATCAAGGGCGCCGGGATAGAGATCCTCCTCGTTGATCTCCTTGAGCAGCTCCCTGTAATACTCGTTCTTTACGTCGGCCAGCCGCTCCTTCTCCTCCTGCGGCAGCTCCACATGGTTGTGGTCGAGGATGACCTGCAGCGAGGCCAGGCGCGGCACGCCGCGACAGCGGTGATTGATCTCCTCGTCGAATGCCCACCCCTTTTCGTCGGCGAGCTTCTTCCAGCCGAGATAGTGATACTTGTCCGTGAACACCACCACGCCGTCGAGATCGAATAAAACCGCCCGTATCTGATGTGCCATCGCTGCTTCCTTTCAGTCGCGTGATTCGTAAATTGATGAATAGTTCAGGTTAAATCGCGAGCGGCCTTTTTATCCGTTCATATAAAGACGGGCAAGGGAAATGCCCTGCGAACATCGCAGTTGCTTTCGTCGTCCGCGGCTGCCACAATAAAGGCCGCCGGGGATGGGTGCGATACGGGGCGGTGGAATCCGGTGCGAGGAGAACAAGCAATGAACGTGACGCTACGGTTTTTTGCAGCAATGTTTGCAGTCATTTTCCTTTTCTGCGGACTGGCCGCATCCGGCGGCTCCGAAACCGCCGGGGAACTCCCGGGACGGCCCTGGTTCCTGGACGAGCACAACCGCCACTTTATCATGAACGGGGTGGTGATGAACACCGAGGATTCGCGCGGGGATCTTCATTTTCCGCGCGAAGCCTACGAGCGCATGCGTCCGATGGGGCTCAACGTCCAGGTCGTTCGTCTGCTGTGTCCCCGCCTGGGCGGGTGGCCGGGGACGGAATGGGATCCGGAGTACCTGGAGAAGGTTGACCGGCTGGTCCGCCTCGGGCGGGAGGCCGGGATGAAGACGATCTTCAAGATGACGCTCTACGATCTGACCGATGTCGCCTATGGCAAACTTACAGAAGAGCATTGGGCCCAACTCTTTCTCGACAGGGATGACACTCAGGAGGCCTATCTCGGGGCCTGGATGCGGGTGTTCGAACGTTACGCCGACAACTGCGCCGTCTATGGATACGACCTGCTCAACGAGCCGCTCGCGGCGGGCGGGGGTTCGCGCCGCAAGGTGTGGGAGGTCGCGCCCGAGCTGGGCGGGCCGGAGCGTTTCGAGCGGGAGTATTTCATGCCGCTGTACCGGCGGGTGATCGACCGTCTGCGCGAGATCAGTCCGGATAAGTGGGCCTTCTTCCAGCCGATGCACGTGACGATTCCCGAGCACATCGAGAGCGGGTTTCCCTGCCACCGGGTCACCATTTCGCCCAGGCGCGACCAGACGGCCTACGCGCCACACTACTATGGTACGGAGCCGGAAAAGGCTGTAAATCGTTATCTGGAGGACGCCGCCGTGGCCGGCACGCCGCTGTTTATCGGAGAATACGGTCCGGCGACGAAAGAGCGCACCGACACCAATCTTCAGGCGCAGATCGACTACAAGCTCAACCTCATGCGCACCGTGGAACTTTTGGACCGGAATGTGATCGGGCATGTCAAGGCGTGGTGGTGCGGAAGCCGTGTCTACAACGCCAGCGCGCATCAGCGCCATCGGCGCACATGGGCGATTTTCAAGGGCGATTCGCAGGCCCTGGGGCCGGAGCGCGAATACATTCTGGATGTCATGGCCCGCCCCCGTCCGCTTTTCGTGGCGGGCAAAGTCGGGGCGTTTCACTTTGATTTCGCGACCCGCGTCTTCGAGATGGAGTTCTCTCCCGGCGCGGCGAGGGGGCCTTCCGAGATCTTTATTCCCGCCGACCGGCACTACCCCGACGGGTTCCGCATTCGCTATCGCGACCTGGAACTCGCCTGGAACCCGAAGAAACCGCGCGGTTTCAGCGTGGTAAGCAACCCGGAACGCTACAACCGCTGGTTGTTTCGCTGGAATCGCAAGCAGCAGCGGCTGATCGTAAAGCGCTGGCCCGATCACGAACCCGTGGCGACCCTGCGGGTGGTGCCCGGGTGGAGAGACTGAGGGGCGGGGTCAGACTCCTGAGTTCAACATGGGGACACCCGGGGGAATATCGTACTCGTACTCAGCGAAGCGGTACTCGTACTCGAATTCCTTGAATCGATGGATGGGATCGCGCCTTCGGCGCTCCGAGTACGCGTACGAATTATGTTCTCTCTGAATCCCGATTTCGACTTCGATTCGGATTTCGAGATTTCATCCGTGTCATCGGTGTAATCCGGTGCGCCAAGCAAAGCTTGGCTGTTTCTAACTGAATGAAAGGAGTCACCCATTAGAGGTTCCGGTCAAACACAAAAGTCCCCTTCGTGCCGCTGATCAAGCGGCTTCCCTTCATGCCTTGTTTTGATCGGATTCAACCGTCGCCTCAACCGTTGCGTTCCGTACCGTGGTTTTCGTTTGCGGTTGTTTCAGTCACCCATCTGGTTTTTAGGTGAGGGCGAATCTTTTCCAGATCCATGGCCGCCACCCGTTCTCGTATTGGAGCCAGAAAACCGTTTGTTCCCGCTCGTTGCCTATTCAGTCACCGTGGTTCATCTGCACGCAGACTTCCAGACCCTTGAAGGCTGACGACAGGACAGACCGCAAAAGCTGAAGCGATGCCGCCGGTTCCAATCAGTCCGCTGATTTAAGCAGACCCCTAGCCGGTTCCCGGCAGCATCGGGTTTTAAAACAACATTCCCATTACATATTCCTCCCCGTTCATGACATGCCAAACGGCTTTGGACAATTTTGCCGCCAAGGCCTTCTTCGCCACAATCGCGTTGCGCTTTTTCTTCTTCCGGTCATACCAGGATTGAATCTCCGGATAAAAGCGCGGAGCGAAGCTCGCGGCTTCAACGAAAGCCCATGCGAGAAACGGATTGCCGTTGCGCTTATTGTTCTCACCTTTCTTCCTGCTGTTGGAACTTCGCTCACTTTTGACGGCGCGGCAGTAGGAGGCGTAGCATCCCGCGTTCGGGAAGCGGGCGAAGTTGCCGCTTTCAAGCACGATGGTCATCCCAAGCGCCTTCCCGATGCCCGGCACGGTCTGAACCTGTTCAAACGATGGGTTGGGCTCAATAAACCCCAGCACCGCTGATTCGATCTGTCCGGCCAGCCGCTCACTGCACTGGACCGCCTCAAGCAACGTGCGGAGTTGAAGCTGTACGAACGGATCAAGGCCCGTCGCCTCGGCATCCGCCTGCGTCCACTGCTGAAGAGCACGCGATCCCGGCGCCTTGAATCCGTAACGCTCCAGCAGGCTTTGCAGGCTGAGCATAACCTGGGTGCGCCGCCTGACAAACAGCTGTCGGCGTCGAAGCGCGTCGCGAATCGAACGAACCTCCTTCGGATAAATGTAGCTCTCCGGGAAAATATCCAATCGGAGCAGTTCGGCCAGCCAACGAGCATCCGATGCGTCATCGGCATGTTTCAACCCCTTGTACTGTTTCATCTTCGCCGGATTCCCCAATCGCACGTCCCGGTTCTGCTCACGCAAGCCGTCCACCAGCCAGTACCAGTTGAACGTGGACTCAATCCCCATCGCCTGAACCTGCGGCCAGTAGGGATCCATCGCCTCATTGACTGCATCGAGCGTGGTTCGTACCCGCCGCCGGAAGACTTCCGTGCCTTCCCGGTCGCAAATCGAGAGAAAAACATTGTTTCCATGCAGGTCGGCTCCTGCGTACAATTCCTTTGCGCTGGTCGTTTGCATATCCGGTACTCCTTTCGTTTTTGCTTAAACAAAGAGTACGTTGCATTCGACCAGCGTCTATTTCAAAGAACCTCTATATGGTTATCAGTCGTGTGAATTGATCGTTGCACATGTAGCCGACCCAGCGGTGATCGGGGGTAACCCCGGCGTCGAAGCCTGGGAAGGCGAACGCGCGAGCCGTAGCGAAAGCGAACTTGATTCAGCCTCGTTACACAAGTCGAGGGCGGCCAGCCTATCGGATATGATGAAGCCAGCACTTGTCGGGAAGGAACGGTCATATGCACCGGCAAGGCCCTCCGGGGTAACAAGAGATGGCGCGCGCGGAAAGAACAGCCAGGAACTTGGGAGACCCGTCGTGATGTCGGGCAAGCCGACAAGCCCGTGGGGGAATCAATAACCTTGGGGGTGGTCATGTGCGGGGGTCGGAGAGGCTCGTAGTAGTGATGAAGCGGGGTAATGCCCGTGGAGCGAAGGGGCCTCGGCGGAAGACGAGCTGAGTAAGAAGCGCGGGGGACTGATTGGTGAAACCTATGACAGAAGAAGCGACGGAGTACTATCGCATTGACGACAGACTCTTGCCGCCGAAACTCGCCGCGCTGAGACAGAAGCTGAGTCAGAAGGCCAAACAGGAGAAGCGGTTTCGCTTCTACAGTCTCTATGGCCACATTGGCCGGGCCGACACTCTGCTGGCGGCATGGAAACATGTACGCGCTAACGGCGGAAAAGAAGGCCCCGATGGTGTGACCATCGAGGACATCGAACAGAGTCAAGGAGGAGTCGAAGCCTTCTTGGCGGATATTGAACGCAGCCTGAAGGATCGAACCTACCGTGCTGGAAAAGTGCGGCGGGTCTACATCCAGAAGGTGAACGGGAAACTCCGTCCCTTGGGAATACCCTCGGTGCGGGATCGGGTCGTGCAGACCGCTACGGTTCTGATATTGGAACCGATCTTTGAAGCTGACTTCAAGGACTGCTCCCATGGGTTCCGGCCTGAGCGCTCGGCGCATGATGCGTTGAAGGCGATTGGGCAGGAGCTCCGGCAAGGGCGGTGTGCGGTGTATGATGCGGATCTGGCCGGCTATTTCGACAGTATTCCACACGACAAGCTCATCGCTTGTGTGCAGATGCGTGTCACCGACCGGTCCGTGCTGAAGCTGATCCGAATGTGGCTGAAAGCGCCGGTAGAGGAAACGGAGAAAGGCAAACCGCCGACCGTGAAGCGCAACGACAAGGGCACGCCGCAAGGCGGGGTCATTTCGCCGCTTCTGGCCAACATCTATCTGCACTGGTTCGATGCGGTGTTTTACCGCAAAGACGGACCGGCACGGTGGGCGAAGGCCAAACTGGTGAGGTACGCCGATGACTTCGTGGTCCTCGCCCGGTATATCGGTCCGCAACTCGAAGCGTTCATCGAAGCCAAGATAGAAGGGTGGCTCGGGCTGAAGATCAACCGGGACAAGACCCGGATACTCGATGCTCGGGAACCGGGGCAGACGCTGGACTTTCTCGGATATAGCTTCCGCTATGACCGGGACCTCGGCGGACGCCCGTGCCGGTACTGGAACCTGACACCGTCGCGGAAAGCGCTCCAACGGGAACGTGATCGGCTTCGGGAGATGACCGGACCGGAACAATGCTTCAAACCTCTGCCGACGGTGATCGACGAACTCAACATGCAAATGCGAGGATGGGCAAACTACTTCTCGCTGGGTTATCCGCGTGTGGCATTCCGCCACGTCAATGGATACGTGCGACAGCGTCTCACGCGACATGCGAAACGACGCAGTCAGCGCGGCTACTGGCCCCCTGAAGGTATGAGCTACTACGCGCATTTCAAGAACATGGGACTGATCTACCTGTGAAACCATCCAACAAATGCCTTCCGCGAGAGCCGGATGCGGGAAATCCGCATGTCCGGTTCGACGAGGGGGAGGGCAGTCAGCGGTCATTGGCTCTAAGCCTCTCATCCCGTGGCTCCCTCTCTACTCTACTGGCCGAAAACACAAGAAAGGTCTCTCGCCAAGGCGCAGAGATCGCAAAGATGAATGAGAAGAGCACAGGCAAAGAAATGGTGCGTTCTCTCTTACGTTCGTAGTAGGCCCGCAGGTCCGCGCAGCGGGGCCAGGGCCGTTATCTTCACGCGCCTTGGCCCTTCGGGCGCTTACGGCGCTACTACGAACGTTTGTCGTCTCCCATCCCGACCCCGGCATGATCTGTGACCGTTGTGGTGAATCCCCATCCCGCCTCTTCCCCGAACGGCTCCACCACAAAAATCTACGAAGAACCGGATTTTTGTAGAACTACTGAAATCGTAGCGGCTGGATTAGAAATCCGCTTGCGTCACAACGCACGCGTACTCGAATTCCTTGAATCGATGGATGGGATCGCGCCTTCGGCGCTCCGAGTACGCGTACGAGTACGAGTACGAGTATATGTCCCCCTCCTCAACCAACCTTCATGTTCTTCATGGTTCTCTCTCCCCTCCGATCTGCCGCATCCCACCTTTCCCGGGAACCCTTCCATAAAAATCCACGAATAACCCTTTTTTCCGCCGGGACACCCTGATTCAAAACTCACTTCAATGATCACAGGGGGATTCGAGCGCGTCTTCGGGCAATGTTGAAGTCAGGAATGGTCGGAGCGATATCGACCGCCGAGACCGGTTCCGCGCGGCGCTGTCCGGCCTTCACCCCTTTCGGCCAGCGGATGACCAGCGGCACGCGAATGCCGGCGTCGTAGAGATACGGTTTGCTGCGGATAAATCCGGGGCCCTGGTCGCCGGTGACGATGATCATCGTCTCGTCGAGGACGCCGCGTGTTTCGAGCCGTTCGAGCAGAAGCCCGATGCCCGCGTCCGCGCGTTCGACCTCGTTGTAGTAGCCGGCGACCTCTTTTCGCAGCGCCGGGTCGTCGATGCCGCCGAGGAAATCCCACGCCGTTACATCCTCCGCCCCGCGCGGATGCGCCGGGAAACCGTTACGCTGATCCTCAAACGGGGTGTGCGGATCGACGTAGGCGTACCAGATGAAGAAGGGTTTATCGCCCGCCTGCTGCCTGTAACGATCGGCGATCGTGACCATGCGTGCGTTGTCGCTGCCGACCGGCGTCGCAAAATCGAAGTCGGGGAACCCGTGCGGGTTCATGTGCAACTTGCCGGTCGAACGAAGATCGTATCCCGCGGCGCGAAGCCAGTCGACCAGGCACGGCGTTCCGTCGTGTACGGCGTATCCGCTCACGGTCAGCCCGACCTGGCCGTTCGCATGCGGGTAGATTCCGGTGATCATCGCACTGCGCGAGGGACTGCACGAGGGCTGGGCACAGTAGGCGACCTCGAAGAGCGTGCCCTCGCGCGCGAGGCGGTCGATGTTCGGCGTCCGCGCCTGCGGGTCGCCGTAACATCCGCACTGATTGCCCATATCGTCCGTGACGATCAGGATCACGTTCGGCGCCTTTTTCTCCTCCGCGGCACCCAGCGGCAGTGCCGCCGCACAGGCGGCGGCCGTCAGATATTCACGTCGTTTCATGCGCGCGTCTCCTTATTCTTCCGGGCCGGATGATTCCGGGTCGAGGGTCTCCACGATACACTGATCGATTTTCCCCTTAAATTCGGTATTTCCGCCCTCCCCAAGCACAAACTTCGCTTCCTGTTCAAGGAGGTGGCGACCCTTCAGCGCGATCTCCTCCCGCCCCACATTGCCCACTTCGAGCACGCCGCGGTCGAGGCGGGGATCTCGAGACGGCCGCCCCCTTCGGCGAGCAGGGCATCGAGCGCCCGCTGAAAAGCGGCCGAGTCGTCCCCTCGATCATTGGGGATCGCGCCGTACTCCGCCACGGACACCATACCCTCGGCCACGTGTGTTTCGGAAACCGCAACCCCGGCCGCCGTAATCAGCAAAGCCGCGACGATCCTGTAGAGCCTATGCGTCATCCCCCCCCCCGACAAGGAGGCCATTCATACACATCCGGGCAACCCCGCCGCAAGACGATCAACTTTTTCGCCCCCGCGCATCCCCGTCCCCGCCCGCGTCCCGATCAGTCGAGATGGACGTCAACCTCGGAGGTCCAGGCGGACGCGTGCTCGCATGCGGACGGTTCACGTTGAAAGGACGGGAGGATGCGGTAGTAGACCTGGAGGGCGAGGGCGGAGTAGGCGGTGACGCTGATGATCTCCTCGCCGGAGGGATCGCCGGAGGGCGGCTTCCAGCAGCCGTCCCGCTCCTGGGCGTCGAGCAGCATCGGAGCGAACCGCTTGTTCCAGTCGCGCCACGGGCCGCCTCCGGCGTGAAACAGGGCCTGGGTGGTGTAATACCACTCATAGGCGATGTTGAAACTGCGCCGCGAAGCCACCTTCTCCCACCCCTCGTCCCATTCGCTGATCCGGCATCGGCGCAGATGACCGAGTCCCGCCTGCGCGAGTTCATGACCGCCCGAGCCCATGAGCTGCAGGCAGACGACGGCGACCCCGGTCATGTAGTCATGGCTCACCGGCGTCTTGATGCCGATTCGGTAATGAAACACGCCCTCGCCGGCATGATGCGCTGCAAGGGCGCGGGGAAACCGCTCGAGCGCCTCCTCAAGCCCCGGCACGAGCACGCCCGCCGCACGGCCGGCGCACAGGGCCTGGACCTGCCAGCCCGCTACGGACAGATCGCTCCACTCCGCTTTCTGGTAGCGGTGATCCCACCCGCCCCCGCGCTGCTGCCCCTCGACGATCACCGTCAGCGCCTTCCGCAGCGGATCCCGCAGGACCGGCGCGCGGGTCAGCCCGTAGGCCTCGCACAGCGCGTAGGTGGCGATGGCGTGACCGTACACGCCGAGATCGTCCGCGTGTCCGGGGGACGAAAAGGGCACCACCGGACAGAAGTGACCGGATCCGTCCTGGGCCTCCAGCAGGTACATCATAGCATCGCGGACTGCGTGCCCGTATTCCCGCGACGAACCGGTCTCGCCGTGCGCGAGATAGGTCATCAGCACCAGCCCCGTGAGACGGCAGCGCTCCTGGGTGCGCGTCTTGGCGCCGGAAACCGGACCCCAGGAGCCGTCGGCATTCTGACGGTCCCGAAGCCAGTCCAGGGCGCGGGTCAGCGCGCGCTCAATGCTCAACGCATGCTCCGGAACGTGGCGATGAAGCAGCTTCTTGCGCCGCTCCTCCGTCCTCCCGGAAAAGCGGGTCGGCGCGGGAACGCTCTCCTCCAGGACTTCGCGCGTTATGGACGCGGAGGGAACAGGGGGCGAAGGCGCGGATACCTCCGCGGGCAGGGATTCGAGATCGGGAGCGGGCATCTTCATCTTCGGCGCGCTGACGACGGGCGGGGACGGCGGCGCATCCTCCCCGACGGCCGGTTCGGGCGGGGGCGGATCGATCGCCGGCGGGGCGTCCTCGACCGTTTCGACCGTGACCCCGGGCCCCGCGGGCTCAGGGATCTCGTGCACGATCCATCGTGTCAGGGCGAGGACGATGATCGCATGGACGAGCAGCGAGCCCGCCGGCCCGCCGAACCGGGATCCGAGCCGCTTGAGTTTTTCATGCCGCGAGTATTCAACCACAGCCGCCTCGGGGATATCGTCAATGCGGGTTCTGCCGGGACCGCACCACCGCGAGCTTTCTGAGCCCGCAGGCCGCGCAGTGATCCAGCACGGAGACCAGAGCCCGGTGCGGGGCGCGCGGGTCGCTCTCGACGTGAACGCGCTGGTTGGTGCTGCAGCGCGCCAGGCTCGCGAGGATCGTCTTCAATGACGCTTCATCCACCTCGCGCCGATTGATCGCGAAGCGGCCGTCGCCGGAAAGCACGGCCACCCGGATCACCGGTGCCGCACTCGCGTGCGGCGGGGGGGCCTCCGCCTTAGTCTTCCGGGAGACGGCCAGACCGGCGAGCCGTTCGGGCTCGCTGAAGGTGACCAGAAAATAGATCAGGAGCTGAAAGACCACATCGATCATGGGCGTGAGCGACAGCTCCCCGTCGTCGTCCCGGCTTCGCCTTTTGCGTCCGTACATGCCCGTTCTCCACCCGGGGTTCAGCGTTCCTCATGCAGGGCAATAAAACTCAATTCACCCATGCCCGCCGCGGCGCAGGCGTCCATCACGGCCTGCACCGCCGCATGTTCCGCGCGACCGTCGGCCCGTATGCGGGCGGGCACAGGGGCGTGTTCGCCTCCGTGTTCCAGCGAGGCCTTGCGCAGCACGCGCGCGAGCCTCTCCGGGCCGAGCCGGGTGCGCGCGATGAACACCTTGCCCTCGCGGTCGACCTCGATGGTGATGGTACGCGGATCCTTTTCCGCGCTCAGTTCCGGCGCGTTCGGCGCCTTCGCGAGTTCGATGAATTCGCTCAGCGCCTCGCGGTCGAGCTGCACCGTACAGACGAAAAAGATGATCATCTGGAATACGACGTCGATCATCGGCGTCAGGTTGACGTTCGCCGCCGCGGCTTCAGGGCGTCTCATCTTCGCGGCCCTCCCCGCACCCGCCGCCCAGGCGGCCGGCGAGATCCAGGCTCGCCGATTCCAGCGCCAGGAGTATTTTCGAGGCGCGGTTGCGGAAGACGTGAAAACATCCCAGGGCGGGGACGGCGATCAGCAGTCCCGCGGCGGTGGTGTAGAGCGCCTGCGAGATGTTGAGGGCCAGCATGGCATTTTTGGCCGCGCCGGCTTCGGTCCCGAGCGTGGCGAAGGCGAGGATCATGCCCTGCACGGTTCCGAGCAGACCGCACATGGGGGTGAGGTTGCCCACGACGCTCAGAAAGTGAACCCGCTGCAGCAGCTTTTCCCGCTCCATTTCCGCCGCCGCGGCCGCCGACTCGCGCATGGCTTCAATCCCCTCCGAGGAACGCTCGATACCGGCGAGCAGGATGGCCGAAAGCGGCCCCGGTTCCGCTTCGCAGCGCGCACGAACCTTCTGCAGGTCCCGCTCCCGCGCCGCCTCCTCGATCAGCGCTAACAGACCGGCGGGCAGCAGCCGCGCACGGCGCACGCGGATCAGCGAGTCAACCACCAGCGAACAGGCCGCCAGCGACAACAGGGCCAGCACAGTCCAGAGCACGATACCCAGCGCGCCGCCGTCGGCGACGACGCGAAAGAAGGAAGAGGTCCCGGCCGCGGCAAGAAAAGTGATCATTCATGTACTCCCGTTTTTACCTGCTCCGGTTCTCCGAAGAAGAGTTCCACGATGCGCCGGTCCGTGCGGGCCCGCGCGGTCTCGCCCTGCGCGTATCTCCGCGCAGCACGCTTCCTGTACGCCGCCGCCGCCCGCCGCCGTCCGGCACGGCGGATCTGATGTTCGATCTCCTGTTCGATCCTGGCGTCCTCCGCGGAATGTTCCAGCGCGTCGAGGTACGCGGCGCGCAGGGTGTCGTCGGACGCCGCCCGCGGACTGCGCGTAAACAGGGTTTCGAGCGCCCGCGCGGCGTCCGCGTGCCGGTCCCGCCGGCGGCCGACCCGCACCAGGGCGCGCAGGGCCTCCAGGTCCCACTTCAACCCGCAATACCGATCCGATATCTCCCGCAGCGCGCGTTCGGCTTCCGCGTGCCGTCCGTCCTCGAGCGCCGCCAGCGCCTCGTCCAGGGCGGCCGGTCGCGGGGCACAGGCGGAACGATAACGGCCGCGCGGAAAGACCAGCTTCTGGCCGCCCTCTTTGATCAGCGTGACGGCCCCTGTGTCGTCGCACCGGACGTCGAGGCCCGTGAGCCGGCGCCCTCCGCGGGTCAGGACGTACGCCTCGTCCTCCGCGCACACGGCACATGCGGCGACGAGCACCACCAGTACGGCGCGGCCTCTTTTCATGATGCGGTCTCCACGGCCGCTTCCGCCTCGCGCAGGAGGGAAGCGGCGGTCTCGCGGTCCGAGGGCGACTCGCCGATTTCAAGGTATCGCCGCGCCTGCCCGGCGGCCGCGTCATAGCGTTTCAGTTCGAGCATGAGCCTCGCGCTCTCCAGCAGAGCGCGGCCGATCCAGGGGCGCTGTTCGGGATCGGCCGGATCGCCGAGCAGCACGACCCGCTGGTACGAGGCGAGCCTTTCGCCGGGCTGCGACTGGACCTCCGCCAGGTGAAACGAGGCGCGGACCGTCCACCCCGCATCGCGCACGCGCGAGAGGAGTTCGAGATAGGCGGTTTCCGCCGCCGCCCGGTCGCCCGAAGCCGAACAGGCCCGCCCCTGCAGGAACCGCGCCCGGGCATAGGCGTGAAAGCGGGGATACTCCGCGAGCAGTTCGCCGAGCCGCGCGGCCGCCGCGCCGAATCGACCCGCCTCGAGCAGGGCCTCTCCCTCCCCGTACAGGGCCGCGGCGCGGCGGTCGGCGTCGCCGGTCCCGGTACGCACTGCGCGAAACAGTTTTACGGCGCACTCGTGGCGGCCGTGGTCCGCGAGCATCCGCGCCGCCTCGAGCCCCTCCGCCGCTTCCATGTTTTTCGCATCGCCGGCCAGCTTTTCGACCATGGGGCGGAGGGTTTCTTCGGAGCCTGTCTCCAGTGCGGCCCTGAGCGCGGGCACGCGGGCGCGGCGCGCCGCGGTCGAATCGGGACGGGAGGCGAGCAGCCGGTCGAAGACCTCCAGGGCCTGCCCGGCCTCGCCGGAATCCAGCAGGATACATCCCGCCCGCCGCAGCGCCGTGGAGGCCTCCGGCGTACCGCGATCATCGCGCGCCGCGTCCAGAAGCACCTTCACGGCCTCGGGTTTCTCGTCTGCGAGCACGAGCGCCGCCGCCTGTCGAAGCGCGGCTTTCCCCGCATCGGGGCTCCCGATGCGCCGCGCAAGCTGTCCAGCCGCCGCGAACGACTCCGCGGCCGCGGCGTGTTGTCCGGCCGCGGACCGCGCTTCTCCCCGCGCCAGCCGCGCGCGGAGCCGCTCCGCGTCATTCGTCGCCCGGCGGGCCAGGACGCCGAGCCACTCAGCCGACGCCTGATGATCCCGTCGGCGCACGGACTCCCACGCGAGGGCGCGAAGCGCGTGTCCGGCCTCGTCGCAGTCGGGGTGGGTGCGGCACAGCCGGCCCCAGACGCGGGCGGCCGCGGGCCAGCTCCCCGCCTCGTGATGCAGCGTGCCGAGGGTCAACAGGGCGGCGGGGTGCTGCGGATGTTCGGGAAACTCCGCGGCGAACTGCCGGCAGGCGGCGATGGCGGGTTCGAACGCCCCGAGTTTCCGGCAGCGCACGGCGGTTCGCAGGAGAATGCGCGGGGTTTCGGGTCGCCGCCCGAACCGCTCGGCGAGGTAGCGGATGGCCGCGCGGGCGTCGTTCGGACGATCCTTATGAACGCGACAGACGGCGAAGTTCCCGAGTGCGGCCGGGACCTCCGCGGCCTCCGGCCAGCGGACGAGCGCCTTTTCATAGTGACGGTCCGCCGTATCGTACGACTCGCGCAGGAAGGCGCGGTCGGAGCGCGCATACGCGGCTTCGGCCAGATTCTCCGTATAGGCGCCCAGCGATACGGAGACCTCCCGGCCCATCGCGGTCAACCGCCCGCGCACCCGTTCCGCGCCGCGGCGGGCCTCGTCCGCCCATACGCTCCCGGGATAGCCGGCGCAGGCGGTCAGATACGCGCGCAGGGCGCGGCAGAGCCGCTCTGCGGTCTCCTGTGTACTCCGGCATACAGCAGCCTCCTTCTCGTGGCTCCGGCCCTGAATCGTCCACGCGCCCGCGGACGGGTGCCGCTCCGGTGACGCCCCCGACGAATCGAGCGCCGCTTCGAGGCGGCGGAACAGCGGTCGATGCTGAAGAAGCGTCTCGACCGCCTCGCCGGTTTGATCGCGCAACAGCATAATGCGGGCCCAGGTCACCAGGGATCTCGCATACCACCGATCTCCGCCGCCGAGCTGGACGCGGCGGCACAGGGTCCGCGCCTCCTCCAGCAGAGCGTCGGCGTCTTCCGTGTCGAGGGCTTCGGCACGGTCGAGCAGCACTTCGGCCAGCTCCGTTCGCGCGGTTCTACACAGCGCGGGGCGGGACGATGCGGTCTCGACCACCCGGCGGTACGCCTCCGCGGCACCCTGCAGATCGCCCCTCGCACCGCGCTCGCGCGCTGCGCTCAAAAGGGCGGTCTCCTCCGCGGCCGGCGACGCCAGGGCGATCAGCAGCCACGCCGCCCGGCACGCACCGCGGACGAGCAGCAGGGGATAACGGGATCGGGAGGGGTGAAATGCGGCCTTCATGCGTTGCGAACCTACCGCAACCCCGCGGGATGTAAAGTTAGCATGTGGTTAATAATGAACGGTTTACATACAATCGTATTCATGGCCGCCGCGGGGCGGCGACTATTTTCTGGCCGGAATGCCGCCGGGCCGGTATGATTACTTTATGAACGCGAAGGCTGGTATGAGGGCATGTATTTACGAGACCGACGCGGACGGCGTGCTCGTGTCGGCGTGTGGAGACTGGGACCGGTTCGCGGGAAGCAACGATGCGCCGCAGTGCCGATCCGAGCGCATGGTCGGAAAACCGCTTATGGACTTCATCCGTCACGAGGGCACGCAGGCCGTATACCAGGCCCTGATCGAGAGGGCGTGTCAGAGTGAAGCTCCGCTGGAGTTTCCGTTCCGCTGCGACGCGCCGGACCTGATCCGCGAGATGTGGATGCGTATGGAAGCCGGCGAGCACGGCGGGGTGCGTTTTACCAGTTCCGTGATCAGCGAGCGGAGCCGGAAGAAAATATCGCTGCTCGACGCGAGCATCCCGCATGCGAAGGACGAACTCGTGCACGTGTGCGGCTGGTGCAAGAAGATCAGGACGCCGGAGGGATGGGCCGAGCTTGAAGACGGCGTCCGGCGGATGGGCCTGTTCCACTGCGCGTGCGTGCCGCGCGTCTCGCACGGCATGTGCGAACAGTGTTGCGACACCATCGCTGCGCGTTTCGGTCTCTCGGCATGACCGTCCCCGCGGAACTGGTGAGTATCGGCAGCGAACTGCTCAGCGGTCGTACGGTCAATACGCATGCGCAGACGCTGGGTGCGGCGCTTCTTCCGCTCGGCCTGCGGCTCGAGCGCGACACCACGATCCCCGACGGGACGGCCGTCATCGCCGAAACCGTGGGAGATGCCCTGGCCCGCGTGCCGCTGGTTTTTGTCAGCGGCGGCCTCGGACCTACCGCCGACGATGTGACCTGCGAGGCTCTGGCCTCGCTGCTGGGCCGGGACATCCTCGAAGACCCGGGCGCACTGGAATCGATGCGACGCAAATACGCGCAGCGCGGACGCGCAATGAATACGGTTTCCCGCCGCCAGGCCCGCGTGCTCCGCGGGGCGGCGGCGGTCGAAAACCCGCGCGGCATGGCCCCCGGTCAGCGTATCGAACTGGAGGGGGAACGCATACTTTTCGTGCTGCCGGGACCGTCCCGCGAATTCGCGGCGATGCTGGACCAGTCGATCCTCCCGTTTCTGAGCGAGCGCTATGCCGGGAAGTCCCCGCGCCCGGTCAGGATCATCCACACCGAAGGACTGGGCGAGTCGGAGATCGTCGAACGGCTGGAACGTGAAAACCTCCCGCCCCCGGAGATCCAAACCGCCTTCTACGCCGGAAACGGGCGGGTGGAAATTCTGCTCAGTTGCGGTCCGGGGGATGAAAGCCTGCTGGAAGCGACGGCGTGCCGGTTCCGCACGCTGCTTTCCTGATTCATCCCGCCATTACAATTAAGTGAGGGGAGGATGCATCGACTTTTTATTGCCGCACCCGTACCGGATGAAGTGCGCCGGCGTATGGCGCTGGTGCAGCGGGCGCTCGAAGAGAATCTGGCGGGCCGCGCGAAGGTGAAGTGGACCCGCGAGGAAGGCATCCATCTGACGCTCGCCTTTCTGGGAGACACGGAGAAGGAGTGTATTGCGCCTCTCGAGGCGGCGCTTTCCGAGGCGCTCAACCCGCTGGAGCCCTTCGAGTGCCGCCTGGGCCAACCGGGCTGGTTCGGCCCGAAGCGTTCCCCCCGCGTACTCTGGGTGGGGATACGCGATACGGAACGATTGTGCGCGCTCCAGAAAGTCGTCGCCGACGCCTGCCGCGCGCAGGGGTTCGAACTGGAACCGCGTCCGTTTCATCCCCATCTCACCCTCGGCCGTGTGAAGGGCGGGCGTGACCGCGCCGCGGCGGCACATGTGATGAAAAGCGAAATCACGGTCCCCGGCAAAGTCATTCCCGTTCACGCCGTGGAGCTGATGGAGAGCACGCGGACTCCCGCCGGAGCGCGTTATGAGGTCCTGAAGCGCATTGCTCTGTAGAACCGCGTATTGACACCCCCCCGCCGATCCGTACAATGCCTCTTCTCTTTCAACGGGTTCCGTGAGGCGAGATAGCTCAGTTGGTAGAGCAGAGGATTGAAAATCCTTGTGTCCCCGGTTCGATTCCGGGTCTCGCCACCAGCCTTCGCTCCTGCGGAGCTTCGGCCGGCGCGCCAGGGGGATGCTTCCGGATCAAGGCAGGTGCCTGATGACTGAACCCCTGATCCCAAAGCACGGCGGATACCGAAACCTGAAGAGTTTCCAGGTGGCTGAGGTTGTCTATGACCTGACGGTCCGGTTCTGCGAGAAGTACATCGATCGGTTCAGCCGGACGCGCGACCAGATGGTACAGGCCGCGCGCAGCGGGCGGCAGAATAGTGCCGAAGGCAGCATGGCTTCGGCGACCTCGAAAAAGACGGAACTCAAGTTGACCGGTGTCGCCAAGGCCAGCCTCGAAGAACTCCGACTGGACTACGAAGACTACCTGCGCCAGCACAATCTCCCGATCCGGGATCGCAACGATCCCCGCCGGGTGGCGCTGATCGGCGCCCGGCCAGCAAGCGCGGACGATGTTGCAACCTGGGCGGTTGCCGTGAAGAGTGGACATTGCGGACCGCATGGACAAGACGGACACGCACTCGGTTCCGCGTCCACCGGGTCCACAATGTCCACAGAGTCCGCTTTCCCTGAAATCGCCGCGAACGGCGCGCTTGCCCTGATTGCGGTGAGCACCAGCCTTCTGGACCGCCGGATGAAGGCGCAGGCCAGGGCTTTCGAAGAGGACGGCGGGTTCACCGAGCGCCTTTACAGAACCCGCACACGAAGAAGGAACACGTAGCCATTCATGGGCTTCCGCATAGCAGATACATTCGCCGACAGCAGGGGCTGGTCAACACAGGACCTGTACGTCCGTGATCGACACCGTGGGCTCAGGCGGCGTCAACCGATTCCGGTTGACGCCCGGTAGAGCACATTGACGGTGCAGCGAGCGTTGGGCATCAGGCACTTTTCTTTTTGCGCTGTCCCGCGGCGTAGATCGCGAGCACGACAGCGCCGGCGCACGAGACGGCCGCGGCGGTGCCGATGGAAACGAAGTAACGGCCCGTCAGTTCGAAGAGCATCCCGCCCGCGGTCGGTCCCGCAATCCCCGAAAAGCCGTAGGCGAGGAAGACCAAGGGGTAGACCCGGGCCACGGCCTCGGGGCCGTACAGCGTTCCGAGGTGTGCGGCGTACACCACGAAACAGGAACCGAATCCGAAACCGATGCAGAACGCGGCAGCGACAAATCCGGCGTTCATGCCCGGCACCAGGTTGAGCGCGATCACCGCGACCGTGAGTACGGCCAGGGAGAGCGGAATCGCGACCACGCCGGCGCGGTCGAGCACCCAGCCCCAGACAATCCGACCGAGGCCGTTGCCGATGGCGAATGCGCCGATCGCCATGGTGGCCTGAAGCGGATCGATACCGATCGAGAGGCCGATGGGTTTCAGGTTTCCGATCACCATCAGGCCCGCAAACGTCCCGCAGAACATCCCCGCGCAGAGCGTCCAGAACGGACGGCTCCGGAAGACCCCGGCCGGGATGGCTTGCTGCTCGGCCCCGCCGGTCGATTCCGGCACGTCGAGCAGCATCGCGCCGGCGATGATCAGCACCGTGTAGAGCGCCGCGATCCAGCCGAAAACCGCCAGCACGTCGATCCCCCGCGCGAGAATGTGTTCCGCCATCGAGGAGAGCACGATCGCCCCGCAGCCGAACGCCGCCACCGAAACGCCCGTCACCAGCCCCTTGTGCTCGGGGAACCACTTCACGCACGTCGCGAGCGGGCAGACATACCCCATTCCGATACCGATTCCGCTGAGGACGCCGATGCCCAGGAGGATGTGCGCGAACCCTCCGCCGGAGAACGCCGCGTAGGCATAGCCGGCCCCGAACATGAGGCCCCCGGCGGCGGCGACCGGACGCGGCCCCGTCCGGCTCTGTGCCCGGCCCGCGAAGATCATCGCCACCGTGAACACGATAATCGTCGTTCCGAAAATGAGTTGCGTCTGCACCGGCGAAAGACCGTAATCCGCGATGAGCGGAGGCACGAACGTGCTCCACGCATAGACCCCGCCGAGACATGCCTGAATGATAAGCGATCCGACCAGCACCAGGTATTTCTTCGCCATGCCGTCCACCTCCCGAAAGGTTGATATTGCGGCGGAGTCAACCAGACCTCCGCGGCCAAATCCAGCATAATGGTTCGGAGGGCCGGCAATTGCGATGGACAGACGGCGGCGGGATCGTGTTTGATGGGCCTCCATATCGGAAGCTGGCCGGGGGCATCGCGTGACCTCTTTGGAGTTCGGAAAAGTATTGATGGGCGACAGGGCGCTGCTGCGGGAGTCCGCGGAACGTTTCGTGCGGATACCCGTGGATCTCGACCTCGGCTCGGATGAACCGGTGGCAGCCCCCGGCCCGCAGTGCACCCTCGACGAACCCGTCACCCTCTCCGGCCCGGGCACGTTTTCGCACAAAGGCACGACCACCGTCCGCCTGGAACCCACGGACGGTCCGGGCTGGTGGCTCAACCGCAGCGATATCCCCGACGCACTGCCGCTGCGGGTCTCGGTCCGGAACGTCTGGACGACGGGCGCCATCGTCAGCAACATCGTGCTGCGCAGCGGCCCGCCGAGCAATTACGTGCGCATGGTTGAACACATCATTGCCCTGCGCTACGGCCTGGGCGTGGACAACCTGATGATCCGCATCGATTCCGGGGACCCCCCGCTGTTCAACCAGGGCAGTATGAATATCGTCGAGGCCCTCGACGCCGGAGGCCGCCGCGAACAGTCGCGTCCGCGGAATTTCGTGACGGTGAAAGAACCGGTAACGGTGGTCGGAAGTCACGGCCAGTTTCTCCATGTCGCCCCCTGCACGGGCTCGGTGCCCGCGTTCAACGCCGATTGCGCCCTCGCCTTCCCCAATGCCATCGGCGATCAGCGTATACGGTTTCCCGTAACCGGCCCCCACGTGCGTCACGGGGCCGTGGCACGCACGAACACCACCTTCGCCAGGATGCTGTACTGCCGGAGTATCGGTAAAATTTTTGCCAACATCCGCAACCTGGGCTACACCCGCGAAAACATCCTGATCGCGGGACGCAACCGCTACGTCAACGAACCGCGCCTGGTCCACGAGGGCAAGTCGCTCGAGGCGGCGTGGCACCGGGGCGTCCTCGACCTGCTGGCCGCTTTCTCGCTTATCGAGGACGGCCTGTTCGTCGGCGACGTAACCTCCTATAAGGCCGGCCACCGCCTGGACGTGGCCCTGATCACCCGCCTCTACCTGCAGGATCTGCTGACACCGTATACCCCGGGGGGCGGCGCATGAACGACCTCGGCATCTCCCTTGAAGACTCGGTCATTGTCGTGCCGACGTTCAACGAGCGCCAGAACGTCCGCCCGCTGGCGGCCGAGGTCTTCCGCCACTACCCGGATGCGCACCTTCTCTTCGTCGACGACAGCTCGCCGGACGGGACCGGGGAGCTGCTGGATGAAATGTCGGCCGACGACGAGCGCGTACACGTGCTCCACCGCGCGGACAAAAACGGCCTAGGGCGCGCCTACATCGCCGGCTTCAAATGGGCGCTGGAACGGGCGTATGAATTCGTATTCGAAATGGACGCCGATTTCTCGCATTCGCCGGAGGAACTGGGTGAACTCCGGCGCGGGGTGGAGGACGCCGATCTCGCGCTCGGCTCCCGCTACGTCGGCGGCATCCGGATCATCAACTGGCCGCTCAACCGGCTGATCCTGAGCCGCAGCGCCGGCGTCTACACCAAGCTCGTCACCGGCATGCCCTTCACGGATCCCACGGGGGGCTTCAAATGTTTCCGCCGCCGGCTGCTGAAGCATTTCGACCTCGATCGTATCGAGTCGAACGGCTACGGGTTCCAGATTGAACTGACCTACCGCGCCTGGATGGACGGCTTTCGCGTCACGGAGGTCCCGATCACCTTCGTCGAACGCCGGTCCGGTGAATCGAAAATGAGCACCGCGATCATCCGCGAGGCCTTCCTGCTGGTCTGGCGCCTGCTAATCCACAGCCGGTTCCGGCGCCGGCCCCGCGCCTGAGCCCAGCCGCTCTCGGGGATCACACCTCTTCCGCGCCGTCCAGCAGTTCGCGCACCTTTCGCAGCAGTGCGGCGGAGGAGCACGGCTTGGAGAGAAATGCGGCATGCGCGTCGTGCTTCCTTTTATCCGTAATCAGGTCGGCACTGTATCCGCTTACGAACAATATCGGCGTATCCGGCGCGGCGGCCCTCCGCAGCGCGTCCGCCACCTCCGCGCCGTCGTGCCTCGGCATCACCACGTCCAGTACCGCCGCCCGGATCTGCGATGCTTTCTCCGCAATGACCGCCAGGGCCTCTTCGCCGTCCCGCGCCGTGATCACCCGGTACCCCGCGGAAAGCAGAATGTTTCCGGCCCAGTCACGAACGCCCGCATCGTCCTCGGCCAGCAGCAGCGTTTCCGTCCCGCCGCGCGATGTCTCGATCTCCCTTCCCGAACCCCTTTCGGCTTCGCCGTCCACGACCGGGAAATAAATCCTGAACGTGGTGCCCAGGCCCGGCTCGCTGTAGACATGGATGGCCCCTTCGTGCTGGCTGACGATTCCGTAGACCGTGGAAAGGCCCAGCCCGGTTCCCTTGCCCACCTCCTTGGTGGTGAAAAACGGTTCGAACACGCGGTCCAGCGTCTCGCGATCCATCCCGCAGCCCGTGTCCGTCACGCTGATACGTACATAGCGCCCCGGCCGGACATCCGTATGGTCCCGGCAGTAATGCCCGTCGATCGTCATGTTTTCCGTTTCGATCATCAGCCGCCCGCCCGCGGGCATGGCGTCGCGGGCATTTACACACAGATTCATCAGGACCTGTTCGATCTGCGAGGGATCGACCCGTACCGTCGCATCCCTGCCGGCGCCTTTAAACCGGTACTCGATGTGCTCGCCCAGCGCCAGGTTCAGCATCCGGGAAAAGGAGCGGATCAGCTCGTCGGGGTTCACATTTTTCGGCTCCATGCGCTGGTGCCGCGTGAAGGCGAGAAGCTGACGCGTTAGCGCCGCGGCCCGCTCGCCGCCGTGCGAGCTCTCGTTCAACGCCTCGTGCAGTTCGGGGCGATCCGCCGCGTCCTGCGCGGCGAGCTGTGCGTAGCCCATCATCGACTGCAGGATATTGTTGAAGTCGTGGGCCACGCCTCCGCCAGCCGGCCGAACGCCTCCATCTTCTGGGCCTGCTGGAGCTGGTGCTGAACTTCCAGTTCCGCCGTGATATCGCGCGCCACCTTCACGTAATGCTTCACCTCGCCCCGCATGTTCCGCACCGGGGAAATCGTCGCGTCCTCCGTGAACTCCGTACCGTCCTCGCGCCGGTTGATCATTCGTCCCTTCCACGTGCCGCCCGAACGGATCGTGTTCCACAGGTCTCTGTAAAAGGCCTCATCCTGCCGCCCGCTCTTGAGGATAGCGGGCGTCCGGCCCAGCACCTCCTCGCGCCTGTATCCGGTCATCGACACGAACGCGGGGTTCACGTACTCGATGTTCCCCTCGGGATCCGTCATGAGCACGCCTTCGACAGACTGCTCGACCGCGGAGTAGAGGCGGGACTGCTCCTCTTCCGCCCGCCGGTGTTCGGTGATGTCCCGCGCGACGCCGCACAGGTACTGCGGACGCCCCTCCCGGTCACGGATCAGCTGGGTATGACAGTCTAGAATCACCTTGTGACCGTCTGCCCCGATATTTACCACCTCGCCGCGCCATTCGCCGTTTTCGCACGTGCTGCGAACGATTTCCCGCTGGCTTATATGGTCCTCGTCCTCGCCGTACTCCTCAACCGTTCCGCCGACGAGATCTTCGCGCGGCACGCCGAAGAGGCGGGACTGGGCTTCATTCACATACAGGATGCGGCCGTCGAGGTCGGTAAGGGTCACCAGATCGCCGATCTCGTCGAGAATGGTCGCCTGCCGCTCCAGCTGTTCGTCCGCTTCCATACGCTCCAGCGCGAAAGCGAAGTCATTGGCGACCTCCTCGAACAGCGCCTGTACCTCGCGGTCGCCGGCGTAATGCCCGCGGACGGAAGCTCCCATGTAGCCGTAGAGGCGGTCGCCGCGCTGCAGCCGCATGCAGATGCCGCTGCGGTCACGGTGATATTCGCGTACGGGACAACCGGAACATTCCCTGCTCGGGTCTTCCTTGACCACGGGGCCGTCCCGACGCGCGGCCTCCTCGACACACGGCGGGGTGCCCTGACGGATCTCCTCGCAGAAAGCGCGAAACGCCTCCGGATGGATTCCCGCCTGGGCCGCGGTGAGAAGCCCTCCCTCTTCATCCGTCAGCACGATCCACGCGCCCGCGTAACCCGACTCTCCCGTGAGAATATCGCACGACTGCTGGATCAGCGTGTCCCGGTCGAGTTTGTGCGTGATGATCTGGTTGATGTCGCGTATGCCCCGCAGCACGCCGTTGAGAAACTGTATGCGGGTGAGGTGATGCCTGCGCTCGCGAACGGCACGATCGGCATAGACGGAGAAGACGATCATCACCGCGATGAATAACCCCCGTACCCATAGCTCGTGCGGTTCGCGCGGAAACAGCCACAGCAAGACACCGCCCTCCCGAAAGAAATACGCGTCTACGGCCGTTTCCAGAAGCCAGTAAGCGATTATCAGCAGAGCAGCCGTGCGGAATATTTTCGTGTTGCGGCTCATGAATCCGCTCCCCCCGAAAGCGCCGCCCCCGCCGTACCCCTCCGCGGCTGGCTCCGATCGAAGTCTATTTTTTTGCACCCCCGCGACAAGCATCGATTGGGGGGCAGAATCAGAGTCAGAGTAAGAATCTGAATCAGAGTCAGAATCAGAGTCAGAGTAAGAGTAAGAGAAAGAGTGAGTGGGGCAGCAGAGACCTGAAACCTGAGTAGGACACAGGGATCATAGAATCGGGGGAGTGGGATCGCGCCTGCGACGCTCCGAGTACGCGTACGAATCATGCTTTTCCGACCTGTAGCCGAGCCCGATTACGATGGCGTCTTACTCAGGTTTCAGGTCTCAGCTTTCCCGCTCACCCTCCCCCTCTTTCCCTGTCACATCCTTTGTTGCCCGGCCGAGGCATAACGATATAATGGCCGAGGTGAGGGTAGAAATTGATTCTCACCGGGAGGTGGATTGATGAAGACGCTTGGCCGGATTCTGTTTCCCCTGTTTGCGGCGGTTTGTGTCTGCGGCGCGGCCCAGGACGAGGACGCCTGGCTCAAGCCGCTCGGCCAGCCGCCCAAGGCGGCGCCGCGGCGCATTTCCGGCGGCGAATCCCTGCCGCCGCTCCCGCTACCCGCCACCCCGCTCCGACGCACCGAACGGAAGCGGCAGCCCAGCCCGCCCACGCTCGTCACCAAGGTCATGTGGGGCGAGACCGCCTCGTTCCAGTTCGAGGACGGCAAGAGCATGGAGGTCGCCGACTGGAACCAGTGTCCCTCCGACGTGCAGTCGATCCTGCACAAGGCGCGCGGGCCGTTGCAGGTTCGCTACGGCTACGAGACAGCCCCGATCGCGGCGTTTCACGGCGACCCCGCCCGTACGCCCCTGCTGCTGTTCAGCGGTTCGCGTTCGATCCGGTTCGACGAGGATCAGCTCCGCAAGTTGCGCGCGTATGTCCTGCGCGGCGGCATGATCGTGGCCGATAACATCGCCGGTTCGCCCTTTTTCTATCAGTCGTTCCGCGAAGCGATGCTCAAGGCGTTTCCCGAACTCGCCGTCCGCGAGATTCCGGACGACCACCCGGTCTACCACATGCTCGCGGAAGTCCGGCACGTACATTACCCGCGCAACCGGGAGTCGAACGAACCCTACCTTGAGGGCATGTACGTTGGCTCGCGCATCGGCGTGCTGATCTCCCGATACGGACTCGGCTGCGGCTGGGACAATCACCACGTCCCGTTCATCGACGAGGCCGTGTTCTACGACGTGCCCTCTGCGAGTCAGATCGGGATCAACCTTATCGCCTACGCCGTCGGATACGCCGAAACCGCGCGCCGCGAGGCGGAGCCGGAGTGGTTCGGATCGCTCGACGAGCAGGACCCGACCGACCAGTTCGTCTTCGCCCAGCTCCGCCATGAGGGCGCCTGGAACGTCCATCCCGGCGGGGCGGCGGCCCTGCTGCGCCGGCTGGAACGGGATACCTCGATGCGCGTCAGCCTGAAACGGGTCGCCGTCGACCCCGGAAAAGACGATCTCTCCGGCTATACCTTCCTCTACCTGACCGGTCTGGACGATTTCCGGTGGAGCGATACGGAGGCGGCGCGCCTGCGCGGATTCCTGAATTCCTCCGGCACGCTGCTGATCAACAACGGGCTCGGACTCTCGACCTTCGACCGCGCCGTCCGCCGCGAGCTGCAGAAGGTCCTGCCGGGCGCGGAACTGGTCGAGATCCCCGCCGGTCATCCGGTCTACCACGCCGTCTTCCCGGTGCGCTCGGTGCGCTACACCCCGGCGGCGACTCCCGACCGCGAGGCGGCGCCGAAGCTTTACGGCGTCCGGCTGCACGGCGACCTGCGGGTCATCTACAGCCCCTACGATATCGAGGCGGGCTGGCAGGGCGGCGACCACCCTCTCGCGAAAGCACTCGAACCGCAGTCGGCCATGCAGCTCGGCGTCAATATTGCGATGTACGCCATGACGCACTAGAAAGGAACGGAACCCATGTCGGATAAAGCGATCGAACAACTGGCGGCAGCCCGCGAGAAAATCCTCGACAGCGTCGGTCGCGTCATCATCGGCCAGCGTGCCGTGCTGCATGAAATCCTCGTGGCCCTGTTTTCCCGCGGGCACTGCCTGATGATCGGCGTGCCGGGACTGGCGAAGACGCTCATGGTGCGCACGCTCTCCGACAGCCTGCGGCTCCAGGGACGCCGCATCCAGTTCACGCCGGATCTGATGCCCTCCGACATCACCGGCACGGATCTGCTGGAGGAGGACGCCTCCGGACGACGCGCCTTCCGGTTCGAGCGCGGCCCCATCTTCACCAATCTGCTGCTCGCCGACGAGATTAACCGCACGCCGCCCAAGACGCAGGCCGCGCTGCTCGAGGCGATGCAGGAGCGGCGCGTGACCGCCTCCGGCGAAACCTACTCGCTGCCCGAACCGTTCATGGTCATGGCCACGCAGAATCCGATCGAGCAGGAGGGGACCTACCCCCTGCCCGAGGCGCAGCTCGACCGGTTCATGTTCTGCATCCATGTCGACTACCCCGCGGAGGCGGAGGAACAGAAAATCCTGATGGACACCACCCGCGACGTCATGCAGGAAGCGCAGCCGGTCCTCGACGCCGGGGAAGTGATCGAGGTCCAGCGGCTCGTCCGCGAGGTCCCGGTGAGCGATCACGTGGCCCTCTACGCGGCGCGGCTCGCGCGGGCGACACGCCCGCAGGAAAAAGATGCCCCCGAATTTATCCGCCGCTGGGTCCGCTGGGGCTCCGGACCGCGGGCGGGACAGAACCTGCTGCTGGCGGCGAAAGTCAACGCCCTCTTCGAAAACCGCGGCAGCGTCTCCTGCGCCGACGTCCGCCGCTTCGCGCACCCCGTGCTCCGCCACCGTATGTTCTGCAATTTCTCCGCCGCCAGCGAGGGCGTGGAGGTGGACGACATCGTCGACAAGCTGATCGAAGCGGTCAAGGAACCGGAGTACGGGTGAGACCGGAGACCTGAGTTTGAAACCTGAAACCTGAAACCTGAAACCTGAGTTTGAAACCTGAACCCCTTCCCGTCACTGCCCCGATGCCTGAAGCGGCCTATACATACCTGCCCCCCAGCTATGCGGAACGGCTCAAGACGATGGGCCTGTCGGTCCGGAAGCCGGTCATGGGTACGCTGCAGGGGCTGCACCGGTCGCCGCACCTGGGGTCTTCCGTGGAATTTGCGGAGTACCGCGAGTACGTGCGCGGCGATCCGATCCGTCTGATCGACTGGGCGGTTTACGCCCGGTCCGACCGCTACGTCATCCGGAGGTTTATCGAAGAGACCAACCTGCGCGCCTGCTTCCTGCTCGACACCTCGGCCAGCATGGGATACCGCGCGCGGGGCGACTACACGAAGCTCGAATACGCCTCCTACCTCGCCGCCGGATTGATGTACGTCCTGATCAACCAGGGCGATTCCGCGGGTCTGATGACCTTCGACTCCGGCGTGAACCGCTACTTCGAACCGGTCGGCGCGTTCGAGCGCCTCCGCCCGATGCTGCTTCACCTCGAGGATCTCGACCCCGCCGGCGAAAGCGGCATCGAAGCGATCATGCACGAGGCGGCGGAGCGGCTGCCGCCCAAGGGCCTGGTGATCGTCCTGTCCGACCTGCTCGAGGACCCGGATTCGATTTTGCGCGGCCTTCGCCACCTCCAGCACTTCGGCCATGACATCACGGTATTCCACGTCCTCGACGGCGGCGAACTCCGGCTTCCCGTACACGGCAACGCCGAGTTCCGGGAGATGGAGAGCGGCGAACGGCTGACGGTGGACACCGAGGAGATCCGCGAAGCCTACACCCGGGAGGTCGAACGCTATCTCGACCGCCTCCAGCGCGGCTGCACGGAAGGGGTGGCCGACTACGTCTTCGCGGATACCTCGCGCTCGGTGTTCGACGTGCTGCGGAGGAGGGCCACCCAGCCATGAGCGGCATCTTTTTCGCCAACCCGCTCTTCCTTCAGCTCCTGCCGCTGGCCGCGCTGCCGGTCATCTTCCACTTCCTGCTCCGCCTGCGCAAAAAGCCCCATCCGTTTCCCACGCTGATGTTTTTCCGGCGGATCGACCCCCGCCTGAGTTCGCGCAAAAAGATCCGCGAATGGCTGATTCTGCTTCTGCGCACGCTCCTGATCCTGCTCCTCCTGCTCGCCCTCGCCCGCCCGCGTTGGCAGCGCGCCGGGGGCGGAGGGCGGCTCGCCACCGTGCTCGTACTCGACAATTCGGCGTCGATGACCCGCGAAGACGCGGAAGGCATGCCCCTCATCGAACGCGCCGCAGAGGCGGCCCGCGCGTTGCTGCGGGAGCAGCGTCCCGGCGATACGGCCGCCCTCGTGCTGCTGGTGGCGGATCCCGCCGCGAAACGGCCGGACGGACTCACGGCCGATACCGGCAGCCTGCTGGATGCGCTCGACGATCTCGAGGCGGTGGAGTGCGCCGGGCGTCCGGCGCAGGCGCTGACCACTGCGCGCCGGATCCTGGACGAGTCGGAGGCGCCCGCGGCGGCCGTGCACGTATTCACCGATCTCCAGCGCAACGAATGGGGGCGCCCTGCGAGCCCGCCGGGCCTCCGCGAAGGCACCACCGTCCGGGTCCATCAGCTCAGACCCGTCCGCGACCGGGACGCCAATGTCCACTTCCGCGAACTGCGGCTGCCGCCGATGCGGATTCCCGCGGGACGCACATTCTACGCCGAGGCCGTCCTCGCCAACAACGGCGGAGCGGCGGCGGACATCCTGCTCAATACGGCCGGCGGCGGAACGGAGGCCGCGAGCCGTGAACTCACCCTGATGCCGGGGGCGGAGGCCCGCACCCCCATCGCGCTGAGGGCCGAGGCCCCGGGGCTGCACGCGCGCCGGATGTGGATCGAGGGCGACGCCTTCAGCGCGGATAACCACGCGGGCCTCGCCTTTCGCACCCTCCCGCGCCAGCAGGTCCGTTTCGCCGGAACACGGACGGCCTACGGCGCCCTTCCGCATGCCCTCTCCCCGGCCGGCGGCGAGCTGACCGGAATCGAAACGCACTTCGAGTCCGGCGGGGATGAGGGAGCGGACGGCGCGGAGCGCACCGCGCTTCACGTCGCCACGTACGCGGAGTTCATCCGCCGTTCCGCGTCGCTGAGCGAAACCGTGGAACGGGGCGGGCGGCTCCTGCTGCTGCCGGCCGTTACCGGGCCCGGCGTCGCGGAACGGCCCGGCCGGCTCGATCTCGCCCTCGACGCTCCCGTGAGCTGGGAGGAGGGGATGCGCCTGCATGCGGCCGAACCGGCCGCGGCGATTTTCGACGGCCTGCGGGGCGCGGACGGCGAGGTCTCGCTCGGGGAGGCGAGGGTCATGCGGGTGATGCCGGTCCGCGGCGGCGAGGGCTGGACGACGCTGCTGCGGATCGAGACCGGTTCGCCCGTGCTCGCGTACCGGCGGTTCGGGCGCGGCATGATCTATGCCTCGGGTGCGGCCTTCGATCCCGGGTGGACTACGCTGCCGCTTAAAGGCCCGTTCGTCGTCCTCGCCCAGCACCTCGCGCTCGAAAGCGGCGACGGCGAAGAGCCCGCCTTCCAGTGGGTGGCCGGCGAGCCGCCGCCCGCCCCGGCGGCGGCGGAGGACGAAGCGCTCAGCGTGACCGCCGTCGAAGGCCCGCCCCTGCAGTGGCGCGGACCGCCCGCGGAGCGTCCGGTCCTCTGCCGCGCCGGGGTGTATAAACTGGCCGCGGGATCCGAAACCTGGTATGCGGGCGTGCAGGGCGACGGCGCGGAAGGGGCGCAGGACTATATGGACGATTCGGTCGTGCCGGCGATGGAAGGCTGGCGCTACCGGGTCGCGCCGCTGGCCGCCCCCCGTGAGCTGGTCGACGCCGTCGGCCGGTTCCGCGAGGCGTTCGACCCGTTCCCGTGGATCATCCTTGCCGCGCTCGCCGTCCTGTTCGCGGAAGGCGCGCTCGCGAACCGCCCGCCGTTGCGGGCCGCGGGGAGGGCGGAACCATGATCGACTGGCGCCCCCATCTCGACCCCCTGCTGTGCGGCGTGGTGCTGCTCGCCGTGGCGCTGGCGGCGTGGATGCTCTACCTCCGCATCAAGGCCGGACCGCGCGGGAGCGCCCCCTTCGCGCTGTTCCTGCCCAAGGTGCTCGCCGCCGCTTTTCTCGTGCTCGCGCTGCTGGAACCGGTGATCCAGCGCGAGCGCCGCGAGGAGGGAAGCGACCGCGTGCTCGTGCTGGTCGACCGGTCCGGTTCGATGCGGGTGGCCGACGGCGAGATGTCGCGCTACGGGCGCGCGCGCTCCACCGCGGAACGCCTCCGCGCCATGCTGCCCGCAGACATCGGACTGGAACTGCAGAGCTTCGATACGGGTATCCATGAAGACCTGCCCGATCCCGCCGGCCCGGACGAAGACGCCGGAACCGACCTCGGCGCATGCCTGCTCGAACTCGGCAAACGCGATCTCTCCGACTGCGCGGCCCTGCTGCTGATCACCGACGGCGGCGATACCGTGATCGAGGATCCCGCGCTGCCGCCGGTTCCGCTCTCCGTGCTCGGGGTCGGTTCGGTGACCGGCCGCTGGAACGACGTGCGCATCGAAGCCTTCCGCCTGCCCGGCACCGTCGAAGAGGGCACCGGGTTCGAAGCGACCGTCGATGTGACCGCCTCCAGCGGCTCGCTGTCCTTCGCCCGCCGCCTCGGCCGCGTCACCCTGCGTCTCGAGCGCCGGACGCCCGACGGGTCGTGGGAAGCCGTGAAGAGACGCAGCATCGACCTCGGCGAACGAAGCGTTCGCGAGCGATTCCGTCTCGAGGCCGGAGACGGCGGCGTCCACCGCTACCGGGCCGTGCTGCCGGAGGTCGAGGGCGAGATCTCCGCGCTGAACAACGCCCGCGAAGGCGCACTCGAAGTGCGCACGCGGTCTTCGCAGGTGCTGTACTTCACGCGCCGGCTCGGAACGGCCTACAAGATGGTCCGCGGGGAACTCGGCCGCGATCCCGGGATCGCGTTCACCGGGATGTTCCGCACCATCGGCGAGCGCTTCACGGTCGTCGGCGAGGACGTCGACGAGACCGGCGCGCTGGAGAAAGGCTTCCCGGAATCCGTCGAGGCCCTGCGCCGTTACGACACCGTGATCCTCGGCGCCTTCCCGGCGGACGAGTGGAGTCCGGCTCAGATCGAGGCCTTGCGCGCCTATGTCGAACAGGGCGGCACGGCCGTGTTTCTGGCCGGAACGGAATCGTACGGCGCGCGCGGCTACCCCGGCACCCCGCTCGAGGACCTGCTGCCCTGGCGGATCGCCGCGGGCGATGCGGAAATGCTCACCGGCGCGTTTCCGGTCACCGTTCCGCCGCAGACCCGCTCGCATCCGGCCGTGCGGGGGCTCGCCGACGCGCTTGCGGAAACTTCGGCGACGGTCGAAAGCCTCAGTCCGGCCGGCACGCTCAAACCCGGCGCCGAGGCACTCCTGTACGCGTCGACCGGCGAAGGCCGGATCCCGCTGGTCGCGTGGCAGGCCTTCGGGCGGGGCAAGGTGCTCGCCTTTCAGTCCAACACCTTCTGGAAGTGGTCGCGGAGGAACGAGGCACTCCGCGAGGCCTACGGGACCTTCTGGCGACAGACGGCACGCTGGCTCGCGGGCGCGGAGGAGAGCGGCACGCGTTTTTCGTATCGGTGGGACCGTGAGCACTACGCACCCGGTGACCGCGCGCAGCTCGAAATCCGCTCGCTCGGCGCATCGTCGTCCGGCCGCGTCGAGTTCAGCGCCGTACTTGAGCGCGACGGTGAACTCGAACAGGTCTCCGTCCGGGAGGTCGAAGGGGTGGAGGATACGTGGCGGGCCGGCCTGCGTTTCCGCCGGCGCGGCCATTATCTCTTCACCTTGACCGCGAATGAAAACGGGCGCACCGTGGAGACGTACGAAAAGCGGCTGCCCGTGTTCCCGAAGGTCGGCGAGGGTGCGCGGCTGGAACTCGACGAGGCCTTTCTCCGGCGGCTCGCGCAGCAGGGCGGCGGGGCGTACGGACACGAGTCGCGGCAGGATGAATTCCTGCAGAAATTCGCCCGCGGGATGTGGCGCAGGACCGTGACGATCGAGGAACCGCTCATGGAGAGCCGCTATGCGGTCGGCGCCTTTCTACTGGTGCTGGTGATCGAATGGATCATCCGGCGCAGAAGAAACCTGTTCTGATCCGGAGACGAGTGCAATGAACCACAGAGCCAGTCCTTGCCTTCCGCCGCTGCGGACCACCGCGGCCGTTCTCCTGGCGGGGCTGTTCTCCGCGGCCGCGCTTGAGGCGGGCGTGGTGGAGTTCTCCGACGGGTCGGCGATCACGGGCGAAGTGCGGTTCGCGTCGGCGGACGTCAAACTTCACTACCGCGGCAAAAAGCTCATCCGCATCCCTGCGGACGAAATCGCCGGGATTCGACTGAGACCCGAACGGGAGAGCCTGGAGCGCAAATGGATGATGCCCACCGCGGGGCAGACCCGGAAGGAGCGCTGGGGCGAGCCGTTTCCGGTCCGTCACCTCAAGGCCGACCTGCTGCTCGCCGGAGGCCAGCGCCGCGAGGGTCATCTGTACACGACCCCGCTTTACGTGCTCGGACCCGAAGGCGCGGAAAAGGTGGTGCTGCCGGCCAAACAGCGCGGCGAGGAGGGTCAGACGCTGGCCGAACTGGTCTACCCCGTCGCGGTGCGCACGGATCGGGAGGTTGCTGCCGAAGCGGCGGAACGCACGTTCCGGCTGCCGGAGCCGCTCCGGGGCGCGGAACCGGTGGTGCTGCAGCGCGACACGCTGACCCGCCTGCCGGTCAGGCGCGAGGGCGATGCCTGGCGCGTTACCGCCCTGCCGGGAGAAAAGCTGTTCGCCGCGGTGCGCCGGGACGGGACGGTGACCGTCGGCTGGCCGGAGCGCCGCGATCCGGCCCTCTTTGAGCGCATGAACGCGGCGCTGGCGGAAGCGAAGGATTTCTTCGACCGGCGCGAACTGCTCGGAGTGGTCCGCGGCGGCGAAGATTCGCTCTACGCGCTCTGCCTGCTCTCGCGCGAAGGCGCCACCACCCTCAAACGCGAAAAGAACCGCCCCTGGCGCGTCGGAATCTGGCGCTGGAAGGAGGACGGCGAAGACGGCCGGATCATGCTCGCCGGCCGGGGGTTCTTCTTCCGCGGAATCGAAACGCGCGGCGTACGCCCCGAGGTCCGCCTCTCGCCGGAGCTTCATGCGGTGATGGCCGGCGGCGGAGGAGGGGACGGCACGAATGAGTGATCCCGGCACGCATCCCGATCGTCTGGTGCGCCGCGCCGCCCGGCGCATCTTCTGGGCCGCGGTGCTCGTCCGCTCCGCGGGCTGGGCGGCGCTCGTGCTGGGCGTCTGGTTGGCGCTTCTCTGGGCGGACCACCTGCTCGGGCTTCCGGCCGGGCTGCGGCTTCCGCTCGCCCTGGCCGGATTCATCGTACCGCTGGTCCTGCTGGCGCGCCTGTTCCGCGGCCTGCGCCCCCACGGGCGCGAACACACCGCCGTCGCCCTCGAGCGGGTCTTCGGCATCCCGGACAATGTGCTGATCAATACGCTTCAGTTCGAAAACCGCGCGATGGACGAACAGGAGCGCGCCTTCGCAAAGCGCACGATCCGGGACTGCAGGCGGCGGATGCCGTCGTTGCGCCTGGCGCAGCTCTGGGACGGCGCCCGCCTCCGGCGCCGCGGCGGGCTGGGGGCGCTGCTGCTCGCCTGCTGGGCGGCCTACCTGGCCCTCTATCCGCGGCAGGCGCTCAACGCCGCCACGCGCTATGTGCGGCCCATGGCCGACCGTCCCCCGGCGGGGGCCGCGATGATCGACGTGCGCCCTTCCGGAACGGTGACCGTGCCCGAGGGCGAACCGCTGGAGATCACCGCCCGGCTGACCGGCGGTCGCCTGCGCTCCGCGCCCGTCGCGGTCTGGAGCGAGGGCACGGAACGCGTGCCCCCGGAACGGGACGCCGGCGAACAGGTCATGCTGACCGCGTCTGCCGACGCAACCCACACCTTCACCCATACCTTCTCCTCCGTGACGCGGCCGTTTTCATTCCGCGTCTTCGCCGGACGCACCTGGTCGCCCGCCGTACTCGTCCGCGTCCGCCGCCGCTCGCGGATCACGGAGTCGTGGACCGGTATCTCGCCGCCCGGATACACCGGCCGCGACCCGTACCGCATCCCCGGGCCGCCTGCGCCGATCACCGCCCTGCCCGGCTCCGGAATCCGCGTCGGCCTGCGCTGCGATCCCCCCGCGCGGGAGGTATCCTGGATGGCCGGCGGCGAAACCAACGCCATGCAGCGGGACGAAGGCGAATGGACGATCGAAACCGGCATGCGCGGCGGGGGGCTCTACCGCATCGAGGCCCGGCAGGAAGGGACGGAGCGCGCGATCGTGCTCGCCGAAGGCGAATTCGTACCGGAGAGCGACCGCCGGCCGCGGGCCGCGTTCGATACCTCCGACCGCAACCGGCTGCTCGCTCCCGGGGCGGAGCTGGAACTGCCCGTGCGGGCGGAGGATGACTACGGGCTGCGCTCGGTCTCGGTCACGGTACGCGACGCTGAAAACGGGGATGCGACGGCGACGGTGAAGGACTGGACCTATATCGGGCCGCCGGGGCGCGAGGGCGAGGTGCGCGAGGTGATGGCGGTTACCCTCGATCCCGGCCGGTTTGAATTCGGCCGCGCCTATATCTTCGAGGCCCGTGCGCGGGACTGGAATCCCGCGGGAGAGGAGACCGTATCCAAACCCGTGGTCGTACGGGTCCAATCGCCGGACGACTACCGGATCGACCCGGACGATCCGCTGGCGCCGGCATTCGAAAAGCTGCGCGACACGCTGGCCGCGCAGAAGAAATCACTGGCGCTGACCCGCAACCTGCGGCTGCATCTGGACGAAGCGGTCGAAAAGGACAACCTCGACGAGCATCGCGCGGCCGTGCGCGGACCGCAGCAGGCGGCGCGGAGTTCGGGGGCGGAAGCGCTGGAACTCTTCGTCGAACAGGAAAAAGAGGGCGAAGCCTATGCGCTCAGGCTCGGTCCGCTCGTCAACGGCGAGATGGCCTGGGTGCTGGAGGCGCTGGACGAACCGCCCGGATCGGGGATAGCGGCCGCCGGAACCTGGTCGGCGCGGATCGAAGACCGCCAGCAGTATATCCTCGCCGAACTGATCGCCCTGCTCGGTAAACTCGCCGACCGCGACCTCGTCCGGTCGGAAGAAGGTCCCGAAGACGGGGTTCTCGCGCCGATGGCGCTCGATGACGCCGCGCGCGACCTGAAGAACGACCTGGACGATTTTCTCGACGCCCAGGAACGGATCATCGATCAGACCCGCACTCTAGCCGACCGCGGCCCGGAAGACCTGACGGATGAAGAGGAGGAGATCCTCGGCGCGCTCGCGCGCGAGGAGGCCGAATGGGCGGAATTCTTCCATGAGAAGCTCACCGATTTCAGCAAGCTTCCCGAGCAGGACTTCGCCGACAGCTCACTCTCGCAGGAACTGGTCGAGATCTATCACGAGGTCAAACTCGCCGCGGCCGAGCTGTACGAGAAGAAGATCGAGCTGGCCGTGCCGACCGAGCAGGCCGGCGCGGAGCAGGCCGAGGAACTGGTCCACAACCTGGAGAAGTGGCTCCAGGATACCCCCGATTACATGAAATGGGTCATGGAGGACGTGCCGGAGATGCCGGACATCCCGCTCGCCGAACTGCCCGCCGAACTCGAGGATATCGTCGGCGAGCTGTTCGATACCCAGGAATCGATGACCGAAGACATCGAGGACATCTCCAGCGCGTGGGCGGGGTCGATCGACAAGGGCGCGGGCTGGACGGCCATGGACGGCCCGATCTCCAGCATGGGCGCGAAGGGGATTACCGGCAGCCTCCTCCCGAACTCCAGCGAGATCGGCGGGCGCTCGGGGGAAGGACGCACCGGGCGCAGTCACGGCCAGATGGTCGAGGAGACCGCCGTCGGCAAGGGCGGACGCAAAACGCCCACGCGCCTGACGCCGAGTCCGTTCGAGCAGGGGAGCGTGGACGACCAGTCGACCGAGGACCCCGGCGGCGCGACGGGCGGCGGGAAAGTCGCCGGCTACGGCTCCGAAGGTCTGCGGGGGCCGGCGCCGGACACCATGCCCGACAAGCTTCCGCGCCTGATTTCCAAACAGACGCGGATCCGGCAGGAGGCGGAGGCGCTCGCGCTCAAGCTGCGGCGGTATAACCTGCCCTCCGGCGACCTGGAATCGTCGATCCGCGCCATGCGCGCGGTGGAAGACGCCGCGCAGCGCGGCCGGGGGCTGGCGCTGAGGCAGGCGCACACGCGCGCGCTGGACTCCCTGCGCGGCGCAGAACGATCGCTGAACACCGAGACCGGGCTTCAGCGCGAACAGACACATCTTCCCGAATGGATGCGCGAGGAGATCCTCTCCGGTTATCGGGAGACGCTTCCGCGCGGTTACGAGACGCTGATCGCGGAGTATTTCCGCGTACTTGCCGGGGGAACGCGGGCGGACGAACCCGGCGCGGAATGAGACTGCCCCCGCTCCCGGCAGCGGGGGGATGCGAAGGAGGGCCCATGAAAATACGGGTGTGCATGCTTACGGCGGCCGTCGCGGCCGCGGCGGTCGGGGAGGCTTTGCTCCCGAACGGCGATTTCGAGCACGGGCGGGGGGGAAGGCCGGAGTACTGGCAGAAACCCGACGGACTCGGCGCACGCTGGGCCGAAGCGCCGGAGGGCGGTGACGGGAAGGCGATCTGCCTCGATACGCGGGTGACGGAAAAGGAGATGTGCGCACAGTGGGAGCGGACCGGGCTCGACGAATGGATCTTCCCGAAGCCGGTCGACGACCCCATCGCGCGCACGTACGGGCTCTCCTTCTACTCCGACCCCGTTCCCGTCGATACGGGCAGGACCTACAGGATTTCGTTCGACTACCGCACCACGCGTCCGGGCGAGGGGGGCAAGGTCTGGGTTCGGGCCTACGGTGAATTCCGCGGTCGCAAGCGGCGGCTCTACGAGACCGTGGTCTGGTGTCGCGTGAAAGACACGTCATGGCACCACTTCGAAGAGACCTTTCATCCCGCCAAGTGCCGCAAAGATCTGATCGATATGAAGGTCATGCTCTTCGCCACCTTTCCGCCCGCCGAGTACTGGTTCGACAATGTCGAGATCGAAGAAGTTGAATAGCGCTACGGGATGTTTCTCATTAATCACGATCCCGGGCGCGTTTGTTGCACCGTTGCCAGGAAAAACATTTTATCGGACCGGGTCGCCACCTTCCCCGCTTGTCCCGGCGGCGATGATCCGTTAATTTCCCGCACCTCATGCTCGAATCGCTGTCATCTTCCCTGCAGAACGTCTTCCGCAGCCTGCGCGGTTACGGGAAACTGAACGAGAAGAACGTGAAGGACGCCCTTCGCGAGGTGCGCATGGCGCTGCTCGAGGCGGACGTCCATTTCAGGGTGGCCAAGGACTTTACGAAGCAGGTCCGCGACCGCTGTCTCGGGCAGGATGTGCTCGAGAGCGTGACGCCCGGCCAGCAGATCGTGAAGCGCGTGCACGAGGAGATGACCGAACTCTTCGGCGGGGCGCATACCGACTTCAATCTTGAAGACCGCCCGGCGGGCGTAATGCTGCTGGGCCTCCACGGCTCGGGAAAGACCACCACGGCCGGCAAACTCGCGCACTACTGGATGAGCAGCGGAAAATCGGTGGTGCTCGCCGCCTGCGATATCCGCAGACCCGCCGCCGTGGAACAGCTCTCCACACTGGCGAAGCAGGAGGGCGCGGCCTGCGTCGCGCCGCGCGAGGGAGATACCGTGCCGGACGTCGCGGCGCGCGCCCGCAGGGAGGCCTCGGAACAGCAGGCCGATATCGTGATCTACGACACCGGCGGGCGGTTTCAGATCGATGAAGACCTCGTACACGAACTCGAGGAGATCCGGGAGGCGGTGCAGCCCGCCGACACGGTTCTCGTGCTCGACGCCGCGATCGGACAGGAATCGGTCGAAGTGGCCCGCAGATTCCACGAGGCCGTGGGGCTGACGGGGCTCATTCTTACCAAGCTGGACGGCGACGCGCGCGGCGGCGCGGCGCTTTCGGTCCATTCGATGACCGGGTGTCCGATCCTGATGACCGGTACGGGCGAGCGCCCGGAAGACCTCGAACCGTTCTACCCGGAACGCATGGCCTCGCGCATCCTCGGCATGGGCGACGTGGTTTCGCTGGTGGAGAAGGCCCAGCAGAACATCGACGAGGACGACGCGCGGCGCATGCAGGAGAAGCTGGCGAAAAACACCTTCGACCTGCAGGACTTCCACGACCAGATGCAGCAGATGAAGAAGATGGGGCCGATGGAGAACATCCTCAAGATGCTTCCGGGGGCGGGCGAACTGCCGGAACAGGTCAAGAGTCAGCTCGGCGGCGCGGGCGACAACATGAAACGCCAGGAAGCGATCATTCGCTCCATGACCCCGAAAGAGCGGCACAAGCCCTCGATCATCAACGCCTCCCGCCGTCGCCGGATCGCGCGCGGCAGCGGCGTTCGGATGAGCGAGGTCAACGAGCTGTTGAAGAACTTCGACCGCACCCGTAAAATGACCAGACAGATGAAAAAGATGCGAAAAAGATTGCCCGGAATCCCGAACTTCCCTACATAAGAACCTTTTGCGGCTGCGCCAGAAACGAATATTCGACCCATGCAGGAACACTACGCGTAAAGGGGAAAACCAATGGCGGTAAAAATCAGACTTCGCAGGATGGGCACCAACAAGAAGCCCTTCTATCGCCTCGTGGCGACGGATTCCCGGTACTATACGAAAGGCCGGTTTCTCGAAGTGCTCGGCTGGTACGATCCCAAGCGGGAGGACGGAGGCTGCGAGCTCAAACTGAACCGTGTCGATTACTGGCTCGAACAGGGCGCGGAGGCGTCGGAGACGGCCAAAAGCCTGATCCGTAAGGCCAGGAAGACGCAGGCAGCCCCGTCCGCGGACGAGGCGCCGGCTGTGGCGGAGGAAGCCGCGCCGGCCGGTGACGCCGCGCCGGCCGAAACCGCCGGGGATGGCGACGCGGCGGACGAACCCGATAAGGACGACACCTGATGAAGGACCTTATCGAGAACCTTGCGCGGGCGCTGGTCGACCACCCCGACGATGTCTCGCTGACGGAGATCGACGGCGAGAAGACCGTGATCTACGAACTCCGCTGTAACAAGGAAGACATCGGCAAACTTATCGGGCGCAACGGAAAAACCGTCGGGGCGATGCGCACGCTCCTGAGCACGCTGGCGGCCAAAAAAGGACGCCGCGTGATGCTTGAAGTGGTCGAGTAAGCCCGCGCGACCGGAGGCGGGGTGGCAGACGGCGAAAGGCCGGTTGCGTCCGCTCCTCCTCCGCCCTCGCCCGCCCGTAATGCAGACGGAGCGACAACCCCGTTCCGGGGCGCGGCCATGAATATCGATATCATCACGATTTTCCCGGATATGGTGGGCGCCATCCTCGGCGAGAGCATCATGAAGCGCGCGGCCGAATCGGGGCAGGTGAATTTCCGGGTGGTCAACCTGCGCGACTTCACCCACGACACGCACCGCACGACGGACGACCGTCCCTACGGCGGCGGGCCGGGCATGGTCATGAAACCGGAACCGATCTTCGAGGCGGTGGAGTCGCTGCGCGGCGACAATACCACCGTGATCCTGACCACCCCCCAGGGCGAGCGGTTCTCGCAGCCCGCCGCGGGAGAGCTGACCGGACATTCACACCTGGTCTTTATCTGCGGTCACTACGAAGGCGTGGACGAGCGCGTGCGCGAGGCGCTGGTGGACCGGGAGTTCTCGATCGGCGACTACGTGCTCACGAACGGCGTGCTTCCGGCCGCCGTCATCGCCGATGCCGTGGTGCGCCTGATCCCGGGGGTGCTGGGCGGGGAGGGCGCCACCGACGAGGAATCGTTCGGGGAGGGCCTGCTCGAATATCCTCACTACACCCGCCCCCCCGAATTCCGCGGCATGAAGGTGCCCGAAGTTCTCAGCTCGGGCGACCACGGCCGCATCGCGCGCTGGCGGCGTGAACAAGCGGAAGCGCGCACGCGCGAGCGGCGTCCCGACCTGTGGGAACGGTATGATCGGCTCCGCCGCGACGGACGGGAATGAGCGTCTGAGGCCCTTTTTTATTCCGGAAGATCCTTGACCGCGGGACGCGCCGGAGTACCATGCGTCCTTTCGTAACCGCAGGGCGGGAGACCGACAGCATGAATATTCTACAGAAAATCGACAGCGAACAGATTAAGACGGACGGACGGCCCGAGTTTTCCGTGGGTGACCGCGTCGCCGTACATGTTCGCGTCAGCGAGGGCGGCAAGGAACGCATCCAGGTGTTCACCGGCGATGTCATTGCACGCAAGGGTTCCGGGGCCACGGAGACGTTCACCGTCCGGCGCCGCTCTTACGGAGAGGGCGTGGAACGTACGTTTCCCCTGCACAGTCCCTCGGTCGCCAGAATAGAAATCAAACGCCGGGGCAAGGTACGCCGCGCGAAGCTCTACTATATGCGCGAACTCTCCGGTAAGAAAGCCCGCATCCGCGAACGCCGCTGAATCCGGGTCGATCCATGCCCTCGTTCTACGATCTGATTCAGTTCGAACGGGAGGCATGGACCGCAGGCTACGGGCGCGTGGCCGGAATCGACGAAGCCGGCCGCGGGCCGCTGGCGGGACCCGTCGTCGCGGCGGCGGTGTGTTTTACCCCCGCGTTTCTGTGCAACCATTCCCGTCCCGTCCTCGAGGGCCTGACCGATTCCAAGGCCCTGTCGGAAGGCCGCCGCAACGATTTCTACGCCACCCTGCGGGCGATGAAGGCCGCATCCATCGGCGTCGGATCCGCCACGCCGGAGGAAATCGACACGATGAATATCCTCCGCGCAACCCATCTCGCGATGGCGCGCGCGGTCCTCGACCTGCGGCCGCCGGGTGATTTCGCACTGGTGGACGGAAACGAGGTCCGCGGACTGGCCGTTCCCTCCCGGTCCATTGTCAAAGGGGACCGCCTCAGCCTCTCGATCTCCGCCGCCAGCGTGATCGCCAAGGTCACCCGCGACCGCATGATGACGGAGCTGGACGCGCAGTATCCGGGATACGGGTTTGCGGCGCACAAGGGCTACGGGACGGCGGCGCACCTTGAAGCCCTCGCACGGCTCGGGCCCTCGCCCTGCCACCGGAGATCGTTCCGGCCGGTCAGCGAACGACAGCTCGGATTCGAACCGGGGGATTAATCCTCCAGCCCGGAAGAACCCCCTGAACCCGCTCTTTCAACTCGAACGCGGACTCCACCGTCTGCGCACGGTGTTCGCGCGCCGCGAACCGGAGCATCTTCGCACCGGTCGCTGGGGCGAGCGTCGCGCGGCGAAATGGCTGCGCCGGCGCGGATACCGGATATGCGGGCGGCGCGTGCGCGCCGGACGGCGCGGCGAACTCGATATCGTCGCCCGCGACGGCGAGACGCTGGTGTTCGTCGAGGTCAAAACCCGACGTTCCCGCGGCCCGGCCCGGCCGGCCGCCTCCGTGAACCGGCGCAAGCGGCGCACGCTGCGCCGCGCCGCACTCTCCTACCTGAAACGAATGCGGCCCCCTCCCCGGTATTTTCGCTTCGACGTGATAGAGGTCATCGGCCCCCGCGGCACTCGGAGGCCCGAGATAAGACACATCCGCGGCGCCCTGTCGCTTCGGAACGATCAGAAGACCTGGTGGTGAAGACCGCGTCCTCCGCCGCTACGCGCCGCCGTCCGTGATCCAGATGCCCCACGCGGCCAGGGATTTGGCGTCGGTGAGCCCGCCCTTGCGCACGGCAGCCCGCACCTCGTCCAGGGTCAGCAGGACCGGCTCGATGGTCTCATCCTCGTCCGGCGCGCCTCCGTCCTCCCGCTCCGCCTCGGCATAGAAAAGCTCGATCCGCTCGCTGCTGTATCCGCACGAGGGATACATCGCACCGAGACGACGCGCGGTTCGGGCCCGGTATCCGGTCTCTTCGTGCAGCTCGCGCTCCACGGCCGCGGACGGGGATTCGCCGGGTTCGCAGTTGCCCGCGGGGATTTCGAGCATGATCTGCTCCACCGCTTTGCGGTACTGGCGTACAAACAGAAAGCGTCCGTCCGGAACCCGCGTGAGGACGGCGGCCGCGGGGCCGTGCCGGACGACCTCCCGCACCGCCGTCCGGCCGCCGGGCAGCTCGACGTCGTGTACCTCGAGATTCAGGATGCGGCCCTCGTAGACCGTGCGTAGCGATCGGGTTTGTTCATTCATCACAGACTCCCGGTATGAACGTGGATCTCCGGCGCGGCGCGTCCGCGGCGTTGCCCGGAAGCGACCGGCTCTGATGTTCTCTCACAAAGGCGCCAGGGCACAAAGCTATTCATCGAGTCGTCCAGTACGAATCGTGTTCCCTCAACCCATTTCCAGGCTCTTCATGTCCGCGGTGTTCTTCGCGGTGAAGTTTGTGTAGCATGGAGAGACTTTTCACAACACGAGACCGGAGCGCTGCCATGAAAATCGTAAACACCGCCACCATGAAGGAACTCGACCGCCGGACCATCGAGGAGGCGGGCGTTTCCGGAGAGGAACTCATGGAACGGGCGGGAACGGGTATCGCGCGCGTCGCGGAGGAGTGGCGTATCCTCGGCGGCCTCTCCGCCATGAGCGCCCGGCTGCTGGCCGGCGGCGGCAACAACGGGGGCGATGCCTTCGTCGCCGCGCGAGTGTTGCGGGGAATGGACTGGGAGGTCGAGGTCTGGGCCACCAGACCCGCGGGCGACTACGGCGGTGAGACGGCCGCCCACCTCCGGCGGATGCTCGACGCCGGCGTCCCGCTGCGGGAACTGACCCGCGAGGAGGACTGGGACGAGGCGGAACGAACGGCGGAACCGGTCGATCTGCTGATCGACGGATTGCTGGGGACAGGCACTAAAGGCGCGGCGCGCGGACTCCCCGCCCGCGCGATCCGCTACCTCAACGCGCAGCGCCGCACCACCATGGTCCTCGCCATCGACATCCCCTCCGGCATGAACGGCGATACGGGGGAGGCGGAGGGCGTCGCCGTGGTCGCGGACCTCACCGTGACCATGGCCCTGCCCAAGGCGGGGCTTCTGCGTCCGCGGGCGGCGGCGCACACGGGCCGGCTCGACGTGGTCGATATCGGCATCCCCGCGTCGTATGTCGACGAGGCCGCGGGCGAGGAGGGTCTGGAATTTGTCGGGCGCGAAGATATCGCGTCCGTGTTTCCCCCGCCCCGGCCGCGGGCGGCCCAGAAGGGGGATTTCGGTAAGCTGCTGCTGGTCGGGGGCGCGGTGGGCATGAGCGGGGCGCTGGTGATGGCCGGACGCGCGGCGCTGCGCGGCGGGGCGGGGCTCGTCACGCTGCGCGTGCCGCCGGAGGCCTACACGGCCGCCGCAGCCGCGGCGCCGGAATTGATGATTCATCCCTCTCCCGAAGGCGGCGACTGGGGGCTGGGCCTCTACGACGTGCTGCTGATCGGTCCCGGGCTGGGTCGGTCCGAAGAATCCCGGCTGCAGGTTCATCACCTGCTCGCGGAGCGGACGGGGACGGCCGTGGTCGATGCCGACGCGCTTCACGTCCTGGCCGGCGAGCCGGAGCGCATCGACGGGACCCGCGCGGCGACCGTGATCACCCCCCACCCCGGCGAGGCCGCGAAGCTGCTCGGATGCGCGCCGGCTGACATCCAGCAGGACCGCCGCGCCGCCGCGCGCGAGCTGGCCGGACGCAGCGGGGCGGTGTGCATTCTCAAGGGCGCCGGCACCCTCATCGCGCGCCCCGACGGCGCCCTGGCCGTGAACATGAACGGCAATCCCGGCATGGCGACGGGCGGGAGCGGCGACGTGCTGGCCGGTCTGCTCGCGGCGCTGCTCGGACAGGGACTCGACCCCTGGGACGCCGCGCGCGCGGGGGTTTTTCTCCACGGCCGGGCGGGAGATCTCGCGGCGGCCGGACAGGGCGAGATCTCCGCGACTGCCCCGGACCTGATCGAGGAACTCCCCGCCGCACTGCGCGAGTTCACGCCGAGGTGAGTTACGCGGAATCGTGTCGAGCTTGTTCCACTCGACCCTGTCCAGGGACGCACGGCGTACCGCAGGCAAACGTCGCGACTCTTTCCGCCTCGTAAAGACGGAATTCAGAAGAGGTCTCTCGCGGAGGCGCGGAGAACGCAGAGGGGATGAAGATGAAAAAAGTTCTTCGTAGATTTTTATGGTGAGCGGCGGCAAGTCCGCTCGCGTCACATCGTACTCGTACTCGTACTCGTACGCGTACTCGGAGCGCCGAAGGCGCGATCCCCCTCCCCCGATTCGAGGAACTCGAGTACGAGTACCGCTTCGCTGAGTACGAGTACGAATTACGTTCTCTGTGAATCCCGATTTCGACTTCGGTCCGGAGTTCGAGATCCCATCCGTGTTTTGGGGATGTCCCGAATCCTGTTGAAACTCGTTGGCGGTCTCGGTCTTCATTTCGATGTAGTTCCTTGTCATTCACTTGTCCAGTCCCTGTTCGGCAGTTCGCTTCGCTCTCTGCCTGGGGGTGAGGCGTCGTGGAGTGGAGCCCGTTCCCGCCGGAGGCGGGATGGCCCGGAGGGCCAAGGGCGGAGCGGAGCGACGCCTCAACAGCTTCCGATGGCCAGCCCAGGGATTTCAAAAGCACCGGGATCTGACGATAGCCTTTGATTCGACGGAACCCTTTCTCGGCCCTCAGAAGCGAATAGGCCAGCCAGCGTTCCGCCTGATCCGTCTCTGCGCGCCAACGCTTCACCCGCCCGATTTTTGCGCGTGTGTTTCGGAACGGGTTCTCGATGCAGTTTGTGTTCGTCAACGTGGTGTGTAGAGTGGACGGCGCATTCAGCTTGTGAACCGTAATGAGCTCCTCACCGGCCTCGTGCAGGGATTCCAGGGCCTTGTGGCTGTGCCGGCTCAGAAAGCGTTCCAGATCGGCGAGTGCTTCACGTCCGGCTTCTTCGCCTTCCACGGAGCGGAGACGCTTGAAAAGGTCGCTCACGCTGCCGTGATGACGCCTGGAGAGACAACGCTTAATATTTCGTTCCTTATGCACCAGGCATCGTTGAATGCGCGCTCGCGGAAAATGCTTCAAGACGCTGTTATGAAGTGCCCGAGAACCGTCGAGAACCGCCAACGGATCGCCCTCGAACTCAAGACCGCGGTGGACAAGCCGGTCGAGCCAGCGATTCTCATTATGGCTTCACCCTTTTCGGTCGGGGTGGCACCCGACCCTCCCAGTGCCCGAAAATGCGTCGGATATCGACTCGGGAGGGACGGCTGCCACGCCGTCCGCGGTCGGAATGCGGCCATAATGAGAACTGCTGCGGTCGAGCAATGCGTCACACACTTCTGTCGATTCCTGTGCGCCTATTTCAAAATCCAGCATAACTTTGCGGCCGTCCAGCGTAATGCCCAGCCCCACAATGGCGCTGAGATCCTCGGACAGTACAATGCCGTCCAGCAGCATGCAGAAGAACCTCTCGGACTTCAGGTCGCGGTCACGGAGCTTCTGTATGCGCTGTCGGCCCTCGACAATCCAGGCGCGGGAAACCCTGCTGCGTCCGGGCGCTGAATCGGGATACAAGGTTTTCTGATCACGTGAACTGACTCCGGCAGCTGTGGCACGCAAGATACGGCCACGAAGGTCGTCGGCCCTGTTGACCGCGTCGTAACTTTTAAGCCTGACCTCCTTCGATGTGTCTGCCTCATGGCGACGTACACGCGGCTTGCGGATCTCCTCATCAATACCGTCAATTCGAAGTCCTACGCGGGTTCCGCCGGCACGTCGGCAGCCTCTGTCTCCTGCCGGCTTGTAGGCCGGACCACACAGTTCTGTGACCTCTTCAGCCAGAATATCGGCGATCAGGGTTCGCATTTCACCACGCAGCCAGTCACGGAAAACATCTCCTGCTGCAGACGGTTCAACTTGTCCAAGGGCTTCAAGGACGCTATTGTCACTCATGGCGGTCTCCTTTCGGGTTGGTTTGCCCCGAGCGTCCAACATGGACGCTCAGGAGACCGCCTTCAAGTTTCAACAGTCAACGGGACACTTCCCCGGTGACGCTGGGGGCGTGGTACGCGCAGGGGACGCGGGACGCCTACGACGAGCTGAACCTGTACGCGGAATACGGCGTCGCATGGAAGGGGTTCGAGTTTTACGCGGGCTACACGCGGCTCGAGTTCATCATCGATGACGCCTTCGACCACGAATTCGGCGCCGGCGTCGCGAGCCCGTCCTGGGGGCCGTGGACCTTGGGCGTAGATTACGTCTACTCCACCGAGGCCGACGGTGCGTTCGTCGAGGCCGGTCTGGAGGGGGCCTTCCCGCTGCTGGAAGAACGGGTCGTCCTCGTGCCCGCCCTCGTCGAGGGGGTCGACTTCGGATACGCCAGTCCGGAGTATGACGGGCCGAATCATCTGGAAGCACGGCTCACGGCAATCGTGCCGGTCTCCGATGACGTGGAATTGAGCGCCTACCTCGCCCATTCCTGGGGGCAGGGCGACGTCGATCGCGACGGGGGCAAAGACCTGACCTGGGGCGGCATGGGCGCGGCGTGGACGTTCTGAAGGATCCGCTATCCCCGCACCCAGGAGACCTGCATCATCAGGAAGTCGCCCAGCGACGCCGCCCGTTTCAGGTCCGCGCCGTCGCCGTGAAAGAGCCCGTCGAGGAACGCCGCGGTCGGCGCGCGATCGAGCGTAAGCCCCGGCAGCATGACGGGCAGTTCGCGGAATCCGTCCCGCTCCACCGCCCCGGCCACGATTCCCATGATGTCCAGCTTGTCGGCGTCGCGAATCAGCGCGGTGTAGTCCCGAGGGCGGCCCGTGAGCTCCGGCGGCATCCGCCGCTCGTGATGCAGGCGTATGCCTTCGAGGATCGCCTCGCCGGTTTCCTCCGGCCACTCCTCCAGCCATCCCTCCGCGGCGACTCGCCTCCGTCCGAGTTTTCCGTGATCGCAGGCGGCGGAGTCGGCAAAATGGCCCTGTTCACGGTACTGCACAAACCGTCCCGTGTCGTGCAGCAGACCGAGCACCTCCGCGGCCCGGCGATCCTGGATCGGCCAGTCCATCTCGGCCGCCAGCGAGGCCATCTCCTCCGCGACGCGGCGGCTGTGGTCGAGCTTGAGTTGCAGCGGGCCGGGCAGGCGGCCGTCGCCGTCACGAAAGGTGTCCGCGTAGCGACGGAAACAGGCATGAACCCCGTCGAGCAGCGAGCCGGTTATCAGGGCCATAACGGTGTTTCCTTTGTCCTTTCCGATGATTTGGCCCCGCGCGGGGGCGTCAGATCGCATCCAGCGCCTGGTCCAGGTCTTCCAGCAGAAGAGCCGTATCCTCGATCCCGGCCGAGAGGCGCACGGTGTTGCGTTCGACGCCGAAGCCGTTCCGCCGCTCCTCGGGCATGTAGAGCATGGTCGTGAGGGGGCAGTGAACGATCGGCGTGACCATCGGACGATTCCCGTAGGGGGTCAGCGGATCGCCGTAATGATTGGCTCCCATATTATATTCCTGTTGTGGGAGGATTCCCCGGACGACCGTTCGCGTTCACGTCCCCGCGCTGCGGGCCGGTCACCGAACCTCTCACCCCTATCACGGGAAGCGGCCGGTTTCGAGCGTTTCCGGCCGCGGGTGGTCACATGCCGCCGCGGCCGCGTCCCCGGCCCATGCCGCCCCCGCCTCCGGAGCCGAAGTGGCTGCCGACGTTCGGCGAGGTGGCTGCGTTGAGCGTCCCGTTCCTGTACGACTCGACGGCCTCGCGCACGGTCCCGCTCGCGCCGACAAAGACCTCGATCTCTGCGGCCTGCAGGGTGCGGTGCGCGTTCGGGCCGCAATTGCCCGTGAGCACCGCGCGGGCACCTTGGTCCGCCATGGCCTGCGCCGACTGGATGCCCGCGCCGCCGCCCAGTGCGGCGTTCGGGTTTTCGACGGTCTCAGCGGTCATGGTGTCCGTCTCGACGATTACAAAATACGGACAGCGTCCGAAGCGGGGATCGACGGCGTCGTCGAGTCCCGGTCCTCTGGCGGTAACGGCTACTTTCATCGGTTTTCTCCTTTTGAGTCCGGTGACGGTGTGGTGTGCATTCGGGGGGGTGAGTCTCTACGAAACGCCGGCGAGTTTCTCGGCGCCCGAATAGAGTTCCTCAACCTCCAGTACGACGGCGGCATTGCCCGGATGTTTCGGGTTCTGCCAGCCCTTCATCTCGTGGAATACCGGCCCTTCGGTGTGATAACTCAGCGAGCCCTTCGCCTGAAAGGCTTTTCCGTCGCCATCGATAAATAGGAGCGACCCCCGGCTCCCCCCGTCGATGTTCCGGCGGGTCTTGTCGAAGTAATGATCCGCGATCACGAATCCGCGCCCTGCGTCCAGGCGCAGTTCGCCCACGTAAATCGCATTCGGCGTCCCGTCGGGATCGACGGTGCTGAACACCGCCGGCCCTTCGTGACGATTCCAGCGCTCCTCCAGCGTTTCCATCATGCCCATGCCTCAATCCTTTCGTTCCGATCCATTCCGGCTGACTCGATAGTGTTTCACCCGATATCCGCAAGCGCGGCGGACAACTGCTCCCAGGTCTGTTCAATGGCCGCGCAGGCCGGTCCCCGACCATACTCGATCACGGTCTTGCCCGCCATCAGCGAGTCGTTGACCTCCCGGTCGAAGGGGATGCGGCCGATGACCCGCGAGCCGTATCGCGCCGCGAGCGATTCGATGCGGTCGGACTGATCCCGGTTGAGGTCGGCCTTGTTGATCACCACCAGGGCCGGGACCCCGAAATGCTTCGCGAGATCCATCACCCGCTCCATGTCGTGCACGCCGGAGACCGTGGGTTCGGTCACGATCAGCACGAGGTCGACCCCCGAGACCGAGGCGATCACGGGGCAGCCGGTACCGGGGGGCCGTCGCCGAGGATACATTCGCGCCTCAGCTCCTGCGCCAGTTCGGCGGCGCGGTTGCGCACCTGGGTCACGAGCCGCCCCGAATTCTCTTCGGCGATGCCGAGCCGGGCATGGGCCATGGGCCCGAAGGCGGTTTCCGAAACGTACCAGCGTCCGGTGATGTTGCGTTCGCTGCCGATCGCCCCGACGGGACAGACCAGCGGGCAGAGCCCGCAGCCCTCGCAGGCCAGCGGCTCCACGCGGTACGTTTTAGCGACGCCGTCTCCCGGCGGGCCGTCGAACCGTATGGCGTTGAAGTGACAGGCCTGCGCGCATCGGCCGCAGCCCACGCAGCGCATGGGATCGATCTCCGCCTTGATGCCCCCCGCGAAATCGTGCCCCTCCCTCACCGCGGGGGCGAGGAGCAGGTGCAGGTCCGCGGCATCCACGTCGTTGTCCGCCAGCACCTTGTTCCGCGCCAGGTGCGCCAGCGAACTGACCACCGTCGTCTTGCCGGTGCCGCCCTTGCCGCTGATCACGGTGACCTCGCGGCACTCGTCCGCATCGCCCTCCTCAAAGGCGGCCGGTTCGTCCTCCGCGAGCTCGAAGATCTCCTCTTCAGGGCAGGGCGGGGCCGCGGCGTACAGGTGATCGTAGATGCCCAGCAGATTCTCCCGCAGCTCCGGGAAGGCCTCCGCCAGGAAGTCCCCGCGCGAATAGGCCTCCGCATACGTGCGCCTGAACGGGATGCGCCCCGCAATGGGGATTCCGACCCGCTGGGCATAGTCCGCAATGATCCGGTCTTCGCCGTTGGAGCGGTTGATCACGATCCCCGTCGGGACCCCGAGCTTGAGAGTCAGCCCCACGGCCAGCTTGAGGTCGTTCAGGCCGAACGGGGTCGGCTCGGTCACCAGCAGGGCGACGTCCGATCCCTCGACGGCCTCGACGACGGGGCAGGCGGTACCCGGCGAGGCGTCGATGATATTGACCGCATCCGGGTCGATATATGTTTTGACGTCGCGCACCACGTTCGGCGCCAGGGCCTCGCCGATGTTCAGCAGCCCGTGCGCGAAAAAGAACGGATTGGCGGGATCGTCGGCCGGCTCCGCGACCTGGACCTTCCCGATCGCGGTGTCGACCTCCGTAAACGCCTTCTCGGGGCAGACGTAGGAGCAGACTCCGCAGGAATGGCACAGCTCATTAAACACGAGCACCTTGTCGTTGACCACCGCGATGGCGTTGTAGTTGCACGCCTCGGCGCATTTCCCGCAGGCGGTGCATCGTTCGCTGTCCCATACGGGTTTCGGCGCAAGCACCTCCCGTCCGTCGGTGAAAGAGGGTTTGACGAAGAGGTGATCGTTCGGCTCCTCGACATCGCAGTCGAGCAGCCGGACGGGTTCACCGCGTTGCGCGAGCGACGAGGCCAGATTGACCGCAAAGGTCGTCTTGCCCGTACCGCCTTTTCCGCTGGCGATCGTGATAATCATAAATTTCCGTTCCCTTTCCGGTCTTCTATTCCGAGCGCGTCATGGTCGCGCCGCAGGCGGGACATTGGCGCTGATTGCACGGCGTCCCGCGCCCGTGGGCCACGCGTTTCCCGCATGCGGGGCAGACGCAGGACCCTCCGGCGCCGAAGCCGGCACCGCCCTGACGTCCCATGCCCCGGCCTTTTCCGCGGCCGCGGCCGTCGCCCATCGGTCCGGTTCCATCTCCTCGCGGCATCATCCACCTCCCTGCAGTCGAGGACGACGGATGCGCCGGAGCATTCCGGCGCACCCGTTCTCTGTCCGCTTACTTCCCGTCCGATTCCAGATCCGCGATGCGCTTGCGGATATCCTCCAGCGCTTCCTGCAAAGATCCCGCCTGTCCCTTCAACGCCTCCAGCTCCTGCTCCGGAGCCGGAGCCGCGCCGTAGGGATAGGGAGCGCCCGCGGGCGGATAAGCCGGGGCGGCGTACGGCTGAGGCCCGTATCCTCCCCGCCCGCGTCCTCCGCGAAAGCCGAATCCGAGCCCGCGACCGAATCCGCCGCGTCCGCGCCCGAACCCGAATCCGCGGCCGGGAACCGGGTTGGCGTATCCGGGCACTCCGTACCCGGCGCAGTATCCCGCAGCGCGTCCCGTCATCGGTCCCATTCCTGCCGGTCCTGTTCCATCTCCACCTGGCATAATGCACCTCCCTGTGCTGTGTATCTTCCTCGAATCGCGCGCCCCGACGGACGACGCGATCCCGCTTCTCCTAAACGCTTCCTCCGCGAAAGCGCCGCCTGCGGCCGCCTCCGCGGCCCCGGCCCCGCCTGCCGCCGAAGACCGGCTCCGGCCAGGGCTCGGCCGGGTGCAGCGCCCCGGTTCTCCATGCCTCCAGCACGCCCTCCGGTGTGCCCGCGGCATGAGGGACCACGTCGATGCCGTGTCCCCGGATCGCACTCCACGTGGCCGGATCGATCCCCGCGCAGAGCAGGGTCCCCACGTCGCGCCGCATCAGCTCGCGGCCCCAGGCAAGCGGATGCCACCCGCGGGTCGATACCTCCGCGCCCGCGTCCGGCGACGCGCCCGTATCAACCACCAGCAGCCGCGTCCCCGCAAAACAGGGCGCCATCCTTCCTCCACGGGTCACCAGTGCCGCTTTCATGCCTGACCGTGTATGCATGTGTCGTGCCATTACAGGATTACGATATCTGTAACGATATGAACGCGAAGGGATAAAAAAAATATACGCGCGGCGGTGCGACCCGGGGCCATGTGGCATGTTGCGAGTGCCGTCGAGGCGAGCCTTGCAGAATGCAACGGCTCATGGCTTTCGGTTCCGGGTCTCAGTCGATTCCGTAGCGGTGCATCTTACGGTAGAGGGTACTGGGGTTGATACCGAGCTGGCGGGCGGCGGCCGCGCGGTTCCCGGCCTGATCGCGCAGGGCGCTGCGGATGGCCTTCTGTTCGAGGCCCTTGAGGGTCAGCGGCGGGGAGGTCTGGTCCTCCGTACTCTCGCGGAGTTCGGCGGGCAGGTGCTGCGGCTGCACGGCGTTGCCGCGGCAGAGGACGAAGGCGTGTTGGATAACATTCTCGAGTTCGCGGATATTACCGGGGAAGTCGTGGCGCATGAGGATCTCGTAGACGGCGGGGTCGAGGCGTTCGATCTCTTTGCCGGTCTCGGCGTTGAACCGCCGCCGGAAGTGTTCGGCGAGCAGCGGGATATCGCATCGCCGCTCGCGCAGCGGCGGGAGTTCCAGCCGCAGCACGTTGAGGCGGTAGTACAGGTCCTGCCGGAAGGTGCCCTCGCTGAGCAGGTCCGCCAGTCTGCGGTTGGTGGCCGCCAGGATCCGCGCGTCGCTTCGCACCGGCTCGCTGGAGCCGAGGGGCTCATAGGTCTTCTCCTGGAGCACGCGCAGGAGGCGGACCTGCATGGCCGCGGAGATGTTGCCGATCTCGTCGAGGAACAGGGTTCCGCCGCGTGCGGCATCGAACCGCCCGGGGCGGTCGGACCTGGCATCGGTGAACGCGCCTTTGCGGTGGCCGAAGAGTTCGGATTCCAGCAGCGTGTCGGGGAGCGCGCCGCAGTTGACGGCGATGAAGGGGCCCTCGCTCCGGTCGCTGAGATTGTGGATGGCGCGGGCCAGCAGTTCCTTGCCGGTGCCGCTTTCGCCCTCGATGAGCACCGGGACTTCGGAGGCGGCGACGTCGGGGAGGATCGCGAAGATGTCGTGCATGTCGGGATGGCGGCTGACGATATCCTGAAAGGTGTAGTTCTGTTCAACGCGCCGCCGCAGGTCCTCCTCGCCGCTCACGTCGCGGAAAGTCTCGATGCCGCCGATGCATGTTCCGCGGGCGTCGCGCAGCGGGGCGGCGTTGACGCAGACCGTGAACGGGCGGCCGTAGTGATCGATGATGGTCACCCGCCGGTCCGTTACGCTCGCTTCGGTCTGCGTGACCTCGTCGACGATACAGCGCTCGCCGCAGACGTCGGAGCGGAAGATCTCGCTGCAGGGCCGACCGATCGCATCGGTGGCGTCGAAGCCGGTGATCCGCTCCGCGGCGCGGTTGAAGAAGGTGATCCGCTTCTCGCGGTCGACCGTAAACACGCCCTCCGCAATACAGTCGAGCATCGCCTCGAGCTGCTTCATGTCGGCATGCTTATTCTGGAGGCGCGAGTCGGAGGTCATCCCGTACCCCCCGGGTCCGGTCGCGAACGCGTCCCGTCCCGCCCGTAGCCGCGGGATACGTCGGGGCGATTCGAGGCTGCGAGCGTCCCGGCCCGCCAGGCCTCGACGACCTCCCGCGCCGACCCCCCGGCGTCCCGGACGACCGCCACTTTTCCCGCCTCCAGCACGGCGTACGCATTGGGTCCGCAGTGTCCCGTGATCACCGCCTCCGCGTTCAGATCGATGACGCGCTGCGCGGTCTGAATGCCGGCGCCCCGCCCGGCTTCGAGATTGCGGCTGTTGTCGTGGGCCGACCACGTATCCGTCTCCGTGTCATACAGCAGAAGAAACCGCGCCCGCCCGAAACGGGGGTCGAGGGGCGATTCGGGGCGTTCGCCCAGTGCGGTGATGACGATGTTCATGGTGCCGGGATTCCTTCTCGTGCCGTCGGTCTTGCGGGGGTTGACGATACGCATTATAATAAAACGCGCGTGATTTTAAAGTCCGGATCCTCCGGCCACGGAAAACAGACGGGAACGAACCTCGCGCGATGCCAAAGATACTCCCTTTCGAACGGGAACCCCGGCGGTATGACCGGTGGTTCGATGATCACGACGCCGCCTACCGCTCCGAGCTGGCCGCGATCCGGGAACTCCTTCCGCCGCGCCCGGGACGGGCGCTGGAGATCGGAAGCGGGACCGGACGCTTTGCACTCCCGCTGGGTATCCGGGAAGGCGTGGAGCCCTCGCCGGCCATGCGACGAAGGTCCGCCGCGCGCGGCCTGCACGCGATCGACGGCGTCGCGGAAGCGCTCCCGTTCGACGACGCCCGGTTCGATCTTGTCCTTATGGTGACGACGATCTGTTTCGTGGACGATGCCGCGCAGAGCTGCCGGGAGGCGGCGAGGGTCTTGCATCCCGGAGGACGGTTCATCGTCGGTCTGGTCGACCGCGACAGTTTTCTCGGCGAGTCCTACGAGGCTCGAAGAAAGGAAAGCGTGTTCTACCGTGACGCGCGCTTCTTCAGCGCGGCGGAGGTCGTCGATTTTATGAAGGATGCCGGGATGCGGGAGTTCCGGTTCCGGCAGACCCTCTTCAGCATGCCGGCAGAACTCGCCGGTCCCGATTCGATCCGTGAAGGATACGGGGAGGGAGGGTTTGCGGCGATTTCGGGGGAAAGGGGTTAATCGGGATTCACCACAGACCACAGAAAACATGATACGATCCGTGAGACTCTGTTTTGCTCATTCGCTGCAGGTGAAGGGCGCGCGCACGATTGAATTTTCGGGCGGAATGAATGTCGTGGCCGGACCCAACGGGTCCGGGAAGAGCACGCTTCTCCGCGCCCTCAACACCTGCGAACGCTGCGAAATCCGACGCGCCGGCGGTGCCCCGGTCAGGTATTTCAGCGCGGAGACGATGAACCCGCATCACCCGACGGGGCCCGCCGGGGATATGCAGGAGATGATCCTGCGGGTGCGCGGCGTCTTTACCTCGCATGGCGAGATTATGAGATCGGCCCTCGCCGCCGTCCCGCTGAGAGAGGGTGAGACCCTGCTCGTCGACGAACCGGAGGCCGGTCAGGACCTGGAAGGCGTGAAGAGGATACGGGAGGCTTTCGATGTCCTTTGTGCGAGGGGAGGACAGGTCATCGCCGCGACCCACCACCCGGTGCTGATGGAGGGTGTGAAAGTCATCGAACTCGTGCCGGGGTATGTCGGGCGTATGCGGGCGGAGTGCCGTCGCTGGCTGGGAGAGGATGCGGATCGCTCATCCTGAGGCGGTTGGGCTGACGCGGACATCGCGAGCCGGGGGGGACGTAATCCGTATTCGTACTCGTACTCGGTACACGTACTCGGACCGCCGAAGGCGCGATCCCACTCCCCCGGTTCAAGGAACTCGAGTACGAATTATGTTCTCTCTGAATCCCGATTTCGACCTCGATCCGAATTTCGAGATCCCCTCCGTGTCATCGGTCGAAAACACAAGAAAGGTCTCTCGCAAAGGCGCCGGGATCGCAAAGATGAATGAGAAGAGCACAGGCAAAGAAATGGTGCGTTCTCTCTTACGTTCGTAGTAGCGCCGCAGGCCTGCGAAGCAGGGCCAGGGCCGTGATCTTCACGCGCCTGGCCTGCCGGAGGCAGGCTTGCGGCGCTACTACGAACGATATCACGCGCCTTGGCCCTTCGGACGCGTGCGGCGCTACTACGAACGTTTGTCGTCTCCCATCCCGCCTCTTCCCCGAACGGCTCCACCGCAAAAATCTGCGAAGAACCCGGCGGTCAGATAAACCATTGAAGAAGCCGCCCGGGTCCCCCACAATGGCTGCGTTCGGCCGGTCCTGCTGAGAGGTACGATTATGCCGCTGCCCCCGGTACATCAAACGCTGCGCCATGCGCTGAGACTTGCCTTCGGGTGGATCTTTCTCGTGCTGGGTGTACTCGGCCTTTTCCTGCCGCTGCTCCAGGGGCTGCTCTTCCTGGTGATCGGCTCGGCGCTGCTCGCCCCCGGCAACCCGCACCTGGCCCGCATGCGGGAGCGTTTCTACCGCCGGTTCCCGCGCGTGCGCCAGTGGACGCAACGCCTCCACGACCATTTTCACAGGCGGAAGACATGAGCGACACGCTGAAAAGCCTGCTGATCGCGTCGGCGGAACGCCGCCCCGACGCGGTGCTGTTCCGCTACGCCGGCCCGGAGGGCTGGCGCACCATGACGTACGGTGAGTTTCTCGACGAAGTTCGCGCGGCGAGCGAGCTGTTCGTTTCCCTCGGCATGAATCGCGGCGATCATGTGGCCCTGCACCTGGAGAACGATCCCCTGTGGGCGGTGCTCTACTTCGGTCTCGTGTCGATCGGGGTGACCGCCGTGCCCGTCGATCCCCGGTTTGAGGCCGGCGAGGTGGCCCACCTGATCCGGCACGGGGAATGCCGGACGCTGATCACCGCCGCGGGCTCGCTCCCGCTCGTGCGTGAGATCGCCCCGGACCTCCCCGGGCTGGACACCGTCGTGCTCGCCGGGGAGCGGGTAAAGGAAGATTTCGCCGGTACGGTCAAAGTGGTCGACTTCGCATCCGGTTCCGCGGCCCTGGCGGACCGCGCGTACAGCTCCGGGTCGGCCTTCGAGCAGGTCCACCCCGACCCCGACACACCGGCCTCGATCATCTTCACCTCGGGCACCACGGGCCGCCCCAAGGGCGCCGTACTCACGCACCGCAACTTCGTCAGCAACGTCGAGGCCTGCCTGGACGTCATCGGGGTGCGGGACGACGACGTCTTTCTGCTCGTGCTGCCCCTGCACCACGTCTTCGCCTTCACCACCGACCTTCTGCTTCCGATCCGCGCGGGCGCCGGCATCTCGCTGGTGCGCAGCATCCGCACGGTGGCCGACGATCTGCGCGAGCTGCAACCCACGGCGCTGATCGCGGTGCCGCTGCTGCTGGAGAAACTGCATGACCGCATATTCCGCGGCATCCGCGAACAGCCGCTGGCGCATCTCGCCTGGCGCGCGGGCCTGAAAAGGGCGGTCGGCCGCAAGGTACGCCGCAAGCTGGGCGGCCGCCTGCGTATGGTGGTTTCGGGCGGCGCACCGGCGCCCGTGTACATGTTGAAGAACTTCATGAGCCTCGGCATCCCCATCCTCGAAGGGTACGGGCTCACCGAGACCGCCCCGGTGGTCAGCGTCAATCCGCCCGACGACCCCCGCCCCGGCACGGCGGGGACGCCGCTGCCCGGAGTCGAGGTTGAGGTACGCCGTCCGAACCGTGAAGGGATCGGCGAACTGGCGGTGCGAGGACCCGGCGTCATGCGCGAGTACTACCGCAATCCCGACGACACCGCGGAGGTCATGGAGGGCGGCTGGTTTCTGACCGGCGATCTCGCGCGGATCGACGAAGACGGCTACGTTGTCATCGCCGGCCGCCGCAAGAACATGATCGTCAACCGCGAAGGGAAGAACATCTACCCGGAGGAGGTCGAGGAGGCGATCAACCGCAGTCCGCTGATCCTGGAGTCGCTCGTGCTGGGGATCCGGGAGGAAGGCGCGAAGGGCGAGCGGGTGGGCGCGATCGTGGTACCCGACCGCGAGGCCCTCGACCGGCGCGAAGCGGCGAAGGGCACGACGCTCGATGAGGAGGGCATCGGATCGCTGGTGCGCGAGGAGGTCGCCCGCATGACGGCTGAACTTTCGGCCTACAAGCGGCCGCGACGCGTGCGGGTCCGCGCCGGGGAGTTCGAAAAGACCGCGACCCGGAAGATCAAACGCTACCTCTACGACCTCCCGTAAGACTTCGGCCGAAAGTCGATTGAAGTCGATCGCGGCTCCCTTTACCCTGTACAAGCCCTGACCATTGACCAGGAGAGAGACGCCATGAATCCTGACGAGTCCATGTTCCGCATCGTGCCGACCGAGACGCTCGGGCCGTGCCGCTACGATTCGCCCCTGGGCGCAATGCGCCAGCGGTTTTATACCGACGGGGAATGGGTGATCCGCCGGACGCGCAGCCACGAGTTCGAGGAACTCGAAGGTCCCCCCTTCGAGTGCTTCGAGCGATCGGGCGCAAGGGAGAAGCTCTACTTCCGCCCGCAGGACACCACGGTCGGCATCGTCACCTGCGGCGGACTCTGCCCGGGCATCAACGACGTCATCCGCGCGATCACCTTCGCGGCGGCGGAGGGCTACGGTGTGAAACAGGTCCTCGGCTTCCAGTACGGCTACGAGGGGCTGGTCGCCAAGTACTACCACCGGCCGATCGAACTCAATCCCGACAATACCGACGACATCCACGAGAAGGGCGGATCGATCCTCAAGTCCTCGCGGGGGCCCCAGGACACGGGGGAAATCGTCGATACCCTCCAGCACTATTGCGTCGACATCCTGTTTGCCATCGGCGGCGACGGAACGATGCGCGGCGTGCGTGATATCCACGACGAGATCGCCCGGCGCGGTCTCAGGATCTCGGTCATCGGCGTGCCGAAGACGATCGACAACGACATCAGTCTCGTGGAGCGGACCTTCGGGTACGAGACCGCGGTGGAGTCGGCCTGGAGCACCATCACGTCCGCCCACGCGGAGGCCAAGGGCTACCGGAACGGAATCGGACTGGTGAAACTCATGGGCCGCGACTCAGGCTGGATCGCGGCCTCCACCGCACTCGCGAACAGCAACGTCAATTTCTGCCTGATTCCCGAAGTGCCGTTCGATCTCGAGCCCCCGAACGGGTTCCTGGAACACCTGCGCCGTCGTCTTATGCGGCGCGCCCACGCGGTGATCGTGGTCGCGGAGGGTGCGGGACAGAACCTGTTCGAAGGCGAATACGAGCGCGACAAGTCGGGGAACAAGCGGCTGCACGACATCGGCGTACTTCTTCAGGAGCAAATAGAGCGATTTTTCGCGGAGCAGAACACGGAGATCAATCTGAAGTATTTCGATCCGAGCTATCTCATCCGGAGCACGCCGGCGAACGCGAACGATTCGGAGTACTGCCTGCGGCTGGGGCACAACGCGGTTCATGCGGCAATGGCCGGCAAGACGAACTGCATCGTCGGGCTGCACTGTGGCGTGCTGGTCAACCTTCCCATGCCGATGATCGGCGAGCGCAAACGGGTGGACCCCAACGGCTGGACCTGGCAGTCGGTGCTTCAGGCCACTCGACAGCCCGCCGACATGACCCACGAAGAATGACGTCCTGACTTCAACATGGCCCGAAAACGCTACAAAAATCCGGCCCCTCGCGGATTTTTGCGGTGGAGCCGTTCGGGGAAGAGGCGGGATGGGAGACGACGAACGTTCGTAGTAGCGCCGCACGCGCCCGAAGGGCCAAGGCGCGTGATATCGTTCGTAGTAGCGCCGCAAGTCTGCCCCCCGGCAGGCCAGGCGCGTGAAAGATAACGGCCCTGGCCCTGCTTCGCAGGCCTGCGGGCCTACTACGAACGTAAGAGAGAACGCACCATTTCTTTGCCTGTGCTCCTCCCATTCATCTTTGCGATCTCTGCGTCTTGGCGAGAGACCTTTCTTGTGTTTTCGACCACGGATTACACCGATCACACGGATGGGATCGCGCCTTCGGCGCTCCGAGTACGCGTACGAGTACGAGTAAGAGTACGAATTATGTTCACCCCTTCATGTCCTTCATGGTGAATCCCATTCTCTCCCCACGATGGCGATTCAGGTGTTACGCCCCCTTTTTTTTTCGGACGACTGTCCGCGAAAATCCGCGAATAGCCGGCCGCCGACAATACCGACTAAAATACTCCTGATTTGACCACGTCTCTGTTTTGGCTTAACGTGAATATACGACCGGGCATTTGGGACACTGCACACGAAGGAGTGACGGCCATGAGCGCGCGACTGAATCGACGCCATCTTTTGCAGGGAACCGGCCTCGCCGCCCTGGCCGCCGCCGGGGGCGGGGCGCGGGCCGCTGAATCCGACGAAGCCGCGATACTCAACCACGAACCCGGCATGCCGTATCGCCGGCTCGGGAACACGGATATCCGTCTCTCCGTCCTTTCGCTCGGCGGGATCAAGATCGACGAGCAGGGGATCACCCACCATCACGCGATCGACCGGGGCTGCAATCTCGTCCACATCTCCAACGGGTACCGGGGCGGGGTCTGCATCCGGCGGCTGGGGAAGGTCATGAAGACGAAGCGTGACCGGGTCTACATCGCGCTCAAGGACAACTTCCTGAGCCGTGAAGACTACCGGAAGCGCGATTTCAGTAAGATCGACCAGTGGCTGAAGGTGCTGAACACCGATCATGTCGATTTCCTGATGTTCAATCGCCACAAGGGGGACCAGGCGGCCGAAGCGTATATGCGCGAGTCCCTGGAGATTCTGCGGGAGCAGGGAAAGGTGCGGTTTGCCGGCCTCACCACCCACGGCGACATCAAAAACTGTCTGCGCAACGGGATCGAGAGCGGTACTTTTCATCTGCTCAATCCCGCGCTCAACCAGCCGAATCTCGAAGCGCTGGAGGAGGAACTTCGCGACGCGCATGAGCGGCAGCTGGGCGTGATGGCCATGAAGACCATGAAAGGGCAGAAAAGCCGCGCCGATGAGCTGGCCTTTCTCAAGAAGCTGTTGCGCAATCCGGCCCTGACCACCATTTTAAAAGGCATGGATTCGCCGCAGATGTTTGACGAGTACCTCGCGGCGGCGCGCACGGAACTGACCGCGGCGGAGGACGAGCGGCTCTACCGCACGGCGCAGCGGCAGCGGGCTGAAAACTGCATGATGTGCGACGCCTGCAAGCGGGCCTGCCCGGAGGGGATCGAGATCTCGACCGTGCTGCGCTGCAAAGACTATTACCTGGAGCAGGAGCGCGATCCGGAATACGCCTTCGAGCAATATCATGCCGTGGCGCCGCAGTACCGCTGGTCGGCGGACTGCACCTCGTGCCGCCGCTGTGAAGCGGCCTGCCCGAACGGGATCGGGATCGTCGCCCGCCTCGAAGCCGCGCGAAAGGCCCTGGCATGAAATACCGACTTATCCCGGCGTTAACGCTCGCCCTCGCCGTGTATGCTCAGGCGGGCGCGCGGCCGCGCGACCCCGGCCCCGCCGCGCTGCTTCCGTCGCCGCACTCCCTTGGAGCCGTCGCGGCCTCCGAAACGGAATGTTTCGGCCCTGAGGAACTGTTCGAGTACATCAACGGCGCCGCCCCGCTCTACCTCGACTACGGCTTCGAGCGGCTGGCGCACCGGGTCTACCGGTTTGAGAAGGGATCGCTCACGGCGGACCTCTACGCCATGCCGGACCCGACCCGCGCATTCGGCATCTACGCCGCCGAGCGAGACGCGGAGGCGACCTTTGTGGAAACCGGAGCCGAAGGTTACCGCTGGGGCGACGTGCTGCGGTTCTTCCGCGGACGTTACTACGTCAAACTCTACGCCGATGCCGGAGAGGATACGGTCCCGCTGCTGGTGCGCGCCGCGAAGGCGATCGATGCACGCCTGCCCGGCAGGGCGGTGCTGCCCTCCGCGACGACCTGGTTCCCGGAGAAGGGTCGCGTCCCCCATTCGCTCAGTTACACCGTGGAACCCCCGCTGGGGGTCGAGGCGCTGGCGCCCGCCTGGAAGGCCCGCTATCGCTGCGGCGATGAAGAAAGCACGCTGTGGATCGTTCCGACGGCCGGTGCCGCGCAGGCCGAAGCCGGGCTCGCCGCGCTCGAAACACAACTGCGAGAATACGACGCGGCGCCGCAGCCATGGGATGAAGCGGACCGGACCGGTCTGCGCGCCGACCATCCGTATGCCGGGCCTGTACTGGCAACCGCATCCGGAGCGCGCGTCTTCGTCCTGCTCAATCCCCCGCCCGATTCGCTCCCGCTGCTGCGCGCGGCGCGCGAGCGGTGCCGGTGAAAGCGCGGACGGCGAAGTCTCACGCGGGTTCCGGCGGCTTATTCAATCCACATCCGTTCGATTTCCTCGAGCGATTTGCCTTTGGTCTCCGGCACGTAGCGAAGCACGACAAAGATCGTGACGGCGCAGAAGGCCGCGTAGACCCAGAACGGGAAGGCGTGGTTGAACGTATCCACGAGCACGGGATGATCGTTCATGATCGGAAAGGTCTGCGACACCGCGTAGCAGGAGATCCAGAGCACGACCGTGGACAGCGCCATCGCACGCCCTCGGATGCGCGTGGGGAAGATTTCCGAGAGCACGACCCAGACCACCGGCCCGAGTGACATCGCGAAGCAGGCGATGTAGATCAGCACGAAGATCAGCGCCCACGCCCCGGTGGCGCGGAAGAAAAAACCGAATCCCAGCGTCAGCAGCGAGAGGCCCATGCCCGCCGATCCGATGACCATGAGCGGCTTGCGCCCGAAGCGGTCCACCGTATACAGCGCGATCACGGTGAACGTCATGTTCACCAGTCCCACCGCGACCGTCTGGAGCAGCGCTGCATTCATGTCCGCGCCGAGGTCTTTAAAAATTTCCGGGGCGTAGTAGAGCACCACGTTAATCCCGGTGACCTGCTGCAGGATCGCGAGGCTGATCCCGATGATGAGCAGGATACGCATACGCGGCTGGAAGAGCTGGGCCAGCGAACCGCCCTCGTGTGCCAGGTTGGTCCGGATCTCGCGCAGCTCGTGCTCGGCGTGAGCCGGACCGTCGACGCGCGTAAGGACCCCGTTCGCGATCTTTTCCCGGCCCATCTTCACCAGCCAGCGCGGACTCTCGGGAACCAGAAATAAAAGCAGGAACAGAAGCAGGGCCGGCACGGACTCGGACGCGAACATCCAGCGCCAGCCGAAGTTCAGGTTCCAGGTTTCGCTGATGCCCGCCCCGTGCCGTTCGATGAAGAAGTTGACGAAGTAGACGACGACCATTCCCAGCACGATGGCGAACTGGTTAACGGTCACCATGCGCCCGCGAATCCGTGCCGGGGAGACCTCCGCGATGTACATCGGCGAGGTGAGCGAGGCCGCGCCCACGCCGACCCCACCGAGAATACGGAAAAGGACGAATTCCGTAAGCGAGCGGGGCATCGCCGACCCGACGGCGGAGATGAAGAAACACACCGCGGCGAAGATCAGCGTCTTTTTCCGACCCAGCCGGTCGCTGAGCGTACCTGCCAGCGCGGCACCGAAAATGCAGCCGATCAAGGCGCTCGACGCCGCCCAGCCGGTCATCGCCGGGGAGAGATCAAAGAAATCGCGCAGGAATCCCACCGCACCCGATATGACCGCTGTGTCGTACCCGAACAGCAGTCCGCCCAGCGCCGCCACCATCGCGATCAGCGCCACATACAGCATATTTCCGCCGGCCCGTTCCTTCATCCCGCCTCCTTTGCAGTGTAGCGGTAAGTATCTAACACCGCGGGGGGTGCGGAACAAGGAGGATCGGAATGGACGATGGAAGGCATGTCAGAGGGGGCTGCAGGAATTTTTTTGACTTCAACATGGCACGAAAACGCGCTCGCCCCCCCTGTGAACATTGAAGTGAGTATTGAATCAGGGTGTCCCGGCGGGAAAAAAGGGGATCTACAGGACGTTTATTGCGGCGCAAAAAACCGTATCCGCGTTCATCCGCGCGACCCTTAATTCCCCGCGCCATAGTGCCGCGCGCAACCAGCAGTTCTCATTATGGCCGCATTCCGACCGCGGACGGCGCGGCAGCCGTCCCTCTCGAGTCGATATCCGACGCATTTTCGGGCACTGGGAGGGTCGGGTGCCACCCCGACCGAAAAGGGTGAAGCCATAATGAGAATCGCTGGCGCGCAACGGGGCGGTATTGTCATCCCGCGCGCGACGGTATACAGTGTTGCGCTTTACGGGGAGTAGCTCAGCCTGGCAGAGCGCCAGCTTTGGGAGCTGGATGTCGCAGGTTCGAATCCTGTCTCCCCGATTCCCCACCCCTTTTTTTTATCTCATTTTCTGGTAGGTTGTAAACCCAAATGCCGCATGTAGTGGTCTTGTTTCATTTATGAGATCGTTTTGAGTTCGTTCGTGAAGAGTTCGTGAGGGGTCATGAAGTCGAGGATCCGGCGCGGGTAGTTATTGATCCATAGCTCGATGTCGCGGATTTTCTGCTTGGTAAAGCGCGCGATATCCCGGCCCTTGGCCACGAACCGTCTGATCATCCTGTTGCCGTTCTCGTTCGATCCGCGTTCCCAGGATGAGTATGGGTGGGCGTAGAAGATCTGGGTTCGCTGTTGCTTCGAGAAGGAAGAGGCTTCTAAGGCTTCGAAGTCCAGGAACTCGCTGCCGTTGTCGACCGTGATGGTCTTGAAGATCTGACGGAAGCAGCGGGAGCCATGTTCACGCTCGAGCCCTCTGAGAACTTTGAGCACGCTGGCTTGGCTCTTATCAGGCAGCTTGCGAATGATCGTGATCCGATGTCTGCGTTCCACCAGGGTCAATAGGGCGGCATTGGACCCGCGCGTGGGGCCGGTCACCAGGTCCATCTCCCAGTGTCCGAACTCCTCGCGCGTCTCGGCTCCTTCGGGACGCTGGTCGATGCTTTTGCCTTTGGAAATCCGCTTCGCCAACCGCCGAGCGCCGCGTTTGCGCCGCTTGGCTCGCTTACGCTTCTCCCACAGTGACTCGTTGCTGAGCCCGAAAATGACGCCTTTATCGATGTAGTTATAGATCGTCTTGGTGCACACCACCTCCTCCAGACCGGCCTGACGCATCCGAAAGGCGACTACATCGGGCGATTCCTTATGTTCCACAATGCGGCAACGGATGAATTCGGCCAGCGCATAGTTGCGGCCCAGCCTCAGACCGGGCCCCCTTGCGGTGGCGTGGTAATCATGGAGGTCCTGGCCGCGATCGCTGCTGTAGGTCCGGTATTCCCGCCACTCCGAGTCCCGGTGGGTCACCGTCCCGCGCTTGAGCTCACGCTGGATCGTACGCGGGTGACGCTCCAAGGCGGCCGCGATGTCCCGTGGGGGGATCCCCCCACGGGACATCCGCTCAATCACCATGCGCTCCACCCTCGTCAAGTGCTTGCCCTTCCTGCTATTCTGATTCTGTTCCATGCCGTCTCCTTCCTCTGTTGTCCTGTTGTAAGACCACAAAGGATAGCGAACCACGGCATGGAACGCTCTCTCCTATACCTGCGGCATTTCACATTACACTTCTCATTTATCTCATTTTCTCCATAAACGCTTTTGCACGCTCTGAACTATATGCTAATTAACACCCCGGAGCATTAACTATTACGACCTGAAAAGAGGTGTGGAGGAAAGGGCGAATGAACATTGTGCGAAAAGTGGCGTTGGCGGCGGTCGTGTGGCTCGGGGCGACGGTTGCGTTCGGGGCGGCGTCACGGCAGCCGAACGTTGTGCTCGTGATGGCGGATGATCTCGGCTGGGGCGATGTGGGGTATCACGGCGGCGAGGCGGCGACGCCGAACATTGACCGGATCAGCTCGCAGGGGGTCCGCTTCTCGCGTTTCTACGCGCAACCTATCTGTTCGCCCACGCGGGCGGCGCTGATGACCGGGCGCTACGCATGGCGCTCGGGCATGGCTTCGGGCGTGGTGCTCAATCATCTGGACTACGGACTGCCGCTCGACGAGGTCACGCTCGGCGAGGTCATGAAGAGCGCGGGCTACGGGACGTATTGCGTCGGCAAATGGCATCTCGGCCATGTCACTCCGGAATATCTCCCGACCGAACGCGGGTTCGATTACCACTATGGTCTCTACACGGCGATCGATCACTTCACGCACAAGTGGAACGGCGCACTCGACTGGCACCGCAACCGTGAGCCGCTCCGCGAGGAGGGCTACGCGACGGACCTGCTCGGCGATGACTGCGTACGGATCATAGAGGAGCACGAATTCGATGAGGAGCCGATGTTTCTCTACCACCCCATGTTCGCCGTGCACGCCTGGAACCAGTCGACCGAGGAATACATGGCGCCGTACTCGGACGTCAAAGACCCCAAGCGCCGCGGGCTGCTCGGCCTGATCGCGGCGATGGACAATCAGTTCGGGCGGATCGTCGACGCCCTGGAGGCGCGTGGCCAGCTCCAGAATACACTGGTGTTCTTCCTCTCCGACAATGGGGGCTGCGAGCGGCAGGCGGGCGAGAACGGGCCGCTGCGCGCGGGCAAGGGTTCCTACTACGAGGGCGGGGTGCGCGTGCCTGCCTTCGCCTACTGGCTCGGAAAGATCGAGGGCGGCCGGACGAGCGACGCCTTGGCGCATGCGGTCGACATCATGCCTACGCTCGCGAATCTCGTCGGTGCGGAGCTGCCCGACAAGCCGATCGACGGCCGCGACCTCGCGCCCGTTTTGTTCGAGGGGGCAGAGTCGACCGGCCGAGAGGAGATCGTCTTTATCCTTGAGGATTCCGAACGGTTGCGCCGCGGCGCGATCATTGACTGGCCCTGGAAACTGCGCCGCACTGCGAAGAAAAACGGCCCGTGGGTCTACGAGCTGTTCAACATCAGGGAAGACCCTTATGAAAAGGACAACGCCTACGAAAAGGCGCGGGCGCACCCGGAGATCGTCGACCGCCTCAGCCGCCGGCTTGATCACCTGAAAAAGGAGGCGCCGCCCGCCCTCTGGCAGACGGGCGACGGGGATAAGCCCGAAGGCTGGGAGCCTCCGGAAGTGATTGGCCCGGATGCGTGAAGAGCGGAAAGGGAAGATCGTGGAACGGGGGGATCGGTGGGGATCGTGAAACGTGGCACGAGGAAGTCGTGCAACGAGGAAATCGTGACACGTGAAAATCGCGGAACGGGGGATCGGTGGGGATCGTGAAACGTGGCACGAGGAAATCGTGGAACGGGGAAATCGTGCAACGTAAAAATCGTGACACGTGAAAATCGCGGAACGGGGGATCGGTGGGGATCGTGAAACATGGCACGAGGAAGTCGTGCAACGTGTACCGTGCCCCGTGCCACGAAAAACCCGTGCCACGAAAAAAGACGGATTTGAAACCGGCAGTGGAAGGCGATTTTCCTCCGGCCGGAACGGCCGGAATAAGGAGTGGTTATGAAGAAGCATTTTGCGCTGGTCGTCATGCTGACGCTGTGGCTGTTGGCCGGCCCGCTGCGGGCGGCGGATAAACGGCCGAACATATTGCTGATCATCGCCGACGACCTCGGCTTCTCGGATCCCGGCTGCTACGGGAGCGAAATTCATACGCCGAACCTCGACCGGCTTGCGGCGGAGGGCACACGGTTCACCCGTTTCTATAACTGTGCGCGCTGCTGGCCGACGCGGACCTCGATCATGACGGGATACTATGCGACCCAGACGGGCGCGGACCCGAATTTGGGGAACGGGAACTACGTCGACTGGACCACGCCCCTGCCGCAGATGCTCGAGCCGCACGGTTATCGCACCTACCACTCCGGCAAATGGCATGTCCAGGCGACCGGCTGCCTCTCCGCACACTCCGCGGGATTCGACCGCGCCTACGACGAGGCGCAGGGGTGGCTCTACTATACGCCGTTCTACCACGCACTCGACGGTGAGATGCTCCCGCAGCCGTCGCTCGAGGACGACTACTTCATGGACCGGGCGATCGGTACCCGCATGGTCGAGTTTCTCGAGCAGCACTTCGACGAACACAGCGACCGCCCGTTTTTCGCCTATCTGTCGTTCCTCGGCCCGCACTATCCGCTCAAGGCGCCGGAGGAGTTTGTCGACAAGTACGAAGGCGTCTACGACGAAGGATGGGACGCCATCCGTCGCCGCCGCTTCGAGCGCCAGCGGGAACTCGGGTTCCCGTCGGACTGGGAGCCGGCTGCGCCGGAACCGCATGTGATCTCCGAGCACTCGCCCCAGACGGATGCCGCGCGCGGGGAGCAGAACGAGAAGCTCGGTTTCGAAGACGTCTACCGCTACACGCCGTGGGATTCGCTCAGTCCGGAGCGTCAGCGGCAGCAGGCGGACAAGATGGAGATTCACGCCGCGATGGTCGATCACCTCGACCACCAGATCGGCCGCGTCCTTACTCTGCTTGAGCAGAACGATGCGCTCGACAACACGCTCGTAATGTTCCTCTCCGATAACGGTGCCGACAGCACTCAGATGTATCCCGATCAGCAGATGAAAGCGGAACAGCTCTACTACCACGACCCCGAGGCGCGCTGGGGCAGCGAATACACCGTGCTCGCGCTCGGCCCCGCGTGGTCTTCGGCGTGCAACACTCCCTTTCGCCGCCACAAGATCTGGACGCACGAGGGCGGCATCGCCACGCCGCTGATCGTACGCTGGCCGGAGGGGCTCGAAGTCGAAGCCGGGTCGTTCGTCCATGCTCGAGGCCATGTGATCGACTTTATGCCGACCTTCCTCGAACTCGCCGGCGGCGCGGTTCGCCCGCCTGCAGAGGCGGCCCCCCCGTTCCCCGGCAGGAGCATGCTTCCCGCCTTCCGCGGCGAACCCATAGGTCACGAGGTGCTCTATTTCAAACACGCCGGCAACCGCGCGCTGATCAAGGGCGAGTGGAAGGTCGTTTCGGCGGCGATAGATGAAAATGAATGGGAGCTGTACCATCTCGCGGAGGACCGCACGGAGATGCATAACCTGCGCAGCAGTCACTTCGAAAAACTGCGGGAACTGGTTCTCGAGTGGCATGAAATCGACAACCGTTACGGGAGACAGGGCGGGTACACGAAATGAGCACGTTCCCCGGAAAAGAGAGGCGGAGGGTGAGGTGACTTCAAAGGAACGGACGTTAAGGGCGATTCATTTCGAGGAGCCGGACCGGGTGCCGGTCAATTACATGTGCAACCCGGGGATCAATGAGCGCCTGAAGCGACACTTTGGGCTCGCCCCGGAGGACAACTACGGCCTGCTCGCCGCGCTCGGAGTGGACCTCTATACGTTCTGCCCGATGTACACGGGCGCTCCGCTGTTCGATCCCGTCCCCGACCGCCAAATCAATGAATGGGGCATGCATACGCGCTGGGTTGAACACGGGTCGGGCGGCTACTGGGACTACTGCGATTTCCCGCTCAGGGAAGCAGAGGCGGAGCGGCTCGCCGAATGGCCGATGCCCGATCCCGACGACTTCAACTACGACGAGGGCGCGGCGCTCTGTGCGCAGTACCCCGACAAGTTCTGGATGGTCGGCAGCCCCGGGGTGGGCGACTTCATAAATTCGAGCGGCATGCTGATGGGCACCGAGGACGTGCTGATCCGTATGGCGGAGGGCGACGAGGCGTTTATGGACTTCTGGGACCGGCGGCTCGAGGTGCAGCTCGGCATGCTTGAACGGGCCATCGACCGCTGCGACGGCCACCTCGATATGATCTGGATGGGCGAAGACCTCGGAACTCAGCTCGGTCCGATGATCAGTCTGGACATGTACCGCGACCTGCTGCGTCCGCGCCATCATAAGATCATCGATCTCGGTCACGCCCACGGGTTGCCGGTCATGATCCACAGCTGCGGATCGAGCAGCTGGGCGTTCGAGGACTTCGTCGACATGGGCATCCGGGTGGTCGATACCCTCCAGCCCGAGGCGGCGAACATGGATCCCGCGTATCTCAAGCAGAATTTTGGCAGTCGGCTCGCATTTCACGGCTGCATCTCCACCGCCGGTCCCGTGGCCTCGGGTACGGTCGAAGATACCGTCGCCGACTGCCGCGCGAAACTGGAGGTCCTGATGCCGGGGGGCGGGTACTGCTTCGCTCCCACCCACGCCCTGCAGGACAACTCCCCGACGGAAAACGTGGTCGCGATGTACGAGGCGGTGCGAACTCACGGTCGATACTGAATGGATGTAACTGCGCCGCTGCGCGAGTAGAAGGGGGTAAAAAGAGATGGTTGGATTCAAAGAATACAGAAAGAGCATTCGCGCAGCGTTGTTCGCGGCGGCGCTGTTCCCGCTCCTGGCGCTGGCGAAACCCGAACGGCCCGACCTGATCCTGATTATCGCCGACGATCTCGGCCAGCAGATCGGATGTTACGGCGACCCGAACGCCGACACTCCCAACCTCGATCGCATGGCGGCGGAGGGCGTGATGTTCCGCAACGCCCATGTCACGGCTGCGTCGTGCAGTCCCTCGCGCGGCAGCATCATGACCGGCCTCTACCCGCATCAGCACGGGATGATGGGCCTCTCCCACTTCGGGACGGAGCGTATGCACGACGACGTGCCGAAACTGCCCAATCAGCTCAAAAAACTCGGCTACCGCACGGCCCTGATCGGGAAATCGCACTTCCAGCCGCGCGATCAGTTCACGTTCGACTACTACAACGAGGATATGGGCCACATCAACCGGGACCGCGATGTGCTGTGGCAGAACGAGCGTGCGGCGGATTTCCTCGACGCCGTCCCCGAAGACACGCCGTTCTTCCTCATCGTCAGTTACATCGACCCGCATCGCGGGGCTTCCGACGTCAAGGGCCCCTACGGCCCCGGCCGCAACATCCGCTTCCCGCGCGTCAAACAGGGCCTGCCCGCCGATCCCCCGAAACCCGAAGACATCGAGCCCTTCCCGTTCTACGGACTCGATTCGCCCGAAATCCGTGAGGAACTCGCCGACTTCTACGGCGCGGTGGCGCGGCTGGACATCGGCGTGGGTGATCTGCGCGAAAAACTGGAAGCGCGCGGGGTGTGGGACGACTCGCTGATACTCTTTATCGGTGATCACGGGCCCGACGTGACCAGGGGCAAGATGGCCGTCTACGAATGGGCGACGCGCGTGCCGTTCATCGTCAACGCCCCCGGCGCCCCGGAGGGCCTGGTGCGCGAGGAACTGGTCTCGTCGATCGACCTCTTTCCGACGTTCATCGATGCCGCATCGGCCGGAGAATCCGCCCCGCATCAGGGCCGCTCGCTTCTGGGGCTGTTACGGGAGGGGCCGGCCCCCGCCTGGCGGCGCTACCTCTTTACGGAGTACATCACCCATGTGCCATGGCATTTCTACCCCCGCTACACGGCACGCGATCACCGCTATAAGCTGATCCTGAATATCTACGGCGGCGAGCGCGAAAACCCGCTCGATCCGCGCAACTACTGCAACGCGTGGTGGGAGGCGCAGAAGCCGAAGTACCGGGAGATGCCGATCCGCGATGTCTACGAACGGGTCGAACACCCCCCGCGCGTCGAACTGTACGACCTGCGCAGCGACCCTTACGAGTTCACCAACCTCGCCTCTCGCGCAGACCTCCAGGGTGTGCGGGAAAACATGCTCACCGCCATCGACGACTGGCGCCGACTCACCGACGACCCCTTCCTCGATCCCGCTGAACGGGAGGAACAGGATCGGAAGGGACTCGACTACCGGAAGCAGTGGGAGAAGCGCCGCGGCGCAGGTCATTGATGCCGCCACCTTGCTAAAGGGTCACCCAAGCTAATGCCCGCACATTGCGTCATTTTCTCCTTTAAAGCTTTATGTTGTGCATTCGCCCCGCGCGATATGGCCGTCAATGCCCGCGACACATTCGCCCGGCTTCCCATTCTTAAGCGATCTGCAAGGCAAAACCCCGCTCACCGTCGTGTGACTCTTCAGTACCCAGGCCACAGCCTGTTTCTCCGCTTAATCAAATGCCCGCGGCATCTGAACATCGCATTGAACCGTTGCGTGTAGGTTCCCTGAAACCACTTCATTCCCGCCACCAGATTCGCCTCCGGTGTTTCCAGCAGCACGTGGTAATGATTGCTCATCAGCACATAGGCATGAACCCGCCAGCCGGTTTGTTGGCAGGCCTCTTCCAGCGTTGAAAGAAACAATCTCTGTCCATCTCCTTTTTTGCCGACTATCGATCGCTCCTTTGACCACGCCGTCGGACGAACCGGTTCAAATATCGATTGCCCGTTATTCCCCCGGCACATCACATGATACACCGCACCTGCATACTCATGACGAATCGCTCTTGGCATGGGAGATATCTATCAACGGAACGAAAGACATATCTTTAGTCACAATGACGCAATGTGCGGCCTTTGTTTGTTACAGCGGCGTTCCCCAACTCTTTATAAATTCCCATTTTCCATGGTAGATATGCCTTCTTTCGTATTCCATAAGCTCGATGTGAAATATGTACATTCCCGGATTAAAGCATATAGCACGATCCAGAAAGTCTATATGCATTCTAATGTACTTTACACGGGGATCCCATTCCCTGATCCACGACTTCTTCTCAATCACCCTGATCTTCTTTTTTCCCCGCTCGGATCCACGATATAGGAGTTTTCAAGATCAACACGGCAGGGCGAATGATCAACAGCAAAAACCGTCAGATCCACCCCGGCACCTTTAGTTCTCGCAGACCAGTTGACAGACCACCCGTTTCGCGTCGTCCTGCCGATATGAGGGGTGCCGCTGACAGGGCGTGCGAATCTGACAGGAGCGACAGAACACCCGCAAGATGCCATCAGGCAAACCGTCAAAAGGATCGAACGCGGGAAACCCCCGGATAAACTTGACCAGAACAACATGTCGTACTCCCGTTGCTAGAAACTATAGTCGTGCAGTATAAAGATGGCTGCCCCTGGATCATCACCTGATATGCGAGCGTCAATAAGTGACTCTTTGTTTCTTTGTTCGGAACGAAAGACAGTTCGTCAGTCACAATGACGCAATGTGCGGCCTTTATATTTCTCTCATAATGGAGTCCCGAGCACCCAGCGCAGTTCCCATCTTCCGGAGAATACTCGTCGTTCTCCGTCACACAACATCTCTATATGAATGTCGTAAGTTCCCTGCGTGAACCTCAGTTCGGAACCCGGCGGTGGACATATATAGAAAGTATATCTAAATCTATACTTCTCGGGGATCGCCATATCGATCGGCATTTTCCGGAAATGTGTGATCACTACGGGGTGAGCCGTTCCTTGTGGGTCTATGATGAAGGACTTCTTGATGTCGATTATAGAAGATTCAAAGGGCGCATTCACCGCGACGCTGCACCACAGCTCATTTCTCGAGACCCAATTGATATACCAGCGCCCCGGGGACCCGTCGGGGTTCCGGCGATGTGTTCCTGAAATCGCACCGGGGCCACGACACATCCTGAAAGGAGAACGACAGGCAGCATCATCGCTAATATGAGGCGTCTCGATTTCATCATGCTCCAGAATGGTACCCTCAGCTAGAATTCCGATTCAAAGAAGACAAAGACAGCCGTGTCGGTTTGATCTCGTCCTGCTCCGGGTCTTACAACCACCTGCCGGCCTGTTAAGTGCCCCACTAAAGCGGAGTCCCCAATACGTGCTTGAATTCCCACTTCCCGGAGTAGGTGTGCATTTCACCGTCGGCGAGTACAGTAACATGGATGTAGTACGTCCCTGCCTTGAAGACTAGGCCCGACTTCTCTGATCGAGTGATATCGAACATAAACCAGCCCTGTCGCTGTCGGATTCTCTCTATCTGGAACTGGTCATGATCATAGCGACGGCCTCCCGGTCCAATAATATACGAACCACCTGCGTCAACCCTTGTATTCCGCGATTCTAGTGCGACGCTACAGCCGAGCGTCTTCTCCGAAACCCATCGGACATACCAAGCGCCAATGGCTACCTCAGGATTGCCGCCCAGGTAGCGTTCTTGACGCACCGGTGCGACCACACAACCCGCTGCCAGAAGCGCGTGAACCCCCAGCACGAAGGCAAGAAGTCTGACAATTCCAGAACGCATGCGAAAATCCGAGGACCTCCGACTAAAAGTCAATATCGAAGAGATAGAATACCCCCTGGTCACTACCGTCTGCGCCTGCGCCCTGCATTACGCCAAACCGGCTTCCAGGATGCGCCACCAGAAAAGCCGGTATTGCTGCCCACGCACGGAAGAGAGGGGGACGTTCAGAGAAATCAGGTCCTGGACTGCGCAAAGGAGCAACGAAGGATCGTAGTATCAATCTGGCGTCGGCCCTCCTCACATTTTGAGGGCTTTTAGCTCCGGCAAGCTCCCTGTCATGCATCAGATACGTAACATCGAGCCAGTTCCTGACCGGCGCGCCCTGTGGATAGCCAATGGCATCAGGCCCAATGTTCTCGGGGCGCATTCCGCTTTGGCCGGCACGCCGGTAGTAGCCGACCATATTGGCGCCCCCATAGGGACCATACCAAATACGACTGGGGATGAAGTATTCCCACCATCTTGGCGTATCTTGTCCTGAATCGCACAGCCCGAACGGGTCAGTACCATTCACCGGATCATTCCCGCAGAACACATACTGGTTCAACCCGCCGTTGATCCCGATGGGATCTTTACTGAGGAATCTCCCTGTGACGGGGTCATACCACCGCGCGCGGAATTGATAGAGGCCGTAGCCGCCGGTGGTTTCGTGCAGAGCCCAGTCGTACTCGCGCCCCTGCCAGAGGTAGCGGTTCGCGAGCGCGGAGCGGGTCAGCTCCTCGCCGTCGGCCTGGCGCACGGCCTCGACCCGCCCCCAGGCGTTGTACTCGTACGACTCGGCCACCGCGCCGGTCTCGTCGAGCAGCGCGTGGACGGTGCCCTGCGGGTCGGTGAGCGCGTAGTACGTGTTTGTCGCCCCGGACTCGTAGTCGGTGAACGAGAGCAGCCGGTCGATTTCCGGGGCCCATACATACGTGCGGCGCAGCGTCCCGCTCTCGTCGATCTCGGCGACGACCTGTTCGCCGTCGTAGATGTAATGAACCGTGTTGGTCGCCCCGGAAGTTCTCACCTCGCGGCGGGTCCGGCGCCCGTCGAGATCGTACTCGTGTTCGATCTCCAGCCCGCCGAGCGTGACGGAGGTGAGCCGGTAGCGGCCGTCCCACCGAAGTTCCGCATCCCAATCGGCCGCGTGGCCGCGGCAGGTGATGTTCGTCACGCAGCCCGCGGCGTCGTACCCGTACTGCGCGTTGGTCACCACCCCCAGCACCAGCGTATGGGTCGCGTAGCCCATGTTCCCCGCCGCGTCGCGGATCGCCGCCGTGACCTCCTGCGTCGACCAGCCCACCACGAAGTCCTCGGCGCGAAATACCGCCCCGCTGACCTCCGGTGTGACGCACGAGACGGCGTTGCTGATCTGAAGATACCCGAACGCGCCGTTCGTACCGATCGGTTCGGAGGAACTCCCGAGCACGTCGAACGTGCGCAGCGAGGCGAAGTCATTGGAAGACGTCGCCGTCCACGCCGCGAGCCGATTGCCCGCGCCGCGGGTATAGTCCACGGTCCAGTCCCCGCCGCGCTTCGAGGTGCGGTTCCCGGCGGCGTCGTAGCGGTAGGTCATGGTGTTTTCGCCGCGCGTCCCGGTCCGGAGCCGCTCGAGCGCGTCGTAGGCATACGACGCGCGGTTCGTCGTCGCCGCAGTCCGGATGACGCGCGAGGTGATCATGCCTGCGGCATCATAGCCGTACTTGATCTCGAGCGCAACGGTGCTCCCGGCGTGCCAGAGCAGATTTGTCACGCGATCCATCACGTCGCAGTGCCGACTCATCCAGACGCCCGCGTTCGTCGCGCTGATCGACGCGAGTCGGCCGTGGGTCGGGTCGTAGGCCAGCGTCCAGTCCGATCCCGGTCCGGAGAGCGCGTCCACCCGCTCCGCCGCGTCAATGCCCCAGGAGTAGAGGAGGTTCGTTCCCGCGCAGCTCACCTGCGCGTTCGTCCGGTTTCCCGCAGGATCGTACCCGTACGCGAGACTCCAGTCCTCGCCCGGCCGGTCGACCTCGCGTCCGATGAGCCGCCCCGCGCCGTCGTAGCGGTTCGACACCGAGCCCGTCGCATCGCCGGCCGTGCGCAGGAGGCCGTTCGAGGCATAGGTGTAGATATTCGTCGCGTCCGGGTAGCGCGCCTCCGAACGCCGCCCGTCCCGGTCATAATCGTAGCCGACCTCCGTACCGTCGAAACGGGTGATCGCCAGGACGTAGTCGCCCACCCCGTTTGAGACGCTCATCTGCTGGCCTTCCAGGTTGGTGACCTCTTCCACGCGTCCCTGCAGATCGAGCCGGTAGGTCTCCACCGCCCGGTCCAGCCGGTCGGTGATCGAGAGCGTATGAAAGAGCGGGTCATAGGCGTAGCGGATGGTGAGATTCGTCCCGTTGCACACCCGGCCGATCTCGCGAACCTTCCCGGTCGGGTACCAGCGGGTCGTCGTCACCCGCCCCGCGCGGTCCACATGATTCGTCACCCGTCCGTGCGCGTCGCGGGCGAACTGCTCGCCGGTCCCGTCGGGATAGCGCACCTCCAGCACGCGGCCGAGCGCATCCACCCGGTTGCTCGCCAGACACACGCCGCCGCGTTCGGTGCGCACGAGATGGCCCAGCTCGTTATAGGCGAAGCTCAGCGCCGGTCCCGCCTGCGGCACCGACGAGGTGCGAAAGCCGCTCGCGTCGTAGTAATGCCGCGTCCAGTGCCCGTTGGCGTTGGTCACCGCCGCCAGCAGACCGTGGGTGGTGTACGCCAGGCGCGTCTCTGTGGTTCGGTTGGTGGCGGGGAACGTACGGATCGCCGCGACCAGGCCGTTCGTGTAATCGAACTCCGTGCGCAGGCCCGAGGCATCGGTGAGGACCTGCAGGAGGTTATGGGTATCGTACGTCATCGACTCGAAACAGCGCGGGTCTGTGCCGTAGCCGGTTCCGCGCAGGGTGCGGTTGTTCCGCGCGTCGTACTGCGACCAGGTGCGGATGAAGAGGTTGGTGTCCGCCGCGTACCGGGTCTCGTTGGTCGTGTTGCCCGCGAGGTCGTGATCAAAGCGGACCGAGGGTCCTCCCTCCGCCGGGTCGGCAAAGGGCCCGTGCTGTTCGATGATCTGCCCGAAGAACGGCTCGTAGTAATACAGATTGGTGACGGTCACGTCGCCCAGGTTGTAGGCGATCGCCGTGACCGGATCCTCCGGTCGCGCGCCCGCCTCGTAGTCGACCTGGTGGGCGTACCACTGATCGTTGATCGAGAGGGACGTACCTCTGGCCGGCGGAAGGTTGGTGGTATAGCCGTAGCGATAGACATGGCCGAGTCCGTCCACGCGCTGCGTGATCACACCCGCGCCGTCCGCCGCGCAGTCGTAGGTTCGTGTCAGGGCCGCGCCCTCCCCGGTGCGTTCGCTGCGACGGAGCTGCCCTGAGGCGGTGTATTCGCAGGAGACCGCGAGATTCGTCGAAAGCGTCGCGCTGCGCAACAGGCCGTTCGAATAACTCAGATTCAGGCTCTTCCCCGCCGGATGGCTCACCTCGATCAGCCGCTCCCCCGCGGGCAGATTCGTATAGCTCAGATCGATCTGCGGGCCCGAGAGCCGCCGGATATGGTCCAGTCGCCCTTCCCCGTTAAAGGCGTACTCCAGGTCCGGGGGGACGCTGAGCGTATAGCCGTTCGTTGCGTTGCCGCAGAGTGTCCAGTTCAGTCCTTTCGCGGGTTCGAATCCGCCGCTGCCGTCGGGGTGAAACGTATGGATTTTGCCCGTGCCGGTGCGAACCCGCATCACCTCCGCGGTCACACTGCCGTGCACGGTCTGAGCCCTATCCGCCGACCAGTCGTAGCGGTGCGTCCAGCACCGGCCCAGCGCGCCCGTCTCCGCGAGCGTGCTATGGTAGTGCCGGGTGAATTCCAGCGGCAGGCCGGGCAGCGGCGCGGAGAGGTCCCGTTCCTTAAAGAACAGATCGCCCGTGGTGCCGCTGATCGGCTCCTCCGAAAAGCCCTTCGGATCGCCCAGCGTAATCTCCGGCTCCGCCGGCGGCGGGAGGTCGAACGTGCCGTCGCCGGAGAGCTGCAGGGTAATCTCGTATTCGCAGTGCTTCGGCCCCTTATGGGGTGGGCAGGGCAGCGGATTACGTTCCGTCACCGTGAGGTAACCGCTGGTCCGGCCGGTGTACCCCGGGATGCCGGTCGTCGGATTCCCGCCGTCCCAGTCCGGCAGGGAGGGAACTCCGCGGTGCACGTTGTTATCCGGAAGCTCCCAGCGATGATTGTTACCCCGGTTGTTCGATGCGGTGTGCGTGTAGCGGTAGCCGTCTTCGACCCCCTCTACAAGCTCCCCGCCGCGTGCGTTGTTCCCGTGATTCGGCAGCCAAAGATCCAGGCGGTTGGTGGGACAGTGGTGGAAGTCCACCGTGAAATGGAGGGTAACCGTATCCGAGCCGAGGTAATGACAGAGACTGCTGTCGCGGTACCCGTAAATATTCCGGTTTCCGTAATACGGCGCGTCACGATAGGGGTCCGTATAGTTTCTTGCCGGGGCCGATTCCGGGCACGGCGTATTGAGAAGCGCGCATTCCACCATCAGGGCCACGGGTTTCACCGGAACGTATTTTCGCTTCATCATAATCCTTACTCCCCTTCATGGTTGGCGGATATAGACGGCGTTGTCTGCCGGGGCATGAATCGTAACAAGCGGGGAGACGGCGTCCGCATTACAGGGGTCCGTCCGCCGCCCGTAGAGTTCCTCGCCGTCGTCGAGCCCGTCTCCGTCCGTATCCGTCCGGGAAGCCGCCGTCCCGTAAAGATAAACCTCCCGGCCGTCGGGAACGAGGTCGGCATCCGCATCGGCATCCCATAACGCCGCCGCGTAGAATACGGCTTCGCCGGGGTCGGCGAAGTGGACGCGGGCGATGCGCGCCGTACCCCCCAGCGGCAGCCTTTCGCCGTCCAGGCACCAGCTCTGGAGATCCCGGCTCACAAAGAGGTCGCAGGGTTCGAGGTCCGGCGCCGGGGAACGCAGAACCGTCCGGACGCTGCCGTCCGCGCGTGGATAAACCTCGATCGCGAGCTTCGTGACCGCTTCGCAGCCGGCTCCCTGCGCGACGCCCCCCACGAGCCACGGACCGGCGACGGCAGCGAAAAGTGAAAGGGGTTTCATAACATCTACCTCCCGGCGGGTGTGAGTGAAGAGCGCCCTTTATGGGATATGTACGTTACCGTTATATTCGATACAGGCTAGAACTATATTCAATTATTCCGTGCACTATGTGCACAGACTATCTATGCCATCCTGTGTACCTATTCTCGTACTATCGCCTGCATAATATTGGGATCTGCAGGATTTATATCGGGTGACCCATCTCATGGATCAGGAGGCCAGGTAAGCGAAAAGGGGCAAGAGTGAACGTGATTCGTGCGCGTCGTTTGAAAAACGGATCTCGAAGCGGTAGACTGCCGACAGATCGCCGGGTCGATGTCCGGCGCCGGTGCGCCAGAGTAAGAGGGGGTGCGGTGATGCATGCAGACGCGACCATTAGCGACGAAGAACTCCGGCGGATTGACGCGTGGTGGCGCGCCGCCAACTATCTTTCGGTGGGCCAGATCTATCTCTTCGCCAATCCGCTGCTGCGTGAAAAGCTCCGGAAGGAGCACGTCAAGCCGCGGCTGCTCGGTCACTGGGGCACCACGCCCGGGCTGAATTTCATCTATGCCCATCTCAACCGCGCGATCCTCGCGCGGGACCTTAACATGATCATGATCTGCGGCCCGGGGCACGGCGGTCCGGCCATGGTGGCCAATACCTATCTTGAGGGGACGTACAGCGAGCTGTACCCGGAGGTCACGCGGGACGCCGAGGGCATGCAGATGCTCTTCAAGCAGTTTTCTTTCCCCGGCGGCGTACCGAGCCACGTGGCGCCCGAGACACCCGGCTCGATTCACGAGGGCGGCGAACTTGGCTACTCTCTCGCCCACGCCTTCGGTGCTGTCTTCGACAATCCGGACCTCATCGCCGCGTGCGTGATCGGCGACGGCGAGGCCGAGACCGGGCCTCTGGCCGCGGGATGGCACGGAAACAAGTTTCTGAATCCCGGGCGCGACGGCACGGTGCTTCCCATCCTGCACCTCAACGGATACAAGATCGCCAACCCCTCGTTCCTGGCGCGGATGCCGGAGGACGAACTCTACCGCCTCATGGAGGGCTATGGATACCGGCCCTTCACGGTGGTCGGAGACGACCCGGCGGAGGCACACCGTGCGATGGCCGGGGCGCTCGAAGAGATTTTCGAGTCGATCGCCGCCATCCGCGGCGAGGCCGCCGGGCGCGACGACGGTTATCGCCCGCGGTGGCCGATGCTCATCCTGCGCACGCCCAAGGGCTGGACGGGTCCGGAGCAGGTCGACGGCAGGCAGGTGGAGGGGACATGGCGATCGCACCAGGTGCCGTTGACCCGTCCCCGCACCGACCCCGAGCAGACGCTTCAGCTCGAGCGGTGGATGAAGAGCTATCGCCCGGAAGAGTTGTTCGACGACGAAGGAACGCTTCGCCCCGAAGTCGGCGCGCTCTCGCCCGCCGGTCCGCGGCGGATGGGGGCCAATCCCCACGCCAACGGCGGCGTTCTGCTGCGGTCGCTGTGCATGCCCGATTTCCGCGACTACGCCGTAAAGGTCGAGTCGCCCGGGACCGAATGCGCCGAGGCCACGCGCATCCTCGGGTGTTTCCTGCGCGACGTGATCCGGCGCAATCCGGACAACTTCCGCGTCTTCGGCCCGGACGAGACCGAATCGAACCGGCTGGGCGCTCTTTTCGAGGCCACCGGCCGCACCTGGAACTGCGAAAGGATGGAAACCGACGAAACGCTCTCGCCCGAAGGCCGCGTGATGGAGGTGCTGAGCGAACACACCTGTCAGGGGTGGCTCGAGGGTTATCTGCTCACGGGCCGTCACGGCTTTTTCGCCTGCTACGAAGCATTCATCCACATCATCGACTCCATGTTCAATCAGCATGCGAAATGGCTGAAGGTCACGCGTGATGAAATACCCTGGCGCCAGTCGATCGCCTCGTTCAACTACCTGCTGACCTCGCACGTCTGGCGTCAGGACCACAATGGGTTCTCGCACCAGGACCCCGGCTTCATCGACCATGTGGTCAACAAGAAGGCGGATATCATCCGCGTCTACCTGCCGCCGGACGCCAACACGCTGCTCTCCGTGGCCGACCACTGTCTGCGCAGCCGCGATTACATCAATGTAATCGTCGCCGGCAAGCAGCCCGAACCGCAGTACCTGGACATGGAGTCGGCGATCAAGCACTGCACCGCGGGCCTCGGCATCTGGGAGTGGGCCAGCAACGACCGCGGCGGCGAACCCGACGTGGTCATGGCCTGCGCGGGCGACGTCCCCACACTGGAGACCCTGGCCGCCGTGGACATCCTCAGGCGACGCTTCCCCGAACTCAGGGTGCGGGTGGTGAACGTGGTCGATCTCATGACCCTGCAGCCCGAGTCGGAACACCCGCACGGACTGCCGGACAAGGACTTCGATGCGATGTTCACGACGGACAAGCCGATCATCTTCGCCTACCACGGATACCCTTGGCTGATCCACCGGCTCACGTACCGCCGCACGAACCATCGCAATCTTCACGTTCGGGGATACAAGGAGGAAGGCACGACCACCACACCGTTCGACATGGTGGTGCGCAACGATCTGGACCGTTTTCATCTGGTCGGCGACGTGATCGATCGCGTGGAGAAACTCGGCTACGCGGCGGCGTATACCAAGCAGATGCTGCGGGACAGGCTTATCGAACACCGCGAGTACGTACAGCGTTACGGAGAGGACGTGCCCGAAATCCGGGACTGGGTGTGGCCCGGCTGAGGGGCCGTGCTCCGGATCACGGTGGGCGCGGACGATTCCCGGCCCTGCCGCCTGTTTGACGACCCGGCGGGCGCGGGTGTACCATGCGTGTGAACAGGCAAGGAGGCGGTGTATGGTCATCCGGTCACACACGATTCCGGTGTTCCTCTTCCTGGCGGTCTCTTTCGCCATGGCCGTCCAGGCCGCCCCGAACCGAAAGAAAGAAGGAGAGAGCCCGATGCAGCTGAGTTCATCCGCGTTCGAGTCCGGGGAGATGATTCCGTCGCAATATACCTGTGACGGGGCTGACGTCTCGATTCCCCTTTCCTGGACGAACGCGCCTGAAGGAGTCCGCAGTTTCGCCCTGATCGTCGACGATCCCGACGCGCCGGTGGGAACCTGGGTGCACTGGGTCATGTACAATATCCCGGCGGATGTGCGCGCCCTGCCGGAGAATATCCCCGCCGACCCCCAAACGGAAAACGGCGCCGTTCAGGGTCTCAACGACTTCCGCCGCATCGGCTACGGGGGCCCCTGTCCGCCCGACGGGACACACCGCTACTTTTTCCGGCTGTTCGCGCTGGATACGGAACTCGGCCTCGAACCCGGCGCGAGCAGGGATGAACTGCTCGAGGCCATCGAAGGCCATGTGATTGCGAAAGCCGAGCTGATGGGCCGGTACAAAAGGCAATAGGGCGGGAGCAAACCGGCCGGGCCGGCTCCGGAGTCTCTCTGATTCCGCGTGTGTTACAGGTCAGACACGGTGTGCTGGTGCATAACCCGGGTCAGGACGGTTCCCTTGCCGCAGCTGCCTGACTGAGCCGTTTATGGATCCGAAACGCCATTCCTGGGACCTGACTCCGGCCGGGGCCCGCGCCGTTCAGGAGGCGCTGGCGCCCGAGGTTGTGACCGAAAACCGTTTCGGCTCCGTGCGCCACGTGGCCGGGGTTGACGTCGGTTTTCCGGAAGGACGCACTCGCGCCGCCATCGCCGTGCTCCGCTATCCCGACCTTGAACCGGTTGATTCCGCCCAGGTCACCCTCGACACCTCCTTCCCGTATGTTCCCGGCCTGCTTTCCTTCCGTGAGCTTCCGGCGGTCGAGCGTGCGTTGGAGAAGCTCCGGGAGAAGCCGGACCTGATCCTGTGCGACGGACAGGGGCGTGCCCACCCCCGGCGCATGGGCATCGCGTGTCATCTGGGCGTCCGTACCGGCTATGCTACCATCGGGGTTGCAAAGAGCCGCCTGTGCGGCACCTTTGAAGCTCCCGGGCGGGAACGCGGTTGCCGAGCGCCGCTCTATGACGGAAGGGAACGGATTGGGACGGTGCTCCGGACTCGAACCGGCGTGAAGCCGCTGTTTATCTCCGCAGGGCATCGCATCGACCTCGAGACCGCGGTCGACTTCGTGCTGCGCTGCACCCCTCGCTATCGCCTTCCGGAAACCACCCGTGCCGCTCACCGCCTTGCCTCGGGACTGCAGTCCGTATAGTACGCGGCACGGGAACCCGGTTCACCGCTGCTCCCGTGCCCCCCGCACCGCTTTTCCGTACAGGCGGCGGATGGCGATCATCCATACCGCGGTGCCGATTGCGGCGGCCAGCAGGAATACCTCAAGAGCGAGCCGCACCGGATCGTCCGCGGGGATCCGCTCGCTCACCACGGCGAACACCGCGGCGAGCGGGACCGCCGGCGCCTCGATGCGCAGCTTCTCCCGGATATAATCACGCAACTCAGTGTTCGGCCAATGCTTCAGCAGAATGAGGTATTTCATCACGGCTATGGCGAACACGCCCCCCCAGAACGCGCACCACAGAGAGGTGTTACCCACGGAGAGTACGGCCCCATAGAGGAAAACCGCTCCCATGGCGTCCATGGCATTGTGCGTGTCGTCCTTCGCATCGAGAAATCGCAGAAGAACGTATACCCCGAGTACAAGATGAGCCAGAAGGATCCACGTCGCGGCATACAAAGCCAGTGTGCCCGCACGGTCCACTTCCGCCCACGCCGGTATCATCAGGGCGGCCGCCAGCGCCACCCCCGCACCCCGGAACGCCCAGCCGCCGGCACGATGTGTGATGGGCGTCTTCACCGTTTCAGGGTCATCGCTAGAAGCTCCAGTTCACCAGAACCATGCCCGGAGCCAGCTCTTCGGGGAGATTCCCGAACCAGGTCTCGTTTTCAGGGAGAAGATTGATCACCCCGACCTGCAGTGCCTCATCGGTGCTTTCAGCCACATTGAACAATCCGAGCTGCAGCCCGCGAAGATGGGCCGAGTAATTCACGAACGCGGTCTGCAGTCCGTAGGTCGAGCCGCCGGAGTAATTGATGCATCCGCCCTGCCAGCCCGTGAATTCCGCCGTGGCGTAATTGACCGCCGCCCACTGAACCCCGCGGTAGCTTTCGGCGTAGTTGAGCAGAAGCGACCAGCTGAACCCGAGGCTTTGTCCTGTGGAGCCGTTGACGATACCCAGTGCCAGGGCTTCCTGCGGATTTTCCCCCCAGATGTTCAGAGCGATTCCGCGAATCATGACACCCCGGTCATGGATCGCCACATCGGGCGTCAGGCTGAGCTGAACGGGTTCCGCCGCCGAGGCGCTTAACCCCGCCGTCATCATCATAACCGTAAATACAACAGCTTTTCTTTTCACGGGAACACTCCTTTCCTTTTCATTCTTTAACCTGCCCGGTCGTCGCATCGGGCTGCTGCGGTTTGATTCTAATACGATCCCTGCGCGAATTCCAGCAATTCATTGACGGTGAGTGAAAGCAGCGATTCTCATTATGGCTTCACCCTTTTCGGTCGGGGTGGCACCCGACCCTCCCAGTGCCCGAAAATGCGTCGGATATCGACTCGGGAGGGACGGCTGCCACGCCGTCCGCGGTCGGAATGCGGCCATAATGAGAACTGCTGGAATGAAAGGGCGCAGACTTGTATATCCCGCCGGATTCTGTGCTATGATCCGGCGCGACTGAACGCCTTAGCCGGGAGAATGCCGATGACACCGAAGGCCGTGCGTATCCTTTTCATTGCGCTGCTGGCGACCTCCGCCCGCGCCGCGGAGGTCGCCCCGGACCGCAGACCCGTCTACAGGGAGACCCCGCAGCAGGATCTCGCCGTGCACATCTACCTCCCGGAAGGGTGGGACGCCCGCGACCGTCGGCCGGCCGCAGTATTCTTCTTTGGAGGGGGTTGGAAGGGCGGCAATCCCCTGCACTTTTCACGGCAGGCCCGCGCCCTGGCCTCGCGCGGGATGGTGGCGTTCTGTCCCGATTACCGGGTCGAAGAAAGGCACGGAACCACACCCTTTGAATCGCTTAAGGATGCGAAATCGGCGTTGCGCTGGGTCCGGGCCCACGCGGAGGACTGGGGCGTGGATCCGGAGCGTATCGCCGCCGGAGGCGGCTCCGCGGGCGGCCACCTGGCCGCCGCCACGGCCACCCTGGAAGACTGGAACGATCCGTCGGACCCGGAGGTGAGCTGCCGCCCCGACGCGCTGCTGCTCTTCAACCCGGTAGTCGACAACAGCCCCGAGGGCTATGGTTACGACCGGATCGGAGAGGCATGGCCGCGGTTTTCGCCGCTGCACAATATCGGTCCGGATATACCCCCTGCGCTTTTCATGCTCGGCGACCGCGATGACACGATCCCAGTTTCGACGGCACGGAGTTTCCGGGAGAAAATTGAGGCCGCGGGCGGGCGCTGCGAAGTCAGGATCTACGAGGACGCCGGACACGGCTTTTTCAACCGCGAACCCTTCACGACGCGCACCACACGGGCTGCCGTGGACTTTCTGGAATCGCTGGGCTGGATTCCGGTTTCGCCCTGATTTTTTCCGTTCGCCATGTTTCGCGCACTTGGCGTGACCCCTCCGCCGTGCTATAAGGCGGGCTCCTTTAATTTTCCAAAGGAACGGGGGCGCAGGTGCTGGAAGTAACGATCGGCGGGGTGCAGGTATTCTGGCCTGCCCTGGTGGGGCTCGGCTTACTGATCGGGTTCTTGACGGGCCTGTTCGGAGTCGGCGGGGGATTTCTGCTTACACCCTGCCTGCGCATCCTGTTCGGCGTTCCCTATCCTGTGGCGGTGGGAAGCGATCTCGTCCAGATCTTCTGCACGGGTTCAGTCTCGGCGTTCAAGCACTGGCGGCGGGGGGATGTCGATGTCAAACTCGGCGTACTGCTCGCCGCGGGGGCGGCGACGGGAAGTTTCCTGGGCAAGGAGATCATGTCCGTTCTGCAGCAGGAGGCGGGAAGCCTCCGGATCGCGGGGCGGAGCCAGCCGATGCTGGATGTGGTGATGAACCTCCTCTTTCTCGCGCTCATGGCGGCCGTGGCGGTGTCGATTATTCGTGAAAAGACACAGGAGGGCGGGGACACCGACCGCGTGGACACCGTCTTCTCGCAACGCCTGCGTAAGCTTGCCCTCCCGCCCCGGATGTCCTTTGAGACCAGCGGAACCTCGTTCAGCCTGTGGGTCCCCGTGGGCGTGGCCCTGGTCGTGGGCATGCTCACCGGCCTGATGGGCGTCGGCGGAGGGTTCATCATGTTCCCGCTGCTCGTCTACGTGCTCGGCGTTTCGACGGTGGCCGCCGTCGGCACGGGTGCGTTTCAGATTGTATTCGCCACCGGGGCGGGAGCCATGGCGCACTTCAGCGAGGGCCATGTTTCGCTGCCGCTGGTGGGCTTTCTGCTCGTCGGGTCGATCACCGGTGTCCAGCTGGGTGTACGGCTCTCGCACCGGCTCGCGGGGCGGCGCCTGCGGCGCTACTTCGCCGGCGTCCTGAGCCTGGGCATTCTGCTGATCCTCTACAGCCTCGCGGGCCAGTTCGGAGTCATCTGACCCCATCTGTTCGAAAACGCAAGCCATGACTCTCGCAAAGGCGCAAGGATCGCAAAGCGGAATGAGAATAGGATAGGCAAAGGGATCGTGCTCCCCGAATGAGGAAAATTGCTGGCGACCCTGGCGGCCTGGCGAGAGAAAAACAGATCCCGTTCGGATCCGCTTTCAGGGCATCTCCTGAGTTCAACATGGGGACACCCGGTGGAATATCGTACTCGTACTCGTACTCAGCGAAGCGGTACTCGTACTCGAATTCCTTGAATCGGGGGATGGGATCGCGCCTTCGGCGCTCCGAGTACGCGTACGAGTACGAGTATATGTCCCCCCCCTCAACCAACCTTCATGCTCTTCATGTCCTTCATCGTTCTCTCTCTCTCCTCCGATCTGCCGCATCCCACCTTTCCCGGGAACCCTTCCATAAAAATCCACGAATAACCCTTTTTTCCGCCGGGACACCCCGATTCAAAACTCACTTCAATGTTCACAGGGGGATTCGAGCGCTTCTTCGGGCAATGTTGAAGTCAGGTTCCACCGGCTGCAACATCAAGTGGAAGCCGGGCAACGAGCCGCCGTACTTCGGGTAGGGTGCGAATTACCTTGAACTCCGCACCGTTTGCGGGGTATATCCTCGCGTTCCATTTTCTGCGCTCGGGTGGCGGAATTGGTAGACGCGCAAGGTTGAGGGCCTTGTGACCGATTTAAGGTCGTGCGGGTTCGAGTCCCGCCCCGAGCAGTTCTTCAGAGAGAACACAGCTCAACGGTACACGTGCGAATCATATTCTCTGTGGAGAGATCTTACTCAGGTCTCAGGTTTCCCACTCCCTCTTACTCTGATTCTTACTCTGATTCTGACTCTGACTCTCCCCTGATCCCCTCCCCCGCAGATTGCGGACAGCCGGTCATCGGACCCGCTATTTTTCCGAGCCTTCGGGTCCGGGCGCCCCCGGTTCCCGGTCCTCAACCAGGTGTCGGCGCCGCTGCAGATAGCCGTCGCGCATGGAGACGTAGGGGTCGAGCGCATCCTGTTTGAACTGCTCGTATTCGCCCAGGCGCATGCTGAGTGCGTTGATGCGGTCGCCGGCTTTCAGGGCCACCTCTTCCCACGTCTTCATCTCGGCGTAGTAGAGCGGATCGAGAAAACCGTCGCCGACCATGCCGATCGTGTCGCGGACGTTGGACGGACCGAGCACCGGCCAGACGATATAAAACATCTCGCCCATGCCGTAGGAGCCGAGCGTCTGGCCGAGATCCTCGTTCGGCGGCGGCACGTCGAATTTTTTCGCCGCGGGATCGGTGAACCCGAGCCCGCCCGCCGTGGTATTCACGAGAAACCGCGCCAGCGCCGCGCCCGAATCCTCGAACTTGCCCTGCAGTGCCGAATTGACGACCCGCACGGGCGATTCGAGGTTGGAGAAGAAATTCCCGACCCCCTTGCGGGTCATTTCGGGGAGGATCTTCGAGTATCCCTGCGCCACGGGCTTGAGCACCCAGAAGTAGAGCTTGTCGTTGAACTGAAACATGGCGCGGTTGAACGGTTCGAGCGGGTCGGGAACCTGCGGGCCGGCCTGTGCGCCGTCCATTTCCAGGCCGGGCGGGAGGGTCTCATCGCCCGCCCCCGTATCGGCGGCGTAGGATGCGGAAACGAGGGTTGCGAGAACGACGGCGAGTGCGGCGAATCCGGAGGTAATCTTCATGATTCTTTCCCTTTCTTCTGTTCCTGTTGCTTCTTCTGTTCCAGTTTTGACACCAGTTCCTCGAAACTCCCGCTTGTCAGGATCTCGTTGATCTGGTCGCGGTAGTTGCGGACGATGCTTACGCCGTCGGCGACGACGTCGTAGACCTTCCATCCGGCGTCGTGCCGGATGACGCGCCACACGAGTGAGATTTCCTTGCCGTCGGTCCTCAGCACCCGGGCGTTCACCGTACCGTACTTCTCCTGCACCGAATCGCCGGTGAACTCGATCTCTTCGCCGGAGTAGTGTTCCAGTTTCTCAAGATAGGTACGGGTGATCAGGTCGCGGAAGAGCGGGACGAGCCGGTCCCGCTGTGCATCATTGAGCGTCCTCCAGTGCCGCCCCGCCGCGCTGCGGGTCATGACCCGCCAGTCGAATTCCTTCAGGGCGATGGAGCGGATCTTCTCCTCCCTGTCCTCCTCGCCGAGTTCTTCGTTCCGAAGAATCCTGAGCACCTCGTCCGTGGCCCCGCGCAGCTCATCCAGCGCCTCGCCCGCCGGGGCGGCGGTCGGCGCAGCCAGCAGGGCCGGCACGATCAGGGTCCGGAGCAGTCGTCGCGCGGTCATGGCGGTCTCCTTACTTCTGTTTCTGTTCGATCTGTCCTATCGCGTATTTCGAAACCATCTCGATCAGGTCTATGGCCGGTTCGGTCTGCGTGATCGTTTCGCCCGGACCGAGGGTGTCCGGGGCGCCTCCGGGGCTGAGTTCGACGTATTTCTCGCCGATGACGCCGCGGGTCTTGATCGAGGCGATCGTATCGCGCGGAAGCTCGATCTCCTCTCCGAGACGCAGCCGCACCTCGGCCGCGAAATTCTGCATGGATACCTTTTCCACCTGACCCACGGAGACGCCGGCGATGCTGACCGTGGCACCGTCGCGCAGTCCGCCGACGTCGGTGAACGTGGCGTTCACCGTGTAGCCGCGGCCGCCGATCACCTCCTGGCGGCCCATTTTGATCGAGAGCACGACGAGACAGCCGATGCCGATCAGGATGAACAGTCCCACGGTGAATTCGAGATCGAACTTTTTCATGATTACGCTCCGCCGTTGTTCGTCCCCAGGCATCCGTGCCAGGTGACAGGATCTTCCGTCATGGTCGCACTGTCAATGAACTCCCGCAGCACCGGGTCGTTGGTCTGGTGCACTTCCTCCGGCGTTCCGTAGAAGCGGATACGCCCCTCATAAAGGAAGGCCACCTTCTGAACCAGCCCGAAGATGGCCGGGATCTCGTGCGTGACGATGATCCCCGCGTAGTTCAGTTCGCGCTGGCAGCTGTGGATCAGGTTGTGGATGGTGCGCACGATGAGCGGGTCGAGCCCCGTGGTGGGTTCGTCGAAGAGCATGATCTCGGGGAACTTGATCAGCGCCCGCGCGAGCGCGGCGCGCTTGAGCATTCCTCCGCTGAGCTGTCCGGGCAGTTTTTCCTCCGAGCCTTCCAGCCCCACGTGGCCGAGGACGGTTCGGATGCGTTCGCGGATCTCCTGTTCGCCGAGGCCCTGCTCGCGGAGCGGGAAGGTGATGTTCTCGTAGACGCTCAGCGAGTCGAACAGCGCCCCGTTCTGGAAGAGGAACCCGAGCCGGTCGTAAAAGGACTGCTTGTGGCGGCGGCTCAGGCAGCACAGGTCGTCGCCGTCGACATAGACATGGCCGTGGTCGGGGCGCATCAGCCCCGCCGCATGCTTCAGCAGCACGCTCTTGCCCTCGCCGCTCCCGCCGATCAGCCCGACCACCTCGTGCGGCATCACCTCGAGCGTGGCACCGCGGAGGACCTTCAGTCCCCGGAGCGTCTTATGCACGTCGTCGATTTTAAGGATCGGGTTCATCAGAACAGTATGGAGGTCATGAAATAGTCCCAGGCGAGAATGACGACCGAGGCCATCACGACGGCCTCGGTGGTGGCGCGGCTCACACCCTTCGCGCCGAGCCCCGTGGTGTACCCCTTGAAACAGCATATCCACGCGATCAGCACGCCGAAACTGCACGACTTGTAGAGACCGCTGGTGATGTCTTTCAGATGCACGTAATCGGTCATTTCGCCGAAATACGTCCCGGCGGGCACGCCGAGCAGGTGCACGCCCACGCCGTATCCTCCGAGAATGCCGACTGCGTTGAAAAAAGAGGCGAGCAGCGGGACGGCGATGATGAGCGCGAGGAAGCGGGGCACCACCACGTGGCGGTAGGGGTTCAGCCCCATCACCTCCAGCGCGTCGAGCTGCTCGCCGATGCGCATGATCCCGATTTCGGCGGTGACCGCCGAACCCGCGCGGCCGGTGACCATCAGCGCGCTGATCACCGGCCCCAGTTCACGCAGCAGCGAGAGCGCGACGAGCGGGCCGAGCAGGGCCGTCGTCCCGACCTGGTTGAGCGTGTAGTAGCCCTGGAAGGACAGCACCATGCCGGTGAACGCGCCCGTGAGCCCCACGATCAGCAGGGACTGGTACCCGACGAACTGCAGCTGTTCGACCGTGGTGAGGAACTTGAGCTTCCTGCTCACGAGGTGAAAAAACGTATGCGCCAGAAAAAGTGCAAGCCGGCCGAGGTCCCGGATTACGCGGGCCATGGGACGTCCCAGAGACCTTATAACCTGTTCTGCGCGATTCATAAAGGGCAGGACTTTCCGGCTTCCTTTCGCCGGGTCCAGTGTGGTGTCTTCCGCGTGCGGAGTCAATGCGGGAGGAACAGGGAACAGGGTCAGCGATTCTCATGATGGCTTCACCCTTTTCGGTCGGGGTGGCACCCGACCCTCCCAACGCCCGAAAATGCGTCGGATATCGACTCGGGAGGGACGGCTGCCACGCCGTCCGCGGTCGAAGTGCGGCCTTCATGAGAACGGCTGCAACAGGGTGGACCTTATTCGTGCCCGTCCATCTCCACGTGCGGGTTCGACGCCAGGTTGTCCTTTACGATCAGCCCCTCCATGTCACCGGATCGCTTGAGCATGCGGCCCTTGGCGTTGAGGACGTTGTGGGAGATGAGCAGGTGGCGCGTGCGCCCGCGCAGCTCGATCATCGTGTGATCGGCGGGCGGATCTTCCCGGTAGTTGGTAATTTCCGGCGACTGGAACACGTTGCCGATGATCGTGCCGGAATAGGCGTTGTGGAGCAGAAAGTCGACGTAGGGAAAATCCGTGCCGTCCTGACCGTACATCAGATTGTTGGTGAGCTGGAAAAACTTGCGGTTCTTGAGCCATACGCCGACATCGCGGCAGTTGATGTGGCACGACTCGATCACGAGTTGCGGCTCGAAGATCGGCGTCTCGATGTCCATCCCGATCACGCAGCCGACGGCGTTGCTGCGGTAGAAGGCGCTGTCCTCGGGACCCTGCTCGCGGCCGCGGTTCACGATTCTGTAGCCGGTGCGCTGCGACCAGACGTAGCAGTGCTGGAAGCTCGGCGCGTAGCACCAGTCGGCGACGATCCCCACTTCCGCCGCATACGACGGCGCGTCGTCGGAACGGTCCCCGCGCTTGTACCCCGGGTCGCTGATCCCGGAAACGATCACGTTCATGAAAAGCGGACGCCACTGGCCGGTGGCGTCGATGCCCCGCGTGAAATAGCTGCGGGACGGCACGCCGAATCCGCGGATGTCGACGTTTTCCACGAGCAGTGTGCGGTAGTTGCGCGCGCCGCGCGGCGGCGACGAGATTTCGAGCGCCGTGCCCGCGGCGGGGCGATCGGCGAAGAACGACAGGTCGCGCACCGTCACCGCCGTCAGGCAGCGATGGTCATGCAGGCGGAAGACGCCCTCCTCGTGGTCGCAGATCAGGCTGGAGACATTCTGGCCGTCGCCGAGCAGCGCGAGTCCTTCGAGCGTGGCCTCCGCGGACACGCGCCTCCCGATCCGGTAATGGCCGGCCGGGACATAGATCGCGCCGTTGCCGGCGTGAACCGCCCGGTCGAGCGCCTTCTGGAACGCTCCGCTGTCGTCGGAGGCCCCGTCTCCCTTCGCTCCGAAATCGCGCACCGAAAACGCCTGCCTCGGGGCCAGCGGCGCCGAACCCTCCGCGGCCGCCGCGCGCGCCGTCGCCCCGAAAAAACCCGCCGCCCCCGCGCCCATCATCGCACGCCGTGTCATCGAGCCGTTATCACTCATGTCGCCACTCCCCGGTTCCGTACGCTCAAGAACAAAAAAACTTATTGCTAAGTATATTAGTCGTATTATAAACATAAGTCCACGAAACATCGGGAGCGTTTATGATGCGGCGACGTGATTTCATGGCGGCGGCGGCAGCGGCGGGTGCGATACCGGCTCTGTCTGCGAAGGGGGCGAAGAGGAGGAAGCCCAACCTGGTTTTGATTCTGGCCGACGATCTGGGCGAGGAGGCCCTGAGCTGTTACGGGTGTGAGTCGTGGACGACCCCGCGGCTCGATCAGATGGCCGATGAGGGCGTACGGTTCACGCATGCCTATGCCAACCCGCTCTGCGCACCGTCGCGCGTCAAGATCATGACCGGACGCTACAACTGTTTCAATTACACCGCGTGGGATTATCTCGATCCGAAGGAGACCACGTTTGCCAATCTCCTGCGCGAAGAGGGGTACGCCACGGCCATGGCCGGCAAGTGGCAGCTTGGCGGCGACCTGAAGATTCCGGACCGCTTCGGCTTTGACGAGCACTGCCTGTGGCAGATCGACGACAAGCGCGGCAGTCGCTTCTACGAGCCGCTGGTGGAACGCAACGGCACCTGGCTCGATCCGGAAAAACAGCCGTACGGGCCCGATCTGTTCTGCGACTTCATCAACGATTTCATCCTGAGGAAGGCAAGGGAGGGACAGCCCTTCCTCGCGTATTTCTCGATGGCGCTGGTGCATCGTCCGTTTCATCTTCCGCCGGGGTACCGGGCGGAGGGACAGGAGCCGAACGACCCCGAGGGGCGCCTGGCGTACTTCAAAACGATGGTCGAGCACATGGACCGGCTCGTCGGTTACGTGCTGGACACGGTCGACGACGCGGGCGTCAGCGCGGAGACGCTGGTGCTGTTCGTTGGCGACAACGGCACGGTTCCGCTCGAAATCGTGCAGCACGGCGAGACGGTCAGGGGCGGCAAGGGCAAGCCGACCGAGCAGGGCACGAACGTGCCGCTGATCGCGCGCTGCCCGGGCTCGACGCCCCCCGGCACCGTATGCGGGGATCTGGTGGATCTGTCCGATTTCCTGCCCACACTGGCGGAAGCGGGTGGAGCACCGGTGCCGGACGATGTGGACGGCCGCAGTTTTCTTCCGCAGTGTCTCGGTCGGGAGGGGAACCCGCGCGACTGGGTTTTCGTCCACTACAACCCGCGTCTCAACGACAAGGTCACGCCGGCCCGGTTCGTGCGCGGGAAGCGGTGGAAGCTGTTCGGCGACGGGCGGTTGTTTGATCTGCACAATGACCCGCACGAGCAGAACCCGGTCCGGCCGGGCGAGGGCGACACGTCGGCACTGCAGGCCCGTCGGCGACTCCAGCCCGTTCTCGACCGCATGCCGTGCGACTTTCAGACCGAATGATTCACCGGTGCCTCGAGCCCGCCCTGTACAGACAGAGCGGGTCAGCGCGGACTCCGGATGCAGCAGTTCTCATTATGGCCGCATTCCGACCGCGGACGGCGTGTCAGCCGTCCCTCCCGAGTCGATATCCGACGCATTTTCGGGCACTGGGAGGGTCGGGTGCCACCCCGACCGAAAAGGGTGAAGCCATAATGAGAATCGCTGCTCCGGATGATCTAATTGTTTGCAGGGCATGCATGCATGCGCTACTATACTCCATCATTGCAGCCGCAGAAAAAATGTGGCGGGGGAACGGAACATGGGTGGACATCGGAATGCGGGCCGGGGCGGATTTACCCTGATTGAGCTGATGATGGTGATCCTCGTGATGGGGATCATCGCGACGATCGCGATTCCCGCCTTTCAGGGCAGTCAGAGCCGGGCGGCGCGCGTCGATGCCGCCGCGCGCGAACTGCAGGGCGCCGTCTCGCTCGCGCGCCAGTGGGCCATCACCAAACGCCAGCATACGTACCTGCTGCTTCCGGACGATAACTGCAGCGATAAGGACAAATCCTTCACGCACTACGCCATCTACGCCTGCACCAACGAGACGACCTGCGATGATACCGCCCCGGAGGGCGAGTTCATCCGGGGCTGGAAGGCCTACCAGGAGGGCGTGGTGGTCTATCCGCCGCCGAGTACTGCGGAGAAGAATTTTGCGCTGGGCACTGACAATTACGCTTCCGTCAAATGTCTGGTCTGGCGCCCGAACGGGCGGATGAAGGGCCTGGCAGTGACTACGCCCGAAATCGAGGTCTATCCCGGGCGGACGGATGAAAGCGGGTCCGTGGACGGATCTCCTGAAGACGATGCGCGAAAGTATGCGCGGGCTACGGTGGTCATCAATCGTCTCACCGGCATTTCCGAGGTGCGTAATTATGAAGAAGACTAGTCATCGGGTCTCCGGCCGGTCCGGGGGGTTCTCACTGGTCGAGGTCACCCTGGCCCTGCTGATCGTCGGTATCGGACTGCTGAGCCTGCTCGGTCTTTTCGGCGAGGGCATCAGGATGACCCGGGGTTCGGAGAAGGATGCCTACATGGCCGATTTCGCGGAAAGCCTGCTCGAATCCGTACGGGCTGAATATTCCCTCAGCGGCAACTTTCCCGGTTCCGTTCCCGCGCCCGGGTTTCAGAGCGGGGGATCGTCGACGGTCTGGACCAACAGCGAGTGCACCGGCGCGAATTACGGTCAGATCAACACGAGCAGCGGCGGACCGTATCAGTTTCGCTGCAGCAGCGCGGGGGGAGGCGGGTACTCGTTGCAGTACTCCCTGGATATGCAGACTATGACCGCGACTAACCCGGCCTCGGCCACCCTCTACCTCTGGCCCGATTACTACGCCGACGAGCCGTCGCGACGGGAAGCGGAGATATTCTACACGGAGTTTTTCAGACATAACTGAGAAAGCTATGAAAACATCACACCCGCAGACTAAACACGGCTTCACGCTCGTCGAACTTCTGCTCGCCATGGGTGTGCTGATGCTGCTCGTGCTGGCCATGGGCAACGTTTTCTCGAACGCGCAGCGCGCCATGGAGCAGGGGAGCCGCAAGAGCGAGCGGCTTCTTCACGGTCAGAGTGCCCTGTCGCTGATCAAGGAGGAACTTTCCGCCGCGCTGCTCCATACGAACACGCCCTTCGAGGTGCGTGTGGATGGTGCCGGCGACAATGTGCTCCGGTTTTTTTCCACTTCGGACATCTTCGCCCCCCCCACCGGCGTGCATCGCAGCATTTATCCCGTCGAATATGCGATCAATACCAGCAACGACCTCGTACGCGCCTATGTCGATCCCGCCAACTTCACCCCGATTTCCGCGATGCTGGGCCAGTCTTGGAATCCTTCGCTGTTTACGCCTGTGAATGAGGACATCGCTTCGCGTAACGTGACCCGTTTCGAAGTCGCGGTCACCCTGCGGAGCGGCACCACCACGAACCGTTATATCTGGGGCGCCGGAAACACGAACCGCCCCGCCTACATTGACCTAACGCTCGGGGTTTTGAGCGAAGATCACGCGGAGCGTGCCGCCAGGATGTCGGGCGGGGACCGCGACAGCTATCTGAATCGTCATGAGCAGGTGTTTTCCACCCGGACCCGCCTCAGGGCCATGCCTGCGAACTGATGAGCATCGCCCGAAAGCAGTTTCAGTGACTGCGGCCCGCAATATTCAGGGGCTGTACCCGCCCGCATTTCCGGGAACCCTGTTGGTCGTCAGCCCCGCGCCGGCATTCGTTCCGTTTGCGCTCCCCGTAGATGCGGCCGTGGCGGGCGCCATATTCGTGCCGTATTCGTGGAACCGGTAGATTCTTTCGAAAAATGTGTTGAGTCTCATGTTGTTGCTCGGGATTACCTCGCCGGCCACCTTGACGCAATGGAACGATTTGGGCGGGTCCATGTCGATCTCGTACTCTTCATCGAGCTTTTCAAAACGACTCAGTTCTCTATACGTGATGCAGTAGTAAAAATCGTTCAGGAAATCAAACAGCGGTTTGAATCCGGCGTAGTTGGATGTGATATCGTATTCGACCACACGCATACCGAGAAGGCTGCGGAGTGTATTATCGCCGACGAGATATACCGAATGTGTGGTGAAAATGGCGTGACCTGAGCGGAATCTGAGCGTTCCGATGATGTTTTCTCCGGGCAGGACATCCAGCGCGCTCCGGAGGCGCGATTCCGGTATGGAGACCCCGCGGATTTCAAGACCGTCCCGGTCGAGAAACAGGGGCTTGAGAAATCGCCTCGGAAATTCAGGAAGCATGGTCTTGATCGTGTTTTTGCGTTGGTTGATGGACCTGATTTCCTCCACGGAGGGGGGGGCATCCACATTCGGATCCGCATGCCCCGCATACGTCAGGCAAGCAGCTGCAATCATCAGGATTTTGAATCCGCATTTCATGGTTCCCCCTCAAAGCCACCGGAAGGCCAGCACGCGGGGTGCCTGCTCGCGCTCCGGATCGCGCCAGCACACAGCCAGCGCAAGTCTGTCTGAGCTGACCTCACCATTATCGATAGTACCATCGCCATCCGCATCATCAATCGACTGCGCCGCGAGATAGACCAAAAAGAGATTCTGCCTCGTGGAAAGATAGGGGCGGAGGTGGCCGAGCAGGTTGTCGACGTCCCACTTGGTTACCATCCCCTCGTATCCCCAGTCTCCGTGATCGTCATCGATCTCAGAGAGCGGATAGGTGAAAGTCCCGCCTTTGAGTACATCCATGAGTTCATCGTAATCGTATTTTGAATAAGCCTCGTACGGGGTTCGGACCGGATCGTCCAGTATCAGTCTGCTCGCGAGGTCCCGGGCGGTTCCGGCATCCTCAATATAGTTGGTGGGAATAAAACTCTCCATGTACCGCCAATCGGGACGACGGTGATGCCACTTGTGCACGGGCGCCCTGTAAAGAAGCGAAGCCAGGACATTCGTCTGCAGGGTGTTCGGGTTGACCAGCCCGCGGGTGATCTCGCGCGGCAGCCCGTTGGTGCGTGACTCGTCCTTGAAGCCGAAATACTCGAACACCGGCCAGGCTTCGGGACCGGCAAGCTTCATGGTCGTCCAGGGCTTGTTCTCGTCGTAGAGAAACGTCCCGAAGTCCGCCACCGACCTCAGCAGACGGTTGGTCCATCCCTCATAGACGACAAAGTCCTTGCCCGGCTGATACATCCAGAACGTCCCGTCCTTTTCGGGGTCATCGTAGGTCAGGACTGAATTCATCCCGGCGCCTATCCCGTTGCCGAGTGTTTCAGGCACACCCCAGTGCCAGTGATCTTCGAAATCCCAGTTGATTCGCGGGTCATCCACCTGGAATGAAACACGCTTTGAATTGGGGTTGTCGAGCGTTCCCGGAGTCGTTACGCAAGCCTGATCGAACGGCATATACAGGATATTGTCCGGATCTCCCGGGGCGATCACCTGGTCGAAGAGGAACCAGCCATCGGACATGTTGGTAGCATTGTTGCGCCACTGCGCGCGGATGCGGCCGAGCACGAAATCAGTGGGAATGTCGAAGGGTTCATTGAGCTGACTGACCTCGCACTCCACGTAACCCGTCTCAAATTCGTTCGGCATGAACGTCTGGTGTTCCCGCGAGGTGCGGTGCATGAAGGAGCCGTTGTCGAGCGTGTTGAGATGGAAAAAACTGGTTTCTATCGATTTAGGCGTGAAATAGCGCCACCCGTTGCGGTCCGAGGGGAGATTGGAAACTCCGGGGTCTTCTGAAAAGTCAAGAGTGTCCGGGTCGAATTTGAAATCGAATTCGACGTACGGCGTGGTGCAGAAGTCACCGCTCCATCCGCCCGCGAAATTCATGCGCGGGAAAGGATGCCAGAGTTCGATATCCGCGCGCAGACGGTATACGTAATTCGTTTCCCCGGGAACTGTTTCGTCTTTGTAATAGGTCGTGTCGATGACGATTTCATTGAGAAACGGCGCCAGCTTGAACCCCAGCGAATTCAGTCCCGTATCCCACCGGTCGGTTTCGCTCTCGTATCCCGACCCCTCCCATACGATGTCGTTGAACGCTGAGATATGGGTAAAGGACGCCGCACCGGTCGAGTGGTTGTAGAGCTGTTCCGCGATGGAGATCGCCGTGAACTCCGGATCGGTCAGGGACTCGACGTTTTCATGATAGTCGTACACCATCTCCCGGATCTGGTCGTAGACCTCCCTGCAATGCTCGGAGATATACGTCCATTTCGCGGCTGTGCTGTTTCCGCGGCCGTTCCAGTTGAAGTCTCGTGTCTGGTTGATCAGGGTCCGCTCCACTCTGTTGCTGCCCATCCACCGCACAATTTCACGGCGGTTTCCGTCTGAGTGCGGGACACTTCCGTTGGTGGGATAGTAGGAATGGGTGAAGAGGTGGACGGGACGTTCTTCGAGCAGGTCCTGGTTGAAGGAATAAAACTCGGGATTCGAGGCGTACATGACCGCATTGGTGCGACGGTCATCAACATCCCTAGCCGTGACCCCGTCTGCGAATTCGCGGAGAAGCGCGTTGTTCAATTCCAGATCGTACTGCGCATCTTCAGCTTTGCGCTCTTCGTCGAAAAGCGTGTTCGCATCAAAAAAACCGGCGCAGTCCACCGCCGCGAACCCGATTCTCCCCACGGCGCGACCCGTGTCCTTTTCCGTAAGGGTAATCCACCGCGCCGGGGTGGGGGAGGCGGGATTGCCGACACCCTTCGGAAGATGCGTCCAGAGATTGGAGCGGTTCAGGTCGATCGTGTCCACCGTCCCGGCTCCATCGGAAACAATCCAGTCCTGAAGAGGGTAGTGGTTAGTGCCGACCTGCAGATCGATCTCGTTCAACGCCCGGTTCAGGGCGGCATCCACCAGATGACGGGTCTTCGCCGATTCGAGCTCGGAATCAAATACGAGACGTTCCGTGCGCATCGATACCGCAAAACCCACGGCCATGATCATCAGCACCGCCAGCATCCCCAACACCAGAACCAGTGCGATGCCGGACCGTCGCCCCGCAGGGTCAGTATATGCTTCCGTATAATTCACAGTGTGTAATTAGACCACAGAAGTCATTGCCGGATCAAATAAAATGATAATATATCGCCTTGCGAATTAAATAATAGGCTCGTGCGCCAGCTTTATTTGCTTCTGTGAAATCCAAAGATACATAAAAACATCCGTGCTCAAAATAAATATCTTTAAGTTTCGCTCAAGCAACGTTTCTTTTGGTTTTTATTATAAATCGTAAAAGCTCCCGATTCCGTGCGAGGGGGCGGGTGCCCGGCATAGCGAGAACGTACTATTTTCGCATTACTTCGCGTTTGTTTAATCCGGGGTGGAACAAGGGGAGGAAGCCTGGATCCTTCTGACTGCACCGACGGTTCGTAGCGAAATGTCCGGCCGGCGTATCGATCGCGCAGCGATTCTCATTATGGCTTCACCCTTTTCGGTCGGGGTGGCACCCGACCCTCCCAGTGCCCGAAAATGCGTCGGATATCGACTCGGGAGGGACGGCTGCCACGCCGTCCGCGGTCGGAATGCGGCCATAATGAGAACTGCTGTCGATCGCGCGACATGCCTTGCGTCCGGCGTCCTCAATCTTCATAATGACCGACTCCGTTTGATGCGCCCCGGACTCCGTGCGCCGGGGCGGGAGCGGAAGAGCGGAACCGATAACCCACCAACCAGCGACGGGAGACTCATGGATATACAGCCTTTTCATGCATGGCGGCCGAAAGCGGGACAGGAACATCGCGTGGCGGCTCCGCCCTACGACGTGGTGACGGCGGATGAGGCCCGCGAGCTGGCGGGCGACAACCCGCACTGTTTTCTGCATGTCACGCGCGCGGAGATCGATCTGCCGGCGAATATCGAGCCCTACAGCGACGAGGTGTACTTGCGCGGCCGCGACAATCTGGACCGGATGAAACGCGAACACGTGCTCGAACGGGACGCGGAGCCGTCACTCTACCTCTACAGCCAGAGCGATGAGACGCACGAGCAGAACGGGCTGGTGGCGGCGTGCCACGTTCGCGATTACGTCGAAGGCCGCATCCGGATCCATGAGAAGACGCGCGCGGCGAAAGAGGCGGACCGGGTGCGCTGCATCGATACCCAGAACGCGCAGACCGGCCCGGTCTTTCTCGCCTACCGCGGGCGGGAGGACCTGAACCGCCGCGCCGCGGAACTCAAGACGCACGAGCCGATCTTTACGCTCGAAACCCCGGAGGGGGTCACGCACCGCGCCTGGGCCATTCCCGATCCCGACGCCTGGGTTGAAGCCTTTGCCGATATCCCGGAGGTCTTCGTGGCCGACGGCCACCACCGCGCCGCGGCCGCCTCGGCCGTGGCGGCCCGCCGTCTCGAGGCCCGCGGGGGCGAACAACCCTTCGCGCCGGACCAGTATATGATGGCGGTGCTCTTTCCCGCCGAACAGCTCTGCATCCTTCCGTACAACCGGATCGTGCGGCGCCTCCCCGCGGACTCCGCAGCCTTTCTCGACAAACTGAACGAGGTGTGCGCGATCGAACCGCTCGACGCGCAGCGCACGCCGGAACACGGCCGGTTTCTCTGCTATATCGACGGCAGCTGGCACCGGCTTACCCCCCGCACGGAAGCGCCGGAGGACGACCCCGTGGCGCGGCTGGACGTCAGCCGGCTGCAGGACGCCATCCTGGCTCCGCTGCTCGGGGTTGAGGACCCGCGCACGGACGAGAATATCGACTTCGTCGGCGGCAAGGGCAGTCCTGAAAAGATTAAAGCGATGGTCGACGGCGGCGAGGCCGCGCTGGGCTTTTCGCTGCATCCGACCACGATGGACGACCTGATGGCCGTGGCCGAGGCCGGAAGACTCATGCCGCCGAAGAGCACCTGGTTCGAGCCGAAACTCCTCTCCGGCCTCTTCGTCCACACGCTGGAGGAATAACCCGCAGGCCGAACCCGTGCGTGAGGGTAGGGATTCTGCTGGACAGCAGAAGGCCGTCCGCCGTTTTCGTACTCTTACTCGTACTCGTACTCGTACGCGTACTCGGAGCGCCGAAGGCGCGATTCCACTTCCCCTGTTCAAGGAACTCGAGTACGAGTACCGCTTCGCTGAGTACGAGTACGCGTACGTTGTGACGCGAGCGGGTTTCTAATCCAGCCGCTACGACTTCAGTAGTTCCACAAAAATCCACAAAGAACCCGAAGATCACGCCCTACCCGGGAGGCGCAGGCCGAACCCGTGCGTGAAGGTAGGGATTCTGCTGGACAGCAGAAGGCCGTCCGCCGTTTTCGTACTCTTACTCGTACGCGTACTCGGAGCGCCGAAGGCGCGATCCCACTCCCCCCGTTCAAGGAACTCGAGTACGAGTACCGCTTCGCTGAGTACGAGTACGATATTCCCCCGAGTGTCCCCATGTTGAACTCAGCAGTTCCTCAAGACAACCCCCAGCTCCCTGAGTCTGCCGTCCGGCGTTTCGGCACACAGGCGCGGGAATCGGGATCCCGTCCGCAGCCACGAGCCGTCGTCCTTCTGCAGCATCACCTTCTGTTCATGCACACGCACGAGCACGAGTTCCAGCGCCGCAGCGTCGAGCCGGATCAGCGTCAGCCGGGCCAGGCGGCGGACCGGCGGGGGCAGCGGGCCGAAACGGTCCCGCAGCTCCCGGACGGTCGCGCGCAGTTCGCGCCCGCCGGCCGCGGCCGTAATCCGGCGGTAGAAACGGATGCGCGCCGTTTCATCCTCCATGTAGTCATGGGGGATATAGGCCGCATTTTCCTCCCCGGCACCGGCGGACGGCGGGCCGGGCCGGATGAATTCGAGGTCGATGCGCACCTCCGCGAGCGGCGGCACGGGCTCATTCCTGAGCCGGGCCACCGTGCGGCGCAGCAGGCGGCAGTACAGTTCGAACCCGACGGATGCGATGTGACCGCTCTGCTTCGCGCCGAGCAGGTTGCCCGCGCCGCGGATTTCGAGGTCGCGCAGGGCGAGCTGAAACCCCGATCCGAGTCCCGAATGACGGCGGAGTGCGCGGATCCGCTTGCGGGCGTCGGCGAACAGCGCGCCGTGCCGCGGGATCAGAAGACAGGCGTAAGCCCGGTGGCGCGACCGCCCCACCCGTCCCCGTAGCTGATAGAGTTCCGCGAGTCCGAAGCGGTCGGCCCGCTCGATGAACATCGTGTTCACGCGGGGCAGATCGAGTCCGCTCTCGATGATGGTCGTGCAGAGCAGCAGATCGATCTCCCCGCGGCTGAAGCGGTGCATGACCTCCGACAGGCTGCGCTCGTCCATCCTCCCGTGCGCGACTCCGATCCGGGCTTCCGGTAGCAGGCGCTCGAGTTCCCCGCGCTTCTTTTCGATGGTCTCCACCCGGTTGTGCAGATAGAAGATCTGCCCGTCGCGGTTCAGTTCGCGGAGCGCGGCCTCGCGGATCAGCGCCTCGTCGTACTCCCTCACCTCCGTGTCGATCGCCTGCCGTTCGCGCGGCGGCGTCTGGATCGTACTCATATCCCGCACACCCGTCAGACTCATGTAAAGCGTGCGGGGAATGGGCGTTGCCGTCATGGTGAGCACATCGATGTGCTGCCTCAGGCGCTTCAGCTTTTCCTTGGCGTCGACTCCGAATCGCTGTTCCTCGTCGATGACCACCAGTCCCAGGTCGTGGAAACGGATGTCCTTCGAGAGCATGCGGTGGGTGCCGATGACGATATCGAGCGCCCCGTCGGCCAGTTCGCCGACGATCCGGCGCTGTTCTTTCGGGCTCCGGAAACGGCTGAGCATGTCCACGCGCACGGGAAACGCGGCCATCCGCTCGCTGAAATTGTCGTAATGCTGCTGGGCCAGGACGGTGGTGGGCACGAGCACGGCGGCCTGCGCGCCGTCCATGACGGCCTTGAACGCGGCGCGCATGGCCACCTCGGTCTTCCCGTATCCGGCGTCGCCGCAGATCAGCCGGTCCATGGGACGCGGCGATTCCAGGTCGCGCTTGACCTCCCGGATTGCTTCGAGCTGATCGTCGGTCTCCGTGTACGGGAAGGACGCCTCGAACTCGGCCTGCCACGCGGTATCGGCCGAAAAGGCCCGTCCGCCCTCGAGTTCGCGCGCGGCCTGGGTCTCGAGCATGCGGGCGGCGAGATCGCGCACCCCGTGCTCCACGGTGTCGCGTTCGCGCGACCAGCGCCGACCTCCGAGCTTGTGGAGGCGCGGGGCGGAACGGCCCGCGCCGACGTAGCGGCTCAGCAGGTGGGCCTGATCGACGGGGAGGTAGAGCCGGGCGCGGTCGGCGTACTCCACCACCAGCGATTCCCGCCGGCCTTCTTCGCTCTCCGTCTCGAACAGGCCCAGGTAGCGGCCGATGCCGTGTTCGACATGCACCACAAGGTCGCCGGGCTGGATGTCGAAGGCTTCTTCGTAGCGGCGACCCTCGCGCGCCCGCCGGCCGGCCTTCCGTCGGCGCGCCTCGACGGGGCGGCGCGTACGGTAGTCGTAGAAATCGCACTCGGCGATGATATGGAACCCCGCGGCGTCGCTCCGGCAGCTGTCCGAGAGTACGCCGTCGCAGAGCCGGACCCGCTCCGCCCCGGGGAGGTTGCCGTAGAGTTCGGCGAAGCGGTTGCGGCTGCCCGCGGTTTCGAAGAAGAACTCCACGTATCTTCCGTCGCGCGCCTCGCCGAACAGCCGCTCGACCACGCGGCGCCGGCCCTGTTCGGCCAGGTCGGGGCGGCCGCTCCGCTCCCCGGCCGTGTAGTCGGGCGCCCAGCCGCGCAGGTCGAGCGGCCGCACCCCGGTGTCCGCCAGCGGTCCGATCTCGATGCGCCGGCGGGGCGGGCGGTCGCCGAAGCACTCGGCCTCGAGCCGCGAGGCCAGTCGCGGAAGCGCCTCGGGGATACGCTCGTAGAGTTCGAGGTGTTCGCGGATCGATTCCGGCCGGACCATGAACCAGCGCATCCCGGCCTCGAGATGTTCGAGCGGCGAGACGAGGTCTTCCGTCTCGAGGTCGATACTCAGATCCGCGGGGGTCACCGCCACGGACTCCAGCCGGTCGAAGGATCGCTGAGAGTCGGGATCGAAGCGGCGTATCGATTCGACCTCGTCGCCGAACCACTCGATACGCACGGGCCGGTCCTCGCCGGGGGGCCAGACATCGACGATCCCTCCGCGCCGCGCCGCCTCTCCGCGCCGGAAGATTTCCCCCTCGAAACGGTAGCCGCCCTCGCCCAGTCGCCCGAGCAGCTCTTCCGGCGGGAGGGTATCCCCGCGCCGCACGGGGAACCGGCGGGCCGTGAGCCGTCCCGGAGGCGGCACCGGCTGGAGCAGCGCCTGGACGCACGTCAGGATGATCCGCGGCGGTTCGTCGCCGCGGCAGGCCTGCAGCGTACGGAGCCGCGCGGCGGCCCGTCCCGCCTCCGTCTCGTCGTCTCCGGCCTCCGCGGATTCGCGGGAGGGGAACACCCGCACGTTTTCGGGCGACCCGCCGGACAGCGCGCCGACGGTCGCCTCCAGTCGCGCGAGCGCCTCCGGGCCTTCCGTGACCCAGCACTGCGGTTCGGTCTGTGTTTCGGCCAGCTCCAGGGCGATCAGCGCCTGGGCCGTCACCGGAAGCTCCGCCAGCCGCTGCGGCGAATCGGCGGCAAAGACGAAGGCGAGGGTCTGCCGGTCCCGGGGCGACAGGGAGGGTTTCTGAAGCGGCGTTTTCACAAAAATCTTCGGGCTAGATCGACTCCAGGCTGCCCTTGAGCATGGAGATATCGAGGGCGAGGGCCATTGCGCCGGAATGGCTTTCCATGTCGCCGGTGATCTCCTCGATCGACTGGATCAGGCGCGGGAGCTGTTCATCGGGCACGAGTGCGAAGACGGTGCGGTGGAACTCTTCGCGCGTTCCGAGAAAGTTCATGAAGCTCGCAAAGAGCGGAACCCGGGTGAGAATGTTGCCCATGCCGCGCGATTCCAGCACCGACGCGCCGCGGATCCCCATTTCCACGAAAAGTTCCATCACCTCCGTCACGAGGTCCTCTTCCTGCAGCACCAGCATCAGCAGTTTGCGGCGGCGCGCGCCCCCTTCCGCGCTCTCCGGAGAGGCATGACGCATGAAGCTCTCGTAGAGCGCCGTCGCGGTGGGAGCTTTGCGCAGTTCGCGCCGGGCCGACTCGTTGCGCAGGACGCCGGAGATTTCCGCCAGAACTTTCACGTACTCATTCGGCTTCTCCTCCGGTCCCGCGAGGAAACAGAACAGGTGGGCTTTCTTCCCGTCCAGCGCATCGAACGCCGCGCCCCGCGGCGACAGTCCGATGCCGAGCACAAACTGTTTCAGCCCGGGCAGGCGGCAGTGCGGCAGCGCGAGGCCGTCGCCGAATCCCGTCGAGCCGAGCTGTTCGCGCTCGCGCAGCGCCGCCGCGATCTGTTCCTGCGTGAATCCGCTCAGCGCGTCATGTTCCTTCAGGATCTCCGCAATCTCGTTGAGCATGTCTTCTTTTCTGCGGGCGTGCAGCCGCACGCGGCAGAGATCGCGGTTTAAGATGTCGCTCAGGTTCATGATTCAATAAGGCCTGTTTTTGATCCGCGTCCCAAGCACGATTTCAGGTTCCACGTAATTTTTTGAGGTGATCCCGATCTTAGTCGAGTTCCCACTCCTTCTTACGCGGCCATGGTCACGAGTTCTTCTCCATTCCCCTGACGATTGCGAACCGGGAGAGCGGGGGGCCGGCGAGTTCGTTCACGAACACGGCGAAGAGCACGATATTGGCGATCCTCATCAGCCACTGCTGGACCTCCGGGGATCCGCGTGCGGCCAGGGGGGAAGCCTGGAGGAAGAGGACCAGGCCGATCGCCACGCCCGCCTGCGGCAGCATGGAGAGCCCGAGGTAGTTGCGAACCGAGGCGGGCGCCCGGCAGGCGCGGGCTCCCGCCCAGACTCCTGCGTACTTGCCGGTCGCGCGCGCGATCACGTAGATCGATCCCAGCGCGAGGACCCAGGGGTCGCCGAGCACGGCGATATCCAGTTCGGTGCCCGCGATCGCGAAAAAGGCGGCGTAGAGCGGCGGCGTGAGGGGGGTGATGACCCTGAAGAGCGCGTGGCGGTGGTTGGAGATGTTTGCGAGCACCGCTCCCGCCATCATGTTCGTCAGCAGCGGCGAGAGTTCCAGCGAGATGGCCACCGCGGTGAACAGGAAGATCGAACCCAGCGCGATGATCAGCCGCTCGTTATCGCGTTTCACGCGCCACGTGAACAGACGCATGAGAAGCCCCTGCGCCGCGCCCAGCCCGATCGCGGAAACGATCTCGGTCACCGCATGCACGACTACCGTCATGCCCCCGGTTGCCTGCGCCGCGGCGGGCCCGATAAACGTGAACACGAACGCGTAGACCGCGGAAAAGAGCAGTACGCATCCCGCGTCGTCCAGCGCCACCACTCCGTAGAGCGTATCGACGAAGTCGCCCCGCGCGCGGAGGTTCTGGATGATGACCACCGTGGCGGCCGGTGCGGTGGCGCTGGCGATGGCCCCCAGCAGCATGGAGTAGGACCACGCGAGACCGGCGGCGAAGAGCGCCAGGGCGACGATAAAGAACGTGCCGAAGAGCTGGACGAGGGTGATGGTCAGGATGCCGGGACCGAGCCGGCGGATCTTCGGCAGCGCGAATTCGCTGCCGATCGTGATGGCGATAATGCCGAGCGCCACCTCCGTCACCGTCCGCAGCGTCTTCGTCATCTCCGCATGGATCACGCCGGTGACGGCGTCGCCCAGAAGAAGCCCGGCGACGATATAGCCGGTGATGGCCGGGAGCCGGACCCTTTCGGCCAGCTTGCCCGCAAAATATCCGATCACCAGCAGCACCCCCATGCTGAACACGATGTGGTCGTTGAACGTGTCCCGCAGGTGCAACAGGGCGTCGATAAGTATCTGCATGCTGGTTGCCGGTGAATGATGAACGGCCTACCCGGTAACATAATATAAGGCGGAAGACCAGCGCGGCGTCCTTCCGGCCGCCCGGCCGCCAGAACCCTGCGCTTTGGGTTTGCGGTCGGGCGGCCCGAACCGTAGAGTCTGCATTTTGAACGCGGCGACCTGGAGGCGTGGATTCCGATGGCGAAAAAGGGATTCGAACCGAGTGTACAGGATCTGGTGTACAGTGTGGACGCGGGGCTGGGCCTGCGCCTCCTGAGGCTTGTTCTGGCTGCATTTGCCGTGCTCTTCCTGGCCCTGCTTTACACGGGTACCCAGTACCGGGGGTTCAAGGACTCCTCGTCGATGGAATACGCCCAGCTCGGCCGCAACCTCGCGGTGCATAACCGGCTGATTACGTACACGGTCCGGCCGGCGACGATCCATTACCTGACGGAAAACACACCTGAGGCCAACCCGCGCATCATGTTCCACCCGGACGTCCTGCACCCCCCCATGTATCCCGCCGTGCTCGCCGCCCCGATGAAACTCATGAACGCCCTCGGCGCGGATCTCGAAGCGAAACCGGCCCCGGGATCGAGGCCGCCGCCGCGGTATCCTCTCGAACAGTGGCTGGTCGTGCCGCTGAACCATCTCTTTCTCATCCTCACCGGCGTCTTTCTCTTCCTGCTGGCGCGGCGGCTGTTCGCCCCGCGGATCGCGATGCTCTCCGTGCTCGTGTATTTTCTCACCGACGCGGTCTGGGCGGACAGTATCGCGGGCGGGGGCCTTCCTCTGCTCTCGTTTTTCATCGTCGCGGCGACCTACGGGGCGGTGGTCGCGGAACGACGCTGGCAGCAGATGAGTTCCGCCGCCGAATGGATGGGACCTCTGGTTCTCTCGGCCGTGGCGGCCGCCTTCGCCTTTCTCACCCGCTACGCCGGCGGGGCGATCGCGGCGGGATTGTTCATATTCCTGCTGGCGTCCGGATGGTCGCGGCATCGGGGATGGCTGCCCCCGCTCATCTTCACCGCGGTATTCGTGCTCGCTCTTTCCCCCTGGCTGGTGCGGAACGTGCTGATCTCCGGCGATCTGCTGGGGATGACCCCCTGGCTGGCGCTTTCGGGGAGTCCTATGTTCGAGGGGCAGTCGCTCATGCGCGACCTGACGCCCGCCTTCAGCGCGGGCGAGGCCGTCGAGGCCGTCCGCAGCCGCTGGGTGGCCTCCATGGCCGAATTCTACGGCGGGGAATTTTTCGCCCTCGGCGGCGGGATCCTGGTCGGTCTCTTCCTGATATCCTTCCTGTATAAATTCGAACGGCGTTATATCCAGCTCCTGCGCTACGGCGTGCTCGCGGCGCTGATCGTATTCATTACGGGGGCCGCGGCGTTCGGATCGGAGGCGCTCCGCGGCTATCACGCCTTCTGGCCCCTGATCCTCGTATTCGGGTGGGCCTACTTCCACGTGCTGCTCGACCAGCGCGGACTGGTGATTCCGCTCCTGAACAACCTCGTCACCGGTGTGGTCGTCGTGCTGTGCGTGCTGCCCTTCCTCTTCCGCATCCTGCCGCCGCGGGCCGAGGACGCCTATCCGCCCTATTTCTGGCCGCAGATCCAGCGCCTGTGCGGATGGATGCAGCCGCAGGAGGTCATCTGCACCGACATGCCGTGGGCGACGGCCTGGTACGGAAACCGCGTTTCGGTGCTGCTGCCCGAGGACGTCAACCAGTATTACGAGATCAACGATTACCGGCGGAACATGAATGCGCTCTACTTCACGACGATCACCAAGAACAAGGGCTTCGCGCGCGAACTGATCCGTAAAGAACAGTCGTGGCTGCCGCTGATGAACGGCCGCACGCCGGAAGGGTTCCCGCTGCAGGAGGGATTCAACCTCAATAAGCACGATCAGATGTTCCTCACCGATTATCCGCGCTGGGCCGGGCAGATGGAGGAAGAGGGGGGCGAATGAAGGTCGTCTTCATGGGGTCGGGCCGGATCGCGGTCCCCTCGCTGGAGCGGCTGTTGAAGGCGGAAGGACTCCGGGTCCCCCTGGTCGTGACCGCCCCGGATCGTCCAGGCGGGCGTAAACGCCGGCTCCGGCCCTGTCCCGTCAAGGCGCGCGCGTTGGAACTCGAATGCGCGGTCTGGACGCCCGAAAAACCCGGCCATCCCGCATCGATGGAGATGTTCCGTTCCGTCGCCCCCGACGTGTTCGCCGTCGCCGCCTACGGCCAGTACCTGCCGCGCCGGGTTCTCGATCTCGCACCGCACGGGGGGATCAATATGCACCCCTCTCTGCTTCCCCGCTACCGGGGCGCCGCGCCCATTCCGTGGACGCTGGTGAACGGTGATGAAGAGACCGGCGTCACGATCATCGAAGTCGCCGAAAAGATGGACGCGGGCGATATCCTCCTTCAGGAGCGTCTCCCCGTGGACCCGGAGGACACGACGGCCTCGCTGGAGGACAGGCTGGGCGTGCTGGGGGCGCGCATGCTGGAAGACGCGGTTCGCGCGCTCGCTTGCGGCACGGCCGCGCCGCGCCCGCAGGAGGAGTCGGCCGCCACCTCGGTCCGCAAGCTCCGCAAGGAGGATGGGCGCATCGACTGGACCCTGGGCGCAGAGGAGATCCGCAACCGCATCCGGGCCTTTAATCCCTGGCCGGCATGTTTCTGCTTTCCGCCGTGTCTGGAAGGGGAGCCCCTGAAGATCCTCCGCGCCGAACGCGAGCAGGGATGCGGCTGTCCCGGCGAGGTCCTCCGCGTTTCAGGCCGCGGGCCGCAGGTCGCCTGCGGCTCGGGCGCCCTGTGCCTGACCCGTGTACAGCCGCCCGGAAAGCGGCCGATGAGCGGCGGTGATTTCATCAACGGTCACGAAGTGCCCCCCGGCGAGAGGTGGGGATAGAGCACGGATCAGCCGTTGCGGATCACACTGATCCAGGTCTGCGCACCCTGCATGATCATCTCGACCGAAACGCTGCCCACGAACAGCGAGACCACGCGGCCCGCGACTTCGATATAGCGCTGGATGAGGATCTCGTTGCGCGGGCGTACGTAGTCGTGGAGCTTTTTCAGCAGCGCGATCGTCAGCGCGGAAATGACGACCGCGGTCACCACGGCGAGCACGGACAGGGGCATATCCAGCCGTTCTCCCGCGAGGACGCTGGCGCTGATGGTGCCGGGTCCGATCAGGATGGGCATGGCGATGCTGCCCGCGGCGTACTCGGATTCGCCGCGCAGCGACTCGATGGCCATATTGCCGCGGAACATGAACTGGATGCCGATCAGCAGGAACACGATCCCGCCGAAGATCTGGAACGACGCGAAGTGCTGCTTGAAGTCGGCCGAGAAGATCGCGTCCCCCAGCAGCGCGAACACGGCGAACACCCCGGCGCTGATGTAGGCGGCCTTCCGCAGTTCACGCCAGAAGGTCGAAAAACTCATTTTCTCGATCAGGTCGAGCAGGTAGATGACGACCAGAAACGGGTTCAGCATGATGAGCATGAAGCCCGTGATGTTCAGGAAAGGTTCCATGGTTTCCCTTTCATCTCCGCAGTCCGTCGCCGGGGGCGAGCCCCCCGGATTTCAGGGGTCGATGCCCTGCGCGCGCAGCTTCTCCAGAAGCGAGGCATTTCCGGGGTCGATCCGGTGCGCCTGCAGGTAGTATTCCACGGCGAGTTGAGGTTCGTCCAGCTTGAGCAGGGCATCTCCCAGATGTTCGAGGATGGTGGGATCGTCCGGCATCAGCCTCGCGGCGCGTTCGAGCTGCTCCCGCGCGCGCTCATAGCGGCCCTGTCGGTAGTAGATCCAGCCCAGCGTATCGATGTAGGCTCCGTTGTCCTTCTCGAGTTTCAGGGCCTTCTGAGCCAGTTCCAGCGCGCGGTCGAGGTGGACCCCGTCTTCCGCCCACATGTAGGCGAGGTAGTTGTACGCCTCCGCGAATTCGGGATCCTGATCGATGGCGCGCCGGAGGAGCCGCGCCGCGGCGTCGGCCTCCCCGGTGCGCTCGCGGGCCGAACCGTAAAGATAGTGGAAAAACGCGGTGAGGAGCGTGTCCTCCGTCTCCTTGTCCCGCGTCAGTTTCGTCACGCGCTCGAACGCCGAGGCTGCCGTCTCGAAATCTTCGATCCGGTAGCGGAAGTATCCGCGATAAAAAGGCGGATAGGGGTTGTCCGGAAATCGTTCCTCGAGAGTGTCCAGCAGGATCCCGAGCTGTTTCCGGCACGGCGTTTCGTTGCGCGCGAGGCAGTAGTCGAGCAGCGCCCCGAGTTCGGAAGCCCGGTCGCGGCGGATGATATCCGCGAGCACGTCCGCGGCGCGCTCCGTCTTGTCCTGCATCATCAGCGCGAAGGCGTAGACGCGGTCCAGCTCGGGAGTGGCTTGGCCGGGATCGCGGGAGGTCAGGGCGCGCCGGGCGGCCGCGAAATTCCGTTCCGCCTCGGCGAAACGTTCGCGCGCCGCTTCGGCGTGTCCGAGTGCTACATGGGCGTTGATATGCTCCGGGTCCAGCGCGAGCGCGTCGCGTAGAATCTCCGCGGCCTGTTCCGCAGCCCCCTCCTGCAAAGCGCCCAGTCCCGCGAGCACCCACCAGTCCGCCGCGCGGGTGTCGCCCCGTTCGGCCAGCGGGCGGGCGGCCTCCGCCGCCGCATCCCAGCGTTTCATGCCGAGGTGGATCGAGATCAGCCGGGCGCGGATTTCGGGGCGCTCGTCGCCGTACTCGAGGGCGCGCTCGAACGCCGCGGCGGCTTCCTCCCGGGACTGGAGGAGCAGCAGGGTTTCGCCCCTGCGTATGTGGAGTCCGGGGTTGCGGGGGTACCGTTCGAGCCCTTCGGCCAGATCTTCGAGGGAGGCCCGCGCCGCCTTTTTAATCGCGGCGTCCTCTTCCTCAGCCGCGCCGCCGATCCGGGCCGTGGAGCGCAGTTCGTAGAAGTCGGCGGGCGGGGAGTCCAGGGATTCGAAGGCGAGATCGATCCAGCGCGTGGCCCGCTCCCAGTTCCCGGCCGCGGCGTGCATCGCGATCAGGCGCCGGAAGGGGGCGGGGTCGGAGGGGAACTGGTGTACGGCCTCGCGGAGCGAAGCAAGCGCCTCTTCTCGTTCGCCGCCGGCCTCAAGCGCTTCCGCCAGCAGGATGCGGGGGCGGGGCGAATCGGAGGTGTGGCGCAGGTATTCGCGGGCCGTGTCCGCCGCCTGTTCGAGATCGCCGGCCCGTAGGTGGAGGGCGAACATGCGTTCCCAGGCCTCGGCCGCCGTCGGATCACGGTCCACCGTACGCCGGTAGGCCTGGAGGGCCGCGTCGGTCTCGCCCTGCCAGTCGTGCAGCAGAGCCTCACCGAAAAAGCCGACCGCTCCGGTCCGGTCCGTCTCCGGAGCGGGGGTGCGGCAGCCCGCGGCCAGCAGGAGCGCCGCCCCCGAAAGAACCGCCGCGCTCCCGGTGAACAGGGCGCGGCGCCGTCTCAGGGAAGGCGTTCCGTGCGGGGAACGCGTACGGATTACTTCTTCTTGTGCCGGTCGGCGCGAAGCTGTTTCCGCCTTTTGTGCTTCGACATCTTTTTTCTGCGCCATTTCTTTACACTGCCCATGGGTGCTCCCGTTTTTTCACGCTCTTCTGTAATGCAGATATCTGCGTCATTCGACTATTTTATTCAGGCTCAGTTCAATAATCCCCTCCGCGCCCGCTTCCTTCAGGTCGGGGATGATTTCGCGCACCACCGATTCATCGACCACGGTCTCGACCGAGTACCAGGCCTCATCGGCGAGGTTGTTGATGGTGGGTGCGTGGAGCGAGGGAATATTCTCCGTGATCTGCGTCAACCGGTCGCCGGGGGCGTTCAGCTTGAGGAGCACTTTCGAGTCCGCGGCCAGCGCGGCCTTGAGCAGCAGCGCGATGCGCCCGATCTTCGCCTTTTTCCATTCGTCCGCCCACGCGTCCCGGCCGGCGATAAGCTGCGTGTGCGACTCGAGCAGCGTGTCCACGATCCGGAGGTTGTTCGCGCGCAGCGAGCTGCCCGTCTCCGTCACGTCGACGATCGCGTCGACCAGCTCCGGCACCTTCGCTTCTGTGGCGCCCCAGGAGAACTCGATGTCCGCCTCGACGCCGTTCGCCTCGAAATACTTGCGCGTAAGCCCGACCGCCTCGGTCGCGATCCGTTTGCCCTGCAGGTCCGCGACCGAGCGGACCGGCGAGTCGTTCGGCACCGCCAGCACCCAGCGCACGGGGCGCATACCCTGCTTGGCGTAGACCAGGTCCGCCACGGCCACGACGTCCGATCCGTTTTCACGGACCCAGTCCAGCCCCGTCAGACCGGCGTCCAGCATGCCGTGTTCGACATAACGGCTCATCTCCTGCGCGCGGATCAGCCGGATGTCGAGTTCCTCGTCGTCGGACGACGGGAAATACGACCGGCTCGTGCCCTTGATCTTGAAGCCCGCGCGGCGGAAGAGCTCGAAGGTGCTCTCCTGCAGGCTGCCCTTGGGAAGACCCAGTACCAGTTTGTTTGAAGCCATTCCGTGTCCCTCTTCGTCCTTAATGCGTTCACTTCGAGGCGAAAAACGATCCACCATAGGGAAAAATGAGTCCGAGGGACAACGGGAAAATGGGAAATTGTGGTTCTTCGCAGATTCTTGTGGTGGAGCCGTTCGGGGAAGAGGCGGGATGGGAGACGACAAACGTTCGTAGTAGCGCCGCACGCCTGCCCCCGGCAGGCCAGGCGCGTGAAAGATAACGGCCCTTGTCCGCTGCGCGGACCTGCGGGCCTACTACGAACGTAATAGAGAACGCACCCTTTCTTTGCCTGCGCTCTTCTCATTCTTTTTTGCGGTCCCGGCGCCTTTGCGAGAGTCATTGCTTGTGTTTTCGACCACGGATTACACCGATCACACGGATGGGATCTCGAAATCCGGATCGAGGTCGAAATCGGGATTCAGAGAGAACATAATTCGTACTCGTACTCGAGTTCCTTGAACAGGGGGAGTGGGATCGCGCCTGCGGCGGTCCGAGTACGCGTACGCGTACGAGTACGAGTAGGCGCTACTACGAACGTTTGTCGTCTCCCATCCCGACCCCGGCCTCCTCTGTGACCGCTGTGGTGAATCCCTATCCCGCCTCTTCCCCGAACGGCTCCGCCACAAAAATCTACGAGGAACCACAAGAGAAGAGGAAATGAATCCCATGGCGAGTCCCATCGTCTATTATGTCGGGCATGCGCAACTGCGCGTTCACTGACTACTTCGAGAATGAGGTGTTGCGGAAGCGACCGTACCTGACCTGAAGAAAGAGTGGTGCGCCCGTGTATGCGACGCACCGCTGAAGGTGGAGCGGCAGGAGCACAACCGCTTCCGCTTCTGGGGTGAGATACTGGAGTTGGAGGGACGTGTCCTTCGTGTTGTTACGCTGGAGGACCAGAAGACGATACACAACGCATTTCCCGACAGGAGATTCAAGAAATGAAACTGAACTACTACAAAGACACCGACTCCCTGTATATTGACCTGTCGTCCAAGCCGAGTGCCGATACCAGAGAGATCTCAGAGGGTATCGCCCTGGATTATGATGCCGACGGCAACATCGCCGGCATCGACATCGACAATGCCAGCCGGAAGATCGACTTACGGGAGATCATTCTCAGTAAAATCCCCGCAGAATTCGAGACGCTGACGGCATAAAAAGTCGTCGAAAAACAGTAGCATCCCATAAGGCCCCGTATCGGGGCACAGAGCTTCCCTAACCCGTGGCCCTGCAGGGGCCGCACACTTTCTCCGATAACCAGGAATCAGTGGTTCCGATTTTTTAATCGAATTATAACGTTGGCGTGCGGTTGTCTTGTTTAAGATATGCGTTCATGAAACGAAAGGGGCGGAACGTATGGAATCGCACGAGATATTCCGGGAGGCGATGAACCGGACCGGGATCAAGACCATTGCGGGACACCTGCGCCTCTCGACCTCGCTGCTCTACAAGTGGTGTCAGCCCAGCGATACGCCCGACGCCAGCGGTGCGGCGAACCCGCTCGACCGCGTGCGCCATTTCTGTGCCTTCACCGGCGACGCCTCGCCGGTGATGTGGCTGTGCGAACAGTGCGGTGGGTACTTCGTCCGCAACCCGGATCCCGGAGAGGCGCCGCCGGACCTGATGATGCTCGATGAGACGCGCCGGATTGTGCGCGAATTCTCCCAGTTGTTCGATGCGATCACCAAGAGTCTCGACGAGGACGGCACGGTCTCTCCGTGCGAAGCGGAGCGCATCCGCCGGGAGTGGGAGGATCTGAAGCGCGTGGGCGAGGGATTTGTCCGTGCGTGCGAGGCGAAAAAATCACCGTCAACCGGGGAGAACTGATGCACCTGTTGCTGGGTATTTCCTGTTTTTTGAGTTCGGTGCTGGTTGCCGTACTCGTGGTGTTTGCCACATGGGCTCTTTTCTCGCGGCTCGGCACTGCGAAACTGGAGCAGATCCGCGCGGGGAACAGTGCCGCGGCGGTACTGCTGGGCGCGGAGCTGCTGGCGTTCGGCATTCTGATGACCCGCTGCCTCTATCCGGTTTCCGCGGTGCTGCAGAACCTCTTCCTCGGCAGCGGCCTCGGCGCCCTCAAATCCGTGCTGGTTCTGATCGGCTACATCGTGCTCGGCTACGCACTCTCCGTACTCACCGTCGCCCTCGCCGCGCAGCTGTTCAAACTGCTCTCCCGCGATCTCGACGAAAACGCGGAGATCCGGGCGGGCAATCTCGCCGCCGCCATCGTATTCGGCATGGTCATCGTCACCATAGCCTTCATGGTCCAGTCGGGACTGGGCGATCTGCTCAATACGCTGATCCCTCCGTTCGGCGGAACGAAAATCTCTTTCCAGGCCTGATCGCCGCCCACCGGAAAGGACCGGGATGAGGACGAACTCGACAGCGCTCACGGCATCCCGGCTTCTCTACCTGGCCGGCGCGGTCGCGCTGGCCTTCCTCGCCTGCGCTTCCGCCCCGCACCGGTCCCCGCCGCCCGCCGCGCAGCTCCCGGTCCGCTTCAGCGTCCCGCGCGCGCCCGCCAATCCGGCATCGCCGCTGCTCTGCCCCGCGGCCTGGACGAACGCCGCCGGGTCGTTCTCGGCCCGGTCAACCGACAGCGGCGTGACGGTGCAATACGTCTGGAACGATTACTTCGGCGAGGCCCGGTCGCTGCAGGAGACGTGGTCGCATCGTGAACGCGCGCGTGCTATCGAAGCTTTCGGCCTCGCCCCCGCGCAGCGCGCAGCATTCTTCGCTTCCCGAATCCCGGCGGGCGACCCCGAATGGCGGGAGCTTGCCGCGGCGGTGCGCGAGCGGCGGGGACCGGTCCACCTCCCGGCCTACGGGATTCTGACGGAAGTAGAGAGGGCGCGCCTGTTCGCCTGGCTCGAGGATGCGGAGAAACGCTACCTGGCGCGTCAGGGGTTCGGCCGCGGTGTCGAGGGCCGGCTGGCACCCGACTACAGTCGCATGGTCGAACGGCAGTCGCCGCTGCTCGAGGAAACGGCCCGGGCCATGATCCGCGAGGGCGCGAACGACGGAATGACCTGGAACGCGCTGACCCACAAGCTCATGTCACTGGTGCACTTTATCCGGTACGAGATTCCGCCGATCACGGAACACGGTCGCTATATCCAGGGGCTCCGGCCGCCGCTCGACCTGCTGTGCCGGGGGAGCGGGGACTGCGACTCCAAAGCGGCGCTCTTCTGCGCGATCGCGCGCCACTTCAAGGATACGCGCCCCGCCGTCGTCGTCATCCCCGGCCACGCCTTTAACGGCCTGTTCGGCTGGCACAAGAGATTGCCGCAGGACACGGTGCTCAGGCACCGCGGCGTCGATATGCTCCTGCTCGATCTGACCGGCATGAGCAACTACGGCGCGGCGGGAATGATCCACGAGGCCGACCGCCAGCATCTGCGTCAGCGCATGCCGAAGGTGTATGAAACATGGTGAGCATGATGCCACGTTCGTTCCGGCGCCTGGCGGCATGGATTCCCGTGCTGGCCCTGCTGCTGCCCGGCGCAGCCGGGTCCGCGTGCGCACAGACGCAAGATCACCGCGTGACGGCCTTCAAGGAGCAATTCGAGGGGGGGGCGTTTGAACGCGCCGTCGAGCTGGGTCGTCCGCTGCGCGAAGCCTTTCCGGATGACGCCATCCTTCGCTACCAGTACGCCGCCGCCTGCTTCGTCACCGGCGACTTTGAAGCGGTGATCGCTGCGGCGGAGGACGACGCGATGATCCCGCTTTTGCCGGCGGCTTACGAAAAAGAGGAGGAGATGGGGTTCGAAGTTTACTCCTGGGCTCTCTGGCAGTGTGAGATTCAGGCCCTCGCCGCATCGAAGCGGGTCGATGAGGCGCTGCGCGACATCAAACGCTCCGCCGGGTATGAGAATCGTCCGCTGCTCTTCCTTCAGTACTGTCTTTTGCAGTATCGCGGCCAGATTCGCGAGGCGGAAGCCGTGCGCGCCCGCTGGTTTTCGCAACCCTATCACGGCAAGCCGGAAGGCGAGCTCTATGCGCGTCGCGTAATTCCCGCCATGGAGGTTCCCGACAATCTCGAGTCCTGGGTCACCTCCGCGGCGACGCATGATGAGATCACGCTGCTCCGCGCCTGCGCGGGATTCCAGGATTGGCTTGATGGACGCACGCAGCGCGGCATGAGGCGCATGACCCGTGCGGTGCGCGAGGCCAATCCCGCCACCGCCGGTATCCCGCAGACCCTGCTCGCCCTGTGCCTGCCCGAAGGCGAATCGATTGGCCCCCACCTGAAACCCGGACTGGACGATCCGCGCTGGCGAAAACAGTCGAAGGCCTATAACGCCTATATCGAGGCCTATATCGATAGCGACTGGCCGCGGCTGCTGCGTCGGCTCGACGAGGTCATGCGCCTCTCGCCGCGCAACTCGCGCCATCGTTCTTATGCTCCAGGGGCGCTGGGCGGAGGCGAAGCGCGAAGCGGATCATGCGCTCGAACAGACTCTCTGGGATACGAATAACATGCTCTGCCTGCGGGCCTACCTCCCGATGATTCACCTGATGCGCAACGAGCAGGCCGAGTATCGGGCCGCGCTCGCTGCCCTGAAAGCCCGCGATCTCACCCCGGCCTGGCGCCTCGTCGCCGGGGCGATCGAGAATCCGCAGCGCTATGACGCATCCCTCGCGATGCTGGCAAACAATGCCAACGCCAGTTGCCTGCTGATCACCTGCCGTGCCCTGCGCGCGGAGACGGAGGGCGACTACACGCGTGCGGAAGAACTCTACATGCAGGTTATCGGATCCGAAGCGTTCATGCCATTCCTGGAATACCACCTGGCCGACGTGCGGCTGCGGGTGGTCGCCCCGCTGGCGGCTATTCAGAAGACGCCCGCCGCCGCTGATTCCGAAAAACGGGTACAATTATAAAGGCCCCGGTTCCGAGCTTCGTATAAGCTGGACACCGAAAAACACGGGAGCACGGGAGTAAAGCATGAAGAGTGAATGCGCGATGAACCCGGAAGGACTGAGTTGAATCTCTACATCAAATCGAATCCGGCCGGCGAGTGGGTCGTGATCGTGGTATGCGCCGTATTGTTCTTTTTGCCCGTCCGGATCGAAGAGGATCTCGCGCGCCCCATCGGCGTGGGGCTGAGCCTCGGTATCGTCTTTGGCATCGCGCGCGTGATCCGCGCGGGCAAGCTGAAAAAGGAGCCTTACCTGCGATTCGATGCCGCCGGGCTCCACTGCCTGCCGCTGATCGGGAAGGGGTGGACGATTCCGCCCGAACAGATTCACAACCTGCAGTTGAACGAACGTATGCTGTCCGTGGAACGGGGTGCGGGGGGGAAGCGGTATGCCGTGGCGGTACGGCCACTGGCGCCTCGCGAACGCGCCATGCTGGAACAATGGGTCGAGACATGGAATAGAACGAAAGGAGTTCGGAAATGACAGAGACGGAAGTCAAAACGGTTCAACGTAAACGACAGGGCGCGTTCATGAGCACCATCGGACCGGTCACGAAGATATTTGTTCCGTTGGTCGCGGCGCTGGCGATGATTCTTATCCTGGCCCTCGCACTGGAGATTCCCGCGGCGATGGGGGCGACGGCCATCGCACTGCTCCTGACGGCACTGCTCTGGGTCGGGTTCGGGTTCGCCTCGTCCGCAAGGGCGCGAGGGGCGCGCACGCCCGCGGCCTGGGGCCTCGGTGCCGTTTTCGGACTGCTTCTCGCGCCGCTCGGCATGATCGTTTTTCTCGTCCTCTGGAATGCCCGCGTGGGCGGCGGACGCTGCGGATTCTGCCCCGGCTGCAACCGCCGGATCGGATTCGAGGTGCCCGCATGCCCCTATTGCGGCTGCGCCTTCAGCCAGGCCTGACCGGATCTATTCACGAAGGTCGAGTCCGAAAATCATAACAAAGGCCCCGCTAATGCGGCCGGTAAGAAAGGATTGAACCACGATGTCTATTCGAACCCGCATGCTTGCCGCGACGGCTGTTTTGCTGGCAGCGGTCTACGGCGCAAATATCGCGCTGAATATCAAGGCGCAGCACGATTACAGCGCCTACCTGGAACGCTTCACTCCTTCGGCCGAACTGGTGCAGGCGCTGGACTCGGGGAATCTCATCGGCATTGCAGAGCAGCTCGTCGCATTGGAGCCCTCCGTCGCAGAACCCGCGAATGTGAAGCGGCTGGGCGAGTCGGAATATGCGGAATTGCGCGACCTCGACTTCGATCGCCTGGCCCTGCGTTATATCGAGACGGCGAAACAGCACATGCAGAGAGAGGTCTGGGCCTATCTGGGCCGGGAGGTCTCCCTGGATGAAGCTGCATGGGAGGCCCTTTACCCGGCCGAGACCTTCGGCTGCGATATCCCGGACCTCGCACGCCTGCTGCTGAGCGAACTCTTTGCCGCCACCGAAACCTTTTCCGTTGATTACGGCCTGACCGGGGGAGGGCAGACCCGCGATCCGGAGCAGGCGGTGCTCAATCTCTTGGCCTCCGGCGAAGCGATGCCGGAACGCACCTGGGAGATGATCTCGGACGTGATTACCTCGACCTTTGAAACCGACACCCACCGGCATGTCACAACGATTCCCCGTCTGACCGGGTTCAAGGAGAAGATGGTTTTGCGGCTGAATGACACGAATCGGCCGATCATGCTCGACCGTTTTTACATTGCGGCGCCGTACGAATTTACGGCTTCCCTGGAGAAACAGAAAAGTCGCTGGGATAGCGACGATGCCGATACGGCCGAACTGCTCGCGCGCATCCGACGCGATCGGGATCTTCAGGCCTTGGACAGCGGCACCGCCGTCGGTTCGCCGAACCGCGCCGAAGGGCTGGTTCACGCGCGTTACCGGGGGTTGTCTGGGACGATCCTCTCCGCGTGTAATCCGGCGATAACCTTCTGGGTTGAGGCTGAGCTTCCCTCGTCCGCCGTTTCCCGGTTGACCGGCGGGGGTCGGTTTGAAATGGCAGCGCTGCCCTCGGGGGACGCGGAAATCGAATTGACCGGGCGCCTGCTGGACGATGCCTTCACTCCGCGCGACCTGCGTCTCTACGCACATCGCATGCGTTACCGTATGCTCATGGGCGTGGCCTCCAGGTTCATGGATCGCTCGTCTTCAGCGTTTAATGTGTATGAAGAGCATTTCAATGCCCTGACGGAACTGGACGATTCTGCACCCTCGGCCCTGGCGGGGGATATCCATTCGCGTCCGGAGATTCGTGAGGCCGTGGAAGATCTGCTGGTCGGGGAACGCGCTGTGGACGCCGACGCGGCCGGTACGACGCTGGAGAAGCTCCGCTCCGCCGGGATCCGCGACAAGGCGGCGCTCTATCGGCTGCTCTCGATCTGGCTCGATGAATTCGAGACAACGGGAATGCCGCGGCCGCTGGGCGAGATCGCCGAAGATGTGAAGGCCGGATAGAAAGGGTTCTTCATAAATAGCTCAGGATAGCGGTCCCGAGGGCGATTTTAAATCCGCATGCCCGGGGCCTGAGGCGTGTACACGCCGTGGACGGCCTTAAAGTTCCCTCATGATCTCGGCCGGGGAGCGCTTTGCGCGCAACAGCTCGGCCATCCGGCGCATGGTAGGATCGATGTGCTCATAGAACGCGCGGAAGCCTTCGCAGAGGTAGTTCAGCCCGGCTTCGCCGTCCGGCGTGCGGATGAAGCGGTGCTTGGGGCACCCGCCGTGACAGACGAACATCCAGGGGCAGTCGCGGCAGTACTGCGGGAGGTCGAGAAACTTCGCCGCCCCGAACTCCTGCTGTTTCGGCTGGTGGATGATCTGTTCCCAGGTCAGCTCCGCGATGTTCCCGAGCGCGTACTCGGGATAGACGTAGTGATCGCAGGTGTACACCGTGCCGTCATGTTCCATCGCCACGTTGCTGCCGCAGACCTTGGCGTTGCAGCAAAGCGGGGGCGGCATGCCGACCCAGGCGTTGAGGGCGATGTCGAAATGGTTGACGAACATCCTGCCCACGTCGCGCCGGATCCAGTCGTCGTAGATCGCGTTCAGGAACGCGCCGTATTCGGCGGCATCGACCGTGAACGGTTCGACGTCCGGCTCCCCGCGGTTTTCGGCGCTGGGCGGGGTGCCGTGATCCAGACCGAGTTCCTGCGCGCGGGGGTCCGGTTTGCGCTCGATGATCGGGATGAACTGGATATAACGCACGCCGGCCTCGCGCATGAACCGGTAGATGCGCACGCCCTCCCTCGCGTTTTCGCGGGGGACGCAGGCGAGCGCGTTGAACTCGACCCCGTGCTTTTTGAGCAGACGGAGGCCGCGCATGACCTCCTCGTGCGATCCGCGCCCGTCGGCGTAAAAACGGTAGCGGTCGTGGATGTCGCGCGGTCCGTCGAGACTCAGCCCGACGAGAAACTGCTCCTTCGCGAGAAACTCGCACCACTCGTCGTCGAGCAGCGTGCCGTTGGTCTGCAGCGTGTTCTGCACCTTGTGCCCGTCGGCGTACTTGCGCTGCAGCTCGCACACGTTGCGGAAGTAGTCCACGCCGAGCAGGGTCGGTTCTCCGCCCTGCCACGCGAAGGTCACTTCCTCCACGGTCTGCGCGCGGAGATACTCGGCGATAAACTTCTCCAGCACGTCGCCGGACAGGACAAAGCGCTGCTGACCGAAGATCGCGTGTTTCTCCAGGTAGAAACAGTAGCCGCAGCGCAGGTTGCAGTTCGGCCCCGCCGGTTTGACCATGACGTGGAAGGCCTGATTGTAGGAGGGACCCGTACGCTGCACTTTTTCCATGCTCATAATATCGCTCCGTGTTCTTCCATGCCCGAGGGTTCAGCCCCGCCCGCCGGAGGCACGTCCCCCGCGCGCAAGGACCGCGTCAGCCCCGCGCGTGTGCCGGACCGTAACTATGCCATCCGGTCGCGGGTCGGCCAAAGAAGGAACTTCAATTTTGAATTCAAAGGCAGGGGCCGCTTACGGGGACGAGCAGGATTATGGCTGCAACACGATAGAATCCGGGGACGTTCAATGTTGTTTTTATTATCATGAATGATAATATTAAGCCATGAAATCCGTATCCGAACAACTGAGGGCTCGGCGCATCGAGCTGGGGTTGACGCTGGCGGATGCCGCGCGCCGTGCGGGTACGTCGGCTGCTACCCTCTCGCGTTATGAGCACGGATGGTCCAGATTTGAGACGTATACCCTGAATAAGCTGGCCCGGGCGCTTGACTGCGAACTGCGCATTACCCTGGAGCCGGAAGAAGCAGGTGAAGATCGCCCTGCGCCCGGGATCGATGAAGCCGTACAGCGTCTCGCGCGTCTTTTCTGGGATCGAACGTTGAGCAAGAGCGATCTGGAGCGTTATCCGGTGTGGGTGGCGGAGCGCGTGCTGGACTACGGAAATCTTGAGGACGTCCGGATGCTGCGCGCGCTGCTCGGCAGGGAGTCCTTTGTCAGGGCGGCGGCCCGCGCGCACAGGGTGTCGAACGTAACCCGCAATTTCTGGAAACAAATACTGATGATGGAGGGTGTGCCGTGCACGAACGAGTCCTCCCGAAGCACAGCCTGGAACTCTTGAGCGAACTGGCCGGGGATTCTTCGGCGCTGATGGCCGGCTGGCGGCTGGCAGGGGGGACAGGACTGGCCCTTCGTTACGGCCACCGCATCTCTGAAGATCTCGATCTGTTCCGCAACGAACCATTCAGCGTGGAAGAGATGCACGGGGTCTTGTCCGCGTACGGGGGATACGAGACATGGCAGGAGAAGGAGGGGCACACGCTGACTGTGCTCCTGAGGGGCACGAAGCTATCTTTTTTCTCCGTCCGCGACCCGTTCCTGTTTGAACCTGAACAGGGACGTTTCTTTCCCGTGGCCGACACGCGGGATATCGCGCTCATGAAACTCGCTGCCGTTTCGGGGCGGGGAAGCCGCAAGGATTTTATCGATCTGCACGTCATTCTGCGGAAACCGCCCGCGCTAAAGGAATACTTTGCCATGCTGCCCAGGAAGTACGACCCCGCCCGGATCAACACATACCATATACTCAAGAGTCTCACCTATTTTGAGGATGCCGAGTCCGAACCGATGCCGCGCATGCTGGTTCCGTTCGACTGGGAGGAGTGCAAGGCCTTTTTTGTGCGCGAGGCGCGCACGCTCGTTCTTCGCTGAGTGCGCGGGCGGGTACGTAAATATCCGCGGCTCCATAGAATTCCACGAATAACCCTTTTATCTTCTCTGCGGCGCATTCGTCCTTCATGCTGACTCCATAGCTGAACACGGAGGACGACGATGAAATGGCGATGCACGGTATGCGGGTATGTTCACGAGGGCGACGAGCCGCCGGAGGAGTGTCCGGTCTGTGGCGCGCCGGCCGAGCAGTTTGAACCGCTGGAGGAAGAGGCGGCGGATCGCGACGCCGGGCAGGGCGGAAGCGCCGGACGCGTGGTGGTCATCGGCGCCGGCGTGGCGGGGCTGACCGCGGCGGAGATGATCCGCGATCGCGATCCCGACGCCGAAATCACACTGCTCTCCGACGAGCGCGAACTCCCGTACTACCGGCTCAACCTCACCCGCTTTCTGGCGGGCGACTGCCCCGAAGAGAATCTCCCCATCCACCCCGCTGCCTGGTACGACGAGAAAAAGATCGATCTCCGCCTCGAAACGCGCGCGTCGGAGCTGGACGCGGAGAAAAAAGAAGTGCGGACCGAAGACGGCGAAACGTTCGGCTGGGATCGTGTGATCCTCGCCACCGGCGCCGCGCCCGCCGTGCCGCCGGTCGAGGGCACCGGCCTCGACGGGATTCATACGCTGCGTTCGGCGGACGACGCCCGCGCGATCCGCGCCGCGGTCGGCGAGGGGCTCAAATGTATCTGCGTCGGAGGGGGCATCCTCGGACTCGAAATCGCCGGCGCACTCAACCGTCAGGGTGCCGATGTCACCCTGCTCGAAATGCACGACCACCTGATGCCCCGCCAGCTCAATGCGACCGCCGGCGACCTGATGGCGGATTTCTGCCGGGCCCGGGGTATCGACATCCGCACCGGCGTGAGCGCAAAACGCTTTGCCGGCGAAGGCGCCGTTCGCGGGGTCGAACTGAACAGCGGGGAAAAACTGGACACCGGGCTGGTGCTGATCAATATCGGCATTCGCTCTCGCACGGGGCTGGCCGCGGAACAGGGCATGGCATGCGGGCGGGGGGTCACCGTGGACGACCGTCTGCGCGCCGGGCTGGACGGCGTGTACGCCGTCGGCGACGCCTGCGAGCACCGGGGCGTGAAGTACGAGGCCTGGGACCCCGCGCGCTACCAGGGCCACATCGCGGGGCTTAACGCGGCCGGCGTCGACACGCAGTTCGGCGGCATCCCGCGTCAACACGTGCTCAAGGTGCTGGGCTGCCCGATGATGAGCGTCGGCCGCTTCGAGGCGGAGGAGGGCGACCTGGTGATCGAGGACGGCGCCGAACGGCCCTATCGGCGGTTCGTGTTCCGCGACCGCCACCTCGCGGGCTGCGTCCTGCTCGGCGACACCGCCCTTTCCGAGAACGTGCGCGAAGCCATCGAATCCGGTCGCGATTTCGGCGACCTGCGCGGCTGCAGCGCCGACGACGTGGCCGACCGGCTGTGAAGCGGGCCGGAAAGGGCACGCCTTGAAGCAGCAGCGAACCGGTTGCCGCACCGAACCCGCCGCCGCGGACTGAACGGAACGCGTTGGTGCCGTGTTGGAGCAGAAGAGGACGAGACGGTGCTGAACCTTTGCATTCCCCGCGGGTTGTCCGTATGCTGTCCTGCGTAATCAGCAAGGAGCGAGATTATGAACGGATATGACGTCAACCCGGAGCGCGAGATCGATCTCGCCGACCTCTGGAGGCAGTACCGGTCCTACATCCTGCCGGTGGTGATTCTCGTGCTGATCGTCGCCGCCGTACTCAGCTCCATCTACACGGTGGACACCGAGGGCAAGGCGGTGGTCAAGCGTCTCGGCAAGGTCGTGGCGATCAAGGATCCCGGCCTGCATCTGAAACTTCCCTTCGGGATCGAGACCGCGATCTTCGTGCCGACCGAACGCGTGCTCAAGGAGGAGTTCGGTTTCCGGACCGTGGAGGCCGGACAGCAGACGCGCTACCGTCAGGGCGCCGCCGAGAAGGAAGAGTCGCTCATGCTCGCCGGCGACCTGAGCGTCGTCGACATGGAGTGGGTCGTGCAGTTCATGATCCGCGACCCCGACCAGTTTCTGCATAACGTGCGCAATCAGCAGGAGAGCATCCGCGATGTCTCCGAGGCGGTCATGCGGCGCGTGGTCGGCAACCGGCTCGGCGCCGATGTGCTCACCGTGGGCCGCGTCGAGATCGCCGGAAGGGTGCGCGAGGAGATGCAGCAGATCCTCGACAAGTACAATCTCGGCGTCCATATCCGTACCGTGGAACTCCAGGACGTCACCCCGCCCGATCCGGTGAAACCCGCCTTCAACGAAGTCAACGAATCGCGCCAGCAGAAGGAGCAGCTGGTCAACGAGGCGGAAAAGAAACGCAATCGCGAGATCCCGCGCGCCCGCGGGGAGGCCGAGCGGATCGTGTCGGAGGCGGAAGGGTTTGCCGCGGAGCGGGTCAATCGCGCGAAAGGCGATACGGCGCGTTTTCTGGCGGTGCTGAAGGAATATAAGCAGGCCCCGTCCGTGACGCGTCGGCGCCTGTTCGTGGAGACCATGGAGGAGGTGCTGCCCGCGGCGGGCGGCCTCTACGTGACGCGTGACGAAGGCCCCTCGCCCCTCCCGATTCTGCCCCTCCGCGATGCGCTGTCACGCCAAATGAAGGAGGCGAAGTGATGAGGAAGGAAGCAGCAAAGGGGAATGTCGTTCTGGCCGCCGTGATCGTCGTGGCGGCCGCCGCGCTCGTAACCCTCCTCTCCGCGGCCTATACCCTCGACGAGACCGAGCAGGCGGTGATCCTGCAGTTCGGCGCGCCGATCGGAGAACCGGTCACCACTCCCGGGCTCCATTTCAAGAAACCGTTCATCCAGGAGGTCCGCCGGTTCGACAAGCGCGTCCTGGCCTGGGACGGCGACCCGAACCAGATCCCGACCCGCGGGCGGGAATTTATTTCGGTCGACACCACCGCGCGCTGGAAGATCGTCGATCCGCTCAAATTCCTCAAGAGCGTCCGCAACGAGACGGGGGCGCAGTCGCGGCTCGACGACATCATCGACTCCGTCGTGCGCGACAGCATCTCGAGCACGGAACTCACCGATATCATCCGCTCCCGCGACTGGGCGGTGGAGGAGGAGAAGATCGAGGAACTCGCCGTGCCCGTCGAGAAGAAGAAGGAGGAGCTGAAGAAGAAGGTCCGCGTCGGCCGCGAAAAACTGACGCAGGACATCCTCAAGGAGGCGGGCAAGGTCATGCCCAGCTACGGGATCGAGCTGCGTGACTTCAGGATCAAGCGCATCAATTACATCAGCTCGGTCCAGAAACAGGTCTTCGACCGCATGATCTCCGAGCGGCAGCGGATCGCCGAGGGATTCCGCGCCGAAGGCGAAGGGAAGAGCCAGGAGATCCAGGGGCAGACGCGGCGCGAAGTGCAGGAGATCGTCTCCGAAGCGGAGCGCGAGGCACAGGTCATCCGCGGCGAGGCGGAGGCCGAGGCGACCCGGATCTACAACGAGGCCTACAGCAGCGATCCGGAGTTCTACACCTTCTACCGGACCCTGAAAAGCTATCGCGAGACGGTGACCGACAAGACCGTACTGTTCCTCGACGCCGATTCGGAATATCTCCGCTTTCTGAACGAGACCGGCGATGCGAAGGCGGCGCAGTAGGAAGGGCCTCGAACAGCATTCCGGTGCGAACGGGGTTCAGGACGCGAAGAATCCGGAATGCGGCGGCCGGCGTCGCGGAGGCACCCTGCAGGCCGGAGATATGCCGGGACTCATGACGAAGCACCGACCGTTCAAAAAGCGGAGGGACCGCGCGCGGCGCGTTTCATCCGCTTTTTTCGTGATCGTCCTGCTTTCCATGCTGACGGCGACGACCGCCGCGCGGGCCGTGCCGGTGACCTGGAGCGAACCCGAAGCGGAGTTCCGGCTGCTGCTGGTGCTCCGCGGGAATACCCGCTGGCCCGCGAAGGCGGGATTCGTCTCGTTCTGCACCTCCCCGTACCGGCCCGAAACGTCCGCGTTCACGGTGCGCAGGCTGGACGGGGTCCCGGTGGGCACCCGCCGCCTGTGGGTCCGCGACGGCGAGCCGGTCAAACTCATGTTCGACACCTCGTCGGGTGAGCGGAGCTATTACCTCTACATCGGTCCGAAGGACCGGCTGGAGGAGAAGTCTTTCGAACCTCAAAGCGGGGTCATCCTCGAAACGCGCCCCGCCCACGCCTTCCGGATCGGTTCGGTCGATCAGTTCCGCAAGGTCTGGGAGGCGGCCGGCGAACCCTACGGAAGGTCGGTCGTCCCGAAGATTTTCGACGGCATCAACCGGTTCGGCCCGTCCACGGAGTTCATGTCCCGCTATCGGGGCTGGTTCGAGCTGAAGGAGAAGGGCGCGTACGAAATCGCGACCGTGGCCGACGACCTCGCGTTCGTGCTGATCGACGGACGCACCGTGGTCGAGTGGCCGCGCGGGAAGAACTTGTGGCGCCACCGCAGCGGTGAAGTGCACGCGGAGGTGGAACTCGACAAGGGGGTGCACGAGATCGAGTACCTGCACCTCCAACAGCACCACCGCAGCGTGGCCATGACCGCCTGGCGCAAGAAGGGAGCGGACCGCTTCCACCTGATGCAGGACGGGGTCTATCGCCCCGTTGCGCATTTCGACCCCTCGGCGTGGATGGCGGCGGACCCGGACCGGCAGCCGGGACTGGTCACCTGGCGCATCGTCGATTCGCTCGAACTCGACGACCGGGCCGTCGTGCGGGCGGAGTTCCGCGTCCGGCCGGAGGACGAGGATCTCCGCTACCGGTGGACATTCGATGACGGCACGGTGGTCGACGGCGCGGCGGTGACCCATATCTTTCTGCGGCCCGGCCGGCGCCGCTTCCGTCTGCAGGGACTGGACGGACGCTGGACCGAACAGGAGTGGAAGGGCACCGTGCGCGTGCATCGTCGCTGGGAAGAACGCTTCCGCTGGAACGAAGAGATATTCGACGCCCTCAGACCGCACCTCATGGAACGCGACCTGGCTTCGCTGCCGGTGGAGGATTTCACTTATTTCATGGAATGGGCGTCGTCGGCCCACGACCTCGAGCTGCTGGGCCGGAGCGTCGACGAGGCGCGCCGGCGCGCGGACGGTCTCAAACGTGACGCGCCGGAGGCGCTGCTGCGGATCGGCGCGTATTACGCCCGCGCCCGCAAGCACGAGTACGAGGAGGCCGAACAATGGTTCCGGACGGTGATCGGCCTCGACTCGGCGCCCGCGCCGCTGAAGGATCGCGCCCGGCTCGAACTGGGCGCGCTGCTGCTGAAGGCCTACGGCAAGCCGCAGGAGGCTCAGCAGGTGTTGAAGGCCGTCAGACCCCCGCACCTCTCGAACCGGCTTCAGCGGCGGCTCCGGTTCCTGGACGCGGAACGGCTGCTGATCGCGGGGGATACGGGCCGGGCGCGCGAGGCCTTCGAGCGGCTGGCCGCCGGAACACGCATGGATTCCCGTTCCGTGCTGCGCCGCCGCGCGACGGCGCAGGAAGCGGCGGCCGCGCTCGACGAGGGCCTGACGGAAGAGGCGCTCGACAGGATGCGGGGTCTGATGCTCGAGGATCCGCGCGAACGGCTCGATCTCGACCGCATCGACCTCCTGCGGCGCATCTATCTCAGGAGCGGAGACCTCCTCCGCGCGCGCGTCCTGTGCGCCTCCAGCCTCCCCCTGGCCGTCTCCGACCGCGAACGCTCCGAACTGCTCTACGCCCTCGCCGACGTCTACGATCGAATGGGCCGCGAGGACCGGGCCCGCGAGACCGCCCGCCGCATCATCGACGAGTATCCCTACAGTGCCGCCGCCTCCCGCGCCGCCGGTCGATGGAAGTGAACCCGTACGAATTTTGAATGTTTCGGCCCCGCGCTTTTCCAAACGGCGGGAATCGATTATCGTCCGGCTTCGGTGCCGTTGCCGTTTCCGGGCCTTGAGAGGAGAGACTGACCATGGTTGTCCGACGTTACGCCTTTATGATCCTTGCCGCCCTGCTGTATGTCCCGGGGGTGCTCGCCCTCGAATTCCCCTCTGCCGACGAGCTTCGCGAACGCGGCAGGAGGGCGGACCTGGAGCGCTTCCCCAACGCCGACGCGGTGATGCTGAGCGACCTGGCCACGGTGTGCTACGATGCCTCGGGCGTCTACACATCCCGGATGGATGTGGCCTACCGGATCCTCACCGAGAAAGGCAAGCGCACCCACCGCACCCAGTCGCTCGGGTTCGACCGCGCCTACAGCCGCGCGTACTTCGAACGGGTCGAGGTCATCCAACCCGACGGCCGTGTGCGGGAGGTAGACCTGGACGAGAATACCCGCGAAATGGCCTCGCCGGGCCAGATGCGATCGAACATCTACAACCCGAACATCCGCCGGCTCCAGCTCAGCGTCCCGGGACTCGAGATCGGGGACATCCTCCGTTACCGCGCGCGCCGCGAGGTGTTCAAGACCCGCGTTCCGGACACGTGGAGCGACCGCTTCCTGTTTGAGGGCACCGATCCGGTGCTGTACGCCGAATTCGAAATCGACGCGCCCGCGGCGCGCCCGCTCGAAAAGATATCGCTCAGCGATTCCGTCGGGGACACCGTCGACCATGCGGTCACCACCCACGGCAACCGCATCCTGTACCGATGGACGGGACGGGACATACCCCGCATGTTTCCGGAGCCGTCGATGCCCTCGCAGGCGAGCGTGGTTCAGCGGGTACTGGTCAGCACGATCCCCGAATGGGAGGAACTCTCGCGCTGGTACTGGAACCTCAGCAAACCGCACCTCGACGCCGTCACGCCGGCCATGAAGGAAAAAGTGGCCGAACTGACCGCCGAAGACGCCACGCGCGAGGAGAACATCCGCGCCCTCTTCACCTGGGTCTCGCAGAATATCCGCTACATGGGAATCACCCTCGAGGAAGAGGCCCCCGGCTACGAGCCGCATGACGTCGATCTCACCTTCGACCGCGGCTACGGCGTGTGCCGCGATAAGGCCGCCCTGCTGGTCGCCATGCTGCGCCTCGCCGGATTCGACGCCTACCCGGTGCTGATGATGGTGGGGCCGAAGAAGGACGAGACGGTTCCGCAGCCCTGGTTCAACCACGCGATCGTCGGTGTGCGCGAACCGGACGGCTCGTTCCGGCTGATGGATCCCACCGATGAAAACACGCGCAACCTGCTTCCCCGTTATCTGTGCGACATGAGTTATCTCGCCGCCACGCCGGAAGGCGTCCCGCTGATGACCTCCCCGGTCTATCCCGCGGAGGAGAACCTGGCGCGCATCGAGACCGAGGGGCGGCTGGAAGCGGACGGGCGCCTGCGGGCCGAGACGCGCATTATCTTCGAAGGGATCAACGACAGCGCCTACCGCGGGCATTTCGCGCGCCTGCGTCCCGGGGAGCGCGAGGACTTTTTCGAGGGCCGGATCGAGGCCCTGGTGCCGGGGGCGAAACTGCGCGACCTGGAGATCGAACCGCAGCCCGTGCGGGACACCTCCCGTCCCCTGAAGGCCGTCTTCTCCTGGACGGCGGACGGACTGTTCGCGGAGCAGGACGACCGCCGCCTCTTCCGGCCGCCGGAGTGGGGTCGGATCTTCGGCGTCACGCGTTCGGCGCTCAGTCATACGGGACTGGAAGAACGCGAATACCCGCTCCGGATCCGGTTCCCCTCGGGCCTCGAGGAGTCCTTCCGCCTCGAGCTGGCGCCGGGACTGGAGGCGCCGCGAAACCTCCCGGCCGCGGAAGCCATCGAACGCGATTTCTTTTCGTGGAACCGGTCCCTGGGGGCGGGGAGCGGGGTGCTGACCGGCAGGGTCAGCACAAGGATGAAAACCATCGAACTCTCGCCCGACCAGTACCGCGAACTGAAGGCGGTACTGGAGGACCTGGAGCACGCCGACCGGCATCGGGTCGTCTTCCCGGCCCCCCTGGAGGAGGATCCCGACGCCGATGTCGTCTATCTCGAGAACCGCGCGCGTCACGAACTGGACGACGCGCGGAACTGGACTTCGACCCGCACGGTGAGAAAAAAGGTGCTGACCTACGCGGGGAAGAAGGAGCACGCGGAACTCAAGATTCATTTCAACCCCGCCTGGGAGGACGTCGAACTCGAGTACGCGCGGGTGATTGCGCCTTCGGGCGAGGTCCGTGAGATCCGCGACAACGAGACGAACCTGATGGACGCCGGCTGGGTGGCCTCCGCTCCGCGTTACCCCGCGGGCCGCATCCTGGTGGCCAGCCTGCCGGGCGTGGCGCCGGGCAGCGTCATCGAATACCGGGTCGTTCGCCGGACGCGAAACCATCCCTTCTTTCACCTGCGCGCCTATCTGCGCAATTTCAATCCCGTCGTGTACGCGGCGGTGGAGATCGATGCTCCGCAGGGACTGGACGTGGCCGCCGGGCTCGAAGGCGGAGAGGGGGTTGCGGCATCGAGTACCGGGAAAAACGGGCGCGTCATCCGGCGCTGGGAGGCGCGGCGCGTTCGCGGGCTGAAGCGCGAGTCCGACCTCCCGCCGTTGTGGACGCTCGCCCCCACGCTGCTCGCCTCGACCGGCGAATGGCCGGTCTATGCTTCGGCACTGAACGAGCGTTTCAGGGAGTGCGCGGCGGCGGGGACGCGCGCGGCCGAAAAGGCGCGCGAACTCGTCGCTCCACACGGGACGCGCAGGGAAAAGGCACGCGCGATCCGCGACTACGTCGCCGAACAGATCCGCACGGCCGGCCCGGGATTCACCGGGTTGCCGCTTGAAGCGTTGAGCGATGCGGACGCGACCCTGGGCTCCGGCTACGGGCATAAGGCCGACCAGGCGATCCTGCTCTATGCCATGCTCGAAGCCGCGGGATTCGAGCCCGGTTTCGTGCTCGCCTCCAACCTGCCCCGGCCGGACGACCTCGCGCAGCCGCTCCTCGACCGGCCCCAGCGCGATATCTTCCGCGCGCCGCTGGTGCGCATCCGGCTGGGCGGCCATGACGTCTATCTCAACGACACCGACCAGTACGCCCCGCTGGGGAGCACGACCCATGACCGGCGCCGTGCACTCCGGCTCGACGACGGTTCGATCACGAGGATTGAATCCCTGCCCGAGTACCGCGACCGGCGGGAAGCCGAGTACGTGCTCGATCTGGATGAAGACGGATCGGCGTCCATCGACTGGAGCCGGCGCTATTTCGGGTCGGACTATACGGCCTTCCACCGCGAGTTCGCCGAGATGATTCCCGAAGAGCGGCGGAGGCATTTCGAACGGCTCGTCAGTTCGATCGCCCAGTCCGCCGTGCCCGCGGGCGGCCTCGAGGTTGAACACGAGTCGTATCCCGGAGAGCAGCGCTGCCGCGTGGAGGCCGACCCGTATGCGGTCCGCGACGGCGATCTGCTCTACTTCAGGCTGCCCGAAGGACTGGCCGGTCTTCAGCCGTACGAGTCCGACGAGCGGACCATGCCGCTGCACCGGGACCGTTATCTGCGCGAGCGGACGATCTGCCGCATCCGGGTTCCCGCGGGGTACGTCCCCGTACAGGACCGGGATGAGACGCGGCTGCGTCTGCCGGCCGACGGCGGCGAAATCATACTCCGGAGGCGGTACGACGCGAAGGAACGGATGTTGACCGTCGTGCACGAAGCCGACCTCCGGCCGTGTGTGGTGCCCGCCGGTGAATATCTGCTTCTCCAGAATGCCGCGCAGCGGTTCGAACGTCCCGCGGAACGAACCATCATTCTCCGTCGCGCCGAACCCTGACGGGTAGAACGCCCTCCGCCCCGGACCGCCGGATTGATGTCAGATAAACAGGAAGACCTCTTGCGGAGTCGCCCGCTGAAGTAGAACAATGGCGGCGGCGGTTCGTCTGGGCCCCGCTCCGGAAGAGGGCGGGCGTCCGCCGCGGAAAATCCGGAAGGGATGTCGAAGTGAGCGAGCCAGCGCAAAAAATCGCGGCGTTCCCCCCCGTGTCGGTTTTGATTAACACCAAAGGCCGTCCCGGGTATGCCGTGGCCGCCGCCCGCTCCGTGCTCGCCTCGGCGTACCCCGGTCCGCGCCAGATCGCGGTCGTCGAAGAGGGCCGGGGAGCCGCCGCGGAAGGACTGCCCGGCGGCGTGGAGCATTACGTCCTCGACCGCGCAGGGGGCGGTTTCGGGGCCGCGCGCAACCAGGCCGTCCGCCGTGCGCGCCATGACCTGATCGTGTTCATCGACGACGACTGCGAGGCGGAGGAGGACTGGCTGCTCCGGCTGCTCGAGCCGCTCGAAGAGAATCCCGACGCGGGCGCGGTCGGCGGCGCCGTCCGGGTCCCTCCCTGCGGTCCGGTGGGACGCTGTGAAAACATCCTGGGATTTCCGGCGGGCGGCCTGCGCTATATACACGAGGCCCGCGGCCGCGTCATCCGGCGCCCCACCTTTTCGACCTGCAACTGCGCGATCCGGAGGGAGGCGCTTGAAGAGGCGGGAGGGTTTGACGAAGCGAGGACGATGGGGGGCGAGGACGAAGACCTCAGCCGGCGGATCGCGGCGCGCAGACCCGTGCTTTATACGCCGCACGCCGTGGTCCGGCACCGACCCCGCGACGGGCTGCTCAAGGTGCTGCGCTGGTTCTACCGCCGCGGCCGCGCCGCGGCCGCCGGGGCGGAGCATGCGGGAGCTTTCGTCCTGCACAAAGCGGTTACTTCACCCGTACTGAGACTGCTCGCGCTGGTGCTCCTCTCCGCCGCGCTGCCCGGCCCCGGCGGGTGGCTGCTGCTGCCCGCCGCCGCGCTGGCGTACGCGGGGGTCATTCTGCACCGTTTCCGCTGGGCGCGCGGCTTCGGCATGGGCGCGGGGACGCGGGCCCTCCTCCCGGTGGTCAGGACGACCATGGATCTGGGATTTGATGCGGGGGCCTGGAGGGAACTGGGAGCCCGCGCCCTTCGGCGGCGGGCGCAGGAGGGCGGACGGTGAAAGCGGAGCCCATGGAGCCGAAAAGGAACAGGGCGGCGGATGCGGTGCTGCACACCTGCGCGGCCGTGATGCGGCGGCTGCCCTACCTTCGGGGCATGGGCACGTTTGCGGAGAAACTCAATGCGTGGATGCTGAAGGCCGGCGCGCAGCCGGTGGTCAGGGCGAGAATGATCGACGGCTCGCTGATGTGGGTGGACCTCCGCACCCGGACCGAATGGTACGCGTTCTACCGGGGTTGGTACGACGGCGACGTGATTCCGCTCATCCGGCATTACCTGCCCGTCGGCGGATGCTTTCTGGATGTCGGCGCCAACATCGGCTTCTATACGGTGCCGGTGGCCCGCTATCTTCGTCAGTGCGGCCCGTCCGGGTGCGTGCTGTCGTTCGAGCCGTACGCCGGTAATTTTGAACGGCTCCTGCAGAATATCCGCCTGAACGGGCTCGACGCGTTCTGCGACGTGCATCGTTCGGGGTTGTCCGACGCCTCGCGTACGGAGGATATGGTGCTGCGCGAGGACTTCCTGGAGGGCGGCGAGACCGGAAACGCCTCCATCGCGCTCGATCACCGGTTCGACCGCGGATTCGCGACCGTCCCCGTCCGGCTGGAGCCCTTCGACGCCCTGCGCGAGAGCGGCGCGATTCCCGATTGCAGGATCGATGTGATCAAGGTGGACATCGAAGGACACGAGGACCATTTTCTGCGCGGTGCTCAACGCACGATCCTCCGCGACCGCCCCGTCATTTTCATGGAGATCAACCGGCCGTATTACAGGGTGCGGGAAATCGACCCGGACGAGGCGATCCCGCCGCTGCTGCCGGACGGATACGGGGTCTACCGCCGTACGGCGGGGAAGCGGTGGTCCCGGGCGAAGTCGCTGGCGGAGTGCCGGGATATCGAGGACGTGATCTGGATGCCGGATGAGCGGAGCGGGAAACGCGACGGGTTGGAATGTTCATGAAACCCCGGCACATCTTTACCAATGTATCCTGGGCCTGGCTGCGCCTGATCGTGAATGCGCTGGCGGCCCTCATCCTGACCCCTCTGCTGATCGACCGGCTGGGCGACACGGCCTACGGCGTCTGGGTGCTGATCGGTTCGATCCTCGGCTACTACGGACTGCTGAACCTGGGGATCGACAGCTCCGCCGTCCGTTACCTGTCGCGCGCCCTCGGCAGCGGAGACCGCGACCGTGCCGCCGTCCTGCTCCGCACCAGCGCCGTCACGTTCCGCTGGATCGCGGCCGCGGTGCTGCTGCTGACCGCCCTGCTGGGCTGGGGCTTCGCGCAGGTGCGGGACGGAGGACCGTTTCAGGTTCCGGTGGAACTCTCGGACGATTTCGTCCTTCTCCTGTGGCTGCTCGGCGCCGGGGTCGCCGTTTCGTTTGCGCTGCGGGTCTACAGCTGCGCACTGCGGGCGCTCGAGCGGTACGATCTCGAGCACCTGATCACCATCGGCGCCACGATCGGCCGCGTGCTGGCGATCATCTTCCTCATGCACGGCTCAATCGTGCGCCTCGGACTCATCTTCGCCGCCTTCAACGTCCTCTCCGGCGCGGCGCAGGCGGTGGCCGCTCACAGGTTGTTGAAGCCGCTGAACCTTCCCGCCCGTCCGCGCGGCCGAATGTACGGGACCGTCGGCCGGTATGGGGTCTGGGCCCTGCTCACCTCGCTGGCCGATCGTTTCCGCTATCATACCGACCCGCTCGTCATCGGGTACGCCCTCGCACCCGCGGCGATCACGGTGTACAGCGTGGCGCACACGCTCATCCGCTACTTCAGCGATATCGCGGGCCAGTTCGGGATGCCCTTTTTCCCCGTCTTCAGCCGCTACGAAGGGGCGGGCGACGAGGAGGGACTGCGGCGGGCCTTTCTCCGGGGCAGCCGGGTGCAGGGGTTCCTGGCGCTGCTGCTGGCCGGAGGGCTGGGAGGATCCGGCCCGCTCTTCCTCCGGTTCTGGGTGGGGGGCGAAATCGGCCCGGAGGCGCTCGCCGCGGCGTCGGCCGTCCTGTCGATCCTCGTGCTGCCCGTGCTGCTCGATGTCATGCAGACCATTTCGGTGTGCTACCTCTACGGGGTGGGCAAGCACCCGTACCTGAGCATGCAGACGACCGCGGAGGGGCTGGCCAACCTGGCCCTCAGCCTGGTGCTGGCGGGTCCGTTCGGGCTCGTCGGAGTCGCCTGGGGCACGGCGGTGCCGATGACGGTTACAAAGCTCCTGGTTCAGCCCGCCTACGTCTGCCGGCAGCTCAGAATCCCCTGGGGGCGTTACGTGCTCGGCAATCTGATGGGGCCGGTGCTGCTGGCCGCCGTCCTCGCCGTGAGCCAGCGCGTCTTTTTCCGCCTCGTCCCGCCTTCCACCTTCGCGGGCTTTCTGCTCGGGGCGGCGCTGACGGCGCTCGTGTTCGCCGCCGTCGCGGCCCTGGTGTTTCTGAGGCGGGAGGACCGCCGGTGGATCGCGGACTGGCTGCGCGGGCGGGGAGGTGAACCGTGAGTCCGCGGGTCAGCGTATGCGTGCCCACGTACGGGCGGCACGAGCTTCTGGTGGACACCCTTCGGGGGCTGTTGAACCAGGAGTACGGGCCGCTTGAGATTCTCGTGTACGACCAGAACGAGTCGCATCCCGATTCTGTCCGCCGCTTCCTGGAGGAGCATGGCGGACGGCTGCGCGTGGAGCGCGGGGAGCCGCGCGGCCTGGTGGCGGCCTACCGGGCGTGCGCGTCCCGCGCCTCCGGGGATCTGCTGGTGTTTGTCGACGACGATGTCCTCATCGACGATCCCGGATTTATACGCCGGCACGTCGACGCGCATGAAACGCCCGGCACCGGCGCGGTCTGCGGGCGGATCGTGCCCGAGCGCCCGCGGCCGCCCTCGCGGCCCGACCCGAGGATCGCGCGTCCCGACGGATGGCGGTTCGTGCGGTTCGACTACGAAGAGCCGGTCGACGCGATGCCTTCGCTGGCCGCCGCCAATATGTCTTTCCGTCGCGAGGTCTACGAGGAAGCGGGGGGATTCGACCCGAACTATCGCGGGCACGGGTTCCGTTTCGAAACCGACTTCAGTTTCGCCCTGCGGAAAACCGGCAGACGCATCCGGTTCGTCCCCGGGGCCTCGCTGGTGCATCGCTACGGCTCTCCGGGTGGGGCGGGGAACGTCCACCTCACCCGCCTCACCCCCGAAAGCCGCGAATGGCTGGTGGTGTTTTTCGCCAACACCTTTTATTTTCTGCGCAAGTGGCACGGTCGGCGGCGGAGGATTCCCGCGGCGTTCGCGGTGTGGCGCGAACAGGCGATGAACCGTGCCGTGCTCACTCAGGGATGGGAAACCGTGCTCATGCGGCAGAGGGCCTTTCTGGAGGGATTCCGGATGGCGGGAGGGATGAGAACCCGGGATCCCGGAACGTGAACATGGAGCCGTGACATGCCCCGCATACTGATCATCACGCCCCTGCTGCCGCTGCCCGCCGATACGGGCAGCCGGCTGCGTTTCTATCACCTGGCGCGCTGCATGGCGGACGCGGGTATGGAGGTCTCGATGCTGGCGCTCGACGGGGAATCCCCCGCCGGTTCGGAACCTTCCGCCCCGGACTTTCTGGAGCATTTCGAGGCGGTGTGCGATCCCGGCCCGCGTCTGAGTCCGCCGGGGGCGGTGGTGCCGGCCTACCGCGAGTTCCGCGCGGCAGTGTACCGGGCGCTCGATGCGTGGCATCCCGAGGCCGTCCAGATCGAGAAGACCTTCGCCTTCGCCCAGTGCGGGGTGCGGACGCTGCGGAACGCGGACATGCCCGTGCTGCTCGACGAGGGCGGCGTGCATCATCTCGGCTACCGGCGCGAGGCGGCGCGCGCCCGCGGATTCGCGGCGACCGCGCGCGCCGCCCTGCGCGCCGCCCGGCTGAGGCGGTACGAGGCGCGCGCGGTTCGGGAGGTCGACGCCGTGACCGCCGTCAGCCCGGGCGAGGCAGAGCACCTGCGCGCGCTGGCGCCCTCGGCGACGGTGATCGAAGTGCCCAACGGGGTCGACGAGCGCCTCTTTGAGCGCGCGCCCGCCCCGTTCAGCCGACGGGAGACGGGGCTTTTTTTCTGCGGGGATTACCGTTACGCTCCGAATGCGGATGCGGTGCGCTGGTTCCTGCGCCGTGTGCGGCCGGAACTGGACCGGCGCGGATGCCGGGTGCCGCTGGTGGCCGCCGGCGCCCATCCGCCGGACGACCTCCGCGCGCGCGCCGAACGGGACGAGGCGTTCGATGCGCCCGGTCGCGTGCCCGATATTCATGCGTGTTACGAACGGTATACGATGATGATCAATCCGATGCGCTCGGGGGCCGGCACCCGGCTCAAGATGCTCGAGGCGATGGCCCACGGGATGGCCTGCATCTCCACGGCGGTGGGTGCCGAGGGGCTGGGGATCGAAGACGGGCGCGAGGCGCGTATCGCGGATTCGCCGTCCGCCATGGCCGCGGCGATCGAGGCGTGGGCCGCGGACCGCGATGCGGCGGAGGAGGCCGGCCGACACGCGAGGGCCGCGGTCCGCGAACGGTTTGTCTGGCCCCGCTGCGCGCAGCCGCTGATCGATTTCTACCGCGGGCGTCTCGGCGAAGGGACGGCCGGCGCATGAAGTTTTCCGTGATCATTCCGTTTTACAACGCACAGAATACGCTCGAACGGTGCCTGCGGGCGCTCGACCGGCAGATTTTTAAGGAGTTCGAGGTCTGTCTGGTCGACAATAATTCCGATGATCATTCCGCGGTGATCGCGCGCGATTTCGCCGGACGGACGCATCCGTTCGAGGTCAGGGTCCTGCACGAACCGCGGCGCGGCGCGCCGGCGGCGCGCAATACGGGCGCGGCGGCTGCGCGCGGCGAGTGGCTCGCGTTCACCGATGCCGACTGCGTGCCGGCGCCCCACTGGCTGCACGAACTCGACCGCATCACGGCGTCGCTGGACGGCGGGACCGGCGCCGTGGCCGGTACGATCGTTTCCGCCGTTCCCGAGAACCCCGTACAGCTCTGTTCGGCGCTGTTCACGCTTCCGCCGGTGATGAAGGATGAAACTTTCCGGGAGCTGACGCTCCATTCCGGGGGCTTCCCCACGGCCAACCTCGCCGTCCGCCGCGCGGTGTTCGAGGAGGTCGGGGGGTTCGACTACGATCATCCCGTACGGGTGGGCGAGGATACGCTGCTGTGCGCCCGCCTCTACCGGGCGGGGTATGCCATCCGCGCCCACGCCGGGGCGGCGGTGGAACACGTACACCGCGAAGACCTGCGTTCTTTTGTGAAACAGGCCGAAGCCTACGGGGAGTCGCACCCGTACATCGTCAGAAACCTCCTCCCGCCGGGTGTGCTCGTGGAACCTCCGGTTGGCCGGACGCTGCATCTGCGCGTCCCGCTGCACGTGTGGATCGATCTGCGGCAGGCGGACAAGAAGATGCTGGGGGCGGTGCTCGCGGCCGTCCTCCTGCCCCCGCTCTGGTTTCTCCCCTTCGTCTATTTCATGTGGCTGTGCCGCTTTGTCCTGCGCAAAATGGAGGTGCGGGATATCCTCGTCGCCCCGCGCACGATCCCCGTAATCGCGGGACTGCTGCTGCTGAAATCCGGCGCCGTCACGGCGGCCAGAATAAAGACCAGTATCCGTTACCGATGCCTGGTGATCTGAGAGATGGCTATGCACACGCCGCGCACGATCGCGTTCTGGGATGACCCGCTCGACCCGCCCGGCGGGGGGCAGTTCAGTCTGCTGACCCTCCTCACCCACCTCGACCGGGATCGTTACCGCCCCGAGGTCCACCTGTTCGGCGGTCCCTCGTTCCGGGCACTGCTCGCGCGTGAGGGGATCGAAGCCCGCAGGACGGGGCTGCTGAAGAGCGTGTTTTACCTGTTTCGCCGTCGCCCGGACCTGGTGCACTGCAATATCGCCACCTCGCGCCGTGCGTGGATCCTCGCCCTGAGCGCCCGTCTGGCCGGTGTGCCGTTTGTGTGGCACGTGCGCATCATCGATTCCGCGGGGTGGAAAGACCGCTGGATGGCGCGTCTGGCCGACCGTATTGTCGTGATTTCGGAGGCGGTACGCGCGCGATTCGCGGCCGAGCGGGACAAAACGGTCAGGATCTATAACGGCGTGGACATGGAGCGCTTCGCGCGGGTCGAGGCGGAATACGCGGCGGAGGAGGGTGGCGCGGAACGGGGGTTCCGCATCGGGGTATTTTCGCGGCTGGACCCGTGGAAAGGGCATGAATTGTTCCTCGACGCCCTGCTGAAGCTGGGCGAGGCGGGGCCGCCGGTCGAGGTCTGGATCGCGGGGGAGGGCGATCCCCGCTATCGGGCGCGACTCGAAGACACGGTTCGGCGGCACGGACTGACGGACCGGGTCCGGTTTCTCGGGCATCGCGAGGACGTTCCCGCGTTGATGCGGCAGTGCGATGCGGTGGTCAACCCGTCGATCCGCCCCGAGCCGTTCGGCCGCACGCTGATCGAGGCGATGGCCTCCGGCGCGGCGGTGGTCGCCACCGCGCGCGGGGGGGCGCGGGAGGTGATCGACCCTGAGAAGGACGGGATGCTGGTGGAACCCGAGCCCGGTGCGCTGGCGGCCGCGCTGGAGCGCCTCCGGCATGACCGGTCCATGCGAAGCCGGCTGGCCGCGAACGCGTGGAACAAATGCGCGCAACAGTTCAGCGCGGAGGCGCACGCCCGCCGCGTGATGGATCTCTACGCGGAGATGTGCGGAGACTCCGCAACGGAGGCGGTACGATGATGAACCCTGAACCCACGGGTACCGGGCGTCTTTTGCGGGCATCGCATGCCGGGGCCGCTCTCCTTCTCGCTGCGCTGCTCTTCCTGCTGGGCCGCGCCAACCTGTTCGAGGTCAATCCCGACGCCGTCTCGTACATGCGCATCGCGCGGTACTGGCTGGAAGGCCGCACCGGTCTGGCCGTCAACGGCTACTGGGGTCCGCTGCTGAGCTGGCTGATGGTCCCGTGGATGGCCTGGACGGGGTCGCCGCTCGTCTCGGCGCGTATGGCCCTGGCGGTTTCGGCCGCACTGCTCTACGGGGCGGGTCTGTTCTGGATGCGGGTCATGGAGCTGCCCGCGGGCGTACGCGCGGCGGCCGCCTGGCCGCTGGCGATATTCTGCGGCGCGTGGTCGGTCAGGCTGATCACGCCCGACCCCCTGATGGCCGCGCTCTTCCTGGCGGGCGCCGGTCTCGATGTGCGGGCGGCGCGGACGGGAAAGATGCTCCACGCGGCCTTCGCCGGAGTTTTCTTCGGACTGGCCTACATGGCGAAGGCCGTGGCCCTGCCCGCCGCGGCCCTGTGGGTGCTGCTGCACGGGGCGTATCGCGTATGGGCCTCCCGCGGGCGGTGGCGTGAACCCGTCCTGCGCGGTGCGGCGGCCGCGGCGCTCACGGCGTCCGTTTCGCTGCCATGGATCGCGGCCGTCTCCGCCGACGCCGGCCAGATCTCGTTCTCCGCCAGCGGGGGGATCAATCACGCGATCGCCGGTCCTCCCGACGTGGAGCGCTATCATCCCACGTTCCGCGAGTTCCACGTCCCCGAAGAGGGGCGGATCACCTCCTGGGAGGATCCGACGGCGATGTCGTATCCGCGATGGAGCCCGCTGGAGCGGATGGACTATCTCCGGCACCAGCTCAAGATCCCGTACTGGAACGCGAACCATATCCTCCATAACTGGACGGCTTTCGACTGGCTGTATCTGACGCCGGGCATCCTGCTGATCGCCCTGTGCGTCTTTGCGGCGGGCCGGCCGGAGATGCGGGAGGTGGTGTGCGTGAGTCTGATCGCCGCGGCGGCGAACAGCGTGTTCTATCTCCCCGTGTACGCCGCGGACCTCCGCTATTACCTCGTGACCCACGCGGTCCTGTTCGCGGCGGGGCCGGCGGTGGCGGTGCGTCTGCCTTCCATCGCTCCCCGAGTGCGCCTCGGCGTGCTCGTGCTGCTCCTGCTGAATTTCGCGGTGCCCGCCGCGGATTTCCTCGCGGAGCAGGCGGGCGTCGAGCATCCGGAATATCTCGCGGCCCGGAAACTGGCCGCGGGCGTGAGGGAGCGGGGACTGGACGTCGAGGCGGTGGCGGGCGTAGACGATCCCCTGGCCGTGGCGCTCTACCTTGCCTTTCAGCTCGACGTGCCGTACTACGGCAATACACGGGAGGTGCCGGAGCGGGAGGTTCTGAACGCGCATCCCTGTGCACTGGTGGTCCCGGAGCGGGAGGCCGCGGCGCTCGAGGGCTTCCGTGTATGGTTCCGGGGCGGCGGCTACCGGCTGCTGACCTCGCGGAACGGAGAGGGATCACCGCATAACGCGGGAGTGAGCCAATGACGGAAGCCGAAAAGAAGGATCTCGAACTGACCATCCTCATGCCTTGTCTCAACGAGGCCGAGACGATCGGGACCTGCGTCCGCAAAGCGGTGCGGTACCTCCGGGAGTCGGGCCTGAAGGGCGAGGTGCTCGTGTCGGACAACGGGAGCGGGGACGGCAGTCCGGAACAGGCCGCGGAGGCCGGGGCGCGGGTGATCCGGGCGGACCGGCGCGGGTACGGCTACGCGCTGCGCGCCGGCATCCTCGCGGCCCGCGGACGGTTTATCATCATGGGCGACGCGGACGACAGTTACGATTTCTCGGCGCTGGACGCCTTTGTGCACCAACTCCGCGCCGGGTACGACGTCGTCGTCGGCAACCGTTTCCGGGGCGGGATCGAGCGGCGGGCCATGCCTCTGCTCCACCGGTATCTGGGCAACCCCGTACTCTCGTTTCTCGGCCGGCTGTTCTTCAGGTGCCGGATCCGCGACTTTCACTGCGGCCTGCGGGGCTTCCGGCGCGATGCGGTCGATCGTCTCGATCTCCAGACCACCGGGATGGAGTTCGCGTCGGAACTGATCGTGAAGGCTGCTCTGGCCGGCCTGTCCATCGCCGAGGTGCCCACGACCCTGTCGCGGGACGGGCGCTCCGGGAGGCCGCACCTGCGAAGCTGGCGCGACGGCTGGCGCCATCTGCGTTTTCTGCTGATGTTCGCCCCCAACTGGCTGTTTCTGGTCCCGGGCTCCCTGCTGTGCGTTGCGGGACTCCTGATCTTTGCACTGGTGCTGCCCGCACCCCTCGTGGTGGGGGACGTCATGTTCGACGTCCACACGCTGGTGATAGGCATGGGGGCGCTGCTCGCCGGAAGCGAGGTCCTGATCTTCTTCTGGCTGGCGAGGCAGTACATGACCAGGGTGGGACTGCTGACCGCGCGGCCGCGGCGCAGCCGTCTGCGACCGGACTGGGAACAGGTCCTTTTGTGCGGACTCCTGCTCGCCGCGGCGGGCGCGGTCGTGATGGCATACGCCGTCTGCCGGTGGGGGATGGCCTCGTTCGGCGATTTGAATTACACGTGGATGATGCGACTGGTCATCCCGGGCGTCTCCATGTTTTCGCTCGGCATCCAGGTCGCCACCGGGGCCTTTCTATCGGGGGTGATCCACCTGAAGACGGGACGGATCGACACGGAAGGGGCCTCGCCCTGATATCGTACTCGTACTGAACCCGTGCGTGAAGGTAGGGACGGACCTCCGGGCCGTCCGCATCGGACCACTAAAAATCCCGTAGAGCCACTTTGCCTGTGCTATTCACATTCCTCTTGGCGATCTTTGCGCCTATTTCGTGTTTCGTGGTGGCTCCCCTCACGTTTCTCTTCAAAAACGAGATGCCAGCAGCGTCTCGATCTTTTTCGCGTGAATCTCCCAGTCGTAGTGCGTTGCGGCGTAGTCCCGGCAGCGGCGTTTCAGTTCGGTCCAGCGCTCCGGGTCGCGGCGCATCTCGCGGCAGGTCCCGGCGATCTTCTCCGCCATGGCCGCCGGCGTGCGGTTACGGAAGAGCAGGTCGGGGTCCAGTCCTGCGAGGATCTCGCGGGTCCCTCCCACCGGTGTGCCCAGCACCGGCACGCCGCATGAAAGCGACTCCACGGTCACCAGCCCGAACCCCTCCATGTCGAGCGTGGGCAGGACGAACAGGTCGGCCGCGCGGTAGTAATCGGGCAGAAGGTCTTCGGAGATAAAGCCCGTGAAGCGGAGTCCGTCGTCCAGTCCGAGTCGCGCGGAGAGGGCGGCGAGTTCGGAGGCGAGCGGGCCGGAGCCGCCGACGACGAGGAACAGGTCCGGCACGGCGGCGCGGGCTTCGGCCACGGCCCGGAGCAGGTTTTCCAGCCCCATGCGCGGTTCGAGATTGCGTACCGTGAACAGGACGGTGCGGTCGGCCGGCAGCCCGAGCCTGTGTCTCAGTCCGGCGGGGTTCGGGGACGGCGTGAACGTTCCGGTATCGACGCCGCCGGGGATAATCTCGACGCGTTCGGGCGGCACCCTGTGCCGTTCGCGCAGTTTCGAGCGCGTGTAGTCGCTGAGGACGCAGATCCGTTCCGCACGGCGGAGGGCGTACCGTTCGAGGCGCCGCAGCGCCTCGATATGGGCGGACCGTACGAGGGCTCGCGGGCCGGCCGGCCGATTGTGGAGCATGGCGTATTCTTCGAAGGCGAGCGAGTGGCAGACGTAGAGGTTGCGGAGGTCGCGGCTTTCCGGTGCGGAGAGCACCGCGGCGGCCGCGAAGGGCTGGTGAAACACGAGGGCGTCGAACGGGGTTTCCCGGTGGAGGCGGCGGAACAGCGCGCGCCCGCGGCGGATTGAACTGACCAGGAAGCGGGCGGCGCTGCGGCGGTCGACTTCGTAGCGGTGCTCGCGAAAGGCCCCGATATCGGCGCAGTCCGTGTCGTGTTCCGGAAGGCGGCGGGTTAGATGCACGACATGGTGACCGCGTGCGCACAGCCGGTCGAGCTGCTCGCGGATCACGCGTTCCGCGCCGCTGGCCACCGTGTTCATGGAGACGTCCGAGGCGAGGAGGATATTCATGAGGCCGTTCCGTTTCGCATGCCGTCCGGGGTGTAGCCGTGTCGTTACAGGGGTGCACCGAAGCCGTACTCATCGGGCATCTCTCCGGAGGGTTCCGGTTCCCCTTCGAACCTCGGAATGAGGAGCACCAGTCCGGCCAGGAGCCAGAACGTCTCCGAGATGCGGATGATGATGAACGTGTTGGCAGTCAGGCCGTGGGCGATCATCGCGACCGTCCCGCAGAGGATGCCGAGGGCCGCGCCTTTGAGTAATCGGTCTTCCGCCCGCGTATAGACATCCCGCAGGGCGGTGAAGAGCCGGAAAAAGATGATCACGAAGGCGGTGAAGCCGAGGGCGCCCGTCTCCGCGAGCACCCGGACGAACTGTCCGTCGATGAAATGCGTCCCCGTCACGCCGCGGCCGAAGATCGGGTTGCGCAGCCACTCCCGCACTCCTTTCCGGTAGGAGATGATGCGTTCCGAGGCGGAGGGGTCGAGTTCGACCCCCAGCATTTCCACACGTGCGGTCCACGGTTTGGGGTCGCCTTCGAATGTCCCTCCGATGCGCTCCTGGATGTCCTCGGGCAGGATCGCGTAGCCGCCGATCATCAGCGCCAGGAGGATGAGCCCCACCGTGACCAGGAACCCGCGCCGGTGGGAGAAGGCGGCGAAGGCGAAATAAGCCGCGATGAAGCCCAGGTAGGACGCGCGGGACTTCGTATAGAGAAAGGGGACGAAGGTGAGGGCGACCAGTCCCAGCAGAGTGAGGCGGAGCGGCTGGCTGGGGGTCCACAGCGCGACCCCGGTGGTCAGGCACATCATGAGCAGCAGATAGCCGCCGAACGTATTCGGCTCCCCCACGTCGAACGGTGCGAACAGGCGTTCTTCCGCGCCGAGCTGCGACCATCCGTACAGGACGGCGGAGAAGTACACCAGGATCGAGAGAAAGAAGAGTTTTTTCGCGTCCCCGATGTCCCGCACGGAGGCCAGCACCATGAAGAAGAGCAGGAAGTACTGGAAGTATTTAAGCGAGTAGAAGAAACCGGAGCGCGGCACTACGTTGCCGCGGAGGATGCCGAGCAGGGTGGCGACGGTGAACGCCGCCACGTAGGCCGCGATCGGTCCGTTGGCCGGGGTGTGGATGATCGGGTGGCGTCCGGTGATGAACGAACGCATCAGCCAGCCGAGCACGAGAATCACCAGGGCGATATCCTCCACGCGGATCATCAGCGCCCGTTCCGCCTCCGTGCGCCATTCGCCCGCCGTGCCGAACTCCGGGCTCCAGATGATCATGACCACGATCACGTACAGGGCGACCTGCGGGTTCACGAACGAGAGTACGAAGAAGATGATGGCGAAGGTGCCGGCGATGACGATCAGGCCCGTTTCGCCCATGGCGCCCCAGATGGCCAGCGCGATCGCGGCCAGCGTCAGGACGAAGGCCAGGAAATAGTTTCGGTCGCGGCGGTTGGAGAGTTCAGGTATGGCTGGCATGGTTGCGTTCCCACGGCATCCGTGACTGCCCGTCGCGCCCGTAATAGAAACGGTACTGGAAGAACTCTCCGCCCGCCGCCCAGTCCGCCTGCAGGTCGTTCAGGACCAGACCCGCCAGATGCGCATCCGTCTGGCGGAAGCTCACGATGGCGCGCCGCATCGATTCGCGCGTCGTCTGACCGAGCTGGTAGACGAGTATGACGGCGTCCGCGAGCCTTCCCAGAATCACGCTGTCGGGTACGGGCAGGACGGGGGGGGAGTCGATCAGGATGTAATCGTACTGCTCGCGCGCATCGTTGAGAAACCCGACCATCTTCTCGTTTGCCAGCCATTCCGAGGGCTGGGCGGCCACGCCCCCGGAGGTGATGACGTTCAGGTTGTCCAGCCCGGGCATCCCGACCAGGTCCTCAAGGTTCATGTCGCCCACCGCAAAATCGGTCATGTCCTTGACCACGTCCGTCCACTGTTCGTCCCCGAGTAGGAAATCGGAGAGCCCGCGTTCTTCGCTGATGCCCAGCAGTCGCCCGAAGCTCGGGCGCCGCAGGTTTGCGCCTACGACCAGCACGCGGCGGCCGAGCTGGGCCAGCGCGACGGCGGTGTTGGTGAGGGTGACGGTCTTGCCTTCGGCCGGGGCCGCGCTCGAGAGCAGGAAGACCTTGGCGCCCGTATTCCGGCTGTAATATTCGAGGTTGGTGCGGATGGTGCGGAAGGCCTCCGCGCCGGGCGATTTCGGATCGAACTGGGTGATCATCTCGATGCCGTGCGGGCTGCGCACATTGGAATGCGTCGCCATGATGTAATCGGCGGCGTTTCGGGACATGCCCAGCAGCGCGCGGCCCGCGCGCAGGAGCCGCGATTTCGGCGCGGTTTCCTGCTCGGTCTCCTGCCCCGGTTCCGGTTCGCGTTCGATGTGCGGGATCACGCCCATGACGGGGATCTTGAAGAGCTGTTCCACGTTTTCGAGCGTGGCGATGGTCGTGTCCAGGTTTTCGGCGACGAAGGCCATGGCGACCCCGAGCACCAGACCGAGGAGAAGACCCGCTACCGTGGTGCGAAGCTGGCCCGCGCGGATCTCGTCGGCGGTCATTGCCGGGCTCACGACGTATGCGATCTCCGCGCGTTCCAGCTCGGAGATTTTGGCCTCTTCCAGCTTCTGACTGAGGAACGTGTACAGCGTTTCCGAGACATCCTTGCGCCGAACGTACTTGCGCGATTCACGTTCGAGTTCGGGGATCTGCTGGAGCTGTTCCTTGAACGCGTCGATCTGCTGTTCGATCTTCTGCCGTTTGGCCTGAAGGCCCGCCCGCTCGTTCTCGAGTTCCTCCATGCGCGTCATCACGATGCGTCGCCGTTCCTCTTCGGCCTCTTTGCGCGCGCTCTGGAGCATGATATCGAAGAGTTCCATGCGAGGGTGATTGGTGGTGTAGTTACCCGTGCCCATCACTTCGGTGCGGGTCATGTGCAGGTCGAAGATGCGGGTTTTGACCCCGGTCAGGTAGCGGCTGTCGGGAACCATGCCGGCCGCTTCCATCGGCAGTTGCCCGCCTTCGGGTTGCGTCTTGCCGGTGTAAAGATCCGTCATCACCTTCCACTTGCGGATGCGGCCCTCGAGCTGGCTGAGTTCGTTTTCGATGCGGATCTTCTGCGAGCGGAGGTTCGAGATCTGCGTCGTGAGGTTATCGCCCTCCGCCTCGAGATCCACCACGCCGTATTTCTCGCGAAAATCCTTGAGGGCGCGCTCGTCCGAGTAAAGCTGCGTCATGATCTGGTTGCGCCACTCTTCGATCTGCTCTTTCACCTGCCGGGCATTGCGGGTGATGTTCTCCTGGTGGTACTGGATAAAAGTCGTCGAGACCGCGTTGGCGATCTCCATGGCCTCCTGCCCGGACGTCGACTCCACCCGGATGTCGATCAGGTCGGTGTTTCCGAGGCGCTCGACCTGGATCATCTCCTGCAGGTTCGCGGCGCGGCGGTCGACGTCGGGGTCCTCCGGATACATCGAACGGGCGACGCGCTGCATGACTCGGTAGCTGGTGATCTCCTTGAGATAGTTCTCGATGGTATCCACGGGGCGGGCCTGCTGAAGCCGCGACATGAAATCGGCCAGCGTGCGCTGCCGCTGGATCTTGATCCGGGATTCGGCGCGGAAGATGTTCTCCTGGTTGAACGCGATCAGCACCGTGAAGACGAGGCTGGCGAGAAACACGACCAGGATGACCCTCCGCCGGCGGTAGAGGATCTGCAGGTAGTCCTTAAGGCTGAGTTCTTCAAACGCCATACATATGCTCCGGGCGATGCGGCCTGCCGCTCCGGCGCATGCACAGACGCGCCTTCGCGGTTATGAATCGCCGTTCAGAATCAGTCATCGTTGATGGTGTCCTCCAGGAAATACATGTCACGCACGGTGGTCACCGGAAGCAGGATCAGGCGGAGCGTATCCTCGTAGAGCGAGATATACGATTTCGGCACGTACACGGTGTCGCCGGGCTTCAGCAGAAGGTCTTCTTCCCGCTCGCCGCGGGTGTAGACGCGGTGGATGTTCGACTTGATGACCTTGGGATGATAGCGGTCGCCGCGGACGGTGATGACGCGGCGCTCGGTGCCCCGTCTGGCCACTCCGCCGGCATCGGCGATCAGCTCGCTCAGCATCATCCCCTCGTCGAGCGGGTAGATGCCGGGGCCGGCGATGTGGCCGCACACGATGACGTGGCTGAGCCTCGTCATTTCAGGTATGTACACGGTTTCGCCGCCGTTGAGGAAAATGTTTTCCTCGATATGGCCGTCGAGCACCCGCTGCAGATCCATGATCTCGGATTCGCCGTTGGCGTGCGTGACGCGTATGTTGCGGATGTCCGCGTTTTCCGTGTATCCGCCCGCCTCGCTGATGAACGAGGACAACAGGGTCTCGCCTTCGATCTCATACGTTCCGGGGCCGGTGTCGCGGTTGGGGTTCATCTTGACTTCCCCGAGGATGGAGACCTTTGCGCCGACGTGTTTCTCGACGCGCACCTTGACCGTCGGGTGGTTCAGCAGAAGATCAAGCCGCTCCCGGATATCGTTCTGTAGCTCTTCCGGCGACCTTCCGAGGATGTTCATCTCGCCTATACTGGGCATGACGACGCGGCCGTCCGGGGGAATCGTGATTTCGCGCGGATATCCGTCCTGCTGCTGGAGCATGTCCCGGAGCCATACCTCGACGACGATCTCGTCGTCCACCCGCAGGGTGATCGTCTGCGGACCGCGGCTGGCCACCGATTCGATGCGCTGACGGACCTCCTCCTGCTCCCTGCGCCGCATCTCGTTGAGCTGATCCACGATGCGCGACTTCTGGATCTCGAGGAGCTGGCGCTCCTCGGCCACATCGTATTCCTTTTCGCCGGCGGGCGGACGCGCCACGCATCCGGCCCCCGAGAAAAGGGCGGTCAGCAGGAGCGGGGCGGCCAGCATCATAATCGTCCGCTTCATTCCGGTCTCAACCTCCCCTCGTCACCGTACGCACGATCGAAAGGGCCGGGTGCTCGCGCAGATCCAGCATCTGGCGCCGGTCCGGGTGGTTTCCGTGGCGGTCCAGTACGACTTCGACGAGCGGGCGGAGGGGGGCTCCCCGGTTCTGGGAGACCACGCGGGCCAGCGCCCCGCTGTTCAGCTCGACGATCGCCCCCACCTGGTAAAAACCGCCGGCGAGCAGCAGTGCCTTGAGAACATCGGGAGCAAAACGGTCACGATTCCGCTTAAGCATAACCATGACGGGCGCGAACGGCTCGCCGCGCGACTCGAAGTTATCCCACTGTTCGCGGTACACGCGCTCGAATTCGCAGGCGAGGCCGAGGAGCTGTCCTTCGGAACTGATCTGGCTTCCACGGAGGTGGTTCGGCGTGCCCGACCCGTCGGCTCGTTCCTTGCACTCGGTGAGCGCGCGCAACATCCGCTCGGGCGCGCCCAGCCGCCGGGCGACATGCGCGGTTTTCTCAAGCGCGTTGCGCTCTTCGCTCCCCTCCAGCTCACCGATGTCTTTGCCTTCCGGCGCGCCGACGTCGTGTATCAGCGCGGTCGCGCCCAGCCCGAGCTGGTCGCGGCGATTCATCTTGAGCGCGCGCGCCAGGTGGAGGATGACGACCGCCGTGTTGAGTGCGTGCCTTTCGCGGGCCGCCTCGCCGTGCTCCGGCATCCGCAGGACCTCGGCCCAGAAGGCGCCCAGTTCCGTTTCCATCGCGGAATCGAGCTGTTCGATAACCCCCGCGATATCACGCCAGCCGAGGTTCAGCCCCTCGTCCGACCGGAGCTGGCCGAGCAGCTCGGCGGCGTCGCGGCGTGCCTTCATCAGGGCGCTTTCGTCCAGCGCCTCCGAGGAAATGCCGAGTTCCTCCATGGCGCTGTCGATTCCGACCCCGCCCGACCGGGGAGAGGACTCGGGTTCCGGGGAGGGGGACGGGGCGGATTTTGCTTCGGTTTCTTCCGCCTGGTCTTCCGGTGCGGGGGACTTCTGTCCCGCCGCCCGTCGACGTAACTCGCTGAATCTGAGGGGGGACATATCGCCTCCTTGCCGGGGTTTATACCAACAGGGGGTATCTCTGGCAAAGCTTATTTACCCGCAATCGCCCTCCCGGAGGTTGCGGCAGTGTTCGGCCAGGACGATCGCGCGGAGACGGTCGCAGGCCTCTTCAAGGTCGTCGTTGATGACCGTGTAGGCGTAGCTCGTGCGCTGTCGCATCTCCTCCGCGGCATTGGAGATGCGGCGGGCGAGGTCTTCGGGGGTTTCGGTGCCCCGCGATTCGAGGCGCCGGCAGAGTTCCTCCCGCGAGGGCGGCGCGATAAAGATATCGACCCATCCCCGCGGCAGAGGGTCGTCCGCGGGGGTTTGGCGGAGATTGTTCCGTACCTGTTCGACGCCCTGGGGATCGATGTCGAGCAGCACGTCCCGGCCCGCGGCCATGGCCGTGCGCACCGACTGACGGAGCGTCCCGTAGCGCCGTCCATGGACCAGGGCGTGTTCCAGAAAAGCCCCCTCTTCTATGCGCCGCGAGAACTCCTCGTCGCTGACGAAATGATATTCGCGTCCGTCGCGTTCACCCGGACGCGGAGGCCGGGTCGTGCAGGAGACGGAAAAGGTCAGCGAAGGGAAGTCCGCGAGGAGCCTCCGGCAGAGGGTGCTCTTGCCGGTGCCCGAGGGCGCGGAGACCGCCAGCAGCAGCGGGCGCTGCGGGGTGCGGGGGTCGGGGAACGGTTCGTGCGGGGTGGTATTCATCGGCTCACTCCACGTTCTGGATCTGTTCGCGGATCCGCTCGAGTTCGGTCTTGATGATCACGCCGCTGCGGGCGATGTCGAGATCGCCGCACTTTGCCCCGATCGTGTTGATCTCGCGCAGCATCTCCTGCGCGAGAAAATCCAGGGTGCGGCCCGACGCATCGTGCCCCGTCATGCTCTGACGGAACTGGCGTATATGGCTGCGCAGGCGCGTGCGTTCTTCGGTGATGTCGACCCGGTCCAGGAAGGCCGCGACCTCCCTGACGAGCCACTGTTCCCCCTCGTGGTTTTCCGCGACCCCCGCCGCGCGCAGCTCCTCCCGGAGGCGTTGCCGGTAGCGGACCGCGGCATTCCCGGAACAGCGGTCGATCCCCGTGAGATGCTGCTCCATCGTCCGCAGCCGGGCGCGGATGTCGCGCTCGAGTTCGCGTCCCTCGCGCCGCCGCATGCGGTCGAGTTCGCGAAGAGCGCGCCGCAGCGCCAGTTCCGCGGAGGCGCGGCAGACCTCGGGGTCCGAGGGTGCCTCGCTGAGGTGCACCAGGTCGGGCACACGCAGCAGGGTTGAGGCGCTGAGGTCGTCGTTCAGCCCCAGCTCCTCCGCCGCGGCGCGGAGTTCGCGGGCGGTCTCCGCGGCCCGGTCGCGATCGATCTCCACCCGGCGCGAGGGACCGGACGACCACCGGAAACTCACCGCCCCCGTCACGCGGCCCCGTTCGATCACCTCGCGGGCCAGGCGACGCAGGTCCGGCTCGAGCGCCGCATAGGGCCGGGGCAGCTGCAGGGCGATATCGCACTGCTTGCGGTTGACTGAAGACAGCTCCACCGTCGCACGCACCCCGCCGCGTACGCCTTCCCCGCGCCCGTAGCCCGTCATACTTTTCAGCGCCATGATGTCCGGCTTTCGTTACAGGGATTTGCGCTGCGATTTCCATTCCGCGATCTGCTGGACGTCCTTGTCCCCGCGTCCGGACACATTGATCACGACGAGCTGTCCGGGGGCGAAGCGCCCGGCGTTACGGATGATCCAGGCCACGGCGTGCGCGCTCTCGAGGGCGGGTAAAATTCCTTCCCACTGCGCCAGTTTATCGAAGCCCATGACGGCGTCCTCGTCCGTGACCCAGGAATATTCCGCCCGGCCGGTGTCGTGGAGAAGGCTGTGCTCCGGGCCCACGGCGGCGTAATCGAGACCGGCGCTGACGGAGTGGGTGAGCTGGATCTGCCCCTCGTCGTCCTGCAGCACGTACGTACGGGTGCCCTGCAGGATACCGGTGCGCGCGTCGGCGAAGCGCGCGGCATGCTTGCCGCTCTCGATCCCCGTTCCCCCCGCCTCCACGCCGATCAGACGGACGTCCGTATCCTTCACGAACGGGTGGAACAGGCCCAGGGCATTACTCCCGCCCCCCACGCAGGCGATCAGGGCGTCGGGAAGCCGGCCTTCGTGCCGGCGGATCTGGGTGCGCGTCTCGCGCCCGATCACACTCTGGAAATCGCGCACCATACGCGGGTAGGGATGGGCTCCCAGCACGGAACCGAGCACGTAATGGGTGGTGCGCACGTTCGTGACCCAGTCGCGCATCGCCTCGCTGATGGCCTCCTTCAGGGTCTGCTGCCCCGCGGCGACCGGGACGACCTCCGCGCCCAGGCTCTCCATGCGGAAGACGTTGAGCGCCTGGCGCTCCATATCGACTTTGCCCATATAGATGACGCATTCCAGTCCGAACATCGCGGCGACCGTGGCCGTGGCGACTCCGTGCTGGCCGGCGCCGGTTTCGGCGATGATGCGTTTTTTGCCCATGCGGCGGGCCAGCAGGATCTGTCCGATGCAGTTGTTGATCTTGTGGGCCCCGGTGTGGCACAGGTCCTCGCGCTTGAGATAGATCTTTGCTCCGTCCAGCTCGCGCGTCATGCGGTCGGCGTAGTAGAGCGGGGTGGGGCGCCCGACGTATTCGCGCAGGTAGTACCTGAGTTCGCGCCGGAATGACGCGTCCCGCCGCGCCGCGCGGTAGGTCTCGTCGAGTTCGCGCAGCGGTTCCATCAGGGTCTCGGGGACGTACACGCCACCGTAGGCCCCGAAATGACCGCCGCGATCGGGCTGTCCTAGCTTGGGGTTCGACATAGTTCTATGAACCGTTTCACTTTGTCAGGATCCTTTTCACCCGGCGCGCTTTCAACGCCGGAACTCACGTCCACGCCCGCCGGCCGCACGGCCGCGAGGGCGTCCGTCAGGTTGGCGGGGCTGAGCCCCCCCGCCAGAATGACGGGCGGCTCCAGTTCCCCGGCGGCTCGCCGGGCGGCCGTCCAGTCACAGCAGCGCCCCGTGCCGCCGACACGGGCCCGGTCGAAGGCGTCCAGCAGTATGCGGTCGAACCGCCGGAAGCTCTCGTCGGTGAGGGCCTCGGTCGGCGTGCAGGCGGCCCATCGTTCCGGAGCCTGCGCGCTTGCGCCCAGCACGCGCTCGCACCGATCCGCCGTATCGCGGGGCGAGACGGCCAGGCGGTGCAGCTGCACGGCATCGGGGGCGCAGCGATCGAGCACCTCGCGGAGCTGCGTCTCATCCGGATCCACCATCACGGCGACGCGCAGCACCGAAGCGGGCACGGATTCAGACCAGCGGGCCACGGTTTCGGGGTCGACCGCCCGCGGAGACCGGGGCCAGAAGACGAAGCCGACGGCGTCGGGTTTTGCCGCCAGAACCGTATCGAGGTCCGCCTTCCTGCAGATTCCGCAGATCTTGACGAACACGCTCATGAGGGACCGGGCCGGGTCAGGCCGTGGCGGGGGCCAGATCGGCCAGAATGTCTTCCGCCAGTTCTTCCGCGGATTCGACCGCCAGGGCGCGCCGTTCGGTGCAGTCGCTGCTGAAAACCGGGTTCTGCCCGTCCGCCCACGCGATCCGCACGTCCGTAATACCCACGAAACCGAACGCCGCCCGTACATCGGACGACAGAGCGTCCCGTTCGTCGTCCTCCTTGTAGATCCCGCCGGACGCGACGAGCAGCACGATACTGCGGATGCGGTGCAGCGGCCTCACTTCGCGTCCCTCGAATTCGAACATGATGCCGGGAGACAGCACCTGATCCATCCAGGCCTTCAGGATGGAGGGAACGGAGAAGTTCCACATCGGAGTGGTCAGCACCAGCACGTCCGCGTCGTCGAGGTGCTCTTTCTGCTTGTTCGCGTAATGCAGCGCGGCGTCCTCCTCGCGTGTGGGCTCGTACTCGCCGCCCTGCAGGACGGGATACCAGAAGCGCTTGAACAGGCTGTAGGTGTAGTAGGGCGGCTTTTCTTCGTAGAGGTCGATGTTGTCGATCTCCACCTCCGGGTTGAGTTCCATGAGCCTGGCGAAAAAGGCGGTGGCGAGTTGTTTCGACGCCGACTCCTCCGTGGGCTTCGGATTGGCACACACATGCAGAAACTTCACTGGGCTCTCCTTAACACTTGAGATTCACAACCCCGCGTGCGGGGCGGCTTTCGGGGGAATGAAATGACATAACATCGGCCCGAGTACAAACGTAAACGCCGCTAAATTCCATCACGCAAGTATTTCGTCCATCTCCCGCCTCGGTTCATTGCGTCGGCCGAGCAGCTTCTCGATGTAGAATTCGAGTTCCCGGTCGTACTCGGTGTCCTTGCCCGCCTGCGCGAGCTGCTTGTGCACGAGGACCAGTCCCTCGGGGCCGGATTCGGCCTCCATGGCGTCGGCATAACGCTGCTTCGGGTCCGGATGGAGCATCCGGCGCAGCATGCCGATGATGTAGTCGTTGCGCCGCACCCGGGTCGGCAGGATCTCCGGCAGCAGCTCGGGGAGCCGCATCTTGAACCGCAGCAGTTCGTCTTCGTTCAGGGTTTCGGTGTCGACCAGCGGGCGCCCTCTGAGCAGTTCGAGACCCACCAGCCCGACGCTGTAGAGGTCGGACTGGATCATGGCGCTCTCGCCGCAGTGGACCTCGGGCGCCATGAACAGCGGGGTGCCCATCAGGAAGGTGTGCTTCTCGTCCACGGTGACCGCGCGGCCGTAATCGATGATTTTTATGATCCCGAGCCGGTCGATCATGATGTTGGCGGGCTTGATGTCGCTGTGCAGAAAGCCGGCGTTGTGCAGCTCCTCGAGTCCGCGCAGGACCTGGCGCATGATGAACATTGCCACGCCGGGCTGGATGCGCTTGATCTCGTCCTTGACGTTGAACACCGCGTCGGTGAAGTGCTCCCATTCCTCCGGGGTGCTCCGCGCGCGCGCCGCTTCGAAGTGGTTGCCGTGGACGAGGTGGTGCGTATCGATGCCCTCGACGACCTCCATCTGGGTGTATCCGATCCCGTCGATCTCCTCGTAGATGTCGCGGGAGACGAGATTGGGGCTGTTGACCTTCTGAAGCTTGCTGATCTGGGAGGCGATCCGGCCCATGTCGGTCCAGTACTTCTCGGTGCTCGGATAGATCGAGGGGTCGTGGAGCTTGATTGCGTGCTGCGTGGTGCAGCCGCGGGCCCCCTGGCGCAGCGCCTGGAAGACCACGCCCTGCCGCCCCCGGCCGAGTTCGCGCGTAAAGCGGTAGGCGAGGGGGTAGTAGATCTCCCGGGAGCGGAGCAGGCCCGTGTAGTTCCGGCGCAGGCGCTTGATGTCGATCTCGCGCGACGCCGCGGGCATGGGATCCGACTCGGGGCCGGCCACGGTCTCGGGGCCGGCGTCGCGGTTCTGCTGAGATTCCGTGTTCATCCGTCCCCGCAGCCGTAATGGTCCAGCACGTAGTCCAGATCCTTGTCGCCGCGGCCGCTCAGATTGACGAGAATCGCCCCGTGCGGTTTCTCGCGCGCCAGTTCGAGGGCGTAGGATACGGCGTGGGCGCTCTCCAGTGCGGGGATGATGCCCTCGAGACGGCACAGCCGATGGAAGGCGTCGATGGCCTGGCGGTCGTCGGCGGTCACGTAGCGAACCCGTCCCTCGTCTTTGAGGAAGCTGTGTTCGGGGCCGACGCCGGGGTAGTCGAGTCCGCTGGCGCAGGAATACACCGGCGCCGGATTGCCCTCGCCGTCCTGGAGCAGATAACACTTGAACCCGTGGATGATGCCCTCCCGGCCGTAGCTCATCGTCGCCGCGTGTTCGCCCGTCTTCTCGCCCCGTCCAAGCGGTTCGACCCCGTAAAGCTCGGCCGCAGTGTCGAGAAATCCCGAGAAGATGCCCATCGCGTTGCTCCCCCCGCCGACGCAGGCGCAGACGGCGTGGGGATCGGTGCCCGTCATCTCGCGGAACTGCTCGCGGGACTCCACGCCGACGACGTGCTGGAAGTCGCGGACCATGAGCGGGAAGGGGTGCGGCCCGACCACGGAGCCGATGCAGTAGATGGAGTTTTCGTAATCGGCGAGATAGGCCTGGAAGGCGGAGTCGACCGCCTCTTTCAGCGTCCTGAGCCCGAAGCTCACGGGGACGACGGCGGCCCCGAGCAGCTTCATCCGGCTGACATTGGGCGCCTCTTTTTCGATGTCGACTTCGCCCATGTGGATCTCGCATTCGAGCCCGAAACACGCCGCGGCCGTGGCCAGGGCCACGCCGTGCTGGCCCGCCCCGGTCTCGGCGATGAGTTTGCGCTTGCCCATGTGGCGCGCCAGCAGGGCTTCGCCCATGCAGTGATTGAGCTTGTGCGCGCCGGTGTGATTGAGGTCCTCGCGCTTGAGATAGATCTGCGCGCCGCCCGCGTATTCCGAGAGCCGCGCGGCATGGTAGACGGGGGTCGGACGGCCCTGGTAATGACGCCGGATGTGGCGCAGCTCGGTCAGAAATTTGTCGGACCAGCGCAGCGAGAAATAGGCCTCCGTGATCTCGCGGAAGGGCTTCTCCAGTTCCGGGGGCAGATAGGCCCCGCCGTATCCCCCGAACCGGCCTTCCTCGTCGGGATATTTCGATAAGTAGTCTTTGTAGTCCTGCACCAGCGCCTCCCCGAGTCAAACAGGTCCAACCACGTTAGGTCAACGGAGGCGGCCACTCAAGAGGAAAGAGGAAAAGGGTTGTTTGTGGATTTTTATGGAAAGTCGCTCGGGGAGAAAGGGCGGGGTGCGGAAGATCAGGGGAAGCGTAGAATCGCGGTCGCGGGGAAAGAGAATGGGATTCACCATGAAGGACATGAAGAGCACAGGCAAATAGATCGTGCGCGCTCTCTTACGTTCGTAGTAGGCCCGTAGGCCTGCGAAGCAGGGCCAGGGCCGTGATCTTTCACGCGCCTTGGCCCTTCGGGCGCTTGCGGCGCTACTACGAACGTTTGTCGTCTCCCATCCCGACCCCGGCATCCTCTGTGACCGCTGTGGTGAATCCCCATCCGGCTCTTTCCCGAACGGTAACACAAATCTTCTGTTGGCGCCTGGTTTCCTTTATATTCCCGATCAGGAATATTTTGTTTTATTTAACTCTCTTTTGTGTTTATATTCCCGAACGGTAACTATGAAGATAGAAAACACAGAGCAGTTGGGTGCGGCGGTGCGGCGTCGGCGCAAACGAATGGGGATCACGCAGAAGGATCTCGCCATGGTTTGCGGGACGGGTTTGCGATTCATCGTGGACCTGGAGAAGGGCAAGCCCACCTGTCAGACCGGGAAGGCGCTTCAGGTGCTCAAGGCGCTTGGAATGGGCGTCGACGTCGAATCCCGGTGATAACCTCGGAGGGGTGTGATGCGTCGTCTTTTCGTTTACTTGAACGACGAGCACGTTGGGGCGCTGGATCAGGACGACAGCGGATTGTTGCTTTTCCGTTACGCTCCGTCGTGGCTGAATCGGCCGGATGCGATACCGCTCTCCCGCAGTCTTCCGCTGCGCGAGGAACCATTCCGCGGGAAATATGCACGACCCTTTTTTGCGGGCGTGCTTCCCGACGAGACTCCGCGCAGGCGTATCGCCTCGATCCTCGGGATCAGTGAGCGCAACGACTTCGCCATGCTCGAACGGATTGGCGGCGAGTGCGCGGGGGCGGTCAGGCTGCTTCCCGACGATGCCGCCGCCCGGACCGAGGATGCAGAGGCGCTGCATAAATTCGGCGAAGACGAACTGAAGCGTGTTTTTGCGGAACTGCCGCAGCGTCCCCTCATGGCGGGAAAAGAGGGTGTGAGGCTTTCGCTGGCGGGGGCTCAGGGGAAACTCCCGGTCGTCGTGCGTGGCGGATCGATCTGCCTTCCTCTGAACAACACCGCGAGCACGCATATCCTGAAACCGGAACCTGAAAGTTTCCGCGGATTAGCGGCGAATGAATCATTCTGCATGAGACTGGCGGGGGAGGCCGGATTGAACGTCCCGCCCGTTGAAATGAGGAACACGAACGGTCTTCCTTATCTCGTGATCGAACGCTTCGATCGAGATGAGGATAAAAGCGGCCGCGTGCGTCGCATACATCAGGAGGATTTCTGCCAGGCGCTGGGGTATCCGCCGGAACACAAGTATCAGCAGGAGGGCGGTCCGCTGCTCCGACATGGCTTCGAACTCCTGCGGGACTGGTCCACGGCACCCGTGCTGGATGTCCTGGAACTGGTCGATACGATGATCTTCAATGCGGTGATCGGCAACGCGGACGCCCACGGGAAGAATTTCTCCCTCCTCTATCGCGGACATGAACGGAGACTCGCCCCCGCCTACGACCTCGTCTGCACCCTGGCCTGGCCCGAAATCTCCACTCGGCTCGCGATGAATATCGGGGGGTGCCGCACACTCACGGAAATCAGGCCGGATCACTGGCGACGGATGGCCGAAGAAACCGGACTCGCCTGGCCGATGCTCCGGGAGCGCGTGGCCCGTTTCGCGACGGAGATCGGCGAGGCCGCCTGTAGATTGCGCGAGAATCTATCCGTCCGGGATCCCATGATCGACCGCGTGGCGGAGATCATCGCCTCCCGCGCGGACCGGATGGGTTCCGGGCGGGGATGACCACGGATGGCGAATGCAGCGATTCTCATTATGGCTTCACCCTTTTCGGTCGGGGTGGCACCCGACCCTCCCAGTGCCCGAAAATGCGTCGGATATCGACTCGGGAGGGACGGCTGCCACGCCGTCCGCGGTCGGAAAGCGGCCATAATGAGAAGTGCTGTGGCGAATGACGCGGATGTGGATTTTATGAGAGCTCAGGGGTACGATTTTTCCTTCCACCCGTTGCGTAGGTTTCCGGGCAATGTTGAAGTCAGGAAGGGGAAAGGGACGGGATCGCGGGAGGATTGCTTATCACGCGTGCAGCGCGCGTTCGGCCAGACGGTACCAGTCACCCGGAGGTACACGGTGCGGACGCAGTTCCGGATCGATGCCGACGGCACGCAAATCAAGGTCCGGGAGCGTGTTGCTCAGCTTTTTGCGGCGCTGCGAAAAGGCGCTCCGCAGGATTTCGACGAGCCGGGGATAGGCGTCGCTCCGGATCGCGGGGGTGTCGCGGCGGACGAGCCGTAATACCGCCGAACGGACCTCGGGCCGCGGATAGAAACAGGTGGCGCTTACGGTTTTGACGAGCGCGGATTCGAAAAAGGCGGTCGTGCGCACCGCCAGCGGACCGTAATCGGAAGAACCCGGCGCGGCGGCGATGCGCCGGGCGGTCTCGAGCTGAAGCATGACGGCCACGGTCTCCGGCCGGGGTTCTGCGTCGACGATCCGCACGAGGATGCGCGTGCCCACGGAGTAGGGCAGGTTGGCGGCCACCCGGCACACGCTCGCGCGGAAGAGTTCGCCGAAATCGGTCTCGAGCGCGTCTTCCGTGCGCACGTGCAAGGCGCGTCGATCCGGCATCAGGCGGCGGAGATGGTCCGCGAGCCGTCCGTCTTTCTCGATCGCGGTCACCCGGCCGCCGCGTTCGAGAAGGCCAGCCGTGAGCGCGCCGAGCCCCGGACCGATCTCGAGTACGCCGTCCCCATCCTCCAGACCCGCGGAGTCGATCACGCAGCGGAGAATGTTGGCGTCGATCAGAAAGTTCTGCCCGCGCCCGCGCGAAGGACGGAGGTCGAGTTCCCGGATGAGACGCCGGACCTCGGAGGGCCGGGTCAGTCTGCGCGAGAGGGGAGGATCCTGATTCAGCCTGCGGACTCCGATTCGGGGCGGTCGAAAATCTGTACCACGTGCTTCTGGCGCAGTCGGTCCAGCCAGCGCTCGCGGACCTGCGCCCGCTTCCGCGCCAGGGTCCGCTCTTCCAGCTCTTCGCGGACCTCGCCGAAGGGCTGTACCGAGGGTTCGCGCCGGCCCTCGACCGTGGCCAGGTAATAGCTGTCTTCGGCCTCGATGACCCCGCTCACCTCGCCCGTGGAGAGATCTCCGAGCGCGGCGGCCAGTTCGGGCGCGAGATCCTCGGGTTCCAGCCAGGGGTAAGCTCCGCCCTCTTCGGCCCGGTTCCCCTCCGACATCTCGCGCGCCACCGCCGCAAAGGGTTCGCCGTCCTCGACGATCCTGCGGCGGATCGTCTCAATCTCCTCCCGCTTGGCCGCCCGGTCTTCTTCGGACTCGCCGCGCTGAATGCGGATCAGCCGGAACTTCACCTGCGCCGGTGTACGAAACTCGTCTTTTTTACTCACGTAAGCCCTGCGCAGGTCTCCCAGCGACACGTCGGCGTTGGCGTAGACGTGCACGTGCATCATCATCCGGACCTTGATCCGTTCGCGGAAATCCTGCCGCCACTCCTCGAGGGTCTCGTTCTGCTTTTTCAGCGCCCGCAGAAACGTCGTGCGGTCCCCGCCGTAATTCTCGCGGATGAAACGGTTTATCTCCTCGTTCACCACTTCCTGCGGGAGCTGGTACTGGCTGCTGTCGAATTCCTCGAGGATCAGGGCGTGATCGATCAGGGCCTGCAGCCCTTCCCGGTAGACCTCGTTCATCCGCTCGATCCGCTCGCTACCCTGAAATCTCCGCCGGATGCGTTGAATCTGCGGCGCGATGTAGGCCTTGACCTCGCCTTCCGTGATGACGCGGTCGTTGACCGCCGCCGCATAACGATCGGCCGCCGGCCGCTCCGGAGCCGCCGTGCAGACGGCCACGAGGGAGAGCAGACATATGGATGTGAGCAGATTACGCATAAACCTTCCCGTCCTTTGTTTGAAATCGACACACTATGCCGGATCGCGTTCAGACGCGCAACGCAAGAAAACGGAGCGGCCTTTTTCTGTGTAGGATCGTCATTGTTCACGACGGACAGGGTGGACCGTCACGTCCCCCTGCCGGATTATCAGGACGAAAGGAAAATAAGTCTTATCCCATATTGTCAAATTAGTTCTTGATTTTGTCGGGAGGAAGGGGTAGCAAAGTACGCAAGTTGAAATAGAAAAAGGAGGGAGACCATTATGAAAGCGGCAAAAAGCATGATCGCTTTAATTGCATGCGCCGTAATCATCGGCACCGCCGCCACGGCGGGCGCGGTGACCTACACGAACGAGGCATGGCCGGACAGCCCGGTGTTCTGGAGCAGCAACTCCGTATGGAAAGGTGGAAACGTCGCCCAGGCGGGGACGAACACGGTGGTGATCATCGAAAACGGCCGTGCGACCTCCTACCATGATCTAGCCGACCCGTTCGAACTTAATTCGCTCGTAATGAACGGCACACAGGGCCACACGATTCACAGCAATTCCTTTCGCTTCTCCAGGGGCAGCGCGCAGGCGTCGATCGAAAACGATACCTCTGACCTCTTTATTATAGAAAGCGATGTCGAGCTGAACGACGCCGGGGGAGTCGTCGTCGGCGGCACGGGCTCAGGCGACATCCGGCTCAAAGGGGTGGTCTCCGGCGGGGCGAACGACGGCGGAATAATTGCCGATTACGGCGGGCAGGTCTCGTTGAGCCAGGCCGCGACGTACACCGGCGATACGGTGGTCAGGCGCGGTACCTTCAGTTTCGGTTCGGGGGTCGACGGCACGCAGATGACCCAGGGCTCAGATTTTATTCTCGGCGAGGACGGCAGTTCGGCGAATGCGACCCTTGAAACCGCACGCGGCTCCGGCGTGTTCGCGGACACCCAGACCGTGACGGTCAAGGGCGAGGGACACAACGTCATCACCAGTGCCAACGGTCTGAACGGCGACACCTCTTACGACGCCGATATCGTGCTGGATAACGCCGACCTCGAAATCCGGATCTGGCAGGCGTCCGGCCACAGGAACCTCAACCTTGACGGTGGCATCTCCGGCACGGGCGATCTCGTGCTGAACGCCGATCCGCGCGGAGGCACGGCGGGGAACATCAATGTCGCCGGCGCCAATACCTATGCGGGCGACACCTATATCGGCACCAACGGGATCGCCATGGAGGCCTATATCCGCAACGGCAGCGCGATCCCGGATACTTCGGATGTGTATGTCGAGGGACTGGCCAGCATGAGAATCTACGCCAACGAGACGATCGGCGCACTGAACGGGGAGGACTCCGGCGCCAAAGCGGGGGCGCGTTTCGGCGGGGATACGCTCACGGTCGGTGCGAACGACGCGGACGGTTCGTTCGCCGGTCAGCTGTATGACGATGTCGGCACGCTGAACTTTGTGAAAACCGGCAGCGGGCGGCAGACGCTCACAGGCACGAATACCTATACCGGCACAACCACGGTCAATGAGGGTATCCTTCAGTTCAACCGCGAGGACGCCGTCGCGACAGACGTCAACCTGAACTCCTCCGAAGCGGCGGTGGTCGCCAGCGGATGGGGAACCTCGAATCTGCTGACGCATATTGACGGCGGCAGTTCGGCCGGCGCAGTGCTCATCCCCGGCGACAACAATGAGACACTCGACATGGGATCGCTGAACATCTCGCTGGGTTCCGACGGCGCCCACACCTACGGCGGCGACATCAGTGTGGACTCGAACGGCGTCTACCGGTTTACGGGGGCCTTCGGGGACCTGAACGTCGCTTCGGATCTCGACGGCTATGCCAGCGTCCTTGTAACGGGCGGCGGCTCGGTGACGCTGAGCGGAACCAATACCTACACGCCTCCGGGCGTAGGGAATATCCAGGTGCAGGACGACTCCATACTGGTGCTCGGCAGTGAACAGGCCGTGTCCGATGCAGGCGGACGGGTGTTCATCAACGGCAGCTCCGGCGGCACGGTCGATCTCAACGGTAAAACGCTGTCGCGGGACATCGTCTTTGATCCCAGCGGCACGAGCGCGGCCTACCTGACCAATGCGTCCGCCACGACCGCGACGATGAACGGGCAGATTCGCGCAGATGGCGATGCCGACGACAACAATTACATCGGCGGCAGCGCGGGCGATATCGTGCTGAACAACCAGGTCCAGGAGAGCTTCATCAAGGCCGGTTCGAACACGGTCGAGATCGACGGGATCAACAACACGGCCCCGGAGATTACGGTGCAACAGGGTACGCTCAAGCTCACGCGCAGCCTCTCCAACTGGAGTGCAACGGACTTCACGCTCGACGGCGGGACGTTCAATCCCTCGTTCGGACATGAACTGAGCATCTACTCCAACAGCACGATCACGGCCGCCTCGGAAAGCACGATCCAGGTGGACGGTATCTCGACGATCAACGGCACGCTGACGGGTTCGGCGAACCTCACCAAGACCGGCGGATCCGAACTGCGTTTCGGCGCGGAGAACAGCGGGTTTACCGGGAACCTGACGCTCGCGGACGGGAATCTGATGCTGAACACCAACCTCGCCAATGCGGCGGTCACCGTGCAGGACGGTGCGCGCCTTGCGGGTTCGGCTTCGGTCGGCGGACAGATTACGGTCGAAACCGGCGGCTTTCTGCGGCCCGGCATCTCTCCGGGCATTCTGACGGCGGAAGACGGGTTGACGATGCAGGATGGCACCTACACGGAATGGGAGCTGATCGACAACACCGAATCCGGCCGCGGAACGAACTTCGACGGGATCGACGTGACCGGCGGCGACATGCAGCTCGACGGCGAGCTGCGGTTGATCCTCAACAGCACAGAAAGTACCGTCGACTTCGACGATACATTCTGGACGGATGATACGCAGCACGTCTGGACGGTAGCTTCCTACACCGGTGCAGGGACGAGCGAGGGCAACTTCGATAACGTCGACGTCTACTACGACGGATCCGTACTCGGCGATTTCACGACCGAGCGCAACGGCGACAATGTCGATCTTGTGTGGACCATCCCTGAGCCGGCGGCTTTCACCATGCTCATTCTCGGTCTGGCCGTCTTCCGCCTGCGGAGAGTAGTGAAACGAAGCTGACCTTCGAATTACAGCCATCAGAACCGAAAAGCCCCGGCACACCGCCGGGGCTTTTTCAGGCAGAATTGCTGCACGAAATGACGATATTTATGCACGTGAGCGCCTTGCCCGAACGGTGCGGGGCTCGTAGGATGAAAACTTGTTTCTCCACGATAAAAGCGGGCTTCCGCGAGGGGGATGGACGGCATGAAGCAGCGAACGGACAGGCGAAGTTTTCTTCGGGCCGGTGCGGCGGGCACGATCGCGCCGTTTCTGTGGACGGGAAGGGTGAAGGGTGCGGTTCCGGCGAATGACCGCATCACCGCGGCGGCGATCGGAACCGGGCGCATGGGCCGGGGCAATCTCGGATCGCTGCTCGGCTATGACGAGGTGGAGGTCGTCGCCGTCTGCGACGTTGACGCCGACCGCTGCCGCGACGCGCGGCTCCAGGTCGAGAAGAGATATGCCTCCCGAAAGGCGTCGGGCGAATACCGCGGCTGCCGCGAATATCGCGATTTTCGCGACGTCCTTGCCCGCCCCGACATCGACGCTGTACTGATCGTGACCCCCGACCACTGGCACGGGCTGAACGCCATCGAGGCCGCGCGGGCGGGCAAGGATATCTACCTGCAGAAGCCGCTCACCTATACGGTGCACGAGGGCCGGGTTTTGAGCGATACCGTGCGTCGCTACGGTCGCGTCCTGCAGGTCGGCAGTCAGCAGCGCTCGGACCCGCGCTTCCGGTTCGCCTGTGAACTGGTCCGCAACGGCCGGATCGGGAAGATCCGGCGCGTGGAGGTCGGGTGTCCCCTGGACCCCCACACGGCGCCGGTCGCGCCGACGCCCGCTCCGCCCGAGCTGGACTACGACCTGTGGCTGGGGCCCGCCCCGTACAAACCCTACAACGAGCTTCGGGTCCATCCCGCCGAAGGATATTCACGGCCGGGGTGGCTGCGCGTGCGTGACTACACGGTGGGAAACATGACCGGCTGGGGGTCTCATCACATCGATATTACCCAGTGGGCGCTGGGGATGGAACACTCGGGGCCGCGCACGATCTCCGCATGGGCGGCTTACGAGGACGGGCCCTGGGACGTCCACCAGGAGTACAACGTGAAACTGGTCTACCCGAACGGCGTCCCGGTCTTTTTCGGCGACCACCGCCGCTACCGGCAGGGCGTCACGTTTTACGGGGAAACCGGCCGCGTGTTCGTGAGCCGAGGCGCGCTCGAGGCCGAACCGGCCTCGCTGCTGCAGGAGACCCTCGGGGCCGGTGAAATACACCTGTACCGGAGCGCGAACCACATGGGCAATTTCGTCGACTGCATCCGCAGCCGCCGGGCCCCGGTCGCACCCGTCGAAGTGGGGCACCGTTCGAACACCACCTGCGTGATCTCGGATATCGCCGCCCGGCTGGGCCGCCCGCTGCAGTGGGATGCGGAGGCCGAGCAGTTCGTAAACGACGAGACGGCCAACCGGATGCTCTGGCGTCCGATGCGCAACCCCTGGCACGTGTAACGCCCGCGTTCAACCTATGGAGTCCGGCATGAGCAAGAAGATCTTTTTTATATGGATGGCAATCCTGGCGGCCGCGATCCCGGCGCAGTCCGACCCCCTTCCGGTCACCGCCCGCATGGAATCAGAGGCGGTCGTGGTGGACGTCGACGGCGAGCGCTTCACGGAGTATCGCTTCGTCAATCGCTTCAATAAGAAACCCTACCTGTGGCCCCTGGCGGGACCGCTCTCGGGGAAATCGGTCACCACCGAGTCCTCCGAACCCTACCCGCACCACAATTCGGCCTGGTTCGGCTGCGACCACATCAACGGCTACGATTTCTGGCACCACCAGAATCAGCCGGAGAGCCGGCAGATCTCCCGCGGTCCCGAGATCAGGAAGTCCGCGGGCGACCGGGTGGTCATCGAGGACATCTGCGACTGGCAGCCCCACGAAGGCGATCCCGTGATGCGCGACTACCGGCGGATCACCGTATCCGCACCCGACGCGGAAACCCGTTTTCTGGATTTCGCCGTGGTCTGGGTCGCCCTCGAGGACGTACGGATCCGAAAGACCAACCACTCGCTGTTCGCGCTCCGCATCCATCCGGAACTCTCCGTGCAGCAGGGCGGCACCCTCGTTAACGCCGCGGGCGACGCGGGACAGGCGCAAACCCTGAAGAAGAACTCGCCCTGGATGGACTACCACGGCGCCCGCGAAGGCGGAATCGAGGGTGCGGCGATCCTGACGCACCCCGAAAACCGCTGGCACCCCTCGCCGTGGCTCACCCGCGACTACGGTTTCTTCTCGCCCACGCCGATGCTCTGGCTGGAGGGCGGGGAGATGACGCTGGAGAAGGGCGAGGCGGTGAAACTCGCCTACCGCGTCGTGGTGCACGCCGGCGACGAGAAGGAGGCGGAGATCGACCGCCTCTGGGGTGAGTTCGCCCGGTCGCGTCCCCTGTTTTCCTCCGCCTGGATGAAGACCGCGCTCGAGGACCTCGCGGCAGAGGTCGTGGCGTACGAGATGGGCGACAGCCGCGACCCGCTGCTGGAGGTGCGCGGGATGGTCGACCGCGGCTCGGCCGATCCGGACCGCCGCGCGCTGCTCGAGTCGTACCTGCTCGATTGGCTCGGGCGTCCTGAAACCACCGTCGCGGCGACCCAGTTTATCGGTCGCCAGCTCGGCCGTATCGGCGGCGCGGAGTCCGTTCCCGCGCTCCACCGCATACTCTCAGACGACGATGCCGTGCGCGCCCGCGCGGCGGGGCGCGCCCTGACCCTCCATCCCTCGCCGGAGGCGGGCCGGGCCATGATCGATGCACTCGAACGCGTCGCCCCCCCCGTGCGCCGGATGCTGATCGCGGCGCTCGCCGACCGCGCCGAACCGCGCGCCGTGTCGGCCCTCGAGGGGTATATCTCCGGGAGCGATCCGGAAACGGCGGCCGCCGCGGCGTCCGCGCTCGCCCGGATCGATCCCCGCGCCGCGGTGCGCGTCCTGGGCCCGCACTGGAAACGGCACGGCGATGACCACCCCGCCTTCAGAGAAGCCCTGCTTCAGGCGCTGAACGAGGTTTCCGCCGCGCACGGTGAAGAAAGAAAGTACGCCGACGCGGCCGCCGCCCTGTTTGCGGGGAGCGATCGGCCGCACGCGCGGATCGCGGCGCTGAACGCCCTGTTGCGTCTCGACCCCGGTCGCGGTGAATCTCTGCTCGTGGATGCGCTGACCGGAGAGGATCCGGACCTGCGTCGGCAGGCGGTAAGGCTGCTGCGCTCGCCCGCGAACGACACCATGATCGCAAGCGCGGTGAAGGCCCTTCCCGATCTGCGTCCCGGCGAGCAGGCTGCCGCCCTGACCGTACTCGCGGACCGGCATGCCGAAGCGGCGCTGCCCGCCGCCCGTGCGCTGCTCGCTTCCGACGATCCCGCCGTGCGGGAAGCCGCCGCGCGCGTCGCCGGTCGTGCCGGCGGAACGGACGACATCGACCCGCTGCTGGCGATGCTACCCTCCGACGCGGCGGAGACCGCGCTGGCGCGGATCCCCGGCGCGGCCGTCACCTCGCGGCTGCTTGACGTCGCGCGCTCTTCCGAACCCGCGGGACGGGCGAGGCTGATCGACGTGCTCGCCGGACGCGCCGATCCGTCCGCGCTCCCGGCGATGATCGGCTGGCTCGCCTCGGAAGACCGGGATGTGCGCAGAGCGGCGGCGGATGCGGTGGCCGCCCTGGGCGATAAGGACACGCTGCAGGAGGTGCTCCGGATCCTGATGAGGGGACAGGGCGGGGATGTGGCGGCCGACGCCGCGGCGCGGCTGGCGAAGAGGCTGATGCCCGAAGGACGCGCATCCGACCCGCTGCTGGCGGCCTGGCGCCGCGCCGACCCGTCCGCGCGGCCCGCGCTGATCCGCGTGCTGGGCATGCTTCGCGAGGACGCGTCGTTGTCCGCGCTGGAAGGCGCGCTCGACTCCGATCACGAAGCCGTGCGCGATGCGGCGGTGCGGGTGCTGGCAAACTGGCGTTCGCGTGCCGCACTGCCCGTACTGTTAAAGGCCGCCCGGCAGGCCGACGGTTTGAAACACAACGTGCTGGCGTTGCGCGGGTACGCGCAGATCCTGACCGGCCTGCGCGGCGAACTTCCGCCCGCCGAGATCGAAGAACTCTACGCGCAGGGGTATGAGGCTGCGCGGCGGGACGAGGAACGCGCACTGCTGAGCTACGAAAACGTAGCGCCTGAGATTTCCGATCTGGAGACCAAGTCTCCCGCGGAATACAAAGTCTCGCGCGGGGGACTCTGGCAGGGCGTCCCGCTGGCGGTCGACCGGGAGTACATCTTCAAATCCGTCCCGCCGGAACTGGCCGGGGCGACCTATATTCTCACGGCGATGGGCGACAAAAGACGCACCGGCGAGGCATTCCTGAAGTTCAGAGTGAAACGGCCGGTGACCGTTTACGTGGGATTCGACCGGAGATGTACCGATCTTCCCGACTGGCTGGAGGGCTGGTCCCGGCCGGAGATGTCGGAGCCGCTCGATGCCGGGGGACTTCCCATCGCCCTGTACGCGAAGCGGTTCGACCCCGGTGCCGTGGTGCTGGGCGGACCCGCCGCCCCGGGTGTCGAAGCGATGTATACGGTGGTCCTGAAGTACGCGGACGAAAACGGGGCCGAATAAAACCAATTGAGTAAACCGCCATCGAAAGGAGCAGTTAACGTGGATAAGAAAACCGTGCGGAGCGGAATTGCGGGACTGGGTTTTTCGGGCTCATTTCACTACGAGAATATCCGGCGCGTGTACGGAACCGGGGTGGATTTTCGCGGCGTGTACGACCGTGACGCGGAAAAATGCGCGGCATGGGCCGGGGAACGCGGCGTGCACGCCTATGATTCACTCGAAGCGATGCTCGACGACGTCGATGTCGTCCACGTCTGTACCGTGGCCAGCTCGCACGAGGCGGTCGCCCTGGCCGCCCTCGCACGCGGGGTGAGTCCTATCGTGGAAAAACCGCTGACCGGCTATTTCGGCGACGGGAGCGGAAACTTCAACGGCGAGACCGCATCGAAAGAGACCGCCCTCAGGGAGGCCATGGCCAGCGTACAGCGGATGCGCGAGGCGGAGCAGGCGAGCGAGGGCCGCATCCTTTACGCCGAGAACTGGGTCTACGCCCCCTCGATCCAGAAAGAGCGCGAGGTCATCGAAAAGACCGGCGCGCAGTGCCTGTGGATTTACGGCGAAGAGGCCCATTCCGGATCGCACGCCGACACCTACGGGTTCTGGAAGCACTCCGGAGGCGGGGTCACCATCAGCAAGGGGTGTCATCCGCTCACCGCCGCCCTCTACCTCAAGCGCAAGGAGGGCCTGGCCCGGGACGGCCGGCCCATCCGGCCTGCGGCGGTGACCTCGCGCACCCATGCCATCACCCGCCTGCCGGGATACCGCGACGAGGGGCACCTGCGGACCGGGTATCATGATATCGACGATTTCTCCATGGTGCACATCGTGTTCGACGACGGCACGGTCGCGGACATCTTCTCGTCCGATATCATCATGGGCGGGATTCACAACTGGCTGGAGGTCGCGGCCAACAACCACCGCACCATGTGCAACATCAATCCGAATACGGCCATGGAGACGTACAATCCGGTCGAATCCAACTTCAACGATATCTACGTCGTCGAAAAGACCGGCACCAAGCAGGGGTGGAGCAATCCCTCGCCGGATGAGGACTGGTTCACCGGTTATCCGCAGGAGATCGAGGCCTTTTACCGCGCCGCGGCCGCCGGGGAGGCGCCCGAGTCCGGCATCGAGCTGGGGGCGGACGCGATCGCCACCATCTACACGGCCTACGTGTCGGATGAGCGCGGCGGCGCCGAAGTGGCCGTGGAGCGGTCGTCATGAAGCCCGGAAGAATCGGTCGGACGGTCTTGATCCTCGCGCTGAGCGCCTCCTGCGCCGCCGCGGACGGGTGGAAGGGCGGTACAGAAGTCCCGGTGGTGACGGGGCCGGGGTGGGATGCGCTGTTCAACGGCGAGGATCTCACCGGCTGGGAGCGGGTCAACGGAACGGCCTCGTACCGCGTCGAGGACGGGGCCATCGTGGGGGTCTGCGATCCGGAGGCGTCCGCCAACACCTTTCTGCGCACTCGGGATGCGTACCGCGACTTCATCTTCACCTGCGAGGTGCGCATGGAGGTGCCGGGCAACTCGGGTATCCAGTTCCGCTCGCAGCAGCGCGACGGCGACGGGCGGGTGTACGGGTATCAGTACGAACTCGACCCCTCGCCGCGCCGGTGGTCGGCCGGCATCTACGGCGAGGCCTGGCGCGGCTGGATGGTGAATCTCAAGGAGCGGCCGGAGGCGCAGGCGGCCTTTCGTCCGGACCACTGGAACCGGGTGGTGATCCACGCACGCGGAGATCACCTGCGCACCTGGATGAACGGCGTCCCGTGTGCGGAACTGTTCGACGACGGGTTGCGCGAGGGATTCTTCGCCCTGCAGGTTCATGTGGGGAAGCGTGGAACGATTCTCTGGCGCGATCTGCGGGTGAAGGTGCTCAACGGCGAAGACGAGGTCCCGGCCGCGAAGCCCGGGTCTTAAGCTTACCATCCGGAGGAGGGAGCCATGAGTTCGGCGGATAAAGGTAGTTCGCGGGTCGAACACGAACGTCGTGTTCTGCGGGAGGCCGCCGGCAGAGGGCGGATCGCAACCTTCGGGGCCTGGCTTAAGCTTTCCGGCCCGGGCTGGCTGCAGAGCGCGATCACCATCGGGGGCGGGTCGCTCTCCAACTCGCTCTACCTCGGGGTGCTGGTCGGTTTCGCCTTCCTATGGGTGCAGCCGGTGGCGATGATCCTCGGGGTGGCGATGCTGGCGGCGATCTCCTACGTCGCGCTCTCCACGGGCGAACGGCCGCTGAAGGCGATCAATGAGCACGTGAGCCCCGTACTGGGCTGGAGCTGGGTGCTCGCCTCGATCGCGGCCAACATGGTGTGGTCGATGCCGCAGTACGCGCTGGCCGCCGGCGCGCTGCAGCAGAACCTGTTTCCCGGCTTTTTCGGGCCGGGGTTCGGCGGGACGCTCGGCGCCGCACTCATCGTCATGGCCGTCGCGATAGGTAACGTGATGCTCTACAACCACGGCGGGGCCGGGGTGAAGATCTTCGAGACCATCATCAAACTGCTCATCGGCTCGATCGTACTCTGTTTTGTCGGCGTCGTTTTTAAACTTTTTCTGGGCGGAGCGGTGACGTGGCCGGCGGTGGGCGCCGGTCTCATTCCCGACTTCAGCCTCCTGTTCGAGCCGAGCGACCGGCTGGCGGCGTTAATCGAAAGGGTGGACCCGGCCGTTCGGGCGTTCTGGAGCGAGTTCACGGTGGCCAAGCAGCGCGACACCATGACCGGCGCCGCCGCGACCGCCGTAGGCATCAATATGACGTTTCTCCTGCCGTATTCGATGCTCCGCAAGGGCTGGAACCATGAGTTCCGCCACCTGGCGGTGTTCGACCTCGCAACGGGGCTGGTGATCCCTTTCGCCCTCGCCACCGGTTGCATCGTCATCGCTTCGGCCAGCCAGTTTCACGGCGAAACGGAACGGGGCCTGGTTGAAGGGGTCGACGTCGAGCGCTATGTGGAAAGTCCGGCCTACCAGCGACTGGCCGGGCGTTACTGGACACTGCTGGATCGACGGATTCAGTGGGAGGCGGGCGAGTCGGCGACAGCCGGGCTTCAGGCGGCGCGTGCCGAGCTGGTCGATCTCACGCGGGCCCGTGAACGGGGCGAGGCCGGAGCCGCGGCGGTCGGCTCCGCACTCGACCGGGTCAACGGTCTCTACGCGGGACGCCTGGAGCGCGCGGACCGGGTCTACGCGGCGACCATCGTCGACCGCGATTCGTTCAACCTGGCCGAGGCCCTCGCCCCCCTGCTCGGCGAAGGCCCCTCCAAGGTGATCTTCGGATTCGGAATCGTGGCCATGGCCCTCAATGCCGCGACGATGCTCATGCTGATCAACGGGCTGTGCCTGTGCGAGCTGCTCGGACGGCCTGCCCGCGGGAAGACACAGCTCGCGGGCAGTCTGATGCCCGCGCTCGCCGTGCTGGTTCTGCTTCGCTGGAGGGGGGCGATGATGTGGCTGGCCGTGCCGACGTCGGTCTTCTGCGCGACGCTGCTGCCCATCGCCTATCTCGCCTTTCTCCTGCTGATCAACCAGCGGCGGCTGATGGGCGACCGGATGCCGACCGATCCCGCGCGGGCGATCTGGAACGTGCTGATGGCGGCGGCCGTGCTGGCCTCCGGGGCGCTCAGCGTGTTTAACCTGAACGGGAAACTCGGGGCGCCGTGGGGCTATATCATTTTCGCCGTGTTCGGCCTGCTCATCCTGGTCGTCGGCCGCCCGCATCTCAAGCGCGCCCGGGACGCGGAGTGATCTGCGTTTTAAGGGAGATCGCGGAATGACGGTCCGGAACAAACCGGCGACGCGCCGCGTGGCCCTGCTGATGGAGGCGGGCCGGCACTACGAGCGCGGGATCATGCGCGGCATCGCCGCCTACGCGGGGCTGCACGAGCGGTGGCAGTTCATTCGCCGCATCCCCTACGTGTCGGGCGGCGGCGCGATCGCACTCGAACACCTCCGCCACTGGAAGCCCGACGGCATGGTGGTGCGGGAGGGCGCGGAGGCCGGGCCGCTGCTCGATATGGGCGTTCCCGCCGTGTTCTCACCCTACAGCGACCCCGTCGAAGGCGTGTCCAATATCCTCGTCGACGATGCCGCCGTGGGCCGCAGGGCCGCGGAGCATCTGCTGCAATGCGGACCGCGGCACTTCGCCTTCTGCGGGATGGACGAACTCTTCTTCTTCTCCCGCCGCCGCCGGGACGGGTTTCGCGCAGCCCTCGAAGAAGCCGGATACCCGTGCGCCGTGTACGCGCCCCCCGCACCGGGCGAACATCTCGACTGGAGCCGCGATCTGCCGGCGCTGAGCGACTGGCTGCGCGCGCAGCCGACGCCCTGCGGGGTGCTGGCGTGCAACGACGACTTCGCGCTGTTCGTCCTCGAGGCCGTCAAGACCGTCGGACGGTCCGTGCCCGACGAATTCGCGGTGCTGGGCGTGGGAAACGATGCGGCGGTGTGCGAACTCACGATGACCCCCCTGTCCAGCGTCACACTGAACACCGAAGGCGGAGGGTACGAGGCGGCCAAACATCTCGACCTGCTCATGCGCGGGCGGCGGCGCAGCCCTCGATCGATCGTGATTGCTCCGGGAGAGGTCTTGGCGCGACGGTCGACGGACCGTCTCGACTACGAGGATGAAGTGGTCGCCCACGCGGTGCGCTATATCCACGATCATGCGTACCGCCCCCTGCATGTCGACGAGGTGGTCCGCGCCGTGCCCCTGTCGCGGCGCGCTCTGTACACACGGTTTCAGCGACTGACCGGACGCACGATCTACGCCTGTATTCGCGAGGTGCGCATGGACCGGTTCGCGAAGTACCTGCTGGAGTCGGATCTGACGATCGCCGAGATCGCCGCCGCCCTCGAGTTTCCGGAGGACAGCAACGTCGCGCGCATGTTCAAGAACTGCAAGGGCATGACCCCGCGTGCCTACCGTCGACGCTACCGGCGCCCGCGCGCGGGCAGCGCACCGGGGAGCTGAGTCCATTCGGTGATGACGAGATCCGGCCGCAGCCCGCGGCAGTCCGGATCGTCCCCGCGCAGCCGCAGCGAACGGCGGTCGCCGGCGAACAGCGCGGTCCGGCATCCGGACCGCGCGGCGGTGAGGACGTCGTTGCGCATGTCGTTGCCGACATAGAGGGTCTGCTGCGGTTCGATGCCGCGTTCCGCCAGCCGGGTCAGGACGTCGCGGAACATGCGCAGCGAGGGCTTGGCCTCGCCGATCTTCCACGACCAGGCGCAGAGTCCGGGATCGAACCCCGCCTCGCGCGGCGATGCGCCCCAGAGCGCGGCGAAGAGGATCGGCGTGTAGAACTGCGCGTTCGACACGATCCCCAGCGGGTACCCCGCCGTCCGCAGGGTGTCGACGACGCTTTTCGCGCCGGGCATCGGCCAGGCGGGATTGACGCGGCATTCGTATTCGACGACCGCTCGTTCGACGTTCGCGCAGTCCCGGTCCGGGGTCGACCACAGCTCGCGGATATCGACCTCGGGATGGGCGACGCCCCGTGCGCGGGCCTCCCGGTGGGCCCGTCGTATCCGTTCCCGCAATTCGTCGCGATCGACGGCCGCCGCGCTCCCGACCTCGCCCGCCCCGGAGATGAACAGCGTGCCGTAGACGTCGAACAACACCGCGCGGATGTCGTCGAGCGGATCGAGGCGCGGCTCCATCCCCGTCGGTTCGGGGGCCATCGGTTTCGACTGATCGCGCACCATCGCGATCAGATCGCGACGGCATCCCCCTTCTTCTTCCTGTCTTTGCGTGTTTGCGGCCATGACGATCGGCTCCCGGTCTCTCAGGTCCTCAGCAGCGTAAACCGTTTCGGCGCGAGAAAGGCGTCGATCAGCCGGGCCGGGTCGGCGGCATGGTCCGGTGCGGCGGCCGCCGATCCCGCCGTGGCGCGGTAGAGTTCGAGCAGCCGTGCCGCGAAACGGTCCGGGGCGTATTCGCGCTGCACGATGCCGCGGTTGTGCGTGATGACGTCGGCGGCGGGGAACGCGTCCGGAATGTCCAGTTCCCTGCGTGCCCCCGGATCTTCGCTCAGGCGGTCGAGGACAACGCGCTGGAGGTCCTCGTCGAGCACGCCGAAGTCGATCGGTCCCTCGGACCGCGCGATTTCCAGCACGCGTCCGGCGTGCTCCTCCCGGAAAGGCAGGCCATAAGACTCGCGCGTGGCGCGGAGGGTCTGCCCGATCCGGCGTCGCAGCTCCGCGGAGTCGATCCATTCCGCGGGTACGGCGAGACGGTCGTAGAGCGCGGAGAGGTCGATCCCGCACGCCTTGAAATCGGCGGTGATCTCCGGCAGGTCGCGACCGGTCAGCGGTTTGCCGGCGAGCCACGGTTCGAGGAAGGCGAGGCCGAATCCCTCGGCGACGCTGGTGGTGGCCAGCGCCGCGGCCCGTTCGATCAGGGCGGGGAAGTCCTCCCCGCCGGGGCCGGCGGCCTCGAATTCGAGAGGGAGGCCGCGGTCGGCCGCGTAGCGGACCCAGTCCTCGTATACGGGCCGGGCACGCGGGTTGCGCGGGGCCAGTGTGATCGCGAAGCGCCGTTCCGGCCTCAGAAGGGACCAGAGCAGAAATTCCCCGATATTCTTGCGTCGGATGGCGCGTACGGGATAGACGACCGTCGCCGGGCGGTCGTCGGCCCCGCGAGACGCGCCTTCCGCGCCGCTCGAGGACGCCGGGGTGCGGACGGGATTGGGGAGGAGGTGGAGGCGTGCAGGGTCGAGTCCGGCCGCGGCGAGCAGGTTCCGGTCGCGGTTGTTGAGCAGGGCGTAGTGGACGTGGGGGGCATCGGGATAGAGCGTGCGTCGGAGCGCATCGACGCCGAGCGCGCGGGAGAGCCGCCGGTAGTCGGCGGGCCGTCCGTCCTCCGCGAAATCATGGATCTGGAGCAGCAGCCGCTCGCCGCGCCGGGCCAGTTCCGCGACTGCGCGGGTCAGGGCCGGGGACTTGCCGAGTGAGTGGTTGTGGATGTGCCAGAGGTCCGGGGCGGCGCCCAGGGCGTCCTGTGCGGCGGCGCGCAGGCGGTCGGCGAGCCCCGGTTGCGGCGCGGAGGCGTCCTCCGCGCTGTAGGCCAGTTCGGGGATGACCGTGCAGCGGGCGGCGAGCGGATCGTGTTCCGGCGGTGGTTCGCCCAGAAGGACGGTGAGTTCCGCCTCCGCGGAGAGAACCTCCATCGTCTGCCGGATCACGCGGCTCACGCCGCCGGGGCGGGCGTGGTAGTGCACGACTGCGATGCGCGGGCCGTCGGGGCTCATTCCTCTCGTCCGAATTTTTCGCGGTATTCCGGCAGCCCGATCATCGGGGGGCGCTCCTCGGAGGCGATCGTGTGTTCGATCTGCTCATAGGTCTGCTCGCGCGCCTGGAACTGGCGCAGCACGGGGCCCAGTTCCGGGAGCCCGTGCAGGATGCCGAGCGATTCCATGCGCGAGAGGAACGTGCGCAGGATGCCGAAGGACATCTTGCCCAGGTCGCGGGTGGACTGGTTGCGGTGGACGCGCTGGTCCAGGTCGGTCTGGGCGAGGGCCTCCATGCCCCACGTGCAGTAGACGTCGATCAGGTGCGACGTCTCCACCCCGTAGCCGATCGGGAAGGGAATGTGCTCCAGCACGGACCGGCGCACGGCGTACTCGCCGGAGAGCGGCTGGAGGAGGGCGGTCAGCTCCGGAAAGAACAGCGAGAAGAGCGGGCGGACGAGGATCTCCGTCACGCGGCCGCCGCCCGAGGAGCGGACGCCGGGGGACACGGCGAGCGGGCGGTCGTAGAACGCCTTCACATAGTGGATCTCGGGACGATAGATCAGCGGGCCGATGATGCCGTAGCCGAAGCGGGGGTGGATGTTGCGGATATCCGCGTCGACGTAGACGATGATGTCTCCGGAGAGCTGGTAGACCGCCTTCCAGAGGTTTTCGCCCTTGCCCTTCTTCTCGCCGTAGTCCGCGAGGATATCGCGCGAGAGATAGACGTCCGCGCCGAACTCCGATGCGATCCGGCGCGTGTCGTCCGACGACCCCGAATCGATGACCGCGATCTCGTCGATCAGCGGGTAGCGGTCCATCAGTTCCGACTTGAACAGGACGATCTCCTTGCCGATCGTCTTTTCCTCGTTGAGCGTGGGCAGACAGAGCGATATGCGAAGGTCTTGCCGTTCCTTCTCCTCGACCATCCGGCAGAGGTCCCAGAACTGCGCGTGATGGAACGTGTTCTTTTCGATCCACTCATTCGGCGTCATGGCAGATTCCTCCGTCGATGGCGGCCAGGAGTGCGAGGAACTGGGCCATCCCGTTGTAGAGCGGCTGCAGCGCGATCCGCTCCTCCGGAGTGTGCAGGTGCTCCGCCTCGGTCAGGCCGATCGTAACTCCGGGGATCCCATGCTCGATCAGCGAGGAAAGCTCGGAGATGCTGGGTGTGATGCGGGGTTCCATGTCCAGCGTTTCGATGATGCGGCGGCTGGTGCGGACGAGCGGGTGGCGCATGGTGAGTCCGCCGGGATGGCGCCGGGCGACCGTCTGCAGCTCGACCTCGCTGTCGGTGAGTGCGGCCACCTCGGCGGCGATCTCCTCGAGGCGTTCATGGATGTCGTGGACCTGTTCCTCGGATTCGCTGCGGACTTCGAAACGAAGGAGGCCCTCCGTCGGGATCACATTGTACCCCTTGCCCCCTTCGATCGAGCCGAGCACGATCGAGGTGCGCGGCCGGCGGGGGAGGGGAATGGCGAGGATGCGGTTGATGACCTCGTTGAGCGTGAGCAGCGCATTGGTCGCGCCGCGCTGGATCCAGTCGAATTCTTCCGGCACCCGGCAGCGGATCTCGCCGCGCAGCATTCCGGCGGAGATGTAACTGAGCCTGCCGAGCTGGGCGCCCTCTACGCAGAGCCCGGCCTCCAGGGGCAGCGTATTGTTATCGAGGAAGAAGTTGAGTCCCTCCAGGTTGCCCCGGCCCAGGCCGCGGACCGCGCCCATCAGTACGAGATGGCACTGCAGCCGTATGTCCAGCCGCTCGAGGATCGTGGGCAGCGAGGCGAGCATCGCCATCCCGAGGCTGTTGTCGGCGACGCCGGGGCCGACGACGGCGTCATGCCCTACCGTCAGCGAATGATCGACCGACCGCGGGAACACCGTGTCCGCATGCGCGACCACCAGAATGTTGCGGTTTGATTCCTGTCCCGGAAGGATGCCGACACCGTTCCCGATCTCATCGATCGAGGTGTTCTGAAGGCCGCATTCGCTGAAGCGCTGTACGAGAAATTCGATCCGTTCGCGCTCATCGAACGTCGGGGCGGGAATCTCGCCGATCATGACCAGGTTCGCCATGAGGGTTTCCCTCACCGCGGGAAGGGCCTCAAGCCACTGCGGCAATGGATCCGGAAGAACCGCGTCGGAACCCGGCAACGTCTTCTTGTGCTTGTTTTTCGTCATGGTCGGCGTATTCGGGAGATCGTATGAGAAACCGCAAACGCCGGGATGATACCCCAAGGCTTCAAGTCGACGCAACCCGCGACACGCCGCGGGATTTTGCTTTAATTAAGACCGGATTTGTCCTATTTTAACGGCGTTGGTTTCGTCAGGAGTCGCGCAGCGGGTCGTCACGATCCGCGAACCGGTTCATTCCGGTCGCGCCTTGGGTCATGACATTCTGCAGGCCCGCCCGGAGGCGGGCCTTGATTTCGCCGCGCGGGCAAGGGGTTCGCGCGGAAATCCGGGGAGCAACAGCATGAGATACGTCTGCGAGATTTGCGGTTTTCTTTACGATCCCTCCGAAGGGGTTCCCGAGTGCAATATTCCTCCCGGCTTCCCGTTCGATCGGGTGGACGAGGACTGGAACTGTCCGGAGTGCGGCTCCGGGAAGGACAACTTTACGCTGCTGCGGGGTTGACACCCTCCGTTCCACCCTCTACATTCCTCGCTTCGTTTCAGTGAAACAGCAGGAATTCTAAGGAACCGGAACATGGACTCCTACGCAGTTATCGAGACGGGCGGCAAACAGTATCTCGTCCAGCCCGGCGACGTGGTTGATCTCGAGCGCCTCGACGGCGCGGCCGGCGACGCGCTGGAATTCGAGCGGGTGCTGGCGGCCTCCGACGGGGGCGAACTCAAGGTGGGCAGCCCCGTCGTGGAGGGCGCGAAGGTCAGGGCCACGGTGCAGGAACAGAAGCGCGGCCCGAAAGTGGTGGCGTTCAAGAAGAAGCGCCGCAAAGGCTACCGCCGCAAGGTGGGTCACCGCCAGGAACTGACGCGGGTCAAAGTGGACGGCATCGAGTGTTAGGCGCCCTCCGGAGGGCGCGACCGCGGGAGGTCGATCATGGCGCATAAAAAAGGACAGGGATCTTCGAGCAACGGCCGCGACAGCAATGCCCAGCGGAGGGGCATCAAGCGGTTCGGCGGTCAGCAGGTGCGTGCCGGCAGCATTCTCGTACGCCAGCTCGGCACACGGTACCGGCCCGGAAAAAACGTCAAGCTCGCCCGTGATTATACGCTCTTCGCGCTCAAGGACGGCGTGGTCGAGTTCGACAAGGCCGGCCGGCGTGTCAACGTGCGCGTTCCCGAACCCGCCTGACATCCGCATGTTCAAAGACAGGGTCGTGCTCTACGCGAGGGCGGGTGACGGCGGCGACGGTGCGGCCTCCTTCCGCCGCGAGAAATTTGTCCCCCGCGGCGGCCCGGACGGCGGCGACGGCGGAAACGGCGGGAACGTCGTTCTGGAGGCGGATCCCCAGGTGGATTCGCTGGTCGATCTCTACTTTCGTCCCCATGCCCGTGCGCAGCACGGGGGCCGCGGACGCGGAAAGAAAATGCACGGAAAAGACGGGGCGGAGTGCCGTTTGCGCGTGCCCTGCGGAACCGTAATCCGCGACGGGGAATCGGGGGAGGTCGAAGGCGAACTGGTCGAGGCGGGCGACGAACGGGTCGTGGCGCGCGGCGGTCGCGGCGGACTCGGAAACTGCCACTTCACCAGTTCCACCAATCGCGCTCCGCGACGGTTCACCCCGGGCGGGCCGGGCGACGAGCGCCGGCTGACGATTGAACTCAAGATCGTCGCGCATGCCGGCCTGGTGGGCTACCCGAACGCAGGGAAGTCCACGCTGCTCTCGCGGATCTCCGCGGCGAAGCCGAAGGTTGCGGGCTATCCGTTTACCACCCTTAATCCCATCATCGGTACGGTGAAGTTCGACGATTACACTTCCGTCCGCGTGGCGGACATCCCGGGGCTGATCGACGGCGCGCACGAAGGCGTGGGCCTGGGGTTCGATTTTCTGCGCCATATCGAGCGGACCGAGGTCCTTCTATTTGTGCTGGACATGGCCGGAAGCGAGGGTCGCGATCCGGTCGAGGACTACCAGCGCCTGCGCGGGGAATTGCGTTGCTACCGGGAAGACCTGGACGAGCGGCCGCGGCTGATCCTGGCCAACAAGATGGACCTGCCGGAGGCGGACGATAATCTGAAGCGGTTCCGTGCCGGGACCGACGAATCCGTCCTGCCGTTGTCCGCCGCTGCCGGCGAGGGGCTCGACGCCGTGCGCTCATGGCTGGCCGGGCACTTCTCAAAGGACCTGAGCCGCCGCGCCGATTCTTGACATCCGCGCCGGGATCGCTACCCTTCACCGTCGCCATTCACGACGGGCGATTAACTCAGCGGCTAGAGTGCCACCTTCACACGGTGGAAGTCACTGGTTCGAATCCAGTATCGCCCACCAGCCTACGCTCCTTCGGAGCTTCGGCTGGCACGCCGGAGAGAAGGATCAACAGGAATCAATACCGACCGCTAATGGACGCAAATCTACGCGAATAATTCTGGAACTACTCAGGGAACTACCGGAAGTTCCGGACCGCCTGCTCTTACTCAGGTCTCAAGTTTCAGGTCTCACACTCAAAAAGGTCTCACACTCACAAAGAGGAGCCCCCCCCATGACAAGGCTGGCGCAGGCAATGAAACCGGAATGCTGCCGGGCCGGCGCGCATCCCGGCGACCGTGACGCAGCACTCAGGCTCGTTGCACAGGCGGCGAAAGCGTCCCCTGTCCTCCACCGCATTGGGGAAGACGAGATCTACCGTCTGCTCCGCGAGCGGGAGGAACTTCAGCCGACTACGGTCGATTCGGGCCGTGCGATCCCGCACTGCCGGATCAGGGACATCTCCGATTTCGTCGCCGGCGTGATCACGGTTCCGGACGGCGTGGATTTCGGCGGCGGGAAGGACGATTCGCCGGTCAGGCTGATGGTGTTCATCATCGCGCCCGAGGAGCGCTCCAACGAACACATCAAGCTGCTCTCCGCGGTCTCCCGCGCGCTGCTGGCGGAGCCTGCGCTGGAGCGCTGTCTGGAGGCCGGCGACGAGGCCGCGCTGCGGGAGACGTTTATTTCGATGGCCCCCGGACGGGGCGAAACGGCGGCCTCGGGCGCACAGAACATGTTCCACATCTTCATCGAGACCGAAGAGGTTTTCGATCGCGTGATGGAAGTGCTGGCGGGCATGGAGAACTGCTCCGTGACGGTGATCGACGTCAAAAGCGCCCAGCAGTACCTGACCCGGATTCCCATTTTCGCCGCTTTTTCCGGCGACGTAGAGATGGAGAATCTGCGCTGCATCATCGCCGTCGGCGACCGGAAACTGAGCAACGAGGTCATCCGCTCGGTCGACGAGGCCTGCGGCGGACTGGGTCCCGACTGCGGCGTGCTGCTGACGGTCCAGGAGATCGCCTACACCGGCGGATCGCTTTCGGCATGAACGGGGGCGCGGCTTGACGGTTGAGGTTTCCATCCTGGCGCTGCTGGGCGTGCTGATCATCGGCGGCTACTATGTGGGACAGGCGGTCCGTCCCCTGCGCGTCCCCTCGCTGATCGGCTACATGCTGCTGGGCATCGTGCTGGGACCCTCGCTTCTGGGGTGGTTCGACCGCGAAACGCTCGACGGCCTGTCGTTCATCACGGAGATCATCCTTGGCTTCGTCGCGTTCAGCATCGGTGCCGAACTCAGCATCGCTTCGCTGAAACAGCAGGGCTGGGGCATCATCTCGATCATCCTCACCGAGAGTCTGCTGGCCTTCGGCCTGGTGACCCTCGCGGTCTACCTCGTGACCGGCGATCTGCCGATGTCGCTGTTCTTCGGCGCGATGGCGCCCGCGAGCGCGCCGGCGGGCACGGTGGCGGTGATACATGAGACGAAGGCGAAAGGCCCCCTGACCCGTGCACTGTACGCCGTGGTCGGATTCGACGACGGTCTGGCGATCGTGATCTTCGGCATCGCCGCCGCTGCGGCGCGCTACCTGCTCGTCAGCGCCGACGGCGGCGAGGTCAACGGCGTCTGGGGCGAGCTGTGGAGGCCGATTCGCGAGCTGCTCTTCAGCGCCGGTATCGGCTGCGGGGTCGGATTCGTCTTCTGTCTGCTGATGCGCCGGGTCAAGAGCGCCTCCGCCTCGCTCATCCATATCTTCGGCGCGCTGTTCGCGGCGATCGGGCTCTCCCAGATGGCGCACGCCTCGCTGATCCTGACCAACATGTTCGTGGGGTTTGTGTTGGTGAACTTCTACCGCGAACGCGACGTCCAGCAGGTGACGCGCGAGCTGTACACCCTGATGCCGCTCATGTTCATCCTTTTCTTCGGCCTTGCGGGCGCCCACCTCCGGCTGGGACTGCTCCCGCAGCTCGGACTCACCGGCGCGGTTTACATGCTCGCACGCTCCCTGGGGCTGGTCGGCGGCGCACGGATCGGCGCCTTCCTCGGCGGGGTCAGAGGCGTGGTACAGAAGTACGTGGGCATGGGCATCCTCTCGCAGGCCGGGGTCGCGATCGGCCTGGCCATGATCGTCAAACAGGAACTCGCCTCCGTGGGCGGGGACCACGCCGAACGTATCGGCGCGATGGTGCTGACGACCGTGACCGCGACCTCCGTAATTTTCGAAATCATCGGCCCCATGCTCGCCAGGCACGCCCTTGAGAAAGCGGGGGAGACAAGGGGTTGAAAGTGAGGCAGGGGCAGGGGTAGGGGCAGAGTAAGAATCAGAATCAGAATCAGAGTCAGAGTTAGAGTTAGAATCAGAATCAGAGTAAGAGTAAGAGGGCGGAAGGTAACGCCCGGCAGTCATGATTGCAGTATTGACCAGAATACCCGAGCGAGGCGTGCGTGTGGAGGGCGAGGAGCCTCCGGGCGTGCTCGAGCTGGAAGAAGACCCGATCGCGCGCGAGGAGAGTCCCGTGCGCTGGGAGCTGGAGCTGCAGCTGGTAAGCCGCGAACTGGTGGTGCGCGGGTCGGTCTCCGCAGGCGTGCGGCTCCGCTGCGCACGTTGCGGGGATTTTTTCTCGACAACCCTGCAAGATTCTTCTTTTCTTCGCGGTTACCCCGTAGATGAGGGAATCGCGGAAGTGGACATTACGCCGGATCTGAGGGAGGCGCTCCTGCTCAACCTGGAGGCCTATTCGCTCTGCCGGCCGGAGTGCCGGGGGATCTGCCCACAGTGCGGTAAAAATCTGAATGAAGGCCCCTGCGGTTGCCGTCCGGAAGAAGGCCCCGGGCCGTGGGATGAACTCGACAACCTGAACCTGTGAGCGCCGGTCGGCGCCGCTGAGGGAGCGTATCATGGCTGTACCGAAGACTAAGAAGTCCAAGAGCAAGAAGCGCATGCGCAAGGCGGCGATCCGCAAGCCCTGCGCCCGGGCGCAGAGTTGCGAACAGTGTGGCGCGGACAAGCTCGCGCATCGCGTGTGCCCGAGCTGCGGTTACTACCGCGGGCGCCAGGTCGTCACCGTCAGCGACGAAGACTGAGCGCCATGCGGATTGCGGTCGACGCCATGGGCGGCGATTTCGCGCCCCGTGAAGTGGTCGCGGGCAGCGTGAGGGCCGCCCGCGACATGAAGGACGTGACGAGTCTCGTCCTGGTGGGCGACGAACACGCCGTCCGCGGTGAACTCGAAGGCTTTAAAGGGCTTCCGGATAAACTCACCGTCCATCACGCCTCCGAAGTGGTCGAGATGGGTGAGGCGCCCGCCGGCGCGGTGCGCCGCAAGAAAGACTCCTCGATCTCCCGCGCCGCCGATCTCGTCAAGCAGGGCGAGGCCGATGCCCTCTTCACCGCGGGGAACACCGGGGCCGCCGTGGCCGCCGCCAGCCTCAAATGGCGCCGCCTCGCGGGGGTCGACCGCCCCGCCATCGCCACCGTCATCCCGAGCCGCGACCGGCCGTTCGTGCTGATCGACGCAGGGGCGAACACGGACTGCACGCCCCGCATGCTCTACCAGTTCGCGGTGATGGGACGCATCTACTCGCGCGAGATTCTCGGGCGGCCCGATCCCCGCGTCGGTCTCGTGAGCATCGGCGAGGAGGAGGCGAAAGGCAACGAGACCACCCGGACCGCGCACCGGATCCTCAAGGACAGTCCGATGAATTTCGTCGGCAACGTGGAAAGCCGCGACCTCTATGAAGGGCGGGTCGATGTGGCGGTATCCGACGGCTTTGTCGGGAACGTGGTGCTCAAGACGAGCGAGAGCGTGGCGCACTTTTTCGCCCGGTGGATTCGGGACGAGCTGAGCCGGAACTGGCTGCGCAAGGCCGGCGCGCTGTTGGCGCGCGGTGCGTTCGTGACCATGAAGAAGCGGCTCAGTTCCGATGCTTACGGCGGCGCACCGTTGCTCGGCGTGCGCAATATCTGTATTATCGGCCACGGGTCGTCCAACGCGCGAGCCGTATACAACGGGATCCGCGTGGCGCAGGAAGCGATCCGGCACGAGGTCAATCACCTGATCGAAGACGAACTGAAAGAGCAGCCCGAATGAGCGCGGGAACGGAAACAGAGCACGCCGGTGCCGCCGCGCGTACGGCGTCGATTGTCGGCACCGGCATGTACGTTCCCGAGCGCGTAGTGACCAACCGCGATCTGGAAGAGATCGTGGACACCTCCGACGAATGGATCTTCAGCCGCACCGGGATGCGCGAGCGGCGGATCGCGGCGGAGGATCAGGCGACCTCCGATCTTGCGGCGGAGGCGGCGAAGGCGGCGCTGGCCGACGCGGGCGTCGCGGCGGCGGAGGTCGATCAGCTTATCACCGCCACCCTCTCGCCCGACATGATCTTCCCGAGTACGGCCTGCCTGGTCCAGCACAGGATCGGCGCGGACCGCGCCGCCTGTTTCGATCTCGGCGCGGCCTGCTCCGGATTCCTCTACGCGCTGGAGCAGGCCCGTTGCTCGATCGCCTCCGGTGCCGCCGATACGGTACTGGTCATCGGTGCGGAAAAGATGAGCGCCTTCCTCGACTGGGAGGACCGCTCCACCTGCGTGCTGTTCGGCGACGGGGCCGGCGCCGCCGTGCTGCGCGCCCGCGGCGACCGGATCGGCGTCGGCGAGGCGGTCCTGGGCGCCGACGGCTCGCTCGCCGAGCTGCTCTGTGTGCCCGCGGGCGGGAGCCGGATGCCCGCCAGCGAGGACACGCTCCGCCGGCGTCTGCACTGTCTGCGCATGGAGGGCCGCGAGGTCTACAAGCACGCGGTCAGCCACATGGTGGAGTCGGTCTACGACGTGCTCCGCCGGCACGAACTCGATCCCGACGAGATCGCCTGCTTCATTCCCCACCAGGCCAACGCACGGATCATTCAGGCGGTGGGCGCGCGCCTCGATGTGGAAGAGCGGATGTTTATGGATGTCGAACGCTACGGCAACACCTCGGCGGCGGCGCTGGCGATCGCGCTGCACGAGGCCGTAAAAAGCGGAACCGTAAGCCGCGGTGAACTGATGGTCCTGGTCGCCTTCGGGGGCGGGTTCACCTGGGGCGCCAACATCGTGGAGTGTACCTTATGACGACCCGTGCAGCACTGTTTCCCGGACAGGGATCGCAGAAAGTCGGGATGGGGCGCGACTGGGCGGAGGAGCGTCCCTCCTGCCGCGCCCTCTTCGATCAGGCCGGCGAGGTGCTCGGTCTGGATCTGGCCGCCGTGTGCTTTGAAGGGCCGGACGAAAAGCTGGCCGACTCGCGCTACACGCAGCCCGCCGTCTTTACGGTCAGCGCCGCGGTGTGGAATGCACTCCGGGAAGAACGTCCCGGCTGGACCTTCGCGGCCGCGGCCGGACACAGCCTCGGCGAATGGACCGCGCTCTACGCCGCCGGCGTGCTCGGATTCCGCGATGCCGTACGCGTGCTCAAGGCGCGCGGCGAATTCATCCAGGAGGCCTGCCTCGCCCACCCCGGCGGGATGAGCGCCGTGATCGGTCTCGAGGAGGAACAGATCGCGGAGATCGCCGAAGCGACCGGCGCGACCGCCGCCAACCGTAACGCCCCCGGACAGACCGTGTTCTCCGGATCGATCGACCGCCTGGAGGCGGCGGAGGAACAGGCCCGCGCCGCCGGAGCCAAACGCGTCGTCCGCCTCGAAGTCGCCGGCGCCTTCCATTCGCCGCTCATGGAGCCCGCCGCGCAGAAACTGCGCCCGCTGCTCGACGGGATCGAGTTCGGCCAACCCGCGTTCCCGGTGCTCTCCAATGTCACGGGAAAACCGCACGGGGACGCCGATTCCATCCGCGAACACATGACCGCCCAGATCGTCTCGCCGGTGCGCTGGATTGATGACGTGTGCTGGATGACGGCGCAGGGCGTCGATACCATGGTCGAATGCGGACCCGGACGCGTGCTTTCCGGGCTGGTAAAGCGGATTGACAAGACACCGCGACTGCTTACCATGAGCGCCGTAACGGATTTGAAACAATTGGATGAAGAAGGGTGACAGGCGGCACGATGGGACCATTGGAAGGTAAAACGGCGATGGTGACGGGCGCGGCGCAGGGGATCGGCCGCGCTATCGCGCTCAAACTGGCGCAACAGGGCGCGGACGTGGCTCTGTGCGACCTGAACGAGGACGGCCTGCGCGAGACCTGCGAAGCGGTCTCCGGCCACGGCGTGCGGGCGGAAACTTTCACGATGAACGTCGCCGAGAGCGACTCCGTGACCTCGACGGTTAAGCAGATCGAAAAGGACATGGACGGCATCGATGTGCTGGTCAACAATGCCGGCATCACCCGCGACAACCTCGTGATGCGGATGTCCGAAGAGGACTGGGACGCCGTGCTGAACGTGAATCTCAAGGGCGCCTTTCTCTGCAGCCGCGCCGTCATGCGCGGGATGATGAAACGCCGCGCCGGAAGCATCGTCAACATCGCCTCGATCATCGGCGTGATCGGCAATGCCGGCCAGGCCAACTACGCGGCATCGAAGGGCGGGGTGATCTCGCTGACGAAAACTCTCGCCAAGGAACTCGCACCGCGGAATATACGCGTGAACGCGGTCGCGCCCGGCTTCATCCGTACCGCGATGACGGAGGCGCTGCCGGAGGAAACGCGGCAGAAGATGCTCGAGCACATCCCGCTCGACCGATTCGGCGAAGCGGACGACGTGGCCGATGTGGTGCTTTTTCTGGGAAGTGACTCCTCCGCATATGTAACCGGACAGGTCGTTTCGGTGTGCGGCGGAATGGTTATGTAAGTGAACCCAGCCAACAAGGAGACAACCATGGCATTGGAAGACAAGGTCAAGGATATCGTGGTCGAACAGCTCGGCGTCAACGCCGACCAGGTCACGCCCGAGGCGTCGTTCATGTCCGATCTGGGCGCGGACTCGCTCGATACGGTCGAACTCGTGATGGCGTTCGAAGAGGAATTCGGGGCGGAGATCCCGGACGAGGACGCCGAAAAGCTTGAAACCGTGGGCGCGGTCATCGAATACCTGAAGGAAAAGGGATTCGACAGCGAATAAAGCGCTGAACGGGGTAAACCGGGAGGCCGCGGGGACGCGTCTCCCGGTTTCGTTTCTTTTGAATCGGAAAACGGGGAAGCGAAGTAAAAATACCTGACCGGCGCCCCGCGCGCCGTGTACGATTTCGTAAGCACAGGCCAATTAAAGCCGGGAGTGGATGCGATGGATCGCCGAAAAGTGGTAATCACCGGAATGGGCACGGTCTCGCCCCTCGGATGCGAACTGGATACGGTCTGGGATGCGCTCGTCGCGGGAACGTCAGGCGTGTCCACCATCACCTCGCTGCCGGGTCTGGAGGATTACGACTCGCAGATCGCCGGCCAGGTTCAGGGGTTCGACGGGGAGTCCTTTTTCGCAAAAAAGGAACTGCGGAAAATGGATCCGTTCGTCCGCTACGGCCTGGCCGCGGCGATGATGGCGCTGCGCGATTCGGGGCTGGAGATGGACCGGGAAGACCCGCGCCGGATGGGCGTGATCGCCAGTTCGGGCGTCGGAGGACTGCAGGAGCTGGAGGCCCAGTACCGCACGTACATGGAAAAGGGTCCGCGCCGCTATTCCCCGTTCATGATCCCGAAGATGATCACCAATATCATTGCCGGCGAGATCGCGATCCGTCTGGGCTTCAAGGGACCGAATTTCTGCGTGACTTCCGCCTGCGCCTCCGGGACCCATTCGCTGGGCGAGGCGATGCGCAAGATCCAGTACGGCGAGGCCGACGTCGTACTCTCCGGGGGAACCGAAGCGCCGATCTGTACCCTCGGTGTGGGCGGGTTCTGCGCGATGAAGGCGCTGAGTACGCGCAACGATGAGCCCGAGCGCGCCTCGCGGCCGTTCGACGCCGAGCGCGACGGATTCGTCGTGGGCGAAGGCGCCGGCATGCTGGTGCTCGAGGAATACGAACGAGCGAAGGCGCGCGGAGCCCGCATCTACTGCGAAATCGCGGGCTACGGCGCCTCCTGCGACGCCTACCATATCACCGCCCCGAACGCCGAAGGCGAGGAGGCCGCCCGCGCGATGGAGATCGCGGTCCGCGACGCCGGGCTCACGCCTGACGGGATCGACTACATCAACGCCCACGGCACGAGCACACCGCTCAATGATAAGACCGAGACGCTCGCCGTCAAAAAGGCGTTCGGCGAAGAGGCGGCCCGTAAGGTCATGATCAGTTCGACGAAGTCGATGACCGGACACCTGCTCGGGGCGGCGGGCGGCATGGAGGCGATCGCCGTCGCCAAATCGCTCCAGACCGGCGTCGTCCACCCCACGATCAATTACGAGAACCCCGACCCGGAGTGCGACCTCGACTACGTGCCCAACGAGGCGCGCGAGAAGAAGATCCGCGCCGCGCTGAGCAACTCGCTCGGCTTCGGCGGCCACAACGGAACGCTCGCCTTTCGGGCGGTCTGATTCCCGCCGGGCCGTTTCAGCCCTTGATGGCGTTGAACGCCTCCAGCGCGCGGTCGCGTGCGGCGGCGTGATCCACGATCGGCGACGAGGGATAGTCTTCGACTCCCCCAAGCCAGCGGCGCACGTAGCGCCCGTCGGGATCGAAGCGTTCCGCCTGCCGCGCCGGGTTGAAGATCCGGAAATACGGCGCGGCATCGGCGCCGCACCCCGCCGCCCATTGCCATCCCAGCGTATTGCTGGCCGGATCGGCGTCGACCAGCCGGTCCCGGAACCAGGCCGCGCCTTCCTGCCACGGGAGCAGGAGATCCTTGACGAGGAACGAAGCGACTATCATGCGCAGGCGGTTGTGCATCCAGCCGGTGGCGAGCAGTTCGCGCATCCCGGCGTCGACGATGGGAACCCCGGTCCGCCCTTCTTTCCACGCCTGCAGCGCCCGTTTATCGCGGCGCCAGGGGAAGTCCGCGTATTTCTCCTTGAGCGGTTTCCCGGCGGTATGCGGGAAGTGGTAGATCAGGTGATACCCGAATTCGCGCCAGCCCAGCTCGCGGAGAAAGGCTTCGGCCCCGCGGATCACGCCCTTTTGAGCATGCCCCTGCATGGCGTCCAGTACCGATTCGCGCACGCGGCGCGGGCTGATCTCGCCGAAGTGGAGATGGGGGGACAGGCGCGAGGTCCCGGCGCGGTCGGGACGGTCACGGTCCTCCGCATAGACGGCGAGGACGTCGTCGAGCAGCGTATCGACCCGCGCCTGCGCGCCGCGTTCTCCCGGCGTCCAGTATTCGGACGGCGCGCCGGGATCACCGGTCGCCCCGGGTTCCGCGGAGGAGGGGCGCTTTTCCGGGAGCCGCCAGCCCGTATGCGCGGCATCGCAGGCGGGGGCGGGTTCCAGTTCACGTTCGCAGTGTCTCCAGAACGGAGTGAAGACCTGGTACGGGTTGCCCTGTTTCGTGGAAGGCCGCCAGGGTTCGTAGATGAGATCACCGGGGAACGCGCGTACTTCGAGTCCGGCCGGCCGCAGCGCCTCCTCCATCCTGCCATCGAACGCCTCCGACCCGGGGTCGTAGCTCCGGTTACGGAAGACCCGCGTCAAACCGGTGGTTTGTGCGGCGCGGATCAGGGCCTCGGCGGGATCGCCCTCCAGGATAAAGAGGTCGGAATGCCGCTGCCGCAAGGCGCCGCGCAGCGACTCGAGTGAGCGCGGAAGCCACCACGCCCCCGCCCGACCCTCCGGAGAGCTGTACGGGTCGTCGACGAGAAAGACGGGCAGCACCGTCCCGGTTTCCGCCGCCGCGCGCAGGCCGGGGTTGTCGTCGATCCGCAGGTCGCGTCGGAAAATAAATATCGCTCCGTCGCTCACGGGTTCAGCATAGGATCAATGCCCGGCGGAAGCACAGGAGAAAAACAGCAGTTCTCATTATGGCCGCATTCCGACCGCGGACGGCGTGGCAGCCGTCCCTCCCGAGTCGATATCCGACGCATTTTCGGGCACTGGGAGGGTCGGGTGCCACCCCGACCGAAAAGGGTGAAGCCATAATGAGAATCGCTGGGAGAAAAAAAGGGGGGATTGACGCGGAATGGGCGGGCGAAGATGATCGCGGGCATGAATCTATTCGGCATCACGGGAGACGGGCGCGAGGTGCGCGAGTATCTCCTGCGCAACGGGAACGGGATTGAGGCGGGGATTCTCGACTACGGGGGGATCGTGCGGACGCTGCGGGTGCCCGATGCGGAGGGCGCCGCGGCGGATATCGCGCTCGGATTTGACACGCTCGCCGAGTACGAGGCGAAGAGTCCGTACTTCGGTGCGATGGTCGGTCGCTACGCGAACCGGATCGGCGGGGCGGCGTTCACGCTCGACGGACGCACGTACACGCTGCCTGCGAACGAGGGCCCCCATCATATTCACGGCGGCCGCTGCGGGTTCGACCGGGCCGTGTGGCACGCCGAGCCGCGGAGCGGCGACGGGTATGACGGCCTGCGGCTGCGGCATCGCAGTCCCGACGGCGACGAAGGCTATCCCGGCAGGCTCTCGGTCACCGTCGACTATACCCTGAACGACCGCAATGAGCTGCGGATCGACTGCGAGGCGGAGAGCGACCGCCCCACCGTCTGCAACCTGACCCATCACAGCTACTTCAACCTCGCCGGCCACGGCGCCGGGTCGGTGCTCGATCATGAGCTGATGCTCTGCGCCGATTTTTTCACGCCTACGGATGCGGATTCGATTCCGACCGGCGAGGTGCGCCCCGTGGAGGGCACGCCGATGGATTTTCGCGCGATGAAGACGATCGGGCGCGACATCGAGGCGCCGGATCCGCAACTCGAATATGCAGGCGGGTACGATCAGAACTTCGTGCTGCGCAGGCATTACGCCGGCGAACAGGTCCCCGCCGCGCGGCTGGTTCACCCGGGCAGCGGGCGGGTGATGGACGTGGTGACGAGCGAGCCGGGGATCCAGCTTTACACGGGCAATGCTCTCGAGGGGGTGGAAGGGAAGGGCGGTGCCTGTTACCCGCGCCGGAGCGGGATATGTCTGGAGACTCAGCACTTTCCCGATTCCCCGAACCGCCCGCACTTTCCGTCGACCACGCTGCGTCCCGGGCAGGTATACCGGTCGACCACCCTCTACCGGTTCACCTCCCGGACCGCTCGCTGAGCGGACCTATTCGTCCGTGGCGGAGAGGTCGAACCAGCCCGGCCAGCGGAGGGGCAGGTTTTCGAAGGACCATTTCGGATCGCCCAGATCCCCGCGCAGGCGGAACTCCAGCAGTTTCGAAAGCGGCTGGCTGGCGAAACGGACCATCCGGGTCAACTGGTTTTCGCGCAGCGGTTTCATCCTGACCGTCATCCGGAACCCGTCGTCGAAGATATAGCGTCCTTCGGCCTGGAGACTGAGCAGGTCGCCTTCCAGCTCGATGCGGCCGGAATGAAGCGCGCCGTCTTCGAGGTCGAACGCCCCGCGGAGGTCGGTCTGGGACAGTGAAGAGAACGCGGGATAGAGGACGCGGATCAGCCGCGTGGCGCCGCGGAGCACGGGCAGCTCGAGCAGGCGGCCGTCCTCGATCCTGACCCAGCCCGTGCCACTGACCGCGTCCCAGAACGGCGCACCGAGTGGTCCGCGCAGGAACACGCCGCCGTGGAGTTCGCCGAGTTCGGCGGCCCGGTGTTCCGGCGCGATGTCGTCGATCACCTCATCGAGATCCGCGCGTTCGCAGTAGATGGCGGCCGAGTAGTCGCCCGGTTGCGCTCCCAGCGCCTCGAACGTTCCCGAGCCGCGGAAATCGCCCCCGTAGTACTTCGCGCTCAGCCCGTTCACATAGACCACCGCGCCCGTCGCGCTGAAGGCGGTCGAGACGGACTCGAATCGGCCTCCCGGGGTCACCGTGGCTCCCGCGCTCGCGGTGCCTTTGATCGAAGTCCGCTCCCCGCCCGGTCTCCAGTCGAAGGTTCCCGTCGCAGCCATGCGGTACGGGGGCTCGAAGGGGATATCGCGGAACGCGGCGTAGAATTCATCCGAGATCATCCGGCAGAAGGCGTGCGGATGGGCGGTATTCGTGCCCGCGAACGTGACCAGCTTTTCAGTGAAATCGAGACCGATCCGGGCCCGGCATGCGCCGTCTCCGCGCCGGACATCGAGAGGATCGATCTGCAGCTTTCCGGGCGAGTAATCGAAGTGGAACCGGATCAGATCGTTGGTGACCCCGCGGTAGGCCGCGTCGCGGGCCTCGAACTGCGCGGAGAGATCGAGGCCTTTTTCGCCGGTCTGCCCGCGGGCCTCCATCTGCAGGCGGTGATCGCCGCCGGGGAAATCGAAACGGGAGAGCGTGCGTGCGGTGCCGGGATCGACGAAGGCCCTCCACTGGCGCGGGTCGGAGGCGGTCGTGCACGACGCCCGCCACTGGCCGGAGGTTTCGGAAAAGCGTCCGTTCAGTGAAAAAGCGCCGCCCTCCATGCGCGTCGCGGTATGGTGGACCCGTCCCGTCGCGGCCTGGACGAGGCCCGTGCAGGAATCCAGGGTCCAGTCCGTGCCCGAGCGGCGCATTTCAGCGTCGGCATCGGCGAGGGTCACGCCGCGCCAGTGCACGCCTCCCGCGCGGAGGGTCGCGGACCAGGCGCGCGACAGGGATTCGAGCGGGGCGGGCCCCGCTTTCACCTCAAGGCGGACCGGATCATGGACGCGCACTTCCGCCTGCTCCAGCCGGCTTCGGAACCCGTCCGGCATCAGTATTTTCAGCCGTTCAAACGGCAGGCCGCTGCTTGCCCGGATCTCTGTTCGGTCGTCCTGCACGTGGCCCCGCACGAAAAGCGCCTCGTCCTCCGCATGAAAATTGAAGCGGATTCCCTGTCCCGGAAGAGACTCGAGTTCCACGCGCGGTCCCTGCCAGGCGGTATCGGCATACCGGATCGCGGGGGCGGAGAGCGAGCCCGTCCAGTCGCGGAGCAACTGGTCCGGTCGGGCGGGCCCCAGCCGCAGCTTGACGCTGACGGGTCCTTCCGGCCGGATGCCGGGAGTTTCGAGATCCGGACGGAGTCCGGCGGGCAGCAGCGCCATCCAGTACTCCGGCCTCGCCGAGCCCTTGATCTCGACACCCAGGCGGCCCGTATCGCGAAAGGTGGCCGAGGCGTTGATCCGGCCCTGATCGGTGCCGAGCACCAGGGCGGGCACATAGATATCGCGGTCCCGGTAGTGAAGGCGGACCCGCCAGGGGGAGAAATGGCGTTCCCTGATTTCCAGTGCGTCGCCCCGGAGTTCGCAGAGCACATCGGCGCTGCCGGGACGGCCGCGCTCGACGTCGAAGCTGATCTTCAGGTCCGCGCCGCCTGCGATCCTCACCTGATCCAGGGCTCCGAGCCACTTCCCCGCCTCCATCGGCAGCGGCATTACGGGGGCGGCTCCGGCTTTCCCGGGAGGTTGAGCTTCCGGGTGCGAGAGGTTCCGGATCGTCCCTGAAAGGTGAAGAATCACATCATCGAGGCGCCCCTCCGCGTGCAGGATTCTGAGGGTGTCGCCGTCCGCCTCCACCAGGGCGCTCAGCCGCTCGACCCGCGCCTGTTCACGCATGCCGGGCGCAACCGTCTTCCCGAGTGCCGGGGGCGCGGGCGCCGTCAGCGAGCCCGATTCCGTCCGTATCCGCCACACCCGATCCATATCCTCCCGCGTCAGCGGGTCGCGGGGCCTCGTCCACCAGCACGTCAGCCAGTCTGCCCGCAGTACGCAGCGGGGTTGTTCGGCGAGCACCGCATGGACGTCTTCGATCACGAAACCTTCAAAGAAGTTCCAGTGCATCGCTCCGGCCTGCAGGCGGACTCCCTCCGGGGCGACGCGTTCGAGTACGGCGCGCTGCACGGCGTCGGGCCAGGGGCGCGACGCCAGCCAGGCGAGCAGGATCAGGATCAGCAGCAGGGCAAGGATCCAGGGCCGGGCGCGAGGATGCCGACGGCGGACCGAAGCGTTCGATGGGCGCGGTTCATTCACGTTCCTGCGCGCTCCGGGCGGGCGATGCCCCGTCCGCCTCCGCTGCACCCTCCGTAGTCCGCAGGCTCCGGGTCAATGATTCCACGGCGTCGCGGGGCAGAACAAAGACCGGGTCGCGGCCCTGGAAGCGGGCGTAGTAGCCGCTTTCGATTTCCTTCCCCAGCAGCAGCACCCGTCCGAGGTCTTCCGCGCCCCGGAAGAGGAACGTGATGCGCACGGGAGGGGCGTCGAGACCGAAGCGTTCCGGTTGGCCGGGCGCGGACTGCACGTAGCGCACGGCGCGCAGCCCGTCTCCGGTTTCAATCAGTCTGCGGACCCAGTCCGGCGCATCCCCGGACTCATCCGCTTCGAAATCATATTCGATCGTACGGCCCGATCCGCGCAGTTCGACCCGCCGTATCTTTTCGCGCGGGAGTTCGAGCACGGTAAGTCGGCGGTAGAAAAGCGGGTCTGACGAGACGGCCGGGAGCAGCGGATCGGACACCAGGGCCGGCATCTCCGAGTCCTCCGACCGCAGGAGGTGGCCGCCATCCGGATGGGTCTCCGCCGCCACCGTAAAACGGTAGACGCGCTCATCCTGCCCGGAGAATTCGACGTGCCAGCAGGTTTCCCCGGTTTCGCCCGCCGGCCATTCTTCGGGCTGGAGGTAGCGGTCCACCTCCGCCGAGGTCCACAGCTTCAGCAGCCGATCCACCGTGGAAGACTCAGCGGCGAACGAGGGCGGTTCGCTCACGGCCCATCCCTCCGGGTCACGGCGCCGGAGGAGGACGCGGTCACTGCCGCGCCGCAGTTCGATACGGTCGAGTTCCGCCGGGGAGGCGGGCACGAGGCGCGGATCGCGGAGTTCGCGGAGCGGGATATCCAGCAGTTCCGCCAGGCGGTTCGAAACGGCAAAGATCGAATAATCGTCCCCGTATTTCGCGTACATCATTCCGGGCTGCTCCGGGAGCGAATCGCCCAGCACCAGCGACTCTCCCTCGTCCTCCCCGGCGCCAAGCGAGATGCGCCGAGAGGAGGCCTGCAGCCCGTATCCGGCCAGGTCTGAGACCTCGTCGGCGATGAAGGCATGGATTTTCTGTCCGTAGAGGCTGTTCAGCCAGTCTTCGACGACGTGGTCGCGCGCCGCGGAGGATACGGGCTGGCGTATACTCCAGCCGCTTTCGTGGCGGACGAGCTGCAGCGCTCCCGCGTCGCGACGGACGTCAATGCGGCGGACCCGTTCGTCGGCGAGATGAAACAGGCTGCGGTCTCTGAGCCGGGCGGCGCTCTCCGGAATCAGTTCCAGCACCCGGTCCTCGGTGCGCAGCACATAGGCTTCGCCCTGCGGACGAAGATAGACCCCCTCCGAGAGCGGCGCCGAGCGGCCCACCAGCCAGACGTGTTCGCCGCGGTTGTCGCGGACGGCGACCCGGGCGCGCGGGTTTTCGAGTCCGTACTCCTTCAGCGTGGCGGTTTCGTCGAGATCGATACGGTCGAGGACTTCGAGCGTGTGCAGCGAGGACGTAATGCGGTCCAGTTCGCTGTGATCCACCCGTGAGAGCGAGGGTCGGAGCATCTGCCACGCCCCGTGCCGCCGGGCGCACTCCAGGGTCGTATCGCCGCGCTCGAAGCGCACCGCGCTCATCGTCTCGAGCGAAAAGCGCATCGCGCGGTCGCCGGCCGCGGGAAGACGGGCCTCCCCGCCCCCGATCCCGGTCCACCAGACCAGGGCCGCCGCTCCCAGCGCGCCGGCCACCATGATCCATGTCGTCGTTCTGAGCATTCCGGACCTCACACCCTCCGGCGCCAGGCTACGGCCAGACCCAGCAGCGCGGCCAGCGCGGGGCCTCCCGCCACGGCGCCCCAGAACCATACCTGGCGGGCGTGGCCGCCCATGCTGAGCCGGACCCGGCGCAGCGCACGGGGCGGGACGTCGACCGGCGTTTCACGGTCGAGCAGCCAGTGCATGGCCCCCATGAACAGATCGCGGTCGCCGCCCGTGATGGCCGCGTTGGAAATGAAATCCGCATCCCCGTAGACGACGATCCGGGTCGGCCGGATCTGGACGTCGAGCCCGCCGCCCCCGCCTTTCTCGACGGCCGCGGCCACGGGCACGGGCCCCTTGAGGTCCGGCGTGTCCGGATCGTACGAGGCGGGCGACGACTCCGGCTGCGCCTCCGCCCAGCCGTTTTTAGAACAGGTGAACAGCGGGGTGACGCGGGGGCGGTCGGGGGAGTCGAGCATCCGGGCCACGAGGGTGGGGCGGACGCTGCGCGGACGGAAGAACAGCGCGCTGTACCCGCGGCGGGCCGCGGTCACGGGATGGTCCGCGTAGTTCGAGAGCAGGATGCCGCGCCCCTCCAGCGAACGGGAGGGGTCCATGACCACGTCGTGGCGCAGTTCGATGCCCCAGCGCTCCATCAGCGGCGCCAGCCCCGTCTCCACCAGGGCGTCGAGCAGCAGAAACATCCGGCCGCCGTCCTCGAGGTAGTCGGAGATCCGTTCGATTTCCGCGTCCGAGAGGCGGCGCGTCGGGCCGGGCACGAGCAGGACGGCGCATTCTTCCGGAACCCGGTTTTCCCTGCCGAAGGTGAGCGGGCGGAGCTTCATGTTGTCGCGCCGCATGATGCGCGCGACGGTGGAGTACCCGCTGCGGCGGTCGAAATCCCTGAAGTCCCGCTCGCCGTGGCCCTGCAGGACGCACACGACCGGTTTCTCGGTCGTCTGCAGGTGCGCCAGCGCCGAAGTGACGGCGCGCTCGCCGGTAAACGCCTTGAGCTGAGGTTCGCCCCCGCGCCGCACGCCCGAGTAGTCGTACACCGCCAGGTCTTCGCGGTCGACCACCCGGTGGCGCTCGCCGGAAGAGAGAACGACGACGCCCGAGCGGTCGATGCCGTACTTCTCCGCGATTTCCTCGGCGCGCGAGATGTCGCGTTCGGGATCGACCCACTCGACCCGCAGTTCGGGTGCGAGGGCGCGGTATTCACGCAGCAGGTTGCCCAGGTGTTCGGAGATGGGGTGGTCGCGGCTGAAAAGCACCGCGGCGTCGACGCGCCCCGTGACGGCGTGCAGGGTCTCGCGCGTACGCTCGCCGAGTTCGTAATAACGGCCGCGGCTGACGTCGGCGCGCAAGAAGAAGCGCTCCGCGAGGAGGTTGACGAACACGACCAGGAGCGCGGCCGCGCAGAGCGCGAGCGCGCGGTCGATCCGCATGCCCCGCCGTCTCTGTCTGGCGTCCGCGGTCATCAGGGCGTCCTCCATTTGCGGGCTTCGAGTATGCGGGCGGACGCGAACAGGAGCAGGGCGCTCACGCTGAGGTAGAAGATCATCGGGCGGGTATCGAGGACTCCGCGCGAGAACTCGAGCATGTGCAGGTAGGGGCAGATATACTCACCCGTACGCCGCAGCGCGGGCGCGGCGGTGCTGTAGGCCCCGAAGAGGGCGAGCAGCGAGCCGGCGGTCAGTACGCAGAAGGCGCCGATGGCCGCTGCGATCTGGCTGGCGCTGGCGGCGGAGAAGAGCAGTCCCGCCGCCAGGTAGACCGATCCCCCCAGCACGGCGCCCAGGTAGCCGACGGCGGAGGCGGCCGGATCCATGAGCTGCGCGCCCGCGACCATGTGGTCGAGCACGGCCAGGTAGGCGAACGCCGGGAGCCAGAGCAGGGCCAGGAACGCCCACGCCCCGGCGAACTTGGCCGCCACCGCGGTCCCCTCCGAGACGGGCGCGGTCAGCAGCGTCTCCAGCGTCCCGCTGCGGCGTTCCTCCGCGAAGAGGCGCATGGTCAGCAGGGGGGCGAGCAGCGGCATGCTGAACCAGATGAGCGGCGACCCGAAGAACCAGGGCAGGATGCGCGCCAGTTCCTCGCCGGTACTCAGCATGGACACCAGCTTCCAGAAGCTGAGCGCCATCAGCACGAGAAACACGAACGCGGCGACCCCGGCGATCGGCGAGCGGAAGTAGCCCGCGAACTCCTTCCACCACAGGCTGCGGAATGCCCCGACGCGGTTCATGTCACACCTCCCGCGGTCTCGCCCGCCGCGCGGCGGGTGACATCGACGAAGATCTCTTCCAGCGACAGCGGCTCGCGGTGCAGTTCGCGGAGGTCCCAGTCGCGCGCCGCCGCCATGCGGTACACCGCGAGCCGCGCCTCTTCCCCGGCCGCATGCAGTTCACAGCGGACCCAGCCGTCCTCCCGCATCCGGACCTCGGCGGCGGTCACGTGCTCGATCGTGGCACAGGCCTCGCGCACCGCCGCGGTTTCCGCGCGCAGTTCCGCCGTGATGCGGGTGCCGGTTCCCAGGCGCCGGCGCAGATCGGCCGTCTTTTCGGACAGGAGGAGGCGTCCGGACTGCAGGATGAGCACCCGCTCGCAGACCGCTTCCGCTTCCGGGAGCAGGTGGGTGGACAGCAGAACCGTGTGGCGGGAGGCCAGACCGGAGATCAGGTGGCGCAGCTCGCGCATCTGGGCCGGATCCAGGCCCACCGAGGGTTCGTCGAGCACGAGCAGCTCCGGATCGGCGATCAGGGCGTCGGCCAGGCCCACCCGCTGGCGGTAGCCCTTGGACAGGCGTCCGATCACGGCACGCCCGCGGTCGGCGAGTCCGCATTGGGCGCGCACTTCACCCAGGCGGCGTTTCCGGTCGCGGCGCGGCACGCCCTTGATCGCGGCGCGGAACTGAAGATATTCGTCCACGCGCATATCCGGATAGAGCGGACAGTTCTCGGGCAGGTAGCCGATGTTCCGTTTCACCTCGGCCGGGTGGACCCCGACCTCCGTGCCGCCGATTTCCACCGAGCCGGAGGTTGCCTCCAGGAATCCGGTCAGCACCCGCAGCGTGGTCGTCTTGCCCGCCCCGTTCGGGCCGAGTACCGCGACGATCTCCCCGGCGCCGATCTCGAAGGAGAGATCGTCCACCGCGGTGACGCCGCCGGGGTAGCGCTTGACGAGGTTGGTTACGCGGATCATGTGAAGTCCAGCCATCCGATCGTGTTCAGGAATGCGATCAGCACGGCGACGGGGCTGATGAAGCGGATAAAGATGCCCCAGAGCGAGGCGAGCGTGATCACGTGGGCCGGCGAGTTGTGGGAGGGATCGTCGCGCAGTCCCGCCAGCAGGCTCATCAGGTGCACGTCGGCGAAGTTGTGCGAGCCGTGCCGGATCTCATCCACCGCATGGCGCGTACCCCAGACCCATCCCACGAACAGCGAGATGAAGAGTCCGCCCAGCGGGAGCATCCAGTTGGAGGCCATGTGGTCCATGACGTCGAAAAAGGAGGCCTCCGTGGTGCCGAACGCGGCCACGAGGAAGCGGTGGAGCGGCTCGATCCGGCTCCAGTCCGCCACGCTCACCGCGCAGAGGCTGCCCAGCAGGAAGATGACCGCGCCGAAGACCACGACCGCGCGCCGGCGCGGCCAGCGGCGCTCGTCGACGAAGTAGGCCGTCACGACCTCGAGCAGGCTGATCCCGGAGGTCACGGCGGCGACCAGCAGGAGCAGGAAAAAGAGGAACGCCCACAACGCGCCGAGCGGGATCTGGTGGAATACGGCGGGGAGGACCTGGAACACCAGTCCCGGCCCCGTGTCCGGCGCGAATCCGCGCGCGAACACGGCGGGAAACATCGCCAGTCCCGCCATCAGCGCGACGAGCGTGTCGAGCGCCGCGATCGAGAGCGTGGAGGTGAAGATGTTCTGGTCGCGCCGCAGGTAGCTCCCGTAGGTGATGATGGCCCCCATGCCGAGGCTGAGCGAGAAGAAGGCGTGGCCGAGCGCCACGAGGATGCTCTGCGCGTCGATCCGGCTGAAGTCGGGACTCAGGTAGAAACGGACCCCCGCCATCGCCCCGGGCAGCGTGATGCCCCGGATGATCAGCGCGAGCAGGAGCAGGAACAGGACCGGCATCAGGACCTTCGACCAGCGCTCGATGCCGGATTTGATGCCGTGGTAGACGATCAGTACGCAGATGACGATGAAGGCGAAATGACACCCGATCGCCCAGCGGACGTCGCGGATGAACACCCCGAAGTGTTCCTGCGCCTCCGCCACGTTCGCGAAGGTGAGCTGCCCCCCGACGGCCTGAAGGACGTACCCCAGTGTCCAGCCGGCGACGACGCTGTAGAACGAGAGGATCACGAATCCGGCCAGGACGCCCATGGCGCCCACGAGGATCCAGCGATAGCGGAAGATGAGTGCCCCGATCACCAGCGCGGTCGCGCCCCAGCCCCACTGACTGAAACAGAAGAGGAAGAGGCCGCTCAGCATGAAGCAGAGCCCGATGAAATGGGCCATGGTGCAGGAGACGGGATTGAGCTGCTTGAAGGCCCCGACGGGATTCCGCTGGGTGTGCCGGCCGAGCGCGATCTCGCAGATCATGACCGGAACGCCGATTACCGCGATGCAGAGCAGATAGACCAGTACGAAGGCCCCGCCCCCGTTTTCGCCGGTGATGTACGGGAACTTCCAGATGTTCCCGAGTCCGACCGCCGATCCCGCGGCGGCGAGGATGAATCCGAGGTTGCTGCCCCAATGTTCTCGCTCGGCTGCCATCGTATCCGCCTCCCGGTTCGGTCCGACGGGACGCTCAGCCCCGATAGCGGTAAGTGATCCGCCCCTTGGTCAGATCGTACGCCGAGACCTCCACGCGGACCTTGTCGCCGGTGGCGATCCGGATGAAATGCTTGCGCATCTTTCCCGATATGTGTGCGAGCACGACGTGACCGTTCTCCAGCTCGACCCGGTACATCGTGGCGGGAAGGACCTCTTTTACGACGCCCTCCACCTCGACTATGTCGTCTTTCTGCTTGGCCATGCATTCTCCCTGTCTTGTCGCATGAATATGCCGCTGCGGGAACAGCGTGTCACGATAGAATAACGGGTGCTCCGCGCACAAGAGGAAACGGCGGGGAGGAAGGGAGAAGTCCGGTAGGTTGTAAACCCAAATGCCGCATGTAGTGGTCTTGTTTCATTTATGAGATCGTTTTGAGTTCGTTCGTGAAGAGTTCGTGAGGGGTCATGAAGTCGAGGATCCGGCGCGGGTAGTTATTGATCCATAGCTCGATGTCGCGGATTTTCTGCTTGGTAAAGCGCGCGATATCCCGGCCCTTGGCCACGAACCGTCTGATCATCCTGTTGCCGTTCTCGTTCGATCCGCGTTCCCAGGATGAGTATGGGTGGGCGTAGAAGATCTGGGTTCGCTGTTGCTTCGAGAAGGAAGAGGCTTCTAAGGCTTCGAAGTCCAGGAACTCGCTGCCGTTGTCGACCGTGATGGTCTTGAAGATCTGACGGAAGCAGCGGGAGCCATGTTCACGCTCGAGCCCTCTGAGAACTTTGAGCACGCTGGCTTGGCTCTTATCAGGCAGCTTGCGAATGATCGTGATCCGATGTCTGCGTTCCACCAGGGTCAATAGGGCGGCATTGGACCCGCGCGTGGGGCCGGTCACCAGGTCCATCTCCCAGTGTCCGAACTCCTCGCGCGTCTCGGCTCCTTCGGGACGCTGGTCGATGCTTTTGCCTTTGGAAATCCGCTTCGCCAACCGCCGAGCGCCGCGTTTGCGCCGCTTGGCTCGCTTACGCTTCTCCCACAGTGACTCGTTGCTGAGCCCGAAAATGACGCCTTTATCGATGTAGTTATAGATCGTCTTGGTGCACACCACCTCCTCCAGACCGGCCTGACGCATCCGAAAGGCGACTACATCGGGCGATTCCTTATGTTCCACAATGCGGCAACGGATGAATTCGGCCAGCGCATAGTTGCGGCCCAGCCTCAGACCGGGCCCCCTTGCGGTGGCGTGGTAATCATGGAGGTCCTGGCCGCGATCGCTGCTGTAGGTCCGGTATTCCCGCCACTCCGAGTCCCGGTGGGTCACCGTCCCGCGCTTGAGCTCACGCTGGATCGTACGCGGGTGACGCTCCAAGGCGGCCGCGATGTCCCGTGGGGGGATCCCCCCACGGGACATCCGCTCAATCACCATGCGCTCCACCCTCGTCAAGTGCTTGCCCTTCCTGCTATTCTGATTCTGTTCCATGCCGTCTCCTTCCTCTGTTGTCCTGTTGTAAGACCACAAAGGATAGCGAACCACGGCATGGAACGCTCTCTCCTATACCTGCGGCATTTCACATTACACTTCTCAGGAAGGGAGAAGTCCCTTCTTTTTTTTGCCTCGCCGCCCCTTGGGGTTCTATACTGAGGCCGCATGAAGTCGATCGCTACCACCATGATTCTGACGGGCGGCGTCCTGCTGGTGCTGGGTCTGCTGATGTTTTTTGCCGCGCGGCTCCCGTTCCCCTTCGGACGGCTGCCCGGCGATATCCACGTCCACGGCCGGAACACGACATTCCATTTCCCGGTGGTGACGTGTATCGTGGTCAGTGTCGTGCTGACGCTGATTCTGAATCTCCTGATGCGGATAGTAAACAGGTGAAATACTGAGGTAAACACCTGAACGGCGACCTCGCCCGCGCCTACGGCCGCGCCATGCGCCAGTGGGCCGAGTACATGGGTCATCTGCGCAAAGCCTATCCCTTCCTGTTCTCCTTCGCAGCGCGCAATAATCCGTTCCGCGAACAGCAGGACGTACGCGTGGGATGAGCCGCCCTTGCAATCGCTCACGTTCTTTGCATAATGACGGGCCAAGAATGGCGGAGTGACGCTTCGTCGTTTCGGGGAGACGGACCGCAAAGGGAACGGGGGTGCGGTGTGACGTGCAGGGAACGGCAGCTCAGGGTGCAGCGCGATCTGGCGCTGGCGCTGACGCAGGAACGGGGACTCGACGAGACACTGAAACTCTGTCTCGAAGGCGCCTTCGAGGTTTCGGGTACGCAGGCGGGGGGCGTCTACCTCTTTCAACCCGACACCGGCGAGCTGGCGATCGCCGCGCATCAGGGCCTGTCGGAAGATTTCCTGCGCACGGTACGACGCCTCGGGCCCGACGAAAAACCCGTCCGGCTCGTCCGCGAAGGCACCCCGCTCTATACCCGCTACAGCGAACTGCCCTATGAGCGCCCTCCGGAACGGGACCGCGAGGGACTCCGCAGTGTCGCGATCGTCCCGATCCTGCACGGCGACGAGGCCATCGGCTGCCTCAACGTCGCCTCCCGCGAAGCGGACCGGATCGAGGAATCCGATCGCGAGTCGCTGGAGACACTCGCCGGGGTCATGGGGCAGGTGATCGCGGCAAAACAGGCCGAAATCGCCCTTCAGGCGAGCGAAGAACGGTTCCGGAAGATCGTCGACCACCTCCCGCAGTTCGTGGCGTTTGCCGATACCGACCTCCGCTACCGCTACGTCAACCGGACGTACGAGAAGGTGTTCGGGATGGACGCCGAAGCGATCCTGGGGCGCAGCGTGCCCGAGTTTATCGGCGAAGAGGCCTTCGAGCGGGCGCGACCGCACGTCGAGCGCGTGCTCGAGGGCGAAAAGGTTCACTACCGTGAACAGTGCTCCTGCCTTCACAACGGGTCGCGGCACATCGAAGGCGTCCTGCTGCCCGAACGCGACGAGCACGGCCGCGTCCACGGCTACTACGCCGTTCTGAACGACGTCACTCATTACGTAGAAGCGCTGGCACAGCTTGAAGCGACCTCGGCGCGGATGGACGCCGCCGTGCACGCGGGAAGGATCGGGATCTGGGAGCGCGACTTCAGGACGGGTACCGTATTCTACTCCGCCGAGTGGAAACGCCAGCTCGGATATGCGGATGACGACGTGGGCGGGGCGCTGGAGGAGTGGACCGGCCGGCTGCATCCGGATGAGGCTTCGCGCGTGCTGGAGGAACTGCAAGCGTTCATGGAGAGTGCGAACACCGAGTACGAGTTTGAATTCAGACTGCGCCACCGCGACGGATCGTACCGGTGGCTGGAGGCTCGTACGGTCATCTATCGCGAAGACGACGGAACGCCGCGGCGGATGCTGGGTACGCATGTCGACGTCACCGAGCGCAGGCAGGCCGAACGGGAGCGGGAACACCTGCTGCACGCGGTGGAGCAGGTGGCCGACATCGTCGTGGTCACCGACACCGAAGGCGCCATCCGGTTCGTGAACTCCTCGTTCGAGCGGATCACCGGGTACGGCAGGGACGAGGTCCTGGGTGAAAACCCGCGCATTCTCAAGAGCGGGGAGCAGTCGGACGATTACTACCGCGACCTCTGGGAGACGATCTCCGGCGGCCGGACCTGGCACGGTCGGTTCGTCAATCGGAAGAAGGACGGCGAGCACTACACGGAATCCGCCACCATCTCGCCCGTGTTCGATCAGAACGGGACGATCGTGAGCTATGTCGCCGTCAAGCGCGACATCACGGAACAACTCCTGCTCGAGGAGCAGTACCTGCACGCCCAGCGGCTGGAGGGGGTGGGCAAGCTCGCCGGGGGGATTGCGCACGATTTCAACAATATCCTGCAGGTGATGATGGGCAACGCGCAGATCGCGCGCACGGAGGCCGAGGAGGGGTCCTCGCTCCAGACTTCGCTCGACGAGGTGCTCAAGGCCGGCAAGCGGGCGCGCGATCTGACCCGCGAGCTGTTGACGTTCACGCGGCGGCACGACACCGAACGCCGGCCGGTCAACATCAATGAACTCATTGCCAACATGGAGGGCATGATCAGGACCGCGCTCAGTGAACGCGTGGGCTACGAATCCCGCCTGACCGACGGCCTGCCCGCGGTCAGCGCCGATCCCGGCCAGATCGAGCAGGCCCTGCTGAATCTGGTGACCAACGCGCGCGATGCCATGCCCGAGGGCGGGAGCTTCCGCATCGAGACCTCGACCCAGTATCTCGATGAATGGTTCTGTACGTGGCACAGCGAAGCCTCGCCCGGAGAATACGTGCGGATCGATGTCAGCGATACGGGATGCGGGATGGACCGTGACACCTGCGAGAAGGCGTTCGACCCGTTTTTCACCACCAAGGAAGTGGGAGCGGGAACGGGCTTGGGGCTCTCCTCGGTCTACGGCATCGTGTCGCAGCACAAGGGATTCATATCCCTGTACAGTGAGCCGGGCCGGGGCGCGACCTTCCGGCTTTATCTGCCCGCGAGCGAAGAGTCGTGCGAAGCTCCCGAAGCGCCCCGCCTCGAAGGCGATCCGGTACCGGGCGGGACCGCGACCGTGCTGCTGGGCGAGGACGACCCCGGCGTGATGACCTGGCTGCGTCACATACTCGAGCGAGCGGGGTACCGCGTGATCGCCGCCGAGGACGGGGCCGCGGCTTTGGAGCTCATCGACGCCGGCGGCGAAAAGATCGATCTGGCCGTGCTCGATGTCGTCATGCCCCGTTACGACGGAAGCGAAGTGGCCCGCCGTTTTCGCGAAAAGCATGGCGAGGAGGCCCCCGTCGTTTTTCTGAGCGGGTACAGTCGCAATTATCTCAGCGGGTTCCGCGAGCGCGACTCCGCCACGCGCATCCTGTCCAAACCCTGCTGCGAGGAAGATCTCCTGCGCGCCATGCATTCGTTGCTGGAGAAGAGGTGAAGCGGGGTCAGAAACAGATGGTCGCTTGCGTTTCGGGATGCTGTGCGATAAACAGGGATCTTCAGTCAGGGAGGACGGATCATGAATCGCATCGTTATCGCCTTATGCGCTGTTTTCGTCGCTTTTCCGGTGTGCGCGGAAGAGTGGACTGAGCTGTTCAACGGCAGGGACCTCGAGGGGTGGACCGCGAAGGGCGGCGAGGCGAGCTACGAGGTCGTGGACGGCATGTTGGTCGGGACCACGAAGCCGAACACCCCGAACACCTTTCTTTGTCCCGACAGGTCATACGCCGATTTCGAGCTGCGGTTCGAGGTCAAGTGCGACCCGCAACTCAATTCCGGTATTCAGATCCGGTCCGCCGACAAGCCGAAAATGATCCCGGACGCCCTGGGGCCGGTAGTGCGCGAGAAGGCGCGCCGCCGCGTGCGCAGCGGATCGCTCTGCGGACCGCAGGTGGAGATCGCCGCCAACGGGAACGCCGGCGGACTCTGGTTCGAGGGCGTAGGCGGATGGACGCTCAAGCCGAAGCCGGAGCTGGCGAACGAGGTGTACCAAAAGGATGGCTGGAACGAGTACCGCATCCTGGCCGACGGCCGGCGCGTCGCCGTATGGATCAACGGCACGAAGATCAGCGATGGTCCCGACGACCGTTCCGGAATGAGCAGCGGCTATCTCGGATTCCAGGTCCACGGCGTAGGCGCCCGCAAAGACCCGTTGCGCGTGCGCTGGCGGAACATCCGCATCCGGACGCTGGACGACTGACCGCATCCTTCGGGCTCGCCTGCTTCAATGGTGTATCGGAAGAGAACCACCGATTACACCGATCGCACGGATGATGATAAGAAGGAAAAAGGGGCAGCCCAGGTTGTCGGTATGGCGAAGCGGCTACGGAAATGGAAAGAGATCGGAAGCAGAGTTTCTGAAACCGGCATGACTTCGGCCTTTTCGTGTTCACCCTTGTCCCTTTTCGCTCACCCTCCCCCTGGTCCGTGAGGCTTCCCGCCCACTAAAACCCTGAAGATGCAGGGAAGACATGACGCAACTGGGCGGGCCTCTCACCTCGGCCGCCGAGTATAGAATACGCTGACCTGACAGCCGAATTTGGGCAAAAGATAAGCTTGAATACCATGCCCGACGTGGTTCAGTTCCAAAGTAATCAAGCGTGAGGTGACTATGCCAAGCACAGCCGAGATCATACACGAAGCGGAGTCCCTGCCCGTGGAGGAACGTGCGGTCGTGGTCGACTCTCTATTGCGTTCCCTCAATCCCCCGGACCCGGAGATCGACCGGAAATGGGCGGCTGTCGCCAAACGGCGACTTGATGAACTCCGTTCAGGCCGCGTCAAGCCCGTCCCGGGAGAGGAAGTTTTCGCAGAGATCCGCCAGCGATTCGCGGTATGACATTCTCTTTCCATCCTGTAAGCAGGGGAGGTTGTAAAATGTACTGTAGAAAAACAAGCCCTATTAGTTACTTCGTCATAGCAGCCTTATTCAGCTTATTAGTGTTTGTGTCATTTGGAATATCATCCTGGTTATTCAGCGGTAAATGGTGTGGTGGCATGGATTGGCGGGATTTAATTACTAAGTCGGAAAGAGAAATGATATTAGAATAATGCGGATTAAGTAGGCACTGCAGTGATGAAAGATTTTATGGATCTGTATGTGATTACTTAGTCAATAGAATCATTATGAATCCTGAAAATGGTGATTTTGATGAGGATCTTCTACTGCGGTTTAAATCCTATTGTGCCACGCGAAAAGGGGAGGAAGACGAGTACAGAGCCGGTCTTTCCTATACTTTAGCGACGATGCTTCTCAAGGCCAACAAAAAGCGGTCTGAATGCAGGCGGGAACTTGATCACGTAGAATCTGCGGATTATTCTTTTTATAAATATGGGAAGCCGGCTCGGCCTCTATCCAATCGCGATGGACATCATGCAGGGGATTCTGATTGGGCGGAAGAGTGGCGGGAATACTATCGTGATCAGGAATTCCGGCGACGGAGGAATATGCGTAATGTGTCGGAGGTGAAGCGGTTCAGGGGACAGTGTATAAATGGCCGAGGGGAGGACTATGTTAGTCAGAAAAAAAGTGAATGGAATAGATATTTAAATGAAATAATAGTGAATAGTAGAAATTAAATAAATCAGTAGCATCCTATAGGGCCCCATATCGGGGCATAGAGCTTGTGGCGGGACAGAAGGGTCCGCCTAATGCATTATTGGCGATTGGAAAGGATCGTTGATGTTTTTCATGTTCAGTTTTTGAGAAGGCGGTCGCGAATAGAAAGTCGTTCGGGGAAAAGGGCGGGGTGCGGAAGATCAGGGAAAGCGTAGAATCGAGATCGTGGGGAGAGAATGGGATTCACCATGAAGGCCATGAAGAGCATGAAGGGGTGAACACAATTCGTACTCTTACTCGTACGCGTACTCGGAGCGCCGAAGGCGCGATCCCCCTCCCCGTGTTCAAGGAACTCGAGTACGAATTATGTTCTCTCTGAATCCCGATTTCGAGTTCCCATCCGTGTCCTCGGTGTAATCCGGTGCGCCAAGCAAAGCTTGGCTGTTTCTAACTGAATGAAAGGAGTCAGTCGTGTGAATTGATCGTTGCACATGTAGCCGACCCAGCGGTGATCGGGGGTAACCCCGGCGTCGAAGCCTGGGAAGGCGAACGCGTGAGCCGTAGCGAAAGCGAACTTGATTCAGCCTCGTTACACAAGCCGAGGGCGGCCAGCCTATCGGATATGATGAAGCCAGCACTTGTCGGGAAGGAACGGTCATAAGCACCGGCAAGGCCCTCCGGGGTAACAAGAGACGGCGCGCGCAGAAAGAACAGCCAGGAACTTGGGAGGCCCGCCGTGATGTCGGGTAAGCCGACAAGCCCGTGGGGGAATCAATAACCTCGGGGGTGATCGCGTGCGGGAGTCGGAGAGGCTCGTAGTAGTGATGAAGCGGGGTAATGCCCGTGGAGCGAAGGGGTCTCGGCGGAAGACGAGCTGAGTAAGAAGCGCGGGGGACTGATTGGTGAAACCTATGACAGAAGAAGCGACGGAGTACTATCGCATTGACGACAGACTCTTGCCGCCGAAACTCGCCGCGCTGAGACAGAAGCTGAGTCAGAAGGCCAAACAGGAGAAGCGGTTTCGCTTCTACAGTCTCTATGGCCACATTGGCCGGGCCGACACTCTGCTGGCGGCATGGAAACATGTACGCGCCAACGGCGGAAAAGAAGGCCCCGATGGTGTGACCATCGAGGACATCGAACAGAGTCAAGGAGGAGTCGAAGCCTTCTTGGCGGATATTGAACGCAGCCTGAAGGATCGAACCTACCGTGCTGGAAAAGTGCGGCGGGTCTACATCCAGAAGGTGAACGGGAAACTCCGTCCCTTGGGAATACCCTCGGTGCGGGATCGGGTCGTGCAGACCGCTACGGTTCTGATATTGGAACCGATCTTTGAAGCTGACTTCAAGGATTGCTCCCATGGGTTCCGGCCTGAGCGCTCGGCGCATGATGCGTTGAAGGCGATTGGACAGGAGCTCCGGCAAGGGCGGTGTGCGGTGTATGATGCGGATCTGGCCGGCTATTTCGACAGTATTCCACACGACAAGCTCATCGCTTGTGTGCAGATGCGTGTCACCGACCGGTCCGTGCTGAAGCTGATCCGAATGTGGCTGAAAGCGCCGGTAGAGGAAACGGAGAAAGGCAAACCGCCGACCGTGAAGCGCAACGACAAGGGCACGCCGCAAGGCGGGGTCATTTCGCCGCTTCTGGCCAACATCTATCTGCACTGGTTCGATGCGGTGTTTTACCGCAAAGACGGACCGGCACGGTGGGCGAAGGCCAAACTGGTGAGGTACGCCGATGACTTCGTGGTCCTCGCCCGGTATATCGGTCCGCAACTCGAAGCGTTCATCGAAGCCAAGATAGAAGGGTGGCTCGGGCTGAAGATCAACCGGGACAAGACCCGGATACTCGATGCTCGGGAACCGGGGCAGACGCTGGACTTTCTCGGATATAGCTTCCGCTATGACCGGGACCTCGGCGGACGCCCGTGCCGGTACTGGAACCTGACACCGTCGCGGAAAGCGCTCCAACGGGAACGTGATCGGCTTCGGGAGATGACCGGACCGGAACAATGCTTCAAACCTCTGCCGACGGTGATCGACGAACTCAACATGCAAATGCGAGGATGGGCAAACTACTTCTCGCTGGGTTATCCGCGTGTGGCATTCCGCCACGTCAATGGATACGTGCGACAGCGTCTCACGCGACATGCGAAACGACGCAGTCAGCGCGGCTACTGGCCCCCTGAAGGTATGAGCTACTACGCGCATTTCAAGAACATGGGACTGATCTACCTGTGAAACCATCCAACAAATGCCTTCCGCGAGAGCCGGATGCGGGAAATCCGCATGTCCGGTTCGACGAGGGGGAGGGCAGTCCGCGGTCATTGGCTATACGCCTCTCATCCCGTGGCTCCCTCTCTACTCTACTGGTCGAAAACACAAGAAAGGTCTTACTTACAGGGGTCCGATCCCGTTTAGTTTATTGTCGGTATGGGGAGGCGGCTACGGAAATGGAAAGGGATCGGAAGCAGAGTTTCTGAAACCGGCATGACTTCGGCCTTTTCGTGCGCCTGATGGTTCTGCCGTCCGTCAGAGGTCCAGCTGCGTCGCGACTGCCTGCGCAACACGCTCCATATCGGCGGGCGATAGTGCTCCTGATTTCTTGATCAGGCGTTTCTTGCTGACCGTGGTCAACTGATCTGCCATCGCCTTGGATCGGTTGCTGCGGTACGTCACGTATGCTTCGCTTGGGTAGAGCTTTCCGGTTGAACTTGTCAGCGGCACGACTTGCACACGATTCAGAAATCTGTTGGCCGCGTCGTTGCTGACGATGACGGCCGGACGCTGCTTGCGTATCTCCCCGCCGACTGAGGGATCGAAGTTGATCCACCAGACTTCAGCTCTCTTCATCACTCACGTCCCCGCAGGTCGACTCTGCCCACTCCAGAGCTTCAGATTCCCGGACGCGGTCTGCACCCATGGTGCGGTAGCCCTCGTACAAGTCTTTCTCCAGCACATGCGGCCGCACGAGATCCTCCACGAAGTGGCTTATCTTGCGCGGGCCAACGACCCGCCGCAGGCCATCGTACACCTCCTCGTCAATCGTAAGAGTCAGCTTTTTCCGCATTGAACATCACCTCTTTTGTGTTTACACGTATAATACACGTGCACGGTGGGTGCGTCAAAAGGGGAAAGGTTCCAGATCTGCAGCCCAAGTGCTTTCGCGGCATCGAGGGAGGAGTTCTTTGTCTGCCCCCCTCGATTCGCGCCGGATATGACCGCAATGGAATATCACCGCTCCCGCATCTTCCGCGACTGATCGCTGGCGGCGGAGGTGGGTTATGGATGCTGGGGGGCTCGAACCCCCGACCCGCTGATTAAGAGTCAGCTGCTCTACCGACTGAGCTAAGCATCCGCGCGAGAATGTAAGGATTCCGTTCGGAGGATGCAACCCGGAAGGGGGGAGTTTTTTGAGTGGGAGGGTGTTTTGAGTGGGAGGGCTGAAACCTGAAACCTGAGTAAGAAGTTAGAGTCAGAATCAGAGTCAGAGTCAGAATCAGAGTCAGAGTAAGAGTAAGAGGGAGTGAGAAGCCTGAGTTTTTGAGTGGGAGGGCTGAGACCTGAAACCTGAGTAAGAAGTTAGAGTCAGAATCAGAATCAGAGTCAGAGTAAGAGGGAGTGAGAAGTCTGAGTTTTTGAGTGGAGAATAAGAGCTATCGGAATCGAGTTTCACTGCAGAGATCACAGAACACGGAAAGAGCAGAGAACATTTTGATTCCGGCGCGGCTCATTCGTCCAGCGTTTCGCGGACGCGTTCGGCGAGGGTCTGAATGGAGAAGGGTTTGGGGATGAAGCGGACGCCTTCGTCCAGCACGTGGTGGTGGGCGATGGCGTTGGCGGTGTAGCCGGACATATAGAGCACCTTGATCCCGGGGTGCAGGCGCTGAACTTTTCCGGCCAGGTCCTTGCCGCTCATGCCGGGCATCACCACGTCGGTCAGCATCAGATCGACCTGTTCGTTGTGGTCTGCGAGCACGGTCAGCGCTTCATCCCCGCCGTGCGCCGTGAGTACCTCGTATCCGAGCTGAGCCAGCATCGTCGATCCGAACTGTAAAACGGAGGTGTCGTCTTCGACGAGCAGGATCGTCTCGCCGCCGCGGGGGGCCTGCCGGTCGTCCTCCGACGGGGTGTGTTCGGCGGCGTCGCCTTTGTGACGAGAGAGATAGATTCTGAAGGTCGTACCCTCTTCGGGTTCGCTGTAGACGTTGATGAATCCGTTGTTCTGCTTCACGATCCCGAATACCGTGGCCAGCCCCAGGCCGGTGCCTTCGCCGACGCCCTTGGTGGTGTAGAACGGATCGAAGATGTGTTCCCGGGTCTCCTCGCTCATCCCGCAGCCGTTATCGCTTACCCCCAGCATCACGTAGTCGCCCGGTTTGAATCCGGGATGCTCGTCGCAGTAGGTCTCGTTAAACGAGACGTTTCGCGTCTCGATCGTGACCATGCCCACCCCGTCGATCGCATCGCGCGCGTTCACGCAGAGGTTGGCCAGAATCTGGTCGATCTGGGTGGGATCGAGGTTGACGGGCCACAGCTTCTCCGACGGCTGCCAGGCGAGGTCGATATCCTCGCCGATCAGGTGGCGCAGCATCTTCAGCATCCCCGTGATGGTGTCGTTGAGGCTGATCACTCTGGGGACGATGGTCTGGCGGCGCGCGAAGGCGAGGAGCTGGCGCGTGAGGTCCGCGGACCGCTCCGCGGCGCGGCGCAGTTCCTCGAGGTGCTCGCGCAGCTCGAGATGGTCGCCGGCCTCGGCCAGCGCCAGTTCAGCGTACCCCATGATCGACTGCAGCTTATTGTTGTAGTCGTGCGCGACGCCACCTGCCAGGCGGCCGATCGACTCCATCTTCTGGGCCTGGCGGTACTGGTTTTCCAGTGCGATCTCGCTGGTGATGTCCCGCTTGACGGCCACGTAATTGACGATGTTTCCGCGCGGGTCCAGTACCGGCGAGATGGTGGCCTCTTCCGTATACTGCGTCCCGTCTTTACGCTGGTTGACGAAGTTTCCCTGCCACGTCCGCCCTTCCGTAATCGTGGCCCAAAGGGTCTCGTAGAAGGCCCGGTCGTGTTTCCCGCTCTTGTGGATGGCGGGGGTCTTCCCGAGGGCCTCGTCGCGGGAGTAGCCGGTGACCCGTTCGAACGCGGGATTCATATAGAGGTAGTGCGCGTCCGCATCAGTGACGACGATGCTTTCCTCGGTATGCTCGATCGCGGTCATCAGCCGTTCCAGTTCCATTTCGCGCTTCCGGCGTGCGGTGATGTCCGTAGTGAACCCGTCGATCGTGAACGGGCCGTCCTCGCGCCGACCCGAGATGCGTGCGTTCATCGAGAGCCATAGCTCTTTCCCCCCTTCGCCGCGGGCCTCATATTCGAAGTTTTCCACGTGTCCGTGTTTTTTCAGCAGGTGGAGGAATTCGGCCCTTCGTTCGGGACGGGCGTAGAGTTCGGCCCCCAGGTCCCGGAGTTCTTCGACGGCCTGCCGCCCCGAGTGAAACCCAAGCATCCGGGCCATGGCCGGGTTGGCGGCGAGGACATTCCCGACCGAGGTGGTGGTAAAGATCCCGATCGGCGCCGTCTCGAAGAGGGTTCGGAATCGCTGTTCGCTTTCCTCCAGCGCCTCGCGCGCGCGCCGTTCCTCGGTCTGGTCGCGGAAGACGAGCACGACGCCCGATACGGTTCCTGCGTCATCACAGATCGGCGCGCCGGAGTCGGCGATCGGGCGTTCGGTGCCGTCGCGGGCGACCAGGACGGTATGGTTCGCGAGCCCCGCCACCTTATTCTCGCGCAGCACGCGGTCGACGGGATTCTCGACCTCCGCGCGCGTATGTTCGTTGACGATCTGAAAGATGTCGTGGAGATCCCGCCCCAGAACCTCGTCCTGTGTCCAGCCGGTGAGGGTCTCGGCCACGGCATTCACCAGTTCGATGCGGCCTTCCGCGTCCGTCACGATAACCCCGTCGCCGATACTGCGCAGGGTGGTCCCGTAGCGCGTTTCGCTGCGCCTTCTCGCGCGCTCCGCCTCGTAGCGCGCGCGGTAGTGGAGCTTCCGTGAGCGCTGGACGACCACGTAGCCGCCGATGACCACCCCCGCGGCGAGCCCCAGCGTCAGCAGAAAGACCATCAGCGTCTCGCGGCGCATGGTGGCGAAGGCCTCGGCGGTGTCGATTTTGGCGACCATGGCCCAGGGGGAGTCAGGAATAGTCCGCGTCACCGAGAGCACATCCTCGCCGCGGTAATCCTTTCCGCGCATCACGCCCGAGTATCCCTGCAGCGCCCGGGTCGCCGGGAGGTTGGTGCGGCTCATCGGCAGCCGGAAGTTCAGCGCGGTATTTTCCCGGTGGCGGAGTTCGTTCAGGAACAGGACCTGGTCCCCTTGCCGCCTGACCAGGACGATCTCGGCGGTCTCGCTCGGCGTGGGCCAGGACTGGATGAGCGGGTAGAGGTAATCGCGGGCGTCGCAGATGAGGATCACGGCGCCGAACGGGGGGGCGTCTTCGCCGTGATCCGGGAAGAGCGGGGCCACGACGCTCAGGTGGGGGGTATCGACGAGCTGGCCGCGGTGCATGCCCAGGATTTCCGGCCTGCGTTCGCGGGCGGCCAGCCGGAACGTATCGCGCGCGGCCTCCAGGTTGGACGCCGGCCACTCGCCGAGGCGGAAGCGCACCCGGAGATTGGTGTCCACGAGCAGTACCTCGGAGTAATCGTATCGCTCGGACAGGCTTCTGAATAAGGTCTCCAGCTCCGCGCGTCCGCCGCCGTCCGGGTCCCTGATCCACCGTTCGGCATGTGCGGTGAAGAAGGGGTTTTCCATGAGCACGCCCCCGTCGCTGACGCGTTCCTTGAGCCACAGGGAAAGCTCGAACACCTTGAGGTCCGCGATCGCGGTGAGGTCCTTCTCGACTTCGCGGCGGAGGTCCTGCCGGAAGCTGTGCACGAAAGCTGTGCCGGTCAGTGCGAGCGCCAAGAGGGACACGGCCACGATCACTTTTATCCAGGACACCACAGGTTTCATTACCGAATCCCTTCCGCCGGGAATCCTCCCCGCGGGAGGATGTCATCATGCATGCTCATTATTTCCGGCCCGCCCCCCCGGCGTCAAGCGTGCGCGTCCGCCGCTTGCGGTGCGGCGCGGCAGATTCGAGGGAACGGATGAGATTAACCATAAGGGCAGGCTCGATTTCGCATTGTGCGTTGACGAAAAAAGGAATTGGTATAAGATGGATGTTTCGTTAATCATCACGTAAAGCGTTTTCTAACGGGGGTTCGCAGCCTTGAGCAACAACGACGACTACATAGTGGAAATCCTTCAGAACGTGGGGATGATCGACCAGGGCAAGGGGGATGAGGCGCTTCAGACCGCGCGCAGCCAGGACAAGGATGTCGTCGATGTGCTCTGCCGGGACACCGACCTCTCCGAAGAGGACATTCTGAAGACGCTGGCGCACCAGTTCGGGATGGAGACCCTCTCGCTCCGCGAGCAGGATATCCCGCAGGAGACGCTGGACATGGTTTCCGGCGAGGTGGCGCACCGTTACCGGATCATTCCCGTCTCGCTGAGCGGCGACACGCTGACGGTGGCGCTGGCCGATCCCCTCGACATCGAGACGCTGGACAGTCTGCGTTACATCCTCAAACGCAATGTCGAAGGCGTGGTCACGACCTCGGAGGAGATCGAGATCGCGCTTTCGCAGTATTATCCGGATACCGGGCCGGGCATGGATTCGATGATGGAGGAGATCACCGAGGGCTCCATCCAGATGCCCTCCGAATCGCAGCGCAACATCATCGACGAGGCCGAGGTTTCCGAGTCCGACGAGCCGATCATCAAGCTGGTGAACCTGATCATCCTGGAGGCCTTCCGGAACCGCGCCTCCGACATACACCTCGAGCCTCTGAGCCGCAAGTTCCGCGTGCGCTACCGGATTGACGGCGTATTGCAGGAGGTGGAGGGGCCTCCGCGCCGGCTGCATCCCACGGTGATCAGCCGGATCAAGATCATGGCCGACATGAAGATATCCGAGAAGCGGCTCCCGCAGGACGGCCGTATCGCGATCAACGTCATGGGTCGCGAGCTGGACCTGCGCGTGTCCTCGATTCCCTCCAACCACGGCGAGAGCATCGTCATGCGTATCCTCGACAAGGAAGGCCTGATGCTCGGTCTGCCCAAACTCGGATTCTTTTCGGACGACCAGCAGCGGTTCGAGCGGCTCATCTCGCTGCCCGACGGCATTCTCCTGGTCACGGGTCCCACGGGTTCGGGGAAGACCACCACGCTCTACGCCTGCCTGAACTACGTCAACCGCCCGGACCGCAAGATCATCACCGTGGAGGACCCGGTCGAATACCAGCTTTCCGGGATCAACCAGGTCCAGGTGCGCAGCGATATCGGGCTGACGTTCGTAGGCGCGCTGCGTTCGATCCTGCGCCAGGCGCCCAACATCATCATGATCGGGGAGATCCGCGACTACGAGACGGCCGAAATCGCCGTGGGGGCCTCGCTGACCGGTCACCTCGTGTTCAGCACGCTGCATACCAACGACGCGCCGAGCGCGATTCCGCGTATGATCGACATGGGCGTGAAGCCGTTTCTGGTCGCCTCGTCCACGCGCGCGATCATGGCGCAGCGGCTGGTGCGGCGGGTGTGCGATTCCTGTAAGGAAGAGTATGAGCCGACCGAGACCGAACTGAACATGCTCGGGCCGGCGGCGAGCCAGGTGAAGGGGGCCAGTCTCTACCGCGGGCGCGGGTGCAGTCACTGCAGCAACACCGGGTACCGCGGCCGCGTCGGCATTTTCGAGATTTTCGAGATCAACGACGAAGTGCGCGAAATGGTCGACACGGAGATCAGCGCCTCCGAGTTACGGATCAAGGCCCGCGAGCTGGGCATGCGCAGTCTGCGCGAGGACGGCATTCGCAAGGCGCTGGCGGGGAACACGACGCTGGACGAGGTGTTCCGTGTGACGATGGGAGATCTCGACTGATGGCAGAGGCGACGGCCGGCATTCCTCCGCTCCGCGAACTGATGCAGTTCGCAGTGGACCAGTACGCTTCGGACCTTCACCTGACCGTGGACGCCCCGCCCGTGTTCCGGATCAACGGCGCGCTGCGGCCGTTGGACACCCCGGTGCTGAAGGCCGGCGACACGGAGTTTTTTTTCGGGGAGCTGGCCGGCGACGAAGAGATCCGGGTGGTGCGCGAGGAGGGCGGCACCGATTTCGGCTACACCTTCGGCGACCAGGCCCGTTTCCGGGTCAGCGTATTCCGCCAGCGCGGCGATCTGGCGCTGGTATTGAGGCAGATTCCCTCCCGTAAGATGACGCTCGAGGAAATCGGCCTTCCGCCGCAGATCCGCGACCTCCTTTTCAAACCGCGGGGCCTGATCCTCGTCACGGGCCCCACCGGGTCGGGCAAGACGACGACACTCGCGAGCATGATCGACATCATCAACCGCGAGCGCGACTGCCACATTCTCACCGTCGAGGACCCCATCGAATACCGGCATGAACACCTGCGGAGCATCGTGAACCAGCGTGAGCTGGGGCGGGACGTGCCGACCTTCAGCGATGCGTTGAGGCGGGGGCTACGCCAGGACCCCGACGTCGTGCTGCTCGGCGAGATGCGGGATCTGGAGACGATGGCCGCCGCCCTCACGGCGGCCGAGACCGGCCACCTGGTGCTCGCCACACTGCACACGACCGGTGCGGCGAGGACTGTGGACCGGATCGTGGACGCATTCCCCTCCGACCGTCAGTCGCAGATCAGGATCCAGCTCGCCTCCAGCCTGACGGCGGTGATTTCGCAGGTGCTGCTGCGGCGCGCGGACGCGGAGGGGCGTGTCGCGGCGTTCGAGGTGATGATCAGCACGCCCTCCATCCAGGCATTGATCCGGGAGAAGAAGACCTTCCGGATCACTTCCGATATCCAGACCGGGGCGAAACACGGTATGGTGGAGATGGATGCATCGCTGCTGAAGCTCTACCGCGAGGGGGCCATCGCGCGGGACGACCTGCTCGCCTTTGCCCAGAGCGCGGGAAGCATGAAACAGGAAATCGGCGAATAACATGGCCTACACGAGGTGAACGACATGCCGGACTCGACATTCCAGATTGAAGACCCGCTTCTGCAGCAGCTCCACGACGAAGGCAAGCTGCGGCCGGAGCAGTGCGAGGAGATTTTCGACGAGCACGAGCGGACCGGGAAATCCATCCGCAACGTGGTGCTCGACATGGAGGCCCTCAAGGAAGAGGACTATCTGAAAGCGGTCGCGAACCACCTCGGCTGCGAGATGACGCATGTCGACCAGGAGATCGATCCCAAGCTGATCAAGTCCGTCCCCGTGGGCGTGGCCCGCATGTACAACGTCATCCCGTACCGGGCCGACGACGAGACCGTGACGCTGGCCGTCTGCGACGTTCCCAGCCCCGCCGCGGTGGATGAACTGCTCTTCGTGCTCTCCCGCGACGTCTCGTTCGTCGTGGCTCCGCACGAGGACATCGAGGCCGCGATGACCCGCTACTACGGCGAGGAGAGCGGGTCCGTCAACGACCTGCTCTCGGCGCTGGAATCGGAGCTGGAGGAGACCGGCGACCGTGTCGAAAACCGTTCCATCGACGCAGACACGGTCGACCTCGAAGACCTCCAGGAGGCCGCCAGTTCGGCCCCGGTCATCCGCTTCGTCAACCTGGTGCTCTACCAGGCGGTGAAGGACCGCGCCTCGGACGTCCACTTCGAGCCGTTCGAGGACGAGTTCAAGATCCGCTACCGGGTCGACGGCGCGCTGTACGAGATGTCGCCGCCTCCGAAACACCTGGCGCTGCCGATCATTTCCCGCGTCAAGGTGATCGCGGGACTGAACATCGCCGAGCACCGGCTTCCGCAGGACGGGCGCATCCAGCTCAACGTCGCCGGGTCCACCATCGACTTCCGCGTGTCGTCGCTTCCCACCCAGTTCGGCGAAAGCGTGGTGCTGCGTATTCTGGACAAGACCAACGTCTCGCTCGATCTCGACAACATCGGGCTCCCGGAGGACATCTACGACAGTTTCACCGACGACATCGAGAAGCCGAACGGGATCATTATCGCCACCGGTCCGACGGGGTCCGGAAAGACGACCACGCTCTATTCCGCGATGCGCCGCGTCAACAGCATCGACCGCAAACTGCTGACGGCGGAGGATCCGGTGGAATACGATATGGAGGGGATCATTCAGGTGCCCATCAACGAGGGGATCGGGCTGAGCTTCGCCGGGATTCTCCGAAACTTCCTGCGCCAGGACCCCGACATAATCCTCGTGGGGGAGATCCGCGATCTCGAAACCGCACAGATCGCCATTCAGGCGTCGCTGACCGGTCACCTCGTGTTCAGTACGCTGCACACCAACGACGCGCCCGGAGCCATCACGCGCCTGATCGATATGGGCGCCGAGCCCTTCCTGATCTCATCGACGCTCGAAGGGGTGATCGCGCAGCGGCTGATCCGTACGATCTGTCCCGGCTGCAAGAAGCCGTACACCCCCGAAGACGCGCTGCTCGAGGAGTTGAATCTCAGCCGCGCCGATGTGGGCGACAATCCGTTCTATTTCGGGGAGGGCTGCAACATGTGCAACTTCACCGGCTACCGGGGACGGCGCGGGATTTTCGAATACCTGCGAATGAATGAGCCGCTGCGCGAGCTGGTGAATCAGCGCAGCGCGACGGTGAAACTGCGCAACAAGGCCACCGAGCTGGGTATGCGGACCTTGCGCGAAGACGGAATCCGGTGCATTCTGGACGGGTATACGACACCGGACGAGGTTTTGCGTTATACGTAAGTAGAGTGTTCCATGCAGGAGGGGATAAACGATGCCTAATTTTCATTACATCGCACTCGACGCCAAGGGCAACGAGGTGGAGGGAACGGTGTCGGCCGACAACCAGTCGGCGGCCATCAGCAAGGTGCGCGAGAAGGGACTGTACCCCTCGAACGTGTCCCTGAGCGAAGGCGGCGGGGGCAAGAAGAAGAGCAAGCCGAAGAAGGGCGAGTCGGACGGTAAATCCGGCGGCGGCATGAAGACGGAGATCAAGCTCCCGCTGCCGGCCGGACGCGTGAAGCCGAAACAGCTGATGACCTTCACGCGCCAGCTCGCCACGCTGGTTCACGCCGGCATGCCGCTGGTCAGGGGACTGCAGGTGCTGGAGCGGCAGGAGCGGAGCCCGCGGCTCAAGAAGGCGATCGGCGAAATCATCGAATCGATCCAGGGCGGCCAGACGTTTGCCGAATCACTCGCCCAGCACGGAAAGATCTTCGACCGCCTCTACGTCAACATGGTCAAGGCCGGCGAACTCGGCGGTGTGCTGGACGTGGTGCTCGACCGTCTGGCGCTGTTTATGGAGAAGGCGCAGAAACTGAAGAGCACGATCATCAGTTCGATGGTCTACCCGGTCGTCGTGCTGATCGTGGCCGCCGGTATCGTCGGCTTCCTGATGACCTATATCGTGCCGCGGTTCGAGCAGATCTTCAACGATCTCCTGCAGGGAGCCAAGCTGCCTGCGCTGACCCAGTTCGTGATGAATCTGAGCGAGAAGCTGACCACCGGTCTGCTGCCGACGATCGGAGTGATCGTGGGGATCGTCGTGCTCGTCAAGCTGCTGGGCAAACTGCGTGCCGGGCGTTATGCGGTCGATTACATCAAGCTGAAGATACCGCTGTTCGGCAAGCTGCGTCGTCTCAGTTCGATTTCGCGTTTTTCGCGTACGCTGGGCACGCTGATGGCATCGGGCGTGCCGGTGCTGCAGGCCCTGACCATCGTGCGTGAAACGGCCGGCAACATCCTGATCGAAAACGCGATTAACGAGGTGCATGACGCGGTCAAAGAAGGGGAGAACATGGCGCCTCCGATCGAGGCCTGCGGACTGTTCCCGCCCATCGTGGTGAGTATGGTCGAGGTCGGCGAAGAAACCGGTGAGCTTCCCAATATGCTCATCAATATTGCGGACGCCTACGACGACGAAGTCGACAATGCCGTGACGGCGCTGACTTCGATCATCGAGCCGCTGCTGATCGTCATGCTCGCGCTGGTCGTGGGCACGATCGTCATCGCACTCTTCCTCCCGATGATCAATATTATCGGCAAGCTGGGCTGAGTGGAATCAGAGTAAGTGGGAGTGGGAATCGCTGTCGCTATCGAAATCGGGCTTCACCACAGAGAACATGATTCGTACGCGTACTCGGAGCGCAGGAGGCGCGATCCCACTCCCCCGATTCAAGGAACTCGAGTACGAGTACCGCTTCGCTGAGTACGAGCACGAGTACGAGTACGATATTTCCCTGAGTGTCCCAATGCGGTGAACTCAGGGGTCGAAGAGGTCGGACCGGCCCGGTCAATCCGACAGCTTGCGGTAGAGCGTGGCGAGGCTGATGCCGAGGGCCCTGGCCGCCTCTTCCTTGTTTCCGCCGGTGCTGTCGATCACGTTCTGGAGGTATTCTTTCTCCTTGGAGCGGAGAAAGGCCTTGAGCGACTTGCCCTTGTACTCCTCCGCACGGCTGGGGGACTCGACGCCCTCCTGCTGTACGGACTCGACGATCTTGGCCGGAAGGCTCTCGCGGGTGATCACGCCCTCCTTCTCAAAAGTGAGCGCGTGTCGGATCGCGTTTTCCAGCTCGCGCACATTGCCGGGCCAGCCGTAGTTCTCCAGGATATGCCGCGCTTCGTGGTCCAGCGTAGGCAGTTCCCGGTCCGGCCCGATTTCGCGTCGCATCAGGTACTTGGCGAGCGGCAGCAGATCTTCCGGGCGGTCGCGCAACGGCGGGATTTCGATCGTGATTACACTGAGGCGGTAGTAGAGATCCTCCCGAAACCGTCCCTCGCGGATCAGATCCTCGAGCGGGCTGTTCGACGCCGCGACCAGACGGACGTCCACCTCCACGTTTTTCGTTCCGCCCACCTTGCGCACGACCTTGTCCTGCAGGGCGCGCAGGAGCTTCGACTGGATATTGAGCGGCATCGCGCCGATTTCGTCGAGGAAGAGCGTGCCGCCGCTGGCGGCTTCGAAGAGGCCGGTCTTATCGGAGCTCGCACCGGTGAAGGCTCCCTTCACATGACCGAACATCTCCGACTCCATGAGATTTTCGGGGAGCGCGGCGCAGTTGACCGGCATGAATTCATTATTCGCGCGGGGGCTGTGACTGTGGAGCGCCCGGGCGACCAGTTCCTTGCCCGTGCCGCTTTCGCCGTAGATCAGCACCGTGGTGCTGGTCGGCGCCACCCGCTCGACCATGTCGCACACCTTGCGCATCGCGGGGCTTTCGGCGATGATGTTGGTGAGGCGGGTCTTGGTTTCGAGCTGATTTTTGAGCCCCTTGTTCTCGATGAGGACCGAGTAGTACTCGAGCGCGCGCTGCACGGTCACCAGCAGTTCGTCCAGCTTGAAGGGCTTGGTGATGTAATCGAAGGCCCCCTCCTTCATCGCCTCCACGGCGCTGTTCACCGACCCGTAGGCCGTCAGCATGATGACGCCGGTGTCCGGGGACATGTTGCGGGCGCGGCGGAGCACTTCCATGCCGTCGATTGCTTCCATGCGGATATCGGAGACCAGCAGGTCGTAGGCGTTCTGCTGCAGTTCCGCGAGGGCCGCCTCTCCGTTATCGACCGGCGTCACCTCATATCCCTCCCCGCTGAGAATCTTGTTCAGCAGATTCAGCACCACCGGTTCATCGTCGACTACAAGTATTCTGGCCATAAGACCGGGTTCCCTCCGTGGGCTGTGCGCTTACGAGGACTTTACATCGAGATCCAGCTCGAGGATCCGCTGCAGATCGTCCCGCGAAAATTCCGCATAATCGAGAAAACGCTGGATAATGCTATCGATTTTCGCCGATTGCGAGAAGATCTGTTCGAGCAATTCCTTTTCTTCCCGCGCCGAATCGTTAAGCGGGTCAAAAGTTTCTTTGTCCATGCGGTTCAGAATCTGGACGGCGCCGGAGATCGCGGTGAGGGGGGTGCGGATCTCGTGGGCGACGTCGGCGGCCATATCGGCGGCCGCGCGCATGCGCTCGACCTGCTGGGCCTTGTCCTGCATCTCGATCAGTCTGGAGATGTCGTTGAAGATCATGAGCTGCCCGTGGAGGGGTTCCGAGTGGAGCCGCACGCCGGGCACCGCCTCTGCGGGCAGCTCGAGGCTGGAGGTCTCGTAGGTCGCGGGAAAGGCGGTGCCGTCGGGCCGTTCCATGTAGACCGCCGGCGAGATCGAGATCGTCCGGTCTTTCGGGACGGGCCTCTGGAGATCGGAGAGATTCCGTCCCTGCAGGTCGCGCGGCGGCGTACCGAGCAGTTCCGCGGCGCGTCCGTTGGCGAGGAGGACACGGTCTTTTTCATCGAGCAGCAGCAGCCCCGCGCGCACGTGGCGGAAGATCAGCTCGGTGAGCTGGCGGAACTGGCGCTTCTTGCGCGTGATGTAGTTGCAGCGTTCGGAGACGTAGGCGCTCGCGATGCCGAAGAAGAGGAATACGAAGACGCGCAGGGTCAGCGAGGGCGCGACGGAGGCGAGTTCGTACCCGGGAGGGACCCCGCCGGGGGGCACCAGTACCCCGTGGGTCATCAGCACGATCAGGAGGATATAGACGAGGATACTGAGCAGCGTGATCTGCAGGGCGCGGCGCGGGGTTGACACGACCCCCGCCGACAGGATGACGAGCGGGTAGAGCATATTCAGTTCGCTCTCGATCCCGCCCGTAAAGTAGACCAGCCCCGAGACGAGGGTGATGTCCACCAGGAACTGGAGGGGCGCGAAGCGCAGGGCGTGCTCCTGGTTTCGCAGCCAGAGCGAGTAGGGGATCGTGATGATGAACGCAAACCCCATGAACGCGTAGAAGGCGATATTGTCGCCGGGCAGGATGAGCGAGAGCATGATCAGGAATCCGCACAGGGCGGCCAGCCGAAGCAGCAGGATCAGCACCAGTTCCGGCCAGGAGGTGGGAGCGCTCAGGGAGAACAGCAGTTTTCTCGGGGTCATCGAACGGCTCCGCATTACATCGAGACCACTTCGCTCATCTTGAAGATCGGCAGGAACATGCAGATCACGATACCGCCGATCACCGTGCCGATAAAGACCATTAACAGGGGTTCAATCATCGAAGTCAAGCCCTCGAGCATCGCCTCGACCTCCTCTTCGTAAAAACGCGAAAGACGGTCCATCATATCATCAATCTTGCCCGTCTGTTCTCCCGCGGAGAGCATGTGAATCGCCATGCGCGGGAAATAGGGGTTCTGAGCGAGGGCCGAAGAAAGGGTGTCGCCGCCCTCCACGACCCCGCGCGCGTGGATGATGGTACGGCCGATCACCTTGTTGCCGGTCGCGACGCCGACGATATCCAGCGCCTGCAGAATCGGCACGCCGCTGTGCAGCAGCTGGGCGAAGGTCGACGAGAAACGGCTCACGGACAGCTTCCGGGCGAGTTCGCCCAGGATGGGGAAGCGAAGCTTGGCGAGATCGACGATGTACCCTCCGCGCTCGGTGGCGGCGAAGCGGCGGAAGGCGAACCCCAGCCCGACGAGCGCACCGAGCACGATCAGCCCGTTCGCCCGCAGCCAGTCGCTCAGGTCCAGCAGAAACTGCGTCGGACCGGGAAGCCCCTGACCGAAATCCGCGAACATCGACGCGAACGTCGGCAGCACGAACATGATCAGGGCGGTTGCCAGGATGATGGCCACGCAGATCACGACGAGCGGATACATCATCGATGACTTCACCTTGCGCCGCAGCTTGTTGCTCGATTCCAGAAATCCGGCTACGCGTGCGGCCACGTCCGCCAGGATGCCGCCCGTCTCGCCCGCGCGCATCATGCTCACGTAGAGTTCGCTGAATATGGAGGGGTACATCTTCAGTGCGTCCGAATACATCGAACCGCCCTCCACCTTCATCCGCACGGTTCCGATCACCTTCTTGAAATGGGGCTCATCCGTCTGTTCCTCCAGGGCGACCAGCACCTGCACGAGCGGCATCCCGGATTCCAGCATGGCGGAGAGCTGACGGGTGAAGACCGGCAGCTCCTTGATCCGTATCTTGCCCGCCTTGGGCACCTTGCGCGTTTTGATCCCCTGAGTCGATGCGCCGCGATCAGCCATGAGTGTGCTCCGTGGGTGTCATTCCGAGGTGACCCTCAAGATTTCCTCCACGGTCGACACCCCTGCGCGCACGCGGTTCAGGCCCATTTCGCGCAGGGTGACCATGCCGTTCCGGACCGCCGCCTCGCGCAGCGCCCCGGCCTCGGTGGTCTGGAGGATCAGTTTCTTGAGATCTTCGTTCAGCAGCATGATTTCCATCAGCGCCCCGCGGCCCTTGTAGCCGATGTTGTTGCACTTGGGGCAGCCTACGGCCGTGTAGAAGTCGGAGTCCGCAAACTCGTCCGGATCGAGGTGGTTGCGGCGGAGGATGTCTTCGGGGAGTGCGATCTTTTTTCTGCACACGGGACAGAGTTTGCGGAAGAGGCGCTGGGCCTGCGTCATGAGCAGCGAGGAGGAGAGCATGAACGGCTCGATGCCCATGTAGGCCAGGCGCGCGACCGCCCCGGGGGCGTCGTTGGTGTGAAGCGTGCTCAGCACCAGGTGGCCGGTCAGCGCGGCCTGCACCGCGATCCCCGCCGTCTCCGCGTCGCGGATCTCGCCGATCAGCACGATGTCCGGATCCTGGCGCAGGATCGAGCGCAGACCGGCGGCGAAGGTGAGACCCACGTTCGGGTCGGCCTGGACCTGGTTGATCCCCCCGAGCTGGTATTCGACGGGGTCCTCGACCGTGATGATATTGACGTCCTGGTTGTTGAGGTCCTGCAGCGCGGAGTAGAGGGTGGTGGTCTTGCCGCTGCCGGTCGGTCCCGTGATGCAGATCATCCCGTGCGGTTGACTGATGGCGTAACACAGGTTCTCGTAGGCCTTTTCCTCCAGGCCGAGCGACTCCAGACTGGGCGCGAGGGCGCTCTTGTCGAGGATGCGCATCACGATCTTTTCGCCGTGCACGGTGGGCAGGAAGCTGATGCGCATGTCCACTTCCTTGCCCAGTGCGCGGATCTTGAACCGGCCGTCCTGCGGTTTACGCCGCTCGGCGATGTCCAGGTTGGACATGATCTTCAGCCGCGAGGTGATCGCGGGCTGCAGACTCTTCGGGGGGCTCGGATTCTGATGCAGTACGCCGTCGATGCGGTACCGCAGCCGCAGCGCTTTTTCCATCGGCTCGACGTGGATATCGCTGACGCCCTTGCGCAGCGCCTCGATCAGGATCGAGTTCACGATGCGGATCACCGGCGCGTCTTCGGCGATTTCCAGCATCTCGTCGAGATTGACGTCCTCGGCCTGGTTCTGGCCCAGCTCCACCTCGCTCTCGTCCGCCATGTCCTTGAGAATGTCCTCGAGCCCCTGCCCGGACTCCTCCTCGGACTGCTGGTTGAGCGCCCGCATGATCTCGGCTTCCTCGGCCACGACGGGTACGACGCTCATTTCCGTCTCGGCCTCCACCTTCTCGGTCTGCAGCACGTTGAAGGGATCGGCGACGGCCACCGTCAGCGTCCTGCCGGTCTTGGCGAGCGGGAGCATCTTCAGTCGACCCCACATCTCCGTGGGCAGAAGATTGAGCAGCGTCTCGTCGGCTCTGAACTGGGCCAGCGAGATCGGCGGCGACTGAAGATAGTCGGCGTAGGCGAGCACGAGATCCGCGGAGGAGAGCACATTGCGCTCGACCAGGATCTGCTCCAGCGGTTTGTGCTGCTCGTCGGCGGCCCGGCGGGCGTCTTCAATCACGGCGTCTTCAAGACGGCACCGTTCCTGAAGTGTTCTTGCGAGACTTTTGCCCTGTGATATCATAAGGAACCTTCTCTCACTTATGCGAAGTATATCGCCGCGGTGCAAGCGGTAAAAAAATATCCCGTCGGCTGACCCGGGTCCGCCGCTCCGCCTGACAGGGAATATTAGCAGGATGCGTTCCAGACTGCGAAAGGGAAACGAACCGGGCGGCGGATGGCACCCCGTGGCCGCCGCGCACGATTTCTGCTGGAGAGAGAACGGAATGATGCGTGCGCCGCCTGCGGACGGCGCGCAACCTGGAGAACGCCATGGCTGAAGAACCGGAAAAATACCCGAACGCACAGGACTCCCGCGAGTCGACGGAAATCTTCGAGCAGATTCTCGAAGTCATGCCCCACGATCAGTTCGCGCTGCGGATGGTCTACCTCGCCCACTTCAACCGCGGCGATCGGGAAAAGGCTTTCGAGTACCTTAAACGAGCCGCGGAAACGGCCCTGACGGAGTCGGGCGACGACGAATTCCTGGAGTTTGTACGGTCACAGGCCGCGCATTTTGAAGATGTGATGGACGAAGAGAGTCGCAGGCTCTGGTCCCGGCTCGAGGAGAAGACCGGCGCGGCGGCGGGGCAGGAGACCGCGCCCGGGGCGCCGCAGCCCCGAACCCGCGGATCGAGCCCGCACCTCGACGCGGAAATGAACCTCGCGTGGCGCCTGTACCGCGCGGAGCAGATCGACCAGTCCGAGTACTCCGACATCGTCCACGACCTCGCCGAGATGGCCAACCGCCAGGTGGATGTGCCCACGACGGTGCTGCACGTCATCAGCGATCGCGGCTTCTCGCAGTTGAACCGGATCATGCAGTATCTCGTCTCGGAGAGCGGCACTCCCTACATCGCGCTCCCGAACTTCGATATCCCTGAAGAGCTGACCGGTCTTATCCCGGAGGAGTTCCCCGCCCGGCGCGGGCTCCTTCCATTTGCGGAGAAAGGAAACGAACTCATGGTGGCGGTGCTCAACCCCTTTAACGGGGAGCTGCTCGCGGAGGCCGAAGTGGCCTCCGGACGGCGCTGTCATCCTTTTCTGGTCGATCCGCAGGCCTACGATGAAGCCGTGGCACGCTTGAAGTCAAAAGCGGAGGCATGACGAAGTCGGGTTCCGGCTTCAGTGCTTGCCGGTTCCGATCCGGCGGGTCATGCTGCGATATTCGACCACGATCTCACGCTTTTCGACGGCGCGGAGCGTGACTCCGTCGACGGTATCACCCACGGAGAGCACATCTCCGTTGATGATCGCCCAGCCGCCCTCCGTGCCGGAACCGAACCCCTCGACCCGCAGCGCCGGCCACCCACCGCTTCGGGATTCACCGCCCGCGCGGGAAAGAAGCTTGTCGATGGCCGATGGCGGCTCGTCTTTTTCAGGAGCTCCGGCTTCGGCGTCTTCTCCGGTTTCTTCCGCCGGCTCCGCCTTCTGCGGGGCCGGAGCGGGAGCCTGCGGCTCTGCCCCGGCCGCGTCCGGTTCCGCACGCGGCTGCCGGATGTCACGGGCCACATGCTTCGAGATGGCGGAGGAAAAGTCCTCGGTCGTATTGCGGACCCGGCCCCGCAGCCAGAGGTAACCGCCCGCACCCGCGGCCAGGAGCAGCAGGACGATCAGCAGCGCGACCCGCGGCCCTTTCCGGGAGCGGCCTCCTCCCGGCGGGAGGGGTGGCGGGGTCGGAGGTGTGGCGGATCCGTCTTCCCCCGAACCTTCTCCGGCGGCCCCCTCTTCGGATTTGCGTTTCAGGGCTTCCTGTATGAGGCTCATGCGTGCTCCTTACATGTCCTACGCCATGGTAATCGGATTACAGCCATTCCGCAAGTTCCTCCACCGCCTTGCGCGCGTCGGCTTCGATCACCTCGCGTCCGCCGCGCACGTAGGCGGCCAGCATCGCGCGGTCGCACAGCGTATTGATCCGGCGCGGCACGCCTTCGCCGTACTCCGAGACGAGCGCTTCCGCCTGCGGGTGGAAGCGGACCTCCGGAGGGGCTCCGGCCGTGCGGAGGCGGTGGTTGATGTAGGCGGGAACCTCTCCCGGCGGGAGGGTCGTCAGCTCGCAGGCGAGCATGATGCGCTGCCGCAGCTGCCGCAGTTCCGGTTGCAGGAGGCGTTCGCGCAGCTCCGGCTGGCCCGCGAGAATAATCTGCATCAGCTTGTGCCGGTCCGTTTCCAGATTCGAGAGCAGGCGCACCTGCTCCATCGCGGCCGTGGAGAGGTCCTGGGATTCATCGATGATCACCGCCGCATTCTCGCCGCGGTCGAGGCATTCGAGCAGAAACCCGTTGAGCTGCTCGATGCAGGTCAGCCGGTCGCGCCCGCGCGGAGGGAGGCCCAGGTCGGAGAGGATGGCGCGGATGATCTGGGTTTCGGTGAGCGCGGGATTGAGGATCAGCGCCGAATGCGTGCCCTCCGGCAGGCGGTCGAGCACGGCCCGGCAGACCGTGGTCTTGCCGCAACCGACCTCGCCGGTCAGCGTCATGAATCCCTTGCGCGACTCGATCCCGTACCGGAGCAGATCGAGCGCCCGGCGGTGCGCGGCGGAGGCGTAGAGAAAACGCGGGTCGGGCGTCACGTTGAAAGGCTCTTCATCCAGTTGAAAGAATGTTCGATACATGGTTTTCGTCCGGGTGCGCCCATAATGGGTGCGCCGGAAGGTCTTGACAAGCGCGGGCGGGATGCTGTTCCGGGAATTTTTCTCGAAGCTGGAACGGGATTTGCTCACTATTCAGGCACCATGTACCCGAGCACACGAAAAAACGGCGGCTTTACACTGGTGGAGGTCATGGTGTCGATTGGGCTGATCGGCACGGTGGTCGCCATCTTTGCGGGGGCCATGATTACGGCCTACCGTTCACTGACCGTTTCCCGCGGGCGCCTCGACGCGCAGGGGATCGCCTTCGACCGACTGTGGGAAGTCTATCAGGAATCTTACGAATCGCTGCAGGATTCGGACATCCGCACCCCGGAGTACAGCAGTTTTTCGACAAACGGGTGGGTGCGCGTGCGCATTCTGCCGCATACGGATCACCGCGAAATTGTAGTCCAGGTCTGGGCCCCGCGCGACATGGCGGGGCGTTCGGCCCTTGCGGGGGTGCCGGCGGCGGAGTTTCGCGTGCTCCGCTATCCCGGCGAGCGACTGGAGTGACCCGCTGGGACGGGGGTATTTATGAACGCAGGTAAAAGCGGATGCCGCGGCGGAAGCCGTGCCGGATTCACCGTGATGGAGGTGACGATTGCCTTTGCTATCGGAATCATGGTGTTGGCCACGGTCTCCGTGCTGCTCGCCGACTCCTTTCGATTGTGGCGCGATGCCGCCGGCGCGTGGCACCTCGCGCGCCAGGCGAAATTTACCCGCGAACGCATTTTGCGGGGGCGCGCCTTCGGCGGCGACGGCCTCAGATCGGCGACGACCAACGTTACGGTCACCGAGGGCAGTGGCAGCATGTACAACCTTGGATACCGCGCCCCGGACAACGACCATTACGGCATCTATTCCTACGATGGCAGCTTTTTGTACCTGCTGGACCAGAGCGGTTCGCTGGCGTGGTGGGTCGGCGGGTACGATGACTGGATATACGGTCTCGACCAGCCTCTGCGGGTCAGCGGCATGGACAACACGGTCGTGAACGGCCGTGAGGTGAGGCTCCGCTACGAAGTCTATTACGACGAGGGCGGCAAGCGGTTTTCAAACCGGCAGGAAATCAGGACGATGCTGATCAATGAAAACTGAGCGGTCTTCAGAACAAGGTGGATTCGTACTGGCGGCGGTGCTGCTGCTGCTGTTCGTGATTTCGATTGCCGCGGCGGCGATCGCTGTTTCCGGAATCAACAGCGTGCAGGTTGCGCGTCGCTTCCAGGAGAGCGACCAGTGCCTGCTGGCGGCTCAGTCGATGCTCGAAGAGGTGAAGGAAGGCGTGTACGAGAATTTTCGCGACTACTATATCAACCAGAACCATGTTCTGATCTCCTTTAACTGGTTTACGTCCGGATCCGATGAATGGATCGGCTCGCCTTCGGCGTTCAAATACGACATACCCAATCCCATGGGATACGGGGTCTATACCGGATCGGTCGAGTTTCTGAACGAACCCTACTCGGTCGTCACGCCCACGCCCGACGACGGCACGCGCTACGTCGAGATCACGCTGCGCGCGGAGGCCTCGAATGGCAGAGTCACGCGTGCGGTGCAGGAGACCCTCCGCTACGGGATGACAAAATCCCGAATCTTCGACTTCGCGTACTTCCTGAATAATCACGGGTGGTTTTACGGGGTGAATTGCGTGGTGAACGGGGGGCTGCGCTCGAACCGGGACATGGAACTTCGCTCGACGGGCCTTGTCCTCAACGGCGACTGCTACGCGGTGGGCCAGACCTATGTCCAGCAAAACTATCAGATCTGGGACCAGGCCTACTACTGGAACCACGCGCCGGACCAGGCGCGCCCTACACGGTATCCTTCCTCGTCCGCCACGGATGCGTGGCCCATGGGGTACGACTCGCAGGATCAGTCAATCTACAGCGGTGCGGAGGAGATCCCGATGCCGTATCTGGGTGACCTGAGCCTATACACCAATTACGCGCAACTCTCGGGCGGGACCATTGAACAGGGGACCAACGTGCTCGTGGACGCGGTTTACGACGGGCCGGGATTCAATACCAACGACTACGCCACCGCGGACGACGGTTGTCTTGTGCTGCAGGGCACACCCTCCAATCCGATCGAGATCAATGGCGCCGTCGTCGTGGAGGGCGACCTGATTATCGGCGGTACGGTCACGGGTCAGGGCACCATTTACGCGGGTCGCAACATCCACGTGATCAATGAAGTCGAATATGCCGACCCGCCGGAATGGGTTAAGCCGGACTCCGACCCCGAGACGACGGCCGTGCTCAACCGGGGCAAGGATTTTCTCGGCCTGGCGGCCAAGGGATGCGTAATTTACGGGGACTACACGCGCTCGGATTTCAGCGCCGGCTGGATCCAGCAGTACATGCGGCCCCCCTTCACACAGCCCTACATTACCGATGCTACCGATGCGGACATAGGATTCTGCACGTCGTACGACGGCACGAACTACTGGTTCGACGGTGATTACACGGAGGATTTTGGCGAAAAACTCGATTCGGACAATCCCAGCAACGGGGTCCCGCGAGCCTATTTCGAGTCGAGTCTCTCGGACGACGATTTCAAGTCGCTCAATCCCGACCGCTATATCGGGCGGTTGGATGCGGCCATTTTCAATAACCATCTTACGGCGGGCCGGTTCAGCAGCAACTGCGAACTCAACGGCAGCATGACCTGCCGGGACGAGTGCCTGATTCCCAACGGGCGAATCTACATCAACTGGGATATCCGCCTCGGTCACGCCAGTCGCGACGGGACCGATTTCAACTCGTACCTGCCGAGGGGTCTTAACTACCCCGAACTGGTCAGTTGGAGGGAGGTGGCGCCGTGAACGCAGGCTTGCGCGGAAATGTGATCGTGATAGGCTCCGGCTGTGCCGTACTCTTGCTGACATGCGCCTTTCTCCCTCCCAGGGAGGGGCAACACGACCCCGAGGCGCATCTGGAGTGGAGGGAAAAGAAAATCGAGGACTTCAGCTATCGCCGCGAACACGAGGAAACCCTCCTGAGAGAGCAGAGAGAGAAGAAGTTGGATCAGCTTTCCCGTCCGCCGTGGAACGCATCGGCGTCCGCCGCCCGCAACGGGGGCGGGCCGCGTTCCCCGCAGACTGCGGAAGACGCCGGGAATGGATCGTCGGCACGCGGATGGAGAATCATGGCCCTGCTGGCGGGGCTGGCCGCGATCATCGCGGGGGGTCTTCGCTGGATGCGGGCACGCAGACACGGGGGGAAGGCCGCTTGAAGCTGAAATGGAAAAAGGGATCGGGCGGCAGACATCTTTCCGAGGCGGCTGGAGTCGATTTCTCCTCTTCAGGCATCAAGATGGTGCGGTTGCACCGCCTGCGCGGCGGATACGTGCTGGATCGCGCAGAGATGAGCAGCGAGTCGGAATTTGCCGCGCAGGATCGGCAGCTGAACATCCCGAAATCACTGCGCTCCAACTACGCGGCACTTGCCTGCAGCTCGGCTCGCGGGAGCGCGCGGGTGCTGAGAATGGCCGGTGCGGAAGAGGCCATGCCCGAAGATCGCATCCGCACCATGCTGAGCGTGGACGAGTCTTTCCGCGTGGGATCGGCCCTGATAGATAAGGGTCGCGGACGGCAGGAATCGACGTACCTCGCGGCGGCCATGGCCGAAGAGGACGTGCAGCGGGTGCTGTGCCGTTTTCCCTCGGGGCCGCCTGCGCCGCTGGCCGTGGAGATCTCGGGCCTCGCCACGCTGACGGCTTTTCGTTTCTGCTGCGGGGATGTGTTGAATCAGGCCGGCGGGGTGTTGCACGTGGAGGTGGGCGAGTCCAGTGTGTGGTACGCGTTTTTTGAAGGGGGCTCTCTCCGGGTGGTGGGCAAGATAAATACGGGCATGGCCCGTCTTCGGGAACTGGTGCGCACCGAACTCGGAGTCGAGGAACCTCTGGTCCGGAGCATCCTCCGGGGCGGGTCGGTAGACGTGGGGGGGCTCATGGAGCAAGTGTTCACCCCTGTGCTGCGTCAGGTCACGCTCTCCCGTGATTACCTTGAGCGGCAGCACCGATGCCGCCTGAGGCGGGTCTTTATACTGGGGGGGGGCTCGGCGTTCCCTCGCTGGCATGAAGCGCTTCAGTCCGCCATGGGCATCACCCCCGAAGGATGGCACCCCTTCGAGGCCCTGACGGTGGACGGGGGGGCGCTGGACGATACGCTGCAGGGGCAGGAAAACCGTTTCGCCGCGGCGGTCGGTGCAGCTATCGGGGTGCTGGAGGCCTTATGAGTGCCATGCGGGTCAACTTCATACACAAGGGGGAGGTACGGTATCAGGGGCCGGTCAGCCCGAGGTTCTTGATTGTCGCTGCGATCCTCACCCCGCTGCTGCTGTTCGCGATGATCCTCACATATCATGCGGTGTCTTTCATTGTCGTCAAGCGGGGCATCGGGCCGGACCGGGCGTATTCGGAGAAAATTCATAAGGATATGGAGAAATATGAGCGGGTTCGGCAGGAGATCGCCACCCTGCGTAGGCGGGAGGCCGAGGCCGAGCGATGGAGGCAAATGGCACCGCCCGCGAGCGAAATACTGATTGAGATCCAGCGGACCGTACCGGCCTCGATCCGATTTACAAAACTCGGAATTGCCCGAAGCGGACCGTTCGAGCCGGGGCTCGGATCATGGACCTTTACCCTGGAAGGGCTCGCCTACGGGGAAGGGGCCGAGTCAGCTGTTATCGACTGGCGCGCCCGGCTTTCCTCCCAGGACTGCTTCGGTCGCCTTTTCGAAGATCTTCGCCTGGTCTCGATGCATCGGGGTTCGGACGGCGGAGCGGACTCGCCCCCCGTTCGCCGTTTCGCTGTGATCGGTAAAGGAAGCGGCATGAAGGGGCAAGACGCCGCCGGGATCACTTCGGCCGCGCCGGCCGGGGAGGGGGCACCGCCATGAGATGGGGCGAACTGACCAAAGAGCAGAAACAATATGTCTTCCTGGCCGGCCTGGTGACCGGGGGCATACTCTTTGGCGTGTTTACGGGCATCAAGCACGGGATTACCACGTTGCGGAACGTGTCCCACGAGGCCAAGGAACTCGAAAAAAAGATCGAAGACGCCAGAATCAAGATGTCGCGACTCCCCGCGATGAAACAAACCCTCTCCGACCTGCGTGAACAATTCGGAAAAACGGAAAAGATGATTCCGCCCCGCGACGAGCGTTTTTCAAGGGTGACCTCATTTGTCCACCGTCACGCCCGGTCCGCCGCCGTCGAGATTGCGTCAGTTGACCCCCTGGTCACGCCGGGGCTGAACAGAGGTAAAAACGGGGGCGATGATGCGGAACATCCTCTGCTCGTCCCCTATGGCGTGCGCATTATCGCAAGGGCCGGATATCACGGGCTTGTGGACTGGCTGGCGCTCATGCAGGACGAGAATCCGCTGGTCCGGTGTTCCGTGCTCGAAATCAAAAACGCGGACGATCCTGTCCACCACAGCATACGGTTGGAACTGCAGTGGGCCGTGCCGCCCGAGAGAGAGAAATCATGAACGCGCTGAAACCTTATGGTCTGGTGCTGGCTGCGGCGGTGGTGGGAGCGGCGCTCGCCGACCCCACCGCGAGCGGAGGGGGGGCGGAGGTGGTCGGGTCCGTCCTGCGCGATCCCTTCTGGCCGAAAGGCTTCTGGCCGGAATCGCTGCCACGCCCTCCGCAGGCGGGAGAGCAAGGCGGGCAGGGCGAGCCACGCGGATGGCGATCGGCGCTCAAACTGGTGCGGATCGACGGGGTGAGCTGGCGCGGCGACCGGATGCTGGCGATCATTGAGGGAAGGGTCGTGGAACCCGGAGAACAGGTCAGCGTAACGATGGGCGCCAAGCGCTATGTGTGGAGGCTGGGGAAGATCGACGAAGATGGATCGATACGATTTGTGCGCGAGCGGGTGGAGAAACGGGAATCGGAGAAGGGTAAGGAATAAGCGGCTTCGGCCGCGGGAGGAGCTGCGGGCGTGAAAACAATAAGGTGGATAATCCTGCTGAGCATGACGGCGGGTCTGGCGTGCGCAACCGGGGCTGCCGTGGATGAATCGGCGACCGCGCTCGAAAAAGGGGTCGAGGCCGCTCAGGATGAGACGGACGGAGGCCAGGCGTCGGCTGCCCGGAAAGATGCGCGGCAGGAGACGGGGCGCGTCGGCGCCGCGGAAAAGGTCTCATCGGCGGCGAGTGCGGAGGGGACGCCGGGAAGTGCTGCGGAGATGGAAATATCGCCTGACGGCGAAGACGTCCTACGCATGGCGGGCCTGGGCGCGGAAGCCTCGGAGCTGATCAGCGTGCAGCTCGAGAAAGTGGAACTGGAGAAAGCGATCAACATTTTCAGCCGCCTTTCCGGCGTGAACATTATTGTTCCCGAACTGGAGGAGGTGCGCAAACCGGTGACCGTCAATCTTGACGAGGTGCCCTGGAAACCCGCGCTGGAAACCATCCTCTCCTCCTATAATCTCGAACTGCACCAGAAGGTTCCGGGTACGGAGATCTACACCATCCGCCAGCGTCCCGCGGATGCGCCCGAGCCCGAACCGGTTCGGGTCTTCAGCCTGAGCCACGCGAACACCGAAAGCGTCAAGAAAGTCCTCGAAGGCCTGGCCGGGAAGGACAAAGTCTACACCTATCCCGAAGGCAACACGATTGTGGTGCAGGGTGATGCGACGGTCATGGAGGATATAGAGGCCGTGGTGAAGGCGGTCGACCGTCCGCGCGAACAGGTTTTTGTCGAGGCGAATATCTTTGAACTCGAGGATGTCTCCAGCGATCAGCTGGGCATCGACTGGGAGGGCTCCGGCGAAGGCAACGACGGGCTGGCCGGTCTCGATGTCGATCTGGGGTCCCCGCAGTTCGAACAGCGCGATCTGAACGAGTTTATCGATCTGGATCAGACCCGGGTTGCCACGCTCGCGCCCGGAGATCTGAATGTACTGCTGAACGCCCTGCGGCAGCGATCGGATGTGAAGCAGGTTTCCAGTCCGCGCCTGGTCGTGGGGAACGGTCAACAGGCCAATATCCGGGTCGTGACCAAGGAGCCGAATCTCGAGGTGGAGACCACCTTCGACGATGAGGGCAACCCGGTGGCGACTTCGACCAAGATGGCCTTCAACCAGGCCACGCCCGAGGGATTCTTTATTTACGGCATCGAGCTTGATGTGACGCCCACGATCAATACGGAGAGCAATATCACCGTCCAGATCGTGCCGACCATCTCCCGCGAACTCGTGGACGAGCGGCGGGTAATCAGTGTGGGTGAGGAAATCGGCAACGAATTTCCCGTCATCCGGGAGAAGAAGGTGGAGACCACCTTTATTCTCGGCAACGGCCGGACGGCGGTCATCGGCGGACTCACGGAAGAACTCGCCAATGATACCGTGAATAAAATCCCGCTTCTCGGGGATATACCCGTGCTCGGAAAATTCCTGTTCCGCAGCACCGAGAAGAAAACGACGCAGACGGAAAACATTATCTTCGTCAAGGTGGGGATCCAGGAGCCGGAACCGGGCCGCGAGTATCAGGGGATACACGACAGCGCCACGCTCACACGCCGCCAGCTGATACGCCGCGACCGTCGGTTCCGGAGAGACGCGGCGGAGGAGGAACTGCTGCGGCTGCAGGAGGATATGGAACTCGAACAAGAGCTCGAACGAATCGAAACCCGCAGGAAGGCCCTCGAGCGGGAGCGGGGCCGGGAGTAAAGCGGGTTCGGGGGTGAGCCGGGTGCAGGGGAAGGCGTCAGGAACATGGATGGGCCCGAACGGCCGGGGGCGGAACGTGTACGACAACGATAATATCTACGTCCGGCTGGACTGAACGCAACCGCTTCAGTCTTCCGGTTTTTCGTCCTCTTCCACCCGGATGTCCGCTTCGCCTTTGCGGGCGTCCACCCATTCGCCGATCGCGTCGTTCTTGCGGTCGTGCAGCAGCGACTCGGTGATCCGGTCGCGGACTTCGTCAAACTCCATTTGACGCGGCGCTTTCCGGTCGTGCACCGTGGCGATGTGCCAGCCGAACTGCGTCTGAAAGATCGGTGAAATCTCGCCCGCCTCCATGGAAAAAACCACGGTCTCGAATTCCGGCACCATTTTCCCGCGTGCAAAATAACCCAGATCGCCCCCCGCATCTTCGCAGGAGGAATGCGTGTCGGCCATCGACGCGAAATCCGCGCCCTCGCGCAGCTGCCGGCGCACGTCCAGCATCTCGTTGAACGTCTTTTCCGGGTTCGCACGGTCCGGCTGACACACGATGTGAGCGGCGTGTACTTCGGGCGGCGCCGTGAAGCGGTCCTTGTGCTCCTCGTAGTAGGAGCGGATCTGATCCTCGTCGGGTTGCGCGACATCCGCGCTGAGCTGCTCGAGGAATTTCTGTACCTTCAGATTCTGCTCAAGGTCGCTCTTGACCCGGGACTCGTCGCTGCCGGTCAGATTGAAACGCTGAAAGAACTGGTCGCGACCGCCGTGCCGTTCGACCAGCTTGTCGAACTCGGCATCGATTTCCTTCGCGGGTACGGACTCGACCTCTTCGCGCGCCTGCTGTCGGATCAGGGTCCACTCGACAATGTTCTGCTTCGCCCGTTCGCGGACGGCCTCGTCCTGTTCGTCGGGGTTCTGCTGGCGGACCTGCTGAACCTCGCGCTGGAAGACCTCGTCGCCGACGGTCTCCCCGTTCACGGTAATCTTCATCGTTTATTCCTTATCCTTACATGATCAGGTTGTTGTCCTGGCCGCCGCGCATGCCGCCGGGCCCCCCCGCGCCTCCGCCGAGGTCGCCGGGAGTCACAATCCTTTTAGATTCCTCGCGCTGCATCTGCTGTACGCGTTCGACCATGTCGTCCACGGCCTTTTTGGTCGCCTCCGGAAACTTCGCGATCGCGTCTTCAAGATTGTCGGCGTCGAGTTCGAACTGCACCGGCATCGGTCCGCCGGGCAGCATGATGTGGGTCTGCCCGGAAAAGATCACCGTGCGGTCCGGGTCGTCGCTGCCGTCAGCCCGAACCGGCACCATGCGCCGTATCTGGGCCACCTTGCGGTCCGTCAGGGTCTCTTCGCGGTACAGATTTTCGCGATCTACCTGAAGATCGTCCAGATTGAGTTGATCGCCGTTGCTCATCGTATGGTGTCCTCCGCTGGGGGTTGGCATGCAAAAGATTGTCCATCGTAGAGACCTCATACGTGTGGACAAGGAAATTATGAACGAGAAAAAGATTGGGCGAGGCGATGCGGGAGGGCATAATAAGCGCTTGATCCAAACGGACGGAAGAAATGACCCGCGGGATACGTACATTCGGAGATCCGGTGCTGAGGTGCAAGGCCGTGAACGTGGAGCGGTTCGACGAAGAGCTGCGCGGACTGGTCGAGGATCTCATCGAGTCGATGCATGCCAGCAGCGGCGTCGGTCTGGCGGCGGAGCAGATCGGCGATACGCGCGCGGTGTGCGTGATCGACGTCCCCGCGGAAGCCGACCGGAACCCGGACGACGGCCGCCGCGAGAACCCGGACGTGACCATGCCGCTCGTACTGGTCAATCCCGTCATTACCGGCTCGGGAGAGGACACGGTGCGCGCGGAGGAGGGTTGCCTGAGCTTTCCCGAGATCTACGCCCCGGTGGACCGCGCGTACGAAGTCACCGTGAGCTATGCGGATACGGACGGTGAACCCTGCAGTCTCGCCCTGAAGGGACTCGTCGCCCGGGCGGCACAGCACGAGATCGACCATCTCAACGGCGTGCTGCTGGTCGACCGCATTTCGCCGGTCAAGCGCGCCGCGCTGTCGGGTAAACTGAAGCGGCTCAGACAGCAGACCCGCAGTGCCGCGGCGGGCGCCTGAGCAGGGTCGACTCCGTCCGCGCTTCCGGAAGTGCTCTGCGTTTTCCTCTCCTGAAGGTCCGCCTTCATGAAGTCACCGGAAACTTCGTAACCGGGTCGGAAATCCATGAATTCAGTACGGGACACCCACACCCGCAGGTCATCCGCGCATATCGACTGCGTACATCAGCGATCCGGTCCTGCCGGGAAGTCCGGGGAACGGATTCTCGGCTTCACGCTCCCGGAAGTGCTCTGCGTGCTGCTGATCCTGAGCGTCCTGGTGTATATGGCGCTGCCGGTTTTTCCCTCGTGGACCGCCTCGCGCAGCGTGGGCGCCGCGCTGGCGGAACTGCGTGCCGGGCTGAACCTGGCCCGGCGCACCGCCATCAACGGCCGCTGCTGCGCCTTTCTCGTTCTCGCGCCCGGCTCCGACCGCGGGGAGGACCGGTGGAGCGTGTTCAAAGGAGAGGCCGAATCCGCGGCGGAGAGGGCGGTTACCGGATGGCGGCCCCTGCCGCCCCGGGTCCGTTTTGATGTGACCGACGATGCCGAGGGCCGGACGCGGACCGGTTCGGTGTTCGGGTATCCGGCGCGGTGCGCGGTCCCGGGACTCGACCGCGAGCGGGTTCCCTGCCTGATCTTCGACCGGCGCGGTCGGCTTGCTCATCCGGATTTCGACGCGCGGATCTATATCCGCGCCGGCCGCGCCGCAGGGAGGGGGCGCGGCTTTATACGGATCCGCCGGGCGACCGGAACGGCGGAAGTGTACCGCCCCCGGGAGGACGAAACGTGAACGCCGCGTACGGGAATCATTGCAGCGGCGGAGGTCGCCCGAACGGAGGGACCGGGTGCACGCTGATCGAACTGACGCTGGCCCTTTTCGTGACGGGCACCGGTTTTACGGCGCTGCTCTCCGTGCTGGTCTTCGGCATCAACGCCGCCGGGACGGCTTCGGATTCGTTCCGGGCGACGCGATTCGCGCAGGAGGTCTTGGCTTCACTGCGTGCCGAGGCGATGGCGGGCGGGTGGGATCGCCTGGAGGCGGGCTGGCGGAGTCCGGCGGGAGCGGAGATCTCGGATCGGCGCTATCGCGCGCCCCGGGACGCGGTTCCGGCGGGCGGGCCGGCGCAGACCGGCGCGCAGACGGAAATCCGCTGCCACCTGTTTCTTCAGCCCCGGGGAGCCTCGGTCAGGGATGTCGAACTCGTGGTGGTGCGGGACGGACGCGTGTACCGGTTCCGTACGGCGCTGTTGCGCGAGGGATCGTGAAGATCATGAGACGCGGAGGAAGAGAGGGCAGGGTGCGGCGCGGATTCACGCTGGTCGAACTGCTGACCGCCATGGCGGTGCTCGGCGTACTCGCGGCCGCCGTAACGAGGATTACGGGCGTGGCCCTGAAGGTCTGGGATCGCGGGGTGGCCGAGACGAGAAGGACCGCCGAGGTCCGGGCGGCGCTCGATATCCTGCGCCGCGACCTCCGGTGTGCGGTCGCGCCGGGACGCCCGGGCGCATGCCTGATCCGGGCCGCGGATCGGGTCGGCGACGGAATGACGGGAGACCGCCTCTACCTCGCGACGGCGTCCTTCGCGGCCCGACCCTCAAGGCGGGGAATCGCCGAGGTCTGCTACTACCTGGACACCTGCCGGTCGCCGCTCAGCGGCGGCGGAAGCAGGCGAGTGCTCAAACGCGCCGTCCGGCGCGATGCCGCCGACGCCTGCGCCTGGGACAAAGCCGCGCAGCGCCCGTGGGGTCTGCGCTGTTATGACCGCGCGGCGGCGTGTCCGAGCGCCGAAGGCTGGGAGCAGCAGGTACTCGCCGGAGGGATAACCGGAATGCGGTTCTCCTGCCGCCGCGCCGCAGGGAAGGAAGCCTCCGCGGTGGTTGTGGCCGTCGAACTCGAAACCGGGGCGCCACAGGTCGCCCCGGACACCCTGCGTCCGTCCCCGCTGTACCGGTTCCGGACCGCCGTCGCCCTGAAAGGGAGCCTTATCCGTCCCGCTCCTAACATTATACAAATGATATACTAACAAAGCGGAAGCGTTTAATATTCAATCTGGCGTTCGACGTTCGATGGGGACGAGGCGAATCGAGGTGCGTGCGATGGCGAAAGAGTATCTGCTGGCGGTAGAGGATGAGGAGGACATACTCGAACTCGTGAGGTTCAATCTCGCGCGCAACGGGTATGAAGTGGGGACGGCCGCGACGGGAGAAGAGGCGCTGAAGTCGGTCGGGAAGCGCAAGCCGGACCTGATCATACTGGATCTCATGCTGCCCGGTCTGGACGGGATCGAGGTATGCCGGCAGCTCAAATCCGGTTCCGAGACCGCCGACATCCCCGTGGTCATGCTGACGGCCCGCGGGGAGGAATCGGACATCGTGACCGGTCTGGAAATCGGCGCCGACGATTACATCACCAAGCCGTTCAGCCCGCGGGTGCTGATGGCCCGGATCAAGGCCGTCCTGCGCAGACGCGAACTCGAAGAGACGACCTCGGAAGAGGACGTTCTCCGCGTCCGCGACCTCGTCATACATCCCGGCCGGCATGAGGTCACGCTGGACGGAAATACGGTGGAACTGACCTATTCGGAATTCCGCGTGCTTCATTTTCTCGCCCGGCGCCCCGGCTGGGTGTTCACCCGCTACCAGATCGTGGACGCGGTGCACGGGGAGGACTACCCGGTGACGGAACGCTCGGTGGATGTCCAGATTGTCGGCCTGCGTAAGAAGCTGGGACGGGCCGGTAAATACATTGAAACGGTGCGGGGCGTCGGCTATCGTTTCACGGACTGAAGGGGGCGCCTCCGCGATGTCCCGCCGAAAGCTTTTCTGGAAACTCGTTCCGAGTTACTGGCTGGTATTGCTCTGCTCGCTGCTGGTCCTGACCGGCTATACGTATTACTCCGCACAGTCGGTCTATTTCCGGGAACTGAAAACCACGCTCGAGGCGCGCGCGGAGGCGGTTGCCGAGCGTGCGCGGACCGAGCTGATACGCGACGAGCGGGAGGCACTGGACGCGCTCTGCCGGACGACCGCGGAACTCCTGAGCGCCCGGATCACGGTGGTGGATTCCGAGGGGCGGCTCGTCGCGAGTTCCACGGGAGGAATGCCCTCCGGCGAGGGACTCAGCGCCCGGCCGGAGCTGCGGGAGGCGCTGCAGGGCAAACGCGGGGCGCAGACCCGCTACGATCACCGCCAGGGCCGCAATCTCTTCTTCGTGGCGGTGCCGGTGGCGAACCCGAACGGCGAGGTGATCGGAGCGGTGCGCGTGGCGCGACCCGTCACGGACATCCGCAACACGCTCGATACCATGGCCGGCCGTATCCTGCTCGCGGGGCTGGCCGTGGGCGTCGTGGCCATGGTCGTGGGCGTCGTCATGGCCCGCCGGATCAGCCGCCCGCTCGAGGCGATGCGTCTGGCCGCCGAGCGGTATGCGCGCGGCGATTTCGAGCGCAAGGTCCCCGTGCCCGAAATCGAAGAGATCGGACAGCTGGCCCAGTCGATGAACTGGATGGCGGAACGGCTGAATGAAAACCTCAACACCATCCGCCAGCAGCAGCACGAACTCGAATCGGTCCTGTCCAATATGGCGGAGGGCGTGATCGCCATCGACCGGAACGAGAGCATCATCAAGATGAATCGCGCGGCGGGCGAGATGCTGCGGGTGCATCCGGGCGAGGCGAGGGGGCGCAGTGTGCAGGAGGCGATCCGCTACGCCAATCTGCAGGATTTCATAAGCGAAATGTTCGCATCCGTCATGCCGCGCGAGGGCGACATGACCGTGTACGGGGAGCGGGACCGGCACTTTCATGTGTACGGCGTGCGCCTGCTGTCGAACGAACACAACGTCCCCGACGCCGGCGTGCTCGTCGTGCTGCACGACGTGACCCGCCTGCGTCTGCTCGAACAGATACGGCGGGACTTCGTGGCGAACGTATCCCACGAACTCAAGACGCCGGTCACCTCCATCAAGGGGTTCGTCGAGATGTTGAGCGACAGCGGGGCGGGGGACCATGGCGAACAGAAGCGTTTTCTGGACATCATCGCCCGGCAGGCCCGGCGGCTGGAGGCGATCATCACCGACCTGCTGACGCTTTCGCAAGTGGACGACGCATCGGAGCGCGGCGAATTGAGTTTCGAGAGCTGCCGTATCCTGCCCCTGCTCGAAGATGCGCGCCACCTGTGCGAGACGCGCGCGCGCGACCGCCGGATGAAAATCGTCATCGATTGCCCGCACGATTTTTCGGCGGTGGCCAATCCGCACCTGATCGAGCAGGCGGTCGTCAATCTCCTCGACAACGCGGTGAAATACAGCGAGCCCGGCGGACAGGTCAGGGTGCGTGCCGCTCAACACTCCGGCGAGGCCAGGATCGAAGTGAGCGACCAGGGCCAGGGTATAGACCGGCATCATCTCGACCGCCTGTTCGAGCGGTTTTACCGGGTGGACAAGAACCGGAGCCGCAAAATGGGCGGAACGGGCCTGGGGCTCGCGATCGTGAAACATATTATGCAGGTCCACGAAGGGCATGTGGAAGTGGAGAGTTCACCCGGCGAGGGCAGTACCTTCAGGCTTCGCTTTCCCCTGCAGAGCAGGGAAGGAGGTGACGCCGCAGTGAATTGAGCCGGGGCGGAGCGCAACCGGCAAAACGGGTTGCACCGCGCACCGCTTTTCCCTACGTTTCGGTCTCCGGTCCGGGGCGCCCGCAGTTTATGTGCAAGCGCTAACACAGGACTAACAAAACAGGAGTACAAAGCACCTCATGAGTTTAATGACAAGAAAAACGATGCTGGCGGTCGCCGTTCTCACTTCTGCGATGTTCGCGTGCGGTCAGGATACGGAGAAGGTGGTCATCGACGGGTCTTCGACGGTGGGGCCGATTGCGAAAGCGTTCGCGACGTATTTCATGGCGGCCAATCCCGACATCAACGTCACCGTGAGCGAGAGCGGGAGCGGGAACGGCGCCAAGTCGATGGTCGCCGGGAATTGCGACATCGCCGATATGTCGCGCGCCATGAAACCCGTAGAATTCAAACATGCCGTGGAAAACGATGTCCTGCCGGTGCCGCATGTGGTGGCGCTCGACGGCATCGCCCTGGTCACCCATCTGAGCAATCCCGTGCAGGAGCTTTCGATGGAGCAGATCCGCGACATCTATCTCGGCCGGATCCGCAACTGGAGCGAACTGGGCGGCCCGGCGCGTCCGATCGTGGTGATTACCCGCGATACCAACAGCGGCACGTTCGAGAGTTTCGAAAAGCTGGTCATGGGCGATAAGAAGATCATGTCGGGCGCCGAGGTGGTCGGATCCAACGGGCAGATGCGCTCGCGGGTGGAATCGACGCCTGCCGCGATCGGCTACGTGGGGCTCGGATTCGTCGAGGGCGTGCGCGCGCTGACGATCGACGGGGTGGAACCGACGCCGCGGGCGATCAAGACGGGCGATTACCCGGTGGCGCGCCCGCTGTTCATGTATACGGACGGCTATCCGGAACTGGGCTCGGCGCTCTACCGATTCGTCACCATCTACCTCTCATCCGAAGGCCAGGAGATTGTGGAGGATCTCGGCTTTGTGCCGGTGACTTCCTACTGATGCGCCGGCGTAAGGGCGGGATGGAGTTATGAAAAAAAAGAGGCGCGGCGTTCCGGCGCCGCGCCTCGCGTATGCCCCCCGCGACGGGCATGGGGAATCGAGGATGGCAGTACACAAAAGTGCGCAGCGCGATCTGACGATGAGCCGCCGGGCCAGCCGGATACAGCGCCTCGGCCGGGCGGTCGGAGAAGGATTCCTTTTTCTCGTCACCTCCCTCTCGATGCTGGCCGTGCTGTTCATCTTCTACTACATCGCCCGGGATGCGTGGCCGTTCATACGCCAGCAGGGGCTCGCTGAATTTTTCGGTTCGGGCGAATGGTATCCCTCTTCCGAGGAGCAGCCCAGCTACGGCGCGCAGGCGATTTTCTTCGGCAGTGCGATGGTCACGCTCGGCTCGGTCGTGGTGGCCGTCCCGCTGGGGATCGCCGCCGCCGTGTGCCTGAGCGATGTGCTTCCCTTCGTCGTCCGCCAGTACGTCAAGCCGGTCATCGAGATCCTGGCCGCCATCCCCTCCGTGGCCTTCGGTTTTTTCGCGCTCGTGGTCTTCGCCCCCATCCTCCAGGAACAGGGCGGCCCCCTGCTCGCGCTCCTGTGCTGGATCGTGTTTCTGCCTGTGGCGCTGCTCGGCGCGCTGGTGCTCGGCGATGTGCTGGCGGACCGTGTTCCGGGTAAAAACCGGGGCACCCGGCGCACCGTGCTGACCTCGATTTTCGGCGTCGCCGGACTGGGACTCCTCGCCTGGGCCGGTTCCGCCCTGTCCGGCCTGGAGGTCACCTCCGGCACCAACGCGCTCAACGTGTCGTTCATTCTCGGCATGATGGCGCTGCCCACGATCGTGAGCGTGGCCGAGGACGCACTGCAGGCGACCGGGCGCGAGTTGCGCGAAGGGAGCTACGCACTCGGGGCGACGCGCGCGGAAACGCTGTGCCGCACCATCATCCCCGCGGCGATGAGCGGCATCGTGGCCGCCGTGATCCTCGGGATCATGCGCGTGATCGGGGAGACGATGGTCGTGTGGATGGCTTCGGGCAATACGGCCAAAATCCCCGCCCCGTGGTACGACTTCCTCGAACCGGTGCGGACGATCACCGCCAGCATTGCCGGCGATATGGGCGAGGCCGCGCGGGGGACGATGCGCTTTCATGTGCTCTTCACGCTCGCGCTGGCGCTGCTGGTGATCTCGTTCGTGATGAATCTCCTCAGCCAGTGGGTCGTCAACCGTCAACGCCGAAAATTGAGCGGGTCGTAATATGAAGCGGGATTCCAGACGCATCATGGACCGGGCCTTTTCCGGCGTGGGATTGTTCTCGATCCTCGTCATGGGCCTGTTCCTGCTGTTCGTGCTCGGGCCGATCATCGGCCGCGGCATCAGCGCGTACGTGTTCCGCGGGACGATCGAACACCGCCGCTTCCTGCTCGAAAATTTCGAGCGCGGCGATTCCTCGCGCTTCGAGCGTGAGATGCAGGCCGTGCGCGAGGCGAGGCGCCCGGTCTTCCGGCACCTCCGGGAATTCGAGGCCGCCATGGATGAATCGCGCGAGCTGCGCAGCGAGTACCGTCGCTCCTTCCGCGAGCTGGAAGAGGCCGTGCATCACCTGATCGGTCCGGATCCCGAGGACAAGGCCCCCGTGCTGGTCCGCAAAAAGTACGGCGCCACCCGCCTCGACCAGGCCAGGACTCACCTTTTCGAGGCCATGCACGAGGAGCGCTGGGTCCCCGATCCCGATAACCCCGGGGGCGCGCTGATCCGGACCCACACGCCCCGGGGCGAACACTTCGCGGGTACCCGGCTGGAACCGCTCTTCCCGTATCTCGAGGAGCATTTCGAGGCGATGCTCCAGCCCGGCTGGACCTTCTACTGGCGGTTTCTCACCGACCGTTCCATCGACTCCCACTTCTTCGGGGGGATCGGGCCGGAAGTGCTGGGCACCCTCTACCTCACCCTCGGCGCCATGCTGTTCGCCATGCCGATGGGAATCATCGCCGCGATTTATCTGTGCGAATACGCTCGCCCGGGCCGCGTGATCAACCTCATCCGCACCTGCATAAGCACGCTGGCCGGCGTCCCGAGCATCGTGTTCGGCCTTTTCGGTCTCGCCTTTTTCCTGAACACGCTGCAGGTGACCCAGACCAAGAGCGTGCTCGCCGGTTCGCTCACGCTGGCGCTGATGATCCTGCCCACCGTGATCCGCGCCTCGGAAGAGGCCATCCTGGCGGTCCCCGCCGCCTACAAGGAGGCCGCGCTGAGCCTGGGGGCCGGGCGCTGGCACACGATCTGCACCGTCATTCTTCCCGCCGCCCTGCCGGGGATCCTGACCGGGGTGGTGATCAGTATGGGGCGCGCGGCCGGTGAAACGGCGCCCATCATCTTTACCGCGGCGGTCAGCATGGGCGAGCCGCTCCAGCTTTTCGACGCCTTTTCCCAGCCCACGCCCGCGCTTCCGTGGAATATCTACAACCTCGCCACGGAACACGAAGCGGTCGACCAGATCCGGCACGTCCAGTACGGGATGGTCTTTACTCTTGTCGCCATCGTGCTGATTCTGAACATTACAGCGATCGCCATCCGCGCGCGTATCTCGTCCCGACTGAAGGGTTAACCCGGGCCCCGGCCCGAAAACCGGAAACAGAATGACTATGAACAGCGAAACGAACGATCCGCGGGAGACCGCGGCCCCCGCCGCGGAAAACCGTCCGCATTCATCGGCCGGGTCCGCACAGGCGTCGCAGCCGACCGCCCCGCAGGAGGGGCGCCGGGAGCCGGCGGGGATGGCTTCACCCGGTCCGCATATCCGTGCCCGTGAATTCTCGGTCTATTACGGCGCGTTCGAGGCGGTCAAAAAAGTCACCTTCGATGTGCCCGAGGGACTGGTCACCGCGATCATCGGCCCCAGCGGGTGCGGCAAGAGCACCCTGCTGCGCGCGATGAACAGGATGAACGATCTCATTCCCCGCTGCACCACCGGCGGGGAACTCGAATTCGACGGGCGGAACATCTACGACCCGCGCATCGATGTGGTCGTCCTGCGCACCCGCATCGGCATGGTGTTCCAGAAGCCGAACGTGTTCCCGAAATCCATCTTCGACAACGTCGCCTACGGCCCGCGCCTGCAGGGGCAGAAGAAACGCCGCGAACTGGAGGAGATCGTGGAGACCAGTCTCCGGCAGGCCGCGCTGTGGGACGAAGTCAAGGACCGGCTGGAGGATAACGCCATGGGACTCTCCGGAGGGCAGCAGCAGCGCCTCTGCATCGCCCGCGCGCTCGCCGTGCGCCCCGAGATCCTGCTGATGGACGAACCGACCTCCGCACTCGATCCCAAGGCGACTACGAAAATCGAGGACTTGATCGGCGAGCTGCGGGGGCAGTATACTATCACCATCGTTACGCACAATATGCAGCAGGCCGGCCGCGTCTCCGACTGTACGGCTTTTCTCTACGAGGGTGTGCTGGTGGAATTCGGCCGGACCCGGACCATGTTCACCAACCCGCGCGAGAAACAGACGGAAGATTACATTACGGGACGATTCGGTTGAGCCGGCGGAAAGACAAGAGACGATGTCGCTTCACTTCGATAAAGAACTCTCCAGGCTGCGCAAGCTCGTGTTCACGCTCAGCGCGCGCGTCGATGAAAACGTGGGCCGGGCCGTAAAGGCGGTCGAGGAAACCAACGCCGAAGTCGCGGTCGAAGTCATCGACAGCGATCACCGCATCGATGAGATGGAAGTGGAGGTCGAAGAAGAGTGCCTGAAGGCGCTCGCGCTCTACCAGCCCGTGGCGATCGACCTGCGCTACATTATCGCCGTGCTCAAAATGAACAGCGACCTGGAGCGTATCGGCGACCTGGCGGTGAATATCGCCAAGAGCGGGAAACGGCTCAGCAGCCTCCCGAAAACCGAGCTGCCGCTCAACCTCTCCGAGATGGGCGATCACGTGAAGGCGATCCTCAAGAAAAGCCTCGACGCACTCATCAACCTCGACAGCGACCTCGCCCGCGAGGTGCTGTCCGATGACGACCGGATCGACGAAATGCGCAGCCGGATGTCGCGGCGACTGTCGGATAAGATGGACGACGATTTCGAGCACCGCGAGGTCTATCTCCAGCTCATCTCCGTCGTGCGCCGACTCGAACGGATCGGCGATCACGCCACCAATATCGCCGAAGACGTGATCTATATGGTCGACGCGGAAATCGTTCGCCACCAGGGCGAGATTATCGAGGACTGAGGTCGGTTCCTTCTTCTTGACAGCGCCCCGCACCTCCCGCGACACTCCGCTCTTCGCTTTTTCCCAACCAGAGGAGTGCGCCATCATGTTGAATCCGGAACAGCTCTATGCCCGGCGTATCGGCGGCGCCGATTTCGGCCGCCCGGGGGCGGTCTACAAGTTCGGCAAGATCAAACAGGCCAAGGCGGAGGCGCGTGAACGGCGGCCCGACACCGAGCTGCTCGACTTCGGGGTCGGCGAGCCCGACCGCATGGCGCCCGCCCCCGTCAGGGAGGAACTCAAGCGCGCTGTGGACCTGCCGGAAAACCGCGGGTATGCGGACAACGGCCCCAAGCCGTTCAAACAGGCGGCCGCCGACTGGATGCGGACCGTGTTCGGAGCGGAGATCGATCCGGCGGCGGAGGTGAATCATTGCGTCGGCCTGAAACCCGCCCTCGCCATGCTCCCGCTCGCGTTCGTGAATCCCGGCGACGCGGTGCTTCACACGGTACCGGGCTATCCCGTCATCGCCACCCATACGCGCTACATGGGCGGAGAACCGGTGGCGCTCCCGCTGCACCGCGATCAGGGGTTCTGCCCCGACCTGGACGCCATCGATCCGGAAACCGCGGACCGCGCCAAACTGTTCTACGTGAACTACCCCAATAATCCGACCGGAGCCACGGCCACCGACGAGTTTTTCGACCGGCTGATCCGCTTCGCGGACAGGCACGGCATCCTGATCGTGCAGGACGCGGCCTACGCCACGCTGACCTACGACGGCGCCCCGCGCTCCATTCTCGCCCGCCCCGGCGGGAAGGAATGCGCCCTGGAAATGCACTCGCTGAGCAAGAGCTACAATATGACCGGCTGGCGGCTGGGTTTCTTCGCCGGACCCTCCTGGGCGGTCCGGGCGCTGGCGACCGTGAAAGATCACAGCGATTCCGGCCAGTTCAAGGCGATCCAGCAGGCCGGGTGCGCGGGACTGGCCGATCCCGGCCTCGCGGAGTCCATACGCGACCACTACGAAAAACGGCTCCGGCGCATGGTGGAGCTGCTGAACGTCGCGGGTTTCGACGCCCGGATGCCCGGCGGAACCTTCTACCTCTACGTGCCGGCCCCGAAGGCGGCGGGGAAGGTGACCTTCAGCAACGCCGAAGAGGCCTCGCTGCACCTCCTGCGCGAGCATTCCGTGTCGACCGTGCCCTGGGACGAGGCCGGACCGTACCTGCGGTTCTCCGCCACGTTCGAATCAGCCGGCGATCAGGACGATGAGCGGGTGCTGCAGGAGCTGGCCGCGAGGCTGGCCCGCGCAGACCTCCGCTTCTGAGCGGATCCAGTTCCGCGCCCTGGCCCACGCCGGGATCAGCGCCCGGGAATCGATCGTTCGTAGTAGCGCCGCAAGCCTGCCCCCGCAGGCCAGGCGCGTGAAAGATAACGGCCCTGGCCCCGCTTCGCGGGTCTGCGGGCCTACTACGAACGTAAGAGAGCGCGCACGATCTCTTTGCCTGTGCTCTTCTCATTCATCTTTGCGATCCCGGCGCCTTTGCGAGAGACCTTTCCTGTGTTTTCGACCACGGATTACCGATGACACGGATGGGATCGCGCCTTCGGCGCTCCGAGTACGCGTACGAGTACGCGTACGAGTACGAATTATGTTCACCTCTTCTTTTGAAATACACCCCCGTGAACATAACGGATGAAACGGGTCTCACTCCCGCTCCCACGCCCACGCGGCGGCGCCCATCACCGCCGCGTCATCGCCGAGTTCGGCGACGTTCACCTCGAAGCTGTCCCGGAAGGCCGGCATGCAGTTCCGCCGCGCCGTTTCCTCGATCTCTTCGCGGAAGATTTCAGGAATCGCTTCCACCAGGCCGCCGCCGAGCACGACCACGTCCGGGGCGATCAGGTTGATTACGTTGCCGGCGGCGCGGCCGATATGACGCGCGGCGTCGCGCACGATAGCCTCCACCGCGGTGTCGCCGTTTTGGATCGATCGGCTCAGCGCGCCGCTGCGGATCTGCGCCAGGTCGGTTCCGACCTCCTCCGCCAGCCACGGCGCGTCACCGCGATGAGCCGCGGCCGCCGCCTGGGCCGAGATGACCAGCCGGCTGGCCACGCTTTCGAGGCATCCCCGGGCCCCGCAACCGCACAGCGGACCGCCGGGCATTACCTTCATATGGCCGATCTCGAAACAGGAGAAGCGTCCGCCGCGCACGATCCGGTCTTCCATCACGCAGGCGCCGCCGATGCCGGTGCCGGGAAAAATGCCCAGCGCGCAGCGGGCGCCGCGCGCCGCCCCGAACCGGACCTCCCCGAACAGCCCCGCGTCGACGTCGTTGAGCACGGTGACATCCACGCCGAAGCGCTCGCTGAAATAATCCCGCAGGGGCAGCGATTTCCAGCCCATATTGGGCGCTTCGGGCAGTGCGCCCTTCTCGAGGTCCACCGGTCCGGGGATGCCGAACCCGATCGCGCTGAGGTCGCCGGAGGAGCAGTCGGCGTCGTCGAGCGCATCCCTCACCGTCTCCTCCATCCGCTCCAGCCCTTCAGACTCGCTGAGGTGCGCCTTCGTCTTGCGCTTCTTCTTTCCCAGCGGCTGGAACTTCCGGTCAAGCGCCACGGCGCGCATCTTGGTCGCCCCGAGGTCAAAGCCGATGACCACGTCCCGTTCGCTCATCTTCGCACTCCCTTATTTCTGATTTCCGGTTAAAGATCGTACCGCGAGCAGAGCCAGGTAGACCGTGCCCGCGGTCAAAATGATGGCGGGGCCCGCCGGCCAGTTCAGACGGTACGCGAGCAGGAGTCCCGCCACCACCGCCGCGCCGCAGTAAAGCGTCGCTCCGAGCATCATCTGCCAGAGGCGGGTGACGAAGAATCCCGCCGTGGCGGCCGGGACCGTGAGCAGCGCGATCACCATGACGATGCCCACCACCTGCACGAGCTGCACGATCGTCAGCGCCGCCAGCGCGAGCAGCAGCAGATAGTATCCCTCCACCTTCAGCCCCCTGACCCGCGCGAACTCCTCATCGAAACACACGGCCAGAAACCGCGGGTAAAGCAGGACGGCCGGGAGCAGGATGATCCCATCCAGCGCGGCGATGCCGCGCAGCTGGTTCGGGGAGACCATGAGGATGTCGCCGAAGAGGTAACGCATCGGATCGATATAACCGGGGGTGTGCGCGATGAAGAGCAGACCGGCCGACATCCCCAGCGCCCACAGCGCGCCGATGACCGTGTCCTCGCGCTCGCGCGACCGCAGGCTGACGACCCCCAGGATCAGCGCCGCGGCCAGCGCTGAAACGAGTGAACCGACGGCGGGAGTGAACCACGGTGCGATCTCCCGGGCCTGCAGGAAGAGCGCGAGCCCGATGCCGCCGAGAATGCAGTGGGCGATGGAACCGGCCATGCCGCTCAGCCGGCGCGCGACCACGTACGAGCCGGTGACGCCGAAGGCCGGCGCGGCCAGCAGGCCGGCCCAGAGCGCCCGCCGTAAAAAAGCGGTGTCCGGCGCGGTGAGGATGTCGATCCACGTCTCCATCATCCGCCTCCGGGAAAGGTGCGGGTTTGCTCGTGGCGCACGGCGGAGAGGCGCCCGCCGTAAAGCTCTTCAATCTTTTCGCCGGTGATCTCGCGGGTCGGGTGCGTGAAGACCCGGCGGTTGACGCAGATGCAGTAGTCGATCGCCGAGGAGACGAACCCCAGGTCGTGCGATACGACCACGATCGTCATGCGCCGGTTCAGCCGCGTGAGCAGATCAAAGAGATGCTCCTCCGCCGCGGGGTCGACGTTGGCCGTGGGTTCGTCGAGCAACAGCAGCTGCGGTCCGGAAACCAGCGCGCGGGCGATCAGCACACGCTGACGCTGCCCGCCGGAGAGCCGGTGAAAGGGGGTGTCGGCACGATCGTACAGTCCGGCCGTCTCCAGCGCCTCGCGTACACGCGCGCCGCCGCGGCCGCGGCAGCCGATCAGCCCCATCCGCACGACGTCCCGCACGGTCACCGGAAACGCGCGGTCGTACTGAAGGTGCTGCGGCATGTAGCCGATGCTTCGCCGCACCCGTCCCGGCGGCCGGCCCAGGATGCGCACCGTTCCCCTGGCCGGACGGTTCAACCCGAGCATCAGCCTGAGCAGCGTAGTCTTGCCGCCGCCGTTGGGCCCGATCATGCACACGAACGCGCCGGATTCGATGTCGAAGGTGGCGTCCTGCACCACGGGCGTGTTTCCGTATTCGAAGCCGACGCCGTTCAGGCTGACGGCCGGGGGTGCGGATGGAGCCGCATCGCTCATTCCAGCGCCTCTTTCAGGCTCTCCGCCATGCGGAGCAGGTTCCGGCCGTAGTCGGGGTCGAGCGGATCGACCTCGATCAGGCGGGCTCCCGCCTCTTCCGCGATCGCGCGTGCGGCGTTCTGCGGGAACTGGGGCTGGACCAGTACGGCGCCGATGCGCTCCTCCCGCGCCCGCCGGATCCAGGACCTCAGATGAGCGGGACCGGGTGCCTTGCCGCCGGGCTCAATCGCGGCCTGTTCGAGTTCGTAGGCCTCGGCGAAGTATCCGAAACTCGGATGGACCACATAAAACGTGCGGCCCTCATACGGGGCGAGCATCGTCCCGATGCGCTCGTCCAGCCGGTCCAGCTCGTCGATAAAGAGATCGCACCGCCGGCGATACTCCTTCTCGCGGCCGGGATCGCGCCGGATCAGAGTGTCGCGTATGGTCCGCGCCATGATCCGCACACGGTCCGGGTCGAGCCAGACGTGGGGATCGGAGCGGCCGTGATCATGGGAGTGTTGATCGTGTCCGTCGTGCCGGTGGGCCTCCGGCATGCGGCGGAGCTTCAGTCCGCGCCGCAGATCCACAACCTCGGGGCCGCCGCGGGCGGTGCGGATTCTCGGCAGCAGCGCGTCTTCGAACGGCACACCCACCCGGAAAAACAGATCGGCCTTGAGCAGGGCCGCCACCTCGCGCGGTCGCGGGCGGTAGACCGCCGGACTCTCCCCGGCGCGCAGCACCGTCGCCGCCTCGACGCCATCCCCGCCGACCCGCTCCACGAAAGTCTTGAGCGGGGGGATGCTGGTCTGCACTCGAAGAACAGCGGGGTCCGGATCCGCACACGCCGAGAACACCAGCCCCGCGGCGGCACCAAGCGTAAAGATGAACCGGCTGCACATCATAACCGCCGTATACTAGCGGGTGCGGGGCGCGACATGAAGGATGAAAACCGGCGTCGCAGCGATTCTCATTATGGCTTCACCCTTTTCGGTCGGGGTGGCACCCGACCCTCCCAGTGCCCGAAAATGCGTCGGATATCGACTCGGGAGGGACGGCTGCCACGCCGTCCGCGGTCGGAATGCGGCCATAATGAGAACTGCTGCCGGCGTCGCGGCCGGAGTGGAACGTGGAATGCGGGAGGTCAGAGGGAGCGCGACACTGCGTAATCATCTCTATCGTGGGGAGAGCATGGGATTCACCACAGCGGTCACAGAGGATGCCGGGGTCGGGATGGGAGACGCCAAACGTTCGTAGTAGCGCCGCAAGCCTGCCCCCGGCAGGCCAGGCGCGTGAAGATAACGGCCCTTGTCCGCTGCGCGGACCTGCGGGCCTACTACGAACGTAAGAGAGAGCGCACGATCTTTTTGCCTGTGCTCTTCTCATTCATCTTTGCGGTTTCCGGGTAGGGCGCGATCTCCGAGCGCGCCGGTCTTGCGGACGGCCCGGAGGTCCGTCCCTACCTTCACATGAAGGTCGGTTGAGGGGGTGAACATAATTCGTACTCTTACTCGTACGCGTACTCGGAGCGCCGAAGGCGCGATCCCATCCCTCGATTCAAGGAATTCGAGTACGAGTACCGCTTCGCTGAGTACGAGTACGATGTGACGCGAGCGGACTTGCCCCCGCTCACCATAAAAATCCTCGAATAACCAAAAATATGCGCAGGACCAAAAATCCCGCAGATTTTTATTATCTTGGTATTGACATATGTAGATAGCTAAATATATAAGGGCGCCATGAAACGAGGCGAGACATGTATCGGAGCGGGGCACCTGACCCCCGAATGCCTGGAGCGGGCGGCGCGCATGCTGCGCATGCTCGCCCATCCTCAGCGCCTGAAAATCATGCGGGTGCTCGAACTGGATAAAGAGGCGCCGGTGTATCAGCTGGTTCGTGAAACGGGGTTCCCGCAGGCGGTCATCTCGCACCACCTGCGCCAGATGAAGATGCTGGGGCTGGTCGAATCCGAGCGGCGGGGGCGCGAGATGTGGTACCTGATCGCGGACGAGCGCGTCCTGTCGATCCTGGACTGCATCTGCCTCCAGTTCAGCCGGCCGGAAGGCCATGCTGCCATGAAGGGAAAGCGGAGGGACGAAGATGAAGAATAATCCCGGAGGCCTCATCGCACGGTTCTGCACCCGTCACCCGCGCGCGGTGACGCTCCTGATGGTCAAGCTCGCGCTGCTGCTGGCCCTGCTGGCGGCGCTGCCGACGCTGTGGCCGGAACAGTTTACGGGGCTTGCTCCGCTGAAGGTCGATACCGATCCGGAGAACATGCTGCCGAAAGACGCGGAGGTGCGGGTCTACCACGACCGGATGAAGGAGACCATGTCGCTCAACGATATGGTCGTGGTCGGCGTCGTCAACGAACAGGATCCCGACGGGGTGTTCAATCCGGATTCGCTCCGGCGCGTGTACGAACTGACGGAGTACGCCAAAGGCCTGAGATGGCCCGCCGGTGATGCCACGAACGAAACCGTCGGCGTCGTCCCGATCGATATCATCGCACCCTCCACGGTCGACAACATCGAACAGGGTGAGCAGCCGGGTGTCGTGCGCTTTGAGTGGCTCATGCAGGAGCCGCCCGCCACGCGCGAAGAGGCGCGTGCGATCCGGGAGCGCGCGCAGGATATCCCTTTCCTCAACGGTACGCTGCTCTCGTCCGACGGTAAGGCCGTGGCGCTCTACCTGCCGCTGACCTCGAAGGATATGAGCAGCCGGGTCTACGACGCGCTGCAGGAGAAGATCGCGACGTTCGACGGCCCGGAGCAGTATCACATCACCGGTCTGCCCGTCGCCGAGGATGTCTTCGGCGTGGAGATGTTCAAACAGATGGCGATCTCCGCGCCGCTGGCCATGCTGATCATTTTTCTGCTGATGTGGTTTTTCTTCCGCAAAATCACGCTGATCATCTCGCCGATGATCGTCGCGGTCGTCTGCGTGATCATGACCATGGGACTGCTGGTGGCCACGGGCAACACGGTCCATATCATGAGTTCGATGATTCCCGTGTTCATCATGCCGATCGCGGTGCTCGACGCGGTGCATATCCTCTCCGAGTTCTTCGACCGCTACCAGGAGACACGCGACCGCGAGACGACCATCACGCGCGTCATGGATTCGCTGTTCGTGCCGATGCTCTACACCTCCATCACCACGGCGGTCGGATTCGGCTCGCTGGCGCTGGTCCCGATCCCGCCCGTGCAGGTCTTCGGCATCTTCGTCTCGTTCGGCGTGCTGATGGCCTGGCTCTGGACGATCACCTTTATTCCGGCCTACATCATGTTCCTGAAGCCCTCCTCGCTGGAAAACTTCGGCGCGGTCCATCACGGCGAGCAGGAGCATCAGGGCGCGCTCTCCCGCGTACTGCGGAAGACCGGGCGGGCCACGTTCCGCTACGCGAAACCCGTCCTCGCCGGCGTCGTCGTGCTGAGTGCCGTGGCCGTCTACGGCATCTCGCAGATACGGATCAACGACAACCCGATCCGCTGGTTTAATCGTGCCCACCCCATACGCGTCGCCGACCGCGTGCTCAACGAGCATTTCGGCGGCACCTACATGGCCTACCTCACGCTCGAACCCGGAGAGGCCGCCGGCACGACCGCCGACTACGCCGCCGGTCTGCAGGAGCGGCTCCGCGAGAAGGGGGCCTCCCTGAAAGACATTCCGCAGTCGGAGAAGGTCTTCGAGGAACTCGCGCGCAGGGCGTCCGTCGGGCCGGAGGCGACGCAGCCTCGCGCCCAGCTCCTGGACCGCCTCGAAAAGCACGCCGACGAACAGCTCTTCGGCGCACCCGAAGCGCAGATGGAGGCCTGGGACGCGGCCCTCTCGTTTCTCGCCAAAGAGCGCGGCCGCGACCAGGTCTTCAAACAGCCCGAGGTGCTGGCGTTCATAGACCGGCTCAAGGCGCACCTTCTGGACACGGGTATCGTCGGCGAAGTCAATTCGCTCTCGACCATCGTCAAGACCGTCTACCGCGAACTGCAGTCCGGCCGCGAAGAAGATTACCGCCTTCCGGATTCCTCCGGCGGCGTGGCCCAGACGCTCCTGCAGTATCAGAACAGCCACCGTCCGCAGGACCTCTGGCACTTCGTGACCCCCGACTACCGGACGTCGGTGCTCTGGCTGCAGCTCAGGAGCGGCGATAATCGTGATATGGAAAAAGTCGTGCACGCGGTCGACGCCTTCATGAAGGAACACGACGGCCCCGGGTCGGTCCGTCTCCGCCACCGCTGGTTCGGCCTTACCCATATCAACGTCGTCTGGCAGGACCGGATGGTCTCGGGCATGCTGCAGGCCTTCCTGGGGTCCTTCCTGATCGTGTTCCTCATGATGACCATCCTCTACCGCTCCGCACTGTGGGGGCTGCTTTCGATGGTGCCGCTGACGGTGACCATCGCGCTCATCTACGGGGCGATCGGGCTGATCGGCAAGGACTACGACATGCCGGTCGCGGTGCTCTCCGCGCTCAGCCTCGGACTGGCGGTCGACTACGCGATCCACTTTCTTTCGCGCAGCCGCGCAATCTATCTCGAACACGGATCCTGGGCGGATACGGCGGGGCCGGTCTTCGGAGAGCCCGCACGGGCGATCACGCGCAATGCCATCGTGATCGGCGTCGGCTTCCTGCCGCTGCTCGCGGCTCCGCTCGTGCCCTATAAGACCGTCGGTGTGTTCATCGCCGCGATCCTGCTGACCGCGGGCCTCGCGTCGCTGCTGATCCTGCCGGCGCTGATCACGCTGCTCGAGCGGCTGCTCTTCCCGCGTACACGGAAGTCAATGATGGCTTGCCACTGCGGCACCTGCTTCGTCACCAGCCTGGCGGTGCTCGCTGTCGTGGTCATCAACCTGGCCCGCTTCCTGAAAGGAGGATGGACCGCGACGACGTGGGTGAGCCTGGTGATCGTGCTCATCCTGGCCCAGGCGTGTTACTGGATCAGCCGGACCGAACGGTGTACCGAAGAGGTCCCGGTTCCCGGGCACGGGGGAACGGAAGACGACCTGAAACAGTCGGCCACAAACGAGGAGAGGGAACCATGAAAACAAACCTGATTATGACGGCGGCGGTGTTCTGTTTCGCGGCCGCGGCCGCGGCCGCCGACCTGAGCGCGGATGAAATCGTGGAACGCGCGCAGCGCGCGAACTACTACCAGGGCGACGACGGACGCGCCCGGGTGTCGATGACGATCGTGGACAAGCAGGGGAGGGAGCGGCTGCGCGAGCTGATCATCCTGCGCAAGGACATGGTGCCCGCAGGGGAGAAAGACGCCGACGACTCGTTTCTCGGCGACCAGCGTTACTACGCCTACTTCCGCCGCCCCGCCGACGTCCGCAAGACGGTCTTCATGGTGTGGAAACATACCGCGCTCGACCGCGACGACGACCGCTGGCTCTACCTGCCGGATCTCGATCTGGTCAAGCGCATCGCGTCCTCGGAAGAGCGCACGAGCTTCGTGGGCACCCACTTTTTCTACGAGGACGTCTCCGGGCGCACCGCTGCGGAAGACACGCATGAGCTGGTGGAGACGACGGAGAACTACTACGTGCTCCGGCACGATCCGAAAGAACCGAAGCAGGTCGAGTTCGCCTACTACAAGACGTGGATTCACCGGGAGTCGTTCCTCGTGGTGCAGTCGAAGTATTACGACGACCGCGACGAGGTCTACCGCACGTACACGGCGGAGTCGGTCGAGACGATCGACGGCCACCCCACGGTCGTCAGGGCGCGCATGAGCGACGAGCGCCTCGGCGGACACACCACGGCCGAGTACAGCGGGGTGCGGTATGACGTCGGCCTGCCCGACGACATCTTCACCGAGCGCTACCTCCGGAAGGCGCCGATCGAGTATCTGCGATAACCCGAAAGCAGTACAGGTTCCCATGAAACACAGCCCTACCTGCAAGTCGAACCGGTCCGCGGGCCTGCGTGTGGCGGCCCGGGCCGCCCTCGGCGGGATGCTGCTCGCGCTCTGCACGCGGGCGGAGGAACCCGCATTGCCCCCGGGCCTCGGGGGGGGAGGGAACGAAGGCCGTGCCGAAGAGCCCGCACTGCCCTCCGGCCTGAGTAGCGGCGGCCAGCCGGCCCCGGCAGCCGAGCCGGAAGACGGGGGCGGGCCGGATAAACCGTTCAAGCTGCCGTTCGAGTGGTACGGGTTCTGGGAGACCCGCATCGGCAGCCGGCTGCAGAACGATCCGCACACCGCGGAGGACCTGATCCTCGGCGAGACCCGCCTGCAGCTCGCGGCCTCGAAACGCCTGCCCGACGTCGGATTCAATGTCGTCGCCGACTTCCTCTACGATGAGGCTGCGGAGGAAGTCGGAGTGGAACTCGACCGCGGCGAGGGATGGATCGACCTGCGCGAGGCGAACGTGCTCTGGTCGCCGCGCTCCGACCTCGACCTCAAGATCGGGCGGCAGGTGCTGACGTGGGGCACCGGCGACATGCTGTTCATCAACGACAACTTCCCGAAGGACTGGCGTTCGTATTTCATCGGACGCGACGAGGAGTATCTCAAGGCCCCGTCCGATGCGGTCAAGGCCTCGTGGTTCAACCCGGTGGTGAACGTGGATTTGGTCTACACCCCGAAGTTCGACCACGACCGCTACATCGACGGACAGCGCGTTTCGGTACTCGATCCGCCCGCGGGCGAAGACGCGGTGATGGATGCCGTGGCGCCGGACGAGTGGCTGGATAACGACGAGATCGCCTTCCGCCTGCACCGCATGTTCGGGAGGTACGAGACGGCCCTCTACGGCTACGACGGATACTGGAAGAGTCCCGGCGGGCAGCGACCCGACGGACGGATGACCTTCCCGCGGCTGGCGGTGTGGGGCGCGAGCGTGCGCGGGCCCCTGGCGGGCGGGATCGGCAACTTTGAAACCGGCTACTACGACTCGAAGGAGGACCGCGGCGGCGACGACCCGCGGGTCAATAACAGCGAGTGGCGCGTGCTCGCGGGATACGAACGCGACCTGAAATCCGTCGCCAGCGACTTCACCGTGGGTCTGCAGTATTACGTGGAGTGGATGCAGGATCATGAGGACTATCTCTCTGCGCTGCCCGCAGGCGCCGCCGCGCGCGAAGAGGACCGTCACGTCGCAACCGTACGGCTCACGAAACTGCTGATGCGGCAGACCGTGGAACTGTCGCTGTTCACCTACTGGTCGCCCACGGACCACGACCTCTACGCGCGGCCGTACGCGGGCTGGGACCTGACCGATCAGTGGAAGATCGAAGCCGGCGGCAATCTCTTTCTCGGCGAAGACGACCACACCTTTTTCGGGCGCTTCGAGCGCAACAGCAACCTGTACGCCGCGCTGCGGTACAGTTTCTGAGATGCGTTTGAACCCTGAATGAACCCTGAGTTCCCGTAAACAAGGAGGACCCCATGAAGAACTGGAAGAGTCTGTTGATCGGTTTGATCGCCGGAGCGGCGGCCACGGCGGCGCTCGGCTGGATGATGATGCCGGGGATGATGATCCTGACACACCGCAGCCCCTACGGCCTCGAGAAGACGGTCGAGACGCTGGTCTCGAACTACGAGAAGGGCGGATGGACCGTGCAGCGGATCATGAACATCGAGCAGTCGCTCGAAAAACAGGGCAAGACGGGCGTGCGTCCCGTGCGGGTCATCAAGGCCTGCCGGCCCGACTATGCCGCGGAGATCCTCAGCGAACCGGAGGCGAGGCGCGTGGCGGTCATGATGCCCTGCAGCATCGCCGTGTACGAGCAGCCGGACGGGGAGGTGTACGTTTCCGCGATGAACGTCGGTTTGGTGGGGCGCATGTTCGGTGGTACCATCGCCAAAGTGATGGGCGGCCCCGTGGCCGAAGACGAACACGGATTTACGGCGTTTCTGCGCCGATAGACACGGAAGATAACCGCAAGACATGAACAGGAGGATACAATGAGCGAAGGCATCAAGGATCTCAACGGGGAAAATTTCGACCAGGCGGTGAACAGCGGGGTTGCGCTCGTGGATTTCTGGGCGCCCTGGTGCGGCCCCTGCAAAATGCAGACGCCGATTCTGGAGTCGCTCGCGGACAAGGTCGGCGACGAGGTGACCCTCGCCAAGGTCAACGTCGATGAGGGCCCGGAGATTGCGGCGCGGTACGGCGTGCGCAGCATCCCGACGCTGATCGTCTTCAAGGACGGCGAGGTCGCCCAGCAGTTCGTGGGCGTGAAGCAGGAAGCCGAACTGAAGCAGGCGATCGAGTCCGCGCAATGACGCCGCCCGTTCTGGAGACGAGAGACCTGTCGCTGCAGCTCGGCGAAAGCCGTCTGCTCGACGGTCTCTCGGTCGATTTCCACGAGGGCTGCATTCACGCTCTGGTCGGCCCCAACGGTGCGGGCAAGACGACCCTTGCCAATACGCTGATGGGGCTGCGGGGGTATCGTGGACACGAGGGCGACATCCTGCTCGACGGTACCTCGCTGCGCGGGACCGGACCGGATGAACGCGCGCGCAGAGGGATGACGCTCGCCTGGCAGGAACCCGCCCGCTTCGAGGGATTGCGCGTCGAACGCTTTATTGCCGCCGGAGCGAAAGACCCCGGCGAAGGACGGCTGCGCGCCGTGCTCGAAGAGGTGGGCCTGGACCCCCGCAGCTATCTCGACCGCGCGGTCGATCCGTCGCTCAGCGGCGGCGAGCGCAAGCGGATCGAACTCGCCTCGATCCTCGCCATGGAACCGCGCATCGTCCTGATGGACGAACCCGATTCGGGGATCGATGTCGAAGCGCTGAACTACATCTTCAAGGCCCTGAAAAACCTCAAGCGCGCCGGGGCCACGGTGATTCTGATCACGCACAGCGCCGAAGTCCTCAAGCACGCCGGGGACGCGATGCTGATGTGCTGCGGCCGGCTGATCGACCGCGGGCCGGTCGATAAAATCCGACCCTACTTCGAGGGTCGATGCATTCCCTGCAACCATCCCAACCGCCCATCGCTCGGAGAAGGGGGGCGCCGTGAGTGACCGCGACGTACTCGCCGCGCTGTACCAGTCGATACGGCACGACCCCGCCGAATTCGGTCCCGGTACGGCCCGGCTGGAAGTGCACGGGAACCGCGTGATCGGCGCGCACCGTATTGCGGGCTTGAACGTGGACGTGGACGAGCGCGACGACGGTATCGCGGCGGTCATCCGCGTCGACGAAGGTGTGCGTATCGAACCGCCGGTGCATATGTGTTTCGGCATGCTCCCCGAAGAGGGACTGCAGAAGATCGACCTCGACATGAAGATCGGTGCGGACGCGTCCGTGAACATCCTCGCGCACTGCACCTTCCCCAACGCGGTGAACGTGCAGCACCTGATGGAAGCCGACATCGAGGTGGGGCCGGGGGCCGAGTACGCCTACTTCGAGCGCCACGTGCACGGGCCGGAGGGCGGGGTGAACGTCGTGCCGCACGCGCGCGTAGCCGTGCGCGAAGGCGGTAGTTTCAAGACCGAGTTCGAACTCATCCGCGGTCGCGTCGGGAAAATGGATATCGACTACGAGGCGGAATGCGAAGCGCATGCGGTGCTCGACATGCTCGCGCGCATCAGCGGGCGCGGCGACGACTGTGTGCGGATCAACGAAGTCGGTCATCTGCGCGGTGCGCACGCCTCCGGCGCACTCACTTCGCATGTGGCGCTGCGCGAGAACGCGCGCGCCCGGATCGAAAACACGCTGACCGCGCACGCGCCCGGTGCGAGGGGTCATGTCGACTGTAAAGAGATCGTGCAGGACCACGCCGTGGCGTCCGCGGTTCCCGTCGTGGAAGTGCATCATCCCGGCGCACACATCACGCACGAGGCGGCCATCGGAAGCGTGGATTCCCGGCAGCTCGAAACGCTTCTCGCGCGCGGCTTGACCGAGGACCAGGCGACCGAACTGATCATCGAGGGATTGCTGAGCCGTTGATGCGCCGGGTCTGATAACGCGGGTGCGGAATGTGATGACGATGCAAATGCAATAAAAAAATTGATAATCACGATTGCATAACCGGGGCGTTAATTCTATAAGCGATTCAGACGCAGCCCTATGTGGGCGGTCTTACAAAGGGGCCCGGCCCTGAACGTTCAAGGGGACGAGGCCGGAAATCCGGAACGCAACGAGGAGACGCACGGATGGCAACCAAGCGAACGGCGCGCAAGAAAAGCGCCTCGAACCGCAAGACGACGAAGAAGTCCGCGGCGCGCAAGCGCCCCGCTTCGCGGAAGAAGACCGCGAAGAAGAGCAGCAGCAAGAAGCCCGCGGCCAGCAAGAAGTCGGCGAGCCGGAAGAAGAGCGCCGCTCGCAAGAAGAGCCCCGCGAAGAAGACCTCCCGGAAGAAGCCGACTGCGAAGAAGTCCGCTTCGCGCAAGAAGAGCACGAGCAAGAAGACGGCGAAGAAGTCTTCCGCGAAGAAAAAACCGGCCGCGAAAAAGAAGTCTTCGGCGAAGAAGAAGCCGGCGGCTAAAAAGAAATCTTCGGCGAAGAAGAAGCCGGCTTCCCGGAAGAAAAGTTCCTCCAAAAAAACTTCTTCCCGCAAGAAGAGTCCGGCCCGCAAGAAGACGAGCCGCAAAAAGTCATCCTCCGGAAAATAATCGGGTGTGAGGATGCCTGAAGCCGGTACGACCGGCGAGTACCGTCCTGTCCGGCGGCTGTGAAGCCAGCCGGACGGGACGGTTGTTTATGGGAGCCGCATTCGGAGATGCATTGAAACCGGGACCGCGCGCGTCTGCGCGTTCGTTCCGGAAGGGCAGGAGGGCGGTGTCATGCGTTGTCCCCGATGCAGTGAAAAAGACGACAAGGTGATCGACAGCCGGGAGGCGCGCGAGGGCGCCGCGATCCGGCGCCGGCGGGAGTGCCTGAGCTGCGGCCACCGCTTCACCACGTACGAGGAAGTGCTGAAGGCTAAGCTCCAGGTCGTCAAGCGCGACGGACGGCGCGAAGCGCTGGATCGCGACAAGATGTTTCAGAGCATCAAGGTCGCCTGCCAGAAGAGGCATATCAGCGTTCCCCGGATCAACGGCATCGTCGATGCCATCCTGAACGAGATCGAAGCCGAGTATGAAAACGAAGTGCCCAGCACGGCGGTGGGCGAGAAGGTCATGATGCGCCTCGGCAGGCTTGACGCCGTGGCGTATGTGCGTTTTGCTTCGGTGTACCGGCGTTTTCGAGATGTGAACCAGTTCATGAGCGAAGTCGAGCGCATGCTTGAATAATCATGACGAATTCCCGCTCCCAATCGGAACCGGCCCCCGCGATCCCGGGCGAAGACACGGCGCTCGGTCTGGGTCTGGACCCCGGCTGCGGGCGCGTCTGTGACGCGATGGCGGGGCTGGACGCCTTCCGTCGGCGTTACGGTATGGAGGCTTCGCTGAGCGGCCGCCGGGTCCTGCCCGCGGCCCGCGCCCTGTATAGCGTGGGCTGTCGCGACGAGGCGCTGGACGTGTTGAAGAGCGGGGCCTGCGAGCCGGTGGACCTGTGGATCGAACTGCTGGATGCCGAGGAGTGTCCGGCTTCGCTGTGGCCGCTGCTCCTCTCCGGTATGCTTCGCCCCGCGCGCTGGACGTCCCGGGGCAGTGAGGCGGGATGGGTCCTTGACCTCGGCCGCATGCGGGTGCGTCCGGAGGAAGCGCACGAACTGATGGTCCGGCGCGCGGCGGGGGCGGTCATCGAGCGCGCCGGTCCGCTCTGGAGTGCGCGTCGCGGCAGGCTGATGCTGGGCGTGGACGGATTCAGGAAACTGGCCCGGGTCCTCGGCTACGGCAGGCGCGGAACGCAGGCCTTCCGCTGCGAGATGCTGACGTATCTGCGGGACGTGCTGCACCGGGAGTCGTGCCGCCGGGGCTGGCGGGCCATGCCGGTGGTGTGGGGCGTGGATCTTTAACCCGCGGCACGCGGGGAGTCTGAAGGAACGGATGACGATGAGCGGGAGGCGAGTCGCGCCGGCCGGATTCGGCCGGTGCCTGTGTTTCTGGGGCGGTGCCGTCGGCAGCGGCGTTCTGCTCGCGGCCGCCTTCCCGCCCTTTGCGCTTCCCGCGGCCGCATGGGTGGCGCTCGTGCCGCTCTGGCTGGTCTGCGCGCGGGAGACCCCGGCGCGCATTCTCTGGGCCGGATGGATTTCCGCGCTGGTGTTCTTCCTCATTTCACTGTCGTGGCTGAACCGGGTGACGGTGCCGGGGACGATCATACTGTCCGCGGTGTGCGCCCTCTATACGCTGCCCTTCACGGCGGTTCTCGCGCTGTTCTACAGGGTGCGTCCCCGCCCGTCCGCGGCGGCCAATCTCGCGGTGATGGCGCTCGGCGCTGCGGCCTGGGCGGGAGCGGAATACGCGCGCGGCGTGATGTTCACGGGTTTTCCCTGGAACGCGCTGGGCGTAAGCCAGTATGCGCAGGTGCCCCTGATCCAGATCGCCGCCTGGGGCGGCGTCCCCGCGCTCTCGGCCCTCGCGGTGTGGGTGAACGGCGGCGTGGCCGCCACCGTGCTCCATTACGCCCGGAACGGCGCGCGGCGGACGCGTCCGCACGTGGAACTCGCCGCCGGGTTCCTGCTCATGGCCGCGGCGTTCGGATTCGGATGGCGCGGCGTGATGCGCGCCTCTCCGTCCGGGGACCCGGTGCGGGTCGCGCTCGTCCAGCCGGCGATTCCGCAGGTCCGGGAGTGGACGGCACCGCACGTCGAGACCATCTACCGCCGGCTGAAGAGTCTCTCGGTCGCCGCGCTGCGCGGGGCCGAACCCGATCTCCTGATCTGGCCGGAGACCGCGCTGCCGGATTTCGCGCGCCGGAGCCCGCGCAGCCGATCCTTCATCTCGGAGATCACGACCAACGGCGTGCCGCTGCTCGCCGGCAGCATGGACCTCGAATGGAAGGGCGGCAGACCGGTCTATTACAACAGCTCGATCCTCTTTGACCGTACCGGGGCTGAACGGGCGAAGTACGACAAGAAACACCTGGTCGTGTTCGGGGAATATGTCCCGCTGGAGAAGTACCTGCCGTTCCTGCGCGCCCTGAGTCCCAACGAGTCGGATTTCAGTCCCGGTTCGAAGACCGTGGTCTTTCGCGGGGCCGGCGAGGTACCGCCGTTTTCCGTGCTCATCTGCTTCGAGGACGTCTTTCCGGATCTGTCGCGCGCCGCGGTGCGGGCCGGGGCGCGCTGGCTCGTGAATCAGACCAACGACGGCTGGTTCGAAGGCACCGCCGCTTCACGCCAGCACCTCGCCCACAGCGTCTTCCGGGCCGTGGAGACGCGCGTCCCGCTGGTGCGCTGCTCGAACACCGGCGTGACGGGAGCGATCGACCGCTTCGGGCGTATCCACGCGCTGCTGCGGTCGCCGGAGGGCGAGGAAGACCGTCCCGGATTTCTGACGACTGCGGTGCTACCGGTGACGGATCCGCCTTCGACGCTCTACCTGGAGCACGGGCCGTGGTTTGGAAAATCGTGTGCGGCGCTCGCCGCGGTGGTGTTAATACTGCTCTATATACCCTACCGGAGGGCGACCGCGTAATGAACGCGCCGGATAAAACACCGAAGAACTGGGCCGCGGTTTTCGATGTGGACGGCACCATGGTCGACAACGCCGCCTATCACGAGGCGGCGTGGATCGAGCTGGGCCGCCGCCACGGGGTGCCGATTACGGCGGAGTACTATCGTCATCACATGCACTCGCGCAGCAACGAGGTCCTCGTGCCGCAGCTCTTTCCCGAACGCACCTCCCGCGAGGCGATCGACGCCGTGGTCGAGGAGAAGGAGGCGCTCTATCGCGAACTCTACCGGCCGCATGTCGCGCCGCTGCCCGGATTGCTCGACCTGATCGCCGATCTCGCGCGGGAGGATGTTCCCGTAATGGCGGTCACCAATTCACCGCCCGCCAACGCGGCGTTTGTGTTGCAGGCGCTGGAGATCGAGGAGACCTTCCGGGGCTGCCTCGACTATACCCGGGTGCCCGAAGGTAAACCGGCCCCCGATCTCTATCTCGAGGCGGCGCGGCGGCTCGAACTTCCTCCCGGGCAGTGCGTGGCGTTCGAGGATTCCGTATCCGGATTCCGCAGCGCCGAAGCGGCCGGAGTGCCCTATGTCGCCGTCACCGGTGCCGCGAACCCTCACGAGCTGGTCCACGCGCAGGGCGCCCTGGCGCACATCGAGGATTTTCGCGGCGTCACCACGGAGTGGATCCGGCGTCGGGCCTTCGGTCTCTTTGATCCGACCGACTAAAGGCAGTGCGACGTCAGGGTCGGCGGCCGTCCGCCTCAAAAAAACCAGGGCTCCTGTCCTCGTGCGCTGTACGAAGACGTCAACCTATGACACCTTGTGAGAGGCCGGGCCGTTTCAAGGCACAAAAGGGACGCCGGCGACAAAGGCCTGATGTCCCTTTGGCCCCTTGAGTCCCTTTTCTGGAGGTGGCTACATGAACGAGCACTTCATTCCCTCGCATGGCGGCTACAAAGATCTCCTGACCTTCCAGAAGTCCGAAATTGTCTATGACGCCACCGTCAAGTTCTGCGCAGTGTACTTCGACCGCCGCGACCGCACCATCGATCAGATGGTGCAGGCCGCCCGCTCGGGAAAGCAGAATATCGTCGAAGCCAGTATGGCCTCCGGAACCTCGAAGGAAATGGAGGTGAAGCTGACCAATGTGGCGCGGGCAAGCCTCGAAGAACTGCTGACCGATTATCGCGATTTTCTGCGGACACGTGGACTTGAGGAGTGGCCGAAAGACCACCCTTATGTGAAGCGGTTGCAGGAGTTGAACCGGACCCCCGGGGCCGACTACGAGACCTTTCGGAGGGCGGTTGAACATGCCGATCCCGCCATTCGCGCCAATGCCATCATGGGGCTCATCAAGGTCACGAGTTATCTGTTGGGTCGCCAGATCCAGCGCCTTGAACAGGACTTCATTAAAGAGGGCGGCCTGCGTGAGCGCATGACCCGCGTCCGGCTGGCCTCCCGGTCAGGTAGGCGGAGCCCATGAACCTCAAGCCCCATCGGGAATGCCCGCCAACCGGCGCCGCGTGGCGGGGGAATAGGCCCGGGGGATCGCGTCGACGTCGATCCGGATTCAGGATTCAGGGTTGAACCACACGGACGTCGTCGACGAACACGGTCGAATCGCCCGCCCCGTCGATGCCCCGAACGATCAGTTCGTAGACGCCGGGGGCGGGAAGATCGAACTCGGCCTCAAAGGATTCGTAGCCCCCGCTCGCACCGGGCTGGAAGGTCCCTCCATTCAGGGCCCCAAGCAACACGGAGACCTGCTGGGTCGGATCGCCGTGATTCGTGCGCTGGGCGGCGTACAGGGAAACGGTACAGGTTCCCGCTTCGAGAAGAACGTACTGCGAGGCCTCACTCGTGTTCTGCAGGAACAGGACCTGGTCGCCCTGCGGAGGATCGGGGTTGCCCGAGGTGAAGGCCGTGTTTTTTTCGGAATACCCCGCCCCGCCGCTGAAATGCCACGGTACGCCGGAAGGCCCGTATTCGAACCGGTTGCCGTCGGGGTCGGGGAAGTCCGCCTCGAATCCTCCGTCCTGAAGGTCGCCGATCCCATCCGGACCCTCGTAACGCACGAGATCATCGCTGATCCCGAATCGGTCGCCGTAGAGGTTGTCCTTCGGGAATACCGTCCCGGGCGCGTCGTCCTTTACCGCGGTGCCCTCCATCGCGAACTGGTTGCCGAGGATACTCACGTACTCGAAGTCGGGACGGACGCGAACGCCGATGCGGTTGGTGTTCGCGGGACCCGCGAAGAAGTTGTGATCGATGATCGCCGTGGATCCGTATTCGAGATGGATGTCGGTCGGACGAAACGCCCGCGCCGTCCCCGTGCCGAGGTAGGCGCTGCCCTGCGCGTCGGCGCAGTGAAAGACGTTGTGACTGAAGAAGAGCTGGCGCATGCCGTTGACGTAGATCCCGTAATCGCGCGTGAGGAAGTCGTTATTGTTTATATGAAACGCCGGCTCTTCCCACCCGCCGTCCTCCACATCGGCAATGTCGATCAGGACGCCCGTCCGGCAGTGGGTCATCCGCGAGGCGCGCACCTTGCCGTCTTCGGGATGCTTGTTGATCGCGGCGTAGACGATCCCGGTCTGCACCCCGTGAAAAGTCGAACTCTCCACCAGCGGGTTGTAGCAGTCGACCATCTTCAACCCCGTCCCGCAGTCCCAGGTGTCGTTCGACGCATTCCCGTTTCCCCACACCATGATGTTTTCGAACTTCGGATACCAGCAGTGCACCGCCTGGAAGGCCGTATCGAAATAGGTTCCGTCGCCGGGTTCTTCCGGCCCGGCATGGACGTTGATCACGTTGAGGTTTCGGTTTTGCGTGACCCCCGTGTTCGGAATCCACATTTCAAACCCGTACGCAATGCCCGGGCGTCGGGCGACGATGGAAAAATCGCGCACCGTGAGCTGCATCCATGAAATCGAAGTGCCCTCGAACTTCAATCCGCCGTCGGGGTTGTCGACCAGAAAGCGCGTGACGCCGGGTCCGGCGCCGCGGATCATCAGCCCGTATTGCGAGGTGTTGCCGGAGGCGGGCACGATCAGCGGCTCGGCGAGCCGATAGGACCCGGGCGGAATCCAGATCGAGGCGTGGCGCAGGGTGCCGAGCCGGTCGAGCATATCACGAAAGGCGGGCACGCAGTTTTGAACCCCGGAGGGATCGGCGCCGTAATAGATCGGATTGAATACCGACATGCGTGCGACGACACGCTGTTCGCCGGTGAGATGTGACGAGGTGAGATAGCGGTCCACCACGAACGAGGCCGATTCGGCGCCGTCGGGTTTGAAGGCGTGCATGACGAGCTGCGGGGGTTGGGCGGGATCGAATGCGAGGCCGTCGGCGTGAAAGATCCGGCGGCCGTCGACGAAGATCGAAGCCTCGCGCGACGCCCCGTCAAAAGAAAGCGTCACGAACCGGGGGTCGGCTCCGGCCAGCCGGTTCGAGGCCGTGAGGGTTCCGTTGACGAAGAATCGCGCGGTCCCGTCCCCTTCGAGTTCGAGCGCGACCGGCGCGGCCGGCCAGGCGTCCTCGCCGCCGTACGTGAGCCCGACGCCCCAGAAGGCACCCGCCGGTGGAGTGGGATCCCAGGGTTTGAGGATGGCGGTGAGGTCGATCCGCCGTGCGAACGCCATGTTCGTCAGGGGGCCGCCCTCGGAGACGAGCGTTGCCGAATTCGCATCCAGCCCCGCCAGATCAAAGATGAGATCGGCCCCCTCGACCCGCATCTCCGATCCCGTGTCGTCATCGTATTCCGTGTAGGGGTTCGCCGTGTAGCGGTTGACGTGATGACCCGCCTCGACGACGGCGCTGTCGGCACGAGAAAAATTGTCCACGGCCAGCAGATCGCCTCCCTGCATGACCCGGAGGAACATCGGCCGGGCCCCCGGGCCGACTGGGGCGAAGGAGCGCACCGTACGGTTGGTGTCCGCGTCCCCGAACGCATAGCTGTACAGTTGCCAGCCCCCGGTCAGATCCGAGGAGTGATAAATCAGGTAGGGGGTGCTCGGCGTCGAATTCCAGTCGAGGACGAAGCGGGCGTCTTCCCAGTCTCCCCCCAGCCGCAGCGCGGCATCGGCGGCTGCCGCGCCCCAGAAAATCAGCGCCGCCGCGAACACCGCACGATGGAGCAAAGGTTTCATGATCAGTTCAGATCGTCGGTGGTCATCGATCCGTCCCCGGCGTTGGTGTACCGGGTCAGCCACGCCCCGCCCCCGGTGAAGTCGTGCGTGCCCCCGAACATGCTGTTGATGCAGGCGATGCCTTCGTCGCTTTCGTTGAAGACGGCCGTGCCCTCCATGTTGAAGTGGTTGCCGTCGATCAGCACATAGGCGCTGTTCGGCGAGATCGCAATGGCCCGGCGGTTCGGACTCGACGGTTCGACGAACTGACAGTGGTCGATGGTGATGTTGGAGGCGTATTCGAGATTCACATCGGTGGGATGGCCGGGGGCGGGGGTCGAACCGTCATCGAACCATTGGCTGCCGTCGCGCTCGCTGCAGTAAAAGAGGATGTGGCTCAGGTGCATCTGGCGCACGCCGACGGCGTGGACGCCGTACTCGTAGTAGTTGAAGTGGCAGTTGTCGACGTGGAACTGCGGTTTTTCCCAGCCGTCGCCGACGTTGACCCACTGCAGCTCGAGCGACCGGTTGCAGCCGACGAGATAGGTGTTGACGATCATCCCGCCACCGGCGCGGGACTCGCGGCGGCCGTGGTAGATGCCGGTCTGAACCTTGTTGATGTGGCTGTCCTCGACCAGCGGGCCCACGCAGTCTTCGAGATGGATCCCGTAGACGGGGTAGATGGTCGGATCGGCGTATTCACCCTGCTTGCGGATATCGATATTGCAGAAACGCGGTTCCCAGGCGTTGACCACGCTGAATCCGCAGGTGAAATAGTTCGGCGAGGTGTGCTTAGGCGATGTGATATAGATGTTTTCGACATTGAGCTGGCGGCAGAGCGGATTGCCCGCATCGCTCAGTTCGAAGGCAAAGGCCGCCGCAATCCCTGTGCGCTGCGCGACGAACGAGAGATCCCGCAGGTCCACATGGGCACGGGCCGCCGTGGTGCCGTCGACGTAGATCCCGCCCTCGTCATTATCGACGAGCAGTTCCGTCGCGTCCCGACCCCCGCCGCGGATCATCAGCCCGTATTGCGAATCGTTGCCGTCGATGGTGAACACCACCCGGTGGTTCAGGCGGTACTGGCCCGGAGGGATAAAGACCTCGACGTGGCGGTTCGTCCCGAGGTCCGCGATCATCGCGTCGAACGCCGGCGCGGCGTCCTCGGTGCCGGAGGGATCCGCTCCGTAGTCGATCGGATTGTACACCCGGGCTTGTTCCAGAAACAGCGAGGCCTCCGGCTGAGCCGTCGCCGTTGCGACGCCGAGGGCCATCATCCCCAGCATGAACCTGATATAGGTTTTCATTGCGCGTCTCCTCCGCATCCGCGTTGATCGGCGCCGACCGCAGTCTCGCGCAATGCGGAACCCCCGTCCATCACCAGTTCAGCGAGTCGTCCATCAGCCGTTTTGCCGTGTCCTCATCCTCGGTCGCCGTAAGAATCAGCGTACCCTCCGTACCGAATTCCTTTACGAACGGTTCGACCTGTTCGATGGGGGCGCCGTGCAGAAAGGCGGATTTACCGGAGGCGTAGACCTTCTTCCAGATTCGGTCCCACCACACCGGATCGCTGGTGCGCGGCTGCCCGGCGCCGGGTTCCCACTGCAGCGCATTCAGCTCGGGGATCGTCAACACCGAGTCGAGATGCCGGATCGCGTCCGGGCCGTCGAGGTGGTAGACGGCGTAGTCGAGCCGCTGACACTGACGCCGGATGTGCGGCAATACGAACTCATCGTACATGTCCGGCGAGATCATGGCCGAGAAATCACACTGCACCTTGGCGGTCCGCCCCGGTCCCCAGGCGTTGAACGCCATGTAGGGCACCGACCCGTCCTCGCGGCGGATGAGTTCGGCGAGCGGGTCGTAGGCCTCGAAGTAGAGGTCGTCGAGCTGGTCGAGCAAACGGTGGATATCGTCGGGACAGTCGAGCAGGTGCATCAGCAGCTCCTGCGTCCCGAACAGTTCCGCCAGCGTATCCAGCCCCTCGATCAGATCGGGCATGGTGACCACGTACCGCCCGGCGGCACGCTCGCGCAGGAATTCCAGCGCCTCGGCCGTCCACTTCCAGTACGCCCCGTTCCGGTCGAACTGAAGCTGTTCCACTTCCGCCGGGTCCTCGTAGATCTCGCGGTACCATGTCGTCGTATCCTGGAAATCCACCGGCGTACCGAGAAAGATGTTCAGACTGCCCGGTCCGAGATAGGCCGTGTTTTCCGGGTAAATGATCCCGTAATGCGCGTAGGCGGAAAAAAACGCCTCCTTGTGCGTGTGGTTCGTCCGGTAATCCAGCCATTTCTCCCGCGGATCGGCGGGGAAGGGCGGGGGCTCCTCAAACGGCAGCGGGTTCGCCCGCGGTGCGCGCACCCCGAGCGCCCACCGCCCGCGAATCTCATGATTCCACCAGCCCGTCAGCGATTCCTTCGCCGCCGCCCAGTCCTCTTTGAAATACAGCGTATCCATCCCGATCCCCATGTTGATACCACCCGCGAACCCATCCTTATCGAACGGACTGTCCATTACCGGATATGTTTATAAGGGGCCAGAATAATTTGCCCGTCGTTGATGTCGGGACCGGGGCCTGCGGGGGAGGAACCGGGCATGCGGATTTAAAATCGCGATCGGGTTCGGGAACGAGCTTCACCACAAATCGAAGAGAACACCCGGGTCGCGATGGAAAACGACCACGGATGACACGAATGGCACGGATGTGTTTATAAAATGCAAATCAGGGGTCATGCGGTGCATTTATTATTGGGGTGGTTTGGGGTACAGATTGAGGCCCTGAGCAGGAGGGCGCTATGCGAAAAATCGGGTGCGGCGTGGTTTTGTCGGTTCTTGTAATGGCCGGTCTCGTCCGGGGCGCGGATCTCGAGGCCCGGTTTCAATCGCCGCCCGACGAGGCCCGGCCGTGGGTTTACTGGTTCTGGATGAACGGGAACGTCACGGAGGAGGGCATCACCGCCGACCTCGAGGCGATGCATGACGTCGGGATCGGCGGCGCGCTGATCATGGGGGTGGGGTTGCGCACGCCGCACGGACCCGCCGATTTCAATTCGCCGCTCTGGCGCGATCTTTACGCGCATGCCGCGGATGAGGCGCAACGGCTCGGGATGCATCTGACGCTGCATCAGTGCGACGGGTGGGCGACGGCGGGCGGCAAATGGATCGATCCGGAACGCTCGATCAAGATGTTTGTGTCCACGACGAAAGAGGTCACGGGACCGGTCGATGCGCCGATCCAACTGGAGCATCCGGAGGTGCGTGAGAATTTCTACGAGGAGGTGGCGACGCTGGCCGTTCCCGTTTCGGCGGAGTCCGTGGCAAACCCGGTACGTGCCACCGCCCACGGTGAACCGGCCCCGGCCCTGATCGACGGCGATCCGATGACGGGCGTTCCGGTCGGGAGGTACGAGCTTGTGCTGGACGCCCCTCAAAGGATCCGGAGCGTTGTAATGCGCATGCCGAAGGCGCGGTTCCACCTGGGCCCCGATGTGCGGACCACCGTGGAAGTGTCCGTGGACGGGCAGCGTTTCGGGCCGGTCGCGGAGTTTGTGATTAACGCGAGCCACCACCACGGGCCGCGCACGACGCTTACGGTTTCGTTTCCGGAACGGCGTGCGCGGTTTGTGCGGATCCGCCCGGAACGCACCATGCCGAACGAGATCGGCGAAATTGAGGTGAGCGCCGAACCGCGCGTCCATCTCTGGGAGGTCAAGGCCGGGTTCGCGCGGGAGCGTGAACACGGCGGGGAGACGGCGTGGATCGACGCCGCGCCGTTTCCCTCGTATGAACTCCCGGCCGGTCGGGTCGCCGATACGGATGAGGTCCTCGATCTGACCGACCGGCTCGAAGAGGACGGCACGCTGAACTGGACCGTCCCCGAGGGGCGGTGGCGGATCGTCCGGTTCGGCATGACCAGCACCGGAAAACATGTCGCGCCCGGAACGCATGCGGGCCGGGGGCTGGAAGCGGACAAGATGAGCGGCGAGGCGATCCGTCACCACTTCAATGCCTTCGCACGCGAAATGATCGAGGAACACAACACCGCGCCGGGCGAGCCGATCTACTCCGTGCATACGGACAGCTGGGAGTCGGGCCTCCACACCTGGAGTTCGCACTTCCGGGAGGAATTCGAGACCCGGCGCGGTTATGAGATGACGCCGTGGCTTCCGGTGCTGGCGACGGGAACCGTGATCGGCAGTCCGGAGGAGTCGGAGCGGTTTCTGTGGGATGTACGCCGGACGATGGCCGATCTGATCCGCGACAACTTTTACGGCCAGATGCGCGAGTTGTGTCATGCGAGCGGCGTGCAGTTTCAGAGCGAGGCCGCGGGGCGGCAGATGTTCATGTACGACCCGCTCGAATACGCCTCGAAAACCGATATCTACGTCGGTGAATTCTGGACGATGGATGCGGTCCGGGTCGACTGCCGTATCGCGGGTTCGGCCGCTCACACCTACAACCGTCCGCTGGCCGCCGCGGAGTCCTTTACCTCCGGCCACGGCGGGTTCGCCTACGATATGTTCGACGTGAAGCCGCTCGGCGATCGCGCCTTCTGCGAGGGCATCAACCGCTACATCATTCACCGCTACTGCATGCAGCCGTTCAACAACGTGGAACCGGGGATGACCTTCGGGCCGTACGGGATCAATTTCGAACGCACCCAGACGTGGTGGAACAACGGGGCGAAGGCCTGGTGCGACTATGTCCGCCGCTGCCAGGCGATGCTGCAGTCCGGCCGCTTCGTCGCGGATGTCATTCACTATATCGGTCACGACGCGCCGAATTTCCTCGGCCACCGCGAGGATCTGTGGAGTCCGGTGCCCGCCGGCTACGATTTCGACGGGTGCAATCTCGAGATCCTCAGGCAGCTGACCGTGGCGGAAGACGGGAACCTCGTGCTCCCCCACGGGATGCGCTACCGCGTGCTGCTGCTTCCGAATCGCGCACACATGACCCTGGAGGCCGTACGCGAAGTGGAACGGCTCGTCCGGGCGGGGGCGGTCGCCGTGGGACCGAAGCCGGTGCGTACGCCGGGGCTTCAGGACTACCGCCGGCGGGATGCCGCGTTGAGGGAGATCGCCGACCGCGTCTGGGGCGGGGTCGAGGGGGAAACCGTACAGGAACACCGGTACGGCAGGGGGCGCGTGATCTTTGGCCCCTCGCTCGAAGAGGTGCTCAACGCGATGGCGCCGCCCGATTTCGACTATACGGTGAAGGACGCGGACACCACGGTGCATTACATCCACCGCCGCGAGGGGGATGCCGATTTCTATTTCGTCGCCAATGCCAATCGCGGGGCCGCGATCGACGCGGCGCTTCGTTTTCGCGTCTCCGGCCGCGCGCCGGAACTGTGGGATCCGGCCACGGGTACGATCACCCGTCCGGCCGTCTATCGCGAAGCCGGCGGCGTGACGGAGCTTCCGGTTCACCTCGACCCGGCGGGATCGGTGTTCGTCGTCTTTCGCCGACCGGCGCAGGCGGACCGGCTCGTCGCCGTGACGCGTGACGGGGCGTCCTGTTTTCCGTTCGAAGAGAGGCACGAAACCGAGACGCCTCTGGCTACGGACGCGAACAATGCCGACGTGACCGATACCTTCACGATGGCGGGCTGGGTTGAGCCCGAAAGCACCATCCCACTGCCCGACGAGTCGGCGCGCTCCATGGTGCTTTCGGGAATGAATTACGTGGTTTACGCCGCGCCCGGCCATGAGGTCTACGGAGAGGATCACCTCGGCGCCGGGATCTCGGTCGGTTCGAACGGCGCAGTCGTGCTCGCCCATGGTCATCGCATGATCGCTCCGCTGCTGGCGTACGAGGGCGATCTTCGCGGCTGGCATCATCTCGCCGTGGTCTTTCGCGAGGGGGTGCCGGAGCTGTACGTCGACGGGGCCAGGGTCGCGACCGGCCGGGTCTCGCCGCGAACCGTTCACCCGTCCACGGGTGTGGAGCACCCACGCAGGGTGCCCGTGTTTGCGGGCAAGGTCGCGGGATTGCGTCAGCGCGCTGCGTCGTTAACCGCCGAAGCCATCCGAACGCTCGCGGAGGACACCGCGCCGCCGGAAGCCGCGTTCGGCGGAATTCCGCTGCAGCTCGTGCGTTCGGACGATGGAGTCATCGCCACAGGCGGGCGTCCGGGCGCGTATACGGCGCGAACATCGCGCGGCGAGACGCACACATGGACGGTCGATCCGGTGGATTCATCAAAGATCGAGGGGCCGTGGTCGCTCAGCTTCCCCCCGGATAAAGGCGCACCGTCTTCGGCACAATTCGCCGAATTGCATTCATGGACCGAATCCGATGAGCCCGGGGTGAAGTACTTCTCCGGCACCGCGACGTACAAGAAGACATTTCAAGCCGATCCGCGTCTCGCGGGGTCGGACCGGGTATGGCTCGATCTCGGCCGGGTGAAGAACGTCGCCGAGGTCCGGCTGAACGGAATCGATCTGGGGGTTCTCTGGAAGCCCCCGTTCCGAATGGAGGTTACCGACGCGCTGCGCCGCGGATCGAACGAGCTTGAGGTCCGGGTCACTAATCTCTGGCCGAACCGCTTGATCGGGGACGAGAAAATGCATCCCGATCCCTCGCTCGACTACCATCCTCGCGGGCCGAACTGGTCGGCCGCCGGGCCGCTGCAGCACATTCCGGACTGGGTGCGCGAGGGCGGCGAAAGCCCCGTCGGCCGAACGACGTTCGTGCTCTGGAAGTTCTACGACGGCGAGGCCCCCCTGCTGGAATCGGGCCTGATGGGGCCGGTGGAGCTTCTGCCTGTTCAGGAGCGGCGTCTGGGCGCGCCCTAAACACGGGCTCACGGCAGGAAGGGGTGTACCCTACCGTTCTTTCTGTTCCCACGGCCAGGGATACGGGGCTTTCGGCTTCCATTCGGCGGGATTGAGCGAGGCCAGGTAGTGGTAGGCCGTGCGTTGATTTTCGGGCGGCGTCTCGGGGCCGACGACGTTGCTCGTGAACAGGAAGAGCCCCTTGCCGCCGTCGGTGGCGTCCATGATGTAATCGATGTCGTTCTTCTGATCCTGCGCATCGCCGTAGGGGAGGGTGCGGGTGATGTTCAGCCCGCCCATCAGGATAATCCGTTCGCCCCGGGGACCGCGTCGTTTGGTCAGCTCGAACGGATCGACGCCGCATTCGTACTGGAAGCCCTGGAATCCCGAGTAGCCCGCCGCGATCATGTCGTCGACGATCGGCATGACGTTCCCGTCGCAGTGGTGGATCAGCCGGATGCCGGCCTCTACAAAGGGTTCGAGCGCGTACTTTGAATGCGGCCAGTACCGTTCGCGCAGGAATACGGGCGAACACATCGGACCCACCTGGTTACAGATGTCGTGACCGGTGAACATCATGCGCGGGAGGTCGTACTTTTCGATCAGCTCGAGGTGAACGTAGTTGGTGCGGCGCGCGAGTACCGCCGATTCCCAGAAGATCTTTTCCACCTCGTCGGGGTAGAGCGCGATCGCTTCCAGAAAGGCCTCGTAGCCGTAGATCGCAAACAGCGTGAAATTGGCCGAGACCCCCCAGTCGTTCGGGATCAGCACAAAGTCCCCGGTACGTTCCACGTTCATGGCGTAACTGTCCCGAATCCCCTTTTCCATCGCCTCGAGATCCGCCGCGCGTCGAGACAGCACCTCCTCTTCGGTGTCTCCGATGCCCTGCGCGTATTCGTACAGATCGTCGGCATCGCAATCGGCGAAGGACTCCTCCTGGATCTCTCCCTGACGAATCTCGTCGAGATTTTCAGGGTCGGGCACGGCGGGCGGCACCAGTCCGTCGACCAGAAGATTGCGATTGGCCTTCAACGCGCCGCCAAGCGGGTCGGCGCGATATTCCTCGAGACGGATCTCCGCCAGTTCGCAGACGTTGCGCGTGCCCAGCATCCAGCCCCCAAGCATCGGGACCCTGTCGACGGGTTCATCGGCCAGTTGACGAAATATGCGTTCTTTGCGGTCCATGGTCCATTCTCCATCGGGTTGACGTTCGCGATCCGATCAGAACCTTATCTTCTTTCCTGTTCCGGACTTGCGCAATATCCCTGATCGGCATTTAATAATACTAAATGAACATATTGAATCATATAGAGCATTTCAGGGCGGATGATTGCGTCTATAATAAACATGGCACCTTGGGTCCGCGTATTCAGACGGGGTTGGAGCTGTTTTACATTTACCGCGGTTCGGCACGGGTGGAGATCGACGGCGTGGAGCGTCGGGTGGGGGCGGGGCGGGTCACGCTGCTGACGCCGGGTCATGTGGAGTGGTTTCGTTTTTCGGAGCGTGAGCCGACGCATCACGGGTATGGGGTGATCGGGGGCGGGTCGGTGCCCGAGCGTATGGCGTCCGAGCCGGAGGCCCTGGGTCGCGTGTATTCGATGACGCCGCGTATACGCGAGGTGACCGAGTGGGCGAAGACGCTGGAGCGGGATGAAACGCCGTCCGGACGTGCTCTGCAGTGTGAATTGGTGCGGGTGCTGTTCATGGAGTTCTTCCGTATCGCGGGTTACCCGGAGCGTCCGGAACCGCTCCCGCCGGAGCCGTTTCGCCGGGCACGATCCTTCGTTGACGACCACTATGCGGAGGAGATCGATCTGGAACGGATTGCCGCGGCGGCCGGCGTGACCCCCGCCCATACCATCCGTCTCTTCCGCCGTTTTCAGCACGAGACGCCGATCCGCTATCTGTGGCGCGTGCGTACCTCGCACGGCGCGCGCATGCTGGTCGAGACGGGACTGAGCATCGCCGAAATCGCCTATCGCTGCGGCTTTCGTGCGCCCTACCATTTCGCGCGGCTCATCCGGAAACGCACCGGCGTCACGCCGCGCGAGTACCGGGCCAGGCAGTGGCGCATTGCGGAGTGAGAGGGGAGCGTAAATCGGGACCGGGATCGGAAAGATGAATGAGAAGAGCACAGGCAAAGAAATCGTGCGTTCTCCCTTACGTTCGCAGTAGACCCGAAGGTCCGCGCTCCGGAAAAAGTTCGTAGTAGGCCCGCAGGCCTGCGAAGCAGGGCCAGGGCCGTTATCTTCACGCGCCTGGCCTGCCGGGGGGCAGGCGTGCGGCGCTACTACGAACGTTTGTCGTCTCCCATCCCGAACCCGGTATCCTCTGTGTCCTGTGGTGAGTCCCGATCCCGATTCTGATTCCTATTCCCCCAAACCAACCTTCATGCTCTTCTTGTCCTTCATGGTTAATGCCTATTCCGCCTTGTTTTTATCTGTAGGATAGGTTAACAATGCGCATGAATAATATACGAAACATATTGATAGGTGTGCTGTTGCTGGGTTCGGTTCAGGGGGGGTCGGCGGATTACCTGGTCACCTGGAACTGTGAGACGGGGGTGGAGGGGCGTCCGGATAAGCCGTCGCCGGAGGTCAACGGACATCCGTGGGGTGCCTCGTATACTGGAGAGCATATCCTCGCCGCGCGTTCCCTGCTCGACGTGGTTCCCGCGAGTGCAGAGAAGTGGGCCTACGTCGTTCCACGGTCCTCCACGCGCTCGGACCAGGCGTTTATCCGCATCCGGGTCGCCTGCGAACCGGACTATGCGCTTTGTGCGACCAACCTTTCGGTCGCGCTGCATTCCGCGGCGGGAGGGTCAGAGAAACTCGCTGTGCGGTGGAGCGTCGATGATTTCGCCTCGGATCTGGAACTGGAGCACACGGGAAACCGGCTCGACTTCCGGTGCGGACCGCTCGACACCGAGGGGCAGACGGAATCCTCGATCGAATTTCATGTCTACAACTGGGGCAGTGAAAAGGGTACGACGTATATCCGCCGAATCGGCCCCGGCCCCGAAGTGTCGGTATCCGGCTTTCTGCGCGAGGTGACGGAGAAGGCCGGGGTCGCCATAACACAGGGCGACATGGCCCGCTGCATGACTCCGCCCCGGACCGTGACCAACGAACCGAAACACGATGCGCAGGGTCGGTTGCTTCCCCACCAGTCGTACCACCGGTTTATCAAGCGCGGCATGGATTTCGTCCTCTACGGTCAGGATGAGTTCTTTCAGGGCGACCTCATGAAGGATGAAAGCGGTCGCGAGCTTCCGCCCTATTACTCCTACGCCAAATGTCGCGGCGTCGGCGTCCCCTACGGGAGCCTCTCCGGACAGGCCGTCTACCCCGGCTTTCATCATTCCATTTTTATTGAAACGCTGCTCACATATCACGCGTACAGCGGGAACGAGGATGCCCTGAAGGAGGCGATCCGGATCGGCGACTGGAATATCGCGCATCGAACCCCGGCGGAAGGGCAGTATCCCAACCTGGCCTGGAGCACGTTCATCCAGGGCAAGCCCGGAGGGTTCCACGACAAAGACGCCATTATGACCGATAAGGCGGCGATCATGGGGCTGGCCTGGTTCCGGCTCTACGAGGCGACCGGCGAGGAGCGCTTTCTGGCGGCGGCGCGCGAAACGGCCGAATCGCTCGCCGCGAACGTCCTCCCGGAGGGACGGCTGCCCTTCCGCGTCGAGCCCGTCAGCGGCGAGGTGCGCGAGGACTATACCAGCAGTCAGATCTTCGCCGTCATGCTGATGGAAAAACTCGATGCGGAGAGCGGAGAGACGCGTTTTGAACCTGTACGGGGAGAGATGATCGAATGGCTCCTGCAGGGACCCGTCGAATCGATGGACTGGCGTGGTTTTTATGAAGATGTCGGCGACCGCCCGGAAAACCGCACCAACTGGGACGCGATCGAGACCGCGCGTTACTTTATTCGCCGCCGCGACCGCGATCCGCGCTACCTTCCGGCGGCGATGAGGCTCTACGAGTGGATGGACGAGATGTTTGTTGCGCGCGAACACTACTACAGCCCCGCGGAGGGCTTCCGCGAACAGCTCGTCTGCTACAACATCATGGGCGTTCACACCCTCCACTGGGCTCAGCTTCTCACCGATCTGTACGAACTCACCGGCGATCAGGAATACAGGCGGCGGGTGCGGCAGATCCTCAATTTCGCCACCTACCTCCAGGCGGATAACGACCGGATCGTCGTCGGCCCCTGGCACGTCCCGTTCTGGTACAGTTGCCACTTCGGCAGTGTTCATATGATGATGGAGATCCTGGACCGGTATCCCGAGTGGCTGGAGGAATGAAGATCTCTGAAAACAGAAGAGGATTCACGCTCATCGAGATGCTGGTGACGGTCGCGATTATAGCCGTCCTGCTGTCTATCCTGGTCCCGGCTACAAACCGGGCTCGTATTTCGGCGGTGCGCGCAGCCTCGCGGGGGAACCTCCGCGAACTGCACCGGCTCATGCTCGAATACGCGGAGGATCACGGCGGCCGCACCGTGCGAAAAGACCAGTGGGATGTGGGCAACTGGATACTGGAACTTTATCGGCAGGGATATTTCCAGTATACGGAAAATGGCGCGCTGGAGAACTGGAATACACGCGACAAGAACGAGATGCTTTTTTCGCCTCTGGGCGTGATGGCCCATAAGGATTCGTTCAACCCTCCCGGTACGCACAAGACCTTTGCCATGAATTACAACTGCCAGGGAGTCAACATCATCAGCATCGCCACACCCGCGGAGACGGTCATGTTCTGTCCCTCCAAGTGGGTGGAATCGCTGGGGACCTGGACGGCGGTGTCGATGGGCAAAAACGCGCTGTTCAATAATCCGGACTGCTTCAACCCACCCTGGCCGGCGGCACAGGACGATCCGGCCGCGACCATGGATTACATCGCAGTGGACGGGCATGTGGGCACGATCGCGCGCAGGGACATTCCGGAGAACACGAATGAACGGTTCTGGTTGCCGCGATAGGGTTTCGCCAAAAGGGAGCTGAATAGCGGATGATTCATGCCCCGCAAAGGTAGGGCGCGATGTCCCCATCGGCCCGGAAAGCGGCCGGTTGCGGAGAACCGTCCCTGCCTCCGCCCTGGCTGGTGAGGCAGGATCATTCCGTCGGCGTAATCCTGGCGCGGAACAGCCTCACGCGGTTGTTCGTGTCGGCGCCCCAGATCGCCCATTCGTGTTCGTCGTCGATCGGTTCAATGCTCGCCGCCTGCCCCGGCGAGATCCAGTCGCTGAAGTCGCTCGAGACCTGAAGCCCGTAACGCACGTCTTTCCGTTCGCGCGCTCGGCGCAGCCGCAGATTTAACGCTCCGTCGTCGCGTGCGAAGTGCAGCCGCGCGTCGGGGATCTTCTCCGCGCGGGAGGGATCTGAGCCGAGGGCGTATTCGGCGAAATTGACGTGTCCATCCGCATCGGCGTCGTCCATGCGCGCGTTCAGGTTCGTGTATTCCGGCAGCCACCGGTCGCGCCATCCGGTGAACCGGTTTTCGTCCACCTCGAACACGGCGAAGATGGTGAGGTCGTCATCGAGGGTGCGGTTGATCTGCGTCGTGTCGTTGCTGTAGCCGCCGGGGGTCTCCCAGTAGAGAAACCGGCGGCCCGTAGCGGGTACGGCGGTCAGCGATACCACCGTCCCGGCGGGAAACTCGGTCCCGTCCGGGGATTGATCGATCGTTCCGTCGCCGATCGCCCATGCGCGGAGCTGTGCAGCTCCGCGCTGCGTCACGCCGGGGTTGGAGGTGCCGGGCGGATCGACGCTGTCGACGGCCAGGAGGTGCGCGCCTGAGCGAACTTCAAGCGGGATGCCGTCGGCGTTATAGATGTTGCCGGCCAGGACGATGTCGCGGCAGTTTGCGTCGCCGCTGATCATCTGCCGGGTAAAATTGTTGCCCTGATGAAAGATGGTGCGTGCGATCGTCCCGTCGAAACAATCCTCGAGCCGGATGTCGATGTACTCGGGATTGTACCCGGTGTGTTTGTGATACATCAGGCAGTTTTCGATCGTGAACCCGTAGTGGTTGCGAAGCACGATGCCGCTGTCCTCGCAGTTGATGTGGCTGCAGCTGAATCGCGCGCCGGAGTGGTGGCGGTCGCCGGGTACGAATACGATTCCGTTGCGGCATTCGACGGCGACGCTGTTGAGGAACTCCAGCTCACGGCAGGAGGTGCCCACCAGTCGCACCCCCGTTTTGAGGTCCCAGAAGTAGCTGTGCCGGAACGAGGGGGCGGGGCAGTCGATGAGTTCAACTCCGATGTGCGCCATGAACTCTTCCTCCTGCGGCGGGCCGTAGGGGCCGCCGAAGACCACGCTGTGAAAGACCGGGCGCCAGAAGCCGGTCAGGCGGAACGCGCCCCTGTAGTAATCGTGCGCGATGTCCTCGGAACGAAATTCGATGTTTCGGGCGGTAAAGGTGTGATGTTGTTTATTGCCGCCCGGCGGACAGTACAGCTCAATACCGACCCCCGCTTCACGCCGCGGGGCGAAAAAGCTGAAATCTCGCATCGCGATGATCGGCGAACGCTGCGCGAAGACCATCTTCAGAATGCCTTCGGGATTGTGCGAGCGGAGCCGTGTCACGCCGATCCCCGCGCCGCGGATCTGCAGGTCAGCGGTCGAGGCGTAGAGTTCGACGCGCGAGAAGAGGTCGTATGCCCCGGGCGGAATCCGGATGACCGCGGCTCCCGCCGCCACCGCATCTTCGAAAGCCGCCTGGAACGCGGGCGCGTCGTCCCGTCCGTCGTCCGGCACCGCGTTGTAGGGTGGGGCGGTGACGTCGATCTCCCCGAGGGCGCCGGGAATACACAACGCGGCGATCAGCACGGCGATCGGCCCCGCGCCGGGTTTCCGGAATTGGGTTGTCGGCGATTTGGCCACGGCCCCCTCCGCATTACGTTGGCTCATAATGGGATCGGCCGGGCGCGTATACCAGTTAATTGCAGGATTATCCCCGGTATTTCGCGCGAAATGGACGGACCATCCCTTCAGGTAAAAAAGAATTGGATGGGTAGGGCGCGATCTCCGAGCGCGCCGCTTTTCAGACGGATCGGCGGACGGCTGGGGCAGCTGTCCCTGCCTTTCTGTACGCGTGGGTTCGACGGGGGAATGTTCCGGTCAAGGGTCATCAGAGGTCACCTCCACGCGGTAGAAGGCTGCGGCTTCGCCGGGGGCCGGGGACCAGACGGCCCACTCGTAATCCTCGTCGACGGGGTCGAGCGTCAGCGCAGCCTCGAGGGGCGCCCATGTGATGAGGTCGCTCGAGTGGAGGAGTTGATAGGAGAGATCCTTGATCCCGCGCGCCCTGCGCAGACGAATCCGGGGCGTCGTCCCCGAGCGGGCTGCGCGGAGACGGTCTTCCGGGATGTCTGTTGCAAGGCGCGGGTCACTGGCAAAGGCGTATTCCGCCAGGTTCACGTACCCGTCGCCGTCATAATCCTCCATGCGTTCCGTGAGATGGGTGGCGCCCGGCATCATCCTGCGCCGCCATCCGTCATAGCGGTCCTCGTCGATATCGAAATGAGCGAAGAGCGTTCGGTCTCCGTTCATCGTCAACGCCAGTGTCCGGTTGGTATCGATCTGCCCCTGCGCCAGTTCCCAGTAGAGAAAGGTCCGGCCCGCATCGGGTGTGGCTTCGAGATCTACCATCGAACCCGCCGTAAACAGATCCTGGTCCGGGGTGGCGTCGATGACGCCGTCGCCGACCGTCCATGCGCGAAGTTGATATGGGGTCCGCTCGACGACGGAGGGATTGGTGCCATCGGAGGGAGCGTAATTATCGACGATTTCAATTCGCGAGGCTCCCTGCTGAATTTCGGCCGGTACGCCCTCGGCGTTAAAGAGATTGGCCGCCAGGTGCAGTTGGTAGCAGTCCCCGTCTCCGCTGATCATGATGCGTGTCGTATTGTTCGGCTGGTGGAAAATGTTGCGGGCGATCACGCCCCGTCCGCAGGCCTCGAGCCGGATGTCCAGGTACTCGGGATTGACGTCCTCGTGGGCATGGTACATGAGGTTGTTCTGGAGGCAGAAGCCCCGGATCCGTCGCATCAGGATGCCGCTATCGCGGCAATTGATGTGGCAGGACTGGATGCGGACCCCGGTGTGCACGCGGTCGAGGGGATCGATCAGGATGCCGGTCCGGCACCCCACGGCGAAGGAACGGATAAACGAGGGTTCGCGCCCGGAGGTCCCGATGAGCCGATAGCCGGTCTGCAGCACCCACATGTAACAGTGGCGGAACGTGGGGCCGGGACAGTCGATCAGTTCGATGCCGCACGTACCCGCATAGGGTTTCTCCTGGGTCGGCCCGAAGGCGGCCCCGAAGATGACGTTGTGGAAGACGGGGCGCCAGAGCCCGGTGGCCTTGAGCCCGCCGTTGAAGTAGTCGTGATGGAATTCGACCGCGCGAAACTCAACGTTGCGGACAATGAGGGTGTGGCGCTGTTTATTGCCGCCGGGCGGAGAGAAGAGTTCGATTCCCTGTCCTGCCTCGCGCCGGTCGGCGAAGAAGGAGAGATCGGTGAAGGTCAGTTGCGAGGTGCGCTCGGTGAACGTAAGGCGGAAGACACCGCGCGGGTTATGCGAGTAGAGACCGGTCACGCCGTGGCCCGACCCGCGGATGGAGAGGTTCGCCGAGTCCGCCTGCATGTCCACGCGCGAAAAGAAATCGTAGCGCCCCGGTCCGATTTGTACGGCCCCTCCGCCGGCATCGAGGACGTCCTGCAGCGCGGCGCGGAACGCGGGGGCGTCGTCCCGTCCGTCGTCCGGCGTGGCGCCGTATTCACGTACGTCTACACTCATTGCCGCGGCACCCCCCGGTGAGACGAGGACGGCGGCAAGAAATAAAGCTGAAAGCCGGGCAGGGCGCATACTTATTCAAACAGGTTGTCGGTAATGCGGATGCCGGAACTTCCGGCTGTAGTGTCGAGCGCCCGGGATTCGGGGGCGGCAAAGATGTTGTCCATGATCAGCAGATCCCGGGAGGTGTTTTGCAGCCGGATCATCGTCCGCGCGGGATTGACGGGGCTGCCGAACACGTTATCGGAGATGATGCCTCCGAACACCCCGTCGAGGAGGATGTCGACGTAGGGCCAGGTGTCGTCCGTGGTGAGGTTGTTGAAGGTACAGTTGTTGATCTGAAAAAACTTCCGGCCCACGAGTTGGATCCCCGCATCGCGGCAGTGGAAGTCGCAGGAATCTGCAACCAGCTGCGGCTCGTTTCCTCGATCGTAAACGTAGAGTCCGGTCCGGCAGCCCTGGATCGTACAGCCGAGCAGGGATCCGTCCTCCGGTGCTCCGTTTTCATCCCGGCTGTCGAACGAGACCCCGATCTTCGCCGAGAAGACCTGGCAGTCCTGAAGGCTGGGCGCGTAGCAGTTGTCGATGACGATCCCGGCCATGGCGGCGAACCGGGGCGAGGAGTCCGATACATTCGTGCTCACTCCGGGGCCGAAGGGCCCGGAGACCGTGACATGCTGCAGCAGCGGACGCCAGCATCCGTCGACACTCAGCCCGATATCGAAGTAATCCTCCGAGGGGTCGACGCCGCGGATCTCCACGGATTCGGCCAGCACCGCGCGGTTCTGACGTGCGCCTCCCGGCGGGGCGGTGATTTCGATGGCCGTGCCCGCCCCGGGAAGGTCGGCGAAGAGTGTGAAGTCGCGCAGCGTATACTGTGAACGCCGGCTCCCGTTCGTGATCCTGAACACCCCGCCCGTCGAGGTGGCGTAGAGCGTCGACACTCCGATTCCCTCGCCGAGGATGGAGATGTTGACCTCTCCGACCGCGATCGTGGCGGGGGTGGAGAGGTGGTATGCGCCGGCGGGGATGCGGATTGCGGCCCGTTCCGCCGTCGCGGCTTGTTCGAGCGCCCGTTGAAACGCCGGGGCGTCGTCCAGCCCGTCGTCCGGCACCGCGTTGTAGGGTGGGGCGGTGACGTCGATCTCAAGCGCCCGGACACCGGCCGTCGACAGGAGCAGAGCCGTGAGGACCGCCGCTGCGATACGCGCTCTTCGACACGCGCCGCGAGCGCGTCCCGGGGAACGCTGTACATGCGGATGGGGCACGACTACCTCCGGAACACGAACCTCATTTCCATGTCGTAGTTTTGAGGGTTGTCGCCGGTATAGGCGGTCCCGAAGCGGTACGGGTCGTCGTGGAACGCCCACAGGGCCAGGGTCTGTTTCGGCAGTTTCTTCGTCGGATGCATGCGCACGAAGAGACGCGCATGCTTCGGGACTTCCGCGTCGAAGATGACGCGCTGCCGGAACTGGTTGCCCAGGCGCCGGGCGGGGATGGTCTGTTCGCCCAGCTTGCGGCCGTTGTGGAAGAGTTCGACCACCAGGTCCGCCACGCCGTAGGGCCGTCCCCAGGCGGGCGTCTGAAATTCGATCGCGTGCAGCCGTCCCGTCTCGGCGCGGAAGGTCTGGCCGATGTGAGGGTGCTGCGCGAAGTCGATCGACTGTTCGTGCTGCTTCTGCGCGGTGTTGACGACGACAAATTCCGGGTATTCGGCGTAGACCGGGTGGCGGTCCGGAATCTCGCGCCGGTACTGGTCGCAGCGTGCGCGCAGAGCCTCCAGTCGCCCCTTTTGTGCGGGATCCTCCGCGAGGTTGTTCATCTCGAGGGGATCTTCCGCGAGGTCGAAGAGCTGTTCACAGACGGGGTCGACACTGACGAAACGCACGTACTTCCAGCGTTCGGTCCGCACGCCCACGCTCTTTGGAATATCGCCCGGCGCCGGCTCGTAGGTGTGTTCATAGAACCAGTCCTTCCGCCAGGCCGGGTGGCGGCCGCGCACCAGGGGCGTGAGGTCGCGCCCCTGCATGGTCGCGGGCGCTTCCACGCCTGCGAGCGACAGGATGGTCTGAGCATAGTCGACATTGAGCACCATCTCCTCCCGGCGCTGACCCCGAAGATTTTCCGGACTGCGGGGATCGAAGACGAGCAGCGGAATACGAATCGAGGGTTCGTACATAAACCATTTCCCGTGGAATCCGTACTCGTATTCGAAGTGGCCCTGGTCGCTGGTGTAGATCAGGATCGTATTGTCAGCCAGCCCCAGTTCGCTCAGCCGCTGTCGCAGTCGCCCGACCTGCCGGTCCACGCCGCTCACCAGCGTGAAGTACTGCTTCATGTGGCGGTGATGGTGTTCGAGGGTCGGGTTGCGGCCCCAGCCCCATTCGCGGGCGATGGACCCCTGTTCGCCGGCGATCGAATCCTGCAGGAACTTCGGCTGCGCGTCGAACGCCTCCGCGCTGAAGAGTTCGGGCACCGGCATGTCTTCGGGGTCATACAGATGATCGAGCCTGCGGTCGTAGCCGTCCCAGGGACCGTGGCACGCCTTGAAACTGACGGAGAGGCAGAACGGCTTGTCCTGCCCGGACGCCTGTTCGACAAACTCGACCGCGTCGTCGCCCATGATTTCGGTCATGTGTTTTTCGGGCTGCCGGGGATCGGGATAGTACTTGCCCTGTCCGACCACACCGCGCCAGAAGTCGAACCGGCCCGCGGGACTTTTCAGATGTTCCGGATGCGTCGCGCCCACGCCCCACTTGCCGATGAATCCCGTGTAGTAACCGTGTCGGCGCAGAATGGCCGGGTACGTCGCGTCAACCTGATCCTCCGTGAACGGTTCGATGAAATCGCGGATGCCGTGCGTGCGCATGTACTGGCCGGTCAGGACCGTCGCGCGGCTGGCCACACAGATGGACGTAACCACGAACGCGTTCTCGAACGCCGTGCCCTCCGCCGCCATCGCATCCAGATGCGGGGTCTTCACTGCGGCGTTTCCGTAACACCCCAGCGTGTCCTTGCGCTGGTCGTCCGTCATCAGAAAGATGATGTTCGGCCGCCCGCCCGGGGCACCGCGGGTAAGACCGCTCATGCCGAAGGCTGCAATCGCACCGGCGGATGTCCCTGTAAGAAAAGATCTTCGTTCCATGGGTACTCCTGACTTTGAATACTTCTGATCACGAAAACACATTGTAAAAAATGAAAGCGGATATTTGTCAATATAATCCCTGAAAGTGACAGGACGAAAGAACGGAGTCTTCGTTCTTGACAGTGCTCCTTCAGGATAATAAAACGCTTCGATCATTAACTTTAAGTATTCTTTAAGGTGGGCTCGGCAGAGGGTAGTCTGACTGCTCCGGAGGGCAGCGCATCGGATGGGTTATTCAATCAGGGATTCATGGAAACGCGCGGCGGGTCTGATCCTGCTTGCGGGTGCGTTGCTCGGGGGTCTGCTGCTGGTGCGTACGGGGGTTGACGCCAGGGACGTGCTCGGCGAGGACGAGGTCGAGCTGCGTTTCGAGTCCTACTTCGCCTTCTCGCCCTCGGTGCGCGAGATGATCCGTGAGTTCGAGCATCTCTGCAGGAGGCGTCATGAGGCCACGGACGGCGAGTATCCCCTGTACAAGATCAGCGTCCAGCAGTCGGCCAATCGCGGCGAATCCGAGGATCCCACTCGTTTTGTGCTCAGCCTGATCGGCGGCGACCCGGCGGACGTGGTTTTTTTCGGCGATCATGTGATGGCGAAGTGGGCGTCGATCGACGCCTTCACGCCGCTCCGTCAGTACATGGAACGCGACCGCGAGGCGTGGGAGCGCTGGCAGGAGGAGAAGGAGCGCCGTGGTCGGGACGTCCTTCCCCCGTGGCCGGGCGCGGAGGCTGAAGCGCCTCGTGCGGAGGGGGCGCGGGCGCTGGCGGCGATCGAACCCATTGACCGCGGGGACTATTTCGAGGCGTGCTGGCGGCAGGCCACCTACACCGACCCGAAGACCGGCGATGCGGACGTGTACGGGATTCCCTGCTGGGTGAACAGTCGTGCGCTGATCTACAACAAGGACATCCTGGTCCGCCACGGCTACACCAATGCGGCGGGCGAAGCGCGTCCGCCGCGCAACTGGGATGAACTCAGGGAGATGGCCGTAGGACTCACCGAGCGGGATGAGCAGGGCAACATGGATGTCGTCGGATTTATCCCCAACTACGGGAATGCCTGGCTGTATATGTACGGCTGGCAGAACGGCGGCCGGTTCATGAGCGAAGACCGCACCACGGTCACGATGGACGATCCGCCGATCGTCGATGCGCTGGATTATGTGGTCGATATCTATGACCGCCTCGGTGGGGTGCAGGAGGTCAACGCCTTCGGAAGCTCCTTCCAGTCCGGTGCGTTGGATCCGTTTATCCTCGGCAAGGTGGCGATGAAGATCGACGGCGTGTGGAGCGTCGAGGATCTCGCCAAGTACGGGGAGAACCTCAATTTCGGGTGCTGTCCGGCCCCGATGCCGCAGGAGCAGCTGGACCGGGGGCGGGAACCGATTTCGTGGATCGGAGGGTCGAGTTACGCGATTCCCGCGAACTCCGATCACAAGCAGGGCGCGTGGGACTTTATCCGGTTTCTGCGCAGCCGCCGCGCGCAGCAGATCCGCTGCGCCGCCAAGTACTACGAAAACCTGGCCAAGGGCCAGTCGTATATCCCCACTCAGGACCCCAACCGCAGCCATAACCGATGGGCGTACGAGCACTATGTCGTCGATAACGACAGTCTGAAACCCGAGCTGAAACACGCCATCAAGGTCTTCAACGATCTGCTCCCGGTGTCGAAGAACCGTCCGGTGACGCCGGTCGGGCAGAAGCTCTGGGACGCGCAGCTCTCGGCGACCGATGATGCGGTCTATCACCGCAGGACCCCGCAGGAGGCCTGCGAGTATCACAATGCCCAGGTGCAGCGCGAACTGAATGAATTGCTCTATCCCGCGCCCGGGGTCACGATCACGGACTGGACATGGTTTATCGTGTTGTACGGGGCTATCCTGGCGGCGCTCGCCGTCTGGGGGGTGCGCAATTACCGCCGGCGCGACACCGGAGGGCCGGGAACAAAACAGTGGTATGGCGGGCTCATTTCGGCCGCGCCGTGGATCATAGGGTTTGTCGCCCTGATCGGCGGGCCGTTGCTCTTTTCGATCGTTCTGAGCTTCTGCCGCTACGACGTGCTGAGTCCGGCGGTATTCATCGGCCTGGACAATTTCAGCAGGATGTTTGTCGAGGACGACCTCTTCTTTAAATCGCTCGGGAATACGGTATTCATGATCATCGGCGTCCCGCTCGGCCTCGCGACGGGGCTGGGGATGGCGCTGCTGCTCACGCAGAAAGTCCGCGGCGTCGCCCTCTGGAGGACGCTGTTCTACATCCCGAGCATCGTGCCGCACGTGGCCGCGAGCATTCTCTGGATCTGGATTTTCAACCCTTCGGGCGGACTGCTCAACCAGGCGCTGGGCATCTTCGGCCTCGAAGGCCCGCTGTGGCTGCAGGACCCGCGCACCGCCAAGCCGGCCCTGATCCTCATGAGCCTCTGGGCCGCGGGGGGGACGATGATCATCTGGATCGCGGGGTTGAAGAGCATCAGTGAGTCCTATTACGAGGCGGCGGCGATCGACGGCGCCAGCGCATGGCAGAAGTTCCGCTTCATTACGCTGCCGATGCTGACGCCGTACATCCTCTTCAATCTGATCATGGGCATGATTATCACGTTCCAGGTCTTTACGCAGGCCTTCATCATGACCGGCGGCGGCCCGGTGAACTCGACGCTCTTCTATGTGTACCATCTCTTCAATCAGGCGTTCCGTTATCTGAACATGGGGTATGCGGCGGCGATGGCGTGGTTCCTCTTCCTGATCATTGCCGTGCTCACGTTCTTCCAGCTCAAGGCCTCGAAGAAATGGGTCCATTACGAGGGCGGATAGGATAGTCATGTTGAAAGAACCCGACATAAAGGCCCGGAGAATGCGCAGGTTTCGCGGGGTGCTGCGCACGGTGGTGCTGTACACGCTGCTGATCGGCGGCAGCGCACTGTTCACCGTGCCGTTCGTGTGGATGATCGGCAGCAGTTTCAAGGTGGATCGCGAGATGTTCACCGAGGAATTGAAGATTCTGCCGCGGCGTCCGATTCCCGCGAAACGTTCTCCCTATCTCGATGCGCGCACTTTCAGCAAGCCGGAGGAGGAGGTGTTCGCCAGGGCCCGCCCCATGATTGAGGAGATCCTCGCCGCCCGTCCCCGCCCGGAGATCCCGATGGGCGTGATCGGCGAAAAAGATGCCGACGAGCTTCTGCTGCCGGGCGTGTTCCATCGGCTGTTCCGGACCATGCCGCTCGAGGACTGGGATCTTTCGGACGGCGAGCTGCATCGCAGGCTGGATGTGCAGATCACGCCGGATCTCCTGGCCGATGTGGCGGAAAAGGCGCGCCGGCGCCTGCTGGTGGGGCCGGTGCGGGTGCGCAGCATCGACCTGCAGGAGAAAGAACTGACCGAAGGACTGTCCTTCGCCGATTTCTGGAGCGTGGCCGAGGGTCCCGCCGAACTGCGCGACGCGCGGGACGGGCGCGGGGCGGTGGTGCATTACGACTTCTCCGCGCCCGGTAAACAGCGCGTGGTGCTCACGCGCAGAATGTCGATTCCCTTCGAGGTCGAGCGGCTGCAGCGGCTGATGGTGGCGATCACCCCGGATGATTCGTGGCATGATCTGCGCTTTGAGATGGAGATGAACGGGCGCCTCTACCGGACCACGCGGGACGAGACGACCGGTCGTATCCAGTCGCGCATCATCACACTTCAGGAACACGGCCCCGCGGACGCGTACAATTCCACCCGCATGCGTCTATGGACCCCTTACAAGCAGAAGGATAGCGGGCCGGAGTACGAGTCCCGCCCCCGCACGGTCAAGCTCAGTATGATCGTCGACGAAAACGGCGCGCTGGGGGCCTGGGGCCACAAGCTGATGCGCAACTACCGCAAGGTGTTCGATTACGTCCCCTTCTGGCAGTACGTGCTCGTGAGCGTGGTGCTGCTCACGTTCAATATCGTCGGCGCCATTTTCTCCTGCTCACTGGTGGCCTACGCCTTTGCCCGCCTGGAATGGCCGGGACGCAAGCTGTGCTTTGCCGTGATGCTGGCCACGCTGATGATCCCGCCGCAGGTGACTATGGTTCCCTACTTTCTGATCGTGAAGAACCTGGGCTGGTACAACACCCTCACCCCGCTGTGGGTACTGAACTGGTGCGCGAACGCGTTCAATACGTTCCTGCTGATCCAGTTCATGCGGGGTATTCCCAAGGATCTTGAGGATTCGGCGGTGATAGACGGCTGTAACTTCCTGCAGGTCTACTGGTATGTGATCATGCCGCTGGTGAAACCGACCCTGGCCTGTATCGCGATCTTCACCTTCATGGCGGTGTGGAACGATTTCATGGGGCCGTTGATCTTCATCTCCGACCAGCAGCTCTACCCGCTGCCGCTCGGACTCTACGCCCTGCAGGTGGAACGCGGAACGGACTTCGGACTGATGATGGCCGGCTCACTGCTGATGACCCTTCCGGTGATCGTCGTGTTTTTCTTCGCCCAGAAATACTTTATCCAGGGCATCGCGCTGACGGGGATGAAGGGGTAGGAAGAGGATGCCGGATCCTCTTAATCGTCTCTATCCCCGCGCATCTCCCGCCGGTACCGCCCCGGTGTTACGCCGGTGGCCTGCCGGAAGCGGCGGATGAAGTAGCTCTGTTCGCCGAAACCGACGTCGAGCGCGATGTCGGCGCAGGTGCGATCGGTCTGCTCCAGCAGGCGGCGCGATTCCTCGACCCTTCTGCGGCGGAGGTGTTCGACAATCGTGCGGCCCGTCACCTCCTTGGTCAGATGTGCAATACGGCTGACACTGAGTCCCGCGGCGCCGGCGACGTCCTCCAGCGTGAGCGGCTCGCGGAAGCGCATCTCGATACAGCGCAGCGCGGCATAGACCGGGGTGCTCGATCCGCTGGCGCCCACGAGGTACATGCTGTCCATGAATGCGTTGAGCGCCTCGATCACCGTGCCCGTCAATTCCTCGAAATCGTGCGCCTGCACGATCTTTCCCATCCACTCGTAGTTGCGCTCGATCGCCGGACTGAGCCGCGGGTGATCTTCCACGGCGGCGCGCACGAGATAACCCATCATCTCCGTCGCGCGGGCGCGGAGGATGTGGATGTCCGGCGAGCGCGCAAACATCGACCCGAGCAGCCGGTTCAGGATGCGCCGCGCCCCCTTGCGGTCGCCGCTCTTCATCAGCGCCAGCAGCGTGCGCTCCTCGTCCAGCGGGTAGACCGGCCGCGGTGCCGCGTCGCGGGGATACAGCGTGTCGGTCATCTTCCGCCTCCGGATCGCTTCGGCCCGGTTCCGGTCGAGGATTCCGGGACGCCAGCCGCTGATGCGGTAGAAGGCGGTGAAGACGGCATCGGCCATGCGCCGCGCCAGGGCTTCGTCGCCGGCCGGCCGCGCCTCCGCTTCCGCCTCGGCCTCCGCACGCGTACAGCCGGCCGCCATCAGGTTCGTCACGCACTCCCGGCGCGCCTGCGGTCCGTCCGCGGTCAGCCGCGGCGTGCCGGTCAGCGCTCCGTTCAGGTCGTTCCCGTCGTTGAGCGGTACGATCCAGCTCAGCAGGCCCGGCAGGAGACTGAACACCCAGGGTTCACCCCAGCGGACGGATTCCTGAAAGGCCTCGCGACGGGACTGAACCGGAGACTCCGCGTTCAGCCAGCCGGAAGGAACCCCCGCCTCCCGAAGAGAACCGGCCAGATGCCCCTCCGGTGAACAGAGATAAAACGATTCCGCCTCCAGAGATTCCAGTTCTTCATAAAGGCGGGTTTGAAGTTCATGTGACAAAATCGGCATAGTTCCGCGCTGCTCCCTCTTCCGTCTGCAGCATGATCGGGGATCTTTCTATCAGACGCCGCAGCAAATATGTACCATAAATTAACTGATATGCCCTATTCAGAAAGAGGGGCGGCTGGTAGATTTCGTCCCGATTTGAACAGGGAAACGGAAAGCGGATAAACGTAAAGGGAGGCATCCGGTATGGCCAAGAATGAAGAACTGTTCCAGGCGGTGACGAAGGGGAAGCGCAAAGACGTGCAGGAGATCGTGCAGAAGGCGGTCGACGGGGGCGCGTCGGTAGAAGAGCTTCTGATGGACTCGATGATTCCCGCGATGAAAGAGGTCGGCGACCGCTTCTCGCGGAACGAGGCCTATGTGCCGGAAATGCTGATCGCGGCGCGCGCAATGCAGGCGGGGCTGGATATTATCGATCCGATCCTCGCCGAGCAGGGCCACGAGCCGAAGGGCCGCGTGGTGATCGGCACGGTCAAGGGCGACCTGCACGATATCGGTAAGAACCTGGTGACGATGATGGTGAAGGGCGCGGGGTACCATGTCGAGGACATCGGCGTGGACTGCGATGTAGAGAAGTATAAGAAGGCCGTCGAAGATACCGGATCCAAGGCGGTCCTGCTCAGCGCTCTGCTGACGACCACGATGCCGTACATGAAGGAAGTCGTCGAGGCGTTCAAGGATTCGGACGTCAAGGTGGTCATCGGCGGCGCTCCCGTCACGCAGGAGTATGCCGACGAGATCGGGGCCGACGGTTATTCGAGCGACGCCAACCTGGCCGTGAGCGAAGTCGATCGCGTACTCGGCCTGAGCTGAGGCCGGTGCGATTGAAACGGAAAGCCGGTCCCGAGGGGCCGGCTTTTTTCTTATGGACATGAGATTTCTACGAGAGGCGATTCGCCTGTCGCGCGAGAAGATGGAGGCGGACGAAGGAGGCCCTTTCGGCGCGGTGATCGTGCGCGGGGACCGGATCCTCTCCCGCGGATGGAACCGGGTGACCCGCGCGAACGATCCTACGGCGCACGCCGAGATCTGCGCCATCCGTGCCGCATGCTCCGCGCTCGACCGCTTCGACCTCTCCGGCTGCACGCTCTACGCGAGCTGCGAGCCCTGCCCCATGTGCCTCGGCGCGATCTACTGGGCCCGGCTCGACGCGGTCGTGTTCGCTGCGACGCGTCGGGACGCGGCCGACGCGGGGTTTGACGATGCGTTCGTCTACCGGGATCTTTCGCAACCGATCGAGGCGCGAGCCATCCCGTTCAGGCAGGCCCTCCGTGAGGAGGCCCTGCCGGTGCTGGAGGCGTGGACGCGCAAAGAAGATCGGGTCGACTACTAGACCCTGAACTCCCGGACTGTGCGCACCAGTGCCAGGATGTTCTCTTCCGGCGTGTCGGCCTGCGCGAAGTGGCAGGAGCACGGGATGTAGCCGTCGGGCCCCAGCTTTTCGAGGCACTCATGCGTCTCCCGCGCCACTTCCTCCGGTGTTCCGAAGGGCAGGGTCTGCTGGTTTTCGACGCCGCCGTGAAAGATGAGTCTGTCCCCGTATTGGGCCTTCAAGGACTCGCGGTCCATGCCGGGACAGACGTGCTGGATCGGATTGAGGACGTCGACGCCCGCCTCGATCAGGCGCGGGATCAGCGGTTCCGCGGCCCCGTCGGTATGGAAGAACACGCGCGCGCCATGGTCGTGGATCATGTCGCACCAGTTCTTCAGCCTCGGAAAGAGGAACTCGTCGAAGGCCTGCGGGGATATCAGTAGATTCTGCTGCATGCCCACGTCGTCGCTGATGAATACCATATCGGTCGCGTCCCCCGCCGCGTCCAGAAAGCGGCGCAGCATCTCGCCCTGCGACCACGCGATTTTGTCGAGCGCGGCGTGCAGGAATTCCGGCTCGGCCACCGTGTCCATCAGCGCCTGTTCAAGCGAGCGCATCATGCAGTAGACCTCGAACAGCGAAACCCAGGGGCCCAGCGTGACGAACTCCGAGGCGAGCTGTCTCGCCTCCCGTGCCGCGGCCTCGTAATCGAAGTCGCCGGGGTCGGGCCACGGGTAATCCTCCAGCGCCGAAGGGTCTTCCATAGCTTCCAGCGGCCGGAATGAAACCTCGCTGTACTCGGTCTTCTCGTTGGCGTTGACCTTCCGGAACTTGACGCCCCAGTGGTTGACGTCGACCTGCTCGTTGGGATCCTTGATCATCCGGCCCTTATAAGGAATGCCCAGCCAGGCGATCTTGTCCACGTCCAGCTCTCGGTAGATGTCGAGTTCATCCCCGACTTCCAGCCGCCGCTTGAACTTCTCCACCAGCTCCGGTGCCAGCCACAGATCGACCGGAACCCGGTCCGGGGTTTCCCTGTTCAGCACCGCCAGTACCCGCTCTCTCGCGTTCATCGTCGACTCCTTTTTAGGTGAAATATAGCCCTGCAGACGGCGGCAATCTTGGTATATGTTTACAAATCGATGCGTCCCTGTTTACTATGAGGGTCGCGGGACCGGACGCCGCCCGGGTTGAGGGGACCGCTACCTGCAGTTTCGGGGAGGGCATGACATCTCGCTTATTCAAGTGGATAGGGATCACGGCGTGTCTCTGGCCGGCGCTCGTTTCAGTTCCGGCGATGAGGATCACGCTGGACCGCGGTCCCGCGGGAGAGTTCCGGGTCCGGGTGCGGGACGGGGAGGAGACCGGCGGGTACGCCGTACTGACCCGCGCCGGTCTCGGGGACGGGTCATGGAGCTTTGCGGGCGGAGCCGACCGCTGGCCGGACGGCGGGACGGAATGGACGTTCGAGCCCGCGGAGCGATCCGGATTCTTCCGCGTCCGCCGGTCTCCGCGCGGAGAGGATATCGACCCCCGGCGGGACTCGAGTTATTCGCGTTTCGCGATCAGTTTATCTCTGGGCCCCAACGGTATTGATTTCATCGATCCGGACTACGGCGTGACCGTCTATACCCTCTCGTATGACACCTTTGATCATCGCGGACTTGCTTCGCGGGCTTCCGGCCGCCTCTGCATTCCGCAGGGGAGCGGATCGTTCCCCCTGCTTTCGTACCAGCACGGGACGATGTATAAGCGCTCGGAGGCGGTGGCCTGCGTGGATATGCTGCGAGCGGTGCGCACTTACGTGGAGCAGACGTCGTCTTTATCGCTCAACGGGGACCTTTACATCTTCGGTTATTCCCAGGGCGGACATGCGACCCTGGCGCTGCAGCGGGAACTGGAGACCCGTCATGGCGATGAGTTTTCGCTGACGGCGTCCGCGCCCATGGCGGGGCCGCACGATCTTTCCGGGGTGATGGCGGATCTGATGCTGGGGCCGCAGCCCTCCCCTGATCCGGGCTATTCGGCGTATCTGCTCCTGGGCTATAATGGGGTGTATCGCTGGTTCGACGACTTGTCGGATGTGTTGGTTCCACCCTACGACGTGACGCTTCCCGCCGTGCTGGACGGGGAGCATACCGCCGCACAGGTCAATGCGGAGATGCCGGACATTCCCCGCGAGATCTTTCGCCCGGAGTTTATAGCGGAATTCGACGCCGATCCGGATCACGTCTTCCGAGAGGCCCTGCGGGCGAACGATACCTACAGGGAATGGGTGCCCGCCGTGACGACCCGTTTCTACCACTGCTCGGGCGATACCACGGTTCCCAAGGAGAATTCATGGACGGCGTACTCCAACTTCTTCGCCCGCGGGTGCCGATGTATTTCAATTGAAGATCCCGGTCCGGTGACGGATCACGAGGCCGGAGCGCTGCCCTGTATCGAGGCCGCGCTGCAATGGTTCGAAACGCTGAGGGCACGTTGAGATGAGGGGAATCGCCCCCGAACGTCAGATCACCAAACGCCCCAACATCCCGAGGGCCGCGCGCCGGCTGGCGTCGACCGGACTCGCCTTTGAATACTTCCGGGCGTTCAGCCAGAGCACGCACCAGTATCACACCCACCCGTTCGTCGAAGTGCTCTTCGTGCTGAACGGAACCTTCCGGCACGTCACGGCGGATCGGACGTATGATGAGACGCGCGGAGGCGTGACGATCCTGAATTATCACCAGTACCACACGCTGAAGACCCCGCGCGGTCCGGTGGAGCTGATGAATCTGTATTGGGATCGGCGCCGCTATCCCGCTCCCCCCCTGCCGCCTTCGCTGGACCGGCGTCTGCATGATCTTATCCCGTCCCACCCGATGCTCGGTCACCGCCTGAACCGGGTCGTCCACCTTCAGCTCGCCGAGCCGGATCGTCCTCTTCAGCTTCTGGCCATGCTGTACGCGGAACAGGAACGCCCCGCCGATGGAAGCGAAACGGCGATCGAATCGCTCTTCCGGCTTCTCCTCATCGAGTTGTGCCGCGCTGCTCCGGCCGTCGTCCCGGAGCATACGGAATCTATCGATACGCCGGTCGAACGCGTACGGGTCTATCTGGACGAGCATTTCAACGAGGCCGTTCCGCTTGATGACCTGTGCGCCGTCGCCCGATTGCGCCGCGCCAACCTCTGCCGACGGTTCAAACGCTACACCGGTCTCACCACGGGGGCGTATCTTCGGCAGCGGCGATTGGCGGAGGCCGTGCGCAGGCTTCGTACGACGGACGATAAAATCGCCGTGGTGTGTCTCGAGAGCGGGTTTTCCGATCTCTCCAATTTCAACCGGCTCTTTCGACAGGTATTCGGATGTACCCCCTCGGCCTTTCGCAATGAAGCCGAAGAGTGCACTCCCTTGAGGGTTGAGGGGCGACGGTAACCTCGGGCCGACCTCGTCCATGCAGCGTTCGCCCTGGAGGGACGGGTTCCACCCCGTCCTCTTTTGCGGTCGGTGTGGAGGGACGGGTTCCACCCCGTCCTCTTTTGCGGTCGGCGTGGAGGGACGGGTTCCACCCCGTCCTCTTTTGCGTTCGCCCTGGAGGGACGGGTTCCACCCCGTCCTCTTTTGCGGTCGGCGTGGAGGGACGGGTTCCACCCCGTCCTCTTTTGCGGTCGGCGTGGAGGGACGGGTTCCACCCCGTCCTCTTTTGCGGTCGGTGTGGAGGGACGGGTTCCACCCCGTCCTCTTTTGCGGTCGGCGTGGAGGGACGGGTTCCACCCCGTCCGTGTTAGAGGTCGGCGTGGAGGGACGGGTTCCACCCCGTCCGTGTTAGAGGTCGGCGTGGAGGGACGGGTTCCACCCCGTCCGTGTTAGAGGTCGGCGTGGAGGGACGGGTTCCACCCCGTCCTCTTTTGCGGTCGGCGTGGAAGCCGACCCTCCATGCGGTTATCCGGGCTCCCGAACCTTGACAGGCGTTCGCGACGTATTGGACAATGCCCCTCGTGCCCGGCGTTCCGGGGCGGGGAAACAGGAGGCGTTACGGCGATGGGGGCGGTATCCATAGCGGTTGAACTGGTCGGGCACACCCCGGACGCGGAGGCGCTCGTCGCATCGGCGGCCCGGCTCTGTTACGCGGGGGGTGACGAGCATCCGTTCGATGCCGGCGCCGCGCAACGTGAGGGCATGATCGGCTTTCTGCGCAGCATGGGACACCTGAGTCCGCTCGAACACGCGGTTTTCTCGTTTTACATCCACGGCGTTTCGAGGGCGATGAGTCATCAATTGGTCCGTCATCGGCTGGCGAGCTATTCTCAGCGAAGCCAGCGTTACGTGGCGCACGACCGCTTCGATTACGTGATTCCTCCCTCCATGGAGGGCCGCCTCGTGAATACTCCGGAGGGGGAATCGCGCGATGCGGTGGAGTATTTCGAGGAGACCATGGCCCTGCTCGCCGAACGGTATCGCCTTCTGGGGGACGCCTTGGAGGGCTCGGGAGAGGAGCGCCGTCAGGATGCGCGCTACCTCCTGCCCAACGCCTGTGAAACACGCATCGCGGTGACGATGAATGCGCGCGTGCTGATGCACTTTTTCGAGGAGCGGCTCTGCCGCCGGGCGCAATGGGAGATTCGTGAGGTCGCCGGGCAGATGCTCGCCCGGGTCAAGGACGTGTGTCCTGCTTTGTTCGCGGGCTGTGGCCCGAAGTGTCTGCGTTACGGGCGCTGTCCGGAGGGGGCGAAGGGTTGTGGACGGTATCACGAGATGCGGCGGTATTACCTGAATGCGGAGGGAGACGATGAAGGGGGATCTTAAAACGGCCTGGGCGGAGGGCAAACCGCTGTTGTGCGATGGCGCCATGGGAACGATGCTTCAGGCGGCCGGTCTTCAGCCCGGCGAATGCCCGGAACGTTGGTGTGTGGACCGCCCGGATGACGTGCGGGCGATCTATCGCGCCTATCGCGATGCGGGCAGCGATATCGTCGAATGCAATTCCTTCGGGGGGTCGCGTTACAAACTCCGCTTTCACGGACTCGAATCACGCGCGCATGAGATCAACGAGGCCGCGGCGAGTCTCGCCCGTGACGTGGCGGGCGAAGAGGGAATCGTGCTGGCGACGATTGGCCCCACGGGCGAATTTATGGAACCCTACGGCACGGAAACGGAGGAGGCGTTCGTCGAGGCCTTCGCGGAACAGGCGGAGGCCTTCGCCTCGGGCGGCGCGGATGCGGTGATCGTCGAGACGATGACCGGGCTCGAAGAGGCCGGGGCCGCGGTCCGCGCCGTGCGCGAGCACAGCGATCTGATTGTCCTGGTGAGTTTTACCTTCGACCCCCAGTTGCACGGAGGATTTGCGACCATGATGGGTGTCACGCCGGAACAGTTCGCCGGGGAGATGGCGTCCCTGGGCGTCGATGCGATCGGGACCAATTGCGGGAACGGTCCGGAGGGGATCATCGAGGTCGTCCGGCAGCTTCGCGCCGCATCCGGCCTCCCGATCATCGCGATGCCGAACGCCGGGATGCCGGTCATAGAGGACGGGCATACGGTCTTTAAGGCTACGCCCGGGGAGATGGCCATCGCCGTGCCGCGCCTGATCGACGCCGGCGCGAACATCATCGGAGGGTGTTGCGGCACGACGCCGGAGCACATCGCCGCGATGCGGCGTACCATGGATGCGTAGCAAGCCCCGTCACGCCGGAGGGCAGGACGGGGCTCGTTCGAATACGTCCTACTGCTGGGTCGTCAGGTACTGGCCCTTGTAGGATTCGAGGATCTTGATGTAGTTCGCGCGTTCAAACGCGGTGTCCCCACCGGTCGCCTTGTGGCTGAGACAACCCTGCATCTGTTCCACGGATTCGTACTCGTGGGCTTCCATCCATTTCGTGAGGTTGCCGAGAAGAACCCCGAGATGATCCAGCCCCTTTTCGAGCAGCACGGAGGTCATCATCACCGCATCCGCCCCGGCCATCAGGTACTTCACGGCATCCTCGGCGGTATGCACGCCGGTGGTCGCGCCGAGCGAGGCGCCGATGCGGCCGCGAAGCAGGCCGATCCAGCGCAGCGGAAGGCGCATCTCGTGCGGGGAACTGAGATTGAGTGAAAGGTCGACTTCGCGGTTTTCGATGTCGAGATCCGGCTGGTAGAAGCGGTTGAAGAGCACGAGCCCGTCCGCGCCGGCGTTGACCATCTTGCGGCAGGCGTGAGCGGTGGAGCTGAAGTACGGGCTCAGCTTGACCGCGACCGGGACATCCACCGCCGCCCGGACCGAACGCACCGCCTCCTCGTACAGCGCCTCCACCTGTTCGGCGGTCTGTTCCATGTCGGCGCCAAGGTAGTAGACGTTCAGCTCGATCGCATCGGCTCCGGCCTGCTCCATCTTTTTGCTGTAGTCGATCCAGCCTTCGCTCGAGATGCCGTTCAGGCTGCCGATGATCGGGATGTCCGTCTTTTCTTTCGCCTCGCGCAGCGTGTCCAGGTATTCGTCCGCCCCGACGCGGTAGTCGGAAACCTCGGGGAAATAGGAGAGCGCCTCGGGAAAGCTCTCCGAACCCGCCGAGGTGAGGTAGTCGAGGGCATCCGCTTCGTGGCGGAGCTGCTCCTCGAACAGCGAAAACATCACCACCGCGGCGGCGCCCGCATCCTCCAGGCGACGGATGCCGTCGATGTTCTGTGAGAACGGTCCCGCGGAGGGGACCAGCGGATTCTTCAGTTCCATGCCCAGATAGGTCGTCGTCGTATTCATGCTTCCAGTTCCTTTGTTCTCTTCACGATCTCCCGCAGATCACCAGCCCCTGACTGCAAACGCGCAGGCTCCCCGTTCGCTCACTGCTCCTGGCCGGCCCAGCGTTTGTACAGTTCCCAGCGCTTGCTGACGTCTTCCTTCGCCAGTGCCATCAGCCTGCGCGCGTGTTCCGGTTTGCTGCGCTCGAGCATCTTGTAGCGGATTTCGTTGTAGGCGTAGTCCTCGAGCGGCGTCGAGGGTTCCTTCGACTCCAGCACCAGCGGATTTTTTCCTTCGTCCGCAAGCTCCGGATTGAACCGGTACAGCGGCCAGTACCCGCTGCTCACCGCCAGTTTCTGCTGATCGAGCCCCTTCTGGAGATTGATCCCCTGCGCGATGCACGGCGAGTAGGCGATGATCAGCGAAGGCCCGTCGTAGGCCTCGGCCTCCGTGAACGCCTTGAGGGTCTGACGCGCATTCGCACCCATCGAGACCCGGGCCACGTAGACGTTGCCGTAGCACATCGCCATCATGCCGAGGTCCTTTTTGGCGGACGGTTTGCCCGCCGCGGCGAACTTGGCCACGGCGGCGCGCGGGGTGGCCTTGGACATCTGCCCGCCGGTGTTCGAGTAGGTCTCCGAATCGAGCACGAGGGCGTTGATATTGCGGCCGCTGGCCAGCACGTGATCGAGCCCGCCGTAGCCGATATCGTAGGCCCAGCCGTCGCCGCCGAGCAGCCAGACGCTGCGCGGCACGAGGTGGTCGATCACGGAGAGGAGATAACGCGCTTCGGAACGGTCCAGCTTGCGCAGCCGTTCCTTCGCCGCCGCCACGCGGTCGCGCTGATTCTCGATCTCCTCTTCCGTCTTCGGCTTCGCGTTCAGGATGCCGTCGGCCAGTTCGTCGCCCAGCTCCCCGCGAAGCTGTTTCACCAGCTCCAGGGCGTATTCGCGGTGCTTGTCGATCGTCAGCCGGAAGCCGAACCCGAACTCCGCATTGTCTTCAAAGAGCGAGTTCGACCACGTCGGCCCGCGCCCGGATTTGTTCGTCGTCCACGGGGTCGTCGGCAGGTTGCCGCCGTAGATCGAGGAACAGCCGGTGGCGTTGGCGATGATCGCGCGGTCGCCGAAGAGCTGGCTGAGCAGTTTGACATAGGGCGTTTCGCCGCACCCGGCGCACGCGCCGGAGAATTCGAACAGCGGCTGGGCGAACTGGACGTCGCGCACCGAGCCGAGGTTGAGTCCGGTGCGGTCGGGATCCGGAAGGTCGAGCACGTACTCGAGGTTCTTCCGCTCCGCGGCGAGGATCGGCTCCTTCTCGACCATGTTGATGGCCTTTTTGCCCGCTTCCTCCTTGCTCTTCTTCGGGCAGGCTTCGACGCACAGCGCGCAGCCGGTGCAGTCCTCGACCGCCACCTGCAGGATGTACTGCGTGCCCTCCGGCACGTCCTTACCCTTGAGGGGCGCGGTTTTGAGTGTGTCCGGCGCATCCTTGAGGTCCGATTCCTGCGCCGTCTTCACGCGGATGCACGAATGCGGGCAGACCAGCGAGCAGTTGCCGCACTGGATGCACAGGTCCGGCTCCCAGGCGGGGACGAACAGCGAGACATTGCGCTTCTCCCAGCGCGTGGTTCCGACGGGGTAGGTGCCGTCGTCGGGCAGCGCGCTCACCGGCAGATCGTCGCCGCGCCCCGCCATGATCTCGGCGGTGACCCTGCGCACGAATTCCGGGGCCGAGTCCGGTACGACCGACGGCTTCTCGCGGGTGCTGGTGACTTTGTCCGGCACTTCGATCTGATGCAGGTTGTCCAGCGCCATGTCCACGGCCTTGAAGTTCTTTTTGACGATCTCCTCGCCCTTCTTGCCGTAGGTCTTTTTGATCGCGCCCTTGATCTTGTCGATCGCCTCCTCGCGCTCGAGCACGCCGGAGATCGCGAAGAAGCAGGTTTGCATGATCGTATTGATGCGCGCGCCCATCTCGGCCTCGCGCGCCACCTTGTAGGCGTCGATCGCGTAGAACTCGAGCTTCCGGTCGATGATCTGCTGCTGCACGTCGCGCGGCAGGCGGTCCCAGACCTCGTCCGGCCCGTACGGGCTGTTCAGCAGGAAGGTCCCGCCGTCCTCGAGGTACTGGAGCATGTCGATCTGGTCGAGGAAGACGAACTGGTGGCAGGCGAGGAAGTTCGCGGAGCGGATCAGGTACGTCGACCGGATCGGCTCGGGCCCGAACCGCAGGTGCGAAATGGTCTTCGACCCCGCCTTCTTGGAGTCGTAGACGAAGTATCCCTGCGCGTAGTTATCGGTTTCCTGGCCAATGATCTTGATGGAGTTCTTGTTCGCGCCGACCGTGCCGTCCGATCCGAGGCCGAAGAACATCGCGCGCACGACATGGTCCGGCTCGATCTTGAACGACGGGTCGTATTCGATGCTGGTGTGTGTGACGTCGTCGTTGATTCCGAGCGTGAAGTGGTTCTTCGGGCGGTCCTTGGCCATTTCGTCGAAGAGGCCCTTGACCATGGCCGGGGTGAATTCTTTTGAGGAGAGCCCGTAGCGGCCGCCGATGATCCTCGGCGCATCTTTGCGCAGCCCCTCCGCGCACGCTTCGTTGAACGCGCCCTGCAGGTCCTTGTAGAGCGGCTCGCCGTCGGCGCCCGGCTCTTTCGTCCGGTCGAGTGCGGCCACGATCTGCGCGGTTTCCGGAAGCGCCTCGATGAAGTGCTTCATGGAGAACGGGCGGTAGAGGTGGACCTGGATCATGCCGACCTTTTCGCCCTGCGCCGCGAGATGCTCCACGGTCGCGCGGGCGGTCGAGGCGCCCGAGCCCATCAGCACGATCACGCGGTCGGCGTCCGGCGCGCCGAAGTAGTCGAACAGATGATACTGGCGCCCGGTCTGTTCCGCGAAGCGATCCATCGCCTTCTGGACGATGTCGGGGGTGGCCTCGTAGTAGCGGTTCACCGTCTCGCGCGCCTGGAAAAAGACGTCCGGATTCTGGGCGGTGCCGCGGATGATCGGGCGGTCCGGCGACATCCCCCGCTCGCGGTGGGCGAGGACGAGGTCGTCGTCGATCATCGCGCGGATGGCCTCGTCGGAGGGCAGTTCGATTTTGTTGATCTCGTGCGAGGTGCGGAACCCGTCGAAGAAATGCACGAACGGGATGCGGCTCTCCAGCGTCGCCGCCTGCGCGATCAGCGCGTTGTCGGCCGCCTCCTGTACGGAGTCGGAAGCCAGCAGCGCGAAGCCGGTCGCACGCACGGCCATCACGTCCGAGTGGTCGCCGAAGATGGAGAGTGCCTGGCAGGCCACGGAGCGGGCGGAGACGTGGAAGACGGCGGAGGTGAGTTCGCCGGCGATCTTGTACATGTTGGGGAGCATCAGCAGCAGGCCCTGTGAGGCCGTGAAAGTCGTCGTCAGCGCGCCGGTCTGCAGCGCGCCGTGCACCGATCCGCTCGCGCCGCCCTCGCTCTGCAGTTCGCAGACCAGCGGCACGGTGCCCCAGATATTGGTCTTCCCTTCGGCCGAGTACTGGTCGGACCATTCGCCCATCGGCGATGAGGGGGTGATGGGATAGATCGCGCAGACCTCGCTGACCTTGTGCGCCACCCGCGCGGTGGCCTCGTTGCCGTCGATAATCATCGTGTGCTTCTGCTGCATCATGCTCTCCGTGGGTTCCTTGACTACACCGTGAAAAAACCGCCGCTCTCATTCGCCTTGCCCCGCCCCGGGCCGAGGCCCGATTCTCCCGAAAACGGCAAAACATGCGCAGGGTAGCAGAGAGGCGGGGAGTGAGGAAAGGGCGAAGTTGGGCCGGCCCCGTTTCGTGGATTTTTATGGAAAGTCGTTCGGGGGAAGGGCGGGGTGCGGAAGATCAGGGGGAGCGTAGAATCGCGATCGTGGGGAGAGCATGGGATTTACCATGAAGGCCATGAAGAGCATGAAGGGGTGAACATAATTCGTACTCTTACTCGTACTCGGAGCGCCGAAGGCGCGATCCCATCCGTGTACCCGGTGTAATCCGTGGTCGAAAACACAAGAAAGGTCTCTCGCGCAGAGATCCCAAAGATGGATGAGGATAGCGTAGGCAAAGAAATCGTGCGCGCTCTCTTACGTTCGTAAAAAAAGCCCTTTTCGGTCCCTCACACGCACGGACGCGTCATGTTCGCTTATAGAACCCCTCGTGGCGACCGCCGCAGGCGGGAGACGCGAGGGGTTCTGTAAGAGCCTCTCCCGCAAGGCTATGATCCAGAGGGTCTTGCGGCTCAGACGCGGTAAGCGGGTGCATGATCGGGTCTAGAACACCGGCCCGTTGCCGTGTCCGAGCGGCCGGGCGGCGCGCAGCTTTTCGGCCAGCCAGCCGTGGGCGCGTTGCGCGGCCTCCGCCGGCGTCCAGCCGAGCGCGAGCAGCGCCGTCAGGGCGGAGGACAGCACGCAGCCGGTCCCGTGCGTGCAGCGGCTCTCCAGCCGGGGGCTCTCGAGCCACAGAGTTTCCGCGCCGTCGGTCCAGAGGTCGCGGCAGACCGCGCCCCCCTCCAGATGGCCGCCCTTGAGGAATACCGAGGCGGGACCCAGCGCGAGCAGCGCCCGGGCGTCCTCCTCCATCGATTCCGCGCTGACGGTCCGTCCGAGCAGGACCTCCGCTTCCGGGATGTTCGGTGTCAGGATCGCGGCGCGGGGGACGATCCCGTTTTTCACGCACGCGATCGCGTCGTCGCTCAACAGCGGATCGCCGGAACCCGCAACCATGACCGGGTCGCAGACGAAGCGGGCCCCGGCGGGGATCCGGTCCAGAAATCCGGCCACGGTGCGGCAGGTGGACGCATCGCAGAGCATGCCCGTCTTGAATGCGGCGGGGGGAAGATCCTCGATCAGCGCCTCGAACTGCGCCTCCAGCATGGCGGGCGCGACCGGGTCGGCGCGGAGGACGCCGAGCGTGTTCTGCGCGGTGAGGGCGGTGATCAGGGTGCACCCGTGGACGCCGAAGGCGTGCATCACGCGGAGGTCGGCCTGGATGCCGGCCCCGCCGCCCGAGTCCGACCCCGCCATCGTCCATGCCACAGGTTTCAAATCAGTCTCCCGAGTAAAACGAGGGCCAGAAACGCCAGCAGGGCCGCGAGCATGGCCGTTATCCGCCCCGCGCGCCGACGGCGGGATTCGCGGGGAAACTCGTATCCGCATATCGGGCAGGTATTCTCGTTCTCCTCCACCACGCCCGCGCAGCCCGGACACTCCCGCTCGCCGAAATCCTTTTCCGCGTCAATTCTCATCGGTCTCATTGGTCGCGACGGGAGGTTCGTCGATAAACCGGAACAGCGTTTCCTCCGGCCGCGCCAGGCCCATTTCGTGTGCAATCCGCTCCGCGTATTCCGGGTCGTTCAGAAAGTGTTCGCGCCGGTTCCGCAGCTCGCGAATTTGATCCTCTCGCACTTCGATCCTGCGCTCCATCTCCGCCCGTTTCTCCTGGTAGCGCTGGTACTGCTGAAGCTTGGGATAGAACGCGAAGCCCGCCGAGCCGAGGACGAGCACGCCCACGAAAATCCAGGCCAGTCTGTAGAGCATATTCCACATCGCGATCACACCGTGCGGGGTCAGCGTTGCCCCGACTGTAAAACAAAGGGAGGCGGGCGGGAAAGAAAGAAGGTTATGGGTGGGGTTCCCCCCGTTTTTCCCCGTTCGTGCTCTTGCATTTGTAAAGAATATTGATAGTGTGTCCGATTCTTGAGTTCCGCGCGGAGCGGGACGGAAGCGAGTGTGCCCCTGAACCTCGGGGGTGCCAAAGCGGATTGTTCATAACGAACCGACAGGAGAGGTACCTATGGAACTGACTTCCAGAGAAGTCGAAATACGGGATATGCTGGACGCCGGAGTGCACTTCGGCCACCAGACCAAGCGGTGGAATCCCAAGATGAAGCGCTTCATCTTCGGCGCGAAGAGCGGGATCTACCTCATCGACCTGACCCAATCGCTCGCCCAGCTCAGGGTGGCCCGCGAATTTCTCGCGGACGTCGTCTCCCAGGGGCGCAAGGTGCTGTTCGTCGGCACCAAGAAGCAGGCGCAGGACGTCCTCAGAGAGACCGCGGAATCCATGGAGCAGCCCTACGTGGTGCACCGCTGGCTGGGCGGCATGCTCACCAACCACCGCACGGTCCGCCAAAGCGTCAAGCGCATGCGCGAGCTGGAGCGGATGGAGCAGGATGGCACGTTCGACAACATGGCCTCCAAGAAGGAAGTGGCGGGGCTGAAGCGCGAACAGGAGAAGCTGCAGCGCAATCTCTGGGGCATCAAGGATATGGACCGTCTGCCCGGCGCGCTGGTCGTGATCGATATCAACCGCGAATCGCTCGCGGTCCGGGAGGCGAACCGGCTGCACATCCCGGTGGTGGCGATGGTGGATACGAACACCGACCCGGATCCGGTCGATTATCCGATTCCGGGCAACGACGATTCGCTGCGGTCGATCCGGCTGGTCGTGGAGCAGCTCGGCGCAGCCGTGAAAGAGGCGCAGGATCTCTACAGCCGGGAGGCGATCGAGAAAGCGCGCGAGCGCGAACGGCGCGAGGCCGAGGAGACCGCGGCCAGCAAGGCGGCCGAAGAGACCCGCATGGCCAAGGAGAACGAGGAGCGCCGGAAGCGCGAGGAAGTACTCGCCCGGATGCGCCGCGAGCGCGAACTGGCCGGAACGCAGGCCGGGGACGAAGCCGGGCCGGCCGACGCCGGCGCCGTCGCGGAGGAAACCGCCTGGGAGCAGGTCGGGGCGGCGGAAACGAAAGCCTCTGCCGGGGAAGAAAAGACGGAGGAACCGGAACCCCGCGAGCAGGCGGACGACGCCGCGACCGGTAAGTCCGGGGAAGAGGAAACCGGTCAGACGCAGGATCCCGGAGAGGCCCCGGAGGAAGAAAAGCCGGAATAATACGCCGGTGGAACTTTAACGACCCCGAACAAGGGAGGACAGATCATGGGCGAAATTACCGCGAAAGATGTCAAGGTGCTGCGCGACGCCACCCACGTGAGCATGATGGAGTGCAAGAAGGCCCTTCAGGAGGCGGACGGCGATATGGACCGCGCCATGACGCTGCTGCGCGAGCGCGGCATGGCCGTGGCGGCCAAAAAGGCCACGCGCACGGCGAAGGACGGCAAAGTCGCGGCGCGCGTCTCGGAGGACGGCTCCCGCGCGGCGATGATCGAGGTCAACTGCGAAACCGACTTCGTGACCCGCAACGAGAAGTTTCAGGCGTTTGTCGAGGAACTGAGCGAGAAGGCGCTGGACGCCGAGGACGACAGCCTGGCCGAAAAGGTTAAGGACGACCTCACCGCGCGGATCGCGGAAATCGGCGAAAACCTGGTCGTGCGGCGTAACGTGCGCTTCGAGCTTCAGGGCACGGGTCTGCTTGCCAGCTACGTGCATCTGGGCGGAAAGGTGGGCGTGCTCCTCGAAATGGGGTGCGAAAAGCCGGAGACCGCGTCCGCCGACGCGTTCAGGGAACTGGCCCGGGACCTGACCCTTCACGTCGCGGCCACCGATCCGGAAGCCCTCTCGCGCGAGGATGTGCCGCAGGAGAAAGTCGACGCCGAGCGCGAGATCTTTAAGAAACAGGTCGAAGGCAAGCCCGAGCACATCATCGAGAAGATCGTGGAGGGCAAGGTCGATAAGTTCTACTCGCAGATCTGCCTCCTCGAGCAGGGGTTTGTGAAGGACGACAAGATCAGCGTGACGGAACTCATGAAGCAGAAAGGCGGTGAGGTCGGCGACACGTTTTCGATCCGCCGTTACGCACGCTATCAGCTGGGTGGTGAATAAATGGCTGAGTACAGGATATGCGTCGTGGGTGCCGGAGCCGTGGGCGAGCAGATGGTTCGCCTGCTGCGCCGGCGCGGCTTCCCGGCCCGTGAGATCGTACTGTTCGCCCGCAGCGACCGCACCCAGGAGATCGACGGGGAGTCCTACGAAGTGCGCACGGCTTCCGCGGAGGCCTTCGAGGGATTCGACCTGGCCTTTTTCGCGGGAACGGAGGGCGCGAAGGGCGCATCCCAGACCTACGGCTGGGAAGCGGTCAAACGTGGCTGCACGGTCATCGACAACGGCGACGATTTCCGGATGGACGACCGCGTCCCGCTGGTGATCCCCGAGATCAACCCCGACGCGCTCGACCGCCACCAGGGACTGATCGCCAATCCGAACTGCAGCACCAGCATCGCGTTGATGGCGCTGGGGCCGCTGCACCGGGCCTACGGGCTGCGACGCGTGGTCGTCTCGACGTACCAGGCGGTTTCCGGCAGCGGCGCCGGCGCCGTGCGGGAACTGGAGGCGCAGGTGCGGAGCTGGGTCGCGGGCGAAGAGATGGCCTGCGAGGCCTACCCGCACCGGATCGCCTTCAATGTCCTGCCCAAGATCGGTTCACTCAAAAATGGCACGCCCAGCGAGGAATTGAAGATGAGCCGGGAGACGCACAAGATTCTCGGCGACGACTCGATCCGCATCAGCTGCACGTGCGTCCGCGTTCCGGTGTTTACCGGCCACAGCGAGGCGATCAGCGTCGAGTGCGCACAGGAGGTCGATCCGGCCGCGGCCCGCGAACTGCTCGAGCAGGCCCCGGGCGTGCGGGTGGTCGACGATCCCGGAAATGAGGTTTACCCGATGCCGGTCGATTCGGAGAACCGCGAGGACGTCCTCGTCGGGCGCATCCGTACGGATTCCGCGCTCGACAAAGGCCTGGCGCTATTCGTGGCGGGTGACAACCTCTGGAAGGGTGCCGCCCTCAACGCCGTTCAGATCGGCGAAGCACTGATCGGGCGGGGGATGATGTGAGACCGGGAGGGAGGGCCTGAGCCTCCGGCCTTGTCACGGCGTGTTGTACCCCTGCTGGGGCGTGAACATGCCGCCCCCGCTTTCCCATGACTGCGGGGTGTTCCAAGGGAGTTCGGAGCGCTTTTCGGGGTCGGTCGAGGTGCAGCCGCTTCCGGCCAGGACCAGGAAAAGCGCGGCCGCGACGGCTGCGGCGAGGGCCGGAACGGGGCTCTTGACAGCGGGTGCGTTCATGGTCTTCTCTTCCTTGCGTGCGGTAAAAACGCCGCGACCGAAGCGGCCGCGGCGTTTTCGTCTTGTCCGCCGTTACCGGTTCAGAGAATGGCGTCTTTGGCCTGCTTGGAGATCCGGAACTTCAGCACGGTCTTGGCCGGAATCTTAATCGATTCGCCGGTGGCGGGATTGCGGCCGGTGCGGGCTTTGCGGCGCTGCTTGATCAGCTTCCCGATGCCGGGGATGGTGAATCCGTCTTTGGTCTTGGCGCCCTTGTAGGCCATATCCACCATGGATTCCAGCGCGGCCTTGGCCTGAACTTTCGTGATCTCGGCGTCGTCAGCCATCTGTGCGATGATCTGCGTCTTCGTTTTCGGGGTAGCCATTCCGTATCTCCTTGCGTTGGTTTTTGTCCGGCGGCCTGCGGTCTCCCGCGGCACCGGCCGCAGACGCATCCGCCCCTTTCAGGCTCGGATATTAGGAAGTAAACGTTGTCAATCACAACAATAAAAAAATAAAAAGTTGCGAAAAGAGCCTTGCTGGAGGGGGTATATCGAGACAGTCGGCGGGAAGTGCGCGCCGGGAGCGGTTTTTCCTGAACCAGCCGGTTCAACGACGGTGCCGGCCGGCGTTCCGCGCGGCGCGGACGGCTTATATCGAAATCTTTGTTGACCCGGAGCGAGGCTCGCGCAGAATGGGCGTTTTTTATCAAAGCGGAGCCGCGTGACCGATGAACCTGAAAAAAGTGCTGTCGCCCGAGCTGGTCTTTACCGATCTCGAGGCGGAGGATAAGGACGGGCTGATCACCGAAATGGTGGACCGGCTGGTGGCCCGCGGGTTGCTGAAAGACCGTCAGTCGGCGCTGGAGGCGGTGCGCGAACGCGAAGCGAAGATGTCGACCGGCATGCAGAACGGGATCGCCATTCCGCACGGGAAGACGGGCACCGTGGAACAGCTGGTGGCCGCGGTGGGCGTCAAGCCCGAGGGGATCGATTTCGATTCGCTGGACGGCCGTCCGGCGCGCATCATCATCATGACCCTGTCGCCGGCGGACCGCACCGGCCCCCATATCCAGTTTATTGCCGAAGTGGGCCGCCTGCTGAGCCGGGAGGAGGTTCGCGAAGCGATTCTTTCGGCGCGTTCGCGCGAGGAGATTCTTCGGGCCCTGACCGGCTGAGCCGGGACGTTACATGAAGGTATTAGCGCAGGCGAATTCCTGGATGCTGGCCATGGAGACCCCCATGGCGACCGGGATCATGGAAGACATGATGGTCCTGGTCCTGCAGCTGGGCCTGATCGTCATCGCGGCCAAGCTGGGCGGATACCTTTTCCAGCGCGTGCTCCGTCTGCCCGAAGTGCTCGGGGAACTCGCCGCGGGCATGCTCATCGGACCCTACGCGCTCGGCCACCTGATCATGCTTCCCCAGCACGGCGCACTCTTCGCAGCGCCCACGGCGACCATGCCGGTGTCCACGGAGCTTTATGGAATCGCGACCGTGGCCTCGATTGTGCTGCTCTTCCGCTCGGGTCTCGAGACGGACCTGAGCACCTTCATGCAGTATGCCGGTGTCGGTACGCTGGTGGGTCTGGGGGGGCTGATTTTCTCTTTCGGCCTCGGCGCCGGATGCGCGGTGTGGTTCGGCGTGGCGGACTCCTGGATGGATCCCGGCGCGCTCTTTCTGGGGGCCATATCCACGGCCACCTCGGTCGGGATTTCAGCCCGTATCCTCACGGAAAAGCGCAAGATCGCCTCGCCGGAGGGCGTCACGATCCTGGCCGGAGCCGTGCTCGACGACGTGCTCGGCATCATCATTCTCGCTATCGTCGTCGGCATGACCCGCGTGGCGCGCGTCGGCGGCGAAATGTCCTGGATGGCCATCGGCTGGGTGGCGGTCAAGGCGATGGGCTTCTGGCTGATCTGTACGGCGCTCGGACTGCTGCTCGCCCGGCGCATCGGCAGCGCCCTCAAGCAGTTCCGATCGACCGAGATCATGGTGACGCTGGCCTTCGGCCTCGCGCTGCTGGTGGCCGGACTGTTCGAGATGGCGGGACTCGCCATGATCATCGGGGCCTACATCATGGGCCTGACCCTCTCGCGCACGGATCTGGCGCATGAGCTGCAGACTCAGCTGAACGGCATCTACCGGATCCTGGTGCCGGTGTTCTTCTGCGTGATGGGCATGCTGGTGGACTTCGAGGCGATGCACTCGCTGCTGGGGTTCGGCCTGGTCTACTCGCTGCTCGCGGTCGCCGCCAAAGTGCTCGGCTGCGGGATACCGGCCTGGTGCAGCCGGTTCAACTGGCGGGGCGCACTGCGCGTCGGTTTCGGCATGCTCCCCCGCGGGGAAGTCGCCCTGATCGTGGCCGGGATCGGACTCTCCACGGGCGCCATCGGCCCGCAGATCTTCGGCGCGTCGGTCCTGATGACGCTGATCACCACGATCATCGCGCCCCCCGCGCTGATCGAATCGTTCAAAGGCCCGAAGGGCGTACGGCGCGAGATTCCGCATACCCAGCACGAGGCGGAGACGATCGAACTCGATTTCCCGTCCCCCGATATTTCGGACTTCCTCTGCGACCGGTTCCTCCGCTCCCTGCGCCGCGAGGAGTTCTTCGTCCACCGGCTGCCCACCGAAAAGCTCACCTATCAGGCGCGCAAAGAGGACGCCGCCTTTACGATCACGGTGGACGGTCCGAAGCTGATCGTGAATACCACGGCGGAACAGCGCTACGTCGCGCGGATGATGCTGCTCGAAGAAGTCCTCTCACTCTCCGACCTGCTCGAGGCCTCCCGGCAGCTGAAAAGCCTCAACGATATGGGCAACGAACTGGTGGACGGGCTGTTCTGAAGGCGGCATCCGAATCAGAGTCAGAGTTAGAGTCAGAGTGAGAGAAAGAGGGCTCGAACTCCTTTTCAGTCTCTTCTTTCCCCGGCTGCGCGCTTCTCCTATACTGGCCTCACGCTCCGGTCCAGGGGCGGAACAGTTGATTAAAGCTTGCAGGAGAGTAGTTTATGACTGATGCGTCCCCGCCGTTCTGCCATCTTCACTTCCACACCGGGTACAGTCTCCTGGACAGCGCGTGCCGCATCCCGGATGCAATGGAGCGTGCGAGGGAGCTGGGGCAGGAATACCTGGCGATGACGGATCACGGCGTGCTGTACGGGGCGGTGGAGTTCTACCGCGAAGCGCTGAAAGCGGGAATCAAACCGATCATCGGCTGCGAGGTCTACGTGGCCCGCTGCGGCATGGAGAACTTCACCTCGCAGTCGGACAACATGCACCTGGTCCTGCTGGCCGAGGACAACGAAGGGTATCGCAACCTCTCGCGACTGGTCTCGCTGGCCTGGTTCAAAGGGTTCCATTACAAGCCGCGGATCGACAAGGAGCTGCTGGCGAAACACTCCCGCGGGCTGATCGGCCTCTCGGCCTGTCTGAAGGGCGAGGTCACCGAATCGTGCGCCGCCGGGCAGCGCGACAAAGCCTGCGCCCTGGCGAGGGAATACCGCGAGATTCTAGGTGAGGGCAATTTCTTCCTCGAGATCCAGGACCACGGGATGGAGGAGCAGAAGGCGGCCAATCGCGTGCTGGCGGAGGTATCGGAAGAGACCGGCATACCGCTGGTCGCCACCAACGACGTGCATTATCTCCGCCGCGAGGATTCCGACGCGCACGATGTGCTGATCTGCCTGCAGACCAATGCCGCGCTGAGCGATTCGAACCGGATGCGGTACGAGGGGGACCAGTTCTACATGAAAAGCGGCGCGGAGATGGCCGCGCTGTTTCCCGGGCACGAGGACGCGCTGGCGCGGACGGTCGAGATTGCGCGCCGGTGTAATGTCGAATTCGAGTTCGATCTCCCCGCCGAACGGCTCCACTTCCCGAAGGCCGAAATCCCCGAGGGGTACAACCAGGAGTCGTACCTGGTGAAATTGGGCGAGGACGGCCTGCGCGAACGCTACGGCATCGAATCGCTCGAATCCCCGCGGGACGAGCGGGAGGAGGAGATCCGGGATCGGTTTTTCCACGAGGTGGGCGTCATTAAAAAGACCGGGTTTCTCAACTATTTCCTCGTCGTCCAGGATTTCGTCCAGCATGCGCGCCGCCAGGGCGTACCGGTGGGGCCGGGGCGCGGGTCGGGCGCCGGAAGCCTGGTGGCCTACGCCCTCGGGATTACCGCCGTCGATCCCCTGCGCTACGGCCTGATCTTCGAGCGCTTTCTCAATCCGGACCGCATATCCCCGCCGGACTTCGATATCGACTTCTGCCAGTACCGGCGGGGGGAGGTCATCGATTACGTGCGGGATAAATACGGCGACGAGCGCGTGGCGCAGATCATCACCTTCGGCACGCTCGGCGCGAAGACCCTGATCCGCGACGTGGGCCGGGTGCTGGAGATGCCGCTCTCTGAATGCGACCGACTGGCCAAGATGGTCCCCGAGGGGCCGAAGGTCACACTCGAAAAGGCCTTGAAAGGCAGTCCCGATTTCCGGCGCGCGGTGGAGAAGGAGGACAGCGCGGCGCGCATCATGAAGTACGCCCGGGTGCTCGAGGGACTCCCGCGCCACCCCGGCACCCACGCGGCGGGTGTCGTGATCGGCGACCGGCCCCTGATCGATCTCGTCCCGCTCTCGATGGATAAAGAGAAACAGGTCATTACCCAGTTCGAGAAAGATCCTCTCGAAGACCTCGGTCTGCTGAAGATGGATTTCCTCGGCCTCAAGACCCTCAGCGTGATCCGCGAGTGTCTCGATTGCGTGCGGGAGAACCGGGGTACGGAGATCGATGCCGAGAAACTCCCGCTCGACGATCCGGAGACCTACGGGCTGCTGGGCCGCGGCGACACGATCGGCGTATTCCAGGTGGAAAGCGCGGGCATGCGCGATACGCTGCGCAAATTCGGCCCCGACCGTATCGAGGATCTCATCGCCATCCTCGCGCTCTACCGCCCCGGTCCGATGCAGTTCATCGACGATTTCATTCAGCGCAAACACGGACAGGTCCCGGTCCGGTACGACCACGAACTCCTCGAACCGATTCTGCGGGAGACTCACGGGATCATCGTGTACCAGGAGCAGATCCAGCAGGCCGCCAAGACGCTGGCCGGTTTCTCGCTGGGGCAGGGCGATATCCTGCGGCGCGCCATGGGTAAGAAGAAGGCGGAGGAGATGGCGCGTCAGCGCGACCGGTTCATCAAGGGCTGCCGGGAGACCCACGGGATCGGCGAAAAACTTGCCGCGCGTATCTTCGACCACATCGAGAAGTTCGCCAGCTACGGGTTCAACAAGTCGCACAGTACGGCCTACGGTATCGTGGCCTGCCAGACCGCGTATCTCAAAGCGCATTACCCCCCCGAGTTCATGGCCGCGCTCATGTCGAGCGAGATGGGCAACACGGACAAGCTCCCGGGGATCATCGAGGAGGCCCGCCGGATGGGCATCCCCGTGCTGCCGCCGTCGGTCAACGAGAGCGGAGTGCGCTTCCGCGCCGTCGGCGACCGCATACGCTTCGGGATGGCGGCGGTGAAGAACGTGGGCGAGGGCATCGTCCGCGCGGTCGTCCGCGAACGGGAGGAACGCGGTCCGTTTGAAGGGCTGATCGACTTCTGCACGCGCATGGATCCCCACGCCCTGAACCGCAAGAGCCTCGAGTGCCTGATCCGCTGCGGCGCGTTCGACTTCAGCCCGCTCGACCGCAGCCGCCTCTTCGCCGGGATCGATATGGCGCTGCACCGCGCCGCGGAGCTGCGGCGCGACCGGGAGAGCGGACAGACCTCGATGTTCTCGATGATGGAAGGAGAAAAAGAGTCCGAGGCGGGCGACGACGGATTACCGGAGGCGGAGCCGTGGTCGGAACACGCGATGCTCGCCGAGGAGAAGGAGCTGATCGGATTCTATATCTCGGGCCATCCGCTCACGCAGTACGAGTGGCTGCTCGACCGCTATGCCCTCCACCGGGTCGGAGAACTCGGGAACGGGGTGGAAGGCGGTACGCCCACGCGGGTCGGCGGGATGGTCACCGGCCTGCGTAAGGTTTTCACAAAAAAGGATCAGCGCCCGATGGCCCAGTTCCGGCTCGAGGGGCTCGACGGCGCCGTGGATGCGGTGATGTTTCCCGACGCTTTCGAGCACTGCGGCGCACTGCTGGCGGAGGACGCGGCGCTGATGGTCGGGGGTATCGTCGGCACCAACCGGCAGGAGGAACTCCAGCTCGAGGTGCGCGAGGCCTACCCGCTCCCCGAAGTCCCGCGCTGGTTCGCGGAACACGTCAGCCTCCATCTCGCCGACGGCGCGGTCACGGAAGACCGGCTCGGCCACCTGCGGGAGGTCGCCGCCCGGCACCCCGGACGGACTCCGCTGCAGCTCTGCCTCCAGCATTCCGCCGGGGCGCATGTCTTCATCGAGGCGGGAGAGCGCTACCGCGTACAGCCCGATGAGCCGCTGTGCCGCGACTTCGAACACCTGCTGGGCGAGGATGCGGTGTACGTGGCGACGCGCAGCGAAGCCCTCCTGCGCAAGAGCAGCCGGGAGAAGACATGGGGGCGGAACGGCGGGCGATGAGGGTGTCGGCTAAACACAGGCTCGAGTACGCCGCCCTGCGCACCGCGGCCTGCGTGCTGCGCGTGCTCCCGCTGCGCGCCGCCCTGGCCCTCGGCCAGGGTGCCTCCGCGCTCCTGTTCCATGGGTTCCGCTTCCGGCGCCGGGAGGCCGAAGCCCGGATACGCGAAGTCTTCGGCCCCGAACTCCCCCCCCGGCGCGTCCGCGCCATCGCACGGCGGTCGATGCGGAATCTGTGTTTCAACGCCGTGGAAATGATGCGCACCACGCCGCGGCGCGCCGCGGCCCTCGGCCGGCAGACCGCGTATCGCGGGATGAGGGACTTTTACCGTCGCCACCGCGAACGGCACGGAGACGGAGGATTCATCCTCGCCACGCCGCACATGGGGAACTGGGAACAGGCCGGACTCGCGGCCCGCGCGGCCGGCGTGCCCGTCTTCTTTATCGCGCGCCGGCAGAAGAACCCGCTCGTCAACCGGTGGATCAACCGGCTGCGGGCCGCGTCGGACGGCGAAGTGATCTCGAACGACGCCCACCTCCTGCGCGGCGTCGCGCGCCGGCTCAAGAAAGGGGGCGTACTCGCCATCCTCCCCGACGTGCGCGTCCGCCGGAGCGGGTTCGAGGTCGCCTTCCTCGGCGCGCGAACGGAGGTGGGCGCCGGCACGGCCCTCTTTGCCCGGACCGCCCGGGTCCCCGTCTATCCGGTGGTCATGCAGCGGACGGGATGGACCGGGCACACGTGGCAGGCCTTCGATCCGATCTTTCCCGACCCCGCCGCCGGAAAAGACGCCGACTTCCGGAGGATCATGACCGAGGTCATGGCCGTCTTCGATGCCGCCGTACGCGAGCATCCGGAGCAGTACTTCTGGTACAATAAACGGTGGGTCGCCGGCCGGAAAGCGGACCCGAGTCCGGCTGAAGAAGAGTCCGGATGATCTTTTTCCGGTTCTCCGCTTGCCCGCCGGAATTCCTTCCCTAGAATGTAGCGGAACCTCATGCAGGAACCCCTTTTTCGGGACGGTACATGAAAAAATATTACATCCTCGACACCAACGTTTTACTCCACGATCCCTCCGCCATAACGCATTTTGAGGACAACGACGTCCTGATCCCGCTGAAGGTCATCGAGGAGATCGACAAATTCAAGCGGGAGATCAGCGAGCGCGGGCGCAACGCCCGCCAGGTGGCGCGCAAGCTCGATGAACTGCGGCGCATCGGCCGGCTCTCCGACGAACGGGGCGTCGAACTGCCCGGCGGCGGCCGGTTGCGGGTGTGCTTCCCGCGCAACAGCGATCCGCTCGATGCCGGAAAGCCGGCGGACGATATCATTCTGCGCACGGCACGCGAGACGCGGGCGATGTATCAGGAGACGCCCGTGATCATGGTCAGTAAGGACATCAATCTGCGCCTGAAGGCCGACGCGCTCGGGCTCCAGGCCGAGGACTACGAGAACGGGCACACCACCGACAACCTCTCGGAACTCTATTCCGGCCGGACAGCGGTCGACGTCGACGAGGCCGCGCTTGAACGCTTCCGCGAGGAGCGGCGGATCGAGCCGCCGCCGGGCTGCGATCTGTTCGCCAACCAGTACGTGACGCTGCGCAACCGCAAAGACGCCGGCGAGACGGTCGACGGCCGCTACGACGCCGAAGCCGGCCGCATCGTCGCGCTGATCCCCGCGCCGGACCGCCTCCACCCGATCCGCCCGCGCAACCCGGAACAGTTCTGCGCCATGGATGCGCTGCTCAACGACCGCGTCAAACTGGTGACGCTTTCGGGTAAGGCCGGCACGGGCAAGACGCTGCTCGCGGTGGCGGCGGGGGTCCTGAAGACGTTCGACGAGAAGACCTACGAAAAGCTGCTGATTTCCCGCCCGACCTTTCCCGTGGGCAAGGATCTGGGCTACCTCCCGGGCTCGCTCCAGGAGAAACTGGAGCCGTGGATGCAGCCGATCTACGACGCGCTGGATCTGATCCGGCACGGACGCGATAAGCCGAACCGGGACCTGCTCGTGGGCAGCGAGCGGATCGCGGTCGAGCCGCTAAGCTACATCCGCGGACGCAGCATTCCCAACCAGTTCATGATTATCGACGAGGCCCAGAACCTCACGCCGCTCGAGGTCAAGACCGTGATCACCCGCGTCGGGCACGGCACCAAGATCGTCCTGACCGGCGATATCTACCAGATCGACAATCCCTACGTGGACGTCCTCTCCAACGGCCTCAACGCGCTGGTGGAGAAATTCAAGGAAGAGTCGCTGGCCGCGCATATCGAACTGCGCGAAGGCGTGCGGTCGCGGATCGCCGAACTCGCCGCCAATCTGCTGTGACCCGCGCGTCTTAACCCCGGCGCTCTGCCGCGCGATTGATCAGCGCCGCGTTGTATCCGCCGCTGAACCCGTTGTCGATGTTGACCACAGTTACGTTCGAGGCGCAGGAGTTGAGCATCCCGAACAGCGGCACCAGCCCGCCGCCGTGTGTGCCGTAGCCGATGCTCGTCGGGACGGCGATCACCGGGCAGGGCGCGAGCCCGCCGACCACGGAGGGCAGGGCGCCCTCCATGCCTGCGACCACCACCAGGCAGACCGCCGACCGGATGAGGTCGAGGTGGGCGGTGAGGCGGTGCAGTCCCGCCACGCCGGCATCATAGACCCGCTCCACCGCGCACCCGCAGTGCTCCGCCGTGACCGCGGCCTCCTCAGCCACGGCCGCGTCCGCCGTGCCCGCCGAGATCACCCCGACCCTGCCCCGGGGTTCGACCGGTTTGCGTTCCAGCGCCACGATGCGCGCGTCGGGATAGTGCACCAGGGCGGGATCGTCGGCCTTCAACGCCTCGTATACCTCGGGACCGGCGCGGGTCAGCAGCAGCCGATCGTGTTCCGTCGCCATGGCGCGGAAGATTCCCCGTATGTGCTCGATCGTCTTGCCCTGACAGAACACCACTTCCGGAAAGCCGATTCGCAGGCCGCGGTGATGATCCAGCCGCGCGAATCCCAGATCCTCGAACGGCATCTTGCGCAGACGCGCCAGAAGATCGTCCTCGCCCAGGTCGCCTCTCTTGAACCGCTCCAGCCAGTCGCGCCAGGTCTGTTCGTCCATGCCGAGTCCTCGTGGGTGCTATTTTCCGCAACACTTCTTGTACTTTTTGCCGCTTCCGCAGGGGCAGGGTTCGTTGCGGCCCACCTTTTCCGTCACGATGTGCGGCGCGGCCGACGCCGAGGTTCCGCCGCCGCCCGGCGGTTCATCGGGAAGCGGCTCCGGCGCGGGCCGGGCGCCCGGACTCCCTCCGCCGGTGCGGCGGTCGTCCCCTCCGCCCGATCCCAGGGCCTGGCTCTGCTGGTGGACGTACATTTGCGGGAGATTGTGCAGGAACTGTTCGATCGCCTCGACGGACGTCGCCGAGCGGAACAGGTTGTGGCCCACGTCCTGCTTGATCCGGTCCATCAGCTCCGAGAACATCCCGTAGGCCTCTTTCTTGTACTCCATCAGCGGGTCGCGCTGACCGTAGGCGCGCAGGTTCACGCCCTCACGCAGGCCGTCCATGCTGCGCAGGTACTCCTGCCAGTGTTCGTCGACCGCGCTCAGGATGATATGCCGCTCGAGGCGCAGCAGGGCGTCGGGATTCTCCTGCAGAATCTTGATCTCGTAGGCGCGGCGGACGCGCTTCATCACGAAGTCCGTCAGCGCCTCCGCGTCCTCATAGGACTCGATCTCGCCGGACTGCATGCCCACCGGGAAACTCTCGTTGACCCAGCGGATGAAGTCCTCGCGCGCCGCCGCCGTGTTTTCGTCGATCAGCGCCTGAACATGATCGGACACGGCGTCGGTCACGAGGTCGAAAATCTGGTTGCGCGGCTCGTCGCTGAACAGGACGCTGCGCCGAAGTTCATAAATGACCTCGCGCTGCTTGTTCATCACGTCGTCGAACTCCAGCGTCCGTTTACGGATGGCGAAGTTGTGCTGTTCGACCCGTTTCTGCGCGGTCTGCAGCGACTTGTTCAGCCAGGGGTGTTCGAGGACTTCGCCCTCCTCGATGCCGAGGCGCTCCATGATCCGCGACATGCGGTCGGAACCGAACAGGCGCATAAGGTCGTCCTCCAGCGAAACATAGAAGAACGACATCCCCGGGTCGCCCTGCCGTGCGCAGCGCCCCCGGAGCTGACGGTCGATACGGCGCGATTCGTGGCGCGAGGATCCGATCACGCACAGCCCGCAGGGGTGCTCTTCGAGATACTTCCGCAGCGACGGTCCGTCGTACTTGTCCTCGAGCTTGAGGTCGGAAGTGACGACGTCGCGCGGAATCTGCACCACGCCCTCGCCGAGCTTGATGTCCGTGCCGCGTCCGGCCATGTTGGTGGCGATGGTCACTGCGCCGGGCTGACCGGCGTTGGCCACGATCTCCGCCTCGCGCTGGTGGTTCTTGGCGTTGAGCACGTTGTGCGGGATATTGCGCCGGCGCAGCATCCGGCTGATCAGTTCGGAGGTCTCGACCGAGATCGTGCCCACGAGCACGGGCTGTTTGCGGTTGTGGCAGGCCTCGATCTGCTGGAGCAGGGCGTTGAATTTCTCGCGCTGGGTGCGGTAGATCATGTCGTTGGAATCCACCCGGCGGCAGGGACGGTGGGTGGGAATCACCGCCACGTCCAGCCCGTAGATCTGGTGAAACTCCTCGGCCTCCGTCTCCGCGGTGCCGGTCATGCCCGAGAGCTTGTCGTACATCCGGAAGTAGTTCTGGATCGTGATGCTCGCGAGCGTCTGCGTCTCGCGCTCGATCTTCACGTTCTCCTTGGCCTCGACTGCCATGTGCAGACCGTCGCTCCAGCGGCGGCCGGGCATGACGCGGCCGGTGAACTCGTCGACGATCTGGACGCGGTTTTCCTGGACGACATAGTTCACGTCGCGCTCGTAGACGCAGTGCGCGCGGATGAGCTGGTCGACGGCGTGGATGCGCTCGCTGCGTTCGGTGAAGTGCTGCTGAATCGCCTGGCGTTTCTCCAGGCGGGCGGCCTCGTCGAGCGATTCGTCGCTGTCGACCTCGGCCAGCTCGGAGACGAGGTCGGGCATGACGTACATCTCGGGGTCGTCGGGATTGAGCGCCGCGCAGCCCTTCTCGGTGAGGCTGGCGTCGTGGCCCTTTTCGTCGATGTTGAAGAACAGCTCCTCGCGCAGGTCGCGCGCCTCGTCCTTGCGCATGTCGGTGAGCATCTGGGCCTCGACCTGCTCGACCAGCTTGCGGGCGCGGGCGTCCTCCATTATGTGCAGGAGCTGCTTGTTCTTGGGCATCCCGCAGCGGACCTGGTAGAGCTTGAGCTGCGCGGTCTCGTCGTCGCCCTTCTCCAGCAGCGAGCGCGCCTCCTTGAGCAGCCGGGTGCAGAGTTCGCGCTGACGGCGGACGAGCCGCGCAACGGCGGGGTTGAGCTGCTGGTACTGCTGTCCCGAGGAGTGCGGGGCGGGTCCGGAGATGATCAGCGGCGTGCGGGCCTCGTCGATCAGGATGCTGTCGATCTCGTCGATGATCGCGTAGTGATGGCCGCGGCGCTGGACGATGTCCTCGGGCTGAAAGGCGGTGTTGTCGCGCAGGTAGTCGAAGCCGAACTCCGAGTTGGTGCCGTAGGTGACGTCGCACTCGTACTGCGCACGCCGCTCCTCGGGACGCATCTGGTTCTGCAGGCAGCCCACCGTCAGGCCGAGCCACTCGTAGATGATCCCCATCCACTGCGCGTCGCGGCGGGCGAGGTAGTCGTTGACCGTGACCACGTGCACCCCTTCTCCGCGCAGGGCGTTGAGGTAGACGGGCATGGTGGCGACGAGCGTCTTGCCCTCGCCGGTGGCCATCTCGGCGATGCGGCCCTGATGGAGCACGATCGCGCCGATGAGCTGCACGTCGAAGGGCACCATGGCCCACTCGGTTTCGCGCCCGCAGACGTCGAAACTCCGTCCGCAGAGGCGGCGGCAGGCGTTCTTGACCACCGCAAAGGCCTCGCTCATGAGGTCGTCGACCGTCTCGCCCCCGTCAAGCCGCCTGCGGAACTCGTCCGTTTTGGCCTGCACCTCCGCGTCCGTGAGGGACTGAAGCTTTTCCTCGTGGGCGTTGATTTCGTCGATCAGGGGGCGCAGCTTGCGCAGGTCGCGCTCGTTCTTCGTCCCCAGCATCTTTTTCATTATGAGGTTCAGCATGGTATTCGCTCGATGGTTTTTGAGTTCAGCCGTAATCGGACCTGATGAGCGGGCCTTTATACCAGAGCGGACAGGACGGGGGAAACGGAAAACGGTTCAAGGATTGGCAGTGAGAAGTGTAATGTGAAATGCCGCAGGTATAGGAGAGAGCGTTCCATGCCGTGGTTCGCTATCCTTTGTGGTCTTACAACAGGACAACAGAGGAAGGAGACGGCATGGAACAGAATCAGAATAGCAGGAAGGGCAAGCACTTGACGAGGGTGGAGCGCATGGTGATTGAGCGGATGTCCCGTGGGGGGATCCCCAGGACTATCCCCGGTTTTTCGCAGGGAATTGAGGGAACGCCCCTGCAGGACGGCAAAAGAGGCAAAATAGAAGTGGAATAGAGTGGTCTCCAAGTGACACCATCAAAAGATGGAGGTGACAAAACAAACACAAGGAGACCGTCAGGGACCGTACCCGAAGCGCGCTGAAAATCCGAGACCAGATCGGGAAATTTATGGGGATATTTTATCCCCACTTTTCGAAACCGAAACAGCGGTTCATAGAGCAAATGATCTTCGGGCTGCTGGCGGGCAAGGATGTGAAGCTGAGCACCCTATCGCGTAAGCTTGATGAGCCGGTCCAATTAAAGAAGACCGAGGCGCGGTTGTCTCGCCACCTGAACGCCCCGGGTATGGATCAGGCGATCAACAAAGAGATCGCATCCTCCGCCTCGCGCAAGATACACAAAGACACGCTGATCATTCTGGACCCGAGTGATATCCGGAAGAACTACGCCGAAGCGATGCCCTTTCTTGGCCGGGTGCGTGACGGCAGCACGGGGCAGATCGTCAACGGGTACTGGAGCTGCCTGGCCGTGGCCTGTGAAGTGGGCAAGCGCCGCATGCTGCCGCTGCATCATCGCCTGTGGTCGGCCGAAGCTCCGGACTTTATCAGTGAGAACCACCAGTTGCGGGAGATCATCAACATGATCAGCCGGGCGGTCTCTAGACGAGGCATCTACGTGATCGACCGCGGCGGCGACCGCTGCAAGATCTATAACCACCTTCTCCGTAATCATTGGCGATTTATCATCAGGCTGACGGGCAGCCGCCATCTGCGCTATCGCGGCAAGAACAGCCGGGCCCTGGATCTGGCGGAGAGTTGCCCCATGCTCTATCGCGATCAGCTCGTCAAAGAGACTCGCGAAGGCGAGAAGACTTATCAGATCGAGTACGGTTTCCGGCGAGTCAGGATGCCGGGGAAGAAACCCTGGCTTTACCTGATCGTGGTCAAAGGCTTTGGCCGGAAGCCCATGATGCTGCTGACCACCGAAGAGGTGACGAAGAGCCGCAAGTCGATATGGTTCATCGTTGAGGGCTATATTTCACGCTGGCTCGTAGAAGACGCCCTCCGCTTTATCAAGCAGAGCTACAAGCTCGAAGACGTCCGCGTCCTCTCGTACCAGCGCCTCCAGAACATGATGGCGCTCGTGCTTGCCGCGATCTACTTCTCGGCGGTCTGGCTGGGCAGCTCGGTAAAACTGGCCGTTCTCTCGGCCTATGCCATCAAGGCCTCAAAACGCTTCTTCGGTATCGCAGAGTTCCACTATTACGCGCTCGCCGATGGCATCGCCGCTCTTCTCTCCCGCATCGGCGCATCGCGCAGCCCGCATCCCCGTTCGCCTCCTGTCTCAAGCTTCCCGCAAACGTGGTTTCCGGGGTTCGGCTGAAAACTGGGGTAAGTCCAATTCGGCGTTCTGCTTGACGCCTCCGGCCGGCCTCTTCTACCGTCGCACCCATGAACGTGCTTCTTCAGGCCCGTCCGGCGCGGAGGCCACGCCGCGCCTTGCTTGTTGCCGCTGCATGTGACGGACATGCCGACTGATCCGGCAGGCATGGTCGGGGATGCCCCGCGTTTCGGGGGCGATTCGTGGCGCGTAGCGGGGCTCCTCCTGGCGGTATTCGCCCTGCATATCCCCAGCCTTTGGTGTCCGCTGTTCCTCGATGATTATGTCTATCTCTATGACGTGCGCCAGGTGAGCTGGCCCTGGGTCGGGGCGCTGTTCACCTCGCCCGCCCTGACCCACACGGCCAGTTCAATGTGGTTTGCGCCCGCCGGGGTCCTGCCTTTCTACCGCCCGCTGGGAGTGCTGCTCTTCGCGTTCGACCATGCCGTCTGGGGGCTGGCTCCGTTCGGCTATCATCTGACAAACCTGCTGTTGCATCTGCTGGCGACCTGGCTGACGTATCGGCTGGCCCGTCGCCTGTTTAATACCGACCGCCCGGCGCTGCTCACGGCGGCGGTATTCGCGGTTCATCCCGTGCACGGGGAGGCGCTGTACTGGGTCTCCGGGCGGTTCGATCTGCTGGTCTGTTGTATGGTGCTGCTGACGATTCTCAGCTACGACCGTTGGATGACGACCCCGGGACGACGGGGGCTCCGGGGCGTGATCACCGTTCTGCTCTTTCTATCGGCCCTCGCCTGCAAGGAGACGGCCCTCACGCTTCCGGGGGTGATGCTGCTTCTGGAAGGTACACGATGGAGGACGGGGGGACGACCGGCTCGTACGCGGGCCGTCGTCAGGCTCACCTGTCTGTTCGCGTGCGCGGCGGCGTATCTCGCCGGCCGGATGGTCCTTTTCGGCGGACTCGGCTCCATGCCTCCGCCCTACGGTCTCGATACCTCCTCCCTGCTCGTCGCGGTCCGGCAGCTTACGACCAATATCACCCAATACCTGCTGGACTTTATCTTTTGCGTTCAGATCGACGCCACGGCATGCGGGGAACGGCTGCTTGCGCATCCGGGATGGACGCTCGGGCTGCTGGCTCTTTCCCTTTTTGTGTTGGGACTGACGGCCCGGATCGCCTGGCGGGATCCCGTATTCCGGATTGGAGTCATCTGGCTCGCCCTGTTTACCGCGCCCTCGCTGATGGCCATGGCGGGCGAGCGCAATGGGTATCTCGCCGGGGCGGGATGGGCGCTGATGCTTGTGGCGGTGTATCGGAGTCTCTCCGATCGGTGGCGCGCTCGGCCCCATATGAAACGAAGGCTTCGGGCCGCGTCGATCACCCTGCTCGTGTTTTGGTCGGCAATCACGCTGGTGGAGCAGGGCGTCGCGTGGTGTCTGACCCGAGCCGGCGAACAGAGTTTGCGTCAGATCCAGGCCCTCGCCCCGGCCCCCCCCGCCGGTTCGCATTTCTATGTTGTGAACATGAGTCCGCTCAACAGCGTGGGCTTCCGCCAGGCGATCCGGCTGCGTTACGGGCGGGAGGATCTCGAGGGCTGGGGCCTCACGATTTCCCCCTCCCTGGCCGGGGACGCCCCGGATGACGTTTGCGTTCAGGATTCGAATACGCTGCGGATCCATCGCCCGGCCCAGGCGGCCTTTTTTGAGCCCTTTTGTGACCGGTTTCATCGCTATGGCGCGCCGGCGTCTACCCTCCCTGCCGCCGCCGAGCGGGCCGGGATGACCCTGATGGATCCCCCGGCGTCGTACGAGGACCTCCATACGCTCACCTTGCGCATGCCCCTGGATGTGAACGATCCCCGCCTCCATGTTTTCCAATGGGATAACCGTGACGTCCGCCCGGCGTGGTTGCTTCCCGATCTCGTCGTTCGTGCCGGGATGCGGCGAAGGCCGCGGGTGCCCTGTCGCGAAGGGTGCGACTGAGAGGGCACGGGGTCTGACCCCCGTAAGCGGTTCAAATACCATCCGATCCCTCACGCACGGGTTCGGCTTGCACCTCTTGGGTAGGGCGCGATCTCTCCGCCTTCGGCCCTTTATGCCTTCGGCGGACAGGCTAAGCGCGCCGGGTTTGCGGACGGCCTTCTGCTGTCCAGCAGAATCCCTACCTTCACATGAAGGACATGAAGAGCATGAAGGTTGGTTGAGGGGGGTGAACATAATTCGTACTCGCACTCGTACTCGTACGCGTACTCGGAGCGCCGAAGGCGCGATCCCACTCCCCCTGTTCAAGGAATTCGAGTACGAGTACGATATTCCCCCGGTTGTCCCCGAGTTGAACTCAGGGCCGCTGATGCCCTGTCGCGAGAGGGGCGACTGACGCGCCTCCCTCGACCGGTCCGCCGGTTCATCACACGCGAACCCACTTCGATTTAGCCTTGCAGTGGGAAACGATTGCATTATCATGGTGGTTTGAGGGTGGATCGCTGGAGGAGGAGAGACAGGCCGTGGGGCACAGGATGCACGAAGGGAAGGAGTGCGCCGGAACGGACGGATTGGCGGTGCGGCGCGACGCGGGCATTACGCTGGTCGTCGTGCTCGGCGTGCTCGCGATGCTGACCCTGATGGCGATCCACTTCTCCGTCAGCATGCGCACGCAGCGGCTTATCACGCGTCAGCAGGTCCACCAAACTCAGGCGGAGCAGCTCGTGCAGTCGGCCCTGGCGCGCTCGCTCATGGAAACGGAAAGGATCCTGCAGGCCCGCGAGCGGATCTACCCCGATTTCAGCGGACTGGACGGCGCCTCCAGCAATGTGCTGGTGTCCTTTCCGTCCTCGGGGGGCGGCCCGATGGGACCCGATGCCGGGTTCCCCGACTCGGCGTATCGGGATCATCTGCCCGCATCCGCCGAACCCGAGGCCCGCGCCGTGGCAAATACCGCCCGCTGGAATGAGATCGTCGACGGGGACGGCCGCGCGATCGGGCGGACGGGATATGTGCTGGTCGATCAGTCCGGGTTTCTCGATTTCAACGAAGTGTTCCGGGGGCCCCGTCAACGCGGCCTCTCCTCCGGCGAGATCCGCCTCGATCCCGGGCTTTTTCCCACGGAATTCGACACCCTCGCCCGCCTGCAGTATTTTCACGCGGCACGCTCCAACACCTGGAAGCGGTTTATGGGTCTGGAGGAACTTATCGGATCCGGAACGATCGTCGATTCCGAGTTCGCGCAGGCCTGGTCGTTTTTCCCCACCAACCGCTATCTCAATCCGTTTACCGGAAACACCAACGAAGTCGTGGACCGGATCGTGCTGGACCAGGACCTGGTGACGTTCGACGTCGAGGTCGCCGATCCGGAGGATTTTCAGGAAGGCAACGGCATCACGATGATCACCAAAACGGTGACGGCACCGCTCTGGGTCCGCAAGTACATGAAGGATGAGGAGAATTTCCAGGAGCGCGTCCTGACGGCCGTCGAGAATATGCTGGTCGACGCGGAGATCTACACGCGTGACGAACTGGACACGATGAGGAGCCAGAGCGATCTGGAGGGCGCGTCGAACCCCCTGGCTTATCCCCCGACCCAGATCATCCGCCAGCTCATCTACTACAACCTCGGTCTCCAGCGTCCGTGGCGGTTCGCCGAAGAGCACGGGATGGGGAAACCCGAGGCCCACTGGAGCCGGAACTCTCTGTTTAAGAACTGGCAGATCTGGCGCGGCCCGATGGTCAACGAGATCGTATTGGAAACCGATTACCGCGAGGATTACGAGGGGTCAACCAACGATTATCTTTTCGCCCGCATCTCGGTCGAACTCTGGTACCCGTACAAGGGCCATATCGAGTACCCGGAAGCGGAAACCGAGGACGGAGAGTCCGGATACTTTGAATACATCTTTCATGATCTCATATGCGGATATAACCAGTGGAGGGTCGTCGATTCGGGTGGTCCGCGGGCGGTGTGCAGGTGGTATATTGACCCCGACGGCTCTCAGCACGCCTGGACGGAACCCCGCTACGGCACGGCCCGTGTCCCTATCGACGTATCGGACGGATTCACCGGCGGAACGGGTTCCGATGCCTTTAAAGTCGGATCGCGTACCTTTGTGTTCGAAGTCGAGCAGCCACCTCCGTTCGCCATGAAATTCCAGCAGATCACCTCGCTGTACTACTATGAATCCGGAGGAACCCGCAGGATGCTGATGGATTCGAATTCGAGCGGGACGGATCACGACCCGAACGCGCACGCCCATCAGTCGTTCGGGCGGGTGGATAGCAATATCGGCGACCGCGGCTGGGAGATCGATTCAAATCCCGATGCAGGCACCTGGGTCACGGTGAGTCTCGAGGCGGAGGACCCGCGATTCAACAACGGGTTTCATCTGCTCTCGGGGTTAAATTGTGAGGAACGGCGTGACGAACACACCCTGGGAGAGATGAACACGCGCTGTACGTACATGGAACCGGGCCGCGACGGCGATCCGGATATGTTCATGCCGCCCAAGCCGGAGGAGGAGAGCGGGAACTACGCCGATTTCGACGCCGGGCAGCCCGAACTGACGTCGCTCGCTCAGTTCGGCCATATCCCCTACCGCAGGGCGGAGGGGGGCGAATGGCGCACGATCCCGTTCGTCGGAGATCGCGCCGTGCCCGTCTTCAAGTACTTCCAGTTCAGCCGGACCAACACGGTCCCGACCCGGGGGCTGGTGAACGTGAACACCCCGCACGCGCCCGTGCTCGGCGCGGTGTTCGATTCGGTCCCGTATGTCGACTTCCCCGGGTTCTCGGACACCAACCGGATGTCCACGGCATACGCACTGGGCCTGGCGCGAATGCTGGACCAGGTCCGCACCAATCGCAATGTGGCGGCCACGGCCGACCTCCTGCGGCAGTTCGATTACGACGATATCGAGCCGTTTCTGGATGAGAAGACGCGCAATAAGTGGGGCGCCGATTCGGTGATGGCTCACTCGTTCAACCTGCTCAACCCGCGCCAGAACCTCTTCACCATCCTGCTCGCCGCGCAGAGTACGGCACCGGACGATCCCTCGCAGGTGCTCGCCGAACGCCGGGCGGTGGCCCTCGTCTGGCGCGACCCGTTCCGCTCGCTCGATGGCCGCCACCGGACGGAGATCGTCTATTTCGAGTGGCTGTAAAGCCGGGCCTGCGAAGCGGGGCCGGGACCGTTATCTTCACGCGCCTGGTCTGCCGGGGGCAGGCGTGCGGCGCTACTACGAACGGGTGACGCGCCCTGGCCCTTCGGGCGCTTACGGCGCTACTACGAGCTTATTTCTCCCCGCTTATTCATACTTTCCGGAGAGCCACAGCGGTTCGTGGTTATGGCGGTTCCACGCCTCCCAGCGGCGGCGCAGCTGGTCGACCCGCTCCGGATACTGCTTCGCGAGGTTGTGTTTTTCCTCGAGGTCCTGCTTCAGATTGAAGAGCCGGGCCGGATGCCCTTTGCGGAAAATGAGTTTCCAGTCGCCGTGACGGATCGTGCGGAAGGAGCCGCGCCGCCAGCACAGCGTCTCGTGCGGCACGCCGTCGTTCCGGCCCGTCACGTACGGCACCAGGTCGACCCCCTCCAGCTTCCAGTCGGGATCGATCGACACGCCGGCCGCGGCCAGCGCGGTCGGCTGCACATCGAGCGTGCTGACGGGTTTCCGGTAGACCTTTCCGGCCGGAATATGTCCTTTCCACTGCATCAGGTACGGTACGCGCAGGCCTCCCTCGAAGTGGGTGATCTTGGTTCCGCGCAGGGGATCGTTGACGGAGGTGTTGCTGTAGGTCGGCCCGCCGTTGTCGGAGATCAGGAAGATCAGGGTGTTCTCTTCAAGACCCAGCGCGCGCAGGTGATCCAGCGTTCTGCCGACCTCTTCATCGAGCGCTTCCATCATCCCTGCGAAAATGCGTCGTTTGGGGTCGCTGATCTCCGGGAACTCCTCCGCGTAGCCGGGCGGGGCCTCCTCGATCGGGCCGTGTTGATTGTAGAATGCGAGGTACAGGAACCAGGGCTGTTCCCGGTGGCGGTCGATAAAATCGCGCGCCCGCGCGCCGTACGCGAAGGTGCTGTAGTAGCCCTCCTCCTCCACCTTGCGCGGCTGCGGGTTGTCGTCCCGTGAGTCGAGAATGACCGGGGTGGTGTAGGAGCGCGAGTTCTCCAGGTTCCCGTAGTACTCATCGAAGCCGCGCTTCGTCGGCCAGTACTCCGGCTTGAATCCGAGGTGCCACTTGCCGACCATCCCGGTCGCGTAGCCCGCCGTCTTCATGCGGTCGGCCATGGTCCGTTCCGTGAGCGGAAGCCCGTATTCCTTCCAGTGCTGGCCCCACGGCGGGTTGGTCTCGTGCCCGACCCGCGTCTGGACGCGCCCGAGCATCAGGCCGGCGCGGCTCGGGCTGCAGAGGGAGTCGGTGACGTAGCCCTGGGTAAAGCGAATGCCGTTCGCGGCGATCGAATCGATGTTCGGGGTCGGGATCTGCGGATTCCCTTGGCAGCCGAACTCGCCGTAGCCGACGTCGTCCACGTAGATCAGCAGGACATTGGGCGGATCGGGCTGCTTCGCGACGGCCGTCCGGGCCAGGGCCAGGACAAAGGCTCCGAGCATGAGAAGAGTTCTCTTGAAATCCATCACCGCTACTCCTCTTCCCCGTGAAACAGCAGGTTGTCGTTTTCCTTGAGGTAGTCCTGTTTCAGCGCGCGGACGCTGCCGTCGAAGAACAGGAAATTCATGAACTCGCCGTGGCGGGGCGGCCAGGGGACGCCCGTTTTGTGTTCGTGATTATCGACGAAATTATCGGCCTGCATCCACCAGGATCCCTGCCATCGTCCGTTCGCGAACTGGCGCGTGTCGCCGCACAGGACGGTTTCGCGCGGACGGCGGATGGACGCCAGCGTAGGCGGAATCCGGGAGTGCGGTATGATATAGCGGTTCGGACCGAGATCGCCCATGCCGTGATGATGTTTTTCCCCGGGACATTGCAGGACGTCGTAGTCCTCCAGGTAGCCGCCGTCCACGAGCTGGTTGCGCCAGAAGCGATCGACGTTCCAGCTCCCCTGGTCCCATCCGAAATCGCCGAGCCAGGGCAGCCTGTTCTTGTGATCGGAGACGTGTTCCATGACGGCCACGCCGATCGTGCGCAGGTGCGACTGGCAGCGCGTCATCTGGGCCTGTTCCAGTCCCTTTTGGATCGCGGGCACGAGGATCATCATCAGCACGGCCAGGATCGCGATCACCACGAGCAGCTCGACGAGGGTGAAGCCGCTTCGGCTGTGTTCCTCAATCCCGTGTCGCATCATCATAATCCCAGTTCGCTCCAGACCGTGAGGCTGTCTTCGCTTCGCAGCCGTTCCAGGATATCGGCCATTTCCGACGCGCGGCCGGGCAGGTCGTCGTACAGATTGAAATCTTCCTTCCGGTCGAGCGAAAGGTCGTAGAGCTGGGCTTTGAGATCGGCGGCCGGCATGCGCTCGGCGCTCCGGTCCCAGTCCCCGTTGCCGGGATCGCCGATATAGAGATGCCGGTCGTAGCGCAGGGCGAGCACCCCGCTGCGCCCCTGAAGCACAAGCGGTCGCTCCGGGGCCTGAACCCCGGCATCCATCAGTGCGGGCAGTACGTCGTAGCTGTCCGGCGCGGCGCCTTCGGGGAGGGTTCGTCCCAGCAGCGTTGCGAACGAGGCCATCAGGTCCGTCAGGCAGACGACCGACGACGAACGTCCGCCGCCGGCGATCCGCGCCGGCCAGCTCACGAGGAACGGCACGCGCACGCCGCCTTCGAGGCAGTCGCCCTTGTTGCCGCGCAGCGGCGTGTTGGGGTTGTAGTTCTCGTCGCGCAGGTCGCCGTGCATCCTTCCGACCCCGCCGTTATCGCTCGCGAACACGATCAGCGTGTTTTCCCTCAACCCCCGCTGTTCCAGGTGGCGTATCACCTCGCCCACGGACCAGTCCAGTTCCATCAGTACATCGCCGTACGCGCCGGCGCGGCTCCTGCCCTGGAAGTCCTCGTGCGCAATGTGCGGCGAATGCGGCTTGGAGGTCGCGAAGTAAAGAAAGAACGGATCGCGGCGGTGATCGTCGATGAACCGTTCGACCCGTTCCACCAGGTCGCGGGTGACGTCCTCCTGCCGGTAGCGCGCCTGTTCGCCGCCCTCCATGGTGGGTTTCCCGCGCTCGGGCCAGACGACGCGTATGGGGTCGTCCGGGTCATGGTTCCAGACGTGATCGTTCTCCATATAGACGTACGGCGGGAAGAAGTGGCCGACGGGGAGGATGAAGGAATAATCGAAGCCGTGCGTGTTGGGGTTGGGTTCGATCGGCGGGTGGTTCCAGTCGATGTCCCGTTTGTCCTCCTCGGTGCCGAGTCCGATGTGCCATTTTCCGATGCAGCCCGTGGCGTAGCCCGCGTCGCGGAACATCTTGGGCAGCGTGTAGCGGGCGGGATCGATCAGCGAGGGCGCCTCGCCGACCACGCCCTTCTTGAGCCAGGTGCGCCAGGGGTAGCGGCCGGTGAGCATGGCGTAGCGCGTCGGGGTGCAGATCGCCGCCGGGGCGTAGCCGTCGGTGAACAGGATGCCCTCCGAGGCGAGCCGGTCGAGACTCGGGGTCGGGACGCGCCGGTTGCCGTAGCAGCCGAGGTCGCCGTAGCCGAGGTCATCGGTCAGGATGACGATCACGTTGGGCGCCCTGTGCCCGGCTTTCATCGCCAGGCCCCGCGAGGCGGAGAGGCCGATCGTTCCCGCGCCCATCGATTCAAGAAAATCTCTGCGTTTCATACCTGTCCCTCTTCAGTTTTGCGTCGGGTCGGTGAGATTCTCGCCCGCGTGGTCGATGTAGACGTCGTCGAGGTAGATCGCGCGGTCGTCGACATCGCCCTTGACGAACCCGAACCGCGTGAAGTCCGTGCCCACGGAGTGGGGCAGGGCCTCGCGCACGAAATCGGCCTCCGTCAGGTGAAGCTCCGCCGAACCGTCTTCGGCGACAAGATGCACGTCTGCGTCCGCCTCGCCTTCATCGCCGTGACGGACGACCATCCACAGGCGATACCAGCGGCCGCTTTGAATTTTCATGCCCTCCAGAGGTTGACCGTCGGCGTCGGCGACCGGTTTGACGCCCGCCTCGCCGGAGTGTCGGAACCAGACCATCTGCTTGAGCGCGTTCGGCGTCTGAAAGTCCTGGTGCGAGACGCCGAATTTTACCGAGGTCGACGACTCGGCGCGGCCGAGGAAGAGGCGCATGAAGATTGTGCCGGTTCCGCGCGCGCCGCGGTCGATACGCAGCCGCTCCGCGTTCCAGAGGTAGTCGTGTTCTTCGCCGTTCCCCCTGCGGTAGAATTTGAGAATGCGGTTTTCGGGGTGCTCCGGATCGGTCATCGCCATCGCGCCCGTGAGTTCCGCATCCTTCACCGCCCAGCCCGCACGGCCGGCCACCGGTTCACCGTGGTCGTACGTGTCGAAGTCGTCGACCTTTTCCCACTCCGCGGAGCACGTCGCGGCGATGCCCAGTCCCAGCACGATCCCCGGTAAGAACTTTCGTTTCATGATGTCCCCCTCATTCCTGCAGTTCCTTCAGACGTCGATCCAGCCGCTTCACGACCTCCGGGTACTGATCGTACACATTCTGTTTCTGGTTGGGATCCTTCTCGACGTCGTAGAGCTGGCCGGGCGGGGCGTCGGGCAGCGGCTGTCCGTGTTCGTCGAGGCTGCTGTTTTCGAACTCGAGCCGCTTGTACGGGATGCCCCAGCGGATCTTCGGGTGGCCGCTCATACCGTGGGAGCCCTGCCTGGCCATATAGACCCACTGGTCCGAGCGCAGGGCGCGGCCGAAGATACCCTCCATGATCATTTCGCGCCGGGCGGGTTCCGCCGTCCGCGGATTGAGCATGACGGGAAGCTGGTCGACGCTGTCCGGTCCGGCGCCTGCGGGCATGGTCACGCCGGCGGCCGAGCAGCAGGTCGCCATGATGTCCGTCAGCGACATCAGGGTGCCCGTCTCGACTCCCGCCGGGATTTTCCCGGGCCAGCGCGCCATAAACGGGATCCGGACCCCGCCTTCCCACGCGTCGGTCTTCTGGCCGAGCAGATCCCCGTTGCAGCGGTGTCCCTTCGCGAGGGTCTTGCCCAGGTACACGCCGCCGTTGTCGCTGGTGAAGATGACGAGCGTATCCTCGCGCAGGCCCTTGCGGTCGAGCGCGTCGAGCACCCGCCCCACGCACCAGTCCAGCTCCTGGATGTAGTCGCCGTATCCCCCGCAGTCGCTGGTGCCCTGGAATCGTTCCGAGGGGGCGATGGGGATGTGGGGGGCGAGATAGGTGAGGTAGAGGAAAAACGGTTCGCCCCTGCGCTGATCTTTCACCCATTTTTCGGCGCGGTCGGCGAGGATGACGTCGACTTCATCTTCCGGCCGCAGCTCGTGCGCGCGCTCGGCGCCGACGCTGATTCCGTGGCCGTACCCCTTGTCGGTTTCTTTGTTCGGGATGATGCGGATCGGGTCGTCGGGATCGAGTCCGACCACATGATGATTTTCGACAAAGACGAACGGCGGTTCGTTGTGGGTCCGCGGCGTGCCGAAGAAGTAGTCGAAGCCGATTTCGAGGGGCCCCGGCTTGAGTTCGCTGTTCCAGTCCACGGGCGTCGTGCGCCCGAAGCCGAGATGCCACTTGCCGATGCACGCGGTGCGGTACCCGGCATCCTTGAGCAGTTGCGGCAGCATGATACGGCCCGGGTCGAAGCAGAGATCGCCCTGCCAGGGTTTTCCGCGCCGCCACCAGTAACGGCCCGAGAGGATCGCGTAGCGGGTCGGCTGGCACACGGACGCCGGGGCGTGGGCATCCGTCCACACCGTGCCTTCTTCCGCGAGCCGGTCGATGCGGGGCGTCTTCAGCAGCTCCGCACCGAAGCAGCTCAGGTCGTTGTAGCCGAGATCGTCGGCCATGATGAAGACGATGTTGGGCTGCTTCGGAGCCCGCTGACCCGCTGCGCTGGCGTGGAGTCCGGCCAGCGTCCCCGCACCGAGCGCCGTGTGTAAGAATTCGCGTCGTTTCATCCCTTCTCCTTAATAAATATCCACACTGCCAACGATTGCATATCGTTGGCTATTAACGGGGCGGTGTCAATGCAGAAATGCGGATCCGATCAGAAGTACGACTTGCGCGTTAGGTAATCGGAGACGGGAATCCGTGCGAGCGGGTGATCGCTCCCGTCGGTCTGGTCGATCAGATTCGCCAGCCGGTCGACGGCGGTGTCGGCGATGGTTTCGTAATCCTGTTCAGCGACGATCACCCGCTCGGCGGGGCGCGCCTCGCCGAGCCAGTCGTCGAAACACCCGATGGTGCAGTGTTTCCTGCGCAAGGCGTCGGCGTGCGGGATGGCGAAGGTCAGCACGGCTTCCTGCGAGGACCCCAGCAGCGCGACACGCTCGTCGAGCGCCTCCCAGTCGAGTCCGTCGCCCTTGGTTATGCCGTTGACCCATGTCACGCCGCGTTCGCGCAGTTCCCTCGCCGCGCCCGTGAAACGTTCCCGTTCGACGGCGTTGACCCCGCGCCGGAAGAGCAGCATGAACTGGCGCGCCCCGGCGTCGATGCAGCGCCGCACCAGCTCACGGCCCGCCGCCTCATTGTCGGTGGTGACGACGAGACCCTCGCCGTAGGACCGCTCCGGCGGAACGTCGATGAAGATGATCGGGAAATTACGCTTGCGGAGCGGATCGAGCGCGGACAGGTCGCGGATGTCGCGGCGGTTGATGATCGCCCCGGCGGAGAGCCCCTGCATCATCCGCTCGGCGGCGCGGTCGAACACCTTCTGGTCGCCGTGATGGACCGTGATGGCCAGATCGTAGCCCTTGTCGTGCGCGTGCTGGGTGGCGAATTCCGCCGATTTCCAGTCGACCGACGCCCCCAGCGTCGGGACGATGAACCAGATGATCTCCGCCTTCCCGCGCTTGAGGTACCGCGCGGCGAGGTTGGGGCGGTATCCCTTTTTCTCCGCGACGGACTGGATGCGTTCGATGGTCTCCGTCTTCAGCCGCGCGTCGTTGCGCAGCGCGCGCGACACGGTCGAAGCATTCACCCCGCAGATGCGGGCGATATCGTACAGCGTAACTTTCGGCATGGTGCATTCTCCGTATTAGGCTACGCAGTATAGATTTATGAGGGGGAATTGCAACAGTCAGGCGCAGTGAAACACGTGAAAAAAAGTTCGTAGTAGCGCCGCGAGCCTGCCTCCGGCAGGCCAGGCGCGTGAAAGATCACGGCCCTGGTCCTGCTTCGCAGCGCGTCCGAATTTCCCCCATCCCCTCACTCACCCCGTACGGTCTGCCGCGCGGCTTCGAGCAGCGGCGGGTTGTCGCGCACCTTGTGCCAGTTGTACATGCAGAGCAGCCGGCAGCGGGGGTGGGCGAGGGTCTGCCGCATCGCCCGCGCCCACAGCTCCGTTTTGTACGGCCGCAGCAGCATCCACTCGACCGCGCCCCACCACGGCGCATCGCTGAGTTCCAGCGCGCGCATCATGCCCTCGTCCCGGTTCGGATCCATGGCGTACCAGTAGTCGCTCCACCCTGGACACGAGTAGCGGTTTACTGCGGCGTTATAGAGCTTCTCGCCGAACTCGTTGCCCCAGCCGTGGGTGAAGATCCGCTCGCGCGGAATGCCGGCTTCACGGACGTGGCGCGAGAGATCTTCGAGGTGAAGCCGGATGACTTCCACCAGATCGTCTTCGGTGATGTTGCCGCGATCGCGCAGTCCGGCGGTGCGGACGGCGGCGTACCCGATCTGCACCGCGCCGCGGCTGAGGACGTCTTTGCGCGTCAGTCCGTAATCGGGGTCGTCTTCCGGAGGGTCGTCGAGCAATTCGTTGCCGTTCGGATAATAAAAACCGTTCACCCCGATCGCGCTCTCCCAACCCACGTTCAGGCCGGCAAACAGGTGCTTTTTTTCGCGCGGCAGCTCGCGCCACCAGCGGACGATGATCGGCAGCAGCTCGTCCATGGCCTCGTGGCAGGCGCGCCGGTATTCGGGGCTCATGAGGTTCGGCGGGGGCTGGACCCGGATCTGCCGGCCCCAGTTTCGCCAGCCGACCTTGAGCGCGTACTCCGGTCCCCAGTGTCGCCATTCGACGTTCTTCGCGTTCGCCGGGTCGTAGCCGGGGAGGTCGGGGTCCCACCAGTTCCACAGGTCGGGCCGGTTCTGCCACCACTGCTCGCCGTCGAATTTGACCATCACCGGCGTGCCGGTGGCCTCCGCCGCCTCGAGGTAATTACGCAGACTCTGTTTCAGCGTTTCGATGTCGACGGCGAGATACGAAAAGATCAGCTTGCACCCGGGCCGGATGTGCGAGGCGGGCAGGCCGGCGAACGCGTCGCGGAACTCGTCGAACGTCTCCGCCGTGATCGTGCCCGGTCGCTTCACGTTGAACCCCGAACGCGGCCCCATGTTGAACAGCAGGTAACGCTCGTGCGTATCCGCTCCCGCGCAGACCGCCCCAACGATCGCCATCAGCGGAATCAGCCACCGCTTCATGTTATTCCCCCTGAATGTCACAGGCCTACTCGTTCCGGTCGCGCGCATGGTCGCGGATGACCGCGCGGACGGCGTCCATGACCGCCTCGCTGTCGTCGATGTGTTCCCAGTTGTAGACGCAGAGGAATCGGCATCCCGGATAGAAGAGCGACTTCTCCAGTGCCCGTTTCCAGCGTTCGCCGTCGCGCGAGCCGATCAGGTTCCATTCCACGGAACCCCAGTACGGGGCGTCGGATTTCTTCAGCGAACGCATGATGCCCTCGTTCTGTGCGGGGTCGTCGGCGTTCCAGTAATTGCTCCAGCCGGGGCAGGCGTACTCGTTGAGCGCGGCCTCGTAGAGCTTTTCGCCCCGGCGGTTGCCCACGCCGTGGGTGAAGATCTTCTCGCGCGGGAACCCGGCGCGGTGGACCCGGTGGGACAGGTCGCGCAGGTGGCGGCGGATGACTTCGTAGAGGTCGTCTTCCGTAATGTCGCCGCGGTCGCGGATGCCGGCGCTCCTGACCGAGGCGTACCCGATCTGCGCCACCCCGCGGTCCGGCACCTCGGAGAGTTCGATCCCGTGGTCCGGATCGTGTTCGGCCGGCTGGTGGACGCGTTCATTGCCGTCCGGGTAGTGGTAGGCGTTGATGCCGATCGAGCTTTCCCAGCCGATATTGACGCCGATGAAGAGGTCCTTCTGTTCCGCGGGCAGGGCGCGCCACCACTGGCGAACGATCGGCAGCAGTTCGTCCATGGCCTCATGGCAGGCCGCGCGGTATTCGCGGCTGAAGAGGTTGGGCGGGGGCAGCACGCGGATCTGGCGTCCCCAGTTGCGCCAGGCGATCTTCAGGGCGTCGTCCGGGTCCCAGCTCGACCACTCGACGTTGGCCCGGTTGGCGGGATCGTAGCCGGGCAGGTCGGGGTCCCACCAGTTCCACAGGTCGGGCCGTTCCTGCCACCACTGCTCGCCGTCGAACTTGACCAGCACGGGGGTGTCGGTCTCCCGGGCGAAATGCAGGAAGCGCTTCAGGCTCGCCTTGAGTGTGGGCAGGTCGGTCTTGAGATACGAGAAGACGAACGCCATGCCGATGCGCACGTCCGATGCGGGCAGGTTTTCGAACTCCTCCCGGATGTCCCGGAACACGCCGGGATGGATGGTGTGCGGGTACTCCTGGAAGATCAGCTCCTCCGGCTGGCGCATGAAGACCAGGTAGCGCGTGTCGTCGTCCGGGGTCGTCGAGGCCGCGCCTGCAGCCCCGCCGGCACCGAGCGCCAGCGCCGCGAGCATAAGTAGACCGGTCAGTTTTCGAACCATGGTGTCGCTCCTTTTTTCGGTTCTTCGTGGATTTTTTGTGGCGATCGACGGCAAATCCGCTCGCGTCCCGTCGTACGCGTACGGATACGAATCATGTTCAGAACCAACCTTCATGCCCTTCAACTCCTTCATGGTCAATCCGCCCCGCTATCCCTCCCGGATGATCCTCCTCAGCCACAGACGATACAACCCGAACAGCGAGATCGCGAACAGAACGACCGTGATCCAGAACTCGACATCGAACTTCAGCAGCACGATCTGCATCGGGACGAGGAAGAGGGTGACCTGCCAGACCAGCGCGAACGGGACGGAGGCGAGATCGAGGCGGTTCTCGCGGTCGGTCGCGGCGCGGGTCTCGGGGTCGAGAAGCGCGCGGAAGGGTTTCCAGAAGCCGAACGGGCGGGTCTGACGGTAGAACCGCTCCAGCGTTTCGCGGTCGGCCGCCGGCGCGAGGAAGGTGCCGAGCAGCGACCCCGCCAGCGAGACGGCGATCAGCAGCGAGAAGCCGGTGAAGACATGGAGCCCGGGCAGCCACAGGCGCTGGAGGATCGAACCGATCAGGCCCGTCAGGGTTCCGGCGACGAACCCGCAGCCGTTGAACCGCCACCAGTAGAGCCGCAGGATGAGCGGCATGCCGAGTCCGGCGGTGAGGCCCATCATCAGCCAGCTCCAGATATCGTCGATGTTCTCCGCGAAAAATCCGATCAGCAGCGCGAGGAGCACCATGACAAAGATGATCCCGTACGAGGCCCACAGCAGCTCCCGGTTGCCCGCGCGCGGGCGGAGGTAACGCTGGTAGATGTCGCGCACGAAGAACCCGGCGCCCTTGTTCACCGCGGAGTCGAAGCTCGACATGCTCGCCGCGATCAGGGCGATCAGGATCATGCCGCGGAAGCCGGGATGGATGAAGTGCTTGATCGCCTCCGGCAGGATCCGTTCCGGGTTGACGGTCCCCGGGTGGTAGCCGAGCAGCAGCACCTTCTCGCGCCAGCCCTCCCCGAGCAGCGTGGAGAGTTTTGCGGTGAGGTCCGGATAGTCTCCCGGCGACGCGGCCAGGCGGGAGAGCAGCTCGCTCCACTCGTGCGCGGCGAGATCGGGGTGCGCCGCGCGGATCAGTTCCGCGGCCCCCGTGATCGTGGCGGGCTCGGGGAACAGGTTCCCGATCATCAGCACGCCCAGCGCGGCGAACGCCATCATCATCGGCCAGCGCAGCATCACGATCCACGTCCAGAAAAAGGTCAGCAGCCCGCACTCGCGGTCGCTGCGCGCGCCGAAGTACTTCGGATCCCAGCCCTCGCCGAGTCCCTGCTGGAAGGCCTTCACCGTGAAGAAGAGGATGCAGAGAATCAGCAGATTGTACTGATCGTACCCCGGCTGGAACGAGCACTCCCAGGCGGGGGTCACGGACGTCCAGTCGGCGTTGCCGGTGACCGCCGCGGCCAGATCGGGGAAGGCGCCGTCCAGCGCGCCGATCTTCGTCATGGCCAGCCCGCATACCCCGAACACGGCCACGGCGATGATCCCCGACTGGATCAGGTCGGTGAAGACCACGCCGTAGAATCCGGAGCACATGGTGTAGACCGTGGCCACGGCGAACATGATCAGCGAGCACTGGAACGGGGTGAAGGGGAGGAAGGAGGCGAGGAAGAGCCCGACGCCCTTGGAGAGGTAGGCGAGCAGGACGGTGGTGAAGATGAGGGTGGAGAGGGCCATCACGAGGCTCGCCGCCTGACCCTGCGCGCGCTCACCGAAACGGAAGCGCATCCACTCCGCACCGGTGATGCAGCCCGAGCGCCGGTGCCATTTTCCGAGCCAGAGCATCATGAACACGAGGATCAGGCATGCCCCGCCGCGGAATTCGATGAAGAGTCCGCGCGGACCGATCATGAAGAGGAAGGCGGTGATGAGCGACGTGCCGGTGATATCGACATACGACGCCATCCCGGAGAGTCCGAGCAGCCACCAGGGCAGCTTGCGCCCGCCGATGTAGTAGTCCTCGAGACTGGCCGAGGCATAGCGCCGCAGGACCGCGCCGAGCGCGACCAGCGCGAGCAGGTAGACCACGATCACCGCGCGGTCGAACCCGTTCAGCAGAAAAACATCGTGTTCCATATATGGCCGCGCACCTTAATCGCGCCGGAAAACGAAGACAAGATAAGAAATCGATTGCATCCCATCCGGCCTCTACGTGGCTCTTGGCCGTATGTTTTCCTGAGTTCCACATGGGGACACCCGGACGGATATCGTACTCGTACTCGTACTCAGCGAAGCGGTACTCGTACTCGAATTCCTCGAATCGGGGTGAGGGTAGGGATTCTGCTGGACAGCAGAAGGCCGTCCGCAGAGGCTGCTCATGGAGTGCGCTGACTCCGTCAGCGCTTTTCCGGACGGGCTTTCCTGATCTCCCGGAGTTCGCTTTTCGGGATGCGGTCGAGGTTGCGCAGCGCGAGGCTCATCCGGGGGTTGCCCTTCAGCCGGCGGCGGTGACGGTCGAGAAACGCCCAGTACAGGCGGGTGAACGGGCAGGCGTCGTCTCCTGTGCGGCGGTCGGGGCGGTAGCGGCACCCGCGGCAGTAGTTGCTCATGCGGCGGATGTAGGCCCCGCCGGCGGCGTAAGGTTTCGAGGCCAGCAGCCCGCCGTCGGCGTATTGCGACATCCCCAGCACGTTGGGCAGTTCGACCCATTCGACGGCGTCGAGGTAGATGGCGAGATACCACTCGTGGATCTCCTTCGGCCGGACCCCGAGCAGCAGACTGTAGAGGCCGGTGATCATCAGCCGCTGGATGTGGTGCGCGTAGCCGGTCGACAGCGTCTGACCGATCGCCTCCCGCAGACACGCCATCGCGGTCTCGCCGGTCCAGTAAAACTCCGGCAGCGGACGATCCGCGCCGAGGGCATTGCGCTGCGCGTATTCGGGCATGAAGCGGTGGTAGATGCCGCGCACGTACTCGCGCCAGCCGAGGATCTGGCGCACGAATCCCTCCGCCGCGGCGGCCGGCACCACGCCGTCCCGGAAGGCCGCGGTCGCGGCTGCGAGCACCTCGTGCGGACGGAGGAGATGGAGGTTCAACGACGACGACAGCAGCGAGTGCCACAGGTAGGGCTCCCCGGTCCACATCGCGTCCTGGTAGCGACCGAACGACGCCAGCCGCTCGCGTACGAACCGCTGCAGCGCGTCGAGCGCCTGTGCGCGGGTCACCGGCCAGGCGAACGCGTCGAGCGATCCGGGATGGCCGCCGAAGCGCCGGGCGACGAGTTCCAGCACCTCGCGCGTAATCGCGTCGGGACGGTACGCCGGCGGGGAGGGGTGGTCCGGAGGTCCCTCGCGACCGAACGAGGCGCGGTTCTCGGCGTCGTAATTCCACATGCCGCCCACCGGCTCTTCGCCGTCCATCAGCACGCCGGTGCGGCGGCGCATCATGCGGTAGAAGTGCTCCTGCCGGAAGGTCTTCCGGCCCTCCGCCCAGTCGTCGAACACCTCGCGCGGACAGAGGAAGTGGCGGTCCGAGCGCCATTCGACCGGGATGCCCGCCTCGTGGGCCGCATGCGTCAGGTCCTCGCGCACACGGTGCTCGCCGGGTTCGACGCCGATGACCCGTTCGGGCTTCCAGTCGCGCAGATCCGCCGTCATTCGTCCCGCGAGCGAACTGCGCGCGTCGTGCGGGTCGAGTTCGTGGTACGTGACGGGCCTGCCGCGCTGTTTCAGTTCGTCGGCGAAGTGGCGCATCGCGCTGAAGAAGAGGGCGAGGCGGACCTTGTGGCTCCGCACGTATTCGGCTTCGCCCACCGCCTCCGCCATCCAGACCCGGTCGCGGCGCGGATCGAATCCGTCGAACGCCGCCGATTCCGCGTCGAGCTGATCCCCGAGCACGACGACGAGATGGCGGACGGAATGGGGCCGGTTACTCACGGTGCTCGAGCATAGACTCCGCGGCCGTTCGGGGCAAGGACGGGCCGCATGGTGGTAAGGCAGCGTCAATGACAGTTACCATTTACACAGCAGTTCTCATTATGGCCGCATTCCGACCGCGGACGGCGTGGCAGCCGTCCCTCCCGAGTCGATATCCGACGCATTTTCGGGCACTGGGAGGGTCGGGTGCCACCCCGACCGAAAAGGGTGAAGCCATAATGAGAATCGCTGCCATTTACATTCACGGAATGTCCGCGGAGTGGCGGGCGATGACTGCATCGATCTGTTCCATGTCGGAGGAACTCAGATCGACGTCGCCGGCGCGGGCGTTTTCGGCGGCCTGCCCGGGGGTCCGCGCGCCGACGAGGGCGTGCGTCACGCCGGGGCGCGCGAGGGTCCAGGCGATCGCGAGCTGCGCGAGGGAGAGGTCGTAGGACTTCGCGATCGGGCGCAATTCTTCGAGCATGGCGTGGACGCGTTGGAGGTGGGCCGCCTTGAAGCGCGGATGGCGTGAGCGCAGGTCGCTCTCCGGGAAGGTGCGGTCGGGTCCGATTTTGCCGGTGAGCAGTCCCAGCGCGAGGGTCGAGTAGGAGAGGAACGCGAGGCCCTGCTCCTGCACATAGGGGAGCTGGGCGTCCTTCTCCCGGTCCAGCATGCTGTACTTCTCCTGGTCCGAATCCAGCGGCCCCGCGCTGCGGTAGGCCTTGAGATCGTCGATCTCCGCGTTGCAGGTGCCGATCGCGCGGATCTTGCCCTCGTCCTTGAGTTTCAGCAGCTCCGTCATCGTGTCCTCGATCGGGGTGGTGGATTCCTGCCAGTGGGTCTGGTAGAGGTCGATCGTGTCGACGTTGAGCCGCCTCAGGCTGGCTTCGATTTCGCGGCGGATGGAGACGGGCGCGAGATACTTGCAGACCTTGCGGCCCTCGGTTTCGAAATAGAAATCGCCGGCCTCCTCGTTCCACACCAGCCCGCACTTGGTGGCGAGGACGACCCTGTCGCGGCGGTCGGAGATCGCCCGGCCCACGAGTTCCTCCGAGAGACCGAATCCGTAGATCGGTGCCGTGTCGATCATCGTCATCCCCTGATCGATCGCGGCGTGAATGGCGGGCACGGGGTCGTTGCGGTCCGTCCCGCCCCACATCCATCCGCCCAGCGCCCACGTCCCGAGGGCCACGACGGGGGCTTCGATGCCGGATGATCCGAGTGTGCGCGTCTTCATGGGTCTGCCTCCTCTGTTCGGATTTCAAATCAAAAGCGCGAATGAATCATTGTACAGGAGATCATGCCGACGGTCAAAAATGAGCCCGGTATCGCCGTCGGGAAAAGAAGGACGACCGCGGATGCAGCCTTAAAATCGGGATTCACCGTGAAGGGCATAAAGGGTCGTTTTTCGTACTCCCGAGTTCAACCTTGGGACACCCGGGGGACTATCGTACTCGTACTCGTACTCAGCGAAGCGGTACTCGTACTCGAATTCCTCGAATCGGGGTGAGGGTAGGGATTCTGCTGGACAGCAGAAGGCCGTCCGCCGCTTTATCCCCCGATATTCCACGCCCGGTTGCGGTAATTGCGCGCGGTGACGCCGTAGTATTTCCTGAACTCGCGGTTGAAGTGCGAAGCGCTCTCGTAGCCGACCTCAAAGATAATATCGGTGACCTCGCGCTCAGTGGTTTTGAGCAGGTGCGCCGCCGCCTGCAGACGGACCTGGTTGACGAACGCCGAGGGGGTGCGATTCAGGTGCCTGCGCATGGTGCGGCTGACGTGTTCCGCGCTGTGACCGCTCAGCTCGACCAGCCGCGGCACGCCCTCGAGGTAATTCTCCTCGAGCTGCATCGCGTTCATCGCATTGCGCAGCCAGTAGGGCAGCTCGTCGCCGTCGGACGTCTGCGCCGTGAGGATGCTGACGACGTCCAGCACCAGGCCGATCAGTATCCGGGTGTTGGCTGAATCGTGCTGGCGATACTCCGCCTCGAGCCAGCGTACCTTCGCCAGCAGGGCTTTCCACTCCGTCATGAGACACTCGGCATGGCCGTGCTTCATCTGGCGGACGGCCGCGATCTGATCCGCGCTGAGCAGCTCGCCCGCGCGGCGGAAGAGCGAGGTGACGAAAGGGACATTGACGATCTGCGCCGAAGGGCGTCCGCGCGCGCAGCGGAAGGTATGCAGGTCGTCGGGCCGGATCAGCACCACCGACCGCGTCGCGAGTTCATATTCGGCGTCGTTGATCAGATGGCGCACCGGGCCCTCGGTCACGAGGAAGATCTCGTACAGCTCGTGGTGGTGCAGCGCCACCGGATGTTCGTCCGTAATCGTGTCGTGCGCCACCTTGTACGGCAGACCGGCCAGCTGCCGGTCCACCGGGACCTTGTAGATGTCGGGACGGGCCGTGGTCATTTCAGTCCCCCGTATACCTCACTTCACCTTCCGGTGACATGAAAGAATATCTGAAATATCAAATATGGATCAATTCGGTCATTGTGAAGGTGGCGCGGTTGACGAGGTTTGCTAAAGTGGAACGCAATCGATGGCAGCAAGAATCTGCCCGGAACACGGAACAGAAAGGAGAGACGGGATGCAAGCGATGAAATGGATGGCGGTAATGGCGGTGCTGGTAATGGCGGGTGCAGTACAGGCCGACTGGAGTTCGGTGGATGACTTCGAGTCTTATACGGCGAACAGCAGGATCGTGGGTCAGAACGGGTGGACGAACTCGTCCGACAGTCCGGTGAGGTCCTATCAGGCGGATGCCGTGGCCGATCCGGACGGCGACGGTAAGGTCCTTCTCTTCAAAAAGACCGGCCTCTCGGGCGGGATGGCTTATTTGGTCAACGACAGTTCCGGCTATGCCGGTTTGACCGGGTCTTCGCCGCAGACGCTTTTCATGCGTTTCCGGTATACCTCGAACACCAATCTGCAGACGGGGAACCCCGCTGAGGAGCTGATCGGTTTTGGCGTCACTCCGGATGCGAACATTCCCTATGACGACAGCGGATTGACCGAAATGAAGCAGGGCTTCGCGGTGGGCGACCCGGACAACGATGGAGACGCGGACAGCCTGATGAATCCGCAACAGGATGTCGGCACGAATCTTCTCGCGGACACCTGGTACAATCTCTGGCTGGTGACGGATAACCAGGCGCCGGACAGCGCAAAACTCTACATCCAGTCTTCGGACGATACCCGTTTCAGTTCGCAGGCCGAGATAGCGGTCAGCAATACGTGGATTCGCGGCGAGGGTGCGTTGGCGTACGATACGCTCTATTTTGTCGCGAACCACGTAGACGGTCCGGATGCGTATATTGACGACATCTATTACGACAATTCCGGAGAGAATCTGGTCAATCCCATCCCCGAACCGGCGACGCTCGGTCTGATGGCGACGGTCGCGGGGGGGGTGTTCCTGCTGCGCCGCTTCCGCCGCTGAGGGCGGAAGAAGACGCGCTGGGTTGGACGTTCTGCTGTCCGGCAGAACGTCCGCAAACTCGGAGTGCACGCCCTGCCTATGACCCCCGGGGTGGGTGAGGACGCGAAAGGCAGGGATGCTGCGGTCCGGCGAAAGACGCCCGAACCATCGAAATCGGCCCCCGCCCCATGAACATGAAGGTCGTGGAGGAATGATCAAAACACTGACAACGTCGCTGATCGTCTGCTGGCTCTGCGCGTCGGCCCTGGCCGCACGCACGACCGATGACCGTCTCAATGTGGTCTTTATCCTGATCGACGACATGGGCTGGAAGGATCCGGGCTGTTACGGCGGGGAACTGTTCGAGACGCCCAACATCGACCGCCTCGCGGCGCAGGGGATGCGGTTCACCGACGCCTATGCGGCGTGCAGCGTCTGCGCTCCGACCCGCGCCAGCCTCGTCACGGGCAAGTACCCCGGCCGGCTCCACTTCACCGCGCTCACGGGACATCAGGAGATGCTCGGTAACGTCGAACACAATCCGACCGGCATCAAGCTGATCCAGCCCGCGATCACGAGAGAGGACGGCGTGCAGCCCGACGAGTTCTGCATCGCGGAGGCGTTCCGCGCCGCGGGCTATCGCACCGCGCTGTTCGGGAAGACGCACTTCGGGAGCGGACACGAGAACCTGCACGCAATGGGCTTCGACGTCGCCGAGAACCCGCAGTGCGATATGTGGGTGACCCCGCCCGCGGTGGTCGAGGACGATCCCAAGCGGATGACGACCATCACGGATCGCTCAATCGAATTCATGCGCGAATGTGCGGACCGCGACCGCCCCTTCTTTCTCTACGTCCCGCACAAGGCGGTCCACGTCCAGTTCCAGGCCACGCGCGAATATTACGAACAATACGCGCAAAAACTGACCCCGGAAGAGAAAGAGGAGTACTCGCCCTACTATCTGGCCATGGTCGAGGAACTCGACCGCGAGGTCGGACGGCTGCTCGACGAGCTCGAACGACTGGGTGTCGCGGACCGTACGGCCGTGTTTTTCACGTCCGACAACGGGGGCGTGGACACCGTCTACAGCAAGACCCCCTATCCGGCCACGTCCATGGCTCCGCTGCGGGGCCAGAAGGGCGGGCAGTACGAGGGGTCGCACCGCGTCCCGCTGATCGTCCGCTGGCCCGGTCACGTCCGGCCCGGATCGGTCTCGCATGAGGTCGTCATCACCCCCGACTTCTATCCCACCTGCCTCGACATGGCCGGACTGCCGGGCCATCCCGGACAGCATCTCGACGGCATCAGCATGGTGCCCGCCCTCCGGGGCGGCGAACTGGAGCGCGAAGCGGTCTACTGGCATAAGCCGCACTACTACACCCGGAACGGGCCGCTGAGCGTCATCCGCTGCGGGCGCTACAAGTACATCCACTACTGGGAGACCGAACTCTCGCCCGCCGGCGGGCCGCCGCACCAGCTCTTCGATCTGGAACAGGACATCGGCGAAACCGATAACCTCGTCAGGGAAAAACCCGAAATCGCGGACCGGCTCAGGAAGATGCTCATGGCGCATCTGGAGGAGGTCGACGCCGAGCTGCCGGAGGTCAACCCGCGTTACGGCCGGAAGGAGACCGCTACAGAGCGTGAAGGGGCGGGGCATGCAGCCCGGGACGACTGGAAGAAAGTCGACGATTTTGAGTCCTATGCCCCGGGCGAATCCGTAGCGGGGCGCGACGGGTGGCGGAGCGCCGACGACTCGCTTTCCTGCGAGGCGCGGGTGGTCGCCGATCCCGACGGGACCGGAAAGGTCCTGCGATTCCGGAAGACCGGCGCCCGGGTCGGCGTGGCCGCACTGGTTCATGAGGGAAGCGGGTTTATCGCCCGAACGCTTTCCGCGCCGCAGACCCTCACGCTGCGTTTCCGGTTCACGGGGCACGAAGGACTCAAGGGCGCCGCCGAAGAGTACGTCGGGTTCGGGGTGACGGCCGACGCCGGGATCGACCGGCTTCCCCTTCTGAAGCAGGGGTTCACGATCCGTGACGCAGACGACGATCAGGAGGCCGATCAGCTTGCCAGCCCGGCGGGGAAGGTCTCCATGCGCCTGCGGCCCGATACGTGGTACCGGGTGTGGCTGATCACCGACAACAAGAAGCCCGATACCGCGCGGCTCTATATGCAATCCGGGGATGACCCGCGCTTTGCGGATATGCGCGAGGTGCCCGCGGCCTTCGACTGGATCTCCGGCCCCGGCGCCCGTCCGTATCCCGTGATCGCGCTGATCGCCAATCACGCCTCCGGGCCGGCGATGTACGTCGATGACATCTATTTCGATAACCACAGGGCGAACCTTGCGCCCCCGCCCGCCGATGAGGCGCGAGGCGGATGAAGCGTGCAGGGTAGGGATTCTGCTGGACAGCAGAAGGCCGTCGGCAGACAGGGTCAGCCCGCACATTGCGTCATTTAGAATGACGAAAAGTTTGGCTCTTCGTAGATTTTTGTGGTGGCCCCGCTTCGCAGGCCTGCGGGCCTACTACGAACGTAAGAGAGAGCGCACGATTTCTTTGCCTGCGCTCTTCTCATTCATCTTTGCGATCTCTGCGCCTTGGCGAGATTCATTTCCTGTGTTTTGTCAGCGGCGGCACTCCGTCCGCCGAAGTGACTTCAACCCGTTTTTCTCTCGCCAAGCCGCCAAGGTCGCCAAGGAATTTCTTCCTTCGGGGGGGCACGATTTCTTTGCCTGCGCTCTTCTCATTCATCTTTGCGGTCCCGGCGCCTTTGCGAGAGTCATTTCTTGTGGGTGACCCGAGCGGATTTCTGCTCCGGCCACTGCGATTCCAGTAGTTCCACGAAAATCTACGAAGAGCCAAAAAATACGGTGAACCATCAGTACAGAAAGTCGCAGGTGACGCCTTCGATGATAAGATCCTCGTCGAAGGGATTCGCGGAAAGTCTGACATCGATCCGATTATCCCCGTTCTCCACCACCTTCCGCGCCACGGTGTCCGGCAGCCGATAGGTCAATCGCCCGGCGCCGTAGATCAGGCGCATGTCATCGGTTACTTCCGCGTCGTTCACGGTTATGCGGATGAACTCCCTGTGTATGTTTTCCGTATGGACCGACAGGCGGATCTCGTCGGCTGCCTTGAAATCCGAGTTCACCGAAAGCACGAAACGGTAGAGCGAGGGCACCTCACCCGCGCGGTGGACGAGCGGCGTGCGGATCAGACGCGACCCCAGTTCCTTCTTGTCCCGCGCAACGCGCGCGGTGTCCGCGAAATAGGTCTTGTTCTTCTTCCGCAGCGCCTGCCGGTCCGCCAGTTCCGGGAGCAGGTAGTGTTCCTCGGGCGCGAACCAGTTGAAGAAATAGAGCCCCTCGGCCCCTTTGCCGTAGAGCGTGGAGGCGACCCCCCTGACCTTCTCCGGGGTGGCTTCGCGGATGCGCGTCTTGAAATACATCCGTTCGATCGGTCCGTAGACCTTGGTGTCGCGCGACTTCGCGTACGCGGCCCACTCTTCCATTGCGTTGTCCGAGAAGAAGGTTCCGTGACCCAGCACGATGCCGTCGAGCAGATCCTCGTCCAGCCACTGCCGGACCCTCATCCCGGCTGCATATCCGTCGTGGTACGTCGGGATGCGGGCGACCAGCCGAATCCTGTTTCCGGATCGATCTTCCACGCGGTCGAGGCTCTCGCGAATACGCCGCACGACACGGGTCAGCTTCTCCGGCTCTTCCTCCCCTTCCGGGAAGAATTTGAGGGAGCGCATGAAGTCGAGTTCGATTCCGCTCGCGTCGGGATGGTTTTCGGCGAGGTCTTCTGCAAGCCCCACGTAGAAGTCGCGCACCTGCTCGAATGCGTAATTGACGCGCAGGTCGTGATAATCCGGCCCGCCCTTCCGGTAGGACTCGGGCAACTGAGAGGGCTGGTTGGTACCGCGATTGATCCAGGGAAGGTAGAGTTCCTCCCACTCCTCCCTGGACGGGGGATCGATAAACAGCTCGGGCTGATCCCAGAAGAAACGTCCAACGTGATACATGGGGTTAGCGTGCACGCTGTGATGCTGATCGTTCATCCGGATCGAGAAGTAGGGCTCGATATTGTGTTCCCGACACCAGGCGACGTAGGGCGTAAGCGGATCCTTTCCCCATACGGGATGTTCGGGGAATACCCCGCTCTCGTAGCCGTAGGGCCAGGGTACGGACAGATTCACGCAGAGCGCGATCCCGAGCGAGACGTCCGGCGCGACCGCCTGCAGCCCCTCCCAGCGCACCGCGGCATATTGATCGAACGACTCATAGGGCTCCACCGGGATCCAGCGCGGGTCTACGTCTCCGTAGTAGTAATTCGGAGTCAAGCTGATCCAGTGCGTCTTCGCCGCCCTATGTTTCGCATTCCGGAAGATCTCAAACGTCAGCGCCGTGCCGTCGTCGTTCACCAGCATGTCCGGAAGCGATCCCGCCGATCTCCGGTCCGGCCCGGTCTGCGCCCCGGCCGGCGCCGCCGCCAGGCCCGCGCTCAATACCACACCCGCCACCACGATTTTAAGAACCCGGTCTCTCTTCATGCGACGATCCCTCCGTCTCTCTCTTCTCTGCCCTTCCTGCCACGATGCCTCTGTTCGACGCCGTCTCCTTCCCCTGTGGTCCTTTCGTAAGACCACGAAGGATAGCGAAGCACGGCATGGAACACGCTCTCCTATGCCTGAAGCACTTCACGCCAGATCTCGGCCGCATGGTGCAATCGTTTCCCTTGCCATTTCATCGCGACGGGTCTAGGGTGTGCGGCATCCGGAATTCGATAATCGCAGGGAGGAAACCGATGATCCGATGGCTGAACCTTTTATGGCTGATTGCACTGCTGGGGGCGGGTCCGGTCCGCGCGGCCGCCGATCCGGTCCGCGATCTGCTCGAAGAGATGACGCTGCAGGAGAAACTGGGCCAGATGCGCTGCGCGTGGGTGCAGACCACCGACGAGGCGATCAGCCAGGCCGTCGACGGGAAGATCGGGACGCTGGTCGCGATGCCCGTCCAGAAACAGATGCCGTACGAGGCTACACAGGCGGCCAACGAGATCTATCGCGCGGTGCGCGACGCCGGTATGCCGGTGGCGCCGATGCTCATCTCCGGCGCCTACCACGGGGTTCAGGCCAAAGGGGGCAGTTCGTATCCCTGCGGTATCGCCCTGGGCGCGACCTGGAATCCGGAGGCGATCGGGACGATGGCACGCATGATGGGGCGCGAGGCGCGGCTGCGGGGATACACCTTCATGATCGCCCCGCGCCTGTACCTGGCCCGCGATCCGCGCATCGGCCGCGTCGAGGAGTCGTTCGGAGAAGACCCCTGGCTGGTCTCGCGCTTCGGCGTCGAGTTCGTCCGCGCGCTCCAGTCGCAGGGCGTGATGGCTACCCCGTGTCTCTACCCGACCGAGAACGGCGAGGGCGGACGACTCTGCGCGGCCGTGGAGATTTCGGAACGCATGCTGCGTGAATACTACTTTCCTCCCTACGAGGCCGCCGTCCGGGAGGCCGGCGCCACGTCGCTGATGCCCACCTACGGTGCGGTGAACGGTCCCCCGGCCCACGGCGATGCATGGCTGCTGCACGACGTCCTGCGCGGCGAGTGGGGCTTCGAGGGGTTCGTGGTCTGCGATTACAACGCCCACTACAGCTTCGCTCAGCGCCTCGGCGTGCCCGATCCCGAAGTCCACATGCCGAACGCGGGCGTCAACCTCGAGCTGCCCTGGGTGGCGGCCTACGGGAAGCGGCTGGAGGACGCCCTGGCTGCGGGGCGGGTCACGGAGGAACGGATCGACGAGCTGGTCTACGATATCCTGCGCGCGAAACGGCGCTACGGGCTGATGGATTTCGATTCGCTGATCCAGGATCCGGAGGAGAGCCGCGCCGCGGCGGAATCGGACGAGGCGCGCCGCCTCGCGCGCGAACTGCAGCGCCGGGCGATCGTCCTGCTGCGAAACGAGCACGATGTGCTGCCTCTGAATCCGGACGCCACGGTGGCGCTGATGGGGCCGACGGCGGACCGCGGCGATCTGGGCAGCTACTCGGGCTGGCCGACGCACGTCGTCTCCATCCGTGAGGGCATGGAGGCGGTCGCCGGGGACCGGGTGCGGTTCGTCCCGCACGCCGTCACGCCGCCCCGGCCGCGTCCGATCGAACCGGACCGGCTCTACCGGGACTCCGAAGCCGACACGCAGGGACTGCGGCTGCGCCTGTATCCCACTCCCGCCTGCGAGGGCGATCCGCTGCTGACGAAGCACGTGCGGGATCTGCGGATCGATCTCGTTCCGCTGCTCCCCGCCGATGCGGGCAAGGGTCCTTTCGGGGTGCGCGTCGACGGCTATCTGAAATATCCGCAGGTGATCACCGCCTGCGATATCACGGCGCGGACCGACGACGCCCTACGGCTGGAGATCGCCGGTCAGACGGTCGTCGACGCGGCGGCGGGTGCGCGCAAAAGAGATTTCCAGGGCAATATGAAGATGGAGCAGGGCAACGTCTATCCGCTCGAACTCGAGTGGCGGCCCGGCACCGCGACCGCCAAACTGAGCATCGACTGGATCTTCCGGGAGGAAGCCGGCGAAGCGCGATTCCTGGTGGACGAATCGGAGCTGGCGCAGTGCGTCGCGGCCGCGCGGGAGGCGGACGTGGCGCTGATCTGCGTGGGGATTACCGAGGGCGAGGCCAAGGACCGCGCCGATCTGCGGCTGCCCGGCGACCAGGAGCGGCTCATCCGCGAGGTCGCCGCGACCGGTGTCCCGGTGATCGTCACACTCGGCGCGGGCAGCGCCGTGGAGATGCTGGACTGGGTCTACGAAGTGGACGGCCTGTTCGCGTCCTGGTACGGCGGAATGGAGGCGGGTCACGCCTTCGCGGACGTGGTGTACGGCCAGGTGGACGCCTCGGGGCGGCTGCCGATCAGTTTCGTCAAGAAGGTCGGTCAGTGTCCGCTGCCGTACAACCGTTATCCTTCGGCCCGGCATGACAACTACGTCGACGTGGACGGTGATCCCCTGTTCCCGTTCGGCTTCGGGCTCAGCTATACCACCTTCGAATGCCGCGGGCTGGAGTTGAACACGGACGAACTCGGGCCGGGAGACACCCTGAAGGCCTCGGTCGAGGTCGTGAACACCGGCGACCGGCGCGGGGTGCAGACCGTCCAGCTCTACACGCGGAGCTGGGGGACGTCCGTGTCGCGGCCACGTCTCGAGTTGCGCGATTTCGCGCAGGTCGAACTCGATCCCGGCGCGAGCCGGCGCGTCACCCTGACCATGCCCCGGGAGCGGTTGCGCTATTATGCGGGTCGGCCGCTGAAGCCCGTGATCGAACCCCACGAACTACGGGTCAAGGTCGGCTTCAGCAGCGGGGATATTCTGCGGGAAACGAAGATCCGGGTCGTCGGGAGATAAGCGACCGGCCCGGCCGTCAACAGATCGCAGGAGGAGCAGGATGACATCACGCGAGCGGATGCTGCGGGCTCTCGCCAACGAGAAGCCGGATCGTCTTCCGTGCCAGGTGCACGGCTGGATGGATTACTATCTGGAGACCTATCTGGGCGGCTGCGACTGGTTCGAAGCCTATGCGCGCTTCGATATGGATTACGCGATCTACGTCAGCCCTGAATACACCTACGATGAACGGGATCTGGCCAACTGGCGGATCGAACGGACCCGCCCCGTCAGGGACGACGACGGGAATGAGACCTGGCGGGAGACGATCGTCACGCCCGGGGGGTCACTCCATCAGGCCTTCGGGCGCAACGCCTTTACTCAGTGGAATACCGAACACCTGCTGAAGTGTGAGCGCGATGAAGAGCTTTGGAAGAAATATTACCCGGTCCCGGTGGGGGCCGATCTTGCGCCCGTGCGCGAAGCGCATGACCGGGTGGGCGACCGCGGCATCGTCCGTTCGCACCCGTATTATCCGGGACAGGGCAGCCCCTGGCAGGCGCTGTGTATTCTCACCGGTACGGAGGAAGCGATCTTCCTGGCCATGGACGAGCCCGAGCGGACCCATGACCTGCTCGAGTCCATCTACCGGAAGGCGGCCCGCGCCCATGCGCTCTGGGAGGGGACCCCGGCCGACATGGTCGAAACCGATGGCGGGGCCGGTTCGAGCACGGTCATCAGCCCCGATCTGTTCCGGACGTTCTGCCTGCCCTATAACCAGCGGCAGAATGCGTTGTTCCGAGCCCTGGGGGTGAAGACCGTGTGCCATCTCTGCGGCGGGATCATGCCCATGCTCGACCTCGTCGTTGAATCGGGGGCCGACGGGCTGGAGACCATGACCCCGCCGAATATGGGCGGCGATTGCGATCTCGCCGAGGCTTCGCGTCGCGTGGGCGGTAAGCTGTTCTTTATCGGGGGGTTCGACCAGAATGCCGGGTTCGAGAAGGGCACGCCGGAGAAGGTCCGTGAGTTGGTGTTTGCATGTTTTGAGGCCACGCGTGATCACGGAGGACATATCCTCGCCCCGTCCGATCATTTCTTCTTCGGCGATCCGGCCAATCTGCAGGCCTTCGCAGACGCCTGCAGGGAGTGTGTTTACTGACTAACGTTCGTAGTAGCGCCGTAAGTCGTCAACGACAACTACATGGCCCCGTCGGCGACAACTACACTTCCCCATGTTGACGGGGCTGGTGGGCCCCGGGTTTCCGGGGTTTGAGGGCGATGGGCCGATAGGCCCGAGCCTTCCCCCTCCCACCCCGCAGGGGCACCCCCCCATGGGGGGTGCGCGATTCTCACAATTGCGATTTTCATCGTTTTCGATTCCGTTCGCCCGCCTTCCGGGCGCGGTAACTTTCGCCGTTGAGTTCCAGGATAGTGGAATGATGCACCACCCGATCAATGGCCGCCGCAGTAGTCATCGGGTCCTTGAAGATCTTGTCCCACTCACTGAAGACCAAGTTGGATGAGATCATCAGGCTGCGCCGCTCGTATCTCTCGGACAGGAAGGTGAACAACACCTCCATTTCCTCACGGCTCTGCTGCACGTAACCGATGTCATCGAGGATGACCACCTCGAAGCGGTCGAGCTTCTTCAGCAGCGCTTCGATCGCCAAGTCGCGCTTGGCGGTGAGTAGCTTCTGCACCAGGTGGAACGCCGTGGTAAACAACACCGTCGTGCCGTGTCGCAGCACCAGTTCGCGCCCGATCGCGGTCAGCAGATGCGTCTTGCCGCGGCCGGGTAAGCCGAACGCCAGGACGTTCTCGGCCCGTTCGACGAAACCGCCGTCCACCAGCGCCGGGATCTGACGCTGCACCTTGGTCGGAAGCAGCTTCAGGTTCAGCGTGTCCAGCGACTTGCCGTCGGGCAGGCCGGAGCGTTTCAGCAGCCGCTGCGTGCGCCGTTCGCCCCGCGCATGCAGTTCGCTCTCCATCACCGCGGCCAGGTAGCGCTCGTACGTCCACTGTTCCTGCGTGGCCTCCGCAGCCAGTCGCTCGTATTCGTTCAACACGTCCGGCAACCGGAGGGCACGCAATGTCATGGCCAGAGAGGCGGGCGTGGTCATGCGCACACCTCCTCCGGCGCCAGCAGTTCGTCATAGGCGGCCAGATCCACCGGCAACGGCGCATGCTCCGACAACGTCGGCATCGGACGCGGACACGCCGAAAGCACCACGTCCAGGCGCGGGATCTCCCCGCGGTCGCGCAAGCCGCACAGTGCCGCTTCCACCTCACATTCCATCGTGGTGGCCGCGTGCTTGAGGATCTGCAGGTATTCCCGTTCCGCAGTCCGATCGTTGACCGCCGCGCACAGTGTCTCGTACGCCCACTGGAACGCGGAGGACGGAAACAGGTCAGCACGGAACCGGTAGTTCCGGAACGCCCCGGGCTTGCGCACCAATGAACCGATCACATGGCGATAGTTGATGTGGTGCGCGTGTTCATCCCGCAGCCATGGCGCAGTGAGCTGGCGCACGCCCCCGTAGAACACCTCGATGTGTTCCGCGTAGCGATGCACCGTCACCGTGTACCCGATCAGCCGGCTGGGTACCGAGTAGATCCGGCGCTTCACGTTGATAGTGCCCCAACTGCGTACAACGCACCGATACTCCGTGTATTCCGGCAGCCGGTCCACGTCGAGCGCCCGCATGTGTTTGAACTCTTCGGCCAGGCGGACGCGCCGCGTCTCGTTCACCCGCTGAAGCACGCCATGAAGGAACTGCTCATACGCCGCCCGGCTGGCGAAGTCCCGCGACCCGCGCAACAACAGGTGTTGCTCGATCCGACGCTTCAGGGCGCCGTTCAGCGACTCCACATCCCCGTTCTCATGGGGACTGTCCACTTGGATCAGACGGGGAACCATCTCGAAGTGATCCATCAGCTCCAGGTAGGCGCGGTTGTACGCCCGCGGTTCTCCGCTGGCCTCCGCCGGCCGGTGGGTCGCTGCGCTCGAATGATCCATCCAGTGCTCCGCCGGCACACGGCCCAGCCGCGTCAGCGCGTTCTGAATCCCCGTACGCAGCGCCACCAGGCTTTCGCTATGGCAGATGCTGGCCCATTCCCAGTTCGAGTAGGTCAGCACGTTGTGACACAACTGGTGGTCGAACGGTTCCCCGGCGATCGTGATCCCCAGCCGGTCCATGTGCGTGAAGTCTGTGGACATCCGCACGCCCGGCCGGTGCTCCTGCGCGAAGTACACCTCCTGCTCGGGCCCCGAAAGCGCTCGCCATTCACGTACCCGCCGCTGAAACGTCCGCAGTTGACCCTCCTGATACTTACCCGCCCGCTCCCGGCACAGCCACTCGAACACCGTCTTGGCCTCCAGCTCCGGGCAGCCCTCGAACATCAGTCGGCACTCTTCCCAGTCCTCCGCGAACGGGTCCTCCCGGGTACGCCACCTGCGCTCAACCGGCATCTCTGAGGGCAGTTTCCCGCACCTCAGGTACTTCTGCGCCGTCTTACGGTCCAGATCGGCCCGCAACGCAGCCTTGGACACGTTCCCTGTCCTTTCGTATTCTTCCATCAGCTTCCTCACTTTCCGGTCCGGGGTGACCATCGGCCCTCCTTTCTTTCCAAAAAGAGAGCCTCCAGCACCCCCGGTTAGTGGGGAAGTCTAATTGTCGTCACTGGGGAAGTGTAATTGTCGCTGCGCACCGTAAGCGCCCGAAGGGCCAAGGCGCGTGAAAGATAACGGCCCTGGCTCCGCTTCGCGGACCTGCGGGCCTACTACGAGCGTGAGGAAGTTCGTAGTAGCGCCGTAAGCCTGCCTTCGGCAGGCCAGGCGCGTGAAGATCACGGCCCTGGCCCTGCTTCGTAGGCCTGCGGGCCTACTACAAACGTTAAGGACGCACGTGAGATGAAACGTTCGTAGTAGCGCCGTAAGCCTGCCCCGCAGGCAAGGCGCGTTATATCGCCGGTGCCACGCGGCAACGCGATCACGGGAGGAAGATGATGATGAAACAAAGGTGCACAGGCGCATGCGTCGCTTTTTTTCATAGTGGTGTGTATAGCGGGGGCTTCCGGTGAGCTGACGGATCTGACCTGCGAATATCTCACCCATCCGCTGGCGATCGAGACGGACCGCCCCCGTCTTTCGTGGAAGATCCGGGATGACCGCCGCGGCGCGGCCCAGACGGCGTATGAGATTATCGCGGCGAGCACGCGCGAGAAACTCGACCGTGGCGAAGGCGACCTGTGGTCGACAGGAAAAGTCGAATCCGATCGTTCCCTGCTCGTCGTGTATACCGGCGACCCCGCTCCGGAAGGCGGGCGTATCTGGTGGAAGGCGCGCTACTGGGATCAGGAGGGCGAGGTCTCCGCATGGAGCGATCCCGCCTGGTGGGAGACGGGCCTTCCCTATCCTGACGCGTGGGAGGCGGAGTGGATCGCGGTCAATCCGATGCTGCCCGTAGTCGACGAGGTCACCGACACCTGGTTCAACTACGGTTTCGTAGGACAGGAGATTGCCGCGGCGCGGGGCGACCCGAAGTATATCAAGGGGAGCGCGGAACCGGCCGATCCCAAGTTATGGCTGGATCATCTCTCGAAACCCGCCCCGCAGTTCAGGCGCACCTTCCGGCTCGAGTCGCCTCCCCGTGAAGCGCGGGCCTATATCTGCGGGCTTGGCTACTACGAGCTGTTCATCAACGGCCGGCGGGTCGGCGACCGCGTGCTCGATCCGGCTTATCAGAATTATGAAAAACAGGCCTTCTACGTAGCCTACGATGTCACCCCTTTCCTCCGCGAAGGGAACAATACGATCGGCGTGCGGCTGGGCGACGGGCAGTACAACCAGGTCGGCATGAGCTGGTTTTACTTCGGGCGGGGTTTCCTGACGCACGGGGACCCCTGCATGATTTTTCAACTCGAGGGTAAACTGGAGAACGGGCGGTCGATCAAGGTCGTGTCCGACCGGCGCTGGCGTGCGACCCAGAGTGGGGCGCTGCTACGCAACCAGTTCTATATCGGGGAAGTGCGCGATGCGCGTCGCAGAAACGAAGGCTGGACCACCGCGGAGTACGATGACCGGCGCTGGACATACGCCAGGGAGATTCCGGAGCCTGTGCCGCACCTGGTGCCGATGCTCGCGCCGCCCGAACGCGAGATCCGCACTATCGAGCCGGTCGATATTCTGGAGCCGGTTCCCGGCATCTATGTGGTCGACTTCGGCGAGGCGTTCTGCGGGAAGACCCGGCTCAAGGTCCGCGCGCCCCAGGGCACGAAGATTGTGCAGCGCCCGGCGCATCACATCCGTAATCATCCTCAGTTTTTCGCGGGGGAGAACACGCTGAACCCGGACGGAACGTTCGACAGTGCCCGCTACTTCCTCGGAGGCACGGGGGGGCTGCCTTACGAAGACCCGGAACTGCACGGCAACGTCGCCCTCACCAACATGATCATGCTGACCCCCGTCAGCCGCTACGGGAAGTCATGGTATTTCAAAAACGTCAGCGTCTACACCGCGAGCGATGCAGACGTGGACGTGTTCGAGAATGAATTCCTCTACAGCGGATTCCGGTATGTCGAGCTGATCGGGCTGCCGGAGAAACCGGCACTGGAGGATATCGAGGGTGTGGTCGTGCACACCGATGCGCCGCAGACGGGCAGGGTGCGCACCGACCATCAGCGGCTCAACACGCTCTACGACATGTTTGCGCGGACGCTCGATTATACCGTGCACGGCACGCTGCAGGACAACTGCGACGCCGAGAAGAGCGCGTGGAAGTTCGATCTGAACGTGGGCGATTTCTACAGCTATTACCGCAACAGTCCGCAGTTCTGGGCGAAGTACCTCCGCGATATTCAGCTCAATACGGTGCGCGGTATCCCGGCCAACATATCGCCGACCGTTTTCAAGAGCTACAGCATCGGCCATCCGCTGCACCATTATTTCGATTACGGATCGCATACCGTGACCGCCGCCTTCCGCCAGTATCTGTTCAACCGCGACCGTCGCATGCTGGAAAGGCACTTCCCGTACATAAAGGAGTGGATCGACGTCTGCTATCCCTATGTCATGCGCGATGAAGACATCTCGCCGCGCGCGCTGGGCGACTGGCTGGATGCCTGGAAAGGACCCGGCGGCCGACCGGGCAGCAAGGGCTACGGATCGATGAACACCTCGCGCGATTTTATCGCGCGGGCCTTCTTTTACCGCGCGATGGATCTCGCGGAGCGCTGCGCGCGCGTCCTCGGAGAGACGACGTACGCGGACGACCTCGCGGAGCGCAGACGGCCGCTGAAGGCGCTCATCAACCGGCGCCACTTCCAGACCCGCGAAAACCCGGAGGCTGTGCCTATGGTTCGAGGACCCGGAGAGACGATCATTCCGCGTGATCCTGCGGAGCGCAATTCCTATGGCAGCCAGGCCGCCGACCTGCTGGCCGTGCGTTACGGTATCGTGCCCGAGGGACGCGAGCCGGAGGTCATGGAAAACGTCGTGCGCGATATTCAGGAGGAGTGGGATGGACACCTCTCCGTGGGCTGGCACGGAATTCCGGTCATCTGCACTGAGCTTTCCCGGTGGGGGTACGGAGAGGTCGCCATGCAGTTGTTCAACAACGACACCTATCCGAGCTGGGGCTATTTTCTGAAGCACGGATTCACCACGACCCCGGAAGGGTGGTCGGCGGGCGCGCCGGATACCCTGCCGACTACGCGCGTGATTCAGAGCGAGAAAAATTCCGCGGGAGTGTGGTTCTACGACACCCTCGGCGGAATCCTTCCGGACTTCGATTCGCCCGGCTTCAAACACTTCACGCTTCGCCCGATTCCCGCCCCAGACGTCGATGAGGCCGACGTCTCATTCGAATCGCTGTATGGGACCATCCGCAGCGCCTGGCGGCGTTCCGCCCACTCGATAACGCTGGAAGCGTCGGTTCCGCCGAACACGACGGCCGAGCTCTATCTGCCCGTATCCTCGCGCAAGGTCCGGATCGACGAAGGCGGTACACCCCTTGTGGCCGGGGGCGTCCCGGAACGCGAGATCGGCGGCATGACCTTCCGCGGGTTCATCGAGACCCCGGCGGGACTCTACGCGCACTTTCATGCTGCGGCGGGTTCGTATGTGTTGACCGCGGAGAGATCGCCGAAACGTTCGTAGTAGCGCCGCAAGCCTGCCCCGCAGGCCAGGCGCGTTATAAGATAACGGCCCTGGTCCCGCTTCGCGGACCTGCGGGCCTACTACGAACGTTTGTCGTCTTCCATCCCGACCCCGGCATCCTCTGTGACCGCTGTGGTGAATACCCATCCCGCCTCTTCCCCGAACGGCTCCACCACAAAAAAAAACCGAATAACCTAAGATCTACGTAGAACCTTCTTTCCCCTACTTTTTATACGGTTTGCGCGGACGGTATTCCGTGTGCAGCAGCTCATGCGACTTCTCGCTGCACGGTTCCCCCAGGAAATCTTTGTAGAGCGTCTGGATGAAGGGGTTCTCGTGCGAGCACCGATGCTCCCGGCTCTCGTCGTCCCGGTAGAGCCCGCGGGCCCGCTTGGCGCGGATCTCGTCGGTCGCACCGTAGGGCTGCCCCCCGCCGCCCACGCATCCGCCCCTGCACGCCATGACCTCGATGAACTGGTACGGGGAAGGTGCCCCCCGCTCGCGGGCTTCGCGAACGCGGTTGAGGACGGTGTCGATATTGCACATCCAGTGGGCTACGGCGATGCGGATCTCCTGTCCGGCGACCTCCAGGGTGGCCTCCTTGACGCCCTCCAGCCCGCGCACGGGTTCGTAATTCACGTCGGGAAGATTCTTTCCGGTGATCAGATGGTGAGCCGTGCGTACCGCCGCCTCCATCACGCCGCCGGTCGCGCCGAAAATCGTGCCCGCCCCCGAATAGTCGCCGAGAATGCTGTCGCAGTCCTCGTCGGGCAAATTGACGAAATCGATCCCGGACGCCTTGATCAGCCTTGAAAGCTCGCGGGTAGTAAGCGAGACGTCGATATCCTGGTGTCCGCTCGCGAACATCTCGTCGGAGCGCGTGATTTCATATTTCTTCGCGGTGCAGGGCATGATCGAGACCATGAAGATTTTCGAGGGATCGATGCCCATTTTCTGGGCGTAATAGGTTTTCGCCATCACGCCCAGCATCTCGTGCGGCGATTTGGCCGACGAGAAATTGTCGATAAAGTCCGGCGCGAACTTCTCCATATAATCCGTCCAGGCCGGGCAGCAGCTTGTGATCAGCGGCATCTCGCCGCCGTCGTTCAGCCGGTGGGCGAATTCCGTGGCCTCCTCCATGATCGTGAGGTCAGCGCCGAAATTGGTGTCGAACACCGCCTCGAATCCCAGCCGCCGCAGGGCGGCATAGGTCTTGCGCGTCAGCAGCGTGCCCGGTTCGTAGCCGAAGGCCTCGCCGATCGCCACGCGCACGGCCGGCGCGATCTGAACCACCGGATAGATCTCGGGATCTTCGAGCGCCTCCCATACTTTCGAGGTCTCGTCCTGCTCGTAGATCGCCCCCACCGGGCAGTGCGCGCTGCACTGGCCGCACTTGATGCAGGGACTCTCGTTCAGCGTTACGTCCGCGGCGGGCGCGATGCGCGTCTGATCCCCGCGCCCCAGGAACTCCAGCGCCCATACGTTCTGCTGGTACTGGCAGACATTCGCGCAGCGACCGCAGAGGACGCACTTCTCCGGGTTGAGCACGATCGCCGGCGTGGACTCGTCGGGTTTGATCTCGTTCACACGGTGCTCGAACTTCACGTCGCGGATCCCGAACTCCGCCGCCAGGCGCTGCAGCTCGCAGTGGCCGTTGCGGGGGCACTGCAGGCAGTCGTTGGGGTGCGTCGAGAGGATAAGCTCGAGCACGTTGCGCCGCACCTTCACGATCTCCGGATCGTGGGTGATGATCTTCATGCCCGGGCCCGCCGGCGTCGCACAGGCGCGAAGCATTTTCGGCGAGCCTTCGACCTTGACCACGCAGATGCCGCAGGCCGCCCAGGCCGGGAGGTCCGGGTGATAGCAGAGCGTCGGTATCTTTACCTGCACCTGGTGTGCCGCGTCGAGAATCGTGGTCCCGGGGTCCACCTCTACAGGGATTCCGTTGATTTCCAGTTTGTACTTGTCCATAGCTTTCTCCGCGTCTTGAAGCTCGTTCGCCCGGCTCAGCCGCGCATGACGGCGCCGAATTTGCAGACCTTGTAACATTCGCCGCACTTGATGCAGCGGTTGATATCGATCACGTGGGGCTTCTGCCGTTCGCCGGAAATGCAGTTCACCGGGCAGTGACGCGCGCACAGCGTGCAGCCGATGCACTTGTCAGGCAGGATGTAGTACTGCACCAGGTCCTTGCATTTTCCGGACGGACATTTTTTCTTTTTGATGTGCGCGGTCAGCTCGTCCTCGAAGTGGCGCAGAATCGAGGCCACGGGGTTGGACGCCGTCTGTCCCAGCCCGCACAGCGAAGCCCGCCGCATCGCCTGCGAGAGATCCCGGATCTTCTTGAGGTCCGCCATCTCCCCCTCACCGCGCGTAATGCGGTCGAGGATGTTGAACAGGGTCCGGCCGCCGACGCGGCACGGGGCGCACTTCCCGCACGATTCCTCCACCGTGAATTCGAGATAGAACTTGGCGACGCTGACCATGCAGTCGTCCTCGTCCATCACGATCATGCCGCCCGATCCCATGATCGAGCCCAGCTTCTGGAGGTTCTCGTAATCGATCGGTGTGTCGAGGTGGTCGGCGGGGATGACGCCGCCGGACGGGCCGCCGGTCTGGACCGCCTTGAAGGCGCGGCCGTCTTTTATGCCGCCGCCGATGTCGTAGATGATCTCGCGCAGCGTGGTGCCCATCGGCACCTCAATAAGTCCGGAGTTGTTGATCTTGCCGGTCAGGGCGAAGACTTTCGTTCCCTTGGACGTCTCGGTGCCGATCTTCGAGAACCAGTCGCCGCCCCGCAGCAGGATCAGCGGCACGTTGGCGAAGGTCTCGACATTGTTGATGACGGTCGGTTTGCCCCAGAGCCCCTTGACGGCGGGGAAGGGCGGCCGCGGGACGGGCATGCCGCGCCGGCCCTCGATGGAGGCCAGCAGGGCCGTCTCTTCTCCGCATACAAACGCCCCGGCCCCGAGCCGGATCTCGATGTCGAAGCCGAACCCGCTGCCGAGGATATCCTCGCCGAGCAGCCCGTATCCGCGCGCCTGCTCGATCGCGTTCTGGAGCCGCTCGATCGCCAGCGGATATTCGGCGCGGATGTAGATGTAGCCCCGCTGCGCGCCGACCGTGTACCCGGCGATCGTCATCGCCTCCAGCACGGAGTGGGGGTCGCCTTCCAGCGTGGAGCGGTCCATATAGGCCCCCGGATCGCCCTCGTCCGCGTTGCAGACCACGTACTTCTCTTCGCTTTCCGCCTTCCGGGTGAAAAGCCATTTCTTGGCGGTGAGGAATCCGGCGCCGCCGCGGCCGCGCAGCCCGGATTTCATCAGCTCATCAATGGTCCTGTCGGCCCCCAGCTCGAACAGCGCCTTCTCCAGGGCCGCATAACCCTCGCGGGCGATGTATTCGTCGATCGAATCCGGATCGATCACCCCGCAGTTGCGCAGCACCAGCCGGAGCTGTTTGCGGTAAAACGGCAGATCCTCGGCGCGCTCCGCGCTTTGGTCCTCGCCGCGGTAGATCAGCCGTTCCACCGGCCGTCCCTTGACGAGGTGCTCGGAGGCAATCTCCTTCGCGTCGTCGGGGTCGACCTGCACATAAAACGTCTCGTCGGGAAGGATTTTGATGATGGGGCCCTTCTCGCAGAACCCGAAACAGCCGGTCTTTACGAGCTGAACGTCCTCCTGCAGACCCTCGCTGTGCAGCGCCCGGTTCAGTTCCTGGTACAGCGCGTTCCCCTTGTTCGATTCGCACGCCGTGCCGCTGCAGACGAGAATGTACTGTTTGTAAGCCATGAGTGGTTTCCTTTTATTCCGGTTGGACGATGTCTTCCGCCGGTTTGTCGTACACGTGTTCGTCAACGAGCCGGCCCTCGATCAGGTGTTCTTTGACGATCTTGCGCGCGGTGGCTCCATCGACGTGCCCGTACACGACCGTGGGCATTCCCGGCGACTCCACTTCCACCGTCGGCTCGGAATAGCAGAGTCCCATGCAGCCCGTCTGCTTGACGACGGCGTCGTCGATGCCGCTCTTCTCGAGCTGGTCCAGCAGCGCGCTGAAGGTGTCCTTGGCCCCCGCCGCGATGCCGCAGGTGCCCATTCCCACGGTGACCACGATGTCTTTGCCTTCACTCTCGCGGCGCTTAATCTCGCGCTTTTTCTCGTCACGGAGTTTTCTCAGTTCGTCCAGCGTCAATCGGCTCATATGCTCATCTCCCGCTTTTGCCGGCGCGTTATCCGGCCGCTTGATTCCCGTGCTCTTCAATGCCGTCGTGCGTTACGGCCTCGCGGCCGTCTGCCTCCAGTGTTCTTTCGCGTTCCAGCAGCTCACGGCGCGCCGCGTTCAGTGCGCGCGCCCGTTCCAGCCCTCCGAGGCGGGCGGCCAGGGACGAGCGCGCGACGGACCATGCGCGCGCTCCGCGTTCATGACGGATCCGGACCTCGTCCGCGCCCGGGATCCCGAGCGCCATCAGAAACGCCGTAACCCAGTCCCCTTCGGGCGGCGTGTCGATGTTCGTCCGGTCGAACCGCGCACGGACCCGGGTCCCTTCGCCCGGCTTTGAATCGATGTCCACCGCCCCGCCGGCACTCTCCGCCGCCTGCAGCGCGAAGGCCAGGCCCAGTCCCGCCTCGCGGCCCGGATGCGCGCCGCTGCCCGAGAAGCAGGGGTCGAGTGCGCGCAAACGCTCCGCCTCATCCATCCCGCGTCCGTCGTCCGCGACTTCAATCAATACTTCAGGACCCCGCTCCACGACCGCGAGATCGACTTCGCGCGACCCGGCTTCGGCCGCGTTCGCCGCCAGCTCGCTCAGGATGTCGCTTAACGTCGCGTGCATGACCCGACTACGCCCCGCGGTATTGCGCCAGAATGTCCGGGAGGTCTTCCGGCGTCAGATTGCCGTGTACATGGCCGTTCACCGTAAGCACCGGCGCCAGCCCGCAGCAGCCGATGCAGCGGACGGCCTCCACCGAAAACTCCCCGTCCGGCGTGACCGTGTTCAACCCCACCCCCAGAAGCTGCTCCAGCTCGGTGATGAGATCTTCGGCCCCCTTCAGATAACAGGCCGTCCCCATGCAGACCGCGATCCGGTTCCGGCCCGGTTCCTGCAGCTTGAACAGGTGGTAAAACGTGATCACCCCGAATACCCGCGCCGGCGGGACGGAAAGAAGCTCCGCCACCTCGAAGGCCGCCTGCCGCGGAATGTACCCGAAATGCTCCTGAACCTTGTGCAGCACCATGATCAGGCTGCCCGGACGTTCGGCCCACTCCTCCGCGTAGCCGCGCAGCTCAGGCGTCAGCACCCGCTCCGTCTCCTGCTTTTCACTCACGGATCCGCCCTCCATCAAGTCGTTAATGCCGGATTGATTTTCGTCAACGTGTGTGCTCATAATGACCGCTCAGGACAGAACATCAAGCTTAAAAGACAGAATTTAAGAAAATAATCTTATAAAAAATTACGAAATCACAATAAAACACATTCTGGTGACATATAAATTTGTTGACTTCTTGATAAGTCACAATGTAATTTCTAAGAGTGTTGTTCGGGTCTTTATAAGTTACGGAGGTGGCATAAAGTGAATAGAGAGACGGTACAACGGTTGTCCCAGTACAAGAACGTATTGCATAAACTCAAGTCTTTAGGGTTCGTGAGGGTGTTTTCGGATAATCTCGCGGATGCGCTGGGGGTTTCGGCTTCGCTGGTGAGGAAGGATTTTTCGACCTTCGGGTTCACGGGCAACAAGCGCGGCGGGTACCGGATCGACGAGCTTCTGGAGAAGATGGACCGTCTTTTCGGGAAGAACGAGATCAAGCGGATCGTGGTGGTCGGATGCGGGAAGATCGGCATGGCGCTGATCAATCATCACGGGTTCGCCCGCGAGGGCATTCGGGTGCTGGCGGGATTCGACACGGATCCGGAGGTGATCAACCCGGAGGCTTCGTTCCCGATCTACGATGTGAGCGAGCTTCCCGAATTCGTAAAGCGCGAAAAAATCTCGGTGGCGGCGATGGCCGTGCCGGAGGGCGCCGCGGGTCGCGTGCTGGATACGCTCGTGGAATGCGGAATCCACGGCGTCCTGAATTTCACCCCGCTCCAGCTTAAGAGCCGCGAGGATTGCGTCATTCACAACATCAACATCGCGATGGAGATCGAAAAACTGTTCTACCTGCTGCGCTTCAATGAAAATGCGGGGCAGGACAAGGTGAAGGCGCCGGCTTCATGAAGCTTCCCGACCTTGCGGCGGAGCTCGGATTCGAAATACGGGTCCGGGCCGATTCGTGGAGCCGGGTCGAAGTGACCCGCGTGATGGCCTCCGACCTGATGAGCGACGTGTTGACGGAGGAGGGGGATCGCACGCTGCTGGTTTCGGCGCTGGCCTCGGATCAGACATTGCGGACGGCCCACCTGATCGACGCCGCGGCCGTGCTCGTGACGCGCGGAAAGCGGCTCCCGGAATCCATGGAAGAGCTGTCGCAGGAACTTTCCGTCAACCTCCTGCGCACCCCCGCGTCCACGTATGAGACCTGCGTGCACCTGGGAAGACTGCTGGGAGCCCCGCAGGGATGAGGCCGGCGGGAGAGAGGTTGAATGAACGGGAGACGAGCGCCGGTGAACCATCAGGCGGATGAACCGTCCCCTATGCTCGTGCTGGACCTTCTGGTCAGGCTCAAGGTCCGCGATGTCATGTCGTCCCGCCTGATCACGGCACGCCGCGGCGACCGGCTCAGCCGGGTGCGCGCCCTGATGCGCGAGCACGGCATCACGGGCGTGCCGATCGTCGAAGCGCGACGCCTGTGCGGACTGGTTACGCTGGAGACGATGATCCGCGCCCTGGAGCAGGGGTTCATGGAGGAGCCGGCGGGCGCCCACATGGCGGCCGGCCTGGTCTGCCTGGAGGAGCAGATGCCGCTGTCGTTCGCGATCTCCTACTTCGATAAATATTCGTACCGCCATTTTCCCGTCCTGAACGAGCACCGTGAACTGGCCGGGATCGTAACCGCAAAAGATATCAATACGGCCCTGCTCGGCGAATTGCTGAAGACTCTGCGTTCACGCGAGGCGGAGGAGCCGGAAGCCGCAGCCGGGGTGGAGCCGGGTCGCTGGGCAAAGACGTACCGGCTGGAGCGCTACGACTTCGAAAACGCGGGCCGCGCTTCGACGGAGATCAAGTCGCGCCTCCGCGAGGCGGGACTGCCCGGCGCCTGGATCCGCCGCGTAACGATCGCAGTCTATGAAATGGAAATGAACCTGGTCGCCCACTCGTACGGGGGAACCCTCTCCTTCCAACTCGACCGGGAAGGCGCGGAGATGCGCGCGGAAGACACCGGCCCGGGCATCGCGGACACGGCCCGGGCGCTGGAGGAAGGGTACTCCACGGCCACGGAGTGGATCCGTTCACTGGGATTCGGCGCCGGGATGGGTCTGCCGAATATACGCCGCGTCGCGGACGCGTTCGATATCGAGTCGGGGGCAGGGGAGGGGACCCGCGTGCACGCCGCCATCAGACTGAAGGAGGAATGAACGATGAATACGACAGACCTTAAATCGATCGAGGGGTTCGAGGAGCTGCTGGCGGCTCCCGAGCCGGGGACGATCCGGACCGCCTACTGCTCCGATCTGCTGAGCGATGTCATGGGCCATGCGCCCGCGGACTCGGTGCTGGTCACGGTGCAGGCGCACAAAAATACCGTCGCCGTCGCCAACCTGGCCGGCGTGCGCGCGCTCGTCCTCTGCAACGGCCGCGCCTTTCCCGACGATGCGCTCGAGGCCGCCCGCCGCGCGGAACTCGCGGTTTTCGCGACCGCCGATTCGCAGTTCATCGCCTCCTGCCGGATCTACGAGGCGCTGGGGCGGCCGCTTTCCGACCTCGCCGCCGCGCGCTGAACCGCCGGGACGGAAAGGGCCATGTGCGCCGCTCCACGGACCGGGTCGGCGGGCCGGGTCGGCAGTTCGCCCGCCCCGAGTTTCGATTCAAGATGCCGGACCCAGGCGGCGTTGCGCGCACCGCCGCCGGAGGCCAGGTAAACCGGCTTATGGTCTGCGCGAAGCGTATCGACGGCTCCGGCCATTCGCGCGCAGAGCCAGTCGATCACCCCCGCCGCCTTCTCTTCGTTTGAGACCGCCCCCTCCCAGGAGATTGCACCCTTCCGAACGTGCAGTGTGGCGGCAATACGCCCCGACTCCAGCCCCGCTCCCGCGAGCCGGAAGAATTCGCCGAATCCCCCCGCAAGCTCCAGTTGTTCAATGGCCCGGGAGATCAGATTGCCGCCGTAGTCATCGGCGATCATGCGGTAGTACCCCCCGCCGGGGAAGGGGCCGCGGACCAGACCGGATCGCGCCGCAGGCTTTCCATCAACCCTCTGGTAGACCACCTGGGCGGTCCCCAGCGTGACCAGCATCGCATCGGGTTCCAGCCCGGCGGCATAGCCCGCCGCCGTCTGGTCGTTGCCGGCGCAGACGACGGGGATCCCCGCCGGAAGATCGAACGGGTTATTTTCTACGGTCTGTCCCGCCGGCGCGCCGGTTGGGATGACCACGGGGAGCTGCCCGGCCTTGATCCCCGCCCAAATGAGAAAGGGCGCGTGCCAGGAGTCGGTCTGAAGCGAATAGAGTCCCGTCATGGCCGCCAGGTTCGCGTCGATCGCCGTGCGGCCCGTCAGTGCGCGGGTTATGCAGGCGGGCAGGGGAAGGATCTCATGGTTCTGATGCAACACCCCCTGGCGGCTTAGGGCCTTCAGCAGGCAGACCAGCAGCCCGGCGAGGGGTTCGTGAAAACTGCTGTGGTACGCGAAATCAGGGAGCTCGGTCCGGGCCGTCCGGGCCAGAGCCGCGGCGCGCCGATCCTGCCAGCTGATAAAGGGGAGCACGGCCGTGTCCTTTTCGTCGCAGGCCGTGAAGGTCTGGGCCTGGCTTGTCAGCACGACGGCTTCAGTATGAGAGGCCTGCGAACCCGCGGCGTCAAGGCTCTGGAGGATGGCGGACGCCAGGCATTCCCGCGCGGCCTCGACCTCGAACGTTACATGCTCGCCGGTTTCACGGTAGGGGAGATAAGCCGACCCCTCGCCCCGCATAGTCATCGTCTCGTCAAATAACGCCGCCTTGAAACTCGTCGAGCCGAGATCGATCGCCAGAATCATGCCCGTGCTCCGCGGTTATCGGCCGTGAGCAGCCGCAGGGTTTCGTCCAGCATGCGTTCCCCCGTCGTGTGCGCGAACAGGGCGTTGGAGGCTTCGTATCCTCCCTGCGCCGCCGCTTCCGGCGTGACCAGGTATCCCTGTAGTTCGCCGTTGGCCACAGAGATGATATACGTGCCCGGAAGGCGGCGCTGCAGTTCGATCCCGTATTCGACAAAGACTTCTGCGGGCCAGCCGGCGAAATGGAACCCCCCGATGCGCAGCACCTGGATTTCCGCCGGCGTACGCTCCGACCGAAACGATTCCAGTACACCTTCCGCTTCGAGCCGGGACAGCGTCATGGTCTCGCGGGCACCGAAGAGATCGACCTCTGCCGTGCGGACCTCCTGTCGCGGCGCGCCGGAGCGGCGCAGCGTCTCGTAACGCTCCTCCGCCCGCCGCAGCGCCGCTTCGGCTTCCCCTTTCAAGGGGAATGTCCTCGGAACGGGTTTGACGGCCCCGCTTCTTACTTCGAGATGTTCAATCGGCGCATAGCGCGTGTCTCTCAAAGCGCGATCCACCGCCTCGCCGAGCTGTCGTCCAAGGCGTTCGGCCTCGGCAAAAGTGTTGTCGCGGGTGACGTGGCGCGGACTGAGATTGCCGCAGGGTCCGGTGTGATAGACTACCGGGACGGGGCCATGACGTTCTTTGAGCGCGAACCGCGTGTACGCCGGGAAATCGGCGCTGACGAGTGTGCTGTCCTCGTGCAGGACGGTGGGATGCATGCTCCCGACCATGAGCAGGCCGATCATGGTTCGATCGGAAACGCGGCGGGCGGCGATCACGGGAACGCGGTGAAAGGCGGGGCCGTCCGGGTCGCGGCGGTTGGTTCCAATCCCCGTGGAGTCGGCGACGACCTCCGCAATCTCTGCTTCATCCGCAGCGTGCACCGCATCGACCCCCGCATTGACCAGACCGTTTTCCAGCAGGGCGAGGTACTCCGGATCCGCCGCCGGAACCACGGGATCATCGGCATTGCTCGCATGATCGACCGTGACCGGGCCCGAATGGGTGTGCGAGGCGCTGATCAGAATGTGGCTCTCCGGAACACCCGTCGCCTCGAAGATCCGGCGGCGCGCCGCGAGTACGACGGGGCGCGGGACAAAGATGAGGTCGGCCGCGATCAGGATCACCCGCGTGCCGCCCCGCTCGAGATAAAGTGCGCTGCCGAGCAGGGGATCGTGAATGCCGGTGCTCATGCGCTCGACATGGGGATAGCCGAACAGAAACTGCGGGTGGTGCGGAGAAATATCCGCCTCCGCCGCGCCCGCCCTCGTTGCCGACTGGTTTTGCATTCGTGCTGCTCCGTTCTTTTTTTTCGGCACGAGTCTTTATCCGTGTGATCAAGCATTACGAAAAAACGCGCCTTGACGCAATGTAAGAATGTGTTAATTTCAAGCCAGACCACACACTATGGAAACAACACAAAGCTTGAAGGCGGATGAGCGTCGGGAGCGGATACGGGAGGCTCTCCTGTGCGGGAAGCCGATCGTCATCGGTGAACTGGCCCGGCGATTCGCGGTGAGCGAGATGACGGTGCGGCGCGATCTGCAACGGCTCGAAGACTCGGGTGAGGTGAGGAGGACGCACGGGGGCGCGGTACCGACGGAGCGGATGCTCTTCGAATTCGATTTTGCCGCGCGGCGTTCGCAGTACCGGGCGGCGAAACGGACGATTGCCGCGGAGGCGGTGACCCGGATTGAACCCGGGCAGCGGCTTATCCTGGATAACGGAACGACGACCCTCGAACTGGCGATGCTGCTCAAGGATTTTCCCGAACTGACGGTGGTGACTCCCAGCCTGGCCGTGGCGGCGGTCCTCCAGTTCTCGGAGGGGATCGACACGATCCTGCTCGGCGGACTCCTGCGGCGCGGACATGCGGAACTGACCGGAATTGTCACGGAGAAGATTCTGTCTATGTTCTCGGTTGATATCGCGTTCCAGGGTGCGGACGGCATCGGACTCGACGGCCGCCTCTATACCGGCGATCCGCGGGTGGCCGAGGTGGACCGCCGGATTCGTTCGTGCGCGGCCAGGACGTATGTCCTCGCGGACAGCTCCAAGGTCGGCCAGACCGCCTTGCTTGTCCACGGATCCCTCGCCGAGGCCGAGGCGCTGATCACGGATGCGGCCGTGCGCGACGAAGATTGCGCGGCTCTGGAAAAAACCGGCGTGGCGGTTATCCGGGCGGAGGGGTAGGAGGGAAACTATGAATTCTACGGCTATGGAAGCGGCCTGCGCATCGATTGAGATTGAGACGCGTGCGGTCTGCGGCCTGGAGGGTATTGAGCGCAGCGAGGCGTTCGGGCAGGCGGTGGACGCCCTGGCCGCATGCCCGCGCATTATGACCTGCGCCAGCGGTTCGTCGGGTATCGCTGCGCGGAAATTCGCGCACACGCTCTGCTGCATCGAACGCGGCGCGATGTTCATGCCGCCGGGGGAAGCGGTCCACGGCGGGCTTGGCGGCCTCAAGACGGAGGATGTCATGGTCATGGTCTCGCGCGGCGGAAAGACCGCGGAACTGATGCCGGTGATCGACGTCTGCCGCAAAAAGGGCGCGACCCTGATCGCGGTCACCGAAAACCTCAACTCCATCCTGGCGCAGGCCGCCGCCATCGTGTTGCCGCTGCGTATCGAACGGGAAAGCGATCCGCTCGATACGATGGCCACGTCGAGTTTCATCGCGACCATCGCATTGTTCGACGCGCTGATCGCCGCTCTGATCGAGCAGACCGGCTTCACCCGCGCACAGTTCGGATTGATCCACCCGGGCGGAGCGGTCGGGGAAGAGTTGAGCGGGGATGGTTCGTAACGAGAGAGAAGGGAAAGGGGCTTCGTATGTATCGGGATTATCTCATCAAACCGCCGTTCTTTGAAATTGGACCCAAGGCCTACCTCTACGGACCGGCCATGCTGGAACTCGCCCGTGTGATCGACCGGGTGGCGACAAAATACGACGTGGACGTGATCGTCACGCCGCAGTATACGGACATCGCCCTGCTCGCCGGGCATACGGAGCGCATCCATGTCTATGCGCAGCATATGGATCCCCTCCCCGTGGGCCGCGGGCTCGGCTCGGTGCTCCCCGAAGCGGTCAAGGCCGCCGGAGCCGTCGGCGTTATGCTCAATCATGCAGAGCGCAAGCTGACGCTGGAAGACGTGGAGAAGACCATCCGGCGTGCGGATGAGGTCGGCCTGGCCACGATCGTCTGCGCCGACACGCTCGAGGAGATCGAGGCGGTCGCCCGGATGGCCCCGAACCTTATCGTCGCCGAACCGACCGAATTGATCGGCACCGGCGAGACGAGCGATCTGGAATATGTCCGCAGGACGATCGAGACCGTGCGCTCGATCAATCCTGAAATCATGGTCCTCCAGGGAGCGGGGATCTCAAACGGTCGGGATGTGTACGATGTGATCAAGGCGGGGGCTCAGGCCACCGGATGTACCAGCGGCATCCTCAGGGCCGAGGATCCTCCCGCCATGGTGGAGGAGATGTTAGGGGCGCTCCGGAAGGCGTGGGATGAACGCCACGGGAGCGCTGAGCAATAGGAAGTCCTGACGATCAGGACGTAACGTAACCCCAAAGGGAGAAGAACCTCATGGCTGTATTCAGCAAGACCATCGATCTGCAGTCCCGCGACCACATGCCGCATTTTCATAACGTGACGGATGCGGTGAAGGACATCGTCGCCGAATCCGGAATCAAAAACGGAATCTGTGTCGTGTACTCGCATCATACGACCTGTTCGGTAATGACGCAGGAGTGCTCGCACGACCTGAATTATTTCGGGCGCGAATACCTGCAGGTGGACCTGATGGAGATTATGGAAAAGATGATTCCCACCTGCCGTACCGAGGGTCAGTACCACCACCCCGGCCCGGAGCATATTGAGTTCGCCCTCTCGCATCCCGACGAGGAGGCCAAGGGCAGTCTGAACACCGACGCCCATCTGCGCTCCTGCTTCTTCGGCCGTTCGGAGACGATCGTGCTGAACGACGGCGAACTCTCGCTCGGCGACTTCGGGTTCATCTACTTTATCGACTGGGACCAGGTGCGCGAGCGTGGCCGGGTCTGTGAAGTCCAGATTATCGGTGAATGAAAACCGGGAGGTTGAAGATGCGTAAAACCACACCCCGCCTGGGATTGTGTCCGATCGGAAAGTTCGCCTTCAGTCACGAGGATGCCGTCCGTCAGAAGGAGGCGCTGCGTGAGATGATCGCGCGGCGCGGCGTGGATGCGGTCGATCTCGAGGGAGTTCTCGACGACGGTCTGGTGCGGGATAAGGCCCACGTCGATACCGTCGTGGATCACTTTCGCGCTCAGGGTGTGGACGCGCTTTTCATCCCCCATTGTAATTTCGGCACCGAGGATGCCGCCGCACTGATCGCGAAACAGCTCGACGTGCCGACGCTGCTCTGGGGTCCGCGTGACGCTCCTCCGCTGGAGGACGGAACCCGCCTTCGAGATTCGCTCTGCGGCCTCTTCGCGACGAGCAAGGTGCTGGTCAAATTGGATGTACCCTTCACGTACCTCCCGAACAGCGCCGCAGACGATCCCGCGTTTGAGGCGGGGTTCGACCGTTTTTTGCGGACCGCGAACGCGGCTTCGGTATTGCGCCGCGGTTGCCGCATCGGCGTGCTCGGGCAGCGCATCGATTTCTTCTGGAGCACGATCTCCAATGAAAGCGAACTGCTGGAACGATTCAACGTCGAAACCCTGCCGCTCGATCTCGTGCCGTTCATCGAAAACGTGAAGAAGCGTGCCACGGGCAAGGCCTATGCGGATGAAATCGCCGGGCTGCGCGAGCAGTGTGTGATTGAAGAGATGACCGACGAGGCGCTCGCCCGCGTGCTGGCGGTACGCGACGAGGCACTGGAGCTGGCCGCGACCCACGAGCTGGACGCCATGGCCTGCCAGTCGTTCATGAGCCTGCCCGAAGCTGTCGGGGCATGGACGGTCTATGCCGACAGCCTGATCGGCGACGAGCTTCCTTTCGTGCTCGAATCCGATATCTGCGGCGCGATCAGCACGCTGCTGCTCAGGCGCGCGGCGGGATCCGCGCCGTTCATGGTCGACGTGACCATGCGTCATCCGAACGACGATAACGCTGTGCTCCTCTGGCACTGCGGTGCGCCCCTGTCCATGAAGCACCCGGACAGCCGGGTGCGGCTCGGCCGGCACTGGATTCTGCCCGGACCGCTGTCCGGGATGACGCACTTCCGGATGAAAGACGGCCCGATCACCTGCGCGCGGTTCGACGGCGATCGCGGGCGTTACGTACTCGCGGTCGGTCAGGCCGAATCATGCGAGGGCCCGGAGACGCAGAACAACTATGTCTGGGCCCGGGTGAAGAACTGGCCGCGCTGGGAGCGCACGCTTATCGAAGGGCCGTTCCTGCACCATATCGGCATGGCGTACGGCCATTGCGGCGCCGCGCTCAGAGAGGTGGTCAAGTATGTGCCCGGTCTCGAACTGCGCGATATGGACGGAGGTGGGGCATGAAGGGCGACGGGGTCTCTCAGGCGGGACCGGCCTACATCTACCTGGTGGCGATGGTGGCTGCGGCGGGGGGATTCCTCTTCGGCTACGACCTGTCGATCATCAGCGGAGCTATTATTTTTCTGGAGGAACACTTCGGGCTTAGCGCCGCCGGTAAAGGGCTGGCGGTCAGCAGCGCGATCTTCGGTTCGATCCTGGGACCGCTCTCCGGCATGTGGCTCAACGACCGGTTCGGCCGCCGGCGTACGCTCCAGATCGCCGCGCTGTGTTTCCTGAGTTCCGCGATCGGAACCGCGCTGCCGCACCATATCATCACCTTCAACTTTTGGCGCGTGGTGGGCGGAATAGGGGTGGGGCTGGCTGCGACGACTTCACCGATGTACATCGCCGAGCTCGCGCCGCCGCGGCTGCGCGGGCGCCTGGTCACCGTCTACCAGCTCGCCGTCGTGGTGGGCATCAACCTTGCCGTGATCGCGTCCTACCTGCTCTCCTTTGAAGGACAATGGCGGTGGATGTTCGCGTCCGAGATCATTCCGATTCTGTTCCTGATCACCGGACTGTTTTTCGTGCCGTGCAGTCCTCGCTGGCTGGTGGCGCGCGGGCGGCGCGACGATGCGCTTTCCGTGCTGATACGGATCAACGGGCCGGAGCAGGCGGCGCGGGAAGTGCAGGAGATTCGCGATGAGCTGCGCGAGGAGACGGGGCGTTTTCGCGAACTGCTCCTGCCCGGTGTGCGCCGCGCGCTCCTGATCGGTATCGTGATCATGATTTTCTCGCAGATCAACGGCGTGAATATGATGTTGATCTATGGCCCGACCATTCTCGTCGAGGCGGGGATCGGTACGGCCTCGCAGGCGATCTTCTTCACGATTTTTCTGAACCTCGTCATCCTCATCTGTACGATCATCGCTTTCTGGCTGGTGCAGTGTTTCGGGCGGCGTCAGATCATGATCGGCGGGGTCAGCGTAATGGTCCTCGGTCACCTGCTGATGTCCGCGACGTTCTTTCTGCGCGGTTCCCCGTTTCTCAATCTCGGGGCGATGTTCCTCGCCGCCGGGGCGTTCACACTCAGTCTCGCCCCGCTGAGCTGGGTGATCATCTCGGAGATCTTTCCGAACCAGATTCGGGCCAAGGCGGTCGCGGTGGTCTGCAGCATCCTCTATCTCTCGTCGTTTCTCTGTGCCCAGTTTTTCCCCATGATCACCGGGGGATTCGAGGCGCGGGCCGGTCATCCGGGCGGTGCCTACCTGATCTTCGCGACGATCTGCGCGCTCTGCGTGCTGTTTACCTGGAAGATGCTTCCGGAGACGAAAGACCAGACGCTTGAATCTATCGGCCGATTCTGGCTTCACTACGATAAAGGACCCGGAGGATCTGCGGATTCGTGATGCGCCCCCGCACAAGGGGAGGAGGTGAGCCCATGATATCGCCCGTGATCGATCGCGTGCAATACGGGTACGCCTGTTTCGACGAAACGAGCCACCCCTACGAGCGGCTGCACACCCATCCGGATCTCGAACTGGGAATGCTTTCCGGCGGTGCGGTCACCGCCATGATCGCCGGCCGGCGCTACCGGTTTGGCGGGGGTGAGATCGTGGCCTTCTGGGCCGGGCTTCCGCATGGGCCGGTCGAGGTGGAGGGGTCGCCCTGTGCGCACAACCTCTGCGTCCCGATGGATCGGCTGCGCTCATGGAATCTCCCCGTCGCGTTTATCTCCGCTCTCTACCGCGGACGGGTCTTCAGGCTGCACCGCACGCACCCCGCCGCGAACTGGGTGGAGTGGAAACAGCTTCTCGACGGAGAGGATGATACGGGCCGCACCATCGCCTCACTCGAGATCAACGCCCTGCTGCTTCGAATGATCCGCCACCATCAATTCGTTCGCAGCGCGCACGATAAAAACGGGACTCCGACGAACCTGCGCTGCTACCAGGAGATCGCCACGTATATCGCGGCGCACAAGAGCGATCCGATTACGGTGGGGGACATTCTGAAGCACGCCTCGGTGCACCCGAAGTACGCGATGCGTATCTTCAAACAGAGCTGCGGAATGACGATTCATGAATATCTCGTCCTGCAGCGCATGAATACCGCGCGCCATCTCCTGACCACCACCGACCGGAATGTCACCGACATCGCCTTCGAGTCGGGCTTCGGTTCGGTCAGCCGGTTCTATGATGCCTTTTCTTCCGCGCATGGCTGTACGCCGGGCGAATACCGCCGCCGCTTCCTGAACGCGGGATAACCCTAACCGCTGTGGTGGTTCATCTCCGGCGGGACGGCTTCCACGCCGTCCGAAAAGAGAGATCACAAATCCTGGAGGGACGGCTTCCACGCCGTCCGAAACGTATGATCACGTACGCCCTGGAGGGACGGCTGCCACGCCGTCCGTAACGTATGATCAGGTACGCCCTGGAGGGACGGCTTCCACGCCGTCCGAAAAGAGAGATCACGAATCCTGGAGGGACGGCTTCCACGCCGTCCGTAAGGATGCCTTCAACCCCGCCCCCATTCACCCTTAAACCAAGGGAAACACATGGATGCTGGACAAATTAATAAAAATGACCCGCGACGGGATGGGCCCCGCCCGGGAAAGGAGGGACGTAATGGAAGCCGTGCCTCCAGGGAGAAGCCTGGCGAAATGGCCTCCACGCGGTCCCAAGAATTGCAACCGGACCGAAAGACTCCGGCCCACACGCCGGTATATGAAACCGGAAATCGCGCTATCATTATATTTCTCACCGTCTGCACAAAGAACCGTCACCGCAAACTCGCGTGTGATGAAATACACTCGCTCCTGCTCAATGCCTGGAGTCTGGCGGATCGTTGGGTTGTCGGGCGGTACCTGATTATGCCGGATCATCTACACCTCTTTTGCGCGCCGGGGATCTGGCCGCCTTCACCGGCGAGAAAATGGGTTGAATATTGGAAGGGGGCGGTGGCCCGAGCCTTGAAAGGGCGCGGCCCGCTCGTGGAGGGGAGGGGACGGGGTGGAACCCTGGGACGGGGTGGAACCCGTCCCTCCAAAGCAACCGAAGCGACGGCTGCCACGCCGTCCGTAACGTATGATCAGGTACGCCCTGGAGGGACGGCTTCCACGCCGTCCATAAAGAAGAAATGGCCGAGTCCCTTCTGGCAACGTGACTGTTGGGACAGGCAGTTACGTCGCGGTCAGAGCTACAGCGAAAAATGGGCGTATGTCCAAAATAATCCCGTTCGGGCGGGGCTGTGTGCGACTCCTGAAGAATGGCCTTTCCAGGGATGCGTAACGGATTTGATGTGGCATGACTGAAGGTGGAACCGGACGGGCTGGAACCGGACGGGGTGGAACCCGGGGACGGGGTGGAACCCGTCCCTCCAGGAGAAGCCCGGCGAAATGGCTTCCACGTTGTCCGAAAAGAGAGATCACGAGTCCTGGAGGGACGGCTTCCACGCCGTCCATAACCAATGATCACGTACGCCCTGAATTTCCGCCTGTTACCCGGGAGCCGGGCAGTAGAGGTTCCTGTTTTTCTTAACCTGCCCGGCGTCGCCCTCGGCGGGGATCGCCGCGCGCACGGCGTCCCATCCCTCAAGCAATCGGTCGATCAGCGTCTCGACCACATCGGCATACGCCGGGTCTGCGGCGCGGTTGCGGTTTTCCTGCGGGTCGATCGCGTGGTCGTAGAGTTCGACGGAATCAATGGTGATCTCGTCGCGCGATTTCGGCAGCGGTCCGGGATTGCGCGGGGGCGCTTCGATCCACAGGACCAGCCGGTACCGGTCGGTGCGCATGGCGTAGCCGGCGACTCCTTCGTTACGGCGCCCCATCACGCTGAAGGCCGCGGGCTTCCAGGCGCGATCGGGATCATCGAGCAGCGGAGCCATGCTGGTGCCGTGCAGGTGCTCCGGCTTATCCAGCCCGCACAGATCGCACAGGGTGGGGTAGAGGTCGACCAGTTCGACGAGCGCGTCGCTCTCGCCGAGCGAACGGCCGGGCGGTGAGACGATCATCGCCGTGCGCGTATCGAGTTCGCAGTTGGAGAGCTTGCTCCACGCGTCGTGTTCGCCGAGCTTCCAGCCGTGATCGCCCCAGAGCACCACCACGGTGTTTTCCCGCAGCCCCAGGCGGTCGAGTTCCCGCAGGAGTTTGCCAATCTGGGCGTCGACGAAACTTACGCAGGCGCGGTAGCCGTGGATCAGTTTTTTCTGCATGGCGATATCGAGATTCCCCGTGTCGGTGTACTGCCCGAGCTCAAATCGGGGGTAGATCGCATAGGGCGGGGCGTCGATCGGATAGAACTGATTGTCCGGCAGCTCGATCGCCTCGCGGTCATAAAGATCCCAGTACCTCTTCGGCGCGACAAAGGGGAGGTGCGGTTTAATGAATCCGGCGGCGAGGAAGAAGGGGCGGTTGCGCAATTCGCGCAGTTTAGCGATGGCGCGCGCCGCGATCTTTCCGTCGTAGAGCGTTTCGTCATCCACGTCCGGCGCCTCGGTGGAGAGCGCCGTCACAAAATGGTTCGTCCATTCGGACACGGGCACGCCCAGTTTCTTCGCCTGCGGCGCGAAATCCTTCTCGGCCGCCTCGATCCCCTCCGGCGTGTAATAGTACCGCGGGCCGGGATAGTAGTGCGGTTCCGACCAGCTCGTGTCCGGGTTCATGTCCTGTCCCGGGCCGGCTTCTGCGAAACAGGGGTGGTAGATTTTACCCATCCCCGCCGCGTAATAGCCGTTGGTTTTGAACCATTCCGACAGGTGGGGGCGGCGATTCGGGTGGCCGGGCCGGATGCCGCTCATCAGGCTCTGACGCGAGGGTGCGCAGTGTGAGAACTGGCAGTAGGCCCGTGAGAAGCGCATCCCGCGTTCCGCCAGCGCGTCGATGTGCGGACTGTGGACTTCATCGTTTCCGTAACAGTCCAGCTCCGGCCGCAAGTCGTCGACCGCGATGAAGAGGACATTGAGCTGTTGGCCGGGCTTCGCACTCGCCGCCCGGCCGCCTGCCGCTGTCAGAGCCGAGAGGGCCGTGCCCCTCGCCAGAAAAGAACGTCGTTTCATGAGGCCTTCCTCCGTGTTGCCGGGTCAGGGATGGTTCTGCAATACAGCAGAACCATCCTCCGGAGTCCGGCTTTACCGATGGCATCCCGGACGGACGATCTCGCCGCCCACGTTGAACGTGAGACGCCGTCTCTCCACGTCCGTGGTATTCTTCTCGTAGAGTGGCCAGGCGTCGAAGTTGTACGCCCAGGCCATCATCGTCGTGATGCACTGCCAGCAACTCCGTTCGCGGCCGGAGTCCGACTGAAACTTGTGCTGGGCGGCCTGCAGCGCCGTGCGCGCCAGGGCCTCGTGGATCCGGTTGAGCAGGTCGTTGGAGCATGTGAAGTGAAACGTCGGTTCGAGGTCGTTCGCGATTGAGAGGCCCTTGAGCATGTCGAGATCGGGGGCTTCGGGGAGGCCTTCGACCTGCACGTAACGAAAGGCGTGGCGCGTGTACGACGGGGTCCACGTCTCGCCTCCGCCCTTGCAGACGTAGACGCCGACCTGGTTCGCGGCCATGCGGCCGATTTCGTGACGAAGTCCGTCCCGGCCGAGCGATTCGACGTAACGCAGGGTAAGGGTTGTCCCGGCGGGGGCGTCGATGTTTAACCGTGCGTATCCGAAGAGCTGGACGCCCATATCGAAGACCCATACGCCGGGCTTCGGATTCGTGAGCGCAACCGGATCGGCGGTCTCCACGACGCGAAGCGGCGGTACGGTCTGGGCCTTGAGCGCGGGAACGGGCGGATCGATCATTTCCGCTTCGTGCCAGCCGGTATCATCGAATCCGTGCCGCGTCCACCCGGTCATCTCGCGCCGCGCGTCATAGACGTTGCCGGCGAAGGTGTTATTTTTCAGCAGCGGTCCGTCCATCGTGCAGGTCCAGTTCCCGTCGCTGACGACCCGGCGGAGGGTGCCGTCATCGCCCTCGAGTTCGAGCTGCGCGATCAGCCCGTGGCGGCCGTGGCCCGCCGGTTCGCCCGGCCGGGCGAAGGCGACGGTCTGGCGGTAGAAGCCGTCGCCGAGCCGGATGCCGATCGCGTTCTCGCCCGGGCGAACGAAGTCGCTGACATCGTACGTCACATAGTACGCGCGCCGATCATAATCGGTCTGAGCCGGATCGAGTTCGCGCGCATCCAAGTCCTGGCCGTTGATCCGGATGGTCTGGCATCCGAGGCCGCTGACGTAGAGGGTGGCGCGGTGGACGGGTGCGGTCACCCGGAAGGTACGCCGGAACATCGGCGCGGGCTGAAGCTCCTGAAGCCGCTCCTCTCCCCACGCCCAGCCGTCGATCTCTTTCGGAATGAAATACCGCACGTGGATACGCGTCGCTTCGATCCAGCGGTCGATGGCGTCCGAGGCCGGGACATGCGAGGGGGCGGCCCAGTGGTCCCACGGGATCGTCCGCGTCCAGGGACGAAAGAGGTCGCTTTCGGTCCACGCCGCTTCCGGGACCCCGATCCATTGCGCCTTCCAATCCTCTGCCTCGAGCAGACCCATGCTCCACCTGGAAGGTACGCTCCAGGGGCCCGCCTTTCCGCGTTCGTCCCAGGCGCGGACTTTCCAGTAGACCCTCTGTTTGCTCGAGAGGGGACGGCCCGCGTAAGTGATTTCGAGCGTTTCCCCCGAGGCCACGCGGCCGCTGTCCCAGAGGTCGCCCCGGTCCCGTTCCAGAAGATCGGGCGTCGAGGCGACCAGTACGCGATACGCCGTCTGATGCGCCCCGCGCACGGGCGGCTCTTCCGCGCGCAGCGTCCAACTCAGCCGGGGGTGCGTCGCATCGGTTCCAAGCGGCCGGTCGCGATATTCACAGCGCAGGTTCACCGGCTCCAGTGCCGCCGATGCGAGGCCCGCCCCGAGAAGAAGGCACAGGCCACTTCGTACGGTGATCTGTACGATTTTCATGTTTCGAATTGTATCACATGCCCGTGTGATGGACATTCCTGTTTTGGACCCGGATCATTCCCGCAGGGTAATCGCTGAATCGTGTGATCCGGATGGAACGGGGAGGGGAACCATCCTCGAGAGTTGAGTACGTGTACCATGCGCTATCATTGCGACCTGCATATTCACACCTGCCTCTCGCCCTGCGGCTCGCTCGACCAGTCGCCCGCGGCGGTCGTGCGGGCGGCGAAGGACGCGGGGCTCGATGCGATCGCGATCGCCGACCACAACAGCGCGTTGAACGCGGCGGTCACGGCGCGTCTGGCCCGGGATGCCGGACTCGCCTGCCTGTGCGGCCTGGAGGTCACGACGATTGAGGAAGCCCACGTGCTCTGTCTTTTCGACGCACCGGGTCCGGCGGAGGAGCTGGGTGAAATCATATACCGCCAGTTTCCGGAGCGGGCGCGCGTGGACGGGCTGGCGGAAGAACAGCTCGTTGTGGACGAAGAGGAGCGCGTCCTCGGTTCGGTCGACCGCTTTCTCGTCGCCGCCTCCGCGTTCAGCGTGGCCGAACTGGAGCCCGAGGTGCTGGGGCGCGGCGGTCTCTTCATCCCGTCCCACCTCGACCGCGAATTGTTCAGTCTGGAAAGTCAGCTCGGGTTCCTGCCCGAGGGACGTTACGACGCCGTCGAGCTGACCCGTCCGCCGGAGAACCAGCGCACCTATCTCGGTTATCCGGTCATCGCCACCTCGGACGCCCATGCTCCCGGCCAGATCGGCCGTCGCCATACCCGCATCGAAGCCGAGACCTTCTCGGTCGCCGCGATCCGGGAGGCGCTTGCCGCCGGTCGCGCCACGCCCGTGTGGCACCCCGTATATTAACCCGGGAAATCAGAGCTCGGTTTCGTCGACGAACTCAGCGATTGGGATGGGTTCGGACCTGGTAATAGATCTGCGGGCGAGTCCGAAAATCTTCGGGAAGGACAAAATAATTCGGGGTTTTCTGGTGATAGGCCTCCAGTTCGTACCAGACCGGTGAAACAATATTGGTTGTATAGAGAAGCGAGAACCAGTGGGCTTCGCAGGAGGGGTCGTCGATTTCGGGGAAATAGATCCGCCAATCGTCCGCGCGTTCGATTTTCGTGATACGAAGCCTGTCAGAAGAATCCTGAGGGTCGGTGCCCGCATAAGCCTCGCCTCGATTGTTGACTCCGTCCCGGTCGGCGTCCTCAGCCGCGTCGTCGCGCGTTAACTCGAGGCCGTGCAGGTATTCCCATTCATCGCCCATTCCGTCCCCGTCGGAATCCGCCCATATCTTCAGGTATTCGTAAGCCCCGATGTCTTGCGCCGCCGTGCCGTTGTTATCCCCGTCCAGCGGTCGCGGGTATCCCCGGTAATCCACCGTCACCACCGACCCGGTTGCGGCGTCGATACAGGGAGAGGCGCTGTCGAGCCCGTAGTATGTAAAGGCCAGAAAAAGTCGCGGATCCTCCTCGAGGTTGTTCGTCCCGTTGGTGGGCGCCGTGCAGCAGTACTCAAGCGTGGACAAGGCATGATTGGTTGAATTCCCGACGTAGGTAAGCCGGTTGCCCCAGAGGATCGAGTTGGTTGCTGTGCAGTCGTAGAGGCCGCCGCCCCCGTGGGTATGGGCCTTGTTTTCCGTCACGGTACAGTGAAGCAATGTTCCGCTGTGTACGCCTCCGCCGGCATCCATGGCGTGGTTCCGGAAAATCTCGCAGTTGACCAGCGCCGTACCGTACGCCCCGCCGCCGAGCCCGCTTACCAGTGTCGTGCCGTATCCGCGTTCCGCCATGTTGTCGTGGATACGGCAGCGTTCGGCCGTGCCTTCGTACAGCCCCCCGCCGTTACCCGCCGTGGCCGCCGTGTTGGACGCGACATCACATTGCACTAGCCGCGACTGATACGCGCCGCCGCCCCGGCCATAATAGTCACGATCCGCTCTGTAGCCCGTTCCGGCCACGTTCTGAATGATCGTACAGCCCGCCAGATCGCCTCCGCTGCAGCCCCCGCCCCAGTGCGCGCGGTTGCCGACGACGAGACAGTCGTAGAGGTCAGAGGAGAGCGCCCCGCCGCCCCGGGTGTGTTCCGCGGCATTGGTGGCGTAGTTCGCCCGCAGCGTACAGTTGCTGAGCGTGGAATCATAACTGCCGCCGCCGCGGTACCAGGCCATATTGGTTTGAATGATACTGTCAAAGACGGTGCACTGGCTCACCCCGCCCCCCAGGCCGTTGTAGACCCCGGTAGAGGGATTGTCTCCCACTTCATTCGCGCCGATCACGGTTTCATGAATTTCGCATTGGTAGGCGCCGCCACCTTTTCCCCAGCCGTAATTCTCCGTAATCGTACCGCCGTAGATCATGCAGTTCGCCGCCCCGCCGCCCCGGCTGGCGGTATTGCCGTTGACGCTGCAGTCCTGCAGCATGCTCTCCCGCGCGCCGCCGCCGGCATACTCGGCGTCGTTGGCCGTGAAGGTGCACTGGATATTCGTCCCCCCCCACGCACCCCCCCCGCCATAATCAAAACCATATTGAGTCTGGTCATTGTGGGCCAGAATCGTATTGGTCGCATAGGATCGACCCACTCCGCCGCCGTGGTAAAAGGCTGTATTGCTGGTTACGACACAGCTGATCAGACGACATTCGTCGGCGCCTCCTCCGTGTGCCGAGGAGCATCGGCGGATCTCACATTCGGTTGCGGTCACTCCAAAAAGCCCGCCACCTATGAACGCGTGGCAGTCTTCGACGATGCAGTCGATTACCTCCGCTGCAGAATCGCCCCGCACCCCGCCACCTTCGGCCCCGCTGGCCATTCCGTCGGTCAGGGTAAACCCCTGCAGTACGGCGTTACTGCAGATGTCAGCACACCGTACCGAGCCGGCTCCCGCGATAAACGTGTTCGCGGGGCCCTCCTCCGAGCGGACGACCACCGGATGGTCCAGAAGCACACGAGTCATTTCGCCGTCGCCGGCCGCTCGGGATCCGGCGTCATAGGTCCCGGCCGCCACGCGGATCGTGTTGTGGTCGTCGGCCTCATCGATGGCCTGCTGGATTTCGTGGGCGGCGGTATCCCACGTCTCGTAGGGCGGGGTGGGTGTGGGGCTGTCGATATCGACATACAGGGTGCGGGCCGCGGCGGAAAACATGGCCGATAAGATCAGGACCCCGCAGAAAGCCCGGGTGTAAAGACGAGTGGGCCGATGCATCATGACCTCCTGTCAGGCTGAAACAACCGAGGGGGGCAGGTGCCACGCCGCGCAGCACTACACACAAACTCCACCCCTTGATGCCTGTACGCTATACCTGTTTATAACAGGAGTCAATTGGCTTTCAGCGATTCTCATTATGGCTTCACCCTTTTCGGTCGGGGTGGCACCCGACCCTCCCAGTGCCCGAAAATGCGTCGGATATCGACTCGGGAGGGACGGCTGCCACGCCGTCCGCGGTCGGAATGCGGCCATAATGAGAACTGCTGATTGGCTGTTTGCTGTTTGAGATTGTTCCGCAATCCGTCATACTGAGCGTCCGCGTTCAAAACCCCCGCGAAAGGAGCGAGTGAAGTCATGAAAAGTTATCGCAAGGAACTCTGGTTTCAGACCGGCCACCGTCGTGAGTACGTCAACATCACCCCGCAGGTGCGTGAGTGTCTGCGCGAGAGCGGAGTCAAGGAGGGGCTGTGTCTCGTCAATGCCATGCATATCACCGCGAGTGTGTTCATCAACGACGACGAGGGCGGCCTGCACCGCGATTTCGAGCGCTGGCTGGAGAAACTCGCGCCCGAGAAGCCGCACAGCCAGTACGACCATAACGGGTTCGAGGACAACGCCGACGCGCACATGAAGCGTCAGGTGATGGGCCGCGAGGTCGTCGTGGCGGTCACGGAGGGCGACTTCGACTTCGGGCCCTGGGAACAGATCTTTTACGGCGAGTATGACGGCAAGCGCCGCAAGCGCGTCCTGGTCAAAATCATCGGGGAATGATCGAAATGAACCGCGTCTTTTCCCCGGAAATGAGCTGATGAGTGAATCCACGAGCGCCCGGTACGCCCGGGTCGTTACCGATCTCGCGCTGGATCGCGAATTCGACTACCGCATTCCGCCGGAATTGAAGGAGCGCGTGCGGGAGGGTTCGCTGGTTCGCGTTCCGTTCGGGCCGCGCGAGCTGCGGGGCTGGGTCACGGGACTGACCGACAGGGCAGAGGTCGATCCGGGCAAAATCAGGGACCTCCTCGAGGTGGAGGGGGACCGTCCTTTTCTGCTGCCCGTGGTGCGGCGACTGGCGCGCTGGATGGCCCGCTACTACTGCGCCCCGATCGAGACCGCCTTCCGCACCGTGCTGCCCGGCGCCGTGCGCCGTGAGGGGGCCCGCCCCCGACAGCAGCTCACGGCTTCGATCGTCGAAAACGCCGCCGGGGAGGACGGCGAAACGATCACGGCCAAGCAGGAGCGGGTCCTGGACATCCTGCGCGAATCCGGGCCGCTGACCCTGACGGAGCTGACCCGGCGGGCGGGCACGTCCCAGGCGCCGGTGCGCAGTCTGGCGAAAAAGGGAAGGATCGAACTCAAGTACGCGGATCTGCGCCGCGACCCGCTGGCGCGGCGCCCGGTGCTGCGCGTCGATCCGCCGGAATTGATGCCGCAGCAGCGTGATGCGCTCGAGCGCATCCGGGAGGCCTCGGATTCCGGCCAGCCGCGCGTGCTGCTGCTTCACGGCGTGACCGGCTCCGGCAAGACCGAGGTCTACCTGCAGGCGATCCGCCATGTCATCGACCACGGCCGCAGCGCGATCGTGCTCGTGCCCGAGATCGCGCTGACGCCGCAGACCGTAGACCGCTTCCGCTCGCGGTTCGGCGACCGGGTCGCGGTGCTGCACAGTCATCTCTCCGACGGCGAGCGGTTTGACGAGTGGGGGAGGATCCGCGACGGCAAGGCCGATATCGTGGTGGGTGCCCGGTCGGCCGTCTTCGCTCCGCTTGAGAAGCCGGGCCTGATCGTGGTCGATGAGGAGCACGAATCGAGCTACAAGCAGGAAGAGGCGCCGCGCTATCATGCCCGCGATGTCGCCGTGGTGCGCGGCCGGATGGAATCGTGCCCTGTCGTACTCGGCTCGGCGACGCCCTCGCTTGAGTCGCTCAGCAACGTCCGCAAGGGGAAATACGAACTGCTCGGCATGCCTTCGCGGGTGGACGACCGCACCATGCCGAGAATCAGGGTGGTGGACATGCGTGTGGAGGCGGAGCGCGAGGGGAAACCGGTCGTGTTCTCGCGTCTGCTGATCGAGGAGATCCGCGCGCGGCTCGAGCGCGCCGAGCAGACCATCCTCTTCCTCAATCGGCGTGGATTCTCCTCTTCGCTGATCTGTCCCCAATGCGGGCACGTGGCCCAGTGCGACCGTTGCAGCGTATCGATGACCTACCACAAGAAGGACCGGCGTCTGAAATGCCATCTCTGCGGCGCGGAGGTTCGCGTGCCGGAACGGTGTCCGAACGCCGACTGCCGTTCGCCGGAGTTCAAGTATGCGGGCATGGGCACCGAGCGGATCGAGGAGATTCTCGGCCGGCTGCTCAAGGGGGCGCGGATACGAAGGGTGGATTCCGACACCATGCGCGGGAAGGAATCCTACGACGAGGTGCTCGGCGATTTCCGCACCGGCAAACTCGATCTGCTGGTCGGCACCCAGATGCTCGCCAAGGGGCTGGATTTTCCGAACGTGACGCTGGTCGGGGTGATCAATGCCGACATCTCGCTGCACATGCCGGATTTCCGCGCCGGGGAGCGGACCTTCCAGCTGCTCACGCAGGTCGCGGGGAGGGCCGGGCGGGGCGAGGTCGAGGGCGAGGTGGTCGTGCAGACGTTCACGCCCTACGAGACCTCGATTCAGGCCGCGCGCCGGATGGCGTGGGAGGAGTACTGCGACCAGGAACTCGAATTCCGCAGGGAGCTGTCCTACCCCCCGCACAGTCACCTCGTCTGCATTCACTTCGAGGGACCCGGCGAGGCCACGGTCCACGAGGCCGCGGACCGTTTTGCGCAGGAACTCGTCCGGCGCCTCCCGGAAACGGTGATCCTCAGCGGCCCCGCTCCCGCGCCGCTGGCGCGCATCAAGGGCCAATACCGCTACCACCTGCTGCTGCGCGCGGAAAAGACCGCGTCCATGACCCGTCCCCTCAAGGAGCTGATGTCCGATTACCGCTTCCCCCGGGGGATCAGTTGTCGCGTGGACGTCGACGCCCAGTCGCTCTTATAGAGGAAAGGCAACTTCTTCGTGGCCTTTCCCGGCTTACACGTAATCGTTGAACCGGTGTTCGAGCATCTCCTGCCGTCCGGACTGGAGTTCGGGTTCGCCGTGTTCGAGGACATGCGCTTCGAGCTCCTCGAACCCGAGTTCGCCGTTTTCGATCCTGCGTCCGAATTCGCCGTCCCATCCCGCGTAGCGCTGTTTCACGAAATCGGCGAACACGCCGTCCGCGATCATGTTCGCGGCCGCTTTGAGCGCGCGGGCGAAGGTGTCCATGCCCGCGACATGACCGTAGAACAGGTCTTCGGGGTCGATCGACTGGCGCCGCACGTGGGCGTCGAAGTTCAGCCCGCCCGTGGTGAACCCGCCCGAGCGCAGGATCGTGTACATCGCGCGCGTCGCGTCGTAAATACTGGTCGGGAACTGATCGGTGTCCCAGCCCAGCAGCAGGTCGCCGATATTGGCGTCGACGGAGCCCAGCATCCCGTTGGCCGCGGCGTACTCCAGCTCGTGCTGGAAGTCGTGCATCGCGAGTGTCGCGTGGTTGGCCTCGATGTTCAGCAGGAACTCCCGGTCGAGTCCGTTTTTCACCAGGAAGCCGTGGACGCTCTGCGCGTCGAAATCGTACTGGTGCTTGGTGGGTTCTTTCGGCTTGGGTTCGATGTAGAGCGGGCCCTTGAATCCGAGCTTCTTCTTGTAGTCGACGGCCATATGCAGAAACCGGGCGAGGTGGTCGGTCTCACGTTTGAGATCGGTATTGAGCAGCGTTTCGTATCCCTCGCGCCCGCCCCAGAACACGTAGCCTTCGCCGCCCAGCCGATGCGTGAGTTCCATCGCCTTCTTCACCTGCGCCCCGGCCCAGGCGAAGACCTCCGGCGAGGGATTGGTCGACGCGCCGGCCATGAAACGGCGGTTCGAGAACGCGTTCGTCGTGCCCCACAGAAGCTTCATGCCGCGGTCGTTCTGGAGTTGTTCGGCGAGGTCGACGATCTCGTCCAGCCGGCGGTTGGTCTCCGCCAGATCGCCACCCGCTTCCGGCGCGATGTCGCGGTCGTGGAAACACCAGAACTCGACGCCGAGCTTGGTGAAGAACTCGAACGCCGCGTGCATCGTCTCGCGCGCCGCGTCCATCGGATCGTCGGGCTGGAGCCACTCGCGGATCATCGAACCCGGTCCGAAGGGGTCGGCGCCCAGCCCCTTGAAGGTGTGCCAGAAGCAGACCGCGAAGCGCAGATGTTCGCGCATCGGTTTGCCCATGACCTCTTCGTCGGGGTTGTAGTGGCGGAACGCCATCGGGTTGCGGCTGTCGGGACCTTCGTACGCGATCCGGTCGACCTTCGGGAAGTACGTCTTCATTTCGAAATCTCCTTTCGGGTGAGCCGTCGAGTCTCTTAAGCGTTTTCCGCGGTGTCAAGCATTGCCGACGCTGCGCGCCCGTCTGTGTTTTTTCGTGACATGTTTACCCGGATACATTATTTCGCCTTGTTGAACGGATCAAAACGTGGGTTGAACGACAGGGCGGTGAGGTGACTGATGCGCATGGTACGGAAGAGTCTCCTGGCGGTTTCGGGGGTGTGGATCGCGGGATTGCTCGCGGGCTGTCTGACGGCGCAGGAGCCGGAAACGAGTTTGGGCGAGATGACTCGGTTCTACCGCGGGCAGGCCGTGCTCAGCGAGAACTGGTCGATCGGCGGGCTTCAGGCCGGAGGCGAGATCTGTGTCGTCCCGGAGTATCTGACCGACCCGGATCTGGATTTTCCCTACATGAAAAAAGATTCCGCGCGCGAGCTGATGTTCACGGACCGCATCACCGCCGTGAGGTTTCTGGGCGGCATCGCCGACGATATTATCCCGCTGGAGAGCGAACACGGCGGTAAGCTGGACCTGGCGTACCGGGATGAAGACGGCGAGCTTCGTTATCGCTGGTCTTCGCTCGACCGCTTTGACCCTTTCGCCGAGCTCTTCGGCTCAAACATTACCGTAGTGCTCGACAATATTCCGTCGGCGTTCATCTCGAATCCCCACATCGACAATTACGGTCAAATCGTCCCGCCGGAGGATTACGACGAATGGTCGCGGTTCATTCGCGCCCTGTGTCGCGAACTGATTCGACGCTACGGCGAAGAGCATGTCTCGGAGTGGCGCTTCCGCATCTGCACCGAGGCACGCATTCATACCGACACTGAAGGATTCTGTCGCCATTACGATGAGACCGTGGCCGCGGTCCGCGCCGTACTGCCCGGCGCGAAATTCTCACCGTACAACGCGGCGGGGATTCATCAGCTCAGCGACCAGCATATCGATTTCTATGGAGTGCTGGAGCATTGCGCCGAAACGGGAGCGCCGTTCGATTTCGCGCCGGTTTCCTATTATTCCGTCGCCTTGACCTCAAAAGAGGCTGAGCAGAGGGGGCCTCTGGTGGTGACCGATCCGTCCGATGACCGCATGTGTCGCTGGACGGTATCGCCGGCGCTGCGCACCGAAGAGGACTACTTCCCCTTCTGGGAGCGCATCGACCGTGAACTCGGCCGCCGCGTCCCGCGCGAGATCCAGGAACTCGGCATTCTCTTTAATGAGTACGGCGACTTCACCGCCGAGCCCGGGGCGCGCGGCGCCGCCTGGCTTTTCCACCTCCTCTTCCACATGAAGGAGGTCAACGACATCCGCTACGCCTGGCACTGGCACGTCACCGACCCGATCATGGCGCCGGGCACGCCTCGCGAGGACTCTCCCCGGCTCCTGCGCGGCAACGGCTGGCTGTATTCCATTCTCGATCACACCGAGGGCGCGGATCTGTACCGCTTTGAGGTCGAGTCCAAGTCGCCCGACCGCGACCTGCTCCTTAAAGCCATCGGGTTCAAGGACGCGGACGACGGGCACAGTTATCTGATTCTTTCGGCGTTCAATATCGACCGCACCCGTCCGTTCGAACAGACCGTGACGGTCACCCTGCCGCCCTGGTTCGTCCGGCCGGAACGAGTGAATGTGCGGCAGACCCGGCTCGACGACGCGACGGATGTTTACAGGGCGATGCGCCGCGACCTCGAACGCGAAGGTCTGCTCAACCCGAACATTGCGGCCGATCCGAACGCCCTCTACGCGGTGACCCCCGTGCGTCCCGAGAAGTCGCTGGCGACCGGCGAGGGGAAGCGCTATCTCGAAAAGAACTGGGAATCCTACGAGACGATGATCCGCGACGCGTTGACCCTGAAACCGTTCGGGGGTGAACTGACCCCGTGTTCCGGCGGGACTGAACTCAAACTGCCGGTATCCACCCCGTCGGTCACGGTGCTTCGGTTCGATTAGGCGGTAAACCGGCCCATCCCGGCTGACCCGATAGAAAGCGCCGTGCGGCGCGGAAACCAGAGGAGGAACCGATGATCTTACGAATGGCGATGGCATGGATGCTTGTGGCGACGGTGTGGGCTCAGGAGCCGAATGAACTCATCGTCAAACAGAGTGAGCGCGAGCGTCTCTATCTTATGACGCTCGAGAAGATGCTCGACCTCGCCAAGCCCGTGCATCGCATCGATGCCGATGCCAGTCGCATCGGGCTGGACCTCAGGTCGGGGTCGGCGGGCTACCGCGGAGAAATTGAGCCCTTCTGGCGTATTCGCGCTCTGCCCGACCGTTGGCTCAATCCGCCCACGTGGGCCATCTCTTCCGACAAGCCCGTAATCGGCCTGCTGGAGGATTTCACCGGGCGCAACCTCAGCGAGCATCCGAAGACCGCCCTGCTCGACGAGGGCATTTCCTGCGTGCGCTTTCTGGGCGGATGGAAAAAACCCTCCCGGCCGGGCGGGGAGTACGAGGAGGGCACGCCGATTGAATCGTACGACCTCGTCTATCGCGGCGATGACGGCGCTTTGAAGTATCGCTGGGAGCGCGTGCACGGACGGCTCGACCCGCTTGTCGAGAACGGACTGACGCCGCTGATCGTGCTCGACAACGTCCCCCACATGTTTGCGGAGGGCGAGGGGAATCCGGTCTACGGCCAGCACCTGGCACCGAACGATTTCGAGGCCTGGGGCACGTTTATCGAGGCCCTGTGCCGCGAACTGGCCGACCGCTACGGATTCGAGAAGGTCAATCAGTGGCGTTTCCGGGTCGGCACCGAGATGGACAACCCGAACCACTGGGAGGGCGGGGCCGAGGACAGCCTGGTCAAATACCTCAAGACCTACGATCACGCCGCGGCGGCGGTGAAACGCGTGCTGCCCGGCGCGAAGATCGGCCCCTGCAACTTCAACAGTATGTTTGCCGGGCAGATCGATCGCAAAGTGCCGCCCATGGCGGTCTTCGAGCATTTTGCGCGCGGCACCAACTACGCCACGGGCGAAATCGGGTCTCCGGCCGATTTCGCCGCCGTCTCCAGCTACGGCATGTACTGGATGGGCGGGGAGTTCGATCATCCGCTCGCCGCCGCGTACGGATATCATCCCGACACCCTCCGCCTGCATGCCGACCTGCTCAAGCGGCTGCGGGCCACTTCGCCCCGGTTCGCCGACATCCCCATCGAAGTCCACGAACACGGGACCCTGATGAATAAAAACAACACGGTTAGCTACGAACCGGGAGCCTTCGGCGCGGCGTGGACCGCGACGCAATATATCGTCGGGATCGAGGAGGGCTTCGCGCAGATCTTTCACTGGGCGGATCACGAGGGTTTCCGCGGGAACATCATCCTTTACGGTCACGCCTGGCTGCGGGCGGTCATGGAGCGGTTCGTGGGCGGCGAGGCATGGGTGCTGCCCGTGGCGAATGCGACCGAAGACGCCTTTATCGACGCGCTGGCCGTGCGCCGGGACGGCCGGCTTTACCTGATGATCTCCGCCTACCGCGCGGAGCGGGAAGACCGCTCGCAGGAGACGGTGGAAATCCCGCTGCCGCGCAGGTATCGCGGGGCTGCGGTACGGCAGCTGCGGATGGATCACGAGACCTCGCCCTACGAACAGATGCTCCGCGATCTCAAAGCCGCGGGCGAGGCGAAGGCCGCAATCGGGGCCACCGGAATGATGGCCACGCCGGCCGGGCGTCAGATGCTGGCCGGACAGGCCGACCGCTACGTGGAGATGCAGCGCGACAGCTTCACCTGGAAGCCGTTTGAGGGGAATGTGCGGAACCGCTTCTGGCGCGGTCCCGTGCTGGAGACTCCCGTGGCGGTTCCCTCCGTCACGGTGCTGAGGATCGAGTGAGCTTTTAATGCCGGGATGCCGGTGTGTTGCAGAACCGGACGCACACAGCTTGATGGAGGGCGACCGTCAGCGAACCGGGAGTCGGACCCCGATGCGGTAGAAACCGGAGCTCGGATCCGGCGGGCTCCACTCTATTTCCCCGGCGGGAGGGGTGAGGGTAAGATTGCTCGCCACCGCACTCCATACGCCGTCGACCTCGGCGGCGTGTTCAATCCGGTACCGGCGTCCGGTGATCGCCGGCCAGCGGACGGAGAGGGACCCGCCGGTTTGGCGTCGCGGGGAAAGGCGAAGCCGCGAGTACCGGTTCGTGGGGTCGGTTCCGGCGATATACTCCTTCCATGCCGCGAAGCGGTCGCCGTCGATATCCGCCGCATCGGCCGCGCGATAGCCGCGGACGCCGAGCCCGTGATCATCGAGCCAGGCGTGCGGTGTGCCATGGCCTGTGGTTTCGGGGCCGATGTAGAGGACGATGCACTCGGGAGGCGTCAGGGTCACACGCAGCCGTGTCATGCCGGCCTCCTCGATGAGGGTGCCGTCAAAGGGCGCGAGCGTCAGCGCGCGGCGGACGGCGTCATGGTACTCGGTCAGCCGGTCTCCCAGGAATTCCTTCGACGGGTCGAACATGTTGGTGCTCGTCATCCCGCCGATCGAACCGAGCTGTTCGGGGATTGCCGCGAAGTCGCCGTCGAGCAGTCCCTCGTCCTCGAGATCGCGGCGCATCAGCCAGTGCGGGGCGTTGGTCTGTCCATACCGAACCGCCAGGAAAGAAGTGTCGGTGCCGGATGGGATCAGCGCGTCGGGGACGAGGAGGTCGAAGGTTTCCGGCTCGTGGTGGAGGCGGTCCGGGTTGAACGCGGAGGCGTAGATCCAGAGCGCATTGGTGTGGGCGGAACCGATCGCCTGAAGCTGCGTGGAGGGTTCTGCGGGGTCGGTGACGGTAAAGGAGTAGCCCTCGCCTCCGCGCGAGCGATCCAGCGTCGCCAGAAACCAGCCTGAGCTCGTGAGTACGGAATGAAGCCCGCGGGTCGTGCGAAAGCGGTCAAAGATTCCCCAGTGATAGTAGCGGTCGAGACCCCGTTCGCGAAGGCCGAGGATCGTCTGCATATGCCACGCGGCGCCGCGCGCGCCGGGCTCGCCGGTCGGAAGGCCGCTCTCGCATTTGAGGATGCCGAACTCGTGGATCTCGCGGGAGACGTCGCAGGTTTCCGGCAGGCGGTCTATCGTCGCGTCCCAGAAATCGGCGTCCTGATCGACTTGCGCCGCGGGGTTGTGCGGGTGCCCCGGTTGAGCGACGTAGGAAGAGATGGCGATGAAATCGAACGGGCTTCCCGTTTCTCCCGTGGCGTAGCTGATCCCGCCTGCGCAGTGTTCGGCAAGCGCGAACATGTCGACGTTGTTTGCGGAGGGATTGCTCTTGCCGCCCGCATTGTTGAACGGTCCGAACCCGGCGCCGGGCAGGACGCTCCGGATCGCGGCGGCGGAGTAGTCGTAGATCTTGAAATACTCCGTCTGGCTTCCGTCGAAGCGTTCACGGCTCTGGCATTCGGTGCCCTGCCGGAAGCGGAAGCCGTTGGCCGTCTCGAAGCCGTAAAGATCGACAAGTGCGACGCACATATTGGAGACGAACGTGCCCCATTCCGTAAAGTCGGCCGGGGCGCGGACCTGGCCGTAATGCTGGGTTACGGTGTTTTCGGGGAAGCACCAGGGGATGTTGTCCAGTACCAGCGTGAGGTTTGTGTATCCCGCATCGATGTAGGGGTCGAGCCGCGCCTCCAGTTTGTCCCACCGGTACTGCAGTTCGCCCTCGCCGTTCCGGTACACCAGATCCGCGGCCGGTCCGTCGGGCTGTTCGGCCTTGTCGTCATCATGCCACCCTCCGATCAGGCGCACGACCGTGCAGGCGTCGGCAAACGGGATCTCCTCGTCCGCCTCCGGGTCGCGCATGCGCGGGGCGAATGAGCTTCTTCGGATGCAGGCCGGGTAGGCCTCAAACCCCTGGCCTCCCGTCAGCCATTCGCCGATCACCGGCTCGCCGCGCCAGAACGGGGTCCACGCGCCGATGTATTCCGGGTCGTTCGGATCGGTCGAGGGTTCGACGCGCAGGGTGAAGTTGGTCGAGCCCACCGCCGCGTTTTTGCGCGCCGTCGCCGTGACAAGGACTTCGATCGCGTTGCCCCCGACACAGGGCCCCGTGCGCGGGCGGTAGACCGTCCCCTCCGGGCTGATTACCGACGGCGCGGACGTCGTCCAGATCAATTCCGCGTTCTGCGCGACGTTGGTCGAGAAGGCGACATCGCCGCGTACCGAGTCCGCGGAGTCACCGGGCGCATAGGTGATCTCCGTCTTCACCAGCGTCCGTTCCACCGACGCCGTGTCCGTGTCGTCCGTGCGGAAGAAGAAGGGATCGGACCACGCAACGCCGAGGGTGTTGCTCGCCCTTGCGCGGAAGACGTAGGGCGTGTCCGGTTCGAGATCGGTAACGAGATACTTGAAGGACCCTCCCGCGCTGTGGGTCAGCAGGAGGGTGTGCGTCCAGCCGGTCAGGGCGAGGCCGCCGTCCGCCGTGCCCCAGCAGAAGTGCAGATCCGCCGGATCTTCGGAGGTGAAGCTCGCGTCGAGCCAGCCGTAGAAATCGCGCATGCCGTGCATTCCGACCGAATCCATGATCGGGGCCTGCGCCCCGGCTCCCAGCGGAAGCAACACGATCAATGACGTCAGGCCAAGCCTGCAGCACCATCGTTTACACGCAGTTTCCATATTCGCACCTCAACCTCTATGCTGCCACGCCCGCAGCCGGCGTTCGAGAAATTCCTTGGCACCCGCTTCATGCTGTGCTTGATTATTTCGATACCTTAAGCTGCGCATACCGGGAGGCGGTACATGGCGGATGACCCTGCGGTGAAAAAAGGACACGCACACCACAAGACGGCGGACAAGGACCGCGTGGGGCTTGGCCGCAAGATCGCCTACGGTTTCGGCGGGCTGGCCGAGAACACCATGCACAACGCGGTCAACAACATGGCCAACCCGGTGTTCAATGTCGGCTTCGGGGTCGCACCCACCCTGCTCGGAATCGCCACCTTTATCTTCCGGCTGTGGGACGCCATGACCGACCCGTTCATGGGGGTCATCAGCGACCGCACCCGCACGCGCTGGGGACGCCGCCGGCCGTATATCGTCCTCGGCGCCGTGTTCTCCGGGCTCTTTTTCGCCATGATCTGGTGGTGCCCGCGCGATATGAGCGAGGCGGCGTATTTCGGCTGGTTCCTCGTCTCGGCTCTCCTGTTCTACACCGCCTTCACCGTGTTCGGCGTACCGTACCTGGGAATGGGCTACGAATTGAGCCCGGACTACCATGAGCGGACGCGGATCATGTCGTTCCGCACCTGGTTCGCGTCGGTCGGCGGATTCTGTATCCAGTGGCTGTTCTGGCTGACCCAGCGCGATATGTTCGACGACACCATCGAGGGGATGCGCTACGTGGGGCTTGGCGTGGGCCTGCTGCTTATCGTCACGGCGGCGGCCCCCGGCCTCTTCATCAAGGAACGTCCGATCTCCGAGGTGGAGGGGAAGAAAACCCGGGCGAGCCTCACGTTCGGAAGCGTGATCTCGGTGTTCAGGGTCAAGCCGTTCCGGTACATCTTCGGCGCGCTGATCGCCGCGGTCGCCGGGATGTTCACCGTCATTATTCTCGGATTCTACATCAACGTCTATTACCTCTTCGACGGCGATCTCAAGGCGGCCTCGACGGTGATCGGGGTCAGCGGCTCGTTTTACCACATCTGCTGCCTGCTTTCCGTGCCGATGATCGCGGCCGTCGCCACACGGATCGGCAAGAAGGGGACGCTGCTGATCTTTATCGGCCTTGCCGTGATCGGCACCTTGCTCAAGTGGTATCTCTACCTGCCCGAAGCGCCGTATATGCAGCTCATCGTCGTGGCGCTCATGGCACCGGGGCTGTCGGCGGTATGGACGCTGCTCGCGGCGATGAACGCGGACGTGACGGATGTCGACGAACTGGAGCGCGGCGTACGCCGCGAGGGATCGTTCGGTGCAATCTTCAACTGGACACTGAAGCTCGGCTTCGCCGTGTGTTTTCTGCTGGCGGGGATCATCCTCGAAGCCACGGGGTTCAACGAGCAGCTCGGCGGCAACCAGCCCGAAGGCACCATCACCGCCATTCGCGCACTGTACACGCTCGTGCCCGCGAGCGGCCTGGTGATTTCGATGGTGATTATCTGGTTCTATCCGATCGACGAGGACAAGGCGTACGAGACGCGCAACAAGCTTGAAGCGATCCGTGGCGAGCAGGAGGTCGAGGCTTAATCTTGGCCATGCACGGACATCGGCAAAAGCATCATAAGACGGCGGCCAGGGACCGTGTAGGCTTCGGCGGCAAGGTGGCGTACGGACTCGGCGGGCTGGCCGAGAACACGATGCACAACGCCGTCAATAACCTCGTCATGCCGATTTATAATATCGGCTTCGGCGTCTCTCCCGTCCTGCTGGGCATCGCGGCGAGCATTTTCCGCCTCTGGGATGCCATGACCGATCCGGTCATGGGGGTGATCAGCGACCGTACCCGTACGCGCTGGGGACGCCGCCGCCCGTATATCGTACTCGGCGCGATCTGCGCCGGGGTCCTGTTCGCGATCATCTGGTGGTGCCCGCGGGGCATGAGCGAAATCGCCTACTTCACCTGGTTCCTCGTCTCGGCGCTCCTGTTCTACACGGCGTTCACGGTCTTCGGCGTCCCCTACCTGGGACTCGGGTACGAGTTGAGTCCCGACTACCACGAACGCACACGGGTGATGTCGTTCCGCACCTGGTTCGCGTCGATCGGCGGCATCCTGATGCAGTGGCTGTTCTGGATGACCCAGCGGCCGGTGTTCGACGACACGATCGAGGGCATCCGCACGGTGGCCATCGGCGTGGGCGTGGTTCTGATTATCACGGGAATAGCTCCGGGCCTCTTTCTGCGTGAGCGACCGATCCCGGCCGCGGAAGAGCGGAACACGCGCAGCCGGATCAACCTGGCCAGTATCGCCTCCGTCTTCAAGGTCAAGCCCTTCCTCTATATCTTCGGGGCCCTCATCTCCACGGTGACGGGGATGTTTATGGTGGGCATGCTGGGATTCTATATCATCGTTTACTATCTCTTCGCCGGCGACCTGGGTGCGGCCTCCTTCGTCGTCGGCGTCAGCGGCTCCACGTATCACGTCTGCTGCCTGCTCTCGGTCCCGCTCATCTCCTGGACCTCGTCGCGGATCGGTAAAAAGGGTGCCCTCCTCATCTTTATCGGCCTCGCCGTGGTCGCGACCCTCCTGAAGCTCGTGCTCTACACACCGGAGAACCCGTACCTGCACCTGATCGTCATCGGGATGATGGCGCCGGGGCTGTCGGCGGTATGGACGCTGCTCGCGGCGATGAATGCGGACGTGACGGACGTGGACGAGCTGGAGCGCGGCGTGCGTCGCGAGGGGTCGTTCGGCGCGATCTTCAACTGGACGATGAAGCTGGGATTCGCCGTGTGTTTTCTGATCGCGGGGCTGATCCTGGAGGCGACGGGGTTCGACGAGGCCCTCGGCGGTGACCAGGCGGAGCACACGCTGCTGGCGATGCGCATCCTCTTCTCGCTCGTGCCCGCCGCCGGCCTGCTGATCTCGATGGTCCTGATCGCCCTCTATCCGATCAATGAAGAGAAGGCCTATGAAGTGCGGGCGAAACTCGAAGCGATTCGCGGAGAGCAGGAGGCGGCCACATAAGCAGACGGGCCGCCGCCATTGCGCGCAGGGGCGAAGGGCTGCGTTTTTGAGCCAAACCGGAAAAAAGGAGGGACCATGAATCGTGCTGATTTTCTGAGCCTGTCGGCGATGACCGGGGCCGCGGCGGTGCTGCGGCCGGGGATGATGAACGGCGCAACGGGCTTTCGAAACGTCCTTATCTTTACGGTGGACGACATGGATTACATGTCGCCGAATTTCGCCGGCTTTCCCGTCAAGGACGGGCTTACGCCGAATATGGACCGGCTCGCAAGCGAGGCGCTCTACTTTTCCCGCGCCCACGTGAGCTGTGCGGTCTGTCAGCCGGCGCGGCAGTCGACCATGACAGGCAAGCACCCGCACGTGAACGGATCGATGGGATTCGTGTCGGTGCCGGAAGGTGTCCCCAGTCTCCCGGAAATTCTGATGCGGCACGGCTGGTTCACGGGTTCGACTAACAAGGGCCGCGATTACAGGTCGTTCGAGTGGTCCCACTTCATTCCGGGTCACGGCGGTCGCGGATTCGGCCGCGTACCGGAAATGCTGGCCGGTGACGTGAAGACGTTCATCGGGGAGGCGCGCAAAGAGGAGAAACCTTTCTTTATCGGCGTGCACACCGGCGATCCGCACCGCGGATTCCCGGGCAGCGAGCAGTCGAAACAGAAGGTGCAGAAGGTGAAGGAGGATTTTCCGCAGGCGAAGGACCGGATTTTCGCGGCGGATTACGACGACGTCTGCAGTCCGTCCGAGGCCTGGATACCCCCGTACCTCCCCCAGCTTCCCGCGATCCGCAGGGAGATGGCACAGTACTATAACGGCGTTCATCGTGCGGACCAGTCGCTGGGCGCCGTGTTGAAAACACTGGAGGCCGAAGGCGTGCTGGAGGAGACCCTCGTGGTCTTCTACAGCGATAACGGGGCTTCGTTCCCCACGTCCAAACAGAACTGCTACCCGTACTCGACCCGGACGCCGCTGCTGCTGCGCTTTCCGGGCGCGAAGGGCGGGGGGCGCGTCGACCGCGACCATTTCGTGAGCACCATGGACGTGATGCCCACGATCCTGGATATCCAGGGGCTGCCCGCGCCGAAGGATATCAACGGCCGCTCGCTCGTGCCGCTGTTCAGGGGCCGTCCGCAAAAGGGCCGCGATCACATCTTCACCACCTACAACTACGTCAAACCCGGCGTGCAGGTGTGCCCGAAACGCGCCATCCATACAAAGAAATACTCATATATCTTCAACCCGTGGCCGGACGGCGAGACGGAGACGCGCGGGGAGCGGCAGAGCGGTTTGACGTTTGCCGCCATGCAGGCGGCGGCGGAGACGGACGAAGATCTGGCCGAACGGGTGGACTTTATCCTGCACCGGACGCGCGAAGAACTCTACGACCGGGAAAAGGATCCCTGGTGCCTGAACAACGTGATCGACGACCCGGACTACGCCCGGGCGAAGAAAAACATGAAGGCGCTGATGGAACGCGAGATGCGCACAACCGGCGACCCGCTCCTGAGCGCGTTTCTCGAAGGAGGATCGTTCCCGGCGGAATGGTCGGAGTTCAAGGGATGAGCCCGGGGAGGATCCTTCATTCAGCCGATCCCTCCATCTGGAGGGACGGGTTACACCCCATCCGTCGGGTTAACCTTGAAGGGACGGGTTATACCCCGTCCGGTTCCTTTGGAGAAACGGGTTACACCCCGTCCGTTTCTCCTGGAGGGACGGGTTACACCCCGTCCGTTTCTCCTGGAGGGACGGGTTACACCCCGTCCGTTTCTCCTGGAGGGACGGGTTACACCCCGTCCTCTTTGCGGTCGGCGTTGGAGGGACGGGTTACACCCCGTCCTCTTTTGCGGTCGGCGTGGAAGCCGACCCTCCATTCCGTCGTTCGCCCCCGGATATTCTCAACATAGGAGCGCATCATGAATAGAAACTGGACCCTCTGGGCCGTCGCGGCCCTTACCGCATCCACACTTTGTGCCGGCGCGGCCGGCGGTGCGCCGCGCGATGCCCTGGAAGCCGGATTCGCCGAACCCCCGCCGGAAACCCGTCCTTACGTGTTCTGGTACTGGGTCAACGGTCACATTACGGAGGAGGGCCTCGACGCGGATTTGGACGGGTTCGTGGACGCGGGCGTCGGCGGGGTGTACATCCTGAACGTCATGCGCATGTTCCCGAAGGGGCCGGTCGAGTTCAACTCGCCCGAGGGGATGGCCCTGATCAAGCACGCCATTCGGGGCGCGGGCGAGCGGGGGCTCGAGGTGGTCCTCTACAACGGCGCGGGCTGGTCGTCGAGCGGCGGGCCGTGGATTACCCCCGAATACGCGATGCAGAAACTGACCTGGAGCGAGACGCGCGTGCAGGGCGGGAAGAAGGTGGAACGGGTGCTCGCCCGGCCGCCGGTCATCGAGACCTACCGCCCGGAGTTCTTCGGTCCGGAAGAGACGCTCGACTGGTATCGCGACGTGGCCGTTCTCGCCTTCCCCACGCCGGAAGCTGAGCAGGCCCTGCCCGGCGAACCGGAAATCACGGCCAACGATCCGGACTTCGACTCTTCAAAGCACGGACACCCTTCGCCGTATGTCTTTTCGCGGCTGAAGACCTCGGCGGAAAAGGCCGGGGAGATCGTGCTCGAATATCCCGAACCGTTCACCGCCCGCAGCGTGCGGCTCGACGTGCACCGGAGCTGTACGCCGACCATTCGTGAGGGATTCCTCTTCGCCTCGGACGACGGCGAGTCGTGGCGCGAGGTGCGGTCGTTTCCGATGGGGGACCGAATGCCGGTCGAGGCGCCCTTCGCCCCCGAGCACGCCCGGTTCTGGAAACTCCGGTTTCCGCTCGAGCGCGGGGCGGGCGAGGTCCGGTTGACCGGGCTCGCCGTGCAGCCCGGGTACCGCATCGAAGACGGATCGGCCAAGGCCATGTTTCACGACCACGGGCTCGATGACCCCGCGCCCGCGTTTTCCTCGCCCGCGCCGGAGAAAGACGCGGTGATCCCCTTGAACCACGTGATTGATCTCTCGGAGCATATGGATGCCGAAGGGCGACTCAGCTGGAAGGCCCCGCCCGGCGACTGGACCATCCTGCGCCTCGGACGCACCCCCACCGGCGCGCTGAACTCGAATCCGGCCTACGGCGGCAGCGGGCTCGACTGCGATAAACACCGCGCCGAGGCGGTGGACTTTCAGTGGCGTCACGCGCTGAGCCCCTACTTCGACGACCCGGATGTCGCCCCGCACATCGACGGGGTGCATATCGACAGCTGGGAGGTCGGCGCGCAGAACTGGTCGCAGGGATTCGGCGAGGCCTTCGAGCAGCGGACGGGCTACGACCTGCGCCGGCTGCTGCCGGTGATGACCGGTCGGGTGGTCGGCGACCTGGAGATTTCCGAGCGCTTTCTCGGCGATGTGCGGCGGGTGGTGACCGGGTTGATCGCGGACGAGTATTTCGCGCACACCCGTGACCGGGCGGCCGAAGCGGGCGCGCTGTTTTCAAACGAACCCTACCACCAGAACCAGTTCGACTCGTCCGACGCGGGGATGCGGGTCGACGTGCCGATGTGCGAGGTCTGGCGCGGGGACCGGGTCACGCCGGCGTTCTGGGCGAAACTGGGCGCTTCCCCCGCTCACGTCGCGGGGAGGAACATCGTCGGCTGTGAGTCGTTCACGTCCAATACGCGTCCGGAGGACGGCGGTGACTGGTCGACGGATTTCGACGATCAGAAGCTGACCGCGAACGTGATCTTTGCGGGCGGGGTGAACCGGATGGTTTTTCACGTGAGCGCGCACCAGCCGTGGATGAACGTCGTGCCCGGCATGACCGTCGGGGGCTGCGGCCAGCATTTTGAGCGGACGAATCCGCTCTGGTGTCACGGCGCGCCGGCGTTTAACCGTTACGTCTCGCGCTGCCAGTATCTCCTGCGGCAGGGACGTTTCGTCGCCGATGTGCTGTACTCGTGCGGAGAGGATTCACCGAGCAAGTCACTGGACGTGAAGGGGGATCTGCATCCGGGGCGCGGGCTGGACTACGACGTCTGCAGCCCGGAGATCATCCTGCGCGATCTGAGCGTGGAAGACGGCGATCTCGTCCTGCCGCACGGCATGCGCTACCGGCTGCTGGTGCTGCCCGACCGTCCGGCGATGAGCCTCGCCATGGCACGTAAGCTGGAGGAACTGCTCGAAGCCGGGGCGACGATCGTGGCCGCCCCGCCGGAACGGACGACCGGTCTGTCCGGTTATCCGGATTCGGACGCCGCGTTGAAGCGGCGGGTCGAGGAGATCTGGGGCGAAGGCCGGGCATGCCCCGATGCGGGTCGACGCGTGGGGCAGGGGACCCTGTTCTGGTGGCGGCCGGTCAGTGAGATCGTTGCGCGGATGGATATTCCGCCCGATTTCCGCGCGCCCGTCCCGGATCCGCGGACGCCCTACCTGCACGTCCACCGCCGCATGGAGGACGGAACCGAGATCTACTTTGTGGCCAATACGCAGCGGAAGGAAGCGGAGGACGTCGACTGCGCTTTTCGGGTCACGGGAAAACGGCCCGAGCTGTGGGACCCCCGGACCGGGGAGACGCGTCCGTTGCCCGAATATTCCGTCGAAGGGCCGATGATTCGTGTGCCGCTGGATTTTGCCCCGCTGGAGTCGTACTTCGTGCTCTTTCGTGAGGCGGGTGCGGCGGAACCGTCCGCGGAGGTCAATTTTGCGGAACGGCCCGTGATGCGCGAGATCGGCGGTCCGTGGCGGGTCTCGTTCGACCCCGAATGGGGCGGACCGGAGTCGGTGATGTTTGCGGAGCTTACGGACTGGCGCGATCATGAGGACAAGGGCGTCCGCTACTACTCCGGAACTGCGGTGTACCGGCGCACGTTCGAAATGGCGCAGGTGGAGGCGGATCGGCGCATGTTCCTCGACCTGGGCCGTGTCGAGAACGTGGCGACGGTGCGGCTCAACGGCCGCGAGCTGGGGACCGTATGGTGCGCGCCGTGGCGGGTCGAGGTGACGGGGGCGCTGCGCGAAGGGAAGAACCGGCTTGAGATCGAGGTCAGCAATCTGATGGTCAACCGCATGATCGGCGACGAGCAGTTGCCGCTGGACTACGAGCGCGATGCGCGCGGATGGCCGAAAAGCATTCCCGAATGGGTGACCGGGGATAAAAAGCGCCCCAGCGGGCGATATACTTTCGCCACGTTTACTCCCTGGAAAGAGGACTCGGAACTTCTGCCCTCCGGGCTGCTCGGACCGATGCGTATCAGGTAGGGCGCGTCGCCTTCCGTCCCCGACCGCCAAAAAAAATATTGACCGGTTAAATCTTTCTGCTAGTTTCGTGGCAGAGGGGGGTGATTGGGGAAGGTTGATCATTGCATTCACATTCAAGGAGGGAGACTGATGAAGAAACTAAGTATGGCCCTGGTTCTCGTGATGGCCGCCGTGCTCTGTGCCGGTGCGCAGACGGAACTTACGTTCGATAATGACTGGGAGGGTTTTAACGGTCGTCTTGATCAGGGGTGGAACTGGGAGAACAACACCCAGCCCCTGCTCAGCAGCAATCGCGTCGGGATTCTGACCGGGAGCGAACCGAATCTCACGAATTACTGGTCTGCCGGTGCGTTTGACGATTACTGGATCGAACAGCGTGGCGGAACCTTCGCCGACGACGACTATGAGATGAGGATCCGCTATAACGCCAGGTACACGCTGAATGACACGGGGAATGACGGTTCGTACACGAACATTATGGTGACGGATCAGCAGCTGAGTCTGTGGAGTAACGGCGGAACGAATTGGTTCAATCTGATCGCGGGGACGGTGTACGCCGATAAGACCTTTGCGAACAGCGACCTGAGCCGGCTGACCCTGAGCAACGCCATGGTTACGATCCTGACCAACGCGATCAATAACAACGCGCAGATGACGGCGCTCTCCGGGGGAACCGGCATCTGGCACCAGATCAACGGAACGACGATTCCGGAGATTGATTTTGAGGACCCCGACGGGGATCCAACGGTCGGCGACAATCATTTCATGGGTGCGTTCGTGTGGGAGACCAACGGTGGAAGTGCCCTGATCCCGGCCCAGTGGAAGTGGTATATAGGGAATGAAGATATCACGTATGCCGGTCATGCGATGCAGACCACCAACGCAGCCAGTCCGTATTATTGGGAAGATTACGTCTCGCTGTCGGACGACAACACGACGCTGACGGTGATTCCCGAACCGGCCACCCTCGGGATGCTCGGTCTCGCGGCTGCGGGGCTCGCCGTCCTGCGGCGGATGAAGCGTGTCTGAGTGGTCGTGATCGCGACGCCAACCCCCGGCGATCAGAATCGGCGGGGGTTTTTCTTTTAGGGGGAGAAATGAAGTTGTATCAGGGAATGATGGCGATGGCGGCGCTCCTGCTGGCGGGGGCGGCTTCGGGGGCCGAAGATCGGGCGGGGACGTATCCGACGCATCTCACCCTGTTGCGCAGCGGAGAGGTCCGGCCGCGGGGGTGGATGCTCGAACAGATGCGCGGCGATCTGGAGGAGGGCTACATCGCGCACTATGACGAGATCAGCCCCATGGCCGCGCAGGACATCTTCGTGGACAACAAGTCGAACTACGAAGAGCCGAACCTTCTCCATTCGCCGATCAAGCGGAAGGTCAAACCCTGGTGGTGCGGAGAGGTCGAAGGACTGTGGAAGGAGTCAGTTACGCGTCTCGCTTTTCTGACCGGTCAGGATCATTACAGCGAGATCGCGCGCGGCTGGATCGAGCGAATCATGGCGGACCAGCCGGAGAGCGGTTATCTCGGCATGTACCGTCCGGAAGTCCGTCTCCAGCACCGTCAGGAAAACGGTGAGCTGTGGACGATGACGCTCGAGATGCTGATGATGCTCTCCTTCTACGAGTACACGGGCGATGCCCGGGTGCTCGATTCCGTGACACGCGGCGTCGATCTGGTTATGGAGACCTACGGCCCGCACAACTACTACTTCGGCTGGCACTACGGCTCGAGCGGCGGGGGCTGGACACACGGGCTCGCGTTCATGGATATCCTCGAATGGCTGTACCGGATCACGGGCGAGGACCGCTATGCCGACTTCGCGGAGTTCCTGTACCGCGAGGACTGGTCGCCGAAAGGTGAGATCAGTGTCGCGCCGCTGCTCGACGAGAATCACACCTTTTCCACCCACGGCGCCCACCTCGGCGAACAGTTCATGGTGCCATTTTTTGTGAACGCCGTTCGGCCCGCGTCGGACCTGGAGGAGGCCACGGCCAACGCGATGGACATCCTGGAGTACCACTTCACCCCCGGCGGATGCATCCAGAGTGCCGAGGGGGTGGAGCACCGTCGCGGGAATGCGGACTGCGCGAAGGAGTACTGCACGATCCTTCAGTTCACGCGGGCGTTGAATAAGGTGTCGATGTTCACGCTCGACCGCCGCGCCGCAGAATGGGTGGAGCGGATCGCCTGCAACGCCGCCCAGGCCGCGCGCTTTCACCCCTACCTCAAGGCCGTGCAGTACACCTCCAGCGATAACCGCCTTGAAATCAACGAGGCCGGGCGCGGGCATCGCGACGCCTATTCCGCCTGCCACGGCGCGCCCTGCTGCGCCATGAGCGGCGCGCGCTACATATCCTATTTCGTCGAAAGCATGTGGATGCGCCGCACGGATCACCCGGGACTCGTCCTGATGCAGTACGGGCCGTGCGAAGTGCGGACCCGGCTCGGCGGCACCGGCGTGGCGATTCGTGAGGAGACGGTTTATCCGTTTTCCGACCGGGTGCGCCTCGCCATCGAAACGGAAACCCCCGTCGAGTTCACCCTCTACCTCCGCCGACCCGCATCGGCGCGGCGCATGCAGGTGAACGCGCCGGACGGCGCGAAGGTCCGCGATGAGGGAGGGTTTCTCGAGATCCGCCGGCGCTGGCGTACGGGGGACACCGTGGAGCTGGTCTTCGACTACCCGGTCGAAAAGATCATGCAGCCTGCCTCGGAGACGGTCTGGAGTGACGAGGGAGGCTGCTATCTCAAACGCGGGCCGCTGGTGTTCGCGCTTCCTCTCGAACATACTATCGAGCCGATTGAGGAGTATTTCGATTCCGGTCATCACCGGTTCGATGTGAAAACCCTCGATGCCACGGGGTGGAACTACGCGATCGATCCGGACGAACCGTTTGAACTCGTGCGCACAGAATCCGCCGGAGAAAAACACCCCTGGGTCGAGCCGCCTCTCCGACTGCGCGGTCGGCTCGTCACGCGCGGAGGAGAGAAGGTCGAAGTCGAACTCGTTCCGCTCGGGTCGACCAAGGTCCGGCGGGTTGTGTTTCCGCTCCATTCATCGTTAACCGACGAACCTCCGCTGCCGGAGGGAATGGCGTTGAGCGAAGGGCGCGCGCTGCTCTTTCACGACAGCTTCGAGCCCGGCGGCGAACGATTCGTGCGGCTTCACGGCGAAGCGGACGGATCTCTGCCCCTGGTCGCAGATCCCTCGAGTGCACGCGGGGGGCACTGTTTGCGTCACGCGGAGGGCAATGGATACTTCACCGTGAAACTGGGTGATCCGAAGCCGTCCTCACGTTACCTGATCGGATTCTGGGCGCGGATGCCGAAGACCTCGCGCGTGCTGATCTACGCGCTTGATGAGGCGAAAGGCGAATGGGATGAGGGGAAGATCGGCGTCTTCCAGGGGATTCCGTCGCGATGGAAGTACTTCTGTCTCGAGGCGGAGGGGATCGCCGAAACGCAGGACACTCTCGGCCTGCATCTTGCCGGCGGAGCGGAGATCGATGACCTGCGTGTGATCGAAATCGAACAGCCCGGTCCGGGCCGCGAGAAAATCAAGGCGCACGGCTTTTACTGGTGAACGTGGTGTAATCACGCAACGTTGTAGAGGCGGCTCTATGAGCCGCGGGGCGTTTCACAGAAACACCGCTACAGGGCGGGAGGAAGCGATCGGACGCATCGAATACCACTTTTGACAGTGTGGAATTCGTATGTGGCCGCGCAGCTCATGTGGGATCCGTCTCGTTCCGGCGAGGATCTGCTGCGCGAATTCACCGGAGCCCTCTTCGGCCCGTCGAATCGCGAGCCTATGGCGGCGGTGCTCGAGGACTATGAACAGGTGAGCTGCCACCTGTGTCCGGGTCGTCAATCCAATGACCCCGCCCTCGTGTTCGGCGGGGCGGAAGAGCGGATGGCACGGTTGCACCACGCGCGCGAGATTCTGGGGCGGAGAAATACGTCGGAGTATATGAACAAAAACGTCTTTCCCCGCTATTGGAAAGATTGTCGGAATATCCGCACTCAGCAGGATCTCCGCGAACCCCGATAATCCGTGGGGTTATACGGGGAGGGTCGGCTTCCACGCCGACCGCAAAGGGGACGGGGTGGAACCCGTCCCTCCAACGCCGACCGCAAAGGGGACGGGGTGGAACCCGTCCCTCCAACGCCGACCGAAAAGAGGACGGGGTGGAACCCGTCCCTCCCACGCCGACCACAAAGAGGACGGGGTGGAACCCGTCCCTCCCACGCCGACCATCAAGAGGACGGGGTGGAACCCGTCCCTCCAGGGAAGACGCCAGGGACGGGGTGGAACCCGTTGCTGCGGGTTGGATTTACACCGGACAGCCCGCCTCTCGAAGCCAGGCCGTCCAGCGGGTCTTCTGCTCCTCGCTTGCGGTTTCAGCTTTAAGCGGCGGGACCGGTCTTCCGACACGCGCGCCCTTGGCCTCTCCCATCGCGTGATACGGCATGATCTCCATGCCCTCCAGCGCGTCCGCGTACCGGCGGTAGAGATCGGCGAGCCGGCGCAGGTCCTCATCGGAGTCGTTGCGGCCGGGGACGAGCGGGCACCGCAGCCGGACGTGGCCGCCCCGTTTCAGAATCCGATCCAGGTTGCTCAGAATCAGGTCCGTCGTAACCCCGGTGTTCGCCTTGTGCCGGTCGGGGTCGAGCCCCTTGACGTCGAACAGAAACAGGTCGACGACCTCGAGGATCGCGTCAAACCGTTCGGCGGGGGCATGGCCGCACGTTTCGAGGCAGGTATGGATCTCATTCTCCCGCGCGGCGGCAAGCAGTTCGGCGGTGAATTCGAACTGCGCCATCGGCTCGCCCCCGGAGAGCGTGACTCCGCCGCCGGATCGATCGTAGTAGCGGCGGTCTTTGAGCACGGGTTCCATGACCTCCTCCACGCTCATCTCCCGGCCCTTGATCTCGAGCGCCTCTGCCGGGCAGGTCCGAACGCAGGCGCCGCAGGCGGTGCATGAGGCCCGGTCGATCGCGTGTTCGCCCGTGGCGGGATCGAGGTGGTGGACCCCGTTCCGGCAGGCCGCGACACAGGCGCCGCAGGCCGTGCAGCGTTCGGGAATGAAATAGAGTTCCCGTTGAAACGAGATCGACTCCGGATTGTGACACCACGCGCAGTTCAGCGGGCAGCCTTTGAGAAATACGGTGGTGCGGATCCCCGGCCCGTCGTGCAGCGAACAGCGGTGGATGTCCAGAACGAGTCCTGTTCGTTCTCGAGCTTCCATGCCCCATATCCTCCTGTCCCCGTCGGCGGGCTCAGTACAGCGTCCGGTGCAGCACTTCCTGCTGTATACGCTCTTCCAGATCAATGAACCGTGCAGACCATCCGCCGACGCGGATCAGGACGTGCGGGTATTTCTCCGGATGCTCGATGGCGTCCTCGAGATCGCGCCGGCCGACGACGGTGACATTCGCCTGCTGGCCGCCGTCGCCGAAGTAGGCGTCGAACAGCGCCTCGGTCTTGGGGCGGTTCTCTTCGTCGAACATCGACTTCGACAGTTTGAAATTGGTGATGTAGCCCCCGTTTTCGATCGGGGTTCCGATGATCGAATTGAAGAGGGCGGTGATGCCGTTCTTATCGCGTCCGGCCAGCGGGCTGTTGCCGATGGAAAAGGCCTCGCCGCGTCTGCGTCCGTCCGCGGAAGCGCCCGTTTCGTACCCGAGCCGGACGCCGCCGGGGTTCACGCTGCTCATGATATAGTAGTGCAGATCCGTGCCTTCGATCGCCTCCGCAACGGCCCGGTTGCAGAAGCGGTTGACCTCGTGGACCATCGCATCGACGTCCGGTTCGTCGTTCCCGTATTTCGGGAGCGCCAGCAGCTCGCGCCGCAGCGCCTCGTGATTTTTGTAGTCCGCATCGAGGATCGCGATGAGCTGCGGGAGCGTGTACTTCTTGTCCTCGTAGACGAGGCGGCGGATGTTGTAGAGACTCTCGCCCGCGGGGGTGCCGCCGAAGCCCTCCGCGCAGCCGCCGCGATAACGGATCCCTTCGATCAGCCCCGCGGCCTTTTCAATGCAGTCCTCGCTCAAAATCGCATTGAGCAGAAAGGCGCAGTCGGCGCCTTCGATCCGGTACTCGATATCGTGGCAGCGGGCGGAAATGCGTGCCAGACAGCTTACCTGTTCCCGGAACGCCTCATAGAGCTGATCGAAGGTTTCGAACGTCCCGGGATCGCCGGTCTCCGGTCCGTTTCTGCGCCCGGTCAGGGCGTCGCGCCCGTTGTGCAGCGCCGCTTCGAGCGCCTTGGTGATGTTCAGTGCCGTGTTCGGACTGCCGATACCGATTTTGTTCAGGCTGTATTCGCCGCATCCGAGCGGAAGGTAATTCACGGCGTCTTCCATCGGGAGGTTCATGATCCGCGAGACGCCCTCGATGCAGCGGTCGTCGTTGTAGAGCATGGGGTAGAGGCAGCCCTCGCCGATCACGTCATACGCCTTGCTCATCACGGCCGGATCGATGCCGTCGTAGAAGCGCAATGTCATGGTCGGAAGGATCGAGCGCTTGCGCCGCGTGGTCTCCATGGCCACGATCGCGAAGCGGTCGGCGTTCTTTTCGTTGCGCCGTCCGCGCCCGCCGAGGGCCAGGCGGCCGCCGGAATTGACGGTGTAATCGTCAATCATCGTCCAGAGCGAGGTCAGCATCTCAATGGCGTCCTCATCCGTAATGACGCCCTGGTCTATGTCGTGCGCGTAGAAGTCGCCGAGGTAGACGTCCATGCGCCCGCAGTCGAACGTCTCAGCCATGACCGCGTAGAGGCGGTAAAGCTGGATCGCCTCGAAGAGCGACTCCGGTTTGCGCTGCCGTACCGCATCGAGGGCCCCGGCGATGCGTTCGAGTTCGCCCCGCCGCTTCTCCGTCGCTCCTTTCATCTTCGCGCGCGCTTCTTCGGCGTAATGCGCGCAGGCGGATTTCACGGTATCGAGCGTCATCAGCATGGCTTGAATGACAGCCTTTTCGTCATCGGTCTGCGTGCGCTTTCCACGCTCGATCAGCTCGTCCGCCAGGCCGTTGAGGCCTCGCTGAAGCAGTTTGTCGTAGTCGGGCAGCATGCCGGCGATCCGGCAGGATCCGATGTGCAGGATCGGGCCCTCGCCCTCGCGCAGCGTGTAGGGGAGGATGCTCTGCATCGGGTACTCGCACAATTCGGGGGGGAGGGCCTCGTTGAATCGTCGCCACGTGTTTTCCTGTTCCCAGAATGCGCGGAGTTCTTTGAGTTCGGCGGCGTATTCGGGGTGCTGCTGCGCGAGATAGGTCATATATTCGGAGTGGACGCAATAGCCGGCCTGCTGGATGCGGGGGCCGAGGGTGCTTGCCGGGTCACCCGTATCGACCGCATCCTCGGTAATTGGCACGCCGTCGACGATCGTCTCGTCGAATCCCTGGACAGAGACCTTCACCAGGTAGCTCGCCTTCTCCATGATGCCGGCGAAGAGGTCTTTTTCGCGGATCGGCTTGAGCAGGGCGGGGAACTGGGTGCGCACGCAGTGCGCCTCGCGCAGGGCTTTGGGATCGTCCGCGTGTTCCCGGTAGGCCCGGGTGAATTCGATCGCCGAGCGAATGATCCTCTTTTCGAACAGGGTTTGCTCGTTTTGCATGGGGCGTACTCCTCCTGATCGGGCAGCGCTTTGGTGTGCTTTTTTCTTCATACGGTTAAGCTAAAGGAAAAGTTCCATGCGTGCCTCTCCGATTCGGCATAAAAAGTTTGAAAATCGGCATAATTTCATTTATTGAAATAACATGATGGTGAGTCGTCCATCCAAGTTTCTCGCCGGATTTCTGGTTGAGTCGGAACCGGGCGACCCTCCCTGGTTTTCGGGCGCGCAGGAGGCGTGGGTGCCGCGCAGCATGCCGGTACAGCGGCACACGATGCATTGCTACGAATTCCATGCGCAGTTCAGAGGCGGGACGGTGTGGTCGATCGGGCGTCGCCGCCTTACGGTGGCCCCGGCGCAGGTATTGCTTATCCCGCCGGAGCGGTCGCATCATCTCGAGTCATTTGAGGAGGACGAGAATCATCACTTCGCGCTCGGGGTTCGCCCGACGCAGTTCGATCCTCCGGTCGAGGGAGTGGATCTTCCCTGGTCACTCGAGCCTGTGACCTTTCCGCTCACGCGTTCGATGCGGGAGATCATCCACCTCTTCGTGCGCGAGATGGTGTCCGATTCGGAAGCGAAGACCGTGGTCATGGAATCGGCCGCGCGGGTGCTGGCTGTAGAGATTCATCGCGCCCTGCATCCCGCGCCCGGATCGCCACGGGGTGCGAAGATCGCGCAGCACCCTGCCATCGCCCAGGCCGTACGGCTGATCGACGAGCATCCCGACGCCGACTGGTCCCTGCAGAATCTGGCCCGGGCCGTTCGCGTTTCGCCGCGACGGCTCTTCGACCTCTTCAAGCGGGAGCTGCGCATGACGCCGCACGAGTACCATGTTGAACAGCGGCTCGAACTCGCGCGGCGTCTGCTTCGCGATACAGACCGTCCCGTGACGGAACTCGCCCTCGATACGGGGTTTTCCTCGAGTCAGAACTTCGCCACGGCCTTCCGGCGATATACGGGCCAGACGCCGCTGCAGTATCGTCGGGGCTAGCCTGATCTATTTGCGAAGGTCGAATCCGAGGCGCGAAATCGGGGAGGGGTTTTCGCATGCGAGTACGATGCAGTGGGCGGAGAACGGCGAAATGCTTTTCCTGTTTGCAGCAGGTCCGCAGCCCTGCAGAGCGGAGCCGGGTGCAATACCGCTGTGCGGAACCGCGCATCGCTCTTCCGCCTCCGCCGCGTTACGCTATCGGCGGGGCTACGCCTCTTCCAGCGCCGCCCGGGCCGCATCGAGATACTGGCGCGTGATGCGCTCGTCGAGCGGCAGGGCGCGGATCTCAGGATCGAGATACGGGTCTTCGTATTGCGCGAGCATCGACTCCAGCAGGGCGTGCATGTCCTCCCGGACGTCCGCGTAATCCGGATCGTCCTTGAGGTTGTTCATCTGCCAGGGGTCGTTCTCGTTGTCGATCAGGATCCAGACGCCGTCCTCACCGTAGGCGTAGGTGTAGCGGTCGGTGCGCACCCCGCGGAAGAACGGATGCCAGTTCGGCGCGTCCGGGTCCTCCTGTTCCCGCTGGTACTGCTTCTTGTTGCTGATATGCATCATGAACTGCGGCTTCGATTCCATGGGTTCCCGGCCCATGATGGCCGCCGAGATATCGCGCCCCTGGCAGTGGTCCGGGACGGGAATGCCCGCCATCCCGCACAGGGTGGGATAGATGTCGATGCTGCCGAACAGCGCCGGTTCGCGGCGGCCGTCCGGCACGCGCCCCGGGGCGCGGACGATGAAGGGCACGCGGATCGACTCGTCGTAGGGGATGCGTTTGCTGCCCATGCCCTGTGAACCGAACATCGATCCGTGGTCGGAGGAGTAGACGACGATCGTGTTTTCATCGATGCCCATTTCGTCGATCAGGTCCAGCAGGCGCCCCATTTCGTCGTCGATTGCCGAAATGTGGGCGTGGTAGTGCCGGTAGATCGACCACTGTTTATCGTGGAGCCGCTCGGGCACATTGGGCCGGAAGGGGAGCGCCTCCCGGTCGGGATACAGCGCGAGCTTGTCTTCGGGCGCATCGTCCCAGCGATAGTGGGGCGGATTCCAGGAGATCATAAGAAAGAAGGGTCTCCCGGATCCCGCGTGGCGGCGGATGAAGTCGACCGCCTGGTCGGTCATCGCGGTGGCGTTGTAGCGCGTGCAGGTGTGGGTTTCCCCGCCGGCGTGTATCCGGTTCCACGTGGAGTCCCAGTGATCGTTGGATCCGCCCCAGTTGTAGTGTTCGTCGAATCCCGCGTAAGACTGTGAGGCTCCGAGGTGCCACTTGCCGACGTAACCGGTTGCGTAGCCCGCGGCGCCGAAGGTGTGCGCGAGGGTCTGTTCCTCCTCCTTCATCGTGCCGCTGTTTTCGAGGATGCCGTTCGCGTACGACCAGCGTCCGGTCATGAGCAAGGCGCGGTGCGGCATGCAGATCGGGTTGTTGCTGATGCACCCGTCCATACTGACCCCTTCGGCGGCCATGCGCGCGAAGCGGGGTGTCTGAAGTTCGGGAAGCCCGGTGAACGAAAGCCCCTGCCAGCGGTGCTCGTCGCTGAAGACGTAGAGCACGTTCGGCCGCTCGTCGCGCGCCGTAAGGGCGAACATGGACGTGGGCAGCACCGCCGTCATCCCCGCCAGCCAGTCCCGCCTGCGCATTCGGATTGGGTGATTCGTGGTCTGCATGGTGTGTGCTCTCCCCGCCCCGTACGGACGCTTTATCAGCCGATGTTTACGCGTTCAGAATATATGACCACGCTTCGGATCAAAATAAATATTTATTATTATTTCGCTTTGACCTGAATTGTGCACGGGAAAGAAGTGAGGACCGCGGATAACACCGGTAGCACGGATAAATGAGGCTTTTCTGCTTGTCGCCACGTCGACGCATAATTATCGTCATGTTGCGATCGCAGGGTTTTCCCACAGGAGGCGTGGATGAAGCGCAGACATTTTCTGAGCAGGCTGGGGGCGGGGGTTGCGGTGACGGCCGCGGTCCCGGCAGGGGCGCGGGCGGCGAAGTTCAACGGGACGGGCGGCGGGGCGCGGCCGAACGTGGTGTTGATCCTGGCGGACGATCTCGGGTGGGCGGACGCCGGCTGTTACGGGTCGGACATACCCACGCCGAACATCGACCGGCTGGCACGGGAGGGTATGAAGCTCACCGACGCCTACGCGCCGAGCCCGGTCTGCTGCCCGACCCGCTACGCGATGATGAGCGGCACCTATCCCTGGCGCGCACCGCGTCATGACGAGGGGCAGCTCTGGGTCACCCATATCCATCCCTGCCTGCTCGACGGCAACCCCGGGGTGCGGATCGAGGACCCGCTCACCATGGCCGAAATGATGAAGATCGCGGGCTATCATACCGGCGCCGTGGGCAAGTGGCATCTCGGGCTGATGAACGAACAGCGCGACTGGAACGCGAAACTGGTCAACGGCCCGCTCGAGGTCGGTTTCGACTACTTCTTCGGAGACGCCTCGAACCGATTCCGGTTTTATATCGAGAATCACCATGTGGTGGGGATCACGGATACCGACGAGCGAATTACCGGCGAAGGTCGTGACCGGTCCATCCCATCCGCGGTGCACGAGATCGATTTTGAAAAGAACGCGGCGGTGCTGAACGACAAGGCCTGCGGCTTTCTCCGCGAGGCGGCCGGACGTGAACCGTTCTTCTTCTACTACTGCCCGAACAATGTCCACACCCCGCTCACGCCGGGAGAGCGGTTCAAGGGGCGCAGTCCGTACGGGCCGTATGGAGATTTTGTCCGCGAGCTGGACTGGACGGTCGGAGAGGTTTTGCGCACGCTCGAAGAGGCCGGAGCGCTGGAGCACACGCTGGTCATATTCACCAGCGACAACGGCGGCAGAATCGATCTCGAATCGCTGGAAAAGGGCCATCATCCCAACGACGAGCTTCTCGGCCAGAAGACCGACGTCTGGCAGGGCGGGGTGCGGGTTCCGTTTCTCGCGCGCTGGCCCGGCCGGATTCCCGCGGGGGGCAGTTCCGAGGTGCCGGTGTGCCTGACGGATATATTTTCGACCCTGGCCGCCGTGACCGGCCAGACTGTTCCTGCGGGCGAGGCGCCGGACAGTTTCAACATGCTGCCGATTCTGCAGAATGAACCGGGCACCGCACGACTGCGCGAGCGGCCGGTCGTCTTCAACTGGGGGAGCCGTTCCCTCCTGTTCGGGATTCGCCACGGGGATTGGCTCTATTATGACGGACAGGGATCAGGCGGCGTCAGTGCCGGCGAAGAACACGCCAATCATCGCCGCATGTACGCGAGCTACCAGGAGTGCGGGTTCGAGAACAGCGATATCACGCCGGAGGGCGAGATTCGCGCCGGGGCTCCGGAGGCCCAGCTGTACAACCTGGACGACGATCCCGGCCAGCACAGAAATATTGTCGTCGAACACCCCGAAAAGGCCGCGGAAATGCAGGCCCTGCTCGACCGGGTCAAGTCCGGCGCGATCGTCCGTCCCGGGTACGAGTGAGAAAGGGATCCCCCGGCGCAGGCCACACCCACAGCGATCCCGATTTCGACTTCGATTCGGATTTCGAGATCCCATCCGTGCCATTGGTGTAATCCGTGGTCGAAAACACAAGAAAGGTCTCTCGCAAAGGCGCCGGGATCGCAAAGATGAATGAGAAGAGCACGGTCAAATAAATCGTGCGTTCTTTCTTACGTTCGTAGCAGGCCCGCAGGTCCGCGCAGCGGGTCCAGGGCCGTTATCTTTCACGCGCCTGGCCTGTGCCGGGGGCAGGCCAGGCGCTACTACAAACGTTCGGAAGAAAAACCCTGCCGATCCTGTTCGGACTTGACGAAGCCTTTTTTAGTGTTAATGTTTCGGTACGTTGAGGCTGGGAGGGCGAGTTTACAGTGAGCATAGTCAGGACGATGAACCGATTTAAAAAATGTCGCGGGTTTACCATGATCGAGCTGCTCGTGGTGGTGGCGATTGTCGGGATTCTGCTGACGATCCTGACACCCTTCGCGCAGGAGGCGATTTCGGAGGCCCGTTCCCAGCAGTGCAGGGGTAACCTGCGGCGGCTGGGCGAGGCGGTCTTCGCGTACCAGATGGATCACAAAGGGTGTTTCCCCCCGCACGTGGAGAGTTGGGATCCTCAGCCCGGCATGACCAAGGGCCTCTGGTATGAATGGCTGTACGATTATCTCGAGGTTAAACGCCACGGGCCCTGGCGGGAAGACACGCTTTCGGTGCTGAATTGCCCGGATGCCACGGACCTTAGCGGATGGGGCTGTCCGTCGTACGGGGATAATCCCAATCTATTCGTCGGGCGCGCCGCACCGCCGGGTTCGAACGAGCCTGAGGGGCCGGACAGCGGGATCCCGCTGAGGCGGATGGCCGAAGTGAAGCGCCCGGCGAAGATCATGATGATCGTCGACTGCATGGGGCGGAACCCAGAGACGGGCGAGGCGGACCCCGAATTCGTCGGGTGGGCGTTTCACGCTAACCAGTTTACCACGACGGATCCGCCTGAATTGACTCGTCATAATGCTGCCCCGCGCCACGGTTCCGGTGAATTGATGGACTGCTGGTTTAATGCGGTCTTCTGCGACGGGCACGTGGAGAGCATCATTTTCGGCTCGCCCGATATGCAGGATCAAAGCTGGCGCGAGAGCCGCGTCAACCCCTGGTACGAAGGGGACTGATCCCGATTCTCCCGCAACACGCTTGACAACGGGGAGGCGATTGGAATATTGAGTATCTTTTCGCCCGCAAAAAAATCGAATGGCGGGATGGGGCCTGGAAGGCCCCTTTTATTTGTTGAGAGGACGCTGAAGGATGAAGCATGTAAACGATCTGGACGGTGTATGGGGGCTGACCTGGACCGAAGGCGGGCGGCCGGCGAAGGACGCGCAGTGGATCGACGCCGCCGTGCCCGGTGATGTAAATGTTTCGCTCAGCGAAGCCGGTCTTCTGCCGCAGGATCTGTTCTATCGCACCAACCTGCGCGAGGCCAAGTGGGTCGAGGATAAGTACTGGTGGTACCGGACGGAATTTGAACTCGAGGCCGCGCCCGGACCTTTCGCCGAGCTGGTTTTTGACGGGCTGGACCTGTTTGCAACCGTTTTCGTAAACGGAACCGAGGTGGGCAGGGCGGTCAATGCGTTCCGGGCGTTCCGGTTCGATGTGCGCGAAGCCCTGAAGGTCGGGACGAACGTGCTCGAGGTCTGTTTCGAGCCGACCCGCGGGAAGGTGCAGCAGCTTCACGAGGAATTTCCCGAGTACTGGTCGCTGTTTACTCCGGGCCGCAGCCTGGTCCGGCACGCACAGTGCCAGTTCGGATGGGACTGGGCCCCTGATGCGCTCGCCCTGGGGATCTGGCGCGGCGTACGGCTGGAGTGTTCCGACGGGCGGACGATTGAGGACGTCCGGATCGAGGCGGATGATGAGGGCGACTGCTGCGTGCGCGTCGAGGTCCGTCATCTGCGGCCGGATTCCGAGGAGGAGGCCCCCAGGGGCGTACCCGTGGCGGCGCAGACCGATTATTTCCCTCAGGGCGTACTCGAGGCGGAGCTGCGGGACGGCGACGAGGTGGTCGCGCGCGAACGCATCGAGGTCTCGGGCGTGAACAATTTTCTCTGCTTCAAGGTCGACGACCCGAAGCTGTGGTGGCCGAACGGCATGGGCGACCCGAACTGCTACACCTGTGTGGTGCGTTTCCTGGACGCGGACGGCAAAGAGGAGCAGGACCGCGTCGAGCGCACCTTCGGGTTCCGGTCGGTATCGATCGAAGAGAAGGTCCTGGAGAAGGACCGCCAGAGCTTTACGTTCCGGGTCAACGGTCATCGCGTCTTTCTGAAAGGCGCGAACTGGGTGCCGGCGCACTGCTTTCCCGGGGTGACCCGTCCCGACGATTACGCGCGGCTCGTCGCCCGTGCCGAGGAGGCCCACTTCAACACGATTCGCATCTGGGGCGGCGGCATTTACGAAAAGGACGCGTTCTATGACGAGTGCGACCGGCGCGGGATCATGGTCTGGCAGGACTTCGCCAACGCCTGTGCGGAAGCGCCGGACGATCACCAGGGCTTCCTCGACAACATCGTGGCCGAAGCGGAGTACCAGGTCCGGCGGCTGCGCAACCACCCCTCGGTCGTCTGCTGGTGCGGCGGCAACGAGAGTTCAAACGCGCACAATTACGAACCCGATCGCCCCGGCCGGCGGCTGATGAGCTACTACTACCGGGGCATCGTCGGCGATCTGTCACCGGCCACCCCGTACATCAGTGCTTCGCCGCACTCGAAGTCCGACCGCGGCCAGGTCCAGACCACCGGCGAGACGCACTGGTCCACGTGGCCGCGTTCGTCGGATGTGACATTCGAGTCCTTCCGCGAGCGGCTCAAGGACATCCGCACCGTCTTCAACGGTGAGATCTGTCTGCAGGGGCCTTCGCCCATGGATTCTCAGCTCCGGTTCCTCGCCCCCGAAGACCTGTGGCCGCCGAACGACGTCGTCGATTACCACGTCATGTATCATCCCGCCAATCCGGAGACCTACCCGCGTTACGTGACGGCGCAGGTCAGGATGGCGGAGGGGATTATCGGTCCGTGCATCGATGCCGACAGCTTTACGCGCAAGGCCATGATGGCGCACGCCGAGATGGTGCGCGAGGAACTGGGTTTCTACCGCGCGGTGAAGTGGGCCGGCAGCGGTGCGCTGCGCTGGATGTTCAACGAGTGCTGGCCGACGTCGAACTGGGCGGACGTCGATTTCTACGGCGCGCTGAAGCCTTCGTATTTCATGTGCAAGACGATGTTCGATCCGCTCGCCATTACGATCAAGCGCGTCCACGACGAATTGACCGTTCACCTGCTCAACGACACGCTCGAGGATGCCGCGGGCGAGATCGAGTTGAGCTGCCGTGACCTGAACGGCAAGGTGCACTGGACGGAGAGCGTGGACGGGTATTCGCCCGCGAACTGCTCGATACAGGTCGCTTCAATCCCGCCCGGCCGCGTGAAGGGGCCGGATCGTTTTCTCCATGCGCGGTGGAAGACGGACGGCGGGGAGCGCACGGCGATTTTCTTCCCGACGATATTCAGGGATGTGCCGTTCGAGGAGCCGGAGTTTGCTTGGACCTCCGATGAGCCGGAACGCGACGGGGACGGATGGCTCACGCGCGTGACCATCGAGGCGAAGAACTACTGCCGGTTCGTCTATGTCCATCTCCCGGTCGAAGAGTTGCGTGAGGCCGCGATTGAGGATAACTATTTCGATCTCATGGCCGGCGAAAAGCGAACGGTCACGGTCCGCTCCGGTGATAAGCTCAAGAGTCTCGACGTGCGCGCCCTCGGCCGTACCGGCGACCAGTTCCCGGCGCAGGGCCCGGAATGAAGTGAATAGGCTGTGCGCGCCGCGTCCATTCGCCGCACCCCGGATGCCCCGTTCTGCCGGACGGACTCAGCCTGTTCCGGGCCTCGCCGGCGCCGGCCCGGTGCTGTCGCGTACCACCAGTTCCCCGCGCATCCACGGTTCGCGCGGGTATTCATCCGGAGCCGTACCGGTGACCATCTCGTGGACCCAGCGGGCCGCGGCGTAGCCCAGGCGGCGGTTGGGCATGCGCATAACCGTCAGCGGAGGAGACAGGTACGCCGCCTCCGGGGGATCGTCGAATGTCATCAGCGAGACATCGCGCGGGACCCCCAGACCGCAATCATCGAGCGCATGGCGGGCCCCCAGCGCGACCCGTTCGCCCATGACGAACAGCGCCGTCACATCGGGGCGCCGTTTCATCAGCCTGTGGGTCTCATGATTGCCCAGCTCCAGCCCGTCGCGCCCCCGCCGGGAGGTCACGATCAATTCGGGGTCCTCGGCCAGCCCCGCCTCTTCCAGCGCCCGACGGTAGCCCTGCAGACGGGCGCGTCCCGTCTGTGAATGGGCGGGCGTGACCAGTGTCGCGATCCTGCGGTGACCGAGCTGGAGCAGATAGCGGACCGCTTCGTAAGCCGCCTGCGTATGATCGATGCTCAGCAGACGGGTCCCCGTGTTCCGGGGATCGGTGTGGAGGCTGCAGTAGTGAAACGGCACCCGATCAAACTCCTCGTAATACCGGCTATGCTCATCGGCGTTGAGAATCACCGCACCGTGGATATTCCGCGATCCGAGCTGGCGGAGCAGCGTGCCGCCGTTCAGTCCGGCCGTCTCGTCGCTGTACAGCGAGAATCCCAGCCCGGCCTCCCGGAGATACGCCATCATGCCCTCCATCACGGCCACCGTGTACGGAGAAAAACAACTCACTTCCGGCGAAGGCGTCTGAATCAGGGCACATATATTCGTCGTGCGCGCCGCGGTCGGCCGCGGCCTGAATCCGTACTCATGCGCCTTCCCGCAAATCCGCTGCTTGGTCTCCGGGCTGATTTCAGGCGAATTGCTCAGCGCCTTGCTCACCGTGGCTACACTTACGCCTAATTCCTCGCTGAGCGTCTTGAGTGTTACTTTGGCTGACATCTTCCGTACTCCTCCTCTCTTTCGAAAAAATAATTTTCGTATATTATAATAGGACATAAATCGAATATAGAGCTAAATATAGGATAAAATAGAATGAGGTAAGCATATTTTAATATTATATTTTCGTATTTTTGCGTTGAGTTGTCTCCGGGCATCGGGCTAGGGTTTTTCCCGGCGGGGCGATCAGGGCCCCGGGAGCGGGGAGGATGATGGATGGAAGCGGAGATGGAACGTCATTTCGCGCGGTTTCCGGCGTTGAGTTCATGTGCGGAGGAGATCCGTGACGTTTTCCGGAGGCTGGTAAGGATGTATCGCGGGGGCGGCCGGCTGCTGATTTGCGGGAACGGAGGAAGTGCGGCGGATGCGGCTCACATCGAGGGCGAGTTGATGAAGGACTTCCGGTTTTCGAGGAGGCTTCCGGAGGGTGACAGGGAAAGGCTTGTGCGGCTTTTCCCGGACGGCGGATCGCGACTGGCGGATCTGCTGACTCCCTGCCTCCCGGCCCTCGCTTTAGGTACGGGACTTTCTCTGGCCTCGGCGGTCGCGAACGATACGGCGGCGGAGATGGTGTATGCGCAGCAGGTGTACGGGTTATGCGGCGAACGCGATGCGGTGCTCGGGCTGACGACCTCCGGTTCGTCTCCGAACGTGCTCAATGCATTGAAGGTGGCGCGGCTGCGCGGGGCGGCGGTGTTCGCGATCACGGGGCGTGGTGTTTCAGGGATGACGGAGCTCTGCGACGGCTGCATTCATATTCCGGCGACGGAGACGGCGCAGGTGCAGGAGCTGATGGTGCCCGTGTATCATCTCCTCTGCGGATTGCTGGAGGATGCCTTTTTCGGCGGGAAGGGTGGGTGCGATGCGTTATCGTGAGCGCTTCGTGGCCGCTCTGCGGCGGCAGCCGGTCGACCGCGCCCCGTTCGACCTCGCCGGGACCGTCCTGACCTCGGCGTGCGAAACGGTGGAACGGAGGCTGCTGGACGTGCTCGGATTTTCCGCGCCGCCGCAGCGGGAAGAAAATGCTTTTTTCGACGAACGTCTGCTGCGTCATTTCGACATCGATTTCCGCAGGGTCGGAGCGACGCTTTTCCCCGAAAGCGACCTTGCGCGGCGGATATCGGACACGGAACGCGTGAACTGCTGGGGCATCCGGCAGCGGTATACGGGGCGGTACTGGGAGATCGCGGAATCCCCGCTCCGGGGCGCGTCCGCAGAGGATCTGGACGACTATCCGTGGCCGGACCCGGGGCGGATCGACCCCTCGCGGATCGAACATTTCCGTCTGGAGGCGAAGCGTCTGCACGAGGAAACGCCTTATGTCGTATGTGCGACCCACCCGGTGCTGGGCGTATTCGAGCTGGGGTGCTGGATGTGCGGGTTCGACGATTTTCTGTTGAAGATGGCGATCGACCGCGATTTCGTGAGGAAATTCTTCGACCGTGTTCTCGCCTATCAGAAGGAGGTTATCGAGATCTACTACGGGGCGCTCGGCGATTTTATCGACGTCACCACCAGCGGCGATGATTTCGGGACGCAGCACGGTTTGTTCGTTTCGCCTGAGCTGTTCGCGGACATGATCGCACCCTGTTACCGCGAGCGCATCGCGTTCACGCGACGATTCACCGGCGCGCGTTTTTTTCATCACACCTGCGGTTCGGTTTATCCCGTGATCCCGGCCCTTATCGACGCCGGGGTGGAGATCCTCAATCCGGTCCAGCCCGGCGCCCGGGACATGGAACCGGAGCGGCTTCGGGCCGCGTTCGGAGAACGTCTCAGCTTCTGGGGCGGCATCGATACCCAGTCGCTGCTTCGTGAAGGTTCGGCGGAGGACGTTCGTGCCGGCGTGGAGGGGGTGCTGGAGGCGATGCGTGCGGAGTCGGGCGGGTATGTGCTCGCCGCGGCTCACGAGATCCAGGACGACGTGCCTGCGGAGAACGTGGTGGCGATGTTCGAGGCGGCCCGGGGGTACTTCGACCGGAAGAGGTGCAGGGCATGAACTCACGCGAACGAATGATCCGCGCCTTCGAGTACACCCGGCCGGATCGTATCCCCGTGGTCTATCACCCCTCCCCGGCGGGACTCTACGTCCATGGTCGCAAGCTGCTCGACCTATTCAACCGCTACCCGCCGGACAACCCGGTGGATTTCAGTTCGATCCACGGGCCGGATCCGGAGACGCTGAAGGGGGGCGAGTACGACGAGATCAAAGAGGACGAGTGGGGGGTAGTGACGCGTCATCGCGTGTTCGGGATCGCCGGCCAGGTGCTCCGCCACCCGCTCGCCGACTATGCCGCGCTCGAGCACTACGTCATGCCTGAGCCCCCCGCCCTCGACTCGCCGGAGGCCCGGGCGGAGCGAAATGAGATCGAACGGCTGCGCGAAGATTATCTCGTCTTCCGCGGCGGCCTTTTTCTCTTTCACATGCTGCTCCAGCTCCGTCCGATGGATGACGTGCTGGTGGAACTCTATACGGAGGACGAACGTCTGATGCGACTGCTCGACCGGCTGACGGAGAACATGCGCGGGCGCATGGAATATATGCTGTACTGCGGGGCCGATGTCGTGATGTTCGTCGATGACTGGGGGTTTCAGGAGACGCCGATCATTTCTCCGGAACGGTTCCGCCGGATCTATCGCCCGCGTTATGAAAGGCTTTTCAGGCGTATCCACGAAGCGGGGCGGAAGGTCTTCTTCCATTCCTGCGGATTTCTCGGCCCGATCTTCGATGAACTGGCGGATATGGGGATCGACGGCATCTGGCATCAGGCGAACCGTGTGGACACGCGGGCGTTTGCCCTGAAGTGTCGCGAGCACGGTATCACCGCCTATCTGCACCCGGATCGTCAGCATCTGATGCCGTTCGGCTCGCCGGACGAAATTCGCGCCGCGGTACGGACGTACGCCGATATTTATCACGAGCTGGGCGGGGGCGGGATTTTCTACGTCGAGATTGAAAACGACGCCCCGTGGGAAAATGTGAAAGCGCTGGTGGAGGCGATCGATGAGTATCGTTGAGCGGGAAGCAGGAGGGAGGGAACGGATATGGCCCGGCTGACTTCCGCAGTGTTTACCGGAGAAGAGCCCGGGATGTCGCTGCTGCGCCCGTTCGGTGAACGGCGGATCCGGGCGGCGTTTCACGATATCGACGGCACCCATTCGCTGATCCGTGCATGGGAGCCGGTGATGAGCGCCGTGCTTTCCCGTGTGATCCGTGAGGGCCTTCCCGACGCGCCGGACGAGGCGGAGCGCATGATGGCGGGCTGCATGGACGCCCTGCGCACGGCGGAGACGGACCGGTTCTGCGTGGAATCGGCGGGGCTCTCCGCGCTGACGCAGATGGAATGGGCGCTGCGGCGCGCGTTCCAGGAGGGCGTGGCGGGCGAGGCGGGCTGGGACGATGAAGCCAACGCGGAAATCGTGCGGCGCATCTGGGCGGGCGAGGAAGAGTATGGCGAGCTGGAGTGCCGCGAGGACCGGCGCGCCTGTATAGCCCGGCAGGCCCCGGCCCTGTTCCGGCTGTACGAGCGCGTGCTCTACAGAGCCTGCCGGGACGGAAACCTGGCGGAGGCCAGACGGGACCCCCGGCGTTACCTTGTTCCGGGAAGTCTTCGCTTCCTGAGCCGGCTCCGTGAAGCGGGGGTCCGGAATTATTTCGTGACCGGCTCGATCGTGCGGCATGACGAGTCCGGCCGGCCGGCCGGCGGGATCTATGAAGAGGCCGTAACCCTGGGCCTGTCCGTAGGGCCGGGCGGACTCGTGGAGGACCTCTACGGCTCGAGGTGGGACGAGAAGAAGCCGAAACCGGGCGTGATGAGCGAGCTGGCGCAACGACTGGACATTCCGGGCGAAGAACTCCTGGTCGTCGGCGACGGGCGGAGCGAAATCGCCGCCGGCGTGGAGATGGGGGCCCTGTGCATCAGCCGGCTCCCGCCCGAAGCCCGCCGCCAGCGAGAGATCCATTCCGGAATCGGGACGCATCTCATCGTGGAGGATTTCAATCGCAATGCACTGATGAATATGATCAGGGAGGAGCAAAGGTGACGAGACTACTGAATAAATATGAGGGGAATCCCGTTGTGAGCCCGGCCGACGTTCCGGGCGGCGGGGCGATGCAGGTGTTCAATCCCGGTGCGATCAAACTGAACGGAGAGTACCTGCTGCTGATGGATGTGGCCGACCTTTCCGCGTGCTATCACTTCCGGCTGGCGCGCAGCCGCGACGGCTATGCGTTCACCGTGGATGACCAGCCGGTCGACTGGCCCCCCTCCGATCCCGATTTCGAGGAGCAGAACCGGTATGATCCGAGGATCACGAAGATCGGCGACAGCTGGTATATCATGTTTGCCGCGCGGAACGATCGGCTGGGCGTGCGCACGGGTCTCGTTTCGACCCGGGATTTCGTGCACTTCGAGCGACACCCGAACTGCAGCGAACTGAACAACCGCAACGGCGTACTCTTTCCCGAGAAAATCGGAGGCCTCTACGCCCGGCTCGACCGTCCCATGGGGAATCCGCACGTCGACCCTGCGAATATCTGGATCAGCTATTCACCGGACCTCGTGTTCTGGGGAAGAACGAAACCCGTGCTCCAGGTACGCCCCGGGGAATTCTGGGATGCCCAGAAAGTGGGCGCCGGTGCCGTGCCGATCCGTACACCGCAAGGCTGGCTGGAGATCTATCACGGGGTGGAGAAGACCTGTAACGGCTTTATCTATCGCCTCGGGGTCTGCCTGCTCGACCTCGAGGACCCCTCGAAGGTGATCGCACGCGGACGAAACTGCGTGCTGTGGCCGGAACATGGCTACGAGGACGTCGGCCGTTCGGGTACGACGGTGTTTACCTGCAACGCGCTGCTGGAGGAGGACGGGGAGACCGTGAAGATCTACTACGGCGCGGCCGACCGCTGCATCGGCCTGGCCGAAGGGAAACTGTCCGATCTGCTTGCAGCCTGTTACACATGACCGGACGCGGATGTGCTGAAAACAAGGAGACGCCGTCATGACCCTCGGAGCACCTCGCAGAGATCTGTTAAAAGCCGCCCTGTGTTCAGCCGCGCTTGTGAGCGTGGGGGCCTGGGCCCAATCCGCACCGCGCATGAACGTGGTGATCATCACCACCGACGACAACGACGCGGCTTCGCTGGGCTGTTTCGGCAATCCGCTGGAGGGGGTGACGCCGCACATGGATCGGCTCGCGGCGAAGGGGGCGCGTTTCGAACACGCGCATACCACCTCGCCGACCTGCCAGCCGAGCCGGCTGTCGCTCATGACCGGGCGATACCCGCAGACGAACGGCAACACAGGCCACGCCGACCCGCTCAAACCGGGAGTCACCACCCTCGCCGCGGAATTGAAAAAGGCCGGATACTTCACCGCCCTGGTCGGGAAGGAAGGGAACTACGTTCCGGCAGAGGCCTTTGACTGGGACCGGCACCGTCTGAGCGCCGACCAATGGGAGCCGGATGACGGATACTGGGGCATGTGGCGTTCGCCCGAGGGATTCTATCGGGGCACGAAAGAACTTATCGCCGAGGCGAAGAAGGCGGAGAAGCCGTTTTTCCTGCACCTGAACACCAGCGATCCACACCGTCCCTGGCCCGGCCACGTCACCGAAGTCGAACACCTTCGCAGGATGGAGTCGCGTTCGGGGCTCGAGCTTGATCCGCTGCGTCCCTGCCCGCGACAGTATTCGCCGCTCGAGGTCCCCGTGCCGGGTTATCTGCCCGATCTGCCCGGGGTGCGGGTCGATCTGGCGGACTACTACGAGTGTCTGCATCGCGCCGACCTGGCCGTGGGACGGATGCTCCAGGCGATCGAAGAAGCAGGGGCGCGGCGCCACACGATCGTGATCTGTTTCGGCGATCAGGGGATGGCGCTGCCCACGTCAAAACAGAACATCTATCCCTACAGCACACGCATTCCGCTGCTGATCGACTGGCCGGGCGTGACGAAGCCGGGGACGGTCGTCGGGGACACCATGGTGTCCGTGATCGATCTCATGCCCACACTGCTGGACGGACTGGGACTGCCGCCGGTGGAGGGACTGGACGGGAAGAGCGTGCTGCCGGTGCTCAAAGGAGATCCGCAGGCGGGACGTTCCCGGGTCTTCACCTCGTACAATTACGCGCTCCCCGGAATACAGGTCTTTCCGATGCGCGCCGTGCAGACACGCGAGTTCATCTACATCTATAACGCCTGGCCGGGACGGGAGAATGCGCAGGGACAGCCGCTGCGCTACAACGGAAATTACGACGCGCTCAAGCCGATGGCCTGGCCGTCGATGCTCGAGGCCGCGAAGACCGATCCGGAGGTTGCAGAGCGCGTCCGGTTCATCGCCCGCCGCGCCCCCGAGGAGTTCTACGACCTGCGCAGCGACCCGGATTGTCTGCACAACCGTATCGATGATCCCGAACACCGGGAGAAGATCGAGACCCTGCGCCGTCTCCTCATGCGGCAGATGGAGGAGACCGGGGATCCGCTGCTGAAAGTCTGGAAAGAGGACGCACCTCTGCCTTCGGCGTGGATGAACCGGTAGGTGCCGATCCCCGCGGCCCCCGGGGGGCACGAAAGCATGCGACGCCTGCGGCGGATCCCGGAGACGGGACCCGTGCACAAAGCATGCCGGAGCGTTTACGAACCGCGCATCCCTTCGGAGCCCGGCGGTATGCCCGCCGCCTACGTCGATGCGTATTCCTTGATCAGCGCCCCGCCGATGATGTCGCGCTGGATCTGGTTGGTGCCCTCGTAGATCTGGAGGATCTTGGCGTCGCGCATCATCTTCTCGACCGGGTATTCGCGCATGAAGCCGTAACCGCCGAGCATCTGGACACAGTCGGTCGTGATGTCCATGCAGACGTCCGTGGCATAGACCTTGCACATGGCGGAGAGTTTGGAGACGTTTTTCGCACCGCTGTCGATCGTGCGCGAGACCGAATAGACCAGCGCGCGGGCCGCCTCGATCCGGGTGGCCATATCCGCCGCCATCCACTGCAGGCCCTGATTGGCGATCACGGGCTTTCCGAACTGGTGGCGCTCGCGCGTGTACTTCATCGCCTCGTCGAGCGCGCCCTGGGCCAGGCCGACGCCCTGGATGGCGATGCCGGGGCGGGAGATGTCAAAGGTCTTCATCGCCAGCAGGAAACCCGAGCCTTCGCGTCCGATCAGGTTTTCGGCGGGGACCTCGCAGTCCTCGAAGATCAGTTCGCGGGTGGCCGAGGCGCGAATGCCCAGCTTGTTTTCCTTCTTGCCGAAGGTGAATCCCGGGGTGTCCTTTTCGACGACGAAACAGGATACGCCGCGGGGCCCCTTGCTGCGGTCGGTGACGGCGAAGACCGTGTAGATATCCGCTTCGCCGCCGTTGGTGATCCACTGCTTGGTGCCGTTCAGGACGTATTTGTCGCCTTTCTTCTCCGCGGTGGTGGCGATGGCGCTGACATCGCTTCCCGCGTTGGGTTCGGTCAGGCCGAACGCGGCGAGTTTCTCGCCGGAGGCGAGCGGCGGGAGGAATTTTTTCTTCTGCTCATCCGAAGCCCCGATAAGGATCGGGTCGGCGCCGAGGCCGTTGGCGGCGAAAGAGACGGAAACGCCGATGCAGGCACGGCTGAGTTCCTCGATCGCGAGGATGAAGTTGAGCCCCGGTCCGCCGAACCCGCCGTACTCTTCGGGAATGTAGAGCCCCATCATGTCCATCTGCGCCAGTTCTTTGAGCAGCTCCGTCGGAAACGCTTCCTTCTCGTCGAGTTCGGCGCGCACGGGAACCACGCGCTCCTCGGCGAACTCGCGCATGATCGATCGGATCTCCTGCTGTTCTTCGGTCAAACCGTAATCCACTTCCGCCATGTCCGTCTCCTTTACCCGGTCGATACGCCGGCAAAATGATGGTTAAGAAGGGGCGAGTGAATCAGGTTCAGCGCGGAAATGCAAGACACGGAGGGGCGGGGAGGGAATCGGGGAGAGGCAGGGTCAGAGTCAGAGTTGGAGTCAGAGTCAGAGTCAGAGTCAGAGTCGGAGTCGGAGTCAGAGTCAGAGTAACCCGTCTTTCCCCGTTCGGCGGCCCAAACGTCTTTTTTCGGGGGTGTGACCTCCGTTTCGTCCTTTGTTTTCAAGGGGTCACGTTCCAAAAGGGGCTGTGGGGCAGACCTTGCCGGTTGACGACTTGATTTTCTGTGAAAAAATCGGGTTGTGTATTTGAAGTGCCACAGGCGACGCAAAGACGGCAAAGAGCACCGCTACTGGAGCATCGTTGAAAGTGTGCGGACCCGGCGCGGCGTCATGAAGCGTCCGCTGCTCTATCTGGGCGAACTCAACGACAGCCAGAAGGCTCAATGGTGCTCGGCACTCGACGTGCTGGATGAATCGACCGATTCGGTTCGACAGATAAGCCTGTTCCCGGAAGACCGCACGCCGCCGCCGGAGGTGTCCCATCCCGTTCGGATCCGGCTTTCCCGGCTGAGCTTGCATCATCCGCGTCAGTGGGGCGGATGCTGGCTGGCCATGGAGTTGTGGAACGAGCTGGATCTGGACCGTTTCTGGAGCCCCCGTCTTCCCGCGAGCCGCAAGGGCACCGGCTGGCTCCACGTGCTCAAAACGCTGGTGACCTATCGTCTGCTCGATCCGGGCAGCGAGTGGCGGCTGCACCGCGACTGGTTTAAGGCCAGTGCCATGGCGGACCTGCTCGGCGAAGATGAGTCCATCGCGGCCAAAAACACGCTCTACCGCTGTCTCGATAAACTCGGTGAACACAAAGCCGATCTGTTTTCGTTTCTAAAGACACAGTGGCGCCTGTTGTTCGACGCTTCCTACGAGGTGCTGCTTTATGACCTGACCAGCACCTATTTTGAATGCGACGTGCCCGAACGCGAAGGGCTGCGCAAGTTCGGCTACAGTCGGGACAAGCGATCCGACTGCGTGCAGGTGGTCATTGCGCTGATCGTCACGCCCGAGGGCTTTCCGGTCGCCTACGAGGTGATGCCCGGGAACACCTCGGATAAAACGACCCTGCCGGACTTCCTGCGCAGGATCGAGGCGCAGTACGGGAAGATGAACCGGCTCTGGATCATGGACCGGGGCATCCCGACCGAGGACGCGCTCGAACAGATGCGAGCAGAAGGCGCGAGCTATCTGGTGGGCACGCCGCGCGGGCGGCTCAGCAAGCTCGAGGACCAGCTCTTCGGTCAACCGTGGAGGCAGGTGCAGGAGCAGATCGAGGTCAAGCTGGCCCGCGACGGGGAGGATCTTTACGTCCTCACCCGCAGCGGAAGTCGCTGCGATAAAGAGCGCTCCATGCGACAGCGCAAACTCAAGAAGCTCTGGAAGCGCCTGCATCAACTGGGGGGCATGAAAAACCTCAAGCGCGACGAACTTTTGCTGAAACTGGGTGCCGCCAAACAGGAAGCGGGCAAAGCCTGGGGTCTGGTGGACCTCCGCCTTCCCCAACCCCGCGAGGCCGTTACGCCGGAGAGCTTTCACTTCCGGCTGAACCGCAAAAAACTGCGTAAAGCCCGTCGAGGTGAAGGCACCTACCTGTTGCGCACCAATCTGGCGGCCGAACAGCCCGAAGAGCTGTGGAAGCAATACATGGTCCTGAACGAGGTCGAGCAGGCCTTCAAGGAGCTGAAGAATGATCTGGATATCCGCCCGGTGTATCACCAGAAGGATGAGCGGATCGAAGCGCACATCTTCGTGTCATTTTTGAGCTACGCTCTGCAAGTCACGCTGAAACAGCGGGCCAAAGCCAGGGCCCCGGGCTTGACCCCCCGCGCCATCCTGGAAAAGTTCAAAGCCGTGCAGATGATCGATGTGCACCTGCCCACGACCGACGGGCGCACCCTGATCCTGCCGCGCTACACGCAACCGGAGAAAGACCTTCAGCTTCTGCTGCACCAGCTCAACCTGACGCTTCCGGAACAACCACCCCCTCGGCTTGAAGAGCTGAAGAAAAAATGTGGGGCAGACCTTTGAACTGAAATCGAAGAAAAAAGGCGTTTTCGCCGCCGAACAGGGAAAGACGGGGTAAGACTGGGAGGGAGTGGACCCGACCGGGCAGCCGGTATCCGCTCAACGACGAGGCCTTTAAGCGGGTTGAGCCCCCGGTCATTTCAAGATGCTGAAGAAGGGAAGTTTGGTGGCCTTCCTGTCGAAGGTGATACCCGCATCGCATCCAGAGGCCTCGGCCGCGTGGCCAATGACGATATCCGCCAGCTCTGCATGGTATTTCGGCCCGTCATTCAGGAGACCCTCGATAACGCGATCGGCCTCGAACTCAAATACGGGCATCTGTCGCATGTCTTCAATGGAACCCAGTATTTCGGATCTCGTCTTTTCATACGCGCTTTCCAGAACCCAGATAGTTTCCAGGACGACAAGCAACGGGATTCTCAGGCGTTCACGTCGATCTTCCGCCTGCTTGAGGCGCTTGCGGACGGCTTCTGCCTGTCTTTCATCGTCCCGGACAAGGAATCGTACAATGACGTTCGTATCAACCGCGATCATCCCTTTCGCTCCCGCATTCGTTTCGCCACGGCCGCGTTCATCTCCTCTACGCTCTTTCGCCGTTGCCCGGGGCTGTGAAGCCGCCCAAACACCTCATCCACGGACTTCGTCACCGGCTTCAGTACAGCTTCTGCATCGCCGTGGACAATGAATGCAATGCGGTCGCCGGTGTGGAGATGGAGAGAATCCCGGACCGCCTTGGGAACAGTGAGTTGCCCCTTGCTCGTCAAAGTCGCCGTTACCATGCACAACCTCCTTACTTCTCATGTTTTCCTTACATGGTGGTAAGTATTGGTTGGCCAGTCAAGATGCATTTATGACGCAACGAATATCGACGGGGACGATTCCGATGCCTCTCCGTTCCGCCTAGCCCCGCTCCTGCCCGAACTGCATGTCGTGAAAGTAGCGGTAGAGGCCGTCGCGGCCGATGAGTTCGCCGTGGGTGCCGATTTCCGCGATCTGTCCGCGCTCGAGCACGACGATCTTGTCCGCGTGCTGGATGGTTGAGAGGCGGTGGGCGATGACGAACACGGTGCGTCCGCTCATCAGTTCGTCGAGCGCCTCCTGGACCAGGCGTTCGGACTCGGTGTCCAGCGCGCTGGTCGCTTCGTCGAGAATCAGGATCGGCGGGTTGCGGAGGAGGGCGCGGGCGATGGCGATGCGCTGGGCCTGGCCTCCGGAGAGGCGGGTTCCCTGCTCGCCGATCACGGTGTCGTACGCCTGGCCCATCTGCTCGATGAAGACGTGGGCGTTGGCGCGGCGGGCGGCGTCGACTACCGCTTCCCGGGTTGCGTCGGCGCAGCCGTAGGCGATGTTGTTGTGGACGGTCTCGTTGAACAGGATCGTGTTCTGGGTGACCAGGCCCATATGGCGCCGGAGCGAGGCGATCCGGTATTCGCGCAGGTCACGGCCGTTGATCTTCACCCCTCCGCCGGTGACGTCGAAGAAGCGGGGCAGGAGGTTGACCAGGGTGGTTTTGCCCGCGCCCGAGCTGCCCACGAGCGCCACGCAGTCGCCGGCCTTCACCTCGAGCGTGACGTCCTTCAGGATGTCCTCCTCGCCGTAGGAGAAGGTGACGTGATCGAAGCGGATATCCCGGATCGGGCTCTCGAGATCGACCGCATCGGGGCGGTCGGCGACCGTTGCTTCGGTATCGAGGATTTCAAAGATACGGTCGGCCCCGGCGGCGCTGCGCTGGACGCGCATGTGGATCCGGCTGAGATTGCGCGCGGGCCGGTACATGACGAGGATGCCCGAGGCGAACGCGACCAGACCTTCGGTGGACATGCCGGTGTAGTAGGCGTAGAGCATGACCAGTGAGAGTCCGACGGCGGAGAAGGTGACCATGATCGGATCGAGCATGGCCCGGGCGCGGGTGATGCGCATCAGCCGCTTGAAAATCTGCCTGTTGTGGCCCGCGAAGCGGGCGAGCTCCTGCTCCTCCATGCTGAAGGCCTTGACGATCTGCGCGCCCCAGATCGATTCCTGAAGCACGGAGGTCAGGTCGCCCAGCTTCTGCTGGCCCTGCTTCGCGCTCTTTCGGACCTTGCGGCCGAGCACGACGACGGGGAGCACGCAGATCGGGAAGAGGATCAGCACGAAGAGCGCGAGCAGCGGATCGCGGTAGACCAGGAATCCCGCCGCGCCGACCAGGACGAAGGGTTCGCGGCAGAGGTCGCCCACTACATGGGAGACGAGTTGCTGAATCAGACCGGTATCACTGTTTACGCGTGAAATCAGGTCTCCCGCCCGGCTTCGGTTGAAGAACAGCATGGGGAGGTTGTGCAGGTGACGGAAGAGGTCATTGCGGAGGTCCATGACCACGCGCAGGCCGACCCATTGGACAAAATACTTGCTCAGGAAGTAGCCTGCCCCACGTAGGATCGCGAGCGTCGGGAACAGAAGGAGCATGCCGAGCAGCGCGGGCAGCGAGTAGTCGGAAGGGCTCGACGTGCGCTCCAGCGAGGACTCGATCAGCGGCAGCAGTGCGGTGGTCGAACTCCCGAAGAGCATGCCGCAGAGAATGCCGAGCGCGAGGCGCCAGCGGTAGGGACGCGCATAGGCCAGCAGGCGGCGGTAGCTCGCCCACTCGCCGGCCACGGAGTGTGCCGATCGACTCATTCGCGGTTCGCCTCGATGTAGCGCTCGGCCTCCAGTGCCGCCATGCAGCCGCTCCCGGCCGCGGTGACCGCCTGGCGGTAGACGGCGTCCTGTACGTCACCCGCGGCGAAGACGCCGTCGACATGGGTACGGGTGCCGTCGGCGTGCAGGTATCCTTTGCCATCCATCTCCAGCTGACCCCTGAAGGCATCCGTGTTGGGCTTGTGTCCGATCGCGAGGAAGAGTCCCTCGACCTCGAGTCGGCGGACCTCGTCCTTTTCCCGGTCCCTGAGCTGTACGCCGGTGACCCGGTTTTCGTCCACGCCGAGAACCTCCTCGACGACGGAGTTCCAGATGAATTCGATCTTATCGTTCGCGGACGCCCGGTCGGCCATGATCTTCGAGGCGCGCAGTTCGTCGCGCCGGTGGACCACATAAACCTTCGAGGCGAATTTGGTCAGAAACGTTGCTTCCTCCATGGCGGTGTCGCCGCCTCCGACCACGGCCACGGGCACGTCACGGAAAAAGGCGCCGTCGCACGTTGCGCAGGCGGAGACGCCGCGGCCGATGAGCTTCTGCTCGGAGTCCAGTCCGAGATATTTCGCGCGCGCCCCGGTGGCGATAATGACGGCCGTGGCCTCAAGGGTCTCGCCGTTGGTCAGCACGACCTTTTTCGTGTCCCCGGAGAAATCCGAATCCTTCGCCGAAGCCATGACGAAGCGGGTGCCGAACCGTTCGGCCTGCTGATGCATCCTCTGCATCAGTTCGGAGCCGTCGATGGCTTCGGGAAATCCGGGATAGTTCTCCACTTCCGTGGTGGTGGTGAGCTGACCGCCGGGCTGATCCCCCTCCACGACCACGGGCTCGAGGTCCGCCCGCGCCGCGTAGACGGCCGCCGTGAGGCCGGCGCTGCCGGTTCCGAGAATGACGAGGTTTTCCATCAGGCAACTCCTTTGACGTTATGCGGGATTTCCAGTCCGCGAAGCGGTCCGGATCCCCTCCGGACAAGCGGCCCGCAATGGTAGGAGGGCGCGCGGGTGAAGACAAATCAATTCGCCGATTGAACGCAAACCGCGCCCGGATGTACTATTACGGGTGAGATGAAAAGACGGGCACACATTCTGGCTGCGGCGTGCGCTGTTCTGGCGTCGCTCTGCTCCGTCGCCGGAGAGGCGCAGGAGGAGGCGAAGGAAAAAAGTTCTGTCGATCCCGAGCGCATGGAGCGCATCCGGCGGAGGTTTGGCCGCGCCGGCGAGGAGGTCGGGGACGAGGCGCCCGGCGATATGCCGGACCTTCCCTATGACCCGGAACTCCTGAAACAGCTCCCGCCCGGGCGCGCCGCGGACTCGGGACTCAAGGGCGAAGCCCTGGAGGGCGGCCGCGCGGGGGTGCAGGGCGCGCCGGTCATGGTGCGTCGCGAAAAGCCGGAGAAGGATTCCGGCTGGCTGGTCGATGCCGTGCTGGGCCGGACCAACGGGGCTTCCTCCGCTTCACAGGGCGATGACGGATGGGGCTGGCTGTACGGGGAGATGAAGCGTCAGCGCGACGGCTATCCCGGTGAGGACGAAAAAAGCGCCTATTCGCCGACCAACCGCCTCTTTACGAGGACCAACCGTTTCGGCGCGCTGCAGCACCGGCGCAGTCCGGGGCTGATCGGGGCTCGGACAGAGGATCCGGAGACTCCGCAGGAGGCGGGACCGCCGCTTCCCTCGACCAATCGCTTCATGGTGGGCAAGGCGCCCTCCGAGTGGCTGAAGGCCCCGGAAGAGGGAGAGCGGAGCGCGACACGTCCGGTGGCGGTCAAATCGATGTCGGACTGGACCGAGGGTTGGCGCACCGCCATCTCAATGGAACGGACGCGCGAGCAGCTTTACGGGACCGGGGTCGGCACGCCGGGTCGTGACGCTTCCGCGGCCGAACGCGATACGTCGGCATCCAGCTTCGGAGCACTGACCCCCATGGATGCGACGCGGAGCGGAGGCGACTTCTCCTTCACGGCGGCGCGGGAACCTGATCGCGGGAGCCTGACCGGAGACCGCAGTCCGCAGTCGGCTGCGGGCCAAAGTCAGGACCGCAGGTTCCGGTCGTCATCGCTTGAACCCGACCTTTCCGGGCGTCAGGAAATGAGGACGGAGCCGGGGCGCGGCAACGAATTCCGCCGGCCGGAGGCCCCGAAGCGGAGCAGAATCTTTTCGGAACTCCGCAGGGCACCGGAACTGTCGTCGGAGTCCGACCCCTTCGAATCCGACCTGCTGAAGATACGCAAAGGCGTCTGGGACGAATAATCCACGAAGAACCGAAAAAAGTGGCATTCCTCCGGTTGACACCGCATCGGCGCTTATATACATTCCCCGTTTCGCAACTGCATCCCAGAGGGAACTGTACGATGAAGACCACCATGCCCAGAGAGACCGGCGCGCAGCGTCGCTGGATCATCATTGACGCTGCGGGACAGCCGCTCGGCCGTCTGGCGACGTTCATCGCCGACCGCCTGCGCGGCAAGGACCGGCCCACCTTCACCCCCCATCTGGATACCGGGGCGTTCGTGATCGTGACGAACGCGTCGCAGGTAAAACTGACCGGCCGCAAGGAGTCCGCCAAGATGTATCAGGATTACTCGGGATATCCGAGCGGACTGAAAAAGACCCCGGCGGGCCGGATGCGCGCGCGCCATCCCGACCGCATGATCACCCGCGCGGTGTGGGGCATGATCCCCAAAAACCGCCTCGGACGGAGCATCATCCGCCGGCTTAAGGTCTATCCCGGCGCGGAGCATCCCCATGCCGCCCAGCAACCCGAAGCGGTCGAATTCAAGGCTTAAGGAGCGAAACGCATGAGCGCACAGCAGACCACTTCCTTCAGCGCAACCGGCCGCCGCAAAACCGCCGTGGCCCGCGCGGAGCTCATCCCGGGCAAAGGGAGCATCGAAGTCAACGGCCACGACTCGAAACATTTTTTCGACGGTGTATTGATGCACGAGGCGCTTATGGCGCCGCTCAAGGTCACCGATACCGCCGATGCCTATGATATTTCGCTCAAGGTAAAGGGCGGCGGAAAGTCCGGTCAGGCCGGAGCCGCGGCCCATGCCATCGCCCGGGCGCTCGTTGCGGCCGACGAGTCGCTGAAACCCGAATTGAAAAAGGGCGGTTTTCTCACCCGTGACCCGCGCATGAAGGAACGCAAAAAGCCGGGTCAGCCGGGCGCACGCAAAAAGTATCAGTTCTCGAAGCGCTGACGGCCCGCGCTGCGGCGATCATTCAAACCTCCGCGGCCACGCCGTGGAGGTTTTTTTCGGGGGCTGTGTGGAGGAGGCTCGATTATGAATGCGGCATCGTCCCCGCCCCGCTGGCCCGCCGGTTTCCGGTCCGTGAGCGGATGCTGCGGTATCAAGGCCGCAGACCATGCCGACCTCGCGCTGATCGCATCCGACCGCCCGGCGAGCGCGGCAGGGGTGTTCACGACCAATCGCGTCCAGGCCGCCCCGGTCACCCTCTGCCGCGAGCGACTCAACCGGGCGGCCCCTATGCGCGCCTGGGTCGTCAACAGCGGGATCGCCAATGCCTGTACGGGAGCCGAAGGACGCGAGGACGCCGAATGCATGGCCGCCGCCGCGGCCGCCGCGGCCGGCTGCACCCCGGAAGAAGTCTTCGTCAGCTCTACCGGTTCCATAGGCCCGCGCCTGCCCGTGGATAAGATCGTGCCGGCTCTGTCGACTCTGGGCGAGGGTCTTCGCGAGGACGCCGTTCGCGAGACCGCGCAGGCGATCATGACCACCGACACGCGTCCGAAATACGGGTCGTGCACGCTGGCGGTCGACGGCCGCCCGGTCACGATTACCGCCGTCGCGAAGGGCGCAGGCATGATCGAACCGGACATGGCCACCATGCTCGCCTTCTTCGCCACCGACGCCGCGGTCGAGCCCGAGGCGCTGAATGCCGCCCTGCGCACCGCGGTCGATCAAAGCTTTAACCGGATCTCGGTCGACGGCGACCGGTCGACCAACGACACGGTACTCCTGCTCGCCAACGGGGCCGCAGGTAATGCGCCCCTGCGCGAGACCCACGGGGACTGGGCCGCCTTCGCGGATCGGCTCGAGTCCCTCTCGCTGGAGATGGCGAAGGCTATCGTCGGCGACGGAGAGGGCCTTTCCCGCACGGTGACCGTGGCGGTGACCGGGGCCTGCAGCAGGACCGATGCCGACCGTGCCGCGCGCGCTGTGGCCAACTCGCCGCTCAATAAGACCGCCTGGGCGGGCGGCCGTCCGAACTGGGGACGGGTCATGGACGCGCTCGGGTATTCCGGTGCGGAGTTCGATCCGGAGCGGGTCACGATCGATTACAATGGCTGTCCGGCCGTACGCGAGGGCCGCGCGGCCCTCGACGACCCGGACCGGCTGAAGCGCGCCGCCGCAGCCCCCCACCTCGACCTGTCCATCGATCTCGGGGCCGGCAGCGCCTCCGCCGTAATCTATACCTGCGACCTTACGGCCGAATACGTCCGGATCAACCTGTAGCGCGTGAGGGTTCGCGGGACGCGGGGTACAGATTGGATTTCCCGCTCACGCTCTTCTGTGTCCCCTGGGCCTCTTTGTGGCCCTTTTTCCTGAGTTCCACGTCGGGACACCCGGGGGAATATCGTACCCGTCCGCGTACGAGTACGAGTACGAATTATGTTCCCCCCCCTCAACCAACCTTCATGTTCTTCATGTCCCTCATGCCCTTTTTGTGGACCTTCGCTCTTTCCTCTTCTTGCGATCCCCCTCTTGTGGCGGTAGTCTGAGCGCAACACGTAACCGGGGACGGAGATTGATGCATCAGGCGATTGAAAAGGCGAATGTGCTGATCGAGGCGCTGCCGTACATCCAGCGTTTCCGCGGACAGTGCGTCGTGGTCAAGTTCGGCGGCAGTATCATGGAGAACGAAGCCGGGGTGCGCGCTATCCTGGAGGATGTGGCTTTCATGGAGTGCGTAGGGCTCCGGCCCGTGATCGTACACGGCGGCGGGGCCGCGATCTCGCGCAGGATGCGCGAGGCGCATGTCCAGCCCCGGTTCGTCCGCGGATTGCGCGTCAGCGACGAGCAGGTCATCCGCGTCGTGGAGGAGGTGCTCAACCGTGAAGTGAACCCGCATTTGGTGCGCATTCTGCAGGGGTACGGGGGCAAGGCACGGGGCATCCACGGCGAGGATATCCTCCGGGTTCAGAAACACACCGAGGAGCACGAAGGCGAAACGTTCGACTGGGGCTATGTCGGCAATGTGACCAAAGTCGATACGGAACCCGTCAAGGCCTATCTCAATTCGGAGATCATCCCGGTCGTCACCCCGCTCGGCCGCGGGCCGGACGGCATGCTCTATAACATCAACGCCGATGAGGCCGCCAACGCGGTCGCGCGCGCCCTTCCGGCTCGCAAGCTGGTGTTCCTGACCGACGTGCCCGGCGTGCTGCGCGATCCGGATGATCCGCATTCACTGATTTCCACGCTCTCGGTCGGCGAAGTGCAGCACCTGATCGACCGCGGGGTTATCGCGGGCGGCATGATGCCGAAGGTCCGCGGGGCCGTCGATTCGATTGCCGCCGGCATCCGCAAGACGCACATCATCGATTCCAGTCTGCCGCATTCGCTGTTGCTCGAACTGTTCACCGACCGCGGGGTGGGCACGGAAATCGTGCCGTGATGCAGGCGACCGGAAAACGAAGGAAGGAACCCCGTGGTCTCGCCCGCCCGCTGAACATTCGCCCCGTCGGCCCCTTTCAGCCCCTTCATGGAGTCTTATGATGAACACCGAAGATATCAGGCGCATGCACCGGGAATATGTCATGTCCACCTACGCGCCGGGGCTGGCGCTGGTGCGCGGCGAGGGCGTACGGGTGTACGACGCCGAAGATCACGAGTACCTCGATTTCCTCGCGGGTATCGCCGTCACCAATCTCGGCCACGCCCACCCCCGCTACGTCGAGGCCATTCGCGAACAGGCCGGACGCCTCGTTCACGTGTCGAATCTCTACTATAATGAGCATCAGCCGCGGCTCGCCCGCGACCTGGTGGAACGCAGCGGATTTGAGGTCGGCAAATGCTTCTTCTGCAATTCGGGCGCGGAGGCGAACGAGGGGCTCATTAAACTGGCACGGCTCTGGGGCCACGATCAGGGGCGCTACGAGGTCGTCAGCATGCGCGGCTCGTTCCACGGCCGGACGCTTGCAACCCTTACCGCCACCGGACAGGACAAGGTCCAGAAGGGGTTCGCACCGCTGCCGCAGGGATTCCGCTACGCGGAGTTCAACGATCCCGCCTCCTGCCGCGAACAGATCGGACCGGAGACGGCGGCGGTGCTGGTCGAAGCCATCCAGGGCGAGGGCGGGGTGCGGCCGGCGCACCGCGGGTATCTCCGGCAGCTCCGTAAAATCTGCGATGAAGAAGGCGTGCTGCTGCTGATGGATGAGGTGCAGTGCGGGATGGGACGCACCGGGCGCTGGTTCGGCTTTCAGCATTACGGCGTTCAGCCCGACGCCTTCGCGCTTGCCAAAGGGCTGGGTAACGGCTTCCCGATGGGAGCGGTCGTCGCGGGCGCGAAGCTCGCGGACGTCTTCCATCCCGGCCACCACGCCACGACGTTCGGCGGCACGCCGCTGGCCTGCGCCGCCGCGCGCGCGGTGATCGAAGTGATCGAAACTGAAGGACTCATCGAAAACGCCGGGCGCATGGGCCACATGCTGGTTGAAGGCCTGTGTTCCATCGCCGCGGATCACCCCCGCTGGATCGAGGAGGTGCGCGGGCTCGGCCTGATGGTGGGCCTTGTGCTCGACCGCCCCGCGGCGCCGCTGCAGAAGAAACTTCAGGAGAAGGGATTGCTCGCGCTCGCCACGGCGGGTAAGGTGCTCCGCTTCCTCCCGCCGCTGATCGTGGGAGAGGATGATGTGCGCCGTGCGCTGGAGATCACGGCCGCGGCGTGTGATGAACTTGAACAGGAAGGCACGGAGGCATCCCGATGAAAGTCGTACTGGCGTATTCCGGAGGACTCGACACCTCGATCATTCTGAAGTGGCTGCAGGAGGAGTACGACGCGGAAGTCATCGCCTACGCCGCCGACGTCGGCCAGGAGGAGGAACTCGACGGGCTGCCGGAAAAGGCGAAAAACACCGGCGCGTCGAAGTGCTACGTGGAAGACCTGCGCGAGGAATTCGCCCGCGATTTCGTTTACCCGATGATCCGGGCCGGCGCGGTCTACGAATCGGGCTACCTGCTGGGCACTTCGATCGCCCGCCCGCTCATCGCCAAGCGCCATATCGAGATCGCCCGCGAACAGGGGGCCGAGGCCGTGGCCCACGGGGCGACGGGCAAAGGCAACGACCAGGTTCGCTTCGAACTGACCTTTTACGCGCTCGAACCCGGGATCAAGGTGATCGCCCCCTGGCGGAACGAGGGGTTTTTCCAGTCGCGCACGGAGATGATGCAGTACGCTGAACAACACGGCATCCCGATTCCGGTCAGCGCGGAAAAGCCCTACAGCATGGACCGCAATCTCCTGCACATCTCTTATGAGGGCGGAGTGCTCGAGGACCCGTGGAACGCCCCGCCGAAGGATATGTTCCTGCTGACGACCGACCCCGAGGACGCGCCCGACGGGGCGGAGGAAATTACGATCGACTTCGAGCGCGGCGATGCGGTGGCACTCGACGGCGAGCGGCTCGAGCCTCTGCCGCTGATGCAGAAGCTCAACGGGATCGCGGGCCGACACGGGGTCGGGCGGATCGACCTGGTCGAAAACCGCTTCGTGGGTATGAAGAGCCGCGGCGTGTACGAGACGCCCGCCGGCACAGTGCTGCACCGCGCCCGCGAGGCGGTGGAGCAGATTACCATGGACCGCGAGGTGCTCCACCAGCGCGACGCCATCATGCCGCGTTATGCCGAGCTGGTGTATAACGGATTCTGGTTCGCCCCCGAACGCGAGATGCTGCAGGCGGCGATGGACAGGGCGGCGCAGACGGTAACCGGTACGGCGCGCGTGAAGCTCTACAAGGGATCCTGTACCGTGACCGGCCGCCGTGCCGAACGCTCGCTCTACGATGCCGATATCGCCAGCTTCGAGGCCGGCGGCGATTACGATCAGGCCGACGCGAACGGCTTTATTCGACTCAACGCCCTGCGCCTGCGCGTGGGATCGTTGAAAGAGCAGGATGCAAAAGGCTGAGCGCGATCTCCGAGCGCGCCGAAAAGGCAGGGCGTGATGAACGCATTTGAATACCGCAACGGCGAGCTGCACGCAGAGGACTGCGCGCTGAACGCGCTGGCGGAGGAGTACGGAACTCCGCTGTACGTCTACTCCAGAACGCATTTCGAGCACCAGTACCGTCGCCTGGCCGCGGCCCTCAAGGATGCAGACCCCCTGCTTTGCTACTCGGTAAAGGGATGCAGCACGGGGGCGATCCTCGAGCTGTTCCGTGGAATGGGGGCCGGGCTGGATGTCGTTTCCGGAGGAGAACTGTTCCGCGGACTGCGCGCAGGCTTTGATGCGGAGAAGATCGTATTCGCCGGGGTCGGCAAGACGGTCGACGAGATCCGCTACGCCATAGAGCAGGGGGTAGGGTTCTTCACCGTCGAGTCGGAGCCGGAGCTGGAGCGCATCGCTCACGTGGAGGGTGAACTCAAAAAAAGCGCCCGCGTCGCGATCCGGGTGAATCCGGATATCGACCCCGGTACGCATGAGTACACGTGCACCGGTAAAGGCGACACCAAATTCGGCGTGGATCCGGCCACCGCCCGACGCCTCTCGCTGCGTGCGATCGAACACGATGCGCTGCGGCTGGTCGGTCTGCACACGCACCTCGGCTCGCCGCTGATGAGCGTGGATCCCTATGAGAAGGCCCTCGAGGTGATCCGGCCGCTCTGCCGCGAACTGAAGGAGCGCGGGCCGCACTTCCGGCGTCTCGATCTCGGCGGCGGTCTCGGCATTCCCTACCGGCCGGAGGAAGAGCCGTTCGATCTGGACCGTTTCGCGAAGATGGCCAACGCGGCCGTCGGCGAACTCGGCCTGCAGCTGGTACTGGAGCCGGGCCGGTTTCTCAGCGGGGGGGCAGGCGTACTGCTTACGCGGGTTCAGTACGTCAAGCCGCACCCGTCGAAGACATTTCTGATCGGTGATGCGGCGATGAACGATCTGCTGCGTCCGGCGCTGTACGACGCCTGGCACGGGGTGAACGCCGTGCGGCAGACCGGGGAAACGGTGTGCGGCGATCTCGTCGGTCCCGTGTGCGAGACGGGGGATTTCCTGGCCCGCGACCGCGAACTTCCGGCTGCTGAGGCGGGCGATCTGCTGGCCGTCATGAATGCCGGGGCCTACGGCTATACCATGGCCTCGAATTACAACAGCCGCCCGCGCCCCGCTGAGGTGCTCGTGGAGGGCTCTTCCGCCCGGCTGATCCGCCGCCGGGAGACCTGGGACGACCTCGTCCGCGGCGAAGAGTAAGGGGTTGGCAGGACGCGCGCGAGGGCCTAGGGTCTGTCTGTGAAGCCGGGCGGGACGGCGGTTTCGCGCCCGTCGCACGAATTTCAAACAGGAGGACACGATGTTTGAGGGAATGTATACCGCACTGGTGACGCCGTTCGCGCAGGACGGTTCGGTCGATTACGGGGCGCTGGACCGCCTCGTGGACGCCCAGATCGAAGGCGGCGTGGACGGTATCGTACCCGTCGGCACAACCGGCGAATCGCCGACCCTCGATCCGGAAGAGCATATGGCCGTGATCGAGCATGTCGTGCAGCGTGCGGACGGGAAAGCAAAAGTCATCGCCGGCACCGGTGCCAACTCCACGGCGGAGGCGCTGGAACTCACGCGCCGGGCGATCGATCTCGGGGTCGACGGGACCCTCCAGGTCACCCCCTATTACAACAAGCCCAGCCAGGCGGGTTTGATCCGCCACTTTACCGCGATCGCCGATCTCGGCACCCCGGTGGTGCTCTATAACGTTCCGGGGCGCACCGGTCGCGAGATCGCCGTGCCCACCGTCGCGGAACTCTCGAAGCATCCGCAGATCACAGCACAGAAAGACGCCGGCGGATCGGTCGACCGCGTCAGTGAGATCGTCCGCGAGTGCGAGATCGAGGTCCTGTCCGGCGACGACGCCCTGGCCCTTCCCATGATGGCCGTCGGCGGAGTGGGCGTGATCAGCGTCGCGGCCAATCTCATCCCGGGTCCGATGACGGAGATGATTCGCGCCGCGCTGGAGGGCGACTTCGAAACCGCCCTGGCGCTGCACCTGCGCTATCACCGCCTCTTCAGCCACATGTTCCTCAACAGCAACCCGATCCCCGTCAAGGCGGCACTGGCGATGATGGGGTGGATCGAAGAGGTCTATCGCCTGCCGTTGTGCGAGATCGATGCGGAGAACCGCAGAGTGCTCGAGGCTACTATGCGGGAGGTCGACCTCGTCCACTAAAGGGCCACAAAGAGGCACAGAGATCACAGAAGAGGAACAGGTTTTAAACCCGTGGAGCCGGTGAGATGGGCAGTGAGCAACAATCGATAAAGAGGGTCGTGGTTTTGGGTGCGGCGGGGCGGATGGGACGAGCCATCATCCGCTCGCTGGTCGAGGAGAAGGTGCCCGGGCTCGAGCTGGCCGGAGCCGTAGATTTGTGGGACGCGTCGGGGCTTGGCGAAGACGCCGGCGTCGTGTCAGGGACCCGGGCAGCGGGGGTCAGCATGGGAAGCGACCTGGCGGCGGTAACGCCGGATGCGGAGGTCGTGATTGATTTCAGCTCGCATGTGGCCACCTCGGGCAATGCGGAACGCATCGCCGAATGGGGATGCGGCTGGGTCATCGGGACCACGGGTCTAAACGACGAAGAGATGGATGCCGTCAGGGCCGCGGCACACAAGGTGCCCGTCGTCATGGCGGGCAACATGAGCCTCGGGATCAACCTGCTCTGCACGCTCATTGAAGCGGGTGCGAAGGCCCTGCGCGGACGCGGGTACGATGTGGAGGTGGTCGAGCGCCATCATCGGCGCAAGAAGGACGCCCCCAGCGGAACCGCGCTCATGCTCGCGCGCAGCGCCGCCGAAGGCTGCGGCTGGGATCTCGACCAAGTTCGCCGCGACGGCCGCAGCGGTCATACGGGCGAGCGTCCCGACAAGGAGATCGGGATCCATGCCGTGCGCGGCGGCGGGATCGTCGGCGAACACACCCTGACCTTTGCCGGCGAGGGCGAGGTTCTGGAGTTCACGCACCGGGCTCTCAGCCGCGAGACCTTCGCGCTGGGTGCGCTCCAGGCGGCAAAGTGGCTCGAAGGCCGCGATCCGGGTCTGTACTCGATGAGGGACGTACTGGGGGTCTGATCAAACCCCGCCATGCGGGGTTATGCCGGAGGTGCGGAAGCGGCGCCCTCGTTGGATACGTAATTCGGAATCATCCGTCCGTCACGGCGGTGTCGCCCTCGAAAAACCAGACCATCGCCGGGTCGAGTTCGCTCAGCGTCTCGTCAATGAGGCCCCCGGCGGATGCCGGCTGGGCGTATTCCTCGTAGAGCGATTCGATCACCTCGGCCGTGGACGCATCCGGCGAGGTGTATCCCGCCTGATGCGAGATCCAGATTCCGGCTCCGGCGAGCAGCAGCACACTCATCGCCGCGGCGAGGACGGGCCTGAGAACCGGGTGGGCCGGCCGGGGCGCGGCGCGCCGGCCTTCGGCCCGGACGGCCTGAAGGGTCGGAACGGACGGCCCGGGGGGATCGGTGACGCAGGATTCGATCCGTCCGGCCATCGCCCGGAAGGCCCGGCATTCCGCGCAGTCCTCCAGATGGGCCTCGAGTCGTCTCCGTTTCCGGCCGCCCAGTTCGCCGCTTTGTTCGAGCAGGATCCATCTCCGGGCCTTCTGATGATTCATGCCGCACCTCCGTACTCGCGGTATACTTCGTCCAGTTCGACGCGCAGTTTATTCAGCGCGTACTGCATGCGCGCCAGGGCCGTATTGATCGAGCATCCCTGTATGCGGGCGATCTCCCTGAACGGCAGCCCCGACTGCATTCGCATCCAGAACACCTCGCGCTGATCGTCCGGCAGGTGCTCCGCCGCCGCCGCGATCCGCCGTTCCAGCTCCGCCGAATCCGCGTCGTCATCCGGTCCCGGGCCGTCGGCGGCGACCACCTGATCGAGGGTCAGCGTCGACCCTTCCGACTCTCCCAGCGGCTGCTGGAGCGAGCAGTCCGCCTTCTTTTTGCGCCGACGGTCGATCACTCCGTTGCGCGCGATCCGGAACAGCCAGCTCAGCAGCTTTCCGCCCTTGAACTTCGACCAGTTTCGAATGGCCTTGGACCAGACCTCCTGGAAGATCTCGTCCGCTTCGTCCGGGTCGCGCGCCATACGGACGATGAAACCGTACAGCGGTTTCCTGTACCGTTCGACCAGTTCGCCCAGTGCCTCAACATCGCCCTTGCGATAGGCCCCGATCAGTTCCTGTTCGCTCGTCTCCGGCACCGCGGCCTCCGGTCTTCCAGCCCACACCTCATGAAACGGATCATCGGTCCATTTATTGCATCCGTGCCGCCGACGAATCGCCCGAACCGAAAATGGGTAAGCTCCCGTTCTTGCTCCGCCGGGCGATTCTACACACACTGTCCGGTTATGAACTGGCCCGAGTCCATTCGCAGGAAACTCGACGCGCTGCCCGACCGGCCGGGAGTCTACCTTATGCGCGACCGGCGGGGGAAGATCATCTACGTCGGCAAGGCGGCGTCGTTGCGCAAACGCGTGCGGAGTTACTTCCGCCCCAGTACGATGCGCCGCGGCGATCCGAAGCTGCGCGGACTGATCCGCTCCATCGCCGACTTCGACGTCCTGGAGCTCAGGACCGAGGCCGAGGCCACGCTCACCGAGGGCAATCTCATCAAGGAATACCGCCCGCGCTACAACGCGCTGTTCAAGGACGACAAGCGATTCCTGCTGCTTCGCGTCCATCCCGGCGAACCGTATCCGCGGTTCGACACCTGCCGCATCCGTCGCGACGACGGCGCGCGCTACTTCGGCCCCTACGCGTCGTCCTCCGCCGCCTATGCCGCGAAGGAATTCCTCGAAGCGCGTTTCGGACTGCGCCTCTGCCGTCCGCGCGTGCCCGACCGGGAGACCTACCGGCACTGTCACAACGACGTCATTCGCCGCTGCTCCGCCCCGTGCATCGGCCGGATCACCCCGGAGGAATACCAGCGGCGGGTCGAGGAGTCCTGCGCCTTCCTGCGCGGCGAACGCCCGGAACTGCTGCGCGAGCTGCGGGCGCAGATGGAGGCCGCCGCGGAAGGGCAGCACTACGAGTCCGCCGCCGCCCTGCGCGACCTGCTGAAGCTCGTCACCCGCGCCGTGCGCGAACGCGCGCGGGTGCGCCGGACGCCGGCGCTGCAGGAGGAAACCGCGCGGCAGGGACTGCGCGAACTGGCGGTCGCCCTGAAACTGCCGCACCCCCCGGACGTGATCGAATGCTTCGACATCTCCAATATATCCGGCACCTACGCCGTCGCCGCCCTGGTCGCCGCCGTCGACGGCCGGCCCGTGCCGCAGCGATACCGCCGCTTCCGCATCCGCACCGTCGAGGGTGCCGACGATCCCCGCATGATGGCCGAGGCCGTGCGCCGACGCTACTCGAGGCTGGCGCGCGAGGGCTCGTCGATGCCCGGCCTGGTGCTCGTGGACGGCGGGATCACCCAGCTCCGCGCCGCGCGGCGGGCGCTGCACGAGCTGGACCTCGGCGGTCTCGTCGTCGCCGGCCTCGCAAAACGATACGAGGAACTCTATACGAATGCGGAAAGCGCCGCCGAAACCGTACGGCTTCCCGGCGACAGCGCGGCGCTGGAGGTCATCCGGCGCATCCGCGACGAGGCCCACCGGTTCGCCATCGCCTACCACCGCCGGCTGCGCGGCCGCCGCATCAGGGAGTCCGTGCTCGACGACATCGAGGGCATCGGCCCGAGAAAGAAGGAACAGCTGCTCCGCCATTTCGGTTCCTTCCAGCGCCTGAAAAAGGCGGACGAAAAGGAACTCGCCGATGCTCCCGGCATCGGTCCGCATACGGCCAAACTCATCCGTACCGAACTCGAGCGGCTCAGCCGGAACCCTTGACAGGCTGCGGACAGAGGGTCATCGTTTCGCATCGAGCGGAAGGATGGAAGGGGCTTCCATGTACGTCCTGAAGAAGGCGGTGTCCCCGTTTCTGGACCCTCTGGCGCTGGGACTGCTGGTGTTGCTGGCGGGGCTGATCGGCGGATGGAAGACGGTCCGGCGCGGAGCTCGCATCGCGGCTTGGACAGGCTGGCTGATGCTCGCCGCGGCGGGAACGGATCCGGGGGCCGCGTTTCTGCTGAAACCGCTCGAGCAGGCGTATCCCGTCTTTGAACCCGGGCGGGCGGGCGTTTCTTATGTCGTCGTGCTCGGCGCAGGGCAAAGCTTTTACAAAAACCACCCCCCGACCTCGGTGATTCATCCGGAGGGGGTCGTGCGCCTCACGGAGGGTGTGCGTCTGTGCCGGGAGCTGACCGATGCGACCCTGGTCCTTTGCGGAGGCGAGACGGGTCCGGGGCCCGCCGAGGCGGAGATGATGAAACGGCTCGCAATCGATCTCGGTGCGGACCCCGGGAGGATTCTCCTCGAGTCGGAGTCGCTGGATACGGACGATCAGGCGCGCCGTCTGGCGCCGATGCTCGGGGGCGAGCGTTTCGCGCTGGTAACCAGCGCCCGTCATCTGCCCCGCGCGGTCATGCTGTGCCGGGCGCAGGGCCTGCGGCCCGTGCCCGCTCCCACCGCCCATATCACGGCCGGAGGCGGCGGTCTGCGCTGGCACGGCTGGGTGCCTTCTTCGGGCGCCCTCCAGAGTTCGGCGGCGGCTCTGCATGAGTATATCGGGCTGGCGTGGGAAACGCTTTGCGCGCAGAGGCTTCGTCGCACCCCGCCGCGAAATCCGTAGTTCAGCCGCGTTCTGCCGCGGCATCCCGTTCTTGTACCCGCGCGCGGGCTGCGCTATGAAAGATGCACGGGAACGGGAGAAAGCGGGGAAGCGGTTCATGGAGCAGAAGCGGCTGAGCGATATCGGATGGGGCGAGTTCCAGAAGATGGGGCTCACCGGCAAGGGCGAATATCTCAATCACCGACAGCGCCCCGTTCATACCCTCCTCGCCCAGCAGTTCGACCGGCCGATGCTCGAGCGTCTCTGCGACCTCGCCACGAAGATCCGCACCATCGCCCGTACGCGCGGGGGGATGCAGTTCCTCCAGACCCTGCTCTCCGAAAAGCGCGCCATGCTCTACTTCGCCCAGCCCTCGACCCGTACGTTCCTCTCCTTTTACACCGCCTGTCAGACGCTGGGGGTCAAGCCGGCCGAGGTGCGCGACACCACCACCTCGAGCGAGGTCAAGGGCGAATCGCCCGAGGATACCGTGCGCACGTTCAGCTCGTTCGTGGATATGATCATCATGCGGCACCCGGTCGGCGGTTTCGCCGAGCGGATCGCCTGGCTGCTCTCGCACACCGACCGCGAAGTCCCCGTCCTCAATGCGGGCTCGGGCAAGGATCAGCACCCGACCCAGGCGCTGCTGGATATCTATACCCTGCAGCAGGGATTCGATGGACGGGGCGGGATCGACGGCAAGACGGTGCTCTTTGTCGGAGACCTCGCGCGCGGGCGCACCGTGCGGTCGCTCGCCTGGCTGCTTACATGCTACGAGGGCGTCCGCGCGCTGTTCGTGGCCCCGGAGCCGCTGCAGATCCGCGAGGACGTGCTGCGCCAGCTCGACCGCGCCGGAATGCCCTATGAAATCGGCACCGATTTCGAGCGTTTCATCCCCGAGGCGGATGCGATCTACATGACCCGCATTCAGGACGAGTGGGACGTTTCCGACGAGAGCAAGACCCTGAACGTGGAGAAATATTTCTTTACGCGCGACCACCTGCCGATGTTAAAGAGGGACGCGATCCTGATGCACCCGCTGCCGCGGCGGCGGGAGATCGATGCGGAGGTGGATGCCGATCCGCGCGCATACTACTGGCGGCAGGTGCGCAACGGTATGTGGATCCGTACCGCCCTCATCCTCCTGACGTTCCAGCGGGAGGCGGAGGTGGACCGCTACTACGAGGACCTCACCCGCGAATAGCGCGGCCGCCTTCCTGTCGCGGCCGCGTCTGAACCACGGAGAGAACGATGCGACATTTTATTTCTCTGGCCGAATGCAGCCCGCGGTATCTGACGGAGCTGCTGGATCTCGCCGACGGCGTGAAGCGCGAACCGGAAGCCTTCGCCGGGGCGCTGAACCGCAGAACGCTCCTGATGATCTTCGAGAAACCGAGCCTCCGTACGCGCCTTTCGTTCGAGACGGGTATGATCCAGCTCGGCGGCCATGCCATTTATTACCATACGGGCAATTCGCCGATGGGCGCCGGGAAGGAGAGCATCCACGACTCGGTCAAAACGGCGGCGCGCTACGTCGACCTGATCATGGCCCGGCTGTTCGATCATCGGCACCTGTTGGAGATGGCCCATCACGCGGAAGTACCGGTGATTAACGCGCTGACGGATTACAGCCATCCCTGCCAGGTGCTCGCCGACCTGCAGACGATCCGGGAGAAGAAAGGGACCCTCGAAGGACTCAAGCTGGCTTATCTCGGCGACGGGCATAACAACGTCACCCATTCGCTGCTGGTCGGATGCACGAAACTCGGCATGCGTATCTGTGTGGGCTGCCCGGCGGGCGAGGATTTCATTCCGCTCCCCGAGGTGATCAGGGAGGCGGAGGTTTTTGCCGCGGAGAGCGGGGGGGCGGTGGAACTGACCGACGACCCGCGTGCCGCGGTCGAAGGGGCGGATGTCGTCTACACCGACTCGTGGATGAGTTACCACGTTCCCCCCGAACAGGAGAAACAGCGCACCGCCCTCTTCCGGCCGTACCAGGTGAACGGCGAACTGATGGCCCTGGCGCGCGAGGACGCGATCTTCATGAACTGCCTGCCCGCGATGCGGGGCGCGGAGCAGACGGCGGAGGTGATCGACGGCCCGCAGTCCGTGGTCTTCGACGAGGCCGAAAACCGCCTCCACGCCCAGAAGGCCGTGATGCTCCGTCTGACGGGCACGGCATGAACCGTCGCCGCTGGATCGCCGCCGCGGGGCCGGCGCTTCTGGCTGCGCCCGCCGCATGGGCCGCCCGCCGGTGGCACCGGTTCACGGATGGCCGCCTGGCGGAGAATCCGTACAACGACGGCGACAGCTTCTGGATCGACTGCGGCGACCGCGACCGCAAGTTCCGGCTCTATTTCTGCGACGCCCCCGAATGCAGCGCGGAGAAACCGTGGGCCCGCCGCAGACTGAAAGAGCAGGCGGAATACTTCGGCATCAGCCGGCGCGACGCGGTCGAACGGGGCCGTGAGGCGAAGCGCCGAACCGAAAATTTGCTCGCCGAGCATGCATGCACCGTCTGGACGCGCTGGGACGATGCGAAAGGGCAGGGGGCGCCGCGCTGGTACGCCCTGGTGCGGGTCCGCGGCCGCTGGCTTTCGGAGATCCTCGTGGAGTCCGGCCTCGCAATCCCCTGGTTTCACCCGCCCCACCTCAGGCGCGATACGCGGCTTCCCGGCGGAGAGACGGTCGAGGCGGTGCTCGGGAGAATGGCGAAATATGAGGATCGGTGATTGAACACGAACCAGGACTGTATTATATTCAGAGGGACGCCCTCCATCGCGATGCCCCGCACCTACCACATCTGGACGATCGGCTGTCAGATGAACGAAGCCGACTCGAGCCGTCTCGCTTCCGAGCTGGAGCGTGCGGGCTTCCGCCGTGCCGGGCGCGCGGAGGACGCCGACGTGGTGGTCCTCAATACCTGTGTGGTGCGGCAGAAACCCGAGGACAAGGCGATTAACCGGCTCCATACCCTGAAACCCTGGCGCCGGGCGGACGCGGATCGGACGCTCGCGCTGATGGGTTGTCTGGTGGGGCAGCGGGAGATGGCGGAACTCCGCCGGGCGTTTCCGTTCGTCGATGTGTTTATGCGTCCTTCCGAACCCGCGCCGCTGCTGGATTTTCTGCGGGACTGCCGCGGCGGGAAGGACCGGGAGATGGAGGACTACCGCCTGCCCGCCGGCGCGAACGGCGTAACCGCCTACGTGCCGGTCACGCTGGGATGCTCCCGGGCCTGCTCGTATTGCGTGATTCCGGGCCGCCGCGGACCCGACCGCAGCCGGCCGCCCGAAGAGGTGCTGGACGAGGTCCGCGCCCTCGCAGACGAGGGGGTGCGCGAGATCGGGATGCTCGGACAGATCGTGGACCGTTACGGCATGGACCTCGAAGGCTGGACGCTGGCCCGCCTGCTGCGCGAGGCGGCGCGGACGGAGGGGCTGCGGCGGCTTCGTTTTCTCACCAGCCATCCCGCGTATCTCGACGACGAGCTGATCGCCGCGGTTCGGGATGAGCCGAAGGTATGTCCCTGTTTCGAACTCCCTTTCCAGGCCGGCAGCAACCGTATTCTGAAAGACATGCGCCGGGGCTATACGCGCGAGCAGTACGCGGAAATCGTGCGCCGCATCCGCGCCGCCATCCCCGAAGCCGCCGTCAATACGGATATCATCGTCGGTTATCCCACCGAGACGGAGGCGGAATTCGTCGAGACGCTGGACCTGATGCGTGAGCTGGAGCTCGACATGGCGCATATCGCCAAATATTCGCCGCGGCCCGGCACGACGGCGGCGCGGATGCCCGACGACGTCCCGCCGGAGGAGAAGGAGCGCCGCCGCAGGGCGGCGGAGGAATGTGCGCGCTCGATCCTGGAACGCAGGCACGCCGCCCTGATCGGAGAGATCGTCGAAGTGCTGGCGGAGTCGTACGACCGGAAACACGGCCGCTGGCGCGGCCGCACGCCGCAGGGCAAACTCGTGTTTTTCGCCGCTGAGAACCCCGGGCCCGGCGCACTCGTGAACGTCCGCCTCGAGTGGGCCGGGCCCTATTCGATGATCGGGACCCCCGACTGAAGCTCGCGTACCGGATGGCCCGGTCCCGATGAACACTCCGCTGAGAACGAGTACGTTGTGACGCGAGCGAATTTCTAATCCGGCCAACTGCGATTTAAGTCGTTCCACAAAAATCTGCGCGGAACCAGAATAATACCCAATCCCCTCCCTTGATCGCGTCCGCTGGTGAGCATATGCTCATACGGCAATAGATTGGGACCGCGGGCACGCGCCCGAAGCGATCAGACATATCCGGCGGAGCGTGCTCCGCCTTCCGGAGGGAGAGAAACAATGCATATTGCCATACCCGTAGCGGGCGGAGAGGTCTCCGCTCATTTCGGCCACTGTGACGCATTCCGGATCTTCGAGACCGAGGACGGCGCCATCCGCGCGCAGCGGGACGTCACGCCGCCCGGCCACGCGCCGGGCGTGCTGCCCGCGTTTCTGAAAGAGCAGGGCGTGGATGTGGTGCTGGCCGGCGGAATGGGCGGTCGCGCCAAGGGACTGTTCGCGGAGGCGGGCATTCAAACCGTCACGGGCGTGACCGGTGAGCCGCAGGCGGCCGTGCGGGCCTTTATTGAAGACCGACTCGAACCCGGGGAAGATACCTGCGCGCATTGAACTTCACGCACCCCGGCGAAAAGTCCTCTGTCGATACCGCCGTCCTCTGCTCGCGTTCTCTGCCGCCGGCGCCTGAACGCCGCGCTTCCTGCGCTTGTCAATCCAGATGCAGGTGCACGTGCGCCCTTGGTTACGATCACGTTTTTTATTGGTTACAGGGGTGCTTAACGCGTAGATTTCCCTGTTTTCGCGCATAGAGGGATAAGCCACGGAGGGCGCTATGAGACCCTTGCACTGGTCGTTTGTGATTCTCGGACTGATTGTCATCGCGATTTTTCTGATCCCCGCAATATGGGGGCCGCAGCAGGGACTGAGGGAAGCCGGGGAGATACCCGTGATGGATTCGAACGTATTGAAGGAGATGGCGCAGGAAGGCGAGATCATGGGCGTGGCCCTCTCGTGGGCCGTGGTCGGTTTCGCGGTCCTGCTGCAGCTCATCGCGTGGGGGTCGGCGGTGACCCACTTCCGCAAGGTGAAGAAATCCGGGGCGGAGGTCGATGAACAGCTCGAGCAGCTCGACGCAATCGACGTCTATTTCGACCTGCCGCTCTATTTCGGATTGCTGGGTACGGTGCTGGCCTTCGTGCTGGTGACCATTTTTCCCGATGCGGGCCTGATGTTCGCGTACGTCTCGACGGCCCTGGGGATCGTGGTAGCGGTGATCCTGCGGCTCTCCTATCTCACACCCTATCGCCAGGAACTGATCGCGCTGCACAAACGCCGCGGCTGAGGCCGCCAGCGGGGGATTCATGAGAAGATCCGTACTCATCGTGATGCTCGACGTCATGGTCCTTTCGGTCCTGTCGCTGACGCTCGGCAACGGCCATTCGCGCTTTCCGGTTCCCGTCTACCGCTGGTCGGAGCTGATCGAGCAGGGCGTGATCAAGGAACGCGAAATGGAGCGGCGCATCGCCGAACTCGAACGTGAGATCCGCGCCCGCGAGGCGCGCATCGACGAAGTGGCCCGGGAGCGCGGCGCCACGGCCGAGGAACTGGCGCAGATGCAGAAGGAGCGCGCGCAACTCAAGCAGCGGCTGGCGCAGATGCGCGAAGAGGCGACCGCGGCGCAGACGGCCGCCGAGGAGGCGCGCCGGCGCGCCGCGGCGGCGATGGAGGAGGCGGAGAAGCTGAGAAGCGCCCGCGAGGAGGCCCTCGCCGAGGCTGCATCGGCCGAGCAGCAGGCCGAATCCGCGCTGGCGGAGGCCGGGGCGAGCGCGGAGGCCCGCCGTGAAGCCGAACGTAAGGCCGTCGAGGCCCGGGAGCGGGCGGAGGCCGCGCGTCGCGAAGCGGGACGCTACGAGGAACAGTGGCAGGCGGCGCGCCGTGAAGCCGAGCGGGTGGCGGCGCGCGTGGAAGAGGCGCGCCGACGGGCCGAAGAGGCCGCCGAGGCAAAACGCGAGATGCAGGTTCGCCTTGAAGTGGCGCAGCATAAGGCGGATAAGGCCGAGCAGGAGGCCGCCCGGATTCGAAGCAAACTCGAGGAGGCCCTCACGCGGATCGAGCAGGCCCGTGTGGAAGAGGGCGAGGCGAAGGAGCGTGCCCGGCAGGAGGAGGCGCGACGCAAAGAGGTGGCCGAACGCGTCGACCTGCTCGAGAGTCAGCTCAAGGATGCCGAGACGCGCCGACACCAGCTCCAGGCCGATCTTCAGCAGCGCGAGGAAGAGGCTTACCGGGCCAAGCAGAAACTGGCGGAGATCGAGGAGGAGCGCCAGCAGTCGGTGTGGGTCGTCCGAGACCGGGCGATGCGCCGTTTCCGCGTCTTCATCAAGCTGGGGGGGCGCTCGTTCCTCGGTCATACCCGGAAAAGCTCGCTCTATCTTCCCCTGCTGAGAATGGGCGAAAACCTCTACGCCGTATCCACGTTCGGGGCCTGGGAACTCGACTGGTGGGCGATCCACTACGACGGACACGTCTCGGCGATGAGCTTCATGATGGACGACATCACGACGGGATCGTTCCCATACGAGATCCAGGAGTCGTTCATGGCGCCGAAGAACGAACCCCGCGTCTGTATGGTCGCGGTGGATAAGGGCGACCCCGAGGTGGGCCTCAGGCCGATCGGCATCGAAAAGATGAAGACGGACCGCGTGCGATCGGGCATCCTCTTCAAAAAGGACGCCCCCGATAAGAGCATGCAGGTGGATTTCACGCCCGCCGTGGACGGCTCGCCGTACCTGCAGGTCCATAAGCCCGAGCCGCACCAGGAGATGATCATCGAGGCCGGCGATTACATCCTCACCGAGAACGGTTTTTTCGTCGGCGTCATGGTCTCCCGAGATTCGTGCTACGTGGTACCGGGGGAGCTGCCCCCGCCCGATGCCGCCGTCGAGATTCCGCTCACAAAACCCAGCGACGCGGAATTCTACGAGGCATTTGCCGAATCCGCCGGCAAGGTGCGGTCCATGATCCGGGAGTGATCCCGGCGCGCGGGATGCGCTACCAGGCCTTTTTGCAGTAGATGAGAGGGGTCCCGGCTGCTTAAGAGCGGCTGGTGTCCAGGGATTCCAGAAACTCTTTCGGAGTGAGGATGCGGCATCCGGCGGCTGCAGAACGGGGAAAGTGTTTCAGATTGCCGGTGATCAGCGGCACTTCCGAAGTGAGCGCTGATTCGAGAAAGGGTGCGTCCAGGGGGTCGGGAAGCCCGGTGCAGCGGGAGGTGGCGATGATGCATTCGGTGTTGTGCCTCAGGTAATCGACCAACTGCTCGCGTTCCACGGGATGAAAATACTGGGCGAAATAAGGGCGGCGCAGCACGCGAGCGTACTCCGTGAAAATCCGATCGTCGATCACCGCCGTCAACGAGCCGGTCCTGAGCATATCGACGATGCGGCCCGGTGTCCCATCGGGATTGATCATTCCCGAGATGAGGACATTGGTGTCGATAACGGCTCTCATGGTTCACGTCGCGCCGATTCAATTTCAGTTTGTATCTCATCGACGGATACGGGGTTTTTCGCGGAGCGGCGGCGTGCCTGCCGCACGGCTGAAGAGAACAATGCTCGACGGATTTCGGAGAGGGATTCTTCAATGGAATCCGGCTCGATGCCGAACATCACAGCGAAGGGGCGCCCGTCCCGGGTGAGTACCAGTTCTCCCTCCCGTTCAAGTGTTTCGCGCACAACCCGAGTTTTTTTCAGGTCCTTGACTGCCATATAGGACATAATAACCTCCTGATTATCTCCTGATAAAGAAGTAATGTTTGGGAGGGTGGAAGTCAAGCGTCCCGTGAGGTTATTCGTGGTGGTTTCCGGTTCCCGAGCGGAGGCCCGCCGTGGATTACGCGCTATTCGCCGGAAGGAAACTCGACCTGGTCGGCGACGTAGGCTTCGAGTTCGGCGACGGGGATCCGGATCTGTTTCATGCTGTCGCGGTCGCGCACGGTGACGGTGTCGTCGTCGAGCGTGTCAAAATCGACGGTCACGCACAGCGGCGTGCCGATCTCGTCCTGGCGGCGGTAGCGCCGTCCGATCGCCCCGGTTTCATCGTAAAACGACATCCAGCGCCGCGAGAGCGCTCCGTAGATCGCGCGCGCCTTGTCCACCAGCGGCTCCTTGTTCTTGAGCAGCGGGAAGACGGCGACCTTGTACGGCGCGACGCACGGGGCGACGCGCATGACGGTGCGCTGTTCGAAGCCCTCCGGCGGGCGCTTCTGATCCGGGTCGGCCGTGACGGCCTCGCCGCCGTCTTTCGGGATCCACTCCATCCGGTACGCCTCGCAGAGCAGCGCGAGGGCGATGCGGTCGACCCCGGCCGAGGGTTCGATCACATGCGGGAGAAAGCGTTCGTTGTTCTCCTGATCAAAGTACTCCATCGACTTGCCGCTGAAGGTCTGGTGCTGCTTCAGGTCGTAGTCGCCGCGCGCGGCGATCCCCTCTAGCTCCTGCGTGCCGAAGGGGAAGTCGAAGACGATGTCGGTGCAGGCCGAGGCATAGTGCGCCAGTTCGTCCTCGCCGTGGATCTCGCGGTGCATGCGGCCCTCGGGCAGGCCGACCGTCCCGTACCAGCGGATTCGCTCCTCCACCCAGTAGTCGTGCCACGACGCGTCCTCGCCGGGGCGGATAAAGAACTCCAGTTCCATCTGCTCGAATTCACGCGAGCGGAACGTGTAGTTACGCGGGGTGATCTCGTTGCGGAACGCCTTGCCGATCTGCGCGATGCCGAAGGGCAGTTTCTGGCGCGAGACCGAGGTCACATTGGCGAACTGCGAGAAGATCCCCTGCGCGGTCTCGGGCCGCAGGTAGGCCACCGCGGAGTGGTCTTCCACCGGTCCCACGTAGGTCTTGAACATCAGGTTGAACGCGCGCGGTTCGGTCAGGGTGCCCGGCGTACGCGTGTCGGGGCCGACGATGCGCGGATAGTCCTCCAGCGCGATCTCCGGCAGAGGCAGATCCTCGTAGTTCGAGGCGTCCCCGGAGCCGAGTTTCCTGATCTTCTTTTCCGCCGGCCCGCGGTCGTTCTCCATGAACGCGAAGATCAGCCCCTCGCCATCGTCCTTCGGCCGGAGCACGCGGACCTGGTCGGCGCGGTAGCGGGCCTTGGTCTCGCGGCAGTCGCACATCGGGTCCTTGAAATTGTTCGTGTGCCCCGAAGCCTCCCACGTGCGCGGATGCATGATGATCGAGCTGTCCAGGCCGACGATATCGTCGCGGCACTGGGTCATGGCGCGCCACCAGGCGCTTTTGATGTTACGCTTGAGCTGCACGCCGAGCGGGCCGTAGTCCCAGAATCCGTTCAGCCCGCCGTAGATCTCGGAGGTCTGGAAAATGAAGCCGCGCCGTTTGCACAGCGATACGAGATCGTCCATCCGTACTTTGAAGTCATTGGGTTTCATAGGACGGTCGATGGTGCCGGAGAGGGCGGGCGAGGTCAAGCCGGAGGAAGCAGAGAGCTCCCCCTGAAAATGCGAAACGTGTCCCGATGGCGACTCCGCCCGGCAATTCGGGTTGCAATAAACTGCGCCGAGGTTCGTTGTGCGCGGCATGACGATGCGTTTCGCGATGATCCTGTGGGTTTGTGTGACGTGCCCGGGACCGGCCGACGAGGTCCGGACGGTTCGGGTGGATGGGGTGGAGCGGCCGCAAATACGCAAGATGATCAGGCTGGCGACGCGGAGGGTGCTCTTGCTTGCTCGGATCTATGCGAACCGAATCGTCAACGACAACCACTGGATCCAGTTGCACGTGGTGGCCGGCCAGCCTGCGCGACCGAGACCCTCTACGTTCCCGGAACACAAACCATCCTCGGCCACGACGAGGTCTGCACCGACTTCTGCTACCGCTCGAAGCGTTCCCCGGTTCTTCACTTCGGTCTTGGGACGACTGATCGCATCGACGTTCTGGTCACCACGCGCACCGGGGCCGAACAGCGATTCCGGGGGGTTCCTGCAGACAAAAGCCACACCCTGGAGATCAGCACGCCATGAAGACGAATTGCATCCTCCTGTCCGCCGTTTTCTCCGTCCTCACCTTTGCCGGCGCCGATGCCCAGACGTCCACCCCTCAGGACCGGTTCGACCGCATTGACCGTAATGGCGATGGCCGGGTGACACCACGCGAACTGCCGCGGGAAGCGTTGTTCAAACGGCTCGACCACAACGGCGACGGGGTCATCGAGAAGGCCGAACTGCCGGGCGGCAATACCCGTCGGCGGAATCGCGCGGCAACCGCGAAAGAGAACGCGCCCGCCATGCCCGAGGAGCCCGCGCACACCGCGCACCGCGACATCCCCTATGCCAAGATCGAGGGCGTCGATCCCGGCCTGCTGAGCCTCGACCTATACGTGCCGAAAGGCAAGGTTACGGCACAGGGCCGTCCGGTGCTCGTCATGATCCACGGCGGCGGCTGGCGCCGCGGCGACAAGGCCAATCGCGCCACGGTCGGCGCCAAGATGCGCCATTTCGTCGGCAAGGGCTACATCTATGCGCCCATCAACTACCGCTTGTCGCCCGCCGAACCCGGCGGCAACGGCGTGCAACACCCGGTTCACGCGCAGGACTGCGCCAGGGCGCTGGCCTGGATTCACGATCACATCGATGACTACGGGGGCGACCCGGCTCGCATCCATTTGATGGGGCACTCCGCCGGCGCGCACCTGGCCGGCCTGATCGGCACGAACGAACGCTTCCTCAAGGCCGAAGGCAAATCACTGGCGATCCTCAAGACCAACGTGTTGCTGGACACCGCCGCACTGGACATCCCGAGCTACCTCGAGGCGCAAGACGGCAAAGGCATGACGGCGCTCTATCACAACGCTTTCACTGACAAACCAGCCAACTGGCGCGACGCCTCGCCCCGGCTGCACGTAAAACCTGACAAGCAGATTCCGCCCACCCTGATCTTCTACGGCGGCACGCGGATGCTCCTGAACCGCTTCGCGCCGGACTTCGCACGCGCGCTCCACAAGGCTGGCACGCCAGCGCAAGCCATCGATGTCGCTCCGCTCGACCACGGGCAGATCAATGCCTTCATCGGTACCGTGGACGACCCGATGACAGCGCTGATCATGCGGCTGCACGCCGGCGAAGATGCTGCAGGATTTCCTGCCCGGATCACCCCCTGCGCCGCGGATCCGGTCGATCGCGAGACCGCGCGGGCCGATAACAACGTAACCTTCGAACGCAGCTATGCCGCAGGGACGCGCGACGCCAGAGGCCGGTTCATGGGGGGCACCGAGACCATGCATCTGGTCGCACATGATGGACACCTGTTCGCCGGTCTCGGCTACTGGACCGATCAACCCGGCAGCGACCCGCGGCCCGGCGCACAGATCCTCCGCAAGGACGGGCCAGAGAAACCGTGGCGCCTGGAACGAAGTTTCCCGGGAGCGGTTCGGATCAACGCGATGACATCCATAAGCTTCTCGGTCGATCGCCGTGGCGAGAAACTGGAATCGCCCGTTACCCTGCTCGTCGCCGACGCCGGGCTGATTCGTTCCCGGCGGTCGGGCGCGCTCGTGTGTTTCGTCAGAAACGATGCATCGGGCGAATGGGAAGAATGTACGATCGCGCCGCAAGCGAATCGCGCTTACATCCGCGCCTTCGGCTTTCATCGGGCCGCCGAGACCGGCGTCGAATACCTATTCGCGGGCACCGGCGCCGGCGAGATCTATCGCGGCAGCTACGACGCCAAGGCTCCCGGCGGCATCCGCTGGCGGGCCAAGCCCGAGTACACCAATCCCGATTTCGACGGCGGCCCGTTCAAACGCTGTCAGGGCTTCACCGTGGCCAACGGCAGGCTCTATGCCTCCGTCTCGCCGCGCCTGCTCGTGCGCCATGACGGCGCCCAGCCCAGGTGGACCGAGGTCTTCCGGTGGAAACCGGAACAGCGCGCTGGTGCCGGCTTGCGCGGGATCACCGCCGTGCCCGCGCCCGACGGCACGCACGAGGTCATCCTCGGCTCCAGGGAACAGGAGGGCCGCATCCTCCGCATCGACCCGGCAGTCGGGCACAAGGTCACCGATGAACTCAACTCGCAGCAATTCCTCAAGGCGCAACGCGGCAGCTTCCGCGGCGGCAGGCTGGTCGCCTACAACCGCTTCATTCCGGGGATGCATCCGGTGACCGGGCAACCGATCCACTGGGTCACCGTGGCGGGAATCAAGCCCAACGACACCCGCGCCGCCTGGCTGCTGATTCGGCACCCCGACGCCACCTACGACACGGTCCGCGTGTTCGATCCGAACCTCGATCCGCATCCGCTGCTCGTCTCGACGCGCACTCTCGAATTCGCCCCCTGGAATCCCCGCGAGTTTTACACCGGCGGCTACGACGGCGCCGCCAACGATCGCAAAAACCACAACACCGCCTGGATCTTTAAGGGCAGCTTGCAAGGGGACTGACCATGATGCGCAGCCTGAGAATCTCCATCGCCGCACTGCTCGTGGGCCTGCTTTGCGGTCATGCGTTCGCGCAAGAGACGAGCAGCACAACGGATCGCTTTCGCCAACTCGACCGTGATCGCGACCGGAAACTCAGCCGGGATGAAGTCGCGGCCATTGCTGGCCTGCGACGTCTGTTTGCCCGGCTCGATGCCGATGGGGACGGCAATCTGTCGGAGGAGGAACGGAGTCGTTTCCCGCGTCTGAAGACACGATTGAAGGGCGCCGACAGAAATGGTGATGGCGCGGTCTCGTTCGACGAATTCCGCATGCATATTGCAGGATGGCTCGCGCCAGTGCAACATGAGCTCCGCGCAGGAAGACTCGCCCCCGGCAAGCATCTGCGCGTGGTACAGGTTGGAGATCTGGAGCGACGTTACCGCGTGCATGTGCCGAAGTCGTACGACGGAGCGAAACCTGTGCCTGTCGTTCTTGCCTTTCACGGCGGCGGCGGGAATCCCGGGAGCATGGTGCGGCTCAGCGGGTTGAATGCCAAGTCGGACGAGGCCGGCTTTGTCGTCGTATATCCCTATGGCAGTGGGCGCGACCCCAATCGCGGTCTCACCTTCAATGCCGGAAATGTCGGCGGCTACGCCATGCATCAGAATATCGACGACGTCGCTTTTACCAGCGCGTTACTCGACGATTTGGCCGACATCATCCACATGGACGAAAACAGGGTTTTTGCCACCGGCATTTCGAACGGCGGCATGATGGCCTATCGCGTCGCCTCGGAACTGTCCGACCGCATCGCGGCTATCGCTCCGGTCGGCGGACCGATGGGCACCGCGGAGTGCAACCCGGCCTCTCCGGTTTCGGTCATCCATTTCCACGGAACCGCCGACGAGTTGGCTCCGTTTAACGGCGGACGGGGCAAAGGCACTTCTAATGTTCCGGCGGCCATGCGTCCGGAGTTCTTTTCGGTAGAACATTCCATCAACTGCTGGGTTGAAGCCAACGGCTGCGCAAAAGAACCCACCGTTACCCCAATGCCTGACACGGCAGATGACGGCATGCGGGTGATCCGCAAGGTTTGGGGCGGAGGGAAGAACGGTTCAGAGGTGGTGCTGTATGAAATTGAAGGCGGCGGCCACACCTGGCCCGGCATGGAACCGCCCGCTGCCATGCTCGGTGAATCCACCAAAGATATCTCCGCCAATGACCTCATGTGGGACTTTTTCCGGAAGCATGCACGCAAGGCCGACCGTCCGCGGAACAGGCAGAAAGCCCCCGGGAATGGCGCGATGGAACTGCTGCGCACTCCGGATGAGCACTTTGCCAAACTGCCCGACTACCCGTTCGAGCCGCGTTATCTTCATGTCGATGATCCGAATCTGCCAGAGGGCAACCGCCGAATCCGCATGCATTACGCGGTCTCCGGTCCGGCCGATCGTCCCACCCTGCTGATGCTCCACGGCAATCCGTCGTGGTCGTATCTCTTTCGCAAAGTTGTACCGCTGATTAACGACGCAGGTTATCGGACAATTATGATTGATTATGTCGGCCACGGGAAATCCGACAAGCCTTCGTGCGAGTCGGACTACACCTACGACCGGCATTTGGAATGGATATACCAGGCATTCAAGCAGTTGGACGACGATCCTGAACTTGGTCTCAATCAAGTCGTCCTACTCGGTCACGATTATGGTCATCCGTTGGGCGCCCTGGGCTTACCCCCATCTTTGGGCCACGGATCGCTGAAAATAAGGTGGAACCTGCGCGTCCCCGATTCCTCTTTTCGCGGTCAGCGTCCGGCACCGGTCGTTCTGTTCAGTCATGGATTGGGCGGGTCCCGGGAGGGCAGTGCGTATCTTGGGTATCATTGGGCAACTCGGGGATATGCGGCGGTGTTTCTGCAGCATCCCGGCAGTGACACCTCGGTGTGGAAGGATCAGCCGATGGGGAAGCGGATGTCGGCGATGAATGCGGCGGCCAGCGGGAAAAACTTTATGCTGCGAGTGAAGGATGTACCCGCCGTGCTGGATCAGCTTGAGACATGGAACCGGAGCGAAGAGCACGCACTGGCGGGACGGCTGGATATGGAAAAGGTCGGCATGTCCGGGCATTCCTTCGGGGCCGTAACAACCCAGGCGGTCAGCGGACAGACGTTTATGCGCAGACCCCTGTTTACGGATGCGCGGATTGATGCGGCGGTGGTGATGAGTCCCAGCAGCCCCCGGGCCGGATCCGCGACCGGAGCATTCGGACACGTGGCCACGCCGTTCTGCATTTCGACTCCGTCTCGATTCCGAAGTACGCCTCATCGGGAGTTCGGGGCTCGGAAATCTAAGGATTGAACGAGGGAGCGCACTGTGGTCCAACGGCGGACACGGAGGGGGCGACAGGCTTCGACGTGTAGCGGTCAAACCGATGCTTACGTTATAACGACTCTTTTCGCAGGCCGGCTGGTCAAAATTAACAAAACAGAAAGTTGCATAAAGTGATACTTTCTGTTTACCTGGCGGCATGCAACCCATGTTCAAGCTGATTAGAGACCTCCGAGGCTTGCCGGAGTCGACGAAGCGTATTTTTGCTTTGCAGGACCTAAAGGCACTGCTTCCGGCCCATGGGCCGGATGCCTTCAAATTGGTGATCACCCGTTTGCAAAAGCGCGGCGAGTTGAACCGGCTGTGCCGCGGAATCTATATGCTGCCCGACTGCGCCTTAAAGGGCAGCGACCTTCTCGGGCACGTGGCGGCCCGGCTGCGTGCCGCACAGTTTAATTATGTAAGCCTTGAAACCGTCTTGAGCGCGGCGGGGTTGATCTCGCAGATTCCGCTAAGCAGGATTACGCTCATGTCGTCCGGACGATCCAGCGTGATTTCATGCGGCAGGTACGGGGAAATCGAGTTTGTACATACCGGCAAAAAGGCTTCAGAACTGGCAAGGGAATTAACATATTCAGCCCAGCTGCAGAACTGGCAGGCATCTGTAGCGCTGGCTCTGCAGGACATGAAAGATACCCGTCGGGATACCGGAGTGGTGGATTGGGAGGCGGCACGTGAGTTTATTTGATCGGTTGGTAGAACAGGCAATGCAGTCGGAACGGGCGTTGGGCATCGTGCGCCCGGCGCTTGAAAAGGAACTTCTGCATCATGACATACTGCGCGAAATGAACCGTGGCGGCTTGATGGATGGTTTAACCTTTATCGGAGGGACCTGCCTGAGAACCTGTTACGGATCTCCACGACTGAGTGAGGATCTTGACTTTACCGGCGGCTGTGATTTTGAAGCCGGTCAGCTGGCCGATTTGGGAACGGTCCTCGAAAATACCTTGCTGGAAAAATATGGACTGGACATCCATGTCGACGCTCCGTTTCGGGAAGAGGGCAATACACATACCTGGAAGATCAGGATACAGACCCGACCGGCCTCGAAGCATCTTCCGGCTCAGCGCATCCATATTGATATCTGCGCATTGCCGAGTCATCAGTCACGCCCGTCCCTGCTGAGGAATCCTTGCGGAGTGAACATGGGAACAGAGGGGCTGATTCTGCAGGTAGAGTCCCGCGAAGAAATTCTGGCGGACAAATGGGTGGCACTGGCTCTTCGTCCGAACCGCATCATGTACCGTGACCTCTGGGATATTCTATGGTTGACCCGGCAGGACATACGGATGGACCCTAATCTGGTATATCAGAAACTAGATGATCGAAACGTCCCCGGCACTGTTTTTTCCGCAGCCTTGCATGAGCGGGTCAGTGCACTGGAAAACGATCTGCAACACCGCCGGTTGTTTCGGCAGGAAATGGAAAGATTTATTTTCGCATCGGATCAGAGAGAGGTACTAGGGGATTCCGGATTTTGGAATGGGTTGGTATTCCAGTTGAAGGAACAATCCAGGCATCTAATGGATAAGATATGAGCGATTATCCTATATCCGTCCGTTCCGATTTAGCCTGTTTTATTACAACGGGGTCGGACCTGCGCATGTTGTTGCTAATATATATGTTACGTATTATTGGCGGCCATATAGCCCCTCAAAACCGCAGACAGGGTCAGCCCGCACATTGCGTCATTTAGAATGACGAAAAGTTTGGCTCTTCGCAGATTTTTGTGGTGGCCCCGCTTCGCGGGTCTGCGGGCCTACTACGAGCGTGAAGAAGTTCGTAGTAGCGCCGTAAGCCTGCCCCCCGGCAGGCCAGGCGCGTGAAGATAACGGCCCTGGTCCTGCTTCGCGGACCTGCGGGCCGACTACGAACGCAAGAGAGAGCGCACCTTTTCTTTGCCTGTGCTCTTCTCATTCATCTTTGCGGTCCCGGCGCCTTGGCGAGAGTCATTTCTTGTATTTTCGACCACGGATTACCCCGGGGGAGGGGGATCGCGCCTTCGGCGCTCCGAGTACGAGTACGAGTGCGAGTACGGATTATGTTCACCCCTTCATGGCCTTCATGGTCTATCCCATCCCGACAACGATGTTCACTCAGGCGGACCCTTTCCCCTGCGACAATGAAAAGGGTTCCGGCTTTATTCCCGCCGGCTCAAAGGGTACAGTACCGTCTTACGCTTTGCGGTGGCCCGATCCGGGATCGGGGTTCGGCGGCCGGAGCCGGTTCGTCCGCCCCTGAGTGAGAAATATAAAACAAAGGAGAGCATCGTGAGTTACGGGGAAACTGAAATCCGGAAGATGTACGAAATGGCGAAGGAGCGTTACGCGGAGTACGGCGTGGACGTCGATGCCGCGCTGGAGCGCGCGCTCGAAATCCCGGTCTCCATGCACTGCTGGCAGACCGACGACGTGGTCGGCTTCGAGACGAAAGAGGAGGGACTCGACGGCGGCGGGATCATGGCCACGGGCGGCTACCCCGGCCGCGCCCGCAACGGCGACGAGTCGCGCGCGGATCTCGAACAGGCCATGGCGCTCATCCCCGGTAAGGCCCGCGTCAATATTCATGCCATCTACGCCGAAACCGGCGGCAGGGTCGTCGATCGCGACGCCCTGGAGCCGGAACACTTTTCCGCCTGGATGGACTGGGCGCGCGCGCAGGGCGTGGGCCTCGATTTCAATCCCACGTTCTTCGGTCATCCGAAGGCGGACGACGGACTGTCGCTCTCTCACCCCGATCCGGCCATCCGCCGGTTCTGGGTCGATCACGGCCATGCCTGCCGGAAGATCGGCAAGGCGATGGCCGAGAGCCAGGGCGGACCGTGCTGCGTGAACTGGTGGATCCCGGACGGGACCAAGGATTATGCCGCCGACCGCTGGAGCCCCCGCGAGCGCCTGATCGAGTCGTACGACGCCCTGTTCAAGGCCGGGGACGACAGTGCCGGCTGCCTCGACTTCGTCGAGAGCAAGCTCTTCGGGATCGGCAGCGAGGCCTACGTGGCCGGCTCGGCCGAATTCTACAGCAACTACGCCCTCAGCCGCGGCGTCGGCCTCTGCCTCGATATGGGCCATTTCCATCCCACCGAGGAGATCTACGACAAGATCTCCAGTCAGCTGCTCTTCCAGCAGAACCTCCTGCTGCACGTCAGCCGGCCGATGCGCTGGGACAGCGACCACGTGGTGCTCTTCAGCGACGACCTGCAGCGGGTCTTCCAGGAGGTCCAGCGCGGATCGGCCTGGGACCGCGTGTTCGTGGCCGAGGACTTCTTTGACGCCTCGATCAACCGGATCGCCGCCTACGTCATCGGCACCCGCGCCGTCCGCAAGGCGATCCTGATGGCGCTGCTCGAACCGGTGGACCAGCTCAAGGCCTTCGAGAACGAGGGGCGCTGCGCCGAGCGGCTCGGCCTGATGGAAGAGGAAAAGACCCTTCCGTTCGCCGCCGTGTGGGACATGCTCTGCGCGCGGGCCGGCGTGCCGGTCGGCGGGGCCTGGATGGAGCGCGTGCGCGAGTACGAACAGGAAGTCCTCAAGACCCGCGGGTGAAGCCGTGCGTGACATGCCGCCGCGACGTTATTCACGCGTAGCCGTCCTGATGGGCGGTACGGCGTCGGAGCGAGAGGTCTCGCTCCGCTCCGGCGCGGCCGTGGCGAAAGGGCTGCGCGAACGCGGATTCGAGGTCACGGCGATCGACGTGCGTGACGAGAACCCCGCGATCCCGGAGGGCGTCGAGGCGGGGTTCATCGCCCTGCACGGGGCGTTCGGCGAGGACGGCGGGATTCAGCGGGTGCTCGAGCGGCGCGGAATCCCGTACACCGGATCCGGGCCGGAATCCAGCGCGCACTCGTTCGATAAGCGGCTCACGCGTGCCGCGTTCCTGCGGTCCGGCATTCCGGTCTGCCCGGGGTGCGCGATGACCGCGGACGGGGACGGGGTGGAGATGACGGAAGACGGCGGAGCGCCGCGCCGGGTGAAGCGGAGCGGGCTGGCGGAGGAACTGGATCGATCGCTGCGCCGCCCGCTCGTCGTCAAACCCGCCTGCGAGGGATCGAGTATCGGACTGCGGATCGTGAACGGCGGCGGCGATTTGGACGCGGCGCTGGACGAGGCCTTCTCGCACGGCCCGGGTGCGGTCGCGGAGCGGTTCGTCGCCGGCCGCGAACTCACGGTCGGTCTGGTGAACGGCGAGGTGCTTCCCGAACTGGAGATATGCGCTGCGGGCGGGTGCTACGATTTTGCGGCGAAGTACGAGACGGGCGAGACCCGTTATCTCGTGCCCGCGCCCGTGGAGGACGGCATCGCCGAGCGCTGCCGGGAGCTGGCGGAGCGAGCTTTCCGCGTACTCGGGGCGCGCGGGTTCGGGCGGGTCGATTTCCGCATGGACGCCGGGGGGGAGCTGTACGCGCTCGAGCTGAACAGCATTCCCGGCTTCACGGAGACCAGCCTGCTGCCCAAGGCGGCGGCCGCGGCGGGCGTCTCCTTTGCGGAGCTGTGCGAGCGGATCATGAACACGGCGGTCCTCGGGGAACCCGGGGATGAACGGGAACAGGAACATGGCGCGTAGAACCGTGAGCAAAAAGAAGCGGCGCGGCACCGGCCGCGCGTCCCGCCGGGGTAAAGGCGGAAGCGGCGCGGGAAGGGTTTTCGTGGCGGTCGTGTTCGCGGCGGTCGTGATCCTCGCCGTGTGGGGATGCGTGGCGGGCGTGCGCGCGGCGGGACGCTCCCTGTTCGCGGGAAACGGCCACTTCCGCTGCCGCGAGATCCGGGTCTCGACCGACGGACGCCTCGACCGCGCCCGGATCCTTGAATACGGGGGGCTCAAGGACGTCGAGAACATCTTCGAGCCGGAACTGGGTAAAGTCCTCGAACGCCTGTCCACCGTGCCGATGATCGAGTCCGTGACCGTCAGCCGCGATCTCCCCGGAACCCTCCTCGTCGATGTGCGCGAGCGGGTCGCCGTGGCGAGGCTGGGGGGGGGCGGCCCGCGGCGCTACCCGCTGCCCGTGGATCGCTTCGGCGTCGTGCTCCCTCCGCGGCGCAACTCGGACAAGCTGCCGGAGATCCGCGGCCTGGAGGAAAACGACAGGCGCACGCCCGGGGATCGGATTGAAGGCCCCGCCATGGAGCGGGCCCTGAGGCTGCTCGACATCCTGCGGCGCGAGAAGTGGGGGGCGCATATCGACCCGGCCGTCCTCGATGTCTCCGGGGCGGAACGCATCGAGCTTCGTCTCCGGAATCGTGTACGGGTGCTGCTGCCGCCCGGGCGCGAATCCACCCTTCTCCGCCGCCTGAGGCGGCTGGTGGCGATTCTGCAGATCGCGGAGGATCACGGTCGTGCGCTGGCGGAGGTGGATCTTACGGCGGACGGGATCAATGTGCCGGTGACCTACCGGTGAGGAGTGCCTGATGAAGTCGGAACCGCTGGCGGTCATAGAGGTCGGGACGAGCCGCGTCCGCGTGCTGATCGGCGAGATGCGCGAGCGCGGCAGCCTCATGATCCTGGGGTACGGCGAGAGCGCGTCGCGCGGAGTGCGCAAGAGCGAGATTATCGATTACGGCTCCGCGGCCGACGCGCTGCGGACCGCCGTGGACCAGGCGGAACAGAGCGGGGACACCGATCTCCACCGCGCGCTGCTGATTATTTCGGGCGGCGGGATCGAGAGCCGGACGATCGGCTGCGCCGTGCCGCTCGAAGGACCCGAACGGCTCGGCCGTAAAATCACGCCGGAGGACATGGAGTACGTCCGTTCGATGACCATGAAGACCCCGGAACCGGCCAACCGGGTCCGGCTTCATGCCCTGGAACGGTATTACGGCGTGGACGACCAGCGGCAGATCCTGAATCCCGAGGGTATGTACGGGAATCATCTCAACCTGGACATGCTTTCCATCTACGCCCGCACCTCGGTGGTCGACAATTTCAGGAGCCTGCTGGAGGACATTGATATCGACTGCGAGGGCGTGGCGTACAGTGGGTTGTGTCTGGCGCACGGCCTTCTCACCGAGGAGCAGCGGCAGGCCGGTGCGGCGGTGGTCGACATGGGCGGAGGGACCACCAATGTGATGGTTTATCACGAGGGACGTCCCTGCGCGGCGGAGTCGGTCGCCGTAGGGGGGGCGCACGTGACCTGCGACCTGATGCGCGCGCTCAACCTCTCGTTCCGGCAGGCCGAGACCGTCAAGCGCGAGGAGGGGCGGGCGCTGGCGGATCATCTCGACACCGCCGGACGCATCTCGGTGTCCTCCGATGGGGAAGGGTTCGGGGGATGCGTGGTGCGGCGGCGGAGTCTGCAGAAAGTGATTGAGGTCCGCGTGGAGGAGACGTTTCAGGTGATCCAGTCCCTGCTCCGCGAACGGGGGGTGCTCGACCTCCTCGGGACGGGCGTGGTGCTGGCCGGGGGTGGGTCCTGCCTGGAGGGGGTTCCCGACGCGGCGCATCGGGTCTTCGATACCGCCGTCCAGACGGGCCGGGTGATGGACGTGATCGGCCTCCCGGGCGCGGCGGAAAGCGTGCAGTACGCGGTGGCGGTCGGAGGTCTGCGAGTGGCGGCGGAACAGAAGACCGCGCCGCGCAGACGGCGAAGCGGCGGAAGGCTGTGGCCGGGTGTGTTGCGCCGGCGGAAGAGGAGGGGTGATGGCGGAGGTTCCTGAGGTAAACATGCCGCGTATCATGCTCCTCGGGGTCGGAGGCGCGGGGTTGAATATCCTCGGCCGCGCCCGCGCCCTGTGGCCCGAGGGCCTGCGCCTGGCCGCGATCGACACGGACGCGCAGCATCTGTCCTGCTGCGGCGTGCCGGAGACGCGGCTGATCGGCGAAACCGTGACCCGTGCCTTCAGCACGGGGTCCAGCCCGGACCTCGGCCGCCGCGCGGCGCAGTCCGATGCCTCCGGTATCCGTGCGATGATCGGCGATCTCGACCTCCTGTTCGTGATCGCGGGGCTGGGCGGCGGAACGGCGTCCGGCGCACTGCCGCAGATCATCCGCTGGGCCCGCGCGGACAATATCATGACGATGACCTTCGCGGTCATGCCGTTCGAGTTTGAACCGGAGGCGGCGAGGCGGCACGCCGAGCAGGCCCTGCAGGAACTCCGGGCGGCGTCCAATGTGGTCGTTCCCGTACGCAACGATCTCCTGGCGGAGGAAAACGACGAACGGACGATCCAGGAGTCGCTGGCCCTTGCGGATCGGTGGATCCTGCCGGGCGTGGCCGCGCTGGCGCGTATTTTCTGCGAGGACGGTGTGATCAACCTGGATTTCGGAGCAGTCGGCGCCATGCTGCAGGGCGGGGAGGGGCAGGCGGTGTTCGCCTGCACGGAAGTGGACCGCGAGGCCGCGTCGGGGGCGGTGGAGCAGCTGTTCCGCCACCCGCTGCTCGGCGGAGACGAGTCGATCGGCCGTGCACGCGGCGGGCTGATCGGTTTGACGGCGGGGAATGATTTCCGCCTGACCGAACTGCGAAGCATGGTCTCGGAATGGAGCGCCCGCCTGCCCGAACCCGCGGTCCGCAACTGGGGCGTGTCGTTGAACGAGGGGATGAGTGCCCGGCTCGGGCTGGTTACGCTGCTGATGCTCGCGCCGGAGGAGGAAGAGGAGGCCGGGGAAGAACGGCAGGACGGCGGGGAAGGGGAGCGCCGGGGTCGGCGTCCCGTGCAGATCGAGATGGATATCGACGCCAGCCCGCGCGGCCCCTTCGCGAAACTCGAACCCACGCTCTTCCGCGGACAGAACCTCGACGAACCCACCTACCTGCGGCGCAATATCAGGATTTCCCGCTGACGCAGCCCGCGCCCTCCGGGAAAAGATAACGGCCCTGGTCCGCTGCGCGGACCTGCGGGCCTACTACGAACGTAAGAGAGAACGCACCATTTCTTTGCCTGTGCTCTTCTCATTCATCTTTGCGATTTCCGGGTAGGGCGCGATCTCTCCGCCTTCGGCCCTTTATGCCTTCGGCGGACAGGCTAAGCGCGCCGGGTCTGCGGACGGCCTTCTGCTGTCCAGCAGAATCCCTGCCTTCACATGAAGAACATGAAGGTGGGTTGAGGGGGGTGAACATAATTCGTACTCGTACTCGTACGCGTACTCGGAGCGCCGAAGGCGCGATCCCATCCCCCGATTCAAGGAATTCGAGTACGAGTACGACGGGACGCGAGCGGATTTCCCGTCGCCTCACCACAAAAAATTACGTAGAACCAACTTTGGCCTGTATTTCGCTTAGAGGCACAGTTTTTCGGCGAGAAGATATCCTTCCCGCCCTCCGTATTGACGCAGACCGCGAACGATCTCCGGGACGTCGGAAAGGGTGACCCGCAAATCATCACGCATATACCAGAAGCATCGGGCATAATAGCGGTGGAATGCCTTCTGCGCTTCGCGTACCCGGATCATGTCCCGGGATTGCTCCGCTGTAAGCGTCCGGCGACTCTTTAAACCACCCTTGCGCCCGATCTCTGAAAGATACGCTCTTACCTCCCGGTTGCTCATGGGTATCGCCGTAAGCGGATTACGGTGTGAAGACAAGGGAGAGTTCCAGAAAAAGAGAAACGCTGATCAAGGCCGGCCGGTTATTTCATCGGGACGCCTCGTCCAGCACCCTCGCCGCGGCTTCGCGAAGTTCCTCCGGCGAGCGGGCGTGTTTGATCCGGTCGAAGGCGGCGTCGCCGTGCGGCAGTCCCTGCGCGAGATAGCTCCACAGTTCCTTCATCCGTCCGGTGACGGAGCGGGGCGGAAGTTCGTCGCAGTAGACCCGGAGCAGGTCCTCGTGAAATGCGCGCAGCTTCGGGAGATAGTCGGGAAGTACCGTTCGATCTCCAACGATCATTTCCGCGAGGAAGGGATGGATCAGGAGGCCGCGGCCCAGCATCCAGGTCCGCTGACGGGGCAGGGCGGCGCGGAAGCGCCTGAAGTCGCGGACGGATAGGAGGTCGCCGTTATACCAGACCGGCGCCGTAAAGGCCTGCGCCAGGCGGCGGAACGTCTCGAGGTCGGCGCAACCCGTGTACATCTGCTCCGCGGTGCGCGGATGGATCGTGACGTGGGCGAGGGGATACGCGTTCAGCCGCGGAACAAGGGCGTCCAGCTCGTCCAGCCGTTCGATGCCCGGGCGGACTTTGATCGACAGGGAGACGGGCAGACGGGGACACACGGTGTCCAGAAAGGAGAACAGCCGGTCGGGATGCGCGAGCAGCCCGCATCCGCGGCCCTTTTTCCTGATCTTTTTCCAAGGGCACCCGAGGTTCAGGTTCAGTTCGTCGCAGCCGAGATCGGCGACGATGTGCGCCAGTTCGAGGAAGGGTTCGGAATCGGACGTCAGCGCCTGCGGGATCACGCGCCAGCCGGGTGCCGGGTCGCCGAGATGACGCCTCACGCGTTCGGGTCGGAGGCGGGAGGTTCGGCTGAGGGCGATGAACGGGGTCACGGCGCCGCGTAGTCCCCCGCTGTGCTTCCTCCAGACCGCGCGGAATTCGGGGGTGGTGATCCCGCGCATCGGCGCCATCCAGAGTTCGGGTCGTGTTCCGGAATCGCTCATAGGGAAGGCTCGTCCGCCGTTCAGAGTTCGACCGTATGACGCAGCCCCTTGGATGAACGCCACTCGAGACGTTCGTCCTCCAGGATCAGCGCAGCGCGCTCCGGCGTGCATTCCAGCGTGATCGGCCGCTCCGGCGTGCGGTGGCGAAGTACGGCGGCACAGGTGACCGCCTTCTCGAGGCCGTCGCCGCGGCCGAAGTTCCACACCTCGTCCGGCTGCGCGGCTCGCGTCCCGTCGTAAATCGAGTCGTCGGGAAGACGGTCGAGATAGTCGCGCAGACCGTCAAGCGTCAGGTCCTTCGCCCCCTCGATACACACCGGGTTGCGCTCCAGCGCCGCCTTCATGAAGGGTTCCCAGTCGGTCGACGCAAGATCGCGGTAGGCGTAGAACGCCAGGTCGGCGGTCGCGCTCGCGGCGCGCAGCTCCGTCAGTCGGTCGATGACCTCCTCGCGGTTCATGTCGGGGTGGAGGTCGATGGCCGCTTCGGTTTCGTGTCTCTTGGCGGAGAGGTCGGGGAGGCGCGGTGCCACGTGAACGAACGCCGCCAGCCGCTCCAGGATTTCCGGCGCGCGATTGTGCGGGCACTGCATCCGCTCGGCCAGCGCGCGCAGCGAATCGCGGTCGTAGGAGCGGATCGGGTTCCGCTCCAGATAGTCGGCCAGCTCCTGCAGGCAGATGCGTCCCTCGAGCGGGTTGGAGTAGAACTCGTATTCATCGATCTCCGAGAGCAGGTGATCCGAAGTGGTGTCGTTCACGCGGTACGAGGACGCGTGTTCGTAATGATAGGCCGTTTCCGCGGGCAGGTAGCGCGTCTTCCCGTGATGTTCGTGGCGGAGCTGGAAGCACACCTGGAACTCCCGGTGCAGCCGCAGGAAATTGGCCAGCACCTCGTAATCGATCCGTTCGCGCGTCAGGTAGGACTGCAGCCGGCCGGTGAATTGATCCCAGGCCTGTTCGTCGATCGTGCGCACGGGGTGGATCAGGTGGATCCAGCCCGTGGGGTGGGAGACGATCGTCACGCGTTCATTGCGCAGGGCGCGCTGGGCGCGGGCGCTGAGTTCGGTCCCGTTGTACCACATGGTTTTGGTGACGACGCGGCGGTTGTTGGTGAGGACTCCGTCGGCGACATCGATGAAGTTCTGCGAGTGCAGGGGCGTGGCCATCAGGTAGATCTGCTCGAGCGGGATACGGCACACCACGAACAGGGCCGCCGCGTAGAGCGTCGAGAGCGAGACGCATTCGCCCGCGCCTTCCGTGTAACCCTCTTTGTGCCGGAAGGCGTGCATCGCCTCCAGCGTCTCCGTTTTCCAGTACGGGATGATGTCCTCTTCGTAGGAGTCGAGCCCGAAATGGCGGCGGATATCGATGTCGAAGTAGTACCGGTCGCCCTGGTATCCGAACAGCGCATTGCTGCGGGCGATGGCCTCGGGGTCCATGAAGGGGCTGAACCGTTCGATTTCGCGGTTCTTGTGCGTCAGCCCCCAGGTCTCGAGGTCGAGGTTGAACTCGAAATGATCCATGATGAACTGCTTCAGCCGCATCACTTTCCTGTACGGGGTTTTGCGATCCAGCTTTCTGAACCAGCGGTCCCGGCGCCATTCCCACAGCAGTGGCGACATGATGTTCGCCAGCACCAGGGCATAGAGCAGGCGGGGAAAAACGAAGATCTCCATGTCGGAGAGCGTGACGGCCGAAGAATAACGTTCGAGTTCGTCCGCTTTCATGAATCTCCCGAATGTTAAGGGTGGGTTAGGTCAGCGCTTTGCCGGCACACGCAGGTCGTGCCGATTTTGCTTTGAACTGACGGAGGGAAACTATCATATTGCAGTTCCGTGTCTATGAAGAACGACTCGCAACCCGGTCCGGAACAGTCCGAGGAGAGCACTCCGGACCTGCGGGAGCAATTGGCCGACCTGAATCTGGCACCCGACTGGGTTAAGCGCGATCCGAAGACGCCGTCGCCGCGAAAGGACACCGGCGGGAAGCCGCGCCGCTCCGGCGCCCGGAAAGCGGAGAGGAGGCCCGCGAGGAAGGAGACGCGGCCCCGGCGCGAAAGGCAGCCGAAGCGGGACTCCGCGAAGTCGAAGCCAACCGGGCGCGGCGGGGCGCGGCCTGCGCCCCCCGTCGAGCTTCCCTACCGCGTAACCTTTCTGCCCGACCAGAAGCGTCTGTCCGCGCTCGCGCAGCGGCTGCACCGCTCGCGGCGCGCCTATCCGCTGGCCGCCCTGGCGGAGAAGTTTCTCTCTGATCCCCGTTTCTACCGCATTAAGCTGGAGTGCGAACGCGGAGGGGAGGCGCCGCCCCTGTTTCAGTGCCGGCAGTGCGGCTCGGTGGCGCGTTCGGAGGAAAGCGCGGTCGAGCACGCCGTGGCGGCGCATTTCAACGAGTATTATGTCTGCGAAGAGATCGAACAGCCGCCCCCGGAGGGACAGTTCAACTGCGTGGGACGCTGCGGCCTCTCCGGCGAGCTGCTGGGACCGCCCAACTATCACCTCTACCACCGCAGCGTCCGCGAGCTGTACGAGAGGCGCTTCGCCCACATGAGCTTCGAGGACTACGAGCGGAAGATCGAAGTCCTGCACGACGCGGAGCTGGTCGACCAGTGGAAGCAGCAGGCATGTACAACCCGCCGCTACCGGCTCCGCGAAGGGGCGGGGAGCGAGACGGCCGCGACGCTGGATCGCCCTGAAGCGGAACAGCGGTTCCGCGAGCAGGTGGGCCCGGACCTGATCCGGAAGCTGCGCCGCGCGGTGATGCCCGCCGCCGCGATGGAGGGGATGACGGACCGCGACCTGCGGGCCTTTCTGCGTCGATTCGACGAGCGGGAGAAAAACTTTCCGCTGTCGATGATCATCTCGCTGCGCGCGGCGTTCAAGCATATGAAGCTGTACGTCTTCAAAATGGACGGCAAGGTGAACTACGTGAGCTCGATCATGCCGGCGGCGCTGAAGACCGGCAAGGTGGCCCCGGACATCGAAGCCCTGATCGAGGAGATCGGACGCGCGGACCGGTGCACGGCGGACGACCTGCTCCGCGGCGACGGCGATACGGATCGGAGCCGTTCGTCGGCACTGGGATGGCTGATCGATAAGGGACACATCATTGAACGGCATGACGGAAGGCTCGTCCTTCCGCCGCGCTGAAGAACGTACCGCAGAAGGGATTGCTGAGTGTGACCATCCTCCAGATTCTCGTGCTGGCGCTCATTCAGGGCATCACCGAATTCATCCCCATCAGCAGTTCCGGCCATCTCGTGCTGGTCCGCCAGATGATGCACTGGTCGGATGAGGGGGGCGTCCTGCTCGATACCGTGCTCCACGCAGGCAGCCTGCTGGCGATCCTGGTCTATTTCCACCACGACTGGTGGAGTATGCTGCGGGCGCTGCTGCGGCCTGCCCGCATGACGGCCGAGGACCGCGGGCACCGGAAGACGCTGAGGATGCTCATTCTCGCGACGCTTCCGGTGGTCCTGGCCGGACCCTATCTCTACTCGCGCATGGCCGATGTCCGCCACGGGCATATCGTGGGGGCGGTGATGCTGAGCTGCGCCTTCTGCTTTATTTTCGCGGAATACTGGAAGCGGTCGCGACCGCCCGGGATCGGGTGGAAAACGGCGCTGGCGATGGGGATCGCCCAGATCTTCGCCCTGTTCCCCGGCGCTTCGCGCTCGGGCCTTACGACCAGTACCGGCGTCTTATGCGGAAAGGCGCGCACCGAGTCGGCGCGGTTCGCCTTTATGATGGCGGTGCCCGCCATCCTCGGCGCAATGGTGTTCCAGGTGTTCAAGCTGTTCGACGGATCCATGGACGGTCTGCCGCTGCTCCCGCTCCTGGCCGGATTCGCGGTCTGCTTCCTCGTGTCCATGGCCTGCATCCACTTCCTGCTCCGGTTCTTTCGGAGACACACGCTTTCCACATTCGCCGTATACCTCTTCGCCGTCGGAAACCTGATCCTGGCTTTGGAAATCGGGTTCTGAGGACTCAGCGCAGTGCGTCGAGGGCATCGTCCAGCGCGGGGAGGATATCGAAGATATTCTGCGCGCGGGTGATGTCGAAGATGAGGCGGGCGGACGGGCGTACCGCGCACAATTTCAGATCGCCGCCTTTCTGGATCATGGAGCGCAGCGCGGAGATCAGGGCCCCGAGCCCCACGCTGTCGAGCTGCGGGACGCCGCTCAGATCGACGACGCCGAGCGTGCAGGCGGATCGCCCGGCGCGCTCTTTGAAGAGAGTCCGGAATCGTTCGGCCCCCTGGCCGGCCAGCTCGCCGTCCGGGCGCGCGATGAGTACCCCGTCACGCTCTTCAAATTGGACATCCATAACGCGGTTGATAGTATGCGGAAGTGTACAGCCCGTCAACCAGTCGGCCGCCGAGCCGGATTCAGGGCGTGGTGCGAAAGGAGTTCGACATGGAGGATCAGAATGAAATGACCGGTCCCGCCTGGGATCGGTTTCGTGAAACCGGTGCGTTGCTCGAGGGGCATTTCGAGCTTCGTTCGGGCCTGCACAGCGACCGTTTTATCCAGGCGGCCATGCTGCTCCAGTATCCTCAGCATGCCGCCGAGGTCTGCCGGGCGCTGGCCGGGAAGCTGCGGGAAGCATGCCCGGCGATGGAGCCCGAGACGGTCATCGCTCCCGCCCTCGGAGGGATCGCGGTGGGCCATGAAATGGGCCGTGAACTGGGCACCCGCTTCATCTTCGCCGAAAAAGAGGAGGGCGCTCTCGCCATGCGCCGGTTCAGGATTCGGGAGGGCGAGCGTTTTCTGGTGGCCGAGGACGTGGTGACCCGCGGCGGACGCGTCCGGGAGACGATCGATATCGTGCGCGCGCACGGCGGGGTCGTGGAAGCCGTGGCGGTGCTCGTGGATCGCAGCGGCGGTACGATCGATTTCGGGGTGCCGATGATTGCGCTGCTCGAGTGCAGCCCGACCACCTGGAACCCCTCGGAGTGTCCGCTCTGCGCGAAAGGGGACCGGCCCGTACACCCGGGCAGCCGCTGATGCGAAAGGATGCACGGGTGCGGTCGCCGGAAGCTCCGTAACGCTCATGAACCTCGTGGTCGCATTCGATTCGTTCAAAGGCACCATGAGTGCCGCCGAGGCCTGTGCCGCGGCGGCGGACGAGCTGCGGGCACGGCACCCGGGATGGCGGGTGGTCGAGGTCCCGATGGCGGACGGAGGCGAGGGTACGGCGGAGGCGCTGTGCGTCGCCCGCGGCGGCGCATGGAAGACGTGCCGGGTCACGGGCCCGCGGCCGGACCAAAGCGTGGAGGCCCGCTGGGTATGGATGGCCGCGGACCGTACGGCCGTGATCGAGATGGCGGAGGCGGCGGGCCTGACGCTGCTTCAGGAGCGGGAGCGGGATCCGCTCGTCACCACCACCTTCGGCGTAGGTGAACTGATGGCCGCCGCCGCGGCCGGGGGGGCGGAGCGTATCGAACTCGCCGTGGGCGGCAGCGCGACGGTGGACGGCGGTACGGGGGCGGCCGCGGCGCTGGGATACCGCTTCTCCGGGCCGGACGGACGCGATCTGCCGCCGGGCGGAGGCAGTCTCGAGCGGCTGGCGACGATCGTTCGCCCGTCTTCGCTCACGCTGCCGCCCGTCGAGGTCCTGTGCGATGTCGATAATCCGCTCTGCGGTCCGGAGGGCGCCGCCGCCGTGTACGCGCCCCAGAAGGGGGCTTCGTCGGAGGGCGTGGCGCGCCTGGAACGCGGATTGGGCCGTCTGGCCGAAGCGGTGAATACCGACGGTGTCTGTCCCCGCGGGCTGGAGCGGGCGGCCGGCGCCGGCGCGGCCGGCGGACTGGCCTACGGCGCGGCCGCGCTGCTCGGGGCGCGCCTGGTTTCCGGGGTGGATGCGGTGATGCGCGTGGCGCGACTCGAGGCACACTTGCGGGATGCGGACTGGGTGCTCACCGGCGAAGGACGGCTGGACGAGCAGTCCGCGCGCGGCAAGGTGGTCGCCGGCGTCAGCCGCAAAGCCCGGGAACAGGGGGCCCGGGTTGCGGCGGTGGCCGGCGCGGTCTCGCTGCCGGAGCGTCACGCCCGCGAACTCGCGCTGGAGGAAATCGCCTCTCTGGAGGAGGCCTGCGGCGCGGAGACGGCGCGCCGCGATCCGCAGAAGGCCCTCAGGACCGCCGTGCGGAACTTGACTTTCCACGCCGAATAAACGACCCTTGCGGCTTTTGATGCACAACGCTGTGAGAACCTTATGACAGAGCAGAATCACGATCGGGAGCCGCCCGAGGAGCGGGTGGTGGACGATTTCTATTCGGGGACCTATTACCGTAAAAAAAGACCGCGTTCATCGAACGGGCGCTCCTCGCGGAAGCGCGAGCGGCGGACGGATTCGTTTGATGAAAGCGGGGAGAAGGTACGCCGCCCCCGCAGCAACAACCGCGGTATGGCGCGCCTGATGCGGCGCTTCAAGCGGTCCCCGGATTTCCGCATGAGGATGCTCTGGATCCTGGCCGGTCTGCTGATCGCGGCGATACTTGCGGTCGCGCTGATCGAGGATCTGAAATACCGGCGCATCGAGAAGCAGCGTCAGCGGGAAGAACTGGCGGAGGAGCGGGCCCGGGCGGCGAAGGAGAAGCCCGAGGACGAAGATGTCCGCGCGAGCGATAAGTTCCTGTTCGACCAGCTCCGCGAAATCGAAGGCGGCGCCGGAGAGGAATAGTCCCGCTCCGTCCACCTGTTCTGTGCGCGAAGGCAGGCCCGTCCGGCCCTCACTCAGGAGCGTGAGCCCGTGATCCGGCGCCAGAGGGCTCGAGCCCGCGCCCGCCACGAATCGAGCGGGGACCGCTTCTGAGCGTAGGGCGGGGGGCCGACGCTGATTTCCGTTTCCTCCACTCCGGGGTTCCCGTAGCGTTGCGGCCCGCCGAATCCTTCCCCGTAGAGCGGGTGATGCTGCTGGCGCACCAGCCGGTATTCCGCACCCGCCGCCTGGAAGATGAAGACCGCGATCAGGACCAGGATGAGATTGCCGTTGAAAAGGCCGACGATGCCGAAGACGACGGCCAGACTGCGGCCTATTTTCGAAGCGATGCGCGTGGCTTCCAGCCGTCCCTTGCGCGGGGTGAGCCACGCCCGGAAAATGCGTCCCCCGTCCATCGGAAAAGACGGCAGCAGGTTGAACAGCGCCAGCACGAGGTTCAGCACGGCCAGCGACAGCGCGACGAAAGCAGCCAGTTCAAGCCCCAGCGATCCGGACAGCAGGTAGAGGCCGAAGGCCGCGGCGGACAGGCCCAAGCTGACCAGCGGACCCGCGATCGCGATTTTGAATTCGTCCGCGGGGTCGCGCGGCAGGTTGCTCATCTTCGCCATCCCCCCGATCGGGAGGAGCATGATTTCGCTTACGGTGCAGCCCTTGCGGAGTGCCACCCGCGAGTGTCCCAGTTCATGCAGCGCCACACTGGTGAACAGTCCGAGGGCGATGATGAGCCCCAGCGGCCCCTGCCACACGAGAAAGAGCAGCAGCATCAGCAGCAGCGTGAGGTGCACCTTGATCGGTATGCCTGCGACCGTCGCTATCCTGTAGGAGCCTTTGATCATGATAAAAACTGACATGGTGATTAAGGGGGTGTTCAAAGACAAGGGAAAAGGTTCCCGCTGAATCCGGAACGCGGCCGGTCTCGAAATCGAACGCTGCTCTCTTGCATGCTCGCGGCAACCCTGTAAGGTGTGAAGGCTCAACAACAGGGCGCGCGGGCGACCACGAACGTCCGCGCCGCGCAGATGCACTTCAACCGGGAGGACTTATGAGTGGTTTCGCCGTCGGATGCGGAGAGCCCGATCGAGAGAGTATCGAACAGATGATGGGCAGGATCGCCCATCGCGGACCGTTTCTCTACGGCGTCCGCGAGAGCGGCGCCGTGATGGCGGGACAGAATTACCTGCACGCCGACGCCCCGCAGGCGCGCGACGGCGCTGAGGTTCCGTGTCACGATGACGGCGGACGGTTCGTGACCTGGGACGGTCAGATCGGCAATCTCCCTGCGCTCGCCGAGGAGGAGGGCGTCCGGCCGGGGGCGTTCCGCGAAGAGCGTCTGCTCCTTCACCTCTACGAACATCACGGCGCGGACATGTTCAAGTTTCTCAACGATGCCATCTTTACCTGCGTCGTCTGCGACAACGGCCGGATGCTGGCGGCCCGCGATCTGCTCGGCATCAAGACCCTGTTCTACGGGCGCAGGGACGGCACGCTCTATCTCGCGTCCGAACTCAAGGCGCTGTGCGCGATTACCGACGATGTCAACGAGTTCCCCCCCGGTCACTGCATGGACGAGAGCGGTGCGCTGAAACCGTTCGCCTCGCTGCCGGAACCCCCGCAGCCCGTCCGCGAGGAGACCGAAGCCATTATCGCCAAAGTGCGCGATATCATTCAGCGGAGCTTCGATGCCCACGTGGATTTCTCCGCGCCCACGGCCTCGCTGCTGAGCGGCGGAATGGACAGCAGCGTCATCGCCTGCCTCGCCACCGATGCGCTGCGGCGGCGCGAGGGGCCCGGAGCGCGCCTCAAGACCTACGCGATCGGCGTGGGCGAGAGCGGGGACATCCACAACGCCCGGGTGGTGGCCGAGCACCTGAACACCGATCACGAGGAGCTGCTCGTGACCCTGGAACAGGTCATCGAGGCTCTCCCGGACGTGATCTATAACCTCGAATCGTTCGACCCCTCGCTGGTGCGCAGCGCCGTCGCGAACTTCCTGATCTCGGGCAAGGCCCGGGAGGCGGGCTACGAGGTGCTGCTCTCCGGTGAGGGCGGCGACGAGATCTTCTGCGGCTATGCCTATCTGAAGGACCGCCCGCTCTCCGAACTTACGGAGCAGCAGATCCAGTGCCTCGGATATCTGCACAGCAACGCCTCGCTGCGCCTCGACCGGATGAACCTCGGGCATTCGATGCGCGTGGTGGCGCCGCTGATTTCGGGCGAGCTGCTCGACTACGCCCTGACCCTGCCGCCCGACGTCAAACTGCATGAAGAAGAGGACGGCACCAAAGTCGAAAAGTGGATCTTCCGCAAGGCGTACGAACCCGACCTTCCGGACGTGATCACGAAACGGCTCAAGGCCGAATTCTCGCAGGGATCGGGATCGGCGGGCGTCATGCCGCAGTACTTCGAGGACCGGTACAGCGACGAGGAATTCGCCGCGGCGCAGAAGCAGTACTCCTTTGTGCGCAGCAAGGAGGAGTGGTACTACTTCAAGCTCTTCCGCGAATACTTCGGCGACGGCAAGGCCGCGCAAACCGTGGGCCAGTGGCCGAAGCTGTAGGATCCCGACGTTCCTACGCGGAGATCGCGGAGCCGAAATGCCAGATTTGAAGCGGATCGGCTCCGGCGTCGTCCCGCGGATAAAAAGCGATCCATTCGATCTCGATCGTGCCGGGACCGGAGGCGGGCATCAGCCAGATGCGTTCGGGCGCGGCGTCGTGCGGCAGCACCGCTTCATAGGGACGCCAGATGCCGTCCGGCCGCAGGGGAAAGGCGAGGGTGCGGGCCGCATCTCCCGCGTCCCCTGCTTCGCGCCAGCCCCAGCGGGCCTCGCCGTCGGCGGCACAGCGGATGCGGGCGCGAATGCTCACCGGCACGAGATCTTCACGCAGTGCGCTGTACAGCCGTACCCCGGGTCCCCGGCACTCGATGCGCAGAAATTCCGGCGTCGCATACAGCCGGCCGGGGCCGTCGATGAACCACCCCGCGGCGCGACCCGCTTCGACTTGCCGCGCGGCCCGGCGGTCTTCCTGAAACGTGGTCCGCCGCCAGCGTTGCAGTGACGCTTCATGCCGGCTGGAAACGGCGAGTTTTGTTTTTATCCGGCGGAGTCGGTGGGCGGCCAGGTAGGCGTGAGGGGCCATTTCACGGGAGACGCGCCGACACGTCCCGTCGCCCTCGTCCGGTCGGCAGCGCCAGAGGCGGTCGTCGCCGTCGAGCATCCAGTCGCGGGTGCGGACCAGTTGACGGTCGGCCCAGGGCGCGTAAATCCAGGTCCGGATGCTTCCGGGTTCGCCGCGGAGCGCCGGGACGAAACTCTTTCCGTCCAGTTCGTAATCCCCGGGAATGGAAGCCCCCGCCAGTTGTGCCAGCGTCGGAAAGATATCGGTGTGATCCACCAGGGCCGGGCTGGGAGGGAGCGAGGGAATACGGCCCGGTCCCCATACGATCAGCGGTACGGCGGCGCCCCGCTCACCGTAGATTCTTCCTTTCCCGAAGAACGGGCTTCCATTGTCCGCCGTGAATACCACGATCATGTCGCGCTCGAGACCCGAGTCGACGAGGTTCTGCATGAGCGCGCCGATGCCCGCGTCGATATGCTCCACGGTGTCCTTCAGGGTTCCGGCCTCCGTCTCGGTGCCCGGCACGGGGGGCCAGGTCACCACGCCTCCGGGTTCGAGTTCCGCCCGCCGGCCGAGGGTCATCGCGTAGTGCATGAAGACGGGTGCGGAGGCGACCCGCGAGGTGTGATGCGCCAGGTACGATCTGAAGAGGTCGGGGCCGTAGTGCTCTTCATCCGCGGCGTACCTGTGCCCGTTGATCCGCAGCTCCGGGTTCCGGTGCCAGGAGGGGAGGCCGCGCAGGTGTGCGTCCGGAGTCGCTCCCTGCACGGTCGACGGCTCGCCGCCGAACAGCCGGCGGACACCGGGCGCCCAGACACAGCGGTTCCGGTATCCGTGCTGCATCGGCGATTCCGGGAACAGCCATTGACCCGCGAGGAAGGTGTCATAGCCCGCATGCTGCAGCAGCCGCGCCAGGGTGAGGTTGGACTGCGAAACGACATATCCGCGTTCGCCCGCCGCCGGACGCATGAATTCATGGTACCAGCCGGTTCGAAAGGGGTAGCGACCGGTGCACAGTTCCACTCTCGCCGCCATGCCGGAGGGGGATCCCCAGCACGTTTGGAATCGGACCCCCTCCGAGGCCAGCCGGTCGAGATGGGGGGTCCGGTGCGATGGGTGACCGTAGCATCCGAGTTCGCGGGCCGATATGTTGTCCGCCGTGATCAGCAGAAGGTGCGGGGAGGACGCCCCGCGATCCGCGGCGGCGCCGCCGCCCGCCGCGCTCCACGCCGCCGCGCCGCCCGCCCCCGTGATGAATGTCCGTCTGCTGTGTGCCATGAAAAAATCCGCCAAAAAACAAGGCTCTCCTATCTACTCTCTCCGCGCCGTGAGAGCCAGTCAAAACATCCGGCGTTCGGGGCGGCCATTCCTGCCTGATCCGTTGAACCGGCGCATCGCGCACAGCGATTCTCATTATGGCTTCACCCTTTTCGGTCGGGGTGGCACCCGACCCTCCCAGTGCCCGAAAATGCGTCGGATATCGACTCGGGAGGGACGGCTGCCACGCCGTCCGCGGTCGGAATGCGGCCATAATGAGAACTGCTGCATCGCGCATTGCATCCTTCCGGCGCGCAAGGTATAAGTGTACCCCGGAAGAAATTCCATCATGATGCGTATTCAAACGGGAGGCTTGCCGTGCCTGTTCAGATCCTGATGATCGTGCTCTTTATCGCGCTGATCACCGTGTACCGTAAACGTCGCCGATGGCCCGCCGCCAACCCCGTGCTGATCGTGCTCTCCGTCATTACGCTCCTGCTCGCGGGGTTTTACGGATGGAACACGTTTCGGATCGAGAAGTATCCTTCCGAGGAAGTCAAGTTGCGCAACCGCGCGGCCGGCCGCGTGGTGGGCGAATACCTGGCCTCTTCGCTGGAAGAGGCGGGTCCCGTGCTGGTGATCGGTTATCCTGCGAAGCTGGAGAAGAATCCCGCTCGCGAACTGGCCCTTCTACGACTCGAGGAACTGCGCGCCGCGCTCTCGGGGCGTCCGAACCCCGTGGTCATAAGCGAGATGCCCTATGAGCGCTTCATGAAATGGATGCCCGAAGCCCCCGGTCCGGGGTATCCGCGCGATGTTTTCTTCATGCAGCTCGAAGCCCATCCCGATGCGGAGGCGGTCGTCTCGCTGCTCGGGGTTCCGATGCTGAAGGCGGAGGATGAGCCGAAGGATATCCCGCCCGTCTACGATCTCAGCCTGAGTTCGACGTTCGGATATCAACCTCTTTTCAAGCACGGATTTCTGAAGGCGGCCGTGACTTTCCGGGGAAGAGGGGAGCGGGAAACCGAGCCGGCGGAGGGCGATTCACTGGGAAGGGTTTTCCGGAACCACTATCTTCTGGTCACGCCGGAGAACTACAGCAATGCGATTCCGGATATGATGTGAGATGGTGCACCCGAGAGGATTCGAACCTCCACGACCGTATGGCCACAAGATCCTGAATCTTGCGCGTCTACCAATTCCGCCACGGGTGCTCAGGATCAAATAAGACGCGCAATGTACCAAGCGGCGCACAACGCGTCAACCTCCGGTCATCAGAAGCGCGGCGTCCGCAATCTCCGCGGCGGTGCCGCCGCAGCGTTCACGCAGCAACGCCCCCGGATCGTCCGAGCCGCCGAGGCCTTCACAATACGGGAGCGGGCCGTAAACCGGCACGCCGCCCAGACGTTCAAGCGTCCTGCGATTATCTTCCTCCACGCAGGGGGCGCGTTCGGGGGTCGATTCGATCAGGACGAGTCCGGCGACGCGCAGGCCGGCGCGGGCCAGTTCGTGCAGGGTGAGCAGCGAATGATTGAGCGTGCCGAGCGACGGGCGTGCGGCGACCAGCACGGGGCAGCCCATCGCGCGCATCAGATCGAGCATGGTCCGTTCGCGGTCGACCGGGACGAGCACGCCCCCGGCTCCTTCGGCGAGCACAAATTCGTGCGCGGCCCCAAGCTGGTTCCAGGCCGTGAGGATCTGCTCCGGATCGACGGTACGCCCTTCGAGTTCCGCGGCCAGGTGCGGCGAACACGGTTCCCGGAAGAGCTGCGGCGCCATCCGGGCGCGCGTGTCGGCGTCCGGGTCCATCCCGGCGGCGCGCAGCGCGAATTCGAGATCCGGCGCGCGTAACCCGCCGCCCGGCCCCGGCTCCGCCCCGGTCTGCACAGGCTTCATCGGCACCGCGTCCAGCCCCCGCGCGCGCAGCTCCATCAACAGCGCCGCCGTGAGGACCGTCTTGCCGATCCCCGTATCGGTGCCGGTGATGAATATCCCGGCGGGACGATGCCGGTCGTCCCCTCCCTGACCTGTTTTCAGCACAGCGGGTATCAAGGTGCCTTATCCGCCGGATCTTCCTCTTCCGCGTTCCAGTCCGGAGGGAGCTTCTTGCGGGCCCTGACCCCGAGTTCCCTGAGCATTTCGATCTGGCGGAGGACGTTGCCCGATCCGGTCTGGAGGCGTTTGACGGCCTGTTCGTGCGATTCCTTTGCCCGGTCGAGGTGCTGGCCGACATCCTCGATCGACTCGACAAACGAGACGAACTTGTCGTAGAGCGAGCCCGCGCGCGAGGCGATGGCGTCCGCGTTCTGCGACTGCTTCTCGCGGCGCCAGATGCTCTCGATGATGCGCAGGGTCATCATCAGCGTGGACGGGCCGACCAGGAGGATGTTGCGCTGGAAGGCTTCGTGGTACAGCGACGGGTCTTCGCGTGCCGCGGTGATGAAGGCCGGTTCGACGGGGACGAACATGAGGACGAAGTCCAGCGAGCGGACGGCCTCCAGATCCTCGTACTTCTTCTGTCCGAGGTCGCGGATATGCTGACGCATCGACTGGAGGTGTGCGTTCAGCGCCTCCCCGCGGGTCGGCTCATCGTCCGCATGGCAGTACTGCTCGTAGGACTTGAGCGAGACCTTTGAATCGATGACGACGTCTTTCTCCTCCGGAAGGTGCAGCACCACGTCAGGGCGCAGCCGGCGTCCCGAGGCGTCCGTGTACTGGGTCTGGACTTCGTATTCCTCGTCCCGGCGGAGACCGGACTCTTCAAGTATGCGTTCGAGGATGAATTCGCCCCAGTCGCCCTGGGTCTTGACTTCGCCGCGGAGGGCCTGGGTGAGATGGGCCGCGCGTTCGCCGACTTCACGGCTGCATTCCTGAAGCTGCTGCACCTGGTTTTTGAGCGAGGCGCGCTCGCGGCTCTCTTCGTGATGGACGTCGTCGACCCGTTTGCGGAATTCCGTGATCTGCTGTCGCAGCGGCGCGAGGAGCTGATCGAGTCTTTCGCGCTGTTCAGTGCCCAGTCGCTGACCCTTTTCCTCGAAAATCCGGTTCGCCAGGTTCTCGAACTGGTGCGCCATGGATTCGCGCGCCTCGTCGAGCGTGGCCAGTTTCTCCTCGCTCCGGCTACGCTCGAATTCGAGCCGGTCGCGCAGACGGGCCAGGCGCCCGTGCGCCCAGGCGGCCATGACGGCCGCTCCGGCCGCGGCGCCGATCCCTATGCCGATGAACAGGCTCCAGTGCATCATGGTGCTTCACTAAAAAGGGCGGCTTTGCAGCCGCCCTTTACCCTGGTAGAGAGACCGGTCCTTATTGCGCGTGACGGAGGATGTATTCCCGAAGCTGGGTGTTACGGCTCTCGAGCGATTCGACCCGGCCTTTCATCTGATCGATCTCCGCCTTGAGATCGTCGATTTTGGACTGGTACTTGCCGGTCACATCGCTCCTGACCTGCTTGACTTCCTGCTCGAGCTGCTTTACTTCGCGCTCGGCGCGCTTGCGGGCCCGCTGGGCTTCCTCCGCGTCGGCCTCGAGATCTTCCATCTGCGAGCGCACCTCGCCGAGCTTGTCCTGCATCTCGTTCTTCTGCCGGCGCATCGCATTGACTTCTTCGCGCATCGACTTGACGCGGTTCTGGGCAGCCGAGACCTCGGAGCTCATGCCGTCGACCCTTCCCTGAACCTCCTCGAGCTTCTGCTGAAGTTCGGCCTTTTCGGCCTCCGCCTGTTCGAGTTTTTCAGGTGCGACCTTCTGCGCCATCATGAAACCCATGACGGCGATAATGATGACCGCGATGACGACGATAATGATATTACTCTTGTTCATGTCCCTTCTCCCCTTCCTGAAAACAATTGCTGTGTGTCTCTTTTTACCTTTAGGAATACCGCTTCTGCAAGGAATCTATTAGGTTTTTTTGCGGGTGCTTCATACGTCCCCCGTCATTGCAGGAACGACTGGAATCTTAGTGGCTGGACCCGTCTGCAGCATTTAAGGGCGCGGTCCATCCTTCCGTCCGTTATCCTCGTGCTCCTAATCCTAATTCGTGCTCATACGCGTAATCGGTCCCTGCCTTTTTTTTCATATCGTCACTCCTCTTTTTATATTCTCATATATGAGAATATCGGGGTTCGGTTGATTTGGATTCGCAGCGTAGATGGAATACGCTTTCAGGCCCGGAAGAAGAGGGACTTGCGGGAAGCGGGGAAGCGTCCGGTGTGGCGCACCCGGATCGATTGTCGTACAAAAAGGCTTTTCAGAGGGTGTTATGGCATATCGGCCGCAGAGGTGGCGCCCATGGGTCGGGGGAGATGCGGGTGGCCTTGACACCGCCGGAGGTCAGTGAAAAGGCTTGCCGGTGGCATAGTATCTGCTCAAACATAGGAGCGACTGGATCGTCGGGTCGGGGAGTCAAGGGGATGTCCGGTTGGGGAGATCGGCGATCTAAAAGAAACCGGACGGGGTTTGGAAACAAACCTGAAGTACATTGAAGAAGGAGTTGAGAGAATGAAGAAGATGATTAAGAAATCAGGGTTTACCCTGGTGGAAATCATGATCGTCGTGGCGATCATCGGTCTGCTGGCCGCGATCGGTATTCCGTCGTTCCAGAAGGCTCGCGCGAACGCGCTCGAAAAGAGCAAGGAAAACAACGTTCGCATGATCGAAACCGCGGTCGAGCAGTGGGCGATGGACCAGGGACTGACGAATGATTCGGATGTCTCGGGTTGGACCACAAACACGGTGTCCGAGTATATTAAGGGTGGTCTGGATGCCCTGACGGTGGGTAACGGCACAAACGACGAAAACACAGTTGAGCTGAGCGAAATCAACGCTCTCACGGTCGGCGAAGTTCTGGAAGTCAGCGACTTCTATTGATCATCGGCGATAATGCAGAAAGCCCCCGCCTCGCGAGGCGGGGGCTTTTTTTTACAAAAAAAGCGCTCTCCCGTCCGGGAGAGCGCTTTCGTCTGACCGGGGGTCAGATTCAGCCCAGTTCGGCCATTTTCTTGAACAGGTCGACGCAACGGCAGGAGTAGCCCCACTCGTTGTCGTACCAGGAGATCAGCTTCACCATCTTTTCGCCGATCTTCATGGTGCTCGGCGCATCGAAGATGCTGCTGCGCGAATCGCCGATGATGTCGCTGCTGACGATCGGATCGGTGCAGTAGCCGAGGATGCCCTGCATCGGTCCCGATGCCGCGCCCTCGACGGCCTTGTTGATCTCTTCCACGCTCGCGTCCTTCTTCAGCGTGACCACGAGGTCGACCAGCGAACCGGTGATGGTCGGCACGCGGATCGCGATGCCGTTCATCTTGCCCTTCAGTTCCGGGATCACCAGGCCGATCGCCTTGGCGGCGCCGGTGCTGGTCGGAATCGAGTTCACCGCGGCCGCGCGCGCCCGGCGCATGTCCTTCGGATGCGGGAAGTCGAGCAGGTTCTGGTCGTTCGTGTAGCTGTGGATCGTCGTCATCAGGCCTTCTTCGACCCCGATCGCGTCGTTGATCGCCTTGACCATCGGCGCGAGGCAGTTGGTCGTGCACGAGGCGTTGGATACGATCTTCGCGTCCGCCGTGAGGTCCTGGTCGTTCACGCCCAGCACCACCGTGGCGTCCACGTCTTCCGGGCTCTTCGAGGGCACGCTCAACAGCACGCGCTTCGCGCCGGCCTTGAGGTGGCCTTCGATCTTGTCCCGGCTGCGGAAGACGCCGGTGGATTCGAGCACGACGTCCACGCCCATGTCGCCCCAGGGAAGGTTGGCCGGATCTTTCTCGGCCATGACCTTGATCTCTTTGCCGTCCACGACCAGCGCGCCGTCCTTCGCCTCGACCTTGCCGTCGAAGCGGCCGTGCGTCGAGTCGTACTTCAGCAGATGGGCCATGTTTTCCACGTCCATCAGGTCGTTGATCGCCACGAATTCGATATCCGGGTCCTTCGCGCCGATCCGGAATACGATCCGGCCGATGCGGCCGAATCCGTTGATGCCTACTTTTACCGCCATAGTGTTCCTCCCTTTTTATATGGTTCCGACGGTCACTCCCATGAACAAAGAGGGCGCATGCTACCCGCCTCCGCCGGAGGGAGTCAACGCCCGAGTCAGCCCGACGTTTCCTTGACCGAGGACGCGAACCCCGCAGTATAGGCCCCGGAACCCCTGCGGCGGGGCGTATCGAAGGAAATACACGGGAGGACGGTCCATGAGAATACGGATTACGGCGGTTCTGACGTGCCTTTTCGCCTCAACCGGGGCGGCGTTTGACTTCAGCGGTCTTCCCGGGGTGCTGATCAACCACAAGCCGGCCCCGAACATGATCGAATATATCCTGGGGGATGTGGAATATCTCGCGTCGCCGTCGATCACGGTCCTGCCGAACGGACACTACCTTGCGCTTCACGATACGTTCGGCCGCGGCTCGACGCAGGATGAGTACGGGATCAGCGATGTGTTTCGCTCCACGGACGGAGGCTCGAACTGGACCCATTGCGTGACGCTGACCCATCAGTTCTGGTCGACGATATTCGAGCACCGCGGATCGGCGTACATCCTCGGTCCCACCCGGCGGGGCGGGCCCCTGGTGATCCGCCGGTCGGACGACGAAGGCCGGACGTGGACCGATCCGGTCGACAGGGACCACGGGCTCCTTCAAGGCGGTCGTCACGGCGGCACCCCGAACCGGCCCGCCGTGTGGGGCGGTCGAATCTGGTTCAGCGTCGACCGCCGCGCGATCTGCGCGCCCGTGGACGCCGATCTGCTCAAGGCCTCCTCGTGGAAATGGGGCCGCAAGGTGGATCAGAGGGACAAGCCCTGGCTCGGCGGCCGTTTTGAAGTCATGAGTGAGGCGCAGGTGGTGGCCGCCCCGCGCGACGGCGTGCACCTGCTGTTCAAAGTCCGCGCCCTGCCATACGCCGGAATCGTGGGGGTCGAACGGAATCCGCGGCGGCTGACGTTCGATCCCGGCCGCGATCTCGTCCCGCTGCCGGGCGGCGAGAAGAAGTTCGGGGCCGCGTACGATCCGGTCGCGGAGCGCTACATCGTGCTCAGCAACCCCGTGCTGCCGGCGCACGTCGACGACCCGACCTGGGGCGGAAAGCCGGAGATGATCCGCAATACGGCCGCCGTGCTGAGCTCGCCGGATCTGCATCACTGGGATGTGGACTACCTGTTCCTCTACTCGCCCCATCTCGACTACGAGGCATTCCAGTATCCGAATTTCGAATTCGACGGTGACGATCTTGCCGTGATCTGCCGCACGGCCTTTGACGTGGGCGGCCCCAAACCTCCGCGCGGTCACGACTCCAACCTGATCACGTTCCACCGCATCCGCGATTTCCGCGCCCGGCGGCCGGACCTGTACCTGGAGATCAGCGCCGACCGCAGCGATGTGCTTCTGTACGAACGCACGCAGCACCGGCCCGCACCGTGGGGATCGTTTCTGCTCGGGCACGCCCCGGAGACGCCGGTCAGGGGTCTGGCGCAGGCGGAGGACGGCTCGGTGTACCTGCGCGAGGCGAGCGGCACCGTTTCACGATTCGACGCGGCGGGCAACTTTATCGCGGAAGTGCAGGAGGCACCGGTCCCGGTCGAACACACCCGCCTCGACCTGGTGCCCCCTCCGGCCCGCACCCGGACGTGGACCGGGCGGACTTCCGCGCAATGGCGCGATCCGCTCAACTGGCGGCACATGAGCCCGGCCGATACCGCCGGCGAAACCGCCGTGTTCGGCAGTGCGATCCGTGAAGCCGCGACGGTCCGGCTGGACGATCCGGTCGCACTGAAGTGTCTGCGCCTGGCGAGTGCGCATCCCTGTACCATCGAGGGGAGGGGCGCGATCGCGCTGGGTGGAGAGCGGGGCGGCAGGCTGGAGGTGGTGCGCGGCGACCACGTCATTTCCTTGCCGGTCACGCTCGCGGGCGACGTCGTCTGCGACATCCGGGACGGGGCGTCGCTGCGGATCGACGCGCCGGTGGAGCGCAACGGCTTCGAGCTCGAGTTCACCGGCCGGACCTTCGAGTAACGCGGTCCCGCTGATGCTCCTTCTCAGGAGAGAAAAGGCAGGGACCGATTACGCGTACGCGTACGAGTACGATATTCCTCCGGGCGTCCCCCTGTGGAACTCAGGAGGACCCGAGCGGGAACAGCACCCCTTCGTCCGGGTCGGTCGCCCTGTTCCACCCGAGGCGCAGGACGCTCAGGCGCGTGGTCTGTTCGAGCATTTCGCGTGCCGCCTCGGGATCCTGGTCGCGGCTGCGTTTCCGGGCCTCCGCCCGGCGCCGTTCGGCGGCGCTGATTTCCAGCCGCAGAATATAATCCCGGGCTGCTTCCGTGCAGGACGTGTCTTCCGGCCGGATTTTGTCGGGCTCCGTGATCAGGCGGGCCGCCATCGCCCGGCAGCGGTCCGGGGCCTCGCTCAATTCATTCTGCCAGGCGCCGTCGGGGTCCGTGAGGATCGCCTCGAAGATTCTCCGGCAGTCCCCGTCGCTGAACGAGTCCGGGGTCACGTAGTCCTCAATCAGGTGGGTGGTGCCTTCGGGATGATGAATCAGTAATTCGAGAAGCCCGTACTCGGCCGGCGGAGGCGCTTCGGCTTCCTTTTCCGCGGGCGGGGCGGCTTCCGGTTCCGGCGTGGGCCGCCGGCGGCGTCCGCGCCGCAGTTCCGCGTCCAGTGCGGACTCGCTCACGTCGAGCAGGCCGGCGGCGCGACGCCGCAGCTTTTCGCGGCGTACGCCTTCGGGCAGCTCGCGCAGCGTCTGCGCGACGGCGCGCACCGTTCGCTGGAAGCCGGCCTCGTTCTCTCCCCCCTCGCGGCGGCGGAACACGCCGACCTGGAAGTCGATCGCCGGGAGCGCCTGTTCGATCAGTTCGCGGAAGGGTCCGGCTCCCCGGTCGCGGAGCAGACTGTCCGGGTCTTCGCCCTCGGGCAGTGTGGCCACCCGGACGACCAGTTCCTCGGCGAGAAAGGCGGTCAGCGATTTGAGTGCCGCGTTCTCGCCGGCGGCGTCCGCGTCGAGCAGAAAGATCACCTCATCCGTATGCCGTTTCAGCAGCCGCGCGTGTTCGGCCGTCAGGGCGGTGCCCTGTGAGGCCACGGTGTGGGTGAACCCCTGCTCGTGGCATCGCACCGCATCGATCTGGCCCTCGACGATCAGGGCGCATTGCCGGTCGGCCATGCTCTTCCGCGCCCGGTCCAGCGCAAAGAGGACGCGGTTCTTGTGGAAGAGCATCGTCTCGGGACTGTTGTAGTACTTCGGGGCCCGGGGATCCGAGTCGTCCAGCGCCCGGCCGCTGAACCCGATCACCCGGCCCATCATATCGCGGATCGGGAACATCAGGCGGTTGCGGAACCGGTCGTAGGGCTGCGCTTCGGGGCGGTCCTCCTTCTTCTGAACCAGACCGCCGGCGATCAGCTCCTTTTCGGTAAATCCCTTTTTCCGCCCCCATTCCAGGGTGGCGCGCCACTCGTCCGGAGCGTAGCCGAAGAGGAAATCCTTCACCGAACGCTCCTCGAGTTTTCGCGAACGGACGTAGGCCCGGGCCTCCTTGCCTTCGGTCGATTCCATGAGGAGATGGTGATAGTGCTTCGCGGCCTCGCTCAGCAGTTTCAGCAGCCGGGCCTTGTCCGGTTCGCCCGCGCGGCGCGGCCGCTCGTCCTCGAGCGGAACCCCCGCGCGCTCGGCGAGGATCTTCCGGGCGGTCTTGAAATCGACCTGCTCGAACTTCTCGATGAAGCTGAAGACATCGCCCGATTCCCCGCAGCCGTAACAGCGGAATACCTGCCGGTCGGGATGCACGGTGAACGACGCCGTTTTCTCCTTGTGGAAGGGACAGAGCGCTTTCCAGGTGGCCCCGGCGCGCTTGAGTCCCGGAACGCAGGCGCTGATGACTTCGACGATATCGGAGCGGTTGCGGATTTCCTCGGTGATCTGGGCCGCGTCCCGTTTCATGATTCGTCGATGACCTGTTCCCACTCTTCGGCCGGCCGGGCCGGTTTCTCCGCGGGTTCCGGGGCGTCGCACCCGGGCGGGAGCGGGGCGCGGGGCAGGTACTGCTCAATGAGCGGGTGCAGCTCGGAGTACACCCATCGGCCGGTGCGCGACTCGCGGCACACGGCGTCGCGCGCTCCCTCCTGCTCCAGGAACCCGGCGGCGAACAGCAGCAGCACGCCGATGAACGCCCCCCGCAGGGCGCCGGCGAAAACCCCGAAGAACCGGTCCACGATCATGTGCGCACCCTGCCGGATCAGGGCGTGGCAGATAAACTGCAGCAGAAAGAATGCGCCGAGGTTGATCAGCAGCAGGGCGACGACCGCGGTGGTCTTCGATGCCAGCGGACCGAATCCGTAGGCGTCGCGCAGGACGTCCACCGCCGGATTGAAGCCGAAGATGAAGAGCAGCACGAGGGTTATCGTGCCGAGTAAATGCGCCAGCTCACCCGAAAGACCGCGCACGATGCCCCGCAGCGCGCAGACCGCCGTCAGCGCAATAAAGGCGATATCCACCGGGTTCCATGTCTGCACGGCGCTCAGGTGTTCCATGACCGTTCCTCCCGGGCCGGGTCGTCGGCGGTTTCAGTCTTACGGGTCTTGTGTTCGCGGACCATTCGTGGCAGATATTTTTATTTCATCCGACGTACCATCGACAACGAAAAAGCGGGAGGCGAAATGTATTCGGCATCGGACCTGAAGAAGAACCTGAAAATTGAAATCGAGGGCGATCCGTGTGTGATCACCGATTTCGAATTCTCGAAACCGGGCAAGGGACAGGCGCTCTACAAGTGCCGGATCAAGAATATGATCACCGGCAACACCTTCGACCGTACCTACCGGTCGGTGGACAAGATTGACGAGGCCCGGCTGCAGTCCAAAACCTATATTTACTCCTACCGCGAAGGCAATCATTACATCTTCATGGATGCCGAGACCTATGACCAGCTTCCGGTTTCACCGGAGATTCTCGGCGACCAGGAACCGTTCCTCCAGGAGGACATGGAGGTGGAAATCCTGCTTCACAACGCGCGCCCCATCGAAGTGACCCTGCCGTTTTTCGTGGACATGAAGATCGAGGAGACCGAGCCGGGCGCGCGCGGAGATACCGCGACCAACGTCACCAAGGACGCCACCGTCGAGGGCGGACACGTGATCCAGGTCCCGATCTTCGTCAATGAGGGCGATACCGTCCGGATCGATACCCGGACCGGGGGGTATGTCTCGCGCGTCTGAGGCCACGAAGGGGGTGCTGAAGAGAGGTAAGATGGCCACAAAGTGGCACGGGAAGTGTAGAAGAGGGGGAGGCTGAGATGAGGGGCCATAAAGAGGCACAAGGACAGAGAAAAGTTTGCTCCCCCTTCTGTGTACCTTGTGCCCTTTTGTGGCGGTTGTGAGTGATTTATCGGCACATGAACGAATCCGCCGTCGCGGTGCGCTCCTGAGCGCGGTCCGCGATTTTCTGCGCGGCGGCGGATACATGGAGGTCGAGACGCCGGTGCGTGTCCGCGCGCCGTGTCCGGAGGAGCACATCGACGCGGTTCGCTGCGAGGGCGGCTGGCTGCGCACCTCGCCCGAGCTTCATATGAAACGCATGCTGTGCGCGGGTGCGGAGCGCATCTATGCGGCGGGTCCCTGTTTCCGCCGCGGCGAACACGGGCGGCTGCATCGCGAGGAGTATACGATGCTCGAGTGGTACCGCGTCGGGGCCGGGTGTCGGGATATGATCGGCGAGACGCGCCGCCTGGTCGAGGCCTGCGCCGGAGCGTTGGGGGTTCCGGCCCCCCGGCCGTGGAGCGAGTGGAGCGTGGCGGAGGCATTCAGGCGGCATGCGGGGTGGGATCCGGTGGCCGCATTCGAGCCCGACCGGTTTGACTTCGATCTCACCGACAGGGTTGAGCCGGCGATCAAAAAACACGGCGGGGCGGTGCTGCTGTACGGCTATCCCGCCGGGCGGGCCGCGCTGGCGCGGCTCGATCCCGGCCCCCCGCGCGTCGCGGAGCGATGGGAACTCTATATTGAGGGACTGGAGATCGCCAACGCCTACTCGGAATTGACCGACCCCGTCGAGCAACGCGGGAGATTCGAGGCCTGCAACGCGGACCGCGCGCGGCGCGGGCGCGACGTCTATCCGGTCGATGAGGCCTTCCTGGAGGCCATGGAGGCAGGGCTGCCCGAATGCGCCGGAATCGCGCTGGGGATCGACCGGCTGCTGATGGCGCTCACGGGAGCGCAGCGCATCGACGACGTCCTGCCGTTTCCGGAGGGGCAGGGTAGAGGATGCGGAATGAAAAGCGTGCAGGATTGATATCCGCCGCGAGAATGGGAAGGCCATGAAGGTTAAAATGACGCATTCGGCGGATTTAATTCAGAATCCCGCTCCCGGCACGGCGCTGCGGCGCTTTCAGGGCGATGTGCTCGCCGTGGAACTGGAGGCCGGGGATGCGGGGTCGGGGGCGGCTTATCTGCGGACCAATCTCGGACGGGCTGCGGTGCGGCGCGCTGAACTGATCGCCGAGGTGCACGAGGACGCGCCGGTGCTCGCGCGCGACTGGCACGACCTGCGGATGCGCCCGCTGGGAGACGGGCGCTACCGGATCGACCTGCCGCTGGCCGAGACGGGCTGTTTCGAGGCCAAGGCCTTTTTCCTCCCCGAAGGCACGGACGATCCCCTTTGGCCGACGGGCGCGAATCTCGAACTCAAGGTCGAGTCCGCCGGGTACAGCGCCGCCAATACGCTCTATACGGCCTTCGTGCGCCAGTTCGGGCCGGCGAAGACCCGCTCCTCGCGGGAAAGGGCGCATCCCGACCCGATCCGTGCGCTCGACGCGAAGAACTATACGGTGATCCCGCCCTCCGGCACGTTCCGGGACCTGATCGCGGAGCTGGATTTCATCATCGGGACCCTGGGATTCCGGATCGTTCAGCTTCTGCCCGTCCACCCGATTCCCACCACCTTCGCGCGTATGGGAAGATTCGGCAGCCCGTTCGCCGCCCTTGATTTCATGGACGTGAATCCCGCGCTGGCGGAGTTCGACCGCCGGGTGACCCCGCTGGGGCAGTTCCAGGAGCTGGCCGACGCGATCCATCGTCGCGGAGCGCGCCTGTTTCTCGACCTTCCCGTAAACCACACCGGCTGGGCATCCTCGCTCCAGGTGCACCATCCCGGCTGGTTCGCCCGCAAAGCCGACCTGAGTTTTCGCTCGCCGGGGGCCTGGGGCGTGACCTGGGCCGATCTGTCCGAGCTGGATTATCGCCATCGTCCGCTGTGGCGCTACATGGCGGAGGTCTTTCTGTTCTGGTGCCGGCGGGGGGTCGACGGCTTCCGCTGCGACGCGGGGTACATGGTCCCATTCGACGCGTGGGTCTATATCGTCGCACGGGTCCGCGCCGAGTATCCCGACACGCTCTTCCTCCTTGAAGGGCTGGGCGGCCCCGTGGAAGTGACGGAGGATCTGCTCGCGCACGCGGGCCTCGACTGGGCCTATTCCGAGCTCTTCCAGAATTACACCCGCGACCAGATCGAGGGGTATCTGCCGGAGGGGATCCGTGTCTCCACCACCCGCGGCACCCTGATCCACTTCGCGGAGACGCACGACAACGACCGCCTCGCCTCCCGCTCGCGGTCCTTCGCGCGGCTGCGTACCATGCTCACGGCCCTCTGTTCCGATGCCGGCGCCTTCGGTATCACCAATGGAGTCGAGTGGTTCGCCGACGAGAAGATCGACGTGCACGAGGCGAATGCGCTCGACTGGGGCCGTGAGGAGAACCAGGTGGAGCGGATCGCCCGGCTTACGTCCATACTCCGGCGGCACCCCGCCTTTTATCCCGGCGCCGAACTGCGGCTGATCGAACGCGGGGAGGGGGACGTACTGGCCCTGCGGCGCCGTTACGGGGAGCCCGACGCGCAGGTGCTGGTCGTCGCGCAGCTCGACGAGGAGCAGGCGGGTCCCGTGCGGTGGGCGCGGGAGGAGTTCGATCACGCCGGAGGCCCGGTATACGATCTTATCAGCGGCGGGTCCGTCACGGTCGAAGAGGACGACGACGGCCTGATGCGCTGCGTGCTGCCCCCCGCGAGCGTCGCGTGCCTGACCACTCGCCGGGAGGATCTCGAACGGGTCGCCGACCGCGAGCCGGGTGCCGTCCCGGAGGCCGTGCGGCGCCGGAGAATGAAGGCCGCGGCGATGGAAACCCGCGCTCTGCTGCGCGGGTATGCCGACGCGGGAGAAACCGATTACGACTCGCTGGCGGCCTCTCTCGCCGAAGACCCCGTGCACTTCTGTGCCGAAGCGGCGGGAACGGAGTACGCGCCCGTGCGCCTGTGGCGCTGGCCGGAGGACGCGCGGCGAACGATCCTGCTTCCGGACGCGCACCTGCTCCTCTGCCGGGCTAAGGCGCCGTTCCGTGTAGAACTGGTCGGTGCGGGCGGCGGTACGCTCAGCTGCAGGGATGCGCTCCCCGATGCGCAGGGCGCGTATTTCGTGCTGCTCGCGCCGCCGCCGAAAGTGACGGAGCTGACGCCCCGGAAGCTGAACCTCACGCTTCACGCGCCGGACGCCACGGAGCGGGGCGGCACCGACCTGCTTCAGCTTCCGGCGGACGATCCCGGGGTGCGCCTGTGTTTCGATCGATCGGAAGTCGAAGAGCGCGGGCTCTACGCCGTCACGGCCAACCGTCGTGCCGCCGCGGCGCAGGTGCGGGGCGACGCGGGGGCGGTCGCCAGCCAGTACGACGCGGTGCTCGCCGCCAATCCGCATCCCGCCGCGCCCGCCGACCGGAGGATCATGCTCACCCGTTTCCGCGCCTGGATCCGCCGCCGCGGCTATTCGCAGGCCATCCAGCTGCCCTGTCTGCTGGAATTCGGAATCGACGAACGGCGTGAGCCCCGCTGGAGATTCGAGGTGCCTGTGGGCCGCGGGCGAAGGGTGTGGCTCGACTTTGTGCTCGCCCTCGACCGCGCGGCGAACCGCGTGCGTCTGAGCCTGACCCGGCTGGAAGGCGGCGACGGGCCGGACGCGCTGGACGACCGCGAGGAGGTCAGCGTGATCCTGAGGCCTGACCTCGAGGACCGGGATCATCACACCGTCACCCGCGCATTCGAGGGGGCGGAGCAGGCGTGGCCCGCGGCCGTGGCGTCCGGGCCGGACGGGTTCGTGTTCGAACCCGCCGCCGGGCGGAGGCTTGAAGTTCGAGCGGGGCGGGGCGCCTTCATGCCGGAACCCGAGTGGACCTACATGGTGGAACACCCCGTCGAGGCGTCGCGGGGACTCGCCGGCCATACCGACCTGTTCAGCCCCGGTTATTTCGAACTCGCGCTGGCCGGAGGCGCGTCCTCGACGATCGTGGCGGCCGTAAACGAAGAGGCGGCCGGGCCCGGAGTGCCGGCGGCGGAGTCCGGCGACGAAAAAATCCGGGCCGCGACCGGTCTGCGCGAGGCGGCCCGCGAGGCGATGCGGCTCTTTGTGGTCGATCGCGACTCGTCCCGCACCGTGATCGCCGGGTACCCCTGGTTCCTCGACTGGGGGCGGGATACGCTGATCTTCCTGCGCGGAATGATCGCCGCCGGCTGGACGGAGGAGGCGCTCGACATCCTCGCCCAATTCGCCCGTTTCGAGGAAAACGGGACCCTCCCGAACATGATCCGCGGAGAGGACGTCTCCAACCGCGACACCTCCGACGCCCCGCTCTGGTTCCTGATCGCCTGCCGCGATCTCGCCGCGCGGATCGGGCTGGAGACCGTGCGCCACCATCCGGCGGGACCCCGCACGCTCGGGGAGACGGCGCGCGACATCGCCCGGGGGTATCTCGAAGGCACGCCCGTCGGGGTGAAGGTCGAGGCGGACAGCGGGCTGGTGTTCAGCCCTGCGCATTTCACGTGGATGGACACCAATCACCCGGCCGGGTCGCCGCGCGAAGGGTACCCGATCGAGATCCAGGCGCTCTGGTATGCGGGGTTGCGCTGGCTCGCGCAGCTCGATCCCGGCGGCCGCTGGGAATCCCTGGCCGCTCGCGTGCGCTCGAGCGCCCAGCGGCTCTACCGCCGCGACTCGAGCCCGTTCTGCGCCGATACGCTGCACGCGCGGCCGGGCACGCCCGCCGCGCAGTCGAAGGCCGACGATGCCCTCCGGCCGAATCAGCTGTTCGCCGTGACGCTGGGATTATTCGAAGACCCGGCGTTCTGCCGTTCAATCCTGAGGGACTGCGAGGAGCTGGTCGTTCCCGGCGCGCTGCGCAGCCTCGCCGACCGCTCCGTTACCCGGCCGCTGGCGGTGGAGCACGACGGACGACTGCTGAACGACCCCCTGCGTCCGTACTGGGGGCGGTACGAGGGGGATGAAGACACCCGCCGCAAACCCGCCTATCACAACGGCACGGCCTGGACCTGGCTTTACCCGATGTACGCCGAAGCGTTCGAGGCGGTCTGGGGACCGGAAGGACACGCCGCGGCCGCCTCGCTGCTCACGGCGCCGGTCTGGATTTTTGAACAGGGTTGCCTCGGGCAGCTCGCCGAGATCCTGGACGGCGATGCGCCCCACGTCCTGCGCGGCTGCGGCGCACAGGCCTGGTCCGTTTCCGAGCTGTTCCGCGTCCTTGAGAGGATCGGGGAAAACCGTTAATATACGGAAGCGCGTGCAGGGAACTGAAGGGAACTTATGAACGGACTGCAACTTTTCAATGTGGCACCGGCGGTGCCGGAACCCGTGCGGTTTCTGGAGACGCTGACGCGCAATCTCTGGTGGTCGTGGCATCCCGACGCGCAGGAACTCTTCCGCCGCATCGACCCGCATCTCTGGCGTCAGACCGGTCACAATCCGCTGGCGTTTCTCAGCGGTGTCGACCAGCGCAGACTGGAGAAGCTGGCGGATGATGAAGGCTTCCTCGAGCATCAGCGTCAGGTGCGGGAGCGGTTCGAGCTGGAGGTCGAGTCTGTGCCCGCGGAAGAAGAGTCCTGCCGGTCCGTGGCCTATTTCTCGCTCGAATACGGCATCCACGAGAGCATGAAGATCTACTCCGGCGGGCTGGGTGTGCTGGCGGGGGATCATCTCAAGGCGGCCTCCGACATGCGGCTGCCGATGGTCGCCGTCGGCCTGCTCTACCGCCAGGGGTATTTTGAGCAGTATCTCAACAGCGAGGCCTGGCAGCAGGAGCATTATCCCGAGAACGAGGTTCAGCATCTCCCGGTTCAGAAGGTGTTCGACGAATCGGGGCATCAGATCGAGATCGAGCTGCCTCTGCCGGACGGCATGTTGCGGGCCGTGGTCTGGCGGCTCGAGGTCGGCCGCATCCCGGTGTATCTGCTCGATGCGAACCTTCCCGGTAATCCGCCGCCCTACCGCGAGGTTACCGCCCAGCTTTACGGCGGAGGACGCGAGACGCGCCTCCGCCAGGAGCTGCTCCTCGGCATCGGCGGGTACCGCGCGCTGCTCGCCGCCGGCTACCGTCCGCATGTGTGCCATATCAATGAAGGCCATGCCGCCTTTCTCAGTCTCGCCCGGCTCGCCCATCTGACCCGGGAAGAGCACCTGGAGCGCGAGGCGGCGATCGAGGTAGTGTCGCGCACCAATGTATTCACCACCCACACGCCGGTGCCCGCCGGTAACGAGGTGTTCAGGGTCGACCTGCTGCGCCCCCATCTCGAGGCGCTGGAGGAGCAGATCGGCATCCCGGCCGACGAGGTGATCGCGTGGGGATCCCCGCCGCATCAGCCGGAACCGGCGGAGCTGTCCATGACGATCCTCGGCCTGCGGATGTCGCACTTCAACAACGGGGTCAGCGAGCTGCACGGGAGCGTGGCCCGGCGGATGTGGTCCTTTCTCTGGCCGAAGCTGCAGGAGGACGAAGTTCCCATTACGCACGTCACCAACGGGGTCCACATCCAGTCCTGGCTGGCGCCGGAGATGGCCCAGCTCTTCGACCGTTATCTGGGGCCGCAGTGGCGCTGGCATCCCGGCGATCCCGAGGTGCTTGCGCACATCGAGTATATTCCGGACGACGAACTCTGGCGCGCGCACGAAGTCATCCGTTCGCGGCTGATACGCACGGCCCGCGAGCGTATGACGCAGCAGTACCAGCGCCGCAACGCCACCCGGGCCGAACTCGCCCAGGCCCGGTCGGTGCTCGATCACGACGCCCTGACCATCGGGTTCGCCCGGCGGTTTGCAACCTACAAGCGGGCCACGCTCCTGTTGCGCGATCCGGACCGGCTTCTCCGGCTGCTGGGCAATGATGAGCGCCCCGTGCAGCTGGTCTTCGCCGGCAAGGCGCATCCCGCCGACGAGGGCGGTAAGCGGCTGATCCGGGAACTCGTGGACTTCGCGCGGCGGGCCGAAATCCGGATGCGTATGATTTTTCTGGAGGACTACGACATGTACGTGGCCCGCAGGCTCGTGCAGGGGGTCGATGTCTGGCTCAACACGCCGCGACGTCCTCTCGAGGCCAGCGGGACCTCGGGCATGAAGGCGGCCGTCAACGGCGGGCTCAACGTGAGCACGCTCGACGGCTGGTGGTGCGAGGGATACGCGCGGGAGAACGGCTGGGCCATCGGGCGCGGCGTCGAATACGAGGACCTCGACTACCAGGACAGTGTCGAATCGCAGGCCCTCTACAACCTGCTCGAGGACGAGATCATTCCCGCCTTCTACGATCGGCCGCTGGGGGATCTCCCCGGAAACTGGGTGAAGATGATGAAGGCGTCGATCCACATGGTCCTGGGGCGATTCACCAGCCACCGCATGCTCGCCGAGTACCAGGACCGCTTCTACAGGCCCGGCTGCCGGGATTTCGAACGACTGACGGAGGAAGGTGCGCGGGGTGCGCGGACGCTGGTCGAACAGCGGCGGCGGTTTGAAGCACACTGGCACGAGGTGTCCGTGGAAGACCCGGTCGCCGACCGCAACATCGTGTCGGTGCACGTGGGCGACAGCTTCGCGGTGTCGACGCGGGTGAATCTGGGCTCGCTCGACCCTGAGGACGTCGATATCCAGCTCTATTTCGGGCCGGTGGACTCCCACAACCGGATGACGCGCAGCGAAGTGCGGTCGATGGAGCTGGAGGGCGGGGAGAGAGAGAACGCGCACCGTTACCGCCAGGAGGTGACCTGCCGCACCACCGGCCGGTTCGGGTTCACCGCCCGCGCCGTTCCGAAGGGCGACGAGTGGAGGAAGATCATGCCGGGATTCATCACCTGGGCGGGGGAGGGATGAACGCGCCATGCCGATGAAACAGCTCAGGCGGCGCAAGAAGCCGCGCATCCTGATCATCACGCCGGAGATTACCTATCTCCCCGAAGGCATGGGAAACATGGCCAACCGCATGAGCGCCAAGGCCGGGGGAATGGCGGACGTCTCGGCTTCGCTGATCGCCGCGCTGTTCAACAAGGGCGCCGACATCCACGTCTGCCTTCCCCATTACCGGCGCATGTTCAACGTCGAAGTCGGCCGGTTGATCGCCGAGGAACTGCGCGTATACAAAAGCAAGCTGCCGACCTCGCGGATCCATCTCGCCGAGGACCGGATTTTTTACTATCGCGAAAATGTGTACCGCGGGGCGGGCGACGACACCCGGGTCGCGCTGGCGTTCCAGCGCGAGGCGCTCAACAACATCATCTCGATGGTGAAACCCGACCTGATCCACTGCAACGACTGGATGACCGGTCTGATCCCGGGCGCTGCGCGCCGGCAGAACATCCCCTGCCTGTTCACCGTGCATAACATCCATACGCAGCGCATCACGCTCGCGCAGATCGAGGACGCGGGCATCGACGCCGCGGAGTTCTGGCCCAATCTCTTCTACACGGTTCCTCCCGGCTGTTACGAGGAGACCCGCGATACCGTTCCGGTCGACCTGCTCACGAGCGGGATCTTCGGCGCCCACTTCATCAATACCGTCAGTCCGACCTTTCTCTCCGAGGTGGTGGAGGGTCGGCATGATTTCGTGCCGGAAGCGGTGCGCTACGAGATGGCCTGCAAACGCGATGCGGGCTGCGCGGCGGGGATTCTCAACGCCCCCGACCCGGTGTATGACCCGGCCGCGGATCCGATGATCGAGAAGCACTACGAAGCGCAGAGCCACGCCGAAGGCAAGCGGGAGAATAAGCTGCACTTCCAGGAGAAGGTCGGGCTCCACCGCGACAGCGGGGCCCCGCTCTTCTTCTGGCCCTCCCGGCTCGATCCCGTGCAGAAGGGCTGCCAGCTTCTGACGGATATCCTCTACGATACCGTCGCGGCCTATGCCCGGGAGGGTATGCAGATCGCCGTAGTGGCCAGCGGCGCCTACGAGCCGCACCTGCACGACATCGTCCGGTTCCACGATCTCTACGGGCGTGTGGCGGTGTGCGGGTTCGACGAAGCCCTCTCGCACCTCGGCTACGCCGCGTCCGATTTCATGCTGATCCCCTCGCTCTTCGAACCCTGCGGACTTCCGCAGATGATCAGTTCGATCTACGGGTCGCTCCCGATCGCCCACGACACCGGCGGGCTGCACGACACGGTCGTCCCGCTCGACGCGGGGGCCGGGACCGGCAACGGATTCCGCTTCGAGAACTACGATTCCGGCGGGTTGCGCTGGGCGATCGACTGTGCGATGGCGTTCTACCGGCTTCCGGAGGAGCAGCGCGCCGCCCAGGTTTCGCGCGTGATGCGCGAGAGCGGCGAGCGCTTCACCCATGCCGCGGTCGCGCGGCGCTATATCGAAATCTACGAGAAGATGCTGCAGAGACCCCTGGTGGAGCAGTTTTGATGGAGAACCCCGCAGTCCATGGAAGGGAAAGAGATCTGAAGGTGCGCACCCGGCTTCAGGACGACGCCTGGCTGCATCCCTGGCTTCCGGAACTGGAGCGCCGGGCTCATTACGCGGGCGAAGTCGAACGCCGCCTGACCGGGGGCTCGATCCCGCTCCGCGATTTCGCCTCCGGCCACGAATACTTCGGGCTGCACCGCGACGGCAAGGGGTGGGTCTTTCGCGAATGGGCGCCCAACGCCGCGGAGATCGTCCTGATCGGCACCTTCAGCGGATGGGAGGAAAGAGACGACTTCCGTCTGAACCGGCTCAACGGGCGCGGCGACTGGGAGCTGCGCCTCCCCGAAGGGGCGATCGGACACGGCGATCTCTTCCGGCTCCGGATGCGCTGGGACGGCGGGGGAGGCGACCGCATCCCCGCCTGGACGCGCCGGGTGGTACAGGATGCCGAAACCGGGATTTTCAACGCCCAGGTGTGGGCGCCCGACGAACCCTATCGCTGGAGGAACCCCCCGCCCGCGCGGCCGGATTTCCCGCTGATTTACGAGTGTCACGTCGGTATGGCCCAGGAGCGGGAAGGGGTGGGGACCTTCGACGAATTCCGGGAGCACACCCTGCCGAGGGTCGCCGCCGCCGGCTACCAGACCATCCAGCTCATGGGCGCGATGGAGCATCCGTACTACGGATCGTTCGGGTACCACGTCTCCAGTTTCTTTGCCGCCTCCTCGCGGTTCGGGACGCCGGATGAATTCAAGGCCCTGATCGACGCCGCGCACGGTCTGGGGCTGACCGTCATTATCGATCTCGTCCACTCGCACTCCGTCGCCAACGAGGTCGAGGGTCTCGCCCGCTTCGACGGGACCCCCTACCAGTATTTCCATGCCGGCGCGCGCGGCGAACACCCCGCCTGGGGTTCGCGCTGCTTCGACTACGCCAAACCCGAGGTGCTCCACTTTCTTCTCTCGAACTGCCGATTCTGGATGGACGAATACCGGGTCGACGGCTTCCGTTTCGACGGCATCACCAGCATGCTCTACCACCATCACGGTCTCGGGACCGCCTTCACCTCCTATGAACAGTATTTCGGCGGAGACGTCGACGACGACGCGCTGGCCTATCTGAGCCTCTCCAACAAGCTGATTCACGAGCTGAACCCCCATGCCGTCACGATCGCGGAGGACGTCAGCGGCATGCCCGGGCTGGCGGCCCCGCACGAGGAGTATGGTGTAGGCTTTGACTACCGGCTCGCCATGGGCGTGCCCGACCACTGGTTCAGGCTGGTCGGGAAGGTTCGCGACGAGGACTGGTCGATGGGCGGACTGTTCCATGAACTGACCAACCGCCGGCCGGAGGAGCGTACCGTCCATTACGTCGAGAGCCATGACCAAGCCATCGTCGGCGGCAAGACCATGATCTTTGCCATGATGGACGCCGCGATGTACGAGGCGATGCACGCGGAATCGACGGACCTCGCGGTCATGCGCGGCATGGCGCTGCATAAGATGGCCCGGCTCGCCACGTTCGGCTGCGCGCAGCACGCGTACATGAATTTCATCGGCAACGAATTCGGACATCCCGAATGGGTCGACTTCCCGCGCGAAGGCAACGGCTGGTCGTACCGGTATGCGCGGCGGCAGTGGTCGCTGCGCGATGATCCCGGCCTCAAGTATCACCAGCTCGGCGACTTCGACCGCGCGATGCTGGAGTTGTACAACCGCGACCGTGCATCGTTCGCGGTGAACCTGCCCGGGCTCCTGCGGGTGCACGAGGACGACAAGATCCTGTGTTTCGCGCGCGGCGCATACCGCTTCCTCTTTAATTTTCACCCCTCGAACTCTGTCGAGGACTACCCGGTGGAGACCGGGCCGGACCTCTGCCGCCCTGTGCTCGACACGGACGAGTCGCGGTTCGGGGGTCAGGGTCGCATCGCTCCGGATCAGACCTTCCGCCCGGGGGAATCCGCGGGGCCGCATGAAATCCGTGTGTACCTTCCCGCCAGGACGGCGATGGTCCTCCTGAGTTCCACATGGGGACCCCCGGGGGAATATCGTACTCGTAGTCGAATTCCTTGAATATGGAATCGCGCCCTACCCGGGAGACGCAGGCCGAACCCGTGCGTGAGGGTAGGGATTCTGCTGGACAGCAGAAGGCCGTCCGCCGTTTTCGTACTCTTACTCGTACTCGTACGCGTACTCGGCGCGCCGAAGGCGCGATCCCACTCCCCCTGTTCAAGGAATTCGAGTACGAGTACCGCTTCGCTGAGTACGAGTACGATATTCCCCCGGGTGTCCCCATATTGGACTCAGGGGCATCCCCGCGCTTATGTCTCCGCCCGGCGGTACAGTTCGACGCCGTCCAGTACGTTGAACCCGCGTTCCCGCAGGATCTCCAGGGCGCGGTCCATGTCGTCGAAGCGGAAGATCAGCACGGCCTGTCCGCCGCGTTTGAGTGTGAATGCGTACATGTATTCGACATTGACACCCTTCTCCTCGAGCGCGTCCAGGATTTCCGCCAGCCCCCCGGGCCGGTCGCTGACCTCCGTGGCCAGCACCTCGGTGACTTTCACCACGAAGCCCGCCGTTTCCAGCGCGTCGCGGGCCTTTTCCCACTCGCGGACGACCAGTCGCAGGATGCCGAACTGCTCGGTGTCGGCGAGCGAGAGGGTGATGATGTTGATGCCTTCATCCGCGAGGGTGCGGCAGGGTTGCGACACGCCGCCGGGGCGGTTTTCGATAAACACGGAGAGCTGTTTCAGATTCACGTCCTGCTCCTCGTTCAAAGGGCTTCACGGTGTACGGGGGCATCATAGTCCATGACGCCGGCCGGGACAATAGGGGAGGGCGGGGAGCGTGCCCCGGTGTTTCAGGTGCGCGGTCGATCTGGTAGGGTTGTCGCAGGATACGGGAAAGGAGAAAAGACATGAATGAAGAGGGTACGGTTCGCGCGGTGATGGCCGCACTCGACGGCTCGGACTACGGCGCCGCGGCCGGCGAGTACGCGCTGGATTTCGCGCAGCGCCTGCACGCTTCGCTTGCCGCGGTGCACGTGGTCGACCGCCGGATGCTGGAGGGTCCGTTCCTGGCCGATCTCTCGGGATCGGTGGGAGCGCTCCCGTACGGAAACGAACTGACGAATATCCGGAACATTCTCGAGGAGCGCGGGCGGACGATTCTCGAAGCCTATCGCAATCGCGCGGCCGAACGGGGGCTCGAGGCCGGGACGCGTCTCGAGGAAGGCTTGCCGGTGCGGGCCCTGCTTCGGAGCGAGGAGGACGCCGATCTGCTGGTCTTCGGGCAGCGGGGCGACCAGGCCGAGGCCAGTGCCGACCTGCCGGGGTCTACGGCCGAGCGGCTGATCCGCCGGTCCGCGCGGCCGTGCCTGGTGACGCCGCGCAGCTTCGTTTCCGTGCAGCGCATCATGACGGCCTACGACGGCAGCGGGCCTTCGCGGCATGCGCTGCAGCGGGCCGCCGATCTGGCGCGGGGGCTGGAGGCCGACATGGTGGTCGTGACGGTGGCGGAACCGGGCGGCGGCGAAGAGGAGGACGCGGCTCACGCGACGCTGCAGGAGGGCAAAACCCTGGCCGCGGAGGCCGGCGTCCATCCGCGCGGGCGTATCGCGAAGGGCGATCCGCAGACCGTGCTTCCCGAGGCCGCGGCCGGCGAGGAGTGCCAGATGCTCGCGCTGGGCGTTTCACACCACAGCTGGTTATCCGAACACCTGGTCGGGAGTCTTTCGCTGCGGATGGTCCATGAGACGCACCTTCCGGTGCTGCTGGTACGCTGAGCCGCCGCCGCATGGGCCGGCCTTATCGTCCCTCTCGGCCCTCGTCCGCGGCCAGGGCCGCCGCCAGCCGGAGCGCCGCGAACAGGCTGCCGGGATCCGCGCGGCCCTGGCGCGCGATATCGAACGCCGTGCCGTGATCGACCGACGTACGGATGAGGGGCAGTCCGAGGGTCACATTGACTCCTTCGTGGAGCGCGACCATCTTGAACGCGACGTGGCCCTGGTCGTGGTACTGGCACACCCATCCGTCATAGCGTTCCCGGTGGTGCGGCATGAACGCGGCATCCGGGGGAAGCGGGCCTTCGGCGTCGATCCCCGCGGCCTGCGCGTCGTCGATCGCCGGCGCAATGGCCTCGATCTCCTCGCGTCCGAACGCGCCCTGTTCGCCGCCGTGCGGGTTCAACCCCAGTACGGCCAGTCTCGGTCGCCGGCCGCGGATGCGGTGCAGGGCGTCATCGGTCAGCGTGATCACGCGGGCGACGCGTTCCCGGCTGCAGAGTGCGGGCACGTCCGACAGGGCGCAGTGGCAGGTGACGAAGCTCAGCGCCAGGTGTTCGCTGTAGAGCATCATGGCGTAATCCCGGGTGAACGTCTTCTTCGCGAGAATTTCCGTGTGTCCGTTTTCGTGAATGCCGGCGCGGTGGAGCGCGGCCTTGCTGAGCGGCGCGGTGGTCAGTGCGTCGAACGCCCCGCCGCGGACCGCTTCGATGGCGGCGGTCAGGGATGCGTAGGCCGCGCGGCCGCACTCGGCGTCGACCACCCCCGCGGCCGGAAGGTGATCGAGCGTGGCGCAGTCCACCGCCGTCGTGCCCTCGCCGGGCTCATCACGCAGATCCGCGGTCAATGCGAAGTAATGGTTCGGGGCGGGGAGATCCAGTTTCGCGGCGACGCCCTCGAGGACGGCGCGGTCGCCGAAGATCACCGGGCGGCAGAGGCGGCGCATCTGTTCCGAGGTCGCCGCGCGCAGGCACAGTTCCGGACCCACACCGGCCGGGTCGCCCTGGGTGAGGGCGATGCGCGGCAGGCGGCGTGGCGGGTTGCGGTTCATCTCGGAGCGGTATCATAGCGCCGCACCCGCCGCGCCGCAAGACGGGGGAGAGCATGGAGTTCACCATGAAGGACATGAAGGTTGAGGGGGCAAGGGTGAACATGATTCGCACTCGCACTCGTACTCGTACTCGTACTCGAACGCGTACTCGGCGCGCCGAAGGCGCGATCCTGTTTCCAGTCCAGGAATTCGAGTACGAGTACCGCTTCGCTGAGTACGAGTACGAGTACGATGTGACGCGCGCGGATTTCCGGTCCAGCCGCTACCCTTCCAGTCGTTTCACAAAAAAATACGAAAAACCATTTTTTCCCCTTGCGCAATTCGCGCATCCCTGTATGTTGTCCCTTCTCTTTTGAGACGGAGCGGTCGCCGCGAGGAGGCTGATTCCGCCGATCTTAATAAAAGTCTAAAAAAGCGGTTGACGCCGCACGGCCTGCAAGCTACATTGCCAGACTGCTTCAGGGCGATCCGCAGCTCTGCGAGAGGGCGGAAATCGGACTTTGAGCAAGGTTCTCTGAAAAGTGAATAAAGCTGTGATTCCATCGCTTCGAAACCGGGGCGGTGTGAATTGCGAAGACATTATTCGGATCTCATGATACTTACGAAGTCACGACCCTCATTTATTTGAGGAGGTCGGGACAGACTCTATATTTATTGAGAGTTTGATCCTGGCTCAGAACGAACGCTGGCGGCGTGGATTAGGCATGCAAGTCGAGCGGGATCGTCAGGCTTCAATCCTTCGGGAGAGAAACCTGACGTGAGAGCGGCGAACGGGTGAGTAACGCTTGAACAACCTGCCCTTCAGTCCGGAATAGCCCACCGAAAGGTGGATTAATGCCGGATGTGTTCCTCCTGCGCATGCAGGACTGTGTAAAGACGGGATTTATCCTGTCGCTGAAGGATGGGTTCGAGTCCTATCAGCTTGTTGGTGAGGTAACGGCTCACCAAGGCGATGACGGGTAGCCGGCCTGAGAGGGTGATCGGCCACACTGGGACTGAGACACTGCCCAGACTCCTACGGGAGGCTGCAGTCGAGAATCATTCGCAATGCGCGAAAGCGTGACGATGCGACGCCGCGTGGAGGACGAAGGCCCTAGGGTCGTAAACTCCTGTCAGCAGGGAACAAGGGGCACGGGCTAATACCCCGCAGCTCTTGATGGTACCTGCAGAGGAAGTCACGGCTAACTCTGTGCCAGCAGCCGCGGTAATACAGAGGTGGCTAGCGTTGTTCGGATTTACTGGGCGTAAAGGGTCCGCAGGCGGCCCCGCATGTCGGATGTGAAAGCTCACGGCTCAACCGTGGAACGGCATTCGAAACTGTGGGGCTAGAGTCCGGGAGAGGAGAGGGGAATTCTTGGTGTAGCGGTGAAATGCGTAGATATCAAGAAGAACGCCGGTGGCGAAAGCGCCTCTCTGGACCGGTACTGACGCTCATGGACGAAAGCCGGGGGAGCGAAAGGGATTAGATACCCCTGTAGTCCCGGCTGTAAACGGTGTGCACTTGTCGTGGGAGGACTACCCCCTTCCGTGACGAAGCTAACGCGTTAAGTGCACCGCCTGGGGAGTACGGCCGCAAGGCTAAAACTCAAAGGAATTGACGGGGGCCCGCACAAGCGGTGGAGCATGTGGCTTAATTCGATGCAACGCGAAGAACCTTACCTGGGTTTGACATGCAGCTGCAAGCCCCTGAAAGGGGGTCGCCTTCGAGGGTGCTGCACAGGTGCTGCATGGCTGTCGTCAGCTCGTGCCGTGAGGTGTTGGGTTAAGTCCCGCAACGAGCGCAACCCCTATGTTTAGTTGCCATCGGTTCGGCCGGGCACTCTAGACAGACTGCCTCGGTTAACGGGGAGGAAGGTGGGGATGACGTCAAGTCCGTATGGTCCTTATGCCCAGGGCTGCACACGTGCTACAATGGCCGGTCTAGTGGGATGCAATACTGCGAAGTGGAGCAAATCCTTAAAGCCGGCCCCAGTTCGGATCGGGGTCTGCAACTCGACCCCGTGAAGTCGGAATCGCTAGTAAAGGCGTATCAGCAATGGCGCCTTGAATACGTTCCCGGGCCTTGTACACACCGCCCGTCACATCATGAGAGTCGGCTGCACCCGAAGTCGCCGGTCCAACCCGTTCAGGGAGGAAGGCGCCGAAGGTGTGGCAGATAATTGGGATGAAGTCGTAACAAGGTAGCCGTAGGGGAACCTGTGGCTGGATCACCTCCTTTCTAAGGAGACCTGCCGGAGAGGAGCGCGCAAGCGCAAATCAAAGGCGGGAGGGTAGCGTCCCGCACGCGGGACGTTTCCGTCGGCGACGGCGGAAGCCGGATAATGAAACGCAATTCGCACCGTTCCGGTGGCGAAGCAGAAAATCACAGCTTTGTTCGCGGCGACGACAGGATCAGGGTTGCCGCAGCGCCGGGGGTATAGCTCAGCTGGAAGAGCGCCAGCTTTGCAAGCTGGATGTCGCCGGTTCGAGCCCGGCTACCTCCACCAACGAGCGGGAAGAGGCCGGAGACGGCGGAACAGCCCCGGCGCCTGGATTACGGGCGTGTAGCTCAGTTGGTTAGAGCGCATCCCTGATAAGGATGAGGTCGCTGGTTCGAGACCAGCCACGCCCACCACCATAACCCTGTGATCGCCAGGATTTTCTCCGGCTGAGGCCGGAGCGGTTCTTTGACAATTGCATAGACGAAAAATCGAGATTCAGCGTCTGGAAAGTGACGGCGGATATGTATATTTTTGCCAAGTTGCAAAGGGCGCATGGTGAATGCCTTGGTACCGGAAGGCGATGAAGGACGTGCTAAGCTGCGAAAAGCCTCGGGGAGCGGCAAAGACGCTCTGATCCGGGGATGTCCTAATGGGGAAACCCGGCCCTGGTAATGCGGGGTCACTGGAGTCTGAATAAAATAGGGCTTCAGGGCGATACCCGGGGAACTGAAACATCTCAGTACCCGGAGGAAAAGAAAGCGACAGCGATTCCCTAAGTAGTGGCGAGCGAACGGGGAACAGCCTAAACTCTGCTGCTTGCAGCGGAGGGTTGCGGGACCGCGATACGGAAGTTCGGAGGGATAGTTGAAGCAGATGGAAAGCTGCTCCACAGAAGGTGAAAGGCCTGTAAACGAAATCCTGACGATGCCCAGCGGTATCCCAAGTAGGACGGGACACGTGAAACCCCGTCTGAATCTAGGGGGCCCACCTCCTAAGGCTAAATACTAACCGGTAACCGATAGTGAACCAGTACCGTGAGGGAAAGGTGAAAAGAACCCCTGCTAGGGGAGTGAAATAGAACCTGAAACCATGTGCTTACAAACTGTGGTAGTCCTGCTGTAAAGCGGGATGGCCGCATGCCTTTTGCATAATGAGTCCGCGAGTTGCCGTAGGTGGCGAGGTTAAGTCATTACGTGACGGAGCCGAAGCGAAAGCGAGTGTGAACAGCGCGTCACAGTCGTCTGCGGCAGACCCGAATCCGGGTGAGCTACCCATGGCCAGGCTGAAGCCCCGGTAACACGGGGTGGAGGGCCGCACCAGTGCATGATGAAAAATGCTTGGATGAGCTGTGGGTCGGAGTGAAAGGCTTATCAAACCCGGTGATAGCTGGTTCTCCTCGAAATACCTTGAGGGATAGCCTCGGCGAATGCTCGCAACGGAGGTAGAGCACTGATTGGACTAGGGTCCTTACCCGGATACCGACGCCTGTCAAACTCCGAATGCCGTTGCAGTCACGCCGGGAGTCAGACAGTGGGGGATAAGCTTCATTGTCGAAAGGGAAACAGCCCAGACCGCCGGCTAAGGCCCCTAAAGATGGTTAAGTGCTAAAGGATGTGAGATTGCGAAGACAGCTAGGATGTTGGCTTAGAGGCAGCCATCATTTAAACAGTGCGTAATAGCTGACTAGTCGAGTGATCTTGCGCCTAAAATGATCGGGACTCAAACCATCTGCCGAAGCCGCGGACTTTCCGTTCTGCGGGAAGTGGTAGAGGAGCGTTGTATGGGCATAGAAGCGCAAGGGCAACCGAGCGTGGAGCGCATACAAGTGATTATGCGGACATGAGTAACGAAAAGACAGGTGAGAATCCTGTCCGCCGAAATTCCAAGGTTTCCTGGGGAAGGTTCGTCCGCCCAGGGTTAGTCGGCCCCTAAGCCCAGGCCGAAAGGCGTAGGCGATGGGAAACAGGTTAAATATTCCTGTACCGCCAGTACGGCATTTGAGCGATGGAGGGACGCAGAAAGCTGGACCGGCCACCGATCGGAAATGGTGGTCCAAGCCCGTAGGGGGCTCTGACAGGTAAATCCGTCGGAGCAACTCCGAGAGGCGACGGGACGGTTCACCCACGGGTGAAACGGATCGGTTGATGCTATACTGCCAAGAAAAGCTTCTAGCGAGTCGTGCCGGCGACCGTACCGCAAACCGACACAGGTAGGAAGGAAGAGTATTCCAAGGCGCGCGAGAGAAACCACGTTAAGGAATTCGGCAAATTAGCCCCGTATCTTCGGAAGAAGGGGTCCTTGCACGGGTGAAGGACTTGCTCCGTAAGCCCGAGTGAGGCGCAGTGAAAGGGTCCGGGCGACTGTTTACCAAAAACACAGCACTCTGCTAACTCGCAAGAGGATGTATAGAGTGTGACACGTGACCAATGCCAAAAGGTTAAGGAGAGAGGTTATTCCGCTTCGGCGGGAGAAGCTTCGACCTGAAGCCCTGGTGAATGTCGGCCGTAACTATAACGGTCCTAAGGTAGCGAAATTCCTTGTCGGGTAAGTTCCGACCCGCACGAATCGTGTAACGATCCGGACACTGTCTCAACGTGGATCTCGGTGAAATTGAAATTCCGGTGAAAATGCCGGATACCCGCGGTAGGACGGAAAGACCCCGTGAACCTTTACTGTAATCTGTCATTGGATTCTGATACATCATGTGTAGGATAGCCGGGAGGCTTCGAAGCTTCGTCGTCAGGCGAGGTGGAGCCGCTGGTGAAATACCGGTCTTGATGTATTGGGCTTCTAACTCCGACCCGTGAATCCGGGCGGGGGACAGTGTCAGAGGGTCAGTTTGACTGGGGCGGTTTCCTCCCAAAACGTAACGGAGGAGCGCGATGGTACCCTCAGCACGGTCAGCAATCGTGCGCAGAGCGTATAGGTAGAAGGGTGCTTGACTGCGAGACTCACAGGTCGAGCAGGTGCGAAAGCAGGCCTAAGTGATCCGGCGGTAGCTAGTGGTAGCGCCGTCGCTCATCGGACAAAAGGTACTCCGGGGATAACAGGCTGATCGCCGCCAAGAGTCCACATCGACGCGGCGGTTTGGCACCTCGATGTCGGCTCATCGCATCCTGGGGCTGGAGAAGGTCCCAAGGGTTGGGCTGTTCGCCCATTAAAGCGGTACGCGAGCTGGGTTCAGAACGTCGTGAGACAGTTTGGTCCTTATCCACCGTGGGCGCAGGAAATTTGAGGAGAGCATTCCCTAGTACGAGAGGACCGGGAATGACGCACCTCTGGTGTGCCAGTTGTCCCGCCAGGGGCACTGCTGGGTAGCTATGTGCGGAAAGGATAAGCGCTGAAGGCATCTAAGCGCCAAGCCTTCTCCAAGATAAGATTTCCCTCCCCGCTTCGGCGGGACTGAAGGCACGTTCAAGACCAGGACGTTGATAGGCTGGAGGTGGAAGTCCGGTAACGGATGAAGCTGACCAGTACTAATTAGCCGTGTGACTTGGCATTTTTTTCTATCCGACGTCATTTTCCGTCGCTGAGTCTCGTTTTTTCGTCTGTGCGATTTTCATGGTCCCTCCATGGGACCACCCTCTTTTGTCCGGTGACCAAAGCGGGGAGGAAACACCCGTTCACATTCCGAACACGGAAGTTAAGCTCCCCAGCGGCGATGGTACTGAGGAACAGACCTCGGGAGAGTAGCACGTTGCCGGGCTTTTTTTGCCCAGGCGCCGGTCGTTTTCGACCGGCGCCTTTTTTTGGTGTCGGGGGAGGAGGAATCAGAATCGGGATCGGGATTCACCACAGGTCACAGAAAATACCGGGTTCGGATGGAAGCCGACCACGGATTACCGATGACTCGGATGGGGTCTCGAAATCCGAATCGAATTCGGGATTATGAATTCCGCACATGGCGCTTACCCGATTTCCCCTTGCATTCAAACGGGCATCGGGTAGACTGCGCAATCTTTTGAAGAAGAGGGCTTTCGCGATAAGTTTACCGGCCGGGTGGCCGTGAGCGGGACCCCATAAAGTACAGCGAGCGAAACCGGGTAATGAACGAAGAACAAAACACCATAACCGAAGAAATGCTTCAGGACGACACCAGCGCCCTGGAGAAAATGTACGAAGAAACCCTCCGCGATTTCCAGGAGGGCTCGATCGTAACCGGAAAGATTATCGATATCCGCCCCAATGAGGTGCTCGTCGATATCGGCTATAAATCCGAGGGGCTGGTCTCCAGAGAAGAATTTGACAGCGAAGAGGAAATCGAGGCGGACCGCGAGATCGAAGTCTTCCTCGACCGCCTCGAAGATGAGCACGGCATGGTCGTGCTCAGCAAACACCGCGCCGACCTCCAGCGGAACTGGAATAAGGTCATCGCCACCTGCGAGGAAGGCTCGACCATCGAAGGCAACGTCAAGCGCCGCGTGAAAGGCGGGCTGATCGTCGATATCAACGGAATCGAGGCTTTCCTGCCGGGATCGCAGGTCGATGTGGTTCCCGTGCGCGATCTCGACGAGTGCATCGGACAGACCTACGAATTCAAGATCCTCAAGATCAACGAGGAACGCAAAAACATCGTGGTCTCCCGCCGCGAACTCATCGAGGAATCGCGGCGCGAAGCGCGCCAGCAGCTCCTCGCCGAAATCAAACCCGGCCAGATCCGCAGCGGTAGGGTCAAGAATATCACCGATTTCGGCGCTTTTATCGACCTCAACGGCGCCGACGGGCTGCTCCATGTCACGGATATGGGCTGGGGTCGCGTGAACCATCCCTCGGAAGTGGTTTCCGTCGGCCAGGAACTCGAAGTGATGGTCCTCGACGTGAACCGCGAGAAAGAACGCATCTCGCTCGGCCTGAAACAGACCCAGCGCAATCCCTGGGAGGATATCGAAGAGCGCTATCCGGTCGGCAGCCGGGTGCACGGCCGCGTAATGAAAGTGGCCCCCTACGGCGCGTTCGTCGAAATCGAGGAAGGCGTCGAAGGACTGGTGCACGTGTCCGAGATGTCGTGGACGAAGCGCGTCGCCAAGGCTGCGGATGTCGTCAACGAGGGCGATGAAGTGGATGTGGTGGTGCTCTCCATCAACAAGGACGAACAGAAGATCTCGCTCGGTATGCGCCAGACGGAGGCCAACCCGTGGGAGGTCGCCGCGGAAACCTATCCCATCGGCTCCCGCGTGAAGGGGACGGTCCGCAACTTCACTTCGTACGGCGCGTTCGTGGAAGTGGAAGAGGGCATCGACGGCATGATCCACGTCTCCGACATGTCCTGGACCCGTAAGGTCAACCACCCGTCGGAAGTGCTCGAAAAAGGCGAGGAAGTGGAATGCGTGGTGCTGGAAGTCGATCCGGAAAACCAGCGCATGAGCCTCGGTCTGAAACAGGCGCAGGAGGATCCCTGGGCGAAGATCGCCAAGAAGTTCTCGGTGGGCGATATCGTGAAGGGTACGGTGACCAAGATCGCATCCTTCGGCGCATTCGTCGAAATCGAGGAGGGCGTGGAAGGTCTTGTCCATATCAGCCAGATCAGCAGCGACCACGTCGAAAAGGTCCGCGACAAGCTGGATAAAGGGCAGGAGGTCGAGGCCCGGATCGTCAAGATCGATCCCGCGGAGCGGCGTATCGGTCTCAGTATCAAGGCCGCGGAAGTGGCGGACGAGGATTTCGAGGTCAACGATGAGATGCTCGAAGGCCTCCGTCCGGGCGAAGATCTGGTCGACCTCGCCGGCGCATTCGACGACGCCATAAGCTCGCTTGAGGAATGGCATCCCGGAGACAAGAAGTCCGGCGATTCGGAAGAGCCGGAACCGTCAGACCAGTCCGGCGGAGACGAGGACCGTGGATGAGTGCGGGCGTCAGCTCGAAACGCTGAAGGCCCGCTCCGTCGACTGCGTTACCGCCGGCGAACTGGAGCGTAAGGTGCGTCGCGCGGCCGCTGAAAAGCGGCCGCTGCGCATCAAGTACGGCGCGGATCCCTCCGCGCCGGATATCCATCTCGGGCATGTGGTCGGCCTGAATAAGCTCCGTGAATTCCAGGAATTCGGTCATACGGTCGTCTTCATTATAGGCGACTTCACGGGCATGATCGGCGATCCTTCCGGGCGCTCGGCCACGCGCCCCGCGCTCACCCGCGAGCAGGTGAACGCGAACGCGAAATCCTACCAGCAGCAGGTGTTCAAGGTGCTCGATCCCGAACGGACCGAAGTCCGGTTCAATTCGGAGTGGTTCGGGCCGATGACGTTCGACGACGTGGTGCGCCTGAGTGCGAAGGTGACGGTGGCCCAGATGCTGAGCCGCGACGATTTCGCGAAGCGCTACTCCGGCAACCAGCCGATCTCCCTGGTGGAGTTCCTTTATCCGCTGATCCAGGCGTGGGATTCGGTCATGGTCCGGGCCGATGTCGAACTGGGCGGCACGGACCAGATCTTCAACCTGCTCCTCGGTCGCGAACTCCAGAAGGAGGAGGGACAGGAACCCCAGGTCGCGCTGACCCTGCCGCTGCTGGAGGGACTGGACGGGGTGCAGAAGATGAGCAAGAGCCTCGGGAATTACGTGGGCGTGACCGACGCGCCGGCCGAGATGTTCGGCAAACTGATGTCGGTAAGTGACGAATTGATGTGGCGCTACTTTTCGCTCATCCTCCGCCGCCCGGAGGACGAACTTAAAAAAACGCGCGCGGATGTCGGCGAAGGGCGCGTGCACCCCAGAGCAGTGAAAGACTCGCTGGCGCGCGAGATCACCGCCTGGTTCCATTCGCCCGAAGCCGCGGAAACCGCGGCGCAGGAATTCAGCCGGGTCTTCTCCAGGGGGGATGTCCCCGATGATATGCCGGAGCATGTGCTCGATGCCGGGGCGGTCGGGATCCTCGATCTCATCACCGCGGCCGGCCTGCTGCCCAGTAAAAGCGAGGCCAGGCGCGTGGTGAAGCAGGGTGGCGTCCGCCTCAACGGAGAGCGCATCGACGATCCGCATGCGCGGTTGGAACCGGAGGACGGGGCGGTGCTGAAGGTGGGAAAACGGAAGTTCTGCAGAATCCGGGTGGGTGGGGTGGATGAGTGAGAGATCTGAGTGGAATCTGAGTGAGAGACCTGAGACCTGAAACCTGAGTGGGCTTCTCACTCAGGGTGTCACGCTCATCCTCCCCTGACCCAGTCCACGTAGGCCCACCACAGATCCGACCCGCCGAGCATCCAGAGCAGCGCGGCCAGCGCGATCCAGGGGCCGTACGGGATGCGGCTCTGAAGATTTCTTCCGCCGAGGATGATCAGGGCGATCCCCACCACGGAACCGGCGAGCGATGAAACCATGATGACAAACGGGATCGAGGCGGCCCCGAGCCAGCCCCCCACCGCGCCCAGCAGTTTCACGTCTCCGTACCCCATCGCTTCTTTCCTGAACACGCGGCGTCCCGCCGCCGCCACAAGCCAGAGGAAGCCGTACCCCGCAGCCAGGCCGGCGAGCGACTGCAGGAGTGAGGAGAAGCGGTCCGCCGTCCCGTGAAGCTGCGGCACGAGGAGACTGAGTACCGGCCCCAGGACCATGCCGCCGATGGTGACCCGGTCCGGAATGATCAGGTGCTCCAGGTCGACGAACGAGCCGAGGATCAGTCCGAAGACGGCCAGCAGATAGACCGGGGTGACCGCCGTGAGTCCGTGAACCTCGAACACGGCGACAAAGAGCAGGGCCGTCAGCAGTTCCACGAGCGCGTAGCGCGGGGATATGGGCTCGCCGCAGTGGCGGCAGCGCGCCCGCAGGAGCATCCAGCTCAGCAGCGGGATGTTATCGTACCACGCGATCAGCCGGCCGCAATGCGGACAGTGTGACCGCGGCCGGACGATCGATTCCTCGCGGGGAATGCGGTGAATGCAGACATTGAGCAGGCTTCCGATGCAGGCGCCCAGCAGAAAGAAGATGAGATCGAAATAGAAGTGCCAGAACGCATCCACTACGCGCCTCCCTCTCCGTAGACCGCCCGCTTGAGCGCCCCGCGCATCGCTCCCGTATCCGGCTCAAGCCCCGTCCAGAGCGTGAAGGCGCGGGCTCCCTGATGCAGCAGCATGCCCAGTCCATTGGCCGTTTCGGCGCCCGCTTCGCGGGCCGCGCGGAGAAAGGCCGTCTCGGGATACATGTAGATCAGGTCGAAGGCTCGCTGACCCCCGCGGAATGCGCGGTCCGGAAGCGGCGAAGAATCCTCCGGCTTCATACCCACCGGCGTTGCCTGAACCAGCAGCTCGGAATCGCGGGCCCTTTCCGCCGCCTCGCCGGAATGGTCGGTGCAGTGCAGCTCCAGACCGGGGAAGCGCTCACGGATCTCGTGTTCGAGCCGCCGCAGGCGGCCGTTGTCCAGGTCGCTCAGCACGAGCGCGGAAGCCCCCTGTCCCGCCGCGTACAGCGCCGCCACCCGGCCCGCGCCCCCCGCGCCCAGAACAAAAACGGACGTTCCGTCCACGTCCCTCCCGAACGCCTCGCGGAGCGCCTCAATGAAGCCGTCTCCGTCCGTGTTGTGTCCTTCGGGGCCGCGCTCCGTGAACACGACCGTGTTCACCGACCCCAGCGTACGCGCGCTCTCGCCGAGCCGTGTCAGCGCGGCGAAGGCCCGTTCCTTGAGCGGCACCGTGATGTTGAGCCCTCCGAAGCCCGCGGCCCCGAGTGCGGGGATCACGGATTCGAGGTCGTCCGGAGCCACATCGAGCGCCAGGTACACGCCGTCGAAATCCAGCGCCGCAAACGACGCATTGTGCATGCACGGCGAAAGACTGTGCGCCACGGGGTGGCCCAGCACCGCGAAGGGCCTGGTATGACCGCCGACTTCCTTCATGCCCGTCTGCCCTTCATGGTTCGGGTTGCCGCTCAACTCCCTTCCAGCCGGTTGAGTCCGGCGACTATAGCGCGGACGGCCGCCTGGTCAATATTCGAGTCCGAGCCCGCTCCATAGACAATCCGGCCGTCATCCAGCTTCAGAGGCACGAAGGCCATCGCCGTGGCATCCGCTCCCTTGCCGACCGCCTGCTCGTGATAATCGTCCACGCTGAACCCGATGCTGCAGAAAGGACGCACGGCGTTCACGAACGCCGAGACCGGCCCGTTGCCGTCGGCCTCGCCGGCCTTTTCCTCGCCGTGAACCTTTATCCTGACCTCGCCGTGGATGTACCCGGGATCTTCGCGGTCCGGACGCGGCCAGTAGCCGACCAGCTCGTACGGCCCTTCGGGTTCGAGGAATTCGGACCGGAAGAGATCGTACACCTCGGAACTGGCGACTTCGCGCCCCATCCGGTCGCTGTAGGCCTGCACGATCTCGCGCAGCTCGCTGCGGAGATCCTGCGGTACTTCAATGTCGTAGTCCTGCTCCAGCACCCACGCGATACCGCCCTTGCCGGACTGCGAGTTGATCCGGATCAGCCGCTCGAACTTCCGGCCCAGGTCTTCGGGGTCGATGTGCAGGTAGGGCACCTTCCACCGCATGCCGAACTTGTCCGGCGCCTCGCCGAGCCGGTGGACGCCCTTGTTGATCGCGTCCTGGTGCGACCCCGAGAAAGCGGTGAAGACATACTCACCGGCATAGGGCTGGCGGTAGTAGACCGGCATCCCCGTCAACCGCTCAACCACGTCCGCCACCCCGCGGATGTCGGAGAAGTCCAGCCCCGTCTCGATACCCCGCGCATACAGGTTGTTCGCCACGGTCACCAGGTCGACATTGCCGGTGCGTTCGCCGTGGCCGAACAGCGTCCCCTCCACGCGGTCCGCGCCCGCGAGCAGCGTCAGCTCGGTCGCCGCGACCGCCATTCCCTGGTCGTTATGACTGTGCACGGAGATCGAGACCGACTCGCGGTGCGGGAAGTTCTTCGCAAACCACTCGATCATGTCCGCATAATGGTTCGGAGGACGGCGTTCCACCGTCGCCGGCAGATTGAGAATCAGCGGCTTCTCCGGCGTCGCCTTGCCCCATGCCTCATACACCTGCGTGCAGAGATCCAGCGTGAACTCGAGATCGGTGTCGGTGAACTCCTCCGGCGAAAACTGAAAGCGGATGTCCGCTTCAGGCATCGCCTCCGCGCGTGCGCGTATCTGCCGCGCCGCTTCGACGGCCTTTTCGAGGGTCTTCGCGCGGTCCATGCCGAACACGTGCTGGCGGTGCAGCTCGGAGGCCGCGATGTAGGCGTGCACGATGCCGCGTTTCAGGCCCCGGAACGCCTCGAAGGTCCGGTCGATCAGATGCGGGCGGCACTGGGTCAGTCCCATGATGTAGACGTCATCCGGAATGCGGTCTTCTTCAACCAAACGCCGCGTGAACCGGAAGTCGGCCTCGCTGGCCGAGGGAAACGCGATTTCGATGTGCTTGAAGCCGATCCGGCAGAGCAGCTCGAAATACTCGAGCTTCTGGTCGGGATCCATGGGATCCGGCAGCGCCTGGTTCCCGTCGCGAAGATCCACCGAACACCAGACCGGACTGGCCGTGACGGTCTGCGACGGCCACATGCGATCGGGCAGATCAATGGCCTCCGGTATGCCGTATTTGGGTGTGGTTCGTTCGTCCTTCATGCCTTCCCGCCTTCATGGTCTGCACGCTCTTATTCGCTCTCCCACAAAAAAACCCCCGCGGATTCCGCGGAGGTCTGCCACTCTGATATGTGCGCTCGATATACCCCTCCGCGGCCTTCAGCCCGCCCGTAGCAGGCTCCGGCTCATAAGTCGACCGAAGATGGGGTGCGCGTCATTCATGTCCCGGATCATGCCCCCGCCGCCCGCGGCGGTCAATTATAAAATCGGCGGGATTGCAAAATCACCCGATCCGGTATAAAATGAAACACGGTTGACGAGCGCACTTGATGATGAGAGAGGAGAAGCGCATGAACCTGCAACGCCTGATCACCCGATCTTCGAGCAAGCAGTTGTTCCGCCTGATGTTCGAACACCGGATTACGCGGAAGGCTTTTTTCAACGCGATCAGCCGGCGTCTCTACGACGAACTGGTCGAGCGCAACCCGGATGACCGGCCGGTCAAGGTGCAGCAGGACAAGCATGCCTATCTCATGGCCCTGCTCGCGCGGTTCGACCGCGCGGCCTCCGAAGGAAGGATCAGTGCCACCGTGACGGAGAGGATCGTCGATGTGTTCCTCGATAACGTGGCGGTGAGCGATGAACACCGCTCGGAGGCCGCCCGGCGGCTGGGAATCAGTCCGCCGCTGTTTGTCGTGATCAGCCCGACGGGCCAATGCAACCTCCGCTGCCGGGGATGTTACGCGGCCAGCGACCCCAGCCACCATAACAGCCTCGATTCCGCCACGTTCGAGCGCATCCTGAACGAGAAGAACGAGGAGTGGGACTCGCACTTCACCGTGATCTCGGGCGGCGAACCGTTTCTCTGGAAGGACGGCGACCGCGACCTGCTCGACGTCGTGGAGGATCACAGCGGCGACCTGTTCCTCGTCTACACCAACGGTACGCGGATCGACGACGAAACGGCGCGGCGCATGAGCGAGCTGGGCAACATCACGCCGGCGATCTCGGTGGAGGGGTTCGAAGCGGAAACGGACGACCGTCGCGGCAGGGGGGTGTTCCGGAAAGTCCTCAGGGCCATGGAAAACCTGCGGCGGCACGGCGTTCCGTTCGGAATCTCGATTACCCCCACGAAAGAAAACGGCTATTTCCGAATCTCTCAACGGGGTGATTTCGATTTGATGTCGATGGATACTGGTTCATCGGGCTGTCCTATACTGTGCGGAAACGGGTTGGGATTTGCGCAGGGATATCTACGTCTCCGACTGTGAGGAATATCATGTCAGTGAAGGCATCGAGCGTGCGGAATCCGCTGGCGCGGTTCTTGACGATTTTGACGATGCGGTTGAGCCCCTCGGCTATGGCATTGGTGAGCCGTGAGTTAACGAAAGCGAGGACGCCGAAGTAGTGCTGGCGCAGCGTGGTGACGAACTTGCGCAGAGGTTCCAGACGGCTTCGAAGGGCGGAGGTCGTCCAGCTCTTGAGGAAGCGTTCGGCAGCCCAGGGTGCCTTGTATTCCCAGAACTGCTCGAACTCGTCCTTCAGCCGCCATGCTCTATAGATGCGGTTGTTGGCCTTCTCAAGTGCCCGAAGGGTCTGGGTGTCGTCTTTGGATCGCGTTGAGGAGTGACGGTAGAGAAGCCAGCGCAGTCCCTTCAGAGCCTTGCGCTCGTCACCGCCGGCCAGCCGCCACTGCTCCTTACGCACACCGTCGACGGCCGTGTTGAGGGCTTTGACGATATGGAAACGGTCCAGGACAAGCGTGGCATTCGGACAGTGCGCCTTGATGGCCCCCATGAAGGCATCACTCATGTCGCAGCATGCCCACCGGATCTGTTTCTTCTGGTAGTCGCTGAGCACTTCATGGAAGAAAACATCAATGGTTTCGCGCTTCTTGCCCCTCCCGACCCACACCACACACGAGCGGTCCAGGTCGTAAACCAGTGTGGCGTACTTGTGGCCTTTGGCGTAGGAGATCTCATCGATGCCGATGGTCTTCAGCCCTCGAATCCGGTGACCGTCGCGGATACGGGTAATCGTCCGGTGGAGCACATCGGAGAGCGTGGAACGGGGGATACGCAGCAACTGGGCCGCCGCCTTCTGCGTCATGATCTGGCAGTACTTCAGCATCACGTACTCGAAGCGATAGGTGACACGCGCGAACCGCCCCGCCCAGGGGATCGCTTCAACCACCCGTCCGTGGGTCGGACACCAGATCTCCCGGGGGCAGTGTTGAAGCCATACGGTCCACCCGCAGACGGGGATGTCCCGCCACCGCCGCGGCTCGGGCATCACCCGAACAATGGTTCCGCGGCGGCCGCACTCCGGACACCGGCACCCGTTCTTGTGTGGCGTCACCGTCACCACGAAGTTGCTCCTCCCCTCGAAACCGAAGCCCACTACGCGCAGCCCCTTGAATCTCAACAGCTTCGCGACTACTCTGTTCCCGGTCATAGGTCGTGCTCCTTTCCTGCTGGTCGTCTTCGAACAACAACCAACAGTATGGACCGACCTATGGCCGTGTCACCTCCCTAAAGAAAGCCGTTGAGAGATTCGGATTGAGCCAAGAAAACTGGCGACGGGTTACGAGCGATGAATTCATCGACTTTTTCTTCGAAGAGCAGGGCGCCATTTACGCCTGGTCATTCCAGTACATGCCGGTCGGTCGTGGCCCGGCCCTCGATCACATGGTTCCGCCGGATGAGCGCATTGAAATGCTGCGCCGTACTCAGCAACTGGTGCGCGAACGCAAGGTGTTCTACTCGGACTTCTGGAACAGCGGCGTCGCGAGCAGCGGCTGCATCAGTGCCGGTCGCCGCGGCGGCTACTTCGCGATCGACTGGAACGGCGACATCACCCCCTGTGTCTTCATCCAGTACGCAGTGGACAACATCTATGACCTCTACAGGCGCGGCGGCACCATTACCGACGCGCTCCAGGCCCCGCTGTTCAGGGAGATCCGCGCCTGGCAGAAGGAGTACGGATATGCGCAGGAGGCGGAAAGCGTGGGCAACTGGCTCTGTCCGTGCATCGTGCGCGATCACTTCGAGGTGCTTCGCGACGCCGTGCGCCGGACGGGTGCACGCCCCCTGAACAGAGAGGCCGCGGAGGCGCTCGAGGATCCCGACTATGTGCGGGGCATGATCGATTACGATCGCGAACTCGAAGAGAAAACGGAGCCGATCTGGACCCACGAGTACGCAGAGCAGGCCCAAGAGGAAGAGGCCCGGAGCACCTCCGATGCCGCGGCCAACTGAACGTCCGGAAGACGCGGCGGCGGAGCCGGATCCGGCCCCGCTCATCAGCTTTATCCGGGAGTTCACGCGCGAGCGCAGCGCACCGGGCCTGGTCCTCGGCCTCAGCGGCGGACTCGATTCGGCGGTCCTTTGCTCCCTCGCAGCCCGAGCGCTGGGCGGTGGTCATGTCCATGCCCTCATGCTCCCCGACCGCACGACGCCTGCCGAAAGCCTGCGCCACGCTCGCGCCTGCGCAGACGCTTGCGGCGTCGACCCCGTGCTTCAGCCCATCGATCCGGTGCTGCTGGCCTTCAAGGACTGGCGGCGCTCATGGATGCGGCGCCTTCCGCGCTTCCTGGCCGCACCCCTCCTGCGCGCCGGATACCGCCACTATACGAAAAAGGCGGGGCATAGTCCCTATGAAGCGGGCATGAACCCCTCTACGCCGGGACCCTATCGCCGCATGCGCCTGAGCGCCGAGGCTTATTACCGGCTCAAACACCGCGTCCGCGCCGTGATGCTCTACGAATACGCGGAACGTCGCGGACTCCCCGTCGCCGGCGCCGCCAACCGCACGGAGTGGATGACCGGTTTTTTTGTGCGCTACGGATGCGACCACCTGGCGGATGTCATGCCCCTGCTTCACCTGTATAAAACCGGCGTGCGGCAACTCGCCCGCCGACTGCCGGTCCCGCGCGAAGTGATCGATATGGCCCCGTCACCCGACCTGATGCCGGGGATCACGGACGAATACGCCCTCGGTATCACCTACTCCCGCCTCGACGCCGTTCTCGAACTCCTCGACCGCCGCGAGTCCCCTGCGGACATTTCGAGACGGACCGGCATCCCCGGCGAAGAGGTGGAACGCGTGATCAAACTGCGCGAGCGGGCGGAAGCCATGCGCAGCACAGCGGCCACGGTCCACAACAGCCGCAAAGGAGCACAAAGGGACACAGAAGAATAAGGGCTTAAACGAAATCTTCCGCAGGGCCCCGCTTTGTCGGGGCCGGGTCGGGATAGGGGTGGAGGGTTGTTGAGTTGCTGGGTTGCCGGGAATGCGGCGATGAATGGTTATTCGCAGGTTTTTATGGAAGGTCGTCCGGGGGAACGGTGGAATGCGGGAGATCGGAGGCACATGATACTCAGCGATTCTCATTATGGCTTCACCCTTTTCGGTCGGGGTGGCACCCGACCCTCCCAGTGCCCGAAAATGCGTCGGATATCGACTCGGGAGGGACGGCTGCCACGCCGTCCGCGGTCGGAATGCGGCCATAATGAGAACTGCTGCATGATACTTGGCCCTGCTTGCATTTCCCCGCCTCCGGCGTTACCCTGCCGACCGCTGTGCTAGACGGGGAGGTAGCGGTGCCCTGATCCCGCAGATCGCGGGGGACCTGCAATCCGCTGCAGCAGGGTCGAATCCCCGAGTGAGGCCGCACGCAGGCGGGCGGACCCTCAACCGGAGGGCGTGGAAGGCCGGACCCTATGCGACGGTTCGCGGTGAACCCCGTCAGGACCGGAAGGTAGCAGCGGTAAGCCGAAGGATCGGGCGCCGTAGGTTCTATCCGGCCCGAGTCCGAAGGTCGGAGATGCCCGCCCGGCGGCGGTCGAACAAGGGTGCACAGCGCTTTTTGCTGAATCTGGAACACGGATAACGGACAGGCATGGCCTACGAAGTATTAGCACGGAAATGGCGCCCTCAGCGTTTCGAGGACGTGGTCGGGCAGGAACACGTCACGCGGACCCTCCGGAACGCGATCGAATCGGAACGCGTCGCCCACGCGTACCTGTTCGTCGGACCCCGCGGCATCGGAAAGACCTCGTCCGCGAGGATCTTCGCCAAGGCCCTGAACTGTACGGACCGCAGAGACGGCGAGCCGTGTAACGAGTGCGAGTCCTGCACGGAGATCACCGCCGACCGGAGTCTCGACGTGATCGAGATCGACGGTGCATCGAATAACGGGGTCGATGACGTCCGCGAACTTCGGGATAACGCCCGCTACGCCCCGAACCGGGGGCCGTTCAAGATCTACGTCATCGATGAAGTGCACATGCTCAGCACGGGGGCGTTCAATGCGCTCCTGAAGACGCTCGAGGAACCGCCTCCTCACGTGAAGTTCTTCTTCGCCACCACCGAGCCCCGGAAAGTACCCAATACCATCCTCTCGCGCTGTCAGCGCTTCGATCTGCGCCGCATCTCGGTCGCGGACCTCGGGACCCAGCTGCGGAAAATCGCCGCCGCCGAAGAGATCGAGATCACCGAAGAGGCGCTGCTCGCGATCGCCCGCGGTGCGGAAGGGGGTATGCGGGACGCCGAGTCGGCGCTCGACCAGCTCGTCTCTTTCCGCGGGAAGCATATTAACGAGGAAGATGTCCTCGCCGTCTTCGGACTGGTCTCGCAGGGCGCGCTCTACGGCCTGCTCCAGGCGGTGCTCGACGGCGACCGCGGAACGATCCTCGACCGGATCGCCGAATTCGATCGTTCGGGCCGCGATCTGCCGCGGCTGGTGGGCGAACTGCTCGACGGAGTGCGGCACCTGCTGGTGCTGAACTGTGCCGGAGAGGAGCAGGTCGGCGAAGCCCTGACCGATGCGCAGGTCGAGGCGCTCAAAGCATTGGCCGGGAAGGTCGACGAGGAACGCCTGCTCAGAATGACCGATATCCTCGTCGAAACCGATCTCCGGATGAAGTCCTCGCTCTCACCGCGCACCCTGCTGGAGACCGGACTGGTCCGCTGCTCGCGTGCCGCCACGGTGGTCTCCATGGATGAGCTCATCCGCCGGCTCTCCGAGCTGGAGGGCGGGGATTCCGGATCTCCGGATCCGTCGCCGGATCCGTCGCCCGCCCCGGAGGCGAAAAAAAAAAGAGCGCCGCGGATGAGCTGACGGAGCTTCGCGCCGCCTGGCCGGACATTGCGGAACAGGCGGCGCGCATGGATCCGCGGGCGCGGGACGCCCTGATCGACCTCAGACCATACCGCGTCGAAGCCGAACGCGTCGTGCTGGCGATCGACGAGGAATTCGCCACGGAGCGCGAGGTCTTGAATACCCCGCCGGTGCGCAATACGCTGGTGCAGATCATGAGCCGGCGGCTGGGCCGCGGGGTGGGGGTGGAAATCGTGGCCGACGCTTCCGGTCACGGAACAGAGCCCGCCGCCGAACCGGTGCGCGATCTCATGCAGGACCGCTCACGGTGGAACAACGATCCCGTGGTGCGCAGGATTCTCGAATCGTTCAACGGACACATCCTTGAGGTAAGGGGATGGGATAAAGGAGGACCCTCACGATGAAAAATATGGGTAAACTGCTCAAACAGGCCGCTTCGATGCAGAAGGATCTGCAGAAAAAACAGGCGGAACTGGCGGAGAAGGAAGTGGAATTCAGCAGCGGCGGCGGGGCGGTAAAGGCGACCGCCACCTGCGACCTGCAGATCAGGAGCATCAAAATCGACCCCTCGGCGGTCGATCCCGACGATGTCGAAATGCTGGAGGATCTGGTGACGTCCGCCGTCGACGGCGCGCTGGGTAAGGCCCGCGAAACCATGCAGTCCGAACTCGGCGGTATCGCGGGCGGCCTCGGCGGCGGGTTGCCGATGTAGGCCGCACGGCGCCACAAAGAAGCGCAGAAGAGAAAAAAAGAGCCACGAAAAGGCACAGGAAGCACAGAAGAGACAAGAGGGCCGCAAAGGAAACAGAAGGGGCTGGAGACCATCATCAAACCACCGCGCATTCTGGACACGGTCAGCGGGCTGCTGCAGAAACTGCCCGGCGTGGGACGCCGCTCGGCCGAGCGGATGACGCTGGCGCTGGCGCAGGGCGACCGCGCACTGGCGCGGCGTCTTTCGCAGGCCCTGCAGCAGATGGATGAGGAGGTCGTGAGCTGCGCCCGGTGCGGACACCCGACCACGCGCTCGCAGGACCCGTGCACCCTCTGTACCGATCCCGAACGCGACCCGCGGCTGCTGTGCGTGGTTGAGGATCCCGGCGATATCGTCCGCCTCGAGCGCACCGGGGTGTTCCACGGACGCTATCATGCGCTGATGGGCAAACTCTCCGCCGGGAGTGGAACGGGACCGGGGCAGCTGCGCATTGAGCCGCTGCTTAAACGCATTGCCGAAGAAGGGGTGGAGGAAGTGCTGCTTGCGCTCGACACCGATACGGAGAGCGAAACGACCGCGGGATACCTGCGCGAGCTGCTGGAATCGCGCGGCATCACCGTCACCCGCCTTGCCCGCGGGCTCCCCTCGGGCAGCGCCATCGAATATCTCGACCCCGACACGCTCGCCGGCGCGGTCAGGGCGCGGGAGCGGTTCGAATAGGCCCTACTTCTTCCCGAATATCGCGTCCGCCAGTCCGGCGAGGCGCGAGACGTGGGGGAGAATCATCACGGGCACGTTCAAGTCGGTCCGGCGCAGGTTCTCGGTCACATTGCCCAGCAGCGAAGTCACGGATGCCGGACGGCCCTTCGCCCCGACCATGACCAGATCGCACGCCTTGTTCTCTGCATCGCGCAGTAATCGCTCCGCTTCATTCTCCCGCGCGTCCCGCTGTTGCTCGAAGGTGCAGGGGATGGTCTTTTTCTGGAGGTCGAACCTGGCGAGGAACGAGCGGAAGCGGCGTTTCCGTCTGCGCCGGCTGCCGGCCGGCTCGCGGAAGGAGGCGAACGGATAATAGCTGCGCGTGGTGTCGTAGAGGTGATAGCAGCTCAACTCCGCCCCGCTGCGCCGCGCAAGCTTCCAGGCCGTTCGGAAGGCGCGCTCGGACTCGCGTGAGAAGTCGACGGCGCACAGTATATGTTCAAGGCGCGGCGGGGCTTCGGGCGGGACGAGCACCACCGGCGCCGGCGCCTCCGCGATGATGCGGCGGCCGTAGCGCCCGCGCCGCTGTCCCGATTTCTTCTGCCCCAGCAGGATCAGGTCGCAGTGTTCATTGCGCGCGTAGGCCAGCATCACGCGCGCCGCGTCTTCGCGGCTGATCTTGGTTACCAGTTCCGCCTCCCGCTCGCTCCCGAAGTGACGGCCGATGAGGCCCTCGAGTTCCCCGCGCAGGGCGTCCTCCACCGACCGGCCGGCGTCCCGGCCTCCGTCGCCCAGGTCATAGGCCTGGACCACATGCAGGAAGATGACCTTCTCCGCATGCAGTCGGTCGGCCAGAAAGGCGGCGTAGCGAATCAGCGGCCGGTCCATCTCTGTCAGATCGAGCAGTACCAGGATGTTCCGGAAGCGTCTCATGAGGTATCCTCCTCCCGGCCGCCGCCGGCCACCAGGTCGCGGACGAGATCTTCATACGATCGGCGTTCCTCTTCGCGTTCGCGCAGGGCCTCGCGTTCGCGTTCCTCGATCAGCCCGCGCCGCAGGCTCCATCCCATGCCGATCAGCACGGCGGCGAAGGGCAGGCCCGTGGATACCGCCGCGGTCTGCAGTGCACCGATGCCCCCGCCCACCAGCAGTACCGCGGCGACGGCCCCCGCCAGCAAGGCCCAGAGCACGCGTTGAAATATCGGGGTGTCCAGCTTGCCCCCCGAGGTAAACGCGTCCACCACCAGCGAACCGGAGTCCGCCGAAGTGACGAAAAACGACATCACGAGCAGCACGGCCAGCGCCTGCGCCGCGAGGGTGAAAGGGAAGTGCTCAAACAGGGCATACAGTGAGGTCGCCACATGATTGGAAATGCCCCGGGCAATATCCGCGCCCTCGTGCAGCTCGAGATACAGGCCCGCCCCGCCGAAGACACTGATCCAGAAGAACGTCAGCAGCGCCGGGACAATCAGCACGCTCAGCACGAATTCGCGTACCGTGCGCCCTCTGGAGATCCGGGCGATGAACATGCCCACGAACGGCGACCATGAGATCCACCACGACCAGTAGAAGATCGTCCATCGATGCTGCCATCCGTCACCGGCATAGGTCTCGGTCCAGAAACTCAGCTCGAAGAAATGCTGCAGATAACTGCCCGTGTTCTGTACGAAGCCGTCGAGAATGAACAGGGTGGGGCCCGCCGCGGCCAGAAAGATCATCAGGACCGCGGCCGTGTAGATGTTCAGCTCGCTCAGCCGCTTCACCCCGTGGTCGATGCCGGAAGCGACCGAAAGCGTCGCCGCGGCCGTGATCAGAGCGATCAGCACGAGCTGGAGCGTCAGCGAGTCCTGCCAGCCGAACAGGAAATGAAACCCCGAACTCATTTGGCGTACGCCGAATCCGAGCGAAGTGGCCAGTCCGAAGAGCGTGGCCGCCACGGCCACCACGTCGATCAGATGGCCCGGCCAGCGATAGGCGCGGTTGCCCAGCAGCGGATAGAAGACCGAGCGGATCGAGATCGGCTGGCGGCGGTTGAACGCGAAAAAGGCCAGCGCGAGCCCCACCAGTGCGTAAACCCCCCAGGCGTGCAGCCCCCAGTGAAGAAACGTCAGCCGCATCGCCGCCCTGGCGGCGGCCTCCGTCTCCGCCGCCGCCGTCGGCGCATGGACGTAATGCGAGAGCGGCTCCGCCACCGACCAGAAGAGGATCCCGATGCCCATGCCGGCGCTGAAGAGCATCGCGAACCACGACGTGCGCCCGAAATCGGGGACCGCATCCGGCCCGCCCAGCCGCAGGGTCCCGAACCGGCTGAAGGCCAGGTACAGGGTGAACAGCAGGTAGAAATTGACCGCCAGTACGAAAAACCAGCCGAAACGGATCGCAATGCCTTCCTGGATCGAGGAGAAAATCTTCTCCATCGGCGCCCCGACCAGCAGCGTCAATGCGATGAACAGCAGGATCAGGATCAGCGAGGGCCAGAATACCGGAGGATGCACGTCGAACCTCCGCCCCCGTACCGTACCGCCGTCCCCGCTGTCGCTCGAAGCCATGGCCGCCACTCTAGCCGAGGCGGCCCGCGGCGTCGAGAACGCGCGCGCATTCGGAAACGTTCCGCCCGCAACGGCGGGGGCGCTCATCCTTACGGGGGTGCGGGAAACATAACATCGCTTTGCATTTCAGCGATGAGCCTGTTATGAATCCCTGCACTGCGTACGCGCAGCACGGCCGCCCGGCCATGCAGGCGGCGGTCCGGAATCAGTCTTAGAGAGAGGAGATACGCATGAATCCGCATCGTTCGAAACGACTTCTCCCGATCCTTTTACTTGTCGCCTGCGCGTGGCATAGCGTCAGCGCTGACGAGCTGCGGGTCACCGGCGATCGCGTGAACCTGCGTTCGCGTCCGGCCCTCGCCGCGGGCGAAATCGTCGGCCAGACCGGCGCCGGGCAGACGCTGGAAAGGGCCGGCGATCCCGTCGAAAAGGAGAATTTCGTGTGGGTGCCCGTCCACCCGCCCGAAGGGCTTCGCGGCTACGTGAGCGCCGCCTTCGTCAGTAACGGCGTCGTCCAGGCCGGAACCCTCAACGTGCGCGCGGGACCGAGTATCAACTTCGGCGTCATCGGCACGTACGGCGAAGGCGAACTCATCCATATCGAACAGTCCGAGGGCGACTGGCTGAAAGTCCCCGCCCCGGACGACGGAATCGTCTGGATTGCCGATAAGTTCGTTCAGCCGGTGACCCCGCCTCCGCCGCCGGAAAAGGCGGAGAAAAAACCGGAGGATCTCCCTTCGGAGGGCGGGGATCTCTACCGCGAATCCCCGGAAGCCGAGGTGACACAGGAACCGTCCGAAAAGAAAAAGCCGGCGCCCGAAACGACCGTCGGCATAAAAGAAAAAGCCTCGCCCGCTGAAATGGACACCACCGTCAAGGGGCCGCACGCGGAATGGCTGCGTAAAGCCGGACGCGGGCCGGAGCTGCCGCTGTTTTTCGATCTCGACGAGGACGCCGAGCAGGGGGTCGAAGCGCAGGCCGTCGGCCGACTGCTCGACACCGAATCGACGATTCTCTACCGGCTGGTCGACGATGAGGGCGAACTGGTCACGCTCGTGCGCGGGCGTGAGGGCCAGATGAAGAAATATGTGTACTGGCGCATGAAGATCGAAGGCCGGCGCTATCGGGCCGAAGACGTGGAATCGCCGATCGTTATTCCCGAAGTCATACGCCTGCTGAAAAAGCCGCCCGAACATCTTCTCACTCCGGACGAGGCCGGCGGGGGGGACGCAGACGGATAGATCCCGGACCGGTCCGGCCTGTTCCATCGATCAATGCAGTGGCTTAAATATATTCTGCTCACGATGCATATGACCGGCGCCGCGATGGCGGCGCCGCGGCCGAATGTCGTCATTCTCTTCGCCGACGACCTGGGACGCTATGCCGGGGCCTACGCCGACCCAGACCATCCCTCACCGAACGACATCATCGATACCCCGGTCTTCGACCGCATCGCACGCGAAGGCGCGCTTTTCAACAACGCCTTTGTCAGTGCGCCCTCCTGTACCCCCTCGCGCGCCGCACTCCACACCGGCCGCCACTTTTTTCGCAACGGTTCGCACTCCCAGCTCCATCACCCCTGGGACGGGGATCCGCAGACCGATCCTTTTCGCGAGGTAATCGGGATCGCCGCCCCGCTTCGGAAGGCCGGGTACGCGGTCGGTTACGCCGGCAAAGTTCACGTCCGCGATTCCCTGATCGGCGGCAAAGAGGTTCAGTTCAACGGCGCGGGCCGCGATATGAACCGATTCTCGCAGCTCGTGGCGCCGGCCGATGATCCGGCTTCGGCCAAAGCCGCAATCCTCGAGCAGATCCGCCGTAATTTTCGCGCTTTTCTCGAAACCCGAGCACGGAATCAGCCCATCTACTACTCCCTGCATCCCATGAATACCCACCGGAAGTGGGTCCGGGGGTCCGGGTCATCGATCTGGGGGCTGGATCCCGACAATCTGAAGGGGCGGCTCCCGCCTTACGTGCCCGATGTGCCCGAGGTGCGTGAGGACTTCGCCGACTATCTCGGCGAGGCGATGGCGTTCGACGCCTACTGCGGGGTGATCCTCGAAGAACTGGAAAGGCTCGGCGAACTGGGGAATACCCTGTTCGTCATCTCGGGCGATCACGGCGCGCCGGGATTCCCGCGCGGGAAGGCGAATGTGAACGACTTCGGTTCGCGCGTCCTTCTCGCGATGCGCTGGCCGGGATCGATCGAACCGGGCCGGGTCATCGATACCCCGGTCTCCCTGGTCGATCTCGCCCCGACGTTCGCGGACGCCGCCGGGGTGGCGATGCCGGAGGATATCGACGGCGAAAGTCTGCTGCCCGTCCTCCGGAGGGGCGGCGATGAGGACGCTCTGCGCGGATGGGCCCTGATCGGACGTGAGGTCCACGACGGGACCGCGCGGGAGGGGCTGCTTCCCTATCCCGTCCGAGCGCTGCGCACGCGCGAATTCCTGTACGTCGTGAACTTCAAGCCCGACCGCTGGCCGGCGGGCGATCCGAACCGTGCCCTGGAATCACCGCCGCCGCCCGAAGACCTGTGGGCGCGAAATACCTTTCTCGGATACGGCGACATCGACGCTTCCCCCACTAAGGGCTGGCTGGTGCACCACCGCGAGGCCCCGGAGGCGGAACGGGCCGTGGCGATGGGGCTGGAGAAGCGACCTCGCGAAGAGCTGTACGACCTGCGCCGCGATCCCGACCAGCTGCACAACCTCGCCGGAGACCCCGAGTACGCGCCGGTGCGCGAGCGCATGAATCGCCGGCTTATGGATCTCCTTCGCCGCGGTGAAGATCCCCGCCTGACCGACGCGTTCGATCGGCCGTTCTATCTCAAGAATAAAAGCATTCGCGGGGGGCACTGATCCTCTGCCGCACCCGACGGTACGAAGGGTGCGTGAGAGGGTGCAGTTCGTGAAGTTCGGTATGCTCAGTCCCCTGTTCGAAAACACGAGGAATGACTCTCGCAAAGACACAAGATCGCAAAGGGGAATGAGAATCGCATAGGCAAATGAATCGTGCTCCCCGAATGAAGAAAATCCCTGGCGACCCCGGCGGCCTGGCGAGAGAAAAACAGGTTCGAACCCGTCACTTCAACGGACGGAGTACCGCCGCTGAGTTCTCCCGTTCGGCACCATCGCGTACACCGGCAGCGGGGCGCCACCCGTCGTGCAGTGTAGGGTCGGTCCTCACGCGACGGCGCAGGTCCACATCAACTTTCTGCCGACTCCCTGCTTCCCCCCGTCTGCCCGGGGTCGACGCCCGGGTGGAGCAAAGCCAGCCCTAAACTGGAGTGATGAGGCTAGGGGAGCAAGCCGTCCTCCCACCGCTCCGCGATCTCCGGCGTACGGCCTTCGAGGAGGTCGATGACGGCGTTCAGCGCCTTGCGCGCGTCTCCGAGCGGATAATAGAAGGCGTCCCAGTGTTCGCTGTCTTCCCCGTCGTGATTGGGAATGACATGCCGGAACAATGCCGCGGTTTTCAGCTCTTCATACGCACTGCCCGCCCGCCGCTCGATGTTCTCCAGGTCCGGCCCGGAAAGCTCGCCCTTCTGCCGTCGCATCCGCCGCAGAAGTTTGCGGCGCATGATGTCGGTCACCAGCTGGGGGAGATCCACGGGACGATCGGGGTCTTTCAGCTCGACGATCTCGTCGCGCGAGAGAGGCGCGAGAAAAATCCCCGTGCGCGGCACTTTCGCAAGCGCCTCCAACGACAGGAGCAGCGTGCCGAATGCCGGATTGCCTTCGAACAGCACGTCGGTGTGCTCCAGATCCCGGTGCAGTTCCTCCAGATCGATCGCCTGAAGATCGCCGCGGACTTCGAGCACTTCATAGCCTTCTTTCCCGCGCAGCGCTTCGATCACCGGCCTTGAACGAAAATGGTAGTCGACGCCGTCCTTTTCGCCCGGCCGCGGCGGGCGGCTGTTGTAGAGCACCAGCGGTTTGAGTCTTTTTTCAAGATCGGGACGCAACCGGGCGAGGGCGCGGTGAAGGGGGCTCTTTCCCGCACACGACGGTCCGGAGAGAATGGCGAGTCGAGACATGTCGGGACCTTTTAGACCTTTTCGTTTCTTCGCCTTCGGTCTCAAGGGTAGCGGAACGCGGCGGGGAATCAAGCCGCCTTCAGGGGGTTTTCCGGAACAGCGCGACGCTCTCGATGTGGTCCGTCTGCGGGAACATGTCGATCGGTGTGACGTGTTCGAGGCGGTAGGCCCCGTCCGTGCAGAGTGCCGCGCCGTCGCGGGCGAGTGAGGCGGGTTTGCAGCTCACGTAGACGATCCGTTCGGGCCGCCATTCCCGCACGGTTGCCACGGTGTCGGGGTGCATCCCGGCGCGCGGCGGGTCGGCGATCAGCACATCGGGCTTTTCCCCCGTGACCCCGGCCGCGGGGTGGTTCAGATCGGCTTCGATGAACCGGGCGTGCGTAATCCCGAGCCGTTCGGCATTGGCGCGGGCGTCGGCGACCGCCGGCCCGACGGATTCGAATCCTACGACCCGTCCCGCGCATTCCGCCAGGGTCAGCGCGATCGTTCCAGTGCCGCAGTAGAGATCGAAAACCGTCTCGCCGCCTTCCAGCCCCGCCGCCCGGTGCACTTCGCCGTACAGCGTCTCGGCCTGCCGGGTATTGGTCTGGAAAAACGAATGCGCCGAGATGCGGAAAGGCATGCCGAGCAGACGGTCCCCGATGGATCCGGAGCCGTAGATGACGTGTTCGCGCTCGCCGAGGGCAACCGTATTCTTCCGTCGCGTCACGCTGTTCACAAAAGTCTCCGGTGCGGCCCGGCCGAGGCCGCGCAGCTGCCCCGCCAGTTCTTCCATAAGCGACGCCTCATAACCGGAGGTCACGAGGTTGACCATTCGTTCGCCGGTGTGGAATCCCTCCCGCAGGACGAGGTTTCGGAGAAATCCCTCGTGGGTGCGCGTGGTGTAGGGTTGCAGATCGCGCTCCAGACAGAACGTGCGTACGCAATCGCGAATCGTATTCAGTTCGTCCGATACCAGGTGACAACGGTCCAGATCGAGCGCCTTCGCGTAGCAGCCCGGAGCATGGAAGCCGAGGGCGAAGTGGAGCGGTCTGGCGCCGTATTCCGCCGCCGGGAAGGATCGTGCCTGCTGCGAGGACATCGATTCGATATCCCAGCCCCGATCACGGAGTTCTTTGCGTTCCGCGTCATCCACCCAGCGCATGTCGGTGAAGGAGAGATCGATCTTGTTCCGGTAGCCGTAGATCCGCGGCGCCGGAAGGGTTTTCGCCACGGAGGGGGCGGAAAATCCGCCGAGATGTTCGAGGGCGTCGACGACCTGTTTGCGCTTGATCCGAAGCTGTTCCGCGTATTCGAGATGCTGCCACTTGCAGCCGCCGCAGATACCGAAGTGAGGGCAGCGCGGCGCGGTCCGGCGGTCCGAGGGACGATGTACTTCGGTGAGGACGGCCTGGGCGTGGGTTTTCTTCAGCTTGATGAGGCGCGCGTGTACGACGTCGCCGACCGCCGCCGGACCGCGTACGAACACCGGACGCCCGTCTTCCAGCCTCGCGAACGTCTGCGCGCGATCGGCGGTGTCGGTGATTTCCACTTCTACAATGTCGTTCTTCCCGAACATCCGCCGGAGTATGAAAAGGAGGGACGGACGTGGGAAGGAAGAACATCAGAAATACGAAGATAACGGCCCTGAAAATCTGTAAAGGTCCAAAAGCTCCCGCGCTGTTCGTGCACGATTATGTTATGGCTGGTATAATATGCGAAAAGGGTTGAAAGAGTGATGAGCGACGAATTACAGGTGCAGATCAAGGGTTTGATGCCGACGCCGAGTGGCTGCGGGGTTTTTCTGGGCAACGGGAAGCACGGGGGGAAGATCATTGCTATTTTTGTGGACCATCACGTGGCCGCCGCGATCACGATGTTCCTCAAGGGCGTGGAAAAGCCGCGCCCGCTCACGCATGATCTGATTACGCACATTTTTGCCGGTCTGGACGCGAGACTCGAAAAGGTGCTGATCAACGACCTCAAAAACGACACGTATTACGCCAGACTCTACATTACGCAGGAAAACGAACTCGGACGCAATGTGGTCGAGATCGATGCCCGTCCGAGCGATTCCATGGCGCTGGCGCTCCAGCAGCACGCCCCGATTTTCGTAAAGGCAAGCGTCTGGGAGCGTGCGGAGGACATGGCCTGGGCGCTGGAGGAATCGTCCGGCGACGAAGACGGGGACGAGGACGTGGAGGAGTGAACAGCCCGTTCAGGCCCCGGAGCGCGCGGCCGCGCGGCCGATCCTCCGGAGCACGGTGTCCCGCCCCAGCAGAGCGGCCGTCTCGGCGAGGTCGGGTCCGCCTTTCTGCCCCGATATCGCGACCCGCAGCGGGGTCATGATTTTCCCGAATCCTTCGCCGCGTTCTTCCGCAAGATGGCGCAGGGTGTCCTGGATTCGCGAGGCTTCAAACGGGTCCAAGGCCGCGAAGCGCTCGCGAATGGCGTCGAGGACTTCCGGGCCGTGCGGGGCGGCGAGGTGTTTGCGGGCCGCTTTTTCGTCGGTTTCGAATTCGTCCGTGAAGAAGAATGCGGCCTGTTCCGCGAATTCGTCAACCGTGCGGAAGCGGTCACCGAAGAGCATGACGATGTCGCGGAGGCGATCGGGGTCCGCGGGTTCGAGGCCCCGCTTTGTGAGCGCGGACCGGCATCCGGCCAGGACCTCCTCGTGCGGTTTTTCACGCAGGTATTCGCCGTTCAGCCACGCCAGCTTGTTCAGATCCACGCGCGCCGGCGAGGCCTGCACGCGGTCGAGCGAGAACTCCTTCACCATGGACTCGCGGTCCAGCTTCTCGCGGTCGCCGCCCGGCGACCAGCCCAGGAGGGCGAGATAGTTGTACAGTGCTTCGGGAAGCACGCCCTTTTCGCGGAAATCGCCGACGAAAGCGTCGCCGTCGCGTTTGCTATACGGTTTCCCCTGAGCGTTGACGATCATCGGGAGGTGGGCGTAGGCGGGCGGCCGGGCCCCGAGCGCGTGATAGAGGAAGAGGTGCCGGAAGGTGTTCTCCACGTGGTCTTCGCCGCGGATGATGTGCGTGATCCGCTGGTGGAGATCGTCGCAGATGTTCGCCAGGTGAAAGACCGGAGATCCGTCGGAGCGCACCAGCACGAAGTCCTTCAGGTCGTCCAGCGGCTTGGTCAGCCGGCCCCTGACCTCGTCGTCGAATCCGATGCTGCGGCGGGTGAAGGTCATGCGCGCGGCGTTGTCGATCTCGAAAGAATGACGCCCTTCAAGGATGCCTTCGATATGTTCGCCGATGGAAAAGAGGCGTTGCCCGTTTGCATCGAATAGGCGCAGGTCGGCGAAACCCGCGAGACAGGCCGTAGTATCCACGGGCTTGCCCTTTCGGCTCACCGCGGAGTAACGGATTCCGGTATGATCGAGGCGCACGGGGTGGTCCGGGTGCAGGGCGCGCTCGGCGGGTCCGAGTTCCTCTACGCCCGGGATCTCATCCGCGCGCCAGGGGATCCTGAAAAGCAGGGCCTCGCCGCCTTCGCCTTTGGCGTGACGGTAGACGGTCCCGTCCTGCTCCAGCCGGCGGGCGGCGTCCAGGTGCGCCTCGCGCCGCTGCGACTGGTAGAGCGGCGTTTCATCGCTGTCGAGGCCGAGCCACTGCAGTACGTCGAACAGGTATTCGATGGCCTCGGGTGTCGAACGCTCGCGGTCGGTATCCTCGATCCGCAGCGTAAATACGCCCCCTTCATGGCGTGCGAAGAGCTGGTTGTAGATCGCGGCGCGGATATTTCCGATGTGAACCTTCCCGGTGGGGCTGGGCGCAAATCGCGTTCGAACCGTCATGGCATTCTCCGGCGTACAGGGTGTAGGATGTGTCTTCCCGCGTTTGCGGAACAAAAAATAACGAATAACATAATACGGCCATCCCGTAAATCACAGGAGGGACGGATGCGCGCTCATCACGTGAACGACATCCTCTATACGGCAGAGCAGATCGGCGAACGGGTAGGCGGGCTGGGTGACGAGCTGGCCGCCGCGTTCGGCGGACAGGATTTCATCGCAGTAGGCATTCTCCGCGGTAGCTTCATGTTCATGGCCGACCTGCTCCGCGCCGGGGCTGCGCGCGGACTGCATCCCCGCATCGACTTTATCGGACTCGAGAGTTACGGCGACGGTACGGAGTCCGCGGGCGAGGTGAAGCTTGTGTACGACACCTCGCTCGACCTGGAGGGAGCACGTCTGCTTCTGATCGACGATATCCTCGATACGGGTCTGAGTCTCGCCCGCGCGCGCCGCCTGCTCGCCGCGCGCGGGGCGGCCTCCGTGCATACGTGCGTCATGCTCGACAAACCTTCGCGCCGGCAGACCGGGATTCGCGCCGACTTCACCGGTTTCCGGGTCGACGATGTTTTCGTCGTCGGATACGGGCTGGACTACGCCGGTCTGCACCGCGAACTTCCGCACCTGTCCCGGGTGGTGTTCGAGGACTAGACCAGGTCGATCATCTCGCGGATGCGGGCATCCTCTTCGCTGCCGCGGTCGGAATCGTTTTTCTTCCCGCTTCCCTTGTTGCCGCCGTGGTTGTCCCCGCCGCCGGAGGATTCCCGGGATTCGTTTTTCCCCGACCTGGGTGAAGAGCCGGAAGAGCGTTTGCGTCCGCCGCGCCGGCGGCCTCCGCCGCTCTTGCGCGAGCCGCCGCCGGAAGCGTTTTCGCCTTCGATATTGACCGCCTTGTTGAAGGTGCCGGCGCGGAGCGCGGCGCCGCCGGCCTCCATGATCCGCTGCTCCATCTCGCTGTCGTCGGTCACGACCGTGGTCTTTTTGCGTCGGCGACGGAAGAGGTTCCATATCTTCTTCTGCGCTCGGGTGGAGGTTTCGGCGTACCGGACGTGGATGCCTTCGAACGAGGCATCGTCGGGCGCCTTGCGCAGGGGCTTGCCGGTGAGTACTACGATCATGTCGATCTTTTCTTTCTGTGCGAAGCGGCCGAGCTGGCGCAGCACGCGGATCTGGTCGCGGGGCGCCGCCTTGCCGCGGCAGCCTGAAGCCTTGAGCATGGCGTCGCCGTCCACCACTACGCGCCTGGGGCCGAGCCCCAGCCATGTGAACAGGTTGATCATCAGTGGTCCCTTGTTTGTTGCGTTGTGTCTTTCCGGAGCGCGGGGGTCCGGCCCCCGGCCCTGTGCCGTGGCGTCCATCCCGATTGATGAACGCGATTCTCCGTGTCCGCGGTATAAGAGCGTCCACGCCTCATGACGTGGCGGAGAAACCGTAACAACTACCGCAGCCGCAGGGGGGCTGGCAAGCAAAGACGGGCAGGGGCTATTCAGCGCCCCCGCCGGACACGGAGAAGATACGGATCGGCCCCTGCAGTCCAGAGGCCTGAAGCTTCGAGGTGCGGTCGTGATGACGGAAGGGCACGAACGTCACCCGCTCCCGGGCGGCCGGCGGTGGGCTGTCCGGATACCAGTCGGGGAAACGCCCGATGCGCAGTCCGTGCAGCCGGTCCTTGTGCCACTCTGCGATTTCCGGAGGATATCGCTCGTCGCCGATCAGCCGGTTCGCTCCCGTATTGGTCACGCGAATTTCGATCCGGTTTTTGCCGGCGCGCAGGGCGTCCGTAATATCTACGCTGAACGGCGGTTTCCATAGGATGCCGAGATTCTCTCCGTTCAAAATGATTTCCGCCATCACATCGACGTCGCCCAGATCGAGCACGTACCGTCCGCCGTCGCGGAGCCCGCCCCCGGACAGGTTGAAGGTGTGCTCGTATTGCGCGGTGCCCGAGAAGTACTTCACGCCCGCCTGTTCGTGATCGGGCCAGGAGATGAGTTCGTCGAGCCGGATGTGGGCGGGTGCGCCGCGGCCGGGTGGAAACCGCACGGTCCAGGGCCCCTCCAGTCTGAGGCGCTCATGCCGTTCTGTCCCGCGCACTTCGGCCACGGCTCCGGGAGACGTTGTGCGCCGGAATACCACAAACCGCGACTCTGCAGGGCCGAGATTCAGCGTGAGCCGCGTCCTCCCGTCTCCCGTTCCGCCGGAATCGGCTGCGATTTCTATCGCGCCCCGTTCGGGGTCCCAGAATTCAATTACGGGTGCGGCACAGCGGAACCGCGCCCGCACGGTCTGCGGTTCGAACGAGGTGTTGGCGATGAAATACCAGTCTTTTCCGTCCTCGCGCCGGTGGATGTAGTCGACGGACGGGTAGGGCGCGTCCGTGCGCACCGTGAGGCCTTCGACTTCGAAATCGGGGAGGACGCCCAGCTCGGCGAGAAGGTCCTTGAGCGGCGTGGGCGCGAGCACATGCTGAGGATTTTCCGGGTTCCACAGCTCCGCCGCAATCCGCTTCACCCGGTCATCGCATGCGGGATACCCGCTCAAACCGGGCGCGCGCACCGGACGGGGACCCGTCACCGCGGCTCCGGCCCGGACGAGTTCCTCGATTTTGTTCAGCACCTCCGGACGTTGCGGGCCGTGCGGAAGGACCAGCAGACGGTAGCTCATCCCGGAAGGGAGCGTGATCCGGCCGTCGCGTGCCTCCATCCGCATCAGGATTTCCGTGTCGCAGAGATCGAAGTCATAACCCGCGGGAGGGCGGGGTTTCATGTCGATGCGGTGTTCTCCGCTGTCCGGCGCGTGTTCCCCCGTGTAATAGCACAGGTCGGCCACGAACGAGCCCTCCTGCAGCATGTGCTGGCAGCGCGCGAGGTACTTCATCCACGCCCGGCCCGGTTCCCACCACGGGTTGCCGCGGTGGAATTGCGATCCCCACCGCCCCATCGTCATCCCCGGCCAGGCCTCAGTGGAAGGATGGTGTGCGAACGTATGGAAAATATAGCGGTTCACGCCGCGACAGAAAAAGAAATCGCCCAACGGCTTCAACCGGTACGGGTGATTGACGAATCCCGCATCGTCGGGCTGCGCGGTAAAGGCTTCGGCCCCCACCAGCCGGCGGCCGTACGTGTGTGCCGCCGAGGCCGCCAGCTTCACGGTCCACTTATAGAACCCCCCGTCGCCTTCGATCGGGTAGTGGACCCACCACTCTCCCATCGGTATGTCCGCGTACCCGGCTGCCTCAATATGATTGAAATTCCCCACATGACTGTAGGGTTCGATCGAGAGGCGCATGCCGTTGCGGTGAGCCATCTCGGCGAAATGGCCGAAGTAATGCTCGTTGAACAGGTCGGCGATCGTACGGCGGAAGTCGTAGAGAAAGCGTTCCGACACGTCGATGCTTTCGACCACCCGTCCGGTCAGACAGGGAAGCCAGGGGAAGAGATCGTACCCGCGGCGCCGGCGGAATTCCCCCCCGAGCCCGCGCGTCCAGTTCTGCTGATGAACCTCGTAACTGTCGATCAGCACGTTGTTGAGTACGCGGCCGCTCAGCGGTCCCGCCTTATCGATAACCGGCTGCACCGCATGGTTCCAGTGAAGCTCGGCCGCCGTGCGGCTGAGCTTGTCGCATTCCAGACCCAGGCCTTCGGGAGGAGCGGGGTGATTCCTGACGCCGGTCGTGGTATGTCCAAGTCTCAGAATCGTCCAGTCGCCTTCGGGAACCTCCCATTTGAGCCTGTCTTCGGCATCGAGCTGCGCCGTCAGGTCCACGAGGTCCCTGCGGGAGATCCGCGCATGGGCCGGTGCGGTGCGCTCGTCGGGTGCACATACCGTGTCGCGCTCCAGTCCGGTCTTGCCTTTCCAGTCCCGAATTCTGAAGGGTTCTCGGCTTCCGTTTCCGGGAGCAGCAGCCGGAAAGGCGAGCACGGCGATATCGCGGTAATACCCCAGCTTATGTTCAGGCTTTGCAAGCCGATCATGGAATGAAGAGGAACCCGAGACCGTGGTCTCGCTCCAGACCAGGCGCTGCATGGAATACTCGGGCGTGATCCACGGCCCGCCGCTGCTCGACCACCCTGCGCAGTTGTGCAGGCAGACTTCGAGATCCAGCCGGTCTGCCTCCCGCAGGGTGTGATGCATAAGATCCAGCCACTCGTCGCTCATATAGTCGACGGGACCCTGCGGGATGCCGACGGTGACATGAAAGGCCTGGAACCCCCCGAGCCCCGCGCGGTCCATCGATTCGAGGTCGGCGGTGATGCCCTCCGGGGTGACGTTTCCGTTCATCCAGTGCCACCAGGTATGGGGTCTCGCAGACCGTGGCGGATCGCGAAATTCTTCTACAAAAGTTTCGGCCGCGCCGGGTGCCGCGGCAAGACCGAGTGCGGATGCGTACAGCAGAATGGGTAGAAGTCTCACCGTTAAGCCTCCCGGATTTGTGCGTCGAGCGCGCCGCAGACCGCCTCCCCGATGCTGTCATGCCAGCGGTTCACTTCCTCGTCGCGCAGCGTGCGGTCGCCTGAGCGGTAGACGAAACGATAGGCCATGCTCTTTTTGTCTTCTCCGATACCCCGGCCTTTGAAGATATCGAACAGCTCGCAGCGCTCCAGCTCATCCGGCGCCTCATTGCGGATCTCGTCCTCGATCTGTGCATGCGTCACGGCGCAGTCCACGACGAAGGCGAAATCGCGCTCCACCGCCGGGTACACCGCCGGCGTCCGCACGCGGCGGACGCGAAAGGCCTCGTTGAGAAACGGTTCGAGATCCAGTTCCGCAACGGCCGCGGGCCCGTTGAAGCGGTATTCGCGCGCCAGCTTCGCGCGGAGCAGTCCCATCCGGCCGATCTCGCGCCCGGAGGCGCTCAGCACCAGTGCGCCGCCGGGTTCGAAGGCGGGCGCGTCGACGCGGTCAAACCGGGTCCCCTCAAGATTCTGATGCCGGAGCAGTTCCCCGATCAGTCCTTTCATCCACAGGAACATCTCTTCGGGTTCGACGGTCCGCTGGCGGTCGAGAAGCGCGCGGCCCACCGGCCCCATCATGCCCAGCGCGATACGCTCACACTCTGCGAGTTCGCCCCCGGTGCAGCGGAATACTTTCCCGGTCTCGAAAAACACGGCCTCGTGTTCCTGGCGCGCCATGTTACGGCCGAGCGTTTCGACCATCTGGGGGATAAGCGAGGTGCGCAGGATCGACTGATCGGAGCTGATCGGGTGGGGGAGCACCTCTCGCAGGTCCTCCGGCTCCGCGAAGCGGTCGAGAAGCTCCTTCGAAACCAGCGTATAATTCATGATCTCCCGCGCGCCGAGGCCGGTCAGGGCGTGACGGCAGCGGTCCAGTGCCCGCACGCGCCCGTGATCCGCGTCCTCCACGATCGAGGCGCGCGGGGTCGCCTCCGGTATGCGGTCCAGACCGTGGATCCGCGCAAATTCCTCGGCGAGGTCGACTTCGCGATGCAGGTCCAGACGGAACGACGGCACGTCCACCTCGAACACCGCAGGATCGTCGTCCGCCGGACGTACGACGAGTTCAAGCGATTCGAGCGCGGAGCGGACTTCGTCCGGCCCGGCTTCAATGCCCGTGAGGCGGGTGATGGCTTCCGGCCGGCAGCGCACGGTGCGCGATTCGGTGTCGCGGGCGCGTACATCGATCGCTCCGCGTGCGGGCGTGCCGCCCGCGATGGAGGACAGCAGCGCTGCCGCGCGGCGGCTGGCCCACTCCACGCCCTCGATATCCACGCCGCGCTGGAAACGGTAGGAAGAATCGGTGTGGAGCCCGAGGCGCCTGGTGCAGGCCCGGACGGTCGGCGGGTCGAAGGCCGCCGACTCCAGCAGCACGTTTTCCGTGTCCCCGCCGATCTCGCTGTCGGCACCCCCCATGATGCCCGCAAGCGCCAGCGGACGCGCACCGTCGGCGATCACGAGCGTGTCTTCGTCCAGCGTGCGTTCGACGCCGTCAAGGGTCGTCAGCGTCTCCCCGGGGGCGGCGCGGCGGACCACGACCCGGCCGCCCTCCAGGCGGTCGAGGTCGAAGGCGTGCAGCGGCTGGCCGCTCTCGAAGAGCACAAAGTTCGTGATGTCGACCACATTATTGATGGGCCGGAGCCCGGCCAGCCGGAGCCGCTTCTGCATCCAGTCCGGGGAGGGGCCGATCCCTATCCCGCTCAGTACGCGGGCGGTGTACCGCGGGCACCCCCCGGGGTCCGCGACCTCGACGGCGGCCCGCTCGTCCACGGCCGATCCCGCTTCGCCGCAATCGGTCTCCGGGCGCCTGAGCGAGGTTCCGTACAGCGCCGCCACTTCGCGCGCGAGGCCCATGATGCTCAGGCAGTCGGGACGATTGGGCGTGATCTCGAGTTCAAAGACCACCTCCTCCGGCCCCATCCACTCGTGCATCGGTGCGCCGGGCTCGCACGTCCCGTCCAGCTCCATGAGACCCTCGTGGCGGTCGGAGAGTCCGAGTTCATCCTCGGCGCAGAGCATGCCCAGCGACGTCTCGCCGCGCAGTTTCGCCTTTTTGATCTTCATCCCGCCGGGAAGGGTGACGCCCACGGGTGCAAAGGGATACACGCCGCCGGTCCGCACGTTGGGGGCGCCGCAGACCACCGGGGCGGGGTCGTCCTTTCCGTATTCCACGCTACAGAGCACGAGCCGGTCCGCCTTCGGATGCGGGCGCACCTCGACGACCTTCCCGGCGACGACGCCTTCAACCGGACTGCCGATCCGCTCGATCGCCTCGACTTCCAGCCCCGCGAACGTCAGCTTTTCGGCCAGTCGCTCCGGCGTATCATCGAAATCCACGTAATCTTTCAGCCAGCAGATCGGAACTCTCATGGGGTCTCCCGCCGTCCGGTTGAGTCTTCGGGTGCGAACAGCCGTGTATACTGCACTTCCCTCCGGCGTCTCAAGGTTTTATGGGGAGCCGGATGAACGCGGGTCCTGCTTATCCCTGAAGATGGGCGCGGGTCAGGTTGAGTGCGGTGTCGACCAGGTTCCGGGCCTCGTCCGCCGATCCCGCCTCGGCGGTGAAGCGGATCACGGGTTCGGTGTTCGACCGGCGGACGTGCAGCCAGCCGCGGGGCAGCGAGACGAAGACGCCGTCCGAGGTGTCGACCGGATGGTCCGCGTAATGCCGCCGGAGCGCCCGCAGCAGGGAGGGCGTCGATCCGGCCGGCGTCTCCAGTTTCGCGGTCGCCGTGTGGTAGGCCGGGATCTCCGCCTTCAGTTTCGAGACGGACTTCTGTTCCGCCGCCATCAGCTCCAGCGCCAGGGCCATGCCGATGAAGCTGTCCCGGCAGGGGTGGACGGCGGGAACGATCACTCCGCCGTTATGCTCGCCGCCCACCGCCGCACCGTGGCGGAGCATCGCTTCGACCACGTTGATCTCCCCGATCCGGCTGCGGTGTACGGCGACGCCGTATTCGCGGGCCAGATCGTCGATGCAGCGGCTGGTGGAGAGGTTGACGACCACCGGTCCGGAGGCGTGGGCTTCGAGCACCCGGCGCACGGCGAAGGCGACGCTCAGGTTTTCGCCCGCGGGCGACCCGTGCTCGTCGACGATGCTCAGACGGTCTCCGTCGGGGTCCTGGGCGAATCCCGCGTCGCAGCGCTCCTTCCGGACCAGGTCGCAGAGCGCCCGCACATGTGCGGGCGCCGGTTCCGGGTCGCGTCCGAAGACCCCGTTCGGCTCCGCGTGGAGTTCCACGACCTCGCACCCGAGTCGCTCGAGAAAGGGCCGGGTGTACAGAGCGCCGGTTCCGTTGCAGGGATCGACGGCGATCTTGAATCCCGCGGAGCGAATGAGGCCGGTGTCCACGTAGGCGGCCACGGCGTCGAGATGGGCCGCGGCTGCGTGATCGATTTTGCGCGCGGCGGGAAGTTCGGCCTCGCTCACCATCGGAAAATCGCGCTGGTGGTACAGGTCGAACAGCTCCCCGGAGCGCGAGCGGTTGAGGAAGAAGCCGTTGCGGTCCACGAATTTGAGGGCGTTCCATTCGGCGGGGTTGTGGCTGGCGGTAATCACGATGCCGCCGCGGGCCCCGAGGCGCCGGACGAGAAAAAGGGCGGAGGGTGTGGGGATGACCCCGCACAGCAGGGGGCGGCAGCCGACGCTCTGCAGGCCCGCGAACACGGCCTCCTCGAGCATGCGGCCCGAAGTCCGGGTATCGCGGGCGACCACGACCGGTCCCGCTCCGGCGAATACGCCGAAGGCCTGGGCGAACGAGACGGCGAGCTGGGGCGTGATGGTGCGGCCGACGATGCCCCGTACGCCGGAGATGCCCACCTTGAGCGTGAATCGTTCGGGATCAGAGTTCTTCATGCAGGACCCTCACGGTTTCGGCGGCCCGGCGTTCGGCCGTCTCGCGGTCGAGGGCCTCGGAAATGACCCGGATAATGTTCTCGGTGCGCGAGAGCCGCGCATGGACCCACCCGTCCTCGAGGTCCAGGCGGATGCCGTCGGTGGTGTCGAGCGTCCCCGCGCCGGCCCCTCTCCAGCGGCGCTGCAGCGCGTCGAGTGCCTGGGTGCCGCGGGAATACGTGCAGCGCACGCGGCGCTTATCGATTCCGTAGCGCGGAATGCCGGCGAGCAGTCCGCTCAGGGTGCAGTCGCGGACGGCCATCGATTCGAGAATGAGCAGGGTGGAGAGGATGCCGTCGAAATACGCTCCGTTCGAGGCCCGGGCGGCCCCGCCGCTGCCCTCGCCGCTGAGCACGGCCTCCTCGTCCTGCATGGACGAGATCACCCAGGCCTCGCCCACGCGGCTCTTCAGCAGCGGCGCCCCCGCCCGCGCACACAGGTCGTCCACCGTGCGCGTGGTGCACGAATTGGTCACCACCGGTCCGGGCGTCTGTTCCAGTACGTGCTGGGCGACCAGCGCGAAGGTGTACTCCTCGCTCGCCGGCTCCCCCGTTTCCGAGACCACCGAGAGCCGCTTGGCGTCGCTGCTGAGCACGAATCCGGCATCGGCGCCCAGCGCGCCGATGATTTCCGCCATCGGCAGGGCGCTGCGGGGCCTGGGTTCGGGTTCGCGTGCAAGGTAGCCCGAAGGCCGGCCGTTGATCGGGATCAGGTCGAGTCCGAACAGTTCCCTGAAACGGGGGAGGAGCGGGCAGGCGGCGCCGCCGACCGGATCGATGACCACGCGAAAACGGCGCCGGCGTATGCGTTCGGCGTCCACCTGCGCCGCGAGGTGGTCCATGTAGCGGTCCATCCCCTCCGGGCGGTCCGAGATGGCGCCGAGACGGCACCAGTCCGCCTTGCGGAACTCGGAGGCGTGGAAGATGTCCAGCACGGCCTCGCCGCCCGAGGGGTCCAGGAAGGCGCCGTCGGCGCCGATGAGCGTGATCGTGTTCCACCCCTGGCGGTTGTGCCCGCCCGAGATCGACAGCCCCCCCGCCGCGCCGCATTCCTTTACCGCGAACTGGACGGCCGGGGTGGGGGCGACCCCGAGATCGATCACCTCGCAGCCGGCGCAGGTCAGGGCGGAGACGGCGGTGGCGTGGAACATGGGACTCGAGTAGCGGGTGTCGCGTGCGAGGACGATGCGGCCGCCCTCCGTGAGCGTGGCGAAGGCCGAGACGAAATCGGCCGCAAGATTCGGCGTGAGCGATCCGCCCACGTAGCCGCGCATGCCGAAACCGGCCAGCCTCAGCGTATTCACATCCGTCCTCCCGGCGCGGTCAAACCTTTACCCGGCGTTCGTTCCCCCATTCAAAACCCACCATACGTGATCCTCTTATTCCATTGCAAACCCCGCCGGAGTCGTGTTTTCTAGGAGTTTCCGGAGCCCTGCGCCAGAACGGATTATTATGAAGGTTCTTATTGCAGAAGACGACCCTGTTTCGAGGACCGTGTTGCGCCGCGTCCTCGAGCGGCTGGGTCACGAGGTTGAGATCACCTGCGACGGCGCGGAGGCGCTCGAGCGGCTGACCGCACCCGATGCGGCGCGGCTGGCGATTATGGACTGGATGATGCCGGAACTGGACGGGCTCGACGTCTGCCGCCGCGTCAAGAATCTCGGCAGCATGAACCCCGTCTACGTGATCGTGCTTACCGCCCGCCGCGAAAAGGAGGACCTGCTCCAGGCCTTCGAGGCGGGCGCCGACGACTTTATCTCGAAACCTTTCGACCAGGACGAGCTGGCGGCGCGGCTCCAGGTGGGGCAGCGCATCATCGAACAGCAGTCGCTGCTGAGTTCGCTGATCGATTCGATCCCCGATCTGATCTATTTCTCCGACGGGTCGGGACGATGCCTCGGCTGCAACCGGGCCTTCGCGCGCTACGTCGGGCGGAATCGTACGGAGATCGTGGGTTCCCGGCCGCCGGACTTTTTCGACCGGGCACGCGCCGAGGAGTACCGGGAACTGCGCGAACGAATCGAGCGCGATGAAGCCCCCAGCCGGTACTCCAAGTGGGTGACGTATCCCGACGGCGAATCGCGTCTGATGGATTGTGTGACGACCCCGTTTCACGGGCCGCACGAGGAGATGATCGGCTGGATCGAAGTGAGCCGCGACATCACGGAACGCCACCGCATCGACCGCGAACACCGCCGCCTCGCGGCCGTGGTCGAGCAGGCCGCCGAGGCGATCATGATCACGGACCTCGACGGGAATATTCAGTACGTGAATCCCGCCTTCCAGCAGCTCACGGGATATGCGACGGAGGACGCCGTGGGCTGCACGCCGAATATCCTCAAGAGCGGGACTCACGAAGACGCGTATTACCGCAAGATCTGGACCGCGCTCGAAAAGGGCGAGATCTGGAACGGACGGTTCACGAACCGCGGCAAGAACGGCCATTTTTTCGAGGCGGAGTCGGTGATCTTCCCCATCCGGAACCGGGAAGGGGAGATCACCAATTACGCCAGCATCATGAAGGACGTCACCCAGGAACTCCACCTCGAGGCCCAGCTCCGTCAGGCCCAGAAGATGAACGCGGTGGGTCAGCTCGCCGGCGGCGTGGCGCACGACTTCAACAACCTGCTGATGGTCATTCGCAACAGCGCGCAGTTCGCCCTCGAAGGCAAGGAGTCCCCGGAGGAAGTCGAAGAAGATCTGACGGCGGTGATCGACGCCGCCAAGCAGGCGGCCACCCTCACCCGGCAGCTCCTGGCCTTCTCGCGCAAACAGGTGCTCTCCCCGCGCCAGCTCGACCTCAACGAAGTCGTGCTCGGACTCGAAAACATGCTCCAGCGCGTCATTCCCGAGAATATCCGCATCCGCTACAACGTCGCCGAGGACCCCTGCCTCTGCCGTGTCGACCACGGCCAGATCGAACAGGTGATCGTGAACATGGCGGTCAATGCCCGCGACGCCATGCCCGGCGGCGGGACGCTGATCATCGAGACCCGGCACGCCCAGCTCTCGCGCCAGGACGCGGAGGAATTCATCGAGTGGGAGGAGGAATGCACGGGGCGTTACGTTCTGCTGATGATCAGCGACAGCGGAGTGGGCATGGACCGCGACACCATGCACCACATCTTCGAGCCGTTCTTCACCACGAAAGGGGTGGGCAAAGGCACCGGCCTCGGACTGTCCACCGCCTACGGGATTATCAAGCAGCACGGCGGGCATATTTCAGTCTACAGCGAACCCGGCAGCGGGACGACGTTCAAGGTCTACCTGCCCGAGGTGCGCGAGAAGACGGAGACCGCCGGGCGGCAGGAACAGTCCGGAGATCTTCCCGGCGGCGGGGAGACGATTCTTATTGCGGAGGACGAGCCCGCCGTGCTCCATCTGGCCACCCGTATGCTCCGTCTGCTCGGCTATGAAGTACTCGAGGCCCGCAGCGGGGAAGAGGCGCTCGAGGTGCTCGACCGCTACAAGGGCCACGTCGACCTCCTCTTCGCCGACGTCGTCATGCCGGGCATGGACGGCACCGAACTCGCGGGTAAGGTCAGCGAACGTTACCCCGATATCAGAGTCCTCTTCGCCTCGGGCTATTCCGAATTTCACGTCAAGGATCAGGGCATGATTCACGACGAAAACGATCTCATCCAGAAACCCTTCGTCCTGGCCGACCTCGCCCACAAAATCCGCAAAGTCCTCGGCGCGCCGGATTCCGGGTAACCCGCCCTCGCCACAAGAAAAAACGAATTCCAGCGATTCTCATTATGGCTTCACCCTTTTCGGTCGGGGTGGCACCCGACCCTCCCAATGCCCGAAAAGGCGTCGGATATCGACTCGGGAGGGACGGCTGCCACGCCGTCCGCGGTCGGAATGCGGCCATAATGAGAACTGCTGAACGAATTCGACAAGGGGTGGTTTTCACATTATATTTCTATAAGTTACGGTTGCGATCCCCGGAGGTTGAAATGAAGCACAAGTTTGCAGACGGGTTTTGTATAGCGGCGTGTGCGTTGCTCGTTTCCATGACGGCGGCAGCCGCGCCGTGCGGTATGAGCGTGGAGGGCAGGACGGGTGCGGTTTGTGTCGATACGCCGCAGCCGCGGTTTTCATGGCGGCTGGACGAGGAAGGCTACGGGGTGCGCCAGACGGCTTATCGCATTCAAGTGGAGGCGGACGACGACGGGAGGACGGTCTGGGATTCGGGTCGCGTCGAGAGCGGTGAGCAGCTCTGGATCGAGTACGCGGGCCAGCCTCTCAAACCCTCTTCGGCCTATCGCTGGCGGGTGCGGACGTGGACCGGCGACGGGAAGTCCGGCTGGAGCGGCTGGGCATCGTTCGACACGGCCCTGCTCTCTGACGGAGGCTGGGAAGCGTCCTGGATTCGGGCTCCCTACGATCGATGGGCCGGGCGTTCCGGATTCCGCCCGTATGACCGCCTGCTCGATACACCGGAGATCAAGGCTCATGCCTGGGTTCCCGATGCCCCCTGGATCGAGACCTGGGTCGAAAAGGCCACACTCCATTCGCACCGCATCCCCAAAGAGAAACAGGCCGATTTCCAGCGCGACCGGCTCTATGAAATCCAGCCTGCGCCGATGTTCCGCAGGGAATTCCGCATTCACAAAAGAATACGCCGCGCTGTGCTCCACTACTGCGGGCTGGGGTTGGCCGAGTTCTACGTGAACGGCTCGAAAATCGGGAACACTACGTTTGACCCGGCGTTTACCGATTACGACGAGCGTGCCCTCTACCTGAGTTACGACGTCACCGACGAGCTCCTTCCGGGCGTGAACGCGATCGGCGCGATCCTCGGCGAGGGCTGGTACGGCCAGTCGCTGGCCTACGCCACACTCAAAGAGACCCCGCGCTACGGCGATCCGGGCCTGATCGCGCAGCTCGAGCTGATCTACGAGGACGGCACGCGCGAGCGGGTGGTCACGGATGATTCGTGGACTTGTACGCTCGAAGGGCCGGTGGTCAAGAACGGCATCTGGTGCGGCGAAGTGCATGACGCGCGGCGCGAAATGGCCGGCTGGAGCGAGCCGGGTTTCGAGGGCGGCGAGGCCTGGACGGCCGCGAAGACGGTTGAACCGCTCTCGCCGCGCCTGGAGGCACAGAACGTCGAGCCGATCCGTGTGGTTGAAACCACGGAAACGAAATCGATCATGCACCCGAAACCCGACGTGTGGGTCGTCGATCTCGGCCGCATCCTGACCGGGGTAGTGCGTCTTAGGGTGGAGAACCAGCCCGCAGGAACGCCGATCCTGCTGACCTACGGCCAGTCGCTCGACCGCGACGGCACGGTCTACGGAACGGGACATATGTCCGTTACGGCGAACAACGCGGACCTGTATGTCTGCCGCGGGGATGCGGAGGAGACTTGGACGCCGCGCTTCACCTTCAACGCCTTCCGCTATGTGCAGATCGAGGGACTCATCGGCGAACCGCACCTGGAAACTATCAGCGGACTATTCACCTCGACGGACATGCCGGAGGCGGGGCGGTTCCAGTGTTCCGAGCCGTTGCTCAACGAGTTGCATCATGCGCTGGTGCGTACCGTGCAGGGCAATACGCGCCACATGTACTCCGACACCCCCACGCGCGAACGGACCGGCTGGATGACCTGGCCGAATGCGCGGGCGATTATGGACAATTTCAACTCCTACTCCTACTGGGATAAGTATATCGCCGACTGGCGCACCAGCGCCGGTCGCGCGCCGATCGGCGGCCATGCGAGCGCCTGGGGCAGCGACCGGGACCAGATCCGTTTTGATTCGGGTCGAAAGGGCGAGATCATGGAGAACGTCGGCCCCGGCATGGCCCCCGGCCGCCGATCCTCCAATATCCCCGAACAGCGCATCAGCAATGCCATGTACCCGTGGGAGACTTATGTGCGCTACGGCGACCGTAACCTGATCCGCGACCATTACGAGATCGCGAAGGGGACGGTCGATCTGCTCGCTGAAACCCGTATCGAGGGGCTGGTTTTCTCCGCGGTCGGCGACTGGCACGATGCGGTGAAGGAGGATCTCAACATCGGTCTGCGCCGTGAGCGAGGCCTGGAGCGCGACGACACGTTCGGCCGGATCGGCGGCGGGTACCCGGTTCACACCCCCGGACGCATCTGCGGTACGGTCCACCTCTACCTAGCCGCCCGCGCCCTGAGTGATACGGCGGAGGAGCTGGGTAAAGCGGAGGATGCGGAAAAATACGACGCACTCGCGGAAGATCTCAAGGCGGCCTTCAACCGGGCGTACCTTGACCCGCAGACCGGCCGCTACTCGTATACTACGCCCGAAGGCAACACCTACGAGTCCCAGACCATGTACGGCTACGCGCTTTACCATGACCTGGTCCCTAAGGAAAAACGCGAACAGACCATGCGGAGGTTCCTGGAACATATCGCGGAATACGACGGTCACTTCACCAGCGGCCAGCTCGGTACCGATCGCGTGCTGAAGGCGCTCACCGTCGGAGGCCACGAGGAGACCGCGATGAAAATGCTGACCGCCGAAGGCTTTCCGGGTTTTCGCTACATGCTCTCGTTCGGATCGGAGACGACCTGGGAGACATGGGGCGAGGCGGTTTTGAACGCGACCCCTGAAGGTTCAGAGCATATCATCCGCGCCAATCGTCCGCAGGAACACTGCCAGTGGACCGCCGTCGACACGTGGTTCTACGAATACGTGCTCGGCATCAGGCCGGATCCGGAGCAACCCGGCTACGGTCATTTCACGCTCAAACCCTACATGGTCCGCCAGCTCGAATCCGCCCGGGGCTCGTATGAGTCCCCGCGCGGACGGATCGTCAGCGAGTGGTCCTGCAGCAAAGGGGTGTTTGAGTGGACCGTCGAGGTACCCGCCAATGCTACGGCCACCCTCTACGCGCCCTGCGGCCGGGACGGCGTGAAGGTCGCCGAGGGCGAAGCGGGAATTCTCGATCGCGAAAAACCCGCGAACGGGCGGCAGAGACTGGAGGTCGGCTCCGGGCGCTACCGCATCAGCGCAAGTCTGCCCGGGGCATGATCTCCGTGCGATACGTTTCGGAAAACTGCGCACCGCGCCCATGTTTCCTGGGCGAGAATCGCACGGTCAAGTGCGCCGACTTGACGGCGCTTATTCAACCAGACAGGCAGGCGTTCCGCTTCTTCCACCCGGAACGCAAGGAAACAGCCGGGTCCGGCTTCAAAAGAGGGAGGGATTGACTGATGAAACGGCTCTGTATGATCACGTGCATGATGGTGGTTTCGGCGGTGTCGGCGAGTGGGCCGGGGCCGGCGGGCAAACATCTTTTCATCCTCTCGGGTCAGTCAAACATGGCGAGACTTGATCCCGCAAAATCCTTTACGCCCACCGTGGAGGCAGCGTTCGGGGCAGATCGCGTGATCGTGATCAAGGATGCCATGGGAGGGCAGCCCGTCCGTCGATGGTACCGGGATTGGGCGTCTGCCGACGGGGATTCTCCGGAAGAAAACGGCGACCTCTACGACCGCCTGATGTCGAAGGTCAGGCGGGCAATCGCCGGAGAGGAGATCATTTCGGTAACCCTGGTCTGGATGCAGGGCGAACGGGATGCGCGAGAGGCGTACGGGGATGTATACGAGGCGAGTCTGCGCGGTCTGATCGAGCAGTTCCGCGACGATTTGGGGAGAGAAGACATGAACGCGGTAATCGGACGTATTAATGATTTTGACCTTGAGAATCATCGCTATCCCCATTGGACCCTTGTGCGGTCCGCCCAGGTTGCGGTGGCGGAATCCGACTTGCGGGCGGCATGGGTGAATACGGACGATCTCAACAGCGGGATGAACCGGAAGGGCGAAGAGGTGTTCGACGATCTTCATCTGACCGTAAAGGGGTACGAAGAACTCGGTCGGCGTTTTGCGAAGGAGGCGATAGACCTGACTTCAACATTGCCCGAAAACGCGCTCGACCCCCCCCGGTGAACATTGAAGTGAGTTTTGAATCCGGGTGTCCCGGCGGAAAAATAACCCAATAACCTCAAAAACACCGTTACTCCAAAGCGCGTACTCGCTTCAGATCGCGTTCCAACTCTCGTGCCTTTTCCGGAAATTCAGGAAAAAGGTTGTTCCGTTGCCCGCGGTCCTCGTGCAGATCGTAGAGTTGCGTCGGTGTATCCTCGTCGCCGTCGTACCGCTTTATTCCGTTGCCGGGGTGGCTGAGCAGCGACCATTTTCCGCGCCGCAGCGCGAACTTGCCTCGGACGGAGGTCATCACGATCGCCCGCTCATCGCTGTTCGCGAGCGTGCCTTCGACCAGGGCTTCTCGAACATCGATCCCGTCCGTGAACTGGTTCGTGCACTCGGCCCCGCCCAGTTTCGTAAAGGTCGGATAGAGATCGACCAGCGAGATGACCGCATCGGACGCGGTGTTGGTCGGAATCGTACCCGGCCAGGAGGCGATGAACGGGACCTTGACCCCGCCGTCGTAGTCCGAGGCCTTGCGGCCGCGCAGTCCCGCGGTGCAGTCGTGGCCGGTGGGCAGGCGCGGCCTGCGCGGCCCGTTATCGGAAGTGAAGACGATCAGCGTGTTCTCCCGAAGATCCAGCTCATCGATCCGGTCGACCACCCGCCCGACCGCCGCATCCAGCTCGTACATAAAATCGCCGTATGGGCCATGTTCCGTCTTTCCCCTGAAGTCAGCGGAAGGGCAGATCGGATAGTGGATCGCGTTCGGCGCCCAGTAGAGAAAGAACGGTGTCTCGCGGCCGCCCTTCGCGCGCCGGTCGAGGTACTCGAGCACAGCGTCGCTCTGGCGTGCGAGCACCGATTCGTCTGTATAGTCCGCGCTCATCATGCCCGGAGCCCCGGACAAACCCTTCAGCCGGAGTCCGGCGGGCTTTTCCGCGAAGCGGTCGTTCTCGATGAACATATACGGCGGGAAATTGATCACACCTTCGCCGTAGTAGTAGTCGAATCCGTGATCGACCGGACCGCTGCGCACTTCGCCCTTGTAGTCGATGCGTTTCGCCAGTTCGACGAATGCGTCGTAGGACGGCCTTTTGCTGAAATCCGTCCGCAGCGGTTCGCCGTCGACGGTCGGCCACGTCATGCCGAGGTGCCACTTCCCGATGCATGCCGTCGCGTATCCGGCCGTCTTCAGCCGTTCGGGCAGGGTGATCAGTTCCGGGGCGACGATCGGGTGTTCGTATTCCATAACCACACCATCCTTCAGCGGTCCGCGCCAGGGATACTGTCCGGTCAGGATGCCGTAGCGGGTGGGGGTACATACGGCGGCCGGGGCGTAGGCCTGCATGAATCGTCGTCCCTCCCGCGACAGGCGATCCAGATGCGGGGTCGGAATCGATGGGCCGGGGTTATAACAGTCGACGTTTCCGTAGCCGAGATCGTCGGCGAGGATAAGCAGGATGTTCGGGCGTTCCCGGCCGGCCGCACGGCCGAGGAGGGTGGTCATGCCGATCAGCAAGGTAGTCATCCAGAACTTTTTCATGGGCGTACTCCTTCACTCTTTCATTGGGAGGGTCATTCTCGGGAAAATTCGACGCCCTTCAATATTAAAGGGGGCGGGCGATGCTCCCGGCCGTCTCCACCCTGCTGTTTCCGATTGACGCCCCCGCGCTCCTTGCGCAGACTCTTTCGTCTTTTGAAGGATGCCTCAGGGATTGAGGGCCAAGAGGGGGCGGATATGGAAACACGGGCGTGGTTGAGCGGGAACGAGGCGGTGGCGGCCGGTGCGCTGGATGCGGGGGTGACGCTGGGGACGGGGTATCCCGGCACGCCGTCGAGTGAAATCCTCGAAGCACTCGCGGAGTTCGGCGGAACCGCGCAGTGGGCCCCGAACGAAAAGGTCGCCCTGGAAGTCGCACTGGGCGTCTCGACCGGCGGGGCGCGGGGACTGGCCACCATGAAGCACGTGGGGCTGAACGTGGCCGCCGATCCGCTGTTTTCGGCCACGCACATCGGCGCGACCGGCGGGCTCGTCCTGGCCGTGGCCGACGATCCGGGCATGGCTTCCTCGCAGAACGAGCAGGACACGCGCCGCTACGCCGTCGCCGCCGGCGCGCCCGTCTTCGAGCCCTCGGATTCGCAGGAGGCGTACGCGATGACCCGCGCCGCCTTCGCCCTCTCCGAGAAGTGGCGGCTGCCCTTCATCATCCGCCTCACCACGCGGATCTGCCACTCGCGGACCCTCGTCGAACGGGACGAGCCGGAACGCGCGCCGCTGCTGGGATACGAGCGCCAGATCAATGAACGGGTCATGGTCCCCGCCTACGCGAGGCCGGCGCACAAGCGGTTGCGGTCCAAACTCCAGTCCGTGGCCGAATGGAACAATCTTCACGGCATGCACCGGTACTGGAAAGGCACCGGTTCCCTCGGCGTGATCACTTCGGGCGTGGCGACGATGCACGTGCGCGAGGCGGCGCCCGAGGCGTCGATCCTGCAGATCGGAATGACGCATCCGCTGCCGATGCGGCGGATCATGGCGTTCCTCGACGGGGTGGAGGAGTGCGTAGTGATCGAGGAGGGCGACCCGGTTCTGTTCGAAGCCCTGCGCGCGGCGGGCCGGCCGGTCCGCGGCCGGCCGGATGTGTTCCGCTTCGGAGAACTGAACGTGGACCGGGTGCGGCGGATCATCGACGGCGAGACGCAGGAGCCGCCCGCGGAAACCGGCGGAAAACCGCCGCAGCTCTGCCCGGGATGCCCGCACCGGGCCGTGTTCCAGGTGTTGAGCGAGAAAGCGTGTTTCGTGACCGGCGATATCGGATGCTATTCGCTGGGGGTGCTTCCCCCGTACGAGGCGATGGACACCTGCGCCTGCATGGGCGCGAGTATCGGGATGGGACTCGGCATGCGCCGGGCGCTTCCGGACGAGGACGCGCGCCGCGTGGTCAGCGTCATCGGCGACAGCACCTTCGTCCACAGCGGTCTCACCGGTATCGTGGACATGGTCTACAACCGCCCGCGCACCGGTCACGTCGTGCTGATTCTCGACAACGCCACCACGGCGATGACGGGTCTGCAGGAGCATCCCGGTACCGGCCGGGCGCTCGACGGCACCCCCGCGCCGAAACTCGAACTCGAACGGGTCGTCGAGGCGATGGGCGTCGACCGCGTCGTGATCCTCAACCCCTCGAAAGAGACCGACCGGCTCCGCGATGAACTCACGCGGGCACTGGCGTCGAACGAGCTGACGGTGATCATCACCCGCCAGCCGTGCGTCCTGGCGATGAAACGGGACCGGAAGAAGGAAAGCGGTTAGACGAATGACAGCAGCAGCGATCACGAATATCAAAGTCGCCGGCCTCGGAGGGCAGGGCGTGCTGACGGCCACGGACCTGATCGGGGAGGTGGCCTTCCGCGCCGGACGGGACGTGAAGAAGGCGGAGGTCCACGGCATGAGCCAGCGCGGGGGATCGATCGAGAGCGACGTGCGGTTCGGGCCGGCCGTGCTCAGCCCGATGATCCCCGAAGGCACCGTGGATTACGGCCTCGTATTCGATCCGGGGCGCGTGGAATACATGAAAAAGCGTCTGCGCGACGAGGGGGTTCTGATCGGACCGGATGCCGTGGACGTCGGGCGGCTGGCCGACCGGAGGAGTTTCAACGTGGCGATGCTCGGCGTGCTCAGCACCCATCTTCCGTTCGAATGCGAGTTCTGGCTGCGGGTGCTCCGGGAACGGCTGCCCTCACGGCTCGTCGAAGCCAATGAACAAGCCTTCAGCCTGGGCCGCTCGGCGAAAGGGTAGGAGTGGAGCGGACCGCCGTCAGCCGCTCGGGGAAGCAACGGCGCCGGATTCCTGTTTGGTTCCGCCGCGTATAATTTTGTAGAACGTGACTCTGTATCTTTTGCGGCAGCCTGCAAACAGGAGAGAAGAGACCATGCATACGCCGGAGCTCTGGAACGACATGAACGGCGCCTTTCATCCGGCGTCCGCGCCGGATTACCTCCCGCCATCCCGTCTGCGCGCCCTCCAGCTTCAGCGGCTCCGGGCGACCGTCGAGCGGGCCTGCGAAAAGGTGGAACTCTACCGCGGGCGATGTGCGGACGCCGGGGTCCGGCCCCGTGATATCGGTTCGCTCGAGGACGCCGGGTGCCTGCCGTTCACGGAGAAGACCGACCTGCGCGACACCTATCCCTACGGTATGTTCGCCAGCGGTCTCCACGACATCGTACGCCTGCACGCTTCCAGCGGGACCACCGGCAAGCCGATCGTGGTGGCCTATACCGATCAGGACCTCGAGGTCTGGCGCAACGTAATGGTGCGCACGTTCGCCGCGGCGGGGCTGCACCGCGGCGATATCATCCAGAACGCCTACGGCTACGGGCTCTTCACCGGCGGACTCGGCGCCCATTACGGCGCGGAGGCGCTGGGCGCGGCGGTGATTCCCATTTCCGGAGGCAACACCGAGCGACAGGTGATGGTCCTGCGCGATTTCGGGGTGACGGCGATATGCTGCACGCCGAGCTATTTCCTGCACCTGATCGAGCGCGCCGAGGCGATGGGGCTGGACTGGTCGGAACTGCCTCTGCGCGCGGGGATCTTCGGCGCCGAACCCTGGACGGAAGGTATGCGTGCGCGGATCGAGGCGCGGACGGGGATCCGCGCGTATGATATCTACGGCCTGTCCGAGATTATCGGGCCCGGCGTGGGTACGGAGTGCGAGGCCCAGGCGGGCCTCCATATATTTGAGGACCATTTTCTGGTGGAGATCGTCGATCCGGAGACCGGAGAACCGATGCCGGACGGCGAAGAGGGCGAGCTGGTGCTCACCACGTTGAGCAAACAGGCGATGCCCGTAATCCGCTACCGCACACACGACATCACGCGCATTATCGCCGAGCCGTGTCCGTGCGGACGCACGCTGCGCCGGATCGAGCGGATCGCGAGGCGGAGCGACGACATGATCATCGTCCGCGGCGTGAACGTCTTCCCCTCACAGATCGAGGCCGCCCTGCTTAAGGTCGAAGAGACGCTGCCGCACTACCGCATCGTGCTCACCCGCGAAGAGGGACTCGACCGCATGCAGGTGCAGGTGGAGGTCACGGAATCGGTTTTCAGCGACCGGGTCCGCGAGATGGAGGAACTCCGCCAGCGGCTCGCGCACGCCGTCGAAGAAACCGTCGGTCTGCGGGTCGACCTGCGTCTCGCCGAGCCGCATACGCTCGAACGCAGCGCGGGCAAGGCGAGACGCGTCGACGACCGGCGCGGGGCCTGAAGGACTAAACTATCGCCGGATATGCCCGCGACGTGCACAATGGCGAACATGCGATTTGCGTATTCACGTATGAAGGGGAGGCGATGATGGAGACGCTTGAAGCAGTCATGACCCGCCGCAGCGTCCGGCGGTTTGAACCGCGGGCCGTGCCGGACGAACTACTCACGAAACTCCTGTCCGCGGCGATGAACGCGCCGTCGGCGGCCGATGCCAGGCCCTGGCAGTTCTCCGTTATCGACGACCGCGCGAAGCTCGATGCGCTCGCGGATGCGGTGGACGAGGGGAACGACCTCTTTCGCGAGGCGCAGGCGGCGATACTGATCTGCGGCGACGAGAGCCGGGAGCAGATCCCGGGGTTCTGGCCGCAGGACTGCGCCTGTGCGGCCCAGAATCTTCAGCTCGCAGCGCACGATCAGGGGCTCGGCACGGTCTGGATCGCGCTCATCGCGATACCCCCGCGCGTCGAAGGCTGCCGCCGCGTGCTGAACGTGCCCGGGACGCTGGAGCCGTTCGCGCTCTTCCCGCTGGGCTACCCCGCGGAGCGTCCGGAACCGGAGAACCGCTTCGACGCCGACCGCGTCGTTCGCAACGGGTGGTGAATGGATGTCTGAAGAGCAATACACGATACAATGTCCGGAATGCGGTCACGAATGGCAGACCGAAGTCCGGGATCTCGCCGAAGCGGATCGGGACCCCGATGTCCGCGAGCAGATCCTCGCCAACCGGTTCAACTTCGCCGAATGCCCCTCGTGCAGCTACGGTTTCCGCATCGACCGCCCGGTGCTCTACCTCGATCGCCCCCGCGCGATCGTGGTCCACTGGATCCCCCTGCACGGGCAGGATCTCAACGAACTGGAGCGGCAGTACGAGCAGTCGCTGGAGAAATCGGATCAGGCCGCGCAGCCTCACGAACGCCCGCCGCGCCCGCAGCTCGTCCTTTCGCGCAACGAGCTGATCGAGCGGGTGTTCCTGCTGGAGGAGGGCTACGACGAACGCGTTGTGGAGTACCTCAAGTACCTGATCTACACGAAGAACATCTCGCGCATGCCCCCCGACCGTAAAGAACTGCTCTTTGATGTCCATGACTCTACCGAAGAAGAGCTGCTCTTCGTGGTCCGCGACCTCGAGTCGTCGCAGTTTGAGGAACTCGTCCGGTATTCGCGGTCGGCGTACGACGAAGAGCGCGAGCGTTTTGAGCAGGACGACACCGAGCTGCGCCGCCTGTTCCCCGGGGCCTACAAGAAGGCCCGCTTCGCGGTGCTGCAGGAAACCGGACGCGGGGATGAGCCGGTCGACGGGGAGTAGGCGGGGATCGGTTGGCTCCGCTAATCGTCCAGCCGCATCAGTTCCGCTTCGGCGCGGGCGCCCCAGTCGGCCTCGAAGTCCGGGTGGTCCCTGAGTTTCCGGTAGGCGTCGCGGGCCTGATCGAGCCGCCCGAGTTCCTCGAAACACCGGCCGCGGCCCAGCAGACAGAGCGGCGCGATATAGTGTTCGGGGAAGCGGTCCGCGAGCTGCCCGTAGCGTTCGGCCGCCGCCTCGTAGTCCCCGTCGGCCTCCATGCAGTGCGCCAGCCCCATCTCGCCGACCGGCGCGAGTTCGTGGTCGGGATGCTTCTCCAGGAAGCGGTTGTACCACTCGCGGGCCTGATCGACGGACCCGTTATTGTAGTGCTCGCGTGCGATGGCCAGTCCGGCGAGCGGCGCCGCGCCCGTGTCGGGGTAATCCTCCGCCACGCGCTGCCAGTCCTGAATCCCGGTCCCGTTCACCAGCGTCGTTTGGGCTGCGCGTTCCATCTTCCGGGCGCGAACGCGGAAGAACTGAAAAGCCATGAAGGCGATGGCCAGCGCGGCGGCCACCGCGGTGATGGTGCGCCCGTAGCGTTTCAGGAAGTTGAGCACTTCCTGCACTTCGTGCTGCTCGAGTTCGTGCTGGGCGTTGACTTCCTGGTGGTGCTGCCTCTGCTGATCTTCCTCGGGCGTGGGGCGGTGCTTGCTCATCGTCTTCTCCCGTCATGCGTTCGCGCCCCGGGACGCGTCCCGGTAGCGCTCGAGTATCCGTCCGGCCACTTCTTCCGGCGACCGGTTCGTGGTATCGATCCGGAACGGTACGGCGTCGTAGAAGGGCGCGCGTTCCCTGAGCCGGGTCTCAATCTGCCTGCGCTTATCGCCGGAAAGAAGCGGACGGTGTTCCTCCGCCTGCACGCGCCTCAGAATTTCGTCGGCATCGGCCTGCAGACACACCACGAGTCCGCTTGCGGAGAAATCGCGCATGTTTTCCTCGTCCAGCACCACGCCGCCGCCGGCGGAGATAAGCTGTCCCCCGCGCCGGGAGAGCTCGCGTACCAGCTCGCGTTCCATGGCGCGGAATGCCGGTTCTCCGTCCTCGGCGAAGATCGCGGTGATTGGTTTGCCCGCGCGGTGCTCGATCATCTCGTCCATGTCCATCAGCGGCCGATCCAGCCGCGCGGCGAGGATGCGCCCGACCGTGCTCTTGCCGGTTCCCATGAACCCGACCAGCACGAGGTTCCGATCTTCACCGGAAAGGGTCGTCGGCATGGCGTCAGGAGCCGGCCTGTTTTTCCACTTCGGCAGGACGGCGCAGCCGTTCGCGGATTTCCGCGTTGTTGAGACGGGCGACGTCCTCTTCGCTCATCCCTAGTTCCACCAGGCGTCTGCGCTGGTCCTTGAGACGGCGCCGACGTTCGCGAGCCGACTTGATCGGCCGGCGCATCGGCTTCTTGCGCATCTTCCTTCTGACCTTCATGATAGCTCCTTCTTCAAATGGTCTGCGATACGGAGGCGATACCGTATCGGCGGCCGGGACGGGAATCAATCTTTAGGTGAAGAAAGATGAAGGACGGTCTGATGAGCGGAGACCGGTGGGATATTCCGGAGGAGTGGGCCTGGAGTATGGAGGTCGAGGTGAGAGTGACCGATCTCAATTACGGCGGACACGTCGGAAATGTGGTCTTTCTGGCCTACCTGCAGGAGGCCCGCGAGCGTTTTCTGCGGGAGCACGGGCTTGCGGAGGCCGACGTCGGCGGCGGAGCCGGCCTGATCATGACCGAGGCCCACGTGCGCTACAGCGGCGAGGTCTTCCTCGACGATCGCCTCACCGTAAGTATCGCCGTGGATCATCTCCGCCGGGCACGATTCGACTTCGTGTACCGCGTCTCCGCCGCCGGCGGACGCGAGGTCGCCCGCGCCCGGACCGTCATGGCCGTGTTCGATTACCGCGCGCGCAAACTGCGCCCGATTCCGCCTGAACTTCGCGCCCTGAATACCCCCTGAGCCGTCGCGCTCACCGGAACCCGAGGTCTGTCGTGCCCGGAAATCGAAATAAGAAGAGGTGGTTTTCAAATCCGGCATCGTATAGGTTGTATCGCCAGTTGAAGGAGGATTCTGTGAAAGGTTCAATGCTGCTCCAGGGGTTGCTTCTCGCCGCACTGGCCGCTCCCGCATCATGGTCCGCGCCGGAACAGGCCGAAGTGCTGTTCGACGGCACCGGCTTCGCGAAGTGGAACAATCCCGGCGGCTGGAAACGGGTCGGCGAAGCCATGGAAGTTCATGTCCCGGAGGACAAGGAGAAGCGCAAGCCGCTGACCACGAAAGACCCATTCGCCGACTGTCAGTTTCATGTGGAGTGGAGGCCGCCGCAGGACCCGCCCGATGTGCGCGGGCAGAAGCGCGGCAACAGCGGCGTGTTTCTCCCCGGCGGCTACGAGATTCAGGTGCTCAACAGCTACGAGAACCAGACCTATCCGGACGGGCAGGCGGGCGCGATCTACGGCCAGTACGCCCCGCAGGTGAATGCCTGCCTCCCGCAGGACCGCTGGCAGGCCTACGACATTCTTTTCGACGCGCCGGCGTTCGACGCGGACGGGGCTGTAGCGAGGCCCGCGCGCATCACGGCCCTGCACAACGGGATCGTGATCCACCACGACGCCGTGCTCTACGGAAAGATCCGGGTGCGCAAGGAGGGCGAGAAGAAAATCAAGTTCGTCGAGTATCGTCCCCATCCCCGCGAGGGGCGGATCCTGCTTCAGAACCATAACAACCCGGTGCGGTTCCGTGATATCTGGGTGATCGGGCATGAACCCGACACGAACGCGGCCATGACGGCGATCGACCTCCGCCGCATGCGCGCGGCCCCCGAACGGCGCGAGTACGCGATTAACAGCCCCCGGCAGCCCGCACCGCCCGTGGTGACACCCCCAAAAGACGGGGCTCCGCCGTCGGACGCGCGGGCTGCCCCGGGCGAGGGCTGGAGAAGACTGCCCGCGAAGAATAAGGGCACGGCAGCCTTTACGACGACGGGAGATTACCGCCGGTTCCAGCTGCATGCGGAATGGGAGGGCGGAGAACCGCTCAGGCTGGAATTCGCGGATCGTATCGTCGAGATTTCCGCGGACGACGACGGCGTGCAGCGCATCGACCTGGTGTTTGAAAGCCGCGAGCTGGGGGATGATCGCTGGGAGACCGCCACGCTGCTCAAAAACGGGGTGTTTGAGCAGAAACGGGTGCGCGTCGACCGCAATCACGAAACGCCCGTCGTCGCCATGTTCCCCGCCGGAGATACCATGCGGCGGCTCTGGATCCGCGGGCTCAAATAGCCGCACCGGCAGGCTCACTCTGTTTTTGCTTTTCGCGGGAAAGCGGTTTAATGTCGTCGCGTTAAGGTGTTGTGGACCGATTCCGTGTGCCTATGAAAGAGTTCGACGATCAGAATCGCCGCCAGATGGTTCAGTGGCAGGAGAAGCTGCTGCGGACCTCCGTGCGGCGGAGGATCCGGGCCGGGCGTCTCTGCGAGGCCGTGGGCACGGCGACCAACCGCTCGGCGCTCGAAATCGGGATGGGCGACGCGGGCCTCGCCGTCCGGTTGCGCCAGACCGGCGGCGACTGGCATCACGTGGGCATCGGCCCGGACGCGTTGAGGTCCCTCGACTGCGTGACGGGCGGTCCGGCCGGAGAGTGGTCGCCCGGCGGAGGGCTTCCTTTCGATGACGGAAGTTTCGAGCTGGTGGTCGTCGACGGCGCGCTCGAATGGGTGGAGGACGAGTCGGCCTTTATCCGGGAATGCCACCGGGTGCTGCAGACCGACGGGCGGCTCATTCTCGACGTGCGCCACGCGCGGCGTTTTTCGCTGATGCACTGCTGGCGGGTGCTGCTGGGCGAACGCCGCGGAGGCGAGGGCGGGGGGCGCGCGGGATACACGGCCCACCATCTCTTCGACCTCCTGAAGGACGGATTCGACGTTCCGGGCATCGACCGCTATTCGGGGTTTTTTGTCGAGCTGCTTGGTGCGCTCGCGACGGGGCTGCTCCGGCTCGGGGGTGCGGCGGACTGCTTCCGTCCTCAGGAGGACGATCAGTCCCAGTTCTACCGCTACCAGAAGGTGCGGCTGGTATCGCTGCTCGGCATGCCGCTGTTCATGCTCGCCGACCTTCTCGACAGGGCGCTGTTCTTTCTGCCCCGCTACCGGCTGCTGGCGACCACCAAGCGGCGCGTCTGGCGCGAACGGCGCATTCCGAAACTGCGCGACGGCCGCTCGATCGCCGAGGCCGCCATCAATACCCGCATCGGTTCGGCCGCTCCGTTCTGAGTCCGCAGGCCGTAACGACCGCGGCGCATTCGAGTCCGAAGGGCAGATAGCCGAGATAACCGAGGATCGGCATTTCGAAGACGGGCACGGCGTCTACCCAGGGAATGAGATAGATCCACTTCGGATCGCTCCCGTAATTCCACAGCTCCCAGAAAAACCCGCAGCATAACGCGGCGAGCGCCCAGCGGACCGCGAAACGGCCGTCGCCGCGCTCCAGTCCGTGAAACGGGGTGGGACGCCCGCGCGCCGCGGCGGCGGCGATCAGGAAAAACAGCGGGGCGAGCCAGAGCAGCGGGAAGAAGACCACGGGCAGGGCGCCGACCCCCGCCAGCCCGGCGACCCCGATGATTCCGCAGCCCCACGCCGTGACACGTTTCGGGGGGACGGGGAGGGGCGGCAGCCGTTCGTAGCCCGCCGTCAGCCCCGGTACGGTCTTCAGAAGCGCCGCCGTCGCCGTCACGGCCGGCAACACCGTCGAAAACGACAGCGTCGCGAATAACGTGTATTCAACGGCGCCGAAGCGCTCGACCCCCACGTAATGCCAGTTCTGGACAAAACGGTTCAGGTATTCGAAATACCACCAGAAGACCGCGCTCGCCGGAAAAAGCAGGAGATAGCGCCCCGTGTGCTCCGTCAGCGGACAGTGACCCGCCCGGCGCTCGACCAGTGCGTTCGCGGTCAGGATGTACCCGGCCCAGAGCAGAGGGAAGGCGTAGGGCCGCAGCGGCTCAAACCACGCGAAGCGGGTCCATCCCAGCCACCAGAAGACCGCGACCAGGATGAGTCCCGACCAGCCCCAGACGGGCCAGCGTCCCCGCGGAGGGGCAAAGAAGGCAGTGCTTTTCCGGTGGCGGAAGGGGATCGCCCCCGCGCAGCCGACCAGCAGGAGGGCGACGGCGGAAAGCGGAAAGAAGACGGCGGGCCGGAATCCCGGATGCTCCACGTACCGGGTCAGCGGCGGAAATTCCAGGTAACGTGCGGGCGGATGGCCTGCCAGCATCGCCCCCAGTAACGGAGCGCCGAACAGGACGAGCAGCACTCCGGGGATGCCCGCTCCAGCTTTGATGATCCGTTTCATGGTGTCCGCCGCTCCCGTAAGGGTCGGATTATGTTCTCTACTGGCTCCGTGGTGAAGCATCGATTTCGATCCGGGTTATAAACCCGCATCCGTGGTCGTCCCCCTGCAGGGATTTTGTACGATTTCATTTCATTTGACAGCACACCTCAGGGTGCTAGTCTGTGCGGTCTTTTCAGAATAACGAGCCGGATTTCGAACAGGGAAGAGAGCGATGAAACGTACGTATCAGCCTTCGCGCATCAAGCGGGCCCGCAAGCACGGGTTTCGCAAGCGGATGTCCACGGAGGACGGCCGCAAGGTGCTTCAGCGCCGTCGCCGCAAGGGGCGCAAGCGCCTGACGGTCTGATCCGCGCCGACCGGAGCATTCCATGGCCGAACCGGATGACGGCAAGCGCTCCGAGAGCCGGAAGGCGGAACCCTCCCCTCCCGCGCAGTCGCTGCCGGTATCCATGCGCATGCGGTCGTCCGCCCTTTTCAGGGAGACGTTTGATCAGGATCGCTGCCAGGTGGGGCGGCTGATGGTGCTCTGGGTTCGGAGGGCGCCGGACGCGCGTTCGCGTCTCGGCGTGATTGCCAGCCGCAAGGTCGGAGACGCGGTGCGCAGAAACCGGGCGAAGCGCAGGATACGCGAGGCGTTTCGCCGGAGCCGCGCGTATTTTATCCGCCCGGACGATGTGCTGATCGTGGCCCGGCGCCGGGTCGTGGACGCCCCCTGGCCGGAAGTGGTCGGCGAACTGCTCAAACTCGCCCGGCGCAGCGGGCTGCTCGATGCGCAACGATGCGAAGAGGCGCGACGGGCGATTACGGAATAGTGACATGAAGCGACTGAGCACAGCGTTCCGCGCAACGGTTCTCTGCCTCGTGCGCCTGTACCGGAAAGGAATTTCCGGCTGGTTCGCGCCGAGCTGCCGGTTCCACCCGTCCTGCTCCGAATACTGTGAACAGGCCGTGCGCATACATGGCGCGGGACGCGGCCTCGCACTCACCGCACTCCGTCTGCTCAAATGTCATCCATTTCACCCGGGAGGGGTCGATTGGCCGCCGCCCCCGCGGCGCTCTCCCGCCGGACAACCAAGCGAGGCCCCATGAATCTCGATCGTAAGGACTGGATCATACTGGGCGTGCTCTTCCTGCTGCTCATCTCGTGGCAGATGATCGACCGCACGGTCCTGGCCCCGATGTTCCCGGAGGATACGGAACCGGCGCGGGAGGTCGCCGCCGACCGTGCCGCGCCGCGGGAAGGGGATGAACCGGGCGGAATCCCGGCGGAACCCGCGGAACCCGCGGCGGGGTCCTCCGCGCCCGAACTCGAAAGCGCCCCGCAGCCGGTTCCCGAACCGGACGGGCGGAGCGCCGCGCCGGAACGCACGGTGGAGATCTCGGGCGAGAAATTCGGTCTCGTGCTGACCAGCCGGGGCGGCGGCATCCGCGAAGCGGTACTGCCCGAGTACCGCAGTACGCCCGAAGAGGGCAGCGGGCCCGTACGCCTGAATTTCGCCGACCATCCCGCTCTGGTCTACGAGGGACTCTCGGGCCTCGGGGAAGACGGCAGCCTGGAGATAGTCGACGCGTCGGGGGACGCCGTGAAGTTTGCGCATCGGTGGGACTCGGGACTCGTCTTCGAGCGCACGGTCGAGATCGTCGGCGATTACCAGCTGAGCGTGATCGACCGGTTCGTCAATCGGGGCGACGAGGCGATCGAACTCCCCGAACGCGCGCTCCGCACCGGCGGGATGAGCAACCCGCCGCACGTGTCCAGTATGCGCGGCATGGTGTATCTCTCGGTCGACGCCTACTCCTCGGCGAACGGCGTGAAGCGGTGGGACCGCAAGATCTCGAAGTGGTTCAAGAAGGAGGGGCATCCCCTCGAACTGGTCCGGCAGCCGGAGGACTGGGCGGGGCCGGTCGACTGGGTGGCTGCGAAGAACAAGTTCTTTGTTCAGATCCTCAATCCCGAAGCGGACACGACGCGCGGCATGCGCATCGAGGCGCGGCGCGACCCCGAGTCCGCCGACGACACGGTAGACCGCCTGGCCGTGGCCGCCCGGTTCGATCCCGTGGTCCTCAGCGCCGGCGAGCCGCTGGAGCTGGAACACCGCTATTACGTGGGTCCGAAAAAACTGAAGATTCTGCAGGATCTGGGCGCGCATCAGGACCGGGTCATGGAACTCGGCTGGTTCCGGTTCATCGGCCGCCCGCTGCTCAAGGTGCTCAACGGCATCCACGCCGTGCTTCCGAACTACGGGGTCGCCATCATCCTGCTGACCATGCTGGTGCGCATCATCTTCTGGCCGGTGACCCACAAGAGTACGGAGAGCATGAAGCGGATGCAGAAGATCCAGCCGCTCATGAAGGAGATCCGCGAGAAGCACAAGGACAACCCCCAGAAGATGCAGCAGGAGCTGATGGCCCTGTACAAGGAGCACAAGGTCAATCCGATGGGCGGCTGCCTTCCCATGCTGATCCAGATTCCGGTGTTCATCGCACTGTTCTGGGTGCTGCGCAGCGCGATCGAACTCCGCTTCGCATCCTTCCTCTGGGTCGCCGACCTCAGCGAGCCGGAGAACCTTTTCGCCGACGCGCTGCCGATCGCGTTGAACATTCTCCCGCTCGTCATGGCGGGCACCATGTTCCTGCAGCAGAAGCTCACCCCCACGGCCGGCGACCCGCAGCAGCAGAAGATGATGATGTTCATGCCGGTCATGCTGCTGTTCATCCTCTACCCGATGCCGTCCGGCCTCGTGCTGTACTGGACGACCAGCAACCTGCTGATGATCGTTCAGCTTCTCTGGCGCAGACGCAAAGAAGCGGGCGAGGCGGCATAACGGTGCTTTAATACGAGCCGCATTCAGGGTACAAGGTCAGTCATGCCAGATCTCAAGGAAGTGGATGCCGCGATCGCGGAGGCGCTGGAGGGCGGCGAGCTGGATGCCCTGATTCGCGAAGCCGGCGGGCTGGTCTCCGGAGGCAAGAGACTTCGCGCGAAACTCGTGCTCGCACTCGGCCCCGCCACCGGGGTGGAACCCGAGGTGCAGCGGCGCGCCGCGGCGGCGGTCGAACTCGTCCACGCCGCGAGTCTGCTGCACGACGATGTGATCGACGGCGGCCGGATTCGACGAGGCGCCCCCTCGTTCTGGACCGGGTACGGCGTGAACGGGGCCGTGCTCCTCGGCGACTGGCTCGTCTTCCGCGCCCTCAGCCTGTTGCGTCCGGTCTCGAACGGGCGCCTGGCCGGTCTGATGATCGGATTCGGCACGGAGGTCTGCGAGGCGGAGGCGGCGCAGGAACTGGTATTCCGCGGCGGGACCGGCCGCTGGGAGCGGAGCCTGGATTTCGCGCGCCGCAAGACCGGCGCACTCTTCGCCTTCGCCGCCGAGGCATGCGGGGGATGCAACCGCGAGCTGTCCGGGGCGCTGCGCGAGAGCGGATACCGGCTGGGCACCGCCTACCAGGTCGCGGACGATGTGCTGGACGAACACGGAGACCGTGAAGAGGCGGACAAGAGCCTGGGCAGCGACCGCTCTCGCGGCAAGGTTACGGCCGTGACCGTCGAAGGCGCTCCCGATGATCCGGCGGCGTTTATTTCGGACCTTCTCGACGCCTCCGCCGCCCCCCTGCATAAGTGGCGTGAAATCTCGGCGGCCTGGTCGGGATATGTGGACGCCACGATCCGTCCGCTGGTGGACCGCTACCTGAATACCGCAGGCTGAGCCCGCTTCCCCGCCGTTCAGGCTCCCGCCCCGATCACGCCCGCCGGAACCTCGATCTCCACCCGGCTGCCGGCATTGAATTCGATCCATGCATCGGGAAAGGCGTCGCGGATCTTTTCCGCGGCGCGGTCGCCCGTGCAGTGATTGAACCCGAGATAGCGGGGCTCGAACTCGCCCAGGGCCTCCATGGTGCGATCGATCTGATCCTCTTTCGCATGCCGGAGATGAATGCCGCCGAACGCCCCGAGCACCGGTTTGTTCCCGGTGATTCTCCGGACATAACGCAGCGTATTGATCACCCCGGCGTGCGCACAGCCCATGAGTACGATCAGACCTTCCGGGGTGACCGCAAACAGCGCCTGATCATCGAGTACGCGGTCCATGCGCTGGCCGGCCGCATCGTGAAAGAATACCCCGTCCGAAGCCTCGAAACCGGTCTCACGCGGGATCTGCCCGGTTGCGTAGATGCCCGGAGCGACCTTCCGCGGCCGCATGGTCGATATCCAGTTTGCCCCGTTATCCATCAGCGCCCGGCGCGCGGACTCCGGCAGCCCTATATTGTGCGGTGTCCCGCCGCGCAGGGAGAACTTCGGCGCCAGCGCGTCCGGATGCATGTAGACCTGTGCCCCGCGCGCCCGCTTCAGCGCATGCGAGAGCCCTCCGGTATGATCGGCATGACCGTGGCTGAGCACGACCGACTGCGCTGCAGCGAGGTCGATATTGAGCGCAGCGGCGTTGCCTTTGAGCGCATCCCCCTGTCCCGTATCGAACAATACGGGATGATCGCCGCCTTCAAACCACACCGACAGACCGTGTTCGGTCTTAAGATCCTCACGCGCCGTGGTGTTGTCGACGACCACCGTCATGCGGATGGTGTTCATCATGAGAGTGCGTTATTAACAGAATGCGAGTGCTGTGTTCAAGCGGTAAAGACGCCGGCGGTTTCTCTTGCGTTCGCAGTAGGCCCGCAGGTCCGCGCAGCGGGCCAGGGCCGTTATTTTCACGCGTCTACGTCCCTTCAGCGGCCGGCGGGACCCGGATGCGCCCCCGGGCGGCTGCGCTTGATCATCACGGCCGCGCGCTCCACAATGCGGCTCACGTTCCCGCTTCACTGCGGAGTGTGAACGGAACTCTCCTGGGCAGAAATGGAACCATGATCATGGGGTGCACGTTGAAAAGGAATCGCGAGATTCGGGACTGGCTCGATCATTCGGGGCCGGCCTTTCTCAGAGAGTTGGGGGTTAAAGAGGGAGACACCGTACTGGATTTTGGGTGCGGCATCGGTAGCTATGCGATTCCGGCTGCTCGCGTAACGGGTGAAAAGGGACGTGTGCTGGCGGTCGACAGGAGCGGGATCCACCTGCGCTCCGTTCGCTCGCGGGCCCGCCGCGCCAACCTCGAAGACCGGATGGAATTCGTCAAAACGGGTGGCGAAGAGCATCTTGACCGCTTTGAATCGGATTCCTGCGATGTGGTTCTCGTGTTTGATGTGCTCCAGCACCTTGGAGACTGGGCCGGTTTTTTGAGTGCGGTATCGCGCGTGCTTGTCCCGCACGGCCTACTGCTCGTGAATCCTTCAATCGATTCGCATCCCGGCAAAGTGGATATAGACAAACTCGCCGAGACGCTTGATGCGGCAGGGTTTGGCGAGAACGGCCGGACTCGCCGTCGTCTCATGCACTACAAACATATGACGGAGGACACGGTCTTCGTCTATGGGCGAGTATGAGAGCAGTGGAGCGGGAGACCGGGATCGAACCGGCGACGTTCAGCTTGGGAAGCTGACATTCTACCACTGAATTACTCCCGCACGTCGGCGTGTGTTTGTATCGCAAACCGGGGCGACCGACAAGAGGGAAGTCAGCGGCACCTTTCCCCCCGAATCGGCGGCGGTCAGAAGCGCATGATCAGCCCCGCCCACCGGCCGTCGCCGTCGCGCACTTCCTCCTGCGCGCCGAGGGCGTAGAAGGCGGCGGATACGCGGTCGATTTCCTCTTCCCGTATGCCGCTCAGGATGAGCAGGCTGCCGGTCAGGGCCTTGAGCTGCGGCGCGCAGCGGAGGAGTACGGACGAGAGAATATTGGCGCACACCACCTCGTGCCGGGGCAGCGGCCCGTCCCGGCCCAGTTCGTGGACCTGCAGGGCGAGGGCGCGTTCGACGCCGTTGCGGGCCGCGTTGTCGCGGGCCGATTCGATGCATTGCGGATCGTAGTCGGTTCCCAGCACGGGCCGGAAACCGAGTCTGGCGGCCGCCACGGCCAGCACGCCGCTCCCGGTTCCCAGATCGGCAAAGCCGCAGCCCGGGAAGCGCGCGGCGGCGTCCTCGAGCGATTCGAGGCAGAACCTCGTAGTGAAATGGAGTCCCGTGCCGAAACTGAGGCCGGGGTTGACGATCACCTCGATACGCTCCGCCGGGCCGCTTCCGGCCTCCCACGGCGGCGCGACCCTCAGCCGGCGGCCGATGTCGGCGGCCCGGAAGTGGTGCTTCCAGCTCTCCGCCCAGTCGCGGGCTTCGTAATGTCGCACGGAGGATTTTAGGATTCCGGGAAGATCCGCGGCCGCCGCCGCGATCCGTTCGGCGGCGGCTCCGTCGGGTAGATACAGCTCCAGAAAGACGCAGGGCGACTCCGGAACTCCAACCTCCACCGGTTCCAGCTCAAAGCGCGCGCGCAGCGTTTCCGCCAGCGCCCCGGCGTGCTCGCGCCGCGTGCGCAGGGCCAGGATGGATCCACTCTGATTCCTCAGGTCCATTCTTGCCCGTTGTACACCACGTCCCTACTATGTGGCCATGAATATCGTGGTCGCAGAAACCGTCCTGCTGGGCGAGGAGGCCTTCAGCACCCTGGGTGAGGTTCAGGTCGTGCCCGACCGCGAAATCGCCCCGTATCATCTCAAGGATGCGGACGCGCTCATTATCCGCTCCAAAACGCGGGTCCATGAACGGCTGCTCGCCGAGTCCCCGGTGCGTTTCGTAGGCACGGCGACGGCGGGATTTGATCATCTCGACACCCGCTACCTCGACCGCAGCGAGATCGCCTGGTGCGCCGCGCCGGGCTGCAACGCGAACAGCGTGGCCGAGTACCTCGTGGCCGCGCTGCTCGAACTCCATCACCGGCACGGGATCGTGCTCGAAGGACGGTCGATCGGAATCGTAGGGGTCGGTGAAGTGGGCAGCCGGGTCGCGGAAAAGGCCGAGGCGCTGGGCATGAGGGTCCTGATCAACGACCCGCCGCTGGAGGCCATGGCGCGGACGCCCGACTTCTCGGCCCGGGTGGATCCGCAGCGGTACGGCGGATTCCGTCCGCTCGACGAGGTGCTGGCCCGGTCGGAGATCGTCACGCTCCATGTCCCGCTCACGGACGAGAAACCCTGGCCGACCCGGGGGCTCGCCCGCTGTCCGTTCTTTGAAAACATGAGACCCGGCTCGATCTTCATCAATACCTGCCGCGGCGAGGTGGTCGATCCCGAGGCGCTGACCTGCGCCCTGGACAACGGGATCGTCGAATACGCGGTACTGGACGTCTGGGATCCCGAACCGGAGATCCCGCTCGGTCTGCTCGAACGCGCGGAGCTGGGCACGCCGCACATCGCGGGATACTCCTGGGAGGGCGCCCTCAACGGAACGGTCGCCTGTTACCACGCCGCCTGCCGCTTCTTCGAGCGCTCCGCCTGCTGGCCGGTGGTCGAATTCGTGCCCGATCCCCCGCAGCCGAGGCTGGAGCTGGAGACCCGGGGCCGGGATCGGGAGGACGTGCTCGCCGAAGCGGTGCGGAGCGTCTACGACATCGCACGCGACGACGCGACCCTGCGCGAGTATGCCCTGCCGGACGACGCCCAGCGGGGGTCCTGTTTCGACCGCCTGCGCCGCGAATACGACCGCCGGCGCGAGTTCTTTAACACCCGGGTCCGGCTGCGCGACGACCCCCCCGGCCTCGCCGGTAAACTGCGCGGCATCGGGTTCAAGGCGGATCCGGAGTGAACCGCCGGCAGTTCTCATTATGGCCGCATTCCGACCGCGGACGGCGTGGCAGCCGTCCCTCCCGAGTCGAGATCCGACGCCTTTTCGGGCATTGGGAGGGTCGGGTGCCACCCCGACCGAAAAGGGTGAAGCCCTAATGAGAATTGCTGGTGAACCGCCCCTCGCGGTTGACTCTCCGCGCCGGAAGCGGGTAGAGTGGCCGACCGGTTTTTCCAGGAGAGGGATACGAATCAGCGCAGAGGAGGAGACGATGAACAAACTTTCGATCAGAGACCTGGACCTGAAGGGCAAGCGCGTGCTGATGCGCGTCGATTTCAACGTGCCCGTCAAGGACGGGAAGGTCGGGGACGATACCCGCATTCAGGCGGCGCTCCCGAGTATCACGCACGCCCTCGAACAGGGAGCGTCGGTTGTGCTGATGAGCCATCTCGGCCGTCCCAAGGGGGAACGGAATCCCGAGTTCACGCTCAAACCGGCCGCCGACCGGCTCGGCGAGCTGCTCGACGCCGAGGTGCAGTTCGCGCCCGACTGCATAGGGGACGAGGTCAAGGCCCTGGTCGACGGGCTCGAGCCGGGCCGGGTTCTCGTGCTCGAGAATGTCCGCTTCTACCCCGAAGAAGAGGGCAAGAAGTCCACCCCCGAAGAGCAGCGCGAATTCGCGCGCAAGCTGGCCGCCTGGGGCGAGGTCTACGTGAACGACGCCTTCGGCACCGCCCACCGCAGACACGCCTCGACCGCGGTCGTGAACGAATTCTTCGACCGCGCCGCGGCGGGCTTCCTGATGGAAAAGGAGATCGAGTACCTCGGGGGCGCGCTGGCGAATCCCGAAAAGCCGTTCGTCGCCGTGATCGGCGGGGCCAAGATCAGCGGCAAAATCGATGTGATCACCAACCTGCTCGACCGCGTGGACGCCGTACTGATCGGCGGCGGTATGGCCTATACCTTCTACAAGGCGATGGGCAAACCGATCGGAAATTCGCTCGTTGAAGAGGAGAAACTCGAACTGGCGAAAGAGATCCTGAAGCGGGCGGAAAGCGGGGGCGTCAAGCTCATGCTGCCGGTCGATAACGTGGTCGCCGACAAGTTCGACGCCGGGGCGAACACGAAGACGGTCGGCGATTCGATCGAGGAGGGCTGGATGGCCCTGGATATCGGCCCGGACACGGTCCGCCAGTACGCGGAAGAAATCGGCGGCGCGAAGACCGTCGTCTGGAACGGCCCGATGGGCTGTTTCGAGATGGAGCCCTTCGCCGAAGGCACGTATGCGATCTGCCGCGCGGTGGCCGGGGCCGACTGCACGAGCATTATCGGCGGCGGCGACAGCGTAAGCGCGGTCCGGAAGAGCGGCATGGCCGACCGGATGAGCCATGTCAGCACCGGCGGCGGCGCTTCGCTCGAATTCATGGAAGGTAAGGAACTGCCCGGCATCGCGGCCCTCTCGAACAAGTGAGCGCCGGAGACGTGCCGGGAAAGCGCGATGCGGAACCATGCATGACGGCATCGCGCGTCGTAACAGGACGAAGGAGTTTGCCATGCGGAAGATGATTGTGGCGGGGAACTGGAAGATGAATAAAACCGTGGCCGAGGCCGCGGACCTGGTCGATGCCCTCAAGATCGACCTGGCGGAGTGCCAGGAAGTGGAAGTGGTGGTCTGCCCGCCGTTTACCGCGCTCAAGCCGGTCAGCGACCGGATCTCGGAAACCCAGATCGCGCTGGGCGCGCAGAATATGTACTGGGAGCGTGAAGGGGCCTACACGGGCGAGGTCTCGCCCGCGATGCTGAAGGAATTCTACTGCCGCTACGTGATTCTCGGCCACAGCGAACGGCGCGCGTACTTCGGCGAGACCGACGAAAGCGTCAACCGCAAGCTCAAGGCGGCCCTCGAGAACAACCTGCGGCCGATCATGTGCGTCGGCGAAACCCTGGAGCAGCGTGATGCGGACGAGACCGCGGACGTCGTGACGCGCCAGGTGCGGCAGGGGCTCGCGGACGTGGATCCCGACGACCTGCGGCGGGTCGTGATCGCCTACGAACCGGTCTGGGCCATCGGGACGGGACGGACGGCGTCCGCGGAGCAGGCCCAGGAAGTGCACGCCCTGATCCGCACGCTGCTCGTGGAGAAGTCGAACGACACCGTCGCCCAGTCCGTGCGCATCCAGTACGGCGGTAGCGTGAAGCCGAATAATGCCGCGGAACTCTTCGCGTGCGAGGATATCGACGGCGGCCTCATCGGAGGGGCCGCGCTCGACGCGCGCTCGTTTACGGACATCGTCAAAGCCGCCATGTGAGGCGGCCCGGAGGTTAAACTGCTATGCAGATGCTGCGCATTTTGCTGATCGTGCTCGAAGCCCTCTGCAGCGTGATGCTGATCACGCTGATCCTGCTTCAGAAGTCGAAAGGACAGGGGCTCGGGGTGGCGTTCGGCGGCACGGCCGGAGAATCGTTCTTCGGCGCGCGCGCGGGCAACGTCCTCACGAAGTGGACCGTCTACCTTGCGATCTTCTTCCTCGTGAATACGGTCGTGCTCGGCCTGCTTTTCACCGGGGGCGGCAGTTCCTCGGTGATGGGACCGGCCGAAGAGACCCGCGGCGAGGTGCGCGAGGTGGAGAAGGCCAGTCCGGAGGACCTCGAGCTGCCCGAAGACGCCGCCGTTCCCGCCGAGTGAGTTCAATCCCGGAGGACTGTCGCTCATGGAGCATGAGCCCGCGTACCGCCGTTCCGGTTTCACTCCGCTGCAGGCGGTCCCCGTGCTGGCGGCGGTGCTGGCTCTCCTGCTGACGGGCTGCGGTTCGGATCCGCTGGTGCCCGAAGATACCGGCGAGCAGGTCCTGTACGGCCCCACCGTGCGCATCCAGGGCTTCGACCCCGTGCGCTCCGGCGACGTGGCGTCGTCGATGGCGATCGCTCGCATCTACGAGGGCCTGCTCCAGTACGCCTATCTCGACCGTCCCTACCGCGTCAGGCCGCTGCTGGCGCGCTCGATGCCCGAGGTCTCGGAGGACGGCCTGACCTACACGTTCAGGGTCCGCGAGGGGATCCGCTTCCAGGACGATCCGTGTTTTGCGGAGACGGACGGAAAGGGGCGCGAGCTGACCGCGCAGGACTTCGTCTACTCGATCAAGCGCGTGGCGGACGTCAAGAACGCTTCCCCCGGATACTGGGCATTCCAGGGCCGGATCCGGGGGCTCGACGCTTTCCGCGAGGCCTCGAAGGGCGAGCAGCCTACGGATTACGACCGCGAGGTGGAGGGATTGACCGCCCCCGGACGCTACACGCTGCGCTTCGAACTGCTCGAACCCTATCCGCAGCTGCTCTGGATTCTCGCCATGCACTACGCCTTCGCCGTGCCGCGCGAGGCGGTGGAGTATTACGGGGACGAATTCCTGAACCATCCCGTTGGCACCGGCCCGTTCGTGCTCGACAGCTGGAAGCGCAACTATCGTGTCGAGTTCGTGCGTAACCCGGCGTGGACCGGAGACGGGCGCGTGGAACGCTATCCCTCCGAAGGGTCGCCCGCCGACCGCCGCGCCGGGCTGCTCGCAGACGCGGGTGAGCGTCTTCCCTTCCTCGACCGTATCGTGCAGTTCGTCGTCGAGGATTCCACCACGCAGTGGATGATGTTTCTCGCCGGCCAGTTCAGCCTGAGCGGCATCTCGCGCGATAACTGGGATGCCGTGGTCACGCCCGAAAAAGAACTTGGCGGAGTGCTCCGCGAACGCGGCGTCGACATGGTCTCCAGCCCCACGCTCGATCTCTTCTATATCGGATTCAACATGGACGACCCCGTCGTCGGCTCCCACCCGGACCCGCGCATCGATGCGCGCCGCCGTAAACTGCGTCAGGCCATGGCCTGCGCCTTCGACCACGAGGAATGGACGCGCTTTTACAACAACCGTATCGCCCCCGCCTACGGCCCCATCCCCGAGCCCCTGGCGGGAAGCCGCGCGAAACCCGGCCCCTACGCGTTCAACCTCGAGAAAGCCAGGCGGCTGATCGCCGAAGCGGGCTATCCGGAGGGCGTCGATCCCGAGACCGGCCGCAGACTGGAGCTGAACCTCGAGGTCGGCGCGGCCGCGGCGGGCGATACCCGCCAGTCCGTCGAGTTGTTCGCGCACTTCATGGACCGCATCGGGATCCGGATCTCCCCGAGCTATAACAACTGGCCCACCTTCATGGATAAACTCAACCGCGGCCAGGCCCAGCTCTTCCGGCTCGGATGGGTCGCCGACTATCCCGACGCCGAGAACTTTTTCCAGCTCTTCTACGGCCCCAACCGCTCGCCCGGACCCAATCATGCCAATTACCGCAACCCCCAGTTCGACCGCCTCTATGAGCGCATCCGGACCATGATGCCCTCGGACGAACGCACGGAGATCTGCAGGCGGATGGCCGCAATCGTGATCGAGGATTCCCCCTGGATTTTCATGCATCAGCCGATGAGCTACGCGCTCGTCCATTCCTGGGTGCGGAACTATAAACCGCACGACTTCCCGTACGGCATGGGCAAGTACCGCCGGATCGATATGTCGCAGTTCAGCCGGTGGAGACGAACGTACGGCGAAGAGAGAATGGGACTGAGCGTGGAGACGGGAGCCGGGGAAGAAGGGGAAGCAGGATCAGAGTCAGAATCAGAATCAGAATCAGAGTAAGAGGGAGGGGGAAACCTGAGTGAGAAACCTGAAACCTGAGACCTGAGTAAGAGGGAGGGGGAGGGGGGAAACCTGAGTGAGAAACCTGAAACCTGAGACCTGAGTAAGAGTGGGAAACCTCAGAGTCAGAATCAGAGTCAGAGTAAGAGGGAGAGGGAAGCCTGAGTGAGAAACCTGAAACCTGAGACCTGAGTAAGAGTGGGAAACCTCAGAGTCAGAATCAGAGTCAGAGTCAGAGTCAGAGTCAGAGTAAGAGGGAGAGGGAAGCCTTAGACCTGAGAGTAAGAGGTGTTGAAATACATTGTCAGAAGAGTCCTGCAGATGATCCCGACGGTGTTCGGGGTCATCCTGATCACGTTCATCCTGTTCAACGTGGTCGGCGGGAGTCCCGCGGCGATGACGCTCGGCAAGAACGTCTCCGGGAAAATGCTGGAGGAGTTCGATGAGCAGCGCGGATTCAACAAGCCGCTGATTTTCGGATGGCGCACCGGGACCCGGGCGTACGAGGACACGCGGTTCGAGACCCGCGCCGGGCCCTGGCGGGAGGTCGACGACGTCTCGTACCGCGGCGGGGAGGGCGGCGTGATCCGGCTCGAACAGAGCGGCAGCTACGAGCTTCCCCTCGCGTTCGAACTGCGCCCGGACACGGAGTACGAGTGGCGCGTGGAATACCGCCTGGAGGAGGGGACCGGCCATCCCGCGCATTTCTGCGGCCGGGAACTGCGCTCCGGAGAATGGGAGCGCGCGCGCATCCGCTGCGCCGGGAGCGACCCGCAGATCGTGCGTACGGCCGGCCGCGCGCTGGAGTTCCGGTCGATCCGTCTGCGTCGGATGATGCCTCACCCGTTCGACTCGCAGTTTGTCTACTACCTGGGCCAGATTCTCCGCCTCGATTTCGGTACCTCGCTCAGCATGAAGGAGAAGGTCTCCACATTACTGCTCAACGGTATCGGTCCCTCGCTGATGCTGACCGTGCCGATCTTTCTCGCCGGACTGGTCGTCTCCGTCGTACTCGCCCTCCTGTGCGCGTTTTTCCGCGACACGTGGGTCGATCGATTTTTCGTCGTCCTCGCCGTCGCCCTGATGAGCGTGAACTACCTGGTCTGGATCGTCGCCGGCCAGTACGTTTTTGCCTACCGGCTCGGATGGTTTCCGGTCTGGGGGTTTGAGTCGTGGCGTTACCTCCTCCTTCCCGTACTGATCGGCGTCATCAGCAGCCTGGGGATGAACCTGCGCTTCTACCGGACGGTGGTGCTGGACGAGATGTACCGCGATTACGTCCGCACGGCCCGCGCGAAGGGCGTGTCCAGAACGCGCATCCTCTTCACCCACGTGCTCAAGAACGCGATGGTGCCGATCATTACCAACGTGGTCATCGCGATCCCGTTCCTCTACACCGGAAGCCTGCTGCTGGAGAGTTTTTTCGGCATCCCGGGACTGGGGTATCTCGGGGTCAACGCGATCAATTCCTCGGACGTCGACGTGATGCGCGCCCTCGTCCTGCTGGGTGCGATCATGTTCGTCGTGGCGAACCTGTTGACGGATATCTGCTACGCGTGGGTCGATCCGCGCGTGAAACTTCGATAAGGACGGATGCACGTGGAGCACACTTCACCACACGGCGGGAACGGCCCGGAGACCTCCGGAGGCACTTCGCTCTGGGCGGAGGCGTGGCGGAGGCTCCGGCGCAACCGCATCGCCATGGTCTGCCTGGCCGTGGTGGCGGTCTACACGCTGCTGGCGCTCTACGGGGAGGCGGTCTACCAGTATTACGAATGGACCGATACGACGCCCGCCTACCGCACGGCGCACATGGACCGGACGTACCAGCCGCCGGGGCCGGAACACTGGATGGGTACCGACGGCCTCGGGCGCGATGTCCTGCAGCGGCTGGTGCAGGGCACGCGCATCGCCTACCACGTCGGAATCATCACCTCGCTGATCGCCATCCCCATCGGCGTCGTGCTCGGCTGCATCGCCGGGTATTTCGGGGGCCGAGTGGACGACTTCGTGGTCTGGCTGTACTCGACGTTCGCGGCGATTCCCGGGCTCCTTTTTATTCTCGCCATCGCGATGGTGGTCGGCAAAGGCCTGCTGGGGGTCTACCTGGGGATCGGGCTGACCACCTGGGTCAGCCTCTGCCGCCTGATCCGCGGGGAGGTGATCAAGCATAAGGCCCAGCCCTACGTCACGGCGGCGCAGGCCCTCGGAATGCATCCGCTCAGAATCGTCTTCCGCCATATCCTGCCCAACGTGCTGCACGTGGTGATCGTGACGTTCACGCTGCGGTTCCCGGCGGCGGTGGGTACCGAGGTCTTCATGAGCTTTCTCGGAATCGGCGCGGAGAGCGAGCCCTCGTGGGGCATCATGATCAGCAGCGCCCGCCTGCGCCTCTGGCAGGGGGTGTGGTGGGAGATGACCTTCGTCACGCTGGCGATCTTCCTGCTGGTGCTCGCGTTCAACCTGCTGGGCGACGCCCTGCGCGACGCGCTCGACCCGCGCCTGCGGACCTGAGCCCCGGCGGAAAACCTCAGCCGAACGTCGCCCGCATGCGGTCGCAGTAATACCGGACCAGGTCCCGCTCCTGAGTTCCACTCGGGGACACCCGGGGGACTATCGTACTCGTACTGAACCCGTGCGTGAGGGTAGCGACGGACCTCCGGGCCGTCCGCACACCCGGCGCGCTTAGCCTGTCCGCCGAAGGCATAAAGGGCCGAAGGCGGAGAGATCACGCCCTACCAAGAGGTGCAGGCCGAACCCGTGCGTGACAGCGATTCTCATTATGGCTTCACCCTTTTCGGTCGGGGTGGCACCCGACCCTCCCAGTGCCCGAAAATGCGTCGGATATCGACTCGGGAGGGACGGCTGCCACGCCGTCCGCGGTCGGAATGCGGCCATAATGAGAACTGCTGCGTGCGTGAAGGTAGGGACGGACCTCCGGGCCGTCCGCACACCCGGCGCGCTCGGAGATCACGCCCTACCCAGGAGACGCAGGCCGAACCCATGCGTGAGGGTAGGGATTCTGCTGGACCGCAGAAGGCCGTCCGCCGTTTTCGGGGCATGTTGAAGTCAGGTCAGCCGAACGTCGTCCGCATGCGGTCGCAGTAATACCGGACCAGGTCCCACTCCGCGTCGGGCGCCAGCCGGTGATCGGGACACGGAAGGTAGCCGCCGAGTCCGACGAGCGGTTTCAGCCGCTCGATCTCGTCGTCGACCGCGGCGCGGTCGCGGGCGAACACGGTCTTGTTCATGCCGCCCACCCCGCGGAGTTCCCTTCCGTACTGTTCCCGCCAGGGCCCAATGCTCGCGTTCCATGTACCGACTTCGATCGGAAACATCGTGTTGACGCCGTTTTCGAGCCAGGTCGCAATGAGCGCATCGATGCAGCCGTCGCAATCCACGGAGACGATGTCGATGCCGTGCGCGTTCAACAGTCCGGTGATCCTCTTGTAGTGGGGGCCGACGAATTCCTCGAACATCGCCGGCGAGACCAGCGGGCCGTTTTTGAAACAGATGTCCTCCCAGAAGTGGCCGAAGTCGAAGACGGCGCCCTGACGGAGGATATATTCGGTCGCGCGGTAGTGCCGCTCCGCGACGGTGTCGATGATCTCCCGCAGCAGGGCTTCGTCGTCCACCTGCATATAGGCCAGGTTCTGCATGCCGATCCAGTTGCGAATGTCCCCGAGCAGACTGCCGCAGAACAGGCCGTAGTGCTGATCCCGGCCGTCGTCGCGCAGATAATCCAGACCGCCCTCGCCGAAAGGGCGCACCTCGCCGTGGACATTGACCGGCGCGTGCTGGATCTGATCCCCGGCGAACTGCAGCCGCGGCTTGTAGTGCTCCTCCCACGAGCGGCGGTTCTTGAGCAGATGATCGAACTCCATGGGGATCCCGCCGGTTCCGGCTTTCTCCAGTTCGATAACCCCCGCCGGATTGCGCACCTTCCTCGATCCGTCCGGCAGATCCTCGATCACCTCCCTGGGGAAGGGATCCGTCAGTGTCGCGTTGTAATTGAAGACCGAAAACCAGTTGGCGTCGAACCCCAGTTTGGATGCGATCGAAAGATCCGCGGGCCCTCCGTCGTACCACCCGTCCGCTTCCGCCTGTGTAATGTGCCCCTCGTCCGCCCATTTCTGCAGGGTCTCCGGCGTCCAGTATCCGAAATGAAGCAGCGGCAGCGATTCGGCGTCCCTGTAGTGCAGCACGTCCTGTATGTTCCGGCGATGATTCATGCAGTCCTCCCTGTCCGGTTTGCGGTCGTCTCTCCGGTTCGCATATTGAGGAGTAAGATGGTACTATGCGGTTTCAGGCGGTACATGGAGCCTAATGAGACATTGATGGACGCAAGTCAGATTACAGTATCTCCGGAGGACTACCGGCCGCGGGTGCGTATCGCGTGGTCGATCCGGCCGGCGGCGGGGACGTCCTGGGGGCCGCGGAGGATTCCCGATTTCGAATTCATCCACGTGGCCGAGGGGAGGCTGCGGGTGGATGTCCCCGAAGGCGACTTCGTGGCGGAACCCGGCGGCGTGGTGACCCTGTATCCGCAGGAGATGCACCGGCTGGTGATGGATTCGGAGGGGGGGCGTCTGGATTGTGTTCACGCCGAGTTCGTACGCGATCTCACCTGGTCTTCCGGGGGATACCGGCCGCAGCCTTGGCCGGAGCGGTACACCGCGGTCGATGCGGAACTTCCCGGACTCTTTCATCGCTGCACGCGCACCTTCACCGGAACGGAACCTCGCCGGATGCTGCTGTGCGAAACGATCGCCCGCGAGTTGATGATACGTCTCGCGGTGCGGTGGGAGCGGGGATCGTGCGGCGTATTCCCGGAACGGATGCATGGCATGATGCAGTACGTGCGTGAACACTGCACGGAACGCATCGGCCGGGACGACCTGGCCGCGCGGTTCCATGTGACGCCGCAGTACGTCAACCAGCTCTTCCGGCGTCACCTCGGCATGACCCCGACCGAACTGGTGCACCGCGAGCGCATTGCGCGTGCGTTCGACGTCCTGCAGCGGGAGGAGGGTTCGGTGAAGGAGGCGGCCTACGCCGTGGGATTTTCGGATCCCTACTATTTTTCGCGCGTGTTCAAAAAGGTTTATGGAGTAGCTCCGAGCGAGGTGCGGCCGTGACGAAACCCGAATATGCGATCCTGTTCGATATCGACGGAACGCTGCTCGATTCCGGGGGTGCGGGCAGACGCGCCTATGCCCGCGCCATGCGCGAGGTCTACGGGATGCCGGGCCATCTCGAAGGCGTGAGCTTTTCCGGCGCCACCGACCGCGCCATGCTCGAACACCTGCTCGAACTGCACGGGCTCGAGTCCGGGGATTCCGAAGAGGACCGCTTTTTCCGCCTGCTGCCCGAGCTGCTCGAGATCGAACTTCAATCGCATCCGCCGCGGGTGTTTCCCGGCGTGCACAAACTGCTCGAGGCCCTCCATACGGATGCCCGCTTCGTGCTGGGCCTGGTCACGGGGAACGTCGAGCCGGCGGCGCGCATCAAGCTCCGTTGCGCCGGTCTCGGACGATATTTCGAACGGGGAGGGTTCGGCTGCGATCACGCCGACCGCATCGAGATCGCCCGCCGGGGCCTGCGCAGGATGGGAACGTTTCGAGCCGGTTGTCTCGTCGGCGACACTCCGAGCGATATCGCCGCGGCCCGGGCGCACGGTCTGATCGCCGTCGCCGTGGGGACCGGGCGGGTCGATCCCGACTCGCTGCGCGCCGCCGGCGCCGACCGCGTTTTCGCCGACCTCTCCGACACCGGCGAAGTGCTCACCTATATGAAGTCCGCACTGCAGCGAGGAGGCAGACCATGAGCGAAGACAGACGAATCTATATCTGTCCGATGTGTGAGGGGGTACGACAGGAAGGACCCGGCCAGTGCCCGCACTGCGGCATGGCGCTCGAGCCGGAGAGCCCGGGCGCGGGCACAGGCCGGGAAGGGGAAGATCCCGAACTGAAGGAGATGAACCGCCGTTTTCGGGTCTCGCTGGTATTCGGACTTCCGGTTTTCATCCTGGCGATGGGGTCGATGATGCCCGGCGTGCCGATCGGGCGCTGGGTTCCCGAAACCTGGTCGCGCTGGATCCAACTCGTGCTCGCCACGCCCGTGGTGGCCGGATGCGGAAGCATCTTTTTCGTGCGGGCATGGAAGGCCCTGAGGCACGGTTCGCTGAACATGTTCACGCTGATCTCACTGGGAACCGGAGCGGCTTACCTGTACAGCGTGGCCGCGGTTATCGCGCCGCAGCTCTTCCCGCCCTCTTTCCGGGAAGAAGGACATGTCGTCGTGTATTTCGAGGCGGCGGCGATGATCACCGTACTCGTACTGATCGGACAGGTGATGGAGCTGCGCGCCCGCAAGCGCACCGGGGCGGCGGTGCGTGAATTACTCGAACTGGCCCCTGAACGCGCCCGGGTCATCCGCGACGGCGAAGAGCAGGAGGTCCCGCTCGATCAGGTCGAAAAAGGCGACCGGCTTCGCGTGCGTCCCGGCGAGAAGGTCCCCGTGGACGGCACGGTCGCGGAGGGCACGAGTTCGGTCGACGAGTCGATGATCACGGGTGAGCCGATGCCTGCGGGCAAGGAGCCCGGCGACCGGGTGACCGGCGGGACGCTGAACAGCAGGGGGTCGTTCATCATGACCGCCGAGAAGGTGGGATCCGAAACCGTCCTCTCCCAGATCGTCGATATGGTGAGCGCGGCACAGCGCAGCCGCGCCCCGATCCAGCGCGTCGCCGATTCGGTGGCGTCATGGTTTGTTCCGGCGGTGGTGGCGGTCGCGGTGATCGCCTTTATCGTCTGGTCGCTCGCCGGGCCGGAGCCGCGACTCGCCCATGCCCTCGCGGCGGCGGTCTCCGTGCTCATTATCGCCTGCCCCTGCGCGCTGGGACTTGCGACCCCGATGTCGATCATGGTCGGCGTCGGGCGCGGCGCGAGCGAAGGGGTGCTCTTCAGGGATGCCGAACAGCTCGAAGCGCTGGAGCGCGTCGATACGCTGATCGTCGACAAGACCGGTACGCTCACCGAAGGCCGCCCCGGACTTCAGCGCTGTGTGCCCGCGGGGGAGGGGGATGAAGACGAAATCCTGCGTCTCGCCGCCTCGCTCGAACAGGGCAGCGAACATCCGCTCGCCGCCGCACTCGTCGAAGCCGCACGGGAGAAAGGGCTCGAACTCGCCGCGGCGGATTCGTTCGAAGCCGTTTCGGGTGGCGGCGTGCGCGGAACGGTGGATGGGCGCGAGGTGCTCGTGGGGCGGGCGTCGTTTCTGAAAGACCGCGGCGCGTCCGGGGTGGACGCGCTTACCGGACAGGCCGGCGAGGCCGAATCGCAGGGTGCGACGGCGGTGTACCTGGCCCTGGACGGAAAAGCCGCAGGCTGGCTTGCGGTCGCCGATCGCCTCAAGGAGACCACGCCGCAGGCGGTGGAGGCGCTTCACCGGCTGGGCATCCGGCTGATCATGGTCACTGGAGACCAGGAGCGCACGGCAAAGGCGGTGGCCGCAGAACTCGGCATCGACGACGTCGTGGCGGGCGTGGCGCCCGAAGACAAGCATGATCAGATCAAGCGCCTCAAGGAGGCCGGGCGGCGTGTGGCGATGGCCGGCGACGGGATCAACGACGCGCCGGCGCTCGCGGCCGCGGACGTGGGCATCGCCATGGGCGGCGGTACGGACGTGGCGATCGAAAGTGCGGGCGTGACTCTCGTGAAGGGCGATCTGCGCGGAATCGAGCGCGCGTTCAGGCTCAGCCGCAAGGTCATGCGCAATATCCGCCAGAACCTCTTTTTCGCGCTGGTCTATAACGCTGCCGGCGTACCGGTCGCGGCCGGAATTCTCTACCCCGTATTCAAGGTGCTGCTCAACCCGATCATTGCCGCCGCGGCCATGAGCTGCAGCTCCGTCTCGGTGGTCAGCAACGCGCTGCGGCTGCGCAAAGTCGCGATCCGGTAGCGGGATGAAGCGTACACGTAAGATTTTCCGCGGGACTCAGAGCGTGCATTGTGCCCTGAATCCTGTCCGAAAGGATATAAAGAGGCCCGCCGCTGCCGCAGCAGGGGCGGGCCTTTCCCTTTTCTGACCCTTACACGATCCCGCAGGACGTCATCGCCCGCGCGACCTTGAGGAATCCGGCGATGTTGGCGCCCGCGACGTAGTCCTCGGGCTTGCCGTACGCCTCCGCGGCCTGCAGGCACGAAGCGTGGATGTCCTTCATGATCCCCTGGAGCTTGCGGTCGACCTCCTCGCGACTCCAGGACAGCTTCATGCTGTTCTGGCTCATTTCGAGACCCGAGACCGCCACGCCGCCGGCGTTCGCGGCCTTGCCGGGACCGTACAGCAGTCCGCTGTCCTGGAAGATCTTCACCGCTTCCGGGGTGGAAGGCATGTTCGCGCCTTCCGAGACCACCTGGCAGCCGCGGTCCACCAGCGCCTGCGCGTGCTCGCCGCTGATCTCGTTCTGCGTCGCCGAGGGCAGGGCGATGTCGACTTTGAGGTCGTTCTCGCTGACCACGTCCCAGGCGCTCCTGCCCTCATAATAATCCGCGCCGAACTTCTCGGCGTACTCCTTGACGCGGCCCTTGCGGATGTTCTTCAGCTCCATCAGGAAGTCCCAGCGTTCTCCGGCGATGCCGTCCATGTCGACCACCGTACCGCTCGAGTCGGAGATCGTGATCGCCTTGCCGCCGAGCTCGTTGACCTTTTCGATCGAATACTGGGCCACGTTGCCCGAACCGCTGACCACCGCGGTCTTGCCCTCCATCGATTCATTGCGCGTCGCGATCATTTCCATCGCGAAATAAACCGCGCCGTACCCCGTGGCCTCGGGACGGATCAGGCTGCCGCCGAAATCGAGCCCTTTGCCGGTCAGCACGCCGGTGTGCTCGTTGACCAGCTTCTTGTACATGCCGAACATGTAACCGATTTCCCGGCCGCCCACGCCGATGTCACCCGCCGGCACATCGGTGTCAGGGCCGATATGACGGAACAACTCGCGCATGAACGCCTGGCAGAAACGCATGATCTCGCGGTCCGACTTGCCCTTCGGATCGAAGTCCGACCCGCCCTTGCCGCCGCCCATCGGGAGCGTGGTCAGCGAGTTCTTGAAAATCTGTTCGAACCCGAGGAACTTGATGATGCCCGGGTTTACCGAGGGGTGGAAGCGGAGGCCGCCCTTGTATGGGCCGATCGCATTGTTGAACTCCATCCGCATCCCGCGGTTCACGTGAACCCTGCCCTCGTCGTCCTCCCACGGAACGCGAAAGATGATCTGGCGGTCAGGCTCCACGATCCTCTCGTAAATATTTTCGCGGACAAACTCGGGATGGCGCTCCACCGTCGCCTCCAGGGAATGAAGCACCTCCTCCACCGCCTGATGAAACTCGGACTGCGCCGGATCCTTTTCCTTCACCTTCGCAATGACATCATTGATTACCGACATGACCTGCTCTCCTTGGTTGTCTCGGACTCTCGATCCCATGATGGCAATTCATTACCGTAATAACGGCATGATCTTGCCGCAAAAGAACCGAAACACTAGAACGGGCACCGAGGAATGGCAAAATAAATCTTAATGGAATTGCAAGAGAGAAGCACATCGGCAATATTGCCGTATCGGGCGAGGTGTAATATGGGTGAAAAAACCTGAACTCTGAAACTTGGGCAAGATATGTCGGGCAGGTCTTCCCCTCAGGCTACGGGTTTCGCGTTCATAAATCTTCCACTCAGGTTTCAGGTTTCTCACTCAAACACGGGATTCACTCAGGTTTCAGGTCTCAGGTTTCTCACTCAAACACGAGGGAGGCGGGGTTAGATGGATAAGCGCGCGCGCAAGCGGTGGGCGATACTGGATGTGCTCAAGGGAGCGCGGGAGCCGATGAGTGGCGGCCGGGTGGCGGCGGAGCTGGCGGGCCGGGGGATGGAGATCAGTGAGCGGACCGTGCGACTTTATCTGCGCGAGCTGGATCGGGAGGGATTGACGGAGCATCATGGTCGTCGTGGGCGGACGATCACGGATCGGGGGCGGTCGGAAGCGGAGGATTCGCGGGCGCTGGAGCGGGTGGGCTTTCTGTCGGCGCGGATTGATCAGATGGCCTACCGGATGCAGCTCGACCTTGCGACGCGCGAGGGCACGGTAGTGGTGAACACGACGACGCTCCCGCGGAGCGCGGTTACGCCGGAGCGACTGGAACTGGTGTCCGAGGTTTTCGCGTCGGGGTACGCGATGGGGCGTCTCATCACGCTCTATATGCCGGGCGAGCGGTACGGCCGCGATCAGGAAATCGGGCCGGATGAGATCGGCCTGGGCACGGTTTGTTCGATCACGTTGAACGGCGTACTGCTTCGGCGCGGAATCCCGACCTATTCACGGTTTGGAGGTCTTCTCGATGTGCGGGACGGCAAACCGACGCGTTTCGTGGAGATTATCAACTATGAGGGCACGAGCATCGACCCGCTGGAGATTTTCATCAGGAGCGGAATGACGGATTACACGGGCGCGGTGCGAGGAGGCAGCGGCCGTATCGGCGCGAGTTTCCGTGAGTTTCCGGCCGAAAGCGAGGAGGCGGTCCGCTCGGTGGCCTCCGAGCTGGAGGAGGCGGGACTGGGGAGCCTGATGGTGCTGGGAGGGCCGGGGCAGTCGATCCTCGATATCCCCGTCGGCCCCGACCGTGTAGGTGCGGTGATCATCGGCGGTCTCAACCCCGTGGCGGTCTTCGAGGAGTCCGGCGTGCGCGTGCGCGCGACCGCGCTGGCCGGTCTGGCGGATGTCCACCGCTTCTTCCCCTACACCCGGCTTGCGGAGAAGATCGGGGACTAGCTTACGGCAGCGCGCGCGCCGCATTTACGCATGAGGTCCGTTCCTGCCCTCATCGCTCATACATCTCCCTCATCCGCCGGTTGGCTTCGGCGACGATCCGCACCAGTTCAGGGTCCCGCTCGAGCGAGACGTCGAAGCGTCCGGGATCCCCTTTGTCCATGGCGCGGTCCGAGCCGTAGGCCCACCACCAGGCGAGCTGCACGCCGGAGTCGACGAGGTCGTCGGCGGCCCTGCGGAACCACTGCGCGGCGATTTCTTTTTCGCGGTAGCTCTCAAACCAGTCAACGGCTTCGTGCACGTCCGGTTTTTTCTCGCGGCTGACGGGCAGCGGGCCGTATTCCCCGATCACGACGGGTTTCCACAGTTCGTCTTCCATGATCCGGACGTAGTCGTTCAGGGTCAGGATCCGATCGGCCAGTTCCACGCCGCCGTGCGGGATCGCATAGTAATGGACGTCGATCACGTCGATCGCCGGCTCGCCGCAGACGAGTTCCCACGCGCGGACGTGCTCCTCGTAAGTGTCCTTCTTCCAGGAGTCATTCGTGTACTGGTTCCAGGCCGAGGGGCGCAGTTTCGATCCGCCGTTGACGACCATTCGCAGCCGGTCGAGCGCTTTGATCTTTCGCGCGACGTCGTCATAGAACGTCGCCAGTTCGGCGTGGGTCGGCATGCGGGCACCATGATAGACCTTCGAGCCGGGCTGGAGATCGGCCATGTTGGTCAGTTCGTTGCCGATTTCCCACATGAGTACGGCGCGGCTGTTGCGGTATCGGGGGATGGCGGTTTCCAGATAGTCGTAGAGTGCCGCGCGGCTTTCGGATTCCGGGTCGGCGATCAACTCGCGCGGGTGCTCCTCGCCGAGGATCCGGCCGCGGATGCCCCCCTGCTCATTGAAGCGGTGGCGGCGGTCCGAGAACGACCCGCACCCGAGACTGACCACGGCCCGGATGTCGTTGCGGGCGCAGAGCGCGATGGCCTTGTCGAGCGCCTCGAAATGCACGGAACGCAGTTCCGGATCTTCAAAAAAGGTGCGTCCGCGTCCGTAGGGCGAAGCGAAGAAACGGATCGTGCGGAAACCCATCGAGCGCAGCTCGCGCAGGGTGGCGTCCTGTTTTCGTACCGCCGCATTGGTTTCTGTCAGCGCGCCGCCGTCCAGCGCCTCGTGCCAGAGCGCCCAGTAGAGATCGAACTTATTCCAGCCGATCCCCGCGAACCGTTGGCCCTCAAGGTAAAACCCGTCGCCACGCCAGGTGAGGACGTCCTCGCGCCCGAGCGGTTCGGCGCCGGAAGGCGCGAGCGTAGTCAGGAGGGCAAGGATGACCAGGGATATGCGTGTGCCGGGTTTCATGTGGGGTGCGAGGATAGGCTATTCGTCAAACCACGTCACGGTCCTTCTGCAGATGCGCACGAGCATCAGCATGACGGGCACTTCGATGAGCACCCCGACCACGGTCGCCAGCGCTGCGCCCGAAGACAGTCCGAACAGCATGGTTGCCGTCGCGATGGCGACCTCGAAATGAACGGCTGTTCGATTCCATAGGCCTATGGACTCCTTTTTATTCCGGTTAAGGCCGCCGGCAGTCTTTCCACGAATCTCCGGATCTCGTCGCGGACGCGGCGGTACGGTTCGAGGGCTTCTTCTTCGTCCGCGGCCTGCTCCGCCAGCTTCGGCGGATCGTCGAAGCCGACGTGGACAACTCTCGCGCCGCCGGGGAACACGGGGCAGGTCTCGTGCGCATGGCCGCAGACGGTTATGACATAGTCGAAGTCCGGATCGTCCAGGTCGTCGACTTTCTTAGACCGTTGTCCGGAGATGTCGACGCCGGCTTCCGCCATCACGCGGACGGCGGACGGGTTCAACCCGTGTGTTTCGATGCCGGCGGAGCGGGCGTCGATCACGTCGCCTTTCAGCGTGCGCGTCCAGCCTTCGGCCATCTGGCTGCGGCAGGAATTCCCGGTGCACAGGAAAAGCACCTTCAGTTTGTTCGCGTCATGGTGCGACATACTTCCTCCAGGCGATTCGGAGCGCATCAGGCTGCGTAGAGCATATAGAGGCCGCGCAGGATTTCGATCTTCTTCATGGCTGCATCCTCCTTATGTGAGGGCTCCGAACAGCATCCCGCTGATCGTCGCCATAACGACCACCAGCAGCACGAAAGTGATGGTTTTCCTTGTTCCCATCACGCTGTGAATCACCAGCATGTTGGGTAGGCTAAGCGCCGGGCCTGCCAGCAGCAGAGCCAGCGCCGGGCCGTCCCCCATGCCATTACGGATGAGACCCTGCAGGATCGGCACTTCGGTCAGCGTGGCAAAGTACATGAATGCGCCGGCCACCGAGGCGAAGAGGTTCGCGCCGGGCGAATTCCCGCCCACCAGCTGCGCCACCCAGTCGGCGGGGATCAGGCCGCCCTGCGCGTGTTCCGGGCTGCCGAGCAGCAGCCCGGCCGCGACGACCCCGGCCAGAAGCAGCGGAAGGATCTGTTTGGCAAAGCCCCACGAGGCGGCGAACCACTCGCCGGTCTCGCCGCGGGAGGTGGACGCGAGCGCGGAGAGTCCGACGACCCCGGCCGCGAAGGGGAGGGCGGGGTGCTGCGGGAAGGCGAAGGCGAGGCCGGCGGCGGGTGCGGCGGCGAACAGCATTTTCCACGGCTTGACTCCGAACCAGAGCACCACCAGCACCGCCAGCACGGCGGAAAACAGCGCCGTCAGCGGCCATTTGGCCGTGTAGATCGCGTGCCAGAGCCCTGTCGGCTCCATCGGGGCGCCCCAGTTGGCGAAGATGAGGATGGCGATCATGATGGCGAAGTAGATCGCGTTCTGCCACAGCGGGCGCGCGGTCTCGGGGTCGGAGAGCGTGATGCGGCCGTCCTCTTGTTCGCGGTTTTCACGGCGGAATATGAGGTGCATCAGCAGCCCGATCACGATACTGAACAGGATCGCCCCGATCGCGCGGGCGACGCCGAGCTTCGGCCCCAGCACCCGCGTTGTCAGCGCGATCGCCAGCACGTTGATCGCCGGCCCCGAGTAGAGGAATGCGGTCGCCGGCCCCAGTCCCGCGCCCATGCGATAGATGCCGGCGAAAAGAGGGAGTACAGTGCAGGAGCATACGGCGAGGATGGTGCCCGAGATCGAGGCGACCCCGTAGGCGAGGACTTTATGGGCGCCCGCGCCGAGATATTTGACTACCGACGCGCGGCTGATGAAGACCGAGACCGCGCCGGCGATAAAGAAAGCGGGGATCAGGCAGAACAGGACGTGCTCGCGCGCATACCAGCGGACGAGCCTCAGCGCCTCCAGCACCGCTGCATTGAATCGCTCCCCGCCGACCGGCAGATAAAAACAGGCCAGAAAGATCCCGATCATCAGCGCCAGCTTGCGCCATTCCTTTTTCCACTCGATCATGTCGTCACCTTTTGCTACGGTTGGTCAATACGCCAAATAATCACTAAAAAAAAGAGGGGTCATCGTTCGCGTTCCTTCAACGCCCGATCCACGCACTCCAGGAAGCCGAGCGTGCAGGGCAGGCGCAGCGAGTAGAAAATCTGCTTCCCGCGCCGGTCGCGCTCCACCAGCCCTGCCGCATGCAATACGCTCAGATGCTTCGAGACCGTGGACATATCCAGCCCGACGCGTTCCCGTAGTTCGCAGACGCAACGCTCCCCTTCGCCCATCGCCGCCACCATCGTCAGCCGCGCCGGATGCCCCAGCGCCTTGAAAATCTCCGCCCGGGCCGCCATCGCTTTTTCACCCGCATTTTTCATGGAGGGGATGTTGGATGTAATATGGTCAGTTGGTCAATAGTAAAAATATAAAAAAGGGGCTGGAGTTCATGGGGAGCGTGGTACCTGCGCAAAGATTCCTTTGGGGATCAGGATTTACCATGAAGGACATGAAGAGCATGAAGGTGGGGTGAGGGGGGTGAACATAATTCGTACTCGTACTCGGAGCGCCGAAGGCGCGAACCCACTCCCCCTGTTCAAGGAAATCGAGTACGAGTGCCGCTTCGCTGAGTACGAGTGCGATATTCCCACGGGTGTCCCAACGGTGAACTCAGGGGATGCGAGCGGATTTCTAATCCAGCCGCTACGATTCCAGTAGTTCGGCTGAAGTGACTTGTTCGAACCTTTTTTCTCTCGCCAAGCCGCCAAGGTCGCCAGGGATTTTTTCCGAACGTTTGTAGTAGCGCCGCAAGCCTGCCCCCAGCAGGCCAAGCGCGTGAAGATCACGGCCCTGGCCCTGCTTCGCAGGCGTGCGGCGCTACTACGAACAGGATTCTTAGTGGATGGCGGGCCTTGCTCCGATGATGTTCCTTCTCAGGAGTAGAAGAGGCAGGGACCGATTACGCGTACGAGTGCGAAAACGGCGGACGGCCTTCTGCTGTCCAGCAGAATCCCTGCCTTTACGCGCTGGCTCGACCCGCGTCTCGGGTAGGGCGCGATCCCATCCCCCGATTCAAGGAATTCGAGTACGAGTACGAGTGCGATATTCCTCCGGGTGTCCCCCATGTGGAACTCAGGAGGATGTTGACGCACGCATTCGATTCGTTCGAGCGGAAGGAAATCTTTAGCGAGCTGTCACCTTGTCCTGGGAGGTGTCACCTTATTGTCACCTTATTTGTCGCGGACTCCAGGGGACAGAGAGAGACGACGGCGGAAGGACGCGAGATATCCATAAAGCCGAAATAAGCGAATTTCCTAAGAAAAAAGGCCCTTTTCGCAGGGAAAAGGGCCTTAAAAAGTGGTAGCGGGGCTGGGATTTGAGAGAAGCGGGGTCTGACCCCCCGTAAGCGGTTCAAAGAGAAAGAGTAAGCGTGTGTTAAAATCGCTTGTTTTGTCTTAGGGGGTCAGTTATGGCCCCAAAAATGGAGTTTTAAGCGCGAATTTCTGTTTTGTTTCGCGAGAGACCGACGGAGGTACGGTCGAGGAATGTGCGACGCTTCCTGAGGCGCGAGGAGCTTACAGCATCTTTTCCGGCTATAAAATTGAGGCCCTAAGCGCAGGAAACCGATTGCTGTGGGATGTAAGTCCTTCACAATGAAGAGTTAGAAAGGGTCAGACCCCCAGACCTGAATTTCCTTGCCAACAAACGCGCCTCCGGCCGATCTCGAGGCGCTGGGCGAAGCCTGATCGCCAAACCAGAATCATAATTTATCACTTCGCCCGCGCCCGGCCGTGCGCCTGGATATCTTCCTTCCAGCCATCAGCCCCCCCCCTGTGGAGAGCGAATGATATGCGATCTCTCTGTTCGTCTCCATTATGGAGTTTGATCAGATCAGCCTTTTGTGCAGAAAAGCGCGTCCGGACCCGCTCTTCAAATACGCCTCGAATGCCATGGCTTTCCGCTCGTCCGGAAACGTGCAGTGCCAGGCCAGATCCCAGGGCCGATGGCGAGCGGTCGCCGGTGTCGAGCCGGCATTGTGGCGCTCAAGGCGTGTGGGCAGATCGACTGAGGAGAAACCGATGTAGATTCGGTTGGGGTGCGGAATGCTGCGGATGATATAAACATGGAACATGCAGACGGAAGTGCGGATGAAACTGTCCCGCTTCGCCTGACACGGGCGTGCCAGCCGAAGCTGAAACATCAACCGGCTTTTCCGGGAAAGTTATCTCCGGTGTCATAAGCCCGCCGTCGCTCGCCGCTTCGCTCTGAGCTATGGCGGGCAGCCTTCGCAGAACATCAACCGGAAAAGCCGGTTGATGTTCTGCGAAGGCTGGTAGCGGGGCTGGGATTTGAACCCAGGACCTTCAGGTTATGAGCCTGACGAGCTACCAGACTGCTCCACCCCGCAACTGAAACTGTGCATCGACGCCGGGCTAACGGCGTCAGAGGATTGGTCATAGTATTCAATCGGGCGTCGGATGCAAGGGTAAGTTTGAAACAGGCGAATCTTTTTTTGACCCGCGATAACGGGGGAGGGTCAACGTTCGTTTGAGGCTTCGCAGGGAAGTATGCGCGCGCACTCAATCCTCCGGGGACCGGTATGCCGCCCGCGTTTCGAATCCCGAGCTCGGTATTTCGCGAATGACGCCGTTGCTGCGCACCAGAAAAAGGGCCTCTTCGGGCCGGGGCTCGATCCAGCGCAGCCCTGCATCCGGCCCCATTACGAAGAGGGCGGTGGCGAGCGCATCGGCGGTCATGGCGTCGTCGGCCAGCACCGTCACCCCGGCGACGTCGGAGCGCACGGGACGTCCGGCGCGGGGGTCGAGCAGGTGGGGCAGACGCCGTCCTCCTTTATCGAGCCGGTAATTACGGTAATCACCCGAGGTGGCCACGGCCCCGCTGGTGAGCTGCATCACGCCCTGCAGCCGCGCGGCGCCGGAGGCGTCCGACCCGGGGCGCTCTACGCCGATGCGCCAGGGTTCACCGCTGGAATGACGTCCGCGCACGCGCACTTCGCCGCCGACTTCCACGAGATAATCGGACACGCCGCCTTCGCGCAGCACCGCCGCCGCGGCATCGGCCCCGTAGCCTTTGGCGATGCCCCCCAGGTCCAGCTGGAGCCCGGGATGGGTCTTGCGCAGTCTCGCAGAGGGGAGGAGCCGGAGACGCTCAAAGCCGGTCCGGGCGCGCAGCGCGTCCAGCTCCGCGGCACCGGGGTCGCGGTCTTCGGCCTTCGGCCCGAATCCCCACGCGGCGAGCAGCGGCGAGACCGTCGGATCAAACGCACCTCCGGAAGCCCGGGCTGTCTCCAGCGCGGCGGCGACCACCCGGTGCAGTTCCCGCGGAATGGATACCGGGTTGGTCGCGGTGTGGTCGTTGAAGTGCGAAAGGGGACTCTCCGGGTTCCAGGTGGACATGAGCCCGTCGATCTCCCGCAGCCTGCCGTGGACCTTCCGGCGCAGCGCGTCCGCGCGGCGTTCGGGCAGGGGGTCGGCCACCTGTACGGAGTAGCGGGTCCCCATGACACCGCCGGTCCAGGCCCGCGGCGCGGGGCGCGTGGAGCGGTACCACCAGCCCAACCCGAGCATGAGGACCAGCGCGAGCGCGGTGATCCAGTTGCGGCGCGAGGTCCTCATCCGAAGTCGTCGAAGGCGATCCGGTCGTCCTCGACCCCCAGCTCGTGTAGCATGTTCATCGAGGCGTCGAGCATCATCGGCGGCCCGCAGAGATAGTATTCGAGCTCGTCGGGGTCGGGATGATCGCCCAGGTAATGGTCGTGAACGACCTGGTGGATGAAGCCCGTAGGCCCGTCCCACTCATCCTCGGGCAGCGGTTCGCTCAGCGCGATGTGGAAGGTGAAGTTGTCGAATTCCTTTTCCAGCGCACGGAAGTCGTCCACGTAGAACAGCTCGCGCATCGACCGCCCCCCGTACCAGTACGAGAGGGTGCGCCCGCTGCGCAGCGTCTGTAAGAGGTGCATGATGTGGCTGCGCAGCGGGGCCATGCCGGCACCGCCGCCGATGTAAACCATTTCGCGGTCGGTGTCCTTGATGAAGAAATCGCCGTACGGACCGCTCAGCGTCACCTCGTCGCCGGGTTGGAGCGCGTAGATGTAGCTGGACGCAATGCCGGGCGGGTAGGAGGTGCCCTTCGGAGGCAGGGCGATGCGTACGTTGAGAATGATCAGCCCCTTTTCGGCCGGGTGGTTCGCCATCGAGTAGGCCCGGAAGCAGGGTTCGTCGTTCTTCGCCTCCAGCTCGAGCAGCCCGAGCTGATTCCAGGTGTCGCGGAAGCGCTCATCGATCCCGAAGTCGCGGAATGCGATCTCGTATTCGGGAACATCGATCTGGACGTAGCCGCCGGGTTCGAAGTCGAATTCGGCGTCTTCGGGCAGTTCCAGCGTCAGTTCGCGGATGAAGGTGGCGACGTCGCGGTTGGACCTGACCCGGCAGGTGTATTTGCGGATGTCGAGCACCTCGGGCGGGATCTCGATCCGGAGATCGTTTTTGACTTTGAGCTGGCAGGAGAGCCGCACCCCTTCGCGCCGCTCCTGCCGCGTGAGCTGTCCGGTCTCGGTGGGCAGCACCTCGCCGCCGCCCTCGACCACCCTGCACTTGCACATCGCACAGGTTCCGCCGCCGCCGCAGGCCGAAGGCAGATAGATCTCCCGCGCGGCCAGGGTGCCGAGCAGCGACGTGCCCGGTTTCGCCTCGATCTGCTGGTCGCCGCCGTTGATGTCGATGGTCACCGCCCCCTGCGGCGTGAGTTTGCGCGACGCGATCAGCAGCCCGAGCACCAGCAGCAGGATGACGCCGGTGAAGACCGTGATGCTCGTCAGTACGTAGATAAACGGATGGTCCATAATTACAGATTAATCCCCGAGAAACACATAAACGCCATCGCCATCAGTCCGGTGATGATCATCGTGATGCCCAGCCCGCGCAGCCCGGGCGGGATGTTCGAGTAGCGCAGCTCCTTGCGGATCGCCGCCATCGCCGCGATCGCCAGCGCCCACCCCGCACCGGCGGAGAACCCGAAGACGGCCGATTCGACGAAGGTGTACTCGCGTTCGACCATGAACAGCGATCCCCCCAGGATCGCGCAGTTGACCGTGATCAGCGGCAGGAAAATCCCGAGTGAGTGGTAGAGCGGCGGGAAGAAACGGTCGAGCACCATCTCCACGAGCTGCACCATGCTGGCGATCACCGCGATAAAGCAGATGAACTTCAGAAACGAGAGGTCCATCTGACCGAGGACCTCGCTGCCGGTCCAGCTCAGCGCACCCGGCGCGAGCAGGAACTTGAAAATCAGCCAGTTGGCGGGGACCGTGAGCGTAAGCACGAAAATGACCGCGAACCCCAGTCCCGTCGCCGTCTCGATCTTTTTCGAACAGGCGAGGAACGAGCACATCCCCAGGAAATACGCGAGGAGGATGTTCTCCACGAAAACCGACTGGATGCCGAGTCGAAGCAGATCCATCAGATCAGGCCTCCTCCGTCTTGCCGATGAGCGTGCGCTGGATCCAGATCAGCAGCCCGAGGATGATGAACGCCCCCGGCGCGAGGATCGCCAGGCCGTTGGTCGGATAGCCTTCGGGGAAGATCGGGATCGACCAGAACGTTCCCGAGCCGATCACTTCGCGCCCGATGGCCACGAGCATCAGGATCAGCGAGTAGCCGAGCCCGTTGCCCAGTCCGTCCAGCAGCGAGGAGCCGGGCGGATTCTGGATCGCGAACGCCTCCGCGCGGCCCATGACGATGCAGTTGGTGATGATCAGCCCGACGAACACGCTGAGCTGGCGGCTGATATCGAAGAGATACGCGCGCAACACTTCGTCGGTCACCACCACCAGCGAGGCGATCACCGACATCTCCACGATCATCCGGATGCGGCCGGGGATCATCCTGCGCAGCAGCGAGACGATCAGATTCGAGCAGGTGATCACAAACGTCAGCGCCAGGCACATGACGAAGGCGGTTTCCACCTTCACGGTCACCGCCAGCGCGGAGCAGATCCCGAGCACCTGGACGGTGATCGGATTATTCTCCGACAGCGGATCGGTTACCAGTCTTGCGGCCATAACACTTCCCTGTTCAACCCCGGTCTCTCAACCGGTCAAAATACGCGTCGTAGTTCTTCGCCGCGCTCCGCAGCGTTTCCTCGACCCCGACACTCGTCTTGGTCGCCCCGCTGATCGCGTCGACCGCGCGCGGACTACCGTCGGGGAACTTCCGCTCGACCCCGCCCTTCACGACCTCGAAATCGACCGGGTCTCCGTCGCGGTAGAGGCGCTTGCCCTCGAACTGCTCCTGGAACCAGCTCTTCTCGATCTCCGCGCCGAGGCCCGGCGTTTCATTGTGTTTATAAAACGTGAGGCCCCCGATCGTCGAGAGACCGGAATCGAGCGCCAGATACCCGTACATCATCCCCCACAGACCGCGCCCCCGGATCGGAACCACGTAACGGGGCGCCGCAGCGCGTTCCCAGATGTACACCGGCCGCAGCCCCGGCGGGATGCCGTCCTCTTCCGGCGCCGGGCGGCGTTCGGGTCCGACGGGCTCGGCGGTGTCGGCATCCAGCCAGACCGTTTTCATGTGTTCCGCGAACAGCCGCTGTACGTCCCCGGCACCCAGCTTCGCGCCGTCCTCCCGCTTCAACGGGACCCCGAGCGCCTTGAGGATGTTTTTCTGACGGTCGAGAAGGATATTGGTGCGCTGCCGCTCGCGCAGCGCCGCCGCCGTGCCGGAGAGCACGAGACTGCAGACCAGGCAGACCGCCAGCGCGAAGAGGATCGTGCGTACGTCGTCACGCATGATTCATCCTCCCGAGATAGCGCTGTCGATCGCGTATGTGGGCGCGCAGCACCCCGTGATCGATCAGCGGCGCCATCACGTTCATGAACAGGATCGCCAGCATCACGCCTTCGGGGAACGCGGGATTGAACACGCGGATGACCGCCGTGAGGAACCCGATCATGAAACCGTAGATCCATTTGCCCGCCGTCGTCGTCGCCGCCGAGACGGGGTCCGTCGCCATGAAGACGATCCCGAACGCGAATCCGCCCATAATCAGGTGGTAGTAGAACGGAAGCTGCGCATAGGTTCCGAACTCCCCGGCCGGCACGAAGTTGAACAGCAGCGAGGTCAGCGAGAGTCCGATCACGCCGGAGAGGATGATCCGCCACGACGCCACGCCGACCAGCAGCAGCAGCCCCAGCCCCAGCAGAACGGCGATCACGGAGGTCGATCCGATGCTTCCGGGCTCGAGGCCGCCGAACATCGTCATGAAATCGTACCCCGCCTCCTGCAGCGCCTGTGCGGGGGCCGAGGACGCGGATTCGGCGACAGAGAGCGGCGTCGGTCTGGTCACCGCGTCCGCCGCCACCCAGACCCGGTCGCCGGTGATCTCGACCGGGTAGGCGAAGAACAGGAACGCGCGCGCGGTGAGCGCGGGATTGAGTATGTTGTACCCCGTGCCGCCGAAGATCTCTTTGCCGATCACCACCCCGAACGAGATGCCCGCGGCCACCTGCCAGAGCGGAATCGTCGGCGGCAGCGTCAGCGGGAACAGCATGCCCGTGACGAGGAAGCCCTCGTTGATCTCGTGTCGCCGCACGCAGGCGAAGAGCACTTCCCACAGCCCTCCCACGGCGTAGGAGGTGATCACAATCGGGAGTACGATGATCAGTCCGCGCACGAGGTGGCCGACGAAGCCGGCCTCGGCGCCGCTCGCCGCGTTGGCCTGGTAGCCGGCGTTGAACGCGCCGAACAGGAAGCAGGGCATCAGCGCGTAGAGCACGAAGATCATCACGCGCTTCAGATCGACCGCGTCGCGCACATGCGGCGGCTTCGAGGTCACGTCGGGCGGCGTGCGCATGAAGGTGTCGCCCGCTTCAAAAAGCGGATGAATCCTGTGCAGGGTGCCGCCCTTTTCAAAGAGCGGCCGCATGCGTTCCATCATCGATGCGGGATCAAACTTCATAGCCCTTCTTCTTCGATCTCCTCAAGGCCGCGGCGGATGATTTCGCTGAGTTCCATTTTCGACGGGCAGGCGAACGCCGCCGGCGCGAAATCCTCCGGGTCGGTTTCCAGAATGCCCAGTTCGATCGCCTCTTCCACATCGTGGGCGATGACCGCTCGGACGAGGTAATCGATGTTGATCTTCATCGGCAGGTAGCGGTCGTACCACCCCGTGAGGACCATCGCGCGCGGGCGGCCGTGCGTGCTGGTGCCGAGCCGCCAGCGATGGCCTTTCCGCAGCGCCGAAGGGTAGAGGCGATGGACGCTGAACGCGTTCCAGCCCGGTGCGGTCCAGCCGAGGAAGGTGCGGCTGCGGTCCTCGGGTAGCAGACTGAGGGCGTGAATGCCGGGGCGGTCGACGACGGAGTCCTCCATCGCCAGGCCCGAGAAGATATCGCCGCTGATCGCCCGGGTCTCCGTATTCCCGACCGCGTCCCGAACCAGTTCGTCGAGCACCGCACCGGGGGCGATGCGGTAGTGGGTGCGGTTCCGGTCGCCCGCCGCCGGTCCACCGAGGGCGATGACCTTCGACTTCGGGAGTTCGCCGCCGAGCAGCAGCCGGCCGATCTGGACTACGTCGCCCGCCTCGATCGTATACACCGTTTCACCGGCCCGGATCGGGGCCAGGTGGTGGATGTGTACACTGGTGTTTCCCGACGGATGAGGGCCGCGAAAGACGTCATGGCGGATGCGTCCCCCGGCTTCTTCGGGGAGGGGTGGCACGAAATTCGGGCCTGAGCAGACGTGCACCGCCCCGTCCGTGAGCGCGGCCATCGCGGTCAACCCCGCGCGAAAGGCGTCCTCGCCGTCCTCGACCACGACCGACGGGTCGGGCCGGAACGGCGCGGTGGCACAGGCGTTCACGAAAACCGCTTTCGGGGCAGACGCCGGATCGGCGATGCGCGCGAAAGGGCGCTGGCGGATCAGGGCCCACAGGCCCGCGTCCAGCAGGTGCGAGGCGAGCGTGTCGCGATCCAGCGACGCGATGGACCCCGGATCCCATGACTTGAACGTGACCGGGTCGCCGGCCTCCTCCGGCCGGATCTCGATCCGGCGGATCGCGCGCCGCTCTCCGTACGCAATGGACGTGATCCGACCGCCGACGGGGGCGCGCAGGACGAGGCTCTCCATTCGCTTATTGTAGAGCAGAGGCGCGCCGCGGGCGACCGTATCGCCCTCGCGGACGGCGGGTTTGCCCTTGAAGGGCTTCAGACCCAGCGGGCAGAGCGCGAAAGAGGAGGCCGCCCATTCCGTAATGCCGGAGGCGGGCACCCCTTCGATGGGTAGCCGCATGCCCTGTTTGAAGCGAAATTCGGTCATATTGCCCCGCGAATGTGAGCCGATTTTTTACAATAAAAAAACCGGAGGTCCAAGGCTTTTCGATCAGGTTTTGCCGAGCGGGGAGCCTTTCAATGCGGCGGGGTTCCCGGCCGATAAACAGGGTGCCCGTGTTACGGAAAGACCCTCTTTCGGGCACGGGACGGACGGGGGTCGAAAGTCACGGCGGGCCCCGGGACGCGGGAAGTGCGGTGCAATGCATTACTGATAAGAATTGATAAGAAATCGCTTTTCAGGCGGCGCGGTCACCCGCCCGCTGGAACCGGTCTGAAGGAGCGTTTTCGTGTCGGGAAAGATAGCAAACCGAGCCAGGATCGGTCAAGTCGGTGCAGTCGGTGCAAAAACGGGCTGCGAACGCGATCAAGCCGTGGATGGAACAGCCTCGTGACGGCAAAACGGCCCGATGAAACGCATACGGCGGTGTTCGGGGACGCACCGCACCTGTCGCGATGACTCAGCCGTTCGCGTACATCATCACCGGTTCGGTGTCGTAATCCGGGAATGGGTCATCGAAACAGGGCTCGATGACCCGGTCGGCAACTTCAGGCGGCGCCCTCGCCGGTAGGACGCGCACACCCTGTTCCCAGAGGCCCAGGTGGCGGAGGATGCGCTCGATCACCGCCCGGTCGTCGATCAGAGAAACGATACGCATCTCTTTCTGGCATTTCGGACACAGCAGCGGATCGGCTTCCCAGACTTTCTTGATGAGTTCGCGCCATTTCGGTGACGGGATGCGTCGCGGCTTGTGGTCGGATACATCGATGATCTGCACGGCCTGGCCTGGCGCCTTTGCCTCTTCGGCGGCCTGTTTGTTGCGTTGGCCGCGCATCTTGTTGCTGTACCAGCCGTAGTAGCGGACAAGCTGGAAACTCTTGTCGGGGATGTGTTGTGTGATGGCCGCTATGAAGTCGCACGGGCTGAAGACCTCGAAGTTGCGCTGTATCTTCGGGTTGAGCCCGGAGCGGTAGATGATCGAGCCGTCTGCCTGTGCGTGTCCGCACGCAGACAGGTCTGGGTTGGATGGGTTGGGCTCGGCAACCTGCATCTTTTCGACGGCGAAAGGGTTGCGGATGATGTACTGGGCGAGGCGCTCCAGATCCTCTCGCTCGTCCGGCTGCACGCGTCGGCTGCGATGCACGTTGAACCCGGAATGTACCCAGCCGCGCAGCATGTTCGCCCGCTCGGGCGGCAGAAGCCCCTTGTCCACCAGAAACGTGATGACCCGAGCCCGGAACAATTCCTCCAGCGGCTTGAGGCTGACATCGGGCAGGACATAGAACAGGCCCGAGCGCACGAACAGGCCGTCGGCAACGAGTGCGTGCAGGTGCGGGTGGAAGTCCAGGTATTCGCCGAAGGTGTGGATCGCCATGACGATGCCGGGCAGGCCCTCGGTTAGATTGAGCGTGGTGCGCAGGTATTCGAGCAGGCACTCGTGGGCGATCCGGCACAGGTCTTTGAGCAGATCGCGGTCGTGGCGGAAGTAGATGCGCAACATCTTGGGCAGGGCGAAGGTGAAGTGCCGGTGGGGTACTGGGAACAGGATGGTCTCGGTGACAAGCGCGCCGAAGAGCTGGACTTTCTTCTGGCCTGCCTGCCGAAGCCGCTTCGGCGCAGGCAGGTGGCACGAGGGGCAGAACCAGCGCCCTTTGCAGGAGAAGGCGAGCAGGTATTCATGCTTGCAGTCGTCGCAGCGCACGCGGGCGAAGCCGCGCTCCAGGTCGCCGCAGTCGAGGAACTTGTTGACGACCTCCGGGATGATGGGGCGCAGGAAGCCGTACCGGGGCTGGTATTGTTCCTCGTATAGCTCCAGAAACGCGTCGAAATGCCCGGAAAGGCATTGCCACAGGGGCGATGCCTTGGGCCGGCGCGGACGATAGACTTGATCCACCATGCCGCCCAATGTATAAAAGAGGGTGTGTCATCTAACGGCATACCCCTGAAGAAAGTTTGAGAAAAATGAAGGCAGGCTCCAGACCCCAGTATTACCGCATCCGGCGCATGGTCCAGATGGTGCGCGAGGGCGCAGAGACCGGCTATCTGCCGAACAGCAGCGACTTCATGAAGGAGTTCGAGGTGTCGCGCCGGACCGTGGCGCGGGATCTGGACTTCCTGCGCGACGAGGAGAACGCCCCGCTGGCCTACGACGAGGCCCGGCATGGTTTCCGGCTCACGGACGAAACCTACATGTTGCCACCGGTGCGGATCAGCCGCCGGGAGGCGTTCAGCTTCGCGCTTGCCCGCAAGCTCCTGGCCCATTACGAGGACACACCACTCCACCTGGACATGCGCTCGGTGCTGGATAAAATTGCCGAGTCGCTGGAGGGCGATGTGACCATCGAACCCGACTGGCTCAGTGAGCACGTCGGCGTCCTGCCCGAGGACCGGGTGCGGATCGATCCCGATGTATGGGCGAAGTTGGCTGGATGCGTGGAACGCTGCGAGGCGGTCCGGGCGACGTACCAGACCTTCGACGGGCGCGTATCCGAGTACGAACTGCACCCCTACCACCTGCTCGCCTACCATGGGAACTGGTACCTGATGGCGTGGAACGCGGAGAAGGGGCGTGTGGCGACGTTCGCCCTGTCGCGGTTCCGGCGGATCGCGGCGACGGGACAGGGTTACACGCGAGCGGCCGAGTTCAGCCCCGAGACATACGCCCGGCAGGCGTTCGGCATCGTGGGCGGCGAGAAGCCGATCAAGGTCCGGCTGCTTTTCGAGCCGAAACTGGCCGTGTACATCACCGAACGGCAGTGGCACCCCACCCAGGAGTTCCGAACGCGCCGGGACGGCCGTGTCGAGATGCGGCTGGAGACGACAGGACGCAAGGAACTGGTACGCTGGGTCCTGTCCTGGATGCCCGACGTGAAAGTGCTCGCCCCGAAGAGCCTGCGGGCTCGGATCGCGGAAAAGCTTCGGGATGGACTACGAGCACAGCAATGAAACAATAAGCGGTGGTCCCGATAGCGGAGCCAGTGTTTTCGAACTTTAAGTCAGCATCAGGGCTCCCGCTTCCTGCGAGTGTTCTGCCACAACTCCGGCGAGTAGTCCATAGTCTGCGACCGTCGAGAATGGGTCATTGAACTCGTCGGAGACGGTCGCATGGCTGTGGGCAACTCGCCTCTTCATGCCGCTCTGCATTTTGACTCCGTCTCCATCCCGAAGTACGCCTCATCGGGCGTTCGATCCCCGATCGATGAGTGCGGACGTTCGGCATTGTAGCGCTCCAGCCACGCCCCCACGCCGCGCCCGGTTTCCCGGGGCGTTTCATAGCTTTTCAGATAAATATCCTCATACTTCAGGCTCCACCACAGCCGCTCGATGAACGCGTTGTCCACCCAGCGCCCTTTTCCATCCATGCTGATGTTCAGCCCCTCATTTCCGCGACCAACACCCCGGTGGCGGTCAGCAATCTGACGGACGTGATCGCGATCGCGGCCTGCCGCGATCAGAGTTTTGCGGTTAGATCGAACGGGACGGTGTATGCGTGGGGCCGGGGGGACGAGGGCCGACTGGGACTCGGGACCAATGTCAGTGACCGCTCGTCGGCGACCCTGATTCCCGGGCTGACCAATATCGTTTCCGTGGCCGCGGGAACGCGCCACGCCCTGGCGCTTCAAAACGACGGGACGCTGTGGGCCTGGGGCGCGAACTCGGGAGGGCTTCTCTGCGCCGACTCGGAGGCCGATATCCTATCAAGCCCCGTGCTCGCACTCTTTCTCGCCGACACCGATTTTGATGATTTGCCCGATTACTGGGAGCGGGTGTACTACGGGGGCGTAGCGAGCGTCACAGGGGAATCAGATAGCGACGTTGATTTTATGAGTGCCCGGCAGGAGTACGCGTGGGGTTCGTGCCCCACCAATGCGGACAGCAACGCCGACGGATTATTTGACTACTTTGCATGGGACCTGGGATTGGATCCGCTTAAAGTGGTCACGACGAACGCGGATGCCGATGCATGAACGCATGGCGACGAAGACCGGCATGGACATCTTCTTCGCACATCCCTATCACTCCTGGGAACGAGGAACCAATGAGAACACCAACGGCCTGATTCGCAGGCTGCACCCCAAGAAGGTCTCTTTCCGGGGAATCGGTACAGCGGCACTGAAGCGCATCGACACATTCCTCAACGACCGTCCTCGAAAGTGTCTGGGATGGATGACGCCAAGGGAGAAGATGGCCGCCTTCCTTGCTTCCGCCCCGTGAAGAGCGGGGCTTGATCAAAACTCTTCCGCCGTGGGGCGCGGTTCTGCCCTTGCCCCTTCGGGGCACCCCTACGGGGCCGGGCAGAACCGCGCCCCACGGCGGAACTGTGCCCCTATGCTCCGGTTCAGCTTGCCCTCCGCCTCCCAGCACGGCAATCTCCTCCTCAATCAGCAACACGAAGACGCCTTGTGCGTTGACCAGCCCCTGCTGTTGCGTTGGCTACTGGCTGTCGGGTATGACCAGATCCCGCCGGCCAGTGGCCAGTGTAACACTGGCTACTGGCTGGCGGGGGTGGTTTAAATCAATTCTGGACAGGTTCGTCAGAAGTGGCAGGCGCCGCGCTGAACCTGCGCAGTCCGGCGCGGAAGGCGGCGTCGATCCAGCACGCCGGCAGCAGGCGCTGGGCGGCTTCGCCGAGGAGCGCGGGGATCGTCACCCGGTAGCGGATGCGGGGGTGCGGTGATTCGAGGGCGTGGACGATCTTCCGCGCGACGGCCTCCGGCGGGAGGGCGAAGCGGGCCGCGGTGCGCGGCGCGCGGTCGGCGTGCTCGAACTTCTCGTACAGAGGCAGAAACGGTGAGTGCGGAGTCCGCAGGGTCGCGGAACCGCGGCGGCGGGCGGAGGCGTGAAATTCCGTGTAGATCGGACCCGGCTCGATCAACGAGACTGCGACGCCCGAGTCGTGGAGTTCCACACGTTGTGCGTCCGCGAGGGATTCGAGCGCGAATTTTGACGCCGAATACGCGCCGTTGAGCGGCATCGAAAGGCGTCCCAGCATAGAGCTTACGTGTACAATACGCCCGCAGCCCCGTTTGCGGAACGAGGGAACAAACCCGTTGGCGAGCTGCTGCAGGCCGAAGACATTCACCTCGAACTGTCGCCGGAGGAGTTCGCGATTGAGGTCCTCAATCGCGCCCGGCTGGCCGTAGCCGGCGTTGTTGACCAGCGCCCCCGGCAGCCTGCCGTCGTGCTGAAGCTGATTGAGAAGCCCCGAAACGGAATCTTCGTCCGCCAGTTCAATCTTCCGCGGTGAGAATCCCTCCTCGCGAAGCGACGCGAGATCTTCTTCCTTCCGTGCCGTCGGCAGAACCTCCCATCCGCGGGTCTTCAGCATCCGTGCCGCCGCGCGACCGATCCCGCTCGAGCATCCGGTAATGAGTACGCTTTTAAATTCAACCGGCGCCGCCTTCACATTCCCGCTCCCGTTTTGATTCGATCCCATCCTACCGTTTGCGACCGCCCAAGGGAACCGGAGAGAGTGGGAGACCGGCAGGGATGAGAAGCCTGGATCCCGGAACCAACCGGAAGAGGGGCAAAGGGTTTGCGGGATAAGAAATCGCCGCCGAACTCGACCTCGCCATGCCCCCCGGAATTTCGCGCGGGATTTCCCGCCAGCCGTTCACCCCACCCACCCCCCTGAACTCCTGAGCAGAGGATGCGGGGTGGACGAGCGGGCCCGTAAAGGGTACAAAGAACGCTTTGAATCCGGGGAGAAGTTGTCGTGCTGGCGAAGCGTATCATACCATGTCTGGATGTGACGGGCGGGCGGGTCGTGAAAGGGGTCCGGTTCGTGGACCTCCGCGATGCGGGCGATCCGGTGGAATGCGCGCGTGCCTACGAGCAGCAGGGCGCGGACGAGCTGACGTTCCTGGACATCACGGCGTCGAGCGATCACCGCGAAATCATGGAGGAGGTCGTGCGCCGCGTGGCGCGCGAGGTCTTCATGCCGCTGACCGTCGGAGGCGGCATGCGTTCGGAGGACGATGTGCGCCGGATGCTGCACGCCGGAGCGGATAAGGTCTCGTTCAACACCGCGGCGGTAGAATCGCCGGCGCTGATCGACCGCGCGGCGGAGAGGTTCGGCTCGCAGTGTACCGTGCTCGCCATCGACGCCCGCCGTGACGGCGAGGGCGGGTGGACGGTCTATACCCACGGCGGGCGTACCCCCGCGGAACGCGAGGCCGTGGCGTGGGCCCGCGAAGGCGTGGAGCGGGGCGCAGGGGAAATTCTGCTGACCAGCATGGACGCCGACGGGACGAAGGACGGGTACGACCTGGACCTGACCCGGGCCGTGGCCGAAGCCGTCGATGCTCCCGTCATCGCATCCGGCGGTGCGGGCACCCTGCAGCATATGGTCGACGCCGTCACGTACGGCGCGGCCGATGCCGTGCTCGCGGCCTCGATCTTCCACTTCGGGACGTTCACGATAAAAGAGGTGAAGGAGTATATGCGCGGGGAAGGGGTTGAAGTCAGGATATGAACCTTTTTAACCATGAAGACCGGAAGCGAAAGAGGAAGGGAACGGGGTATGAGCAAAGAGCTTGAAGAGGGACAGGACCTGCAGCTCGACTGGACGAAACTGGAAAAAGTGGCGGCGCAGGCGCCCGGCGTGATTCCCTGCGCGGTGCAGAACGTCGATACGAAGGAGGTCATCCTCGTCGCCTACGTGAATAAACAGGCCCTGCGGGAATCCATGCGCCGCGGCGTGGCGGTGTTCTGGAGCACCTCCCGGCAGGAGTTGTGGGTCAAGGGCGAGACCAGCGGAGCGGTGTTCGACCTGCTCGAGGTGCGGGTGAACTGCGAGCAGAATTCGCTGCTGTACCTCGTCCGTCCGCGTAAAGGCGGCATCTGCCACACGAAGAATGCGCAGGGCGAGCCCCGCAACTGCTATTACCGCCGTATCGACTTCGGGGCCGGCGCGCTCGAGAACCTCGATCCCTGAGGAGGGTCCATGACGGTCATGCCGGACAAGGCGAGCTTTATGGAACGGGCTGCGGACGGGAACCTGATCCCCGTCTGGCGGGAGTATCTCCCCGATCCCGAAACCCCGGTCTCCGCGTACGCCCGCGTGCGGACGGCGCTGCGCGAATCCGGCCGCGCCACCCACACGTTCCTGCTCGAGAGCGTGGAGGGCGGCGAACGGATCGGACGCTATTCGTTTATCGGCGGACGTCCGCGCGCGATCGTCCGCGCCCGGGGCGACCGGGTCGAAATCGAGGAGCGCGGGGGGGAGACGAAGGTCGCGGAGGGCGTGGAGCCGCTCGAGGCCCTGCGCAGCTACATGGAGCGCTTCCGGCCGGTCGAGGCGGACGCCGACCTGCCGCCGTTCATCGGAGGCGCGGTGGGCTTTCTCGGGTACGACTGCGTGCACCAGTTCGAGCCCCGCGTGCCCGTCTGCGACCGGGACCCGCTGCACGCCCCTGATATGGTCTTCCTCGTCACCGATGCGATCGTCGTGTTCGACCGGGTGCAGCACAGGCTGAAGATCGTCGCCAACGCGTTCATCGACGGCGATCCCGAATCCGCCTACGATGCGGCGGTCCGGGAGATCGACTTCCTGGCCGACGCGCTCCGCCGTCCCGTCGAACGGATGCTGGTGGACGGACACGAGCCGGTCGATCCGCCGGAACCGTCGTCGAATATGACCCGGGAGCAGTACGAGCAGGCGGTGGAAAAGGCGAAGGAGTATATCCGGGCGGGCGACATCATCCAGACCGTGCTGTCCCAGCGATTCGAGGTGGGCCACGAGGGCGATTCGCTCGATGTCTACCGCGCCCTGCGCTCGATCAACCCCTCGCCGTACATGTTCCTGCTGGACATGGAGGACAGCTCGCTGGTGGGGTCCTCGCCCGAGATCCACGTGCGCTGCGAAGAGGGCGAGGTCGAGGTGCGCCCGATCGCCGGCACGCGGCCCCGGCACCTCGATGCGGTCGAGGACCGGCGGCTGGAGGCCGAGCTGCTGGCCGACCCGAAGGAGCGCGCCGAGCACATCATGCTGGTCGACCTCGCGCGCAACGATATCGGCCGCGTTTGCCGCGCGGGCAGCGTGCAGGTTCCCGACCTGATGACGATCGAACGCTACAGCCACGTGATGCACATCGTCTCGGACGTCACCGGAACCCTCGCCCCGGGGTATGACGGCTACGATTTGCTCCGGGCCACGTTTCCCGCGGGGACGGTCAGCGGAGCGCCGAAGATCCGGGCCATGGAGATCATCGCCGAACTCGAACGGATGAAACGCGGCCCCTACGCCGGCGCGGTGGGCTACATCAGCTTTGACGGCAACCTCGATACCTGCATCACGATCCGCACGATCATCCTCGACGGAGGCAAGGCCTACGTGCAGGCGGGCGCGGGAATCGTCGCCGATTCCGTGCCCGCGAACGAGTACGAGGAAACGCGCAACAAGGCGCGGGGTATGCTCACGGCGCTGGCGCTCGCCGGACGCTTCCGCGAAGCGCGCGGGGAGGTGTCGCCATGATCCTGGTGATCGATAACTACGATTCGTTTACGTACAACATCGTCCAGCAGCTCGGGGAGCTGGGCGTCGAGACGGAAGTGCATCGCAACGACGAGATCACGGTCGATCAGGTCAGGGCGCGGCGCCCCGAACGCATCGTGATCAGCCCCGGTCCCGGCGGCCCGCCGGATGCGGGCGTCTCGTGCGAGGTGATCCGCGCCCTGGGTCCGGAGATCCCCGTTTTCGGCTGCTGTCTCGGTCACCAGTGTATCGGCGCGGTCTACGGCGCGCGCATCGTCCGCGCGGCCCGGCTGATGCACGGAAAGACGTCGCCGGTCCACCACGACGGACGGGGCGTGTTCCGCGATCTGCCCGATCCCTTCGAGGCCACGCGGTATCACTCGCTCATCATCGACCGGGATTCGCTGCCCGGGGATCTGACCCTCACGGCGTGGACGGAGGAGGACGAGATCATGGGGGTGCGCCATGCGGAGCACCCCGTGGAGGGCGTCCAGTTCCATCCCGAATCGATCCTGACGGTCGAGGGCCGGAGACTGCTCGAAAACTTTCTGGCCCGCGGATGAGGTTGTTCGATACCCACGTGCACCTGGACGGACTGGGCGGAGCGCAGGAGATCGAGGCGGGCCTGGCGCGCGCGCGCGATGCGGGCGTCGACCGGATCCTCGCCGTGGGCGGGCGGCCGGAGGCCGACGAAACCGCCCTCGAATGGGCGCAACGGTATCCGGGCTCGATCTTCGCCTCGGCGGGATGCGACCGCGATCAGGCCGGCCGCTCCCCGGACGAGGCGGGATTGCGCACGCGGCTCCGCCGGACGGAGTGCGTGGCACTCGGAGAGATCGGACTCGACTACCATTACCACGGACCGGAGGAGCGCGAAGCCCAGCGCGAGCTGTTCGAGCGGATGCTCGCGATCGCCGCCGAAGTGCATCAACCCGTCGTGATCCATTCGCGTGAGGCCGACGACGACACGCTCACGGCGCTGCGCGCATTCGCGGCCCGCCCCGGGGCTCCGTCGCCGCCGGGCGTCCTCCACTGCTTCACCGGCGGCGAGGCGTTTGCGGAGGCCCTGGTCGACATTGGTTTTTTTATCAGTTTCAGTGGTATCATCACCTTCAGAAATGCCGAGGCCCTTCGCGCGGCGGCGAAAACGATCCCGGCGGAACGGCTGCTGATCGAGACGGATACGCCGTATCTCGCTCCCGTGCCGCACCGCGGGAAACGCAATGAACCCGCGCACGTGATCCGGGTCGCGGAGACCCTGGCCGAACAGCGGGGAAGCCGCGTGGAGGACATCGCTGAACAGACAAGATGCAATGCCGAACGACTCTTCGGCCTGCAGGGAGGATGAGGCCATGAAGCGGGTGACACTGATTCGTCACGGGAAAGCGGAGAAGCAGGGGGATCGGGGCACGGACTTCGATCGCGACCTGAATGAACGGGGCCGCAATGACGCGAAGAAAATCGCGGCGAAGCTCAAAGCGGAAGCGTTCCGTCCATCGGTGATCGTCACGAGTCCCGCCGTACGCGCTGCGGCGACCGCGCGGTATTTCGCCGAAGCCCTGGGGGCTCCGCTGTGCGAGGATCCGCGTATCTTCCGGAACAGCGTGCCCGACCTGCTCGAGGTCATCCGGAATCAGGAGGATGAGTTCGGGCACATCGCGCTGGTCGGTCACAATCCTTCGATGGAGGGGCTGCTGGCGTACCTCGTTCCGGGTGTCGAAGGCGAGATGAGCACCTGCGAGGTCGCCGATATACAGCTCGATCTCGATCGCTGGGCCGACGTCGGGGAAGGCGCGGGCTCGCTGCGGGCTTCGTATTCGCCGAAGAACATGGGTGCTTCGTAGGTTTCTGGTTATTCGGGATCGAAATCGGGATTCACCGGTTCTTCGCAGATTTTTGTGGTGGAGCCGTTCGGGAAAGAGGCGGGATGGAAGACGACAAACGTTCGTAGTAGCGCCGCAAGCCTGCCCCCGGCAGGCCAAGGCGCGTGAAGATAACGGCCCTGGCCCTGCTTCGCAGGCCTGCGGGCCTACTACGAACGTAAGAGAGAACGCACGATTTCTTTGGCTGTGCTCTTCTCATTCATCTTTGCGATTTGCGGGTAGGGCGCGATCTCTCCGCCTTCGGCCCTTTATGCCTTCGGCGGACAGGCTAAGCGCGCCGCTCTTTTTGCGGACGGCCTTCTGCTGTCCAGCAGAATCCCTACCTTCACATGAAGGACATGAAGGTTGGTTGAGGGGGGTGCACATAATTCGTACTCTTACTCGTACGCGTCCTCGGAGCGCCGGAGGCGCGATCCCATCCATCGATTCAAGGAATTCGAGTACGAGTACCGCTTTGCTGAGTACGAGCACGGGGATGATTACGCCGGCGAGTAATCCGGGCTAGACCCGGCGGTCGGGTCTCTGCCATACTTCGCCCCCACTTTATTCACGGAGGGAACGCATCATGGAATCACTGAAAAAACATCCCCGTTTCGCGGGGGTTGAAGGTCCGGTCGTGCTGGTCGTCATGGACGGTATCGGCATCGGCAGACAGGACGAAGGCAATCTCGTCCACCGGGCGAAGACGCCGAATATCGACTGGTTGGCCGAACACGCCATCGCTTCGCAGCTCAAAGCGCACGGCACGGCCGTGGGGCTGCCCACCGACGGCGATATGGGCAACAGCGAGGTGGGCCATAATGCCATCGGGGCGGGACGTATCTTCAACCAGGGCGCGGCGCGGATCAATACGGCCATCGAGGACGGCGTGCTCTGGGACGGAGAGGTCTGGCGGGAGCTGACCGGCAACGTCAAGGAGCGGAAGTCGACGCTGCACTTCATCGGCCTCTTCTCCGACGGCAACGTGCACAGCCATCTCGATCACCTGCGCGCCATGCTCCGCCGCGCGAAAGACGAAGGCGTCGGAACCGTCAGGATCCACGCGCTCCTCGACGGGCGCGACGTGCCCCCGACGTCCGCGCTGGAGTATATCGATGACTTCGAGGGATTTCTCGCAGATCTCAATGCGGAACACGGGGTGGATTACGCCATCGCCTCCGGCGGTGGCCGGATGAACATCACCATGGACCGCTACGAGGCCGACTGGGACATGGTCGCCCGCGGCTGGAAGATCCACGTGCGCGGCGAGGGACGCGCCTTCTCCAGCGCGCGCGAGGCGGTCGAAACCTTCCGCGGAGAGAAGCCCGGCATCCTCGACCAGGACCTGCCCGGGTTTGTGATCGAACGCGACGGCGCCCCGGTCGGTCCGGTGCGCGACGGCGACAGCGTGATTCTTTTCAATTACCGGGGCGACCGGGCCATCGAACTGAGCCGGGCGTTCGACGAGGACCCGTTTGACAAGTTCGACCGCGGTCCGCGGCCCGACGTGAAATTCGCCGGGATGATGCAGTACGACGGTGATCTCGAGATCCCGAAAAAGTTTCTCGTCCCGCCGCCGCATATCGACCGCACCATCGGCGAGTATCTCTCGAAGACCGGGGTGAAGCAGCTCGCGCTCAGCGAGACCCAGAAATTCGGTCACGTGACCTATTTCTTCAACGGCAACCGCTCCGGAAAATTCAATCCGGACTACGAGGACTACGTCGAAATCCCGTCCGACCGCTGTCCCTTCGAAGACAAGCCGGAGATGAAGGCGAAGGAGCTTACCGACAAGACGGTCGAGGCGATCGAAAGCGGCCGGTACCGCTTCATCCGGCTGAACTACCCGAACGGAGACATGGTCGGCCATACCGGCGTATTCGAGGCCGTCATCAGGGGGATCGAGGCCGTGGACGAGGGCGTGGGGCGGATTATGGAGGCGGTGAAGAAGACGAACGGAGCACTGATCGCCTCCGCCGACCACGGGAACTCGGACGATATGGCCGCACGCGATAAGAAGACCGGGGAAATCCTGCGCGACGAACACGGCCGGCCCAGACCGAAGACCGCCCACTCGCTCAATCCGGTTCCGGTCTACGTCTACGACCCCTCAGGGCAGTCGAACGCCCGGCTCTCCGGCCACCCGGATCTGGGCATCAGCAGCCTGGCCGCCACCAGCCTCGTGCTGATGGGCTACGAGCCGCCCGAGGACTATACCCCGAGCGTGGTCGAGGTGGGGTGAGCGAAGGCGAGGGGATGAAGAGGACCGATCCTCGTTACCCCTTCAGCGCCTTCGCGGGTTTGCTGACCTTCGGCCGTTCGGAGGGGAGCAGCTGACCGCCCATGGCCGAGACTCCGCCGTCGACGTGAATCGTCTGGCCGGTGATCTTCTTTGAATACTCGCCGAGCAGAAAGACGACCGACTGCGCCACGTTCTCCTTGTCCTTGACGGGATCCCAGGGCAGGGGGCTCATCTTCTTCCAAGTGCGCGAGAGATGGGCGAAATGCGGGATCGACTTGGCCGCCTTCGTGGTCAGCGGGCCGGCCGAGACGGCGTTGACGCGTACGTGTTCTTTGCCGTACTCGCGGGCCAGCGCCCGCACGGCGGCCTCGAGCGCGGCCTTATTGACGCCCATCCAGTTGTAGTAGGGGAAGGCGACCTGCGATTCGAAGGTGAGCGCAACGACCGATCCGCCGCGTGTCATGCGCTCCTGCGCGAAATGGGTCACCGGCGCCAGCGAGACGCAGCTGATGTGGAAGGCCTGCTTGAGATCCTCCCAGGAGTTCGTATAGAAGTGGTCGCCGAGGCACGTCTTGGGATTGGCGAACGCAATCGAATGGAGTACGCCGTCGATCGGCCCCGTCTTGTCGAAGAGGTTGCGGATCTCGTTCTCGACGGTCACATCGCAGTACTCGATGCGCATCGCGTCCTTGTCCCGCTGCGAGAGACCGCTCGACCCGCGGTCGAAAAAGATCTTCCGCATCCGCTCGTTCTGGACCGTGTAGATCACTTCGCCGCCGAACTGCTCGATGGCGCGTCCCGCCGCATACGCGATCGAATCCGCATTGAGCAGTCCCATCACCACATACCGTCCGCCTTTGCGTATCATTTCCACTCCTTCGCATTCCTGTCCGTTGCGTTGCTCTCGCGTGTTCCGACTCAACCTAACCGGAGAGGTTCCCCGGGTCGAGTCCATCCGTGTCATCGGCAATTCGTGGTCGAAAACACAAGAAAGTTCTCTCGCAAAGGCGCCGGGACCGCAAAGATAAATGAGAAGAGCACAGGCAAAGAGATCGTGCGCGCTCTCTTGCGTTCGTAGTAGGCCCGCAGGCCCGCGCAGCGGAAAAAGTTCGTAGTAGGCCCGCAGGCCTGCGAAGCAGGGCCAGGGCCGTTATCTTCACGCGCCTGGCCTGCCGGGGGCAGGCGTGCGACGCTACTACGAACGGATAACGCGCCTTGGCCCTTCGGGCGCGTGCGGCGCTACTACGAACGGTATCACGCGCCTTGGCCCTTCGGGTGCGTGCGGCGCTACTACGAACAGGTCCATCCCCTGGTTCAAGGAATTCGAGTACGAGTACCGCTTCGCTGAGTACGAGTACGATATTCCCCCGGGGGTCCCCATGTGGAACTCAGGAGTCCATCCGTGCCGTGCGTCTATTTCTGATCTTTGTCTTTCAACCGCGCGGTCTTTGTCGGAAAATGCCGTCGTCGGTGACGGCATCAACCGAAGGAGGTCGATTATGGGAGAGGAGATCAAAAGCGCCTACGAACTGGCGCTCGAACGCCTCGGCGGAGAGAAGTCCAGTCTCTCGGCGGGACAGAAGCAGGCGCTGGCGGAGGTCGATACGAAGACCGGGGCCCGCGTCGCGGAGCAGAGCATCCTCTACGACCAGCGGATACAGGATGCGCGTGCGACCGGAGACCACGCCGCCGTCCAGGAACTCGAAGGGGCGAAAACCGCTGAAATCAACCGCCTCCGAGAAGAGGCCGAGGAAGAGAAGAACCGGATCCGCGGGGAGAAGGTATGACCCCGCAGTCCCCCGGACGCCCGCCCCCCGCCGCGATGAAGACGCTCGATTGCGACTTTCTCGTGATCGGTTCCGGTTCCGCGGGTCTGCTGGCCGCGATTCATCTCAGCCGGCACGGCCGCGTGTTCGTCGTCTCCAAGCGCGCCCGCACCGAAAGCAATACGAACTACGCCCAGGGCGGGATCGCCTGCGTGGTCGATAAAGACGATTCGATCGGCCAGCACCTCCAGGACACCCTGCGCACCGGTTGCGGTTTGAGCGAGGAGTCCGTGGCCCGCGAAATCCTGGAGGCGGGACCGGACCGCATCCGCGAGCTGGAGCAGCTCGGACTCCGGTTTGCAACCCGCAAGGGACGCCATCCCGACGAGTACGACCTGGGGCAGGAGGGCGGACACTCGCGTCGCCGGGTCCTCCATGTGGGGGACATCACCGGCGGAGAACTGATCCGCGTCCTTCTCGGCCGGGTCAACGAAGAGCCGGACATCAAGGTCATCGAAAACTGGACCGCCATCGACCTGGTCACCACCGGATGGCTGGGACAGGACGGGCCGAACCGGTGCGTGGGAGCCTATTTCTTCAGCAGCGACACGGGCGAGGTGCTCGCCGTCCGGGCGGGCGCCACGCTGCTGGCGACCGGCGGCGTGGGCAAGACCTATCTCTATACGAGCAATCCCGATGTGGCCACCGGCGACGGGCTTGCCATGGCCTGGCGCGCGGGGCTCCCCGTGCGGGATATGGAGTTCATCCAGTTTCACCCGACCTGCCTCTACCACCCGCACGCCAAGTCCTTCCTGATCAGCGAAGCGGTCCGCGGCGAGGGAGCGGAACTGATCGACGCCGCCGGACGGCCGTTCATGCATAAGTTCACCGGGCAGGGGTCCCTGGCGCCGCGCGACGTGACGGCGCGCGCGATCGACCACATCATGAAAAGCCGCGGCGACCCCTGCGTCTACCTCGACATTACGCACAAGTCGGAGGAGTTTCTCCGCGGCCGCTTCCCCAACCTCTACGAGACCTGCCTCCGGTTCGGTGTCGACATGGCGCGCCAGCCCATCCCGGTCGTGCCCGCCGCCCACTACTCCTGCGGAGGGGTCATCGCCGGCACCGACGGGACGACCGAAATGAAGGGGCTCTTCGCCTGCGGCGAAGTGGCCAGCACCGGTCTGCACGGCGCCAACCGCCTCGCAAGCAATTCGCTGCTCGAAGCGCTGGTCTGCGCCGGCCGAGCGGCGGAGCGCATGGCGGACTATGCCGCGGACGAGGACGGAACGATCGAGGACCGGATCCCGTCCTGGAAATACGGCGACGCCGTCCACAGCGACGAGGCGGTCGTCGTCGAACACAACTGGAACGAGGTGCGTTCGGTGATGTGGGATTACGTGGGCATCGTACGCTCCGACCGCCGCCTCGCGCGCGCCCGCAAGCGGATCACGACGATCCGCGAAGAGGTGCGCAACTACTACTGCGCCTACCTCATCACGCGCGACCTTCTCGAACTGCGCAGCGTCGCCGCCGTGGCCGAACTGATCGTCCGCTCCGCACAGCGGCGGCGGGAGAGCCGGGGACTGCACTACACCAAGGATTATCCGGAGCCCTCCCGCAAAACACCGGAGCATACGATCATCCGGAACACTCCCGGCGGCCCGCTGAAGACGGATTAGAAGGCGGGGCAAGAAGGTGGGGGCAGAGTCAGGGTCAGAGTTAGAGTCAGAATCAGAGTCAGAGTTAGAGTCAGAATCAGAATCAGAGTAAGAGTGGGAGGTGAGTGAGAAACCTGAAACCTGAGTAAGATCTCAGAGTCAGAGGGAGTGGGAAGCCTGACCTGAGTTCCACATGGGGGCCCCCGGGGGAATTCAGCCTTCAGCCTTCAGGTTTCAGGTTTCCCACTCCTCATTCTCTCCGCCCGATCTCAATGTGCCTCGAGCCAGTTCGCTCCTGTGCCGGAGTCGACGACGACGGGCACGGAGAGCGGCAGGGCCTCGCGCATGATTTTCTCGATCCGGGGGACCAGCTCGGTCTGTTCCTCGAGGTGGAGGTCGAAGACGAGTTCATCGTGGACCTGCAGGAGCATCCGTGAGCGCAGACCTTCGCGGTCGATCAGGTCCCGGACGCGGATCATGGCCAGCTTGATCATATCGGCCGCCGTCCCCTGTATGGGGGCGTTGATGGCGTTGCGTTCCGCGGCGCCGCGGACGGTCGCGTTGCGGACGTGGATGTCGCGGATATGCCGGCGGCGGCCCGTCTTTGTCTCCACGTAACCGGTCTCGCGTGCGGCGGCGACCGTGCGCTCCATGTATTCGCGCACGCCGGGGTATTGCGTGAAATACTGCTCGATGATTTCCGCGCCCTCCTCGCGGGGGATGACGAGTCGCTGCGCGAGGCCGAACGCCGAGATACCGTAGATGAGGCCGAAATTAACCGTCTTGGCGCGCCGGCGCAGCTCGCGGTCGACGGACGGGGGCTCGACCCCGTAGATCCGGGATGCCGTGGCAGCATGGATGTCCTCGCCCCGCTCGAAGGCCTCCCGCATCCCCGTATCGCCGCTCAGGTCGGCCATGATGCGCAGCTCCACCTGCGAGTAGTCGCAGGCCAGCAGGGTGAACTCCTCCGAACGCGGGACGAAGGCGCGGCGGATCTCCTGTCCCTCCTCGCGCCGGATGGGAATGTTCTGAAGGTTGGGTGTGTGGCATGCCAGCCGCCCGGTCGCGGTGTTGGTCTGGGCGAAATGGGTGTGGACCCGCCCGGTGGAAGACACGACGTACCGGGGCAGGGCGTCGACATAGGTGCCCTTCAGCTTCATCAGCCGACGGTGTTCGAGGAGTCGCGCCGCGATTTCGTGTTCCGTCGCCAGGGACTCCAGCACGGCTTCGTGGGTCGCGTACTGTCCGGTGCGGGTCTTTTTCGGTTTGGCCTTTAGTTTCAGATGGTCGAACAGGACTTCGCCGAGCTGTTTGGGGGAGTTGAGGTTGAACTCCATCCCCGCCTCCCGGTAAATGATCCGTTCCAGTTCCCGAAGCTGTTCTTCGAGCCGGGCGGCGAAGCGTTCCAGCGCCGCGGTATCGAGCGCAATCCCCTCGCACTCCATTTCGGCGAGCACGGGCACGAGCGGGCTTTCGATCTCGTAGAACACGCGCCGCTGTCCGGCCTCCTCCAGCATGGGTTCAAGTCGGCGCCAGAGCTGCAGCGTGATGTCGGCGTCCTCGGCGGCATACTCCCGCAGACGGTCCGCGGGGACGTCGCGCAGCGTCTTCTGTTCGCGGCCCTTTTCCCCGATCAGTTCGCGGATCGGGATCGGGCGGTAATGAAGCAGCGTCTCGGCGACGTGGTCCATGCCGTGCCGCTGGTCGGGATCGATCAGGTAATGCGCGATCATCGTATCGTAGCAGGGACCGCGAACCCGGATCCCCTGCCAGCGCAGGACACAGAGATCGAATTTCAGGTTATGGCCGATCTTGATCAGACCGTCGTCTTCCAGCACCGGCCTCAGAAGATCCAGCACCGTTTCGAGGCTGGACGCATCCACCGGGACAAACCACGCCTCGTGCGGTTCGACCGCGAAAGAGAGGCCGATCAGCTCCGCCGTCTCCGGATGCAGCGAGGTGGTCTCGGTATCGAGACAGAACGCTCCACTCGCCTTGAGCGTACGGCGGAGCGCCTTGAGGTCCTCCTCCGTCGATACGGCATGATAGTCGTGCGGGGTGTCTGCGATGGTGCTCACATCCCGGGGTTCCCCGGCGGTCTCCTCCATGGCGAACAGCTCTGTCTGCGCCGCTTCACCGGTCTCGGCGGCGACCGGTTTCGGCGCCGGTTCCTCGCCGAAAAGCCGACGAGCGACGGATTTCAGCTCGTACTTCCGCAGGAGGGTCCGGAGTTTCGCGGCGTCGGGGTCCCGCCGCCGGAAGTCCTCGAGCCGCACCTGCAGCGGTACGTCGCAGCGGATGGTCACGAGCTGCTTGCAGAGCCGGGCCCTGTCGCGGTTCTCCTCGATCTTTTCGCGCTGTTTGCCCTTCAGCTCGTCGGTATGCGCCAGGAGGTTTTCGACCGAGCCGAACTGCCGGATGAGTTTCCCGGCCGTCTTTTCTCCGATCCCCGGCACGCCCGGGATGTTGTCGGAGGTGTCCCCGGCGAGGCCGAGGATGTCCGCGACCTGTCCGGGGTTTTCGATGCCCCATTGTTCGCGGACGTCGGACGCGCCGAGGATTTCGGGCGGACCGCCCTTGCGGCCCGGGCGGTAGAGGTGGACGTGGTCGTTCACCAGCTGTGCGAAATCCTTGTCGGCGGTGACCATGTAGGACTCGTAGCCCTCTTCCGGCGCATGGCGTGCGAGCGTGCCGATCACATCGTCGGCCTCCACCCCTTCCTCCATGAGCACCGGTATGTGGAACGCGTCGAGCATCTCGCGGATAATGGGCACGGACTCGACAATGCCCTCGGGCGTCTCCTCCCGCTGAGCTTTGTACTCGGGAAAGACCTCGTGGCGGAAGGTGGGTCCCCCGGCATCGATCGCCACCGCGATGTGCGTCGGCTCCTGATTTTCCTGGATTTCGACCAGGGCGTTCAGGAAGCCGAACACGGCCGACGTGTTCACCCCGTCGGAGGTGATCAGCGGATTGCGCAGGAAGACGAAATAGGCCCGGTAGATCAGCCCCATGCCGTCGATCAGAAAAAGTTTCTTGTCCATCCCGATTTATCTCCCGCGTTGGCGATGCTATATCCTACGGCATGAAGACCGCCGAACAAAGTCAATCTCCCGGCCCCCGCGGCCGTAATGTGGTGCTGATCGGGATGCCCGGCTCGGGCAAGAGTACCGTCGGGGTGCTGCTCGCACGCCGCAGCGGACGGGGATTCATCGACACCGATCTGCGCATCCAGCAGGCGGAGGGCATGAAACTGCAGCAGGTGCTGGAGCGGCGCGGGCTCGACGGCTTCCGCAGGCTGGAAGAGGAGACCCTACGGGCGCTGCGTGCGGAACGATGCGTCATCGCCACCGGCGGAAGCGCGGTCTACAGCGACGCCGCGATGACGCACCTGCGCTCGCTCGGCCCGGTGGTCTGGCTGGACTGCGGCGTGGACACGCTGCGGCGGCGGATCGGGGAGGGCGGTCAGCGCGGCATGGTGCGTCGCCCCGGTCTCTCCCTTGAACAGCTCGCTCGCGAACGCCGCCCGCTCTACGAGCGCTGGGCCGACCTGCACATCGATGCCTCCGCCGGCTCCGCCGAGGAAGTGGCGGGGGAGATTCAGAAACTGAGCGGGAAGGCTGAGACCTGAAGGCTGCGTGGGGGGAGAGATTGAGGGAGACCGGAAACCTAAGTAAAAGTGGTTCTTCGTGGATTTTTGTGGAACGACTGAAATCGTAGCGGCTGGATTAGAAATCCGCTTGCGTCACAACGTACGCATACTCGTGCTCAGCGAAGCGGTACTCGTGCTCGATCTCTTGAATGGGATAAAGGATCGCGCCTTCGGCGCTCCGAGTACGAGTACGAGTACGAGTAAGAGTAAGAATGATGTTCACCCCTTCATGCTCTTCAGCCATCAGGTTTCAGCCCTCTCACTCCAGACCCTCCCCCATGCCTCCCCGATTATGTTCTGGTAAAATAAAAGGTGAACGTGACAATACTCCTGCGTAGGTTTTCGTTTCCCGACCGTAAGGAGCGTTCGAATGAAAAAGCTGCTGTGTGTGCTGCTCGCGGGGTGCTGGGTCACGGGGCTCCCGGCGGGGGCGATCGATCTCTCTCTCAGCGCCGGAATGGCTTATCCCGGCGTCTGGCCGCAATTCCGCGGCGAAGTCTACCGTCATACCGTCATCAGTCCGCTGGGGCGGGTCAGCGCCGAGGTGGACGTGCATCCCGGTGGCCAGCTCACGATTCAGGTGCAGCGCGGCTGGGAGACGGTGCTCCAGCGCTCGCCGATCGGAATCACGGTCGACGGGGTGGAGCTGGGCGACGACGTGAAGCTGGAGGTACTGAATCGCTACGCGGTGCGCGAGCGATACGACACGCGGGGGCGCGCTTCGCGGGCGCGCCATCACGCCGACGGCCTGAGGCTCAAGGTATGGCACTACCCTTACGACGAGTACTGGGTGCTCGACGTGCGCGCCTACGACACCGGCATCGCCTGGCGCTATCAGATCCCGGGCGAGGGGACGCACCGGGTCGTCGGCGAGGTCACCGCCTTCGATTTCCCGAGAAAGACCGTGTTCTGGGCGCAGGACGATCCGCATACCTTTGAAGCCGAATGGCGGCGCTGGCGCCTCGATCAGCATAAAGATCAGAAAACCGAATTCGGTCTTCCGGTGACGGCCGAGCTGCCCGACGGCCGGTTTGTGATGATTGCCGAGGCCGACGTGCTGCGTTACAGCGGCATGAGTCTGAGGCTGGATGAGGGCGGACTGCTGCAGAGCCGCTTCATCCACGACCCGCAGGGCTGGACGATGGAGGGACCGTTCACGTCGCCGTGGCGCGTGGTGCTGGCGGCCGATCACCTCGATCAGCTCGTACAGTCGCGGGTGATCCATCACCTCGCTCCCGAACCGGACCGGCACCTGTTTCCCGAGGCGATGCGCACCGGGTGGCTGGAGCCCGGGACCTGCTACCGGCCGGAATGGGTTCATGGACGCGAGGGCGCCCGCTGGAACCGGCAGAAGGCGCTGGTGGATGAAGCTTCCTCTCTGGGGTGCGGGAGTTTCAGGGTCGGCGCGGGCTGGGAAGATCCGGAATTCGGCTGGGGGCGCGGAGACCGGCGCTGGGAACGCCTCCGCGAACTGGTGGAATATGCGGGCAACCGCGATATCGGAGTCTGGATATCGGTGAGCACGGAAGAAGACCGGCGGTCCCGCCTTGAGAGTGCGGATGAGCGGAAGGCGTTCTTCGACCGCTGCGGGAAGGCGATGGTCGAAGGGGTCACCTTTAACGGGTTGAGCGGCGAATCTCAGGACACATTGGCGTTGAGCATGCAGCTGCTCCGGGAGGCCGCGGCGCGGGAGCTGATGGTGAGTTTTCGTGATACGGGCAAAGCGGCGGGCCAGATGCGGACCTGGCCCAACGAGATGACGCGCGAAGCGATCCGGGGCCTCGATCACAACCGAAACGAGGGCTACGCGTTGCCCGCGTCGCAATACTGCGTGTATCCGTTCACCCGGCTCATCGCGGGTCCGGCCGACTTCAGTCCGATGACCCTGCGCCCGGACCGTATGGGCGATACCACGGCGGGACTGCAGTTCGCCTCGGCGGTGATTTTCAGCTCGCCGGTGCACGCCTGGGCGGATTCAACGGACGTCTATCGCGAAAGCCTCGCCTTCGACATGATGCGTGCCATGCCCGTGAGCTGGGATGAGACGCGGGCGATCGCGGGAAGCGAGATCGGGCGGGTGGCGGCGTTCGCGCGCCGCAAGGGCGAAGAGTGGTGGGTAGCGGTCATGAACGGCACCGACGAGGCCTTCGAGTATTCGCTCGGCACGTTCTTCCTGAAAGACGGCCACTGGCAGGCCACGATCCTGCATGAAGCCGAGGACGACCCGCATAAGCTGGCCCGCGCCGTGACCGAAGTGCGGGCCCTGCATGACCCGCTGCTGATCAAGGTCCACGCCCACGGCGGATTCGTGGCGCGATTCGTACGGAAATAGTGAATCGGGCTATTCCAGGGGAAGAGTCATTCCAAAAAAATGGACTCCGTCTTTTACGCGGACGGCCGGTTATACTCGCGCACGGCGTCCAGCATAGCGACGAGGTTTTCCACGGGGGTCCGCGCCTGGACATTATGGATCGTATTAAAGACGAATCCGCCCTGTTGGCCGAAGATCCGGCAACGTTCCGCCACCTGCCGCCTCACGTCCTCCGGTGAGCCGAAGGGCAGCGTGTGCTGGGTATCCACGCCCCCGCCCCAGAAAGTCATTTGATCGCCGTACGAATCCTTCAGGTGCTGCGGGTCCATGCCTTCGGCGGAGCACTGCACCGGGTTCAGAATATCGAAGCCGGATTCGATCAGGTCGGGAATCAGCGGGTCCACCGCCCCGCATGAGTGCTTAAAAGTCTTCCAGGGGGTGTGCTCGTGAATCCAGTCGTTCACCCGCTTGTAGTAGGGGAGCCACAGTTCGCGGTAATCCTCGCGCGAGCAGAACTGGCCCTTCTGCGTACCGAAGTCGGTGCCGCAGATGAAGACCGCATCGACCTTGTCGCCGGCCACCGGCGCGAGCTTCTCCAGGTTGCCGATGGCGATATCGCACTGCTTCTGAAAGATTTCATGGACATAGTCCCGGCGGATCACGAGTGACATGTACCATTCCTCGATATCGCGGATACCCTTCGGGTGCTTGAGCATGGGGCCGGGGACCAGTGCGATGTCTCCGAAGGCGGTGCCGCCGAAATTCGCGATCACGGACCGACCGGTCGCGGCGGCGCGGTCGATCTCGCCGCGCCAGTATTCAAGATCCTCTTCGCCGACGGGGGCGAACTCCTGAAGGTTGTCCTCGGGATTCAGGCGGTCGTCGTCGATCTCCTCCTGGCGGATGATCGTGTCGAAAAAGAACGCCGCGTTCGCCATTTTCGCACAGGGTGGCGCGGAGGTGTCTCCTTCGGGATATATGAGGATGTCGCCGTTCGGCTCCGTCGTGGTGTTGAAATCGCCGGGCACCAGGACATCCTGCCCCCAGGGGGTACGCCATTCCTTCCAGTTCCCCGCAGGGAATCCGAACATGGTTCCGCTGGGCGCCGCGGGCACGACGTCCACATCCAGCACGTCCATCAGGTCCGGTTCGATTTCGCCGAGCATCTGGTAGGGTTCAGTGACCCTGACCGGATGGCGATCCAGTCCGAAATGTTCACGGAGCGCCGCCACCACGGAGACGTGGATTCCGGTCACCGCCGTAGCTCCGAAGTCCACCGGCAATTTTTCCGGAGTCCGGTGATTCAATGCATCCTGTACACAACGCCGACGATCCATCACAATCTCTCCTTTTCAGCGGTTCATCCTGTAGAAACCGGGCGCCCATTATCCTTTGCGGGACCGACCGGGTCAAGCCCGCACGCTTTTCGGGAGTTTCCCCGGAAAAAACCGCTTCATTCCAAAAAGACTGGATCACGGTTGTGGGACATGGTAGTCAGGAACGCTTCACCCGATCACGAGCCGACGTCTCACGCGAGGCGGTAGAGTGGAACATTCAACCCCGGATATCGACCATGCAGATTGAGACCCTCGCCACCGGACCTTTCGAAGTCAACTGTTACCTGGTCACGGGGGACGATACCCACGCACTCGTCATTGACCCCGGTGCGGGAGGGGAACGCATCGACCGCGTGCTCAGGGAAAAGAAATGGGAGGTTGCGGCGTACCTGATTACGCACGGTCACGCCGACCACCTCAACGCGCTCGGCGGACTCCACCGTCGCCGTCGCGCCCCTGTGGCGATGCATCCCGCCGACGCGGAGTGGGCCTTTGACGACCGCAACCAGATCCCGGGGTATTACGGGGTTCCGGAGCGGCCGGACACCATCGAACGCGAATTGGCCGACGGTCAGATCTGGGAAGACGCGGGACTGCGCTACAGGATCATAACGACCCCCGGCCACTCCCCCGGCGGAGTATGCTTTCACTTTGAGGATGAACAGGTACTCTTTTCCGGCGACACGCTGTTTCAGGGCAGCGTCGGGCGGACGGACCTGCCTTCCGGCGATGCGAAGGTGCTGAGCGATTCGCTGAAGAAACTGCTCGCCCGGGTCGGAGACCGGTGCCGCGTCCACCCCGGTCACGGCGCCCCCACCACGATCGGCGCCGAGAAAAAAAGCAACTTCTTCCTTCAGCGCCTGCCGGCGATCTGATCGCCCGGAACAGCTTTCTGTTCATACATGCGTGATCGTTAACGAAGTCCGCGGCTCTCCTCAGCGAGGGGCGCGGAGGATGCCGGGCGGGACGGGCGAACGCCGCCCGTCCCTGTGGCTGAACCTTCGCGTTCAGCCACCGACCGGGGCACGGAGCGCGAGCCCCATGATCAGCGCCAGCACGGCCAGCACGACCGCCGTGCCGCCGGCGACTTTCATGCTATCCTTGATCGTCCTGCCCTCGCCGCTGGAGATCGCGCCCATCCACGCCGGCAGGAAGATCGCGCCGACCAGCCCCACCGCGAAAATCAGGCCGAAGGCCGAACCGCGCAGCTCGGCGGCGGTACGCGAGAGTGTGACGCCGATCACCGTGGGAAACACCGGAGCGAATACCAGTCCGGTTATGATCACGGCAAGCGAGGCTGCGCCGAGCGCATGGATTTTCACCATGGAGAACAGGGTGATTGCGGCGACAAGGCCCAGCCCGAGAATGAACCACGGTCCCGCGAGATCCAGGCTCGTTCCCATGCCGATGAAGATTCGCGCCACCACCAGCGAAGCAAGCAGGCGTCCGGCCATGACGGCGACCCAGAAACCGGACAGGGCGCGCGAGGCGCGTTCTTCCGTCGCGCCCAGGTGACTCATATAGGTGGTGATCCAGCCCCCCATGGATACCTCGAGGGCGATGTAGCACATCAGCGCGAGAGCGCCGAGAATGATGTGGGGTTGCATAATCAGTTCCGCCGCCTTGGCCATGCTGAATCCGGTGGGCGGCTCGGGAAAGGTCCCGAAGATCGCGAACACCACAGGCACGAGAATAATGCAGGCCAGTGCCGTCAGGGTGGCGGCATACGTCGTTTTGCGGAACAGCCAGGCCGTGATCAGCGGCACGCAGAAGGCGCCGATACCGAAAAAGACATTACCGAAATTATTGGAGGTGCTGGCGTCTTCGAAGAGGATCGATTCGTACGTGAGCATGGTGTTGCCCACGGAGTTCATGAACATGCCGCCGATTCCGAGCAGCACGCAGCCGAGGATCGCGGCGCCGTATTTGTTTGCCTTGCCGAACAGAAAAATAGCCAGCGCGCCGAGCACATACCCCATAATCGCCACGGCCTTGAACCCCATCTTGTCGCACAGCATGCCCGCCAGGAGCACGAAGATCAGGTTGCTGAAATTGTAGACCGAAAAGAGTCGCCCCATGCGGGCATCGTCGATGCCGAGGTTCCGGGTCAGTCTGAGTTTAACCGAGCCCAGCAGCGCCATGGTCATTCCCAGGCCGAAAACGCTGGTAATCGCCACAATCGTCGCAAATAACATCGAATCCATCTCACCGCCTCCTTCTTTGAACAAGCAGGGTATTTCCTGCCTTTTGGAAGCGGGAGTCTAAATCGTGTGCCGAATATTTACAAATTATAAACTGAAACCCCGTTGTTCCTGAATTCAACATTGGGACAGCCCGGTAATATCGGACTCTTACTCAGCGGAGCGCTTCTCGTACTCGATTTCTTGAATCGGGGCTGTGGGATCGCACCTTCGGCGCTCCGAGTACGCGTACGTATCATGTGCTCTATGACCCGGAGGTGAAGCCCGGTTTCGATTCTATTTTACTCTGATTCCTCCTCCTCCCCGAACCAACCTACACGTGCACCCCCTGGAGGCTGTGTTTTTGGGTAAAGCCTTGATTTCCCGGTCTGAATCCGTACCCTGACGACTCATTTTCTACGGTGGATGTAGCTCAGTTGGTTAGAGTCCTGCTGTCCAGCAGGATGGCCTTGGAGGCTGTGTTTTTGGGTAAAGCCTTGATTTCCCGGTCTGAATCCGTACCCTGATCGATTCATTTTCTACGGTGGATGTAGCTCAGTTGGTTAGAGTCCTGCTGTCCAGCAGGATGGCCTTGGAGGCTGTGTTTTTGGGTAAAGCCTTGATTTCCCGGTCTGAATCCGTACCCTGATCGATTCATTTTCTACGGTGGATGTAGCTCAGTTGGTTAGAGCGCCAGGTTGTGGCCCTGGAGGCCGCGGGTTCAAATCCCGTCATTCACCCCATGTTCCTCAACGGTTCGATCCAGCCGTGTATTTCGTATATATCCTCTACTGTCCGGAGACGGGCTTGTCCTACGTCGGGCACACCAGCCACCTGATCCTTCGCTACTACGAGCATCGGGACGGGATGAGTCGTTGGACGCGGCGGATGCGATCGCCTTTCCTGGTCTACTGGGAGCATTTTGAATCGCGTTCCGAGGCGATGCGCAGGGAGAAGTATTTCAAGCACGGCTGCGGTTTCCGTGTGCGGGGGGAGATTATTCAGCGGTTTACGGTGGAGTGGATGTAGCTCTCACGCATCGCGCGCAAAAATCGGATTCCAACCGCGTCCGGGATGCATTAAGTTCGATCCATGGATCGACGGCCCTATGTCCTGCACGTGATCACCCGTATCGACGGGGGCGGTTCGGCCGTCAATACGATGCTCAGCATCGACGGGTTGTCGCAACGCGGCCGGCGCGTGAGGCTGATCACGGGATCGGCGCCGCCGGAGACGGCGCGACGCGGGGACGTGACGATCCTTCCCGCCCTTCGACGCGATATCCATCCGTGGCATGACCTGCGTGCGCTTTTCGGTCTCGTGCGCCTCATCGGCCACGAACGTCCCGATATCCTCCACGTGCATTCGTCCAAGGCGGGGCTGCTCGGAAGGATCGCGGGCCGGTGGTGCCGCGTGCCCCGCATCGTCTATACGCCGCACGGGCACGTCTTCGGCGGCTATTTCTCCCCGCCGGTCGCGCGTTTCTATCTCGCACTCGAACGCTGGGCGGCGGGATTCACGGACCGGCTGGTCGCGCTTACGGCCACGGAGCGTGACGAGGAACTCGCACTGAACATCGGACGGGAATCCCGGTACGCCGTGATCCCCAGCGGGGTGGACCTCGGGCGCTATGCCGGACCGGGGCCCGGCCCGGAGGCGCGGCGGCGCTTCGGCGTGCCGGAGGACGCGACGGCGTTCGGAACACTTGCACGCCTGGAACCGGTGAAAGGCGTGGACATCGCGCTTCGCGGGTTCGCCGCCGCACGCGAGAAAAACCGGGATCTCTTCTTTCTTGTGGCGGGCGACGGGGCGGAACGCTCCGCGCTGGAACGCCTCGCGGATGAACTGGGCGTCCGAGATCACGTTCTCTTCACGGGTTGGACCGGTGACCCCCGCGCTTTTTTCGGCGCGATCGACGGGTTCGTGCTCGCCTCGCGCAACGAGGGGATGGGCCGGGCCGCCGTCGAGGCGTCGGCCGCCGGTCTGCCGGTCATCGCCTCCGCAGTCGGAGGGCTCAACGACGTGGTGGCGGGCGGGGAAACGGGGCTGCTGTTCCCTCCGGAGTCGGCGGACGAACTCGGGGCCGCCATGCTGGAACTGGCGGGCGACCCGGATCGGAGGCGGAAGATGGGCGCGGCGGGCCGGGCCCGGGCCGGCTTGTTCAGTCTGGAGGCGATGATCGACGGGCTGGAGCGGCTGTACGACGATCTGGAGCGCGAACGATGAGAGTGCTCGTCGACGCGCGCGAATTCGTGCCCGGCCGGATCACGGGGATCGGGCGCTACCTGCTCAACATCCTCCTTCCGCTGAAAGACCAGGGGGATGCTCCCGAGTGCATCCTGGCGGGCGACCCCGCGGCGATGCCGCCGGAACTGGCGGGACCGCGGTTCCGCCGGGTCGCGGTCCCGGTCCGCCAGACGCAGCTCGCGGATCAGTGGGGTCTGCCGCATCTGGCCCGCCGATGGGAGGCGGACATCTTCTTCTCGCCGTACTACAAGGCCCCCCTGCGGTGTCCGGCTTCGGTCGTGCTGAGCGTTCCGGATGTCGCCTTTCTCCACCTCCCGGACGGTCCGCGCGGATTGAAGCGCGCGCTGGTGAAGGCCCAGCTCAGGGCGTCGCTGCGCAGGGCGGTGCGGGTGATCGCGATCTCGGACTGCACGCGGCGCGATCTCATATCGTTCGAACCCTCGGCGGCCGGAAAAATCACGGTGGTATACAATGACTACCCGGCGGCGTGGGACCGCCCGCTTCCGGGGGGGTCCCCCGTGGACCGACCATTCATGCTCTACGTGGGTACGTTCAAACCGTACAAGCACGTCGACACGCTGGTCCGGGCCTGCGGTCTGCTGCGTGAACGGTTCCGGGAGCGGAGATGGAAGCTGGTGCTCGTCGGCGGCGCACCACCGGAAGAACGCGCGAAGATCGAGGCGCTGATCCGGGAGAAGGGTTTGGAAGACCTGGTCGAGCTGCGGTCGGGGCTGCCGGACGACGAACTGCGCCGTCATTACGCCCACGCGCGGTGGTTCGTGACGGCGTCGGGCTACGAAGGGTTCGGCCTGCCGCTGCTCGAAGCCATGGCCGCGGGTTGTCCGGCGGTCTATCACCGCGCCGCGTCCATGCCGGAGGTGGTCGGGGACACGGGGATCGCGTTCGACGATCCTTCGCCGCAGACGGCGGCCGAGGCGATGGCGCGGGCCATGGACGAAGACGAGGCCGGGCGGGACGCGCTCGGACGCCGGGCGAGGGAACGCGCGGAACGTAAGTTTGCGCCGGGCAGCTGCGCCGCGGGGACGTGGGACGTGATAAGGGATGCCGTCGGGGGAGGGGGGGGGTAGTTTCGTGGCAACAACCCGCTTCGCGGGTTTCGTGAAAGTCGGGGGGGGAGATCGTGGCAGGCCCTTACGGGCTTCGTGGCAGTCGGGGGGAGAGTCGTGTCAACGGCCCATACGGGCCTCGTGGCAGTCGGGGGGAGAGTCGTGGCAACGGCCCTTACGGGCCTCGTGGCAGTCGGGGAAAGCTCCGTTCCTCCGAGGCGCGCAGCGCCGTTGCCCCGAGCGCAGCGTTGTCCCGAGGCGCGCAGCGCCGTTTTCACGAGCGAAGCGTGGGGGAGATCGTGGCAGTCGGGAAAACCGTGTCAACGGCCCATACGGGCCTCGAGGCAGTCGGGGAAAGCTCCGTTCCTCCGAGGCGCGCAGCGCCGTTGCCTCGAGCGCAGCGTTCCCACGAGGCGCGTAGCGCCGTTTTCACGAGCGAAGCGTGGAAGATCGTGGCAACAACCCGCTTCGCGGGTTTCGTGAAAGTCGGGGGGAGAGTCGTGTCAACGGTCCAAGGGCCTCGTGGCAGTCGGGGACGTGCCGTTTCCCCGAGCGCAGCGTTGTCCCGAGGCGCGCAGCGCCGTTTTCACGAGCGAAGCGTGGGGGAGATCGTGGCAGTCGGGAAAACCGTGTCAACGGCCCAAGGGCCTCGTGGCAGTCGGGGAAAGCTCCGTTCCTCCGAGGCGCGCAGCGCCGTTGCCTCGAGCGCAGCGTTCCCACGAGGCGCGTAGCGCCGTTTTCACGAGCGAAGCGTGGAAGATCGTGGCAACAACCCGCTTCGCGGGTTTCGTGAAAGTCGGGGGGAGATCGTGTCAACGGCCCATACGGGCCTCGTGGAAGTCGGGGGAAATGCCGTTCCACGAGCGCAGCGTTGTCCCGAGGCCGAAGGCCGTTTCTCCGAGGCGCGCAGCGCCGTTGCCTCGAGCGCAGCGTTCCCACGAGGCGCGTAGCGCCGTTTTCACGATCCCCCCCGAGGCCGAAGGCCGTTGCCACGAGCGCAGCGTTTCCACGAGGCGCGCAGCGCCGTTCCCACGAGCGAAGCGTGGAAGATCGTGCCCTCCATTTGATCCGTGCTCGTGCCGGAATGGAAAGCCATCAACGCAGACCTGATCTTCAATCCGCCATCAGCCCCCGCAGGGTCTGCTCGAACGATTCGATCGTGAATTCACCCTTCTGCACGACCGCGTCGCAGGAACCGGACAGTTTTTCCGTCTCCTGCTCGGAGGTGTTGGCGCCGGTGAGGATGATCGTTTTCATCTGTTCAAAAAGGGGATTCTGCCGCACGTAGTCCAGCAGGTCCCACCCGGTCAGTTTCGGGAGCAGAAGGTCCACGATCATGATCCGGTAGAGGCCGGGCGAGGAGTCCAGTTTCTTCATCGCCTCTTCGCCGTTGCCCGCCAGGTCGTATTCGAGGTTCATGCGGCGGAGCAGCTTGGAGAGCAGCTGCTGGACGGGTCGCTCGTCCTCGACGATTAAAACTCGCTTGGGCCTTTCCATGATATTCCCTTTCGCTTCAGTTCAAGTCCCTGCAGGTCTCCTGCAGAAGGTCGAGGTCGATCTTCCTGGAATCCGCCATGGCGGCGGCGGTCAGCGCCAGGTCACAGATCCTGTTGATCTCGCGCGGGTTGCCCCGCGATTCGGTGGCGATGACTTCGTAGCAGGCGGGATCGAAGACATCGGTCGGTCCGTCGGCCTTCCGCAGCCGGTGACGGATGTAGGGCTCGGTTTCGTCGGGATCGAGCGGGGGCAGGTGCCACTTAAGTTCCAGCCGCTGGGCGAGGGGCGGCACCTTTTTGAGCTGTTCGCCGAGTTCGGTCTGGCCGAGGAGCACCACGGTGATCAGCGGCCGGTAATCGGGCTGGTAGTTCAGCAGCATCCGCAGTTCCTCGAAAACGCGCGCGTCGGGGATCAGGTGCGCCTCGTCGATCGCCAGCACGATATGCCGTCCCGCCGAAGAGGTGCGCTGAAGCAGGTCGTTGATCCCGTGCACCACGTCGTATTTGGTTTCCCCCTTCAGTTCCCAGCCCAGGCAGAAGGAGATTTCGCGGAGGAGTTCCACCGGTTCGAGCAGCGGATTGACCACCTGGCCGGTGACATACCGCGCCGCATCGAGCCGGCTTGAAACCCAGTTCCAGAGGAGGGTCTTGCCGGTGCCGTAATCGCCCGTGAGAAGCGTGAAGGCGTGCTGCTTCTCGATAGCCAGCCGCAGCCGCACCTGGGCCTCCTCGTGCCCCCGGCTCTCGAAGTAGATCCGGGGGTCGGTATGATTGGCGAACGGCGCCCCGGAAACCCCCCAGAACTCGCATAGATCAGGCATTACCGTGCTCATGGCTCGGACTTTACCCGGGCCCGTCGGGGAATTCAAACTGTTTGTTCTGGTCTCAAGTTGCAGGTTTCTCACTCCCTCTTACTCTGACTCTGACTCTGACTCTGACTCTGATTCTGATTCTGATTCTGACTCCGCCCCTCTCCTCTTCAGAGCGGCGTGTTCCAGCATAGCCACGAAGACGTACAGGAGGACGACCTGGAGAGCGATGACCAGCGATTCGAGCAGGGTCGAATGGATCAGTCCCAGGGCGTCGAGGGCGATGGAGAAGTTGAGCAGCCAGACGACCAGCACGGTTTGCGTGTGGCTCCATCCCAGCATATTGAAGCGGTGATGGATGTGGTCCCTGCCGGTGTAGTTGATCCACTGCCGGACGGTCCGCACCCGGCCGTCCGCGATGCGCGCGACGGTGGTGAAGATCATGTCATAGATGGCGACATTCAGGATGACGACGGGAACCAGGAACGAGGTGATGTTCTGGCCCCGGGACTCGGACCACGTTCCGAGCAGGCCCAGCGCCGCGAGCATGAATCCGATCGTGGTGCTGCCGCTGTCGCCCAGGAAGATGCGTCCCGGCCGCGTGTTGTAGCCCAGGAAGATCACGCAGGCGGCGCCCAGTGCCGCCGAACAGTAGGCCAGCGCGGGCTGGTTGAGCATCAGGGCCAGCGCGGTGAAGGCGAACGCGCTGCCCGCGCCGAGGCCGGAGACCAGTCCGTTCATTCCGTCGAGGAAATTGACCGCGTTGGTGATGCCCACCACCCAGAGCACGGTAATTCCCAGTTCCAGCGCATGACCCCACCACGTCGGCGGAAGGAACGTGACGCGGATTCCGCCCGCGATCAGGATGAACGTCGCGGCGAGCTGCACGAGAAAACGCAATCCCGCGCGCACACTTACATAGTCGTCGATGACACCCACAAGAAATACGGGGGCGGTGGCGAGCAGGACGATGCGCACTTCGAATATCGAGTGGTAGCCCGACAGCACGCCGATCAGGATGCCCGCATACAGCGCAATGCCGCCCCAGCGGGGCACGCTGTATTCATGAATCTTGCGCGAACCGGGGTCGGGGATGTCCAGTGCGCCGAGACGCCGGCCGAGTTGAATTACGGGCGGGGTGAGCACGAACACCGCCGCCGCGGTGACGAAGGCCACGAGGGTTACATGACGAAGCCCCGTCCAGGCGAAACGGGTAATCAGCGCGGCGAGCGCGAAAAGCACGAGGCACCCGGTGCCGCCGATCGTCCCCCCCGTGAAAAAAGGCAGTCTCGAATCCTCTTCGCTCACAGATGCAGCTCCTTTCGGGCCGCGCTGAGCGTCCGGCCTGTAAAGTCCGCCTCTTCTTCCGTCAAAGCGGCGTAGAGCGGAATGGAGAGGTAGCGCTCGAAGGCGTCCTCCGTTCGGGGACAGCGGTCGCCGGTGGCCCGGTGGACGGGGCGGCGGACGGGCCGGCGGGCCGCGATGCCGCGGCGCTGGAAGAAGTCCTCGACTGCGCGGGCCCGCTCTCCGCAATCGAGAAGATAGCGGAAACAGAGGGTCTGCGGCGCAGGTGTGCCGCTCATCCGCCGCCGGAGCGAGAGCGGGCCCGCGGCCTCGTCGTAGCGGTCCGCGAGCCATTCGCGCCGCCGCCGGCGGGTTTCCAGGGTGTCCACCGAGCGGCGGGCGAGCGCGGCGTGGAGGTCGCTCATCTTGAAATTGAAGGCCCGCGGGTCGGGCTCGCCCTTATCGCAGTCCCGCAACCGCCGCAGCTCCTCCGCGCAGCCGTCGTCGTTTACCAGGACCGCTCCGCCCTCGCCGCCGGGCGCCAGCTTGGTGGCGTAAAAGGACAGGATGGCGAACGATCCCGCCATACCCATGGGCCGGCCGCCGGGCAGGGCGCCGCCCAGCGACTGGGCGCAGTCTTCGATGACCGGAAGGCCGCAGTCTGCAAGTGCCTCCACCGGCGCGGCGAATCCGCAGGTGTGGGGGAGGATGACGGCGCAGGTGCGGTCGTTGATCCGGGAGGCGACCGCCTCCGCCCGGGGGACGACGCCGGTGGGGGGCAGATCGACGCACACCGGGCGAAGGGCGGCGTGATGGGCGGCGGCGTAAAGCGAGTGACAGGTGAAGGAGGGCATCAGGACTTCGCCCTCCGGACTCCGCGCAACGACCGCCAGGGCCAGGTAAAGCGCAGCCGTCCCCGAAGAGACCGCTACCGCCCGGCGACCCTGAAACCGTTCCTCGAGCTGCCGTTCCAGCGCTTCCGTTTCAGGGCCCTGGCCGAGCCGGCGGCCCCGCAGCGCCTCCGCGACGGCGTCTTCCCCGGCGTCGTCCGTTTCGGGCCTGGAGTGCGGGATCATGATTCCGGGCCGTCGTCGGCCGTCATCTCCACGATACGGTCTTCGAGTTCCGTGTAGCGGCGGAAAAAATTGAGCCAGAACGTGCCGGCGTCGAACCCGTACAACCCGTCGAACGGCGCTTTGCGCCGCTTATCGCCGCGGCTGCCGTCGAACACAAAATAACCCTTGCCGAGCGGAAGCTCGCCGAAGACCGCCAGCCCCGATTCGCGGAAGACGGTCCGGAAGGCCTCTTTGGCATAGTCCGAATGCGGGATGTAATACCCGTGACGCACCATGCGGACGCGGTAGACCCCGATGTTGAGCGGGTGATAGGGGATTTCCTGGTGGTCGGAGGCCAGGTTCACGACCCGGGCCAGAAGGACGTCGGGGGCGTCTTTTTTGGGGAGCGCCAGCCAGCGGATGCCGAACGCCGATTCAAACGAACAGTCGCCGCGCATCCACAGGATGCCGCCTTTCTCAACCCAGCGGGAGAGCAGATTGCGCTCCGTTTCACCCAGGTCGTGCGAGGTTACCGAGGTCATCTCCACAATACCGCGCGGTCCCGCCTGCTCGAGGTGCTGTTCGAGATTGGGCATTTCCTCCGCGGTCACCTTGGTGACCGGAAGAAGCGAGTAGATCTGCCACAGGGTCTCGGCGGAAGGCGTGGCGGTCGTGAACGGCGCGACATCCTTGTCCCAGCTCTCGCGCAGCCGGGTGGCCGCCGCGGGATTGAGCGCCTCCGCGTTCGGGGGGGTGACTTCCGGGGGGCGGTTGATGCACGAGACGAGCGCGAGGGCGGCAATCGCCGGCGCGGACAGTTTGAGTGCGGTCAACATAACGACTCTCCCGTTGAGGATGGCGGCGCGCATATCGTTCCTTATGCGATGAGGTTAATATAAATGCGTTCAGAGGGGAAGCATTACGCGCAGCGGATCGAAGGCCTCCGCGTAGCGCACTTTGGCGACGAATCCGTAGTACATCGCCAGGGCGCGGACGCTGGCGCACATGTCCAGCCCGGCCGGATTCGGTTTGCCGGTCTGAGAGGCGTGGGCGGAGAGCAGATCGACCTTGCGCCCGAGGACCTCGCCGATGTCCACGAACGTGTGACCGCGGAAGTCGATCGAGGTGTAGTCGTGGTAATAGAGAAGGTTCTTCACGTACCGGCACGCAGCGGAGGTGCTTTTGGCAAGGGCGCGGTGATCCTGGTGTGAGTCCTCGGGGGAGTTGACCAGCACGAGGTCCGGCTCGATCCGTTCCACGGCCGACTCGACCACCGTAATCAGTTCGCGGCCGTAGACGAGCGAGGTATCCCTGAATCCGCCCCAGTTCAATTCCGCGCCGAGCAGGTCTGCCGCGCGTTCCTGCTCCTGCTGCCGGACGCCGGCGGTGGCCTCGTCGATGCCGCACGTCATGACGAGCAGGTGGATCCGGTGGCCCGCGTCCGCCGCCTTGAGCAGCGTACCCCCGCACCCGTATTCGATGTCGTCAGGATGAGCCCCGATGGCCAGCAGATTCATACGCCGCCTCCTTCCGGTAGGGTTTCGCCGTTCCCGAGCCGACGATGAGTTCGCGGCCCCGTTCGGGCCCGGCATTGAAGAGCAGGTCCAGCGCCGACATGCACGGCTCGAACTCCTGTTCCGCGCCGGCGACCACCTGGGGGTACGCCGGATGCTCGAAGTGCTGAAGATGCAGGTCGAGCCCCTCTTCGTCGAAGGCGCCGGTATCCATGTAGTGCGGGCCGTCCTTCCCGCTGAGGTACGTGTCGCATCCGAGATGACGGCAGAGGTCGATCAGGCGACGCGTGGGTTCCCTGCGCGTCTGCGGGAGGGCCGAGGCGGTCTCGAAGGCGGTCTCCAGCCCGAACGCGTCGCACAGCCAGCGCACGGTGGCCTCGTTGAGCTGCGCCAGGTCCCGCCAGGGGCGGTCGATCAGCTCGTGGAGCGAGTCCCGGTATTCCCGGTAGTAGGGCGCCTTCCCGTAGCTCGTGCTGATCGCGGTCAGGACCTTGCGCCGCCAGGGTTCTCCCGCGGCGGGCTGCACGTCGTGGATGGGATCGCCGAAGTGGAAGCGCACGGGCACCGTCAGCCACATCCACCCGCCGGGGGTGCGGATGCGGTTGCGGTTCTGGTACTCGTTCTTCTTGAACTGGACGTGATCGAGGAACACGAATACGTCCGCGAGAGCAATCTTGTTCAGATACCCGAGCCAAGGCATGAACTGCGGTTGGTGTATCGCGCAACGCATTACGGCAGCCTCCGGGAGCGAGGATAAGTGGACATTTCGCCTTCCTCAAGCAAACAAAGCCGACTATTGTGCGGGAGACGGGAGGGCCTATGAGATCGCGCCGTATCGCAGCCTTCATGGTAGGGATCGCGCTGGCCGCGGGGTTCGCCCGTGCGGACGACTACCGTTGCGCCGTGCATATCCACTCCCGGGCCTCGTACGGAGGCGTGTACGGGCTGGAGGAGCTTTCCGCCCTCGCGGAGCGGCGGGGTATCGACGCCGTGTTCCTGACGGACAGCCACGCGCTGCAGGCGGAATACGGTCCGCCCCCCTTCCGCCACCTCGCCGCGGTCCGCTACAATCTGCCCTCCGTGATGACCCTGGGTCCGCGCCGCTACCTGCGGGAGATCCGGCGTTATAATGAGTCCGGCTCGGGGGTGCTGTTCGTGCCGGGGGTCGAAGTCATCCCGCGCCACTACTGGGACGACCGCATCGCGCCGCCGCGCTGGACCCTGCACAACACCCAGCGCAATCTGATGCTGCTGGGGTGCGAAAAACCGCGGGTGATCCGCCGCATCCCGGCCACGCTGGGATTCCTGCCCCGTCGCGACCGCGCGGCCCGGGGGCTGGTGGCCCTGCTCGTGGGTGCTGTCCTGGTGCTCGCGAGCGGATACCTGTGGTTCCCGGCGGCGGCCTCGCGCTGGGACCGTCTCTCGCTGCGCGCCTGGAAAGGACGGTACCTCGTGCTCGCCCTGCTGCCGCTGATCGCCGCGGCCGCAATCCTGGAGATCGTGTTCGGCTCCTTCGATCGGTACGACCTGTACGGCGCGCGCAGGGACTGCGATACGGAACAGCGGGTGATCGATTACGGTCAGCGCCACGGCGCGTTTGTCTACTGGGCGCACCCGGAGGCCTTCGATCACCACGAATGGGGCCCGCTGACCATGGATACGCGTCCGTATCCCGAAGTGCTCAGCAAAACCCGCGGCTACCACGCCTTCGGCGTGCTCTACGAACAGGAGACCACCCTCTACCGCGAAGGGTCGCGCTGGGATACGGTGCTCCGCGAGGTGCTCCAGGGCGCCCGGATGCGCCCCGTGTGGGGCATCGGCGAAATGCTCTACCGCGAAGAGGGCCATGCGGGCAAGCAGCTCGGAAATGTCGACACCGTCATCCGCGCCCCCGCGCTCACCCGCGACGCCCTGATGGGTGCCCTGCGTCGCGGCCGCTTTTACGCCAGCCGCCGCAATCCGTCGACGGACGAACGACTCACCCTCCGCGACTTCACGGTGAACGGCGTGTATTGCGGGGGCTACGCGCGGACCTCCGACGGTGCGGCGACCGTGCAACTCTCCGTGGGCGGCAGCGCGACGAATGAACCCGTCCGCGTGGCCGTGATCCGCGACGGAACACTCTGGCGGGAAGAGCATGCCACGCCGCCGTTCGAGCTGGCGTGGACCGACGACGAAATTCGCTCCGGCGAACGGCACTACTACCGCTGTTATGTCGAAGGCGCCTATCCCGTGCGCCTCGTCGCCAACCCGGTGTTTGTGGAATAGAGCCGTATCCAAAGGGTTATTCGTAGAATGTTTTGTCCGCGAGCGGGGGGCGGCCGCAAATCACCCGACAGCACGGGCGCGGCTTCAAAATCGATACCGGCACCCGTCATGGAGACAGGAAGGACATGATGGCTGATCGGGAAGGACACCGCGAAGCGCGCGCGAAAGGTCACGCGATCGTCGACCCTCCGATTATTTCCTGCGGCGAAACCCTCGTCACGTCGATGAAAGGGCGTCGACGAGCGCTTCGAGCGCGAGTACGTAGCCCAGTCCTCCGAATCCGGCGATCTGTCCGATGCAGGCCGGGGCGGTCAGGCTCGCGTGGCGCACGGGTTCACGGGCCTGGATGGACGTGAGGTGTACCTCCACGGCGGGGACGCGGTCGGCGACGGCCTTCAGGGCGTCGGCGAGAGCCAGACTGGTGTGCGTGTACGCCGCCGGATTGATCACCAGCCCATCCGCCTGCCCCGGCGCAGCGCCGATCCAGTCGACCAGATCGCCTTCGTGGTTGGACTGACGGAACTCGAGTCCGATCGGTTCATCGAGCTGCTCCGCCAGCTCGCCCGCGCGCTCCTCCATCCGGGTGCGGATGGACTCCAGCGTCTCCACGCCGTACAGCTCGGGCTCGCGCGTGCCCAGAAGCTGCAGGTTCGGTCCGTTCAGTACGAGGATGTTCATTCCGCCTCCCTTGCTGCGGACGCATATTGCCGCGGCGCCGGGGCGGTGTCGAGTCCGCAGTGTCCCGGCCCCCGTTTGTGTGTGACAAAGGTGCGCGCGGGTGCTTAGATGCGTCCGGCGCGGCAGTAGCGCGGTCATTGTCAGTGCGGGAGGGGTTATGGACGTCGAAGCACAGCGGACGCAATTCATCGAGGTGCCGTTCGAACATCTCGACGCAGCCAATACGGAAGAGGTCAAGGACTTCGTCCGCGGCGAGATGGAAGAGGTGAAGGGAACCCGCGTGGTGCTCGATATGCACCGGGTGCGGTTCGTCGACAGCGCCGGTCTGGGCGTGCTCCTCGCTCTTCTCCGCTGCACGGCCCAGCAGGGCGGCGATCTCGCGGTCTGTAACCTCGTCAAACAGGTGCGCTCGCTCGTGAGCCTGGTGAAACTCGAAAGGATTATCCGCGTGTACGGGTCGCGGGAGGAAGCGCTGGGAACCGCCTGACCCCGCCGCGCGGAAGATAGGTATGACGGAGTCCGTAATCGGCGCCGGGGTGCTGCTGGTCGATGACGAACCATCGGTCCGCAGACTGTGCGAAAAAATGCTCCGCGACGCGTGGGAGGTGCGCTCGGCGGGGAGCATCGCGGAGGCCGAGACCGTGCTGGAGCAGTTTTCGCCCAAGGTCGCGGTGTGTGATTTCAAACTTCCCGACGGCGACGGGTGCGCGTTCCTGAAAATGCTTCTGGAACGCGACGCCAAGATACAGCGCATCCTGCTTACGGGCTATACGGACCCCGAAATGATGCGGCGCGGGATCAATGAGGCGCGACTGTTCCGGATGATCGGGAAGCCGGTGTCGACCGCGGAACTGCGTGCGGCGGTCGAATACGCAGCGCTGGAATACGACATCCTCGATACCGCGGAGTACGTCGCGGCGGAACACGACCGGTTCAAGCAGGAACTGGAGAGCTGGCCCTGCCGCGCCGAACGCTGGGCCCGCTTTCTCAACCGCAGCCTCGTCCAGTTCGGCCGCTTCCTGGTGCGCGCGACGGCCCTCGTCACCGTCGCCGTCGGGATCTGGATCGCCCTCGGATTCTTCGGTATCGTGTTCCTGTATTTCATGAAATCCTGGTTCGGCGTGGATCTCCTGCCGCATGCCCACATTGAGAATCTCGTGCGGGGGATCATGCGGTGAGGAAGAGGAAGAGGAAGAATCAGAATCAGAGTCAGAGTAAGAGGGAGTGAGAAACCTGAGACCTGAGACCTGAGTAAGAGGGAGTGAGAAACCTGAGACCTGAGACCTGAGTAAGAGGGAGTGAGAAACCTGAAACCTGAGACCTGAGTAAGAGGGAGTGAGAAACCTGAAACCTGAGACCTGAGTAAGAGGACAGAGTCAGAGGAAGAGTTTGAAACCTGAGACCTGAGTAAGAAACCTGAGACCTGAGTGGGTTAAAGTTCACCACACCGGAGACTCCGGGGATCGGCGCGGAAGGGCGGCGTGACGATGACGAATGCAATCGACAAGTGGCGTGAACTCTGGCGCGAGGAATGCGGACCGGTCTCGCCGCGCTGGGGTCTGGCGAGCCTGCTGGAGGCCCCGCTGCCCGCGGGCGCGATGGGGCGGCTGCGCTCGCGGCTGTACCGGTGGGCCGGGATGAAGATCGGCCGCGGAACGGTCGTGCTCGGCCCGATCCGGCTCAGGGGCGGGGCGGGGCGCGTCGGTCGGCTCACCGTGGGGCGCGACTGTTTTTTGAATGACGGGCTCTACTTCGATGCCGCGGCGCCGATACGGGTCGGGGACGGCGTTTCGCTGGGCATGGATGGTCTCTTCACGACGGTGGGCCACGCGGTCGGAGCGCCCGGGTTTCGCGCGGGCGAGCGCTCGCCCCGGCCCATCACGATCGGCGACGGCGCCTGGCTCGCGGCGCGGGTCACGGTGCTCCCGGGGGTGACCATCGGCCCCGGAACCATCGTCGGCGCGGGCGCCGTGGTGACGCGCGATCTCCCCGCCCACGTGTTCGCGGCCGGGGTTCCGGCGAAGACGGTGCGTTCTCTCGAAGGGGAGCAGAGCGATGAGGTTTAGTCCCCGCCGGAGATGGATTGCGGCGCTCGGAATGCTGGCGGGGTTCAGCGCGGCCTGCGGGGATCCGGACGCGGTCGCCGGATGGCATGCGGTGATCCGGCCGAATGAGGACGCTCGCCCCATCTCCGAACGGATCTACGGAGTCGCGGCGGCGGATGAGGACGATATCGAACAGCTCGCCATCCCGTTCGTCCGCTGGGGCGGCAACACGGCGTCGCGCTACAACTGGGAACTCGGCAACGCCTGGAACACCGGCGCCGACTGGTATTTCGAGAACGTGGCGGTCGAGAGCAACGCCTGGCGCCGTTTTCTGCGTCGCTGCCGCGACCACGGAGCCGCCGCAATCGTGACCGTCCCGCTCGTCGGGTGGGTGGCGAAGGATACCTCGTCGTACAGCTTTCCGGTCGAACGCTACGGGCCGCAGCGAAAGACCGATCCGCACCGGCCCGACGCCGGTGACGGGGTTCGTCCCGACGGCTCTCCCGTTCCTCCCGGCGATCCCTCCCTGACCTCGCGGCCCATGACCCCGGATTTCGCCGCGCAGTGGGTCCGCGCGATGCGGCGCGAGTTCCCGGAGATGTTCGCGCAGCGCCGCATCGTGCTCGCCCTCGGCAACGAGCCGATGCTCTGGGACAAGACCCACCGCGACGTCCATCCCGAGCCGGTGTCGTACCGCGAATACCTGCGGCGTTTCACCGATATGGCCGTGCGGCTCAAGGACGAGGCGCCCGACACGCCGATTGCAGGTCCCGAGTTATGGGGATGGCCGGCGTGGTTCGAGTCGGCGCGCGACCGGGAATCGGCCGGCGCTCCGGACCGGCGCGCGCACGGCAGCGATTTCGTCCCGTGGTTCCTGGAGCGGATGCGCGAATACGAGCGCCGGCACGGCACCCGGCTGCTGGACATCCTGACCCTCCACTACTATCCCCAGGCGGAAGGCGTGTTCTCGAAGCGCAACGACCCCGCCACCTCGGCGCGGCGGCTGGAGGCGCCGCGCTCGCTGTGGGATCCCGAGTACCGCGATCCCTCCTGGATCGGCCGGCGCGTGCGCATGATTCCCAGGATGCGCGCCTGGGTGAGGGATCACTATCCGGGCACGCGGATCGGCGTCACCGAATACAACTGGGGTGGCGAACAGGCCTTCAGCGGGGCGGCGGCGCTGGCCGACGCGCTGGGCATTTTCGGCCGCGAGGGTCTCGACGCCGCCTGCTACTGGACTGTGCCCCCCGCCGATTCCGCCGCGCGCCGGGCCTTCAGTCTCTACCGCAATGCCGACGGGAAGGGCGCGAAGTTCGGCGATACCTCCCTGCGGGTCGAATGGCGCGGAGCCGGGCCGGAGTACGACGAACTCACCCTCTACGCCGCCGCGAGCGGATCGCCCGGCGCGTTCACCGCCGTCGTCGTAGGCAAGTCGCCGCACCCCGCGCCATTGCGGCTCTCGATGCCTGAAATTGACATCGTAAGCATGCGCGGGTACGTTTTCGGAGAAACACGGCCGGAAATCCTTCCCCTTGGGGAGGAACGGATTGAGGTCGTAGACGGGTCCGCCCGATTATGGTTGCCGGGAATGAGCATAATACATCTTCGATGGGCCGCGCAGTGAAGCTCTCGCTGATGCTGCTCTCCGTTGCGCTGCTGACGGCGGGCGCCGGATGCCGGCACGCCGGGACTCCGTCCGTGGAGGAGATGGTCGCCAGTTTCGAGTCGCAGGCGGCCGCGGAAGAGGCGCGCGACGGCCACTCATTCGATCCCTCGCTGCTCGAGGTGTCCCGCGAGCGCTACAAGCTCGGTCCGGGTGACGTCATCGAGATCTTCGCCACCGACATCCCCGAGCTGAACCGCAAGTACACCCTCGGCCCCGACGGCCGCCTCACGCTCCCCGCCGTGGGGGTGGTCGACATCGACGGCCTCACGCGCGAGGAGGCGTCCAGGCGTATCGAAAAGGATCTGCAGCCCTTTTACCGCAACCCGCGCGTCGACATCCTCGTCGCCGAATATCTCAATAACCGCATCTACGTGCTGGGCGAGGTGCGCAAGCCCGGCGAATTCAATTTCAAGGGGCGGCCGATGCTCCTTTCCGCGCTGGCGCTCGCCCAGGGCCTGACCGATCAGGCCGACATGCGGGCGTGCACCATCGTGCGGGGCAAGGACGTGATGATCCAGGTGGACCTCTACGAACTCCTCCGCAGGGGCAACCGCTCGCTCAATCTTCCGCTGATGCCGGAGGACACCGTGTACGTGGGGAGCAATCAGGAGGACATGTACTACGTACTCGGACAGGTCCAGAGTCCGGGCGCCTTTCCGCGCACGCGGCGCGTGGATGTGGTGCGGGCGGTCGCCAAGGCCGGGGGGCTCACCGAAAATGCGATCAAGAAGGAAGTGCGCCTGATCCGCCGCCGGCAGGGCCGCGACCCCGAGATCAAGGTGGTCAACCTCGCCGCCATTCAGCGCGCGCGGACCGGCGGGGAGGAAATCGCGGTGATGAACGGCGATATCATCTACGTGCCCCGCCGCGCGCTGGCCACCTTCAACTACGTACTGCGCCAGGTTACGCCTTCGCTCAACCTCTTTTTGCTGGGGGACGCCATCCTGGGCGACGATGAAGACTAGGCTGAAGGATTCATAAAATACGATGATCGAACGGCAGCCAGCAAATGTGGAGCGGAAGGATGACGAGAGCGGCTTCCGGCTGGGGGATTTCAGTGTGAAGTTTTTCCTGGAGATCTTTTTCCGGCGCAAACGGTACTTCCTGATCCCCCTCGTCGCCGTGCCGCTGCTCAGTATCCTCGTCAGCTTTCTGGTCCCGTCCTCGTATATGTCGACGACCACGATCATGCTGACCAAGTCGTCGATTCTGAATCCGCTCGTCCGCTTCGAAACCGCCGTCTCGCTCCAGGAGTACAATCGGCTCGGAACCCTGAAAAAGATCATCTACAGCCGGCCCGTCATCGAGAAGGTCATCGAGGAACTGGATCTGGACCGGGACGTGGGGTCCCCCCAGGAGCACGAGTGGCTCATCGACGACGTGCGCAAGAATATCCACATCATCTCGCTGGAAGAGGACTCGTTCGAACTCGGCTGCACGGCCGACACCCCGGAACTCGCCAAGCGGATGGTCGAGACGGTGAGTAACCGTTTTATCGAGCGCAGCCTCGAGGGCAGCCGCGAAGAGGCGTCGACGGCCGTGACGTTCATCGAGAAACAGCTCGTCCATTACGAGAACGAACTCAACGAGGCCAAGGCGCAGCTCAAGCAGTTCGAGCAGGAGCACATCGATACGATCCGCCGGGCGAGGGCGATCGAGGGCGATCTGGAGAAATTCCGCGAGCGGGTCATGGAGACGGAGATCGAGCTTCAGCGCGCGAAGCTCCAGGCGGACCTGCTCTCCGACCGGTTGACGAACCAGGCCGCCGCGGTCGCGTCCGACGCCTTCGCGGTTCAGGACTCGCCGTACCAGAACCGGTACCGGGAGCTGAGGCTGAAGCGGGCCGAGCTGCTCTCCACCCGCGAGTCCACCCATCCCGAAGTCGAAAAGGTGGACCGGCAGATGGAGGTCGTCCGGGACCTCATCCAGGAGGAGAAAAAGAAGATGCAGTCCTCCTCCCCGGAGGATATCCAGTCGCCGATACGCCAGCGCACGCTCGCCTCGCTGCAGGAGGCGCGGGTGGAGCAGCAGGCGCTGCAGCGCAGTCTGGAGGAATACCGCGCGAGGGCTGAAGAACTTCGCCGGCGCGTGGCCCGCCTGCCCGAGCTGGAGAACCGGCACGACCGCCTCAAGACCGAGGTGGCCAATGTGCGGGAAGTGTACGACTCGATGCGGATGAAACTCGAACAGGCGCGCATCTCGCGGGCGGTGGAGGTCCAGCAGCAGGAGAACCGGTTCAGCATCATCAATCCGCCGCTGGCCCCCCTCAGTCGCTACCAGCCGATCCGCAAGCTCTACGCCGCCGCCGGCGTGCTCGGCGGACTGGTCATCGGATTCGCCCTCGTGGTCGCCCTGGAGTTCTTCGACCCGAGACTCCTGCGCGCGTCCGCGTTCGCCGCTTCGTCGGGGGTCCCGCTGGTGGGCTCCCTGCCGCGTCTCCACCGGCGCACTCCGGAGGGCGCGGACGACGACACCTCGCTGCGCGTGATGATCGCCCGGCTTTTCGGATCCGTGACCTGCTGGTTTTACGGGAAGAGGGTGGAGCTTCCGGAGTCGTTTCCGGAGGACCTGCTGCTGCGGCCGGAATGGCTGGCCGACGGTTCGAAGGCCCTGCCGCCACAGGAACAGCGCGCCCTGCAGATCATGCGCGAGAAGATCCGGGCCCTGAACCTGCGGATACGCGAACGCTGCGCGGACGATTCGGGATCGATCTGGACGCTCGCGAGTCCGGCGTCCGGCGAGGGCAAGACGCTGCTCGCGGCGAACCTGGCCTCCGTGTACGCGGTCGACACCGGGAAGCAGGCGGTGGTCCTCGATGCGCATCTCGAGCAGCCGGACCTGTCGCGCCTGTTTGGCGCCGCAGGCAAGCCGGGCCTGACCGACCTGGTTCGCGGAAACGTCTCCCTGGATCAGGCGCTGCACGAGACCGGCATCCCGGGTCTTTCCGTCCTTCCGGCCGGGGGCGCGATCGACAACCCCGGCGCGGTGTTCGAGTCGGCCGAGTTCGAGGATGTCCTCAGGGAACTGCGCGACCGGTTCACGCTCACGGTGGCCGAAGTTCCCGGCCTGCACCGTCAGGCCCACGGCCGCCTGCTGGCCGAGAAGGCGGACGGGGTGCTGCTGGTGGGGCGTTATTACTCCACCCGGCGCGACCGGTTCCGCGCGGCGGCGTCCGAGCTTTCGGCCGCACCGCTCATCGGCTGCGTGGCCGACGGTGAGGAGTACTGGATACCCGACTGGATCTACCGCTGGACGTAACATGGACCTCGTGCTGGCCATGATCGCCCTCTATATCGCCGCCGGCATGACGGTCGACCGGATCCGCTTTTCGACGGTCCTGGTGCTCGCCGCCGTGAGCACGCTGTTCATCCTGATTAAATATGCCGCCTTCTGACTACAGCGCCACCGCACCGCCCTCCGGCTCCGCACGGGACGGGGAGCCGATACGCCGGCATGCGCTCAACGCCTGGGCGATCGTGCTGAGCCTGTTCGCGGTCTGGCTGATCTGGAAGACGGAGGCGAACCTGTTCGCCGTGCCGCTGGCGGTGGGTGCGGCCGCGCTGCTGGTGGCGATCGTGTACCGGCTCGAATTCGGCATCTACGCGCTGCTCGCGTCCGTGATGATTTTCGAGCAGTTCCAGATTTTCGGCATCCCCGACCCGATCACCGGCAATGTGCCGCTCTATGAGAATTTCAGCAATCTTACCGCCATGAAGATCCCGCTGTTGCACCCGGTTTGGTTCGCGCTGCTCGCGGCCGCGATCGGCGCGGGCTGTTTCGCGCGCCCGGCCTTCCGGTGGCTCGAGCCGCGCGTGCCCCGCGCCCGCTGGATCGCCGCGGCCGCCGGGGTCGCGGCCGCCGCGGTCATCGCCGGCGTGCTGATCGTGCCGTCGCTGCGCTATCGGCTGATGGGGTGGGCGGGCCTCATAAACGCGAAGCCGACGCTCAATCCGGTGGAGCTGCTGATCTTCCTGATGCTGGTGAGCTGGTTCGTTCGCGCGGCGATCTCGCCGGACTGGTCGCTGCGGCGGAGCCCCAACCTGTGGATTGCCGTGCTCTTCGCGGGGGTGCTCGCCCTCTTTACGCTGCTCGGACTCGCCCGCGGCGGCGACCTGAAGGCCGCGCTGTGGGAGGTGCGCGCCCTCTTCTACCTGATCGCGATGTACGTGTTGGCCGTGCAGTTCATCCGGCGGCCGTCGCAGGTGCGGATCTGTATCTGGATCGCCATTCTGGGGGTCACGTTCAAGGGGCTGCAGGGCTGTTACCGCTACTTCGTGACCCTCGGCGGGTCGCTGGGCGACGCCCCCGCCATCACGTCGCACGAGGACGCGGTGTTCATGTCGACCATGTTCGTGCTGCTGGCGGCCCTGTTCCTGACGGGGGCGTGGAAACGGAAGGAATTCGCCGTGCTCGCCGCGGGCTTTGCCCCCACGTTTCTCACCTTTGTCCTGACCCAGCGGCGCATCGCCTATGCGGTGTTCGCACTCAGCCTGATCATCGTCTTTTTCCTGCTGCCGCGTGCGAAGAAGTGGTTCGCGATGAAACTCGCCCTCCCGCTCCTGCCCCTGATGCTCGTCTACACGGTCGTCTTCTGGAACAGCTCGAGCACCCTCGCCCTGCCCGTCCGGCAGATCAAGTCGGTGTTCATCACGGGCGAGGAGGAAGATACGTCCAACACCTATCGCAGGATCGAGAACTACAACATGATTCAGACGATCCGGCAGAATAAGGCGGGGCTCGGCTTCGGGCGCCGGTACCTGGTGCTCGTCCCGCTTCCCGCCGTGGATTTTCCTCTCTGGGACTATATCCCGCATAACTGTATCTACTGGATGTGGGCCAAGACGGGATTCGTCGGGTTCCTGGCCTTCTGGTTGTTCTTCGGGCTGATGATGACCCGATCCACCATCCTCTACCGCCGTCAGCGCGACCCGTACCGCCAGGCCGTGTGCCTGATGGTCATCACTTTCATCGCCAGCCAGATCGCCGTGGCCTATTACGACCTTCAAATCACGTTCTACCGGAATATGATCTACCTCGGCGTCGCCATGGCCCTGCCGGAGGCGCTGAGAAAAGAGGAAGTGGGAGGGGAGAGAGAGAGTGAGAAACCTGAAACCTGAGACCTGAGTAAGAAGAATCAGAATCAGAGTCAGAGTAAGAGGGAGTGGGAAAGCTGAAACCTGAGTAAGAAGAGTCAGAGTCAGAGTCAGAATCAGAGTAAGAGGGAGTGGAAACCCACCCCCGGAGTTATATATGCTGAGTAAACTGCTGCTTTACCTCACCAATCACGTGATCGCGCATGTCCCGTTCCACGCCGTGCGGCGCGGCTGGTACCGGCATGTGCTGGGTTTCGAGATGGATGCGCACGCGACGATTTTTCTGGGCGCCTACTGCTATTTCTACCGCCCCTGCCGCCGCGGCGGCGCGGCGGTGCGGATCGGGGAGGGCGCGGTGATCAACCGCGACTGTTCGCTGGACTGCCGCGGGGGGCTGACGTTCGGGAAGCATGCCAGCGTCTCGCCCGAAGTCATGTTCATCACCTCGGAACACCTCAAGGACGATCCCGGTTTCGGGGTCCGCGACGAGCCGATCCTCGTCGGCGACCGCGCCTGGATCGGTTCGCGCGCCGTGATCCTGCCCGGGGTCACCCTCGGCGAGGGCGCGATCGTCGCCGCCGGCGCGGTCGTGACCCGGGACGTGCCGGCGTACGGGGTGGTCGGCGGCGTGCCCGCCAAACCCATCGCGGAACGCTCCCGCGACCTGCACTACGAACTCAACTTCCGCCCGTGGTTTGAATAGCGGGGAAGGCGGGACGTGAAAGGGGGGTCGTGCAGACGATCCTGCCTGCTCTTCATGTCCTTCCTTATGTATTTGCGGAATAACCTCTACCCTCAACTTTCGGTTTCCAACGTCCTCTTCTCCCGCTAAGGTGGGGGGCACTGGAGAGGGGGCAGGGTTTTGGCGCAGGAACAACGACCCGGCATTCTGCTGATCGACACCAATGACGCCATGGGCGGTGTGGTGCGCGTGCACTTCAACCTGCTCCGCGCCATCGACCGCGCGCGGTTCCGCGTATACGCGGTCTGCCAGAAGGACTCGCCCATAGAGGCCGGTTTCCGGTCGATCGCCGGCGCGTCGGTGTTCCCGATCCATACGGGGACCAAGCCCGTGGATGCCTGCGGCGGCTGGCGGGGGAGGCTGGGCGATGTTCTGAGTTTGCTCCGGCTCGTGCCGGCCGTGCTCCGCATCCGGCGCATCTGCCGTCGTGAGGAGATCGGTCTGATCTACGTCTCCGATAAGAAACGCGCGGTTTACCTGGCGTCCGCGCTCAGGAAACTGACCGGGCTGCCCGTCGTCTATCACGGCCATACCCACCACGCCGATTACGCGATCAACCGCCGCCTGGTGCGCGAAGCCGACGCGGTGGTGGTCAATTCGGCCGCCGTGCGCGAGGACTACCGGGAGTGGCTCGGACCGCGCACCCCGCCGATCGAGGTCGTGCATAACGGGCTCGACGCCGGGGAATACAGCCCGGGCGGGTCCTCGCTGCGCGACGAGCTCGGGCTGCCGGATGACCGGCTGCTGGTCGGAATCGCCAGCCGGCTGGCTCCCGACAAGGGTCAGGAGACCTTTATTCGCGCCGCGGCGGAGGTGCACCGCCGCCACGAACACGTCCACTTCGTCCTCGTGGGCGACGACTCCATCTTCAGCGATAATCGCGATTACGTGCCCCACCTGAAGAAGCTGTGCCGGGAGTCGGAACTGGACGACTGCACCACGTTCCTCGGCTACCGCAACGATATGGTGAACGTCTACCGCGGGCTCGACATCGTGGTCAACGCGGCGTGGAACGAGGCGTTCGGCATGGTGATGATCGAACCCATGGCCTGCGGAAAAGTCCCGGTCGGCACCTCCGCGGGCGGTATCCCGGAAATTATCCGAGACGGGGAGAACGGTTTTCTCTACCCGCCGCGCGATCACGCGCGGCTGGCTGAGATCATCGAGGAGCTGGTGCGTCCCGAGTCCGCCGCGCGGCTCAGGGAGATCGGGGAGACGGCGCGAAGCACGGTGCTCGATCGTTTTTCCATCGAGACCCAGGTCCGGAACATGGAAGCGGTGTTCGATCGTGCACTCGAAAGGAGAACCCCATGACCGTGCTCGTGCTCAGCCCCTTCTTCCCGTATCCGCCCAAGTTCGGCGGCGGGGTGCGCGTCTACCACCTGATGCGGCAGCTCGCCCGGGAGCACCGGCTCCTGCTGCTGTGCTACCACGACGGTGAGGCCGTGCGGGACCGCGGCGATATGGACACCCTCTGCGAACGCGTCGAAGGTATACCGCATAAGCCGTCGTCGAAGAGGCTCCTCCAGGCACGCTCGCTCTTCTCGACCAGGTCGTTCCAGGAACTCAATCACTTCTCCGTGCCGATGCAGACCGCGATCGACCGCGTCTGCGCCGAGGAGAATCCCGACCTCATCCTGGTCGAGTTCGCCCAGATGGGCTGCTTCCGCTTTCCCGAAGGTATCCCGCTGGTTATCGACGAACACAACGTCGAATACGATCTCATCCGCCGCATGGCGGGCGACGGCGGCGGCGCGATGCGACGCATCTTCAATGTCGTCGAGGCCGCGAAATTCAAGCGCCGCGAGCTGGAATGGGTCGGAGAGGCGGCGCTGACGCTGGTGACTTCGGATCGCGACGGCGACCTGCTGAAATCGGAGGTGCCCGGACTCGAGACGGCCTTGATCACCAACGGGGTGGACTGCGACGACTTCGCGCCGCCGGAAGAGCGTGAGATCGAGCCCGATTCGCTCGTCTTTGTGGGCGCGACCCACTACTACCCGAACGAGGACGGCATCCACTTTTTCATGCGCGAGGTCTACCCGCGGCTGGCCGCGCAGAGGCCGGGCCTCAAGGTCTACCTCGTCGGCGGCCGTCCGCCCCCCGCGGTGGCCCAGTACGCCTCCGCGAACGTGGAGGTCACGGGGTTTGTCGACGATGTGCGGCCGTACATGTGGTCGTCGTCGGTCTTTATCGTCCCGCTCCGCATGGGCGGCGGGACGCGGTTCAAGGTGGTGGAGGCGATGGCCTCGGGCGTACCGGTGGTCTCGACCCGCCTGGGCGCGGAGGGCATTCCGCTGGAGCAGGGGCGTCATGCGCTGCTCGCGGACCGGCCGGAGGAATTCGCTTCGGCGGTCACGGAACTGCTGGACGACCGCGGAAAGGCGGAGCGTCTGAAGGAGGAGGGACTCCGGTTCGTGCGCGAACATTTCGACTGGTCGGTGATCGGCGACCGGCTGAACCGGGCGGTGAAGCGGGTGGTGGAGCGATGACCGCGGCGGCGGAAAGGATCCGGGCTCTGATGCGGCTGGCACGGGACGGCGGGAAAGTCTATGCGTGGGTGTCCTACGGGGCGGGTCTTACGCTTCCGCGCACCATGGAAGGACCGGGGCCCGTAGCCTGCGTGCGGGGGCTGCCCCGGGCGCGGATCGAAGCCGGGCGGGGCCGCGTCCGGCTCGGCCACGTGGCACTCTATCCGGGCGTGCGACTGACGTGTCTCGGCGAAGGCACCCTTACGATGGGCGACGGGGGATACATCAACCGCTTCACACGGCTTGAGACGGGGACGTCGATCCGCATCGGCGGCGAATGTATGATCTCATGGCACGTCATAATCAGCGATTGCGTAAACGTTCCGGCGGCGGGCGACGGCGATACGCGGCGGGAACCGGTGCGGATCGGCGACCGTTGCTGGATCGGCGCCCGGGCGGTCATCCGCGGCGGGACCGATCTCGGTGATGACTGTATCGTGGGGGCGGGCACGATCGTGCAGGGCACCTATCCGCCGGGCGCGGTGATCGTCGGCCGCGCGGCGGAAGCGAGGGCGGCATGAATCCTCTGTCGACAGGGTGGCGCAGAGCCGCGGCCGCGCGGGCGGTCGAGGACGCCCGCGGGCTGACCTTTCTTCCCGGACGGCCGGGGCCGCGCTGGAAGAACGAGGGCGGGCGGATCGCGATGGGTTCCGTGACGATCGGCCCCGGCGTGCGCGTGTGGGCGGGCGCAGAGGGAGACATCGACGTGGGCGACGGTACAATTCTGGAAGAGGGCGTCGAACTGGTGTCCTGGAGATCGCTGCGCATAGGCGCCCGCTGCCGTCTCGGTGTGGATGTGCTGGTCATGGATACCGACCTGCACGGCCCCGGCGGGACTGAAGCGGATCGGCGGCCGGTGCGGGTCGGCGACGGCGCCCGCCTCGGTTCGAGGACGATCGTGCTCAAGGGCGTCACCATCGGCGAGGGCGCGGTGGTCGAGCCGGGATCGATCGTGGTCCGTGACATACCGGCCGGCGCCGTGTTCGGTCCGCCGCCGGCGAGAGTGATCGAGCGAGGGGGAGACAAATCATGAAAGTGGGACTGATACGCGGCGCCTATCTCTCGCAGTTCGAGATGCAGATCTACGAACAGATGAAGCCGGAGGTCGAACTCGAGGCCTACAAGATCATGATCAACCGCTTCGATACCGGGCTGGTGAGTGTGCCGATCCGGAAGCTGCACTGCATCGACGATCCGGCGACGGTGATCAGCCCGAAGCTGGGATTCTACTTCGATCTCTTCCTGCAGGCCACGTGCGGGCTGGACTATTATCACCTCGGACTGGTGAAGGCGCTGGCGGACAGGGATATCGCGCACACGATGGAGACGTTCAACGCCTTTTCCTGGCAGGCGCTGCAGGCGAAACGCCGTTACGGGACGAAGCTCGTGGTCACGGTGTGGGAGAACCGTCCGTTCGCGGCCGAGCGTTTCGGCGCGAAGCGGCGCATGAAGTACGAGGTGCTGGAGGGCGCGGACCTGTTTCTGGCGATGACCCCGCGGGTGAAGGACTGCCTGGAGCTGGAGGGCGCCGATCCCGCGAAAATCAGGGTGCTGCCGCCGGGCGTGAACGTCGAACGGTTCAAACCGCGACCCCGGCCGGAAGACCTCGCTTCGGAATACGGCATCCGTGAGGATGACTTCGTGATCCTGAGCGTGGCGACGCTGCGCTGGGAAAAGGGCGTGTTCCAGATTCTGTACGCCTTCAAAAAGCTGGTCAAAGACACCGGCAGCGAGCGTCTCAAGCTGGTTTTCGCGGGCAGCGGTCCCGCAGAAAAGGAACTGCAGAAGCGCATTGACCGGCTGGGGTTGCGGGGCCGGGCCGTGATCACGCGCTTCCCCTACGACCGGATGCACGAGGCGTATAACCTCGCCGACGTATTCGTGCTCGGCAGCATCCCGCGTCCGGGCTGGCTGGAACAGTTCGGGTACGTCCTCGCCGAAGCGCTCGCCTCCGGACTTCCCGTCATCACCACCGAATCGGGCTCCATCCCGGAGGTGGTCGGTGAATGCGCCGACCTGGTGCCGCCCGCCGATTATCTGCGCATGGCTCACGCCCTGCGGCGGCTTCTGGAAGACGAAGATCGCCGGAGGGATCTGGGCCGTGCGGGCCGCGAACGCGCGGAAGGGCGTTACGACTGCCGCCGGGTGGCCGCGGAGATCAGGAACGCCTACGAGGAGCTGCTGGCATGAACGCTTCAACCGCGGAACAGAAGACGCTGATCCTGGTGAGCGCCGACGTGGCGTCGATCCGCCGCCGCCTGGCGGAGGAAGAGGACCATCCGCGCCAGGATTTCGACGTGCTGGCCGAGCGGCTGGACGCGGAGATCCTGTCCTACGCCGACCTCGGCGCGACCGCGCCGGCGTGCGCCCGGCTGCTGCGCAGGATCGCCGGGCCGAATGTCGCGCTCGCCTGGCTCGGTTTCCGCCGTAATGCGGACGCTTATTTCACAACCGCGGAGAAGGTCGGCTATCCACTGGCCCTGCTGCTCAAATTCCGTCGGGACGCGCGGCATGTCATGATCGGACACCTGCTCAGCCCGCCGCACAAGAAATGGTTCGCCCGCCTCTTCCGCATCTTCAGCCGCATCGATGCGATGATCTGTTATACGAGCCGGCAGGCGAAGTTCGCTGCGCAGGTGCTCCGGGTGCCCGAAAAGAAAATTCATCGCATCGGCTTTCAGGTCGACCAGGATTTCTACTCCCCGGACGGCGCCGACGAGGGGGTCGGCGTCCTCAGCGTGGGCCGAGAACTCCGCGATTACGAAACGCTGATCGAGGCGCTCCGGGATACGGATATCCCGCTGACCATCGTGGGCTCAAGCCCCTGGTCGAAACGGCGCGACCGCCTTCGCAACCGCCGGATGCCCGATAACGTCAGCCTGAAGCGCGGCATTTCATTCGGTGAACTCCGCGAACTGTACCGCAACTGCGCGCTGGCGGCCATCCCGCTCCAGCCGGTCGAATCGCCGGCCGGGGTGACCACGCTGCTTGAGGCCCAGGCGGTCGGCAAGCCGGTGGTGGTATCCGCATCCCCGGGCATTCTGGACAGTCTGCGCGCCGGGAGAAGCGCGGTGATCGTACCCTGCGGGGACGCCGAAGCGATGCGCCGTGAAATCCTCGCCATTCTCGAGAACCGGGAGCGTGCGCTGCGCATCGGCGCGGAAGGCCGCTCCGACGTGCTCGCCCGCTGTACCCTCGATCACTTCGTCGACCGGATCGGGAAGATCTTTGATGAGGCGGGGGAGGGGGAGGGAGAGTGAGTGGGAAGGCTGAGACCTGAAACCTGAGTAAGAGAATCAGAATCAGAGTCAGAATAAGAGGGAGTGGGAAGGCTGAGACCTGAAACCTGAGTAATGGAATTAAGAACCCATATCGATCCATCATGAAACCGACGGTCCTGGCATCCGGTATCTGGCACATGCTTCTCGGATATGTCCACCTGCGGCGCTGTACGCGCGTGGGGCGGCGGCCGCGCGTGTACGGCCGGCCGGCGATCATCAACCGCGGGAGCATCGAGATCGGCGAACGCTTCCTTTTCTTCAGCACCACGGTGCGGTCGGAACTCATCACCCATCCCGGCGGACGCATCGCGATCGGCGACCGGGTGTTCCTGAATTACGGTGCGAGCCTCTCGGCGCACGAGGAAATCCGCATCGGCAACGGATGCCAGATCGGTTCCTACGCGTGCCTGATGGACAACGACTACCACCGGGTCGAGGACCGGAATGCGCTCGGTGAGTCGAAACCGATCGTGCTCGAGGACAACGTCTGGCTCGGCGTGCGCGTCATCGTGCTGAAAGGGGTCACGATCGGAAAGAATGCGGTGATCGGTGCCGGGAGCGTGGTGACGAAGGACGTGCCGCCGAACTCGCTTGCCGCGGGGGCTCCGGCGCGGGTGGTGCGCACGTTCGGCGCACCGGAAGAAGCGCGGGAGTCATGAGCGTCCTCCTCGACAGCGCGATTTTGCTGGCGGCGGCGGCGTGCGCGGTCCCCGCCGCCTACCTCCTCCTGCTGACCGTGCAGGCCTGGCGCAACCGCGACCGTCGGCTGATCCGCGGACGCTATGAGGGTCCGCGCGAACGGCCGTCGAAATGGATCGTGCTCATCCCCGCACACGACGAAGAGCAGGTCATCGGGCAGACTCTCGCGAGTCTGCGGGCGATGTCCTATCCGGCGGACGCCTTTCGGGTGGCGGTGATTGCGGACAACTGCTCGGACCGGACTGCTGCGCTCGCGCGCGACGGGGGCGCGGAGGTCTTCGAGCGCGCGGACACGGAGAACCGCGGGAAGGGCCAGGCGCTCGACTGGGCGATGCGCGAACGGCTGGTGCCCATGGACTGGCGCTGGGACGCGGTGGCGGTGGTGGACGCGGATTCGCAGGTGAACGCCGACTTCCTGTGGTTCATGGACCGCGAGCTGAAGCGCGGGGCACAGGCGATACAGGGATATTACGGCGTCCTCAATCCGCTCGAAGGCTGGCGCACTTCGCTGCTCGCGGTGGCCCTGGCCTGTTTTCACTTTCTGCGCCCTCTGGGCAGGGAGCGCATGGGGCTGTCCTGCGGATTGAAAGGCAACGGCATGGGCTTTGCCCGCGCGCTTGTGGAAGCCCACGGCTACCCCGCCGGATCGATCGTCGAGGACCTCGAACTCGCCTGCTATCTGGCCGACCGCGGCATTCGGGTGCATTTCGCGCCGGGGGCGCATGTATACGGCCAGATGGTTACCGGGAGCGCCGAGGCCGCTCCGCAGCGCCTGCGCTGGGAAGGCGGCCGGATGCCCGTCATCCGGACCTGGCTGGGCCGGCTGCTCCGCGGAGCGGTATGCGAGCGGAGCGCGGTCAAGGCGGACGCCGCGATGGAATTGCTCATCCCGCCGCTGGCGCTGCTCGCGGGCGCGACGTTCGCGGTGTGGCTGCTCGCTCTGCTCGCGGCCTCCGCCGCGTACTATGGGTTCGCCGCGTTCAATCTCGCTCTGGCGACCCTGGCGCTGACGGCGGAACTGATCCACGTCCTGAGCGGCCCGCCGGTGATCCGCGCCCCCGCCAGAATCTACCTGCGCCTGTGCTTCGTGCCCGTCTTCGTAGCCTGGAAGGTTGTTCTGCTCGGCTCCCGTGTCGTGCGTCGCGGGAATTCTTCCGAGAATTCCGAATGGGTCCGCACCGCCCGACACGAGGTTGAAACCGATCACACGGACCCATGCTGATTCTTCCGCCCCCCCTCAACCAACCTTCATGCCCTTCATGTTCTTCATGGTTTATCCCCATCCTGAACCCGAATCGGAGCCGGGACGAGGACGAGGTGTTGCGGTGGCAGGGGCTCGACATCCCGGCTTCCGGCGGCTATAAGACCTTCAGCGAAAGGCCGTCCGCAGTAACGCAAACATCAAAAGGAGCGTGCTTAATGAACACGAATCAGTACCGCCTGTTGAGTCGCCTGTGTCTCCTGCTCGGATTCCTCTCCATCGTCGGGGCCGTGCTCGTCTGGTTTCTGGCCGGCGGGACGACGCCCGAGAAGCAGGCGTACGCCGAACGCTTCGGTATCTTTATCGGCCTCTGGGTACCCTCCTTCTTCGCGCTCTCCACCCGGCTGGACCGGTGTGCGGAGGCCCGGGGGGAATAACGACCACAAGGAGGGTGCGCGCCGGGGGAGGGCCTCATCTTGACCGCGATGGGGTGGTCGGAGTCCCCCGGCTAATGGTCATCCGCGATGCTGCTTATTTCCCCGCCAGGGTGCTCCCCCGCACCTGGAGCCGGGTGTCGACTCCGGAATTAGGAGTCCGCCTAAATCATGATTTTAGTCAGAAAAGGGTCAGAACCCTTTTTTAATTATTCCATTGGATGTGCCGACCGCGAATGTGTTCAGGTTCCGGACCCTGGAAAAGCAAGCGGGACGCGTGCTCTACTTTATGGAAAGGATGCGGGGGATGTTCCTGCCCGAAGCTTTTGGGCTACCGATTTTTATTGCGGTAGTCGATGCGGGCGCGGGTCATGCGTTCGCGGAGGCCGCCCTGCTTAACCCGTCTTTCCCCGTTCGGCGGCCCAAACGTCTTTTTTCGGGGGTGTGACCTCCGTTTCGTCCTTTGTTTTCAAGGGGTCACGTTCCAAAAGGGGCTGTGGGGCAGACCTTGCCGGTTGACGACTTGATTTTCTGTCAGTAGCATCCCATAAGGCCCCATATCGGGGCACAGGACTTACGTAACCCCTTGCCCTGCAAGGGTCGCACTTTTTCTCCGAGCTATGTTTCATTTGATAATTTTCGCGATCAAGGATGCCCCTGTTTTTAAATGCGCCCGATGCTGTCCCACATCTCAGAGAGGGGACAACCCTAATCCGGGCAAATAGGCTTGTTGTGGGGCCCATTGCATCCGGAAGCTGCCCTGTGCTGTCCCATAGGATTTCAAATAAGCGAGCAGATGAAGCCGTTGCCACAGAACCGCGCGCAGGCAGGTAAACAACCGCGTAAAGCTGTGCGCCCAATCGCTGCAGGTATGCAGAAAGCGGAGCAACACGTACATCAGCAGCGCCGTCCAGAGCTGCCACTCAATCGCCTTGCGGTTGTGCCCGAGGAAGTCGCCCAGGTGCAGCGTCTGCTTGATCTGTTTGAAGAAGGTTTCGATGTTCCATCGCGCCTTGTACAGATCACAGATGCTCGAGGCCGCCCACTCGAAGTTGTTCGTAAAGAAGGTCATTATCCGATCCTCGCCGTTGATCTCGATGCGGGCCACGATCCGGCGCATGCGCTTCGGATAGTCCTTTCGCTTACCGGGATTCTGAACGAGCACGAGATCGTCACGCAGGATGCGCCCCGCGGGCTTCTTCACCAGCCGCTTCACGCAGCGCAAGTTCATGCTTTCTTTCACGCGGCTCACCCAGAAGATACCCCGCTCGGCCAGTCTGAACAGATGCGTATAGTCGATGTAGGCCATGTCAAACACGGCGATTTCACCCGCCTTGAGGCCTGCGCACAACTCGTGCGCCTTGGTGCTGTCGTGCCCCCTGGCCGAGTCGACAATCGCGAAGGCCGGCAGGAAGCTCTCCAGGTTCAGCCGCAGGTGCAGCTTCGCGGCCGCCTTGCGCCGCCGATGCTTCGCCCAGTCCATGCAGTTGGCGAACAGCTTGATCGTCGTGGAGTCCAGGGCATACACCGTTCGTTTGAAGCGCCTCGGCAGTCGGCGGAACTTCACGCCACCGAACCCCGGTCGCAACGTCTCGAAGTACTCGAGCACCGACCAGAAAAGCTCCTCGGCCATTTTCGGATCGCGGGTCTTGTTCGCGTGCGAGAGCCCGTTGCGGCTCGGTGGCTTGGCGCCACGGATGCTGGCCATCGGCGCCCGATGGGCGCGCAGCGCGTCCACCACGTCGTTCAGCCCGATCGCATGGGTGAACTGCGCATAGAGCATGCTCACCAGATGGCTCCAGGGCGTGATGCCCCTCGACTTGATCCCGTGCTTGCGCGCAAGTTTCGGCACAAGGTGCGGCGGAATGAGTTCACAGACCTGACGAAAAATGGCACGCTTACTCCCGGCTCGACTGGCTGGCATCACGCAATCTCCTTTGGGTTAGACACTGAAGAAGATTGTAGCCAGTCAGTCAGCCATTACAATTTCCGTCCCTCGTGAGTGGGATGCTAGTGATTTTTGTTCTTGAACGGATTGAGTTTTCTGATAGTTTCGTGCGAGTGGATGAGAGGGAGACGGAATAGCGATTCATTACGGAGGAGAATCGGATGAGAAAATTATGTATGGCCTTGGCGGCAGTTCTCGTGGGTACGCTGGTTGCCGATGCGCAGACGGAATGGTGGTTTGAGAATGATTTTGCGGCCGGTTACGGTCGGCTCGAAAACGGCTGGAACTGGACCAACAACGCGAACCCGTACCTGAGCAGCAACCGGGTGGGGATTCTGACCGGCAACGAACCCAACATGGCCGGTACGAACTACTGGACCCCGAAGGCGCTCGATGATTTCTGGATCGAGCAGCGTGGAGGTACGCTGATGGATTACGGCGAGGATCTCTCCATCCGTAAAGACACCGTCTACACGCTGAACGACACCGGCAATGACGGGTCGTATACGAACATCATCGTCCGCGACTATAAGCTCAATCTCTGGACGTGGGGTGGTACAAACCTGTTGAATCTTTACGCGGGAAACGTGTACGCCGACAAGACCTTCGGCAACGCTTCGGACACACAGCTCACGCTCAGTAATGCTGTGGTCAACATTATGAGCAACAATATCAACGCCAACTGCGGGCTCACCCTGCTCTCCGGGGGGACCGGGGTGTGGCATCAGGTTCGCGCAAAATCCATCCCGACCATGGCGTTCGAAGATCCGGACGGGGATCCGACGATCGGCGACAATCACTTCATGGGTTCGATCGTGTGGGAGACGAACGGTGCGAGTGCGATGACTCCGGCGGTCTGGAAATACTATCTCGGAAACGGGATCACGTACGACGGCAAGGCGATGCAGACCACCAATGCTTCGCAGGACGATTATTATGCGAATTACTTTGTAATTTCGGACGACAATACGACGTTGACGGTGATTCCGGAGCCGACCACGTTCGGTCTGCTCGGATTTATCGGCCTTACACTTGCGGCCCTCCGCCGTAAACTGCACAGGTAGTTTCGTCTGGTCTTACGATTCAGCATGACCCCGCCGGTTTTTTTTCCCGGCGGGGTTTTTTTGGGTCCGTGCATTGTGGAGGGACGGGGTGGAGGGTCGGCTTCCACGCCGACCGCAAAAAAGGACGGGGTGGAACCCGTCCCTCCAATGGATCTGGCCGCAGCTATACGTCCCCGCCGGGAAGACCACCTCCCCGCCACCCTGTTGCGCGCAGATGTCGATCTGCCTTCTGAATCGACGCCGTATCCATCGTCTTTCCGTCACCCGTTGCCCCGAAATCGCGTACATTGAACAGGCCCATGTCATCCTCCTTATGAGCAGAACCTATCAGAGCCTTTGGGTAGGGCGCGATCTCCGAGCGCGCCGCTCTTCCGGACGGTTCTGCTGGACAGCAGAACCCCTGCCTTCCTTCATACGTGAATTCGTCCTGTGCTCTTGGGTAGGGCGCGATCTCCGAGCGCGCCGCTCTTCTGCTTACCATGCGGGAACAATATTCGCCTCAAACAGGAATGCGCGTGGCACTTGGATTTCGTATGGTATCGGTTCTAACCCGTCTTTCCCCGTTCGGCGGCCCAAACGTCTTTTTTCGGGGGTGTGACCTCCGTTTCGTCCTTTGTTTTCAAGGGGTCACGTTCCAAAAGGGGCTGTGGGGCAGACCTTGCCGGTTGACGACTTGATTTTCTGTGAAAAAATCGGGTTGTGTATTTGAAGTGCCACAGGCGACGCAAAGACGGCAAAGAGCACCGCTACTGGAGCATCGTTGAAAGTGTGCGGACCCGGCGCGGCGTCATGAAGCGTCCGCTGCTCTATCTGGGCGAACTCAACGACAGCCAGAAGGCTCAATGGTGCTCGGCACTCGACGTGCTGGATGAATCGACCGATTCGGTTCGACAGATAAGCCTGTTCCCGGAAGACCGCACGCCGCCGCCGGAGGTGTCCCATCCCGTTCGGATCCGGCTTTCCCGGCTGAGCTTGCATCATCCGCGTCAGTGGGGCGGATGCTGGCTGGCCATGGAGTTGTGGAACGAGCTGGATCTGGACCGTTTCTGGAGCCCCCGTCTTCCCGCGAGCCGCAAGGGCACCGGCTGGCTCCACGTGCTCAAAACGCTGGTGACCTATCGTCTGCTCGATCCGGGCAGCGAGTGGCGGCTGCACCGCGACTGGTTTAAGGCCAGTGCCATGGCGGACCTGCTCGGCGAAGATGAGTCCATCGCGGCCAAAAACACGCTCTACCGCTGTCTCGATAAACTCGGTGAACACAAAGCCGATCTGTTTTCGTTTCTAAAGACACAGTGGCGCCTGTTGTTCGACGCTTCCTACGAGGTGCTGCTTTATGACCTGACCAGCACCTATTTTGAATGCGACGTGCCCGAACGCGAAGGGCTGCGCAAGTTCGGCTACAGTCGGGACAAGCGATCCGACTGCGTGCAGGTGGTCATTGCGCTGATCGTCACGCCCGAGGGCTTTCCGGTCGCCTACGAGGTGATGCCCGGGAACACCTCGGATAAAACGACCCTGCCGGACTTCCTGCGCAGGATCGAGGCGCAGTACGGGAAGATGAACCGGCTCTGGATCATGGACCGGGGCATCCCGACCGAGGACGCGCTCGAACAGATGCGAGCAGAAGGCGCGAGCTATCTGGTGGGCACGCCGCGCGGGCGGCTCAGCAAGCTCGAGGACCAGCTCTTCGGTCAACCGTGGAGGCAGGTGCAGGAGCAGATCGAGGTCAAGCTGGCCCGCGACGGGGAGGATCTTTACGTCCTCACCCGCAGCGGAAGTCGCTGCGATAAAGAGCGCTCCATGCGACAGCGCAAACTCAAGAAGCTCTGGAAGCGCCTGCATCAACTGGGGGGCATGAAAAACCTCAAGCGCGACGAACTTTTGCTGAAACTGGGTGCCGCCAAACAGGAAGCGGGCAAAGCCTGGGGTCTGGTGGACCTCCGCCTTCCCCAACCCCGCGAGGCCGTTACGCCGGAGAGCTTTCACTTCCGGCTGAACCGCAAAAAACTGCGTAAAGCCCGTCGAGGTGAAGGCACCTACCTGTTGCGCACCAATCTGGCGGCCGAACAGCCCGAAGAGCTGTGGAAGCAATACATGGTCCTGAACGAGGTCGAGCAGGCCTTCAAGGAGCTGAAGAATGATCTGGATATCCGCCCGGTGTATCACCAGAAGGATGAGCGGATCGAAGCGCACATCTTCGTGTCATTTTTGAGCTACGCTCTGCAAGTCACGCTGAAACAGCGGGCCAAAGCCAGGGCCCCGGGCTTGACCCCCCGCGCCATCCTGGAAAAGTTCAAAGCCGTGCAGATGATCGATGTGCACCTGCCCACGACCGACGGGCGCACCCTGATCCTGCCGCGCTACACGCAACCGGAGAAAGACCTTCAGCTTCTGCTGCACCAGCTCAACCTGACGCTTCCGGAACAACCACCCCCTCGGCTTGAAGAGCTGAAGAAAAAATGTGGGGCAGACCTTTGAACTGAAATCGAAGAAAAAAGGCGTTTTCGCCGCCGAACAGGGAAAGACGGGTTAACGAAGTCTTGCTCAAGGCGGCGGAGCTGCTGGTCAACCAGATAGTTGGTTTGATGAATAAGGCAGATGGCAATGTTGGCGACGGTTTCCGGCGGGCGGGTTTCGACAAATTCCCGGTAGAGTTCAAAGGTCTGCGGCTCTTGTCGTCCTAAATTGCGGACGAAGAGCGCCTCTTTACTGTTCGGCTCCCAGATGGTCAGGTCGCGGACGCGGAGAAAGTCGAGGTAGTCGTCGAGCAGTTCTTCGAGGCTGGCGCGCGCGACGTTGGTGAGTTTGATTTCCGTTTCCTTGGAGGTGAGGGCGGCTTTGCTGCCTTCGAGAATGTTTTTCTTTCCGGATCGGGCCGACTGAATCATCTGGTCAACGGTCCGGTCGCCGCGCGACAGGTATTTATGCGCGAAGCGAAAGGTAATGTCGTAGACGACTTCCGCTTTCTGGAATGAGAGCAGGGTTTGGTAGTCGCCACTTGGCGGGAGCACGGGATGAGAGTCATGGGAGCCATGAGATTCATGCGACTCATTCTTCTCATTCGTTCTCATCTTATTCCCCCCGTTTAATTAGGCGAACGGACCTTTAATTCGGCAGTTCACATAACACTTCTCACGCAAACCGAAAAAAGAGGGATAGGCTCGACGTGAAGTCAGAACCGCTTTATTCGTGGATTTTTGTGGGAAAGGGCAGAAGGGGAAGCACGAGGACCGCTTCGTTGAGTACGAGCACGATTCGGCGTACGGGTATCCGGGCCGCGGACGGCCCGGATCTCACCACAAAAATCTGCGAAGAGCCCCTCATCCCGAATCACGGATGACCAGTTTGCCGGGGAAAAGGATCTCCTCCGGATCGGCGGGCGTCATGAGCGATTCGAAAACGCGCCCGGCCATGGCGTCCACGTCCTGGCGGACGGTGGTCAGCGCAGGAATAAACTTTGCCGCGAAGGGGATGTCGTCGAACCCCGTGACCGCGACTTCACCCGGCACGTCGATCCCGCGCTCGTGCAGGGCCTTGAGCGCGCCCATGGCCATGCGATCCGTCGCGCAGACCAGCGCATCGGCCCTCGCTCCCGAGCCCGGCCACCGGCGCGCGGATTCGTATCCGGCCTCGAAGCCGCCGGACGATTGAGGCGCCGCGGCTGTGAATCCGAGTCCCGCGTCACGGGCGGCGTCGCGCAGCTTGCGTTCGCGCAGCCGGTGCGCGGGCAGTTTCTGAGAGAGAAATCGCAGTCGCCGCCGGTCGTGTGCGGCGAGATGATCGATCAGCTTTTCCGCCGCGTCCTCTTCGTCCGTAGTCAGCCGCACGCTGCGCTCCTCTGAAGGACCGTGCCCCACACGCACCACCGGCAGCTGCGTGAACGACTCCAGCCACGGTGCCCCGGCGTCGGATCCCACGATGATCAGCGCGTCGATCGCGTGCTTGTGCAGCGGCCGCAGATCCCGTTCGTCCGGAACCCGGTTGACAAATCCGGCCAGCACCAGCGAGTACTCATGCCTGTGGGCCTGCTCCTGGATCCGATGAATCATCATCCCGAAAAAGGGGTCGTTGAAGTCGTAGACCGCCACGCCGACCGTCCGGGTCGCCTTGCCCTTCAGCGATAACGCCGCCGCGTTCGGCACATACCCCAGCCGCTCCGCCGTCTCCAGCACACGCTGCTGCGTCGCCGCCGCAATGCCGATCTCGTCCGCCGTGCCCGAAAGCACGCGCGAGACCAGCGCCACCGAGACGCCCAGCCGCTCCGCAATGTTCCGCTGACTCACCATAATAAGAGGGCAGTATGACGGGGAATCGGCCACGAAAACAAGCAGGACATGAAGCTGACCCCTCTTCATGCCCTTGCCGTATTTGTGATGAATCAGATCTTGCCGGTCCCGAAGAAACACTCTATATTCTCAAACCATTGAGTAAAGCTGAGGGAGCCTGATGTATGAACGATTATTTTGATCTCGGCGGCCGGGTGGTCGCGGTCACGGGGGCGGCGGGCGTGCTGGCGGGCGGTACGGCGCGCTATCTCCAGCAGCGGGGGGCGACGGCGGTCTACCTCGATCTGGAGGGGGAGCGCCTGGACGCGGCGCTGGAACAGGCGAAGGGCATTTCCGATAAGTGCGCGGCGTTTCCGTGTGATGTGCTCGACCGCGACCGGCTGGCGCAGGTGCGCGACGAGGTAAAGCGCACATTCGGCCGCGTGGATGCCCTGATCAACGGCGCGGGCGGCAATATGGCCGGGGCGACGATCGGTCCGGAGCAGGAGGTGTTCGATCTGGAGGTCGAGGCCTACGACAGGGTGCTCGATCTGAACCTGAAGGGCACGGTTCTGCCGACGCTGGCGTTCGCGGAGGCGTTCCGGGAACAGCGCGCGGGGTGCGTGGTCAATTTTTCGTCCATGGCCGCCGGGCGGGCGCTGACCCGCGTGCTGGGGTACTCCAACGCCAAGGCGGCGGTGGAGAACTTCACGCGCTGGATGGCGACCGAGCTGGCGCAAAAGTACGGCGACGGTCTGCGCGTCAATGCCGTCGCGCCGGGATTCTTTATCGGCGAACAGAACCGGAGGCTCCTTACGAACGAGGACGGATCCTACACGGAGCGCGGCCGGCAGGTGATCGATCAGACGCCGTTCGGCCGTTTCGGTGAGGCGCACGAGGTCTACGGTACGGTCCATTACCTGCTTTCCGACGCGGCGTCGTTCGTAACCGGCGCGGTGATCCCCATCGACGGCGGGTTTTCAGCCTACAGCGGAGTGTGAATCATGACGGATCATCAATGGGAACTTTTATGCCGGATCGTTGCGGGGGAGGCGGTCGAGACGCCTCCGGTCGGATTCATCATCGACAGCCCGTGGCTGCCGGGCTGGCACGGGGTGAGCACCCTCTCGTACTACGCCTCCGACCGCGCCTGGCTGGAGGCCAACCTGAATGCGGTCGAGTCCTTCCCGGAGGTGATGTTCATCCCGGGGTTCTGGTCGGAGTTCGGGATGTGTACCGAACCCTCGGCGTTCGGTGCAAAATGCAGCTGGGAGACCGATGCGCTGCCGCACGCCCACCGCGTGATTACCGAGGCGGCCCGGGCGGGCGAGATCGCCAAGCCCGATGTGCGCCGGGACGGGCTGCTGCCTTTCGTGATCGAACGGCTCGCCGGCGCACAGCCGGCCATGCGCGAGGCCGGCCATGAAATCCGCTTCGCCGTATCCCGTGGCCCGCTCAATATCGCCTCGTTCCTGATGGGGACCACCGAGTTTCTGCTCGCGCTCTACACCGAGCGCGAGGCGTGCGAGGCGCTGCTGAAGACCATTACCGATTTTGTCGTCGACTGGATCGGATATCAGAAGGAGCGGTTCGATACGATCGATGCCGTGCTCGTGCTCGACGACATCGTGGGGTTTGTGGGCGAGGAGGATTACCTTCAGTTCGCCCATCCTTACCTGGAGCGGATCTTCCAGTCGTTCCCGTTCAGTGTGAAGGCCTTTCACAATGATGCCAAAGGGCTGGTGTGCGCCCCGCATCTCTCCGGGGCCGGCATCAACCTGTTCAATTTCGCCTTTGAACACGGGTTGGATGAAATGCGCGCGTTGTGCGGGGAAGAGGTGACGTTGTGGGGTAACCTGCCGCCGCGCGATACCCTGGCCGCGCAGTCCCCGGACGAAGTGCGCGCCGCAGCGGCCGACATGGTGCGCGGCTGTACCGATCCCCGCCGCGTGCTGTTTTCGTGCGGCGGCGGCATGCCGCCCGACGTCCGCAGCGAACAGCTGCGCGCGTTCGTGGAAGGGTGCAGACAGGAAGGGTAGGGATTCCAACGTACGTCAGGACCGTCCGGAACAGCGGCGCACTCGGGGATCGCGCCCTGCCGGAACCCAAAGAAGGAATGCAGACGCGAAAGGGAGAGGCCGAACCATGACCGAGAAGGCACAGAAGACATACGCGCTGGTCGTGCCGACCAGCATGGGGCTGCGACTGACCCCGGACGACGCGCAGCCGTTCCACAGCAGCGATCGGTTCCACATGCACGCGACCAGCGCGGAGAGCAATGTGGCCAGCGTGGTTTCCTATCTCGGGCTCCCGGTCAAGGTGCTGACCGCGTTCGTCAGCGGGAGCCCCGTCTCGCACTTTATACAAACCAACCTGCGCAGCCGGGGGATGGCGATCGAAGGCCCCGGGTTCGAGCAGGGCGGACCGTGGGGGCTGCGCCACCAGATCAACATGGCCGACCGCGGGTGGGGCTCGCGGGGACCGCGGGTGCACAACGACCGCGCCGGCGAGGTCGCGCGCGGATTGCGGCCGGAGGACTTCGACCTGAACCGGATTTTCGGTCAGGAGGGCGCGCGGATCGTCCATCTCTCGGGCCTGATCGCGGCGCTCTCTCCGGAGACCGGCCGGCTGTGTCTGGAGATCGCCCGGGTGGCGCGGGAACACGGATCGCTGATCTCGTTTGATCTGAATCACCGCGCGAGCTTCTGGAAGGGACGCGAGCGCGAACTCGCGGAGGTGTTTGCCGGAATCGCCGCGAACAGCGATATCCTGGTCGGCAACGAAGAGGACTTCCAGCTCTGTCTCGGGATCGAGGGTCCGGAGTCCGGCGGAAAGGGGCTGGAGGCGAAGATCGACGACTTCAAGGAGATGATCGGCCGCGTGCAGTCCGCGTATCCCGGCGCCTCGCGGTTCGCGACCACGCTGCGGGAAGTACACTCCGCCAACCGCCACCTGTGGGGCGCCCTGGCCGTACAGGACGGCGAGTGGGAGGTCATCCGCCCGCGTGAGATCGGAGTGCTGGACCGGATCGGCGGCGGCGACGGCTTTGTCGGCGGGCTGCTGTACGGTACACTCAAAGAGTGGGATATCCACCGCTGCGCGCAGTTCGGATGGGCCTGCGGCGCGCTGGCGGCGACGCTGCGAACCGACTACGCCCAGCCGGTCAGCGAGGAGCAGGTCTGGGGCATCTGGGAAGGCAATGCGCGGGTCAGGCGCTAGGTTTTTATCATAAACGGAGGAACGACGATGAACGCGGATATCGGACTGATCGGTCTGGCGGTGATGGGAGAGAACCTGGTGCTCAACATGGAGAGCAAAGGGTTCAGCGTGGCGGTCTACAATCGTACGACCGAGAAGGTCGACCGCTTTGTCGGCGGACGCGGCGCGGGCAAAAACATCACCGGCTGCCATTCGATCGAGGAACTGTGCGCCGCGCTGGAGCGCCCGCGCAAAGTGATGATGCTCGTCAAGGCGGGCGGGGCCGTCGACGCTCTCATCGAAAAGCTGATGCCGCACCTTGAAGAGGGCGACATCATCATCGACGGCGGCAACTCGCACTTTCCCGACACCATCCGCCGCACGGAAACCGTCGAGAGCCGCGGTCTGCTCTACATCGGTACCGGCGTCTCCGGCGGCGAGGAGGGCGCCCTGAAAGGGCCGTCCATCATGCCCGGCGGATCGCCGGCGGCGTGGGAACACGTCAGGCCGATCTTTCAGAAGATCGCCGCGCAGACCGCCGACGGCGAGCCGTGCTGCGACTGGGTCGGCGAAGGCGGCGCGGGGCATTTCGTCAAGATGGTCCACAACGGGATCGAGTACGGCGACATGCAGATGATCTGCGAGACGTACCAGATGATGAAGGCGGGCCTCGGGATGTCGAACGAAGAGATGCACGAGGTCTTCGGCCAGTGGAACCAGGGCGAACTCGACAGCTATCTCATCGAGATCACCCGCGACATCCTCGGCTATAAGACCGAAGACGGCGAGGCCGTCATCGACTCGATCCTCGACACGGCCGGGCAGAAGGGGACCGGCAAGTGGACGGCGCAGGCGGCCCTCGACCTCGGCCAGCCGCTCACGCTGATCGGCGAGGCCGTGTTCGCCCGCTGCCTGTCGGCGCTCAAGGACGAACGCGTGGCCGCGTCGAAGGAGCTGTCCGGACCGGACGGGAACTTCGAGGGCGATCGCGAGGCGATGATCGAGGATCTGCGCCAGGCGCTGTACGCGTCGAAGATCGCCTCCTACGCCCAGGGCTACCAGCTGATGCGCGCTGCGGCGGCGGAGTACGGCTGGAATCTGAACTACGGCGGCATCGCGCTGATGTGGCGCGGGGGGTGCATCATCCGCTCCGTCTTCCTCGGAAAGATCAAGGAGGCCTTCGACCACGACCCCGAGCTGGTGAACCTGCTGCTCGACCCGTTCTTCCAGTCGGCCGTGGACCAGGCCCAGGCGGGCTGGCGGCGGGTGGTGAGCCGGGCGGTCGAGCTGGGGATCCCGATGCCGGCCATCAGTTCCGCGCTCGCGTTCTACGACGGATACCGCAGTGCGCGGCTTCCGGCGAACCTGCTGCAGGCTCAGCGCGATTACTTCGGGGCGCACACCTACGAACGGGTCGACCGGCCGCGCGGCGAGTTTTTCCACACCAACTGGACCGGCCGCGGCGGCGATACGGCGGCCTCCACCTACAGCGTATAAGGACATCGGGTATGCCGTGGTTTATTCGTAAAGATGAGTCGATCGCCCGCACGGAGATCGAGCAGTTGTGTCAGCGCACGCTCGACGAGGCGCGCGACCGTCTGGGGTGTTCGTTCAGACGGGTGCTGCTGCTGCCGCCGGATATCACCCGCGCCCACTGCGGCGCGGGCTGGATCGCTGAAACCTTCGACCGGCTGCTGCCGGATAGCTGTGAGGTTCACATGATTCCCACCCTGGGACAGCATGTGCCGCATACGAAGGCCGACAACCGGTGGATGTTCGGGGATTTCCCGGAGGAGCGGATTCATGCCCACGACTGGCGCAACGGGGTCACCCGGATGGGGACCATCCCCGCCGCGCGCGTGGCGGAGAGCACCGACGGAAAGGCCGACTGGGAGATCCCGGTCGATCTCAACACCATGACGGTCGAGGGCGGGTGGGACCTGATCATCAACATCGGCCACGTCGTCCCGCATGAAGTGCTCGGGTTTGCGAACCACAACAAAAACTATTTCATCGGGCTCGGCGGCAAGGAAACCATTTGTGCGTCTCACCTCGCCGCGGGCGTGTACGGAATCGAGAACAACCTCGGCCGGCTCATCACGCCGCTGCGGGCCTGCTACAACTGGGCGGAAGAACAGTTTCTGGGGCATTGGCCGCACGTCTACATGATGGTGACCATGAAGCGTGACGAACAGAATCGGCTGGTGCACAGCGGCGTCTATGTCGGGGACGACGTCGACACCTACCTGGCGGCGGCCGAAACCAGCCTCGAGCAGAACATCACCGTTTTTGAACGACCGGTGAAAAAGATCGTGGCGGTCATGCAGGCCGATGAATTCCGCGCCACCTGGGTGGCGAATAAAGCCGTATACCGTACCCGCATGGCGATGGCCGACGGAGGGGAGCTGCTGATTATCGCGCCCGGGGTCGAGCGCTTCGGCGAGCAGAAGGAGGTCGACGCCCTCATTCGCACCTACGGCTACTGCGGGTCGCCTCAGGTGCTGGATCTCTACAAAAAGAAACGGGACCTCCAGGACCTGGCTCACGGCGCGGCGCACCTGATGCACGGGTCGTCCGAAGGACGGTTTACCATCCGCTACGCCCCGGGCGGCCTGAGTCGCGAAGAGGTCGAAGGCGTTCATTACGAATACGCCGACCCCCGGGAGGCCCTGGCGCGCTACAATCCGGAGACCATGCAGGAGGGCTGGAACACGATGCCGGACGGCGAAGAGGTCTTTTTCATCAGCACGCCCTCCGCGGGGTTGTGGTCCGTGAAGGAGAAAGTTGGAGGCGGCCGATGAAGGCGTTTATGGACGAAGATTTTCTCCTGCAGACCCCGAGCGCCCGGAGGCTCTACCACGACCACGCCGCGCGGATGCCGATCATCGATTACCACTGTCATCTGCCGCCGGAGGACATCGCCGCGGACCGCGCGTACGACAACCTCGGCGAGGCCTGGCTGGCGGGCGATCACTACAAGTGGCGCGCGATGCGCTCCAACGGCATACCCGAAGACCGAATTACAGGCGGGGCGGACTGGAGGGAGAAATTCGACGCCTGGGCGGCGACGGTGCCGCATACGCTTCGGAATCCCCTCTACCACTGGACGCACCTGGAGCTGCAGCGCTATTTCGGGATCTCCGATCTGCTCAACCCCGACACGGCGGGGTCCATCTATGAACGCGCCTCGGAGATGCTGCGGACCCCCGAGTTCTCCGCGCGCAACCTGATGCGGCGGATGAACGTGAAGGCGGTCTGCACCACCGACGATCCCGTCGATTCGCTGCAGCATCACGCGCGGCTCTGCCGCGAGGGGTTCGAGATCGAAGTCCGCCCCGCCTTCCGGCCCGACCGGGCCATGAAGCTCGAAGATCCCGCCGCCTGGCGTGAATATCTCGAGACCCTGGGCTCCGCCGCGAAGGTGGAGATCCGTGATTTCGCCTCGCTGCTCGAGGCCGTGGATGAGCGCCATGCCTTTTTTCATTCCATGGGCTGCCGACTTTCGGATCACGGCGTGGAATACGTCCCGGACGCCGAGGCGTGCTCCGCGGAACTGGAGGCGATTTTCGCCAAGGCCCTGCAGGGGGAGGTGGTCTCGCGCGCCGAACGCGACGCCTTTCAGGCGGCCTTTCTGTACGCCGTCGCCCGCATGAACCATGTCCGTGGATGGGCGCAGCAGTTTCATGTCGGAGTCGCGCGGAGCAACAACTCCCGGCGGCTCCGCGAACTGGGACCCGATACCGGCTTCGATTCGATCGGCGATTTCCGTCAGGGCCCCGGCCTCGTACGACTGCTCGACCGGCTCGACGCCTCGCACCATCTCGCGCGCACGGTGCTCTACAACATCAACCCGGCGGACCACGCCCTGATGGCGACGGTCATCGGCAGCTTCCAGGACGCCTCCCGCCCCGGCAAGATGCAGTGGGGTTCGGCCTGGTGGTTCCTCGACCACAAACAGGGTATGGAAGAGCATCTCAACACCCTCTCCGCCGACGGCCTGTTGAGCCGCTTTGTGGGCATGCTCACCGACTCGCGCAGTTTTCTGTCCTACCCGCGCCACGAGTACTTCCGGCGCATCCTCTGCAACCTCGTGGGGAACGAGGTGGAACACGGCGAGATTCCCGCCGATTTCGATTTGCTGGGCGGGATGATCGAGGATGTCTGTTTCCATAACGCGCGGGATTACTTCTTCGGGGGAGAAAGAGGGAAGGAAGTTGAGGGAGAGGATGGGGGAAAGATAAAGATATGAACCATGAAGAGCGGAAGGGCATGAAGAATAATCTTGACATCATGATGCATAGCAATGATGCTCTGATGCATGAGAACGACCCTTCAGATTCAGGATTCGCTGCTTGAGCGGGTGAGGCGGGAGGCCGCGAACCGGCACTGTTCGCTTGGCACGGTGGTTAATGAAGCCCTTGCCCGGGCATACTCGGACCGCAGTCGAACTCCCGATCGTGGTAAAACGAAGCTTCCGGTGTACAAAGGACGCGGACTCCAGCCGGGTGTTGATCTGGATTCTTCGACCGCCCTTGAGGATCTGATGGAGGGGCGATGATTCTTTTTGACGTTAACGTGCTGGTCTATGCCTATCGGGAGGATGCGGACCGGCACAAAGAGTACCGTCGCTGGCTGAAGTCGACGCTGGATGGCCAGGAGGCGTGTGCGGTTTCGGAACTGGTGCTGAGCGGGTTCCTGAGGGTGTGCACGCATCCGAAGGTCTTTGATCCTCCCGCGCCGCTTGACGGAGCGCTGGATTTTACAGGCGAGCTGCGCAGCCACGCCAATGTGATGGTGTTGAGCCCCGGTCACAGACACTGGGAAATCTTCCAGCGGCTATGTCGGGACAGTGGCGCAAAGGGCAATCTGATCAGCGATGCATACCACGCGGCCCTTGCCGTCGAGTACGGATGCGAATGGATCACAACCGACCGCGATTTCGCCCGGTTCCAGGGGCTGAAATGGCGTCATCCGCTTGACGGATGACGGGTCCGGATGTAAGCCGTCCCTTTTTTGCAGCCGGCGAAGTGCGCTTTTTACCATGGCCTTAATGACGCTCAAAGATGTTCACATGGCCTTCGGCGGTCCGCCGATCCTGGACGGCGTGGATATGACGATCGAGCCGGGTGAGCGGGTCTGCCTGATGGGCCGCAACGGCGCGGGTAAATCGACGCTCCTGAAGATCATCGCGGGCGAGTTGATTCCCCACGACGGCGAGATCGTCCGCCGGCAGGATCTCGTCGTCGCCCAGCTCGAACAGGAAGTGCCGATGGACCGTACGGGTTCGGTCTTCGATATCGTCTCCGAGGAGTGGGACCACGAGCACGAGCTGAGCCATCCCGTCGAGCGCGCGATCTCGCTGCTGAAACTCGATCCGCGGGCGGAGTTCTCGACGCTCTCGGGCGGCACGCGCCGCCGCGTACTGCTGGCGCGGGCGCTGGTGAACGAGCCCGACATTCTGATCCTCGACGAGCCGACGAACCATCTCGATATCGAGGCGATCGAGTGGCTGGAGACCTTCCTTAAACGGCGCGACGGCGCACTGCTGTTCGTGACGCACGACCGCGCGTTCGTGCGCAATCTGTCGACGAGGATCATAGAGCTGGACCGCGGCGCGCTCTACAGCTGGGATCTGGATTACGACACCTACATCGAACGGCGCGCCGAGCGCCTGAGGGTGGAGCGGTCGCACTGGAAGGAGTTCGATAAGAGGCTGGCGGAGGAAGAGCAGTGGATCCGCGAGGGGATTTCCGCGCGGCGTACGCGCAACATCGGCCGCGTGCGCAACCTCTACGCGATGCGCAGCGAGCGCGGAAAGCGCCGCAGGCAGGGCCGCGGCGCGCGCTTTTCGATCCAGGAGGCCGAGTCGACCGGCCGCAAGGTCATCACCGCGAAGAACGCCACCTACGCGTGGGACGGCGAACCGGCCGTAAACGGCTTGAATCTCAAGATCCAGCGCGGCGACCGGATCGGGATCATCGGGCCCAACGGCTGCGGGAAGTCGACCCTCCTGCGCCTGCTGCTCGGCGACCTCGAACCGCAGTCGGGGACCGTGAAACACGGCACCAATCTCGAACCGGCCTACTTCGACCAGCACCGGCAGGAACTCGACGAGAACCGCAGCGTGAAACAGAACCTGTGCGACGACAATCAGTACGTCTTCATCGGCGGGCGCAAGATGCACGTGCTCGGATACCTGCGCAATTTCCTCTTCACGCGCGAGGATGCCGCGCGGCCGGTCTGCGGCCTGTCCGGCGGTGAACGCAACCGGCTGTTGCTCGCCAAGCTCTTTGCGCGCACCGCCAACGTACTGGTGCTCGACGAGCCGACCAACGATCTCGACAGCGACACCATGGAGGTGCTCGAAGAGCAGCTCATGGACTTCGAGGGAACGATTCTGCTCGTCAGCCACGATCGCGCGTTCCTGAATAACGTGGTCGACCGCATCCTCGCCTTCGAGGGGAACGGTCGTGTCGGCGAGTACGTCGGTGGATACGACGACTGGGTGCGCCAGAGCGGCGGGCTGAAGAAGGAAAGGCCCCCGCCGAAGACGCACAAACCCGCGCAGAGCACGCAGAAGGCGCGTCCGCGCAAACTGAATAACAAACAGCGCGAAGAGCTGGAGAAACTGCCCGCGCGGATCGAGGCGCTTGAGCGCGAACTTGACGCGCTGCAGTCCACGCTCAACGATCCGGAGTTCTATCGTCGTCCGCAGGAGGAGATCAGAACCGCAACCGAACGCGCGGAGGCCATCCCGCGGGAGCTGGACGCCGCCTTCGACCGCTGGTCGGAACTGGAGGAACACGCGGGCGGGCCGTCTTGAAGGATGCTTACCACGGGGGCATGAGCAGAGGTGCCTGAACCGCCGGAACAAAAAAGAAAGAAGGGTGCAGTGGATATCATCGAAAGTATGGGTTATTCCGCTTTCTGGGTTTTCCTCGGTGTTATGTTCGTGCTCGGTCTCTCCGGGAGAATCGCTTTTCCCCGCGGAAGGGTTCGGACGGACTTCTCGAAGCATAAGGCGAGAGTGCTCGCTTCGCTCAGCACCCTCGCCTTCGTATTGGCCGCGCTTGCTTATGTGTATTGCCTGGCAACAACGGATACTGGAGCAGGGGCAAGGGACGCAGCCTCCAGCCTGATACTTCCGCTGCTGGGGCTGTCGGTGGTGTCCTCTATGGTTTACTGTGGGGTTAATTTCAGAAAATAGAAGCCGGTTTATGGCAGAACGATCATGGTCGCGCAGGAAGACCTCTGCCGAAGCCGGGCCCATTAAGCGGGAGGCAAAGCGTGATATGCGGATGACATGGACCATCACGGCCCTCGCATTTTTTGTATTTCTGTTCGCCGTGCGTGAACTGGGTGATCGATCCTTGCGCGTGACGGCGACGGCCTACACTTCGGAGCGGGCCCAGACGGACGCGACCCCGCACACCGCCGCCTGGGGCGACCGCATCGAGCCCGGCATGGACGTGATTGCCGTCTCGCGCGACCTTCTCGATCACGGCTTGACCAATGGAGTGCAAGTCAGAATCGAAGGCCTGGGCACGTATACGGTCATCGATAAAATGGCTGCGGACCAGCGACGCGCGATCGACATCTATATGGGCCACGATAAACAGCGCGCGCTCGAATTCGGAAGGCGGGAAGTGAAGATTAAGTGGTAAGGACGTGACATGGATTAACCATGAAGGACATGAAGAGCATGAAGGTGGGTTGAGGGGCGGTGAACATAATTCGTACTCTTACTCGTACTCGTATGCGTACTCGGAGCGCCGAAGGCGCGATCCCATTCCCCCTGTTCAGGGAACTCGAGTACGAGTACGAATTATGTTCTCTCTGAAACCCGATTTCGACTTCGATCCGGATTTCGAGATCCCATCCGCTGTAATCCGAGTCGAAAACACAAGAAGGGTCTCTCGCAAAGGCGCCGGGACCGCAAAGGTGAATGAGAAGAGCCCAGGCGAAGGAATCGTGCGCTCTCTCTTACGTCCGTAGTAGGCCCGCAGGCCTGCGAAGCAGGGCCAGGGCCGTTATCTTCACGCGCCTGGCCTGCCGGGGGCAGGCCAGGCGCTACTACGAACGGTATAACGCGCCTTGGCCCTTCGGGCGCTTGCGGCGCTACTACGAACGTTTGTCGTCTCCCATCCCGACCCCGGCATCCTCTGTGGCCGCTGTGGTGAATCCCCATCCCGCCTCTTCCCCAAAACGACTCCCCCCCACAAAATCCACGAATCATCGCTATTTTGCGGATTCGAGCGGATGGCCGTGTTCATCGAAGAGCTTCCACAAACCGGGATTCCCGTTCTCATCCAGCTCGCGTCGAGCGATGGAATAATGCCCGTCGGTGCGGCAGCAGGGTTCGCCGTCCGGGCCGAAGTGGCGTTGTTCTATCAGCAGGTCGCCTTCGAATGTGCATTCATAGCGGTGGATGCCCTTATCATCCGCAACGGGCTGCTCGTGCTGATCGAAATAGCTGACCATTGTGGCGTTTCCCGTCTCGTCGTATTTTTTACGGACGACGGCGTATCCCCCGGTAGTGTTGACGGGACGGCCCCGGGTGTCGAAAAACAGCCGCTCAAGTTCGCGGCCCGCTTCGTCGAGCTTCGATCGGTACCCATGGTTCCCGTCGCGATGGGTTGTGGGGGCATTCCCGGCATCATGATAGCGGCGTTCGATCTCGCGCCCCGACTCGTCATACTTGATATGGAGAAAGGTAAAGCCTTCCTCCGTGTGGGAGGCGGGCCGGCCGTGGGCATCAATGACGCAGAACTCGACGAGTTTACCCTGTTCGTTCAGAACCTGTCGGAATCCGTAGTCGTAGGTGCTGTGACGGGTCGGGTCGCCGAGGGCATCGAAATAGCGATACGTATCGCCCGTCCCCTCATAAATGATCTGGCAGCGGTGATATCCTTTCGGGTGAAGTGCGGGTCGTCCGTCTTCATCATAAAAGGACTCGGATGTCCGTCGCCCCTCATCATCGAGCGTCCATCGAAGCGTCACATAGCCATTGGTGGAAAAGGTCGGCTCGCCGTCGGGTCCGAGAAAGGTTTCCGCGATCTGGCGATCCCGGTCGTCGTGCTCGAATCGAAGACCGCAGTACCCGCCGGGCATGCGCAGCGGTGTTCCGGAAGCATCGAAGTAGCGCTCCACCTTGCGCCGACCCCGCTCGTCATAACGGAAGCGCAGGATGGCGATACCCCGGGCATTGGCGCATGGCAGGCGGTCACAGCCGAAATGGACGCGTTCGACGGGATGGCCCCGCTCGTTCCAGGAAAGACGGTAGCCGTGGCACCCCTCTTCACAAAGCATGGGTTGCCCGCGTTCGTCGTAGTACCGCTCCTCGATTAATCGGTCGAAGCCGTCGTAGATTCGTCGAACCGTGGCATACTCGCACCCTGAGATGGCCGTGGGGTGGTTTTCGATGTTCAGCCACGTCTTTTCGATTTCATTACCGCGGGCATCGTAGCGGCAGACGACGGCGTGATTGCCGTCCCGGTGCGCGACGGGCTGGTTCGAACACCCGAAGTAGCGGGTTTCCAGGATATTGCCCATGGAATCGCGGCGATAGCTGATCCGGTGTGTCCCGTCATGATCAAGAACGGGCCGACCATCGGCGCCGAAACAGCGCCAGTCGAGGCAGTTGCCCCGGTCGTCATTGACCAGACGATTGATGGCGTATGCTTGACCCTCAGGACAGACCGGATGGTCGTTCAGATCGACCCAGACCTGTTCATCGAGATATCCGTTGCGGTCGAAGGAGAAGTTTCGTCCGTGAAACCCGTTCTCGTGGAGGCAGGGGTGCCCGTGGCGGTCAAAGTAGCGCTCACGGCCGACGTTCACGGCGTCGATCCACGTATAGCGCTTTTCGGTCACTCCGTCCCGGGATTCCGGCTCGCCGTCCAGCCCCAGGTAAACCTCTGAGATGATTCTGCCCTGATCGTCAAAGGCATAGCGTGTACCGTGTGTTTCTGTGGAGGAATGGAGGCAGGGATCGCCCTCCGGGCCGTAGTGGCGGCTCTGTATCGTATCGCCGCATGGGTTGTATTCGTTGCTCCATGAGTGGAAGTTCCAGCGGTCGTCCACCGCCGGGCGACCCTGATCGTCGAACAACGTGACGGATACGATATTGCCCCACTTGTCGTGACGGTAGCGTGCCTCGCACCAGCCGCTGCGCACGCAGCAGAGATCGTTCGTGCCCTCCGCACCGTAGGAGATGGACCGCACGTGTCTCCCCCCGGAGTAGAAGTAAAGATGACCGGCTGCACCGGCGTGGGAGCGCAGGGGTTCGTAGCTCTCAAGGGTCCGGCGGCGTGCATCGCGATCTTCCCTTTTCAGCCGCAGGTAACGATGTTCGACGAGGCGACCCTCCTCATTATACCGGAAGGCGCTGGCGTGAGCCCCTTCCAGGCCGGGCAGGGGCTCGCCGTGAGCGCCGCAGTACTCGACCAGCGTTTCCATCCCCCCCGCTCCGTAGGAGATGCGCACGTATTCGGCCGCCGCCGTCACGGCGTTGGTGGTCGTTCCGGCCGCCTGGATCGCCTGGCGCTGACGCTGCGCGTATCCCCCGGCGCCGACGAAGTGTGCGAAGCGGGAGCGCGGCTGTCCCTCGTCGAGGTTCAGGGCGTTGTACTGCAGGATCCAGACGACCTTGCCCTCGGCGTTTTCGCCGATCTCATGCATCACGCGACCCTGTTCGTCGGTGACGAAACGCCACTGACACACTTCGCGCAGGAGCCAGTCGGGTACCACCCCCGTCGCATCGCCGGAGTCTGATCCCCATTCCTCTCTTCCCCAGAGATAGGTGTCGCACCAGTGATCGATCGTGGGCCGGTCATGGCCGTTCACGGCAATAACCCGGTCGACCGGCCGCTTTGGAAACTGCATCTCCGTCCAATTGAATTTCGGACGGTGCAGACCGTGGTATACAAACTTGAACGAAGTGCTGCGGTGACCCGCCTCGTCCGGGGTCAGGGGGCTGAGGCCTGCCGGGATACCGTGGCGCTTGGTGAATGTCTCGTAGTAGCGGACATGGGTCCGGACGAAGAACCACCAGCTCGAGCCGATCAGTCCCGCGAGCAGGAGGACGAGCAGCGCCGCACTGCCGGCGGCGACCCTGAAGCGCCTGCGCTCGCGACGAAGGCGGAGCCTCTCTTCGCGCGCGCTCCGCTGATTCGCGCCGCGCCCGGACGATCGGCGTCAGGACGTCGTGGGTCAGTTCGATCATCGCTACGCCGCGCACATTTTCGATGTGCAGCAGGCGTCGCTCCACCAGCAGATCCACCGCCCGGCGCGCCGGGGCGGTTTCCAGTCCCGTGCCGCGGATGAAGTCCTCGACCGGCGCGAACATCCTCCGGCCGTCGCCCGTGAGCAGGGCATCTTCAACGGCGCGCGCTACCGGGTCGGCCACCGCCGCCATGGTCGCGTCGTAAAACTCCTCGAACACGCGTCGTCCGACCCCGGAGAGCAGGTCGGCCCCGATGTCCGTGCGACCCTGTTCGATCCGGCGGCGATTGAGTTCGAAACACATCAGCGAGAGCAGGGCGGGTTCAACCAGAATGTCGTCGAGCGCGGCGTTGGGGGAAGCACCCGCAGCCATGCGCACGATCGTCTCCGCCGTGGGCTCGTCCATCAGGTGTTGCCCCGAAGCGCGCAGCGCGCCGAAGGCGGCCTCGCCGCTGAAGGGCTCCAGCCGCATCTCGTTGGACATGATCGAAGGACAGCGATCGCGGAGCGCCAGCAGCTCGCAGAGGAAATCCTCACGCAGGCTCAGCAGCAGGCGGACGCGATCGAGCTGATATTCGAACGGAGGATCTTCTCCGCGCTCGGCGGCCGCTTCAATCATCGCCGCCGCAGCCCGCGGGACGCGATGTTCCGCGAGACAGGAAAGATCTTCGAGCAGCGCGTCCACAGCCCGGGGGCAGCGGCGGCCGAGAGTAAAGGCTTCTTCGAACTGGTCGAAAACGAGCACCGGCACGGCGGGGCGGTTGCGCGGCGTCCAGAAAAAGAGGCCGGCGCGGTTAAAGGTCTCCCAGAGCGTGCGGTCGGTACGTTCCAGCGGACGTTCTTCGGAACTTTCGACGGTGATCCCCGCATCCTTCAGCGCGGCGCGGACGGCGCTCAGCACCTGGTCGCGCAGGACCTCCACGGTACAGTTCTCATCGAAGCTGAGCCTGAGGTAGACGGGGATAAAGCGCTCTTCACGGAGTTGCGGGAACACACCGGCCCTGAGCAGCGAGGTCTTGCCGACGCCGGAGATGCTGTAGAGCACGGAGAGCCGACTGCGCTTGACGCGTCGCAGCAGTTCGGCGGTCTCCTCCGCGCGTCCGTGGAAGAAGTCCCGGGACGATTCGGAAAAGGCGACCAGGCCCGGCCACGGCTGGTCGCGTGTGAGTTCCGGGGACGGGACGGCGGGACGCGTCATGCCGGAACCCCCATCAGTTCTTTCTGCTTGTTCCGGTCGGCCTTGTGCAGTTCGCGGACCAGGGCCTGGGCAGGCAGGCCGGCGGGGCAGGAGGTCATTTGGAGGCTGCGGAAGGCAAGCGGGAGATTTTTCGCCTCGTAGGGCTCCGTGTCGTCGATCACGGCGGGGAAGATAAAGCCCGGCCGGCGTTCGGCGTTGCGCTCGACGAAATCGCGAGCCTCCTTCCACTCGCGGTAGAAGAAACGGTCCTGCGAAGCGGCCTCGGTATTCGCGGATATCAGCGGCACAAACGCGGCGGCCTTGTGAATGTTGCGGACGATCTCGGGCACCCAGGCGCAGCCGGGGGCGAGCTTGGCTTCATCCAGCCACACCTCGAGCCCCCACTCATCGAGCGCATCGCGCATGGCACGCGCCGCCTCAAGGTCCTCGCGCGCGTAGCTGAGAAAGATCGCTCCCTCGGTCATGGGCGCGCGCCGGGGTCCGCCCGGGCCCGCGGCCCCCTTGCGTGAGGTCTCGCGCCAGCGGTCGCGCAATTCGCGCACGAATTCTCCGGCCGAACCCTCGTAGAGTCCCGCATCGGCGCAGTAGCGCGTGACGAAGTGGCAGAAGGAGGTGTCGTGCGCCTCCCGGCCGCCGAGGAAAAGTCCCTGGGTCTCATGACTGTTGATCGGCGCATTCTTGATCAGGCGCAGGAGGAAGCGACCGAGCCAGTCGGGATACCCGAAACCGATCAACAACAGATTGCTGGTCTTCAGTTCGTCGAAGAGTACGTTCGGCTGGCGTTCGGGATTCTGCAGCGCGGTTACAAATTCCAGTGTGTCGATCTCGCTGAGGGCGTAATTCGGCCGGGCGCTCGGCGCGCCCATCAGGTGGTAGACGATCGGCTGTTCCAGCGTGTCGAGCTGGATCGTAGAGGGCAGGTCGACGGGGGCATCAGGCGAATAGACCAGTTCGCTCGCATCCCCTAGAGCTTCGTCGAGCAGGGGGCAGATGGTCAGGTTCACGAAAAGGCGGAACGAGGTGATCTCGGCGAGCGCCCGGAGGTTGGGGCCCGGCTTGAGCGGAGCGCGGAGAATCGCCTTGGCCTTCGGGTAGACCGACTTGATGTTGCCGCCCCCGTCGAGATGGGCGCGAACGACCGCATCCACATTCGGAGATGTCCCGTTTTCGTTTTCAGGCGACACGTCGAGCGATTGTGCCAGCGTCTCGGCGAGGTAGTCCTGGAACAGCCGCACGGTGCCGTCGATTTCGACATCCATAATGCGCGGCCCGAGAACGGGAATGACCCGTCCTTCGTCCAGGAACTCCAGCACGTCTTCGATGGAATAGGTCTGACGCATACCACGCCGATCATTTGAACGGGCCCACTTAACGGCCCGCCGCATAAAGGATTGTCGCGCCCGCCGCGATAAGTCAAGATCGGGGCGGTACGTTACGGGTTCCCGGGAAAGGTGGGATGCGGGAGAACTGAGAAGGAGGGAAAAAGGGATTCACCATGAAGAGCATGAAGGTGGGTTGAGAGGGGTGAACATAATTCGTACTCTTACTCTTACTCGTACTCGTACGCGTACTCGGAGCGCCGAAGGCGCGATCCCACTCCCCCCTGTTCAGGGAACTCGAGTACAAGCATTGCTTCGCGGAGTATGAGTACGATGTGACGCGAGCGGATTTTTAATCCAGCCGCTACGATTCCGGCCGTTCCGCAAGAATCCATGAAGAACCCTGTTTTTCCTCAAACGAAACACCCGCATCCGCCTCATACATCCAGGTGTTGTTTGATAAATGCGGCGATAGCGTCAAATGCAGCTTCATGGTTTTTATAGTCGCGGTCCATCCGGCGCACGCATTCGACACCGACTTTTTCCGCCTTCTTCTCCAGGTATCGGCCGAAGTTCGAATGATGGATATTGCCCGGGACGCTTTGTTTTTCGAAATGAAAAGAGAATACCGGCGGGTCGCCGGCGTCCAGATGGGTTACGGGCGAAGCGTCTTTAAACAGCGCATCCTGTTCCGGCGTAATCCGGGCGGTGTCGAGCGACCAGTTCTCCGGAAGGCCGTAGAAGGCCGGCAGCGCGTCGTGCCGACCGGTCATTCCCGGGATGATCTCACGAATCACACGCGGGTCGTACGTCGACTGCATATTGTACGCGAGGACGCAGGAGAGGCGGGTCGACTGGCGCTCGATCGGATCGCTGCTCGCCGGATCGGCGAGATCATCATGGAACCCCAGCCACTGCGCGATTCCCGACCCGGCCGAGCCCCCGCCCGCGGCCACACGCCGCGGGTCGATAGCCCATTCCTCCGCCCTGGAACGCAGAAACTGGATGGCGCGCGCGCTGTCCTCCATCGGTTGCGGGTACGGTCCGAGGTGCGTGAGACGATAATTGACCGACGCTACGGAAACGCCGGACTCCAGAAGCCTCTCCATCAGTTCCCGGGGAATCCCGGACTTGTCGCCGCCCCGGAATCCTCCCCCGTGAAACCAGACGAACAGCGGCGCGGGCCGGTCCGACGCCGCTTCCCAGAAGTCGAGCACCATGCTCTCGTGCTCGCCGTAGCAAACGTCGCGGTGCGTGGGGGGCACACGATATGGCCGTTTCTTCCGGCCCCTCTCGCGGCGCGAGGCCCGAACCTCGTTCTCCGTAAGCATCCCATCGCGGTTTCGATCGAGCCCCGGCCTGCGCTCAAGCAGTTTGCGGAGACCGGCGTGGTTTTCGGAAGTCCGTGCACCCTCACTTCGCAACCCACCCGGACCCGCCAGACACAGTAAGGCGATCAGCCCTATCCGTATCCTCGTTCCCATCGCATGAATCTCTGGTGTCATGATGGAGCGGCCCTCCTTTTGTCTGCTCGCGAACTATGGGGCGAACCCTTTCGTTTGCGTGCTCTCCCGCGGGGTCTCTTTCAACCCCCGCGTCGCGATGACCGGAGTCGAGCCTACCCGAGCAATGCCGGGAGAGAAAGGGGTTTCCATAAAGGGGGGATGATCATTGCAAAACGGAACAGGTAGCGCCGTATCCGGATTGACGAAGTCGGCTGAGATATTCGTCTTTGTGTATTACTCGCAATGAGTTAGATTCGGGTTTGGCGCGGGTGGTTCAGGTTGCGCCTCTTAACCCCGGGAGAGATACAATATGGCCCTGAAGGACGAGCTTAAAAAATTGATCATCACCGAAGCCCGTCGGGAAATCCGCAGCGAGCTTCAGTCCGTAAAGAGCATGAACAATCGGCAGAAGAAGCATATCGCCAATCTGCGGCGTCAAATCGATGCCCTCGAAAAAAGGATGAAGGCGCTTGAGAAACGGGTGCCGGAAGAACCGGCCGGTCTTGAGGTCCCGGGTGAAGAGGTCGGCGGCTGGCTCACGGGCAACGGTGTAAAGGCGGCCCGGGAACGGTTCGGATTCAGCCGGGCGCAGATGGGGACCCTGGCCGGGGTAAGCGATCAGAGCATCCTTAACTGGGAAAACCGCGGCCGTAAAAAGATCGAATTCAGAAGTGCCGAGACCCTGGCCCGGATGAAGGCGATTGTGGCTCTGGGCAAGCGTGAGGCCCAAAGTGAACTGGAGCGAATGGAGGCGGCGCAGGGCTGAGCTTTTTTGAAACCTGTCATCCGTGGTCGTTCCCGCCTGTTCGAAAACGCAAGACATGACTCTCGCAAAGATCGCAAAGAGAAATGAGAATCGCATAGGCAAGGGAATCGTGTTTTCCGAATGAAGAAATTCCCTGGCCACCTTGGCGGCCTGGCGGGAGAAAAACAGGTTCGAACCAGTCACTTCAGCGGACGGAGTCCCGCCGCTGAGTTCAACCGTTATGCACAATAGTAATAGCGGAAAATATGCAGATAGGGAACGGACATTAAATGGCACTGAAAAAATCCCAACTCTACACCTCCCTCTGGCAGTCCTGCGACGAGTTGCGCGGCGGCATGGACGCCTCCCAGTACAAGGACTACGTCCTGACGCTGCTGTTCATGAAGTACGTCAGCGACAAGCAGGATTCGCTGATCGAGGTTCCCGAGGGCGGCAGCTTCCAGGACATGGTAGCGCTGAAGGGCGACAAGGAGATCGGCGACAAGATCAACAAGATCATCGGGCGCTTGGCCGAGGCCAACGATCTCAAAGGCGTCATCGACCAGGCGGACTTCAACGACGAGACCAAACTCGGTTCCGGCAAGGACATGCAGGACCGGCTCTCCAAGCTCGTGAGTATTTTTGACCAGCTGGATCTGGGCGCCAACCGCGCCGACGGCGACGACCTGCTGGGCGACACCTACGAGTACCTGATGCGCCACTTCGCCACCGAGTCCGGCAAGAGCAAGGGCCAGTTCTACACCCCCGGCGAGGTCTCGCGTGTGATCGCCCAGGTGGTGGGTATCGGCCCGGATACGCGCCAGGACGAGACGCTGTATGACCCCACCTGCGGCTCGGGCTCGCTGCTGCTGCGCGCCGCTTACGAGGCCCCGCAGGGTCTGAGCATCTACGGCCAGGAAAACGACAACGCCACCTGGGCGCTGGCGAAGATGAACATGATCCTGCACGACTACCCCACCGCCGAACTGTGGCGGGACAACACCCTCTCGCGCCCCTATTTCAAGAGCGCCGACGGCCGCCTCAAGACCTTCGACTACGCCGTCGCCAATCCGCCGTTCTCCGCCAAGTCCTGGACCAACGGCCTGGACCCGGCCAACGACGAGTTCGACCGCTTCGAATACGGCATCCCGCCGGCCAAGAACGGCGACTACGCCTTTTTGCTGCACCTGATCAAGTCGCTCAGGTCCACCGGCAAGGGCGCCATCATCCTGCCCCACGGCGTGCTGTTTCGCGGCAACAAGGAGGCCGACATCCGCCGCAAGCTGATAAGCCGCGGGCTGATCAAGGGCATTATCGGTCTCCCGGCCAACCTCTTCTACGGTACCGGCATCCCCGCCTGCATCCTGGTCATCGACAAGCAACAGGCCGCCGGCCGCGAGCACATCTTTATGGTCGACGCCAGCCGCGAGTTCATCAAGGACGGCAACAAGAACCGCCTGCGCTCGCGCGACATCCACAAGATCGTGGACGTATTCAACCACCAGCGCGATCTGCCCGGCTACGCCCGCCAAGTGCCGCTGGCCGAAATCGCCTCCGAGGCCAACGACTCCAACCTCAACATCCCGCGCTACATCGACACGGGCGAGGCCGAGGACCGCCACGACCTCGGCGCGCATCTCAACGGCGGCATCCCCCAGCGCGACGTGGACGCGCTGGCACCCTACTGGTCCGTACTGCCCGGCCTGCGCGAGGCCTTGTTCAAAGACAACGGCCAGCCCGGCTACCTGGAAGCGAAGGTCGAGACCCGGCAAGTCAAGCCCACCGTGCTGGCGCACCCCGACTTCCAGGCCTTCGCGGGCACCGTCAGCGGCGTCATCAACGCCTGGCAGGCGGCCCATCGCTCGGCACTGCACGCCCTGCAAGCCGGCGACAAGCCCCGGGATGTGATCCACGCCCTGTCCGATGACCTGCTCCAGCGCTTTGCTGAGATACCACTGCTGGACCGCTACGCCGTCTACCAGCGCCTGATGGACTACTGGGCCGACGTCATGGCCGACGACGCCCACCTCATCGCCGCCGAGGGCTGGCAGGACGCCGCCCGCCCCCGCGGCGTCATCGACAACAAGGAACGCAAGATCAAGGAAGCCCCCGACCTCACCATCGGCAGCGGCAAAAAGGCCAGGAAATACAAGCTGGACCTGATCCCGCCCGCGCTGGTCATCACCCGCTACTTCGCCGACCAGCAGGCCAGGCTCGAAACACTACAGGCCGAGCAGGAAACCGCCACCCGCGAGCTGGAGGAATTCATCGAGGAACAGGCGTCGATGGATGGGGGCGAGGAAGACCCCTTGAGCGAGGTCAAAAACGACAAGGGCAAGGTCACCAAAACCGAGATCCCCAAACGCCTCAAGGCCCTCAAGGGCGAGCCGGACAGCGCCGACGAGATCGCCGCCCTCAAGCAGTGCAAAACGCTCATGGAGGCCGAGGCCAGCGCCAAGACGGCCGTCAAGAACGCCCAGGCCGAGCTCGATCAGGCCGTGCTCGCCCGCTACGAATCCCTCACCGAGGACGAGATCAGGCAGCTCACGGTGGACGACAAATGGCTGGCCGACATCCGCGCCGCCATCGAATCCGAAGTCGAGCGCATCACCAACCAACTCGCCGGCCGCGTCCGCGAGCTGGAAGAACGCTACGCCGAGCCCTTGCCGGCCATCGAGCGAGAGGTCGAGGACCTGGCCGCGCGGGTCACCGGCCACCTGGAGAAAATGGGGGTGCGGGTCGATGGTTGAGCGGAGCGAGATGATGGAACAGGAGGCCATGCGGGATGCGTCGCTCGCTTACTCGGTAGAGGCCAGGACGGCTATCGCAGAGGATGTGCCGCCTGGGTACAAGCGGACTGAAGTGGGGGTGATTCCGGAGGATTGGAGCGTCAAGACGGTAAGTGAATTCGGTCAAGTGATCACAGGAGGAACCCCTTCCACGAAAGTGCGGGCTTACTGGGGAGATGCTTATCCGTGGGTAACGCCAACAGATATATCTACAAACAAAGATATTTGCTCTACTGAGCGGCACTTGAGTGAGGCTGGGTTCAGAGTAATGCGGGGGCTCCCGGCGAATACGGTGCTAGTTACATGCATTGCTAGCATTGGAAAGAATGCAGTTCTGAGAACGCCAGGATCCTGTAACCAACAAATCAACGCTGTGATCCCTGACCGAGACTATGACTCTGACTTTCTGTACTACCTCTTTGAGTTCTCCAAAAACTACTTGATCGGAAGCGCGGGGACTACTGCTACAAGTATCATTTCCAAAAGTCTATTCAGCAGTTTGGCCTTTGCTCTACCTGCCATCCGTGAACAACGCGCCATCGCCACCGCCCTGTCGGACGCGGACGCGCTGATCGAATCCCTCGACCGCCTGATCGCCAAAAAGCGCGCCATCAAACAGGCCGCCATGCAACAACTCCTCACCGGCCAGACCCGCTTGCCGGGCTTCACCGGCGAATGGGAGACGACGCGGTTGGGGGAGATTGCTGAGATTGTCATGGGGCAATCCCCAGGTTCTGCCTTCTACAACGCGAAAGGGGAAGGGCTACCGTTAATACAAGGCAATGCTGATATTGAGAACCGTCAGACGATTCGACGGATAAGCACTACCCAGATCACCAAGAAAGGCAGGCGAGGGGATATTCTTTTGTCAGTGCGCGCGCCAGTCGGCGAAGTCTCGCGCGCAACCTTCGATGTTTGCTTAGGCCGCGGTGTCTGCGCCCTGCGATTTCCGACCGATTTCTTATTTCACTACTTGGTTTACCTGGAGCCCTCATGGGGAAAGCACTCAAAAGGATCAACTTTTGATTCAGTGAACTCTGCCGACATTAAGGCCCTGGAGGTCGCGCTACCAGGCACCGAAGAACAAACCGCCATCGCCACCGTCCTCTCCGATATGGACACCGAAATCGAAGCCCTGGAGCGCCGCCGCGACAAAGCCCGACAGATCAAGCAGGGCATGATGCAGCAGCTCCTCACCGGCCGGGTGCGGTTGGTGGAACCGGAATCACCCACGGAGGCAAAGGCATGAAGGCCACGGAAGCCAAGTTGCTCGATTTCCTCAAGAAGTCGCCGCAGTTCATTATTCCGATCTACCAGCGCACCTATTCCTGGACGGAGCCGCAGTGCCGGCAACTCTGGGACGATGTGCTTCGGGCCGGATCGAACGATGCCATCAGCGCACACTTCATCGGCTCTATTGTTTACATCGAACAGGGCTTGTATCAGGTGTCCAGCCAGTCGCCGCTGCTCGTTATTGACGGCCAGCAACGGCTGACCACGGCCATGTTGATGATTGAGGCGCTATGCCGCCATCTGGGCGATGAGGAGCCGATTGACGGCTTTTCGGCGAAGAAGTTGCGTAATTACTACCTGCTGAATCCGCTCGAGGAGGGGGAGCGTGGGTTCAAGCTGCTGCTGACAGAAACGGACAAGGACAGCCTGCTGGCGCTCTTTCGGCAGAAGCCACTCCCGGCAGATGGTTCTCTGCGGATCCAGGAGAACTTTGAATGGTTCGAGCAGCAGGTGAATCGACTTGAGGATTTGGTCCCCTTGTGTCGTGGGCTGGCCAAGCTGGTGATCGTGGATATTGCCCTGAGCCGCGACCAGGATAACCCCCAGCTCATCTTCGAAAGCATGAACTCCACCGGCCGGGAGCTGAGCCAGGCCGACCTGATCCGCAACTTTGTGCTGATGGGGCTTGAGCCGGAGCACCAGCGCCGACTCTATGAGGACCTCTGGCGCCCGATGGAGCTGAACTTTGGCCAAGAGGGCTACGGCGCCCATTTCGACTGGTTCATGCGCCATTATCTGACAGTGCGAACCGGCGATATTCCGAAAATCGGTGATGTGTATGAAGCCTTCAAGGCCTACGCCCGCGCGCCGAAACAGGCAGAACAGGGCGTAGATGCATTGGTGGCGGATATCCACGCCTTTGCCGGATTCTACTGCGCCATGGCGCTGGGTAAGGAAAACGACAAATTGCTCGCAGAAGCGTTCCGTGACCTGCGCGAACTGAAGGTCGATGTGGCGTATCCGTTCCTGCTGGAACTTTACACGGATTATGAAAACGGACTCTTGTCACGGGAGGATTTTGCTGCGGCCGTCCGGCTGGTGGAGGCCTATGTGTTTCGCCGCGCCGTCTGTGCAATTCCCACTAACTCTCTGAACAAGACGTTTGCCAACCTTGGGCGCGGCCTGAAAAAGGATCGGTACCTGGAAAGCATTCAGGTGCACTTTTTGAATCTGCCCTCGTATCGCCGCTTTCCGAGAGATGATGAATTCCGGCGAGAGCTGGCGACCCGTGACCTGTATAACTTCCGGAGTCGCAGCTACTGGTTGCGGCGGCTGGAGAATCACGACCGAAAGGAAAGGGTGCCGGTGGATGAATATACCATCGAGCATATTCTGCCGCAGAACGACAACTTGTCCCCGCAGTGGCGGCAGGCCCTTGGGGAGGAGTGGCAACGCATTCAGGAAACCTGGCTGCACAGCCTGGGTAACCTGACCCTCACCGGCTACAACGCCGAGTACAGTGATCGACCCTTTACCGACAAGCGCGACATGAAAGGGGGCTTCAGACAAAGCCCTTTGCGAGTGAACGAGGGACTTGGGTTACTTGAGACCTGGAACGAGCAAGCTATAAAGGAGCGGGCGCAACGATTGGCGGAATGGGCCATCAAGGTCTGGCCCGCGCCCCGGGTCGACGACGACGTGCTGGCAGCGTATCGGACAGAGAAAGCGCCCCAGGCGACCTATAGCCTAAGCGACCACCCTCAGCTTATTGAAGGCAAGCCCATGCGGGCGCTGTTTGAGGCGTTACGCAAGGACGTCCTGGCGTTGGACCCTGGCGTCACCGAGGAGGTCCTAAAGCTCTATATCGCTTTCAAGGCTGAGAGCAACTTCGTCGATGTGGTGCCACAAAAGAGCCGTCTGCGCTTGTCGTTGAACATGGCCTTCCATGAGTTGCATGATCCGAAACAACTGGCGAAGGACGTAACCAACCTTGGGCGCTGGGGTAACGGGGATGTGGAAGTCGGGCTGAGCTCGCCGGATGACTTGCCCTATGTAATGGGGCTGGTGCGCCAGGCCTTCGAGAAGCAGATGGGTGATATGGAGGTCATGACATGAGTCAGGTCGGCCAACGCGAACGACAAACCCAGCAGCAGGTGCTGCGCTTTTTCCAGGACGAGCTGGGGTACCACTACCTGGGGGACTGGAAGGATCGCGACGGCAACCGCAATGTCGAGGAAGGCCCGCTACGCGACTGGCTGGCGCGGCAGGGCCACGACGACAATGTCATCACCAAGGCGCTGCGCGAGCTGGACCAGGCGGCGGCGATTGGCGGCAGCAAGACCCTGTACGACGCTAACCGCGCCGTCTACGAAAAGCTGCGCTACGGCGTGCACGTCAAACCGTCGGTGCAGGAGCAGACGGTCACCGTCTGGCTGATTGACTGGGCGAACCCCGAGAACAATGACTTCGCCGTGGCCGAGGAGGTCACGGTGGTCGGCGCCAACACCAAGCGCCCGGATGTGGTGCTTTATGTCAACGGCATTGCTCTTGGGGTGCTGGAGCTCAAGCGCTCCACCGTGGCGGTGGCCGAGGGCATGCGCCAGAGCCTGGACAACCAGAAGCGGGATTTTATCCAGCCGTTTTTCGCCACCGTGCAGCTTGTCATGGCCGGCAACCCCAGCGAGGGCCTGCGCTACGGAGTGATCGAAACGCCCGAGAAGTTCTGGATGGAGTGGAAGGAGCCGTCGGAGATTGAGGATCCACTGGAGCGTGGGTTGCACCAGCTCTGCCGCAAGGAACGGCTGCTGGAGATCGTCCACGACTTCATGGTCTTTGATGCCGGCACCAAGAAGACCTGCCGGCACAACCAGTTCTTCGGCGTGCGCGCCGCGCAGGACCATGTGCGCCGGTGCCAGGGCGGCATTCTCTGGCACACCCAGGGCAGCGGCAAGTCGCTGATCATGGTGTGGCTGGCGAAATGGATTCGCGAGAACGTGAGCGACGCCCGGGTGCTGATCATCACCGACCGCACCGAGCTGGACGAGCAGATCGAGAAGGTGTTCAAGGGCGTGGATGAGCAGATCCACCGCACCAAGAGCGGCGCGGACCTGATCGACGTGCTCAACCGCTCTGATGAGTGGCTGATGGCCTCACTGATCCACAAGTTCGGCGCCTCGGAGGAAGGCGACGTGGAGGCCTTTATCCAGGACCTGCGCCGCCACCTGCCGAAAGGCTTTGCGGCCAGGGGTAATTTGTTCGTGTTCGTGGATGAGTGCCACCGCACCCAGTCCGGCAAGCTGCACGAGGCGATGAAGGCCCTGCTGCCCGAGGCGATGCTGATCGGCTTTACCGGCACGCCGCTGTTAAAGCAGGACAAGCGCACCAGCCTGGAAGTCTTCGGCCCCTACATCCACAGCTACCGCTTCGACGAGGCGGTGCGCGACGGCGTCGTGCTGGACCTGCGCTACGAGGCGCGGGACATCGACCAGCACGTCACCTCGCAGGACAAGATCGACCAGTGGTTCGACCGTAAGACCCAGGGCCTGAACGACTACGCCCGCGCCCAGCTCAAGAAACGCTGGGGCACGCTGCAGAAGGTGCTCAGCTCCCGGGACCGGCTGGAGAAGATCGTCTCCGACATCCTCTGGGACATGGCCACGCGCGACCGGCTGATGAGCGGGCACGGCAACGCCATGCTGGTGGCCGGCAGCATCTATTCGGCCTGCCGGCTGTTCGAGATGTTCGAGCAGACCGAGCTGAAGGGCAAGTGCGCCATCGTTACGTCCTATGTGCCGTCCACGGCCGACATCAAGGGCGAGGCCACCGGCGAGGGCGAGACGGAGAAGCTGCACCAGTACGCCATCTACCGCCGCACGCTGGCCGAGCATTTCAACGAGCCGGAGGAGACGGCCGTCAACAAGGTGGAGACCTTCGAGCAGGAGGTGAAAAAGCGCTTCATCGACGAACCCGGCCAGATGAAGCTGCTGATCGTGGTCGACAAGCTACTCACCGGTTTCGATGCGCCGCCGGCGACCTACCTCTACATCGACAAGCAGATGCGCGACCACGGCCTGTTCCAGGCCATTTGCCGCGTGAATCGCCTGCACACCGAGGACAAGGACGTCGGCTACATCATCGACTACAAGGACCTGTTCAAGTCCCTGGAGCAGTCCATCCAGGACTACACGGGCGGCGCCTTTGATGCCTTTGACGCCGAGGATGTGGACGGGCTGCTGGAGGACCGGCTGGACAAGGCGCGCGAACGGCTGGAAGAAACCCGCGAAGCGGTCAAGGCCCTGTGCGAGGCGGTGGAGCCGCCCAGGGACAGCGCCGCTTACCGGCGCTATTTTGTCGGCCCGAGCAACGCGCCCGAGGTGCAGAAGGGCAACGAGCCGAAACGCCTGGCCCTGTACAAACACGTCGGCGCCTTCCTGCGCGCCTACGCTGACCTGGGCAACGAGATGCAGCGGGCCGGTTACAGCCAGGCCGAGGCGGCCGCGATCAAGGCGGAGGTCGAACAGTACGAAAAGGTCCGCGAGGAGGTCAAGCTGGCCAGCGGCGACTACATCGACATGAAGATGTACGAGCCGGCCATGCGCCACCTGCTGGACAGCTACATCCGCGCGGAAGAGAGCGAAAAGCTATCCGCGTTTGACGACATGACGCTGGTGGAGCTGGTGGTGGAGCGCGGCGAGGCGGCGGTCGACAGCCTGCCGGCGTCGATTGCCGGCGACAAGGAAGCGATGGCCGAAACCATCGAGAACAACGTGCGCCGGCTGATCATCGACGAGATGGCGGTCAACCCGAAGTACTACGAGAGGATGTCAGAGCTGCTCGACGCCCTGATCGAGCAGCGCCGGAAGGAAGCGCTGGATTACAAGGAGTACCTGCGCCGCATCGTGGAGCTGACGCGACAGGCGGCCCAGCGGGAAGACACAAGCCGCTATCCCACCGGCATCGACACCCCGGCGCAACAGGCCCTGTACGACAATTTGGGTGATACGGCGTCTTCGGCAATGGCAGAGGCAACTGCCCCCTATGGTGGTACACGACCGGCCTCAGCGAGGGTACGACTAGCGCTCGACTTGGACCATGCCATCCGGGCAATCAAGAAGGCTGACTGGCGGGGCAATACGTTCAAGGAGCGCGAGGTGCGCAACGCCATCGCCTCGGTGCTGGAGGCCCGGGTGCGCGAGACCGATATGCCTGACGTGGATGCTGTCCTCGAACTGGTGAAGAACCAGAATGACTACTGAGCGCAGCCGGATCGAGGTGAGCGGTATCCCGGTGGAGATCCGCCGCAAGGCGATCAAGAACCTCCACGTGGGCGTCTACCCGCCGGACGGAAAAGTGCGGGTGGCCGTGCCCCCGCACCTGGACGACGAGGCCGTGCGGCTGGCCATCGTCTCGCGCCTGAGCTGGATTCGCCGCCAGCAGCAGGGATTTGCGGATCAGCAACGCCAGTCCCAGCGGGAGATGGTGAGCGGCGAAAGCCACTACGTCGAGGGCAAACGCTACCGTCTGAATGTGTTGGAACGGCCGGGCAACCCGCGTGTGCGTGTGGTCGGCAACACCACGCTGGAGCTGCTCGTGCCGCCGGGGCTGGATCGCAGTGCCCGGCAAAGGGTGCTGGAGCGTTGGTATCGGCGTCAGCTCAAGGCGCGCATTCCGGGACTGCTGGCGCACTGGCAGTCGGTGGTGGGTGTCGATGTCGCCGATTGTCGTGTCAAACGCATGAAGACACGCTGGGGGAGCTGCAATATCGAGGCGAAGCGGATCTGGCTGAACCTGGAGCTTGCCAAGAAACCGCCCCTGTGCCTGGAGTACATCCTCGTTCACGAGATGGTGCATCTGCTGGAGCGCCACCACACGGACCGCTTTCGGGCATTGATGGATCAATGCATACCGGATTGGCGCCTGCACAGGGATGCGTTAAACGACGCCCCGCTATCGCATGAAGAATGGCGTTATTGAAGAGCTGCGCATACCAATAGCGTCAACTCGGACCGGCTTTTCCGCTGGCGCTCCCAAGCCGGCCGGTTACGCTAGACGTTAGCAGCCAAGAAACGGAGAGAGAATTATGTTTTGTGAGAATTGCGGCAAAGAAGCAACGCAAAATGCAAAATATTGTCAATATTGTGGTTCTGAATTAAGCAATGCAGGCCAATCAGAAAGTAACCAAATTAAAGCTTCATCCATTCAATCTGAGAAATTGGAAAAAGACCAGCTTATAGAAACACCAAAAAAAGATGGAAGTAAAAGCTTTTTAGGTGGTGTCCATCATCCTTGGCGAAGGTTCTTTGCTCGCACAGTAGATTTGATGTCCATTGGAATTCTAATTTTTTTGCTATTTTCGTTTTCAATTGGTTATCTATTCCCGCAAAACATTGATGGGTTTGTTAAATTTATAGAAAACCCGATCGGAGCGGCGATCGTTTTATATGTGTTATGGCTTCCGTTTGAGGCTTTGTTCTTATTCCTCGTAGGTACAACTCCTGCAAAATGGGTATTTGGCATTCGTGTCACAACCCCAACAGGAGAAAATCTATCATATGGCCAAGCATTGCAACGAGTGTTTCTTGTTTTTGTTCAGGGTGAAGGCTTCGGTATACCACTCGTTACCCTGGTTACTAGATTATTTGCTTATCGTCGTCTTACAAAAACAGGCACTACACTTTGGGATACATCCGTAGGTTCCGTAGTAACACATAAAAAATGGGGTGTCATCAGGGCTATTGCGAGTGTTTTTGTAACACTCGTAGTGTTGGTAATTATGAGCATTCTTAACCAAGTGGGTAACTCATATGGATAAATATATAAGGATATAATCGTGAATAACCGAATGCGGATATTTGCAATTCTAATAGCGCTAATCGCAACTGCTCCTAATGTTTTTGCGGAAATCAAGCTTTCAAATGCTTTAGCTAAAGATATTGGCCAAGCTTATGGCTTTTACTTGGGGCAAAACTATTCCTTGAACGAAATTTCCAAGAAATATCCTTCATTATCAGGTTTGTCGCTAATAGCAGAGAAGGAATTTTCTGCAACCTTCAAATCATCTATTGAAGGCATGGATGCGTTAATGGCGAAACACGCCAAAAGCGAATGGAATAAAATCAAAAAGCAACTCACAACTCAAATCGCAAGCTCTATCCAAATTGATCAAATATCAGAAGCGCAAGCTCGCCAGTTTGTTGAGTTAGTACGAGAAAGAGCTAATGGGAACATAGAATCTCCAGTAATTGAGACATATCTGCTATTCAAGTCTGGTTATGAAAAGAATCCCGAGCGTGAGTTTCTTGACGGTTATAAATACAAGTACACAACAAATGGTGTTGGAAAAGCAAAGGGTGTAGCGTTTTCTATTGAATCCCCAAAAACCTGGGTTGCCAAGGAAGGCAATCGGCCAAATATCGTACAAAAATTTGTTAGCGAGAATGGCAGAGGACTTGAGATACTGCTTATCCTCATCAAAGAAGTACCATTACAGCCCGGTGAGAAAATCACAGAAAAAGATGTATTGGAAATCTTAAACCCGAAAGACATTCAAGATTTTATACCTGACGGCGGAGTCCATCTTAATAGCGGAAAATTAACATTAGAGAACCTTCCTGGTTTTTGGGTTCATTTCAAAATGGACATGGCGAGGGTGAGGAACACAGTAGGCATGGAAACAATTATGTACACCATCTTTTACAAAAATAAAATGATTCAAATCCAAGGCCAAGTGATGACATCTATAAATGGAGAGCCATCTGAGCGAGGCGGGTTGAAAAAATACGAAAAGCTATTTGACCTCATGGCGAATAGCTTAGTCATTACCGACATTTATAAATAGCTGCTAACAATCGCATGCACTCGGACAGCAAAAAGCGCCACTCGTTCCTCGCTCTGCTTTTTGCTGCCGGTGATGCGGGGCGTCCGATCAAACTTCATGGCCTTCCCCTCTTCATGGTGGGTACACAGTTCGAGTTCGATTTGGATTTCGAAGTCCCATTCGAGGTCCCGATACGGATTGACAATCCGCCTGAATAAAGCAAGTTTCACCTTCAGGCGGGCGATGATGCACCCGCAGGAGGCAGGAGGGCACCATGAAAACATCGCTGTATTCGCCCGTGATTGATCACCCGCAGCGCAGCGGGCGAAAACGCCTGCGACGCGCATGGCCGACCTTGCTTCTCATTCCCGGCGTGATCTTCCTGTTATCCGGAACAGTGGATGCGCGGGAACAGACTTTCTATTCGTTCCACGAACTGGAGGGGACCCTTAGCGCAGAGGGCGCGGACCAGCATTACGTCATGGGCGGCGAGTCGCTCGCATTCGCGATCAACAACGACGGTGTGGTGGTCGGGAGCGCGGAGGGCTACGTATGGGACCCGGGCGCCGGCGACTGGGAGGGGTCGAGTTCGGAGATTTCGACGCGCTGGATCTCGCCGGATGTCGCTGAAGTGGTCTATCGTGACGATACGCGTATCGTGGATATCAACGACGACGGCAGGATGGCCGGTCAGTTCGTCTGGAACGCCACGCCGTATTCCTCTCTCTACAAAGGCCATACGCAGGCGGACAGCGGTTTTCTCCGCTGGACGGACGAAGGCGGCACCACCCACACGTATACCACGTCCGATTCTTCCCCGGTGACCGTACCGACGGCGATCGCCCCCTCCGGAGCCGTGATTGCAAACGACTTGACCGGCGACCATTCGTACGCCATGACGCGGTTGTTGGGCGCGTGGTCGCGCACCGAGCTGGGGACGGAACATGCCTACGGCATGAATGAGTTCGCGACCTCCATCGGCACCAGTTGGGTCGGCGAATGGGTGGAGGATACGAACACCTATATGAGCCTCCACGGATACGCGGGGGCGAGCGACCTCGGACACCTCTGGAATCCCGGCGCGGTCGCGCCCGGCGAAGGGGGATGTCCCGAATCCTGTTGAAACTCGTTGGCGGTCTCGGTCTTCATTTCGATGTAGTTCCTTGTCATTCACTTGTCCAGTCCCTGTTCGGCAGTTCGCTTCGCTCTCTGCCTGGGGGTGAGGCGTCGTGGAGTGGAGCCCGTTCCCGCCGGAGGCGGGATGGCCCGGAGGGCCAAGGGCGGAGCGGAGCGACGCCTCAACAGCTTCCGATGGCCAGCCCAGGGATTTCAAAAGCACCGGGATCTGACGATAGCCTTTGATTCGACGGAACCCTTTCTCGGCCCTCAGAAGCGAATAGGCCAGCCAGCGTTCCGCCTGATCCGTCTCTGCGCGCCAACGCTTCACCCGCCCGATTTTTGCGCGTGTGTTTCGGAACGGGTTCTCGATGCAGTTTGTGTTCGTCAACGTGGTGTGTAGAGTGGACGGCGCATTCAGCTTGTGAACCGTAATGAGCTCCTCACCGGCCTCGTGCAGGGATTCCAGGGCCTTGTGGCTGTGCCGGCTCAGAAAGCGTTCCGGATCGGCGAGTGCTTCACGTCCGGCTTCTTCGCCTTCCACGGAGCGGAGACGCTTGAAAACGTCGCTCACGCTGCCGTGATGACGCCTGGAGAGACAACGCTTAATATTTCGTTCCTTATGCACCAGGCATCGTTGAATGCGCGCTCGCGGAAAATGCTTCAAGACGCTGTTATGAAGTGCCCGAGAACCGTCGAGAACCGCCAACGGATCGCCCTCGAACTCAAGACCGCGGTGGACAAGCCGGTCGAGCCAGCGATTCTCATTATGGCTTCACCCTTTTCGGTCGGGGTGGCACCCGACCCTCCCAGTGCCCGAAAATGCGTCGGATATCGACTCGGGAGGGACGGCTGCCACGCCGTCCGCGGTCGGAATGCGGCCATAATGAGAACGGCTGCGGTCGAGCAATGCGTCACACACTTCTGTCGATTCCTGTGCGCCTATTTCAAAATCCAGCATAACTTTGCGGCCGTCCAGCGTAATGCCCAGCCCCACAATGGCGCTGAGATCCTCGGACAGTACAATGCCGTCCAGCAGCATGCAGAAGAACCTCTCGGACTTCAGGTCGCGGTCACGGAGCTTCTGTATGCGCTGTCGGCCCTCGACAATCCAGGCGCGGGAAACCCTGCTGCGTCCGGGCGCTGAATCGGGATACAAGGTTTTCTGATCACGTGAACTGACTCCGGCAGCTGTGGCACGCAAGATACGGTCACGAAGGTCGTCGGCCCTGTTGACCGCGTCGCAACTTTTAAGCCTGACCTCCTTCGATGTGTCTGCCTCATGGCGACGTACACGCGGCTTGCGGATCTCCTCATCAATACCGTCAATTCGAAGTCCTACGCGGGTTCCGCCGGCACGTCGGCAGCCTCTGTCCCCTGCCGGCTTGTAGGCCGGACCACACAATTCTGTGACCTCTTCAGCCAGAATATCGGCGATCAGGGTTCGCATTTCACCACGCAGCCAGTCACGGAAAACATCTCCTGCTGCAGACGGTTCAACTTGTCCAAGGGCTTCAAGGACGCTATTGTCACTCATGGCGGTCTCCTTTCGGGTTGGTTTGCCCCGAGCGTCCAACATGGACGCTCAGGAGACCGCCTTCAAGTTTCAACAGTCAACGGGACACTTCCGCGCGTCGGGCTGGGGCCGTTTTACGCGCTGCTGGGCGCCCTTACGGCCATCATGTCCTGGCTCACGGACGCCGGGGTCTCGGTGGAGTTCATGGGCCTCACGTTCATGGTGGGCTCGACCGTCTTCTATACCTCGCTGCTCCTGGGCGTATTCGTCGTGTACGCCTTCGACGGCCCGCCGGCCACGCGACTGGCGATTCTCACCGTGGCCGGCGTCTCCGCGCTGACCCCGCTGGTGGCGGCGGTGATCCATTTTCAGTTCCAGTTCTCGGATCCGTCCGCCCTCGCCGCCGTGCCCGTGCCCAGCCTGCGGATCAATTCGGCCTCCGTGCTGACCACGATCGCGGACCTGCTCTTCCTGGCGATGATCTGGGAGGTGTTCGGCCGGGCGGGAATGAAGATGCGGCTCTGGCTGCGGACGTATCTGACGCTGCTGGGCGTGATGTGGATCGATGTGATTCTGTTCGCCACCGGCGCCTTCGGCGGGACTCCGGGATACCTGAGCATTATGACCGGCACGTTCAGCAGCCGTTTCATCATCTCGCTGATCGCCTTCCCGTTTCTCTACTTCTATTTGAACCGGGAGAACCGCAGGACGGGGGCGGACCTGTCCTGCCGGCCGGTACTGGCGATTATCAAGGAGGTCGCCGAAGTGCGTGCGGAACTCACGCTGGCTCAGGAGGAGATCGAGCGCCGGAAGCAGGCGGAGGCCGAGAAAGAGGCGCTGATCGAAAAACAGAAGTGGACGCTCGAAAACCTGCAGCGGCTCGAAGGGCTGCTTTCCGTGTGCTCGAACTGCCGGCGTATCCGCCTGCGCTCGGAGAACCTCGAATGGAAGGACGAATGGCTCCCTCTCGAAGAATACATCCGCCAGCGCACCAATGTCCGTTTCTCGCACGGGATCTGTAAAGACTGCATGAAATCGCTCTACCCGGAAGAGGTGGAAAGGGAATCCGGGGGTGAGCGTGGCGAACAGGCCCCGGATGACGACGGAGACCCGGAAGAGCGGCCATAAATGCGAAGATCTCCCCCGGATAGAAATCTCATCCATTCGAGGATCGCAAGCCCTGTGGATACAGGTACAATGTGGAACCCGTGAATGGACCGTTCAGCTTCGGGAGGTGAACGTTGCGAGTCGTATGGGTGACATGGATGCTGGCGTGCGTCGGGTTTTTCCTGCCGACGCGCGCGGAAGGGTTTACGTTCTCGCTGCGCGGACAACCGGTGCGGAATCACGTGCGTTACGTCGAGAGCGCGCCGTGGTCTTCGCAGGACGTAAACGACTACGACATCGTCTCGATCTACAGTGGTGCCGCCGTGATACTGGACCGGGATGACACCGCCGGTTTTCTGTCCGTCGGCCGGGATTCGGACGGCGGGACGCTGACGATCGAGGCCCCTCGTGAACTGCGGCTGAACGACGCGGTGTACGTAACGAACGGCGCGATCTATATGAACGGCGGAAGCCTGACCGCCCCGGAGATACGTACGGAGCCGGAAGGTGAGGTTCGTATCGGCGGCGGAACGGTGGAGACGGATTCGTTCTCGATCGACGGCGCCGTCAGGGTGGACGGCGGGATTCTGCGCACGTCCCCCGGCACGGATTTCCCCACGCTGATTTACGAGCGTTTCGTAGACGAAGACCAGAACGTCTGGGCCACCAACGACGCGGATCTCGCCCGGCAGCTGGGACCGGACTGGCGGAGGGCGAACCCCGCCGATCAGGAGACCCAGTACCGCATTTCCGGCAACCACCTCGACATCGGGGACACGAGCACCACGTACATTCAGAAGGCCACCCTGGTGCACGACCGGGCGGAGGCGCCGTCGGGTGAAACGGGGGCGGGCTTTTCCCTCTCCGCCCTCATGCAGCAGGATACTGAGGCGCCCAGCGCATTCATGGGGCTGGCGTTCAACGTGCAGGAGGACGGGAGTTACTACCTCTTCCGGGTATCGGGGGAGGGCTCCGCGCAGTTCCTCGTCTATACCAATTTCACGAAGCAGGGCGGAACGGTCCTGAACAAGTCCGGTGCATTCGCGCCGGTTCCGGACCGCCCGTATCTCCTGAAGGTGGAATGCCGCGCACCCCAGACCTACGATATCGCGGTTGAAGACACGGTGGCCGGAACCACCGTCTACTCGGTCGATGGTCTCACGGTGGGGGGCGGATTCGCGTCGCTCGACGGGGGCGTCTGCGGCGTTTACATCACGCACGGACTTTGCGCCATCGACGACTTCCGCTTCGACGCGGCGCCGGAGCGCAACCGGCTGCTGCACGCCGATGGATTCACGTGCGAGAATCAGACTTCATGGGCCACGAACGATGCCGGGATTGCCCTGCAACTCGGCCCGTACTGGAGACGGGCCAACCCTGCAGACGAACAGACCCAGTACCGTATCCGCGACCAGAAGCTGGATATCAGCGCCGTGAACGGCGGCGTCGACCAGAAGGCGATGCTGATCAATACGGCGGCGAAGACCCTTAACGCGGGAGCAGGCACGAATTTCACGCTGTCCGCGACGATGCGGCAGGATACCGACGCCTCGACGGCGTACATGGGAGTGGCGTTCAACTATCGCGAGGACGGAAGCTGCTACCTGTTCCGGGTCTCGGGCGCGGGCGTCGCGCAGTTTCTCGTTTATTCGAATTACACCCAGCAGGCGGGCACGGTGATGAATGCGCCGGGTGTGTTCGCCCCCGTTCAGAACCGGCCCTACACGGTTACGGTCGAGTCACGGGACCCGGGGGTCTTCGATTTTCGGATCACGGACACCGCGGACCGCACCCCTGTGTATTCCGTCAGCAACGTCACGGTAGGCGGATCGTACGTACAGCTTGAGGACGGGTGGGGCGGGATCTTCTTCACCCACGGCCTCTCCGCCGTGGACCACTATGTCGTGGACGCGGCCCCGGATCGCGGGGCGTGGCGGGGGGCGGGCGCCGGGCGCCTGGACGTGACGTCCGGTGAACTCAACCTCAAAGGGGGATCCCCGGGCCGGGTCTTTCTCGATACCGCACGCTGCCGCGCAGGCGGGGGGATCCTCGCACTGGGGCAGGTGTATCTCGGACAGCACCGCGGCTCCGAGTTCAGCGTCGTCGGCCGTGCCCCGGAGGTGAGGATGCAGAGCCTCCGCCGGACCGCCGGAGCGGCGGAGGGCGGCGTGTTCCGGTTCGAATTCGACGAGACAGGCGTGAGTCCCGTGCGGGTCGATTCGTTCGCGGCGCTGGACGCCGCGGAGATCGTGGTGGACGGGTCGGCGTATACCGGCGCGGCGGACCGGTTCACGCTCTTCGATGCCGGGGTACTGACCGCCCCGGTCCCGGATGAAAACCTGGTGGTGACGGGGTTCAGTCGCGCGTACGCGCCGCGGATTGAACAGGGGGGGGATCGGATTGAGCTGGTCGTCGCCCCGCCCGACCCGTTCACGGACGCGACCGATGCGCTGGGCATGGGGGAACTGACCGACGGGCGCGCCTGCTGGTTCGACTTCAACGGGGATGCATGGATCGATCTGGCCGCAGGGGGACGGGTCTGGGTGAACCACGGAGGCACAAACTTCACCCGGGGCTCGTGGGTCGGCCACGTGGTGGCGGGGGATTTCGACAACGACGGCTGGGAGGACCTGTTTTCGCATTCCCACAGGCGGTTGTTCCGGAACGACGGCGGGACACTGGTCGAAGATGTGCCGCTGCCGGCATTTCCCGACCCGTATTCGTGCCAGGGGGCGTGTTGGGGCGATTTCAACGGCGACGGCTGGCTCGATCTGTATGTCACCGGGTACGAAAACGGCTCAATGGAACCCTACCCGGATTACATGCTGATCAACAACGGCGGCGAGTCCTTTGCGATGTATACCATGGAGACCCGTTACAACGCCCGCGGCGTGACCTCCTGCGACTTCGACGGCGATGGCGATCCGGATATTTACGTGTCGAATTACCGCCTGCAGCCGAACCTGCTTTGGCGCAACGACGGAAGCGGAACGTTCACGGAAGTCGCCTCGGCATACAACGCGATTGCGACGTCGCCGGGGTACGGCGGCGGTCATTCGATCGGCGCCTGCTGGGGCGATTTTGACAACGACGGTCTGTTCGATCTGTTTGCCGGCAATTTCGCTCACCCGGGTCAGCCGGAGTCGCGTTTCCTCCGCAACCGCGGGGCGGCGCACGGGCACACCTTCGAGGATATGGGCACCTGCGGCATCTATTTCCAGGAATCGTACGCCTCGCCCGCCGCCGCGGATTACGACAACGACGGCCGGCTCGACCTGTTCTTCACCACCGTGTACGAGGTGGCCACAGGCGGCATCCGGAACTATCCGGTCCTGTTCCGCAACGGAGGTCATTTTGACTTTGAAGCGGTGGACGGATCTTCCCTGGACGAGCTGCCGGACACCTATCAGGCCGCGTGGGGTGATTACAACAACGACGGCCGACCGGACCTGGTAACCGCCGGCCGCGTGTTCCGGAATAACGGCCTCGGGACCAACCACTGGCTGAAGGTCCGTTTGCGGGGCGACGGCTCCGCAGTCAACCGATCCGCGATCGGTGCACGTGTAACGCTGACCGCCGGAACCCGCACGATGGCGCGACAGGTCGAAGCCGGGACGGGGCAGGGCAACCAGAATGCCCCCGCGCTCCATTTCGGGTTGGGACAGGCGGACGGGCCGGTCGATATCGAGATCGCCTGGCCCGACGGAACGCTCGATACCGTAACCGGCGTCGAGCCCGACCGGTTGATTACGAGGGAGTATGGTTCATCCGCGGGACCTTGAGGGTGCCGGGGAGGAGTATGTTCCGGGGGCAAGGACCGGTCTGGCACGGTGCTCGGAGATGATTAAAAGGAAAGGAACGGAATCATGAATAAGGTCTGTAACCCGCGCTATCTCGGAGCCCTGGGATTCCTCGGCTTTCTGGGCTTTCTCGGATTCCTCGGCAGCGACGAGACCGCGCATCTCGCCAGGTTCGCGATGCTGTCTCTTTTGTCGCTCATCGCACTTTACGCCTTTATTCCCTCCGACGGAAAAGGGAAATAACGCCGCTGCCACCGCTTTTCAAATTATTCCTCCCCGGAATAGTATTCACCCTGCAGCGGGACGGCGGGTCGCGTTGCGCGATACACGGGCATGCCGCCGACGAGCGTCAGCGCCGGCCGGAAACGTTCGATGAACGTGTTCACCATCTCCACCCGGTTCGACTGCGAGAGATCCGCCGCCGGATGCGCGAGATCGGCCAGGTGCAGCCCGTCCGGTCCCTCGATCGCAAACGGGTTGGTTCGCCAGACCACCAGGTCCGCGTACCACCCCGGCCCGTCCGGCATGCTGTTCGTCGGCGCAATCGCCCCCAGTTCGGTTTCCAGCCCCCCGTGGTACGCGGCCCAGAAGGTCATCGCACTCAGAGCCTGTTCCACGCTCAACTGCATCGGGTTGTCCTCTTCGTCCTCCCGGTGCCCCAGCGGCGGGAAGACTTTTCCGGCCAGGTACTCCGCCGGGTACACCTCCGGCCGTTCCTCCCCGCCCTGATCCAGCCAGCGCCCCGGATCGGCCTCGATCGGACAGCGCGCCACGGCGCCGATCATGGTGATCGCCGGACGCGGATCGCGTACCGAAGGCGGGTCGGTGTTGAGCGCGAACGGGATATCGTAGTCAAGATACAGCGGACAGGGTTTGTGATGCTCCGACCGCGGCCGCGCCGGGACGCCGCGCCAGAAGTCGGGCATCCCCGCCGTCGGGATCTCCCACAACTCCTGTTCGTCCGGGAACCCGTTCACGCGGATCGATTGTCCGTCGACCGCCAGCAGCGCGGGTTGGACCGAAAAGACGACGTTGCGCTCCGTCGGCAGACTCTCCCGGTCCATCCCGAACCTCGGGTTGCGGATGAGGTTGATCGCATAGGGCGAGACATTGAGCAGGTGCTCAATCCGGTAGCGCTCGTTGGTGAATCCGCGCCGGATCACGGTTAGATCGTCGTCCGGCCCCAACGCGTTTTTCCAGTAGCCGGGCAGCAGTTTGTAACTGGTCGGCAGCGTCTCCAGGTCGTCTTTCAGCGTCCACAGACAGCGCGTATAGAGATCGACCCCGCCGTCGCCGAGATTATGACAGGCCACCTGGCCCGGGATGGGCCAGTCGTTTGTGACCGCCGCGTCGTGAGCGTGGCGGATTCGCGCCAGGGCCCCGAGCGTGCGCAGATAGCCCGAGTCCACCTGCACGAAGACGCGCCGGAGTTTCTCGGCCAGACCGGCCGCGGCCTCGGTCCCCGCAATCGATACGGTCATGTCGACGTGATCCAGCAGCCGCAGGTCCTGCGCCAGCAGGGCCGGGTCGAAGTCGATCTCGGGCCAGTAGCCGACCCCCTCCTTCAAAAAGGTCCAGTCGTTCGTGATCGCGGTGTTCCTGAAGCCGGGGTCGCCGTCCACGCACTCACGCACCAGCCAGTACAGCGCCGCGCACTCCCGGCTGTTGAATACCTGCTCCTGCTCACTGGTCATCGTCAGCAGCCCGTAGGCATGGTCCCGGAAAACGACCCCTTCGCCCGCGGTGTTGGTGGTGACGAACGCATGGCTGGTGGACGACTTGGCCATTGGCGCGCTGCTGAAGAGCGTTCGCGCCCCCGTCCCGCCGTCGAGCTGCAGCTTCCACCCCAGCCAGCGCACCCAGCCGGGATACTCGCGGTGACCCGACTTCGGCGCGAGCCGGTCCGGGTCGGGTCCGTCGTCGCCGCCCGTCGCCAGCGTGAGGACGTCGTCGATCTGCTCCATATTCTCCACGTAGTAGTACAGCCCTACGCGGAGATTGAATTCGCCGGTGCGCGTGGTGGTGTCCAGCCCCCGTCGGGTGAAGAATTCCTCCTCAACCGCCGGGTTGCGTTCGTGCGACAACGCCTCGTAGGCCTGGAATTCTTCGCGGTTGGTCGAGCGGCGATAGAACATGATATCGTGGACGCCGGTGATGCCGTGACGGTGACACCAGCGCGCAAGGTTGCGCCGGAAGCGCATCCCGTCCCCGACGTCCGGCGGGCGCTGCACCACGGACCCGAGCGCGTCGCGCATGACGTAATGCTCGGCGTACCCGCTCGCGCGCCAGACCCGGCCGGTCACGTCGTGGAAGTATTCCACCAGTCCGCGTTCGGCTCCGCTGTACCAGTTGCTTTCGTACGGCCGGTACGGATCCCAGCAGCCATAGGCTGTATAGGCCGGCAGCAGCGTCCTGCCCCAGAAATCGGCCGCGTCCTGCCATGCCGTCTCGGAAATACAGGCCGGGATGACGCGGTAGAGCGGGATCAGGTGCGCCGAAACCCACCCGTTGGTCAGCAGCGCGTCCAGCTCTTCCATCAACAGGGAAGCCCGCACCGTCTGCGACCATCCGGCGGTCTCGACGACCTCCAGCGGGATGTGCGCCGGCCCGGGCTCTCCGGTGCGCGTGACCACCACATCGGCGAGGAAGGGTGTTTCGACCAGAAAAAGGTTGGTGCCGTAATCGGGGTTCATCGCGACCTCGAGGGTCCAGAGGGTATCCTCGTCCCCGGGCGCGGTGATCGTCTCGACATCGGTCGGCCCGAACCGGTTCGTGCTGGAGCGCATCCCGTCGTTGTACTGCCGGTGCAGCTCGCCGTTGTACCAGCAGACCTGGCCGCTGGTGTGGACCAGCAGGGCCGCTTCAGGATGGTGGGTGGGGTCTGCCCCGCGACCGATGCCGTTGATCAGATAGCGGGGATTGAGCGTCGCGGCGGCGCAGCCCTGCGTCGAGCAGAGGTAAAGACAGGTGTCGGGGTGGCCGGGGTCGGCGGGCGCTTCGTCCACCTCCGTCCGTACATAGCCGTGCAGCAACATCCCCGTGCGGCTGTGATGGCTGTCCAGATAGGTGTTCGCATCGTCCACGATCATTTCCAGCCCCTCGCGGATCCCGCGCTGGGTGTGGGTGTCCTTGTCGATGGTGTAGTGCGGATCGCTGACATCGGCGAAATAGCCGAACTGTTCACCCTGCTCGGGGATCTTTTTCGACCAGCTCGTGACGTGAAAATGGCTGTCGATGATGCCGGGCGTGACCACCGCGCCGCGCAGGTCGATGCAGTCGAGATCCGTGAGCAGGGCTTCATCGATCCCCTCCGCGCGCCAGGCGGCGAGGACCGTGGCGGGATCGGTCCCCGGCGGGTCGGGGCAGGGGTCCTGCAGCGCGGGGGTATCGCCGAGCGGGAGGGCCTGGGGAGAGGGATCGTCAGGTCCCGGTTCGTCCAGGAACGGATAGACGGCGGCAATCCGGCCCCGATCGGGGTCGATCAGGCAGGCTTCCAGGACGTAGAGCCGGGCGCGGTCGTTGGTGGACGCCGCCGCCAGCGCGACGTGGATCGGCGGTGAGCAGGTAGCCGTTGTAAAGCATTCGCACGCGGCGGGTATGGTAGCTGTCGTCGTCGCTGACACGACAGCGGGTGCAGAGGACCGGGGCCTCCGAGAGGTCCGCCTCGAACTCGGTGGCCCGGTCGCAGTCGGGAAAACGCTGCACCGCGACCCCCCGCCAGTCGTCGCTCGTCAGCGAGGTGCGCACGTCCAGGATCGCGCGAGTGGTATTGGAAGGGACGCACAGCGTGACCCGCGCCGTGGTTCCGCTGGCGGCGGCTTCTGTCAGGCGGCACTCCTCGGCGCCCCGTGCCGGATCCGGACCGGGAATCAGAGCCTGGACCAGGAAGAAGCAGCCGAGCACACAAGAACGATTCATCGCCACCTCCGGGATGCGGCGGATTATAAAGAGCGCGACGCCGCCGAGCAAGCCCGCATAGGGGGATGTCCAACTCATGCGGCACAGCGATCCGCCGGCCATGATAGGCCGGGGGCTGTCCCGCAGAGACAGAACCATGCAAAAAGTGGAGGACACGGAGCCTTACCCCAATTCGTTCTCCAAATAAAAACACATCCTCAAACCCTGTCTATTCAACACCTTACCACACATCAAATCCCTTCAGCCTGCCGGACTCCGAGAGAAATTTAATTCTCTACATTTTCCCGAAACAGAGAACGGACGTGGGTTCGATTCCCGATTGAATACCTGACGGTGTGTTTTGCAAACCATGTCTGAATGAATCTGTGTCACAAGTTTTATCGTAAACCTGCCGCAAAGTTGAGCGCGTCATTCCTTGCCCTTGTGGTCCAGTTGCTTCAACAGCCGATCGAAGTCACTTTCAAAGAGCCGATCCTGAACAATCCGGTATTTTTCAAATTCGCTTTCGGCGTGAGCTTTGGCAATTTCTGCGGTTACTTTTCCTGCATCCTGAAGGATCTCCCGATCGGTGGCTTCGATGAATTTGTTCAACCGTGTTTCCCAGTCCTGCATAGTCATCGGCATCTTGCGCATGGCCATATCTTCAGCCACATCCAGATAGGCATTCACCAGCCGGGTCAGTTGTACCATTTCATTTTCGGTCAAGTAATTCTTGGCAACACTGACGTCGAACTTCTGGATTTTACCCTTCGGGGCGTCTTTCCAAGTCGTCAATCCCATGTTTTGCTTTTGGTGGTCTGCTCGGTCGACGATCACTTCGGCAGTTGTCTGGCCGTGAATAGCACAATGCAGCTTGTTTTGAACCGTGGCAAAGAAGCGCTTGGTTGCCTGCGCTGTCACATCATAGTCGATGGATGTCGCGTAAATGTCGGTAATCTTCTGGTAAAACTTGCGTTCACTCAGGCGTATTTCCCTAATCCGCTCCAGCTGCTCTTCAAAATATTGGTCCGTCAGGATGGAACCGCCGCTTTTTATGCGTTCATCATCCATCACATAGGCTTTGATAGTGTACTCCTTGATGATTGTGGTCGCCCACTTGCGGAACTGAACGGCACGCTCGGAGTTGACCTTGTAACCGACCGCGATGATGGCAGAGAGGTTATAGTGCTTGGTATTGTAGTTTTTGCCATCAGCGGCAGTTATTCGAAAATTTCGAATAACTGAATCTTCTTCGAGCTCGCTATCGGAAAACACCTTTTTAAGGTGGTAATTAACCGTATGCGTTTCCACGTCATAAAGCACGCCCATCATTTTCTGGGTCAGCCAGATATTTTCATCAGCGTAAACCGCCTCAACGCCGCCTTGGCCGCTTGCTGCAACAAAGGTCAGGTATTCCGCCGCCGAAGAGCGGACAATTGATGTCTCTTTTTTTCCAGCCTTCTGAAGCTGTTTGTCTTTATCTTTTTTCATTCCACACCTCCCCAGTTTTGATACCTGTCCCGGGACCAGCGGAGGTATTTCAACAATTCCCAGTTTACAGATTCGGAATCAAACCGCTCGCTGTTAAAATCGCCACCGGACCACTCCATGTAACTTTCATGCTCTTCATGATCTGGGTTATCAAGAGCCTTGCAAAACTCAAGGTAGCCGGGCACGCCACCCACATCTTCAGGTGGGCAGGCTCGTTCGCCTTCAAGGCAGGCCAGCTCCGTTCTCAGCTCTGGATTAAAATAGCGGCTTTCCTCAAGAACAAGTTCGTGTTCCCAGCTGTCACCGAAGTCGTACAGGTAACTGAATGTGCGACCGTTCTGCTTGATCAGATCTCCGAGCCGGTATTTCCCGCATACCAGTCCGTCTTCTTTGGATTCCGGGTATTCGGTATAGCGTTTTTTTCCAATGGTAAATTCGTGCAGATGGCTGTCGGTCCAGCCCATGACAATCTGAATCACATCGTGAAGCCGGTCCAGCGTAATGCTGGCTGGCACAACAAAGCGACGCCAGATGGCCGGTTCGATATCAAGCAGTTGTATTTTCAGCAGATAAAATCGTTCATTCATTTCTTTACCTCGTATTTTGACCAGAAGCTTCGCTTGCGACCATGTCCCTCAATGATCTGCTTTTTGAAAGCTTCGTGGGGGTTAAATTCTTTCCAGTCGGAAATGCCTGCCGCCAGCTTGTCTAACTTCTTCAGATACCGGATTCCATGGGGATAGGCTTTGGTGTAGCCACGATCCAGAATGGAGACCAACAAACTGCGGTACATCAGGCTGGCAGCGAGATGCCGGTTTTCCGATTCCATGGCCTCCGCAAGAGAAAGCAGACTACCGTAATGATTGCCATCAAGCTGGTCCGCACGTTTTAGGAGATAATCTTCGGCTTCATCTATTCTCCCAACGGCTATCAGAAATTCCGCATCCGACTCCCGAAGTCTGTCGGCTTTCAGAATCTGTTCAACCTCATCGGCAACGACTTCATCACGCTTGTCATGGCCAATGACATCCAGAAGCGTCTGTAGGGTGTCCGTGGAATGATAGGATTTGAATTTCTGAAACAGGAGCTCCGTCAGTTTTTCAGAATCTCCCTGCTTATGGTAGATATCCTCAAGCAGCTTATCCCGTTCGTAAGCCTGAAAGGTTTCGCCTTCCGGGATTTTCTTCAGCCATAAATGGGCGGTTTCAACATCACCGCTTTCCAGATAAACACGAGCAATATCGATAATTGCTGCAGAATTTAGCTTTCCCCACGAAGCAATGCGGGTCTTTTCAAACAGCTGTGCATCCTTGATCTGTCGGGCTAATGATTCGATTGATCTCAAATGGTGGCGTTTGCCGTATTCATCCTTTTCTTTGTCGGCCCACTTCTGAAGCGTGGCGATCATAGTGCGGATAGCCCCTTCAGGCAGGCACTCACCAGCACAATCGATCAAGGTATCACGGATGCCGTAATTATCCTTCTGATTCACCTTCAGAATGATGTCCGCAATCTTTTCTTTTTCGGTGCAGCGGGAGGCATAGTCCACAAACAGCTCTTTGGCGTCATAACGGAACACATCACCGATGTTCCCACTGGAGTCGTCACACATCTCAAAAATGGTGCTGTCGGCTTCATAAAACGCCGCAACGAGCTCAACGCCTGTGAGCGGATCATCCACGCCGGATTTTAAATCCTGCAGTAGCATTTCCAGTTCCCGTGAGAAACTGGCTGCACCCCGCCAATCGATAAAACGCCTCGAATGTTTCAAGCTGGAAAGTTTCTTCGTGAATCTCTGCACATTCTCCTTAGGCGTGGCAATTAACTGTTCAATCAGGTCGTCGGCCTCGTCGGAATGTACTGCAAGATTCAGGAGCGCCTCAGCGAGGGTTTCTGCACTAAGGTTGAACAGTTTTTGTTTGCGGGAATCAGTCATTAGGCTGCCCTCCCAGCATATTCAAGCAGCAATAATCCAAAGAATTTTTGAATTCACGGGTCCCCACCTGACAAACTGTCAAATATTTTTTGACAGTTGCCCCTGAATCATACGAGCCTGTTTTCACCAGCATCCGGGCAAGGAGCAGAGCCATCTCGGAATCATCCGTCGGTTGACCAGCAATGGTATTCCATGTGCCGCCATCTGCCAGCTCTCGGACACCATCAGGGTAGCTGCGCCGGATCTCCTCCGGGGACTGAAACTCAACCAGACTTCCCAGCGCATCACCGGCAAGCTGGCCCAGCAGGCATCCTTGGGCTCGATCAATCTTCATGACTGGCCTCCAAAACCTGCCACAATTGGTGCCGTATCATTTTTGTTTCGGCACTCAAATCTACCGTAGCAAACCGAATTTCATGTCCTTGGATCGAAACTGATTCATTAAGCATGCTACCAATCGAAGGGTGTAGTAAAATTCCAGTGGCTTTGTCCGCGAGAGGATCTCCCAGCCCTTCCTGAGACCTCAAATAAGTATAAATCTGGTATATATATCCACTGCGCAACGTTTCATCCCTGTACCACCCTTTGGTTACAATCGAATTAAATTTGGTATCAATGATGACCCGCCTACCTGAAATTTCATGGTTCAAGGTAATGTCAGTACGCATTGAGGGGAAAATCTTGTCGATGCCAGAACTTTTCTGTTCTACGGCCCATCCGATAGATTTTCCAGCTTCGATACGCCACCCCTGACCGGATAAAGTAACATCATAAAAACCGGCAATTCCTTTTTCATAGAGTTTCCGAATCCAAGTAATTTCACGGTCTGGTAACGATAAATATTTTGTTCCGGCAGATTCGGTTGGTAATGCCAGGTTAAACGCAAGGTGAGCTGCAGCAACCATTTTCCGGTCGATTGCATCGTGCCTTCCAAAACGGTCTATCGAAACCTCTGCGTGTCCCGGTTTTTCTCCGACCACCCCCATACGTCTTAAACTGTTCGCAATAGACCTACACCTGTGCCCCAGAGATTGGCGTTTCACCAACTTTGAAATTTCTTCTAATGCTGACCGCACGAAGCGATTGCGAGGCGTATCAACGGTCAACTCATCAAAGCGGCAAAACACCTTACCTTTATCAAGAAGCCTATGGTGTTCAGTCTTCAGTAAATCTATTCGGCCACGAACACGATTCAGAGTTGTCTCGCGTGTCTGGTATCCAAAGCTTAAGTTTCGCTTGATTCGCTGTTCAACCTGTGTGGATAAAATTTCTGCAACCAAGTCGGGTATGTCATCAGGATTATCTTCAACAGCAACCTGTGAAACTTCATCCAGCTGACGAAAAAGGTCAGATGCATAGAGCATAAGCAGCCAAAGATTCCGGACAGGAATTCTTCCTATGTAACCAGACTCTTTGAGAGCGGTATTTGGCTTCGGCAATGTGGCTGCAACAGTGCTCATTTTTTAGAAACCCTCAAAAAAGTCGTTCTCTTGCCTTCTGGGCTTTATCAAGAGAATCGAACCAGTACTCATCCAAGAGAGGTCCAATTTCTGTATCTACTACTTGTCGGAACCATTCCCGCGCATCCTTGATAGGAATACCAACGGAGGCGTGACATAACTGTGCCCAATGCTGAACTGTTCGCCCAAGCTGGAATCAGATGTAATCTCTGTATTTAGAGACAATAATTTGCTTTCAATGTCATCAAGTATGTCTGTGGCTATTCCACATTGAGTTGCTACCCAGTCTTTCCACGTGTTTCCAAGTGCTGGTTTCAAATCGATAAATGCAAACCTTCTCCGCAGTGCTAAGTCGACAAGAGCAAGCGACCTGTCAGCAATATTCATTGTTCCAATCACATAAAGGTTATCTGGAATAAACACTCGCTCATCATCTTCACGACGGTATGAAAGCTCTAACGCCTCGTTTGGAGTTCGCTTGTCGACCTCCCACAAAGTCAGCATCTCACCAAATATCTGTGCAGGATTACCTCGATTGATTTCTTCGATTACAATGACGTGCCTTGTACTGGGTTCATTTTCGGCGGCCCTGATCATTTCGACAAATGGGCCATCGACTAAAGTCAATTTGCCATCACCAGATGGACGCCAACCCCGTACAAAATCTTCGTATGAAAGATTGGGATGAAACTGAACTGCTCGAACCTTGCTATCATTCTTTTGCCCGATAAGAGCAAGCGCCAATCTCTTTGCAAGCCAAGTTTTCCCTGTCCCGGGAGGGCCTTGCAGAATGAGATTTTTCTTTGTTCGGAGCCGCTCCAGAATCCTTTCAAGCTTCACTCGTTCGATAAAACAACCGTCCGAAATAATATTATCGACTGAATACGGTTCAATTGGAGCAATGGTAACTTCTTCTTCTGGCTCGCTACCCGGCTCGTCACTTTGAACATCTGTATCAGTGGCATTGGGGTGTGCCGATGTTCCGCCATCCTTGAAAAGCCAAGCAGCAAGGGAAAGCTCTGGAAAGGAGTGAACCGGATAAGCCTCTTCCTGAAACCGTGTTTTTAATGTATCCAGTACCGCTAAATAATCGTTTGTATTACAGCGACCTATGGGGCCATTAAGCCCGATTATGATATTCAGTATCTTGCTGATATACCTTTGAGACTGCCCATCAAGAGTCGGGAAATTCCATGGACGAATCCAGTACAACCCCATTGTCAAATTCCAGCCGACACCGAATCTCTCGGTTGCACTATCATAGGCTGAAATGAAACCAGCTCTGACATCAGAATCGTCAGAATCTGAAAAGGTGATTGCCCGGGCAAATATCTCCCATAGCGCATCGATGTCGTCGGACTTTCTTTTGTTATCAAATCCAAAGAACCAAGAGTTCTGGTTGTTGAGTATGGGAATTCCTTCAAATGAGTCCGGCACAACTTCTTCAACACCAAGAAAAGTTGCCAATTCAGTAGCAATATTTTTCCTGTTCACATCGGTAATGCCCCGATTGAATATCCCCATAGCTGTAAATGGACAGATATCCTTCAGAGGGCCTGTTGAGCCATCTTGAAACTGGTCCTGCAGATTGGATAAGCCTTCGACTTTTGATGCAATTGAATGTATGCCTTTTATGAGCTCGTCTCGCTTATCCCTGTATAAGAGAAGCTTGTCTGCGATGGCTTCATAAAAACGGGTCCAGAGAAAGCGTTTTTTATCTACAGAGGTGTCTCCAAAACGCTCACGCCAATATGGTGCATTCCTGAACCGGCTGATATCCTGAGGTTTTTCTTCGAATGTAAAACCGATTAAGGCATCCGTAGTCCAGTCCCCGGGCAAAACGCGCCATACGGTGCTTCGATTTGTATAGAAGTACCATTCTCTTGGCGGGTCGAAAGGGGTCCATTCAACATCCAAGGTCCGACCGTCACCATGATTCTTTTTTACAACTCCGATAGCCTTGATGCCCATGACAGAAACGCTTTGCCCACGATTGTCGAATGAAAGGTCTCGCTTTCGAGTATAAGAGGATATGATCGCAATTCGGTCACCGGTCTGGATAGATTTCACTTGGTCAAGATACTTGTCTTGGTATCCATTTTCCCAGATCCCGTCATTGAGAAATCTGCTTGTTTGATCATCAGAGCCGTAAGTAGCTCCAACAAACCAACATGCTCTTGATCCGGCTCCTTCTGGTTTATCGGTCATAAATCATCTCCTGCATTAAAAATCTCTTTATTCTCTTGTTCAGCGATCGGCTCGTCAACGACAACTACATGGCCCCGTCGGCGACAACTACACTTCCCCATGTTGACGGGGCTGGTGGGCCCCGGGTTTCCGGGGTTTGAGGGCGATGGGCCGATAGGCCCGAGCCTTCCCCCTCCCACCCCGCAGGGGCACCCCCCATGGGGGGTGCGCGATTCTCACAATTGCGATTTTCATCGTTTTCGATTCCGTTCGCCCGCCTTCCGGGCGCGGTAACTTTCGCCGTTGAGTTCCAGGATAGTGGAATGATGCACCACCCGATCAATGGCCGCCGCAGTAGTCATCGGGTCCTTGAAGATCTTGTCCCACTCACTGAAGACCAAGTTGGATGAGATCATCAGGCTGCGCCGCTCGTATCTCTCGGACAGGAAGGTGAACAACACCTCCATTTCCTCACGGCTCTGCTGCACGTAACCGATGTCATCGAGGATGACCACCTCGAAGCGGTCGAGCTTCTTCAGCAGCGCTTCGATCGCCAAGTCGCGCTTGGCGGTGAGTAGCTTCTGCACCAGGTGGAACGCCGTGGTAAACAACACCGTCGTGCCGTGTCGCAGCACCAGTTCGCGCCCGATCGCGGTCAGCAGATGCGTCTTGCCGCGTCCGGGTAAGCCGAACGCCAGGACGTTCTCGGCCCGTTCGACGAAACCGCCGTCCACCAGCGCCGGGATCTGACGCTGCACCTTGGTCGGAAGCAGCTTCAGGTTCAGCGTGTCCAGCGACTTGCCGTCGGGCAGGCCGGAGCGTTTCAGCAGCCGCTGCGTGCGCCGTTCGCCCCGCGCATGCAGTTCGCTCTCCATCACCGCGGCCAGGTAGCGCTCGTACGTCCACTGTTCCTGCGTGGCCTCCGCAGCCAGTCGCTCGTATTCGTTCAACACGTCCGGCAACCGGAGGGCACGCAATGTCATGGCCAGAGAGGCGGGCGTGGTCATGCGCACACCTCCTCCGGCGCCAGCAGTTCGTCATAGGCGGCCAGATCCACCGGCAACGGCGCATGCTCCGACAACGTCGGCATCGGACGCGGACACGCCGAAAGCACCACGTCCAGGCGCGGGATCTCCCCGCGGTCGCGCAAGCCGCACAGTGCCGCTTCCACCTCACATTCCATCGTGGTGGCCGCGTGCTTGAGGATCTGCAGGTATTCCCGTTCCGCAGTCCGATCGTTGACCGCCGCGCACAGTGTCTCGTACGCCCACTGGAACGCGGAGGACGGAAACAGGTCAGCACGGAACCGGTAGTTCCGGAACGCCCCGGGCTTGCGCACCAATGAACCGATCACATGGCGATAGTTGATGTGGTGCGCGTGTTCATCCCGCAGCCATGGCGCAGTGAGCTGGCGCACGCCCCCGTAGAACACCTCGATGTGTTCCGCGTAGCGATGCACCGTCACCGTGTACCCGATCAGCCGGCTGGGTACCGAGTAGATCCGGCGCTTCACGTTGATAGTGCCCCAACTGCGTACAACGCACCGATACTCCGTGTATTCCGGCAGCCGGTCCACGTCGAGCGCCCGCATGTGTTTGAACTCTTCGGCCAGGCGGACGCGCCGCGTCTCGTTCACCCGCTGAAGCACGCCATGAAGGAACTGCTCATACGCCGCCCGGCTGGCGAAGTCCCGCGACCCGCGCAACAACAGGTGTTGCTCGATCCGACGCTTCAGGGCGCCGTTCAGCGACTCCACATCCCCGTTCTCATGGGGACTGTCCACTTGGATCAGACGGGGAACCATCTCGAAGTGATCCATCAGCTCCAGGTAGGCGCGGTTGTACGCCCGCGGTTCTCCGCTGGCCTCCGCCGGCCGGTGGGTCGCTGCGCTCGAATGATCCATCCAGTGCTCCGCCGGCACACGGCCCAGCCGCGTCAGCGCGTTCTGAATCCCCGTACGCAGCGCCACCAGGCTTTCGCTATGGCAGATGCTGGCCCATTCCCAGTTCGAGTAGGTCAGCACGTTGTGACACAACTGGTGGTCGAACGGTTCCCCGGCGATCGTGATCCCCAGCCGGTCCATGTGCGTGAAGTCTGTGGACATCCGCACGCCCGGCCGGTGCTCCTGCGCGAAGTACACCTCCTGCTCGGGCCCCGAAAGCGCTCGCCATTCACGTACCCGCCGCTGAAACGTCCGCAGTTGACCCTCCTGATACTTACCCGCCCGCTCCCGGCACAGCCACTCGAACACCGTCTTGGCCTCCAGCTCCGGGCAGCCCTCGAACATCAGTCGGCACTCTTCCCAGTCCTCCGCGAACGGGTCCTCCCGGGTACGCCACCTGCGCTCAACCGGCATCTCTGAGGGCAGTTTCCCGCACCTCAGGTACTTCTGCGCCGTCTTACGGTCCAGATCGGCCCGCAACGCAGCCTTGGACACGTTCCCTGTCCTTTCGTATTCTTCCATCAGCTTCCTCACTTTCCGGTCCGGGGTGACCATCGGCCCTCCTTTCTTTCCAAAAAGAGAGCCTCCAGCACCCCCGGTTAGTGGGGAAGTCTAATTGTCGTCACTGGGGAAGTGTAATTGTCGCTGCGCAATCGGCAGTTCCTCCAGCTCGAAAAGGTCGTGTGACATGCGGCGGACACCTATGTTGTATTCCATCAGAAGTGTGACCAGCTGTTCACCATTCATGAGGCCCACGGGCGTTTTGTCCGGTTGATTGGCCTCCTTGATGGTTCCGGTGCTGAAGTCGCTAGTGGTAATGATCAGTCCCTGTTCATGCGCACCAAGGCTGCCGCGAACCTGTTGAACGGTCGGGCTCTGGATATTGCCTTTCCAGCGTTTGGCCTGAACAGCCATCTTTATGCGGACCACATCGCTGATCAGCAACGTGCCCCGGACATCGATGCCGCCATCGCCGCCGTACTTGGTCACCTCGATGCTTTCAAAGCCCATCTCCGCCAGCAGTTGACCAACAAGCTCCTCGAATTGTGCCGGGCTCAGATCGACTAAGCTCACCGGCGGCAATGGAGCGCAGCGGAATTGCCGTCCGGTGCAGCGCCTTGTTATGTTTCTTTGTATTTTGTAAAGCCTGTCAGAACATCACTGAACGATTTCGGCGCATACTTCTCGAACCCTTCATCATCTACAAAGATGAAGTCATACACGACTTCCTGCTGCGCTCGATTCACATCGTCGCACCACTGCCTCAGCCGTTCCATTTTGGGCGGCACGTCCAGATCCTCCTGCCCTTTGGTCTCGACGATCACCACCCGGCCATCCGAAACCCGGACGATGAAGTCAGGATAGTAGTTCGAGATGTCGCCATCCGCATTCACGTAATCCAGCTTGAAGTGAACCGCCAGATAGTTCTTGGCATAGGAAACCACATCGGGGCAGTTCTCCAAAAAGTTGGCAAACTCCAGCTCAAAGTGGCTGTCGCCAATCACCCGGTTGAAGACAGACTTCTTGGGAATCATGTAGCCCTGATCCTTCACCACGAAGGGCCGCGTCTTGCGCAGCTTGATCGTATCGCGAATCTCCGCATCACCCTTGTACCGCACCGTCAGCTCGTTGATCGCCTGCTTGAAGGTCTCGATGACCGTCTTGGTGGCGGCCAACTCGGAGAGATTCCGCAGCGTGTTCGGTGACTCCAGATCGACCGCCTTACCGAACAGGCCGTCACCGACAAATCCCTTCACCTTGCCATAGAGCACATCGTAACCGCTCACCAGCCGCAGTTCCTTCATGACTGTTTGGGCGAAATACCCGATCACGCTTCGGTAGTCCGCGATCCCCGCACTATCCAGCACCGTGGTGTGCGTGACCTCTCCCGTGGTGATGTCTTTGAAAACAATTTCGCGCTGCTCTTCCTCGCTGAACTCCTGATACGCCACCGTCTGAAAGGTGAAACGCCCCGCGTCCAAGTCCGCCAGGTTCTTGTATTCCCGGTAAACCCGTGGCGTCAGCACCGGGATTTCGATGTCCAGTGCGTCAATGTCCTTGTGGGTGTTCTCGTTGTCCACCTCTACGATAAGGGGAGTCTTCGGCTTGGTGCCTTCGCCCATCGCCTTGCGCTCCAGTTCGACACCCTCGGCCTGAATCGACTCCACAAAATCCATGAAGGCATCCGTGCCCACCACGCTGACATATTCCTCCGTGTTGCCCGGATACATCTTGCGCAGCCCGCGCCCCAGCGTCTGCTCGGGCAGGATGTTGCTCTTGGCCGAGTAGGCCCGCAGCCCGACAATCGTCGTCACGTTGCGCACATCCCAGCCTTCCTTGAGCATCAGCACCGAGACGATTACCTTGTAGGGGCTCCCATTGGAATCGATCTCATTGGACTGCTTGCGCAGCAGCTCCAACTCTTCCTTCTTCTTCCCGGAAGCAGCCTCAGAGATTTCCCCGTTGTTCTTGGTGTGAATGGTCAGCACCCCGCCAGCCAGATCGGGATAACGATTCTCCAGATACTCCGCCACTTCATCGCAGTTACGCGTGTCGTCCGTCATCACGAACAGAATCGCCTTCTTGCCCATCTTCTGGTGCTCGTCGTAGGCCTTGCGCCACTCGATCACCCCCAGGTCCAGATAATCCGCATACTTCTCGGTGAACTTCGCGCTCTGCTTCTCCGAGAGCTTTGCCCGGCTCGGCGCATCCGGCAGCACCGGGTGCTTGACTACATTCTGCGAAATCGCCTCCACCAGCGGATAATCCGACACCGTCTGGACAAAAATAGCCCCGTTGTTGTGCTTGGGCGTCGCCGTCACATCCACTTGCAGGCTCAACGCGCCACCCTTCTGCAACAGCCGGTTGTGGATGTCCTCAATCGACTGAAACCACGCCAGCTTCGAGTCGTGAATGTGGTGCGCCTCGTCGTTGAGCACCATCAGCTCGTCAATGTCGCGCACGATCATCCCCAGATCCACTTTCGAGTCCGTCGTTGCGCCCGTCGGTCGCTTGCCGAGGAAGTAGTCCATCGTGTTCTCATCCTCGGGCGAGGGCATGATCTCCTCGCCCGAATAAACCCGGTGAATATTGGTCAGGAAAATGTTCCCCGTCGCCCGCGTCACGTTCACCTCGTCCTGCTTGTGCAGGGTGAGTTGGAAATCGTCGCGCCAGTTGTGCCCGTCGTAGCCATTGTCCGGCAGCACCGGATCCTCGAAGAAAATCCGCAGCCCCTGAAAGTCGTGATAAATCCGGTCCAGCACGATGATGTTCGGGGCGATCACCAGAAAATTGCGCGCCAGCTCCGAATCCGGCTCATAGAGCCTGTGGTAAAAGCTCCACGCCAGGGCAAGGCTCATCACCTTGGTCTTGCCCGAGCCCGTCGCCATCTTGATGACAAAGCGCCGCCACGTCTCGTCAAACATCCCCGCCGATACTGCGCCGCTGCTGTCAAAGCGCATCAGGTCATACTTGTCCTTCGCGCCCACCACATCATGCAGGTAGATGATCGTCTCCATCGCCTCCCGCTGGGCGAAGTAATACTCGAAGCTACCGATGATCGCGTCCTTCCCCGGCAGCAGGTGCGGCTCCTTGAACCACCAGGTGAGCAGACTCTTGCTCGTGTCGCTCGCGCCCACGTAGCCGCCGTCACGGAACGCCTTCACATTGCGGCGCAGTTGCGCCACCAGCGGCGGCATCAGCTTGTCCATCGTCGTGTCGCGCAAGGCCTCGTCTGCCGGGAACCAGCGCACCTCGGGATCGAGGATCGCGTGCGGGGAGTCGGGAAAATCAGGATGCAGCGCCATTACTTGCCCCCTCCCACGTTAATTTCCACAATCGTCATCGTGTCGTTGCCGAAGATGTCCACCACTTTCACCGCGATCTTGCGCCGCCCCGGCGTGACCTCATGCGCCACGCTGGTCAACTCCAGCGAGCGATCCTTCTTGGTGCGGAAGCTCTGCCACTCGTTCTCGAAAATGTAGTCGCCGGTCCACTCCTCGCGGGTCTCACCGCTTTCCAGGTCCTGGATGCGAATGATCTCCCGCTTGCTCTCGAAATCGAAATCCACGCTCCAGTAATCGATCCAGTCGGTCCAATGGTCGGTCAGGGTCTCCCGCTGCATCACGCCCTTCTTGTCCTTGCTCAGCTTCACGATCTGGCCTTTCTCCACCACGATCTTGCTGCCCGCTCGCTTGGTCTTGCCCAGCGCCTCCTCCGCCTGGGCGATGCTGTCCTGCGAGTAGAAGACCGAAAAATCCGTCAGCTCCACTGCCACCGTCGCGGGCTGGCCTTTCTTGCCGGCCTTCACATGGGGCTTGACCTCGATGAAGCTCACGTCGTGGAAGACCACCTGGTTCTTTTCCACCGCCCGCTTGTCGAAAACCTCAGCCGGAATGTATTTCGGGGCGATATCGATGCCCTTGGCCCGCGCCTCATCCAGCACATTGGGGAACAGCCCCATCTCGAACTCGAAGCCGAGGATGTCCACCTTGGTGATGTGCTTCTTGCGGCACTCCAGAATGATCTCCTCCACGAACAGCCGCGTCACCGGCAGGTTCACCGGCCCGATCGCCACCAACCGCCCGGCCCGCTTGCCATGGAAACTCTCGAACTGCGCCACCGGCTCCGCCCGGTAGGCCCGCAGGATCAATTCGAGAAACGCCGCCTCTTTCTGCGCCAACTGCTGCGCCTGCTCTTCCTCGCGCAGGTTCGGGTTGACCCCCACGAAATGCTGCCGCTCGTATTTGCCGAGGTTGAGGATTTCAAAGGCGCGGTAGTCCTGCCCCTCCGCCTTGCGCTGCCGCTGCACCCCGATCATCCGCTTGCGGGTGGTGTGGATGGCGAACTTGCTCAGATCACTTCCTATCCACCTTCTCTGAGGCGCAAAATAATAGTGAAGTTTTTCCTTCCCATTTGCTTGTTTGACTCTCTTTACCCTCAACCCTTGGGCGACAGCTATTGTCGTTCCTGATCCACAAAAGAAATCCGCGATCAAGTCGTCGGGATTGGTGCTTGCGTCTATAATTCGCTGAATCAGCTCAACTGGCTTCTGTGTCGGGTATCCAACTCGCTCAGTTTTATCTGAAGGCATGATCGGCTGAATTGTCCACCAATCCTCAGGGTGTTTCCCCTTTTCATTCGGCACATAGCCTTCATAGACGGCATTATCTCGATACGACTTGTCATACCTACTGGGGTCAGAGTTTAAAACATCCTCGGAGTATGGAATCCGAACATCGTCCAAATTAAAGGTGTAAGCGTCACCTTTTGAATAGCGGAATATCGTATCGTGCTTTGGTGCAAAATCATTCTTTGGAACACCACCCCCGCGATAACACCAGCGGATTTGGTTTCTCTGGTTACCGCTGCCGAAAATGTCATCCATCACCAATCTAATAAAGCTATTCACCCGCCAATCACAATGCACATAAATACTCCCATCCTCGGCGAGCAGGTCCCGCATGAGGATGAGGCGTTCGTAAATCATGGCGATGAAGGAATCCGCCCCTTTGCCCCAGGTGTCGCGGTAGGCGATTTCTTCGAGGATGTTGGGCTTTTTCGTGAAGGTGTCGCCGCCGATCTCGATATCCATGGAGAAATCCGCGCCCACGTCGAAGGGCGGGTCGATGTAGATCAGCTTCAGCCCGCCCTGCGCCTCGATCTCCTCGCGCAGCGGCCCGTTTTTCAAAGACGACAGGATCAGCTTGTTGTCGCCCCAGATCAGCTTGTTCGTCCAGCCCTTGAGCTGCCGCCCCCGCGTATCAACATCAAACAAACTGGTTTGGGTGTATTCGGCTGTATCCGATGTCGATTCCGCCCGAGGCTCATCCACCTGCTCGATGGTCTGGAACGGCAGCACCAGATTGCAGACCTCGTTCGTCTTCCCGTTCCAGACCAGCTCCACCTCCCGCTTATCCTCGAACAGCAGAAAGCGATACTTCTCCGGCAACTCCTTGCCCGCCTCAATGAAGCGGACGATCTCCTGTTTTTCCTGATCAGTCAGTTTCAGCATTTGCTGTCCTTAGGGATGTTCTGATGCCGCGTAAACAGTGGCTAGAAACATAACGTCGCGAGTCACCGGACATCGGAAGACGCGCTCGGCGCGGCTTTCGATGGTACGGTGGACTCGTCTTGTTGGCTGGTCTCTATTGCCTTCGAAATCTGGTTCTTTCTCGAATTTTGTGGATGAAAGCGTGAGACATCGCCCCAGATCTGCGTAAATGGTTGTGAACGCAATCATATACAGCAGGAGGAAGCGATGTCTCAGAAGTCATTGTTCACAGATTTGCTCGGGATTCAAGGATGGGGCGTAGTCGCCGGTGGAATTCGTATCGAGGAAGATGGCAGTGTGACGGTTCGAATCGATCGACGCAGTGTTGGTTACAGCTGTGGTCAGTGCGGGGAGGGGCTGTTGTTCACATACGACACGCAGCCACCGCGACGGATCCGGGACTTCCCGATCTGGGGCCGACAGTGCTACTTGGAAGTCGAGTTCGTCCGTGTGGATTGCCCTCGTTGCGGCGTGGTCATCGAGGGCTTGGACTGGGTTGAACGGTATGCTCGCCAGACCGTCCGTTATGAGAAGTACGTGGCAGGCTTGTGCGATCTGCTGCCAGTCAGCGATGTGGCCGCCCTGGAGGGCCTGAGTAAAGATGCCGTTTACCGAATGGACAAGAAGTGGCTGCAACGGCGTGATGCCAAGCGAGAGGAGCGCACGGTGCGATATCTGGGGATCGATGAGATCTCGCTGCGCAAGGGGCACCGCTACGCCACGGTTTTCTATGACTTGGAGCGCAAGGAGGTGATCGGCTTGGTAAAGACACGCAAGGAGCGCGCTGTGGGCGGGTTCTTCCGCTGCTTCGGTCGCAAGCGCTGCAAGGCTGTCGAGGCCGTGTGCATGGACCTCTGGCAGCCCTTCCTGAACAGCGTCCGACGGCACTGCAAGAACGCCGTCGTTGTCTTCGATAAGTTCCATGTCTACAAGTACCTCAGTGATGCCATTGAGGCCGTACGTCGCCACGAGCAGTCCATATGCTCTGACGAAGAGGGCAAGCTGATCAAGGGCACGCGCTGGCTCTGGCTCAGGGCCTCACGCAACCTGAAGCGCAAACACAAACAGACTCTCGAACAGATCATGGCAATCAACCGACAATTACAGAAAGCGTACCTGCTCAAGGAGGACTTCGAGGCGTTCTACGCGTGCTCGACACGCGAAGAGGCCGAAGCCTTCCTGAAGGGGTGGATCAAGCGGTGTAAGCAGAGCCGGCTGGAGCCATTCATCAAGCTCGCCAAGCGCCTGGTCCGGTGGTCGCACGGCATCTTCTCCTACTTCGAATATCGCATCACCAACGGCGTGGCCGAGGGCATCAACAACAAAATCAAAGTACTCAAACGCAGGAGCTATGGCTTCCACGATGAGCACTACTTCTTCCTCAAAATACTCAATGCAACTGGAGCCCTACCCAGCTTCGAGCAACTCAGTGACCCACAATTTTAGCGAAAGAACCCGAAATCTTGGCATCAATCGCGCACGGGCCTTGGGGGCGTCTGCCGAGAAGGAAGGTAACTTCGGCCCCTGGGGTCGCCAGTTCTTGATCGCTGCTGGAAAGCTGCGAACGGTGGAGGAAGACGTCTGGTTGCTTGTCACACGAGACAAACCCGAAACCCCGACTCCGATCGAACCAGATGACGCGACCCGTCCACCTGTCCCTTTGCTGTGACTCCTCAAGATAGGCATCGATAGCCTCGACTGCTTTCCTGAGCGACAGGGCGAAGAACTCGCGATCCATCCGTAACCGGTAATCAACCAAGCGGCGGTGAATCTCGGCCTCCGCCTTCTGGGCGTCAAGGACCCGATAGGTGCGCCGTGCAGCCCAAGGTACAAGAACGCCCGTTGCGGAGTTGATCTCACGAACCCGATCGGCCACGGACCTGTCCGTCCTGCCGATCTTCAGTACCTCGGGTTGCTCACGAGTCGACAGGATGTAGATCCATCCCGCCCCTTCAGAGTAGGTCTGCGATGCCAGGCCGTTCTGGTAGACGTGGAGGTACTGCAACACGTTGGTTGAAATCAACGCTTGCAGACATTCTGCATAGGCGTCCTCGTCACCGGCGATAGCTGCTCGACGGAGCGAGACAAGGTGACTGGCCATCTGTCTCAGGGCTTTGCGCGGAGGGGAGCCTAGCTCACTGAATACAGTAAACCAGTCCCACTGGTCCTCCCGCACGCAGCGGTTGGCCATGCCCTTGGCTTCGCTGAGGAGCTCAGGGACGACCTCTCCGATACTGAGATTGCCCGCGAGTATATCGCAAAGATGCTGGACTGCATCGTCATACCGCCGACGCATTCGGGTCGAGATGGGTGCCATACCGAAGCCCCACTTCGCGATGTGCATCCTCTGAGATTGCGGCCCTCTTCCTTCCACGGAGGTCATGGTTCAAGACCCTCCGCGCCAGCGGCGATATCGTCTAATCCTTCGCTGGCTGTCTGGTCGTGAGTGACACTGCAGATCTCAGGCACGATCATATTGAAGTCGTGCTTCAGCGAAGCTGTTTGGCTTAGAGCGTACTCAAGGCTGATGAACAGGGGTTGAGGCCATTTCTGTCCGTTCTTATCAAAGGGGTACCGAGTGTACTCGGCGTGCGCCCAAGGTGGATTCCATTTGCTGAAGGCGTCTATGTCGCTGACAAAGGTGAAGCGGTCGCCGTAGTGTGACCGAAAATCGTTGTGGAGAGTGTGAAGATTGTGGCCAGCCACGGGTTCGCCTGTTGCGGACATGATCGCGCCCTTGAAGAAGATCTCAAGAGCTTGCTCGAAGAGATGTGCAGCGGCTCGAACATGCTCGAAAGAGCGAGGGAGGCGGGATCTCACAATCGCGCTGAACGCATGATGACTGCAATCCAAGTAGGCTTGGGCGAGCCGAAATAGCTGATCCACAGGCGGCCAGTTTTCGCTGTCGCGTGATGTGATTCTGTCTGTCGCTGTCATTCGTTTCTCAGCCAACGTCACGGCTGAGGCGACGGCGTTTCGCCGGTAGCCTCCGGCCGTTTGTTCGAGGGCCCTTATGGTCCGTGATGAAACTCGATGATTTCTCCGTCCATGAAATGGTAGATGCTGATGTTGCCTCCGAGTCTTGGCTTCTTAAATGCGAAGGAATACAGCCAGCAGGGCCCCTTCCGCGGGTGGCCTTCCGAGTAGTGGTGTCTCACCGATGTAAGGTACTTGTCACAGTAGTCCTGCTTGGCCTCGGATTTCAGGTATTCCTTGATGATGTCCACGGATTGGAAGAGCGAAATCTCGGGTTCGTACGGTTTGACTGCGTCCTCTCCGGAAGAGGGATTTGTAAGCAGTAGTGCCGCGACAATCGCTAGACATATCTTCTTCATAGTCTCTCCTCGAACGTCGCGGATCAGGCGCGGCTACAAGCCGTCGCCTGCATCCGGCTTGTTGGGCTGCTCCTATTCTGTCCCTATGATACCGGGAGGTATGTCCGCGTTCTTCCTTCCTGCCACGGCGAAATAGTACAAAGGCTCTCCTTCGATAGAGAGGCGGTGTCTGTATCGCTCCAGGTGATACAGATCGAGGTACTCCGAGAAAATCAGCTCTCGTATGGCTTTCGAGAACCCGCTCGTATCGCTGTTGTCCAGAAAGGTCTCCTTGATGTTGAAGGCCACCCATCCCTCCGCACCGAGAAGATTGAACGCCTGGATGAAGGCATCCTTTGGGATGTCGCCGAAACCGAGAGCGGCGACACAGGTAAGGCAATCGAGCGACCATGACTTCAGATCCTCTTTCTCTTCTTGCGGAAGGGCCGTGAAGTCCGTCACGTAGTACTCGTCGTACACTCCCGGACGGTCCCGTTCGGTTGCGTCTTTTGCTTCGGGGATGATATCCGCACCAATAATCCGAGAGATGCCGATGCCCTTGAGTATTTCGCCCACCATGCCGTTGCCGGCACCAAGGTCCAGCACCCTCAACCCCGTGAGATTGAAATGGGACTGCTCGACCGTTGTACGCAGTATCTCGCAAACCTTCTTGTGCGAGCAGCACTTGAGTCTGTCGTAGAAGAGTTGCTCGTAGAGACCTGGAACCTTGTATATCTCATCGTAGTCATGGAACCGGATAGTGCGACTCGTGCCATTCTGAAACACGTCGAAATGGGCTTCGTCCTGATCCAGGTCTTGAGAATTGCGCGGAAACTGTATCTTATGTCGCTTCGTCGATGGCATGATGTCCTTTCTTGTTGCTGTTTCTGAGCCCAACGCCCACCTTGACCGGCGCAGTGAGGCCGCGTCCGCGCGGCCTTACTGCGTACGTGTCGAAGGTGTTGTTCGCTCCTCTCCATCGATTCTTCTTCGGATCTCGTTCACGGCTTGAATGTCCGTTGGATCAATGCCCTCCTTTCGCAACGTGCGAAGAAACTCAAGGATGCGCCCGCTCTTGGGGCGCCACTCTGAACCTGCTTCAATCACTGGTGCGAGGTCGTCAACCAGAGAGAGAACTTGCCTTGTCTCTCGCTCCGTCACGCACTGAAGAATCCCCGCACGGATCAGGCCGCTGACCCCGCCAGATTCACGGGTGCTGGCAAGGCGTCGATATTCAAATGCGATCTCACGGAGGATTAGACGGCGTGTTAGCTTCTCTTGGAAGGCGGAATGCAACCGGTACCCCAAGAGCACGCCGAGTAACGTCGCCAGAATGGACAGTAGTGCCGTCTCCAAGTGTGCTGCCTCCCTATATCAATCCCACCATTGCCTGAACTGGGTGCAGATGAGCAGCCCTATCGTCTTGGGTAGCTCTCTGCACGGAACGTACTGGTCTTCCGAATCCTGCACCTTGCTTGTCACCCAAGAGCCGAGAACTGTAGGTGCGATAAGGTCGTGCTCTACGCCTTCAGCTTGAAGCCGTGGACACTCCGCAGCGAAGTACTGCTGACAGTCACGATACGCTTCCATGAGTGCATTCTCGGCTGATGTCCTGTCAAGGAACTGACCGGTTTCTGCCCCTGCTGGTATCGATTTGGGAAGAAGCCGTGGCAAGGTACCCCACACGGCGTGAAACGCCGACTCTGTCTCGCGTTGCGTATATCGCTTGCTCTCAAGAACGAGAACGCCGAAGAAAGTCGCGGCAACACCCGTGAAGTAGGCCCACGTTGCCTTGTGCGGCTCGGCTATGTCGGGGAAGTCTTTGCCGAGCCTGTCGAACCACCTAGGCATTGCCGTAGCGACCGCTTCAGTTAGCTCGTTGGCACGAGCCTGGAGTTCCCTCTTTGATTGGCTTCCTCCGAATAGCCCCATCATCTTCCTCCGGTGTGATCATGTCATCTGGCAAGCGAACAAATTATTAATTCGTTTCTTTATATCTCGCCCTAGGTGTTGCCGATCATGAGTGCCCGATCAGACAACTCCACCCGTGGATATACACATAACAATTAGCAATTTCAAGAAAAAACTTGAAATTTTTCTTTATGGATATCATATTGTTTTCATAATAAATGTGGTTCTTTCTCGAATTTTGTGGATGAAAGCGTGAGACATCGCCCCAGATCTGCGCAAATGGTTGTGAACGCAATCATATACAGCAGGAGGAAGCGATGTCTCAGAAGTCATTGTTCACAGATTTGCTCGGGATTCAAGGATGGGGCGTAGTCGCCGGTGGAATTCGTATCGAGGAAGATGGCAGTGTGACGGTTCGAATCGATCGACGCAGTGTTGGTTACAGCTGTGGTCAGTGCGGGGAGGGGCTGTTGTTCACATACGACACGCAGCCACCGCGACGGATCCGGGACTTCCCGATCTGGGGCCGACAGTGCTACTTGGAAGTCGAGTTCGTCCGTGTGGATTGCCCTCGTTGCGGCGTGGTCATCGAGGGCTTGGACTGGGTTGAACGGTATGCTCGCCAGACCGTCCGTTATGAGAAGTACGTGGCAGGCTTGTGCGATCTGCTGCCAGTCAGCGATGTGGCCGCCCTGGAGGGCCTGAGTAAAGATGCCGTTTACCGAATGGACAAGAAGTGGCTGCAACGGCGTGATGCCAAGCGAGAGGAGCGCACGGTGCGATATCTGGGGATCGATGAGATCTCGCTGCGCAAGGGGCACCGCTACGCCACGGTTTTCTATGACTTGGAGCGCAAGGAGGTGATCGGCTTGGTAAAGACACGCAAGGAGCGCGCTGTGGGCGGGTTCTTCCGCTGCTTCGGTCGCAAGCGCTGCAAGGCTGTCGAGGCCGTGTGCATGGACCTCTGGCAGCCCTTCCTGAACAGCGTCCGACGGCACTGCAAGAACGCCGTCGTTGTCTTCGATAAGTTCCATGTCTACAAGTACCTCAGTGATGCCATTGAGGCCGTACGTCGCCACGAGCAGTCCATATGCTCTGACGAAGAGGGCAAGCTGATCAAGGGCACGCGCTGGCTCTGGCTCAGGGCCTCACGCAACCTGAAGCGCAAACACAAACAGACTCTCGAACAGATCATGGCAATCAACCGACAATTACAGAAAGCGTACCTGCTCAAGGAGGACTTCGAGGCGTTCTACGCGTGCTCGACACGCGAAGAGGCCGAAGCCTTCCTGAAGGGGTGGATCAAGCGGTGTAAGCAGAGCCGGCTGGAGCCATTCATCAAGCTCGCCAAGCGCCTGGTCCGGTGGTCGCACGGCATCTTCTCCTACTTCGAATATCGCATCACCAACGGCGTGGCCGAGGGCATCAACAACAAAATCAAAGTACTCAAACGCAGGAGCTATGGCTTCCACGATGAGCACTACTTCTTCCTCAAAATACTCAATGCAACTGGAGCCCTACCCAGCTTCGAGCAACTCAGTGACCCACAATTTTAGCGAAAGAACCATAAATGTGAAAGAGGATATCCCATATGATCACGTTGCCGAAGGCGCTTTTGGATAAATATGACGATTGGCTGGAACGGGAGGCGGTTGATGCCAACCGTCATGGCGAGCACCGGAAATGGCTACGCTATTATCTGGATTTCTGCCACAAATACGGGAATGGATACCTTGACGAACTGAGCCTTGGTCTATTCGCCGAAAAGCTGCAAGACAAAGGTCAGCGCCCTTTCCAGATCGAGGAAGCGTCACGTGCCGTTCGTTTGTATTACCGAATGGCCGGGGAAACGAAAGATGCCCTGCCGACACCTGCCTGCGAACCTGAAAGAATCTCAAAACTGCCTCCGGCCACCATGAAATCTGAAGGTGCGTCCTGGGTGGGTGAACTGACAAAGCTCAGAGAAGAAATCCGGGTTCGTCATTATTCTGCCAAAACGCTGTCGAGTTATTATGGCTGGGCCAGAAAGTTCCAGGCTTTTGTCCGGAGCAAGTCTCCCGCATTGCTTGATACCGACGATGTCAAACGGTATTTGACATGGCTGGCGGTGGAAAGGGATGTTGCGGCCTCAACACAGAATCAGGCATTCAATGCGCTGTTGTTTTTTTATCGACACGTTCTGGGCAAAGAATTCGGCAAAGTTGATGGCGTTGTACGCGCCAAGCGGCGTAAATACGTGCCGGTAGTGCTGTCCCGGGAGGAGATCGACACAGTTCTAAGTAAACTTGAGCCTCCTTTTGACCTTGTTGTAAAACTGCTTTATGGCTGTGGCCTCCGGATATCGGAGTGTCTGGATCTTCGAGTGAACGCATTCAACCTTGAGATAGGTGTGCTGACAATTCATGACGGCAAAGGCGGAAAGGACAGAACGGTGCCTTTGCCCGAAACCTTGGTTCCGGCTATTCGTTCTCAACTGGAGGTGGTTCGCTCCATTCTTGATCAGGATTTGTCTACGGAAAGCTTCGCCGGGACGTTTCTGCCACACGCACTGGAACGCAAATATCCAAAAGCTCCGACAGAATTTATCTGGCAGTGGTTTTTCCCGGCCATATTGCTGACAAAAGTTTCAGGCGCAAATGAGTTCAGACGCTATCATTTGCATGTGTCGCATGTGAACAAAGCCATCAAAGCGGCATCCGATTCCACAACGCTGACAAAGCGCGTGACGGCGCACACTTTCCGCCACAGCTTCGCCAGTCATCTTCTTCAGGCAAATTACGATATCCGGACGATACAGGAATTACTGGGGCATAGTGATGTGCAGACAACAATGATCTACACGCATACGGTCAAAAGTTCGACAAAGAAAGAGCCTCGCAGTCCGTTGGATTTTTGAACGCTTCAGTCGAGCAGGCGCATCTGGACGTGTTCGCGGGAGGGAATGCGTAGCGCCAGGCCCGGATCGAGCGCCAATGGAAAAAAGAGGTCGTTGTAGTCGCAGATGATCCACCAGAGCCTGGCGTCACCCAGATAGCGGTGCGCGAGCAGATCCAGACGGTCGCCCTCGACTACGGTGTGCAGGCGGTCGTCATATCTCGGAGTAGTGTCGATGCGCTGGCGCATGCCGAGGGAGGTACCGTCGCTGTCCCGGTAGAGAATGCTGCGGGCGTAGCGGGAATCGCGGCCGATCATGAGCGTACCTCCGACCAGTTGATGGAACGGTCCACATATTCTTCGAGGACGATGTCCACCTCGGCCCGTTGCGGCAGCAGGTTGTCCCGGTCGAACAGGCCGAAGAACCGCGCCTTCACCTGCCGGACGATGCAGGTCACGCCGGGGTAGAGATCGCCGAAAATCAGCAGCACACGGTGCGGTGCGTTCTTGAGCATGGTTCCGGCGTGTTCCGGATATTGCAGCGAGCGGAGCCAGTCGACCTTCTGTTTGACCGGCCCCTTGAACAGCTCGACCTTGAAGGCGATCCGGCGCGGTTCTCCGGCGACGTACTGGTAGCGCGGGTGGCTCATGCCGGGGATCTTGATCGTCGCGTAGTCGGTCGACTTCTCGTCGCTGATGGAGTTGGGGTTGTACTGGAATTCGAGCCGCTCCCCCGTGTCGGCGTCCACCAGATATCCCTTGATGGGCTGTTGATCCCAGGCCATTGCTTACACCTCGGCGATCTCGAGGATCGGCTTGCCCAGTTGATCGGCCCGGTCGAGTTCCCGCCGCATACCGCTGGAAATGCCGTTGCCGGTGAACGCCCATACCTCGTCGCAACATTCCATGTAGGCCAGGCCGCAGGCGATGCCCGTCTCCCGCTGCTCGGGAACGCTGTCGTCGGTGAAGGTCGGATACAGCAGATGCGGCGCGAACGGCGCGTGACCGCTTCTCATGACCCGACGGCAAAGCGCTTCGGCGACCCTGACGTTTCGGGCTATGTCGCCCGCGAACGGGCTGCAGACAAAGATGCGTTTCATCGGTCCTCTCAAAGGGTTTCGTAGTTTCTGATCTTTCGTTCCCGAAGATCCTTGTAGACGGCCTCGGCCACCTTCCGGCCATCGATGTGGGTGGTCACGCTCAGTTCCACCGGGCGGTCGGCCTGGCCATCGAGGCGAGAGAGCAGCGATTCCAGCAGCTCACGCAGACCCGGACCGGCTTCCTCTCCGCGCATGGGTGTCGATGGAGCGGTGCGAGCCGGAGCGATCAACCGTTCGGAAGGCACCGTCTCGGCGAGTCCGGATTGCAGGGGCTTCGCTATCGAAGTCGGAGCGGCCATTATGGGCCGCTCGATCCCGGCCGGAGCCAGAGAGGCGTCTCCCTTTTCCAATGACGGTTCCACCGCGAACGGATGGATATAGCTCTTACTTACCGGCTCGACGGCCGCCACGACGGTCTGCACGGTGCCGTTCATCGGTTGCGGAGGCGGCGCGGCCGTGGCCATGACCGGCTGGAGCATCAGCATGGCGCTCAGGGCCTTGGGCACCAGGCGATCGTCCAGACGCGGCACGAGACTCAGCACGCTTTCAATGATGCGTTGCCCAATCGATTCGGCGGGCGGCGCGGTCCCGAGTGGTTGCTTCCGCTCGGCCACCTGCGGAATCGGGGCCAGAACTCCCAGCATGGCGCGAGCGGAGGAGAGCAAACTGTTGGTGATCCCGACGCTGCTATCCTTGATCGCCTGAATGCCCGCGCTCGCGCCGCTGGAAAGCCGCTGCCAGAGGGACTGCCCCTCGGCACCGGCGCTGGTAAAGATTCGGCCCACAGCCCCGGGGACGGCAGATAGAGTGGAAACGATTCGGTCGCGGACATTGACGGCTCCCGTGGCCAGCGCATCCCAGGCATTGACCTGGGGCGACGTGATTGCCAGCTCAGGCGTGTCGCCAAACAAAGATTGTTTGAGACCGCCGAAGATGGCACCGGCCTTGGCCGCGACGGTTTGAGCCCCGGAGGTCAACCCGTCCCAGAGTTTGCCAGCCATCTGGAAGGGAGCCGAGGCGGCGTTCATGAGGTTGCCACCCGCCGATTTGATCTGCTGCCAGGCCCCCGCAGCGGCCGAGAGAATCCCGCGAGCGGCGAAGCCGAACACTTTCGCGGGCAGCGACTGGGTAAGGCTCATGCCGTCGGCGAGGGTCTTGAGCAACGCGGAACCGGAGGCGGTCAGGCTGGCGAGTGGTCCCTCGCGGGCATCGGAGAACGGCAGTAGATTGCGCAGCTTGCCCAGAGCGTTTTTGAGCATGGTGAAGGGATAGGTCACCGCCGACCAGATCCCTTCGCCCAAGGTGACGAGCAGCTTCTTGCCCGCCTCGAAGAAGGTGGTGTCCCCGGCGAAGAAGGAACGCACGGTGGCAAACATCTCCCGCAGGGTGCTGATGATCGGCAGATTCAGAATCGCCTGGCCGATCTGTCCGGCGGCGTCGGCCACCAGGCGTCCGATGGAGGTGAAGATGCCGGACATGAAATTCCAGACCCCGACCACCACATCCCGCGCCCAGCGGAACGGGGTGGCAAGAAAATCGTAGACCGCGCCGCCAATGGCCTTTAGACCGTCCAGCAGGGAGATGTCGCCGGTCAGCACCTGCCAGACCGCATAGACGATCTTCCCGGCGGCCACGAATGCCTCGCCGATCATGCGCACGGGCAGCAGGAACTTGTAGATGAACTTGGTCGCTCCGATCAGGGACCCGACGAGGATCTTGCCGACCCAGACCACGCTGCGCACCACCACCGCCAGGGCTCGGACGATGAGCGACAGGTTCCAGGCCACGATCTTCAACGCGAATGCCAGCCCCCGCAGAAGCACACCGGCGACGGTGCCGATAACCGTGCCGAAGGTACGCCAGGACGACCCGTCGGTGGCGCTGGCCGCCACGCCGAAGATTTCCACCACTGAAAGGACCGCGCTGGCCAGTGCCGCATAGGCGCTCATCAGGGTGCGGACGGTTGGTTCGAGGATGGCGCGGATGCGGCCAAAGGCATGGGAGAACGCGCCCCACAATCCGGCCAGAGCCTCGCGAACACGGTAATAAGCCTTGAAGACGGTGACCACGAAACCCAGCAGTCCGGCGGATTCGAGCTTTTGGGCCAGTTCGGCCGACATCTGCCCGCCGCCGCCGCTGAGCGAACCCACCAGCTCTCTGATCCCCTGGAAGAGCAGCGTGACCTTGTTCCATGCCCCGGTGATGACATCCTGGATGCCGCCGAAGTTGGTTTCCCAGGCGCGTTTGAGCAGATACACCGAAAGGATCACGCCCGCGATGATCGCGGTGACGGGCAGAAAATAGGTCGCGACCGCCGAACCCACCCCGGCCAGCGCGGCGCTGATGGCCACGAACCCGGCCTTGATGGCGGGAAGCATGAGTCCCACCATGCCCACGGCGGCGGTGACGGCTCCGGCCACGACCAGAATGGTGCCGAAGGCCATGGACAGCCCCAGGATCACCCGGGTCACGCCCGGCATCGATTTGGCCATGCGCTGCAGGAACAGAATGAAGCGGGAGACCCCGTTGATCACCGGCGTGACCACCGGCAGCAGAGTGCGGCCCAGGATTTCGCTGAGGTTGGCCATCTGCTGGCGCAGGAGCAGAAACCGGGCTCCGATGTCCTGGTTCATGGCGTCAGCCATCTGTTCGGTGACCGCCGTGCCGGTCTTCATGGCCCGGCCCACCGACTGGATATTGCCTTCGAGGCTCTCCATGCCCGCCGACATCTGCAACAGGAACTTGACCGCCTCGTCGGAGCCGAAGGCCTTCTTCAGCTTCACCTGGGCGGCGGCGTTGGAGAGGTCGGGGAACTGGCGCTTGATCTCCTGCAGGATGGGAACCACGCCCTTGAGACGGCCGCTGGTGTCGGTGAAGGACAGCCCCAGCTCGTCCCCGGCCTCGGCCGCCTTCATGATGAACGCCTTGTACAGCGTGCCCGCCTCGGAGCCGGGCATGGTGGTCTGAAGCTGGCCAAGCACGGCGAGCTGCTCGTTCAGGGGAATGTTGCTCGCCGCCGCCACCGCGCCGATGTTCTTGATGGCGTCGGCCATCTGGGTGCCATTGGTCTTGAACGAGGCCACGGTCTGCGCCATGGCTCCGGAAAAGGCGGTCGCCCATTCCATGTCGTTCATGTCGGCCATGATGGGCTTGAAGATCCCGTAGGCGGTGGTGAAGGTGCCGACCATCTCCTGGGTGGTGGCTTTGGTCGCCTTGGCGGTCATGGCGGCCATGGAGGTGAAGACGCCCACCGCCTCATCGCTGAGGTTGGACAGGGCCGATTTTACGTCATAGGTGGCGGTGATGAAGGCGGCCTTGTCGGCACCGGACCATTGGTTGGTGAAGGATTCGGCGGCGTCCTCGATGGCACGGAGATCCTGCACGCCCAAGGACGCCAGATCTCCCAGGGCCTTCTGGGTCGCGGTGGTGGAGGCGACCAGGGCGGCGGGCATGGCCATCAGGGCCAGTCCCGCCCCCAGCATCATGGTGCCTTGCTGGATGCGGTCCAGGTTGCGGGTCATCCGCTCGCTGGCATCCGCCACGGTGGAATCGAGGTCCATCATGGAACCACGGATGCGCTGCGCGTTCTGCGAGAACGCATCCTTCATCGATACCACTATGCCCAGTCCGAGATCGCCGTTCATCTATCGCCGTTCCGTTTGCTCATGTTCAAAATCAAGTTGCCGCTCAAGGGCCTCGACGAACTGACGCCGGACCCTGAGCGGCAGCGAGCGGGTTTCCGACCAGCTCCAGTGCAGTCCGCCGTAAGCGAGAAAGAATGCGTCGCTTACAAGCGAACTCCAGGGAACAAAAAAGCCGGTTCGGCCTCCAGACGGGTGCGGATCTTAGTGCCGCAGCCATCGCATTCGGTCTCGACCGAGGTGTCGATTCCCGCGTCGACCCGCAACATCTCCTGCCGCAGGGCGTTGCGGTCGCGCATCGACATTTCCGCCAGGCTCTTCTTGGAGGGAGCCTTGCCGTCGATGTCGAGGACGCGGATGAGCATGGCCGAGGTGATGTTGGGCTCGCGCAGGCTGGCCAGGCGTTTTTCCTTATGGCCGTCAAGATATCCGAAGCGCACGGTTTTCTTCGAGCCGGGCAGTTTGAAGACGAACTCCCGCTCCTCGCCGTAGGGGGTAACCTTGAGATCCTCGAGATTGATGGTCACAAAGTTGGTCATGCGGCAGGCGCTGTTCGGGCAGCTCAGCTCCAGCTCCACCTCGTCGCCGAGGGAAATCTGGCGCAGGCGGACCAGGGCGAACAGCCGGTCACCCGAGAGCAGGTTCATCACCTCGGCGAGATCGGGATCGGTCTTCTCGCCCAGCCGGACGAAACAGTTGCGGAGCACCTGGTTGATCGCCTCTCCGGAACGGATCAGGCGCTGGTTGGTGAGCAGTTCTTCCTCGGCCCCGGTCATTTCCCGAAGCTCGAGTTCAGGGCCGCTTGGCAGTTCAAAGCTGTACATGGTCAATCCTCCGGTTTAGGTCCAGTATTGGAAGCAGATGGTGAGCTTCTCGATGGTGTTCTCGGTGTTGCCGCCTTCGAGCTCGTCATATTCGAGCGCCTTCACCCAGGCCCCGTGCAGGGTCCAGCGGCGGGTCTCGTTGCCGGTGCGGTCGTAGCGGACAACGTCGATGTCGCGCATGTAGTCGGCCGGAAGGCCGCCGGTGACAGCGTTCACGTCTACCTGTTTCTTGATCCATTCGCGGGCCGCCTCGTCGGAGCCATCCTGCAGGGTGCCTTTCTCGAGGGTGATGTCCTCGAACTTGACCCGCCCCGCCACCTTCTGGTCGAACATCGAACCGGCCGGGGCGAAGGCCACTTCCTCGAATTCGGTTTTGGGCTCCTGTCCCTTGTGGAACAGGGCCACGTCGAAGCCGTTTACCTCGATGGCAAACTGCCAGTTCTGATAAAGGCTCTTAGGCATGTTTCCGCTTCTCATAGCCGTATTCTCCCGTTAGATGATTTCTTTGAAGTCCGCGCCGGTGCTGGTCAGGATGAAGTTCAGCTCGATGAACTCCGCCGTTTTGGTCGGCTTGACGAACACGCGGGCCACCATTTCGTTGCGGTCGATGACCGCCGGGGTGTTGGTCTCCTCGTCGCACTGAAAGGCGAAGTCGTAGAGGCCACCCTTGTCCTTGATGTCCTGCAGGAAGGGATTGATCAGGCGGCCGAGGGCACGCCAGGTCTGGGGATGGTTCGGCTCGAACACCACGAAGCGAGAGGACTCCGAGATGGCTTCCTCCATGTACATCATCAGGCGGCGCACGTTGATGCGGTCCACGGCCGAGGGCTGGCTCTGCAGTGTCTTCTGCCCCCAGATGTTGATGCCGGTGTCGGGGAACACGGCGATGACGTTGATCCCCTCCGGATAGAGCACATCGCGCTCGCCACGGCTGGTCTTGTAGGCCAGGGAGAGCGTGTTGAAGATGCGGCCACGGTCGATACCGGCGGGCGCGTTCCAGACGTTGGTCTTCTGGTCGCTGCGGGCGATGCAGCCAGCCACCGCGCCGCAGGGCGGCACCAGTTTCTTGCGCGAGTTGACCGGATCGCTGATCTCCAGCCAGGGGAAATAGAGCGCCGCGTAGGAGGAGTTGAAGGCCGCGTGGCTGTACATCCCTTGTCCCTTGCGGAAGTCGACCGCTTCGAGCGGCTCCAGATGCATGGGCGTGTCGGCGATGAACAGCAGATCCTTGCGTCCTTCGGCATAGGTGATTCCAGCGTTGATGACCGGCACCGTGGTGACGCCGGGAACCATCAGCAGATTCAGGGCGTCGATCTCGTCAAAGCCATAGAGGCCGGTATGCTGCGAGGGATCGCCGATGAAATCGGCATCGGCCAGATCGGTCAGTCCATTGTCGCCGCCGCCGAGCGTGAACCCGCCCAAGGCCGGACGGTCGCCGGGCGTTCCCATTGCTGCTGCCAGATCCTGGACCAGGATGAAATCCGAACGGTCGTTGATCGTCAGCTCCACATGGTTGGGCAGCGTCTCGTCCATGCTCAGATCCTTGAACACCTCGACCACATCGCCTTTGTGCCGGACCACCAGGTTGAAATGGTTGGCCGGGTCAAGGGAGCCGTCCTCGATGGAGACGGAGAGCCGGTCGCCCCAGACGCCTTCGTTCACGGCCTCGATCCGCAGGGCGTCGGCGGGCGTCGCCTCCCGGTTCTGCAGCACGATGGAAGACTTGAGCGCCGTCAGAGTGTCCCGGTCGGTTGGGTCGGTGAGATGGGCGATACGGATGACATAGAGGACCGAGCCGCCGTTGTCGAAAAACGCCCGGGCGGCGTAGGCCAGATAGCTCTCGTTGATGTAGGAGCCGAAACGGTTGATGAACTGCTCCCAGCTCGTCACCAGCACGGGCTTGTTGATGGGGCCTTTCTCGGCCACTCCGACCATGGCGGCCGACGAGGTCGAGATCTGCTTCACATAGAAACTGAAGTCCGTTTCCCGGGTGTAAATCCCGGGGGATAGATAGGTCGGCATGGTTATTTCCTCCGCTTGCTGGTGGTCTTGGCCTCATCGGCTGCGGCGTCCTCGGTCGCCGTGGGTTTTTCCGGCTCCGGTTCCGCGCCGCCGGTCAGGTCGGTGATGCGCACCAGGCCGCGTTTTCCGGCGGTCTTGATCTCGGCGGAGAGGTCCATGCGGGCGATGCTCTTGCGTTCTCGCGGCCCGAGGTGAAGGGTTCCCTGGCCGGAGAGGTTGAACGTCAGGGGTTGGAACTGGAGGTTTCTGATCTCGATCACGGTTGTTCTCCTTTACGGTTGAATGGTTCGTTGCTCTGTCACGTCGCCGTGAAACTGGAAGGTCCGGTCCCGGATCAGCCGACCGTCGCGCAGGTCGCCGTCGTACACCGGGCAGGATTCGATACGGATGCGTCCGGAGCTTTGCCGGAGGTTGGAGAGGTTCACCCGGGCCAGACCGCCCAGAGGAACCAGTTCAGTGAGGTTCAAACTGCCCTGGTCGGCGATGGCGATCTCCGCGTGAAGCTGGAGGAACCGCGACACCGATTCGTGAAAACCGAGCAGTTCGGCCTCCCGGTCCACGGTCACCACCAGATCGAAATCGAGGTGATAGAGCCTGGGAAACCGGCACTCCTCGAAACTCAGCTCCGCAACATTCTTCTCGAACAGGCGGCTCTGGCTGCGGCGGAAACGGTCTTCCGTCAGCTTCGGCCCCTGGAGGATGACGCTGGGGGTGCGCTGGACCTCGAACAGGTCATCCGGGAACACCAGCACGGTGTCCGGGTGGATGATCTGCTTGGCCAGGCGGATCAGTGTTTCTGTGACGGTCTGTATCGTGCTCAAGGGACGCCTCCGTTTTCTGCTTGGTTACTTACCGGAAGCGCTGGCGATGTGTCGGAGGCTCAAAGCGCGGAGCGGATCGCCTCGCGATAGTTCTGGAGGATCTGTTCGCGGTACTTCTCCATCACCGGATGCAGAAAGGGTCTGGCGGGGATGACGATGGTCGCGCCGTTCGGATGTTTAATGGTGGCTCCGTACTCCATGACGGCACCGATGTTCACCATGTCTTCACCGTCCTTGTTGACGGTGCCGCGCAGCAGGCCGACGAACGCCTTGTCGGCCATGATCTTCTGGGTGATGGCGTTGACGAGAAAGCCAGTGTCGATGAGCGCCTTGCTTGAGCCTTTGCGCAGGGTGGTGCTTTCGGCGAGTTTCACGAAGGCCTGTCCGCCCGGGGCCTGGGAGCGAATCCCCCGCTGGATCTCGCGCACCAGAAAAAGGGCGTTGCGGATCGTGGCCTGACGCAGGGCCGTGGCCAGGCGCGGCCCCATGCCGGTGGTCAGCTTGGCGCGGGCCTTGTCCCAGTCACCGGTCCGCCTAACGCCCATTGAGCTTCACCAGTTGCAGGTTCTTGTGGGTGACGGCCCCGAAAAAGTGTTCTTCCTCCACACTCTGTATGCGATAGGTTTCCCGGTCTGCGGCCAAACGGTCTTCCCCCCGGACATCGGCATCCGGAAGAACGCAGGCGAGCGCGTCGATCTTGCCGCTCAGCTCCTCCGGCGGGGTTTCGTTCAGTTCGAGGGGGATGACGGAGATTTCCGTGTATTGGGCATCGTCGGTGCCGTAGAGCCGCTCGCCGGGAACGACGCGCAGGACGCGTGCGGTCTGGCCGGAGGAGAGGATCAGCCGGGCGACGTCGGCCACGGCTTCGGCGCGTTCCCGGTCATTCAACAACATCGAGATCGATCCCTTGTTCGTAGATGACCGGCGTAAGGCCGCTCGGAGTCAGGATGTAGGCTTCCTGATCGAGCTGGGTGGCCGGACGCAGCTCGGTGAGCCGCTGGCGGTAGTCGACGAGCAGATCGGCTTCGAGCTTGGCCCAATGGCCGGGCTGACCGGTTTTGTCCACCCGCTTGTCGCCGCTGGAAAAGGAGAAGGCGTTGGCGGTGGCCGAACGCATGACCTGGCAGGCGTGGATCTGCGCCATGATAACCAGGAGCTCGCGGACCTCGCCGGTGGGATCGGGGGTGATCTCTCCGGCCGTGATCGTCAGCGATTGGTCGAGGTCACGGCCGACCCGGAAAACGGCCTTCCGGACGCATCTCTCCAGAGTCTGATCCTCGAAGAGAGATGCGCCCGGATCGGACAGGTCGAGCCGCAGGTCGGCGATCAGATCACTCAGCAGCACCTTGCAGACCCTCCAGACGGCTCTTGAGCGCGTCGATCACCGTGCGGCGTTTCTCGGTGTCCATGTAGCCTTTGAGGGTTTCCGGATTGGCTTCCTCGTTAACCTTGGAAATGGCGTCGGTGGCGGAGAGTTTGCTCAGGTCCACCGGTTCCGCGTCCTGGTCAGGCTCTGGAGGGGCGAGCGGTTCCTGCTTCGGTTTGTCGGCCATGGCCAGGCGGCCGTTCTTGAGCGCCGCCTGGATCTGCTTGGTGAGGCGTTCCACCTCGACCACCTGACCGGGTTTGAGCTTCAACCCGGCGTCGGGGATCACCAGAACGCCGGGACGGATGTTCTTGATGCGATTCATGTCACATCACCTCCAGGATTACGGAACCAGTTTGACCTTGGCCATGATGTCGGGGCGGGTAATGCCCTGACCGATCTCGGACCACACCAGCCAGCCGGTCTTGAAGCGGGTCTTCTGATCGATGGACTCCGTCTTCAGGTTTTCGCGCACCGGCATCTTTCCGACCTCTTCATCCGGGACGATGATGATCTCGTCCAACGGCATGGAGGCGGTCAGCAGAATGCCGCCGGTGCCGTAGTTCTTGATGACACCCTTCTGACGCAGCTCGAGCTTGGTCTGGGGATCGAGGTTCCAGCCGCGCATGTCGTTGAACCGGCGGCCGCGCATGACGATGTACTTCACCGACAGCTCCAGGTCCTCGATGATCGAGATGGCCTCGTTCAGCGCCTCTTCGGTGAGCAGGTCGCCGGTGACCTCGATGGTGTTGGTCGCCGGGATGGCCGAGGAGAGCACCGAGATGGTGCGGCGGTCCATCTCCTTGCGGATGGCGTCGGCGGCGCTGGTCTGGATGTCCATCAGCGTGCCGATGTTGCCGTTCTTGAGGACGGAAACGTCCACCATCGGATTTGAGTGGATGCGGTTGGTGGGAAACTCGACCTCGTCCTTGCCCACCTCCTGTTCCTGAGCCTCACCTTCTTTACTGATCCAGTGGGCCTTGACCGTAGGCTTCTTCTGATAGACCGGTCGTTCGCCCTTGGGCAGCGTATGCTTGGTGAGCAGCAGCGAGGAGATCTCCTTGCGCTTGATCTCCTGTTCGATGGGCGCGGCGATGGCGGCGGCAAGCGCCTGCATGCCTTCCGGCGACTCGAGAGCCTCGCTCATGAGCCGCGCCATGGTTTCCATGTACTCCTGGGAATGGATCTTCAACTGATTGGTTTTCATGTGCGTTGGCTCCTTGGGTTAGACAAGCAGGCGGAATTTGAGAACGCCGCTCCGGACGGAAATGGCCTGGGCGATAACAAGCTGCCTGTTGGCGATGTTGCCGCCTTCGAGTTTTCCGGTGGCGGAAACCTTGAGGTTGTCTCCGGGATTGATCGTTCCCTCGAAAACATCCGTTTCGTAGATCCCGCCGCCGCAGTAAATGCCCGGCATTTCACCTCCGGCGTAGTCCTTGATCAGAATGCCGAACGAGCGAAGTTCGGGATCGGTGTTGACGGCGAACAGGTCGTCGCCGACCACGCGGACCACCTGGCCGAGCTGGCCGTCGCCCTGGATGTGGCCATCGCCATAGGCGAGGCCCCGGTGACACGGATTGATGAATGACATGGTGTTTCCTCCTTATGCGTTGATTTGCGAATGTTCGGGAGATTCCTCGCCGACACGGTTGCGGTAAGCGGCCATGAACCCGTCGCGCAGACGGTCCTCGAGCGACACCTTGCGGTCGTCCACATCGAGAGGCCGGACACCGGCGTCGCTGCGTAGCGGGGTTTCCGTCGATGCCTTGGCGGCGGGCTTGCCGCCCTGGTCGCTGTCGGCGGGTTTCTCTTCCTTGTCCTTGTCCGCTTTGGCCGACTTGGGCAGGCGCTCGTAAGCGGCCTCGGTGGCGGCGAAGGCTTCGTCGGACAGTTCGGCCAGGCGTTTCAGCTCGGCTTCCCGGTCCTCCTCGGACGCAAAGGAGAGCCCCTGCTTCTCCAGCCGGGTGAGCAGTTTCTTGGCGCGGGAGCGGCAGGCGGCCGCCTTTTGTTCGGCTTCCAGTTCCTGGACGCGCTTCTGCAGCTCGGCCACCTGGGCCTTGAGCTGCCGGTTTTCCTTTTCCAGGTCGGTAACGCGAGCGGGATCGCCTTCCTGCTGGGCCGGTTTCTTCTTGGCCGCGTCTGATTCGGTCTTGGCGGCCTGGTCATCGGTGGGTTTGGTTTTGTCTTCCATCGTGGAATCTCCTTCGGGTTGGGATTGGTCGGGCTGGCTCTGAAGGGACGCCACCTGCAGAATCCTGGCGTTCTCGTCCGCGCCCTTGCGGTCGAGCAGTCCCAGTCCGGTGAAAGTGACGCCGTGCAGAATCTCGAAAACGGGTTGGCCATTGAAATCACGGCCCTTGAATTTGCGCAGGTGGGTGCAGTAGTCGGCCTTGTTCTGGAAGCGCTTGTGACAGACCGAGCATTCGCCCTCCTGGTAGTCGCACTCCATGGAGACCTGGGAGATGATCCCGCGCTTCATCAGCTTGTAAGCCAACCGGGCGGCCGGGGTGTCGTGGACGTACAGCTCGCCGACGCATTCCACCCGGCCGCCGTTGTCGTCCTCCAGGTAGTCGGCGGCGACAACGCCACCCACGATGTCGTTGAACTCCTGCGAATGCTGCAGATCGACCTTCTTGTTCACGGCCGTCATGTGCCGACCGGACAACTCCTCGGCGGTGAAGTGATCGCCGTTCTTGTTGGTCCCGGTGCGGCAGAGCACGAAGCTGAACTGGGGGTCGCCCGCCGAGCCGACATCCATGGCCTCGGTCGCGAGACGTTCGCCTTCGCCCAGCCGGATGTCCACGGGGATGCTGGTGTGGAAGTTCGCGGCGGCGGCCATCGGAACGGGTTTCTCCTCCCGCTCGGCGCTGGCCTTGGCCCCGGGGGCGCAGACGAACAGACGCTCCTTGGCGTTGGATGCCTCGCCGTGCTTGGAGGTGATGGCGTAGTGGTGATCCTTGGACTTCATCCGGCTCTGTTTGCCGAAGGAGCCGATGATCCGCTTCATCTCCTGCTCGTTGGGATAGGCGTGATCGCGGTAGGAAATCAGCCAGTGCGGAATGTGCTTGGCATTGCCGAGAAAGGTCTGGAAGAACTCGCTGGCGTTGGCCTTGGTGACGGTCTTGTGGTCGATCTCGTAATACTTGACCTTGGTGTCGGCCTTGATTTCGAGCCCTTCCCAATAGGTCATGAGCCCCTCCACGAAGTGGTAGGCCCGCTCGTAGTTGGTGGTCGAAAACTCGGTGGCGTAGGGCGGATCGAAGTAGGCCAGATCCGCCTTGGCTTTCGGCAGCAGGTCGTTGATGTCCTGCCGGTGGGCCTTGTTCTCCTTGTCGTTGTCGAAGACCAGGGCGTTGATGCGCTGCAGGTTCTTGCGCAGACGATCCTTGAACTCGTCTGGGGTGTCCTGGCGGCGGCCATAATCGGTGGACGACGAGAAGTGGCCGAAGCCACCCTTGCCGCTCATGCAGGTTTTGCCGAGGCCGAACAGGGCGATGTCTTTCTTGAAGCCGGAGAGCTTGTCGCAGTTGGCGCGGATGGTGTCGATCAGCGCATGGACGCCCTTGGCGAAGAAGATGCCCTTGAAGTTGTCCTGAACGAAGCTGCCCGCCTTGGCGTTGTCGGCCAGAAGCGCTTCGATCTCGTCCTCGCTCAGGCGAACCGAGTTGTTCTCGATGATCGCCTTGGCGGCGTGGTGGCAGTAGCGGAGCCGGTCGTTGGCGATGACCTGGAGGCCCTTGGTCTTGTACATGTAGGCCACGACCGCAGACCCCGAAAAGGCGTCGAGCACGGTGCCAACGCCTTCCGGGGTATGCTTCCAGATCCAGTCGACGAGCTTCTGCTTGCTGCCGATGTAGTTGGTGATGTACTTGGGGCGCTTCTCGGGAGGGAGCTCTTCAGGAGCGGACTGTTCGGCGGCCTCGGTCCCAAGCGCATCGGGATCGAGAGTCAGCGCCGCATCGGCCTCCAGTAGAAACGCCAGCCTTTCCAGGTCTGTGGCGAACAGTTCCATCAATGTCTCCGGTCAGTTTGCTGTGCTCTCCGCGACCTGCGGGGAGCGTTCAGCGATTACTTACCGGAAGCGTCGGCGATGTGTCGGAGGGTGACTGCGAATTTCAGCGGGCGGGGTTCAGCCGCGCCAGAACGGCCTTGCCGCAGGCGTCGAGGGAGGGGTATTCGTCGCTCTCGGTGATCTCGGAAAAGACCCCGTCATAAGGTGAGCGGGACAGCCGGTGGTATTCGAGAAAATCCGCCGGAAGCGAGGTGGCACAGGACGATGAGGACGGGTTCGGGCACCTGATGCTGATTTAATTTACTTCATTTGGAATGTGGTAACCGTACTCCGTAATTTGGAATAGAGTTCCATTAGACAATCGAAGGGGTCTATTTCTCCTGCCGCAGCACGCTATGCACTACGAGGTGCTTCTGTAGAATCCCTTTGAGCACGCGCCAAAGCCAAAAATCCACGTACATAGTCGATGCTATCGTCTGCCTCACGAATACCGAGGAATAACTGCTTGTCCACACCTGATTTTCCCAGCCGCACCGGGAAGACATCAAACCGGTCTGCGTATTCTTCGACGATCCAGCGTGGCAAAGCTCCAACGCCTCGGCCGCTGGCTATCATTTGCAGCATGATGTCAGTTGTCTCGATCAGTTTGTGTCGTTTCGGGCTGATGCCCGCAGGCGTGAGGAACCGTGTATAAATGTCGAGCCGGTCAATGGTGATCGGATAGGTGATCAGGATTTCTTTGGATAATTGCTCCGGGCTCACATGGCTTGCTTGACGCAATGGATGTTGCGGGCCGACGACCAACACCTGTTCATAATCAAAAACTGACTCAAAAAGTAGACCTTTCTTGTGAAAAGGATCAGGTGTTACCAACAAATCAATATCGTAGCTAAACAGTGCACCGACGCCCCCGAATTGAAATTTTTGCTTAACATCTAAATCGACCGAGGGCCATGCAGCCAGAAAATGCGATGCGATCTTCAGCAGCCACTGATAGCAAGGATGGCATTCCATGCCAATGCGCAACGTACCGCGCTCACCTCGCGCAAACTGCTCAATGCGTTCCTCAGCGTGGACAAATTGTGGCACTAGACGATTGGCCAAACCCAACAGGTATTCCCCTGTCTGGGTTGGGCACAAACTACGTCCCTCACGACGCCATATCGCAGCACCCAACTGATCCTCCAGCTTGCGAATGCTATGGCTGAGTGCGGACTGGGTGAGGTGTAGTTTTTCTGCGGCGGCCGTGAGTGAGCCATTTTGGTCGACGGCACGGATAATTTCCAGGTGGATACGTTCAAGAATGGCCATTGGGGCACCTTTCACTATGAGCAAATTTCATCGTTCTCTGAAAATATATCATTTTACTTCATACATGCAAGCTGTATATTTAGCGCATGTGTTCAAAATCAAAAGAAAGGATCTGCAATGGCAAAAACGCATAATCTTGGTTTCCCGCGCATCGGAGCCAAACGCGAGCTGAAATTCGCCCTCGAAGCCTACTGGAAGAGAGAATCATCCCGTGACGAACTAAAAGAGTTGGGGGCCGTTTTACGTAAACGCCACTGGGAGGATCAGGCCGGACTTGATCTTGTGCCCGTCGGCGATTTCTCCTTTTATGATCAAGTGCTGGACATGAGCTTTGCTCTAGGTAACCTGCCTGAGCGCGTCCAGGGCTTTCAAGGTGACCAGCTGGACAATTACTTTCGTGTCGCACGAGGTCGGTCAGCACAATCGACTGAAAATCATGCGCAGTGCTGCGACGGGGTTGCGGCTGGCGAGATGACCAAGTGGTTCGATACCAACTACCATTACATTGTCCCAGAATTCAACGCGAAGACCACGTTCAATCTCGATGCCACGCAGCTGTTGGCGCAACTGGATGAAGCCAAGTCTCAGGGCGTGAAGGCCAAGCCGGTGATTATCGGTCCACTCACCTATCTCGCCATCGGCAAGGCCAAGGACGACTCGAACAAGCTGGCTCTCTTGGAGCGCCTGCTGCCGGTCTATGGCGAACTGCTGGATAACCTGGCTTCTCAGGGCGTGGAATGGGTGCAGATTGATGAACCCGTCCTCGTCACCGAGCTCGATGCCGAATGGCAGCATGCCTTCAACACCGCTTACCACCAGCTCAAGAGCACTAAAGTCAATCTGCTGGTCGCGACCTACTTCGGCCAGTTGCAGGAGAACGCCTATCTCGCGGCCAATCTCCCGGTCGCGGGCCTGCACCTCGACGCGCTCAACGACCGCGACGGTGTACTGCCGCTGCTGAACATATTGCCCTCGCACAAAATTCTGTCGCTTGGGGTGATCAACGGCCGCAACATCTGGAAGACCGACCTTAATGCCGTGCTCGACTGGCTGGAACCGCTGCACGCCCGCCTGGGAGATCGCCTGTGGATTGCTCCGTCGTGTTCGCTGCTTCATGTGCCGGTCGATCTTGACAGCGAACAGCGGCTCGATAACGAGATCAAATCCTGGATGGCCTTCGCCAAACAGAAACTAGGCGAAATAGTTGTGCTCGCCACCGCGCTAAACCGGGGCCGCGCTGCGGTTAAGGTCGAGCTGGACGTTAACCGCAGAGCAATTGAAACCCGCCGCAATTCGCCGCGTGTCACCAATCCGGCGGTTAGGGCCGCTCTGACCGGAATTACTCCAGAATTGGGATGCCGTAAAAACCCCTATGATGTGCGTGCAGCCAAGCAAGCACCGCTGTTGAATCTGCCAAAATTCCCGACGACCACCATCGGCTCCTTCCCACAGACGGCGGAGATCCGTCAGGTACGCAGTCAGTTCAAGTCCGGGAAAATCGATCAGGTCGAGTACAGGCAAGCCATTCAAGGTGAGATCGCCCGCTGTGTGCGTGAACAGGAATCCCTGAACCTGGATGTGTTCGTGCATGGGGAGGCCGAGCGTAACGACATGGTTGAATATTTCGGCGAACAGCTCGAAGGCTATGCCTTCAGCCAGTTCGGGTGGGTGCAGTCTTATGGTTCGCGCTGCGTCAAGCCGCCTATCCTCTTCGGAGACATCCGACGTCCGAAAGTCATGACGGTGGACTGGATCAGCTACGCTCAATCCCTGACCGACAAGCCTGTGAAAGGCATGCTAACCGGTCCAGTGACCATCCTTAACTGGTCCTTCGTCCGAGACGACCAGCCGCGCTCAGTGTCCTGCAAGCAGCTGGCGCTGGCCATCCGCGAGGAGGTGCTGGATCTGGAGAAGGCTGGGGTGCGCGTGATCCAGATCGACGAGGCCGCCCTTCGCGAAGGATTGCCCCTTCGCAAGTCTCAGTGGAAGGAGTACCTTGACTGGGCCGTGGAATCTTTCCGCATCACCGCCAACGGAGTAAGCGACGAAACCCAGATCCATACACATATGTGCTACTCCGAGTTCAATGACATAATTTCGGCCATAGCTGATATGGATGCTGACGTCATCACCATTGAAACTTCGCGTTCCGATATGGAGCTTCTCGATGTTTTCGACGACTTCAAGTATCCGAACGAGATCGGTCCGGGGGTGTACGATATACACTCGCCCAACATTCCCAGCGAAGAGCACATTGTCGCACTGATGAAAAAAGCCGCCGAACGTATCCCGGTCGAACGGTTGTGGGTCAATCCCGACTGCGGCCTGAAGACCCGGCAGTGGAAAGAGGTGATTCCGGCCCTGACCAATATGGTTGCCGCCGCGAAGAGATTGCGTGCCGAGCTGCACTTATCGAGGAATGACCATGTTTGAACGGATAAAATACAGTATCGACCGGATCGATCCGGAATTGTTCGCCGCGATGGAGCAGGAAAATCAGCGACAGGAGGAGCATATTGAGCTGATCGCTTCGGAAAACTATGCATCTCCGGCTGTGATGGCTGCCCAAGGTTCGCAGCTCACCAATAAGTACGCCGAAGGCTATCCCGGGAAGCGTTATTACGGTGGATGCGGGAACGTCGATGTTGTGGAGCAGTTAGCCATAGACCGGGTAAAGCAGCTCTTCGGAGCCGAAGCCGCAAATGTGCAGCCCAATTCGGGCTCACAAGCAAACCAGGGTGTCTTCTTCGCCGTGCTTAATCCAGGCGACACCATCATGGGCATGAGCCTCGCCGAAGGCGGCCATCTTACCCATGGCATGAAGCTGAACATGAGTGGGAAGTGGTTCAATGCGGTCAGTTACGGCCTGAACGCCAAGGAGGACATTGACTATGAATCTTTGGACGTCAAGGCCCGCGAAACCAAACCCAAGCTGATTGTTGCAGGGGCATCGGCCTTTTCGTTGCGTATCGACTTCGAGCGCATTGCGCACGTGGCGAGGACAGTTGGTGAGCGGTGGTCCCGGAAAACGGAGCCAGTGAGGGGCGGATAGACCGCATCGGGTTCTCCCGGTAAAAAGGAGACCGAAAGGAGAACCGATGAAGAAGCCGAGACGAAATCACAGCGCGCAGTTCAAGGCGCGTATCGCGATGGAAGCGTTGCGCGGCATCAAGACCGTGGCGGAGATCGCGGCGGAAAACAACGTGCATCCGACCATGGTGACTCGATGGAAGACGGAGCTCACAGAGGGCGCAGCCGATCTCTTTGAGCGCAAGAACGCGCCGGACCTAGAAAAGCGCGGGCTGGAAAAGAACTGCGAGCGGCTGGAGCGAAAAGTAGGTCAGCTGGTGATTGAGAAGGAGTGGATGGAAAAAAAATGCGTCGAGTTGGGGATCGATCCGTGAGGAAGGCTCTGGTGGATCCTTCTGATGCTCAACTCTCGCTGCGGCGCCAATGTGCTCTGCTGGGCGTCAACCGGAACCGGTTGACGCCGCCGGAGCCCAGGGCGACGATCACGGACTTACGGATTATGAGGATGCTCGACGAACTTCATCTGCGTTTCCCGACGTTCGGGACGCGGGGGCTGCGCCGATTACTCAAGCGCGAACAGGGGCTGAACGTGGGGCGAAAGCGGCTTCGCCGGCTGATGAGGCTCGCGCATATCTCGGCTCTCCGCCCGCGGCCGCGGACCAGCGCACCGGGCAAGGGGCATCGCATCTATCCGTATTTGCTGCGTGGAGTGGATGTTACGCGGCCGAATCAGGTCTGGTGCGCCGATATCACCTATATCCCGATGCCGCGAGGGTATTGCTACCTGGTGGCCGTCATGGACTGGTACAGCCGGAAAGTGCTCGGGTGGGAACTGAGCACCACGATGGATACCGCGTTCTGCCTGCGGGCCTTTCGATCGGCGGTGGCCACGGCCGGACGGGCGCCGGAGATCATGAATACCGATCAGGGCTCGCAGTTCACGTCGACGGATTGGATCAGGGAGATGAAACAGCACGAGGGCTTAAAAATCAGCATGGATGGGACGGGCCGCTGGGTGGACAATGTGTTCATCGAGCGGCTGTGGTGGAGCCTGAAGTATGAGGATGTTTATCTGAAAAGCTATGAAACGCCCCGGGAAACCGGGCGCGGCGTGGGGGCGTGGCTGGAGCGCTACAATACCGAACGTCCGCATTCATCGATCGGGGATCGAACGCCCGATGAGGCGTACTTCGGAATCGAGGCGGAGTCGAAATGGAGAGCGGCATGAAGAGGCGAGTTGCCCACAGCCATGCGACCGTCTCCGACGAGTTCAATGACCCATTCTCGACGGCCGCAGGCTATGGACAACTCGCCGGAGTTGTGGCAGAACACTCGCAGGAAGCGGGAGCCCTGATGCTGACTTAAAGTTCGAAAAAACTGGCTCCGCTATCGGGACCACCGCTGTCTTAACACAACCCCAAAATACCGTCATTCGGCTAACTGCTTAATCTGAAAGGATATCTGTAACCGGACGCGTGTCGGACCCTGTCCGAAGAAAACAGAGAATACCGCCCCAAACAGAGAATGAACGTGGTGAGAATGGAGAGAATCTGGTGGCTGGAGAGAGGTTCCGGAAAGATGTTAAAACGGCCGAAACCCTTTGAATACAAGGGGAAAAAGAAAACCCGCCTACCCAGAGAATCACTCTGGAGAGACGGGTTGTCTTTTTCAAAATGGTGGAGGCGGGGGGATTCGAACCCCCGTCCGTGCAAGCGTTACGTCTGCTTCTACGTGCGTAGTCCATCTTTAAGTGTCGCTCGCGGGCCGCCGATGAACGGGCAATCCCGGTCGCCAGTAACCGGAAAAAAACTTCGCTCCGCACCCCCGGTTACCCGGGATTGGAGCTAACCTGCTGTCGTCGCCGCTATCCCCTAGCAGGTGTCAGAGTAGCGACGCCACTGCGTTATTTACGCAGCGAGGGCCAATTCTTCGTTGGCACTTGTATGGTTACCGGATGATTTACGAGGCCAACCGGTGTCCTCGGCACGCCACAAACGCTCCGATTCTTACACGTCGAAGCCTGTCGCCCCCTCCTTTTCTAGACCCCATTAGACCACATGGGGCGGAGGTGTTCAATGTTTGGAACGCTCGTAGTAGGCCCGCAGACCTGCGAAGCAGGGCCAGGGCCGTGATCTTCACGCGCCTGGCCGCCGGCTTTATTCACCCCTTTCATGTCTTGACACCCTTCGCCGTTCATCATAAAACGCATCACATGATCACAAAGTGATCACAAAAAGGTGATGCGAAATGGCGGGAAGTTTTGAAGGTACGGGGGTGCGGAATCTGAAGGTCCGCGGCGGCGTGTACTACTGGCGGCAGAGAATCGACGGGGTGCAGTACTCGGAATCGCTGGAGACGCGCGACCCGGAAGAGGCGCGCAGGCGCATGGAGGCGCGGGCGGCGGAGGTTCGGGCGGGGAAGGATCACAACAGGGAGAAGAGCGGGATGACGACGAGAAAGAAACGGAACCTGAGCGAGGAATGGGTCGATTACCGGGCGGATCTGAAGCTGCTGGACTGCTCGATCCGGGACGGCGGTCTGGTCACTAACTGCGAGTTCGAGGACAAGTTCGTCAAGGCGGTCTACAACGCGCTGGTGGCGGCGGGTGTTGACTACATGGAGCTGGGGTACAAGGCCGACCAAAAGATCTTCAGCCCGGAGGAGCACGGCCGCTGGAAGTTCTGCACGGAGGAGGACCTGCGCAGTGTGCTGGACGACAATCCCTCCGAAATGAAGATCAGCGTGATGGCCGACGCCGGCCGCACGGACTATCACAACGACATTCTCCCGAAAAAGGACAGTGTGATCGACCTGGTCCGCGTGGCCTGCTACATCCACCAGATCCCGGCCGCACTGGAGATGGTCAAGGATGCGCACGACAAGGGCTACGAGGTTTCCGTCAACCTGATGGCGGTCTCGACCGTGCCGGACTACGAGCTGGACCGGGGGATCGAACTGATCGGCCGCAGCGAGATCGATATCCTCTACCTGGTCGACAGCTTCGGTTCGCTCTACTACGAGCAGATCGACGACCTCCTGCGCCGCTATATCGCCGCGGCGCCGGACAAGCAGATCGGAATCCATGCGCACAACAATCAGCAGATGGCCTACGCAAACACCACGTACGCCGCCATCCACGGCGCGACGATGCTCGACGGCACCATCGAAGGCCTCGGCCGCGGCGCGGGCAACTGCCCGCTGGAGCTGCTGATCGGGTTTCTCAAGAACCCGAAGTTCAACCTGCGCCCGATCGTGGATGTGATCGAGAAGGAGATCCTGCCGTTGCGCGAGCGCTACGACTGGGGGTACAGCCTGCCGTACATGATCACCGGCCTGCTCAACGAGCACCCGCGGCCGGCGATCGCCCTGCGCAGCGGCGACCGCAAGGAGCAGTTCCTCTCGTTCTACGATGAGATGATCGATTCCTGATTTCCGCGCCTTCGCGTGAGCTGACCGAACGCGTCCCGGAACTCGGCGCCGAGGCGGGAGGCGTCGTCGAGAATCAGGTACAGCGACGGCACCAGCACCAGCGTGATCAGCGTCGCGAAGAGGATCCCGAACCCGAGCGAGATCGCCATCGGGATCAGAAACCGTGCCTGCAGCGAGGTCTCGAGGATCATCGGTGACAACCCGCCGAAGGTCGTGAACGTGGTCAGCATGATCGGCCGGAAGCGCTGCAGACCCGCCATGTGTACGGCGTCGTGCGGACTGAGATCCTCCTGCCGGCGGCGCCGGTTGGCGTATTCGATCAGCACCAGCGAGTCGTTCACCACCACGCCGGAGAGGGCGACGATCCCCAGCATGCTGATCACGCTGAGCGAGTAGCCCATGATCAGGTGTCCGGCCACGGCGCCGATGATCCCGAAGGGAATGCTGACCATCACGATCAGCGGCTGGATATAGGAGCGGAAGGGGACCGCCAGCATCGCGAAGATCGCCAGCATCGCCATCAGGAAACTGGTCTTGAGGCTTCCCAGACTTTCGCGCATGTCCGCCTGCCGCCCCTCGAAGCTGTAGCTGAGTCCCGGGTAGTGGGCAACCAGCCCGGGCAGCACGCTGCGCTGCAGATCTTCCAGAATCACCGGCGCCTCGCTGCGCGGCTCGACGTTCGCCGTCGCCGACACCACCCGCCGTCCGTCGCGCCGGTCGATGGTCGTGTACGCCCGCCCGCGCGTTCGCTCCACGGCTTCGTCCAGCGGGATTTCCCCGCCCGCCGGCGTGCGCAGCAGGAGGGATTCCAGGTCGTATTCCGAATCGCGCTCCGACACCGGCCGCCGCACCATGATCTTGATTTCGTTGCGTCCCCGCTGCTGGCGAATGGCCTCCGCCCCGTAGAAGGCATGGCGGAGCTGGTTGGCCACGTCGCGCGCGGTCAGCCCCAGGCTCTCGCCCGCCGCCGTCATCCGGAAATCGATCTGCTCCTTGCCCGGCTGAAATCCGTCGTCGATGTCCGACACCTGCGGATAGGTCGCCAGCGCCTCCGCGAGTTCCGCGCTCGCCGCCTCGAGCACGTCCAGCTTGCGGTGGCTGAGTTCGACGGTCAGGCCCGGACCCCCGCCCGGCCCGCCGAAGTCGGACTGGAACCGGATCGATTCCACACCTGGAACCGGGCCGGTCGCCTCCCGCCACCGCTCCACGAACTCCTGCGTGCTGATCCCGATCCGGCGCCGCACCTCGGCGTCGGCGAGGAACGCCCGCATCGAGGCCCGGTGGTTGCCGCCGGCGCCGATGTCGGCGAAGATCCCCTCCAGCAGCTCGTCGTGCCCGCTCTCGCGGATTACGTCGTGCGCGGCGTCCTTGAGACGCCGCACCACCGCCTCGGTCGTCTCCACCGGCGAGCCGACGGGGAGCGTGACGGTGACCCTCGCGAAGTCGGATTCGACGCGCGGAAAGAGGTCCATGCCCATCCGCCCGCTGCCCACGTAGCCGAGCGTCAGCGTCAGCACGGCGACGGCCACGGCGAACACGAAGTAGCGGCGACGCAGCACGCCCGCGAGAAAGGCGCTGTAGCGCGTGTTGATCCAGCGCACGAAGGCGTCGCTGAACGCGCGCTGTTTCCCGTGCAGCCAGCGCATCAGTCCGTGGCGGCGGCGGTCCCGCTGGTGGCCCAGGTGGGCGGGAAGGACGAAGAGCGACTCGATCAGCGAGATGAGGAACGCGGTCGAGACGACCAGCGGGATCATCTTGAATATCTTGCCCATCGTGCCGGGGATGAAGTAGAGCGGCAGGAAGGCGACAATGTTCGTCATGATGCTGAACGTCACCGGCATCGCCACCTCGCGCGCGCCCCGCACCGCCGCCTGCATGAAGGGGAGCCCCTGCTGGTGGTGGTAATAGATATTCTCGCCCACGACGATCGCGTCGTCGACCACGATCCCGAGCGCAATGATGTAGGCGAACAGCGAGACCATGTTGATCGAAACCCCGAGCATCGGCAGCGCGAGCATCGAACCGAGGAACGAGATCGGGATGCCGAGCATCACCCAGAAGGCGAGGCGGGCCTCGAGAAAGATGCCCAGCAGGATCAGCACCAGGACCAGCCCGAGCGCGCCGTTGCGCAGGAGAAGATTGACGCGCTGCGCGTAGATCTCCGACATGTCGCGCAGTTCGTCGATCGCAATCCCCGGCGGCAGAGTGGGGCGGATCGTTTGGAGCTGTGCGCGCACGGCGTCGGCGACCGTGATCGGCGTTTGTTCGCCGACGCGGAAGACCGTCAGCATCAGCGCCGGTTCGCCGTCGTAGATGGCATGCCGGTCCTCGTCGGCCGCGAATCCGTCCTGCACGTCCGCGATGTCGGCCAGCTCCACATCGGTGCCGCCCGGGGGCGAGATGACCGGGAGCCGGGCGAACTCGCGCCCGTAGTCGCGCCGCTCCTTCATCCGGATCATCAGGTCGCCGCCCGGGGTCTCCAGCTGGCCGCCGGGCAGCTCGAGCGACCGCGAACGCAGTCGCGCGGCGAGGTCGCCGAGCGTCAGGCCGTACCGCCGCAGCTGTGCCTGATCGAGCGAGACGCCGATCTCGAGCGACCGCGCGCCGCCCAGTTCGACCTGGGTGATGCCGGGGTCCTGCAGCAGGACGTCGCGCAGGTCCTCGGTCAGCTCGCGCAGCACCGTGCGCGGGGTCTGCCCGTGGACCACGATCGTGAGCACCTCGCGCTTGCGCGATACGATCCGTACCTCGGGCTCCTCGGCCTCCTCGGGGAAGGTGATGATCCGGTCGACCTCGCTCCGGATATCCTGGTAGAGCTGCTGCAGATCCGCGCCGCGGATCAGTTCGGCCGTCACCGTGCCCACGCCCTCCGCGGCCGTGGAGCGGATTTCGTCGATCCCGTCCAGCCCGCGGATGGCCTCCTCGACCGCGAGCACGATCCCGCGCTCGACCTCTTCGGGACTCGCGCCGGGATAGGCGACCGTCACGCGTACCTGGTCCAGATCGAGATCGGGAAAGACCTCCTGTCTGATCTGCGAGAACATGATCAGCCCGCCGATCAGACAGACGAACATGATCAGATTGGCGGCGACGTGGTTGCCCGCCATCCATGCGATCGGCCCGCCCGCTTTGCCGGTTCGTTCAGTCATGACTTCCGGTACCCGCGGCCGGGATGCATTTCACTTTCTCAGGTCTCACACTCATTCTAACTCTAACTCTGATTCTGATTCTGACTCTGACTCTTATTCTGACTCTGATTCTAACTCTGACTCAGACTCTGATTCTCACTCAGGTTTCAGGTCTCAGCCTTCACACTCAGCCCCCTTCTTCCGCTCCTCCCCCTTCAACCTCGATCCGCATCCCCTCGACCGGGGCGGCGAGGTTGGAGGTGATCAGCCGCTCGCCTTCCTCGAGTCCGTCCCGGACGAGCACGACGTCGTCGCCGCGCCAGACGGGTTCGACGTCGCGGATGCGGAGCCGGTTCTCCGGGTCGGCAATCCAGACCCGGTCGTTTTCGCGCAGCGCGGCGCGCGGGATGGCAATGACGCCGGAGGCCGTGCGGCCGGTGAGTTCCACATCGACGAAGCTGTCGAGGAGCATCGGGACGCGCCCGTCGGGCGACCGGTCGAGCGCCAGCGGATCGGGGACTTCGACGATTGCCCGCGCGAGCCGTCCCTGCGGCTCGAGATCCGGGAGCCGCTTGAGGACCCGTCCGTCGCGTACGCCTCCGGCGCGCAGGCGGATGCGAGCCGACGACGCGGCTCCGCCGGATTCGGGGAATACGATCCACTTGAGCTGATCCACGGGGATGAGCACGCGCACCCACCAGACGTCGGTACCCACCAGCCGCGCGAGCGGGGTCTGGGGGGACGCCAGGTCGCCGACTTCCACCATCCGCTCGCGGATGACCGCGTTGAACGGGGCGCGGACCTCCGTACGCGCGAGGTCGAGTTCGGCCTGTTTCAGTTCGGCCTCCGCGGCGGCGACGGCGGCACGGCTGCTCTCGAACTGCGGCTGGCGCAGGGCGAGGCGCCGGTCCGTGGAGTCCATCGAGTTGGTGTCCAGCCCCACCGTCTCCCAGTCCCGGCGCGCGACCTCGCGTCGCCCCCGCTCCAGCGCGAGTTCGCCGCGCGCCCTGACCAGCGCGCTCTCTTTTCTCTCAAGGGCATGACGGTAGTCGCGGTCGTCGATGCGCACGAGTACCTCGTCCTCCCGCACGCGCCCGCCCGGCGTCCAGTCCTCGTGGACCGCCCTGACGTGACCGGTCACACGCGGCGTGAGGGTGATCTCGCGGCGCGGAATCACGGTGCCCATCACGGGGACGACCACGGCGCGGCTGCCGCGTTCGAGTCGCGTCACCTCGACCCACGGCGTCCGCGCGGGCCGCGCGCCGCGTTCGGGCTTTTTGCGGTTACGTATCAGTCCCATCGCGGCGGCGAAGGCCAGCACGAGGATCAGCGTGCCCGTCACTGCGAGCAGTGTTTTCTGCCTCCGGCTCAGCGGACGCTGCGGGTCGCCGGGAAACGTGCGGGGATCGGTCATGATCGGTTCCTCCCGAGGGTCGCGGTTTTCATCCAGTCGCCGCCCAGCGCGCGGTACAGCTCGATACGGAAGCTGAGCCGCTCGAAGCGCGCCCGGATGAGTCGGCGTTCCAGTTCCTGGGTTCGTGTGAGCGCGGAAAGTACGGTGAGGTAATCGGCCTGTCCCTTGCGGTAGCGGAAGCGCGATTCCTCGAGTGTGGCGCGGGACTGCTCGAGCTGGGTGCTCAGACGATGCACGGTCTCGCTCTGGTTCGTCTCGCGCACGAGGGCGTCGCTGACCTCCCGTACGGCGGTAAGGACGGTCGAGCGGTACGCCGCCAGGGCCTCCCGCGCCGCGGCGCGGGCGCGCTCGACCTCGGCCCGCCGCCGACCGGCATCAAACAGCGGCGCGGTCAGTCCGGCGGCGAGCGACTGCGACCAGTTGTCGAGGAGCAGGTCGAGTCCGTTCGGGTCTCCGTACCGCTGCGCGGCGGTGAGCGAGATCCGCGGCAGACGGTCGGCACGCGCGGCGCCGACGTCCCATCCGGCGGCTTCGAGCCGGTACCGCGCCTGCCGGATGTCGGGCCTGCGGTCGAGCAGCGTGCAGGGGATGCCCGCGTCCGGAACGGGTCCGGGCTCGGGGAGGGAAGGGGTGCTGATCTCGATCTCCGCGGTGCCCGGTGCCCGTCCCAGCAGAACGGCCAGTTCGTGGCGCAGCGTGTCCCGCCGCGACTCGAGCGGGGGCAGCAGCGCGCGGGTGGCGGCGAGCAGTTCGCGCTGCTGCAGGACGTCGAGCGCGGTGCCGGTGCCCTGTCCGAAACGGTGTTCCAGCAGCTCAAGGCTCTGGCGGTTGGCCTCGATCTGCGCGCGGACCCGTTCGATCCGACGGTTGTGATGAATCAGGTTCAGCCAGCGCACCGCCGTCTCGGCGGTCAGGCTCAGCGCGAGATCATGGCCGGCCTCCACCGCGGCGTCCCGGTCGAGTTCGCGGGCACGGGTCTGCGCGCGGACGCGTCCCCACAGGTCGAGTTCCCACAGACTGACCAGATCGAGCCCGTAGGCGTTGTTCGAGTCGCGCGCGACCGTCCGGCCGTCGTCCACCCTCGTGCGCGACACGGAGGCGGCGGACTCGACATCCAGCGAGGGAAACAGCCCGGAGCGTGAGCGGCGCGCGAGCGCGCGAGCCTGGTCGATGCGCGCGAGGGCCTGTTCGAGGTCGTAGTTGCCTTCGAGCGTGCGCGCGATCAGTCGGTCGAGTTCGGGCGAATCGAACGCGGTCCACCACCGATCCGGGGCGTGCCGGACCGCGTGCCCTTCCGCATAGCGTTCCGGAAGGGCGGGGGCGGGTTCGTCCGGAATCTCGGGACGATTGAGTACGCAGCCCGCAGAGAAAAGGACCAGGATCAGGGCGCTGACGGGGATGCGGATCATGCGTCGACCTCCATATCCTTCATGGTAAATCCCGACCCCGCGCCGCGGGAGTCAGTCTGACGCGGCGTCCCCGGCGCCGATCTTCCGGGCGAGGTGGACATGGCCGCGGTCGCGTGCGAAGTCGGCCGCGGTGTCGCCGTCGGCATCTTTAAGGGACGGGTCCGCGCCGTGTTCGAGCAGCACGTCGACGACGGCCTCATGGCCTTCTCCTGCGGCGAACATGAGCGGCGACCAGTGTTCGCCGCCGTCGACCGCGTTGACGTCCGCGCCGTGGCGCAGCAGCAGGCGCACCGCCTCCGGGAAGGCGCCCGTGGAGGCGAACATCAGGGGCGTCCGGTCGTTGATATCTTTAGCGTCCGGATCCGCGCCCGCCTTCAGAAGTATGCGAAGGGTTTCGACGTGGCCGTTGAATGACGCGAGCATCAGCGGGGTGCGTTTCTGTTCGTCGCGTCCGTCGGCCTCCAGTCCGCTCTTCAGCATCGTGCGCACCTTTCCGGCCTCGCCTCGAAAGGCCGCTTCCGCAAGCTGGGTGGAGGTGTACGTCTGCTTTTCCGCTTCCTGCGGCGGCGGGGATGATTCGGCGGTGTCCCTGCCGCAGCCCTGTGCGAGGCCGAGACAGAGGCAGCAGGCGATCAGGGCGGCAACGGACGGGTGCATATTCATGGCGGTCTCCCGGATTCGTGTATGCTGAACCGTAATTCGATCGAAACGCACAGGCTAATGGTCTGGATCGCGGAAGGGAAGGGCCAATCCAGCAGTTCTCATTATGGCCGCATTCCGACCGCGGACGGCGTGGCAGCCGTCCCTCCCGAGTCGATATCCGACGCATTTTCGGGCACTGGGAGGGTCGGGTGCCACCCCGACCGAAAAGGGTGAAGCCATAATGAGAATCGCTGGGGCCAATCGGGATCGGTTTGCCGGATGGGCGCGAATGTCCTAGACTGACTGCTGGTCTGTAAGGAGAGAGAATCATGATCATCGGCTCGCTGAGTGTGCACCTCAGTATCCCCGAAGCGCGGTCGCTCAAGGACAAACGTGCCGTGCTCCGGAGCATGAAGGATCGCGCGCGCAACAGGATGAACATCAGCGTCGCGGAAGTGGGGCGCCAAAACGAATGGAAGTTCGCGGAGCTGGCCTTCGTGACCGTCGCCTCCGAATCGAAGGCCGTTCAGCAGCGCCTCTCGAAGCTGATGACGTTCGTGCGCTCGGAACCCCGCTGCGTCGTCACGCATATGGAAACCGAGATGGGTTGAGATGTGGGACGACCTGACCTGGGTGCAGTGGGCGGCGGCCGCGGTAGCCGCTTTGCTGGTCGGTTTCGCCAAGACCGGCCTGCCCGGCGCGGGCATCGTGATCGTCCCGCTCATGGCACTGGCCTTTCCGGCCCGGGAGTCGGTGGGACGGCTGCTCATCCTCCTGATTCTCGGCGACGTGTTCGCCGTGTCCTTCTACTGCCGCCACGCCCGGTTCCGTACGCTGTTGAAGCTGCTCCCCGGCGTGCTGGCCGGCATCGTGCTCGGCGCGTTTTCGCTCGATGCGCTGGACGACCGCGGATTCCGCCTGCTGCTCGGCGCGCTCGTGCTGGTACTGCTGGCGATCGATATTCAGCGTCGTCTGTCGGGCATGAATCCGGGCCGTCACCCGGCGGCCGCGCCGCTCGTGGGCGCCGCCGCGGGGTGGGCGACGGCGGTGGGCAACGCCGCGGGATCGATCATGGCGATCTATTTCGTGATGATGGGGTTCCCCAAAAAAAAGTTCCTCGGGACCGCCGCGCTTTTTTTCGCCGTCGTGAACTGGATCAAGCTGCCGGTCTTTGCCGGGATCGGTATCGTGGATAAAGGGATCGTCTGGTCCGGTCTTTCCCTGCTCCCCGCCGTCGCCGCAGGCGCGCTGCTCGGCCGCGCCGTGCTCTACCGCATTCCGCAGAAGATGTTCGAGACCGTCGTCCTCATCCTCGCCGCCGCCGCGGCCCTGATGCTGCTGGTGTAGGCGGCCGGGGAGGAAGAAGGAGCAGAGTAAGAGTGAGTGGGAAACCTGAGACCTGAAACCTGAGTAAGAGTGAGTGGGAAACCTGAGACCTGAAACCTGAGTAAGAGGGAGTGGGAAATCTGAGTGAGAAACCTGAGACCTGAAACCTGAGTAAGAGGGAGTGGGAAATCTGAGTGAGAAACCTGAGACCTGAGACCTGAGTAAGAGGGAGTGGGAAATCTGAGTGAGAAACCTGAGACCTGAAACCTGAGTAAGAGGGAGTGGGAAATCTGAGTGGGAAACCTGAGACCTGAGACCTGAGTAAGAGAATCAGAGTGAGAGGGAGGGGGAGACCTGAGTAAGATAGAATCGCTGGCGGCGGGCATGAGTGGATCCGGGGTTGTGAAGGGTGGGTCGCCGATTTTCGCGGCGGTTATTGAGTCGCGGCCTTCCTCCCGCTACGGTATAGACTTTGAACCGAACGGACTGTGACCGGTCTGACAGACGAGTATTCGCCCGGCAGCGCAAGTCCCGGAGCGGCAGCCCCCGAAAGGACGGGATGATGAAAAAGGAGAAGCCTACACCCGCGTACGTATGGTTCGACACCGAGTACACCACGCTTGAACTCGAAAACGCGCGGCTGCTGCAGGTCGCGGCGATGATCACCGACCGCGACCTCGAGCGGCTGCACCCCCCGGAGGAGGATTTCAACCGCTGTGTGCGGCTGCCGCGCAATGCCGGGCTGAGTTCCTGGGTGAAACGGAATCTGGCGGGGTTGATCGAGCGCTGCCGCGGACCGGAGGCCGTCCCGGCGGATGAGATCGACGGGCTGCTCTGCGATTATATCGACCGCTGGCTGGGGCTTCCGAAGGACGAGATCGAACTGCGACCGGTGCTCGCCGGCAACAGTATCCACGCCGACTGGTTTCTGGCCCGCCGCTTCTGCCCGGCGTTTCTGACCCGGATGCACTACCGGCTGCTGGATGTTAGCGCGCTGAAGATTCAATGGAAAGACCGCGGCGAGGGAGAGGAACTGAACAAGAGCGATCCGCAGCAGGTGGCGCGCTACTTTCCGGAGGCGGACGTGGACCGCGCCGCCGAACACGACGCCTTGTATGACATCAAGGCCTCGGCCGCCGAGCTGGCCTACTATCGCGAGCGGTTCGGGATTTGAAGAAATGCAAAGCGAAGATCGGGAGGACCCATGCGTAAGGCGGCAAAGAAGTTTCTGAGCGAACTGGTAAACAGCATCGGCCCGTCAGGGTATGAAGGGGATGTGGCCGACGTGTGGCGGACAGAGGCGCGCACGTTTGCGGATACGGTGGAAACCGACGTCCACGGCAACAGCCGCGCCGTGATCAATCCCGGCGGCGGCGTGCGGGTCATGCTCGCCGGCCACTACGATGAAATCGGCTTTCTGATCACGCATATCGATGACCAGGGCTTTCTGCGCATCTCGCCGGTCGGTGGTTGGGACGCGCAGATCGCGCAGGGTCAGCGGGTGAAGATCCGGGGTAAGAAGGAAACCGTCTACGGCGTGATCGGCAAGGCGCCGATCCACCTCCAGAAGAGCGAAGAGCGGAAGAAGGTGCCGGACATCCGCGATCTGTGGATCGATATCGGGGCCGCGAATAGAGCCGGGGCCAGGCGGCGCGTGGAGGTCGGCGATCCCGTGGTGGTGGACCGCGGGCTGGACGAGTGGCCCGGCGGGCGGGCGGCGGGCAAGGCGCTGGACGACCGCGCCGGCGCGTTCGTCATTCTGGAGACGGCGCGGCGGCTCGCGCGCCGCAAGATCGAGGCCGAAGTGCACGCCGTAGCGACTGTGCAGGAGGAAATCGGCCTGCGCGGAGCGCGCACCGCGGCCTTCGGCATCGAGCCGCAGATCGGAATCGCCGTCGACGTGACCTTTGCCACCGACCACCCCGGGCTGGGCGAGGTGGTCCAGCGCAATGGCAAAATAACCTTGGGAGGCGGGCCGGTGGTGACCCGGGGGCCGAACATTCACCCGAAGATCTTCGACCTGTTCATGGACACCGCCCGGCGCGAGGATATTCCCGTGCAGGTGGCCGCCGAGTCGCGCGGGACCGGGACCGACGCGAACGCGATCCAGCTCAACCGGGCCGGGGTGGCCGCGGGGCTGCTGGGGATTCCGCTGCGCTACATGCACAGCCCCTGTGAAATCATCGACCTGAAAGATCTCGACCGCGCCGTAGCGCTGCTCACGGCCGTAACGGCGCGGCTCGACACGAAACTCGATCTCCAACCCTTCTGAGCGGATGCCTGTCTACAGCTATACTGCGCGCGACCGCCACGGTGAAAAGACCGGCGGAAGGCTTGAGGCGGCGGGTCGCCCCGCCGCGCTGAGCGCGCTTCAGCGTCAGGGACTGGTGCCGATCGAACTGAAGGAGGGGGCGGTCGCCGCGGATGGACGGTCGGGTAGCGCTGAGCGGAAACGGCTTTTCTCGGGATTCGGGTTCAACCGCGCCCCCCGCATGTCCTCCCGCGAGAATCTCCTGTTCTCGCGGGAACTCGCCGACCTGCTCTCTTCCGGTATGAAACTGGGCCACGCCCTGCATACGCTCGCTTTGAGAAAGACCGGCCGGGGGCGGGATGAGCTGGTGACGTCGCTGCGCGACGACGTGATGCAGGGCGCCGCGCTTTCCGAGGCGATGAGCCGCTACCCGAAGACGTTCTCGACGCTCTACATCAGCATGATCCGCGCCGGCGAGGCGGCGGGCGCACTGCCCGAGACGCTCGAGGCGCTCTGTACGCACTTCGAGCGTGTGCACGGTGCGCGGGAGAAAGTGGCCATGGCCCTGGTCTATCCGGGGATCGTGCTCAGCCTGGGGATCCTCACGCTGCTCGGCCTGGTGATCTTTATCATCCCGCGGTTCTCCGCCGTGTTCGAGGAACTCGGCGGCACCCTGCCGCTGATGACGCGGATGCTGATCGGCGGCAGCCGCTTTCTGCTCGACTACGGCTGGGCGGTCGTGCTCGTGCTCGGCGTGCTGGTGTGGCTGGCGCGCCGCTGGCTGCGTACGCCGAACGGGATCCTGTGGTGGGACCGCAGCCAGCTCCGCTGGCCGGTGCTCAAGGGCATCACGGCCTCCAACGCCTACGCAAATTTCGCGAGGACACTGGAGACCCTGGTCCGCAACGGCGTCCCCATCCTCCAGGCGCTCTCGATCGTCGAGCAGACCGTCGGCAATGCCGTGATCGCCCGCGAGATCCACGCCGCGCGCGAGCGGGTGACGGACGGATCGAGCATAGCCGCGCCGCTCGCCGCCGGCGGGGTGTTCCCGGTTGCGCTGACCGATATGCTGGCGATCGGCGAGCAGTCCGGAGACCTGGCCGGGGCCCTGCGGCACATCGGGCGGCGGTATGAGCGGCGGCTCGAGCATGCCATCGCCCTGCTGACGACCATTCTGGAGCCGGTCCTGATCCTCTTCGTGGCGATCATGGTGGGGTTTGTCGCGATCAGTATGCTTACCGCGGTATTCGACCTCACCAGCGGACTGCAGATGTGAAACAAGGAGGCGTCATGAAACGCAAGGAAAGACGGACGGCGGGGCGGGCGGCCCGCGAGGGATTCACGCTGATCGAGATCCTGCTGGTGGTCGTGATCATCGGCATCCTGGTCGGGATCGCCGTGCCGCGGTTTACCGGTCGCGTGGAGCAGTCGCGCGTCGCGGCCGCGGAGTCGACGCTCAAGAGCATCAGTACCGCGCTCGACCTGTACGAGCTGGATATGGGGCGCTATCCGGATGATCTGGAGGCGCTGGAGAAGCAGCCCGAGGGGGCGGACAACTGGCGCGGCCCCTATCTCAAAAGCGGTATCCCCGAAGATCCCTGGGGACAGGAATATGTCTATAAACATCCCGGCACGCACAACCCGCACGGCTACGACCTCCATTCCCTGGGCCCCCAGGGCGGCGAGCCGATCACGAACTGGGAGTAGGCGCCGGCCGCGGCGGGCGTTTTCGCTGATCGAGGTGCTGCTCGTGGTCGCGATCGTGATGATCGCGGGCGTCGTGACGGTTCCGATGATGGCGCGCTCGTTCGAGGGGAGCCGGCTCCGGATGTCGACGCGCGCGCTCGTGCGTATGCACCGCTGGGCGCGCAGCCGGGCCGTGCTCGAGCAGCGGGCCCTGCGGCTGGAGATCGACCCTGAAACGGGGCGGATGCAGATTCTCACCGGACGCTCCGCACCCGAAGACGACGACCCGCGCTCGACCGCGGTCCGCCGCGTGCGTTCGGTGGAAGAGGGGATCGACATAGCGGAGGTGCGCGTCGGCGACGATCCGGCCGTCGAGGACGGGCCTGTGCGAATACGCTATACGCCCGGCGGGCGATGCGACAGCTTTAGCGTCATTCTTCGCGATTCGGAGGGACATGAGATGACGGTGGCGGTCGACGGCGTGGCCGGCAAGGCGGTGATTGAATGAAACGGCGGCGGGCGGCAAAGCGCGGATTGACGCTGATCGAGGTCCTGCTCGCCGTGGTGATTCTGGGGATCAGCAGTTCCGCGATCCTCGTCGGCGTCTCGCGGTGCCTCGCGGTCATCCGCAAGGCGCGCCATTACGAAAATGCGCGCCGGTTCCTGTATCGGGTCGAACTCGAGCATCCCCTCGACCGCGAGGATATTGAAGCCTCGGACCGCTCGGGATCGTTCGAGGGGGTGGCGGGATATTCGTGGACGCGGGAAATCGAGCCGGTGGACCCCGAGTTCCGGCCGGGGTTGTACCGGGTGAGCACCCGCGTGCTCTGGAGCGACCGCGGCGAAGAGCGGGCGGAGGAAGTGACGACGTATGTGTACCGTCCGGAAGAGGACTGATCGGCGCGGGGGATTCACCCTGCTCGAGGTGCTGCTGGCGGTGGCCGTGATGCTGATCGCGTTCATGATGGCCTTCAGCACCTTCTCCGCCGTGCTCACCGCGCAGCGCAAGGGCAGGGAGCACCTCGAGGCGTTGCATCACGGCGATTTCGTCGCCGAGCGTCTGGTCACCGCCCTGCGGTCCGCCGCCTGGTTCCGGGACCAGAGCGAGGCCTACGGGTTTCACCTCGACAACCGCGGCGGGGCGCTGCCCTACGACGAGATAAGCTGGGTCACGACGTCCGACGCCTTTACGGGTCCCGATTCGCCCTGGTCGGTGGGGACGCACCGGCTGTACGTGACCGTGGCGGACGACGTTGCGGGGGAGGCGGGTCTGGCGGTGAAGATGTGCTCACCGTTTGCCGATGAAGACGCGCGCCGCGAACTGGAATACGAATCGGTGTCCGCGGTGGTCCGCGGACTGAACTGCCGGATCTATGATGTCGAGACCGAGACGTGGCTGGAGGAGTGGGAGGATACCAATCGCATCCCGGCGCTGGTGGAGCTTACGGTATATGCCGAAGGTCCGGAGGAGGACAGCGAACCCGTGTCGTATCGCCGTCTGGTCCGGATTCCGGTGGCCGGGTTCGACGAGAACAAGGTGCATTTCGATGAGGATCGGGAGGAAGAGAAAACCGAAGAGGCGCGTTGAGCAGGACCGGGGGTCCGCGCTGATCGTGGCCCTGTGGGTGGTCCTGCTGCTTTCGACGCTCGTCAGCACGTTCGCGTTCGAGATGCACGTGGAGGCGCGGATTGCCTCGCTTCAGCGCAAGAGGTTCAAGGCGCGCGCCCTGGCGGAGGCCGGGATCGCCTACGCCCGCGCGCTGCTCGACCGAGACCGCACCGCCTTCGCCGATCAGTTCGATCCGGCCGACGAATTCTCCGTCGCGGCGCAGCTGGTGTCGCGCGGGGTCCCGGTCCGTCGTCACCTCCACCCACTCGGCGCGGGCCGGTTCGAGATCGATATCATACCCGAGAACGCCCGGCGCAATGTCCACCAGCTCTCCGTCGACGAATGGAAGGAGCTGCTCGCCCGCGGCGGGGTGCCTTCGACGCTGTGGGACTCGCTGATCGACTGTTTTCTCGACTGGATCGACGAGAACGACCTGCACCGGCTCAACGGCGCCGAATCGGACGACCCGTACTACCGCGAGCGGGGCTACGAGGTGAAGGACGCCCCGCTGGACACGGTCGACGAGCTGCTTCTGATCAAGCATTTCACGCGTGAGATCGTATACGGCGGGGTGGCCGATGACGGCACGCGCTACGAAGGTATCGCCGACAGCCTTACGGTCTGGGGTGGTGATAAACTCCATATCAACGCGGCCGACGAAAATACGCTGTGGACGGTGATGGCCCTGGACGAGAATCAGATCGCGACGGTCCTTGAAGGACGCCTGGGACCGGACGGGATCGCCGGCACCTTCGACGACGGATTCGAGACCGTGCAGGAGGCCGGGCTCGAAGGCGATGCGCTCACCACCCGGGTCCGGTACTACCGCATCCGGTCCCGCGGCAGGGTCGGCGATGCGGTTTACGCGCTGGAAGGGATCTTCCGCAGAAGCGGCGGCGAACTGATGCCGGTCCTCTGGGAAGAAGGGGAGGGGGGGGATGGATTTGAGTCAGAGTTAGAATCAGAGTCAGAGTGGGAGGAAGAGGGAGTGAGAGACCTGAGAGGGAGTGAGAAACCTGAGGCCTGAAACCTGAGTAAGAGGGAGTGGGAGACCTGAGAGGGAGTGAGAAACCTGAGACCTGAGACCTGAGTAAGAGAGTGAGAGTAAGACCCGTAACCCGATTCTAACGCGTAATATTTTGCTGAACGGCTTCGCCGGGGCGTATAAAGATAGGTTCTCATGCAGTTGCGCACACGAACGATCAGATCCGTGGTGGCTTCCGGCGGGACGGAAGTGGACGGCGCTGTGCTTCGTCGCACTCGCGACGGCGAGGTGAGCCTGGACGTGGGGCATGCGTCTGCCGTGGAAGAGCTGGCGGCGGAGGCGCGGGCGAATGACGAGTGGGTCGCCGTGCTCGGGAGCCGCGAGGTGTTTCTCCGCATCGTGGATCTCCCCTCCACGGAAGACGATGAGCTGGCCGGGATGGCGGAGCTGCAGCTGGACGCCACCTGCCCGTTTCCCGCCGCCCAGCTCTATTACGACTACGAGGTGCTGGAGCGCCGGGAGCGAAGCACCCGGGCGGCCGTGGCCGCGGTCCGGCGCGACCGTATCGACCGGTGTCTGGAAGAGTATCGTGAGCGCGGATCATGGCTCTGCGGAATGGACGTGGCCGTGCTGGCGTGGTGGTCGATGATACGTCCGCGGGTCTCATTGCCGGATGAGGGCGTCAGTACGGTGTTGATGTTCGAGGGCGGGGGCGTGGACATGCTCCTGTGTTCCGAAGGCTCTCCGGTCGCGTTGCGGGTGCTCGATGGGCCGGAGGGTGAGGACGACGAATCGCGTGCGGCCCGACTGGCGCGCGAACTCGAATACACGCTTGCGTCGCTCGAGTCCGATCTGGGTGAACTGCCGGGCCCCGCCCGCATTGAAGTATGGAGCGGGGCGGAGGAGGAATCGCTGGCTGCGGCCCTGGCGAAGCGGACGGGCGCTGAAGCCGTCTACCGCGACACGGGTGAGCTGGAGCCGCTCGCCGCCGCCGTGGCCCGTCGCGCCGAAGCGGGGCGGGGAGTCAATCTCGTTCCGGAGGCGCCGCGCCGTCAGCGCCGGGAGCGGATAGGGCGCCGCAGGTTCTACAAGGCCACGGCGGCGCTGGCCGGGATCTGGGCGGCGCTGCTTCTCTCGGGATGGGTCGCCTGGGAGCTGCGGCAGTCGGCGGTCGAGGAACTGCGCGCGAAGGCGGAGTCGATGGCGGCGCCCGCCGAAGAGGCGCGCGAAATTCAGCGGCGGATCCGTTCGATGGAGCAGTTCGGGGATCGGTCGCGTTCGGCGCTGGAATGCCTGCGCGAAGTCAGCGGGCTGCTTCCGGAGGGCGTGGAACTCTCCGCTTATCACTACCGCAAGAACCGGGCGCTGGCGTTGCGCGGCAGCGGGCCGGACGACCAGACGGTCTACGAGTTTTTCGAACGTCTGGCGACGACGGAACTCTTCGCAGAGTTGCGGGACCAGCGCGTCATGACGGAGCGGCGCGAAGGAAAGCGGGTCTCGCAGTTTTCCGTGACCGCCGTGCTGGAGGACGAGGCATGACGTTCCGCCCGAGAGAGATGGTGCTGGCCTGGATCACGCTGGCCGTGGTGCTGGCCGGACTGACCTATGCGTTCGGCGTGCCTGCCCTGCGGCGCTGGAGCGAAATGGCCGGGGAGCGTGAGGAACTGGAGACGCGCATCTCGCTGTACCGGGGGATCCTGGATCGCAGCGCCGCCTGGTCCGACCGGCTTGCCGAGGTGCGGGAAAAGGTTCCGGTCTATAAAGAAAACATTTCGGTCACGCCGAAGCTTTTGAAGGATATCAAGTCGATCGCAGACCGGCACGAACTCGAACTATTACGCACTCAGCCGACCCCGGAGGAAAAAGCGGGGGCCTTGTGCGAAATCTCCGTATCGTGCCACTGGCAGGGTTCGCTCGAGGCGATCACCCGTTTTCTCTTCGATCTCCAGCAGCAGAAGTGGCGTTTCGATATCCGCCAGCTGTATATTTCTCCTTCGCAGAAGGAGGGGGACGTATTACAAGGGACCATGAGTATTTTCTGTGCATACCGGCGCGCGGACGACCGGGAGGAGAAGCAGACCGATGAGACGTAACGCAGGGCGGTGGTTGAAGAGCGGGCTGGTGGGGATCCTGGCGCTGACTGCGGTGTGCGCGCCGGCGCCGGGCGCGGAGCAGGAAGCCACGATCTCGTTGAGTTTTGAGTCCGCGCCCCTGGATCAGGTGCTCAACCTGTACGCGGAATGGACGAAACGCACCATCATCCGCGATCCGAAGGTCGATGCGAAGATCACGCTGCGCGGCCGTGATCTCACCCGCGATGAGGCGAAGCAGGCGATCGAAACCGTCCTGGCCATGCATGACGTGGGGCTTGTGCCGGCGGGAAAGAAGTTCCTCAAAGTGGTGCCCGCCGCGGAGGTGCAGAGGGACGGTGTGGACATCGGCATCATCGAAGACAGCCGGGGGCTGCCCGAATCGTCGCAGCCGGTCACGAGGATCGTCAGCGTGGACCACGTGACGGCCCTCGAAGCCCAGGAGACTCTCAAGCCCATGCTGCACGGGTACGGGAATATTCAGTCGCTCGAGCGCAGCAACAGCCTGATCATCACCGCGGCGGCCGACAATATGAAACGGCTGCTTGAGGTCTTGAAGTTCATCGATCGCGCTCCGGAGAAGATCGAGCCGCGCATCTACCAGCTCTCCCACGCGAAAGCCGGCGATGTAGCCAAAAAGCTTCAGGAGCTGATCGACGTGGTCCAGGAGGACCGCGGCGGAGGCAAGGCGCCTCAGGCACGCCGACAGGCCCCGCCGGGTGTGATGCGGCCGCCGGACGGGAAAGGGAACGGCGATTCGGACTCCGCGCCCGGAGCGGGCGGGGGAGCTCGGCCCGCGGGAAGCGGCAGGGACGAGATGTTCGACGGATTTGTTCAGATCGTGTCGGACGAGCGCACCAATATCCTGATCGTCTTTTCGCGGCCGGATAACTTCGATTTCTTTGACAACATCATCAATGTGCTCGACGTCCCGGTCGAGCCGGCCGTGACCGTCGAGGTGCTCAAACTCGAGTACGCCGATGCCGAGGAGATTTCAGGGATTCTGAATCAGTTTGTGGGCGCGGCCTCGGAAGACCGGACCGAGGGCGGTGCGGCGACGCCGGGTGACGGCGAATCCCAGCGCGTGAGCCAGCGCATCAATGAGTTCCTCGAACGGCGGGGTTTCGCCGCGCGGGTCGAGTCCGGGGCGGCTGAAGCCGATATCGGCAAGCTGTCCGCCGAAACCAAGATCCTGGCGGATATGAGAACCAACTCGCTCCTGCTGATGGGGCGCAAGGGCGATATCGCCGCCATCAAGACCATTATCCGCGATCTCGACGTCATGCTTTCGCAGGTCCTCATCGAAGCGGCCATTATCGAGGTGCAGCTCAGCGACAAGCTGGAGACGGGCATCAACTGGCTCCAGAAGCTGGCGCATGAGAACGAGGAGTACGCATTCGGATTTGCCTCCGATAAGACCCCGTTCCTGAGCGCCGCGACGAACCTGATATCCCCCGGCAAACTGACGTATTACACCACGCTCGCCGACGCCGATTTCAAGGCGGTGGTCAATCTCGCCGCCTCGGCCTCCGATGCGCGCATCCTCTCCACGCCGGTGGTCCTGACCACCGACAACACGGAGGCAAAGATCATCATCGGCGAACAGCGTCCGATTGTGACCTCCACCAGCCTCAGCGAGGGTGGGGTGGCGAGTTCGCGCTTCGAGTACAAGGATATCGGGATCCAGCTTACGGTGACACCGCACATCAACCCGGAGAACTTCGTCATTATGGACATCCTCCAGACGGCGGACCAGGTCGGGGATACGGTGACGATCGACGATAACGAAGTGCCGGTGGTGCTGAAACGCGAGATCAGCGCCTCGGTGGCGGTGGACGACGGCGCGACGGTCGTGCTCGGGGGGCTGGTCAACAGCGAGGACCGCGGATCGGAAGCGAAGATTCCGGTGCTCGGCGACATCCCGCTGCTCGGCCGTCTGTTCAAGAGCGACAGCGATGAGAACCGCCGCTCAGAGTTGCTGGTTCTGCTTACGCCCTACGTGTTGACCAGTCCCGGGGAGGCCGAACGGATCACGCGTGAGCTGCGCGAAAAGACGGACAGCGGCGATATGCTGGACGAGGACCGACCGCTTAAAGAGCTGCGGAAAGCGCCGCCGGAGGCCGGAACCGGCCTCAGCGGCTGAACCCCCGCGCGCTCAGAATGCGGGGCGTGAGCCGGATGTCCAGGTTCCGGATCTGTTCACCGCGTTCGCCCCCGACCAGGAAACGCTCGTAGAACTCCCGGTTGCGGTCCAGGCCGCCGATGCGGATCGTGGCGCCGTCGGCGACGGTGACCTCGGTTTCGACTTTCTCGTATTTCACGCGGTAGGGATCGCCGTCCACCACTCCGCTCAGCTCGGGCGTCAGTGTGACGCGGATCAGGTCGTCGCCGACGATCTCGGGCTGCACGACCAGGAAGGACCCCACATCGCGCCACTTGAGTTCGGTCCCGATGTACCCCCAGAACCGGCCCCTGCGGACAAACCAGTCGAGGTACGGAACCTGCTCGCCGACGCGGAGACGCGCGGAGCCTCCGCTCATTACGGTCAGGGTCTGCACCGTCCGGCGCGACTGTGAAGAGTTCTGAAAGGTCAGCCCGCCCTCGATCCGGTAATCCGACACCCCGCCGTCGTCAAACACGATCTGCCGGTCCGGGCGCACGTACGCCCCGCGGCGCCTGCCGGAGCCTTCGCCGGCGAATTCGACCCGGATCATGATGTTTTTACGCGGTCTGCTCGCCGCATCGACCAGATCCCTCAGCCGGCGGTGCTCCTCTTCGGTCGCGTGCACGAAGAGCCGGCCGCTCTTCGGGAGCACGATGAGTTTGCTTTCTTCGCTCATCCACGCCTGCGCCATCTCGCGGCACTGCTCCGGCGAAAGTGCACCGCAGGAATACATCTCATATGTTCGCTCCGCACCGGAGACCCACTCCGCGGCAGCGAACAGCACGCACAGCATCAGCAATCTCGCGTTCCTTTTCATGACCGGATTATCCCACCCGCCGCGCTTTACGGCAAGCCTTCAGCGATCGCCCCCGCCGGGGTCAGAGAGCTTTATCTCCTTCGCGGCGAAAATCGATGTCTTGCTCAGGTCTCAGGCCTCCCACTCCGATTCCGAGCCTCTTACTCAGGTTTCAGGTCTCAGGTCTCCCACTCCGATTCCGAGCCTCTTACTCAGGTTTCAGGTCTCAGGTCTCCCACTCCGATTCCGAGCCTCTTACTCAGGTTTCAGGTCTCAGGTCTCCCACTCCGATTCCGATTCCCCCTCCATCCCCCTCACTCTCTCCTAGACACGCGGCGGGCAAGACGCAACACTGTCACCCCGTATCCGTTATCGCGCTGAATTAAACGGCGAGGGGGACGTTATGAGGATGATCTGGGCACTGGTGCTGATCGGCGTATGCGTGCTGCTCTATATATTCAACCGCGGTCACATCGATCTGAACCTGCTCCTTTTCACGGTGAAGAAGGCGCAGCTCGCCCTGGTGCTGCTGGGGTTCACCGCCGCGGGCGTAGTGATCGGTTTTTTGCTGAGGTAGAAAGGTTCTCCGGTACGTCATGAATGCGGAATCGAACGGCGGCACCCTCGTCGATGAACTGACCCGGCGCGGTGTGCGCATGGAGGACCCCGGCTCGGTGCATATCGGTCGTGACGTCGACCCCGGCCGCATCGCGCCCGGAACGGTGCTCCATCCCGGCTGCCGCGTCACGGGCCCGTCGACCTCGATCGGTCCGGATTGTACACTGGGGGCGGAGGGTCCTGTCGCCCTGCACAATGTCCGGCTCGGCCGCGGGGTTCGTATCGCCTCCGGCTCGGCGACGGACGCCGTGATGCTCGACGGCGCGTCGATGGGGCCGCAGGCCCAGGTCCGGGCGGGCACCCTGATCGAGGAACAGGCCGGCGGCGCCCACGCGGTGGGTCTCAAACAGACCGTGCTGCTTCCGTTCGTCACGCTGGGAAGCCTGATCAATTTCTGCGACGTGCTCATGGCCGGCGGTACCAGCCGCCGTCATCACAGTGAGGTCGGGTCCTCGTATATCCATTTCAACTTCACCCCGCACCAGGACAAGGCCACGCCTTCGCTTATCGGCGACGTGCCCCGCGGCGTCATGCTCGATCAGCCGCCTATTTTCCTGGGAGGGCAGGGCGGGCTGGTGGGTCCGCGCCGGATCGCCTTCGGTACGGTGATCGCCGCCGGCTGCATCTGCCGCGAGGATGTCACGGAGTGCGGGCAGCTGGTGGTCCCGGCTCAGCCGCAGGCGCGCAGCCGCTCCTACGATCCGGCGCGCTTCGGCGAACTGGGTCCGCGCATCGCGGCCAATTATGGTTTTATCGGCAATCTGCTGGCGTTGCGTGTGTGGTACGCGCGGGTGCGGGCCGTCTTTACCGCCGGCGCGGAGTACGCCGAGGCCTGCCGGGTCGGAGCGCTGGAGCTGCTCGACGGCGCGTTCGAGGAACGCGTGAAGCGCCTGCGCCAGCTCGCCGCAAAGGTCGGCGCCGCGCCGCGCGACCGGCATCAACGCGCCTTCGCCGAGGGATGGGCGAGCCGTGAGGACGCGCTGCGTGCCTTTCGCTCCGGGCTCGAGCAGATGCCGGAACCCGGCGGAGCGTTGGGTGAGGTGCTCGATGCCGCGGACCGGGAAACCCCTTATATCGAAGCCGTGCGCGGGTGGCCCGAAGCGGCCAGATCAGCAGGCACGGAATGGCTCGACGGCATCGTCGCGTCCGTCATGGATATCGGAACAACGGAGGATCGGAATCATGGATAAACTCTTCGGCACCGACGGCGTCCGCGGCCTCGCCAACAGCGGCCCGATGTCGGCGGAAATGATCATGGCCATCGCGCGTGCGACGGCGCATGTCTGCAAGCGCCACCACCGCCAGGAGGAGATGCGCCCGAAAATCGTGATCGGCAAGGACACGAGACTCAGCGGCTACATGCTTGAGAGCGCGCTGACGGCGGGTATCTGTTCGATGGGGGTCGATGTGCTCCTGGTGGGGCCCATCCCGACCCCCGGTCTCGCCTATATCACCCACAGCATGCGCGCCGATGCGGGGATCGTGATTTCCGCGTCCCATAATCCGTTTCATGATAACGGCATAAAGATTTTCTCCCGCAGCGGCACCAAGCTGCCCGACGACGAAGAGCGCGAGATCGAGGAGCTGGTGCGCGCGGATAACCTGAGCGCGATGGGGGCAGCTCCCGAAGAGATCGGGAAGGCGCGGCGCATCGAGGATTCAAAGGGGCGCTACATCGAATTCTGTAAACGGAGCTTTCCCGATGCCTGCGACCTAGACGGGATCAAACTGGTCCTGGACTGCGCCAACGGGGCCACCTACCAGTGCGCGCCGGTCATATTCAGCGAACTGGGTGCCGAAGTGGAGACCATCTTCAACCGCCCGGACGGCATGAATATCAACGAGGCATGCGGTTCGCAGTATCCCGAAACGCTGATCGAGAAAGTGCGCGCCGGCGGAGCCGACGCGGGACTGGCCTTTGACGGCGACGGCGACCGGCTGATCGCGGTGGATGAGCACGGGCGGGTGCTGACCGGGGATCACCTGCTGGCTATCTGCGCGAAGGCCTGGAAAGGCGAGGGACGGCTCGCGAACGATACCGTGGTCGGCACGCAGATGACGAACTTCGGGTTCATGACCGCGATGCAGGACCTGGGTGTGAACGTCGAACGCGCCAAAGTGGGCGACCGCTACGTGCTGGAAAGAATGAAGCAGCGGGGCGCCGTGCTGGGAGGGGAGTCTTCCGGGCACCTGATCTTCTCGGATATCCATACCACCGGCGACGGCATCGTGTCCGCGCTGCAGGTGCTGGCCATCATGCGTACGAGCGGGAAACCCCTCTCCGAACTGGCGGATGTCATGAAACTGGCTCCCCAGCGGCTGATCAATATTGACGTGGCCGAAAAGAAGTCGATCGACGACGTACCCCCGTTGCGGGAGGCGGTGTCTGCGGCGGAGACCGAACTCGGCGACCGCGGGCGTGTCCTGATCCGTTACTCCGGCACGCAGCCGCTCTGCCGCGTCATGGTGGAGGGGCCCGACGAAGCCACGACTACGCGCCTCGCCGAATCGCTCTCCGCCGTGGTCCGGGAGCATCTCGGCGCATGAAGCTCCGCGCACAGTATAGGATCGCCATGGGGATCGCGGGATGCGCGTCCGTCTGGCTGACCGCTTCCGCGTCGGCCTCCGAAATGGAGATCCACGACTGGGGTCCGTTCTGGTACGAGTGCCGCACGGCCTCGGGCGCGGTACACCGGACGGCCGCAGGCCCGTTCTACGAACACCGCGCTGAGCCGGGAGCGGGCTCCATGACGGCGTGGCGGCCGTTCCGGATCCGGATCAAGAACGCGAAAGAAGGGACGCGGCGTACTGAATATGTTTGGCCCCTCTACGTCCGACGCATTCAAGGCGAGGAGGAGACGGGGCGGGGACTGGTGTTCCTGTTTTCCAGAGATTTCGACCGGCGGGATGAAGACGGCCGCCGCCGACGCTGGCTCATCCCGTTTTATTTCGACGGCATCGACGAGGACGGCGAGCCCTATCTCGGTGTGTTCCCGCTCGGCGGGTCCGTCCATGACTTCCTCGGACAGGAACGGTTCTCGTGGCTGCTCTTTCCGCTCTACCTCGAGCGGGAGGGGCCGGACGGCACCGCCCGTACCGTGCTCTGGCCCGTGTTCTCGCGCACGCGCGGCGACGGGCTGCGGCGCGACCGTCTTTTTCCGCTGTGCGGGCGCGCCGTCAAGGAGGGCGCCTACGAGAAGTCCTTCCTGCTCTGGCCCGTCTGGACGCATGCCCGCTATGAGCGCGAGCATCGTTCCGGAGAAGCCTGGATGCTGTTTCCTTTCGCGGGCGGCGGGCATGTGAACGACGAGCGCACCCGTTATGTCCTACCCCCGTTTTTCCGCTACACGGAACGCGATGGAGAAACCATCCTGCACGCCCCCTGGCCGTTTGTGCAGCGTCAGCAGGGCGGCCGCACTCGACGCGCTTACCTGTGGCCGCTCTACGGCTGGAAGGAAACACCCGGCATCAGGAGCGAATTCTTCTTCTGGCCCGTCGTGCGTTCGAAAGATATCCTGCATGCAGGTGAGCGCGTACGCCACGTGCACGTGCTGCCGTTCCTCTACTGGCGCGCGGAGGGGGACGCATCGGTGACCGGTGATTCCGGACCGTGGCGGAAGCGGCGGCTGCGGATCTGGCCGTTTTTCCGACACACAAGTTATAACGGAAAAAGTTGCTTCCGCGCCCCCGCGCTGTCCCCGTTTCCCGATCTCGAACCCATTGAGCGCCACTACGCGCCCTTCTGGACCCTTTACGAAGCTGAGCGCGGGCCGCGGCCGGGCGAAGTCCGCCGTACGGCGCTGTGGGGTCTGTTCCGCCGGCGTGGCGACGGCGAAGGTTCCTGGCGTACGTCCGTCTTTCCGCTGTTCGAGTTCGGGGTCGACCGTGAAGAAGAGGAACGCGCCTATAGATGGTCGGTCCTGAAGGGATTGATAGGGTACGATTCAGACAGGGTGGAAAGGCCCCGCCGAATCCTGTATATCTTTCGTTTCTGAAAGGAGTGAGGGCTTGATCACTCGCGAACCCGAATATATTCCGGTCCCGGCTACCGCGATGGGGCGCCTGGGGCAGCTCGTGCTGCTCACCCTGCGCAATTCCGGGCGGGCCGTGCTGATGTCGCTGCGCTCGTTCCGAATCCTGCCTGCCGTGCTCTCGCCGCGCCGCCGGCCCGAGTTCATGCGCCAGTGTTTCGTTACGGGGATCAGGAGCCTGGGCGTCATCACCGTGGTGGCGCTCTTCACGGGTATGATCCTGGCCCTGCAGACCGGGCTCGAACTGCGGCGCTTCGGTCAGCAGGCCCATATCGGAACGGCGGTGACGGTGGTGATGCTGCGTGAAATGGGGCCGTTTATGACCGGGCTCATTATCGCCGCGAGTGTGGGGTCCGCGATCGCCGCTCAGCTCGGGACCATGACCGTCTCGGAGGAGGTGGCCGCGCTCGAGGTCATGTCGATCGACCCGCACAGCTTTCTCGTCCTGCCGCGGCTGGTGGCCCTGGCCGTGATGATGCCCGTACTTACCGTCTATTCAAACCTGGTCGGCATTCTCGGCGGCGCGGTCGTGGGCGCGACCCAGCTCGGGGTCTCGTTTGCGGCGTATTTCGATAACGCCACCATGTATGCGGCGAACAAGGATCTCTACGTGGGACTGTTCAAGGCGCTGCTGTTTGGGATCATCATCGCCACGGTCGCGTGCCACCAGGGGTTCGCGACCACGGGCGGGGCGGTCGGGGTGGGGCGCAGCACGCGCAAGACGGTGATCGTATCGTTCCTGCTCATCCTGGTGCTCGGCTACTTCGTAACCCGGCTGTTCTATTCATGATTCGCTTCGAACAGGTCAGTAAAGCACTCGGAGGGCGCCCGGTCCTCGACGCGGTCGACTTTCGCATCGAGCGCGGAGAAACCGCCGTTATCGTCGGACGCTCCGGCGCGGGGAAGAGCGTCATGCTCAAGCATATGGTTCGCCTGCTCACCCCGGATGAAGGACGGGTGCGGATCGGCGAGGACGAGATCAGCGCCGCCCCGGACCGCGAACTCGAACGTATCCGTGAACGCTTCGGAATGCTCTTTCAGGGGGCGGCCCTGTTGCAGTGGATGAGCGTCTACGACAACGTCGCCCTGCCGCTGCGGGAGCGCACGGGAGCGCGCGAAGCGGAGATCGACGGCCGGGTCCGCGAGGCGCTCGATCTGGTGGGACTGGGCGACGATACGGAAAAAATGCCCGCCGATCTGTCCGGAGGCATGCGCAAGCGGGTGGGGCTGGCGCGGGCGATCGTCCGGAAACCGGAGATCGTGCTCTACGATGAACCGACCTCGGGCCTGGACCCGGTCACCTCCCGCCTCATCGACGGACTGATCGCCGACATGCGCGCGAAAGTCGGGGTCACCAATGTGGTGGTGACCCACGACCTGCACAGCGCGCTTTCCATAGGGACGCGAATCGTTATGCTCCACGAAGGCCGCATCGTGGAACATGCCGCCCCGGACGGATTCATCCGGTCCGAGCATCCGGAAGTCCGGCGGTTTTTGGAGTCACAGCATATAAGAGCGGAAGATCCATGGCTGAAGGAGAAGATCAGTGAAACTTAAAAACAATCCCGATACGCCGGCGGAAGTGCTCGTGGGATTCTTCGTCTTTATCGTGCTTCTGGCGCTCGGCATCTTCACGATCGTGCTCAGCAGGGAGAATGTCTTCGAGAAGTCCTATCCGCTGGAGGTGTCCTTCGAAGACGTCGGCGGACTGCGCGAAGGCGATAATGTGTTCATGCGGGGTGTCCGCATCGGCAGCGTGAAGGATATCCGCATCGGCGACCGGGGCGTGACGGTCACGGCGAAACTCGAGCAGCCGGTGGACCTGCACCGCGGATACCGGATCGAAGTGCAGGCCACCTCGGTCCTGGGCGGGAAGTTCATGAATATCCATGAGGGAGACCCCCGCACGCCGCGCATTCCCGACGATGCCGTTCCCGAGGGTCGCGTGCCGGTCGACCTGATCGATGAGGCTTCCGAGGTGGTCCGGCGACTGAATGAAGCCTTCGGCGAGGGCGGGGTCGTGGCCAATCTCGAGGACTCCATGGAGAACGTGAACGCGATCACGCGGGACCTGCGCGAAGGCAAAGGTACCATGGGACGTCTGATCCGCGAGGACACGCTGTATCGCGACCTCGAGATGATCCTGGCCGACCTGCGGGAGGTGAGCGGGCGCCTCCGCAGCGGACGGGGCACGATCGGCAAGCTGCTCTCGGAGGACGATACGCTGTACCGCGATTTGAGCGAGGCGGCGTCGTCGCTGAAAAATGTGGCCGCCCGCCTCGAATCCGGCGAGGGCACCCTCGGCCGTCTGATCCACGACGACGGCGAGGTGTACCGGAACCTGGATGAGACCAGCGCTTCGCTCAAGCGTATCGCCGCGGGGCTGGAACGGGGCGAAGGCACGCTGGGTAAGCTGATCCGGGACGAGGGCCTGTACAACGAAGTGGACCAGCTGATCGAAGAACTTCGCGCCGCCGTGGACGACGCTCGCGAGGCGACCCCGGTCACGACCTTCAGTTCCGTGGTGTTCGGCGCGCTCTGAGGCCGACATCCGGCGCCTCCTTCTTATGCCGTCGATCTGTCCGTACTGTCACCGGCCGGCCGGTCATGCGCGGCGCTGCAGCCGCTGCGGCCGGGTGCGGTCTGCGCGCTCCACGGCATTCCTGCGGTCCGCGGCATTCCTGCGGTCCGCGGCTCCCCTGGTCCTCGCCGCCGCCTATCTATGCGTGTCTTTCGGATGCGTGCACGAAGCCGTTCCGGGCCTGTTTCATCTCTGCGGAGCAGGAACGAAGCTCCGTCTGCGCGGAACTCTGAGCGCTCCTGCGACCGGTCTCTCGGAGGGGGCTCTGCTCGAAGTCTCCGGCGGAGGCCGCGTCGTGAACCTCCGGATTCCAGTGCCTCGCGAGGCCCTGCCGTCGTTCCGTCCCGGCGACCGAGTCGTCGCGCAGGGACGTAAGGTCATGCGGAACCGGGAGCCGGTGCTGCGCGTGCCTTCGGTGCGTTGTCTGGAGATACGGCCCCTTCGCGCCATTCAATGGTCCGGCGCGGATCCCGCCGCACTCGATCGTTATGCGCCCGTCACGGCGTCGGGTCGTGTGACATCCGTCCGTATACCCGCCCGCGGTCTGGGGCGGCCCTGGTGTCTGGTGCTGGAGGAGCGAGGGGTCCGTGTTCCCGTGTATTTCAGGGCCTCGCTTTACGAGGCGATCCCGGACCGGGCCGCGTTGAGGCGGGGCGCCCGCGTGCGGGTCCGCGCCCTGCGGGATCGGCTGGAGGGGCAGCCCGCGCTGAGGCTGACCGATCCGGAGGCCCTGCGGGTCCTGGAGCACGCCGAGGCGGGGCGGCGCCGGTTCGCGGCGCAGTGGGGGCCGGCGCGGGTCGGCGCAACCGTGACCCGCACGGGGCGTCTATGCCGCCTGGCGACGCCGGCCACGGGACGCAACCGCCCCGGACTTGCCCTGTTCCGCGACCGGACAGGCTACTGGAGCGCGGTCTTCTGGGACCCGGCCCTGGCCGGGAGCTGGCGTCCCGGCGGCTGGTACCGGGTCCGGGGCACGATCGAACTCTACCGGGGCGAGATCGAAATGCGCGCCGGGAGCGCGGAAGCGGTCCGCTGACGTTGAAGGCCATGAGGAGCATGAAGGGGTGAACATAACCCGTACTCGCACTCGTACGAGTACTCGGAGCGCCGAAGGCGCGATCCCACTCCCGATGTTCAAGGAACTCGAGTACGAATTATGTTCTCTCTGAATCCCGATTTCGACTTCGATTCGGATTTCGAGATCCCATCCGTGTCATCGGTGTAATCCGGTGCCGAAAACACAAGAAAGGTCTCTCGCCAAGGCGCAGAGATCGCAAAGATGAATGAGAAGAGCACAGGCAAAGAGATAGCGTTCTCTCTTATGTTCGTAGTAGGCCCGCAGGTCCGCGCAGCGGAAAAAGTTCGTAGTAGGCCCGCAGGCCTGCGAAGCAGGGCCAGGGCCGTTATCTTCACGCGCCTGGCCTGCCGGGGGGCAGGCGTGCGGCGCTACTACGAACGATATCACGCGCCTTGGCCCTTCGGGCGCTTACGGCGCTACTACGAACGTTTGTCGTCTCCCATCCCGCCTCTTCCCCGAATGGCTCCACCACAAAAAGCCGCGAACAACCAAAAATCTGCGAAGAACCAGAATGTCTCGACAGGCCGGGGAGGAATATAGAGACTACGCCCCCTGACACGGGAACCGGGACAGGAGCGTATGGCCGAGGAAGGCACCCCTGAAGATCATGGCGCAGCGGCGGCGTTTCCGCTGTGGCGGCGTCTGCTGATGAACAAGGAACACCCGGTGCTCCAGTTCATCAAGTACGGTATCGCCGGCGGCCTCGCTTCGGGGGTCGACGCCACCGTGTTTTATCTGCTCGCGTGGCTCCTCATTCCCGCCTTAAGCCCTACCGACCCCTTTGTGAAGATATTCGGGCTCGAGGTCGAGCCGATCAGCGAGGCGGTGCGGTTGCGTCACTACTGGATCGACAAGACGATCGCGTTTCTCTTTTCCAATTTCACCGCCTACCTGATGAACATCTTTTTCGTCTTCCGTTCCGGCCGGCATAAGCGCCATCACGAACTCATGATGTTCTACGGTGCCGCGATTCTGAGTTTCCTGATCGGGACATGGCTGGGCGGACTGCTGATCGAAGTCGGATTTGAAACCACGTACTCTTACATCGGCGCCGTCGTTGCGGCGGTACTGATCAATTTCACCTGCCGCAAGTTCTTCATTTTTCACAGCTGAAGTGCGGTATCGCGGAGACGATCCTGCGCGCGCACTCCGTCTTGGAAATCGTGCCCCAGTCGTCGAACGTCCCGTCCGCCGCCGTGAGCAGGGCGCACGTCAGCGTATCGCGCTCCATCGCCGCAGGCGTGTTCAGCAGGATGGCGTCGAGGTGTTTGCGTTGCATCTTGTCCCGCGCCTGCTCACGGCCGGAATCGCTCTGGAGCGCAAACCCGAGCGTCCACTGGCCGGCCCGTTTGGAGCGGCAGAGTGTGGCGGCGACATCCGGCGTGGGATGGAACTCAAGTGTCAGGGTGCATTCCGATTTCGGCATTTTGCGGTCGCGGCACTCCGCCGGTTCGTAGTCGGCGACCGCGGCGGCGAACAGGGCCGCGTCGCAGGAGCGGAAAAGCACGCGACCGCGTTCCAGCATCTCCCGGGCCGAGGTGACCCTATGAAGAGTGAGGCTTTCGCCGGCGGGGAGCCGGGCGGGATCGACGGGACCGGTCACGAAATCGACCTTCGCGCCGCGGCGCAGCGACTCGAGGGCCAGTTCGCGGCCCATGCGTCCGGAGGATGCGTTGCTCAGGAATCGCACGGGATCGAGGTGTTCGCGGGTCGGGCCCGAAAAGATGAGCACGCGCGGGCTCATGAGACCGAATCAAGAATGGCCTGCACGATTTCCTCCGGCTCGCTCATGCGGCCCGGACCCTCCGCCCCGCAGGCCGTAGGGCCGCGATCGGGTCCGATCTGTGCCCATCCGCGTTCGCGCAGGGTGGCGGCATTGGAGCCCACGACCTGCTTGGACCACATCAGGGGGTGCATGGCGGGACAGAAGATTCTCGCACAGGTTTCGGGCAGGGCGAGGGCGGCTCCGCAGACGACGTCGTCCGCGAAGCCGGCGGCGAGCTTGGCGATCAGATCAGCGGTTGCCGGGAGCACCGCGAAGACCGAGGCCTCGCATGCGGGGAAGAGATGCGGGTAGAGCCTCTCCGGGACCCCGCCGGGGTCCTCCGGAAAGATGGTGGTCTGCACTTCACGCTGCGTCAGGGCCGCGAAGGTAAGCGGCTGCACAAAACGCGCCGCGGCCGGGGTCATCAACACATGCACCTCGAAATCCCGCTGCGTGAGCCGGCTGGCGACGGTCGCCGCCTTGCAGGCCGCGATGCCGCCGCCGATACCGAGAAGGATCTTCGTATGTGCGCGTGGTTCACTCATGCACCGCAGCCCGCTCGTTCCCGACACCCTGGACGGGAGAGCCTCAGACCTCCATCATTTCAGTGGTCTTGGCCTCGAGCATCTCGTCCATGCTCTTGATGTGCCGGTCGGTGAGCTTCTGGGTCTCCTCCAGCGCGTCGTCACGATCGTCTTCCGTGATATCGCCGTTCTTCTGGAGCTGTTTGATCTGATCGTTCGCCTCGCGGCGGACGTTGCGTACCGCCACGCGCTGCTCTTCCGTCATCCGCTTCGCCACCTTGCTCAGCTCCTCGCGCCTCTCCTCGGTCAGCTCCGGGATCGGAATACGGATGATGCGCCCGTCGTTCATCGGGGTGATCCCGAGATTTGCGGCCGTGATCGCTTTTTCGATCGCCTGCAGCGACGAGGGATCGAACGGCGAGATCGTAATCAGCCGGGCCTCCGGCGTGGCGATGTTCGCGATATCGCGGAGCCGGGTCGGGGTGCCGTAGTAATCCACGGTGATATTCTCGACCAGGCTCGGCGACGCCTTTCCGGTGCGGAGTCCGGAAAGCTCATCCTGCAGGTATTCCACGGCCTTATCCATGCGCTCGCGGGTGTCTTTAAGTACGTCCTCGAGGGTGTTCATAGTCGTTCCTCCTTCCGGCTACTGATGGACGAGGGTTCCCACGGGCTCGCTTTCGAACACGCGAACCATCTCGTTTTTCTTGAAAAAATTAAACACCACGATGGGGATCTCGTTGTCCATACAGAGCGAAAAAGCGGCGGCGTCCATAACGCGAAGCTGCTTTTTCAGCGCCTCGTCGTAGGTCACGCTCTCGTAGCGAACCGCGTCGGAGTTCTCCATCGGATCCTTGTCATAGATGCCGTCGACCTTGGTGCCCTTCATCAGCAGATCGGCGCGGATTTCGGTCGCGCGCAGCGCCGCGGCGCTGTCGGTGGTGAAATAGGGATTCCCGGTGCCGGCGCCGAAGATGACCACCCGGCCTTTTTCCAGGTGGCGCATCGCGCGGCGGCGGATGAAGGGCTCCGCCACGGCGGGCATCGAGATGGCCGTCATGGTTCTGGTCGGGATGTCGCGCTTCTCGAGCGCGGCCTGGAGCGCGAGGCTGTTGATGACGGTGGCGAGCATGCCCATGTGATCGCCGGCGGTGCGGTCCACGCCGGAGTCGACGCCCTTGAGGCCGCGGAAGATGTTGCCGCCGCCGACGACGATCGCGATTTCGGCCCCGCGATCCCTCAACTCCTGAAGCTGGGCCGCGAGCGAGGCGAGCACATCGGGGTCGATGCCCTGTCCCCCGTTGCGGGGTTGAAAGGCCTCCCCGCTCAACTTCAGAAGAACCCGTTTTACCCTGGGACGTGCCGGTGTATTCATGTTGCTCCGCGTGGTTTCGGAGGAGTGTACGGAAATCGTTGCCGTGAGGAAAGGGTTTGTTGAGGCTTTGAAGAGTTTGAAACCTGAAACTTGAGTGTTCCTGCTTTTTCTTACTCAGGTCTCAGCTCTCAGGTTTCAAACTCAAATTCAAACTCTGATTCTGACTCTGACTCTGACTCTGACTCAGACTCTGATTCTGACTCTGACTCTAACTCTGATTCTGACTCAGACTCTGACTCCTCTCCCTCATCCCCCGAACAGTGCGCGTCCCTTCGCCGTGAGGCGGGTGCCGCTGAACAGGTGTGAGTAGGCGAAGACGGCCTGGCCGCGGCAGCCGGCGGCCCGGAGCGAGCGGATCTGGCGGAGCACGTCGGGGGCCGGATTGGCGGCGTTGAGCCCGCCCACGAGGCTGCGGGCGGCGAGGCCGGGGCCCAGCCGCTCCGTATAGCCGTTCAGGTTTTCCGCGAAGCCGTCCGTTCCGTAGAGCATGGGAACCGCCCAGTCCAGCCAGCCGCGGCGGGTCCATTCGATGCCGTTCTGGAAGGCGTCGCGGTATCCCCGCACGGGATCGCCGATGAGGCTCGCCGACAGCAGGCAGTCCGAGCGCCGGGCGCGCACGGCACCGGCGATATCGCGCACGACCCGGGTGACGGCGGCGCGCCGGAAGCGGTCCCACTCCCCGGGCGCTTCGGCGGGGCGGTCGCCGAACAGGCGCAGCGAGACGGGGTCGTAGGAAAAGTCCGAGCGTGCCCGCAGCTCGGTTTGCGGGGCATCGGGATAGATCTCGCGGGCGACCAGGTGGTAGTCCTCGGGGAAGCGGATGTAATCGAGATGGATTCCGGCCACGGGATAGGCGGCCAGTTCGGCGAAAACACCGATCAGGTGGCGGCGCACGCCGGGGTGGGCGGGGTTGAGAAACGTGTACCACTTGCTGGTGGGCTTCATGCGGTCGCCGAGGCGGTCGACCATGAACCAGTCGCGGTGGCGGACCCAGAGCTGGCCCGACTCCCGCGGCGGCTCGCGGCGGCCGCGCCATCCGGGAAGCACGTTTGCATAGGCGTGAATGCGGATCCCGCGCTTCGCCCCCTCCCTGACCGCCGTCATCAAAGGATCCCAGCCCGGATTGCGGCCGGTGAAGGCCGGCGAGGATCCGCTGAGTTCGTACGCCCAGGGTTCGTACGCGCTGCGATAGAACACCGTGCCGTTGCCGCGGACCTGGAAAAAGAGGTCGGAATAGCCCACGTCCGCCGCATTATTTACGATCCGGCGGACGTCGGAGGGGGCCTTGTAGTCGAAGCGGGTGGACCAGAGCGCGTTCACCGGTCGGCGGGGTTCCTCCGGTGAGGCGGGAGGCGGACGGCGGCCGGCGGCGCGCAGCACCGGCGGGGCTGCGAGGGCGGCGAGGGCGGTTAAGGTCTTGCGGCGATCCATGGCGGCGCAGCTTCCGGCCCGGTGTGTTCCGTGCCCGGACTGCCGGGTCCCTTTATTCCGGAGCCGTCTCCCGGGCCGGCGGCTCGTTGGTGGTGTCCGTGACGGACTTCGACGGGCGATAGTATTTTCTGGCTTTGACGAGGGCCTTTTCGGCCTGCTGCTGTTGACCCGCCACCCGGTAGGCCTGGTGGAGCAGAAGCCAGTAGCTGCCGTTCCGCGGGTGCAGGTGTACCGCGCGCTCAAGGGCGTCGATCGCCTCATCGTAATCCTCGAGATTCAGGCGGGCCTGGCCGTAGCCGTACCAGGCGCCCGCCATCTGCGGAGCGCCGCTCAGCAACGCGGCGTAGATGCTCGAGGCGGCCTGATAGCGGTTCAGCGCACGGAATACCGCGCCGCCCCCGACGAGCGCGGTGGGGATCGGAGGACGCACCCAACCTCCGGCCTCCTCGCGGTAAGTGCGGCGGACTTCCTCAAGGCGGTCGAGACCCTTCTGCTGAAGGTCGGAGCGCTGAAGGAGCGGGAGGTGGCGCGTCGAGGGCGTGAGCAGAATGGCCGTGGCGCCGTCGAAGTAGGCCAGACGCCAGTTTCGCGGCGGGGACAGCAGGTGGCGGATCGTTCCCGCCGCCGCGGGATGGCCGCAATTCAGCACGGCCCCCCGGGGGAGCCAGCGCTTCAGAATGTCGTTCCACTGCGGTTCGGACGCGCCGCTGAGACCGGCCAGTGTTTCCTCGTAGAACGACGGGGAGAAAAGATCGTTGCGCAGATCCAACAGTACGGGCCGGTCGAGCGTCCAGGACAGGTAGCCGCCGTCCGGCGCGAAATGAACGATCTTTTCGGGGAAAGAGGGGTCGCCGACCAGTTCTTCCGGCAGATGCGGATAGGCGTCCTTCGCGACCCCCAGCCCGAACCCGCTCCGGCTGCCCGTGTTGATGTACAGGGCGTTGGTGGCGGCGCCCAGCGCCGAGCCGACCATCAGGAGCGCCAGCGCGATGCAGGCGGCCCGGCCCAGCCAGACCGGGCGGTCGTTGAACAGCGGTTTCATACTGTCCTGGATGAACGACCCTATGGCGTCGAAGCTGAGTACGATAAACGGGAAGGCGAGGAACACGAAGACGTCGAGCAGCAGCAGCGAGCGGACGATCATGAACGCTCCCGCGACGGCGAGCGTGGTGATGATCACGGGCAGCCGCCGCTTCAGCGTGATCAACCCGCCCGCGCCGAGGATCAGCACGAAGGTGATGAGTTTCTTGAGCCCGAGTTCGCCGAAGAGATGGCTGAAGGGAGAGATGAAGACCGCCCCCGCGGGAAAGAGGATCGCGCCTCCCTGGCGGATAAGGTGCAGGTGCAGCCCGAAGCCGTAGGGGTTCAGCAGGGTGACCAGCAGGGCGACCAGCATGAGCGAGGTGCGCTCCTTGACCGCCGCGCCGCGATAATGCGGGATGTGGGCCAGCCGTGCATCGACCGCCTGCTGGATGAGGTTCAACAGGATCAGGATCGGGCCGAGGATGAACGAGGGGTGGAGCTGCGTCCACAGGATCTGAACCAGCGGCAGCGCGATCCAGCGCAGCAGAGGCCGATCCGTCCCCTCCAGCACGAATAAGAAGACGGCGAAGCACACCATGGCCGGAAAGATCGGGTCGGGTTCAAAGACCGGGAAGATCAGCCAGGCGCAGAGCAGCAGCGCGAACCCGATGCTCACGTCGCCGCCCCATTTCCGCGCGACGCGCCCGATCAGGGCGAAAGCGGCCACGGCGCAGACGACATGGAAGATCGTAACCAGCGGCGCGCCGCCCGCGTTCCAGAGGTGGTAGCTGAGGGTGTCGTAGAGAGGGGTGGTGTCTACCCAGTCCATCTCCGCCGCGCTGTACGTCAGCGGATCCGTTTTGGGCAGACCCTCCTCCGCGATATGCCGTCCCAGCGACAGATGCGTAAATATATCAGGCGAGGATAGCGTCCGGATGCCGAACAGGGTGATGAGTATAAGGCCGAGAAGAAAAAACCATCCTGCACGGTGCCGTATCTGCTCTTTCATGCCGGGCGTCCCTCCGTTCCGCTGATTAGTTCGTGTCGCAGAGTATAGGCACTCGGGGTCTCGGGACAAGCAAGGAGTAGGGGGTAGGTGAGTGTGAGGGCTGAAACCTGAAATCTGATTGGGTGAGGGAGATCCCAGGGAGCCTGCAGCTTTCTCACTCAAAACAGCGGTATCTGGTGGTCGTGTTCCCGTTTGGATTTCGGCCGGTGGCGCGCCAGGCGCGGCTGGCCGCTTTCGGCGAACTCGCCTTCTTCGAGGTTTTCGAGGATCTCGGAAGCGCGGCGGATGACTTCCGGGGGAAGACCCGCCAGACGGGCGACCTGGATGCCGTAGCTTTTGTCCGCCGGACCGGGCGCGATCTTGCGCAGGAACGTGATGCGCTCGCCCGATTCGCGCACGCGCACGTTGTAGTTCCGCACCCCGGGGACCGTGCGCGCCAGGTCGGTCAATTCATGGTAATGGGTCGCGAAAAGCGTGCGCGCTCCGCTTGGTTCGGATCGGCACAGGTGCTCCGCCACCGCCCAGGCGATGCTGATGCCGTCGAAGGTGCTCGTGCCGCGGCCGATTTCGTCGAGTACGATCAGACTGCGTTCCGTGGCGTTGTTCAGGATGTTGGCCGTCTCCTGCATCTCTACCATGAAGGTGCTCCGCCCGCCCGCGAGGTCGTCGCTCGCGCCGATGCGGGTGAACACGCGGTCGGTCAGGCCCACCACCGCGCGTTCCGCGGGCACGAAAGATCCCAGGTGCGCCATGATGGTGATCAGCGCCACCTGCCGGATGTAAGTGGATTTTCCCGCCATGTTCGGGCCGGTGATGATCAGCAGACGGTCGCTGGACTGGTTGAGTTCGGTGTCGTTCGGCACGAACCGTTCCGCGCCGGGCATCTGCTCGATGACCGGATGACGGCCGTTGTGGATGCGGAGCACGTCCGTCTCGCTGATCTCGGGCCGCACGTACCCCAGCAGAAGGGAACGCTCGGCGAGCGTCGCGAGTGCGTCGAGCCCGGCGACCGCCGCGGCCGTGGACTGCAGTTCCGCGGTGTGTTCCAGCACCTGCCGGCGGAGTTCGGCGAACAGTTCCTGCTCCAGCGCCAGCGAGCGCTCCTGCGCACCGAAGATGCGGTTCTCGTACTCCTTGAGTTCGGGCGTGATGTACCGCTCGGCGTTCACGAGGGTCTGCTTCCTGACGTACTCGTCCGGCACGTGCTCCAGATTGCTCTTGGTGACCTCGATGTAATAGCCGAAGACCTTGTTGTGACGAACCTTGAGGGTGCGGATGCCCGTGCGCTGCTGTTCGCGCGCCTGGAAATCGGCCAGCCACTGCTTCCCCTCGCCGGCGGCGTCGCGCAGTTCGTCCAGCTCGGCGTGGTACCCCTCACGTATGACCCCGCCGTCCTTCAGCAGGGCGGGAGGCTCGTCGACGATCGCGCGTTGAATGTGCCGACGGAGTTCAGGCAGGTCGCACAGCTCGTCGCGAAGATGCTCGAGCGGCGCGCATCCGATGTCGTCCAGCAGGGCGCGCAGTTCGGGGATACGTTCGAGCGAACAGGCCAGGGCGCGCACGTCGCGCGGCGAGCCGGTGCCCGAGTGAAGACGCGCCGCAAGACGCTCCACATCCTTCACCTCGCGCAGGTGTTCGCGGAAGGCATCCAGTCGGTTGCGGTCGGCGCGGAACGCCTCGATCGCGTCGAGACGACGCTCGATCGCGTCCGCCCGCCGCAGCGGCCGGAGGATCCAGTGCCGCAGCAGCCGCGCGCCCATGGCCGTACGGGTCGTGTCGAGCACCTTGAGCAGGGTGGGCCCCGTCCCGGACCGCGCGCTCCCCGCCGCGGCGACGAGTTCCAGGTTGGCGACGGTGGTTTCGTCGAGCAGCAGGTAATCGCCCGGATGGTGCGCGCGCAGGCGGGTCACGTGGGAGAGATCGCGCTGAAGCTGATCGCCCACATAGTGCAGCACCGCGCCCGCCGCCCTCAGCCCCAGCGGCTGGTCGGCGCAGCCGAATCCCTCCAGTCCGCGCGTCCGGAAGTGCCGGGTCAGGAACTCCTGCGCACTGTCCTCCTCAAACGTCCAGTCCTCGTGCGGCGTCAGCGCCGGCGCCCCGTCGCCGCTCAGCCAGTCGCTGAAACGCCCCTTTTCGTGATCGGATTCGGGGATCACGCACTCCGCGGGGTCGTAGCGCAGCAGGTTTTCACGGACCGCCGCCGCGTCCTCCGATTCCTCGACCCGGAAATCCCCCGTGGAGAGGTCGAGCAGCGCCAGGCCGAAGCGGCCCTTGTCGCCGATCAGGGCCGCGAGGTAGTTGTTGCGCTTCGATTCAAGCGCGCTCTCCTCAAGCACCGTTCCGGGCGTGATGATTCCGGTGATCTCCCGGGCGACGACCTTCCTGCCCTGCGACGGCTCTTCGACCTGGTCGCAGACCGCCACCTTTTTTCCGGCACGGATGAGCTTCGATACATAGTTTTCGCAGGCGTGATAGGGTACGCCGCACATGGGGATGCCGTTGCGGCGGGTGAGGGCGATGTCCAGTATGCCCGCCGCCTCCCGGGCGTCGTCGAAGAACATCTCGTAGAAATCGCCGAGACGGAAGAAGAGGATCGTGTCCGCGCCCAGCCCGCGGCGGATCGCCCGGTACTGCTCCATCATGGGGGTCTGCTTCTTCGCCATCGCTCCGTCACGCCGTGGTTCTGTCTCGGGTCCCGTCGGGCTTCCATCGGCCGCGCCGATCGCGATCGACCGCGGTAAAGGGTGGCAGCGTAACGATCTTCCCCGCCGAGCGCAAAACTTTATCCGTCCGGGAGGGGGGGAGAGGAACAATCGCGATCGGTACCGAGCTTCACCACAGGGCACGGAGCCCACGATTCGTGCCCGCGCCATATTGTCCCGTTTATCCTTGCGCAGACCCCGGCGGGATCGTGTAAAAAGGGCGCTATGAAGACGCGATACTGGGACCGCCTCATCGAGCGGCTGGACAAACTGGACCGCGGGAGTCTGCAGCGGCAGTTCCTTCTGCTGGCGAAGGAGAAGGGGGTCTGGGAGGCCATCTTCGAGGCGCTGCAGGAGGGGCTGATTCTGCTCGACCGCCGGGGGCGGCTGCAGTACGCGAACCGCGCTGCGGAGCGGATGCTCGGATTCAATGCGGACGGCGTGCAGGGACAGCCGCTGAACCGGTACATCGAGGGGCTCGACTGGGATCTGCTGATGGATCTCGACGAGGGCGAGTGGGAGCGGATGGTCCGCCGCGAGGTCGAGATCAATTACCCCGAACACCGTTACGTGGAGTTTTATGTCATGCCGCTCTCCGCGGGGACGGACGACGAGGAGGGGGCGGTGGTGATTCTCCGGGACGTCACCCGCGCACGGGAATCCACGGCGCGTTCGATCGAATCCGAGCGCATGCAGGCGATCACCATCCTCGCCGCCGGCGTCGCGCACGAAATCGGCAACCCGCTCAATTCGCTCAACATCCACCTCCAGCTTCTCAAACGCGAGGCGCGTTCGATCGAGGAGGAGGAGGTCCGCGGAAACATCGAGGAACTGATTGAGGTGGCCGGCGGCGAAGTGACGCGGCTCGACCGGATAATCCACCAGTTTCTGCGCGCGATCCGCCCCTCCGAGCCGGAGCGCAGACCGGTGCGGATCGAGCGCGTCCTCGAGGAGTCGTTTCGGTTCATGCAGTCCGAACTCGACGACCGCGGGCTGATCCTGGAGTTCGACTGGAAGGAGGAGCAGCTCGCTCCGGTGCCCGCCGACGAGACGCAGCTCAAGCAGGTCTTCTTCAACCTGTTCAAAAACGCCCTGCAGTCCCTGCCCGCCAGGAGCATCATCCGCGTCTCCATCGAGATGGATGAACGATTTGCCCGCATATGCTTCCAGGACAACGGTCCGGGCATATCCGCCGAGACCATGAGCCGGATCTATGAACCGTTCAAATCGGACAAGCCCTCGGGTTCGGGGCTGGGGCTGATGATCGTGCAGCGCATCGTCCGCGATCACGGCGGCGAAATGGAGATTCACAGCGAACCGGGACGCGGCGTGCGCTTCGTCCTGTACTTTCCCCGCGAGGAGCATCGCGTACGGCTGCTCGAGGCGCCCGCGGACGCGCGAGAGAACGATACGGCCGCCACGGCGGAGGGGTGTGAAGAGGAGGGCGCATGAAACCGGTCGTACTGATCGTGGATGATGAAAAGAACACGCGCGACGGACTCGCCCGCGCCCTGCGCGGCGATTACCGCATTCTGCTCGCCGACAGCGGCGAGAGCGCGCTGGAGATCCTGGACGAGGAGTCGATCGACGTGCTCCTGGCGGACATCCGGATGCCGGGCATGGACGGCATCACGCTGATGCAGCGTGCGCTGGCGAAACAGGACGGACTGACCTGCATCCTGCTCACGGCGTACGGGTCGATCGAAAAGGCGGTCGAGGCGATGAAGCGCGGGGCGCACGATTTCCTTACGAAACCGGTCCATCTCGACCGCCTGGAACTCGTGCTCTCCCGGGCGCTGGAATCGCGGCGCATGCAGACCGAAAACCGCGCACTGCGCGAGCAGCTCGACACCAAGTACGGCCTCGAGAGCATCATCGGGCAGTCCGAACCCATGCAGCGCATTTTCGATAAAATACGGCAGGTGGCCCCTTCGCGCGCCACCGTTCTGATCCAGGGCGAGAGCGGTACGGGGAAGGAGCTGGTGGCCCGCGCCCTGCACCGCCTCAGCCCGCGCGCGCAGGGCCCGTTCGTTCCGGTTCACTGCGCCGCCCTGTCGAGCAACCTCCTGGAGAGTGAACTGTTCGGCCACGAGAAGGGGGCCTTCACCGGCGCGGTCGAACGGCGCCGGGGGCGGTTCGAGCGCGCCGACGGCGGCACGCTGTTTCTCGATGAAATCGCCGAGATCGACCCGTCCATCCAGGTCAAGATTCTGCGGGTGCTCGAACAGCGCGCCTTCGAACGCGTAGGCGGGACCGAGTCGGTGGAAGTCGATACCCGGCTGCTGACGGCCACCAACCGCGATCTCACCGAAGAAGTGGAGAAGGGGGCCTTCCGCGAAGATCTGTTCTACCGGCTCGACGTCGTCTCCATCACGGTTCCTCCGCTCCGCGAACGCGCGGCGGATATTCCCCTGCTCCTCAATCACTTCCTTCAGCAGTTCAGCGGGGAAAACGGCAAGCGGATCGAAGGGTTTACCCAGGACGCCGCGGAGCTGCTGAGTCGCTATGAATGGCCGGGTAACGTGCGCGAACTTCGCAATGCCGTCGAGAATATGGTCGTCATGTCGCGCGGCGAAAAGCTGGGCGTGCGCGATGTCCCGCCGAAAATCCGCGCGCAGGTCGACCCGGCCCGCGCGCAGGCCGGCGGAGGGGAGGCCGGCGCCGGCAGTCTGCGGGACATGGAAATGCGCATGATCCTCCGCGCACTGAAGGAAACCCAGGGCAACCGTACGAAAGCCGCCGAGCAGCTCGGCATCAGCCGGAGAACCATGCACCGCAAGCTGAACGAATACGGATTGCAGAATTATTGAACGCGTCCCGCACTCCGGGACTCGAAGAGTCGGAAACAGGCCGTCATCCGCGGCCGGAACACAGACCCGCGAAAGGGGGACACGGATGAAGTTCACGTTCTGGAAGAGCACGCTGGCCGGGCTGATGACGCTCTGTCTCGCCGCACCGACCGCCATTTCGGCGCCCGCCGAATCACCGGACCTGCTCAGGGAAACCGGCGCCGCGTTCAGTCGTATCGCCGAAGACGCCGTGGACGCGGTCGTCTTCGTGCAGGCGGAACGGACGGTGGAAGTGAATATGCCGCAGTTCCCGGAGCCGTTCGAATTTTTCTTCCGTTCGCCGTTTGAAGGACGCGGCGGACCGCAGCAGCAGCCCCGCTCCCGGGAGTACCGCCAGAGGGGACAGGGCAGCGGATTCATTATCACGGAGGACGGCTATATCCTTACGAATTCCCATGTGGTGAAGGACGCCGAGAGCATAACCGTGACCATGCGCGACGGCAGTGAGCTCGAAGCGGAACTGATCGGCGCCGATACCAAGACCGAAGTGGCGCTGATCAAGGTCGACGGAAAAGACCTCCCGGTACTCGAACTCGGCGACTCCGATGCCATCAGGATCGGTGAATGGGTGCTCGCCGTAGGCAGCCCCTTCGGCCTCACCGAAACCGTGACCGCGGGTATCGTCAGTGCCAAAGGCCGGAGCAACATGGGCATCACCGATTACGAGTATTTCATTCAGACCGATGCCGCGATCAATCCCGGCAATTCCGGCGGTCCGCTGCTGAACATCGACGGCGAGGTGGTCGGCATCAATACCGCGATCTACAGCCGCAGCGGCGGTTACATGGGCATCGGGTTCGCCGTGCCGATCAACATGGCCAAGATCGTCAAACAGCAGCTCATCGAGGAGGGCGAGGTCACCCGCAGCTACCTCGGGGTCTACATTCAGCCGGTCGACGAGACACTCGCGGAATCCTTCGGACTCGACGAGGCCCGCGGCATCCTGATCTCGCAGGTCGAAGAGGGGTCCGCGGCCGATGAGGCGGGCCTCGAGCAGGGCGACATCATCCTCGAATTCAACGGCCGGTCGGTCGAGGATATGGGGTCGTTCCGGAACGAGGTCGCCACCACGCCCCCCGGCACGACGATCGAGCTGCGCATCAACCGCGACGGCAGGATGAAAAAGGTCAAGGCGACCCTGCAGCGGCTCGAAGAAGAGGAAATGGCCGCGGCGGATACGGAGCAGATGGTGGAAGACCTCGGAATCGCCGTGACGGAACTGACCCCGGAAATGGCCGAGGAACTCGGATACGAGGATCTCGGTCGCGGCGTCGTGGTCGAACGCGTGGCCCAGGGAAGCCGGGCATGGCGCCACGGAATCCGGCGCGGACACCTCATCCTCGAGGTAAACCGTCAGCCAGTGGAAGGCGTGGGCGATTTCAAAAAGGCGCTGCGTCAGTCCGAGGAGAGCGGGCTCGTGCTCCTGCTGGTCCGCGGTCCGCGCGGCACGCGTTATGTCCCGCTGAAGCTCGAGGACTGAGGGTCCCGTGCGAGGAGGTAGAGCGCGAGGGCGCGATACAGGGCGGTGCACGTGAGGATCGCGCAGTGGAGGTGGTCGCCCGGGATGCCGTCCAGTTCGCCGAGCAGCATACGGGGATGGATGCGGAGGGCCTCGAGGACGGCGAGGCCCTCGGCCTTCGAACAGGCCAGCGAGCCGCAGGCGTAGGTCGCCGCGCAGCCGTCCGTCTCGAAGCGCGCCCGGCGGAGCACTCCCTCCGCGATGTCCAGGTCGATCGTCATCGCGTCGCCGCACGGCCCCTTCACCGTCGCCGTCGCCGACGGATCTTCGATCCGCCCGCACCAGTCGCGGACGCGCGCCCAGCGGATGTACCCGGAGTCCTCGTAGGGGGCGTCCGTGACCACCTCGTCCCGGCGTCCCGTCAGCACGGATTTGAATGCCCTGCTGAAGCTGTTCATGTCTCCCCCCTTAAAAGATGCGTTTCACCCATGAGCGCAGCGCGCCGGGGGCCTTTACGATCACCGCGGGCGTCTCGGTGCGGAACGCCACCTGCTCGGGAACCGACGGGCCGGTCATGCGGCGCAGCAGCGGTTCGCGCGTGCAGCCGATGACGATCAGGTCGTACTGCCGGCTCTCTTCGAGAAGGGTCTCCACGACATCCTGCCCGGAGCGGGTCAGGCATTGGACGCGCCGGGCGAACGGGCCGAGGCGTTTGTTCTGTTCGCCTACGAAGCTCTCCAGCGAAAAGGGGCGCCGTCCCGTATCGACCGTCATCGCCGTGATTTGGCCCTCCTCGGGGTCCGCCAGGATGGCGGCGATCTCGAGCGCGAAGGCGCTGTTGCCTCCGCCGGCCACGGGGACCAGGACGTTGCGGTAACGCTGGTCGCCGCAGTTCTTCATGACGACCACGCGGGAGGGGGAGCGCTCGATGACGGGATCGATGGTGCGTCCGAACGAGAACAGCCGGCGGCGCGGGCGTCCGTGCCAGCCCATGATCAGCATATCCGCCCGGTGCTGGCGCACGGCGCTCACCAGCCCGCGGGCGATGTTGCGGCAGTAGCGGATCGTCGTGCCTACGGGGAAGATCTGCGTCAGGTAGAGCATCGCCTCCACGATGCCCTCGCGGCCCTCGTCGGCGAAATTCGGCACGTCCCGCAGCGGCACGTAATCGGAGACGGGGATCATGTGGATCAGTTCCACCCGCGCCTCCCTGGCCTGGCAGATGCGGTACGTATTGCGCATCAGGGGCAGCACATTGTCGGGGTTGGCGACGCTGAGCATGATCCGGTATCCCTTGCCGGGCGGCGCCTTTTCCTCCTCGACCACGGTGATTTCCTCTTCCGTCCCCCGCGCGTGGGACCGGCCGTAGAACTCGTAGAAGAGCCAGCCGAGCAGAATCCAGGAGGGGGCCACGATCCAGGCCGCGTGACTCACATGGCGCAGGCCCGCCGCCAGAATGACCTGCGTAATGATGGCGGCGATGGGGAAAAAGGGAAACAGCGGCATGAGGTATCCGTAGGACAGCTCGTCGCCCATCTCCTGCCTTATGCGGATCGCGCACAGGTTCACGAGGAAAAACAGAAAGAGGAACATGATGCTGGCGCTGGAGGCGACGTCCATGGTGGGCAGGAACAGCGCCACCAGCAGCACGATGACGCCGGTGGCGCACAGGGCGAGGTAGGGCGTGCGCCGGCGGGCCGAGACGCGGGCGAGGGCGGGGGGGAGCATCCCGTCGCGGCCGAGCGCGTATGAGGCGCGCGTGGCGGAGTAAATCGTGGCGTTGAGCGCGGACGTCGCCGCGCAGATCACCGTCACCGTGACCAGCAGGTCGGCGAACGGCATCAGCCGGCTGACCGCCTCTCCGAATCCCCGCTCCCCGAACTGTGCGATCCACGCCCAGACGGGGGTCTCGCCGACCCCGGGCGAGCCGGCTTTGACGGCCACGACGGTCGCGAACCCGACGAGCACGTAGGTGAGGGTCACGAAAAAGACCGAGTAGAGCATCGCCTTGGGGATCGTACGTTTGGGGTCGATGGACTCGTCACCCGCCTGCGCAATCACTTCAAACCCCTCGAAGGCCACGTAGGTGAACCCCATGGTGAGCAGGATTTTAGACCAGCCCTCGGGGAGAAACGGATCGAAGTTCTGGAGCCGCGAAGGGTCTTTGAGCGCCACCCAGATCCCCGCGGCGCCGATAAAGAGGAGGATCGCCATCTGGCCGAGGGTGAAAAAGGCGCCCACCTTTCCGGTTTCGGATGCGCCCCGGAAATTGATGTAGAGGAAGAAGAGGACCGTGATCGCCGCCACGCCTTTGACTAGGAGCGGATGTTCGGACGACAGGCCCCCGAGCAGTCCGAGGGTCTCCAGGTAGCGGAGCAGGTAGATGGCGAGTGTGAGGGCGTAGACGCTGCCCGCGACACTGGACGCGAACCACTCCATCCAGCCGGCGATAAAGCTCGCGCGCCGCCCGAAGCCCAGGCGCGCGAAGTTGTACGCGCCCCCTGCGCGGGGGATCGCGGAGCTGAGTTCGGCATAGGACATGGCGCTGAACAGCGCCACTAGGCCGTTGAGCGCGAAGGTCAGCAGCACCGCGCCGGGGCCGGCCATTCGGATCGTATTGCCCACGCCCAGGAAGACCCCGGCCCCGATCATCATGCCGAGCCCCATCAGGGTGACGTGAAAGAGCTTCAGGTCGCGCGAGAGTTCGGAGGTCACGCCTCCCGGACGCTCACTCATCCCGGTCTCCCTTCTCGATCTCGCGCGCGGAAGCGAGCCCGCTGCCGGCGATGCGGTCGATGCGGCGCCGGCTCCACACCGTCAGCAGCGTCAGAAGTGTGATCGCCGCAGCCAGCACGCCCATTCCGATTAGCGTGTCCATGTGCATCCGATATTTATGGAGCAGTGGAAAAAAGCTGAAAAGCGCAAAAATCGGTTCCGATGACGGGGTGAGCGCAGCGAGGAGCCGACGGCCGCGGGGTAGCTCAGACCCGCTCGTCCCCTTCGCGGGTGCGGACCGAGAGATCGCCCGGCCGGCGGGTGACCAGACTGTCCGGAGGCACGCTCTTCACCAGGAACACGTTACCGCCGACGATCGATCGCGCGCCGATTACCGTTTCTCCGCCCAGGATGGTCGCGTTGGCGTAGATCACGACCTCGTCCTCCACGGTGGGGTGACGCTTGATATGCTTGACCGGGTGTCCCTCGGCATCCAGCGGGAAACTCTTCGCGCCGAGGGTGACCCCCTGGTAGAGCTTGACGCGCTCGCCGATCTCCGTGGTCTCACCGATCACGACCCCCGTTCCGTGGTCGATGAAGAAGCCGCGTCCGATCCGCGCGCCGGGATGGATGTCGATCCCGGAGTGGCCGTGCACATGTTCGCTCATGATCCGGGGAATCACGGGCACGCCCAGCCTGTACAGCTCGTGCGCGAGGCGGTGCGAGGTGATGGCCAGGACGCCGGGATACGAGAGCTTGACCTCCGCGTAGCTCAGTGCGGCGGGATCGCCGTTATAGGCCGCGCGGATGTCGTCGACCACCAGCTTCCGGACGTCCGGCAGGCGCTGCAGGAACTGCTCGAAAATCCCCGCGCTCCGGCGGCGGTCGGCGGTTTGCCGTTCGGCGCCCTCGCTGCGCGCGGCGGCGCCGAGCCATTGAAACGGGAGCGCCAGTTCGATCTCGGGCAGCAGCAGTTCGGAAGCGCTTCGCAGCTTCTCGGCAAAGAAGGGGGAGAGCACATGCCCGCGCCGGCCGGCTTCGAAACTGCGTCCCGGGAGCATCACGGTGATCAGAAGTTCCTGCGCCGCGATCACCTGGTCGGTGTTGGGGGCCGAAGCCATGACGCCGTCCGGGCGGTCCTCCACGCCGTGGGCGTACAGCGGCGCCAGATCCTCCGCGGCATGCGCGATGGATTGTTCGATCTCCTGCATGGCATCATCATTCATGAAGCCATGGTGAAAGCGCGGCGGGGCAAAGTCAAGCGGACTGGAAGATGGTCGGGGCGACTGGATTCGAACCAGCGACTTCTACAACCCCATTGTAGCGCTCTGCCAGGCTGAGCTACGCCCCGACCGGAAGCATGAAGCCCACCTTTGTAAGACAGCGGCGAATCCCGTTCAAGAAGATTTCCTCCGGCGTGTCCTCCGGCGATAGAGACGCTCCGTGAAGCCGCCCTCCCGCTCAAAGGCGGCTGCCTGTGCCCTGAGCTGCCGGTCCAGCAGATAGAGGCACACATTCAGCAGCGAGAGCGCCCCGTTCGCCGCGTAGACCGCGGCGAACTTCTCGCGCGACAGGGGGGACACGGACACACGGACGGTCACGGACTCACACTGACTCTCACGGAGAGGATCTCCGCTTCCGGACTGTCCCGTCCGTGATGGTTGCTGGTGGCCCGCGCTCGGAAACCGCATCTGGTCCTCACGGAGAGTTTCGGACTGTCCCGTCCGTGATGGTTGCTGGTGGCCCGCGCTCGGAAACCGCATCTGGTCCTCACGGAGAGTTTCGGACTGTCCCGTCCGTGATGGTTGCTGGTGGCCCGCGCTCGGAAACCGCATCTGGTCCTCACGGAGAGTTTCGGACTGTCCCGTCCGTGATGGTTGCTGGTGGCCCGCGCTCGGAAACCGCATCTGGTCCTCACGGAGAGTTTCGGACTGTCCCGTCCGTGATGGTTGCTGGTGGCCCGCGCTCGGCAACCGCATCTGGTCCTCACGGAGAGTTTCGGACTGTCCCGTCCGTGATGGTTGCTGGTGGCCCGCGCTCGGAAACCGCATCTGGTCCTCACGGAGAGTTTCGGACTGTCCCGTCCGTGGTGGTCTGTGTCTGTCCGTGACTGTCCGTGTGTCCGTGTCCCCCGTGTCTGTCCGTGTGTCCGTGTCCCCCGTCTCGCGCGTGGCTTCCTTCTTCCGCGCTCGTTTTTCTCTTTGCCATTCGTCCGCGATCCAGTCGCGGAATTCCTGCAGACTTGCGCACCGGAGATCCCTGAAGCGCAGCAGGGCGGGGTGGTCGGGCGGCCAGGCCGGAAGGTCCCGCTGACGGAGGAAGTCTTCGAAGTCGAGCTTGAGTTCCGCGAGACTTCCGCGCGCCACGCCCGTCAGCTTCAGCTCGCTCTTTTTCGACGTCGCGGAGTCCACGCTCCCTTCGGCGATGTTCTGCCGACCGCTTCGCGCGGCCTGGATCATCTGTTCGCGCATCCGGCGCTCCGGGCGCAGAAAACGGTCGCAGAAAAGCGTGGTGACATCATAAATGACCCCGGCGAGCCGGAAGGTCTTGAGCCGGCGGTAGCCGCCGTGCGCAGGGATTAAGGAATCATTCATGCCCGCGCGGCACAGCGGGACACAAAAAAGTTCGGCCCGGATAAGTCCGCGGTTAGTCTTCCGTGTTGAGCATCTTCCGCAACACGTATCGAAGCACGCCGCCGTGGCGGATGTATTCGCGCTCCAGGTCGGTGTCGACACGCGAGACCGCGGTAAAGCGGAGTTCCCCGCCGCCGGGCGGCCGGGCGACCACCTCGACGTCGCCGCCGGGTTTCAGGCGCGCCAGCCCTTCGATCGTGATCCGCTCCCGCCCGCTGAGTCCGAGCGTTTGCGCGGTTTCGCCCTCGCGGAACTGGAACGGTATGACGCCCATGCCTACGAGATTCGAGCGGTGAATGCGCTCGAAGCTCTCGGCGATCACGGCACGCACGCCGAGCAGCGCCGGGCCCTTGGCCGCCCAGTCGCGGGAGGATCCCGCCCCGTACATCTTGCCGGCCACGACCACCATCGGCCGCCCGTCGGCGCGGTAGCGCTCGGAGGCCTCAAAAATGCTGCACTCCTGCTCCGAACCGTCCCCGCCCAGGTATTTTGTCCACCCGCCCTCGCGCTCGACCAGTCGATTGCGAATACGGATGTTGGCGAACGTGCCGCGCATCATGACTTCGTGATTGCCGCGGCGCGAACCGAAGCTGTTGAAGTCGGCGTCGTCGACCCCGTGCCCGCGCAGGTACGCCGCCGCAGGGCCGTCTTTCGGGATTTCGCCCGCGGGCGAGATGTGGTCGGTGGTGATGAAATCCCCCAGCAGCGCGAGGATCGCCGCTTCGCGTACATCGTCGAGTTTTCCGGCAGGCTGCCCGCAGCCTTCAAAGAACGGCGGTTCGCGCACGTAGGTGGAATCGGCTTCCCATTCGAAGACCGCGCCCCCGGGCGCCGCGAGACGATTCCACTCCGGATTGACCCGGTCCTGATCGCCGTATTGCGCGCGGTACGACGCAGGATCGGCGGTCATCGGACGGTATTGCGCGAGTTCTTCTTCAGTGAACCAAAGGTCGCGCAGGTAGACCGGCTGCCCGTCGCGGTCGTGGCCGACCGGTTCTGCGCTCAGATCGATGTCCACCCGTCCCGCGAGCGCATAGGCGATCACCAGCGGGGGGGAGCAGAGATAATTGGCCCGCGTGAGAGGCGAGACGCGTCCCTCGAAATTGCGGTTGCCCGAGAGGACGGCGGCCACGTTCAGTCCGTGCTCGCGTACGGCCTGGTCGACGGCGGCGGGGCAGGGGCCGCTGTTGCCGATGCACGTCGCGCAGCCGTAGGCGGCGACCTGGAAGCCGAGCGCATCGAAGGCGTCCATCAGGCCGGCCTTTTCGAGGTAATCGCGGACCACGCGCGAGCCGGGCGCAAACGAGGTGCGCGTATAGTACGGGGGGCGCAGACCGCGTTCCGCCGCCTTGCGGGCGACGAGTGCGGCGCCGATCATCAGGTCCGGGTTGGAGGTGTTGGTGCAGCTCGTTACGGAGGCGATAATCACCGCGCCGTCCCGCAGCGTTCCGTAGTCGGGCACGTCCGCTTCGCGGGGTCCGGACTCCCGGCCGAAGTCTTCCCCGAACTCTTCCGGCAGCCCGGAAAGGGTCATCTGTTCGTGCGGCTTGCGCGGACCCGCGATCGCGGATTCCACCTCGCCGAGATCAAGTTCCAGCGTGTCGTCGTAACCGGGTGCGGCGGCACCGGGCTCGCGCCACAGTCCCTGCGCCCGGCAGTATTGCTCGACCAGTTCGCAGTGTTCCTCCGTACGGCCGGTCTCGCGCAGGTATTCGATCGTGCGGCCGTCCACCGGGAAGAACCCCGTCGTCGCCCCGTATTCAGGCGCCATGTTCGCCACCGGACAGCGGTCCGCGAGACTCAGCGCCTCCACCCCGTCGCCGAAGAATTCGACGAAGTGTCCGACGACCCCTTTTTCGCGCAGCATGCGCACGACGGTCAGCGCCAGGTCGGTTGCCGTGACCCCCTCGCGCAGACGGCCGGTGAACCGGAAACCGACCACCCGGGGCGAGAGCATCGGCATCGGCTGGCCCAGCAGTGCGGCCTCGGCCTCGATGCCGCCCACGCCCCAGCCGAGTACGCCCAGGCAGTTGATCGTGGTCGTGTGTGAATCCGTGCCGACGAGCGTGTCCGGGCAGGCCAGCCCGTCTTCGCGCACCGAGACGACATCGGCGAGGTGTTCCATGTTCACCTGGTGGCAGATGCCGAGGCCGGGCGGGAGCACGTTGAGCGTGTCAAAGGCGTTCTGTCCCCACTTGAGAAAGCGATACCGCTCCGCGTTGCGGCGGAATTCGATCTCCATGTTGTGCTGCAGCGCGCAGGCGGTGCCGGTTTCGTCGAGCTGCACGGAGTGGTCGATGACGAGATCGGTGCGCAGCATGGGTTCGATGCGGGCGGGGTCGGCGCCGGCGCGGGTGGAGGCGGAACGCAGCGCCGCGAGGTCGACGACGCAGGGTACGCCGGTGAAATCCTGCAGCAGGATACGTCCGGGCAGAAACGGGAGTTCGCTGCGCGTCCCGCCCGGGGTCCAGGCGGACAGTGCGTCGAGATGTGCCGGCGCGAACCCCGGTTCGCCCTGACGGCGGGCGACGGATTCGAGCAGGATGCGTACGGAATAGGGGAGACCGTCCAGATCTATTCCGGCCGATTCGGCCAGGACCGGCAGACTCATGTAGTCCACTTGGCGTCCCGTCGAGAGCGTCAGGGTTTCACGGGGGTGTTTCAGGTTTTGCGCCATAGCTCTCTCCTCCGGTACATTGTCGTGCAAAGCGGAAGAGTGTACGCAAAAGCCCGCTTAAGGCAAAGGAATCCCTCGGGCTTCGAGCCCGGCCCGCTCCGGAATCAGTCTCCCGTCCAGCAGTACGTGCAGAGGCGCTCGCGGGGCAGGCCGACGGCCTCGACCAGGTCCTCAAGGCGCTGGTAGCGCAGCGAGGTGAGATTGAGGCGCCTGCGGATCGTGTCGATCATCGCCCGGTGAGCCTCGCCGTCCGGGTCCACGTAAGCGGACGGATCGCCGTCCTCACGGCCCTCGAGTTCTATCATCGCCTTGCGCGTGGCGAGGTCGAGTTCGGGCTTCGAACGGGAGAAGTTCAGATAAGGGCAGCCGAAGAGGAGCGGGGGGCAGGCCGCGCGCATGTGAAGTTCGCGCGCGCCGTAATCGCTGTACAGCCGGGCCAGCGTATCCTGCAGCTGTGTGCCCCGTACGATCGAATCCTCGCAGAAGAGCAGACGCCGGTTTTCGATCAGCGAACGTATCGGGATCAGCTTCATGCGCGCGACCAGATCGCGCACCTGCTGGTCCTGGGGCATGAAGCTGCGCGGCCAGGTCGGGGTGTACTTGACGAACGGCCGCGAATAGGGGGTCCCGGATTGATTGCTGTACCCGACGGCATGCCCGGTCCCCGAGTCGGGAATCCCGCAGACGGAATCGATGTCCGCATCGTCGCGCCGCGCCAGCGCGCGGCCGCAGCGATAGCGGGTTTGTTCGACGTTGATGCCCGCGTAGGACGAGGCGGGGTAGCCGTAATAGACCCAGAGAAAAGTGCAGATCTGCTCCCTGTCGCCGGGCGGCATCAGCGTCTCGGCGCCTTCGGGCGTGCAGCGGACGACTTCACCGGGGCCGAGGTCGCGTACCGTCTCGAATCCCAGGTTGGGGAAGGCACAGGTCTCAAGCGTTACCGCCATCGTGTCCTTGCGGGCGCCGAGAATGACGGGGGTGCGTCCGAGACGGTCGCGTGCGGCATACAGCGCGTCGCGGGTCAGCAGCAGGATGGAAGCCGATCCCTCCACCCGCTCCTGGGCATGACGCAGCCCCTCTGCAAACGTCGCGCCGCGGTTGATGAGCATCGCAATGATTTCGGTGGGATTGATGTGCTGGCCGCTCATCTCGCTGAAATGCGTCCCGCGGTCCATCGCCTCCCGGCGGAGTTCGTCGATATTGCACACCGCGCCGACGGTGGCGATCGCGTAATTGCCGAGATGGGAGCCGATGATCAGCGGCTGATCTTCGAAGTCGCTGATCACTCCGATCGCACTGCGCCCTTCGAGTTCCGCGAGTTCATGGTCGAACTTCGACCGGAACGGGCTGTTGGTGATGTCGTGGATGCTGTGTACCAGCCCGGCGTGATTGCTTACGGCCATGCCGCCGCGAAGCGTGCCCAGATGAGAATGATAGTCCGTGCCGAAAAAGACGTCGCGTACGCATTCATGCTTCGACGTCACCCCGAAAAAACCGCTCATGCGCCTCCCCCATCCTGATTTCTGAAACTGTGAGCGCTACGTTAGCGACTCGCGTCGTTCGTGTCGAGGGAGTCAGCAGTTCTCATTATGGCCGCATTCCGACCGCGGACGGCGTGGCAGCCGTCCCTCCCGAGTCGATATCCGACGCATTTTCGGGCACTGGGAGGGTCGGGTGCCACCCCGACCGAAAAGGGTGAAGCCATAATGAGAATCGCTGCGAGGGAGTGGATGAGGGGACTGTCAGAGTCAGGGAGAGCGGGAAGCCCGAGATGCGGAATCGGTGTAAGGGCGAATCGAAATCGAACCGCCATCCCGGGAAAATGGTACGCCCGCCGGGAGTCGAACCCAGATCTTCGGCTCCGGAGGCCGGCGTTCTATCCATTGAACTACGGGCGCACACTGAAAACCGGAATCCGCGTTTATCCTAAAACGGGCCTCTGAATGCACGAAAAAAATGGAAGTTCAATCATGCCCTCTCTCCCGATCTCTTCTGAGCCCCCTTGCGGCTCTATTCGACGGTTACGCTCTTCGCGAGGTTGCGCGGCTTATCGATGTCGGTCCCGCGGGCCTGGGCGGCGTAGTAGGCGAGGAGCTGGAGGGCGACGACGTTGATCACGGGCGAAAGCTCGTCGAGGGTGGGCGGTACGGCGATCAGGTCTTCCGCCAGGCGCGACGCATTTTCGTCCCCTTCGGTGACCAGCGCGATGATCCGCCCGTTGCGGGCTTCGACCTCCTTGAGGTTGGAGACGACCTTGTCGTACACCTCGTCGCGCGTTTGCGTGCATATGCAGATTACGGGGAGATATTCGTTAATCAGCGCGATCGGGCCGTGCTTCATCTCGCCCGCGGCGTAGCCCTCGGCATGCTGGTAGGAGATCTCCTTGTTTTTCAGCGCGCCCTCGAGCGCCGTCGGGTAATTGAATTTGCGCCCGAGATACAGCGAGCTGGCGCCGTCGTGATGTTTCTCGGCGATCGCCCTGATTGCATCCTGGCGTTCGAGCACGTAGTGGATCGCGTCCGGAATGCGGCGGAGGGCCTCGACCAGCTCCGCGCTGCGCTCGGGCTCGACTTCATCCCGGAGCCGGGCGGCATACAGGGCGAGCAGGATGAAGGCGGTCTGCTGGGCGGTGTAGGCCTTGGTCGAGGCGACCCCGATCTCGAGGCCGGCGTCGGTGAAGAGGACGCCGTCGCTTTCACGCACGATGCTGCTGCCGGGCACGTTGCAGATCGAAAGCACGGGGCAGCCGATTTCGCGCGCCATCCGGATCGAGGCGAGGGTGTCGGCGGTTTCTCCGGACTGGGAGACGGCGATCACGAGGGTGTCGCCGGAGATTTTGGGATTGCGGTAGCGGAATTCGCTGGCGAGGTCGGTTTCCACGGCGAGACCGGTCAGGTTCTCGAGCAGCAGGCGGCCGTACATGCCGGCATGATAGGCCGTGCCGCAGGCCACGATCATGATCCGGTCGAGGGTGCGGAAAAACTCGCGGTCCCAGGGGAGGTCGGCCAGTTCGATCCGGCCGGCCGCGTCGAGATGGCGGTCGAGAAGACCGCGGATCACGCGCGGCTGTTCGTGGATCTCCTTGAGCATGAAGGTTTCGAACCCGGCCTTTTCCGCATCTTCAGAGCGCAGCTCGACCTTTTTGCGGTCCTCTTCCACCGGCTCCCCGTCGAGTGTTTCAATGGCGATGCCGTGCTCCGGATGCAGGGTGGCGATCTGGCCCTCGTCGAGATAGATCACCTCGTCGATGCGGTTGAGAATCGCGGGCACATCGCTGGCGAGGTAGTACTCGCCCTTTGCGCGGCCGATGCCGATGATCAGCGGACTTCCCTGGCGCGCGGCGTACACGGTCTGGGGGTCCTCGGCGGCGACCACCCCCAGCGCGTAGGCGCCGCGTGCTCGCTGCAGGGCTGCACGCAGGGCTTCGCGGAACGATTCGTGCCGCGGGCGCTCATCTTCGATGAGATGGGGGAGGACTTCCGTGTCGGTTTCGGAGAGAAAAACGTGGCCCTCAGCCTCGAGTTCCCGGCGCAGTTGCAGGTAGTTCTCGATGATCCCGTTATGCACCACCGCGATAGAGCCGTCGCCGCTGAGGTGGGGGTGGGCATTGAGTTCGGAGGGGTCGCCGTGCGTCGCCCATCGGGTGTGGGCGATGCCGGGGCTGCCGTCTACGGGCCGGGCGCGGCAGGCTTCCTCCAGACCCGCAAGACGCCCGGGCGTTTTGCGGGTCTGGATGCGCCCGCCCGAAAGGACCGCCAGGCCCGCCGAATCGTAGCCGCGGTATTCCAGCCTGCGCAGTCCCTCGAGCAGGACGGGGGTGACGTGATCGACTCCGGTACAACCGATGATTCCACACATAAAAAACCTCCGCCGGAGAATGTATCCGGCGGAGGCGGCTGATAAAGCAAAAAATTCAGCTCAGGGGTTCATGACCTGATGCGTCAGGGCCGCATTGTTGGTGGGATTGCGCACGTCGAACAGACGCGTAAACGCTTCCTCTTTCAGGTCCTGATCCAACAGCGCGTAGGACTGACCGCCCTTGGTCACGAAACAGAGCGCATCCGCGCCGAACGGCTGCTTGAAGTCCGCGTTATCTCCCATAAGCTCGCGGGGATTCACGTCGTTGGCCGCGGAGAGGGTGTCGATGCCGAGGTTTCGCGTGAAAAACAGCGGGGCCGTTTCGGGCAGGCTGATATTATTGGCCGAGTTCTCCACGGCGCTCCAGGCATTGTAGTTCCCCGTGTCGTCGGTCTGGCCGCCGCCGCTGCGGAATTCCTGCAGGTCTTCCGCCACCGGAACGCCCGGTGCGGCGAAATAGGAGACCGAGACATTCAGCACATTGCTCTCGACCATGTCGGCGAAATAATCGGTGCTCGAGGACCAGTCGTCGGGATTGGGCCAGATCGCGGCGGTGGTCGTGTAAATGCTCTTGGTCTGCTGGGCGACGAGTGCCTGGTGCAGGCCGCGGCCGTTGGTGGCGACTTTCAGCGCCTTACCGCGAAGCAGCGCGTCCTGAATGGCGGGCATGAGAATCGAAGCGAGAATACCGATGATCGCGATGACGACCAGCAGCTCAACAAGCGTAAAACCGCGTTTCCCGATAATGCGACGGAACATTTTCATCCTAACCTCTCCTTGGCCTGTGAACCCCACCTGCGAGAATCCCCTGCAACCCATACAGCAGCGGGACGCAATGCGAGTCATGGAACCAGAAATCGACTGAACTGTCCACATAAAAAATAAATGTAAGACCGTTTTGAATACTGCATAACTCTATTATTGCGCCTGGCTGGCCGCCGGCCGGCGTGTTGCGGAGGCCAGACCCCTCGTCGATGTTCAGCGTTCGTCACGATGACGGCTTTGCTCCTGCGGCGAGGGCCGAGAAGGCAGAGACACAGGCAAACCCAGCCAGAGCGGGATGGGCGCTACCCAGGAACCCGAGAAAGCCCAGAAATCCAAGGAAGCCGAGACAGGCCTTCTTCCTGGAATCAACAGGGATCATCACCCTTGACTCGTCAAAGGGGATCAGGACGAGCAGCGAGGCCAGCGAAAGAACCGAGAGCATCGCGAGCTTCGCGAGATCGATCAAGCTTTGCGGCGGCTGTAATCCTTACGCAGCAGAGCGGTGGTCCCGATAGCGGAGCCAGTTTTTTCGAACTTTAAGTCAGCATCAGGTCTCCCGCTTCCAGCGAGTATTCTGCCACATCTCCGGCGAGTTGTCCATAGCCTGCGGCTCGCCAGCCCCTGGTCGTCCGTGCGCAGTGAACGTTTGATTTGTTTGCCACCCCGTTTGATGATGGCGTACTATCTGCCCGACACGTCAGAGGTGATCGGTTCAGGGATGGACGTGACAGGGTTATATCGAAATAACGATATACCTAACAACTTAACAACTAACAACTAACAACTTATAACTCATCACCCCGGTAGCTCAGTGGATAGAGCAACGGACTTCTAATCCGTAGGTCGTGCGTTCGAATCGCACCCGGGGTACCAGATCGTATTCCGGCCGGAGCGGAGGATCAGTGCCGCTGGCGGAGCAGTACCTTGAGCGGGTGCCGACCGTTCGCGTCCGGTCTCGGGTCCCGCCAGATCACGTATACCCCCCGCTCCGCGGCGGTAATCTCGTCTTCGTCGACCTCGTTGTCGCGGTCGATGTCGCGAACGCTGCGGGCGGCGGCGAGAATCGTGAAGAGGTTCTGGCGGACGGAGATCAGCCGGGCGAAACGACCCGTCAGGGTGTCGGCGGCGCGTTTGGAATGCACGCCGGTCGCGCGGTACAGGTCCTCGTATTCAAAGGCGCGCAGGCGCCCGAATAGATTGCTGGCGCTCCCCGAGGTCCCGGCCGCGACCCAGGCTTCGGCGATCCGGCCAGCGGTCTGCTCGTCCACTTGAAGCGGGTATTCGTACGACCAGCGGTCGCGGCTGGGGTGGTAGGAACAGCCGGCGACGCCTCCGAACGTCGCCTCCCTCAGGGCGGCGGCGAAAACCTCAGGATAGGGTGTGCAGGCGTGCACTCGACCCCGGCCGCGTGCGGGTTCCGTCGTACCGGTTTCTTCAGGAGGTACGACCCGGAAGTACTCGAAGACCGGAAAGGCGCCGGTGCCGATCAGCGGCACCGTATGCCATGGGCGTTCGGGATCATAAACGAACCCTCCGATCTCCGCCGCGCTTTCCATCACCGGCCCGCGCACGTCGCCCGGCCCGCAGCGGAACGAAGGCTTGAAGCTCATGGACCGGTCGGCATGCGTGCCCGGCGTCTCATGGACACGACCGAGGGTGTGACGGCCCTCCGTCCGCTTCCACTGCCGGGAGAGGTCCCAGTTCAGCCGCGGGTCGCGGGCCTGATAAGCGACGGTCTTTTCCGTGCCGGGTTCCGTCGCGACCAGGGAGTGGAGAGGACAGGCAAGCCGCGCCGCATGCCGTCCTGCCAGGGCCCCGAACGCCGCGTCGACAATTCCGTCCCCCTGAAGAAGCAACAGCCGGTCGATGACCAGGGTCCGGTCACCGGAAAACCCGTCGGTCGATCCCAGTTCAAGAGGCAGGGAAGCGGTCACGCAGGGTCGGCCGCTTCCCCATCCCTCGAATGCGCCGGCGGCGGTGCGCAGAGGCGTCGACACAGAACACGGGTCCGTCGTCCCGCCCTCCGTATAGAGTTGTAGTTCCGCACGCAAAGGCGGCGGATCGCCGCCCGCGGGCTCATAGCACCCCGTGTAGTCGCGCTCGAAGGGGTAATGCAATTCGATCTCGATCGTGAGCCGGCACACCGACGGTCCGTTGGATGCGATGCACCGGCTCCGGAATACCAGTTCGTTGAGCATCGGACGATGAAATACGGGCGCAAACAGCCAGGCCTTTTCGCCGGGTGAGGAAAGAGCTTCGTCCATCGGCTGGGGAGGCAGGGCGCGGACGGCGTCGAGCTGGTAATGTACGAGCTGACGCGCGAGCAGATCGGCGGCGAGGTCGAGGTCCAGGCCCGGGCGCGGGCGCCCGCGTTCAAGCATCGCCCGGAAGGCGCGCCGGACCTGCGCTTCGCCGTCGTCCGCGGCCAGCCAGGCCGCGCAGCGTGATCGCTCCGGGGTCCGGGTCCGGGGCGTGCGCCGCTGGTCGAGCACGGCGGCGCACGAGGCATAACACCCGTTGGTGGGAAAAAGCGAAAACGCCGCCAGATAAGGAGCGGCGGGCCAGTCCCACGCCCGTGCGCCGTCGAGCGCCGCCCGCACTTCGGCGGTACTCTCGAATCGCCGCCACGGAAAAGCGCGCGCCTCCAGCAGCCGGTCGCGCGCTTTTCCCGAAGGCAGCCGGATTTCTCCCGCAAACCGACCCGACGCACGCGGCCGCCTGTGCACGGCGTTCAGGTCCAGGCATCCGGAGCAGTCGTACGCCGCCCACGCGGTCTGTCCGACGAGTTCTCCTCCGGCATATTGAGGAGTCCATCCGGCGGGGCCGGGATACGGGAGGATTTCCGGCACGTGATCCATCTCGGGCGCCATGCCGAGCCGGGCGTCTCCCGCGCCTCCCGAAACCCAGAGTTCGAAATCCGGAAAATAGATCTCCCCCGCGGTCATGTGTGTGTCGATCGCCGTCCACGCATCCGCCAGCGCGGTTTCGAGCAGGTGATACGCCCGCTCGTATTCGAGGGCGGCATGGCCGGCCAGTCGCCCGGTGCGCGTGATGGAACTGAATGACACGGCCAGCACGCTCACGAGCGCGAGACAGGAGAGCACGAGAAGCAGCGCGATGCCTGCACGCGATGGCCGCCTTTCCCGTCCTCCGCCCGGGGATGGCCCCAGAACGCGGAATGACCGGGAACGCGTGGACATTCCCTGACCTGTTGCGCCGGAGGGTTCAGGCGGGATGAGCGGCGGGTGAGAATACTGTGATTCGGCGGCCCCCTTGTGCAAACCGCCGGGCCCCGGGGCAGGGCGTTCGCCGGATCACCGCCGGTCATGGCCCGCCCCTGCGCACGTGTCAAAAAAGATTTCGCTCCGGATCCGTCCCGTCCCGCCGCGATGCCGGGTGCAGCCTGCTTTTCACGCGGAAACGCGGATGATAAAATCAGCCCAGGCAAGGAGGAGGGAGATCGTCCGCGATGAAACACACACGCGAGATCATGATGGAGCGTCACCTCAAAGGCCGCGGGATACGTCATCCCGCCGTGCTGCGGGCGATGGAGGAGACTGCGCGGGAGGCGTTTGTCTCGGACGAACTGCACGGCCGGGCCTACGACGACCGTCCCCTGCCGATCGGAAACGGGCAGACCATCTCGCAGCCCTACATCGTGGCGTACATGACCGAGCAGCTCGACCCGAACCCCGGTGACCGGGTACTGGAAATCGGAGCGGGTTCCGGTTACCAGGCGGCGGTGCTGGCCCGCATCGTGCGCGAGGTGATTACGGTGGAGATCATACCCTCGCTCGCCGAACAGGCCCGGGAAACTCTCGCGAAGCTCGGGATCACCAACGTCACCGTGCACGAGGGCGACGGGAACGAGGGGTGGATCGAAGAGGCGCCGTACGACGGGATCATCGCGACCGCCGCGCCGGAACGCATCCCCCCGGCACTCAGGGAGCAGCTTGCGCGGGGCGGGCGGATGATCCTGCCCGTGGGACCGGCGGGGGGCATTCAGGTGCTGAAACTGCTTCGCCGCGATGAACGCGGTGCGCTGCACGAGCGGGAACTGCTGGAGGTGCGGTTCGTGCCCATGACCCGCTGAGCCCTGATTATCGCCGAAATCTCTCCGCGAGCGAGTCGGCGAGCGAGTAGAGCACGGGAACCAGGACAAGCGTCAGGACGGTCGAGACCGCGAGACCGAAGATGACGGCGATCGCCATCGGCGCCCAGAACGACGACGTCGCTCCGCCCTCCACGAGCATCGGCGGGAAGCGGTGTACCTCGAAACTGTAGCCGACCGCCATCGGGATCAGGCCGAGGATCGTCGTCGCCGCGGTCAGCAGCACCGGACGCAGCCGGAGCGTGCCCGCGCGCACGATCGCTTCGGTGACCGGCTTTTCGCTGCGCTGCTGGTTGATGCAGTCGATCAGCACGATCGCGTTGTTCACCACGATCCCGGCCAGGCTTATGATGCCCACGCCGGTCATGATAATGCTGAAGTACTCGCGGGTGATCAGCAGCCCCCAGCACACGCCGATCGTGGAGAGGGCCACGGTCAGCATGATGATGAACGGGAGCACGGCGGAGTTGAACTGAATGACGAGGATAACGACGATACCGGCGAGCGCCATGCCGAAAGCCTTGCTGAGAAACGCGCCGGATTCCTGCTGATCCTCTTTCTCCCCGGTGTACCGCACGGAGTAGCCCGACGGGAAATTCATGTCGTCGACGATCGGAATGATGTCCTGCAGGATCGCCTCGGATTCGCGGCCCTCGTTCTCGCCCGTGATGGTGATCACGCGGTCGAGGTCCTTGCGCCGGATGATTCCCTGGCCCGCGGTATACTCGAAGCGCCCGAGCGAACTGAGCGGCACGGGAGGGCGATCGGGGCGCGGGACGTAGATCCGGTCGAGGTAGTCGAACGCATCGCGCTGGTCCTCGGGCATGCGCACGGTGATTTCGTATTCGTCCTCGTCCGCGCGGAATTCATTTCGCAGCTCGATCCCGTAGAGCGAGGAACGCAGGAACGTGCCCACGCCGCGCGTATCCAGCTCCAGCAGCCGGGCGCGCTGGCGGTCCACCCGAAACCGGAATTCGGGCAGCGCGTCCTCGTAGTCCATGCGCAGGTCGACCAGCCCGGGCACGCTGGAGATACGGCGCCGGACGTCGCGCGCCAGGCTGGATAGCAGGTCGAGGTCTTCCCCGGAGAGTTCGATGCTGACCGGCGGCTCGCGCGGCGGCCCGGCCTGCTCGCCCGTGACCTTGAGGTCCATCCCGGGAGCCCTGGGGATCCGTCCGCGAATGCGGTCGACGAGCAGGTTCGTGTCCGTCGTCCGCTCCTCCTCGTCCACGAACTCGATGTAGAGCGAGCCGAGGTGGGTGCCCTCACTCTCGCCGCCGATCACCTCGCCCGTGCCCTGGCCGGCATTGGACAGAATGAACTCGATGTCGGGCAGATCCTTCACCAGCCCTTCAATCCTGCGCAGGGTGGCGTCGGTCTTCTCGATCTGCGTCCCCTCGGGGTACTTGACCTCCACCTGCGCGAAGCGCGGCTCGACATCCGGGAAGAGGATGATCCCGCGGCCGTAGCGTTCGTAGAGCTGGACGCTGAGCACGAGGAAGAGCAGCCCCGTCACGACCACCGGCGCACGGCAGCGCAGCGCCTTGCGGAGCAGATGTTCGTAGCCCAGCACGAACGGATGTCGCCGGGCCTCCTGATGCGGGTCGCGCCGCCCGTCGGCCTTGATGAACACCGAGCAGACGGCGGGATTGATGATCAGCGCCACGAACAGCGAGGACGCCAGGGTGATGATCAGCGTCTGCGGCATGAACTTCATGAACTCGCCGATGATGTCCGGCCAGAAGAGCAGGGGGGAGAACGCCGCCAGCGTGGTCAGGGTCGACGTCGCCACCGGCCAGGCCACCTCCGACGCGCCCCGCCGTGCGGCCTCGAGCCGCGAGAGGCCCTCGCAGTGCAGGCGGTAGATGTTTTCGACGATGACGATGCCGTTGTCGACCAGCATGCCCACGGCGAGGATCAGCGCAAAGAGCACCACCATGTTGAGCGTCAGCCCGAGCAGCGCCATGATCATGAACGTGAGCAGCATCGACATGGGGATGGCCGCGCCGACGAAGACGCTGTTGCGCCCGCCCATGAACAGGCACAGCACGATGATCACCAGCAGAAAGCCGGAGCCGATATTGTTCTCCAGTTCGCTGAGCATGTCGTGGATGTGCTCGGAGTCGTCCTGCACCACCGTGACCTCGAGGTCGGGGGGCAGCGTGTAGGTCTCCAGTACGTGCTGGACTTCTTCGATAAGCCCGACGGTATTCTCGCCGGCGCGCTTGGTGATCTCGATCGAGACCGCGGGCTTCCCGTTGAGCCGTGCGATGGAGGTGCGGTCCTTGTAGGTATCGCGGACCTCCGCGATGTCGTGCAGAAAGACGGGCCGCCCGCGCACGGTCTTCAAGATGAGTTCTTCGATCCGTGAAGGCAGCTCGAACTCTCCCGGGACGCGGACCTGGAACTTGTGACCGGCGACCTCCAGGTTGCCGGCGGAGATGGTGACGTTCTCGCCTTCGATGCGCTCGAAGACCGTACCGATGCCGACCCCCAAAACCGCCATCCGGGCCGGATCGAACTCGACGCGGATCTCGCGCTCCCGCGCGCCGGTGATCCGCGCCTCGTGCAGCGCGGGAATGCGCTCCAGTTCCTCCTGCAGGTGTTCCGCCACGCTCTTCAGACGCGCGAGATCGTCGTCGCCCGAGAGCGCGAAACGCATCACCGGCACATCCGTACTGAGATTGAACCCCTCCACGACCGGTTCGTCCAGATCGTCGGGAAGATCCGGCCGGGCGAGGTCGATCTTGTCCTTCACCCGCTGGATCGCGGTGTCGATATCCACGTCGGGCAGGAACTCGATCACGATCGTCGAGACGCTGTCGGCGGAGACGGACTGGATCTCCTTCACGTTGCCCAGCTCGTCGAGCTTCTTTTCGACCGGGATGGTGATCAGGTCCTCCATGTCGGCCGGGGCCGTACCTTCGTAGACGGCGGTGACGAAGACCTGCGAGATGGTGATATCCGGATAGCCCTCGCGGGGGAGGGTCACGTAACTGACCGCTCCGAGCGCGACGAGCACGACGATGAAGACGAACACCGCCGTCCGGAACTTGATGGCGTAATTGGAGAGGATCATGGGACCTTTTCCGTGGACGGCGGTGCGTTGGTCCGGGTGACGCGGACGGGCTGGCCGTCGGACAGGGTGCGGTGGCCCTCGACGGCGACGAGCGCGCCGTCGGGTATGCCGGTGGTGATCAGTGCGTAGCGGTCCGAGGTGGCCTCGACCCGCACGCGGCTCCGCCGCGCGATCTCATCTTCGATCAGATAGACGATGTGTTCCCCCTGGGAGGGGATGACCGCGGTCAGCGGCAGGAGCGCGGTGTCCGGGAGCGTTCCGCGCACGAAGCCGATTTCGGCGATCATTCCGCCGCGCAGGGTTTCGGTCGGTTCACGGATGGTGCACTCCACCCTATACGCGTGGTGGTCATCACTCATCTGTTCGGCGACGAAATCCACACGCGCCGTGTAGACCGTGTCTCCGAGAGAGGAGATGCGGAAGGTCACGGGTTCGCCATTCCGCACCGCGGGCACATCGCGTTCGGGGACATCGAACACGAGCTTCATCGGCCGGTTGTCGAGCACCCGGAAGAGCGGGGTGCCCGGCGAGACGTATTCGCCTTTCTCCACCATCCGGTCATTGACGAAGCCGTCGAAGGGGGCGGCGACCCGGCACTGGTCGACGCGCGTTTTCGCTTCCTGCAGCGCGGCGGCCGCTTCATCGTGCGCGCGTTCCGCGCGGTCGAGCTGCTCTTCCGAGACGGCGCCGGTTGTGCGCAGCTCGCGGGTGCGTTCCAGGGTGCGGCCCGTCTCGCGCTCCGCGGCTTCCGCGCGCATCAGCGCCGCGCGCTGAATACGGTCGTCGATCTGCAGCAGCAGGTCCCCGCGCTTCACCCGGTCCCCGCGATCGACCCTGAGTTTCGTGATCGTACCCGCCTGCTCGGCCGCCAGCACGGCGTCGGCGTCGGGCATGACCACGCCCGGGAGCGGGGCGCGGTCGGGGGCCTCCTGCAGCCGTACCGGCATGACGGCCACGCTCGCCGGGTCGGGTTTCACGGGCGGCGGGGCCGCTTCCTCGGGCTGGAAGATGGAAAGCAGGGCGATGAGCACTGCAATCGCGACGGGCACGCCCCAGAGCAGCCGCTGTTTATTCTTCGGATTCATCGGAACGCTCCTTGCGGGTAAGTCCTGCGGCGTAGCGGAGCCGCGCTTCGGCATCGGCGTAATCGCGCAGCGCCTCGACATGCTGGAGCCGGGCGGTGCTGAGGTCGAGATTCGCCTGCGTGTATTCGAGCTGGGTGCCGCGGCCGGCGCGGTAGCGCGTACGGGCGATCTCGAGGGCGCGTTCGGCGCGGGTGACGTTCTTTGCGGTGCTGTCGATGAGCGACTCGGCGCGCTTGAGTTCGAGCCACTGGGTCCGCACCTCGAGTTCGACCTGCCGGCGCAGGTCGCGCAGGGTATCTTCGGCTTTGGTGACTTCGAGTCTGCGCTGCGCGATCCGCGCGCGACGGCTCAACCCCGTGAAGATCGGCCACTCGGCCGAAAGCGTCAGCGTCCAGCTGTCCTCCCATCCCCCGCGGTCGGACAGGAAGAAAGAATAGGGATCGGGCTTCTGGAACAGGTAGTTTCCGCCGGCCGTGATCTCCGGGAAGTACTCGCTGCGGGCGTGGGCCACATCGGCCTCGCGCAGGCGGATCGTGTCCTCCTGACGCCGCAGCTCGGGCCGCCGAGCGTCGATTCCGGAGAGCAGTTCGTGATACTCGTAGGGGAACGGCCGGTAGGCGAGTTCGCCCCGGAGCCGGAACGTTTCGGGTTCCAGATACACGAGATCGCGGAACCGCCGCTTCGCCGTCTCGAGCCGGTTGCGCGCATCGATCAGCGCCGGGCGTTCGTTGGCCAGCCGTACTTCGGCGCTGAGCTGATCGAATTCCGAGGCGGCGCCCGCGCGATAGGCGGCGGTGGCGTCTTCGACAAAATCGCGCAGCGTGGCGACGGACTGTTCCCGGACCTCCACCTGTTCGCGGGCGAGCAGCACGCCGTGGAACCCGAGCCGGATGTCGCGGATCAGCGAGGCGCGGGAGAGGTCGACGCCGTCGGAAACCAGTCCGCGGTAGGCCCGGGCCGCGCGCACGGCGGAGCGGACCCGCCCGCCGGCGAACAGGAGCTGTTCCAGCCGGCCGCTGACCGTCCGGTTTTCCCGGCCGGCGAGGGTGGCCTCGTCCAGGCGTTCATACTGTGCGGAGAGCGAGGCCTGCGGCAGGGCGGCGGCCCGCGCCTCGGTGATCCCCGCCTCGGCGATTTCGACATCGCGCCGTGCGTTGCGCATCCGGATCGCCTGTTCCAGCCCGAGGTCGATGCACTCCTCGAGCGTGTAGACCGGCGCATGAGTGTCTGCCGCGCGGGCGGTGTACGCTGTGGCCAGGAGGACCGCGATGACCCCCAGGCGCTTCACTGGTCCTCCAGGGTGCGGGCCATGAGCCGGGTGTAGGTTTCGCGCTCCTCGGCATTGAGCGGACGGAAGATCTCTTTGATGCTCTCGCGCTGCTCATCGAAGATCTTCTCCACTGTCCGACGGCCCTTCGCCGTGAGCTTCAGATGCACTACGCGCCGGTCCTCGCGGCTGCGCTCGCGCACGATATACTTCGCGTGTACGAGCCGGTCGATCAGCTCGGAAGCCGAGGAGAAGCTGAGATTCAGATGCTCCGCCAGACTGTGCACGGGGCAGGGGGCCTGTTTGTGGAGATGATAGAGGGCCCAGAACTGCGGCAGTGAGAGATCGCCGCGGGCGACCGCGTGGCGCGTACGCCGCATCATCAGCAGATGCATCTCCGGCATCAGCTCAATCATGCGTTCCGCGAAGGTGTCGATTGATAAACCCATATCCGAATAATTCGTATAGCGAACTAATGATCCGGTGTCAAGCGCCGTCGCTGAACGGACCCTCCTCATCGGAGCCATCCTTGAAATCCGTAGTTGAATCCCGCCACGGCGATGACGAATCATATTTCAAACTCGACATGATGTTTCGCAATGTATAGAGAAAGAGAAAGGTGTGGCACGGGAGGACGGCATGGAAGGATCGCGCAGGGTATTTATTCAGGGGCTCGCCGCCGGTGTTCCGGCATGGATGGCGAGTCCGGGTTGTGCTGCGGCGGCCGGAAGAAAGCGCCCGAATATCGTATTTATTATGAGCGACGATTCGGGGTATTCCGATCCGGGGTTCTGCGGCGGTGAGATCGAAACGCCGAATCTCGACCGGCTGGCGCGGGGCGGAATGAAGTGGACACAGTTCTACAACGCTGCGCGCTGCAGCCCGACGCGCGCCGCCGTTATGACCGGTCGCTGGCCGCAGGAGGTCGGCATGGGCGATCTGGCGGGGTTCAAGTTTGACGCGGGTGTATCGTGTTACCGCGGGATCGTCGATCAGAGCGTGCCGATGATCCCTGAAATTCTCGGCCCCGCGGGCTACCACACGATGATGGCCGGAAAATGGCACCTCGGAGGTCAGAAGATCAAAGCCCAGGGCGCCGGCTGGCAGGCGTACTATCCCGGCCGGGAACTCACGCCGGAAATTCGGGAGTTCTACTTCAACGGGATGCCGAAACAGCGCGGCTTCGATCGCTTCTTCGGGCTCCTGGGCGGCGAGTGGCATTACTTCGTCAATCCCCCGCCCAACAAACAGTATTACGAGGGCAATGAGCTGGCCGTCATCGACGAGCCCCACTGGTACTCGACGCGCGGGTGTACGGACAAGGCTATCGAGTATCTACGTGAGGCGAGGCGGCAGGATGACCGGCCGTTCTTCCTCTATCTTCCCTACCAGGCGCCGCATCATCCCCTGGAAGCGCCGAAGGCGGTGGTGGAGAAGTACCGCGCTCTCTATTTCAACACCGACCCGCATCAGCTTGAAGAACGGCGCGTGGAGCGGATGAAGCGCATGGGGATTCTGCCGGAGGATGCGGACTACACGCCCCGGCTGGCGGGACCCCGCAACGGGTTTCCTTCTGAAGAGAAGCGCACGGAGTGGCTCGAGCAGGTATGCGTTCATGCAGCGATGCAGGAAGTGATGGATGGCGAGATCGGAAGGGTGGTCGAAACCCTGCGCGAGATGGGTGAACTCGAACACACCCTGATCTGTTACTGCTCGGACAACGGGGCCGCGGGCAAGATGGGGCACTTGGGCAATACGCCGTTCCAGGGCTCGAAGGCCCTCCTCTGGGAGGGCGGATCACGGAGCCCCCTGATCGCTCATTGGCCGGGGGTCATTCCTGCGGGGACGACAAATCATACCGCGGCGTCGGTGCTCGACCTGATGCCCACTTTTCTGGATGCGGCCGGGGTTTCATACCCGGCGTCCTTCCGGGGGAACCGGCTCGATACGCCGCCGGGCCGCAGCCTCATGCCTGCGTTCCGCGGCGGGAGCGTGGACGCGCCGGAATACCTCCACTGGGACCTCTACGGACAGAAGGCCGTGGTCTACCGGGGGCGTTGGAAGCTGCTCATCAATCCCGGGTGGTGGGTGCACATCAAGGATAACGAAGAGCCGGTACTCGAACTCTACGATCTCGACCGGGATCCCGCCGAGACGCGCAACCTCGCTTCCTCGCGCCCCGAACTCGTTGAGCAGCTCCGCAGAGCACAGCGGGCATGGGAAGACCGGTACGAGGTGACCCCCTACGGTGAGGCGATCGAAAAGGGCCTCGGGCGAAAAGCGGAGTGGAAGTAAATAAATCGAGTGAGAGACCCGAGCAGGAGATGAAGCCTGTCCCCGCAGTCAGTTTTCCTGACTTCAACATTGCCCGAAGAAGCGCTCGAATCCCCCTGTGAACATTGAAGTGAGTTTTGAATCAGGGTGTCCCGGCGGAAAAAGGGTTATTCGTGGATTTTTATGGAAGGGTTCCCGGGAAAGGTGGGATGCGGCAGATCGGAGGGGAGAGAGAACCATGAAGAACATGAAGGTTGGTTGAGGAGGGGGACATATACTCGTACTCGTACGCGTACTCGGAGCGCCGAAGGCGCGATCCCATCCATCGATTCAAGGAATTCGAGTACGAGTACCGCTTCGCTGAGTACGAGTACGATATTCCCCCGGGTGTCCCCATGTTGAACTCAGGAGATGAAGCCTGTCCCCGCAGTCAGTTTTCAGGTCTCACACTCAGGTCTCAGCTGTCTCTCTCAGTACCGTCTCTTTCGCCGCTCCGGAACGTGAGTACATCCCGTTCGATATCGGCGCACACAGTCGAGTCCTCCCGGATGTCGCCGGCGATCAGGCTGCGTGCGAGTTTGGTCTCGAATTCGCGCTGAATGAGCCGCTTGAGAGGCCGGGCCCCGTATACCGGATCATAGCCTTCGCGGGCCAGATGCTTACGCGCCTCCCCGGTCACCTGCAGGTCGATCTTGCGGTCGCTGAGCCGAGCGAGAAGCTCGTCGATCTGCAGATCCACGATCCGCTCAATCTCCGGCTCGCTCAACGGGGTGAACAGGACGGTCTCATCGAGACGGTTGAGGAATTCGGGCCTGAAGTGTCCCCGGACCATCGTCATCACCTGCTCGCGGGTGCTCTCGTCGAGTACCGTGACGGGCGACGGTGCGGCTTCGCCTTCACTTTCCCGTTCGAGTCCTTCGAGGATCGCCGTCGATCCCAGGTTGCTGGTCATGATCAGGATCGTGTTCTTGAAGTCGACGGTATGTCCGTGGGCGTCGGTCAGGCGGCCCTCATCCATGATCTGCAGCAGGATATTGAAGACGTCATGGTGTGCCTTCTCGATCTCGTCGAGCAGGATCACGCTGTAGGGCTTGCGGCGGACGGCCTCGGTGAGCTGGCCTCCCTCCTCGTATCCGACGTAGCCCGGCGGCGCGCCGACCAGTCTCGATACGGTGTGCCGCTCCATGTACTCGCTCATGTCGAGACGCACCATCTGCTCCTCGGAATCGAAGAGCGCCTCGGCGAGGCTGCGGGCGAGTTCCGTCTTGCCCACGCCCGTGGGACCGAGGAAGAGGAACGCGCCGATCGGACGGCGGGGATCCTTGACCCCCGCGCGGGCGCGGATGACGGCGTCGGAGACGACCTTGACCGCCTCGTCCTGCCCGACGACCCGGTGGTGAAGGACGTCCTCCAGCTTCAGCAGCTTCTCGCGCTCGCCTTCGAGCAGGCGTGTCAGCGGGATGCCGCTCCAGCGCGAGACGACCTCCGCGATCTCTTCCTCGGTGACCTCCTCGCGCAGCAGCGGGAGCTGATCCCGGCCGTCTTTCATCCGCTCCTCACACTCGGCGAGCTGTCTTTCGAGTTCCGGAAGGGTGCCGTGGCGCAGCTCGGCGACACGCTCAAGGTTGTACTCGCGCTCGGCCTCCTCGGCGCGGTGGCGTGCGGCTTCCAGCGCCTCGCGCAGCTCGCGGACGCGGTCGAGCTCCTGTTTCTCGTTCTCCCAGCGCGCCCGCATCTCGTCGGCCTTTGCCCGCAGATCCGCCAGCTCCTGCTGCAGCTTTTCGAGGCGTTCCTTCGACGCCGGGTCGCTCTCTTTCCTGAGCGCCGTCTCCTCGATTTCCAGCCGCATTACCTGCCGCGTAATGTCGTCGAGTTCGGCCGGCATCGAGTCGATCTCGGTACGTATCGAGGCGCACGCCTCGTCCATCAGGTCAATCGCCTTGTCCGGCAGAAACCGGTCGGTGATATAGCGGTCGGACAGGGTGGCGGCGGAGACGAGTGCGGCATCCTGAATGCGCACGCCGTGATGCAGCTCGAACCGCTCGCGGAGACCGCGCAGGATCGCCAGTGTATCGTCGACCGAAGGGGCGTCGACCAGCACGGGCTGGAACCGCCGCTCCAGCGCGGCGTCCTTCTCGATATGGCGGCGGTGTTCGTCGAGCGTCGTCGCGCCGATGCAGTGCAGTTCGCCGCGCGCGAGCATGGGCTTGAGGATGTTGCCTGCGTCGGTGGAGCCCTCCGTGCGGCCCGCTCCGACGATGTTGTGTACCTCGTCGATGAAGAGAATGATGTTCCCCTCGGATTCCCTGATCTCGTTCAGTACGGCTTTCAGCCGCTCCTCGAATTCGCCGCGGTACTTCGCCCCGGCCATGAGCGAGGTGAGATCGAGCGCGAAGATCGTCTTCTCGCGAAGCCCCTCGGGCACGTCGCCGCGCACGATCCGGTGCGCGAGCCCTTCGACGATCGCCGTCTTGCCGACTCCGGGATCGCCGATCAGCACGGGATTGTTCTTCGTCTTGCGCGAGAGGATGCGGATCACCGAACGGATCTCCGCATCGCGCCCGATGACCGGATCGAGCTTCCCGGAACGCGCCATGGCCACGAGATCGGTGCCGTACTTTTCCAGCGCCTCGTACTGGCCCTCGGGGTTGTCGCTGGTCACGCGCTGATGGCCGCGGATCGACTGCAGCGCGTCGAGCAGCCCGTTGCGCGTGATACCCTGTTCGTCGAACAGCTTCCCCGCCGCGGTGTCACGACCCTCGTCCGCGAACGCGAGAAGAAAGTGTTCCACCGAGATATACTCGTCGTTCAGCTTTTTCGCCTCCTCCGAAGCCGCGGCAAGCAGCCTGTTCATCCGCTGCGTGATGTAGACCTTGCCCGCCTCCTGCGAAGCGTTCGACGCGGAGGCCCTGCCGCCGAGATCTTCTTCGAGCCGCGCGAGCAGCGTCGGTACGGAAAGCTCCATCCGCTCCATGATGCGCGGCGCCAGGCCTTCCTCCTGCTTGAGCATTGCATGCAGCACATGCTCGCCGTCGAGTTCCGTGTGTCCCCGGCGCGCCGCCTCCGCCTGCGCAAACTGAAACGCTTCCCTTACCTTCTGCGTGGTCCTGTTCATGTCCATGTCGCGTCTTCCTCCATAAAATCGTTCCGTTGTACCCACCTTAGAAGCAACGGGCATGCCATATGTTCAAAGCAGTTGTGATAATATCGTAAAAGTTTCACAATGAATAAGATGCGAATCGAAATCTTTTTTATGAAAGTGACATAAGGGCGCGTTCAAAATATCCGGAAAGGGTAATAATGGCTCAGTCAGGTTGTCTGTAGCTATTTGCGGGAAAGAGAACATCCGGTCCCTCACCCCAAAAATACACGAATAACCGTTGACATAAGCCGCGGATTGCGCACCATGCTCTGCTTTTGACGCGAAGCAATCAGGAGCGATTTGCATTATGCCGAATTTGAAGGGTGCCAAAAAGCGGATGCGTTCTTCCCTGCGGAAGCGGGAGCAGAACAAGGGCGTGAGCAGCAAGGTGAAGACGTTGCGCCGCGAGGCGATGGAGACGCTTGAGTCCGGTACGGATGAGAAGCGTGACGAGGTTTACCGCGCGTACTGTTCCGCGCTCGACCGGGCCGCCAAGAAGGGCGTCATCAAGAAGAACACCGCTTCGAGGCGCAAGCGCCGCATGGCTGAACGGATTCGGCGGGTCGGCGCGTAACCGCGGATCCGATACGGGCTTTGGCCCGTTTGAAGAGTCTCCCGGACGATCGTTCCGATCGCGGTGGGATTACCACCGTTCGACGACGGCGTCGATGATGTTCTCCGCAAGATCCTGCGCGGCCGGTATCAGTCCGATGCGTTTGGAGGAGGGCAGATCGATCCCGCCTAGGGGGGCGTTCACAAAGAAATCGCTCTCGCCGAGCACCCCGGCACGTTCGGCAATCACGGCGCCGCTTTCCGTACGGCGCAGCGTGACATCCGCCCGGATCTTCATCCGGTACTCGCGCGTCCGGGCCTCCTCGACGTCCTCGTAGGCGAGAGGCTGCAGGCGGTAGTCCCGCAATACGATTTCGAGTCGAGCATCGGCGCCGGACTCGGAGGCCAGCGCGAAGGTCCCGTCCTGTTGCAGTTCGCGGGTGATTTCGTGCATAATCCGTGACTCGATCATCGGTTCCCCGCTGCGATTCACCGGGGGTGCTATGTAGACGGTCTTGACGCCTTCGGGGGGGCGGGTTCCCACCTGGTACCCCGCGCATCCGCTGAACAGGGCGGAGGCGGCCGCCAGCAGGACGAGGCCGATCCCTGCAATAACGTGCTTATTGGGGCGTTTCGGGCTTGTCATCATCGGCCTCCAGTTCAGCGATCCGCTTCCGGGCGTCTTCCGCCCGTTCCAGGTTGGGAAACTCGTCCAGCAGGCGGCGGTAATAGATCAGTGCGGAATCCGGCTGATGGGAGATCTTATCATAGAACACCGCCCGCTCATACAGTGCTTCGGCCCGGGCTTCCGTCAATTCCGCGCGCAGTTCGCGGACTTCGTCGGCGTGACCGGATTGCGGATAGGTTTCGACGAACATCCGGCAGGCTGTGAGCGCTTTTTCTCGCAGACCGCTGCTGTAAGGGGTTTCACGGCTCAGGTTCACGAGCGTGTGCACCCGTCGGTAGGCCGCCTTCTCCGCGTACTCGGATCGGGGATAGCGGTATTCCGTTTTGGCGTAGGCGGCGATCGCCTCTTCCGGCTTGTTCTGTCCCTCGTGGATTTTTCCGATCATGAACTGCGCCTCCGGCGCGCGGTCCCAGTTCGGTCCGTACTTGAGAATCGCCTCCAGTGCGGGGAGGGCCGCCTCCGGAGTCTTGAACCCGCCGAAGACCCAGTTGAATCGGCGGCGATTCCCGGCGTCCGTCGCCAGCTCGAAAAGCGACTGGAGCGCGTTCTCGGTGGAAATCTGGTTCCCATATTCCCTGAGCAGTTCGACGTATTCCTCCCGGGCGCGGCGTTTCTTGCCTTGTTCGCGGAGAAGGTCGGCGCGAAACTGCTGCGCGCGGGCCGCATAAGGACTCGCGGGCCATTTTTTCGCGATCAGGGAGTAGAGTTTCAGCGCCCGGCCGGTCTGCCCGTTCTCGCGGGCCTGCTGCGCCTGTCCCCAGACTTCGCCGGGTTCTTGGCCCCCTCCGGTGAAGGGTATGCCCGGCAGGGTGAATGCAAGCACGCCACCTCCCTGGGAGCCCGCGGTAACCGGGACACCGGAGAAGCACAGAAGGCAGGCGAGCGAACACAGCGATAAAAGAAAATGTCGAGTAATCATGGTCGACCCAGCGTAGTAAGGCCCGCCGCAGGGGTCAAGTTTGTTTGTCGTTGCACGAAAGGCTCTGATCTAATAAACGGATAAAAGATTGCTTCCCGGTTTTGCCTTGTGTTTCATGAAGAAAATCAGGTGCCCTAATAAGGGTGCGGCTATCTTAGAAAAGTCAGGGGGGTACACCATGCATTCCATAAACCGACGGGAGTTTATCACACGGACCGGCGCCGCGGGGGCGGGGCTCTGGGCTCTGGGGAGCGAAGCGGCCGCGCAGCGGCGTGCCGGCTCAAAACCGAATATTGTCCTGATCTACGCCGACGATCTCGGCTGGGGTGATGTGAGCTGCTATGCGGCCCGGGACTTTCAGACCCCGCACATCGACTCGATTGCGCGGCGCGGGGCGAAATTTTTCGAGGGCTACTCCACCTGCCCGATCTGCGGGCCAAGCCGGGCGGCTCTGATGTCCGGGCGCTACCAGCAGCGCTTCGGATTCGAGACGAATCCGACGCCGGGATACGTGGCCTGGGACGAGGATCTCGGGCTGCCCACCGATGTCGAGATCATGCCGGAGATGCTCAAGCGGGCCGGGTACGCCACGGGCTGTGTCGGCAAGTGGCACCTCGGAATCCGGCCGCGATTTCACCCCAACAACCGCGGCTTCGACTACTTCTACGGCTTCGCCGGCGGGATGCATTCCTACTACATGAAGCACGACTTCTGGTATAACTGGGGCAATGAAATCGAGGAGAACGGGGAACCGGTCGATTCCTGGGATTATTTATCGGACGAGTTCGCCCGCCGGGGCGACGAGTTCATCCGGCGCCATCGCGACGGACCGTTTTTCCTCTACCTCGCGTTCAACGCGCCGCACGGGCCCATCCAGGCGACGCAGAAGTATCTCGACCGCGCCGCGAAACTCGACGAGGACGCCCGCCGCGAATACGCCGCAGTGATGTTCGGGCTCGACGAGGGGGTGGGGCGCATCCTCGATACCCTCCGCCGGCTGGGTATCGAGAGGAATACGCTCCTTTTCTTCATCAGCGACAACGGAACGCACCGCAACCTGAAGAGTCCCGACTCGCCGCTGAACGGCGCCAAGGGGCGGGTCGAGGAGGGCGGCGTCCGCGTTCCGTTCCTCGCCCAGTGGCCCGGCGTCATTCCCGCGGGCTCCACGCTCGAGGGCCCTGCCTGCACGTTCGATCTTTATCCCACCTTTGCGCGTCTCGCCGGTGTGCCGCTGCGGCAGAAGACGGATGGCGTCGACCTTATGCCCTTCATGACGGGAGCCACGGATGAGGCGCCGCACGAGCAGCTTTACTGGGGCGGGTTCGGCCGCGGCGGTGTGCGCTTCCGGAACTGGAAGCTGATCCGGGAAGACGACAAGCCCGTCGCGCTCTACAATCTCGAAGAGGATATGGGTGAGACGCAGAACCTCATGGACTCCCGGCCCGAACGCGCCCGGGAAATGGAGGCCCGCTTCCAGGCCTGGCGCGGGGCGATGAGCCCGCCCGCCTGGGACATCCCGAAACGCTCGGAATATGCCGAGCAGCGCCGACTCTGGGAAAACAAAATCGATTTCCGCGAGGTGCCTCCGGGCGAAAGGGGCCAATAATGAGGAGGCACGCCCGTTCTGCAGCCATGTTTGTGCTGGCCTGGTTCACCGGCGTCGTCGCCTCCGCGGCGGGGTTGCGCGGACCCGCCGAATCCGGCCCTCTCCCGAATATCATCATCTTCTTCATCGACGATATGGGCTATGCCGACATTGGACCATTCGGAGTAGAAGAATACTCCACCCCGAACCTGGACCGGATGGCGCGTGAAGGCCGTGTCTTTACGGATTTCATCGTCAGCTCCCCCGTCTGCTCGGCCTCGCGCGCTGCGCTGATGACCGGGTGCTTCAACCGCCGCGTGGGGATTCAGGGCGCGCTGTTCCCGAATCATACCCACGGGCTGAATCCCTCCGAGACCACCCTCGCGGAAATCTGCAGGCAGCGCGGATACGCCACCGCCTGCTATGGGAAATGGCACCTCGGTCATCATCCGAAATTCCTCCCTCCGAACCACGGGTTCGACGAATACCTGGGCATCCCGTACTCGAACGACATGTGGCCGCTTAATCCCAAGAATCAGAAACTCCCCGAGCACCGCCGTTTCCCGCCGCTGCCGCTGATCGAAGGCACCGAGGTGGTCGACCCGGATCTCGGACCCGAAGACCAGCAGCAGTTTACGCGCCTGTTCACCCAACGCGCGGTTTCCTTTATCGAGCGGCATCGGGAGCAACCGTTTTTCATCTATCTTCCGCACCCGATGGTTCATGTTCCGCTCTATGCGAGCGAGGCGTTCGAGGGACGCAGCGGCGCAGGGCTCTACGGTGACGTGGTGATGGAGCTGGACTGGTCCGTAGGGCGGATTCTGGATACGCTTGAGCGGCACGGACTCGATCGGGAGACGCTGGTCGTGTTTACCTCGGATAACGGACCCTGGCTCGCCTACGGCGATCACGCCGGGTCCGCGGGGCCGCTGCGGGAAGGGAAGCTCACCGCCTTCGAAGGCGGCATCCGTGAACCGACGGTGTGCTGGTGGCCGGGGCGTATTCCGGCGGGCACGGAGTGTGATGAACTCGCTTCCACGATCGACCTGCTCCCGACCGTGGCCGCTCTGATCGGCGCGGAGCTTCCTGAACACCGGATCGACGGGAAGGACATCGCGCCGCTCCTTTTCGGTACGCCGGGCGCCGAGTCGCCGCACGAAGCTTTCCCGATCTACTATCGCGGCCATCTTCACGCGATTCGCGAAGACCGCTGGAAGGTGGTCTTCCCGCACACCTACAGCTTAATGGAAGGCCGCGAAGCCGGCCGCGGGGGGGTGCCGCGGGCCTATGCGAAGGGGCGGGCCGAACTCGCGCTGTACGACCTCGATCATGATATCGGCGAGGCCACCGATGTGAAGGACCGCTATCCGGAGATTTTTGAACGTTTGACGCGGGCCGCCGACCGGTACCGGGCGGACCTGGGGGACGGAAGGAACCGCGGTCCCGGCATCCGCAATGCCGCGTCGCTCAATGAAGGGGATCCGCGCCTCACTTGGTGAGGCGCGCTCGTTGCGGAAATGCCGGATATCTGAACCCGGTATGGTTTTTCGGAAGGTGTTTCCCTTTTCCTGTGCGGAGTAATTCAATTATGACGCGGATTCGGCAAACGCCACACACGTACAGGGGGGATCGTATGCATTCGGACACACGGCTTATCACGGTAATCCTGGGAGGGCTGTTATGTGCCGCCCAGGTTTTCAGCGCCCCCTTTGCAGTCCCCGAAAATATCGCCATGGAAGCGGAGGCGACGGCCAGCTCGGTCTCGCGAGGGCAGGGGCCGCACCGGGCGATCGATGGACGGGTCGGCGGCTACCCGGATGCCCCCGAACACGAGTGGGCGAGCCGCTTCGAAGGAGAGGGAGCCTGGCTCAGGCTCGAGTGGCCGGAACCGGTGACCCTGAACCAGATCCGGATGTACGACCGGCCGACGGCGATCGATCACATCGTGAGGGCCAAGGCGGTGTTCGACGACGGGCGCTACGTGGAACTGATCGAACCGGCCAACGACGCGTCAACCCCCGCGCGGGCCGGATTCGATCCGGTCACAACGCGGTCGCTCACGATCGAGGTGACGGAAGCCGGCCCCGACAACCGCAATGTGGGGATCGCCGAAGTGCTGGTGCTGAACAAGCCGTTTGATTTTGCCGCGACGAAGATTCACGGGGAAACCCCGGCCGTGCGGCCCCCGGATCTGAAACTGCACGATGCGCTGCGCCCGCGGAATCCGCGTGTCGACCGGCGGGAAAACCCGACGCACGTGATCGATGTGGCCCCGGTGTTTTCCTGGGACCTTCCCGCGGACACCGCACAGCAGGCGTACCGCATTCGCCTCGACCCCCGGCCCGGGGTGCTCGAAGAGCGGGAGGTCTTTTTCGACAGCGGCTGGGTTTCTTCCGGGAGCGCGGCGTGGGAGTACTGGCCGCCGGACGAAGCCCGCCGTCTCACACGGGTGTACGAGCCGTATTACTGGTCCGTGCAGGTTCGGGATGACGAAGGTCGCGTGAGCGCGTGGTCGCCGGAACAGAAATTTGAACTGGGTGTCGGCCTGCCGCCGAAGTGGATCTTCGGCATCGGCTGGTCGCGCTATCACTACGAGAACAGCGAGCAGGTGCGTGAGGTCGTGCGGATCACGCGCGATCTCGGCATTCCCGGCGACTGGATCCATCCCGACTTCGCATGGGGCGGACACTGGGACACGATGAAGTGGGGCGAGGGCTATGCGGACGCGGAAGCGCTGATGGACGAAATCGGAGAGAAAGGCTACCGGCTCTGTCTGATCGATCACCACGGCATTTCGGCCGAAAGCGACCCCGCGCGCGCCGCCCTGCTTGAGGAGCGCGGCTGGCTCGATCCCTCGCAGCGCGGCCCCGGCGACCGCGTGGCGCTGGACTTCCGCAACCGGGAGGCCCGGGACTGGTACAGGGAACACTATCTCAAACCGCTCTACGAGGACGGGGTCGGTTCCTTCAAACTCGACGGAACCTGTGGATGGGGGTCGCTCTGGAGAAACCGCGACGACCGGCTGTGGGACCTCTATCACAAGATGTTCTTCGAGGCGCAGAAGCAGTATACCCATGGGGGCGAGGGGCGGGGGGTCATTACCGCGCGCACGATGAGCCGCCCCTATCCCGCGATCTGGACCGACGATATCCCCGGCACCTGGGGCACATTCGCCTCGCAGATCGAAGTCCTCGGCGCCCTGGCGCGGGTCGACGTCCCCTACGTGATGGCCGACGCCGGGGGATTCAATTCGCGCATGACGCCCGAGGGCTTTGTGCGCTGGAGCCAGCAGGCGCTGCTCTCGCCGCTGGTATGGACCCACGACGGGAATGAGCCGTGGCGATTCTACGGCCGGGACGCCATGGAGCTGTTCCGCGATTTCGCGAAGCTGCGCTACCGGCTGATGCCCTACCTTTACACGCTGGCGGCCGCGAACTACGCCGACGGCTCTCCAATCGTCATGCCGATGGATATGGCGTTCCCGGATGCGGAGATCCCCGGAGCGATGTGGCGCGAACTCGGTCCGCTGTCGCTCGGCTTTTTCCACCACTACGCGCCCGAAGAGGTCAAGGGCGACTGGAAGACGCAGCTGATCCACACCCAGTACCTGTTGGGCGACGACCTCCTCGTCGTGCCCGTGATCCGGCCTTCGGACTGGTCGCCTCCAGATTTTGAAAACCGTACACCCGGTCCGGGGAAGTACATTGCCAGTTACGTCGAACCGGAAACGAAGCCGTTCGACGAAGCGCTGCAGACGTGGGAGGTGGGAGACGAGCTCGTGTATCGCGTCCGCGCGCTCGACATTCCCCGTCGCACCTTCACGGTGGCTTTCTGCGCCCAGCCGCGGCTTCATCGCGCCTGCGGTCTGCCGCCGACCGATGTGATCGTCGAGGGCGAGACCGTGAAGACGGTTGAACCGGTGGCCGATCCCGGCATGGGGCGCCCCGTGGCCGTCACTTTTCCCGGAAGGGACCGGGATGATGACGGCTGGATCGAAATACGCATGTGCGCATCGGGACGTCCTCCCGCGCACGAGGACATGAGCGGTGAGCAGTGGGAGGAAAAACTGGCCGGCAGTGCGCGCCTGAAGAAAGTCTTTGCCAATGCGATCTGGCAGTACGACCGAGAAGAGGTGTCTGCGGAGCAGCTTATGGCCGGCGAGGCGGACGCGCCGTTTCGGATGAATCTCGGTGTGTTCAATAAGAAGATCCGGGACCTGTCCGCGGAGCGCACCTTCTGGGTTCCGCCGGGACGGTGGACGGACTGGTTTACAGGTCGTCGGTACGAGGGACCGGACGTCGTGACGGAGACCGTGCCGATCGAACGGCTTGTGCTGCTCGTGCGTGAAGGCGCGGTCGTGCCCCTGCAGCCCGAGATGGATTATGTCGATGAGAAAGCGCTGGATCCGTTGACGCTGGTCATCGCGCCCCGTTCCGGCGTACGCACGTACGAGCTGTACGAAGACGACGGTCTAACGCGCGCGCATCAGAAAGGAATGTACGCGAAGACGCCCATACGCGTGGAACCCGCAGGGGAGGGACGCACGCGCGTTTCGGTTTCCGCGCCCGAGGGCCCGTACTCCGATCAACTGCCTGCACGCCGGCGCTATCGACTGGAAATCCTGGGAGACCCCCTTTCCTCCGTGTCCGCGAGAACACCCGGGGGTAAGTCATTCAAGGTCGACCGACGCTACGAAGCACCCCGCCGGCGGGCGGTGATCGAGACCGGCCCGCGTCCGGACGGATTCGAGGTGGAGTTTTGACGGACAGCGATTCTCATTATGGCTTCACCCTTTTCGGTCGGGGTGGCACCCGACCCTCCCAATGCCCGAAAATGCGTCGGATATCGACTCGGGAGGGACGGCTGCCACGCCGTCCGCGGTCGGAATGCGGCCATAATGAGAACTGCTGTTTGACGGACGGAGGGCCTTGAAATGGAGGCGGCAAACGGCGCATAGTGTCGTTTTGTTGAGGTTCGGTTAATCGAAGGGAGTCCAGATGAATGCGTTTGTGATCCTTCTCTCCTGTGTGGCGGCCCTGGGGGGATTTCTGTTCGGTTTCGACAGCGGCGTGATCAACGGAACGGTAGGGGCGCTGCAGGAGGCGTTCGCAACATCGGAAGTCGCTTCGGGCTTCAATGTGGCCTCGATGCTGCTCGGCTGTGCGGTGGGCGCGTTTTTCGCCGGGCGGATCGCCGACTGGCTCGGGCGCCGCTTTGCGCTGATCGCCGCCGCGGTCTGCTTCGGCGTCAGTGCGTGGGGTTCCGGGGTCGCGGACGGATCTTTCGAGTTCGTGATGTACCGTCTGATCGGCGGACTGGCCGTGGGAGGCGCGAGCATCATCAGTCCGGCCTACATCAGCGAGATCGCCCCGGCCGCTTACCGCGGCCGCCTCGCTTCTCTTCAGCAGATGGCGATCGTCCTGGGACTTTTTGTAGCTTTTCTGAGCAATTTCCTGCTGGCCAGTGCCAGCGGGGGGGCCTCGGACCCCTTGTGGGGCTTTCAGACCTGGCAGTGGATGTTCTGGATGGAACTGATCCCGGTGACTCTCTTTTTTCTGGGGCTGCTGTGTATTCCGGAGTCGCCGCGGTTCCTGGTGGCGCGTGAAAAATATGAAAAGGCCGAGTCGGTCCTGGCGCGCGTCGATCATCCGGACGACGCGCCCGAAAAGGTCGGGCAGATCCGGGCGACGCTGAATCGGGGTCACCGGCCGAGTCTCCGCGACGTGTGGAATCAGGCGGGGAAGCGCGTCTATCCCGTCGTCTGGGTCGGCATTCTGCTGGCCGCCTTCCAGCAGCTCGTCGGCATCAATGTCATTTTCTACTATGGCGAGGTGCTCTGGGAAGCGGCCGGCTTCACCGAAGAAAACGCCCTGCTGATCAATGTCATCGGCGGCGCGATCAACATCGGCAGCACGGTGGTCGCCATCCTGCTGGTCGATAAGGTGGGCCGCAAACCGATGCTGCTCTGGGGTTCGGTCGGCATGACGGTCTTTCTCGGGCTCCTGGCCCTGGTTTTCGCCGGAGCGAAGGTCGATTCCGCCGGCAACCTTCAACTGACCGGCGCCTCCGGCGTATTCGCGCTGCTGGCCGCGAATTGCTACATCATATGTTTCGCGGTGACCTGGGGGCCGGTGATGTGGGTGCTGCTCGGCGAGATGTTCCCCAACCAGATGCGCGGCGCGGCGCTCTCGCTGGCCGGTCTTTCGCAGTGGGCGACGAATTTTATCGTGACCATAACCTTCCCGATGATGCTTGCGGGGATCGGTCTGGGCGGGGCCTACGGCTGCTATGCCTTCTTCGCCCTGCTGTCGATCTTCTTCGCGTGGAAGTTTGTCGGCGAGACCAAAGGCAAGACGCTCGAGGAGATGACCGGCGGGTAGGACCGGGAAGGCCCGAGGTTTGGACGATCACCTCGCGCATCAGCTTTCTTCGCTCGGTTCCCGCTTCGGCGGTTTGACGCGGAGGGAGGCGGCGAAAAGTGTTACGCAGACGGACAGGCAGACGAGCGCGGCGATGGTGTAGTTGCCGCTCCAGCGCTGGGAGAGGCTGAACAGCACCGGCCCCAGCGCGCTGCCGGCGACGACACAGCCCATGTTAAGGCCCGCGATGGCGCCGAGGTGGGTGCGGCCGAAGAGGCGCGGCCAGGTGACTCCGATCAGGACCCCGAAGACTCCGCCCATGATGCCGTTGCCGACGATCAGCATGATCACGGGCCACCCGGGTTCGAGAATGGCCAGCGCCGCGGTGGAGAGGCCCAGACCGACTAGCTCCGCCCAGAGGATGTATTTCAGTTTCGTGTAGTCGCTCAGCCAGTTGACGACGAGTTCAAGGGTCAGGCCGATGGCCGCCCCCGGGAGAAAAATCATCATCGCCCGCCCGCGGTCCATGCCGGAGAGTTCGAAGATATTGACGATATGAAACGACAGGGCCGTCATGTAGAAGGCGAACATGACCATGGTCAGGTTGAAGACCCAGAAGGCATAGGTTCGCCGCGCCTCGGGCAGCGTCCAGTCGCGGTCCGGATGCGTATCGGGCAGGTCCGAACGTTTCGGCCCGGTCAATCCCCCGTCCGGCTCCAGTCCGCACCGCTCCGGTGTGTCGCGGTAGAACAGCAGGATGAGCAGCGAGAGTCCGATCCCGATCAGGGCCCCCAGCAGGCCCCACGCGCCGCGCCAGCCCAGCCGCTGTATCCAGGCGTTAAAGACGGGCGGCGAGGCGGGAAAGCCGAGGGCGACGCAGACCCCGATCAGCCCGTTCGCCAGACCTCGCCGGCGCTCGAACCATTTCATGACCATGCTGCGCGATACGAGCGTCAGCACGCCCTGGCCCAGGAATCGCAGACCGAAGAAACCAAGCGTGAGCAGGGTCATCGAAATCAGCACGCGCCCCCGTCCGCCGAACAACGCACCGACTGCGGCGGCGGCCTGGTCGACGAGGGTCAGCGCCCAGAGCACGAGTCCCATGGCGACTGCCGTCGCGAAACCGACCGGACGCGCCCCGTAGCGGTCGTAGATCTTCCCGGCGCGGGCGATCAGCAGCGCGCTGCCCATCGTGCCGAGAAAATAGGCCGTGCTCAGCTCCACGCGGTTCAATTCCAGCGCGTCCAGAAGCGGATCGGTAAACGCCGAAACGCCGATGGTCTGCCCGGGCACGCTGGCCAGTACGCCCAGGGCGCCCGCGGCCAGCACCACCCAGCCGTAAAATACGGGGCACTTCGCGGGGCGGAACGGAATGTCGTGTACAGGTCGCTTCATCGAGGTGCCTTGCGTCAGAAAACAGGCCGGGCATCCTTCAGGCTTTCGGCCTCGATGTCCAGCGTTCTTCGCCGTCCGGGTCAGAGTCAGAATCAGAGTAAGAGAAGAGTTTCTTACTCAGGTTTCAGGTCTCAGGTCTCACACTCTCTCTTTCTCTTACTCTGATTCTGATTCCGACTCTACTCCCTCCCTCTTGACCCCGCATCGGCGGGTCCCTACACTCGCCGCCATGAGCCATTCATCCTCAGCGCGGCCGGACTGGGACACGTATTTCATGGACATCTGTCACGTGGTTTCGAGCCGCGGGAACTGCATGCGCCGCAAGGTCGCCGCCCTTATCGTCTGCGACCGGCGCATCGTATCGACGGGCTATAACGGCACGCCGCGGGGGATCCGGAACTGTTTCGAGGGGGGCTGCCCGCGGTGTTCTTCCGAAGTCGGCTCCGGCGGTGGACTGGGCGAGTGCATCTGCGCGCACGCCGAAGAGAACGCCATCGTTCAGGCGGCCTGTCACGGTATCGCGGTGAAGGGGGGAACGCTGTACTCCATGCTCAATCCCTGCCTGCTCTGCACCAAGATGATCATCAATGCGGGGATCGTCGAGGTGGTGTACGAAGAGGAATATCATTTTACCGAACAGGCCCGTTCACTGTTCGCGGAGGCGGGGGTGCAGTGCCGCCGATACCGGAGGACGCAAACAAAAGCCTGACTTTTTTCACCTCGTCCGGCCCGTGTTCCTGTGCGATAAACGCGGCTGCGGAGGGATGGCTGGGATGAGACAAGTCCGAAAGTACTCGGGGACGCGGTCGGAAGGATGTCCGAAATGTACGGCCGCGGAGCGTTCCCGGCTTAAACGGCGCGGTGCGTGGACATGGCTGCCCTTTACCCGCCACTACCTGTGCCGCCGTTGTCACACCCGCTACGCCGTGATGGCGGGACGTCTACGCATCGTCCTGAACCGCGGCTTCGGTTGAGAATGAGGAGCGAACATGGACCTGGCCCCTGATCGTGTGCGCGAAATGGTAACCGCCTTCCGCGGACGGCGTGTGCTGGCCGTGGGCGACCCGATGCTCGACCGTTTTGTCTACGGGTCCGTGGAACGCATATCGCCCGAAGCTCCGGTGCCGGTCGTCCGCGTCCGCGAAGAGCACGACATGCCGGGCGGGGTCGGCAACGTCGGCGCCAATATCGCCTCGCTGGGCGGCGACGCGGTCGTCGCCGGTCTGGTCGGCTGCGACGCCGCGGCCCGCGACCTGCGCGAGGTGTTCCGCCGGTGGGATATCGCCGATGAACTGCTGGGGCTGGAAGGGGTGAGCACCGCCGTGAAATCGAGAGTGGTCGCCGAGCGGCAGCAGGTGGTCCGCGTCGACCGGGAGCGCCCTTTTGAACTCGACCGGGCGGGCTTCGAACGCTTCTGTGAACGGCTGCGGTTCGAGATGGACCGTGTTTCGGCGGTGATTCTCGAAGACTACGGCAAGGGTACGCTCGGGCAGGATGTCGTCGATTTTGTGCTGCGGGAAGCTTCGGAGCGGGGACTCCCCGCGGGGTACGATCCCAGGGAGGGGCATTCTCTGAGGGTTGAGGGTCTGGCCCTGGCCACGCCGAACCGCGCGGAGGCTTTTTCGGCCGCCGCGATCCCGTGGTCGCCCCCCGCGGAGAATCCGCTGGAGGACGGGCCGCTCTGCGCGGCGGGTGAAAAGCTGCGTGAGCAATGGCGGACCGATCAGCTCTTCGTGACGCTGGGGCCGGGCGGCATGCTGGTGTTCGCCCGCGAGGGGGCGCCGCGCCACATTCCCACGATGGTGCGCGAGGTGTTCGACGTCAGCGGCGCCGGCGACACCGTGATGGCGGCGGCCATGCTGGCGATGATCTCCGGCGCCACGCCCGAAGAGACCGCGGAAATCGCCAACCTCGCGGCCGGGGTGGTGGTCGGAAAAATCGGGACCGCGCGCTGCGGACCCGAAGAACTGGTCGAATACGCGCGCTCGTGGCAGAGGGAGCAGGCATGACCCGGGCGATCGGAGTCATCCCGGCCCGCTGGGCGTCGACCCGGTTCCCCGGCAAGGTGCTCGCTCCGGTGGCGGGCCGTCCGCTGCTCTACCACGTGCTCGACCGGGTACGCGCCGCCGGGCGGCTGGCGGGGGTGCGGGTGGCGACGGACGACGACCGGGTGCGCGAGGCGGTGGAGGCCTATGCGGACGGGGCGGTGCAGGCCGTCATGACCCGTCCCGGCCACCCCTCGGGCACCGACCGCGTGGCGGAGGCCGTCGGATCCGAAGAGGCCGAAGTGATCGTGAATATTCAGGGCGATGAACCGCTGATCGAACCGGCGCTGATCGATCGTCTCGCCGCCGTGCTCACCGAAGAGCAGGGCTGGGACATGGCGACCGCGGCGTCCCCGATGTCCTCGGCGGACGAACGCATCCGGCAGCCTTCCGTGGTGAAAGTCGTCTGCGACGCCCGCGGCCGGGCGCTCTATTTCTCCCGGGCGGCGATCCCTCACGTGAGGGACGCCGACGAGTCCCTGCCGGAACCTCTCTACTGGCGGCACATAGGCATTTACGCCTACCGCCGCCCGTTTCTCCTCCGGATGGTCGCGGAAGCGCCCGATGCACTGGAGCGGGCCGAAAAACTCGAGCAGCTCCGGGCGCTCCGCATGGGCGCCGCGATATGCGTGCTGCGCACGGAGGATTACGGCACCGGCGTCGACACCCCGGAGGATGTGGAGAGGGTGGAGAGGGTTCTGAATCAGAATCAGAGTTAGAGTCAGAGTCAGAGTCAGAGTAAGACAGGGGTACGGACGCGCCGGACGGCCTTCGGCTGTACAGCAGAATCCCTGCCCTCACGCGCTTTACCCCATCCCCTTTTCCCTTTTCATTCCGCGCCGGAGCCGTCAGGATGTCGCGCACGAATTATGAATGACAGGGAGCAGAACGCAGGACGGAGCCGGACGGTGAAGGTCGGCGAGGTCCGGATCGGCGGAAAGAATCCGCTGGTCATGGTGGCGGGGCCTTGCGTGATCGAGAGCCGGGAGATGTGTCTCGATCTCGCCCGCGCGCTGCGGCGTCTGTCCCGGCGCCTGGATATCCCCTTCATCTTCAAGGCCTCTTACGACAAGGCCAATCGCACGTCCCTCCGGTCCTATCGCGGGCCGGGGCTCGCGGAGGGGCTCGAGATTCTGTCCGAGGTCCGCGAGCGGGTCGGCGTGCCCGTGGTGACGGACGTACACAGCGAGCAGGAGGTCCCCGCGGCGGCGCGGGCGGTCGACATGATCCAGATCCCCGCATTTCTCTGCCGGCAGACGGACCTCCTGATGGCCGCGGGCGAGAGCGGATGCGCCGTAAACGTCAAGAAGGGGCAGTTCATGGCGCCGTGGGACATGGCGCATGTGGTCGAAAAAGTGCGCTCGAGCGGCAACCGCAGGATTCTGCTGACCGAGCGCGGCGCCAGCTTCGGCTACAATGCGCTGGTCGCGGACATGCGCAGTCTGCCGATCCTGCGGCGGACCGGCTGCCCGGTGGTGTTCGACTGCACGCACAGCGTTCAGGCGCCGGGCGGAGCCGGGAGCGCGACCGGCGGGGACCGCCGCTGGGCCCCCGTGCTGGCCCGCGGCGCCGTGGCCGGCGGGTTCTGCGATGCGGTATTCATGGAGACCCACCGCAGGCCGGAACAGGCGCTTTCGGACGCGGCGAACAGTATTCCGCTGAACGAGTTGAGCAGGCTGTGGCGACAACTGAAAGTGATTCGCGATGCGCTCGCTGCGGTACGATAATCTCGCATGGTTCTTAGCTCTGCTGTTGATCCCCGCGGCGTGCTGCTCGGCTGCGAAAGGGGAGGGGGACGGCGAACCCGCGGTCGAGCCGGGGCTCGAGATCAGCGGCTTCCGCGCGCCGGAGTATGGTGACGACGGCGAGATGCTCTCTCAGATCTTTGGCGATCACGCCAGGATGCTGGGCGAGGGCATGGTCGAGATCCGGGGTCTGCGCATCGAATTCTATCGTGGCGGGGGCACGGCCGCCGTGGTGGAGGCCCCCCACTGCCGGTATGACCGCGACCGCGAGCGCGCCTTTTCGGACGGCCGGGTGCGGATCGAACTGCCGGACGCGGTGATCCGCGGCACCCGGTTCGTGTTTGAGCGTGAGACCCGCCGCTTCCGCATCACGGACGGCGCGCGCGTGACCCTGAACCAGGAGCGCCTGGGATTGAACGGAGGGAAGACATCGGAATGAAAAAGACGATCACGGGATTGTTTTTGGCGGCGCTGCTGGCGGGCGGAGTGCGGGCGGCCTCGACGGAGATCACGGCCGAGCGGCTGGATTTCAATTACGAGGAGCACCGCGCCGTCTTTCAGGACAACGTCCGCGTCGTGGACCCGGAAATGGAAATGACCTGCTCCACGCTTACCGTCCATTTCACGCCCGGGGGCGGAGTCAGGACCATTGAGGCCCGGGGCGAGGTCGAAATCGTGCAGGAAAACCGCAGGGCGGAGGCGGGACGCGTAACCTATGATGCGGAAAGCGGCGAATTCGTGCTGCGTGACGATCCGAAGGTGATGCGGGATCAGGACGTGCTGGAGGGCGAAGTGATTCGTTTCTGGCGGGACGAAAACCGCATGGTGTGCGAGTCGGGGGCCCGCCTGAAACTGTTCCTGGACCGGGACGATTCCGGGTTCGATCTGGACCGGTAGGGCGGCGGAAGCTATACTGCGGAAGGTCATGAGCGGAAACGACTATCTCGTCCAGACGGATGATCTGGAAAAAAGTTACCGGCGAAAGCGCGTGGTCGATCACGTGTCGCTGACGGTGCGTCCGGGTGAGATCGTCGGACTCTTGGGGCCGAACGGCGCGGGCAAGACGACGACCTTTTACATGATCGTGGGCCTGATTCATCCGAACGGCGGGGACGTGCGCTTCCGCGGATCGAAGGTCACGAAAACCCCGATGTATCGCCGCGCGCGGCTGGGCATGGGGTACCTGGCCCAGGAACCCTCGATCTTCCGGCGGCTCACGGTCGCCCAGAACCTGATGGCCGTGCTCGAGATGCTTCCCATCTCGAGGCGCGACCGCAGGGAGCGCCTGCGTTTCCTGCTGGAGGAACTGAACCTTACGCACCTCGCCGGACAGCGGGCCTACACGCTGAGCGGCGGTGAGCGGCGGCGGCTCGAAATCACCCGCGCGCTGGTGACCAATCCCTCGCTCATTCTGCTCGACGAGCCCTTCAGCGGCGTCGATCCGCTGGCCGTGTACGACGTGCAGGAGATCGTGAAGGGCTTGCGGGAGCGCGGACTCGGGGTGCTCATCACCGATCATAACGTGCGCGAGACGCTGGCGATCACGGATCGCGCCTACCTGATGTGCGAGGGGAAAGTGCTCCGGGAGGGCGACAGCGAATTTCTGATCAACGACGAAAAAAGCCGCGAGCTCTACCTGGGCCCGCGTTTCAGCATGTAGATCCAAACAGAAGGAGGACCGCCGATGCAGATCAATGTGACCGGACGTCATGTCGATATCACGGACGCGATTCGTGATCATATCCACGGGAAAGTGCAGCACGCCTTTGCCGATTTCCCGAAAACGGAAAACGTCCACGTCGTGCTCGACCTGGAGAAACACCGCCATTTCGCTGAAATCCAGGTTCAGGGCGCGCAGCATGCGCGGATCGAGGGCAAAGCGGAATCGGACGACATGTACACGTCGATCGACGAGGCGATCGAGCGCGCGGAGAAACAGCTCAGGCGGCTGCGTGATAAGCGCAGAAGCCGGCATCCCGAAGGGCTGGGCGAGATGGAGGCGCACGGCGAATAGGGACGCTTTCCCTTTCCCCGCGCCGAGTTACTGCTAGAATGCCGCCATGAATCTGAAGGTAAAAGAGTTATGGGAAGAGGCCCGCGAGCCGTTTTCGCTGGAGCTGGAAGCGGGCGGGGAGGGGTTCGATAACGAGATTCTCGAACGCGCGATCAACCGCCCCGGCCTCGCACTCACCGGTTTCTTCCAGTACTTCGCGTTCCGCCGCCTGCAGGTGTTCGGCCTGGCTGAGTTCACCTACATGAAAAGTCTCGGCGGGCCGGAGCGGAACCGGCGTCTGCGCCAGTTCTGCCAGCGGCGCGTACCCGCCATTGTGCTCGCCCGCAACCGGCACGCGCCCGACGAGCTGCGGGCGCTCGCCGACGAGTTCAGGATCCCGGTCATGCGCACCCCGATGATCACCAGCCTCTTCATCAATGAATGCACGGTGCTGATCGAGGACCTGACCGCACCCCGCCGCCGGGTGCAGGGTACGATGCTCGATATGATGGGCATCGGCGTGATGATCCGCGGCGCGGCGGGCATCGGCAAGAGCGAGACGGCCCTGACGCTGATCGAGCGCGGATACAGTCTCGTCTCGGACGATGTCACGGAATTGCGCCGGCTCGCCTCGGGGCGCCTGGTCGGTTCCGCCAGCGAACTCACCCGCTATCACATGGAAATCCGGGGGCTGGGCATCATTCATGTCCCCAGCCTGTACGGCGTCTCTTCGATCCGGGGCGAGTGCCCGCTCGATCTCGTCATCGACCTCGTCAAGCCCGGCTCCGAAAAAGCGGGCCGGGGCGAAGAGAACGGCCCGGACGAGATCGAACTGCTCGAGGCAAGAGTTCCCAGGGTGGAACTCCCGGTGATGCCGGGACGGGACATGGCGAATATCGTGGAGGCCACCGCGCTGAACCAGAAACTCAAGTTCATGGGGCATGACGCCGCCAAGGAGCTGGACGAGAAGCTGGTCACTGCGCTTCAGAGGAGGAGCGTGCGCTGACCATGGGCGGAAACCGGAAAATCACCAGGGAACTTGAGGTCCGCAACCGGCTGGGCATCCACGCGCGCCCCGCCGCGATGCTGGTGAAGACCGCCGCGAACTATGAGAGCGAGATCACGATCACGCATGCCGAAAACAGCGTCTCGGCCAAGAGTATCATGGGGGTGCTCACGCTGGAGGGATATCAGGGCGCAAGGTTTCAGCTCGTCGTGGAGGGGCCGGACGCGGAAGATGCGGTGGCGGCCGTCGAAGAGCTGTTCGCAAACGGTTTCTACGAGGACTGAGCCAGGCGGACGAAGCGCGTTAAAAGATGACATCGAGCAAACAGCAGGGCCGCAGGGAAACTGTACTGCGCGGCATCGGGGTGGCGCCGGGCGTGGTGTCCGGCGAAGTGCGCCTGATCCGCCCGGAAAAAGTCGAACCGCCGGAGCGCAACCTCGCCAAATCCGAGATCCCGAAGGAGATCGAACGCTTCGAAGAGGCGCTCAGCCAGACCCGCGAACAGCTTCACCGCATCCAGTCCGAATTGAGCCAGGCGCTCGGACGCGAGGACGCCAGCATCTTCGACGCGCACCTGATGGTCGCCGACGACCGGTCGTTCATCGAGGAAGTGATCCGCGAGATCAAAGAGCAGCGGCGCAACGTGGAGTCGGTGCTCGTTCAGGTGTCCGGCAAGTACGCGGACGTACTCTCCGGGGTCGAGGACCAGTACCTGAGCGAGCGGGCGGCGGATGTGAAAGACGTGACCCAGCGCATCCTGCGCAACCTCATGAACCTTTCGGAGACCTCGCTCCGGGATTTGAAAGAACCCTGTGTCGTGGTAGCCCCCGACCTCTCGCCCTCGGATACGGCCACCATCGACCGCGAGGTGGTCCGGGGATTCGCCACCAACCTGGGAAGCTCCACTTCGCACACGGCCATCATGGCCCAGACCATGGAGATCCCCGCAGTGGTGGGCCTGCACGACGTGACCCGGCGCGTGGCCCACGGCGACCGCGTCCTGATCGACGGCGGGAAAGGGCTCTTCATCATCAATCCCACCGCCAAGCGGATGAAGGAGTATGGGAAGCGGGCCGAAGAACAACGCCATATCCTGCACGAACTGGAGCAGCTCCGCGAACAGCCGGCGAAGACGGCCGACGGCTACGCGGTGCGGCTCAGCGCCAATATCGAGTGGGCGGAGGAACTCCGCCTGCTGCGCAAGCACGGCGCCTCCGGAGTGGGGCTCTTCCGCAGCGAATACCTGTTTCTCAACCGCGCCGAGCCGCCCTCGGAGGATTCCCAGGCGGACGTTTACGGGAGCGTCGCCCGGGAACTGGCCCCGGAACCGGTCGTGATCCGCACGCTCGATGTGGGCGGCGACCGCATACTCCCCAGCGAACAGACCTCGAACGAGCTGAATCCCTTCCTCGGCTGGCGCGCCATCCGGTTCTGCCTCGACCGGCCCGATATTTTCAGGCCCCAGCTCCGGGCGATCCTGCGCGCGAGCCGCCACGGCAACGTCCGGATCATGTATCCCATGGTCTGCTGCACAAAGGAACTCAAGGCCGCGAACCGGATGCTCGAAAAATGCAAGGACGAGCTGCGCGACGAGGGCGTGGAGTTCGACGAGAATATCCCGGTCGGCGTGATGATCGAGATCCCCTCGGCAGCCCTGTGCGCCGAACTGTTCGCCCCCCATGTCGACTTCTTCAGCCTGGGCACCAACGACCTGATCCAGTACACCCTGGCCGTCGACCGCGTAAACGACCACGTGAGCCATCTGTACGAACCGACCCACCTGGCGATCCTGAAACTCCTCCAGTATGTCGTGGAAGCCGGCCATAAAAACGATATCTGGGTCAGCATCTGCGGGGAAATGGCCGGCGATCCCGTGCTCGCCCCCCTGCTGATCGGCCTGGGCATCGATGAACTCAGCGTCACCCCCATCCTCGCGCCGATGATCAAGGACGTCATCCGGAAACTGAAATACAGCGACGCGCGCGAGCTGGCCCAGAAATGCATGCAGTACCGCTCCCCCGTCACCGTCCGCCGCCGATGCCGCGAGCTGACCCGCGAAATTGCGGGAGAAGTGCTTGAACTCCTCGATTAAGTCCTGTATATGACTATATCCGAATATGCGGATATAGCGGGGCGGCGACCCCGTTGAACCCAAGTAAAGTGGAGGAAGGATTTATCCATGAGTAAAATTCGAACGGATCACGTGTTCACGTCGGAGTCGGTATCGGAAGGTCATCCGGACAAGGTCTGCGACCAGGTTTCGGACGCCGTGCTCGACGCATGCCTGAAAAAAGACGCTCGGAGCCGTGTCGCCTGCGAGACGCTGGTGACGACGAATCTGGTGGTCAATGCCGGGGAGATCACCTGCGCCGGATGGGACGATATCGATCCCGACAAGCTGGCCCGCGAGGTCGTCCGGGACATTGGCTACGACCGCGAGGAACTGATGTTCTGCGCCGATACCTTCGAATATCTGTGCCGCATTCACAGCCAGTCGCCCGACATCAGTCAGGGCGTCTCCGGGGAAGAGCAGGGGGCCGGCGACCAGGGCATGATGTTCGGTTACGCGACGGACGCGACCGATGAAATGATGCCTGCGCCGATTGCCTTCAGTCACCGCCTGCTTCTGGAACTCAAAAAGGCGCGCAACGAGCAGGAGCTGGACTATCTCCGCCCGGACGCCAAGTCGCAGGTTTCCGTCCAGTACCGGGACGGCAATCCCGAACATATCACTTCGGTGGTGATCTCGCAGCAGACTGCGGACGTCCCGCTGCAGCAGATCAAGGAAGAGATCGTACCGATCTGCCGGCGGGTACTCGAACCGACCGGGATGCTGCGCGACGACACGCGTTTCTTCATCAACCCCACCGGCAAGTTCGTGATCGGCGGCCCCCACGGCGACGCGGGTCTGACCGGCCGGAAGATCATCGTCGATACGTACGGCGGCGTGGGCAGCCACGGCGGCGGCGCGTTCTCGGGCAAGGACCCTTCCAAGGTCGACCGCTCGGCCGCGTACTACTCGCGCTACGCCGCGAAGAATATCGTCGCGGCCGGTCTGGCCGGCAAGTGCGAGATCCAGGTGGCCTATGCCATCGGGGTGGCCGAACCGCTCAGTATCAATGTGGATACCTACGGCACCGGCCGGATGGAGGACGAAGAACTCGAAAAAATCCTCCAGAGCGGCAAGGTCTTCGACTTCCGCCCGAAGGCGATCGTCGATGAACTCGGACTGCTGAAGCCCGAGGGTTGGTCGTACCGGGATACCGCGGCCTACGGACACTTCGGCCGGCCGCAGTTCCCGTGGGAGAAGACGGATCGCGTGGACGCGCTGAAATCCGCGGCGAAATAATATTTTGCTGTTGTACCGCAGCGACGGCTGCGGTACGGTCTCCGCCTTTCGGCGTACCCTTAGCTCAATTGGATAGAGCACCTGACTACGGATCAGGAGGTTACAGGTTCGACTCCTGTAGGGTACGCCATTTCAGTGCCCCGCCTTGCCATGCGCCCCGGAGCGTGTCAGCGTTCCGCAGGGGGGTCCCGTGTTCGGTGATTCGTCATCGACCCCGGGAAAGAACGATGAAGAGGGTTCGGGAACACAGTCTGAGGAGGGCGCGACGGGGTTCCGGAATGCGCACCGCCACGATGGTGCCCGGCCTCATCGCCGCGGCCCTCTTCCTGGCATGCGGCACGCGGGCCCCGGCCGCCGCGGTGAGCAGGACGGACGCGACGCGGGCGGCGGCGCAGTGGCTCGCGAAAAGCCTCGTGTTCGCCCGCGCGGAATCGCGTATGCCTTCGGGCGTACTGTTCAGTATACGGACGGTCGAACCGCTCGCGCTGGGCGGTCAGGGCACACCAACCGCATGGCACGCCGACCTCGATCCCCGCGGATACCTGGTGCTGGGGGCGGATGACCGCATGCCGCCGATTCTCTGTTTCAGCGCGGAGAACGACCTGAATCTTGCGGACGACCCCCGCAACGCCCTGCGCGCGATGCTTGAACGCGATCTGTCCAGGGCGCGCATGACGCTGGACGGACTCGACAGGGCCGGCGGGAATCAGCTCCGGATCGCAGGCGCCTCCGATTTCGTGTCGGAGAACAGAGCGAGATGGGATGCATGGCTGAGCGAAGAAACCGCCTATGATGGAATGCTCCTGGACGCGGAGTACCAGCAGACCGGAATTCTGGTCGATGCCATGCTGAGCACGACCTGGGACCAGTGCAACCACTACAACGAAGGGTGCCCCGAGGATCCGGCCGCCTCGGCCTATTACGACGGGAAAGCGCCCGCGGGGTGCGTGGCCGTGGCCGGGGCCCAGATCATGAACTTCTACGAGTGGCCGTCCCGGGGTCGTGAAGCGCATACCTATACCGACCGCGCGGGGTCGATCACCGGCGTGTTCAGCGCCGTGTTTTCGGACGTCTATGCGTGGTCCGCGATGCAGAACGACTACGATCCCTGGAGTTCTGAAGCCGCTGCGGCCGTGGAAGCAGTGTCGGAGCTGATGTACGAACTCGGCGTGGCCGTTGAAATGGATTACGAACATGACGGCTCGGCCGCCTATTCGGGAGATCTGGTCGGGCGCGCCGAATCCCACTTCTTTTACGAACGGGCGACCCCCATGGATCGCGATGAGGACCCCGGGGGGTTCGACGGCTTGTTGCGCGACGAGATGCTCGCGGGCCGTCCCTGTCCCGCGAGCATCCCCGGCCACGCTTTCGTCGTCGACGGGCTCAGCGAGGAAAGCGGCGCCGATTATTTTCATATCAACTACGGATGGGGCGGAACGAACGACGGCTGGTACGAGCCTTCCAACATCAACGGCAGCAGCTTTCAGACCGCGTATTACGGAATGCGCCCCCAGTTCCGGCCGCTGCTCGATTCTCCCGATGCAGGCACGAATACGACGGGTCACGTCGAACTGCGGTGGTCGTTTCCCGCCTGTTCCGCCGCCGCCGTGACGGGATACCGGCTGAAACAGGCCGCCTACGCTCCCTCCGCGCTGTTTGAGGCGGCGGACGATTTTTCGCGCTGGGAGACGTCGGGCGGATGGGAACTCGACACACCCGGCGTTGACGGAACGGGGTCCTGTTTCCACCGGCCTTCGGACCCGGGCCGCGCCGCACTCACGCTCGCCGACCCCCTCATCCCGTCCGGCTCCACGAAACTGTCGTTCGACTATAAAACCATCCTGTCCGACGACTCGTTCTACGTGAAGGTGTCCTCCGACCGCGGACAGTCATGGGATACGCTCATGAACCGTTCCGGCACGGGATGGGATGACTACTGGCTCCACAGCGACCTCGATCTGAGCATGTACGCCGGGAAGGAGCTATGGGTGCGGTTTCAGTATGTGCGTGAGGGCGGCGACTCCTTTTATACGTCCGGGGGAGTATGGCTCGATCAAATCGAGATCAATGACTTTGAGGGGCTGGAATGGCGTCTGCTCGACGATGCGATCCCGTCGTCGCAGACCAATGTGTTGGTCACCTGCGTGGAGGATGATCTGTATTACCATGCGCTGGAGGCTCATAACGGGACGAATTGGCAGCGGCGCAGCCCGCCGGTGGGCGTGGAGGTGGCCTTGAGCGCGACGGGCGATGTGGACGGGGACGGGTTGCCGAACGGCTGGGAACTTACGTATTCCGGCACCGCCACCGGCCGCGTCGCGACCGCCGACGGGGATAAGGACCGGTACACGGACCTCGAGGAATATTACGCGGGCACCGATCCTGAGGAGTCGTCCAGTTATTTCAGGGTACGGCGCTGTGCCGCGGATTCCGGCGTGCCCGAGCTGACCTGGGCGTCGGTCTCCGGCAGGACCTACCGCGTGATGCGGACGGAGGGTCTGCAGCCTCCCCACACCTTCAGCGTGCGGGCGGACGATCTGCCCGCCACCCCCCGAACCAACCGCTACACCGATACGGGCGCGACGGGCTGCGGACCTTATTTCTACAGAGTCGAGATCTACATGGAGTAGCCGGCACCCCGTCCGGGACCGTGTGTCCGCGTTCCCGCCGGCTGCCGCCTCACCGCCGACGTTTCATAATTGATTTCGCAGTGCGGGCGGGGACAATGGCGGATGGGTTCAGGGTGGAAATCTGCGGGACGAGGTGCGGGCGGGGAGTCTGAGTGACGGCGGAAGCGGAACAGCGAGAGGGCAGGGCGCAGGCGGGGCGTTTTGAGGTGCGCGCGCGCGACGCGGAAACCGACGCGCGCTGCGGCGTGCTGCAGACGGCGCACGGCCCCGTACACACCCCGGTGTTCATGCCCGTCGGCACCCAGGCGACCGTCAAGGGGATGACGCCCCGCGAACTCGAGGAGTTGCGGATCGAGATTATTCTCGGCAACACCTACCACCTCTCCGAGCGCCCCGGTGCGGAAGTGATCGAGCGGCTCGGCGGCCTGCATGCCTTCATGGGATGGAACGGCGCGATCCTCACCGACAGCGGCGGCTACCAGGTGTTCAGCCTCGCCTCCCTGCGGGAGGTGACGGAGGACGGCGTGCGGTTCCGCTCGCACGTCGACGGAGCAGAGCGGTTTCTCGGCCCGGACGAGGCCATGGAGATTCAGCGGCGGCTGGGATCGGATATCGCCATGGCGTTCGACGAGTGCCCGCCCGATCCCTCCGATCGGGATTACACTTGTAAAGCCGTTCAGCGGACCCTAGATTGGGCCGTTCGTTGCGCACGCGCTCCGCGCGCGGAGGGACAGATCGTCTTCGGCATCGTTCAGGGCGGGATTTTCTCCGATCTGCGGGAAGAGTGCGCCGGCAGGCTGGCGGACCTCGGGTTCGACGGCTACGCGATCGGCGGCGTGAGCGTGGGGGAGGGCGAAGAATTGATTACGCGGGGCGTCGAGGATACGGCCCGCCACCTTCCGCCGCATCGGCCGCGCTACCTGATGGGCGTCGGCGATCCGGCGCAGATCGTGGACGCGGTCGCCCGGGGAGTCGATATGTTCGACTGTGTGATGCCGACCCGGCTGGCGCGCAACGGAACGGTGATGACGCGGCGCGGGCGCTACCCGGTCAAGGCGGGACGCTTCCGGACCGACCCGGCGCCGCTGGAGGAGGAATGTGGATGCGAGGTATGCGCGCGGTTCAGCCGGGCGTATATACGGCACCTGTTCAATACGAACGAAATGCTGGGACCGCGGCTGGTGACGGAGCATAACCTGCAGGTATACGGTCGGCTGCAGGAGGAAATGAGAACGCATATCGAAGCCGGAACCTACGCGTCGTTCGCGCGTTCGTTTGCGGCGGAGTACCGCGGCGTACGCGACGATCTCTGAGTTTCGACGGAACGGACGAGCAACCTGAACGCAGGAGGAACCCCCGATGCAACCATGGATACCGATGCTGGCCCAGGCGGCGCAGCCGCAGCAGGGCGAACAATCGCCGATCTTCATGTTCGGCTGGCTGATCATCATGATCGCCATTTTCTACTTTCTGCTGATCCGGCCCCAGCGTAAACGCGAGAAACAGCGGCAGCAGCTCATCGCCTCGGTGAAGAGCGGCGACCAGGTGCTGCTCACCAGCGGGATGATCGGCAGGGTCTCGAACGTCAAGGACCGGATCTTCACGGTCAAGATCGCGGAAAACGTGAAAGTCGATGTCGTGAAGAGCGCCGTGAGCCGGGTGCTGACGGATGACGATACGCTTGAAGGCGCGGAGAATGCGGGCTAGGTTCGCCCGGCTGATCCCCGGCCGCGGGCGGGCGCCCGCGGCGTGATGTAGGGCAATCCCCTGAGCTGCGGACCTTCGCACGAAGGAAAGGCGGAAGAGATGGAGCGGAATACGATCTGGAAATGGGTGCTGCTGGCCGGCCTGACCCTGTGGTCGCTGGTGCTGGTTACGCCTCTCGAGGAAAAGGTCAAGCTGGGACTCGACCTGCGCGGCGGGACGAGCTTCGTGCTGCAGGTCGACATGGAGGAGCTGAGCGAGGACGAGAAAAAGGACGCCCCTCAGCGGGCCCTCGAGGTGATCCGCAACCGTGTGGACAGCATGGGCATTGAGGAGCCCAATATCTACCTCAAACCCCGCCAGAACCGGATCGTCGTCCAGCTCCCGGGATTGACCCCTGAAGACCGTGACCGCGCGCTCGACAATCTCAAAAGCGTAGCCTTCCTCGAATTCCGCATGGTGCACGACGAAAACCGCGAACTCGTCAACCGGCTGTTCGCGAACGGCTGGACGCCCCCCGGCCACGAACTGGTCGAGCTGGAGCGTTACGACGCCGCCTCGGGGCAGAGCTGGAAGGAGTATCTCTTCCGCCGGACCGAAAAGTTTTCCGAACTCGGCGAGGACCGCATCGAGGCGCTCCGGCGCGCGCGCCGCGACTTCCACGCCCCGGCGGGCTACGAACTCCTGCTGGAGGAGGTGGACCGGCGCGACGAGACGCTCTATAAACCGTACTATGTGAAGGTGCGTCCCGAACTGACCGGGGAGTATCTGAAGCACGCCTCGGTCGATTACCGCCAGCTCGGGCAGGCGGTCGTCACGCTCTCGTTCGACGCCCGCGGTGCCAAGCGGTTCGGCCGCGTCACGGCCGATTACGCGCCGGGAGGTTCGAAGAACCCCGAGATGGAAGGTAGGCGTCAGCTCGCGATCGTGCTGGATAACAAGCTCTACTCGGCGCCGACAATCGATGAGCCGATCTACGGCGGCAACGCGGTCATCCGCGGCAATTTCAAGCCCGAAGAGGCCCAGGACCTCGCCCTCATCCTGCGCGCCGGCTCGCTCCCCGCACCCGTTGAGCTGATCGAAGAACGCAGCGTGGATCCGACCCTGGGCCGCGACTCGATCCGCAGCGGCACGCGCGCCGTCATCTTCGGCGGGATCGCCGTGCTGATCTTCGTCATCGCCTATTATTTCATGGCCGGCGTGATCGCCGACGCCGCGCTGGTGCTCGACCTGCTGCTGCTTCCGCTGGGCATGTGGCTCGTCTCCGGATTTCTCGGGATGTTTGCCGGTTCGTTCGAGGGGGGAGGGGCCGCCGGCCTGCCCGTGCTCACCCTGCCCGGCATCGCCGCGATCGTGCTGACGATCGGGATGGCGGTCGACGCCAACGTGCTGATCTTCGAGCGCATACGCGAGGAACTCAAGGCAGGCAAGACGCTACGCGGCGCGATCTCGGCCGGGTACGAGAAGGTGTTCAGCACGATCTTCGATGCCAACCTCACCACCCTGCTCACGGCCCTGATCCTGTTCTGGCAGGGCTCCGGCCCGATCCGGGGCTTTGCCGTCATCCTGAGCGCGGGGATCGTCGTCAGTATGTTCGTCGCACTGGTCGCCACCCGTATGTTCCTCAATGTGCTGGCCCAGCGGACGAAGGCCGTGACTTTGCGGATGCTCTCGATCGTCAAGAAGGCCGACTTCAACTTCCTGGGCCGCCGCCGCATCGCCGGCTTTGCCTCGCTGGTCCTGCTGATCATTACCTGGGCGGTCTTCGGCATGAAGGGCGCCGGCAATTTCGGCGTGGACTTCACCGGCGGTTCGTCCATCACGTTCAGCTTCGACCGTCGCGTGCCCGTTCAGGATGTGCGGGAGACCCTCGACGCGGCCGGGGTCGAGGACGCCCAGATCCAGTATCAGCAGGAACTGACGCGCAACGCCGCGGGCGAGACGCCCGAGTACCTGCAGGTGAAGGTGCCCTATGGCAAAGGGGAAAACGTGCGCGAACTGGTCACCGGCAGTTTCGAATCGGCGGGCTTTGAGGCGATCAAGGTCGACCGGGTCGGACCGCAGATCGGAGCGGAGCTGCAGCGGAAAGGGGTCCTCGCGATCGGGACCGCCCTGCTCGGGATCATTATCTATATCTCGATCCGCTTCGAGTTCGCCTTCGCGATCGGAGCGATCGTCGCCCTGGCGCACGATGTGCTGATGACCGTCGGGCTCTACTGTCTCTTCGGCCGTCAGCTCAGCCTGCCCGTCATTGCGGCCCTGCTTACGATCGTGGGCTATTCGGTCAACGATACGATCGTGGTGTTCGACCGCATCCGCGAGGATCTGGGCCTGATCAAGGGAAGGCCGTACAGCGAGATCGCGAACCTGAGTATCAACCAGACCCTGAGCCGTACGTTGCTGACGTCGATCACGACCCTGATTGCCGTGCTGGCGCTGCTGCTCTTCGGCGGCGGCGCGATCAACGACTTCGCGCTGACGCTGCTGATCGGGGTGCTCGTGGGTACGTACTCGTCGATCTTCGTGGCCACCCCCACGGTGCTGCTGTGGCATCCCGACGACAAGAAGAGCGCGTAAAGAAGGGATATGCACTCCACTCGCTGGGTCATGCGAGACCCCGATCCCGAGGCCGCGCGCCGCGTGGCGCAGGCCTGCGGGATCCCTGAACCGCTCGGCGCCGTGCTGGCGCAGCGGGGCTGTGGCGAGCCGGAGTGGGCGCAGTCGTTTCTGCACCCGCGCCTCCGTGATCTCGCCGACCCGTTTGCCTATGAGGGTATGCATTCCGCGGTGGAGCGTATCGAGCGGGCGCTGCGGAGCGGCGAGAAGGTGGCGGTGTTCGGCGATTACGACGTGGACGGACTGACCGCCACGGCACTGCTGGTGCGGGTGCTGCGCAGACTCGGCGGTCGCGTGGAGCCCTTCGTTCCTCACCGGATCGAGGAGGGCTACGGACTCACCGCGGAGGCGCTCGACCGCTGCCTCGCCGAACACGCCCCCGGATTGATCGTCACCGTCGACTGCGGGACGAACGCGGTGGATGCCGTCGAGCGCGCGCGGGCGGCGGGTGTCGACGTCATCGTGACCGACCATCACGAGCCGGACACGCGGATCGCCGCCGCGGTGGCCGTGGTGAATCCGAAGCACGGGGAACCGGACTCCTCCGATGCCCCGCCGGCCGGCGTCGGCGTGGCCTTCAAACTCTGTCATGCGCTGCTGAAACACCGCAACGGCGGGCGGCCGGAGGTCGATCTGCGCGAGCTGCTCGACTACGTGGCCCTCGGCACCGTCGCGGATCTCGTGCCGCTGCGCGGGGAGAACAGGATACTGGTGCACGCCGGGCTCCGGAGGCTCGCGCGCTCGAAGTGGGCCGGCGTACGGGCGCTCGCCGAGGCGGCGGACCTGCACCGCGAGCGCGAGTGGACGTGTTACCACATCGGGTTCGTGCTGGGACCGCGGCTCAACGCGGCGGGACGGGTGGGCACCGCCGCGCGGGCGCTGGACCTGTTGCTCTCCGGCGATCCCGAGGCCTGTGCCGAGGGCGCGCGCGAGCTGGAGCGCGCCAATACCGAGCGACGGAATATGGAGCGAAGAATTCGTGAACGCGCCGTCGAACAGGTCGATGCCGCCTTCGACCCGGACCGGGACTACGCAGTGCTGGCCGCGGGGGAGGGCTGGCATCCCGGCGTGCTGGGGATCGTCGCCTCCCGCCTCTGCGCCCGCTACCGCCGTCCCGCCATGGTGATCGGACTCGACGAAGAGGGCGTGGGGCGCGGATCGGGACGGAGCATCGAGGGCTTCGACCTGCATGCGGCGCTGACCGCCTGCGCCGGGCCGCTCGAGCGGTTCGGCGGTCACGCCCTGGCGGCGGGGGTCACGGTGAAGGCCGGCCGGCTCGAGGAGTTCCGGGCCGCGTTCGCCGAACATGCGGCGACATGCCTGGCGGACGCCGACCTGCGCCCCGTGCTCGAAATCGACCGGGAGGCGTCGCTCGGGGACTTCACGCCCGAGTTCCGGCGGGCACTCCAGCGTCTGGCACCGTTCGGCGAGGCCAATCCGGAACCGGTATGGATGATTCGCGGCGTGCGGGTCGACGGCGAACCCCGGGTCGTGGGCGATCGACACTGGAAGTTTCGCATCACCGACGGCCGGAACCGGCTGAACGCGATCGCCTTCCGCATGGCCGACCGCGAGATTCCCGGCGGCTGCTTCGATATCGTCGGCCGCCTGCGCGACAACACCTTTCGCGGCCGGACCACGCCGCAACTCCAGGTGTGCGACTTCCGGGAAGGGGAGGGGGAGGGATTGAGTGGGAGGGCTGAGACCTGAAACCTGAGTAAGAAGAGGGAGTGGGAGGGCTGAGACCTGAAACCTGAGTAAGAAGAGGGAGTGGGAAGGCTGAGACCTGAAACCTGAGTAAGAAGAGGGAGTGGGAAGGCTGAGACCTGAAACCTGAATAAGAAACCAGAATGTAACTACTCAGGTAGCCCCACCATGGCGCTACCACTGAAACAATCGTAGTCTACCCCCCCCGAGCGCAACAGAAAAAACCCGATTTTCTGCTGGACTCGGATCGCGTGGTCTTCTACGCTGCTGACCATGGCACAGGCTATGGTCATTCAGGGGCGGAGAATCACGGACGGCGAGATCGCCTTGATCCGGGATTTGATGGCAGAGCATCGGGACTGGGGGCGTACCCGCCTGAGCGAAGAACTGTGCCGCTGCTGGAACTGGCGCAACGCGCAGGGCCGTATCAAGGACATGGCGGCGCGCTCCCTGCTGTTGAAGCTGGAGCGACGCGGATGCATCGAGTTGCCGGCGCGTCAACGCCCGTCTTCCAATCATTTCCGCAACCGGTGCGTGCCTGCCGTAGAACCTGCCGCCGAACCGATTCGCTCTGACCTGAGCGCATTGCGGCCCCTGTCGGCAGACCTTGTCGCCCCACGTTCGGATAACTCGCAGTTGTTCAAAGGGCTGCTGGGCCGATACCACTACTTGGGCCATCGCAACACGGTGGGCGAGAACCTGCGCTATCTGATCCGCGACCGGCACGGTCGGCTCGTGGCCTGTGCGCTGTTCGGTTCGGCGGCATGGAAATGCGCGGATCGGGATCGTTTCCTCGGCTGGGATCGGGCCTGCCGTGAACGCAATCTCCAGGCATTGACCAACAATACGCGTTTCCTGATCCTGCCCTGGGTCGAAGTCCCGCATCTGGCCAGCCACGTCCTCGGCCTCATTGCCCGGCGCATCCGGGATGACTGGCAGGGCAAGTACGCTCATCCCGTGCATGCCTTGGAAACGTTCGTGGACCGTTCCCGATTCAAAGGCACCTGCTACCGGGCCGCGAACTGGATGCGCCTGGGCGCAACGCAGGGGCGGACCCGCAACGATCGAGACCGCCGCATCCAGGCGCCGGTCAAGGACGTGTATCTGTATCCGCTTATCCCGGAGTTCCGGCGGGAGTTGTGCGCACCCGCCTGCTCCCGAACCGAAGGGAGGGCGGGCAGGTGATGACACGCCAAGAGGCCGAAGCGATCTACGACGCCGGCAAGGAAACCGTCGTGCGGGTACTGTTGATGATGGATGCGCGCATCCGTGCTCTGGAAGAACGCGTTCAGTCTCTTGAGAACCAACTCGCCAAAAACTCGCGCAACAGCAGCAAACCGCCCTCCAGCGACGGCTTCAAGAAACCTGCGCCCAAAAGCCTGCGCAAGAAGGGCAAGCGCAAGTCCGGCGGCCAGCCCGGCCATACCGGCCATACGCTCGCGATGGCCGACAAGCCCGAGCACACCGAAGTGCACCGTGTGAAGGAATGCGAACACTGCGGCCGCTCTCTAGCCGATCAATCCGTCGAGGGCATCGAAAAGCGTCAAGTCCATGACCTGCCACCCCTGCGGCTGATCGTCACCGAGCACCAGGCTGAAACCAAAACCTGCGCCTGCGGCCATCTGAACAAAGCCGCGTTCCCCGAAGGGGTCAACGCTCCCGTGCAATACGGCGAGGGGATCAAGGCTGCGGCCGTGTACCTGAAGAACTATCAGTTCCTGCCCTATGACCGAACCTGCGAACTGCTGAATGACTTCTTCGGCTGCCCGATGAGCGAAGGCACGCTCTGCAATATCATCGCCCAATCCCACACGTTGGCCGCCGACCCCGTCGAGAAGATCAAGGAGTTGATCGAGCAGGCCGCCGTGGCACACTTCGACGAGACCGGCTCACGGGTAGACGGCAAGCTGTGGTGGCTGCATTCGGCCTCGACCGCACAGGCAACCTATTATGACATCCATCGCAAACGCGGCCGCGAAGCGATCGATGAGATCGGCATCCTGCCCGACTTCCTCGGACGCGCCGTTCACGACTTCTGGAAACCGTACTTCGGCTACGACTGCCTCCATGGCCTCTGCAACGCCCATCACTTGCGCGAACTGATCTTTGCGCATGAGCAGCACCAGCAGGACTGGGCCGACCACATGATCGACTGCCTGCTCGACATCAAAGAGGCCGTCGATCTCGCCAAACAGTCGACCGATCATCTTGACCGGCGGCAGCTACACACCTTCGAAGCCCGCTACCAGCAAGTCCTCGACGAAGGCTACGCGCAGAATCCGCTGCCGCCGTTGCCGCGCAACGCGAAGAAACGACGGGGCCGCCGCAAGAAGACCAAAGCCCGTAACCTGCTCGAACGGCTCGACGAGCACCGCGATGAAGCGCTTGCGTTCATGTACGACTTCAACGTGCCCTTCGACAACAATCAGGCTGAGCGCGATCTACGCATGATGAAGGTGCAGCAGAAAATCTCGGGCATGTTCCGAACCGAGGATGGCGCCCAAGCCTTCTGCCGCATTCGAAGCTACATCTCAACCGCCCGCAAGAATGCCGTCGGCGCTATGGATGCGCTGACCCGCCTGTTCAGCGGAAACCCCTTCGTTCCGGCGCTCAATACCTCGTAGCCTCTGCCGCGGATGAACGGACCTCGCCGATCCTACTCGCACTCGCCCCCTCGCAAATCCAGGCGGAGCCATCCCGACTTGCCGCCATCGTCTCGATCCCGTATAGCCCATCTGGAATCGGCTAACGATAACGGGCGACGAGAACGGCTCACGAGTTGGAAGCGCCTATCGTCGACCGCTCTCGTCGCCCGTTATCGTCAACCGTCCTCTGGGAGAGGGGTACCTGAGTAGTCACATAAATTTGCATGTCCAGGACTATCCCCGGTTTTTCGCAGGGAATTGAGGGAACGCCCCTGCAGGACGGCAAAAGAGGCAAAATAGAAGTGGAATAGAGTGGTCTCCAAGTGACACCATCAAAAGATGGAGGTGACAAAACAAACACAAGGAGACCGTCAGGGACCGTACCCGAAGCGCGCTGAAAATCCGAGACCAGATCGGGAAATTTATGGGGATATTTTATCCCCACTTTTCGAAACCGAAACAGCGGTTCATAGAGCAAATGATCTTCGGGCTGCTGGCGGGCAAGGATGTGAAGCTGAGCACCCTATCGCGTAAGCTTGATGAGCCGGTCCAATTAAAGAAGACCGAGGCGCGGTTGTCTCGCCACCTGAACGCCCCGGGTATGGATCAGGCGATCAACAAAGAGATCGCATCCTCCGCCTCGCGCAAGATACACAAAGACACGCTGATCATTCTGGACCCGAGTGATATCCGGAAGAACTACGCCGAAGCGATGCCCTTTCTTGGCCGGGTGCGTGACGGCAGCACGGGGCAGATCGTCAACGGGTACTGGAGCTGCCTGGCCGTGGCCTGTGAAGTGGGCAAGCGCCGCATGCTGCCGCTGCATCATCGCCTGTGGTCGGCCGAAGCTCCGGACTTTATCAGTGAGAACCACCAGTTGCGGGAGATCATCAACATGATCAGCCGGGCGGTCTCTAGACGAGGCATCTACGTGATCGACCGCGGCGGCGACCGCTGCAAGATCTATAACCACCTTCTCCGTAATCATTGGCGATTTATCATCAGGCTGACGGGCAGCCGCCATCTGCGCTATCGCGGCAAGAACAGCCGGGCCCTGGATCTGGCGGAGAGTTGCCCCATGCTCTATCGCGATCAGCTCGTCAAAGAGACTCGCGAAGGCGAGAAGACTTATCAGATCGAGTACGGTTTCCGGCGAGTCAGGATGCCGGGGAAGAAACCCTGGCTTTACCTGATCGTGGTCAAAGGCTTTGGCCGGAAGCCCATGATGCTGCTGACCACCGAAGAGGTGACGAAGAGCCGCAAGTCGATATGGTTCATCGTTGAGGGCTATATTTCACGCTGGCTCGTAGAAGACGCCCTCCGCTTTATCAAGCAGAGCTACAAGCTCGAAGACGTCCGCGTCCTCTCGTACCAGCGCCTCCAGAACATGATGGCGCTCGTGCTTGCCGCGATCTACTTCTCGGCGGTCTGGCTGGGCAGCTCGGTAAAACGGGCCGTTCTCTCGGCCTATGCCATCAAGGCCTCAAAACGCTTCTTCGGTATCGCAGAGTTCCACTATTACGCGCTCGCCGATGGCATCGCCGCTCTTCTCTCCCGCATCGGCGCATCGCGCAGCCCGCATCCCCGTTCGCCTCCTGTCTCAAGCTTCCCGCAAACGTGGTTTCCGGGGTTCGGCTGAAAACTGGGGTAAGTCCAAAAGGGGGGGGATCAATTGCAGCAGTTCTCATTATGGCCGCATTCCGACCGCGGACGGCGTGGCAGCCGTCCCTCCCGAGTCGATATCCGACACATTTTCGGGCACTGGGAGGGTCGGGTGCCACCCCGACCGAAAAGGGTGAAGCCATAATGAGAATCGCTGGGATCAATTGACAGCCGGGTCGCGGCCGGATAATGTGCGGGTTTTGGTCGCTGGGGGCGTCCCGACGGTCGGGACTGAGATCCCCGGAGTCTTCCGGGGAGACCCTTCGAACCTGTACGGGTTATGCCGGCGGAGGGAAGCGACGTCCGGGCTCACGGCCCGTACGCGCGCCAGGCTCCCTCCCGGTTCAAAATCCCGACAAGCGGCCGGGGAGTGAGCATGAGCGCAACACCAGGTGTCGGCGATTACGGTCCCTATTTCCCGGGCTCCCGTAAGATCTACCGGGAGGGTGCACGGCGGGACCTGCGTGTGCCGTTCCGGCGTATTGAACTCGGTCACATGCGCGGGCAGGACGGTACGATCCGCCGCCACCCGCCGGTGGAGGTCTACGATACGAGCGGACCGCACTGCGATCCGGCCGTCGAGGTGGACCCGCGCGAAGGACTCCCGGAACTGCGGGCGGACTGGATTCGTGAGCGCGAGGCCGGGGGAGCGGTCACGCAGCGTGAGTGGGCCTTGCGCGGAGTGATTACCCCGGAAATGGAATTTGCCGCGATCCGCGAAAACGAGGCCGGGGAGGGCGCCGCCGAAGGGCGGGAAGTTCAGCATCCGGGCGAGGATTTCGGCGCCGGGATCCCGGCCCGCGTGAGCGCGGAATTCGTGCGCCGGGAAATCGCCGCCGGACGCGCCGTGCTCCCCGCCAGCCGGAGGCATCCCGAGTCGGAGCCGATGGTCATCGGACGCGCGTTCCGCACCAAGATCAACGCCAACCTCGGCAACTCCGCGGGCCGGTCTTCGCTCGAGGAGGAGGTCGAGAAAATGCGCTGGTCGACCCTCTGGGGCGCCGACACGGTCATGGACCTCTCCACGGGCGAGGCCATACCGGATACCCGCGAGGCGATCCTGCGCAACAGCCCCGTGCCCGTCGGCACCGTCCCGATCTATGAGGCGCTGCGGCGCGCCGGCGATGATCCCGCCGGTCTCGACTGGCCGCTCTTCCGCGACGTGCTGCGCGAACAGGCGGAGCAGGGCGTCGACTACATGACGCTCCATGCCGGGGTCCGGCGCGATACCCTCCCGTCCGCACTGCGGCGCAGGACGGGCATCGTCAGCCGCGGCGGCTCGATCCTGGCCCGATGGATTCAACTGCGCGGAAAAGAGAATTTCATCTACGAGCACTTCGACGAGGTCTGCGCGCTGATGCGCGAGTACGACGTCGCGTTCTCGCTGGGCGACGGTCTGCGTCCGGGCTGCCTGGCGGATGCCAACGACGAGGCGCAGTTCGCGGAGCTGCGCACGCTCGGGGAGCTGACCCGCACGGCGTGGAATCGCGGCTGCCAGGTGATGATCGAGGGGCCCGGTCACGTCCCGCTCCACAGGATCGCGGAGAATATGGAGCGCGAACTTGAAGACTGCTTCGAGGCCCCGTTCTACACGCTCGGCCCGCTGGTCACCGACATAGGTGCGGGGTACGACCACGTGAACAGCGCGATCGGCGGATCGGTCATGGCCTGGCACGGGGCGGCGATGCTCTGCTACGTCACGCCCAAAGAACATCTCGGCCTGCCGGACCGCGACGACGTGCGCGAAGGGGTGGTCGTGCACCGCATGGCGGCGCACGCCGCCGACCTGGCACGCGGCATCCCCGGCGCCCAGGTGCGCGATAACGCCATCAGCGCGGCGCGGTATGATTTCCGCTGGCGCGACGTGATCAATCTGTGCCTCGACCCCGAACGCGCCCGCAGATTCCGTTACGGCGGAGATTCCGCGGCGGAGGAAGAAGAGGTCGACGTGCGCTACTGCTCCATGTGCGGCGAGCAGTTCTGCTCGATGCGGATGAGCCGCAGGGTCGCGGAGGAGGATTCGTGAGTCCCGGACCCGAGACCCTGTCCGCGGAGGCTTGGGACCGCCGGGTGCGGGACTTTTGCGGCGCGGCCGCCGGAGATCGATACGCGTTCTACTCCAGCGTGGCCGGCGGCATTACCACCGATCCCGTCCGCATGGCCGTACCCGCCGACGATCACCTCGTCCATCGCGGCGACGGGGTGTTCGAATCGTTCAAGTGCGTCGACGGCGCGATCTACAACCTTGACGCCCATCTCGACCGCCTCGAGCGCTCCGCAGGGAGGATCGGGCTGGCGATGCCGTTCGACCGCGAAGCCTTGACCCGGATCATTATCGCCACGCTGCGCGCGGGGGGGCGGCGGGACGCGCTGGTCCGTCTGCTCGTGTCGCGTGGCACCGGCACGATGAGCGCCGATCCGCACCGCTGCCGCCGCCCGGAACTGTACGTGCTCGCGTACCGGCTCGGCCCGTCCTCGGCCGGCGATCCCGCCCGGGGCGTCCGCGTGGGCATCAGCGCGGTGCCGGTGAAACACCCGTTCTTCGCCACCGTCAAGACCTGCAATTACCTGCCGAATGTCCTCATGAAAAAAGAGGCCGGAGATCGCGGGCTGCATTTCGTGGTCGGGATGGATGCGCGCGGCATGCTGACGGAGGGGCCCACGGAGAACCTCGCCGCCGTCACCGCCGACGGGGAACTTCGGGTGCCGCCCCCGGACCGGATTCTCGAGGGCACGACGGCGCGCAGGATGCTCGAGCTGGCCGGACGTCTGGTGGAGGCCGGCGAGCTGAATACAGCCGGCTATGCGGAGATTTCGCGCCGGGATGCCGAAACCGCGCGGGAACTGTTGATTGTGGGTACCACCCCCGATATTCTGCCGGTGGTGGAGTTCGAGGGCAGGGCGATCGGGGGCGGGGTGCCCGGTCCGTTGAGCGTCCGGCTTCGCGAGCTTCTGGAACGCGATATCCGCGAAAACGCCGGGCGGCGGACCCCGGTATGGGAGCAGGGAATTGTATCCTGACCTTCAATCCAGCCTGTTGTGCGACGAGGTTCGCCAGGAGCGGAACGGGAAGTTCATGCTGCTGGGGATCTTCGACACCGTCCGCGCGCGGTCGCTCCCGCTCCGCTTTTCGAGACTCTGCATCGTGACCCGCTGGTGCAGCGGCGAGGGGAGCTTTCAGCAGCGCTCGCGCATCCTGTGTCCGGACCAGGAGGCGGTGCTGGCCGAAGGACGGAACATACCGCTGCGGCTGCAATCGCCCGAATCGACCGCGACCAACGTCGAGGTGTTCGCCGACCTGGAGTTCGGCGAATTCGGCACCTACTGGGTGGAGGTGCTGCTCGATGAGGCGATGATGATCCGTTTTCCCATCCGCATCCTGAAGAGCCCGGCAAAGGCGCCGCATTCATGACGGCGCTCTATTACGACGCCCACCTGCACACCCGTCTCTGCCGGCATGCCGAAGGCGAACCCGACGACTACGCCGCGGAAGCCGCGCGGCGCGGGGTGCCCGGCATCACGGTCACCGATCATGCCCCGGTCCCGGGCGGATTCGAGTCGGCGATCAGGATGACACCGGAGGAGTTGCCGCTCTACCGGGCGTGGATCGCGCATGCGCAGGAGACATGGCGGGGCCGGGTGGACGTGCGCGCGGGGCTCGAGTGCGATTACCGCCCCGGCTTCGAGCGATGGCAGCAACGGCTGAACCGCTCGGGCGACTGGGACTTCATTCTCGGCTCCGTCCACTGCAACATGCGCAGTTACCGTCGGCTCTACTACCGCTTCGACCCCGAAGCCTACACGCGCCTGTACTACGATCACCTCGCCCGGGCCGCGGAGACGGGGCTGTTCGATGCGCTTTCGCACCCCGATGTGCCCAAGTTCATGTGGCCGGAGCGCTGGAATCCGGACCGTATCCGCGACACGATCGGACGCGCCCTCGACCGTATCGCGGCAACGGACGTGGCGCTGGAGCTGAACACCTCCGGGACGCTTAAACCGTACCCTGAAATGAACCCCTCGCCGTTCATCCTTCGGATGATGCGCGAGCGGAGCATCCGCGTCTTCCTCGGTTCCGATGCGCATGAACCGGCGCGGGTGGGCTCCGGGTTTCCCGGTGCCCTGGAACTCCTGCGTGAAGCGGGGTATGTAAAGATCAGTTTCTTCGTGGAACGGAACCGGATCGATCGCCCGATCGACGAGGTGGCGCGTGTACTTCGCAAATAGTGAGTGGATCGCTCGGCTTTAGCTCTTGTATGCGCGGCGTGAAAGAGTTAGCTTGAAGCTGTCTCTATAAAAGAGGGGAGGGGCCACCTGATGAATTCAATCAACCGCAGAGATTTTGTGAGATCGGGAGCGATGGGCGCCGTCACTCTGGGCGCGCTCCGGGCGCGCGCGGCGCAGAAAGCCGAGGTCTGGGTGATCGAAGGGGGCGATCCCGATGCGCTGATGACCCGCTGCCTGAAGGTGATGGACGAGCAGAACGGTTTTGCTCCGGGCACCGGATCACTGGCGCTGAAGGTGAACGCCGCCTGGGCCCGTAAACCCGAGGTCGGCGCCAACACGCATCCCGCGCTGGTCTCGCGTTTTCTCGCCGGCTGTCGCGAACGCGGTGTGCGCGAGGTGACCGTGCCCGAGCACCCCTGTAACCGCGCGGAACAGGCCTTCGACCGCAGCGGGATCCGCGACGCCGTCCGGGAGCGCAATTTCCGGATGATCGACCTCAAGACGCGGACGAAGAGTTTCAGGCAGGTCGAGGTCCCCGGGGGGCAGGTGCTCAAGGACGTGGAGATCGCCGGCGAATACCTGGATGCCGACATGGTGGTGAATATGCCGGTGGTGAAGAATCACAGCGCGACGACCATGTCTTCGGCGCTGAAAAACTGGATGGGTGTGATCCGCCAGCGCCGCATCTGGCACGTCAAGGGCCTGCACGAGTGCATCGCCGACTTCGCCGGCGTGATGAGCGCGGACTGGACCATCATTGATGCCACCCGGGTCATGCTCGCGCACGGCCCGCAGGGACCTTCTCAGAACATGAAACGGCCCGGCCGGTTGATCGTATCCCGCGATCAGGTGGCGGCGGACGCCGTGGCGTCCCGTTTTCTCGTGAAACACCCCGGCGAGATCGGGTATCTTCGGATGGCCGCGGAGCGCGGACTGGGCGTCATGGATCCGGAGCGGATCGACGTCCACTCGCTCCGGGCGGCATGACCTGAGGCCGGCGCCGACAGGTGCAAGGACGGTGATCCGCGACGTGACAGGTGCAGGCGGGGGGAAGGATGCCGATAAGTAAGTCCGGTATGATCCGTTGGGCGGTTCGACTCGTGCTGCTGGTCGTGGCCCTGTTGCTGGTGCTGGGCGGCCCGCTTCCCGACGTGATGGCGAAGGCGGTCCCTGCGCTCAGCCCGCTCGCCGTGCTCTCGGCGTCGATCGCCCACCGCGGCTGGTACGCGAACCTGCTCTGGACGGCGCCTGCGCTGCTGGTGCTGGTGTCGGCGCTGTGGAAAGGACGCTGGTTCTGCCGCTGGATATGCCCGCTGGGCACGGTGATCTCGGTCCCTTCGCAGGTAAGCTTCCGCCGGCGTCTGCTGAGAAAAAGGATCAACGGCACGTTCTTCTGGTTCATCGTGGGCGCTTCCGCGGCCGGTTTGCCGCTGCTGCTCTTCCTCGATCCGCTCTCGACGTTTACCCGACTGGGAGTGCTTGCAGGGCGTAACACGGACCCGTGGGGATGGATCGCCGGCGCGCTGATTCCGGCGGTGATGCTGCTCGCACTGATCCAGCCGCAGGTGTGGTGCACGCACCTGTGTCCCCTCGGTTATTTCCTGGAGACCGTTCGTGTGCGGGGCGCGCGCCGCCGCTTTCAGCAGGGACGCCGCGACGTGCTGCGCGGGCTCCTGCTGGGCGTTCCCGCGGCATTCCTCGTGCGCCGTTTCGCGAAGGCGACCGGAAACGAGCGGCCCGTGATGCCCCCCGGCGCGAAGGGAACGGATAATTTCGCCGCCACCTGTGAGCGCTGTTATGCCTGCGTGGAAATCTGTCCGACCCGCGTGATCCGCATCCGGCAGCGGACGGCGGGCATCGCGGAGTGGTACCTGCCCGAGATGGACTTCAATACGAGCTACTGCGAGGAGTTCTGCAACAAGTGCACGCAGGTCTGTCCCACCGGCGCGCTGCGCCCGCTGACGGAAGAACAGAAACGGATGCGCAAGATCGGAACCGCCCGCGTGATCCGGGAACAGTGCCTGGGCTGGGCGGAACAGAAGCACTGCATGCTGTGCGACGAGTTCTGTCCGTACAACGCCGTGCTCGTCCGCAAAGGGAAGAACGACGTGCCGAAGCCGGTGGTCGACCCCGACGTGTGCCGCGGCTGCGGGGCCTGCCAGAACGTATGTCCCGTGGAAGGCAAAGCCATCGTGATCGACCCGACCGGACTGCAGGGCATCGCGAAAGAATACACCGAGGTTACCGGAAAACAGCGCCGGCGGCGCGACCGCAACGGCGGCCGGCGCAACTGAGCGTTTCGGACTTATGCTGACGATCCTGTACGACGGTCAATGCCCGATCTGCCGCGCCGCGGTGCGGCGGCTGCAGCGCCGCGACCATGACGCGGCGCTCTCGTACATCAACATACGCGACGAAGTCTTCGACGCGGCGGACTGGGGGCTGCGGAAGCGCGATGTGGAGTCCGTGCTTCATGCGGTCGGGCCGCAGGGGCGAGTCTGGCGCGGATTCGACGCCGTGCGCGAGGCGGGCCGGGCTACGGGGGCCCGCTGGGTGGCCCTGAGTGAGCTTCCGGTCTTGAGGTCGTTTTGTGAAATGCTGTACCGTCTCGCTCTTCTGTTGCGGTCGCGGCTGACCGCGGAAGAGGGGCGGGAGTGAACGACGCGGAACGTAAAGCGGTTTACCGGACGATTATCATTGCACAGTGCATGGGCATGCTCGGTCTGGTGCTTTTCCAGAACGGCTTCATGCTGAATTACTTCTCCAAACTAAGCCTTTCGAGTGCAGACATCGCGCTCGTCCTCGCTCTCCCGCCTTTCGTGAATATGCTCGTGATGCTGCCGTCCGCGTACATGTCGGATCTGCACGGTAAAAAGCGCCTCGGCGTCATCGGCGGCATTCTCATGCAGTTCGGATTTCTCTCGCTGCTTGTGCCGGGACTACGGGATGCAGTCCATGCCAAAGGACTCGTTTTCTCCGGGGTGGTCGTGTTCAGCCTGGGTAATGCACTGGGCGGATCGAGCTGGTTTGCGCTGCTCAGTCCGCTGGTCCCCGAACACATACGCGGCCGTTTCTTCGGACGCCTGCGCGTGACGTTTCAGACGGTCACCATCCTGTTCACGATGCTCGTGACCTGGCTGCTGGACCGCCACGACGACCTCTGGATGTTCTGCGGCATCATCCTCGTCGCCTGGGTCGCGGTTCTGAGCCGACTGTTCTTCTATATCCGCATCCCCGAAGTCGAGCCTGCGGGCCGCAGGGAGCGCCATTTTCTCGATGCGCTGCGCAAGGTCATAGCCGTTCCCGGGTTCCTGCCCTTCACCTGTTATGCCTTTCTGGTCGCGCTGTTTACCGCGGGCGGCCCTCTGATTTTCGCGCTTCTCGAAAAAGACGTGCTGGCGTTTAAACCGGCCACGATCACGCTGATGGGTACGCTGCTCATGATCGGCATAACCGCCGGCTGCTTTCTCGGCGGAAGGATGGTGGATCGCCTGGGCACGCGCACGGTTTTTGTGCTCTGTCATTTCGCGTATGCGCTTTTTTTCCTCCTGTTCGCTGCACGAGGATTTTTCGCACTGCCGCTCACGTTGTATATCGGGGCGCTAACCCTCGGTTATGGCGTGGTCGGAGGAAGTGCGGGGATCGCGACCTCCTCGGAACTGCTTGCGCTGATCCCCTCCGAAAACAAATCGCTGGCGTGTTCGTTCAATATGACCCTGATCAGCGCCGGTTGTGCCCTGCCGGGCATACTGGTCTCACGGCTTTTGGACTGGGAGGTGCTGAGCGAAAGCTGGATGCTGGCGGGGCAAAGCCTGAGTCCGTACGACACAATGCTCATCGCCAGCGGAGTGATGATGACCCTGCTGCTGGTCACGCTCGGACTCATCCCCTCCGTCATCCACAAAGTGGGTCTCTACCCGGCCGCATCCTCATGGAATCGGGTATAGCTTTCGGAGCGGCGAGCGGAAGTGCGTAGGCCCCCGAGTTCCACCTTGGGACACCCAGAGAAATATCGTAATCGTACTCAGCGAAGCGGTACACGTACTCGATTTATTGAATGGGAAAAAGGATCGCGCCTTCGGCGCTCCAAGCACGCGTACGCGTACGAATCATGTTCTCTGTGGTGATCCCCACAAACCCCTTACCACAACTCTTTCCGCATCCCACTCTTGCCTCCCACCGCTCCCCGAACGACTTCCCGCAAAAATCTACGAAGAACCAAAATAAAACGCCGCTCCGGAAGAAGCGGCGTGCGGACGGGCGGGGGGGCGGAATCAGCGTCGTTGCCGACATCGACGCAGCGCCAGCAGCGCGGTCGCTGCCGTAAGGCACAGGCCGGCCGAGGCCGGTTCGGGCACGGCGCCCGTGAAGCGTATGTCGTCGAAATAGGCGAGTTCGCTGCCCGCGTTCGAGTCGAAGGCGAACCGGAGCGAGACCGCGGAATCATCGAGCCCGGCGTCGCGGACCGCGCTCAGCCCGGTCGTCGCCGTCTGCCACGCATCCCCTCTGGCCTCCAGTTCCGCTTCGCCCCAGTCCACGAGCACCAGGCTGGCGGTACCATCCGTGAGGTCGATCCGCAGGCGGTCGTCCGACTCGTACCCGGTGGACGCCGCGTAGAAGCGGCAGGTCACGCCGCCCGTCACAAAGCCCGAAAAGTCGACCGGGTCGAGCGTCACCTCCATGGTCCCGTCGGTGTCGCTGATCACAAACCCCTGATCTCCCTCGGCGAAGCCGCCGCCGGGGCCCGAAGACGTCACGCCGACCTCGTCGCCGTCGGTCAGCCCCACGCTGTCGCGCGTATTCAGGTACCGGGACGTGAAGCCGAGTTCGGGATCCAGCGCCGGACTGTTCACGACGGGCTCGTCGGCGTGAGTCTCAAGGGCGTGGTCGGTCAGGGGGTCGCCGGTGTCGATGTACGAACCGCCGACGGCGACGGGTTCTTCGAATCCGGTGCGGGCGATGAGGGCGCCCGGGGCGGCGGAGGCCGCCGCAAGCACGGGCAGAATAAACGCGATGATACGATGAGTCATGGGTTCCTCCATGGTTGAGTGAAAGGTAAGGTTCAGAAACGCAGAGCGCCCGTCCGCGCGTCGCCGTCCATCAGGAAGTTCAGAGGTAAAATCCGCATGAGCAGCCGGTTAAAACAGCGTTAGAAATAAGCGTAAACGCTTGCACGGCAAATGATTAACATGACAGCAAATCGGGATCGCGGGGAGAGAATCGAATGAACCATGAAGGACATGAAGGGCATCAAGCTTGATTGAGGGAGGCGAACATAATTCATGCTCGTACTCGAAGCGTCGAGGGCGCGATCCTTTTTACGATCCAGAGCGGGCGTCGGGCAGGAAAAGTCTTTCGCGCGGCCCCGAGAATGAATAAGGTCGTGCCGTTGTGCGCGAACATTCCGATACGCAACGCGAAACAGAAAGGGCGGCCATGCAATTCAGAGAGATCAAGAAGATCGTGGAGCTGATGAAGGATCACGACCTCTCCGAGTTCGAGCTCGAACAGGAGGGCGAGCGGCTCTCGATCAGCCGCGGGTCCGGATATCAGCCTCAGATGATGCACGCACCGGTCGCGTCCGCACCGCCGCCTGCGCCGCCGCCGATGCCGTCCGCGGAGGGCGGGGAGCCGGACGGCGACCGGCAGGACGAGGGTCTGGCGGAAATCACGTCTCCGATCGTGGGGACCTTCTACCGCTCGCCGTCGCCGGATGCCGAATCGTACGTCACGGTCGGCGACGAGGTCGCGGAGGACAGCGTCGTGTGCATTGTCGAAGCGATGAAGGTCATGAACGAGATCAAGGCCGAGGTTCGCGGAAAGATTCGCAAGGTGCTGGTGGACGACGCCAGTCCCGTCCAGTACGGCCAGCCGCTGTTCCTGGTGGAGAGCGCCTGAGGAACCGCAAGACTTCAGCGAAAGGGAACGGGGCATGTTTGAGAAAGTGCTGGTGGCCAACCGGGGCGAGATCGCGATCCGCATCATCCGCGCCTGTCGCGAGCTGGGGATGCATTCGGTGGCGGTGTTCTCCGAGGCCGACCGGGATGCGCTGCATGTCGAACTGGCCGACGAGGCGATCTGCATCGGGCCGCCGCCGGCGTCGGAGAGCTACCTGAAAATCGCCAATGTGATCAGTGCCGCCGAGGTGGCGGACGTCGACGCGATTCATCCCGGCTACGGGTTTCTCGCGGAAAATGCCCACTTCGCGGAGATCTGCGAGAACTGCAACATCTGTTTTATCGGTCCCTCGGCGGACAATATCCGGCGTATGGGCGACAAGGCCGCGGCGCGTGAAACCATGAAGGAGGCCGGCGTGCCGGTCACGCCCGGCAGCGACGGGGTGTTGCGCGATCAGGACGAGGCACTCGAGCTGGCGCGCGCGATGGGCTACCCGGTGCTGATCAAGGCGGTCGCCGGCGGCGGCGGGAAAGGAATGCGGGTGGCGCACAACGACGTGAGCCTCGTCCAGGGATACCTGACGGCGGGCAGCGAGGCGGAGCGGTCGTTCGGCAACCCCGACCTGTACATGGAGAAGTACGTCGAGCGCGCGCGCCATATCGAAGTCCAGGTGATCGGCGACCGCCACGGCGGCGTGGTGCACCTCGGCGAGCGCGACTGCAGCATCCAGCGCCGCCACCAGAAACTGGTGGAGGAGGCGCCGTCGCCCGCGCTGACGCCCGAGCAGCGGCGCGAACTGGGCGCGGCGGCGGTGCGCGCCGCGCAGTTCACGGGCTACAGCAGCGCGGGAACGCTCGAATTCCTCTACGACGAGGCGGCGAAGGAATTCTACTTTATGGAGATGAACACGCGCATCCAGGTGGAACATCCCGTGACCGAACAGGTGACCGGCGTGGACATCATCAAGGAGCAGATCCGCGTGGCCACCGGCGAGCCGCTTTCCTTCTCACAGGAGGAGGTCCGCATCGAGGGCCATTCGATCGAGTTCCGGGTGAACGCGGAAGATCCGCAGCGCAACTTCAGCCCGTCGCCCGGAAGAATCGAGTGGCTCCACTTCCCCGGAGGGCCCGGAGTGCGCATCGATTCGCAGGCGTACGCCGGCGCGGATATTCCGCCGTACTACGACAGCATGATCGCCAAGCTGATCGTGGACGGCCGCGACCGCGAGGAGGCGATCGCGCGTATGCGCCGGGCGATGGACGAATTCACGGTCGACGGCCTGGCCACGACCCTGCCGCTCGGTCTGCGCCTGATGGCCGATCCCAGATTCCAGCGCGGCGAATATCACACCGGGTTTCTGGAACGTTTTCTCGAAGACAGTCTGCCACCGGAGGAATGAGGAGGTAACGATGAACGAAGAACAGCGGGCGGTAAGCCCGAACAACGACGAATACGCCATGCTCGGCGAGGAGACCATCGATGAGTCGTCCTCGCTCGGCTCGGTGTGTATCCATAACGACGTCATCGCCGTGATCGCGAGCGAGGCGGCCTCGCGCGTCGAGGGCGTGGAGGAACTTCCCGGCGATATCCTCGACGGGATCGCGGGCATGATCGGACGCCGCAACCCCGACCGGGGTATCCAGGTGACCGTGGAAGGCGAAACGGTGACGATCGATATCACGGTGATCCTGGCCCACGGCGTGAAAATTCCGCAGGTGTCCTGGGAACTGCAGGAGAGCGTACGGGATGCGGTGCAGGAGATGACCGGTAAAGTGGTCAAGGCCGTGAACGTGATCGTGCAGGGCATCCGGATTCCGGGCCGCGAAAAACCGTCGTCCGGCGAAGCCGGGGAGTAACCATGAAAACCTTCTGTCGTTCCGCGGCGAGCTTCCTGATGTGCGCCGCCCTGCTGGCGACCGGGGTGTGGCTGATCCTCTATCACGGCTATGGCGTGGAACTCGCCTGCATGCCGGCGCAGTGGATCGAGATGACTCCGTTTCGCTGGCGGGCGCTGGGGGCGGTACTGATCCTGCTGGTGATCGGGTACCTCTACGCGGGCGGTCGGGGCCGGCGCAGCCGCCGGTTCGTGTCGTTCGACACGGGCGAGGGTACGGTCTCGGTAAGCCTCGATGCCGTTCAGTCCTTCATCCGCAAAGTGGCCTCGGAATACCCGGCGGTCCTGAGACTCGATCCGTGGGTCTGCGGACATCGCCACGGCATCGAGGTCGATCTGCGTATGCGGGTGCGCAGCGGCGAGAAGATTCCCGAACTGTCCCGCAGGGTTCAGGACCGCGTCCGCAGCAGCCTGAGCCGCGATCTCGGACTGGACCGCGTCCATAAGATGAAAGTGACGGTGCAGGAGATCGTCGGCGAACCGGCCCCGGGTCCGGAAGCCGGACGGTCCCCGGACATGAACGATGAACTGGAACGCGATCAGGACTGACCACGCCGGCGTTGCGGACCATGTGTTCGGTCCGATGCGTCCGGCCGTCGAAACGGCGGCGGAGACGATGGTGTGCGCGCTGCGCGCCGGCGGCAAGATCCTGTGCTGCGGCAACGGCGGCAGCGCGGCGGACGCCCAGCATTTCGCCGCCGAGATCCTGAACCGGTTCGAAACCGATCATGAGCCGTGGCCCGCGCTGGCCCTCACCACCGACAGCTCGGTACTGACCTCGATCGCGAACGATTACGACTACGCGGAGGTCTTCGGGAAGCAGGTCCGCGGCCTGGGACGACCGGGCGACGTGTTGCTGGCGATCTCGACCCGGGGTCATTCCGAATCCGTCGTGCGCGCCGCAAAGGCGGCGCGCGGCGCGGGGTTGACTTCGATCGCGCTGACCGGCGCGGACGGCGGGACCCTGGCGGAGTATTGCGATCAGGCGCTGATTGTGAAATGTTCGCGCGTGACCGCCCGAATCCAGGAGGGGCACGCGATGATCGTCCACCTCCTGGCGGGCATCATTGAAGAACGTATGAGCGAAGAAAGGAGCGATCTTGGTACATCAAGGAGATAACCCCGAACTGATTATTGTGGGCTCGGTCGGAATCGATACGATCGAAACCCCCGCGGAGAAACGCGAAAATGTGCTGGGAGGATCGGCCACGTACGCCTGCGCCGCATCCTCTTTTTTTGCGCCGACCGGTATGGTGGGCGTGGTGGGGACGGATTTCCCCGAAAAACATCGCGAACAGTGGCGCGGCATGGGCATCGACCTGGACGGTCTGCAGACGGCGGAGGGAGAAACGTTCCGCTGGTCGGGCGTCTACGCCGAAAACATGGACGACCGCGAGACGCTGGAAACGCATCTGAACGTATTCGCCGACTTTGCGCCCGACCTGCCGGAACGGTACCGGCGCGCACCGTACGTCTTTCTCGGCAATATCTCGCCGCAGCTCCAGAAGAGCGTGCTCGATCAGGTCGACCAGCCGAAGTTCGTGCTGCTCGATACCATGGATCTGTGGATCAATATCGCCCGCGACGAACTGGAAGAGGTCGTCGGCGGCGTTCATATGCTCACGCTCAACGAATCCGAGGCGCGGCTCTGGACCGATGAGCATTCGCTGCTGCGCGCGGCCCGGCGGCTGCTGCAGATGGGCCCGCAGTACGTGCTGATCAAGCGCGGCGAGAGCGGCAGTCTGCTGGTCTACGGCGACGAGGTGTTCCTGCTGCACGCCTATCCCCTGGAGCAGTTCCGCGATCCCACCGGGGCGGGCGACAGCTTCGCCGGCGGGCTGATCGGCTCGCTCGCGGAATCGGGCGAGATCGGCCCGCTGAGTATACGCCGCGCGATGGCCTACGGCAGCGTGACGGCCTCGTTCGGGGTGGAGGAGTTCAGCCTGGAACGCCTCAGCGCACTCGGCCGGACGGAGATCGACGAGCGGTTCGCGCGATTCGAACGGATGTGCCGGTTCTGATCCGCCGGCTGCGTAAACGGGAGACGGGCGCCCCCCGGCGGCCCGTCTCCGGTCTCCCGCCCGGGGGCGGGGTCAGCGAAAGGAAAGGGCGTACAGTCATGAAGCGCCGGATGTGTGCCGCGTTCATTCTGATGTGGGTGTCGACGGGGTGGTGTGCGGCCGCCGCCGCGCAGGACGCCGACGGGGAAGGGCGGGAGAAACTCCCGATCGATATCGAAGCCGCCCGGCTCGAGTACGTGAAAGAACAGCTCATCGGCAGCGGCGATGTCGTGATCCGGCATGACGCCATGACGCTGAAGGCGGATTACGCGTCGTTCCACCCGGAAACGGGGGTGGTTTACGCCCGTGGAAACGTGGAGTTCACGCGCGGCGATCTCCTCTGGCAGGGCGAGGAGATTCGCTACAACCTGAAGGAGAAAACGGGCGATTTCGGCCGTTTCTCGATGGAGGCGGGAAAGTATCACATCACCGCCGGCGGCTCGGAACGCGTCTCCGAACGGGAACTGCTGCTGCGCGATGTGATGTTCACGCCCTGCGAAGGGACGCCGCCCACGATCTCCGTCCACGCGCGTGAGGCGAGACTGATCGACCGCCACCTCATCAAGGTCCGTCACGGAACCTTCCGGGTGCGCAACATGCCCGTGATGTACCTGCCTTACCTTAAGCGCGACCTGGAAGGCGGCGTCTATAACTTCTCCGCCGGGGAGAGCGGCGACTGGGGGCCCTACGCGCTGAACACCTTCACCTACAACCCGCACAGCAACGTGGTCGCGAAGACCCACGCCGACGCCTACGCGCGGCGCGGCCTCGGCTTCGGCCAGGACCTGCGCTGGGGGCGGGAACGGGGTGAGGGGAATCTGAGCCTGTACTACATCAATGACTCCGAGCCGCAGGACGACGACCACGCCACCGAGGAATATCTCAACGAATCGAAGCGCTACCGGATCCACCTGCGCCACCTGGAGCGGCTCTCGGATTACGAATACGCGGCGGCGCGCCTCGATTACTGGAGCGATCCGGATGTGGTCGATGATTTCTTCGACGACGAGTTCCGGTCGCATTCCCGCCCCGAGAATTATCTCGCGTACTCCTGGTCCGGCCGCGCCCATACGCTGGGCGCGCGGGTCGATGCGCAGCTCAACGATTTTGAGGACCGCGTGGAACGGCTCCCGGAGATCGCCCTCGATCTCTACCGCCGCCCGGTGACCGATCTCCCGCTCGTGTACCGCTCGGAAACCGAGGGGGCCTACCTCGCCCGGCGCTACCCGGGCGGGCTGCGGACGCCGGTTCCGGACGACTACCACTCGTGGCGGCTCGACAGCGCCCACTTCCTGGAGTCGCCGCAGAAACTGTACGGCTTTCTCAACGTCATTCCCCGCGCGGGCTACCGGGCGACCGTGTACTCGGATACGGCGGGAGGCGACGGCGATATCCGCCACCTCGGCGAGCTGGGTGTGCTGAGTTCGTTCAAGGCCTACAAGGTGCTCTCGGAGCGTGAGCGGTTCTACGGCGACGGGCTGCGCCATCTCGCCGAGCCGTATGCGGACTACGTCTGGCGCCCCACGCCGAACCTGCGCCCGGGCGACCTGGACCTCCCGCAGGACGCCGATATCTACGAGTTCGACCACATCGACGAACTCGATGAGGCGCACGACCTGCGATTCGGGATCCGCAACAAGCTGCAGACACGGCGCAACGGGCGGGTCGAGGACGTGCTGGATGTGGATTTCGGCACGGTGTACCGCATCGAACCGGAGACGGGCGAAGAGGACTACGACACCCTGTTTTTCCACGCCGAGTTCGACCCCGTGGAACGCATCCACCTCGAATCGGACTTCGAATACGATTGGTACACGCACGAATACTCGCCCTTTAATGCGCGCGCCGAATTGATGACCACCGACGACAGCCGGCTGGATATGGAATACCGCTACCGCGAGAACGAGCACGACCTGTTCGAGGCGGAACTCAATCTGTTCCCGAACGAGACGTGGTCGCTGGGACTGGTCACACGCTACGACCGCGACGAAGAGGAGTGGGACGAGAACGGGATCACGGTTCGCCGCCGGTTCGACTGCGTCGGACTGGGCATGGGATACCGCAGGAGCCAGCACGATCACCAGATCTTCGCCTACTTCTGGGTGCTCGAATTCGGCGATACCTCGCCGCGGCTGGGGATTTAGCGCGGGGAGTGGGAGAGTAAGAGGGAGTGGGAAACCTGAGACTTGAGACCTGAGTAAGATGCTGTCTGGATCGAACCACACCTGACTTCAACACTGCCCGAAAACGCACTCGATCCCCGGGCCGTCCGCAAATGCGTGAGGGTAGGGATTCTGCTGGACAGCAGAAGGCCGTCCGCCGTATTCGTACTCTTACTCGTACGCGTACTCGAAGCGCCGAAGGCGCGATCCCATTCCCCCGGTTCAAGGAATTCGAGTACGAGTACCGCTTCGCTGAGTACGAGTACGCGTACGTTGTGACGCGAGCGGATTTCTAATCCAGCCGCTACGATTTCAGTGGTTCCACAAAAATCCACAAAGAACCCGAAGATCGCGCCCTACCCAAGAGAGGCAAGCCGAGCCCGTGCGTGAAGGTAGGGATTCTGCTGGACAGCAGAAGGCCGTCCACCGTTTTCGTACTCCTACTCGTACGCGTACTCGAAGCGCCGAAGGCGCGATCCCATTCCCCCGATTTCCCCGATTCAAAAAACTCGAGCACGAGTACGATGTATTCACGCGAAGTGCGCTCGAGCGTGTCCATCGTTACCGGCGTTCTTCCCGCCGCACCTCAAAGATCACCCGCAGCGCCTCGACGATCATCCAGGCCTCGAGTGCCATGGTGATGATGCTGATCGCGAACAGCAGGTAGTTCGCGTCGCCGAGAAATCGCTGCAGGTTGATCCCCATCGACCAGCCCGTCATGACCAGCATGAAGATCATCGGCACCGCCGTGAGCCAGATGGTCCGCCGCTCGCGCGCGAGATAGACGGTCATGACGAGCAGGGCCAGCCCCGCCAGCAGCTGGTTCATCGCCCCGAAGAGCGGCCAGAGAATCAGGGCCCCGGTGCCTCCGCCGCCGTTGGCGAAGGCCAGCAGCAGGGCGGTCCCCACCGCGATGGCCGTGGCGGGATGCTTGCGGCTCAGGAAGGGCACCCGGCAGGTCTGCGCCATCTCGCCGACGATATAGCGCTGGATGCGCGTGGCGGTGTCCAGCGTGGTGGCGGCGAACGAGGCGACGAACACGCCCATCAGGGTAATGATCACGCTTCGCGGGATGCCCAGCGAGGCCACCATGTTCGACGCGCCGCTGATAAAGGCGTGCACCTTGGATCCCAGCCCCTGGGCCGCGGTCCAGCTCGCATAATGCTGCTGGAACGCGGCGGAGCCGGTCAGCCGTCCTCCCTCCATCTCCAGCCCGAGCCCGAGTCCGGCGCCGCAGGCGATCAGCACGAACACGGCGAGCAGCCCTTCCATGAGCATCCCGCCATAGGCGATCGGCAGGGCGCTGCTCTCGAGATCGCATTGCTTGGAGGAGGTTCCGGAGGAGACCAGCGAATGGAAGCCGGAGACCGCGCCGCAGGCCACGCTGATGAAAAGCATCGGGATCAGCGGCGGTGCGCCTGCAGGCGAGGCGTCGACGGCCGGGGCGACCAGTTCGGGGCGGCTGACCAGGATGCCGAGCAGGAGAAGACCCATGGCGATCATGAGCTGGAAGGCGTTGATGTAGTCGCGCGGCTGCAGCAGTACCTGAACGGGCAGGGTGGAGGCGAGGTAGGCGTAGGCCAGCAGGATCACCACCCAGGTCCCGGTCGTGCTCAGCCCGCCCGCCCCGGGAAGGTGCACGGGCAGGTAGGATCCGAGCACGATGGTCAGATACATGGCGGCGGTGGCGACGAGGCCGCAGACGAGATGCGGTTGGCCTCGCCGGTAGACCACCCATCCGAGGGTCATCGCGATCGGGATCTGCAACCAGCAGGGCAGCACGGCTTCCGGAAACGTACTGAACACGGAGGCGATCACGACCCCGAAGATGGCCACCACGATCAGAAGCGTCAGGAAGATGATGACGAGGAAAAGTCCGCGGATCCGCGGCGTGATGACGTTCCCCGCCAGATCGCCGATCGACCGCCCCTGATTCTTCAGCGACAGGCACATCGCCCCGAAATCATGGACCGCGCCCATGAAGACGGAACCGATCAGGATCCAGAGCAGCGCGGGGAGCCAGCCCCAGATAATCGCGATCGCGGGTCCGACGATCGGCCCGGTCCCCGCGATCGACGTGAAATGGTGCCCGAACAGCACGGTCTTGTCCGTGGGCACGAAATCCACGCCGTCATACCGGCTCCGGCTCGGACACTCGTTCATGTCCGACAGACGGAAAATCCTTCGCGCGAGAAACTTCCCGTAGGTGTGATAGGCGATCAGGTAGAGGATCGCCGTCCCGAGCGCAATCAGTACCGAGGTCATGCATCACTCCTTGCCGGTTTGGCTGAACGCACCATTATGCATCGGCGATCCGGGAAGACAATCCGCTTCCGGAAGTTTAAATTTCCGGGAAATATACAGTCCGTTATTGCGGCGGGCGCCGGGGTGCGTTCATAATGTGCGGTTTTTCAGCGCCGGGAGCCGTATACCATGCAGACATATGTGGAATGCATACCCTGTTTCGCGCGCCAGTCGCTGGCGGCGGCGCGCGCCTTCGCGCCGGGCGATGAGGCGCGTCAGATCAGCCTGATGACCGATGCGCTGGGGTATCTCGCGCACTGTGATGTCCGGAGGTCGCCCCCGGCGATCGCACGCGACGTGTACCGGATGCTGCGCGAAAAGACCGGGGTGCAGGACCCCTACGCGGAGGAAAAACATCGCTCCACCGAACAGGTGCTGGAACTCATCCCGGAACTGGAGGCTTCGTTCGACGAGGCGGCCGATCCGCTGGAACACGGCGTCCGACTCGCCATCGCGGGGAACATCATCGATTTCGGCGCCGGGGACTGGGCGAAGACGGGCGATCTGCGCGCGGTGATCGCACATGCGCTGGAGACGAAAATATGCATGGAGAGTTTCGAGTACTTCAGGCAACGGTTGAGCGGCGCCGAGCGCATCCTGTATCTGGGCGATAACTGCGGCGAGGTCGTGTTCGACCGGCTGCTGATCGAACGGCTCCCGCGGGGAAAGGTGACCTTCGCCGTGCGCGGCAGCCCGATTATCAATGACGTGACCCGGCGCGAGGCCGTGGAGGCCGGGATCGACGCATGTGCGGACATCGTCGAAAACGGGTCCGACGCTCCCGGAACGATCCTGGAGGACTGCGCGCCCGGGTTCCGGCGGCGCTTCGAGGAGGCGGACCTGATCATTTCCAAGGGGCAGGGGAACTACGAAACCTTGAATGAAAACCGGAAAGAGATATTCTTTCTGCTCAAGGTGAAATGCCCGGTCGTCGCCCGGACGACCGGGCGCGAAGAGGGTACGGTACTGCTCTACCGCAAACCCGCCTCGAGCGGCAGAAAAGGATAAGCCGATGCAGCGGATTATGATGAAATCCAAGCTCCACACCCCGACCATCACGGGGCTGGAACTTTACTACGAAGGCAGCATCACGCTCGATCCCGAGCTGATGGAGGCCGCCGACATGCTGGCCGGCGAGCAGGTGCAGGTCGTCAATCTCAATAACGGCGAACGGCTGTTCACCTATATCATCGAGGGCGAGCGCGGGACCGGCCAGGTGGAACTCAACGGTCCCGCCGCACGCAAAGGCGCCGTGGGCGACCGGATCATCATCATCTCCTACGCCCACGTCAACGAGGAGGACGCCCGCGGCTTTGAGCCCGTAATTGTGCATGTGGGAGAGGGGAATCGTACCAGCCCGTAGATCTGATGCGGGGGGATGTGTTTCGATCCCGATTGCGGTCCCGATAGCGATTATCGGTACGTCTTATTCAGGTCTTCCGCTCAGATAGCCTCATCCGCAGATCGCGAGGAGCACCCCGGCGGCGACGGCGGAACCGATCACGCCCGCCACGTTCGGACCCATCGCGTGCATCAGCAGGAAGTTGTGCGGATTCTTCTCCAGCCCGACCCTGTTGACCACGCGCGCGGCCATCGGGACGGCCGAGACGCCCGCCGCGCCGATCAGCGGATTGATCTTTTCGCGCGAGAGCCGGTTCATAAGCCGGGCGAGCAGTACGCCCGTCGCCGTGCCGATCGAGAAGGCCACCAGGCCGAGAATGAGGATGCCCAGCGTCTCGAAGGTCAGAAACTGGTCCGCCGCGAGTTTCGATCCGACGGTCAGGCCGAGCAGGATCGTGACGATGTTGATCAGTTCGTTCTGGGCCGCCTTCGAGAGCCGGTCCGTCACGCCGCATTCCTTGACGAGATTGCCGAACATGAGCGCGCCGATCAGCGGCGTCGCGTCCGGGATGAGCAGAAGACAGATGCCCAGGACCATCAGCGGAAACACGATCTTCTCGGTCTTCGAGACGTGACGCAGCTGCTTCATCTCGATGCGCATCTCGTCCTCGGAAGCCAGCGCCTTCATGATCGGGGGCTGGATGATCGGCACCAGCGCCATGTACGAATAGGCGGCCACCGCGATCGACCCCATCAGGTCGGGGGCGAGCTTGCTGGAGAGGAAGATGGCCGTCGGTCCGTCCGCGCCGCCGATGATCCCGATCGCCGCGGCGTCCTGAAGACTGAAATCAATCACCGGCAGCAGGTCCGAGATCCACAGCGCGCCGATCAGCGTCGTGAAGATGCCGAACTGCGCCGCGGCCCCCAGCAGGGCGGTCTTCGGATTGGCCAGCAGCGGGCCGAAATCGGTCATCGCCCCCACGCCCATGAAGATCAGCAGCGGGAACACGCCGGTAGCCACGCCGAATTCGTAGATGTGGTAGAGGAAGCCTCCCGGCTCCGCGATGCCGGCCACGGGGATGTTCGCCAGGATCCCGCCGAACCCGATCGGGAGCAGGAGCAGCGGTTCGAATTTCTTCCGGACGGCCAGCCAGATCAGGAGGAGGCCGACGAGGATCATGATCGCCCGGCCGAGGCCGCCGTCGAGGAAGCCGTAGAGTCCGGTCGAGTGCCAGAGTTCGTTGAATGAAGATGCCCAGTCCATGATGACTCCTGCCCGTGTGCTTTAAGTATCCGTCGTCCTCCGGGGGTTCAGCGCCGCGGGTCAGTTTACCCAGAGCAGCACGTTCCCCGCCGCCACCGAATCGCCGGCTTTGACGGCGATGGAGGACACGGTGCCCTTGACCGGAGACTTGACTTCGGTCTCCATTTTCATGGCCTCCAGGACGGCGAGCAGGTCGCCCTCGCTGACCGGGTCGCCCACCTGTACGGCGATCTTGTTCACGGTCCCGGGCATCTGGGCCTTCACGGGCTGCGCGTCGCCGGTCGCCGCGCTTTCTTTGCCGCCGGGCGCGGTGCCTTCCACCTGGACTCCGTCCCGGATGTCGAATTTATAGCTCTTGCCGTTGACCACGGCCTGCGTACCTTCGATCACCACCGAGTAGGTCCTGCCGTCGACGTCCACGGTGTACCCCTCCGCATCGTCCATGCTCTTCGCGCTGCGCGCGGTCTGCTTGCGGACGTTGGTTTTGGCTTCGCCCTTGAGGTAGGCGATGCCTTTCTGTTTGCAGGCGGCGGCGATAAAGAGATTCTCCTCCGTCTCGGGCAGGCCGGCGGCCTTGAGCATCGCCCGGGCGGGCTCAAGTCCCTTGTCCGGATCCGCGTCGTTCAGCTCGATCACGGTCTTGTCCGTCGGCTCGAGCCCGAGCTGTTCGGAGGCGAGTTTCACGATCTCGGGATCGGGGTCGACCGGCGTGCGCCCGAAGTAGCCGAGCACCATCTTGCCGTAGCCGTCGGCGATCTTCTTCCAGGGCCCCATCATCACGTTGTTGAAGGCCTGCTGGAAGTAGAACTGCGAGACGGGGGTTACGGAGGTACCGAAGCCGCCGCGCCGGACCACCTCGCCCATGGCGGCGATGATCTCGGGATAGCGGTCCATGAGATGGTTGTCGCGCAGCATCTGGGTGTTCGCGGTCAGGGCCCCGCCCGGCATGGGCGAGAAGGGGATGGTCGGCTCGACCGACTTGGCTTCGGGCGGCGTGAAGTAGTCCTTCATGCAGTCCTTGAAGACCTCTTCGGCCTTGCGCAGTTTCTCGACATCGATATCGAACTCGAACTCGGACCCCCGCAGCGCATGCCACATGCTCAGCACGTCGGGCTGTCCGGTTCCGCCGGAGACTGGCGCCATCGAGAGGTCGAGCTGATCGGCCCCGCCGTCGAGGGCGGCCTTGTAGCACATGACGCCCGTGCCGGCGGTGTCGTGGGTGTGAAAGACGAGCTTCGTTCCCTCCGGCAGTTCCTTCCGCGCGCGGCGGATCGTCTCGTAGACCTTCGCGGGCGTGGACGTGCCCGAGGCGTCCTTGAAGCACACGCTGGCGTAGGGGATTTCGGCTTCCAGGATCTCGCGCAGCACGCGCATGTAGAAATCGGGAGTATGCGCGCCCTCGCAGCCCGGCGGCAGCTCCATCATGCTCACGACCACCTCGTGTTTCAGACCGGCCTCGTGGATGCAGCGGCCGGAATACTTAAGGTTGTTGACATCGTTGAGCGCGTCGAAGTTGCGGATCGTCGTGATCCCGTGCTTCTTGAACATGCGCGCGTGCAGGTCGATCACGTCGCTCGACTGCGATTCGAGACCCACCACGTTGTTGCCGCGAGCCAGGGTCTGCAGGTCCGCGTCCGGTCCCGCCGTCTCGCGGAAGGCGTCCATCATGTCAAATGCGTTTTCATTGCAGTAGAAGAACAGCGACTGGAAACGCGCGCCGCCCCCGGCCTCGAAGTGCCGGATACCCGCATCTCTCGTAGCCTCCACGGCGGGGAGGAAGTCCTTGGTGAAAACCCGGGCCCCGTAGATGGACTGGAAGCCGTCACGGAACGCGGTGATCATGATCTCGATTTTCTTTTTGCCCACAGCGCGACCCTCTTGTTTTGGTGATGCCTTAATTTCCGGTATGCGATCGGACGGCGGCCAGAACCACGGCGATGTCCGAACGGTCTTCTTTAGCCACCTCGAGATGGCTTTCGGACTTCTCCGGTTCCGGGAACAGGTGTCCGAATTTTCTGAAGAATGCGGCGGAGAGATTCATGGCCGCGACGAGCAGTGCGAGGAAGGCGAATACCGTGGCCATTCCGATCAGTAAGAGCATCCATCCCTGTGCGATTCCGTCCATGATTCGACCCACCCCCGCTCGAATTCCGTGCTTTGGTTTCGCGGCCTCGTCAGAATAAAATGAGGGTCTTCATAAAGGCTGTGCCCGGCGCTGACCAGCTTAAAAGGAGAAAATTAATCATGGGGTGGACGGTGGAGTGGATTCCGCGGGTGGATTCGACCAACCGCGAGCTGCGGCGGCGGGTTGCGCGGGGCAGGGGCGTGGGCGATCGCACCGTCCTGGCGGCCCGGGAACAGACGGCGGGGAGAGGGCGTCATGACCGCGTGTGGCACGCGGTGCCGGGCCGCGATCTGACCTGCTCGCTGTTCGTGCGCACGAAGGCCCCGCCAACGCGGATGCCTTCGCTGGGCATGGCGGCCGCGGCCGGCGTCGCGCGATTTGTCGAAGACCTCGGCGTCGAGGCGGGACTGAAGTGGCCCAACGATGTCCTCGCGCGCGGTCACAAGCTGGCGGGACTGCTGACCGTGTCGGCCGGGGGCGCAGCCGGCGGGGCGGTGATCGGTCTGGGCCTCAACGTGAACATGACGCGCGCCGGGGCGGAGGCGATCGATCAGCCCGCCACGTCGCTGCGGATCGAACTGGGCCGGGAAATTCCGGTCGAGCCGCTGCTTGACGACCTGCTGCGGACCGCGGGTCCGGAGATTGATCGCTGGCGTGAGAGAGGCTTCAACGCCGTACGCGCGACATGGGAGCGGCTGGGGCAGCCCCCCGGCGCGAGTCTCTGCAGGCTCGATTCCGGGGCCGGGGAAACGGGAACCTTCGCGGGATTCGGCGCGGACGGCCAGCTGCTGCTGCGCGATGGTGACCGGCTGCGCGAGGTGTGGTCCGGCGAGTGGGGCGAACCGACCGACGCGGGCTTCGCCCGCAACCCAGGAGGGTGGAAGTCAAGTGGTCAACGGTCGGATGACTCTCGCAAAGGCAGAGATCCGCGCAGCGGAAAAAGTTCGTAGTAGGCCCGCAGGCCTGCGAAGCAGGGCCAGGGCCGTGATCTTTCACGCGCCTTGGCCCTTCGGGCGCATGCGGCGCGACTACGAACGTTCGGCCGCGTCGATGAACCGCCGGATCCTCCCGTCCAGCGCCTGCTGGTCGGTGGCGAAGCTGTGCAGACCGCTGAGATTCATCAGGGCGTCGAGGCCGACCGAGCCGTCGCGAAGGCGGTCCCGCCAGTGTTCCAGCACGGGGATCTTGCCGTCCCTGCGCACGGTCTCCTCGTCGCCGGGGCTCCATTCCGGAAGGAACCCCGGGAACCCGGCTTCGGCGAAATGGCGGGGCAGGTCGGGGGGCTGCAGCGAATCCGGGTCTAGGTCCAGCAGGGCCGCGACGGCCTGTTTGAATCCGCGCGGCACGTCCCAGAGTTCGTGGACGAACGAGGCGTCTTCGTCGAGGTCCACGGCCGGGTCCTCGCCGACCCGGTAGCCGATTCCGTTCGCCGGCTGTTCGCGGTAGGCGCGCGCCACTTTGACGGGAAGGGTGAAGATATCGACTCCGGCCAGGGCGGCCACCTGCCCGGGGTCGCGCATGCTGGCGCCGATCTGCTTCGTACGGCTCGCGCCGTTTTCCCGCAGCTGGATCAGTTCCCGCTGTGAGGCGAGCGTGGCCTTTTCTCCGATCCCGGCCCCGCTGCCGAGTCCGCTGTCGACCACAAAGGCGTTCAGGCGGCCCATAAAGACGTTCGCGAACAGGGGTTGAGCCAGACACGCGGCCAGGTAGTTCTGGCGGGCGGAAAAGCCGAGGGTGAAGTTGACCGGGATGCCTTCCCGTCCGAGGCGGCGTGCGGCGAGGAATCCCTCGGGCGTCAGCGGCACCTTGACGTAGAACCGCTCGGGGCAGAGGGCGTAATAGCGGCGGCCGTACTCCACGGTAAGCTCGACCCTGCGGGCGAACGCGGTGTGAAGCTCCACGCTGACATGCGCGTCGAAGCGGTCGACGAGTCTGAGCGCGTGGACGGCATTGAGGACGAATCCCGTCTCCCGAATCCGCTCCTCCCCGGAGAGCGCGGGCGCTTCCCGGTTCAGAACCCCGGCGATCCGCCGGATGGCCGCATCGTATCCGCCTTTCTGAACCTCCCGGTTCAGCAGCGTGTTGTTGGTCGTAAGGGCCTCGAACTCCGAGGTCCAGAGTTCCGCGGCCTGATCGATGTCCCCCGTATCCAGCCAGAGACGGGTGCCGGTCTCCTGCAGCTTGTGCCATTCCGAATCGCCGTGCGGGATCGCGGATGGCGGTTCCTCGAAACGGGCGCGTTCGTCTTCGACCAGGCGATGTACCAGGCCCGCGATATGGTTGCTCATGGAGACGGCTCCTTGTCGGCAGTTCCGGTTGCGAGCGAAGATTTACACGGCACACGGTCCGATACACCGGCGCACACGCCTGTATCTAATCACAATCCGGCGCTTCCGGCAACCATGAGCCGGCGTCAGTCAGCAGTTCTCATTATGGCCGCATTCCGACCGCGGACGGCGTGGCAGCCGTCCCTCCCGAGTCGATTTCGAACGCATTTTCGGGCATTGGGAGGGTCGGGTGCCACCCCGACCGAAAAGGGTGAAGCCATAATGAGAATCGCTGGGCATTAGTGATCCTCATCGTGCCGGCGGATCTTTTCCCGCACAGCCGTCTCGGCCTCGTCGTAGAGTTCGGCGATCGTTTCGTCGGCCAGCGAGTACACGCGGTCCTCGAATTCGGTCGTCCCGATCCGCCGGAAAAGGCGCGCTTCCGCATCGGCGACATCCTTGCCGTAGATGTGGTAGGAGTCCGCCTGCCAGTTGAGCCGGCCGAGATCGACCGTCCAGCCGGTGCGTTCCGTCAGGCCGGCGGCGATCACATCGCGGTTGAACATGGTGAATCCGAACATGTTCATGAAGTTGGCGCCCCACGCGTCGTTGCTCCTGAACCGGACGTTGCAGTTCAGGCGCCGCCGGTCGCCTTCGCCGGTCAGGCGGTACCACAGTGACTGCAGGCAGGGGGGGTCGTAACAGTCCGCATCGATGTGCGGCATCCATGTAATCATCTGTGCCTGGCGGGTGTGCGGCTCGGCCGCGAGCTTGGCGACGACCTGTTCGATCTGGTCGACGCGGAACGGTCCCGCCTCCTCGGAGCGCCCCTCCCGGCATTCACGCCAGGTCCCGTAGGAAGCGAGCCTCTGGTGGTAGGTGTACTCCCAGCGCGTATCTTCCGGATCGTTGAGGTTCCGGACCCAGTGATCCTTGGCCCCCGCAAGCTCCATGACGTACTCGCGGAGCGCCTCGATTCCGCCCGGAAACGCCCGGTGGATCATCGGGTCCTTCAGCGGTTCGCGCACGGTCAGGTTGAGCGTCGCGTCCAGGCTGGGCGGGTCGCCTTCGCGGTCGTACTGGGTGCTCATGCGCGCCCCGTTCTCATGCAGCGCCAGCAGCGCGCGCTCGTAACCCTCGGCCAGGGTCTCGCCTTCCACGTGCAGTACGGGGATGTCTCCGCTCATGTCTTCTCCTCCTCCTCGATGGACGCGTTCCTGTTGCACCTGACGGTATAGCATATCCCGCCCCGAAATCGGAAAGAAACCTGTTTCATCCCCGGCGCGAGTCCCCTAGGATGGCGCGTCTGCTCACAGAGGAGAGGGATTATGACGGTACAGGATACGGGGACGAGGATCATGGCGGTGTTCTGCGATTTCGAGAACATCGCGCTGGGGGTGCGCGAGGCGAAGGACGCCCGCTTTGAAATGGCGCGCGTGCTGGAGCGCCTGCTGATCAAGGGAAACATCGTCGTGCGCAAGGCGTACTGCGACTGGGCGCGCTACAAGGAATTCAAGCCCTCCATGCACGAGGCCTCTTTCGAACTGATCGAGATTCCCCATGTGCGGCAGTCGGGCAAGAATTCCGCGGATATCCGCATGGTGGTGGATGCGCTCGACCTCTGCTACACCAAGGAGCACGTCGATACGTTCGTGATCATCTCCGGCGATTCCGACTTTTCACCGCTGGTCAGCAAGCTGCGCGAGAACAACAAGACCGTGATCGGCGTCGGCGTCAAACAGTCCACGTCGGACCTGCTGACCGCCAACTGCGACGAGTTTATCTACTACGACGACCTCATCCGGCGGGAGGAAACGGGCCGCAAGCGCGCGGCGGCCGTCTCCCGTTCGGCCGGGAAGTCCAGAGGCGGGAAGTCCGGAGGCGACGCGGACGACCGCAAGGAGGAGGCGTGGAACTTGATCGTGGAGACCTACGAGGCGATGGTCGAGGAGCGCGGCGAAGGGAGCAAGATCTGGGGTTCGATGATCAAGCAGACCCTCAAGCGGCGTAAGCCGGGGTTCAACGAATCCTTCTACGGCTTTCGCTCGTTCAATGAACTCCTCGAAGAGGCCCAGCAGAAGGGCATCCTGGATCTGGAGTACGACGAGAAATCGGGCGGATACATCATCCGCGGATGCCACGGGGCGGGCTGAAGAACAGCGAGCCGCGATATGAACTACCTGAGTACACGCGGGGGAATGGCACCGGTCGGGTTCGGCGACGCCGTGCTGATGGGACTGGCGTCCGACGGCGGGCTGCTGCTGCCCGAGGCGATCCCGGAGGTACGCGACCGCCTCGAGGCGTGGCGCGGGCTGGATTACGCTTCGCTGGCCTTTGAAGTGATGCGGCTGTTCGCCGACGTGCCGGATGACGACCTCAGGCGGATGGTGGATCGAAGCTATGCCGTGTTCCGGGATCCCGAAGTGGCACCGGTGAAGCCGGTCGGACCGCTGTGGATCATGGAACTCTTCCACGGTCCGACGCTCGCCTTCAAAGACGTCGCCCTCCAGTTTCTCGGCCACCTCTTCGAATACCTGCTGGAGCAGCGCGGAGGACGGCTCAACATACTCGGCGCCACGAGCGGCGACACCGGAAGCGCGGCGATCTACGGCGTGCGCGGGAAGAAGGACATCCGCATCTTTATCATGCACCCGCGCGGCCGCGTGAGCCCCGTCCAGGAGCGTCAGATGACCTCCGTCCTCGACGGGAATGTTTTCAATCTGGCCGTGGAGGGCAGTTTCGATGACTGCCAGCACATCCTGAAGTCGATCTTCGGCGACGTGGAATTCAAGCAGCGGCATGCGCTGGGAGCGGTCAATTCCGTCAACTGGGCCCGCGTGATGGCGCAGATCGTCTACTACTTTTACGGGGCCTTCCGCGTGATGGATTCCACGGGCGCGGGTCGCGTCCGTTTCTCGGTGCCGACGGGCAATTTCGGCGATATTCTTGCGGGCTATCTGGCGTGGAAGATGGGGCTGCCGGTGGACCGCCTCGTGCTGGCGACCAACGAGAACGACATCCTGGCGCAGTTCTTCACCCGCGGCGTGTACCGCCGGGGCGAGGTGCACGCGACACTGAGCCCCTCGATGGATATCCAGGTCGCGAGCAATTTCGAACGCTATCTCTATTACCGGTCGGGCGAAGACCCCCGCAAGGTGCGTCATCTGATGGAAACCTTCCGCCGGACGGGCGGGATCAGCGTGGCCGCGGACGCCTCGGGCCGGATCGATCCCGTCTTCGCGGCGGGACGCGGGTCGCGGGAGCTTACGCTGGCGGTCATCCGCCGCTATCGTGAAGACTATGACTACCTGGCCGACCCGCACACGGCGGTGGGGATCGGCGTGGCGGAAGATTTTTGCGATCCGGAGGCTCCCATGATATGCCTCGCGACCGCGCACCCGGCCAAATTTCCGGACGCGATCCGGGAGGCGACCGGCGAAGAGGCGCAGCACGCGATTCTGGACCGCTGCCTGAACGCGGAGACGCGGACGGAACGCATGCCCGCCGACGAACAGGCCGTCCGGGCGTTTATCGCAGACCATGCGCTGGAAGCGGGATCTGAGACAGAATCAGAGTAAGAGTGAGAGACAGAGACAGAATTAGAGTCAGAATCAGAGTCAGAATCAGAGTAAGAGTGAGAATCAGAATCAGAGACAGAGACAGAGACAGAGTGAGCGTTGAGTGAGAAACCTGAGACTTGAAACCTGAGTGAGGCATGAATATCGACTTCTGGAAAATGCACGGCGCGGGTAATGACTTCATCCTGATCGACGACCGGGAGGGAGGTTTTCCTGCGGACGATCCGCAGCTTATCGCGGAGATGGCCCGACGCCGCACGGGGATCGGCAGCGAGGGCCTGATCCTGATTCAGCGCTCCGGTGAGGCCGACCTCAGGATGCGTTTTTTCAATCCCGACGGGGGCGAGGTGGAGATGTGCGGCAATGGAGCGCGGTGTTTCGCGCGCCTTGCCTTCGACCTGGGGGCGGCGCCGCGCGCGATGGAATTCGAAACGGTCGCCGGGCGGCTCGGCGCCGAAGTGCTCGAAGACGGGAGCGTGCGGCTGCGCATGACCGAACCCTCCGGATGGGTGCTCGACGGGCGCCTCGAGGTAGAGGGAGAGGAGTTGCGCTATGATTTCGTCAATACCGGCGTGCCGCACGTGGTCCTGACGGTGGAGGATCTCGACGACGTGGATCTGGAAGGCACGGGGGCGGCCGTACGGTACCATCCGCAGTTCGCCCCCGCGGGCACCAACGTGAACTTCATGCAGGGGTGCGACGGCAACACGCTGTGCGTACGCACCTACGAGCGCGGCGTCGAAGGCGAGTCCGGCGCGTGCGGCACCGGCATCGTGGCCTGCGGGTTGACCGCGGCGCGGCACGGATTGACGTCCCTGCCCGTCACGGTCCGCGCGGGAAGCGGCGACCTCCTCGAGGTGGACCGCCGTGAGGAAAACGAATGCGGGCCGCGCGTGACGCTGACCGGCCCCGCCGTCTACGTGTACCGGGGTCGCTGGAGGCCGAGTCCGCGGCAGAATAAGCATTTTTGAACTTTTTCCTTTGGCATTGATCAAAAGCTAACATATGGTCTCCGTTCCCATGGAATCAGCAACAGGCAGTCAGGGAAGCCGCGTATGGAGGGGCGTTGCCGCCGCTCTGGTGTTCATCACGCTCGCCGTCTCCGCCGAAGCGCAGTCGGTTTCGAGCATGTCGACCAGCCAGCTCATCTCGCAGGCGGAGTCGATGCTGGCGGAAAAAAGGTACGGTCAGCTTCCCGAATACCTGAATGAGATCATCACCCGTCTCAGCGAGATCGAGAGCGAGGATGCGCGCGGCACGCTGGACTTCGCACGCTTCCGGCTCGGCGAGGCGTACTTCTTCACCGAACAGTACGACAAGGCGGTCACCACCTTTGAGACGTATCTCAAGGAGATGCCGAAGGGTCAATGGCGGCAGTCGGCCAGCATCTACACCGCCGAGGCCCACGCCATGCGGCAGAACTGGCAGGGGATTATCGATGCCCTCGAGCCCGTCATGGCCGAAGCCGCGGAGCTTTCCGAAAAGCGCAGACGACTCGCGAGCCTGCTGATCGGCCAGGCGAATTTCAAGCTGGAGCAGTGGGGCGAGGCCTATCCCGCGCTTCGCTACGCGATGGACCATGCCGAGCGCGATGAAGTGCGGCGCAATGCCACCGTGATGGCGGTCACCTGTCTCGTGCGTCTCGACCGGTTCGACGAGCTCAGCCGCCTCCTGCCCAGGGTTTACCAGTCCGACGCCCGCTACGACGTGGCGCTGAATATCGCCCTGATGGAAGGCGGGGCGCGCAAATACGACGCCGAGCAGTACATGGAGGCGCTGCTTCTCTACCGGCTCGTGTTCCTCAAGTCGGAACTGCTCGATCGCCTCAAGGCCGACATGGCCGCAAATAAAAAAATCGTGGAGGAAAAGTTCCGGGCCGGCGCGGGCAAGGATTACGATCGGTACAAAGAGCGCAAGCGGCGCGCGGAACGGGAACTCGAAACGCAGCAGGAGCAGCTCCGGGAGCTGCAGGACATCCCCGATTACGATATCGATATCCGCATGCGCATCGCCCAGACCTACGACGGGATGAAGCGTCACTGGCCCGCCTACCTGCTCTACCGTTCCATCTACCGCAACCACCCCGACCACCAGCTCGCCGAGACCGCGCGCTATGCGACGTTTTCCTCTCTGCTCGGCCTGAAGCTCGAAGAGCGCGCCGTCGAGGAGGGCATCGCCTATCTGGACGATCATCCGCGCGGCGAATACTGGGAGCAGGTTTCGCTCAATCTTACGCGCCTGCACATGAAGAACGGCGACTTCGAGCGGGCTTTGGCGATGGCGGGGCGCGCCCTGGAGGAACGCCCGCGGCATTCCGACCGCGACGAGCTGCTCTACCTGACGGGCTTCAGCCATTTCAAGCAGGGCGATTACGAGAAGGCGATCGGGCAGTTCGCGGAGGTCAGCGAAGATCACCCCGGCAGCTCGTTCGCCGAACCCGCCGGGTACTGGCACGGGATGTGTCTGCTCTACCGCGGCAAATATCCGGAGGCGCGTGCGCAATTCGCTTCGTTCATCGACACCTACCCCGACAGCCGGTTCGCGCAGGACGCCACCTACCGCCTGGGCGTCTGTTATTACGGCGAGGGCGAGATCGAACAGGCGGAGGAAACCTTCTCGCAGTTCATCGAGAAGTATCCGCTCAGCGACCTGCTCTCCGAGGCCTACGCCATGCGCGCCGATATCGAAGCCTCCCGCGGCGAGGTCGAGGCCGCGTACGAGGATTACGTCAAGGCGCGCGAAAACGCGAAACACGCCTACCAGGTCAGCTATGCCGTCTTCCGCAGCGCGAAGCTGTACGAGATGGAAGGCCGCTACGAAGAGATCATCGAGATCATGAACGGCTACCTGGAGCGCTGGGGCGAGGAAGCGGATGTCGCCGAGGCGGCGTACTGGATCGGCAAGGCGCGCCGTGAGCAGGGCAATCCGGCCGGGGCGCTGGAGGCCTATCTCGACGCGATTACGCGCTTCGGCGACGATCAGAGCAATTACGGCGTGGACCTGATCATCGACGATATCGTCAACCGCACATCCGAGTTCGAGGGCAGCGAGGGTTATGAGCAATTCCTCAGGGAACTGGAATTCAAACTCCGCCGCATGGGCGGGGACAAGAGGACGCTGAAACTGCGGCTGCAGACGCTTTTCGCTCAGACCACCGACTCGGACGACAAACGCGAACAGTATATGCAGCAGATCCTGCAGCCGGAGCTGATCGACGAGGCCGCCCCGTCCACGCTCGCGCTCATGAGCCGTGCCGCCTATGCGCGCGGGAAGTACGACCTGGTGCAGAAGGCCTACACCGAGTTCAGGGAGCGGCACGAGGCCTCGGATCTCTTCCTCGATGCCATGCTCGCCCGCGCGGGCGTCCACATGGTGGACGAGGAATTCGACAAGGCGGAACCGCTGCTGAACGACATCCTCGACCGCTACGGGTACGTCGCCGACACCGGCGAGGCCCAGAAGATGCTGGCCGATGTCTACCGGGAGAAGGGCCAGTACGAACAGGCCGTCGAGAATTATAAGAAGATCTTCTCCGTCCCGGCCTGGGGTGGCGAGATGAAGCCCGAGGCCCTGTACTGGATGGGTGTCAGCCACTTTGAAAACGGTGACGTGCGCAAGGCGTTCGGCTTCTTCCAGCGCGTGTACGTGCTGTACGAAGCCTATCCCCAGTGGGCGGCGCGGGCCTACCTCAAGAGCGCGCGCTGTCTCAAAATTATGGGCAAACAATCCGAGGCCCTCGCCACGTACAGGGAAATGCTGAACAAGCGTGAAGTCTACGCCGGACTGCCTGAGTACGAGGAGGCGCTGGAGCTGCGGGACGAGCTGCAGGCCGAGCTGCCGGAGTCGACGGCTGAAGAGGCGTCGGAGGAATCGTAAGTTATGCGTTTTAAGCGGATGGTATGGTGTGGAGTGCTGATGGCGGCTGCGGCGGTGACGGCGCAGGATGAGCCTCTGGCGCGCATGACGCTGCAGAGCGGGAAGAAGTGGGTGGTCTATCTCCAGGGGCGCAAGGGCGATGTGCTCGAGATGCGCCGCAAAGGCGATCAGAACGCGATCCAGATGCCCGCTTCCGCCTTCAGCGAAATGGAATTCCGCATCGAGGTGGACCTCGAAGAGGCCCGCGACTGGTATCGCAAAGGGGAATTCGACCGCATTCGCCAGGAAGTGGGCGGTCTGATCGAGGAACGACTTCCCTATCTCGATATCCCCAACAATCTTACGCCGTACTCGATTCTCATGCTCAAGGCGAACTACTGGGACGGGCATTACGATGAAGTCGTGGAGTCCGCGGAACGGTTGAGCGAGTCGCTCGACGACGACGTGCGCAGGACCGCGGAGGGATTCCGCGCCCTCACGCACCTGGAGCGCGAGGAGACCAACGACGCCCGCCGCATTATCGAGAAGCTCGACATCCGCGAGGATGCGGAGGGACAGGGTGCCATGGACTGGTATCTGCTCTCGCTCTACAGGCAGCAGCGCGGCGAACTGATTTCCTCTCAGGAAACCGTCGCGCACGTGGTGGCCTTTCATCCGCGCGATTTCGAGTGGATGCCGGCCGCCCTTCATCATTCGGCCGAGTTGTACGGACTTTCCGATGACTTCAACGCGGCCGACCGCGTCATCGCGGAAGTGCGGACGTTCTTCGGTCATACATTCTGGAGCAACCGGGTGGATTCACTCCAGACCCGGTTGCGTGAACTCGAACGTGAAGCCATGAAATCGGAGTGACGAGACAACGTCTCAGGGAGTAACCCGGAGAAGGAGTGCCATGTACAAGACGAAAGATACCCGACGGATGACGAAAGCGTTCTTCGCCGTGATGGCCCTGGTCCTGTTTGCGGCGGCAGCGGCCTGGGCGCAGGAGGAGGGCGCGGCGGCCGAAGATCCCGAAAAGATGCTGACGCTCTGGGACATGATCAAGGCCGGCGGCTGGGCGATGGTCCCGCTGCTGCTCTGCTCGCTCGCCACGGTCACGTTCATCGTCCAGAACGCCCTCGTGCTGAGCGAGAAGAAAATGCTGCGCCCGGACCTCGTGCCCGGCCTGAAGCGCAAAATGGCCGACAAGGATCTCGCCGGCGTGAAGGAAGTCTGCAGCAGCGAACGTTCCCTGCTCACCGATGTGCTCGGGGCGGGTCTTGAGCGGTGCGGCGGAGCGGACGACCTCGAGATGGAAAACGTCAAAGAGGCTATTGACGAGGCCGGAACCGAACAGATGGCCACCTACATGAAACCGATCAACTACCTCTCGATCATCGGCGCGGTCTCGCCGATGCTCGGACTGCTCGGTACGGTGATCGGTATGGTCAAGGCGTTCCAGACGATCGGCACCCAGGGGATGGGCCGGCCCGAAATGCTGGCGGCCAATATCGGGGAGGCCCTCATCACGACGGCCACGGGCCTGATCATCGCCATTCCCGCCATGCTGTTCTATTTCTTTTTCCGCAACAACTTCACCAAGTATATGGCCACGATGGGGCGCACCGTGGGCGGCATGCTCGACGCGCTGTGCACCGGCCGCGTTCCGGAAGAGGAGGGACTCGAGGAAGCCGCCGCGGAGGGCGAAACGGAGACCGCGTAACGGCGGAACAACCCCGGCCGGAGCAGCGGAGAGGATGCTATGAAATTCACGATGCCCAAAGGAGAAGAGGCCGAGGTGCAGATGGCACCGATGATCGATATGGTGTTTCTGCTGCTCATCTTCTTTATGGTGGCCTCTCAGCTCAACGAGATGAACAAGATCGACGTCGACCTGCCCGTGGCCGAGGATTCGGCCATACCGGAAGACCAGTCGGGGCGGCGGCTGATTTCGGTCAAGGAGACCGGACAGGTCTTCGCCGGACTGAATCCGGTGTCGCTGGAACGGCTTACCGAAATCGTGAAGCAGGAACTGGAGATTAATCCGCAGGTCCGCTTCTTCATCCGCGCCGACGAACAGGTGCGCCACGGTGAAGTGAAAAAAGTGATGAAGACCTGCGCCGAGGCCGGGGCGGCCGACCTCATCTTCGCGACCTACCAATCGGAGTAACGCGGCATGGATATTCGTGAAATGCTCGATGAGAAGCCGGAGCTGCAGATCGCGCCGCTGATCGATGTGGTCTTCCTGCTGCTCATCTACTTCATGGTCAGCGCCTCGCTCATCAAACAGGAGGCCGAACTCGGGGTGACCCTGCCCGGCAAGGTCGAGCAGACCGAAGAAGTCGAGATGCCCGACGAGCAGGTGATCATGATCAACGGCTCGGGCAAGGTGCTGCTCAACAATCGCGAATACGGCAATGTCGACTCCCGCGAAATGCCCGAGCTGGTGGCAACGCTCGGCCGCTACCGCCAGGCGTCAGAGGCCCTCAACACCAAGGCTTTCGTGACGGTCCAGGCGGCGGATGAGGCGCTCCACCAGCGGGTGGTCGATGTGATGAACGCCTGCGCCGCGGCGGGGATCAAAAACCTTACATTCGGTATTCAGTAATCCATGGCCAAAATACGCCGAAGAAAATATAAAAAGACGCACTGGACCCGGAATGCCGCGCTCGTCAGCATGATCATCCATGCGCTGTTCCTCTTCACCGCCGGATCGATCGTGGCGGTCAAGGTGTTCAAGCAGGCGGAGACGACCTTCGAGGGCTCGAATCGCGAACGCCCGAAGATGGAGCTGCGCCAGCTCAAGATCCCGGTCACCGTAAAAAATATGCAGCGGCGCAGCAGGCGCCCCGCGGTTCAGGTGCAGCCCCGCCTGGCGGCGCGCACGGTGGCGGAGCAGAAGATGCCCGATATCAGCCTCCCGAGCCGCGGTCTATCCGGCGACCTGGCCGGAGGTATGGATCTGGGCGGGAGCGTGGAAGGACTCGGCACCTCGGGCGGAAGCCTCGGATTCGGCATCTCATCGATCAATTTCTTCGGGGTGAAATCCGAGGGGGAACGAGTGATGTTCCTTATCTCGGCCCACAATTCGATGATGCTCGATGAACGCGGCGGGATCCCGGCCTACACGAAGGTCAAGGAAGAGATCGTGCGCCTGATCAGAGGCATGTCGCCCGCGACCGTGTTCAACGTCGCGGTGTTCTCAGGCCACCGGGTCAACATGTTCGCCCAGGAGATGGTGCCGGCGACCGAGCCCAACCGTGACCGCGTCGCCTCCTGGTTTGCGCAGTTCAACACGTCCCACGACCAGCGCGGCACCCGAGGAAATAACTACCGCCCCTCGCGCACCTTCGAGCCGATCGGCGAACACATCGTCCATCAGACCCGCGCTCTGATGTCGGCCTTCGAGCAGCAGGCGGACTCGATCTTCATGATCGCGGCCGAGCGCTGGTCCCTCCGCGTGGAGATGACCGAGGAGGAGCGCATTGAATACCGTGATGACCGCGGCTGGGACCAGGAGCGCCTGAAACAGTGGCGTGAAGTATTCATCCCGCGGGCCCGGAAGGAACTGGAGCGGATCAACAGAGAGCGGCAGAAGAAAGGTCTTCCCCCCGCCGTTTACCGTCATCTTCCCCACTTTATCCACGAACGCTGGCCGAATAGAGAGCAGCCCCCTGCGTTCCCTCACTATTCCCAGGACGATCAGGAAGAGACGATCGAAAATGCCGTGATCAGTCACTATCGGCGCGAAGGCCTCGACAAGCCCTCCGTCAATATTATCCTCTTCCGCGGGAAAGATGAGGAAATGGACCGTAAGTCCCGGATCGACGCGGATTTCTTCGACGAGATCACGCAGGATTACCGCGGCACCTTCCGCGTCCTGGAAGGGCTGGAAGGGATCGATTACGAGATGACCGACGACTGAGCCGCCGGCTATGCCGTGCGGCCGGGATGCTCCTGAACAGGGGTCTGAAGAGGGTAGCCCGCCGCTTTTATCTGGTCTGGTCCCACCTCCATCCGGCATACTCGCCGACATCTTTGAGGCGTTACGGACAGGTTCCCCCCGGAGACGAACATGGGTTTGATGGACCGCATAAAGGGCGTTAAAAACCAGGGCCGACCTCACTGGACACGCAATGCCGCGCTGGTGAGTTTGGCGGTGCACGCGCTGCTTCTGCTGGCCGCGGGATCGATCGTCGCCGTCAAGGTCTACAAGCAGCAGCAGACCACCTTTGTGGGCGGTGACCGCGAGCGTCCGCGGCTGGAGCTGCGCAAACTCCGCATCCCCATCACGGTCAAGAACATGCAGCGCCGCAGCGCGCGCCCCTCCGTCCAGATCAATCCCCGCCTGGCGGCCCGGACCATGGCGGACCAGGCCATGCCGGACGTGAGCATGCCCGCGCGCGAACTCGGGGGGGACATGCTCTCCGGGCTCGACCTCGGGGGCGGCGGCGTCGAAGGACTGGGCACCGGAGGCGGGAGCCTCGGCTTCGGGATCTCGTCGGTCAATTTTTTCGGGGTGAAATCCGAGGGCGAGCGGGTGATGTTCCTCGTCTCCACGTGGAGCGGGATGATGGTCGACGATCGCGGCGGGATCCCGGCCTACACCAAGGTCAAAGAGGAAATCGTACGCCTGATCAACGGTATGTCCCCCGCCACGGTGTTCAACGTGGCGATGTTCGACATCAACAAGGTCAATATGTTCTCGCGTGATATGGTCCCGGCCACAAAGGACAACCGTCGCCGGGTTTCGGACTGGATCGAACCGTTCAATACGGAATACGGTCAGCGAGGCGCGCGCGAAAACAACTTCTATCCGCGCCGCACCTACGAGCCCGTAGGAGAGGACATCTGTCATCAGACGAAAGCCCTGCTCGCGGCGTTTGAGCAGCAGGCGGACTCGGTCTTCATGATCATCGCCGACCGGTGGTCGAAGCGTGAACCGATCACCGAGGAGGAACTGGTCGATTTCTGGGAGGACCACGGCTGGTCGGTGGAGGAGCAGCAGCACTGGGAGGATGTAATCGTTCCGCGCGTCCAGGATGAACTGGAGCGGATCAACCGAGACAGGAAGAAAAAGGGTCTTCCTCCCAAGGTGATCCGGCACACCTACGAGTTTGTAGGCGAGCGGTGGCCGGACATGGAGCGCCCCCCCATCCCGCCTCACTACGACGAGGAGCAGCAGCTCGAGACGCTCGAGGAGGCGGTGATCTATAACTTCCGGCGCGAGGGGCTGGGCATCCCGTCCGTGAATATCATTCTCTTCCGCGGCGAAGACGAGGACCTCGATCGGCGCGATCAGCGCACGGCCGCGTTCTTCGACGACATCAGCGACGAGTTCAAGGGCCGTTTCCGCGTGCTCGAGGGGCTTGAGGCGATCGAGTATGACTATGAATGAGCATGATGAATTCGCGGGCATGGGCGTCTATTCGCTTCACACCGAAAACATTTAACGGGCGAACCGCCAATGGACGCAGATCCACGCGAATAATTCTGGGGCTGCTCAGGGTTTCCGCTCAGCGTTTCAGATCGACGATCCTCTCCAGTGGAGTTTCTGGCTGAGCAGTTTGAAGTAGCTGTATTCTTCCAGGTGGACGAAACGGACGCCGCATTTCGCGCGGCGCACATGCAGGGTGCAGCCGGGGGTGATGTCTCCGGGGTGATCGCGCCCGTCGATTGAAAGCACGAGGGGCTTGGCCGACTCACCCACCCGGATTGAAATCGTGCTCCGGTCCGGGATGACCAGCGGGCGGCTGCTCAGGGTGTGGGGGCAGATCACGTTGATCGCGAACACGGGCGAGCCGGGGTAGAGGATCGGTCCGCCCGCGGAGAGCGAATGCCCCGTGCTTCCCGTGGGCGTCGACACGATCAGACCGTCGCACATGAACGTGGCGATGTGTTCCCCGTCCACGCTGAGATCGAGCGAGACGATGCTCGACGAAGCGCCCCAGCCGACCACCACGTCGTTCAGCGCGCGCGCGCGGGCGGGCTCGTCGTCGCCGGGCACTTCAAGTTCGCAGGCGAGGGCGGCGCGTTCCTCGATTGTGCAGGCCCCCTCGCAGAGGGCGTCGACGGCCTGTTCCACCGCCTCTTCGCCCACCGTGGTCAGAAATCCGAGGCTGCCGAGGTTGAGTCCCAGGATCGGCGTATCCGAACCGCACAGGAGGCGTGCCGCGTAGAGCACCGTGCCGTCCCCGCCCATCGCGAACAGGACATCCGCGCGCCGGGCCAGGTCCCCGGCCGGCACGGATTCGGCCGCCGCCATGCATGCTGCCGTATCGGGGTCTGCCAGCAGGGCCAGTCCGCGCTCTGCCGCACGGGTCTCGAGCCGGCCGAGCACGGATTCCGCGTCGGCGCGCTGCAGGTTCGCTACAATACCGATGCTCTCAGGCTTCATCTCCCCCTCCCTTTGCGGTCGTGTCCTGCGCGTGGTCGCCCTCCAGCGTCCACAGGGCCAGGTATTCGACATTCCCCGCGGGGCCGCGCACCGGCGAAGGCACGCAGTCGATCCAGCGGCAACCGGGCTGATCCTGACCGAAACGCCGGACGCGTTCAATGGTATCCTTCCGGACCGACTCGTCGCGCACGACGCCGCCGCGCGCGACCTGACCGCGACGCGCCTCGAATTGCGGCTTGATCAGGGTGACCATCCACGTGCCGGGCGAGGCGAGGGGGATGACCGCGGGCAGAATAAGGGTCAGCGAGATAAAGGAGACGTCCACGCAGATGAACCCCACCCGTTCCGGGAGGGCGTCCGGTTGCAGGTAGCGGGCGTGGACGCGTTCCATGACGACCACGCGCGGGTCCTGCCGGAGCCGATAGTCGAGCTGGCCGTAGCCGACATCCACGGCGTACACGCGCCGTGCGCCGTGCTGGAGCAGGCAGTCGGTGAACCCGCCGGTCGAGGCGCCGACATCCAGCGCCGTGCGGTCCGTGACCTCGAGGTCGAACGCGTGCAGCGCATGTTCCAGTTTGTAGGCGCCGCGCCCGACGTACCGCTCGCGCGCGGCGACCTCGATCTCCGCGTCCGGCATGACGGGCCGTCCCGGTTTTGTGACCGGGACGCCTCCGACCCTGACCTCGCCGGCGATGATGAGGCGCCGGGCCCGCTCCCGGCTCTGCGCCAGCCCCCGTTCGACGAGAAGTTGATCAAGACGCGGTTTTTTCATACCATGCCGTGTTCGAAAGACTGAATCGCTATTACGCAACGGACGGAAGCATAGCATGCCCGGACTCTACATTCACATCCCCTTCTGTCTGCGGAAGTGCCCGTACTGCGACTTCTATTCGATCCCGCTCCGGGACGGACGCATCGCGGATCGGTACCTCAACGCGCTCGGGCGGGAACTGCGCCTGCTGGCCGCGGAGTTCAGGCCCGCGACGGTCTACGTCGGAGGAGGGACGCCGACCGCGCTCGAACCCGAACAGCTCCGCCGCCTCTTCCGGATGCTGCACGAACACGCCGGGGCGGCCGATGCGGAGGAGGTTACCTGCGAGGCGAATCCCGGCACGATGGAGCGCGAGACGCTCGATGCGCTCCTCGAGTCGGGGGTCAACCGGATCTCGGTCGGAGTGCAGTCATTCTGCAACGCCGCGCTCAAGAAACTGGGGCGGGTGCACAGCGCGGAACAGGCGTGGGAAGCCTGCCGCCGGGCGCGCTCGGCGGGGTTCGGCAACATGAGCATCGACCTCATCGGCGCCGTGCCGGGCGTCCGCAGGCGGGACCTGCGCGAGACGGTCGACAGGGTGCTGGACCTGCGGCCGGAGCATATCTCCTTCTACCTGCTCAGCTTCGAGGAGGGCACGCTGTTTCACCGGCTGCGGGAACGGGGCGCGATCGCGGAATGCGAAGAGGAGGAACAGGTCCGGCGGTTCGATTATGTGCGCGGAAAGCTTCGCCGCACCGGGTACCGTCATTACGAAATATCGAACTTCGCCGTCCCGGGGTTCGAAAGCCGGCACAACCTCCTGTACTGGGACGGGGAGGCCTATGCCGGCTGCGGAGCGGCGGCCCATTCCTTCCTGCAGGGCGAGCGTCGCGCCAACGTGCGCGACCTGGAAACCTATCTCCGGAGGCTGGAGGAAGGGGCTGCGCCGGTCGCCGAAAGCGATGTGATCCGGCCCGAAGCCCGGGCCCGCGAGCTGCTGGTCATGGGCCTGCGCAAGATCGGCGGCGTCGAGCGCGAGACCTTCCGGGAAACGACCGGCTACGACTACTGGAGTCTCTGCGGGCCGGAAATCACCGACCTCGCGCGCCGGAATCTGCTGGAGGTCGACCGCGAACGGATACGCCTGACCGGCGAAGCGCTGCTGATCAGCGACACCGTTTTCGCAGAGCTCATCTGAGCGTTTTTTGCTTGTTTATGCCGGCCCGTTCCCGTATGAATGCCCGTTCCACGGAAGACGTTCAGAACGCAGAGGGATCTGATTATGGCCAAAGTATGTGAACATTGCGGCAAGGGTCCGACTACGGGCAACCGCATTATACGCAAGGGTTTAGCTAAAAAGAAGGGCGGCATCGGGCTGCACACGACCGCCGTGACGCGGAGGCGGTTCATGCCGAACCTCCAGAAAATCCGGGTCCGCGAGAACGGCGGGGTTGTGACGCGCCGGATCTGCACCGCCTGTATCCGGGCGGGCCGGATCGAAAAGGCGTGAATAGAGCAGGTATACAGGACCCAAACGTGTACGGGGTGTCAGATGGATAATCCCAGAGAACTCGGCCAGGCCCGACTCAGCCTGGATGATACGCAAATCAGTTTTCCGGTGATCGAGGGCTCCGAGGGCGAGCGGGCGGTCGATATCCGCAAACTGCGCAAGGAGACCGGGCTGATTACCTACGATCCCGGGTTCGTCAACACGGGGTCCTGCTGCAGCCGGGTCACGTTCATCAACGGGGAAGAGGGTATCCTCCGCTACCGCGGATACGACATCGAGGACCTGGCGGAAAAATGCGAATTCATCGATGTCGCCTACCTCCTCGTGCACGGGGCGCTGCCCACGGAAGACGAGCACCGCAAATTCAGCCGTCTGCTCAACGAGCACTCCATGATCCATGAGGATATGCGCCATCATTTCAGTTTCTACCCGGAGCGGGCGCACCCGATGGCGGTGCTCTCCGCCATGGTGGTCTCGCTCTCCACCTTCTATCCCGAGCTTGAGGAGGGCTGGGACGAGGAAACCGACATCACTGTCTGCCGCCTGCTGTCCAAGCTCCGCACCATCGCCGCCTTCTCCTATAAGAAATTCATCGGCGAGCCGATCGTGCAGCCTAAGGCGGGCCTCAAGTATACCGAGAATTTTCTGAACATGATGTTCAACTCGCCGGTGAGCGAGTTCGAAGTCGATCCGATTATCGCCCGTGCGCTGAACAAACTGCTGATTCTCCACGCCGATCACGAGCAGAACTGCTCGGCGTCGGTGGTGCGGATGGTCGGCAGCGCGGAGGCCAACCTCTACGCCTCCATCTCGGCCGGCATCTGCGCCCTGTGGGGGCCGCTGCACGGCGGCGCCAACCAGCACGTGATCGAGATGCTCGAGTACATCCGCAGCGAGGAGAACGGAGACGTGTCCAAGGTGCTGGAGCGCGCCAAGGACAAGTCGGATCCCTTCCGGATGATGGGCTTCGGCCACCGGGTCTACAAGGCGTACGATCCCCGCGCCCGGGTGGCGAAACGCATCTGCCGTGAAGTCCTGAATCACCTGGGTCATGAAGACCCGCTGCTTGATATCGCGGTGGAACTCGAACAGGCGGCGCTGGAGGATGAGTATTTCAAGGAACGTAACCTCTACCCGAACGTGGATTTTTATACCGGCCTTACCTATCGCGCGATCGGCATCCCGACGAACATGTTTACGGTCATGTTCGCGATCGGAAGAATCCCGGGATGGATTGCGCAGTGGCAGGAAATGCGCGAAGATCCGCATAGCCGCATCGGAAGGCCGCGGCAGGTTTACATCGGTCCCACATCGGACGAAACCAGCCCGATTCAGATGTAAGACCCGGAGTGCAACACGGAGCCCGGGAATCCCTCCGGCTCCCGCGATCTCCGGAAGGCGGACCGGATTTTTTTCCGCCCGGATGCCATGAATAAAGACGAAAAGGCCCGACACGACGATCAGGTCGAATGCGCCTTTCTCGAAGCCGTCGCCCGGCGGCTTCCCATGGACGATGAGGTGCTCCGTCCGCTGGCCGAAGCCTATACCCGGCTGGGAGACTACGGGTCCGGGCTCGGCGTGGACCGGCAACTGGCCCGTCTCTGCCCCGAAGATCCGCTCGTCTGGTATAACCTGGCCTGCAGCCATGCGCTGCTCGGCGCGGTCGACGAGGCCGTGGCCGCACTCGGACGGGCGGTGGAAATCGGCTACGACGACTACGACTGGATGAAACAGGACCGGCACCTCGATCCGCTGCGCGACGACCCGCGCTTTCAGTCGCTGCTCGAATGGGTGTACGCCTACGGCGACGACGAAGAGGAGTCGTACGAGGAGTTCTAGGTCTCCACCCCGAGTCCCGCCCGGATCGCGATTCCGACCAGGAAACTCACGGCGGCCACGCCGAGGCTGAGCAGACTCATCTCCGTGAAACGGGCGCGGAAGGGTTCGTCGTTGGCTACGGATAGGTAGTAGTTGAACAGGGCGATGATCCCGAGGGCCTCCGCCAGCACGAAGGCGAGGCAGACCCCGTAGTGCCCGAACACGAGGTAGGGCAGAATCAGCAGCGCCACGGTGATGAAATAGGCGGTGCCGGTGTACAGCGCGGCCTTGACCGGCCGGCGATCCTGACGTTCCGCCTTGGCCGAGAGGTACTCGGAGGCCGCCATCGACAACGCAGCGGCAAAACCGGTGATCGATCCGCTCAACGCGATGAGTTCGGTGTTGCGCAGGGCGAAGGAGAGACCGGCGAGCGCCCCGGTCAGTTCAACGAGCGCGTCGTTGAGCCCGAGCACCACCGATCTTATGTAGCGCAGCCGCTCCTCGTCGATCATCCTGAGCAGCTTTTCCTCGTGCCCCTCCTCGTCGTGAAAGACGCGCTCGGCGTCGCGGATCTTCCCCGCCAGTTCCTCGTAGTGGTCCTGGGCGTCGTCCTCGTTGCGCTCCATCAGCTTGATGCCGAAGGTCAGCCCGAACACGCGGCTGATCCACGTGTAGAACAGCACCCGCTTCCGGTCGGGCTCGACGTCCTCACCGGTATAGTTCTTCCAGAGCTCGTAATGCTCCTTTTCGTCGTCGGCGATGCGCCGGAGCACCTCCGCGTTTTCCGAAGCGGACGGAAGCTCCGCAAGGGACTGGTAGATATGATATTCCGTGATTTCGTTGCGCTGGAATTTCAGCAGCAGCGCCCGCGTCGAGGGGTCTGTCGTCGTCTGCATGCCGTGCTCCTTTAGCGTGCCCCAGGCTCTGCTCCATTCCCGCGCGGCGCCGCTTCAGCTTCCCCGGAACCGGAATCGGGAACGCGGCCGACCGCCTTTTATCTTGCCCGTACTGCGCACGTTCTTATCATGGGCCTTTCGAGACGTGCAATCACCGATGCCGACCCCGCTCCGCAGGCGGGAGTGGCGTCCATCAACGAAAGGATATCCATCATGGCCAGAGTCTACAATTTCAGTCCCGGACCGGCGACGCTCCCCGAGGAGGTGCTGAAGGAAGCCCAGACGCAGCTCGCGGATTACAAGGGCAGCGGGATGTCGATCCTCGAATCCAGCCATCGCGGCAAAGAATATTCCGCCGTGCACGAGGAGGCCCGCAGCAATATCGCCGAACTGCTGAACCTTACGGAGGACTACGCCGTGCTCTTTATGTCCGGCGGGGCGAGCACGCAATTCGCGCTGGCGCCGATGAACCTGATGGGCGAGGGCGGCCGCGCGGATTACGTCGACTCCGGATCGTGGTCGACCAAGGCGATCAAGGAGGCACGGAAAATCGGGGAGGTCCATCTGGCCGCCGACGTCAAGGACGCTTCGCCCGCGCGGATGCCGAAGCCGGAGGAACTGACCCTGGATCCCGGCGCCGCCTACCTGCACCTGACGAGCAACGAGACCATCGCCGGGACGCAGTGGAAGACCTTCCCGGATACCGGCGAGGTGCCGATCGTGGCCGATATGTCCTCCGACATCTGTTCGCGCACGTTCGACGTGAACCCCTTCGGCCTGATCTACGCCGGCGCACAGAAAAACCTGGGCCCCGCGGGGGTCACCATCGTCGTCATCCGCCGGGACCTGGCCGAGCGCGCGGCAGGACACCTTCCGACGCTGTTCCAGTACCGCACGTTCGTCGAAAAGGACTCGCTGGCGAACACGCCGCCGGTGTTCCCGATCTATATCGTGTCGCTGGTGACGCGCTGGCTGCTGGATAAGGGCGGGATCGCCGGGATCGAGCAGCAGAACCGCGACAAGGCGGCCAAACTCTACGCGGCGATCGATGGCTCGGACTTCTACCGGGGCACCGCGGCTGCGGATTCGCGCTCGGATATGAACGTCACCTTCCGCCTGGCCGAAGAGGAACTCGAAAAGACCTTCATCGAAGAGGCCGCCCGGCAGGGCATGAAGGGCCTGAAAGGACACCGCTCGGTCGGCGGCGTCCGCGCCTCGATCTATAACGCCTTCCCGGTCGAAGGCGTCGATGCGCTGGTCGACTTCATGAAGGAGTTCGAGAAGAAAAACGGGTAACCGTTACCGCTTCGATTTCCCGCCGCCCAGGGCGCGGCGGAACTCCCGCGGCTCGGGACTGCCCAGGGCGGCGGTGAGGGCGAAATAGATGACGGCCCCGCCCGCGACCGCCCCGAGCACGGCGCCGATCTGGGCGGCTTTGACGGGGAGCGCGCCGCCCATGCCCCGTAAAACTCTGTGCAGAAGAAGGGCGGCGGGCACGAGCGCGGCGGTGCCCGCCGCGGCGCGCAGCGCCGAGAATCGGAGAACCTTCCAGTTCAGGGGGGCAGTCTCCCGCTGCAGAATGCGCATCAGCGCCGCGGCGTGCGCGGCCTCGGCCAGCACCGTGGCGAGCGCGATCCCGCCGTGCTTGTACGGCCTCGGCAGCGCGAGGATCAGCGTCACGCTCAGCACGAGATTCAGAACCATCGCCGCGGCGCCCACCCGCACCGGCGTCCGGGTGTCCTGGCGCGCGTAAAAAGCGGGAATGAGCACCTTGGCGGCGCTGAACACCAGCAGACCGGGCGCGTAGCAGCGCAGCGCAATCGCCGTGAGCTGCGTCGACTGCCCGTCGAAAATCCGCCATTCGAAAAGCATCCGCACCACCGGTACCGCCAGGACACCCAGACCCGCGGCGGCGGGAAGCATCAGGTAAAACATGCGGCGCAGCCCGTCGCCCGTCTCCGACGCAATGCGGCTGTGATCGGCCCGCGCGGCATGACCGGAAAACACGGGCAGAAGCACCGACCCGAGCGCTGTGGCGAAAATGCCGAGGGGAAAGTAGATGAGGCGCTCGCTGAAAAAAAGCGCCGCGGGCGCCTGCGGGCCTACGGCGTAGGCGAGAAGGCGGTCGATCACCACGTTGAACTGCGTGACCGCCATGCCCAGCGCCGCGGGGCCCATCAGCTGGATCACGCGGCGGACGCGCGGATCGCGGGTGTCGGGGTCGAAGCCCGGCCGGAACCCCCGTTCGATCGCGGAGGGCACCTGGACCAGCCACTGCAGGATGCCCGCGAGTACGACCGCCCAGGCGACGACCCGGATCTGCCCCGCGGGTCCGCCTCCGACCTGCGGACAGATCAGCACGACCGCCGCGATCCAGACGAGATTGAGCAGACACGGAGCGGCAGCGGGGACCGCATAATGGCCGCAGGCGTTGAGGGCCGCGCGGAAGAGCGCCGCAAGGCAGATGAACAGCATGTAGGGAAACATGATCCGCGTGAGATCGAGCACCGGCTGCAGACGGTCCGGGACGGCGGCCAACGACAGGAGACCGTGAGCGGAGAGCACCACTCCCGCCGTGAGGGCGAGCAGGACGAGGGCAGCCAGCGAGAACACCTTCCGCGCGAAGATCCAGGCCGCATCCCGCCCCGTGTGTTCCAGGTCGTGCGTGAACACGGGGATGAACGACGAGGAAAGAGCGCCTTCGCCGAACAGCCGCCGGAACAGATTGGGAAGCGTAAAGGCGAGCACGAACGAGGACATCGCCCCCGAGGTGCCGAAAAAACCGGCCATGAGCACGTCGCGCGCCAGTCCCAGCACACGGCTCAGCAGGGTGCATCCCCCCACCGTCGTGACCGATTTCAGCATATGATGATCGCGACTCACGCAGCGCAACCTTTCAACGCAGAGAAAACGTAAGGGTCCGTTCTCAGGACGCGTTTTTCAAGCATAACGCCCCGGTTCTTCAATTCACGCTTGAGTGAACGCAACAGGAGCATAGACTGCCCCGATACCGGTAATGGCAAAAGCGAGGCCCCGATGAACGTACCTCTTCTGGATCTTCGACGTCAGTACGAAACCCTGCGCGATGAAATCGAACCCGCCGTCCGGGAGATTTTCGAGACGCAGCGCTTTGTCGGCGGTCCGGCGGTGGAGGCATGCGAGCGCGCCATGGCGGAATACTGCGGCGCGGCCTTCGGCTGCGGGGTCTCCTCGGGTACGGACGCGCTGCTCGTCTCGCTGATGGCGGAGGACATCGGGGAGGGCGACGAGGTGCTGACGACGCCCTTCACCTTCTTCGCGACCGCGGGATCGATTATTCGCTCCGGCGCGCGGCCGGTATTCGCGGACATCGATCCCGTCACCTACAACCTCGATCCCGAAGCCGCCGCCGCCGCGGTGACCTCCTCGACCCGGGCGCTGATGCCCGTGCATCTATTCGGGCAGCCGGCGGCCATGGATCCGCTCGGCCGGCTGGCGGAGGAGCGCGGTCTCGCGATGATCGAAGACGCCTGCCAGGCGGTCGGAGCGGAATACCGCGGGCGGCGGGCCGGGTCGTTCGGGGACTACGGCTGCTTCTCGTTCTTTCCTTCCAAAAATCTCGGCGGGGCGGGGGACGGCGGAATGATCGTCACCGGCGACGAGGCCAGAGTGAAGCGCCTGAAGTCGCTGCGCAATCACGGCATGGAAGAACGCTACCACCATCACACCATAGGCGGAAACTTCCGTCTGGACGCGCTGCAGGCGGCGGTGGTGACGATCAAGCTACGCTATCTCGAGGCGTGGAGCGAGGCGCGTCGCGCCAACGCCGAACGATACGCCCGGCTCTTCGCCGGGACCGCCTGCTTCCGGTCGGGTGCGGTCCGCCTGCCGGAGACGGCGCCCGAACGGCGGCATATCTTCAACCAGTACGTGATCCGCGCCGAACGGCGTGACGCGCTGATGGCCCGTCTGCGCGAATCGGACGTGGGTTGCGCCGTCTACTATCCCGTTCCGCTGCACCTGCAGCCCTGTTTCAGGTCGCTGGGATACGCGCGCGGCGATTTCCCCGTGAGTGAAAAGGCGGCCGCCGAAGTGCTCGCCCTGCCGATCTTTCCGGAACTCACCGACGACGAGGCCTCCCGCGTGGTGGAGGCGGTCGAGGCGTTCTACCGGGACGACGCCTAGAGGAACGCCGCCAGCCACAGCGGCACGATGACGAGCGCCAGCGCATGGGTCAGCAGGACCCCCGCGGACATGAAGGCCCGGTCACCGCCGTACACCTCCGCCAGTGCGATTCCGCTGATCGCGACCGGCATCACGGCGACGATGCTCATCACGCGTTCCACCATCGGCGGCAGCGGAAGCGCGTACAGCAGTCCCAGCGCGAGGGCGGGAACCGCGACCAGGCGCACGGCGCTCATCGTCCAGAGCATCGGGTCCCGGAATTGACGGATGCGCTGTGACCCGACCCGGCTGCCCGCCACGATCATGGCCAGGGGGATCGTGGCCTCTCCGACCGTCCGGGTTGTGCGGAACAGAAAAGCGCCGAGGTTGCGGCCCTCGGGGTCGAGCAGCGCCCCGGACCAGCCTGCGGCGTCGGTGAGCGCGCGCACGGCGATCGCGACGGGAATTGCGATCAGGGCGGGATTCAGCAGCCCGCGGAAGTCGGCCGAACGGAGCGTCTGTCCCTGCAGGGTCCCGGCCCCCAGCGTCCAGAGCACCAATTTCGCGCCCAGCGAAGAAAACACGAGCACCGCCACGCCGCGGTCGCCGTAAAGAAACAGCACGATCGGCAGCGGCAGAAAGACGAAGTTGTTGACCGTGCACTGAAAAAGAAAGGCGCGGCGTCTTCCCGACTCCTCGTTCCGGAAGGCGGTCAGGGCGGCGCGGCCGACGGCGAACCCGGTCAGCATGATCGCCGCGCCCAGCAGGGGCACCTCCCAGTCGCGCGCGAGGGTTCGGAGCGTGTACTTGCTGTAGATCGAGGTGAAAATGAGACAGGGGAAGACCACATTGATCAGCAGGTTGGCGAGCTGCCGCGTGCCTTCGGCCGTCAGCCAGCCCCGGCGGCGCGCGATGACGCCGGGCAGCATCATCGCCAGGATACAGAGCACATTGAATACGAGCAGCATGAAGGTGTCGGGCATGGGGCGGTCCTTGACTTGTTTTTTCGATGGGCTGAGTGTAGACAAGAGCGCGGCGAATGCAAGCGGGGCTCCGTGAGCGAAAGGAAGGGATGAGATGGAGGCATGGCAGGAGTTTCAGGTGGCCGGGAACGAGTGGTGGCGGATCGCCGCGCTTTTCGGCTGCGTGCTGGGCGGATTGCTGATCGGTGCGCTGGTGCGCTGGTGGCTGCAGCGTGTCAGCTCGGGTTCCCGTCTCCGGAGTCGGCGAATCATGCGGACGGTGGTTTTCGCGGTGGCCCGGCCGGCCATGTTTTTCTTTTTCGTAACGGGACTGCAGGCTGGTCTGCGTTTTCTGAGGTTGAGCGAGGGGGTACAGGGCCTGGCCAACGATACGGTCCGCGTACTCTTCACCATCTCGGTTGCCTACCTCCTCTACGCGCTGGTCGACGTGCTCGAACAGGTTCTCAAACGCGCCGCCGACGGCACGAAGACGCGGCTCGACGATATGATGGTGCCGATGGTGCGCAAGAGCGCGCGGGTGACGGTCGTCGTGCTCGCCCTGGTGCAGATCGCCCAGATCCTGAGCGATAAGCCGATCACCTCCATACTGGCCGGGCTCGGCGTCGGCGGTCTCGCCGTCGCACTGGCCGCACAGGATACGCTCAAGAACTTTTTCGGCTCGCTGCTCATCTTCGCCGACAAGCCGTTCGAGATGGGCGATCGCGTAAAGTTTTCAGGCTACGACGGGCCGATCGAGGAGGTCGGTTTCCGCTCGACCCGTATCCGGACCCTGGAAGGCCACCTGGTCACTATTCCCAACGCCCAGCTCGCCAACGCCCCGATCGAGAATATCGGTAAGCGACCGCACATCCGGCGCGTGATGAAAATCGGGGTTACCTACGATACGCCGCCGGAAAAGGTCGACCGCGCACTCGAAATCGTGGGGGAGGTGCTCGACCGCCACGAGGGCATGGATCCCTCCCTGCCGCCGCGGATCTATTTCGACGACTTCGGCGCCTTCTCGCTGGATATCATCGTCTTCTACTGGTATCACCCCGCCGATTACTGGAAGTACAAGACCTTCAGCGGTGAGGTCAACCGAGAGCTGCTGCGGCGGTTCAACGAGGAAGGTATCGAGTTCGCGTTTCCGACTCAGACCCTGTATCTCGCCGGCGATGAAAACCGCCCGCTGGGAGTCGATACGGGGCCGGGCGGCTGAGGGCGCTCAGGCGCCCGGTTCCCGGTCTCCGCTCCGCGCGACGTTGTCCCGGTCCATGCGGATCATGTCCGCCATGATGTTCAGGGTCTCGTCGAGGACCGGGTCGTCCTTCTCTTCGCCCTCTTCTTCCTCCAGCGGCGACTGCACCGCCTCCGCGCGCAGGTCGTCGATATCCCGCTCCTCCCGGGCGCGTTCAAGCCGCGCCTCCAGGTTCAGCGAAACCGTCCCTTCCTCGAGCATGGCGCGGCTTTCGTCGAGTTGGTCGAGATAGGTGCGGAACGACGGATTATCCTCCTGCCGCGTCTCGGAGTTGCGGAGCAGTTCGGGCAGCATGTCCCTCCAGTAGCGCGTGGGACGGTAAAAGGCATGGCCGATGCGGCTCCATCCCAGGGCGTGGGGAAGCTCGTTCTCGCCGATGTCCATGTACTGCAGTACGGAGGGGAGGACGATGTCGGATTCGACCCCGCGGACCTGCGTCGAACTTCCGTTGATCCGGAAAAAGCTGGCGGTGGTCACCTTGATCTTTCCCAGCTCGTCGCGGTTCTGATCGAGCGGCACGATGGTCTGGACCGTACCCTTGCCGTGGGTGCGGCGGTCGCCGACGATAATGGCGCGTCCATAATCCTGCAGCGCCCCGGCCAGAATCTCCGACGCGGAGGCGCTGAGCCGGTTTACGAGCACGACCAGCGGGCCGGAGTAGAGCCGGCCCGTGTCGGTGTCGCTGAGCACCTGCACGCCCCAGCGCCGCTCCCGGATCTGTACGACGGGCCCGGCATTGATGAACTGCCCGGTTATGTGGATGGCCTCCTGGAGCGATCCGCCGCCGTTGCTGCGCAGATCGAGTACGAGTCCTTCGGCCCCTTTTTCGATCAGGTCGTTCAGGATCCGGCGCATGTCGCGGGAAGACCGGCGCGCCTTCTCCGGGTTCTCGCGGGCCGCTTCCATGTCGAGATAGAAATCGGGGAGGGTGGCCAGCCCGACCCGGTAGGTGCCGCCGCGCAGATCAACCTCCCGGACCTCGCCTTTGGCGGCCTGCTCCTCGAGTTTGACTTTGTCGCGGACCAGGGCGATCGTCTCGGTGCGTCCCCCGCGGGCGCGGGCCGCGGGGATCACCCTGAGGACGACCGTGGTGTCCTTCTCGCCGCGGATGAGCTGGACCGTTTTGTTCAGCGGCCAGTGAAGCACACTCTGCGGCTGTTCGTCGCCCTGGCCGACCGCGATGATCTTGTCGCCGGGCTGCAGCCGCCCGTCGCGATCCGCCGGGCCGCCCGGGATGATGCGCACGATCTTTGCCGCCCCGTCCTCACTGCGGAGCACCGCCCCGATCCCCACCAGCGACAGCCGCATGGAGATGTTGAAGTCCTCCACGGTGGAGGGCGACATGTAATTGCTGTGCGGATCGTAGGCGCGCGCAAAGGCGTTGAGATAACGCTCCACGAGCCATTCCTCGTCGTAATCGCGCAGCACGGTCAGGTATTGCTGGTACGAATCGCGAATGAACGCCTCCGGCGATTCGAGCTGCTCTTCGAGGTCCCTGTCCGCGGAGCCCGTATCGCCTTCACCGCTTCCGGGCGGCCCGGAACCGGCCGCATCGGTGCGATTCGTGGCTTCCCGGTCCAGTTCCAGGCTGACGCGGCGCGCCACGTACTCGTTTTTAACCCGTTTGCGCCAGAGTTCGTCCCACGCTTCGCGATCTTCGGGCCAGGGTGCACGGTCGCGTTTCCAGTCGTAGATCTCCTCGCGATCGAGCCTGAACCCCTCATTCAGCAGTGCAGTGACATGATCGACGCGGTTGCTGACGCGCGACATGAACACGGAGAAGACTTCGCGGGCGAAGGAGGTGTCGCCCTTTTTCAGCCGGTCGTCGAGCCGGTCGGCCTCGGCGCGGAACGACTCCACATCGCTCCGCATGAAATAGCTGTGGTTATAGTCGAGCGAGTCGAGGAAGATGGTCAGGGCGTTGGTCGCGATCTCGTCGTTGAGCGGCTGATCGAGCAGATGCATCTTAGGCAGCCGGCGCGCGAGCTGCTTCGCGATCGGCCGCGAATCGAACGGCGTGTCGCCGGACCGATCCTCCGCGGTTGCGGTCAATGCGGCCAGCGCGCACCAGCATAGGAATAATAGACGTTTGATCAAAGAAGCCTCCCATTATGAAAAGCCCCTTGTATCATCCACCGGCCCGGATGTGAAACCGTTTTGGGTTTGAAAGACGTGGATTCATGGGGAAGATGGCCGGGTTGCGCCACGCCCGCGGCGGATGGAGCCGTAGTTGGCACCACAGAAGAAAGGACGACGATTTCTATGAGTGACACGCCCGTAAAAGCGAACCGGCGGCCGGAGTGGAAGGCGCTCGCATCTCACGCGGAAACCATGAAGGCCGTCCACCTCCGCGAGCTGTTCAGCCACGACCGGGGCCGCGCCTCCCGTTTCACGCTCGAAGCCTGCGGCCTCACGCTCGACTACTCCAAGAACCGCATCACCGACGAGACCCGCGAGCTTCTGCTCAAGCTGGCGGAGGCCGCCGGGGTGCCGGAAGAGGCCGACGCGATGTTTCGCGGCGAGAAGATCAATCGCACGGAAAATCGCGCCGTGCTCCATACCGCCCTGCGCGCGCCGAAGGACGCCGAAGTCTTCGTCGACGGCCGGAATGTGATCCCGGAAGTGCATGAGGTGCTCGACTGCATGAGCACGTTCGCGGAGCGGGTGCGGAGCGGCGAATGGCGCGGGGCGACGGGAAAACCCGTCCGGAATATCGTCAATATCGGGATCGGGGGTTCCGACCTCGGGCCGGCGATGGCCACCGATGCGCTGCGTCCCTGGGTGCGCGAGGACCTGAACGTGCGGTACGTCTCGAACGTGGACGGCGCGCATCTCTTCGACGCGCTGCGCGGACTCGACCCGGCGGAGACGATGTTCGTCGTGGCGTCCAAGACCTTCACCACGCTCGAGACGATGAGCAACGCCATCTCTGCCCGCACCTGGATGCGCGAGGCCCTGGGCGGCGACGCGGGAGGGCATTTCGTCGCCGTCAGCGCCGCCCCGGAGAAGGCCATCGAGTTCGGAGTCCCCGAAGATCAGATCTTCGGGTTCTGGGACTGGGTGGGAGGACGCTACTCGCTCTGCTCGGCGATCGGCCTGCCGCTGATGCTCGCCATCGGACCGGAGGCCTTCCGGTCGATGCTCGGCGGATTCCGCGAGATGGACGAGCATTTCCGCGGCGCGCCGCTCGATTCGAACATGCCGGTGATCCTCGCGCTGCTCGGGGTCTGGTACAACAATTTCTTCGGCGCGGAGACGCACGCGATCCTTCCCTACGCCCAGCGGCTGCACCGGTTCGCCGCTTACTTCCAGCAGGGCGATATGGAGAGCAACGGCAAATCGGTAGACCGGGAGGGACGGCCCGTGGAGTGGGAGACCGGCCCCGTCATCTGGGGCGAGCCGGGCACCAACGGTCAGCACGCCTTCTTCCAGTCGATCCACCAGGGCACCAGGCTCGTGCCGGGCGATTTCATCGGTTTCTGCCGCAGCCGCGACACGTATCCCGGTCACCAGGACAAACTGATGGCCAACTGTTTTGCCCAGACCGAGGCGCTCGCCTTCGGACGGACCCGGGAAGAGGTCGAGGCCGAAGGCGTGCCCGAACACCAGGTGCCGTATCGGGTATTCGAGGGCAACCGTCCGACGAATACCATCCTCGCCGACGAACTCGATCCGCCCGCGCTGGGGCGCCTGATCGCCCTCTACGAGCATAAGATCTTCACTCAGGGCGTCCTCTGGGATATCTACTCCTTCGACCAGTGGGGGGTTGAACTGGGCAAAAAACTTGCAAAGACCCTGCTCGCGGAGTTTGAGGGCGAACCCGGCGGACACGACGGGTCGACCGACGCACTCGTGCGACGTTACCTGGACAGACGCCGATGACCGGGAGGCGATGATGACGAAATTATGGAAGACGATACTGTTTCTGATGCTGGTTGGCGCGCCGCGCATTCCTGCGGAAGTCTCGGAGCGGCCGAACATCCTGTGGATCTTTTCGGACGATCACGCCGTACAGGCGATCGGCGCCTACGGCGGGCGCTTTGAAAATGAGCACCTCACCCCGAACCTCGACCGGATCGCAGGGGAGGGAATGGTCTTCGACCGCGCCTGCGTGGCGAATTCGATCTGCGCGCCGAGCCGCGCGACGCTCCTCACGGGCAAACACAGCCATCTGAACGGCAAGCGGACGAATCGGGGCCCGTTCGATCACGATCAGCCGCAGTTTCAGAAGATCCTGCGCCGGTCGGGCTACCAGACCGCGATGGTCGGAAAGATCCACCTCCCGGGCGCCATGCAGGGCTTTGACTACTGGGAAGTACTTCCGGGACAGGGCCGATACAACGATCCCGTCTTTATTACGGAAGACGGCAAGACCACGTATAAGGGCCACTCGACGGACATCATTACCGACCGCGCGCTGCGATGGCTTGAGGAGGCACGCAAGCCGGAGGAGCCCTTTATGCTGATGGTTCATTTCAAGGCGCCGCACCGGACCTGGATCCCGGCGGAGCGCTTCCGCCGGCAATTTCGCGGCCGCACCTTCCCGGAGCCCCCGACGCTGTTCGACGACTACCGCGGCCGCGGCACCGCCGCCCATGAACAGGATATGAGCATCCGCGAAACGATGCGGCTGAAACAGGATTTGAAGGTGGGCTTGTGGCCGGAACGGACGGAAGGGTACGAGGAGGCTTCACCGGCGGGAGACGACCTCGTGCGTTGGAAGTACCAAGCCTATATGCGCGATTATCTCGCCTGCATCGCCGGCGTCGATGAAAATATCGGGCGTCTGCTTGCCGGACTCGAGGAGCACGGGCTCGATGAGAACACCGTCGTCATGTACTCGTCGGACCAGGGCTTCTACCTGGGAGAGCACGGATGGTTCGACAAGCGGTTCATGTACGAGGAATCGTTCCGCACGCCGTTGCTCGCGCGATGGCCCGGCGTCATCCGCCCCGGATCAAGGAACGATGATCTCGTGCAGAACATCGACTTTGCGGAGACCTTCCTCGAGATCGCCGGCGCGCCGGTTCCGGACGATATGCAGGGCCGCAGTCTCGTGCCGCTGCTGAAAGGCCGGACGCCCGCGGACTGGCGCGATTCGCTCTACTACCACTATTACGAATATCCCGGTGTCCATGCCGTCCGGCGGCACGAAGGCGTGGCCACCGAACGCTACAAACTGATCCGTTTCTACGGAAAAGATGTGCCGGGCGGCGAAGAGTGGGAACTGTACGACCTGAAAAACGATCCGCAGGAGATGAACAGTGTCTACGGCAACCCGGAGATGGCCGGGGTGGTACGCGGATTGAAGACCGAGTTGCGTGCACTTAAGGATCGCTACGAGGTGTCCAAATGAATCCGACGAGGCGCTCCGTGAGGTGCCGAACGGCAGGTCAGGCTTTGCGCGCCCGGAACGGCTTCTTTCTCCCCGGGAAACAGCTGCGGCATATGGGGCAGGTACGTCCATCACAGCCGCGCGCGCTGCAGTACGCCCGGCCGTAATAAATGAGCTGCAGGTGACGCCTGAGCCACTCTTCTCGCGGGAAGAGATTCTTGAGATCCTTTTCCGTCTGCTCCACGCTGCGGCCGTCGGTCAGTCCCCAGCGCTGGGCGAGGCGGTGAATGTGGGTGTCCACCGGGAACGCCGGTTCGCCGAAAGCCATGGCCATGACGACTGAGGCGCTTTTGTGGCCGATTCCGGGCAGGGCCTCCAGCGCCTCGAACGTGCGCGGGACCTCTCCCCCGTGACGCTTCAGCAGCGTCTGCGAGAGGCGGTGGATAGAGCGGGCCTTGCGGTTGGCCAGCCCGCAGGTGCGGATCAGTTCGCGAATGCGGTCTTCGCCCAGCCGGACCATCTGCGCCGGGGTCGAGGCCTCGCAGAGCACGCCGGGCATGACCTTGTTGACGCGGGTGTCGGTGCATTGCGCGGAGAGTACCGTGGCGATCAGCAGTGAATAGGGATCGCGGAAATCGAGCGGCAGGCCGACCTCGGGAAACGCCTCGTCGAGCATCCGGCCCGCGATTATCGCGCGCTCCCGCCGGGTGCTCACCGCCACCCCGCAAGGTAGGCGATCCAGGCCTCCGCGTTCTCATAGCTCGTGCGCCGGCGCCACACCTCGTCCGATTCGCCGTCGTCGGTCCAGCCGTGCAGGTAGGCTTCGCTCGACCGGAACCCCGCCTCGGCGAGCAGCTCGCGAACCTCCGGGATGGTCCAGAGGCGCCAGTCGTAATGGTGCGCGCGCCGGATCGTACCCACGCCGGGGATGCGGAAGTGAATGTAGTTCCGGCACCGGTGCGTGATCACGTCGTAGAAATCCTGGTCCCAGACGTAGGTGAACGGGGGAACCCGGACGCCCTCCGGGGTGGTGAACCCGTCCACTGCGCGGGGTTCCTCCTTCTCTTTAACGGCCTCCGTGCCGCCGTAGAGGTCCAGAATCAGGACCCCGCCGTCCTCGAGCCCCTCCCGGGCGGCGGCAAAGTATTCGCGCAGTTCGTCACGCGTGTAGAAGATGCAGAACGAGAAATTGAGCGCGAAGGTAACCTGCACCGGCGGGATCCGCGCCGTCCGCACATCGCCTTCGATCAGCTCCAGCCGATCGGCTTCCGGACGCGACAGCCGCTCGACGTGGTGGCGCCGCGACCAGTCCAGCGTGGGGCGGTGAAGGTCGACCCCCCACGCCCGGTTCGCGGGACGGCGGCGCACCCAGGTCGACGCCAGCAGCGCCGACCCGCAGAAGTCCTCGCGAATCCGTTTGGGCCGTCGTCCGTGACGCCGACGGTAGATCCGGCCGGCGAAGTCCAGGTCGTTGTCGACCCCCTGTACCGAGGCCTCGTACAGGTAGGGCAGCGTTTCGTTCAGTTCGGATTTGCGCATGAGGGACTCCGATTCAAGTTCGTTCGTCTTCAGGCGATGGATGGTGTTCGAGAAATTGTCTCGGGTTCAGCACGTGTACGCCGCAGCGCCGGGCCGGGGGATAGTGTTTGAGATTCCCGGTGATCAGCAGGGAGCCGGAGCAGGCGGCGACTTCCGGAAAGGGGCGGTCGCCCTCGTCAGGAAGGGTGGTCTGCAGCGGGGGAGCACTGTACGGCAGGGAGGATTCTATGAGGTCATGCAACAGAGCGTCCGTATGTCGCGGGTCGATTCTGAATCGCGGTCTTTTCAATACGTCCTCATATTCAGTCAGGATGCGGGCGTCGACCGACAGCACCAATGCTCCGTCCAGAACGAGCCGCACGATATCGCCGCATGGCCCACAAGGTGAGAGCAGACCCGAGACCAGCACATGGGTATCAGGGACGACGTTCACTCCGCACGCTTCCTCCTCTCTCTGCGCGCCGCATGAATTTCGGCATTGATTTCTTTCATCGTGATCCTTGTCCGGACTCATCGTCCATATGCGCCGGCGGAGGGGGAGGGGGGTGGCGGCGGCTGAGACCGAGCAGCAGGGCGCCGAAGCCGAACGCGGTTACGGCGATCCAGAGCGGGCCGGCGAAGGCGGGCAGGGCGGTGAGCAGGTAGAGCGCCAGCAGTCCCAGCGCGGCGGTGGCGAAGTCGCCGCCGCCGGCGCGGCGGTTCGTTCTCAGCAGCAGGCTGCCGATCACGAGGGCGACGACGACGCGTCCGAGGTAGGCCAGCCCTGCGGAGAAGCCCAGCAGTACCACGCCCAGCGGAGTGCCGATCAGGCTGATCAGGAGAAAGAAAATGACCACCGGGAGCAGGAGCATGGCGGCGGTCCCGGTCAGACCGCATCGCCAGGGATGCTGGCGGAACAGGGCCGCGGACGTGTGGGCATAACCCGGAAACAGGCGCATGAAGGGAAAGGCGACGATCAGGGCGGCGAGGCAGAAGAAGAGGCGGTTGAAGAGCGTGGCGTGCCAGGGGCGGTCCGCGGCCGCCCGCATTTCGGCCCGGCGCAGTTCGCCGTCGATGCGGACGCGTTCGTCCAGCCGGAGCCGGCGGGGAGAGGAGTATACGAGATCGCCGCGGATGTGCGTTCCCGGACGGACCCGGATTTCCGTGCCGCTCAGCCGCACGTCGCCGTCGAAATCGCCGTCCAGGGTGATCTCACGGGCCATGACTCGTGCGGAAGCAAAGGTGCCGCCCTTGACGATCACATGGGTACCTGCGCAGAAGAGATCGCCGCCGATTTCCGTCTCCGGTTCAAACGCGATCGTCTGTCCCGTGAACAGCGCGTTGCCGCCGATGGTTCCCCGCACGGAGATGAGATTGCGCGCCGCGGCCCGGAGATCGTCCCGGAACACGCCGCCCGCCTCCACCGTCACGGCCGCCGCCCATACGTCGGAATCGAATGACCCCGGAAGCGTGATGTCCTCCGCGGCGGCGAGGAAGATATCCTCCTGCGCCGTGCCGCGCAGCTCCATGCGCTGCGCGCTCATCCAGGTCTCTTCGCGGAGTACGTCGCCGGGTCCCAGACGGAACTCTTCCTCAGCCCGGAAATCCGCCGCTTCCGCCGCGATAGACGTGCATGCCCATGCCAGCACAAGGGCGGTCAACCGGGACCACGAACGGGAGAAGGGCTTCTCATACGCTGTCGGTCGTGTCATGTCCATCCGGCCATAATCCGAGCCATGCCCGAACGGGGCAAGGACAATTTTATGGGGTTCAGAGCGCAGCAAAAATGATCTGGCCGTCTCCCCACCCTGCGGCTAGACTGAGAGCGTGGATTTAACGGGACAGCGGGCGCTGGTTACCGGCGGCGCGAAGCGCATCGGGCGCGGGATCGCGGAGGCTCTGGCCGGGGCCGGGGCGGAGGTCGCCGTTCAGTACCGGCATTCCGCGGACGAGGCGGCGGCGTTCTGCGAGGCGTGGCGCGTACGGGGGGTGAAGGCGGTCGCGCTGCAGGCGGATTTCAGCGACGGGCGGGCCGGCGATCTGCTCGAGCGCGCGGCCGGCGAGCTCGGCGGCCTGGATCTGCTGATCAACAATGCCTCGGTCTTTCCGCGCGGAGGGTTTCCCGGTCTGGGCGCGGAACAGCTCGAGCGCGTCTTCCGCCCCAATGCGTATGCTCCTCTGGAACTGATGCAGGGGTACGCGGCCCGCTTTGGAACGGGGAGCATCATCAATCTGCTCGACCGGCGCGTCCGCGCCCACGACACGACCTGCGTCGCGTATGCCCTGACGAAAAAGACGCTGGAGGAGGCCACGGCGCTCGCGGCGCTGGCCTTCGCGCCGGACGTGAGGGTCAATGCCGTGGCGCCGGGGCCGGTGCTCGCCCCGTCGTCCGGCGGGGCGGAGCCGGGGGGCGCGACCCCGCTGAGACGTCGTCCTGAGATCGCGGACATAGCGGACGCAGTGTTGTATCTGGCCGGGGCGAGGGCCGTGACCGGCCAGACCCTTTTCGTCGACGGCGGTCAGCATCTGCTGGGAAACGGAGTGTGAGCATGGACCGGATCGTGATTCGGAATCTGAGGCTGCGCTGCATCATCGGCATCTATCCCGAGGAGCGCACCCACAGGCAGGATGTGGTCTTCACCATAAGCCTGGAGGCGGATCTCCGCGAGGCGGGGGCGACCGACCGCATGGAAGACACCGTCAATTATCGGACGCTCAAGAAGAAGATCGTCGAGGAAGTGGAAGCGAGCAGCTTCAACCTGATCGAACGACTCGCCCGGCACGTGGCCGATCTCTGTCTCGAGGACGAACGCGTCCGGCGTGTGACGGTATCGCTCGACAAACCCGGAGCCCTCCGCTTCGCGGACAGCGTCGCCGTCGAGATCACGCGGGAACAGGGCGGGGCTGAATAAGAGTCAGAGTTAGAGTTAGAGTCAGAGTTAGAGTAAGAGTTAAGAGGGAGGGGCCTGAAACCTGAGTAAGGCGGGTCCCGGTATTGAGAGTGGCGGCGGAGACGGTTAGGATGAGCGCGTCAGTTCGGAACAGGTCCAATCTCAGCAAGGAGCACGGATGAGCTACTATTTTGTTGTCGTCGCGGATGGGTCACGAGCCCGTTTTTTTGAACTGCAGTCCACCGACATGCCGGAGCTGGAATCCGGACCTACGCTCGTCGAACAGACCTCGATCTCCAACCCTGAAACCGGGAAATCCGAGGGCGAGGTGTTTGCCGACACCCGGTCCGGAAGCAACCGCGTAAGCTCCGCGGCCAATCCTCATGCTTACGACGACCACCGGGAGCGTCACATGGAGGAGTTCGAGCGCCGTTTTGCGCGGGAGGTGGGGAAAGAGGCCGTCTCCCGGGCCGGGAAGCTGGACACCCGCTGCCTCGTGCTGGTGGCTGACCCGCGGATGCTGCATTACCTTCAGGGCGAAGTGTCATCCTTCAAAAACGGGAAGCGCGATCTGGTCGAATACGCGCGGGATCTGACCAAACTCGCGCCCGACGAGATTCATCGTCACCTCGCGAAAGATGGGCTGATCCCGGAAAAGAAACGCCCCCGCGGCGGGCCGTCCAATGTCCCGCCCGGTCGGTGGTAGCGCGCGGCGCAGATGGGGGGCGGTTCTGACGCGTGCGGCCGCGCCCGGTCCCGGCATCCTCTCTTCCCGGCTTCAACATGGCCCGAAAACGCGATCGCCTCCCCCGGTGAACATTGAAGTGAGTTTTGAATCAGGGTGTCCCGGCGGGAAAAAAGGTTCTTCGTGGATTTTTGTGGAGCTACTGAAATCGTAGCGGCTGGATTAGAAATCCGCTTACGTTACCACGTACGCGTACTCGTACTCAGCGAAGCGGTACTCGTACTCGAGTTTCTTAAACCGGGGGAGTGGGATCGCGCCTTCGGCGCTCCGAGTACGCGTACGAGTACGAGTAAGAGTACGAAAACGGCGGACAGCCTTCTGCTGTCCAGCAGAATCCCTGCCCTCACGCACGGGTTCGGCGCTCCGAGTGCGATATTCCCCCGGGTGTCCCCATGTGGAACACAGGCGCCCGGGCGGTGGTAGCGCGCGGCGCAGATGGGGGGCGGTTCTGACGCGTGCGGCCGCGCCCGGTCCCGGCATCCTCTCTTGTCTTTGCGGGCCGGATTAACTAACGTCCTCCTTTTTCACGATAAGCCTGCGGGAGGGCGCGTGTTCGAACCCGTTTCAAGTAAAGTCGATTTTCCGTCGCTGGAAGAGTCGGTGCTCGCGTATTGGGATGAGCGGGACATCTTCCGGCGCTCGCTGCAGAACCGCCGCGGTGCCGGGGAGTTCGTCTTCTATGACGGACCGCCGTTCGCCACGGGGCTGCCGCACTACGGCCACTTACTGGCCGGCACCATCAAGGACATCGTGCCGCGTTACCAGACGATGCGCGGTCGTTACGTCGAGCGGCGTTTCGGGTGGGACTGTCACGGTCTGCCGATCGAGGCGCTCGCCCAGGAGGCGCTGGAACTGGCCGGTGCGGCGGGTATCCGCGAAAAGGGGATCGATGTCTTCAACGAGCAGTGCCGTTCGATGGTGCTGCGTTACGTCGGGGAGTGGGAGCGGACCGTCAGGCGACTCGGGCGGTGGGTCGATTTCGAGCGCGATTACAAGACCATGGACCGTTCGTTCATGGAGACGATCTGGTGGGTCTTCCGGCAGCTCTGGGATCAGGGCCGGATCTACCGCGCACACCGGATCATGCCCTACAGCTGGAAGCTGAACACGCCCCTGTCCAATTTCGAGGCCGGCCGCAACTACCAGGACGTTCAGGACCCCGCGATTACCGTCCGCGTGCGGCTTCACGGCGGCGGTGAACTGGAGGGGGCCTGGGCGCTGCTGTGGACGACGACCCCGTGGACGCTGCCCGGGAATCTGGCGGTGTGTGCCGGGCCGGAGATCGAATACGCGCTGGTGCGTGATGCGGAAACCCATGACCGCTATCTTCTGGCCGTCTCGCGGATCGAGGCCTACTACCCGGAGGGCGAAGGCTACGAGATCCTGGGGCGGAGGTCCGGCCGTGAGCTGGAGGGGCTGACCTACGAGCCGCTGTTCGACTATTTCGCGGACCATCCCGGTGCGTTCCGCGTGCTGACCGACGAGTTCGTCACGACGGGGGAGGGCACCGGCCTCGTGCATATGGCCCCGGCCTACGGGGAGGACGACTACCGGATCTGCCGCAAAGCGGGGATCGATCTGGTCGATCCGCTGGACGCCGACTGTCGCTTTACCGCGGAGGTTCCGGAATACGAGGGCGAGTTCTGCAAGGACGCCGACAAGGAGATTATCCGCGCGCTGCGTCATGCCGGGAAACTCGTCCACCGCAGCACCATCCAGCACAGCTATCCCTTCTGCGAGCGCACCGACACGCCGCTGATCTACCGCGCGATCGAGGCCTGGTACGTGCGCGTGGAGGACCTGCGCGACCGGATGATCGCGCACAACGAAACGGTGCACTGGATGCCCGGATATGTGGGCGGGAAGCGCTTCGCCAACTGGCTCGCCGAAGCGCGCGACTGGAACATCAGCCGCAACCGCTTCTGGGGGTCCTGTATTCCCGTGTGGATCGCCGAAGACGGTGACACGATCTGCGTGGGCTCGGTCGAGGAACTCGAATCCCTCTCCGGGCAGAAGGTCGAAGACCTCCACAAACATGTGCTCGACGAAATCACCCTTGAACGCGACGGCAAAGTCTACCGCCGCACGCCCGAAGTCCTCGACTGCTGGTTCGAGAGCGGATCGATGCCCTACGCGCAGTGCCACTATCCCTTCGAAGAGCGTGAGCGGTTCGAGCACAATTTCCCCGCCGACTTCATCGCCGAAGGGCTGGACCAGACCCGCGGCTGGTTCTACACGCTGACCGTCCTCTCCACCGCGCTCTTCGACCGCCCGGCCTTCCGCAACGTCGTCGTCAACGGACTCGTCCTCGCCGAGGACGGGCGCAAGATGAGCAAGCGGCTCAAGAACTATCCCGACCCGAAACATATTTTCGACACCTACGGGGCCGATGCGCTGCGCCTCTATATGATCCATTCCCCGGTGGTCAAGGCCGAGTCCCTGCGCTTTTCCGAGGAAGGCGTGAAACACGTTCTGCGCCATTTCCTCATACCCTGGTGGAACGCCTACAGTTTCTTCGTCACCTACGCCAATATCGACGGATGGACGCCGGCGCAGGCTTCGAGGGAGCGAAACAACCTGATGGACCGCTGGGTGCGCAGCGCGCAGGCCCGGCTCATGCAGGACGTCACTGCCGCGATGGACGACTACGACCTCCAGCGGGCCGTGCGCCCCTTTGTGCATTTCATCGAGGACCTCACCAACTGGTACATCCGCCGCTCGCGCAGGCGCTTCTGGAAATCGGCCGACGACGCGGACAAGAAGGAGGCCTACGCGGCGCTCTACGATGTGCTGCTCGACCTGTGCAGGATCGCCGCTCCGTTCGTGCCCTTCATCAGCGAGGCGATCTACCGCAACCTGCGCACGGAGGATAGGCCCGAATCGGTGCATCTCTGCGATTTCCCCACCGCGGAACACCTTGCAAGGGACGAGCAGCTCGAAGCGCGCATGGAGGCGGTCATGAAGGCGGTCGGCATGGGGCGGCTGCTGAGGTCCGAGTATCAGGTCAAGACGCGGCAGCCGCTGCGTCGGCTGCATGTGGTCAGCGAGGATGCGGCACTGCTGGAGAGGATGGCCGCCCTGGAATCGATTATCGCGGATGAACTCAACGTTCATGAAGTCCGCTTCGCGTCCGACTCGAGCGAGCTGGCCCGGATGCGGGTGAAGCCCAATTTCAAAAAGCTCGGCCCGGAACTGGGACCGAAGATGAAGGCCGCGGCGGCCGCGATCGGGGAACTTTCGGCGGAGGATGCCCGGCGGCTGAATGAAGGCGGCGAGGTGGGGATCGAGCTCGACGGCGAGGAGCGCATGCTGGACGCCGACGACGTGGAGATCGAACTGATCCCCAGGGAGGGACTCGCCGTCAGCGCCGAAGGTCCGCTGCTCGTGGCGCTGGATACGACGCTCGATGACGAGCTGGTGCGGGAGGGCCTGGCGCGGGAATTCGTCCATAAAATCCAGTTCATGCGTAAGGAACTCGATCTCGACGTCGTGCAGCGCATTGCCGTGGCCTACCGTGCCGACGACGACGTCGAAACCGCCGTCCGGGAACATCTGGATTACATTCTGGAAGAGACCCTCGCCCTGGAGTGCGAGCCGGTCGAACACCGGACGGACGACATGACGGACTGGGATCTGAACGGTCACGAATGTGCCGTCGCGGTAAAAACCGTTGTCCCCACTCCCGGCGTTGACAGTCCATAGGGCCTGTGCTACAACGACCCCCTTTTTACGCGAGTGAAGGGCAACATCACGTGAGGTAAAAAGCATGGCAGCCAGCAAGAAGAAGAGTTCCGGCGCCTCCGGTCGCAAGAAGACCGGCAAGAAGAATCAGCCCCGGAAAACCACTGCTTCGAAAAAGAAATCCTCGACATCCGGGAAGAAATCCCCGGCGTCCGGGAAGAAAACCGCGTCTTCGCGCCGCACATCCTCCACCGGCTCCGGAAAGACCTCGTCGCGCAAAAAGCCGGCGGCGAAGAAAACCGCCGCTAAGAAATCGGCGGCCCGCAAGAAGACTTCAGGTTCAAAATCCTCGAAAAAAGCGTCGCCGCGCAAGTCGACTTCAAAGAAGAAGGCCTCGTCGGCGAAGAAAAGCGCTTCCCGGAAAACGACTTCGAAGAAGAGCACGGCGGCTCGCAAGGGCGCGACGTCCGGCCGGAAGGCTACCGGAAAAAAGACGGCGTCCACGGCCTCTTCCGGCGCGTCCGCCGGTGCGAAGAAGACCGCGAAGTCGCCGTTCAAAAAGAGGGAACTCCGCCAGTTCCGGGATCGGCTGCTGGAGCTGCGCGACCGGATTACCGGGGAAATCAGCTTTCTCTCCGGGGACAACCTGACCAATCACCGCGACCCCTCGCTGTCGGATCAGGGCACCGACAACTTCGATCAGGAATTCGCGCTGAACATCGTCACCAGCGAGCAGGACACACTCTTCGAAATCGAGGAGGCCCTGCGCCGCATCGAGGAGGGGACCTACGGGGTCTGCGAGATCACCGGCGAACCTATCGAGCGGGAGCGTCTCGAGGCCCTGCCGCACACGCGGTACAGCCTCAAGGCTCAGGAAATGCTGGAAAAGGGGCGCATTCATTATCGCCCCATGAACGACTAGACCGGGTCGGGCCGCCCTGTGCTGAATGTCCGAACGATGACCGTGATGCTCTCCCTGGGGAGCGTGATCGCCGCTCTCGATCAGTGGACCAAGCACCTCGTCCGCCTTTCTCTGGAGTACGGCGACCGCGTGGTGGTCATTCCCGGTTTGTTCAACCTGGTGCACCTGCGCAATACCGGAGCCGCCTGGGGCATGCTCTCCGGTCAGAACGCGCTGTTGATCGTCTTCGCCATCCTCATCCTCCTGGCCCTGCTGTTTTTTCATCATACGCTGCTCGCGGACACCGCGGGGCGCTCGATCATTCTGGGGCTGCTGCTGGGCGGCGTGGCCGGAAACCTGATCGATCGCGTGCATCTGGGCTGGGTGACGGATTTCATCGACCTGCACCTCGGCGGACTGGGGCACTGGCCCTCGTTCAATATCGCCGACGCCTCGATCTGCACCGCGGTGGGCCTGTATGCCCTGGTGATGATCCTGCAGGCGAGAAGGGGCGAACCTGATGCGAAGGCGGAGTCAGATCCCGAGGGATGAACGGGAGCGGACCGGCGGGGCAGAGGGGAACGCCGGGACCTCACCGGAGGAAGAACGGCCTCCGGTCTCCGTCCTGGTCGGACCGACCGCGGCGGGGAAATCGGCGACCGCCCACCGGATCGCCTGCCGCCGCAACGCCGTCGTCGTATCGGCGGATGCCATGAATGTCTACCGCGGTATGGATATCGGCACCGCCAAACCCGATCAGAGCGAGCGCGGCGAGGTCACGTACCTCGGGGTCGACCTGGTCGATCCGTCGGAATCCTTCAGTGTGGGGGATTACCTGCGTCGGGTCGCTCCCGGGGTTCGCGCAGCGGTCGAGGCGGGGCGCGAGATCATTGTGGCCGGCGGAACGGGGCTGTATGTGCGTTGTCTGCTTGAAGGCCTCTCCGATGCGCCCGCCGCCGATGAGGCCTTCAGGCGGTGGGCCGACCGGCAGGACGCGCCCGCGCTGCGGCGGGAACTGGAGCGCCTCGATCCCGACGCCCTGGCCGCGCTGGCCGATCCCGAAAATCCGAGGCGGCTGGTGCGCGCGATCGAGTGCGCCCGCGCCGGGCATACGAAGCGCACGTGGGCCCGGCTTCCGCCCGGTCCGCCCGTGGCGGGGCTGACGATGGATCGCGCGGTGCTGCATGAAAGGATCGCGGGGCGGATCGAAACGATGTACGCTCAGGGCCTGCTGGAGGAGGCGCGGCGTCTCAGGCAGGGGCCGTTGTCCTCCACGGCGCGGGAGGCCATCGGCTACCGCGAGGCCTTCGACGTGCTGGACGGCGCGTGTTCGCTGCGCGAGGCCGCGGAGCGGACACGCATCCGCACCCGCCGCCTGGCCCGGAGGCAGATGACGTGGTTCCGCCACCAGCTTCGGGTGGAATGGGTTGACATGGGTGACGGCCCTGATCCCGGGGTGGCGGAAGAGGGCGTTCAAAAGATCTGGGAGCAGTATGGGCGGAACAGACTCCGTATCTGACCGGCGGAAAGAAAGGGCCGTGCTGGTGGGCGTAGTGCTCGGAGACGAGCCCGAACACGAGACGCGCGAATCGCTGGATGAGCTGGGCCGGCTCGCGGGGAGCGCCGGGGCGGAGGAGACCGGGCGATTCGTCTGCCGCCAGAACAAGGTCCGGCCCGGGTACTACATCGGAACGGGGAAAGCCGCGGAAATCGGCGCCTGGGCGGAGGAGCACCCCGCGGACACCCTTGTGTTCGACGAAAACCTCTCGCCGGTCCAGGGGCGCAACCTGGAAAAGGCCACGGGGCTGCGGGTCATCGACCGCACCCAGCTGATCATGGACATCTTCGCGCAGCACGCGCGCACCCGGGAGGGCCAGCTCCAGGTCGAACTCGCCCAGCTCGAATACCTGCTTCCGCGGCTGCGGCGCATGTGGACCCACCTCGAACGGCAGAAGGGCGGGATCGGCCTGCGGGGCCCCGGCGAGACCCAGATCGAGATGGACCGCCGCCGGATCCAGATGCAGATCAAGCGCCTCAAGCGGGATCTGGAGCTGGTTCGCCGCCGCCGCGCAGAGCAGCGCAAGGGTAGAAAGAGGGGCGGCTGGTCGCTCGTATCGATCGTGGGCTACACCAATGCCGGCAAGTCCACACTGCTCAACCGGCTCGCCGGCGCCTCCGTGCATGCCGATTCCGCGCTCTTCGCCACGCTCGATCCCACGATCCGGCGCGTCGAACTTCCCGGACACGAGCCCGTCCTGCTCTCGGATACGGTGGGGTTCATCAGCAAACTTCCCCACTCGCTGGTCGAGGCCTTCAAGGCGACGCTCGAGGAAGTCGTCGAAGCCGACCTGCTTCTGCACGTCGTCGATGCCTCCCACCCGCGCGCCGCGGACCAGGCGCGTGCGGTGAACGAGGTGCTGGAGGAACTGGGCGTAGGGGACAAGCCCGTCTTCTGTGCGCTGAACAAGATCGACCGCGCGGAGGGCCGGCACCGCAGCCGCCGGCTGCTCCGCGATCTCGCTCCGGCTGCGGCTCTGTCGGCCCGCAGCGGGGAAGGCGTCGAGACGCTCAAAGAGGCACTCGCCGACCGGCTGCGTTCCTCGAAGACGCTGGTCGAGATGCGCATCCCGATAGGGGAAGGACGGCTGATCGCCGAACTGCACCGCCGCGGAACGGTGCTGGAGGAAGCCTACGATCACGACGCCGCGAGAATTAAGGCCCGGATTCCCCCCGATATGCGCGACGATTGTGCACGCTTTGTGACCTTTTCCTGAGTTTTCCCGTCAAAACGCATTGAAGCGCCTCGCGTTTGGGGGGATAGTCGCAAAGGTAAGATTCCGATGGAGTAACATGAAGCGTCGGCGCAGAAGAAAGCAGCGGAATAAAGGGGTTCTGTTTCATCGGTCGCTGACGGTGCGCCTGATGTTGTGCATGCTGCTTCCGACCGTCCTGCTCGCGCTGTTCTCGGTCTACTTTTTCCGCAATCACGAGCGTCAGCGCATCGCCGAGAGCGCCGAACGCCAGGTCCGCCAGATGGGCCGGACGGGCGCGAGACTGGTGGAATTTCAGGTCGACGCCTTCCGCGAGGAGGTGCGGAGCCTGGCCATGGATCCGATTCTCACCGAAGCGCTGCCGGAGGCCGATCCCGTTTTTCTGCGCTCCCGCCTGCAGCTTCTGCGTGCGCGCGACGGGATGGCCTCGATCCTCGTCTTTTCGCCGGAGGGGGAACTATGGGCTGAGGGGGGGGGCGGGCTGGAAAACTTCGAGGAACTCCCCGAACCAGGGTCCGCGGATAAGGAGGGGGTGACGCAGGGGTTTCTGGTTCACGACGGCGACCGCATCTACACGGCCGCGTACGCGCCGCTCAAGCAGAGGGACGAATCCAGTTATGTGCTCTTCGCCGCCAGGAAACTCGAACTCGGACCGGCCTTCCCCAATACCCTGCTCGTGTGCGACGGGCGCATCCAGTCCTCCTCGTCGGACGCGTACTTTCTGCGGCCTTTTCTGCGGATCGTGGAAGGCCAGCCGCGCCGGAACGATTTCCACCTGAAGGAGCACGATGTGCGCCTCATCCGCGTCCCGCTGACGGGGATTCCGATCGACCGGGGCTACCTGGTTTCCGGCCTCAACCTGCGCCCGATGATCCTCAAGAACCACGCGTTCGTTCAACGTTCGCTCCAGGTGATGGGTCTGCTCGTCCTCCTGCTCGTACTGCTCGCGCTGACGATCACGAAGCGGCTTACCAAACCGCTGCAGCAGCTGGTCGAGGCGGCCGGCCATATCGCGGACAACCGCTCACGCGGCGCGGACGAATGGCTGCCCGAGCGGCGCGATGAAATCGGCGTGCTCAACGACTCGCTGCGGATGATGACCGACCAGCTCAGCCAGACCATCACCGAACTCAAGCAGGCGCGCGAATCGGCCGAGGCCGCCAACCGGGCCAAGAGCGAATTTCTCGCCAATATGTCGCACGAAATCCGGACGCCGATGAATGCCATGATCGGTATGGCCGATCTTCTGACCCGCTCCCCGCTGAACCAGGAGCAGCACGACTGTGTGGAGAACATCAGGACGTCGAGCGAACTGCTCATGGCGATCATCAACGATATTCTGGACCTGACGAAAATCGAGCTCGGAAAACTCGAGCTGGAGATCGCGCCGATGGATCTCTATACGACCGTCGACAAGCTCTGCCGCCTGATGCGCGGCCAGACCGCCGGTAAGGGGGTCGAACTGGTCCTGCACTATGCCGAGGATACGCCCCGCCGCGTGAAGGGCGACCAGGCCCGCATCCGGCAGATCGTGATGAACCTGCTCAGCAACGCGATCAAGTTCACCCGTGAGGGCAGGATCGATGTCGATGTGCGCGCACTGGATTCCGCGGAGGACAGTACCGAATTCCAGATCACCGTCCGCGACACCGGAATCGGGATCGAACAGCACCGGGTGGAGCGGCTGTTCGAGCCCTTTACGCAGGCCGACAGCTCGACCACGCGCCTCTACGGGGGTACGGGGCTCGGCCTCGCCATTACCAAGCGACTCGTGGACAGCATGGACGGCCGCATGGCGGTGGTCAGTGAGAAGGGGCGGGGGTCCTCCTTTACCGCTACGATCCCCCTCGCAGTGGACGACTCCCCCGTCGGCGCGGAGGAAGAGACGGAGGAGATTCCGGACGTCGAGGACCTCTGCTGGAGTCGCGTGCCGCGGGTGCTGCTGGCCGAGGACAACCGCATGAACCAGATCGTGGCGCACCGCCTGCTCGAACAGTGCGGGTGCGAAGTGGAGGTTACGCGCAACGGGCAGGAGGCGCTGGATGCCGTCCGGGAGCAGGAATTCGATCTCGTGCTCATGGACTGCCAGATGCCGGTGCTCGACGGCTACGAGGCTACGCGCCGCATCCGCCGCCTGGAAAAGGGCCGGATGCCGATCGTGGCGCTGACGGCGCATGCGCTCAAGGGCGACCGCGAGCGCAGCCTGGATGCGGGCATGAACGACCATCTGACCAAACCCATCCGCGAAGAGAGCGTGAAACGCATTCTTGCTCGTCACCTTAAACCCCTGCTGAAAGAACCGAATGAAGCCCGATGAGCCTGACCACCCGGCCGGTCCTGAGGGCCCGTCCGCGGACGCCCTGCCGTCCTCGCCGGCGCCCCTGTGCGGCGTGCCTCTGCGTGAGCGTCCCCGCGAGACCTTTGAACGCATGGGCGCCCGCCACGTGCCCGATGCGGTCCTCCTCGCGATCCTGATGCGCAGCGGGGTGCGCGGCTGCAATGTGATTGAACTCGCGCGGGAGATTCTCGCGCGCTACGGCTCGCTCTCCGCGCTCGCCCGCGCGTCGGTCCGGGAACTCAGCCGCATCCGCGGGGTGGGGCGCGTCAAGGCCCAGGTGCTGCACGCCGCCCTCGAGCTTTCACGACGCATGGCCGAGGAGGAACGCGAAGAGCGCCCCCGAATGGCCTCGCCCGCCAGCGTGGCCGCCCTGCTGCGCGACGACGTCCTGCGCCTGGAGAACGAGGTGTTCTGGGTGCTGCTGCTCGATGCCCGGCACCGGCTGCTCTCACCGCCGAACCTCGTCACCCGCGGTCTGCTGGATTCGAGTCTCGTGCATCCGCGCGAGGTCTTTCGCGAGGCGGTGCGGTCGAGCGCGGCGGCGGTCATCGTGGCGCACAACCACCCCTCGGGCGATCCCGAACCCTCGGCCGGGGACCTGGCGGTGACGCGAAAACTGATCGCGGCGGGCCGCATCATGGACATCCGGCTGCTCGATCACGTAATATGTGTGCCCCGCGACGCGGGAACAGGCCGGGAATACCTCAGCCTGCGCGCGGCGGGACTGCTGAATTTCGAAGAGGGAAGCGAGGGGTGCGGGTGAGCGAGAGCAGAATACACCGGACCGCCGTCGTCGAAGACGGCGCGGAACTGGGGACGTCGGTGAGCGTCGGCCCGTTCGCCTGGATCGGCCCCGGGACGAAGATCGGGGATCATGCGGATATCGGACCGCACGCGGTTGTACACCCCTGGACGACGGTGGGCCACGGAACCCGCGTTCACGCCGGAGCGGTGCTCGGCGACCTGCCGCAGGATCTCAAGTTCGAACCCTGTGTCAGTTATGTGCGCATCGGTGCGGACTGCGTGCTGCGCGAGGGCGTGACGGTCCATCGCGGCACCGGGGAGGGTTCGGTGACCGAGCTCGGCGCGGGGTGTTACCTGATGGCCTTTTCGCACGTGGGCCACAATTCCACGCTCGGCGAACGCGTGATTATGGCCAACGGGGCGCTGCTGGGCGGTCACGTCGAAGTGGGCGAGGGCAGTTTTATCAGCGGCAACGTCTCGGTCCACCAGTTTGTCCGCATCGGTCGCCTGGTCATGATGGGCGGCAACAGCGGGGTCTCCAGGGACGTGCCGCCGTTCTGCACGGTCAGTTCGCTGCGCCGCAACCGGCTGTCCGGCCTGAACACGGTCGGTCTGCGCCGCGCGGGACTCGAGGCCGCGGCGCGACGCGAGATCAAACGCACCTACCGCCGCCTCTTCCAGTCCGGCCTGCCGCTGAGCCGGGCCCTGGCCGAACTGGACGAGGAGCCCCCCGCATCACCGGAGGCGGCCGAGATGATCGAATTCATCCGCGCCTCGCGCCGCGGGGTATGCGGCGCCGAACGCGGGGCGGGCGAGTCCTCCGGACGGGAAATGCGATGATCGACCTTCACCTCCACTCCACGTATTCGGACGGATCGGACCGTCCGGCGGAACTGATGCGGAAAGCAGCCCAGGCCGGAGTGACCGCCGCGGCCCTGACCGATCACGATACGACAGACGGAGTTCCGGAGTTCGCGGAGGCCGCGGAGGGCACCGGCGTGGAGGCCGTGCCGGCGATCGAATTGAGCGCCTGCTATGACGGCGGGTCGATGCATATGCTCGGTTACGGAATCGACTCGGGAAACGACGAACTCCGCGAGGCGGTGCGGCGGATCTGCGAAGGGCGGCGGGAGCGGAACGAGACCATCCTGGATCGCCTGCGCGAACTCGGGTATCTGCTCGAGTGGGACGACGTGCTCGCCGAGGCGGGCGGCGAGGTGGTCGGCCGGCCGCATTTCGCGCAGGCGCTCATCACCCGGGGTTACTTCAAGCAGAAGCGCCCCGTATTCGACCGGCTGCTCGGACGCGGCCAGCCGGCCTATGCGGAACGCTTCCGCTTTTCCCCGTCCCGGTGCATTAAATTGATTACGCGCGCCGGCGGCGCGCCGGTGGTGGCGCACCCGGTATCGCTGCGGCTACCCCGCGGCAAGCTCCGCGATCTGCTGAGCAGCCTCAAAGACCTCGGGCTCGCCGGGGTGGAGGTCTTCTACCCGGAACATAACGAACGCCAGGTCCGCGTATACCGCAAGCTGGCCCGCGAACTCAGGCTGGTCATGACCGGCGGCAGCGACTACCACGGTTCCTTTACCCCCCAGCTTTCAATCGGCCGCGGATTCGGAGACCTCCACGTCCCCGATTCCGCGCTCCGTCAGCTCCGCGCGAGGATGGCCCGGACCCGGTTGCCCGGCCGAGATGGATGAAGGACACCGAACCGAATTCCTCGCTTTTGCGGTCTGCCCTTCCACGTTAGTATGCGGCCATGAACCGCAGAGCGCACATCCGGCGCCGGGCGTTCATGGCCGGCGCGGCGATCACGGCCGGGAGCGGTGCTGTGGGGATGACATCAAAACGAAAGCCTGAGCCCGTGCGGTTCGGGCTGATCACGGACGTCCATTACGCCGCGCGTCCCCCGCGCGGCGACCGCTATTACCGCCTGGCCGCGGTGAAGCTCCGTCGCGCGATCGCCCGCCTGCGGGACGAAGCGCCGGATTTCGTGGTCGGAATCGGCGATCTGAAAGACCAGGACGATCCGCCGCGCAGGGAGGCCTCTCTTCGCTACGCGCGCACGGCAGCAGGTCTACTGAAGGGGGCCGGAGTCCCCGTTCACGCCGTGCTCGGCAATCACGATGTAGACAGCCTCAGTAAGGCGGAATTTATCGCCGCCGTGCACGGGCCGGACGCCGGTCCGGCGCCGCACTACTCGTTCGACCGCGGAGGAGTGCACTTCGTAGTTCTCGACGCCAACTACCGCGCCGACGGGGTGGGGTATGATCGAGGCAATTTCGACTGGCGGGACACGCACATTCCCGGTGAGCAGGTCGACTGGCTGCAACGCGATCTGGCCGGGTCAGGCGGTCCCGCCGTGGTCTTCTGCCATCAGCGCCTCGACGGCACCGGCCCCTTTCACGTGAACAACGCCGCCGAGGTCCGGTCCGTGCTCGAGGAACACGGCCGCGTCGCCGCCGTGTTTCACGGCCACGATCACGGGGGCGCGACCGGGCGGCTGGGCGGCATCGGCTACTATACGCTGCCGGCGATGGTCGACGGCCCGGACCTCGAGACCGACACCGCGTTCGCGATGGCCGAGGTCTTCGCGGACGGCCGGTGCCGCGTGCGGGGGTTCGCCCGCGCCCCGGACGGGTCCGCTCCCGCCTGATTCCAACCGGAACCCGCAGAGAAGCGCACTCTCATTCGGCATCGGGCACGAGGACCGTTAACGCGCCGGGACGGACTTCGACCTCGACCGACCGCGGGGCGTCGACCAGCTCGCCGTCCATCTGCAGGGGGTCCGCGTTTTCGCGCCGGACGCACATATGACGGAAGCTCCGCGTGAGCACGCCGGGCAGCGTGTCGAGCGTGCGGTCGAACAGGCGGTGCAGGTTGGTGAAAAAACGGGGCGCATCCCGGTTGGGCATGTAGACCATCTCCAGCCGTCCGTCGTCGGCCTGCGCATGCGGAGCGATACAGGCGTTGTTGCCGTACTGTGTGAGGTTGGCCACGGTGAACACCAGCGGCGGGTCGAGATGCATGCGGTCGCCGTCCAGCTCCACTTCCAGCGGCTGCGGATGGTAGTCGAACAGTTCGTACACGCCGGCGAAGACGTAGGGGAGCGGGCCGCGGAATGGGAATTTCTCGAAAGTGCGCACAATGGCGGCGTCCCAGGCCATGCTGCAGGTGACGAAAAACGGCCGCCCCGCCGCGAGACCCACGTCGATGCGCCGCCGTTTCGCTTTGCGCAGGGCGCGGGCGGCCTGTTCGGCGGGAAGCGGGATGTTGAAATGACGGGCGAACCCGTTCCCGCTCCCGGCCGGGATGACCCCGAGCGTCGCCTCCGTGTCGAGCAGCGCGCCCCCGATCGAGTTGATCATCCCGTCGCCGCCCATCACGAGGATCGTATCGATGCCCTCTTCGACCGCCCGCCGCGCCTTGCGGCTCCCGTCCTCGGCGCTGTGGCTGTACTGGAACGTCAGTTCCGTCTGCTCATCCTCCCACGTCTCGCTGATCGCTTTCAACGCCGACGGAGAAAAACCGAACCCCGAGCGGGGATTGACGAATACCCTTACGCGTTCCATGGACCAAGCTATAGGCGCAGCCGGTGCGCGGGGCGAGGATAAAATGAAAACAGGCGAACGGCATCGCTCCCTCACCTCAATCCTTCTTGACCGCGGCACGCGGCTTGTAGAGCATGGGCGTTCGACCGACGCGGAAATCGAACCCTCGCGGAGTGGAATGAGCGAACACATCGGCCACGAGTGCGGCATTGCGGCGATCAGGCTGCTGAAGCCTCTCGACTACTACATCCACAAGTACGGCACCGCGCTGTACGCGGTCAACAAGCTGTACCTGCTCATGGAGAAGCAGCGGAACCGCGGGCAGGACGGAGCGGGTGCGGCGGCGCTCAAGCTGGGTATGCATCCGGGCGACGCCTACTTCGCACGGGTGAGATCGACTGAGGCCGACCCCTCGACCCGGGTTTACGAACAGATGCGCGCGCCGTTCGACGAGTTCGAGCGCGAGGACAGCGGAGGCGAACGGACGGTCGAGGAATTGAAGCGGCACGCTCCCTTCGCCGCCGAGATCCTCATGGGGCATCTCCGCTACGCGACGCGCGGGAAGGGCGGTCCGGAATACTGCCATCCGTTTCTGAGGGAAAACAACTGGCAGACGCGCAATCTCGCCGTGGCGGGAAACTTCAATCTGACCAATAACGACGAGCTGTTCCGGCTGCTCACCGACCTCGGGCAGCATCCTCCCAGTCATACGGATACGGAGATGATGCTCGAGAAGATCGGCCACTTTCTCGACGAGGCCAACGAAAGGCTCTTCCGCCGCTACCGCCGCCAGAACCTGAGCGGCCCCCGTATTTCCGGGCGCATCGCCGCCGAGCTGGATATGGGCGATGTGCTGCGCGCGGCGCTGCGCGATTTCGACGGCGGGTATGTCATTACCGGACTCGTCGGTCATGGAGAACTGTTCGTCGCCCGCGATCCCCAGGGCATCCGCCCGGTCTTTTATTATCGCGATGAGGAAGCGCTTGTCGTGGCTTCCGAACGCCCCGCGATCCAGACCGCGTTCAGTGCCCGCCTCGACGAGGTGGCCGAACTCGAGCCCGGCCACGCGATGCTCGTGGACCGGTCGGGGACTGTGCGCATCGAGCGCGTCGCCGAACCCGCGGAACGCGCTCCCTGTTCGTTCGAGCGCATCTATTTCTCCCGCGGCACCGATGCGGACATCTACCACGAACGGAAGAAACTGGGCGCGCGGCTCTGCGATCCGATCCTCGGGGCCATCGGAGGCGATTTCGAGCACACCGTGTTTTCCTACATCCCGAATACGGCCGAGACGGCCTTCCTGGGGCTGTCGGACGAAATGCGCCGCCGCTACCTCCAACGGCTTCGCGACCGGTTGTCCAACGGCGAGGCCCATACCGAGGACCGGCTCGACGCGGTGTTCTCCACGCCGCCGCGGTTTGAGAAGATCATGACCAAGGACGCCAAGCTGCGGACGTTCATCGCTTCGGGCAAGGAGCGCAAGGGCATGGTCGCCCTGGCTTACGATACGACCTACGGGGTGGTCCGCCGCGGCGAGGACACGCTGGTCGTGCTCGACGACTCGATTGTCCGCGGAACCACGCTTCGCGAGAGCATCCTGCGCATCCTCGACCGCATCGGGCCGAAGAAGATCCTCGTGGTCTCCTCCGCGCCCCAGATCCGCTACCCCGACTGCTACGGGATCGACATGTCGAAACTGCGCGACTTCGTGGCCTTCGAAGCCGCCGTCGCACTGCTGCATGAACGGGGGATGGCGGAGCGGCTCGACGAGGTGTACGCCGCCTGCCGCGAGAGCGAAGCGCGCCCGCGGACCGAGGCGGTGAACCACGTGAAGCGCATCTATGAGCCGTTCACGGCCGAGGATATTTCCGGGCGGATCGCGCAGATGCTGAGACCGGAAGATATGAACGCGGAACTGCAGATCATCTACCAGACCATCGAGGATCTCCACCAGGCCTGCCCCTCGCACCGCGGCGACTGGTATTTTACCGGTCATTATCCCACCCCCGGCGGAAACCGGGTGGCCAACCGCGCGTTTATGCATTATGTTGAGAAGCGCGACGAGCGGGCGTATTGAGTGGATGCCGCGGGACACCCCCGCGCGAATCAGTCGGGAGGACGGTCATGATCGACGACATCAGAAAGATTCTCGGCGAAGAGGCGAAAGACCTGCTGACCCACGAATGCACGACGATCGCGAAAGACCGGATCCACGCGCCGGGTCCGGATTTTATCGATCGGACGTTTGCTCCTTCAGACCGGAATAACCGCGTCCTGGCGAATCTGAGTCGCCTCTACAACCACGGCCGGCTGGGCGGGACGGGCTATCTCTCCATCCTCCCCGTCGACCAGGGCATCGAGCACTCGGCCGGGGCGTCGTTCGCCCCGAACCCGGATTACTTCGATCCGGAGAACATCGTGCAGCTGGCCCTCGAGGGCGGATGCAACGGCGTGACCTCGACCCTCGGCGTGCTGGGCAGTGTCTCGCGGCGCTACGCTCACAGGATTCCCTTTTTCGTGAAACTCAACCACAATGAGCTGCTGAGTTATCCCAACCGCTACGACCAGCGCATGTTCGCGTCGGTCGAGCAGGCCTGGAACATGGGTGCGGTCGGGGTGGGGGCGACGATCTATTTCGGGTCGGAAGAGTCGAACCGCCAGATCGAGGAGGTCAGCGAGGCCTTTCATCACGCCCACGAGCTCGGCCTGTTCACGGTATTGTGGTGCTACCTCCGCAATTCCGCCTTCAAGCACGAAGGCACGGATTACCATACCGCCGCGGATCTGACCAGCCAGGCGAATCATCTCGGTGTCACGATCGAAGCGGACCTGATCAAGCAGAAGGCGCCGAAGACCTCCGCGCCGGGATTTAAGGCGCTCGAGTTCGGAAAGACGGATGACCGCGTCTACGAGACGTTGAGTTCCGAGCATCCGATCGATATGACCCGCTACCAGGTGGCCGGCTGCTACATGGGCCGGATCGGCCTGATCAATTCAGGCGGACCCTCGGGTGAGAACGATACGCAGCAGGCCGTCAAGACCGCCGTCATCAATAAACGCGCGGGCGGGACGGGGCTCATCAGCGGCCGCAAGGCCTTTCAGCGCCCCCGCCGCGAGGGCATCCAGCTGCTCCACGCCATCCAGGATGTCTATCGCTGCGACGAGATCGGACTGGCGTAAGGGGCGCGGCGCCCATTCCCGTTCCGCTCCGCCGTCTTCCTTACCGCAACCCGAAGAGCGTCGGCAGCCACAGCGAGATCTGCGGGATGTAGGCGGTCAGCAGCAGGGCGGCGATCATCGCCGCGAAGAACGGCAGCAGCGGGCGGATGACCTCGGCCAGCGTGGTGTGTCCGACGCCGCAGCCCACGAACAGGCTGGTACCCACCGGCGGCGTGCAGAGTCCGATGCAGAGATTGGCGACCATCATCACCCCGAAGTGCACCGGGTCCATCCCCATCTCCACGGCTACCGGGAGGAAGATCGGCGTGAAGATCAGAATCGCCGGCGTCATGTCCATGAACGTGCCCACCAGCAGCAGGAGCACGTTCATGATCAGCAGGATGATCAGCGGATTCGACGTCAGACCGAGCAGCGCCGCGCTCACCCGCCCCGGCACGTCCTCGTACGCCAGGATCCACGACATCGCCGAGGAAGTCCCGATCAGCAGCATGACCACCGACGTCGCGACGCCGCACTGCAGCAGCATGCCGGGGATCTCGCTCCACTTGACCTCGCGGTAGATCAGCACGGCCAGCACGAAGGCGTACAACACCGCCACCGCCGCCGCCTCGGTCGGCGTGAAGATGCCTCCGAGGATGCCGCCCAGTACGATCACGACCAGCAGCAGACTCGGCAGCGCACGCAGGATCGCCGGCCACAACGGCCGGTCGTCCCGCGCGGTCCTCTCCGCCCCGTATCCGTGCAGCCTGCACTGCACGGTATTGACGCCCATCAGCAGCGCGCCGAACAGGATGCCGGGGACAAGGCCCGCCACGAACATCGCCGCGATCGAGATCCCGCCGGAGGCGAGGGCGAAGACGATCATCGCATTGCTCGGCGGGATCAGCAGTCCGGTGATCGCCGCGGTGGTGGTGACCGCCACGTTGTACTCGGGGCGGTAGCCCTTGCGGTTCATCTCCGGAATCATGAACCCGCCCACCGACGATACGGCGGCCGCGGAAGATCCGGACACCGAGCCGAAGAGCATGCAGGTGAGGATGTTCACGTGCCCGAGTCCGCCGGGGAGACGGCCGACCAGCCGATCCGCAAAATCGATCATCCGGCGCGCAATACCGCCGCGCCCCATGAACAGGCCCGACAGGATAAAGAACGGGATCGCGAGCAGCGCGAAGCTGCCGATCCCCGAGACCATGCGCTGCGCGATCATCTGGACGGCGGCGAACGGCGAGCCGACGGTGACCGTAATCGCCGCGAACGTCGACACCCCCAGGCTCACCGCCACCGGGCAGTTAAGGACGAGCAGCAGGACAAAGACCAGCGAGAGGACCAGCATGGAGACATCCGCGCTCATGATCCCTCCTCCGCATCCTCATCCGTGCCGGCGCGCAGCTCCGCCCACTCCTCCGCCGCGAAGAGCGCGATAAAGCATCCGCTGACCGGCAGGGCGAGGTAGAGCCACGACATCGGCATGGCCAGCGCCGCCGACTGCTGGCCCGTCAGGATGTTCAGGTGCACGATTCTGATTCCGCCGACGATCATCGCGCCGACGGCGAACAGGAAGACCACGGCGCTGGTAAACAGGGCCGCCCGGCGGCGGTGCCGGGCCGGAAGCTTCCCGGCGAAGTAGTCCAGCCCGAGATGCGCGCGGCGGGCGTAGGCGACCGCCGCGCCGAGCAGCGCGGTCCAGGTCATCAGAAACACCGCGAGCTCGTCGGTCCATGAACTCGGCGCCCGCAGGACGTAACGCGAGAGCACCTGCCAGAGTACGTCCAGCACAAGCACCAGCATCAGGACGATCACGGTTCGTTCGAGCGTTGCGACCAGCGCGTCGCGCAGTCTGCGATGCCAGGGGCGCCGAGCGCCCCCCGCCTCAGTAGCTTCGGATGTCATCGATCAGCGCTCCCAGTCTGGTGCCGCGGTACTGCTCCTGTACGGCGCGGCCGCGTTCCATGAACGGACCGCGGTCGGGCCGGACGATCTCCACGCCCTCCTCGCGCAGGGCCTCCAGCGATTGTTTCGTGTGTTCCGCCCACAGTTTCCGTTGAAAGCGCGACGACTCCTGCGCCACGCGTTCAATCAGGTCCCGGTCTTCGGCATCGAGCCGACGCCAGCGTGCCGGGCTCATGAGGAGGAGATCGGGGATGCGGAAGTGCCGGTCTAGCGAGTAGTACGGGCAGACTTCGTAATGGCGCGAGGTGTAGAAACTGGGGGGATTGTTTTCCGCGCCGTCGACCACCCCCTGTTGAAGCGCGGTGTAAAGTTCGCCCCACGAGATCGGGGTCGGCGTCGCGCCGAGCGCCCGGACCCCCTGCATGCAGACCCGGCTCTGCATGACGCGGATCTTCATCCCGTCGAGATCTGCGGGAGTGCGGATGATCCGGTCGCGGGTATAAAAACTGCGGCTGCCCGCGTCGTAAAAACACAGGCCCCGGAGATACACGCTTTTCCCCGCCTCCAGGATCCGTTGTCCGACGTCCCCCTCGAGCACACGCCAGTAATGCTCCTCGTTCCTGAAGAGATAGGGCACGCTGAACACCCCCATCTCGGGGATGAACCCCTCAAGCGTCGCCGCCGAACTGACCGTCAGATCGAGAATCCCCATCTGGACCTGTTCGATGCATTCGCGCGAGCTTCCGAGCTGACTGTTCGGCCGGATCTCCAGCCGGACCCGGCCGCCGCTTTCTTCCGCGAGCCGCCGCTGCATGAACTCCGCCGCCTGATGAATCGGATGAGACACGTCGAGCGGGTGCGCCATACGAAGCGTGATCGTGCGCGGGGCATCGCGTGTGCAGCCGCAGAAAACGAGCCCCGCGATCCCTGCGCAAGCGAGCACGGCGAAGCTTCGTTTCATCATAGCGTCGGGTCCCGAGGCCAATATCATGATCTTTATGGTTTGAGACAATCGATTCGTTAGGGACCGTATCGCATTCTCCGTCGATCGGCAACCCTGAGCGGCACGGGTGATCCCGTCTGCCGGCGAGCACGGGAACGTGTTTGGAAAGGGGATCTCACGGATTACAGAGGGGGGCACGAATGCAGTTGTCTGGAGAGCGACGGGATATGGCGCGAGGACGCGCCATATCTCGCGCCTCATGCGGGGCGTTCGGCAGGCGACCGGAGAAATCGGGAAGTGGAAACGGGAAACGGGGTCTAACCCCCGCAAGCTCGTACTCAGCGAAGTGGTACTCGTACTCGAATTCCTTGAATCGGGGGATGGGATCGCGCCTTCGGCGCTCCGGGTACGCGTACCGAGTACGAGTACGGATTCCGTTCCCCCCTTCAACCAACCTTCATGCTCTTCATGTGAGGGTAGGGATTCTGCTGGACAGCAGAAGGCCGTCCGCAAACGAGCGGCGCGCTTAGCCTGTCCGCCGAAGGCATAAAGGGCCGAAGGCGGAGAGATCGCGCCCTGCACGGAAATCGCAAAGATGAATGAGAAGAGCACAGGCAAAGAGATCGTGCGTTCTCTCTTACGTTCGTAGTAGGCCCGCAGGCCTGCGAAGCAGGGCCAGGGCCGTTATCTTTCACGCGCCTGGCCTGCCGGGGGCAGACTTGCGGCGCTACTACGAACGGTATCACGCGCCTTGGCCCTTCGGGCCTTGCGGCGCTACTACGAACGTTTGTGGTGAATCCCCATCCCGTCTCTTCCCCGAACGGCTCCGCCACAAAAATCTGCGAAGAACCGAAAGACTGGCTAATATTGTATTCGGACAGCAGAATGAGATTGACGTCAGCGGGTCGAGTAGTAGCATGGTGGTATGAAAGTCAAGACATCCATCACACTGTCGGGCGAGGTGCTTGGTATGATTGACAAGCACCACGCGGAATTCCGGAGTCGATCGGAGTTTCTCGAACGCGCCGCAAGGGCCTTCCTGGCGCACCTCGCTAAAACAGAAGCTGAGCGCCGTGATCTGGAGATCATCAACCGGAATGCCGACGAGCTGAACGCGGAGGCGGAGGACGTGCTGGCCTACCAGGTGGCGCTGTGAGGCGCGGCGAACTCTATCGAGTCAAGCGCCCCTCCACCCGCGATCCCCGCAGGTTCCGCATCTTTGCCGTGGTAAGCCGACAAGTGCTGATCGAGTCACGGTTCTCAACGGTCATCTGCGCCCCGGTCTACACAGCGTACGAGGGGCTCACGACGCAAGTGCCCGTCGGTACGGATGAAGGGATGAAGCACGACTGCGGCATCCATTGCGACGAACTCGTGAGCATCCCGAAAGCCATGCTGACCGACTTCGTCAGCACGCTTCCTCGGGAGAAAATTCTCCGATTGGACGAGGCGCTGAGAACCGCACTCGAACTTCACAACGACTGAGGCCCGAACAAGGCGCTGCTCACCTTCAACTTGACCGCGGACGGTCAAAATAAAGAAACGGGGTCTGACCGCGTAAGCTGTGCGATCTTGCTCCCATGCCATTGAAAAGAAGGGCGGATGGATTGATCCAGTTACGGCAGGGAGAATGGCTCTTGACTATCTTGCGGCGGACGGGAGGGTGGAGCAAAACACTCGACAGATGTCTCTACAGAGAGAACCTGTGAGATGGCGAACAACCATCGACTCGTACGTTTCAAACCGCGCCGCTTCGCGTCCCTGTCTGACACAACGGTCACGCGTGCCGTGGGCCCTGAAATCGAAATGACAAAACGCCCCGTTGCTGGTACTTTCGATGCAAATGGGAGAAGTCGATCATGACGTATCTGAGTGACCGAATCACAATCGATCCCGAGCAATGCGGGGGACGGCCCTGTGTTCGCGGCATGCGTATCTGCGTGACGGATGTGCTCGATCTCTACTCGGCAGGTCTGAACGCGAACCAGATTCTCGAAGAGATGCCCCATCTGGAAGATGCGGATCTTAAGGCTTGTCTTCAGTACGCGTCCAAGCGTATTGACCACCCGGTACTCGCAGCATGACCATCTGGATTGATGCCCAGCTTTCGCCTTCCCTGGCGAACTGGATCACGGACACGTTCAGCATCCCGGCGCAAGCTATTCGACTTCGAAGAACTTTTCATGCGGAACGCCGCATACGGGGCATTTTTCCGGCGGCTGGCCCTTGACGGTATTGCCGCAGACTTCGCAGACGAAAATCTTCTCTTCGCCGAGATCGCTGCCGTCCCGGACCGCCTCCAGCGCCTCGGAGTAGAGCCCGTGATGGATTTCCTCGACCTTGAGCGCGTGGTTGAACGACCGCTCCGCCGCCTTGTTTCCCTCTTCCTGCGCCTCGCGGAGAAATTTCGGATACATCTCCTGGAATTCAAATCCTTCGCCCTCAATTGCGGACTGCAGGTTATCGGCGGTGGAGTTGATGCCGCCCATGACGCGGAAGTGCGCGTGGGCATGTACGGTTTCCGCTGCAGCCGCGGCGCGGAAAAGCTTTGCGACCTGCGGCTTGCCCTCCGCATCCGCCTTTTTCGCGAACGCGAGATACATCCGGTTCGCCTGGCTTTCACCGCCGAAGGCCTCTTTGAGATTGTCCATCGTCGACATGATATTCCTCCCTGGATGATGATGACTCATTAACGCACTTATTAGGCATCTTACGTTGAACCTTCGGGTGAAGAAAAGCTCCGTGTGTGTATAATCCGGCTGGCGCGAACGGGAAGATGGTTCTCCGGGAGACAGGCGCCGCAGGCTCGGAAAACGCGAAACGAACATCAGGAAATCTATGGACCGTCCCGTGAATGCCGATCCCATGACACCGATGCAGCAGGGCATGCTGTACGATTCCCTCTCCGCACCCGGCTCCGGCTTCTATCTTCAACAGCTCGTGGTTACCTTCGAGGCTCCGCTGGACCGCGACGCCCTGAAGCGGGCATGGGATGAGGTCGCCGGACGACATGAGATCCTGAGAGCCTCGTGTCGATGGACGGGGGAGTGCGCCCCGAGGCTTCAGTTTGAGGAGGGCATTGAGACGGCCCTGGAAGACGCGGACGGTGCACCGGATGCGGCATTTCTGGAAAAGGACCGGCGGCGCGGCTTCGATCCTTCAAAGGCGCCGTTATGGCGCGTGACGCTGTTTCCGTTGCACGCCCCCGCAACCCTGGTATGGACCTTTCACCATCTGCTCCTCGACGGACGCTCGCACACCCTCATTCTCGACGAGCTCCTCGAGGCCTATGCGGCGATCCGTGCCGGGCGTGCGCCGCAATTTGTGTCGGCCGCCTCTTTCCGGCCGTACCTGCAGTGGCTTGCGGGAGAACCTGAGGCCGCTGCGGCTGAATTCTGGTGCGATCGGCTTCCCGAGGAGGTGGTGCCCGCATCGCTGCTCCCGCCCGGTCTTCCGGAACCCCCGGGTGACGAGGGATGGTATGTCCACCGTGAGAGGGTGCTCAGCGAGGAGACCGGCGCGGAAGTGCATCGCGCCGCGGCGTGGTTCGGGGTTACGACCAACACCTTGTTTCAGGCGGTCTGGGCGCTTCTCCTGCGGTGGTACAGTGAAGAAGACGCACTTGTATTCGGAGTGACCCGCGCGTGCCGCCACTGGCGGGGCGAACAGGCTGATACCGCCGCCGGGCTTTTTGCGAACACCACGCCGTTTCCTGTGCGAATAGACCCCGTCGCACCGCTGGGCCCGTGGCTGGCGGCACTGCGAGCGCAGCAGGTCGAAATGCGTGCGCGTGAACACGATGGGTTGACGCGTATTCGCGAATGGACGGGGAGAACGTCCACCGTTCCTCTCTTCAAGGCCCTGCTCGTGGTCGAGGGATACGATCTTACGGAACGATTCAGAACGCGGTGGAACGCTGAAGTTGAATTGCACGAGAAACCGAACCTGCTCACGCTCGGGGTCTACGACGGGTCATGTATTCGGCTCAGCCTCGACGCGCCCGCGGAGATCTACCCCGAGGCTCAGGTTGACCGCTTTCTCGAACAGATCGAAACCGGACTGAGGAGCCTCGCTCGTTCCGACCCGTCCCGCCTGCTCGATGAGATTGAGTTTGTCTCTCCGGATGAGCGAAGCCTGCAGATCGATCAGTGGTCCGGGATCGAAGCGCCGTATCCCGACGACTGCGCCGTGCACCGGCTGATCGAGGCGCAGGCGCGAAAGACCCCGGACGCGGTGGCGGTCGAGACTCCGGACGAGCAGATCAGCTACCGTGAGCTGGATGCGCGCGCGAACCGGCTTGCACGGGTGCTTTTGCGGCTCGGCATCCGCAAAGGGGCCCGCGTCGGGGTCTGTCTGGATGCGCGCGCTGAACTCGATCTGGCGATGCTCGCAATCTTCAAGGCTGGCGCGGTGTACGTGCCGCTGGATCCGGGGAATCCAGCCGACCGCCTGACGTTTTATCTGGAGGACAGCGGCGCGGAGCTGGTGCTCACCTGCGCCGAACTTCGCGCGACGGTTCCGGACGTCGGGTGTCCGGTCCTGGAGATCGGCCTGGAGGGGCCTGAGGGTGAGGACGAATCGGTGGAGCCCCCGGAGGTCGCGGCCGGTCCCGACGATGACGCGTACATACTCTACACCTCGGGTTCGACCGGCACGCCTAAAGGGGTGATCACCGAGCACGGCGGGCTGTGCAACTGTGCGGAGGCCGAAATCCGGCTCTACGGGCTCGGGCCGGGGGACCGCGTGCTCCAGTTCTCCACGCCAAGCTTCGACGTCTCAATTTACGAGGTCATGATGGCCCTGACCGTCGGCGCGACGCTGAGAACCGGGACGGCGGCGGATCTCGTGCCGGGTCCGGCGTTGACGAAGTTTCTGAAACGGCAGCGGATCAGTGCGGTCACCCTGACCCCGACGGTATTGCGGGCCATGCCCTTTGACCCGCTGCCCGACCTTCGGGTGCTCGTCTGCTGCGGCGAAGCATGTCCGTCGGATCTCCTCGACGCCTGGGCCGGGGGACGACGTTTCTTCAATGCCTACGGCCCCACGGAGGTGACGATCTGGTCGACGAGCGACGAGTGCGTTCCCGGCGAAAAACGGCCGTCGATCGGACGGCCGATCCCCAATCTGCGCGTTTATGTGCTCGATGCACACCGCCGCCCCGTCCCGGCCGGCGCACCGGGCGAACTCTATATCGGCGGGGCAGGGGTGGGGCGCGGGTACCTCAACCGCCCCGAGCGCACGGCGGAGCATTTTCTCCCTGACCCTTTTGACGGACGTGAAGGGGCGAGGATGTACCGCACCGGCGATAAGGTTCGGTATCTTCCCGACGGTCGCATCGATTTTATCCGGCGCATGGATCGTCAGGTCAAGATTCGCGGCGTGCGCGTGGAACTGGGCGAGATTGAAAGTGTCATCCGGCGGCATCCGGGTGTGGATGATGCCGTTGTTCTTTTGTGCGACGGGCTTCCGTATGGCTACATCACGGCGGCGGGGGATGCGGCGCCCGAGGATGCTGTGCTTCGCGCCTACCTCGTGGAGCATCTTCCGCGTGTTCTGATCCCCGTGTCGTTTACGGCGCTGTCCGGCTTTCCCCGGACGCTGAGCGGGAAGGTGGACCGTAAGGCCCTGGAGCGCGGGGCGTTTGAGTCGGTTGCGCAGGACGGTGCCGCAGAACGCGCGGGGCCGGCGCGAGCGGCGACAGAGGACGAGTTGCAGAGGCTGGATACGTGGAACCTCGAGGCGCAGCGGCCCCGCGTGGAGGGAGAGACGGCGGACCGCCTGTTTGATATCGCATGCCTGATGTACCCGGACCGTGTGGCATTACGGCAGGAGGGACGCTCCCTGAGCTATCGTGAGCTGGGCCGCCTGGCGAACCGGATCGCGCTTCGGTTGCGCAGGGAGGGAATAGGGGCTGAGGATCCGGTACTGATCTGTGGACGGCGCTCCATCGAAGCGCTCGTGGCTATGCTGGCGGTCGTGAAGGCCGGGGCGACGTATGTCCCGGTGGATGCCGGAGTACCGGAACGTCGCATGCGCGAGGCGTGCGGGGATTGCGGGGCGAGGGCCGTGTTCTGCCCGGAGGCGATCCGGAATGTTTTTGATGCGTGCGCGCTGTGGCTCGATCTGGACGATCCGGAAGGCGAGGGCCGCGGGGAAGGTTCTCATCCGCCGGAGGTGAAGCCGGATGATCGTCGCCGCGCGTACATCATCTACACCTCCGGGTCAACCGGTCGTCCCAAGGGAGTCGAAATCGAACACCGCTCGCTCGTCAACCTCATCCGTTTTTACGTGGAGCGGCTTGAACTCACGGAAAAGGACCGGAGCACCATGCTGGCGAGCATCGCCTTCGATGCCTCGGTTGCCGACGGGTGGCCATACCTGTGCTGCGGGGCGTCGGTGTACATTCCGCCCGACGAAAAGCTCCTCGATCCTCCCGCGCTCTTCCGGTGGATCGGAGAGGAGGGGATCACGGTGTCCTTCGTGCCGACGGCGCTCGCGGAACGGCTTCTCGAATCGGATCTGTCACCGAAGACCTCGCTGCGGTATCTGCTGACGGGAGGCGACCGGCTTCGCGTCCGGCCCGCGGCGGGGTTGTCATTCGGGGTGATCAACACCTACGGCCCGACCGAGAACACGGTCGACAGCACGTGGGATGTCGTCCGCCCCGGCGGAGAAGAGGAGGGTCCGCCTCCGATCGGTCGTCCGATAGCCAATGTAGGGGTCTATGTGCTCGACCCGGACGGCGTGAGAGTCGCCCCCGGGGAAGAGGGTGAACTGGTGCTGGGGGGGCGGAACGTCGCGCGCGGCTACCTCGGGCGTGGAGACCTTACCCGTGAACGTTTTCCGGTCGATCCGTTCTCCGGGGATGGGGCGCGGATGTACCGGACGGGCGACCGGGTACGGTTCCGGGACGACGGGCGACTCGATTTCCTCGGGCGCAAAGATGATCAGGTGCAGATCCGGGGCCATCGTGTAGAGCCGGGCGAGGTCGAGCATCTCCTGCGCGAAACCTCGGGAGTACGGGACGCTGCGGTGCGCCCGATGGAGGAGGACGGCGCGGTAACCGCGCTGGCGGCGTGGGTGGTGCCGGAACGACCCGGGGCCGCGGAAACCCTGACGGCGGCGCGTGAGGCGGCTCGTGCAGAACTTCCGGCCTACATGGTTCCCGCGGCCTGGGCGATGCTGGATGAACTGCCTCGGAACGCCTCGGGTAAAGTCGACCGTGAGGCGCTGCCCGCGCCGAACGTGTTCGAATCGGCGGGGGCGGGAGAGGTTCCGGCGACAGAGCGGGAACGCGAGCTGGCCGCGGTGTGGGAGGAAGTACTCGATGTGGGCCGCATCGGACGCGACGACAATTTTTTTGATCTGGGCGGCCATTCGCTGATGGTGCTCAATCTCGTCTCGCGCGTGAAAGACGTGCTGGGGGTCCCGCTTTCCGTCGCCGCCGTGCTGCAGCGTCCCACCCTGCGCCGCATGGCGGAGGCGCTCGAAGATACCCCGGGCGGCGTCGGGCCGGGATCTTCTGCAAGGGTTCCCGTGCGCGAGGAGGGCAAAGATGAGCCCGTCTTCTGCGTGCCCGGTGCGGGGGGAGGGGTGAACCGGTTTCGCGGCATGGTCGAGCACTTGAAGCCGGGGCGGCCGTTTTACGGTCTGGAACCGCTGGGGCTGTCGCGCGCGTTGAATGAAGGGCCCATTGAGGATGTGGCAGAGGCGTTTCTGGACCTCGTGCGCGAGGTTCAGCCGCACGGGCCGTATTTTCTGGGAGGGTTCTCCTACGGCGGGCATGTCGCCTACACGATGGCACAACGGCTTCGGCGCGAGGGCGAGGAGGTCGCCCTGCTGTTTCTGATCGAGGCCTACGGACCCGATGTTCGCTGCGGTCCTGCGGTGCGCGCCCTGAGGTATGCCGGCAATGTACTGCGACTCAAGCCGGCGGACAAGGTGCGTTACGTAAAGGACAAAATTCGCTGGTTCCGGATGCTCATCAGAAACTGGTGGCACGTGAGCCGCCGGAGCCGGGATGAGGCCGACGAACTTTCGAGCATCCTGCGTGCGCATATGGAGGCCGCCGCGTGCTACGACCCGGAGCCGTACGATGGGCGGATGGTGCTGCTGCGTGCCGAGAGGCCGCCGAACAGTGCGCCGCTGCGCAGAGATGCGGGTTGGAAACGCATGGTCCGGGGCGGGATGGACGTGCACTTCGTCCCCGGCGATCATTACACCATCTTCGATGAAGGCCATCACGAGGCGATGGCCGAGACGATCGGCCGCTACCTCTGAGGTGCGTCCCGCACCTCGGTTTCTCCCTCTTCATGGTAGTCCTGCAGCGCGCGGACGGACCAGTCGCCTTCCCGCACGGTCCGGATCGCGGCGATCGTCGCGCGGGCGCCGGATTCGGTGGTGATGATCGGAAGATTGCGCAGCACCGCTTCGGAGCGGATGCGGATCTCGTCCATGCGCGAGACCGGGCCGCTGGGCGTATTGATCAGCAGGTGCACCTTGTCCTCGCGCATCAGGTCGGCGATGTTCGGTTTGCGTCCGCTCGCGAGTTTATAGGTCTCGGTCACTTCGAGCCCGTATTCGCGGAGCACCGAGGCAGTCCCTTCCGTGGCGAAGATCGAAAAGCCCAGTTCGCTCAGCTCGCGACCGATCTCGCACACCCAGTCCTTGTCCCGGTCCTTGGCGCTGAGAAACACGGCGCCGCCGGTCGGGAGCTGCTGGCCGGCGGCGATCTCCGCCTTCCAGTAGGCCGTCTCGAAGTCGCGGTCGATGCCCATGACCTCGCCGGTCGACTTCATTTCCGGTCCGAGGATGGGATCGACCCCCGCAAACCGGTTGAAGGGGAAGACCGCTTCCTTGACGGCATACCATTTGGGCGCCGGCGCCCGCTTCGCGAGCCCCAGTTCCTTGAGCGAGCGGCCCAGCGAGACCTGGGTGGCGATATTGGCCAGCGGGACGCCGGTTGCCTTGCTGACGTACGGCACCGTCCTCGACGCGCGCGGATTGACTTCGAGCACGTAGAAGTCGTCGTCTTTCACGGCGATCTGGGTGTTCATCAGGCCTACGACATTCAGTTCGATCGCCATGCGTGCACAGGCGTCCTCGATGTTCGCGATCATCTCCGGCTTGAGCGTGTTGGGAGGGATGGTGCAGGCGCTGTCGCCCGAATGCACCCCGGCCTCCTCGACGTGCTCCATCAGTCCGCCGATGTAGACCGACGACCCGTCGCAGACGAGGTCGACGTCCACTTCGATCGCGTTTTCAAGGAAGCGATCGATCAGCACGGGGTGGCCCGCGCTGGCATTGAACGCGGCGTAGGTGAAGGTGACGAAGTCCTGTTCGTCGTAGGCGATCATCATGGCGCGCCCGCCCAGCACGTAGGAGGGACGGATCATCACCGGGAAGCCGATCTCGTGGGCGAGGGCCAGGGCCTCGTCCATGGTGGTCGCCGTGCCGCTGGCCGGCTGTTTGAGCCCGGTGCGGTTGAGCAGGTCGCGGAACTGGGCGCGGTCCTCCGCCGCGGCGATGCTTTCCGGCGAGGTGCCGAGGATCGGCACGCCCGCGCGGAGCAGGTCGAGGGCGATATTCAACGGCGTCTGGCCGCCCATCTGTATGATCAGCCCGAGCGGGCGTTCATTCTCGTAGATGTTCATCACGTCCTCGAACGTCAGCGGCTCGAAATAGAGTTTGTCCGAGGTGTCGTAGTCGGTGGAGACCGTCTCCGGGTTGCTGTTCACCATGATGGCCTCGTAGCCCATCTCCCGCAGTGCGTTGACCGTGTGCACGCAGCTGTAATCGAATTCGATCCCCTGACCGATCCGGTTCGGGCCGCTGCCGAGCACGATCACGCTCTCGCGGTCCGTTCGGCGGGTCTCGTCGAGCGTGCCGTCGCAGGTCGAGTAAAAGTAGGGGGTGTAGGCCTCGAATTCGCCCGCACAGGTATCGACGAGATGATAGACGGGCTTCAGGCCGGCGTTCTTGCGTTTCTCGCGGAACGCCCAGCGGTCTTCGCCGCGCAGCGCGGCGATCTGGTCGTCGGAGAACCCGATCCGTTTCGCCTCGGAGAGCAGGGCGGGATCGAGTTCGCGGCCTTTCGGGACCTCGATCAGCGCATGCTCCATCTCTACGATCTGGGCGATATTATCGATGAACCACGGGTCGAGGTGTGTCATTTCCGCGATCTTCTCGATTGAATAGCCGTCCTTGAGCGCGCACTTGATCGCGATGCAGCGTTCGGTGCGGGTGTTCAGGAGATACTCGTCGAGCCGCTCGCGCGGCACCCGCGACTCCGCTTTGAGGTCGAGTCCGTCGACGCCGATCTCCAGGGACCGGAAGGCTTTCTGGAGCGATTCCTTGAAGTTGCGGCCGATCGCCATGGTCTCGCCGACCGACTTCATGCTGACGCCGAGATCCGTCTCCGCGCCGGGGAACTTCTCGAAGGCGAAGCGCGGAAGCTTGACCACGCAGTAATCGATCGACGGCTCGAAACAGGCGGGCGTCTCGCGGGTGATGTCGTTAGGCAGTTCATCGAGTGTGTAGCCGACCGCCAGTTTGGCCGCCAGCTTGGCGATCGGAAAACCGGTGGCCTTGGAGGCGAGGGCGGAGGACCGCGAGACGCGCGGGTTCATCTCAATGACCGCGAGACGCCCCGTTTCAGGGTGGATACAGAACTGGACGTTGGATCCCCCCGTTTCCACGCCGATCACGCGCATGATCCGCAGCGAGGCGTCGCGCATGACCTGGTACTCGCGGTCGGTCAGCGTCTGGGCGGGGGCCACGGTGATGCTGTCGCCGGTATGCACGCCCATCGGATCCATGTTCTCGATCGAGCAGATGATCACGCAGTTGTCCTTGTGATCGCGCATCACTTCCATCTCGAATTCTTTCCAGCCGAAGACCGACTCCTCGATGAGCACCTCGCTGCTGAGGCTGGCCTTGAGGCCGTTTTCGACGATCCGGTTGAACTGTTCCCAGTCGTGGGCGATGCCGCCGCCGGTGCCGCCGAGCGTATAGCTGGGGCGCACGATGATCGGGAACCCGAGCTCATGCTCCGCGAGGCGCTGCGCCTCCTCCAGCGAGTGGACGTGGAAACTCTTCAGGCACTCGATTCCCGCCTCCTCCATGGCGGCCTTGAACAATTCGCGCTCTTCACCGCGTTCGATGGCGTCGGGATTGGCGCCGATCATCTCCACCCCGTATTTATCGAGGACGCCGCTTTTGAACAGCGTCATGGAGATGTTCAGTCCCGTCTGGCCGCCGAGGGTGGGGAGGATCGCATCGGGCCGTTCCCGTTCGATGATTTTCTCCACCGCCTCGGGGGTGAGCGGCTCGACATAGGTCCGGTCCGCCGTCTGCGGGTCGGTCATGATCGTCGCCGGATTGCTGTTGATCAGCGTGACCTTATAGCCCTCCTCCTTGAGGGCCTTGCAGGCCTGGGTGCCGGAATAGTCGAACTCGCAGGCCTGACCGATGATGATCGGCCCGGACCCGATGATGAGGATGTGGGAAAGGTCAGTGCGTTTGGGCATAGGAACTCCAATTAGTTTGAGTTAGAAACCTGAAACCTGAGACCTGAGTAAGAGGGGGATAGGGATTGAGTGGGAAACCTGAAACCTGAGACCTGAGTAAGAGGGGGATAGGGATTGAGTGGGAAACCTGAAACCTGAGACCTGAGTAAGAGTGGGGATAGGGATTGAGTGGGAAACCTGAAACCTGAGACCTGAGTAAGTGGAGATTGAGTGGGAAACCTGAGACCTGAATCCCGTGCGGGCTTACTGAGTAAAGAAGACTGAACTTGGGGGGTCATGTTTTTCCGCCTTTGGCGTTTTTTGACATCGTGACAAATATTGAAATCAATTCGTTAAGCTCTTCTTCGATGGGGTGGCAGCGGTCTTCCGATATTCCGCACCCGCGCACGAGCAATTCAATCCAGAGCAGTGACTCGTCGGCTTCCTGAGTGCAGATCTCAATTTTTGAAATAAATTCAGCTTTGGTTCTGGCTCGCGAGGCCTCCCTGTAATTCGCCGCTATGGATGTTCCGGAACGAAGAATCTGTTTCCCGGCCACCTGAATATCGTATCTTGAAGATCGAGACAAAGAGAGATACAGCCTGATAACATGTACGGCGAGGTTCGTCGTTCGCGTGCGCATCGTGCTTTTTGCGGCTCCCACATTCGTCTCCAGTGTGAATGGCGGAGACCCGCATCCCGCGCGGCTCCCATTGAACCCGCGTTAGGTTTTTTTTATACCTCCGTGTACAATCGTTATAATTCTTACTCAGGTTTCAGGTCTCAGGTTTCAGGTTTCCCACTCAAGCTTTCTTACTCAGGTTTCAGGTCTCAGGTTTCAGGTTTCCCACTCAAGCTCTCTTACTCAGGTTTCAGGTCTCAGGTTTCCCACTCCCTCCCCCCCCCCTCACTCCCACTCAATCGTACTCGGCGGTTTCGAGCTGATATCGTAGACCACGCGATTGACGCCGCGGACCTCGTTGATAATCCGGTTGGAAATGCGGTCCAGTACGTCGTGCGGCAGCTTGTACCAGTCGGCCGTCATGCCGTCGAGGCTCTGGACGGCGCGGACGGCGATCACGTTCTCGTAGGTGCGGTCGTCGCCCATGACGCCCACGCTCTGGACGGGAAGCAGCACGGCGAAATACTGCCAGACGTCGAGATAGTTCTCCATTTTCATGATCTCCTCGCGGACCCGCAGATCGGCCTCCCGCAGGATGTCGAGCCGCTCCTCGTCCACCGCCCCGAGGATGCGCACGGCCAGGCCGGGGCCGGGGAAGGGCTGGCGGTCGACCACGTAGCTGGGCAGGCCCAGTTCGCGCCCGACCAGCCGGACCTCGTCCTTGAAGAGTTCCCGCAGAGGCTCGACCAGGTCGAATTCGAGGTCCTCGGGCAGGCCGCCGACGTTGTGGTGGCTCTTGATGGTGGCCGAAGGTCCGCCGACCGGCGAGACGCTTTCGATGACGTCGGGATAGAGCGTACCCTGGGCCAGAAAGCGGACCGGGCCGAGCGCGCGGGCGCGCTCGGCGAAGACCTCGATGAACGTGCGGCCGATGATTTTGCGCTTCTGCTCGGGGTCGATCACGCCTTCGAGCCGCTCGAGAAACTGCGGTGCCGTATGGGCGGTATGCAGATCGACGCCCAGCACGTCGCGGAAGAGATCCTCGACTTCCGCCGCCTCCCGGTAGCGCAGCAGACCGTTGTCGACGAATACGCAGTGAAGCCGGTCGCCGATGGCGCGGTGGACGAGGGTGGCGGTGACGGAGGAATCGACGCCTCCGCTGAGGCCGCAGATGACGTGATGATCGCCCACGCGTTCACGGATCGCCTCGGTCGCGGCCTCGATAAAGGCGCTCATTTCCCATTCGCCGCGGCATCCGCAGATGCGGAAGCAGAAGTTCCAGAGCATCTCCGCGCCCTGCGGGGTGTGAACGACTTCGGGATGGAACTGCAGGCCGAAGATGCGGCGTTCGGGGTGCATCATGGCGGCGACGGAGCAGTTGTCGCTGTGCGCCATCGGGCGGAAGCCCTCGGGTGGCGTATCCACTTTGTCGCCGTGACTCATCCACACCTGCAGATCGGGCGCGAGGCCCTGGAACAGGGCGTCGGGATGGTCGATCGTCATGATCGCCTTGCCGTACTCCCGCTTGCGCCCCGGTTCCACCGTACCGCCCAGCAGTCGGGAGGTGAGCTGCATGCCGTAACAGATGCCGAGCACGGGGATGCCGAGGTCGAACAGGGCGGGGTCGCACGAAGGCGACCCTTCGTCGAGCACACTGGCCGGCCCGCCGGAGAGGATGAGGCCCTTGGGGTTGCGCCTGCGGAGTTCGTCCGCGGGCGTGTCATGAGGCACGATCTCGCAGTAGACCTTGTGCTCGCGCACGCGGCGGGCGATGAGCTGCGTGAGCTGCGAACCGAAATCGAGCACGGCAACCCACTCGTCAGGCCGTATGCTTATCTTGTCTCCGCTGGATGACACGAGGCGGGCTCCTTGAATTAGGTGATCTCAACCGTCGTGGCTGCGCATCAGTTCCGTGAATTCTTTGAACAGGTAAAAAGAGTCGTTCGGCCCGGGGCAGGCCTCCGGGTGATACTGCACGCTGAAGAGCGGCTTCTCACGGTGCCGCAGGCCTGCGCAGGTCCGGTCGTTCAGGTTTACATGCGTGACCTCGATCTCTTCGGGCAGACCCTCGCCCCTGACGCAGAAACCGTGATTGTGACTGGCGATCTCGACCTTGTGCGTGCGGTGATCGAGGATCGGCTGGTTCGCGCCGCGGTGGCCGAACTTGAGCTTGTAGGTCTCCGCGCCGAGCGCCAGCGCGATCATCTGGTGTCCGAAGCAGATTCCGAACAACGGCCGGCCGGAGTCGATCAGCTTGCGCACTTCCGCGGCCACATCCTCCGCGCCCTCGGGATCGCCGGGGCCGTTGGAGATAAAAATCCCGTCCGGATGCTCCGCGAGGATCGCTTCGGCCGGCGTGGTGCAGGGGAAGACGCGACACTCACAGCCGAGCTGCTGCATGAGCCGGAGCTGGTTGGTCTTGATCCCGCAGTCGACGACCGCGACCTTGAACTCCGCGCCGGGCATGCCGCCCTCGGGCCACGTGTACGGCGCTTCGGCGGTGACTTCCCGGATCAGGTTGCGCCCCACGAGGGAAGGGGCGTTACGGGCTTTTTCGACCAGGCTCTCCGGATTCAGATCGCCGGTGGATATGACACAGCGCATGGCGCCCTTGTCCCGGATATGCAGGGTGATGGCCCGTGTGTCCACGCGCTCAATTCCCATGACGCCGTTCTGTTCGAGATATTCCGGAAGACTCCACCGGCTCCGCCAGCTGCTGGGGATCCGGCTGCACTCGCCGACCACGAGACCGGCGGCGAAAATGCGGCGCGATTCGACGTCCTCGGGGTTCACGCCGTAATTGCCGATCAGCGGGTAGGTCATAGTGACGATCTGGCCGTAGTAAGAGGGATCGGTCAGGATCTCCTGGTATCCGCTCATGGCGGTGTTGAAAACCAGTTCGCCCGAGGTTTCCCCCTCTCCGGCAAAGGAACGGCCCCTGAAGAAGGTTCCGTCTTCGAGTGCGATCAGTGCGTCCACAGCGGTACCTCGCGTGTTGATCGTGTTGATGATATTCGGAGCATGTTCTTTACGCGGCGGGGGGGATGCAAACACTTTCCACATAAAAACCGCCGCCCGGCCTGACGGCGGGCGGCGGTTTCGATCCGTACCGGTTCAGCGGGCTTATCCCTGGGAACCGGAAGCCGTCTGCGGCCTGATGACCGCCGGGGCCTCTTCGGTGAAGGAGACCTCGGCTTTGTCGCGCAGGCTCTGCAGGTATTCCTGAACCGATCCCTGCTTGCGCTGAGCCTCCAGGTGGCGGCGGATGTCCTCCTTCGCCTCATCGAATCCGGCCTTGGACGCCTCTTCCTTACCGGTCACCTTGATGATGTGATATCCGTACTTCGTTTCCACGACCTCGCCGATTTCGCCGATCTCCTGCGAGAAGGCGGCCTCCGAAAAAGCGGGCACCATCTGTTCCTTCGCGAACGATCCCAGGCTGCCGCCTTCTTTGCCGCTCGGACAGGTCGAGTACTTTTCGGCCATTTCGGCGAAGTCCGCGCCGGCGTCGAGCTTGGCCTTGACCTTCTCGGCCTCGGCTCGCTTTGTGGCCTGTTCTTCTTCGGTGGCGTTGGTTTCGGTTCCGATCAGGATATGGCTGGCCTCCACCTTGGCCGGCTGTTCGAAGGACTGCGGGTTGGATTCGTAGAACTCCTTGAGATCTTCTTCGGTGACCGGTTCAACTTCACCGGTCTTTTCTTCCACCAGCTTCTGGACGCGGAGGTCGCGGCGGAGATCGGAGCGCAGGTCGTCCATGGTCATCCCGCGCTGGCCGATCATATCCTCCAGGCTCTGCCCTTCCGGCACGCGTTCGCGGATGCCCGCGATGGCGTCTTCGACGGCCTGATCTTCCACCTGGACGTTTTCTTCGTCAATAGTCTGGCGCAGGGCGGTCTGCACCACGATCTGTTCGCGGGCGCGCTGGTAGGCGCGCTGGAGAATCTGCGCGCGCTGTTCCTTGCCCATCTGCTGGGGGAGGCGGCTCATGAGAGGCTGGATCTGCTGCTGAAATGCGCCCCACGCGACGTCTTCGCCGTTTACTTTCATCACCGTCCGGTCGGGCGAAAGCTGGGCGGCGGACGGCTGCATCGGCTGCTGATACAGGTTGGACATGTCGGAGACGTCGGCGTCCTCTTCCGGAACACCCTGATCGTTGTCCCGTCCGCCGCAGCTCGCGACGAGCAGCATGATGGTGCAAAGGCTTCCGATGGTTTTGGCATTGAATCGCTGTCTGAGCATGGTTTTCTACCTCTCCGTTAGATGGGCCGTCGGCAGCGGAAAGTCGCCGCCCCTCAAATGTCGAACCGGCATCATCAGGGGAGGGATAGGGGGCTGTCAATGAATTCACCTTTTTTTTCGGGGTTTTTCAGCCGCGAAGGCCCTGGAGGGCGTATGGATCATATGGATAACATGGAACACTTCCGGTGCCGCCGCTGCGGCCAATGCTGCCGACGCCGCGGCTACGTGTGGCTCGAAACGCACGATGTCGAACGCCTCGCGGAATTTCTCGGCATCGACACCGACACGTTCCTCGACCGGTTTACCCGCATCGCCGGCCGGGCACGCGATCTCAGCCTCATCGAAAACGACGACGGAAGCTGCGTGTTCCTGAAAAACGGACGCTGCGAAGTCTACCAGGCCCGCCCACTCCAGTGCCGCACGTTCCCCTGGGCCTGGGGACAGGACGATCCCGAATGCCCCGGACTGGCGGAGTTGAGGTGAGGGGATCAGGGGGAGATCGTGGCAGTCGGGGGGGAGTCGTGGCAATCGGGGGAAATGTCGTTCCTACGAGCGAAGCGTTTCCACGAGGCGCGTAGCGCCGTTTCCACGAGCGAAGCGTGGAAGATCGTGTCAACGGCCCTCGCGGGCCTCGTGGCAGTCGGGGGGAGAGTCGTGGCAATCGGGGGAAATGTCGTTCCTACGAGCGAAGCGTTTCCACGAGGCGCGTAGCGCCGTTTCCACGAGCGAAGCGTGGAAGATCGTGTCAACGGCCCTGACGGGCCTCGTGGCAGTCGGGGGGAGAGTCGTGGCAATCGGGGGAAATGTCGTTCCTACGAGGCCGAAGGCCGTTCCTGCGAGCGCAGCGTTTCCCCGAGGCGCGTAGCGCCGTTTCCACGTTCCCTACGAGGCCGAAGGCCGTTTCCACGTCCCCCCCGAGCGCAGCGTGGAAGATCGTGTCAACGGCCCTTGCGGGCCTCGTGGCAATCGGGGAGATCGTGGCAATCGGGGGAGATCGTGGCAGTCGGGGGAAATGTCGTTCCTACGAGGCCGAAGGCCGTTTCCCACGAGGCGCGCAGCGCCGTTTCCACGTTCCCTGCGAGGCCGAAGGCCGTTCCGACGAGGCGCGTAGCGCCGTTGCCTCGAGCGAAGCGTTTTGACGAGGCGCGCAGCGCCGTTTCCACGAGCAGGGGAGAGTCGTGTCAACGGCCCTGACGGGCCTCGTAGCAATCGGGGGAATGTCGTTCCTACGAGGCCGAAGGCCGTTTCCCCCGAGGCGCGTAGCGCCGTTTCCACGTTCCCTACGAGGCCGAAGGCCGTTCCGACGAGGCGCGTAGCGCCGTTGCCTCGAGCGAAGCGTTTTGACGAGGCGCGCAGCGCCGTTTCCACGTCCCCCCCGAGCGCAGCGTTTCCACGAGGCGCGTAGCGCCGTTTCCACGTTCCCCACGAGGCCGAAGGCCGTTGCCACGTTCCCCCCCGAGGCGCGCAGCGCCGTTTCTAATTGAACCCGACGGCAGGATCGCGCATGCTGTACCTCCTGCCGATGCAAATCCAACCATGGAGACGGATATGGCGATTATGGAGACGAAGGAGATCATGGAGGTGCTCCCGCACCGCTATCCCTTTCTGCTCGTCGACCGCGTGGTCGAGTGCGACGACGAAAAGCGGATCGTCGGGATCAAGAATCTGACGATCAACGAGCCCTATTTCCAGGGCCACTTCCCCGGCGAGCCGGTGATGCCGGGCGTCCTGCAGCTCGAAGCCATGGCCCAGGTGGGCGGCATCCTGCTCAACAAGCTCGGCTCGCGCGCGGGCCAGATCGCCTACTTTACCTCGATCGAGCGCGCGAAATTCCGGCGCATGGTCGTGCCGGGCGACCAGATGCGCATCGAGGTCACCTTCCTGAAACATCGTCTCAAGATGGCTAAAGTGGAGGGCCGCGTGCTTGTCGACGGAGAACGGGTGTGCGAGGCGGAACTGATGTTCACGATCGGGGCGTAAGGGCATGAGCGGTATTCATCCCAGCGCCATCGTGGCCGAGGAGGCCCGAATCGGCAGCGGTGTGGAGATCGGCCCCTGTGCCGTGATCGGGCCGGAGGCTGCACTGGACGAGGGCGTCCGCGTGCTGGCGCACGCGGTGGTCGACGGACGGACGGAAATCGGGCCGCAATGCGTGATCCATCCCTTCGCCCGCGTCGGCGGGCAGACGCAGGATCTCAAATTCAAGGGCGGGAAACCGGGCGTGCGGGTCGGCGCGCGTACCACGATCCGCGAATACGTCACCATCAACGCCGCGACCAACGACAACGAGTTCACCGAGGTGGGCGAGGACTGTCTGATCATGGCCTACAATCACATCGCTCACTGCTGCCGCCTGGGCCGGGGCGTGATCCTGACCAATGCGTGCCAGGTCGCGGGGCATGTGGAGATCGAGGACTACGCGGTGGTCGAGGGGATGTGCGGAATCGTCCAGTTCACCCGCATCGGACGCATGGCGTTTGTCGGCGGCATGTCCAAGGTGACCAAGGACGTGCCGCCGTTCATGCTCGGAACCGGCAACCCCTTCGAAGTGCGCGGGATCAACCGCGTGGGTATGGAGCGACGCGGCGTCAGCGAAGCGGTGCGCCGCGAACTCAAGGAGGCCTTCCGGATGCTGTACCGATCCGATCGCTCCGTATCCCGGGCGGTCGAGGAGATCCGTGCACAAGGGTCAGACGGCGAGGAGATCCGGCACCTGCTCGCATTCATCGAGTCCTCGAAAAAGGGCATTACCCGTAACGGTCCCGGATCATGACCCGCGAACTCAGCGTCGAACTCGGCGAACGCGGCTACCCCATCCGCATCGGACCCGGGCTGCTCGAAAACCTCGGCCCGGAGGTCGCCGCCACCGGTCTTAAAGGGCGCGGCCTGGTCCTGACGGACGAAACGGTTTTCCGCCGCTATGGGGAGCGTTGCGTCGCCTCGCTGGCCGGGGTCTGCGAGCCCCGGGTGCTGAGCGTGCCGGCGGGCGAAAAGAGCAAATGTCGTGACACGCTCTTCGAGGTCTACGACGCGATGCTCGAACACGGCATGGACCGCGGGAGTTTTCTCGTCGCCCTCGGCGGCGGAGTCGTCGGCGATCTCGGCGGCTACGCGGCCGCGTCGTATCTGCGCGGCATACCGTTCGTGCAGGTTCCGACGACCCTGCTCGCGATGGTGGACAGCTCCGTCGGCGGGAAAACCGGCATCAATCTTCCGCAGGGCAAGAACCTGGTCGGCGCTTTTCACCAGCCGCGGCTCGTGCTGGCCGATACGGAAACGCTGAAGTCGCTCGACGCCCGTCCGTTCCGCGCGGGCATGGCCGAAGTGGTCAAATACGGCGTCATCCGCGATCGGGCCCTGTTTGAGCTGTTGGAACGGAGCGCGAAGGATTTCGCGGCGGGCGTGTGCCCGGACATGGATCTCTCCGGCGAAGAGGGAAGTCGGCTGGGCGAGGTCATTGAGCAGTGCTGCCGGATCAAGGCGGACGTGGTGGCGGAAGACGAGCGCGAAGGCGGGCTGCGCGCGATCCTCAATTTCGGCCACACCCTCGCGCACGCCCTGGAGAATTCCGGCGGGTACTCGGACTGGCTCCATGGCGAGGCGGTCGCGGTCGGCATGGTCTACGCCGCCCGCCTGTCGACGCAGCTGCACGGCCTGCCCGCCGAGGAGGCGGGGCGGATCGAAGGTCTGTTGCAGGCGCTCGGCCTCCCGGTTCGCACGCCGGGCGCCGACTGGTCTGTGTTGCGGGACATCATGGGTCGGGACAAGAAAGTCCGCGACGGCCGGGTGCGGTTTGTCCTCGCCGACCGCATCGGGCACGCCGAACCCGGTTTCGAGGCCCCCGGCGAGACGCTCGAATCGGTCTGGCGGGAAATGGCGCGCTAGCTTAATAAAACACTCACAAAGCCGGACTACGCTCCCCGTTCATCTGCTCTCCACATCCCCCTCCGATCTCATGGACGAACGTGAGTCGCTTATCGCCCTGAACATGGTGGAGCGGCTGGGCCCGGTGCGGGTCCGCGCGCTGATCGACACGCTGGGGGACGCGCACGCGATTTTACACGCTTCGCCGGAGGATCTGGCCCGCGCGTCCGGCATCGGTCCCTCGCTCGCGGCGACGATCGCCCGCCAGTGCCGCGGGATCGACCTCGATCGCGAACTGCGCCGCGTGGCGCGGGCCGGCGCGCATATCGTCACCCCGCTGGACGACGACTATCCTGCGGCGCTGCGCGAAATTTACGATCCGCCCCTCGCGCTGTACGTGCGCGGCGCGCTGCCGCGCAGCGATCCCCGCGCTGTCGCCGTCGTCGGTTCACGCCGATGCACGGCGTACGGACGCGCCTGCGCGGACCGGCTGGCCTGCGCCCTGTCACGCGCGGGGTGCTGTGTGGTCAGCGGACTGGCGCGCGGGATCGATACCGCCGCCCATCGCGCGGCGCTCAAGGCCGGCGGCCGCACGGTCGCCGTGCTCGGTTCCGGGCTGGAGCGGCTGTATCCCGCCGAGAACGCCTCGCTCGCGGAGGAGATCGCGGAGACCGGCGCCGTGATCAGTGAGTTTCCGATGACGCAGGACGCGGACAAGTGGACGTTCCCCTGTCGGAACCGCGTGATCAGCGGGCTTTCGGCGGGCACGCTGGTCGTGGAGGCGGACGAGCGGAGCGGGGCCATGCACACCGCCGACGCCGCGCTGGAACAGGGGCGGAGCGTGTTCGCGGTGCCCGGCCGGATCGACTCCGCGTCGTCGCGCGGCACCCACCGGCTGATAAAAAACGGCGCCTGTCTTGTTGACAGCATCGACGACATCGTCCATGAGTTCGAGCTTCTCTTCCCCGAAGGCGCGGCGCCGGAGCCCGCCGCGGCGCGTCCGGACACCGCGCTTTCAACGGAGGAACGGCGCGTGGTCGAAGCCCTCTGGGAGGAGAGCATGGACGTGGACCGGCTCGCCCGGAAAGCCGGCATGCCCTCGCACCGGGTCAGCGGCCTGCTCATGGGGCTCGTCATGAAGCACGTGATCCGCCTCCTTCCGGGGCGGCGGGTCGAACTGGACGCCTCGCTGCGGGGCATGAACGAAGAAGGCGGAGGACTATGAGCAAGTATCTGGTAATTGTTGAATCGCCGGCCAAGGCCAAAAAGATCGGCCAGATTCTCGGGCCGGAATACACGGTCAAGGCATCGATGGGCCATGTGCGCGACCTCCCGGAGAAGCGGCTGGGCGTGCGGGTGCAGGACCGCTACCAGCCGGATTACGTGTCGACCGGCCGCGGCAAGAAAGTGCTCGCGGATCTGAAAAAGGCGGCCGGTCAGAGCGAGGCCGTCTATCTGGCCCCCGACCCGGACCGGGAGGGGGAGGCGATCGCCTGGCACCTGTACGAGGAGATGAAGGACGCGGTGCCCGAAGACCGCTTCTACCGCGTGGCCTATAACGAGATCACCCCCGCCGCCATCCGGAAGGCCTTCGGGAATCCGGGGCGCATCGACATGAACCGCGTGAATTCGCAGCAGGCGCGGCGCGTGATCGACCGCCTCGTCGGGTTCAAGGGCAGCCCTGTCGTCAGCCGCAGCCTCCGGGGTGCGTCCAGTGTCGGCCGGGTCCAGACCGTGGCCCTTCGTCTGGTCGTCTCCCGCGAGGAACAGATTCGCGCGTTCACTCCTGAAACCTACTGGCTGCTCGGGGCCGAGGTGCGCCGGGTGGAGGAGCCGCTCGACCCGTTTCGCGTGCGGCTGCACAAGATCGACGAAGACCCGGTGGGCGTGAAGGACCGCATGCTGCAGAAGGGGGCGATCCGGACGAAGGAGCAGCTCGATGCGGTGTGCGCCGATCTGGATCGCGCGGACTGGCGCGTGGCGGAGATCAAGGAGCGCGAGGTCAGGAAGCGCCCCCGCCCGCCGTTCATCACCAGTACCCTGCAGCAGGCGGCGTCCAACGTGCTCAGTTTCAACCCCGGCCGGACCATGCGCGTCGCCCAGCGCCTCTACGAGGCCGGCCTGATCACCTACATGCGAACCGATTCGGTCGCGGTCGCCCAGTCGGCCCGCGAGGAATGCCGCGCGTATATCGAACAGACGTGGGGGAAGGAATACCGTCCGGACAAACCCAACGCCTACCGCAGCCGCGGCAGCGCCCAGGAGGCGCACGAGGCCATCCGCCCGACGGAGACCGGCGTGACCGCCGACAGCCTCGGGGATGCCGGCGCCGAGGACCGCAAACTCTATGACCTGATCTGGCGTCGGTTCGTCGCCAGCCAGATGTCTCCCGCGCGCATCGCGCAGAAAACCGTCGATATCGCCGTCTCGGGCGAACACGACTACCTGTTCCGCGCCTCCGCCTCGGACGTGCTTTTCCCTGGGTACATGAAGGCGACCGGCATCGAGAAAAACAAAAGCGACGATCAGAACGGCGACGCCGAAAAGCCGCTGCCGCCGCTCGCGCAGGGCGACGGCCTCGAACGGCTGGACTGGGTCACCGAAGAAAAACAGACCCAGCCGCCCGCGCGATATACCGAGGCGAGCCTTATCCGCGCCATGGAGGAAAACGGCGTCGGCCGGCCGAGCACGTACGCCGCGATCATCGAAAAACTCGACGAGCGCAATTACGTCGGGCGCGAAAAGAGGTCGCTCATCCCCACTGAGGTCGGGGAAAAACTGATCCATCTCGTCCGGCAGACGGCGGAGAAACTGGAAAAACAGAACCAGATCGATCTGTTCGAGGTAAACTTCACCGCGGATATGGAGGACAAGCTCGACCGCGTGGAAGAGGGCGAGGTCGAATGGACGGAGATGCTCGACCGCTTTTATCCCTCGCTTACCGAGTGGATCGCGGAGGCGCGCGGACGCGTCGAACCCGAACGCGTCCGGCCCTATCTCGAGGCGCTGGAGCACGTGTCGCAGTGGAACCCGCCGGTGAAACGCGGGCGCCGCACCTACGACGATGCCCAGACCGTGAAGGACATGCGGGAACGCGTTGAACAGGGCGAGGAGTTCACCGACCGCCAGTTCGAGATGCTGCACCGGATGGCCTGCCGCTATATCGACCAGATTCCGCAGTCCTTCGTCGATCAGCTCGGACTGGAAGCCCCGGAGAAACCCCGCGATGAGACGCGCCGGAAGATCGAACTGCTGTCCGGCGTCGAGTTCGAAGCGCCGCGTGAGGTTGGAAAGCGGACCTTCGACGACGAAAAATTTCACCGCTCGCTCGCGAGCCAGGTGGAGCAGGGCAAAAGGCTGTCCGACCGCCAGATCGCCGCGCTGGACCGGATGCTGCGCAAGTACCGCGACCAAATTCCGGACTGGGAAAAGGAGAAGACGGCGCTCGGACTCGATGAGAAGGAAGAAGGCGCCAACGGCGAGACGGCGCAGCGGATTCTCGATCTGTTTCAGTCCGTGTCCGAGTGGGCCGAGCCGCAGAAACGCGGCAAGCGCACCTTCGACGACCAATCGTTCTACGGGTCACTGCGCGACCATCTCAAGTCGCGCGGCGCGCTGAGCGACCGTCAGCTCGCGGCCCTGAAGAAAATGGCCGCGCGCTACGCCGCTCAGATCCCGGACTACGAACAGAAGCAGCAGGAACTCGATCTTCCGCCCCCGCGCAAGACCCGCACCCCGAAAAAGAAGTAGGGGAATGCTGACTCTTACACGTACTCGTACGCGTACTCGAACCGCCGGAGGCGCGATCCGGCGTTTTGGATCGGATTAATAACGAGTACGAGTCCGGAGCGCACCGCCTCCGGATCGGCGCTGGAATACGCGGCCATGCTTGAGGTATGTTCCGGCTGCGCCGTCGATGGAACTGAAAAGGTTCGAGCCGGCAGCGGGAGGTTCAGCTTTTAGTCATGCCGATACGCGAATACAGACTGAAGCCCGGCGCGCGGGGCTGCGATCAGTGTCGGCAGGGGTTTGAGCGCCTGGAGTCGATCCCGGACGAACCGCTGAAGCAGTGCCCCGCCTGCGGCGCGCCGGTGATCCGTGAATGGTCGGCGCCGAAGGTCGGCCTTTCGCGGAGCGGGCTGGACGATCGCGCGAAAGAGAAGGGGTTCACCAAGCTCCGCCGCCTCGGTAGAGGGGAATATGAAAAAGAATACTGAGCGGCGCGGCGGATCGGACGGGGACGGCGCGATCAGCGGGCAGGTGGAACTCGTCACCTATCGTAACGAGGACAACGGGTTCAGCGTCCTCAAGGTCAAAGTCCGCGGCCACAGAGACCTCGTCGCCGTCGTCGGCACCGCCTCCGCCGTGAATCCGGGCGAATGGCTCTCCGCCGAGGGCGAGTGGGTGCGCGATCCTAAGTTCGGGCGCCAGTTCAAGGCCCGGGAGATCCGCACCGCCGCCCCGGACACGCTCGAGGGTATCGAACGCTACCTCGGTTCCGGTCTCATCAAGGGGATCGGACCCGAGTACGCGAGCCGGCTGGTGAAGGTCTTCGGACGCGACGTGTTCGATGTGATCGAAAACGCCTCGGCGCGCCTCGAACGGGTCGAAGGCATCGGGACCGTCCGGCGCAAACGGATCAAAGACGCCTGGGAGGAGCAGAAGGTCGTGCGTGAGATCATGACCTTCCTCTTCAGTCACGGGGTGGGGACCAGCCGGGCCTACCGGATCTATAAAACTTACGGCGACCGGGCCATCGAGACCCTGCAGCGCGATCCCTACTGCCTCGCGCGCGATATCCGCGGGATCGGGTTCCGGACCGCGGATCTGATCGGCGAGCGGCTGGGCGTGAAAAAGGACTCGATGCTCCGCGCGCGCGCCGGTGTGGAATACGTGCTCTCCGAATGGACGGGGCAGGGGCACTGCGCCTGTCCCGTCGAGCAGCTCGTCGCCGACGCCGAACGCATTCTGGAAATCGACGACGACCGCATCCGGCGGGCGATCGACGAAGGCATCTCGAACGAGCGCCTGATGCGCGAACCGGGCCCGCTGGATTCCGACCTTATCTTTCTGCCGCCGCTCTACCATGCCGAGCGCCATATCGCGCGCCGGTTCCGTGCGTTGATGTCCACCGGCCATCCCATGCCCCCGATCGACGTGGCAAAGGCGATTGAATGGGTCGAGAAGAAACTCAAGCTGACGCTCTCGGATTCGCAGCGGGAGGCACTCGGAATCACGGCTTCGTCGGCCGTTTCCGTGCTCACCGGCGGGCCGGGCGTGGGGAAGACGACCCTCGTGCGCGCGCTGGTGAGAATTTTCACGGCCAAACGCCTGCGGGTGGTGCTCTGCGCCCCGACCGGGCGGGCGGCGAAGCGGCTGTCGGAGTCGGGCGGCCTGGAGGCGCGCACGCTGCACCGGCTGATGGAGTTCGATCCCGGAAGCGGCCGGTTCAGGCACGGCCGGGATGCGCCGCTGGAGGGCGATGTCTTTATTGTGGACGAGAGCAGCATGCTCGACGCAGTACTCGCCGCGCAGTTCACCGACGCACTGCCGGACCGGGCGGCGGTGATCTGGGTCGGCGACAAAGACCAGCTGCCCTCGGTAGGGCCGGGGAGCTTTCTGCGAGACGTGATCCGCTCGAACGTGATCCCGGTCGCCGGCCTGACCACGGTGTTCCGCCAGGCCGCGCAGAGCGGGATCGTGACAAACGCGCACCGGATCAACGAAGGCGCGGCGCCCGACTTCCCCGGGGATTCCGGCGACGGCGACTGCTTCTTTATTCAGGCCGAGGAACCGGAGAAGGGCGCGGACCTCATCCGGAAGCTGGTACGCGAATCCGTCCCGCGCCGTTTCCGGCTCGACCCCGTCCGGGATATCCAGGTGCTCGCCCCGATGATGCGCGGCGAGCTGGGCGTGCGCCATCTCAACGACGTGCTTCAGTCCGCCCTGAACCCGAAGGGCGAGGAAGTGGAACGCTTCGGCACGGTCTTTCGCGTCGGCGATCGGGTGATGCAGACGGAAAACGACTACGATAAAAACGTGTTCAACGGCGATATCGGCTGGATCCGGAGCATCGATGCGGAGGAGCGGGAACTGACGGTCGAATTTGATGGCCGCCGGGTGAAGTACGAATGGCAGGAGCTGGACGAGCTGCAGCTCTCTTATGCGGTAACCATTCACAAGAGCCAGGGCAGCGAGTACCCCTGCGTGATCATCCCGGTCCACACGCAGCATTACGTGATGCTGCAGCGCAATCTCATCTATACGGCCCTCACGCGCGCCAGAACGCTGGCGATCTTTGTAGGCACCCGCAAGGCCCTGGGGATCGCGGTCAAACGCGCTGAAGCCCGCGAACGCATCACCATGCTCCGGCAACGGCTGCAGGATGAACTCAGGCCATAGGCGCCCGGTTTTTCTTGCGGTATTGCAGGGGCGTGACCTCAAATCGCTTTCGAAAGCAGCGATGGAACCATCCCTGGTTCTCGAAGCCGCATTCCAGCGCGATATCCAGTACGCTTTTGGACGTGATGCAGAGCAGCCGCGCCGCGTGTTCGATCCGAAGATCGTTGATGAATTCGGTCGGGGTCTTGCCCGTATACTTCTTCAACTCGCGCGACGTGTGTTCAGGCGAGCGCCCGGTGTAGCTCAGGAACTCGGGCAATCCACGCGAAAGCACTTCCGCCCGTCCCATGCGGAAGACCGCGCAACGCAGCCAGTCGGGGGCGTCCTCCAGGGGGAGTTTCATCGTGGGCCGCTGCGCCAGTTCGAAGAGATTCATCAGTCCGCGATCGAGCTCGAACCGGTCGCGCGGCGCGGCGGCCAGATCCTGGAAAATCTGATCCGCGCGTTCACAACTCGCCTCGTCCAGGTTCGTCGACCAGGGCATCTTATCCGTCCGCCCGAAAAAACGCGGCATGTCGGGTGCATAGCGTTCCTCGATCGCCAGCGCCGCCTCGACCGGGAAGGTGAAATTGGTCAGGGTCGATGAATGGCCCGCGCCCGATACGGAATGCACGTCGTGGGGCCGGCTGAAAAAGATGTCCCCCGCCTTCAGCCGCAACATCTTTCCGTTGACCGTCATCTGCCCCTCGCCGGATTCGACCCAGGTGATCTCGGCGAAGTCGTGGGTGTGCATCACAAACCGCGTTCCGGGGTAGTATTCCATGCGCGCGAGGTAGAAGCTGTGTCCCGGAAGCGCGATATTCTTGAACTTAAGTTTTTTCACCATATCACTTCACCGTATTTATATATCACGCGAGTGTAGGACTTAATCGTTAATGAGTACTAATAAAAAAGATCATATTTCAGGCCTTCTCTGCGTTCTGTAGATCTCGGGGCAGACGGGGGGGGGCAAACTCATGGACGGGAGAAGATGGGAATGACTTCGAGGGAGCGTTTGATCGCGGCGTTGCGCAATGAAATTCCGGACCATGTGCCGGCGGCGCCGGATATGTGGGAGATGATCCCGATGCGCCTGATGAACGGCCGCCCGTCCTGGGAGATGCTGCTCTTCAACGATCCTCCGGTCTGGAAGGGCCGGGCGGATGCGGCGACCCACTTTGGCGTCGACGGGTTTTTCGGGCTCCACATCCCCGCTGAGACGAATACGCGCGAGGTGATCGTCCACCAGGAAGAGCAGAAGATGATCACCCGATTTCTCACGGAAACGGACGACGGACGCGCGTGGAGCCCGACCGCCACCGTCTATCACCGCAACGAGCCTTCCGCCCATCTCGTCGAACTCTCGATCCTGGGTATTCCGGAGGAACCGGAGTCATGGACGGAGGTGCGCCGTAATTACGAAAAGTTCGATCGCGAGTATTTCGAAGACGCGCGCGAGTACGTCGGAGAAACGGGACTGGTCGCGCCAATGGTGTGTCTTCCGTGTCTCTCCTCGCGTCAGGACGAAATCTATCGCTATTACGATGACCCGGCCGCGGTGCGCGAGGAGAAGCGTCGGGAGGGGGAGGCGATGCTCGAACGCGCCCGGGAACTGCTCTCCTGGGAGCCCGATGCGCTGATGCTGGGGAACAGCGGAATGATGCTCTTCAACCCGGAACCCGTCTTTCGGGACCTCGTCCTCGAATGGATGAAGAAGGTAACGGCGATGGCGAAGGAGAAGAACATTCCCACGCACATTCACTGCTGCGGAAAGGAACTCGATCTCGTACGGATCGGCGCCGAAGAGACCGATCTGGATTCGATCGAACCGCTCGAAATTCCGCCGATGGGCGACTGCGTGCTGAAGGAAGTCAAGGAACGGTACGGCGACCGGCTGGCGCTCAAGGGGAATCTTCACACGACGGAAATCATGCTGCGCGCGACGCGCGAACAGGTCGCCGACGCCTGTAAACAGGCGATCGATGATGCCGCGGAAGGCGGCGGATTCATCCTCTCCACCGGCGATCAGACCCCGCGCGATGCCCCGGACGAGAACATCCGCGTCATGCAGGAGGTCGCGGAGACGTACGGGAAATACGAATAGAGGGCATGGGGTCATGGCAGGAAAATATGGAAAAGAGCGTGTAATGCGGTTTTTCGGTATTCCGGTTCTGGTGGTTTCGCTTGCGGCGGTGGTGGCGACGGCGGATGAGCCGTTCCCGTTGACCGCGGCGGAGCGCGAAGGTGCGGCGGTCGTCCCGGTGCCAACGGTCAGTCAGGGATCGGACCTCATGGGTGCGGGGGCGCTGATGCTCGAGAAACGCGAGGCGGATCGGCCGTTCTGGGAGACGACCGCGTTCGTGTCGTCCGGCCGCTGGCGGTCGGAGTGGAGAGAATCGACGCCGGAGTCGGTTACCCTCACCATGCTGGCTTACGGAACCCCGCAGGACATCCGTACCGGATGGACGCGGTTCGACGGCAATCCGCTCGTCTGCGCCACCGACGACCCTCACGCGACGGCCCGTTCACTGCTCCTCCCGCCCGGCGGGGTCGATAACGGGGCGAACGATCCGGCCCTGGAACGCGGAACCGGCCCGTACCGGGACCAGTGGATGCTCTTCTACTGCCTCGGCCCGTGGGCGTACTACGGGATCGGGTTCTCCGTGGCCGATTCGCTCGAACCGCTCAAGGCCGGCGTCAATCCGTTCCGCCTCGTCGAGGGCTCCCATCCGTACGTGGATCCGAAACACCGGGATACGCCTTTCGCCAAGGCCTGTTCACCGAATGACTGGCTGTTCGTCGACGGCCGCTGGATCATTCCCGTCGAAGGCCTGCGCCGTAATGCGGAATTTGAGTTCGTCAATATGATCTGGACCGCCACCGGGGATATGACGCTGACCAAACATGAGGCGATCGAGACCAACGGCCACGATCCGGGCATCTGTACCGACGGGACGCGCTTCTATCTGTTCAACGAGGACGATCATTCAATCGCCTGCTGTTCGGCCGACGACCCGACCGGGCCATGGAAGGACGAGGGGGTGGTGCTCGATGTGGGCGGACACACCGGGGACGCGGATGTGCTTTTCTTCAATAACCGCTGGCACATGGTCTTCGACGACGGTCCGCATCGCCGGTACCTGATCGGCTACGCCTGGACGACGCCGGAGGAGTTCCCGCGCGGATGGCGCCTGGAAAACAAGGTCTTCGGTCCGGAGGATCCCTGGGAACAGCCCACGGAGGCCGGAAATAAGTTCGGGACCGGCGACGGCGATCTGGCGGTCGACGGCGATACGCTCTACATGGTCTACGAACGCCCGATCGGGATCGCCTGGAAGGAACTGGAGGTCTACCGCGATGAAGCGGTCACGGCCGTGATGACGGTCGAATACGACCGCGACGGAGACGGTCGCGCCGAGGCGTCGCAGACGGTCGAACTCTGGCCCGGAAAAGACCTTGCCTATCGGCTCAATCCGCCGCCCGAGGGTCGTTGCCGGTTCACGTTCGCCCTCACGACGGAGGATCCCTCGGTCTCGCCGCTGATCAAAGATCTCGTTATGGGAGAGGATACCCGCTGACATGGTAGACCTTCGCGCGCAGGCCGAGAAGTACGTCTCCTGGTGGAACCGGGAGAACGCGTCCCCGCTGGTCAACAGCTATTATCCCAAAGATCTTCCGTTCGGCGGATTGGACGTCGACGTGCCGGTCGACGAACTCGCCGCACGCGCACTCGCCAACGCCGAGGCACTCCATCACGCGCCGGTCCCTCAGGATTCGCTGATCACGGCACGCGTGAATTTCGGCACGGTCCTCTATCCCGCCGTCGCCGGCGCGGAGGCGAAGTTTGAGGCGAATACGTCCTGGGCCGTTCATACCGCGGATTCCATCGATGAGGTGAAGATCCTTCCCTTCGATCCCGGTCACTCCATCTACCGCGCGTATCTGATGCGCCTCGAGGTGCTCCTCGAGCAGTGGAGCTGGGACACCTACCTGCCCGTTCCGTCCGATTACGCCGGGCCGTTCGATATCCTCTCCGCCTTCATGGGACCGGAAAACCTGATGGTCGAGATGATGAGCGAGCCGGACGCCGTGCGGGCCGCCGCGGACGCCGCCGCGCAATTCACGATCGACGTCATCCGTTTCGAAAAAGAGCTGTTTCGCTCGGCCGGGTTCCGGGAGTGGTCGCCGACGCTCTTCGGTTCCTGGCAGCCGGGGTGGGCGGGGTTGTTCGTCGAGGATTTCAGCGCGCTGGTCGGTCCGCATCACTACCGTGACCTCATGCTCGAGCCGCACCGCCGCATCCTTGAGGAATTCGATACCGCGCTCTTCCACACGCACTCCGCGGGCTGTAAGAACAACCTCGAAATGCTCGCCTTGCCGGAGAGCGTTGCGTTCGAATTCGGCAACGATCCCGGCGGGCCGGATACGGAACAGCGCCTCGAAACCGCCCGGGCGATCATGGGCGACGGGCGTCCGCTGATGCTGGGGAGCTGGTCGATCCCGCTTCCGGACGAGGACATGAACCGGATCGTCGATACCCTTCCGGCGGAGGGGCTCGATCTCCATTTTCAGTGTACGTCCGCCGAACAGGCCGATGTGCTGTACCGTCAGATCAAGAGCGGAGAGAGAATTGTGGGCAAGGACGCACGTGTCGCGAAGAGCGAGTAAGGAGAGAGGATAGGATGAGAACAGGAATGGTGATGGTGATGGTGCTGTTCGGTGGAATCCATATGGGCCGGGCCGAAGAAACGCGCGTCCCGGATTTCGATCCGCCGCCGCCGACGATGAAGCTCACCGCCGAGCCGTCCGAGGACTGGCCCGAGGTCGTCGCGCCCGAGGGACTCCCCGCACGCCCCTGGTTTCGTGATGAGCACGGGCGTCATTTCATCCCGAACGGGTTCGTGGTCAACACCGAGGATGTGACCGGCGATTACACCTACCCGGAATCCTCGTATGCGCGGACCCGTGCGTACGGGTTCAATGTTCAAGTCATCCGCCTCGGTCTTACCCGCCTCGGCGGGTTCCCCGGTTCCGAGCTGAAACAATCTTATCTCGACAAGATCGACCGCATGGTGCGGCTTGGGAAGGAGAACGGGCTCAAGACGATCTTCAAGCTCACGCTCTACGACCTGACCGGCGAGGTCTACACGGATCTCACGGAAGATCATTGGGCGGCCCTCTTTTTGAATCGCGACGGATTGCAGGACCGATATGTCGACGCATGGGCGATGATGTTTGAGCGCTACGCGGATGAGCCCGCCGTGTGGGGGTATGACCTGCTCAACGAGCCGCTCGCGGCCACCGGGGGGGCGCGGAAGAACATCTGGGAGGTCTATGAGGATTTCAAAGATAACGAACACTTTCAGACCGAGTACTTCTGGCCGCTCTACGAACGCGTGATCGATCGCCTTCATTCGATCAGTCCGGAGAAGTGGGCGCTGGTCCAGTCCTGGCATTATACCGTGGCCAATCACCGCAAGACGGGCCTGCCGTCCGGGTATCCCCTGACGAATCTCGACCGCGAACGCGTCGTTTATGCGCCGCACTACTACGGGGCCAAGCCGAACTACGCGCTGCAGACCTACCTGAACCACGCGGGCGAACTCGGCCTTCCGGTCATCATCGGAGAATACGGGCCGCCGACCTTCCCAAACACGGACGAGGATCTCGAGACGCAGCTCGTGTACGAACTGAATTTCATGCGGACGGTCAATCTCTTCGACCGCTTCGGGATCGGGATGCTCAAGGCGTGGTGGAGCGGGAGCCGCGATCTCGAAAACGGGGTCTTCAACCGTACCTGGGCGATGTTCCACGGCCCCAGCCACGCGCTCGGACCGGAACGGAAATACGTGGTCGACGTCATGTGCCGCCCGCGGCCGATCTATATCGCCGGGGTGGCGCACACCTGGCACTACGACTTCGCCACGCGCGAATTCACCCTGGACTTCACGCCGGGCCCGGCCTCCGCGCCGTCGGAGATCTACCTGCCGCTCGATCGCCATTACGAGGACGGCCTGCGGATCTTCTACCACGACCTCGTCATGAAGCTCGACCCGGGAGGGAAGGGCGGCCTCTCCGTGCTCGAGAATCCCGCGAAAATGAAAACCCGGGCGTTCTCGTGGGATAAGGCCACCCAGCGGCTCTACGTGAAAACGTGGCCCGGCGTGAAGGAACGAACCTCACTTAAGGTGCTCCCGGGCGTTCAGGATTAAGGGCCTGCGGGCGCTGCAGCGGCGGATCTATGAGCCGCAGGACGGTCGCTTCAGGGAAGACGCGAGTTCGTAATGTCGCGATGTAGCGGCGGCTCTGTGAGCCGCATATGTAAAACGAGGGTTAACCCATGAACAACGATCTGAATATACTTCGCGATCTCGCGAAACAATACGCCGCCGTGGCCGCCGATCCGGTGATGGATGAACGGCGCGAGCTGTGGCGGGATCTGCACGACTTCAAGGCGCCGCGCCCGCCGATCCATGTCCGGCAGTACGCCTTCTCCGAGCTGCCTCAGTCGGAGTGTCATGGTGAAGACCCGTTCCATCGCGAGCTGGAATTCATGCTGCGTGACCTGCTCTATGCCGCGTCGATTGGCGACGACACGGTGTTCGAGCCCTACCTGTCGGTCCGCGCCGTGTTCGACGACATGGACTGGGGGGTCCAGATCGACAAACAGCACACCGATGATATCGGCGGTTCGTTCAAGGTCGACTACGTGCTCAGAGAGCTGGAGGAATGGCGCGAGAAACTGCGCGCGCCGCATCATCGCATCGACGAGGCGGCGACGGCGGAGCGTTACGAGCGCGCCGGCGAGGCGATCGGCGACATCCTGACGATCGATCTCAACCGCGCGCCGTACTACATGCACTGGCACGGGGATATCTCGAGCGACCTGGGGCTGTTGCGCGGGATGGAGAACTTCATGATTGATATGCTGGAGGATCCCGAGGAACTCCACGCCCTGCTGGCGTTCATGCGCGATGGGGTGCTGCGCGTGCAGCAGGAGGCGGAGGACGCCGGCGACTGGGGGGCCTCGGCCACGCTCAACCAGGCCTCCCCGTACGCGCGCGGGCTGGTGGATCCCGCGCCGAATCGGCGCGGCATGAAGCGCTCTGAGCTGTTCGGGTTCGTCGCCGCGCAGGAATTCACCATGGTCTCGCCGGAGATGCAGGACGAGTTTCTGATTCAGTATCAGCTTCCGATCATGGAGCAGTTCGGCCTGACGGCCTACGGGTGCTGCGAAGACCTGACGCGCAAGATCGATATCCTGCGCAGGATTCCGAATCTGCGCCGAATCGCCGTCACGCCCTTCGCCGACGTCGCCCGCTGCGCGGAACAGATCGGTACCGACTACGTCATGAGTTACCGCCCCAGTCCCGCGGATATGGTCGCCTACGGATACAACGAAGAGCGCATCCGCAAAGTAATCACCCGCGATCTCGAGATCTGCCGCGGTCTTCACCTCGACATCACCCTCAAGGATGTCGAGACCGTCGAGAAGGATCCCGGCCGCGTGCGAAAGTGGGTGGCCTATACGAGGACAATCATCGAGAAGATGTGACGTATCACGTGCAAAGGAGTTTGCCGACATCGGGATGTTCATAAAGAAGGGGGTTCGCCGATTCTCAAGGTGGACAATTCCCGCAATGTCTTCCTCAGCGGCTTTGGCGCCACGCCCTGGACCGGCTTTTTGGAGGATGAATCGCTGTTTGTGGTCGAACGCTCGCGCGATGTCACCCTCTGCAACCTGATCGAAGACTGGCTGCCGGGGAAACCGGAAAACAAGCAGCCCGCGATCCGGGCGGTTTTGAACGATGGAACGACCTTCCAGTCCGGTCCCAATACACGCGCGGTCCTATTCAAGATCACCAGCGAAGAATGATCGGAGGAGCATGATGAACATTAAATTGAAAGTGAATGAACCAATGAAGTTAAAGCGGATTTCTAAAATAGTCGGAACGGCAGCGGTGTTGTTTTTAATTCGTTTTTCCGCTATTGCGGAAAAACCGGATGTGCTCATGATCGCGGTGGACGATCTCAACGACATGCTCACCGTGTATGATCCGGCCAACCCGATCAAGACGCCGAACCTGGAACGGCTGGCGGCGCGGGGTACCTTTTTTACGCGCGCTTACTGTGCAGCGCCGATCTGCAATCCGTCGCGTATGGCGGTGCTGAGCGGGCAGCGGCCCACCACCACCGGCATCTACGGCAATCACGAAGTGTGGTCGCAGATCCTTCCCGAGCGCGAGCTGCTGCCGCAGTTTTTCGAGCGGCAGGGATACGAAACCGTCGGCACCGGAAAGATCCTGCATCACAATCCGCGCGTGGCCTTCGACCGGAAGCACTATCCGCTCTTTCAGCAGTTTCAGCCGATGGTCAGCGAATATCAGCGCCTGCCCTTCGGCGGCGAACGCCGGATCAATGGCATGACGGCTGAAAATGCGCCGCGTATGCGCTCGCCGCTGTATGACTGGGGCCCGACCGATGAAAAGATGATCGACGAAGATACGGTGGAGTATGCCGAGACGCGCATGGCCGAGCCCTACGCCACGCCGCGCTTCACCGCCGTCGGCATCTTCAAACCGCACATCCCGTTCTGGTCGCCGCCGGAAAACTATGCGAAGTATCCTTTCCAAACCCTGGAAGAGCCGCCGCGCCCGGCCGATGATTTCGACGACATTCCGCAGGGCGGAAAGGATTTTCAGAAATACCTTGGCTTCCAGTTCGACTATGTCACCAACCATCCGCCGGAGTCGCCCGGCGGCATCCGTGCGATGATCCGCTCCTACCAGGCATCCGCTGACTTTGCCGACGAAATGATCGGCCGCGTGATCGACGCGCTCGACGCCAGCGGTCGGGCGGATAATACGATTATTGTTTTGTGGTCCGACCACGGCTTCCACCTCGGCGACAAGAACACCGTCACCAAGCACACCCTCTGGGAGCAGGCCAACCGCTCGCCGCTGCTCATCGTCGCACCCGGCGTTTCCATTCCCGGCAGCCGCGTCGATGCCCCGGTGTCGCTGGTGGACATCTATCCAACGTTGGTTGAGCTGGCCGGTTATCCGGTGGAGCCGTCCGCCGAATTCGACGGCGAAAGCCTGGTGCCCTACATGAAAGATCCGTCGCGCCCGGCTACCGAGCCGGAGCTGATGACGCTCTATCCCGGCAACCACGCCATCCGCTCGGCGGACTACCGCTACATCCGTTATGCCGACGGCTCTGAGGAACTCTACGACCAGCGCTCCGACCCGTGGGAGCTGACCAACCTGGCCGACGATCTCGAATATGCGCCTGTCCTCGAAGAACATCGCAAATGGCTGCCGAAGCACGAAGCGGAGCAGGGGATTGAGCTGCGCGAATATGAGCGGAAAAAGCGGGAGGCGGAGGCCCGCGCACAGGCCGGGACGCTCTCCTCCGATGCCGCATGGATAAAAGTGATCCACTGGGACATGGAGACGCTCACCGACGACGGCCTGATTCAAAACCGGGTGACCGACGGCCCCTACGCCGCCTGCCACCTCGACCCCGGCGGGGCGATGATGTTCGAGGATGACGAACAGGCCCACGTCCTGCGCTTCGACGGCATCGACGATGTCGCCCAGTCGGTCGGAAATTGGCAGGGCCACAAGGGGGTTCGCATTTCCATGATGGTCAAGAGCGAAAGCGGTGCCGGGCAGTCCGTTATCCTTGGAACGGCCAATAGCTTCCGGATCAACAAGGTTGCTCAGGCCGTGCGCTTCAACGGGCTGACGGCCGGTCAGCGCAACATGAAAGAGGGGCACGCCGGAACGATCGGCCTTGTGCCCGGTTCATGGATGAACATCGTCGCCGAATACAATCCCAAAAGCGGTAAGCTCCTCATCCAATGCGGCAAAAAGAGCGGTAGCGCGCAGCGCACCAGCGGCGATGTGCTCACCGGCGGCGGGAAGCCCCTGCTGATCGGCAGGGCGCTCAATACCCCGTTCAAGGGCTGCATCGACGACGTTGTCATCGAGGTGATGGACTGAGCGGATTGCCTTACACAAAGAAAAAACGAGTAGAAACCGAAAGAGAAAGGACCACAACGATGAAAAAGAGAACGACCACAATGATCGCCCTGCTGTGCGGGGCATTGATTGCACTGGGCGGCGCGACCGCCGCTGCCGCCGTCCAGCTCAAGCCGGTCTATCCGCAGTGCCTGCGGCTGGAGACGGCGATCCTCAAGCCGCAGCAGGCTCCGCAGTTTTCCTGGGGGCTGGATGCGGGCGGGCGCGACGGCGCGGCGCAGACGGCCTATCAGATCATGGTGACGACGCCCGCCGGAGAAACGGTCTGGGACAGCGGGGAGGTGTCGTCGGCGGATACGCTCGACGTGCCTTACTCCGGGCCGGCGCTCGCGCCCGCCTCGCAGTTCGACTGGCAGGTGCGCGTCTTTGACGAGAAGGACAAGCCCTCGGACTGGACCGAGCCGCAGCGCTTCTTCACCGGGCTGGACGACTGGAAGGCGCAGTGGATCACCTCGCCGGAGATCGTCGCCATCGCGGAAGAGGACGCGAAGCGCCTCTACGAGGAGGATCATCCGGCACGCATGCTGCGCACCGAGTTCGACCTTTCAAAGCCGGTCAAAACCGCCACGCTCTACATCACCTCGCTGGGCAACTACCGGGGGTGGATCAACGGGAAACTCGTCAGCGAAGACCGGCTCGCGCCATCGGCGACGCAGTATGGGTATCGGGTCTTCTACCGTGCCTACGACGTGACCGAACTGCTCCAGGAAGGCTCCAACGCCCTGGCCGTGCTGCTCGGAGACGGTTCGTTGACCCGTAGCAGAGTTACGTCCTTCGGTGCGGACTTTATTACGCGCCTGCTGGCACAGATTGAAATCGAATATGCCGACGGGTCACGCGATTCGGTCGGAACGGGTTCCGACTGGCGCAGCATGATGGAGAAAAGCCCTTGGCAGGCGGCCGACTTCGACCTCGGCGGCATCTACGACGCCCGCTTATTCGACCCCGCCTGGTCCACTGCGGGGTTCGAGGACGGCGGTTGGAGGCAGGCCGTGGTGTCGCCGCCCGTAGAAGGCACGCGCGTCGATCCCGAAACGGTGCAGCCCTGCCGACCGAACCACGTGTTGAAGCCGGTTGCCGAATATGAACCCAGGCCGGGAGTGTATGTGTTCGACTTCGGCGAACAGTTCACGGGCGTAGCCCGTTTCACCGTCACCCTTCCCGAGGGCCACGAGATTCGCTTGCGCCACGCCCAGGTGCTCGCCAGAGACAAGACGCTCGACGTTTGGAATTACAGGGGCAACTCGAAGAACGAAACCGTCTATGTCTCGGCAGGCGGCAAGAGCGAACGTTTCGAGGGGCTACCCTTTCACTTCAACGGCAGTCGATATGTCGAGATCAGCGGTCTGCCATCGCGGGAGGCGCTGGAGGATTTGGAAGTGATCCATTTTGCGGATGCCATGCGGGCCGCCTCCACACTGGACACATCGGTTCCCACTCTCGACGGGCTCTGGGAGATCATCCGCCGCGCGTATTCCGGTAACCTCAAGAGCGGAATCGTGATGGATTGCGTTGGGCGCAATGAACGGGCCCCCTGGCTGGGCGACTGTTACACCAGCCATATCGGTGTTATCGACTACTTCTTCGACAGTATCGCGCATCACCGCAAGCGGATGCAGGATATTCAGGATCAGGTTGCTTATCGCCCAGGAAAAACCCATCCGGGGCAACTTGGGATGCGGGCGCCGAGTTTCGGCGGGGCTCCGTCTCCGTTCTATAGCGATGCGGCGTCCATTGTCTCGAAGGGCACGCAGGTATTCTACGACGATCCGTTTATCCTCGAATTCGTTTACGGCGAAGGGCCGGGGCAGGTTCGTGCGCTGATGGACTTCCAACTCGAGCAGAACGGACTGTCGGGCAAGTTTACAAAGACCGAACCACCCTATGCGTTCTGGGCGCCTTGGCTTGACCGAAAGATGACACTGCCGCCCGGATCGGGGCAGGATCGATGGAACTCCGGCGATTTTCCGAGTCGATGGTTCCAGAGGGACAAGATGCCGTCCTCTGCATCGCAGGAGGCTTATGGAACCTTCTGGTGGTCGGTCAGCGCGCAGGCCGTCGCCGATATGGCACGGTATCTGGGCAAAGAAAGCGAAGCCGCCGAATATGAAGCCATGGCCGAGCGCAGCCGACAGTCGCTGATCCGAGACTTCGACAACGGCGACGGCACCTGGGACTACCATGACCAGCCCATCTACACCTACGGGTTGATCACCGGCGCGGCACAGGGTGAATTGCGGGACGTCTTCCTGAAGAACCTCCTGCAGACCGTCAAATCCTACGGCGGCCACATCTCGGGCGGGACTGATGTGTTCTTCAACACCCTGATCGCGCTCTCGCGAAACGGCTACCCCGACCTGGCCTGGTTCATGGCCATGCGTCCAGAGATGCCTTCCTTCGGCTACATGATCGAATCGGGCGCCACCGCAATGTGGGAACGCTTCGACCTCTATCATCCCGAGTGGGGACTGCTTCGCAATTTCACCACGGCGGACATGAACCACGTCGGCTTGAACTCCGTCGCTAAATGGATCGTCGAGGACGTCATCGGCCTGCGGCCCGATCCGGCGCAGCCCGGCTTCAAGCACTTCTTCATCCGCCCCTGGACCGGCAGCGAGCCCAAAGAGATCGACTTCCAGTTCGACTCCCCGCGCGGACCCATCCGCGTCGCCTGGGAGCGCAACGGCGACCAGGTCACGCTCAACGCCACCGTGCCGCCGAACTGCTCCGCCACCGTCCAGTGGCCGAACGGCAAGGAAGAAACGCTGGGTTCCGGCACGCACACGCTGACCGGCGATGCGCCGCTCAAGCAGGGCGAAGGCGTCGAAGGCGGCCTCGACGAGATCCGGCGCTACTTCCAGGAGAATCCTTACGATCCCGAAAAGGACACCAACCGCTACTTCGAAATCAAGGAGGCTGAGCGGGCCAAGGAGATGGCTGAAGCCGTCGCGGTGACGGCAACCGAATTCACCCCGGTCATTTTCTGGGATATGGAGACAGTGACCGCCGAAGGCCACGTCGGCAACAGCCTCTCCGGTGGTTCCGGAGCCGAGCTGTTGCTGGAAGGTGTCGTACTCGTGGACGATCCTGAGCGTGGCAAGGTCTTGTCCTTCAACGGTGAAAATGCGCTTGCTACGGCGGAGGGAGCCTGGCAGGGGAACAAGGCCGTCCGCATCGAGATGATGGTGAAGAACGAAGCCCCGGCCGGGCAGTCCGTACTTCTGGGTGTTCCTTTTGTGTTTTCACTGAACAAGGTCGCCGGGTTTGCCAAGTTTCAGTTCAACTCGGTTCAGCGGCCTGATCGGCGGAACAATGATATCGGGATTCCGGTCCTTCAAACCGGCGAATGGCGCACGATCACCGCTGAGTTCGACCCGGCCAACGGCATCGCCCGCATCGAGTGCGACGGTCAGGTCGCCACGCTGGAAATCGACCGCAAGGATATTCTCAGGCCCAGAACGCAGGACATTATCCTCGGCAACAAACTCAACGCCTTCTTCAAAGGCCAGATCGACGACATCCGCATCAGCGTGATGGACTGATACAGGGGGATGGCAACGAATGGAATGAAAGCAGCGAGTTGAACAGAGAGGGCCGCTGCTTTGCGGCTCGGGAAACCGATCAGGAGAAAATGAAGATGATGACACAAAAAACAACACGATGGATCGCCGCTTTCGCGGCGGTATTGATAAGTGGCGTCGTCCAGGCGGAAACCCTTCGCCCGGTCTGGCCGCAGTGCGAACGGCTGGAGACGGCCATTCTCAAGCCGGGGCAGACCCCTGAGTTTTCCTGGGGACTCGATGCCGACGGGCGCGACGGCGCGGCGCAGTCAGCCTATCAGATCAAGGTCGCCACGCCCGACGGCAAAGCGGTCTGGGACAGCGGCAAAGTCGAATCGGACGACACGCTGGATGTGCCCTACGGCGGCCCGGCGCTCGCGCCCGCCTCGCAGTTCGACTGGCAGGTGCGCGTCTTTGACGAGAAGGGCAAGGCCTCGGACTGGACCGACCCGCAGCGCTTCTTCACCGGCCTCAAAAGCTGGAAGTCGCAATGGATCACCTCGCCGGAGATTGCCGCCTTGGCGGGCAACCGCGACAAGCTGCTCGAATACCATCCGGTGCGCATGTTCCGCCAGGAGTGGTCGATCGAAAAGCCGGTCAAAACCGCCACGCTCTACCTCTCCTCGCTGGGCTGCTACCGCGGCTGGATCAATGGCCAACTCGTCAGCGAAGACCGCTTCGCCCCGTCGATCGCCCAGTATGGCATCCGCATTTTCTACCGCGCCTACGACGTGGGCGACCTGCTCAAAGCGGGCGATAACGCGATCGCGGCGATCCTCGGCCGGGGTTCGTTCGCGGACGGTAAATTTGGAAGCTACGGTCAGGATTTTGTGACGCGGTTGCGGGCGCAGCTCGAAATCGAATATGCCGACGGCTCGCGCGAGACCGTCGCCACCGGCCCCGACTGGCGCAGCATGCAGGAGCGGAGCCCCTGGCGCTCGGCGGACTTCAATCTGGGCGGCACCTACGACGCCCGCCTCTTCGATCCCGCCTGGACCACGGTGGACTTTGACGACAGCGACTGGAAACAGGCCGTGGTCTCCGCCCCGAAGGAGGGCACGCTCTTCGACCCGGACCCGGTCGCCCCCTGCCGCATCACCGAAGTGCTCAAGCCGGTCACTGAATACGAACCGGAGCCGGGGGTCTATGTGATCGACTTCGGCAAGCAGTGGGCCGGGGTCTGCCGGTTTACCGTGAGTCTTCCCGAAGGCCATGAGGTCCACCTGCGGCATGCCCAAGTGCTGCGCAAAGACAGGATGATTGACACCCGCAACCTCAGGCACAACGCAGAGAACCAGACGACCTACATCGCGGCGGGAACGGGCGACGAGCATTTCGAGGGCATCCCGTTCCACTACAACGGCTGCCGCTACGTCGAAGTCCGCGGGCTGCCCTCGCGTGACGCGCTCAAGGAAATCGAGGTCATCCACCTGTCCGACACCATGCGCGAAGTCTCCTCGTTCCGTTCTTCCAGCGAGCGCCTGAACAAGCTCTGGGCGATGATCCGGCAGACCTACCTGGGGAATCTCCGGGCCGGCATTCTGCAGGGCTGCGCCGGACGTTCGGAGCGCTGCGCCTGGCTGGGCGACGGCTATACCAGCCACGTCGGAGCAATTGAGTATTTTTTCGACAGCGCAGCCCACCACCGGAAGCGGATGCAGGACGTGCGGGACCAGGTTGCCTATCGGGGAGGAACTACGCATCCCGGGCAGGTCGGCTGCCGGGCGCCGAGCTTCGGAACGGCCGCCTGTCCATTCTGGTCCGACGCGGCCACTCTGATCCCGCGCAACGCGCATATCCTGTACGACGATATCGGTATCGTGGAGGACCAGTACGGCGACGGCGACGGCCAGGCCAAGGCACTGCTCGATTTTTATCTCCAGGCGAATGCTCCTTCAGGCAAATGGACGGCGGTTAATCAGAAGGGTTGCAAGATTTGGGGCCCTTGGCTGGGCCGTGGGATGCTTCTGCCGCCCGGATCGGGGCAGGACCGGTGGAACAGTGCCGACTACCCCAGCGACTGGTATTGGAAGAACCGAGGACAACTCAAGAAGTCGGTTTCGAAGGAGGCCTTCGGAACCGCCTGGTGGTCGATCAGTGCCCAGGCCACGGCCGACATGGCCCGGTTCCTCGGCAAGGAAAGCGAAGCCCGGGAATACGACGCCATGGCCGAGCGAAGCAACGAGGCACTGATCAGCGAGTTCGACAACGGCGACGGCACCTGGGACTACAACGATCAGCCGATCTATACCTATGGACTGTATTCCGGTGCCGCCACGGGCGATCTCGAAGCGCATTTTCTGAAAAATCTGATAGACGCTGTCGAAAACTATGGGGGACACAGTTCCGGCGGCAGTGACAGTATTCGCCTGATGCTGCAGACCCTTTCGGAACAGGGCTACGGCGACCTCGCCTGGTTCATGGCGATGCGGCCGGAAATGCCGTCATTTGGTTACATGGTCGATGCCGGAGCCACCACATCCTGGGAGCGCTTCGACCTCGATCATCCCGAGTGGGGGCTCAACTTCACCGGCGGTACGGTAAGTAAGAATCACGTCGGCTACCTGCCCGTCGGCCAATGGATCGTCGAGGACATCGTCGGCCTGCGGCCCGACCCGGCGCAACCCGGCTTCAAGCATTTCTTCATCAAGCCCTGGACCGGCAGCGAACCGAAGCAGATGGACTTCCGCTTCGACTCCTCGCGCGGCCCGATCCGCGTCGCCTGGGAGCGCAGCGGCGACCAGGTCACGCTCAACGCCGAAGTGCCGCCGAACTGCTCGGCCACCGTCCAGTGGCCCGGCGGCAAAGAAGAAACGCTGGGTTCCGGCACGCACACGCTCACCGGCGATGCGCCGCTCAAGCAGGGCGAAGGCGTCGAAGGCGGGCTCGACGAGATCCGGCGCTACTTCAAAGCAAACCCCTACGACCCCGCCAAGGACACCAACCGCTACTTCGAGATCAAAAAGGCGAAAGAAGCGGCAGCCGCCGAGCCGTCAGGCGTCTTCACTCCGGTCATCGAGTGGAACATGGAGGCGCTGAGCCCGCACGGGACGGTCCCGAATGCGGTCGGGGAGGGTCCCTATGTCGACGCCGGGCTGACGCTCAAGGGTGCGCGGATTGTGGACGATCCCGAGCGCGGCAAGGTGCTCGCTTTCGACGGCGAAGGCGCAACCGCTGAATCGCTCTTCAAGTGGGACGGCCACCGCGGCATCCGCGTCGAAATGGCGGTACGCAACGAAGCGCCGACCGGCCAGTCCGTCTTGCTGGCCGTTCCCCACGTCTTCCGCGTCTTCAAGGTGGCCGGCTTCGCCCAGATGGCGTTCAGTTCCAACCTGAAGCCCGATGTGCATGCAAACAGCGCGGGAATTCCCGTGCTCGACACCGGCGAATGGCGCACGATCACCGCCGAGTTCGACCCGGCCAACGGCATCGCCCGCATCGAGTGCGACGGCAAGGTCGCCACGCTGCCCGTTGCCCCCGGCGACACCCTCGCGTCAAAAAAATGGCCCATCCAGCTTGGCTCCAAACTCAACGCCTTCTTCAAAGGCCAGATCGACGACATCCGCATCAGCGTGATGGACTGATACAGGGGGATGGCAACGAATGGAATGAAAGCAGCGAGTTGAACAGAGAGGGCCGCAGCTTTGCGGCCCGGAAAACCGATCAGGAGAAAATGAAGATACAAAAAACAAAACGATGGCTCGCTGCCTTCGCGGCGGTGTTAATGGCCAGCTCCGTCGGCTTTGCCGACAGCTATGAAACCCCGCATCGCTGCGGGGAGTGGGGTGCGAACTGGATCGGGCGTTCGGCGGAGCAGGGCTTTGACGAACCGTTCGTCTACCTGCGCCGCGCGTTCGAACTCGAGGCCGCGCCCGCCTCGGCGGTCCTTCACATTTCCGCCAGCCGTTCCTACAAGCTCTATGTCAACGGCTCCTTTGTCGGCAACGGCCCGGCGCGCAACGTCAACCCGCGCTATTTTTACGACAGCTATGAGGTGGCTTCGCTCCTTCAGCCGGGCGACAACGTGCTGGCCGTGGCCTACGAAACGGCGGGAGGCTATGAAGGCGTCATCGCCCAGCTGGAGATGAGGGACGGCTCCGGAATGATCGTCCAGACGCTCGTCACCGATGAGAGCTGGAAGCTGGCCGTCGCGCCCTGGGTGGACTCCGGTGCCTACACGGCGGGGCATCATCCGACCGAGGTCTTCAACGCGCGTTTCGAACCGGCGGGCTGGATGAGCACCCCATTCAACGACAGCCGCTGGTCGGCGGCCAACCTGATGGGAGCGGGGATCCAGAAACCGGTGGTGGGACCGGACAAGAACGTCGTGCTCGAGCCGTCGCTCATTCCGCACTATGTCCGCGCGACCCTGCGCCCGGAAAAGATCGAATTCGTCGGCGAGGTGACGCAGTTTCTCGGCCAGACCGGGCTTTCGGCGGGCATCCAGATGGCCACGGAAATTCCGCGTCCTTCCAGGCATACGCGCATCGAAAATGCGGAAAGCCTGCTGGACGGTTCGGGCGGCCCGGCCGTGGCGTATCCGCAGTATCCCTACAACGACCTGCGCTCGTTCTACACCTACTGGGACAACCATGACGACGTTCCCGAGTTGCGCGATCCCACGATCATCCTCGACTTCGGAACGATCCGGAACGCCTTTATCTCGCTCGACGTCGAAGCGCCCGCCGGCGCAGTGGTTGATATTGCCTGGGGCCAGATGCTGATCGACGGGCGCGTGCCCACCATCCTCTACTGCCGCACCAAAGGAGCGGATGGCGAAGGAAAACCCAACCAGCTCAACGCCCATCGGCTCTACCTCAACGGGCGGCTGGACTGGGAGAGCTTCAACTACCAGAGTTTCCGCTACCTCCAGCTCACCTTCCGGCGGCTTGACGGTCCGCTCAAATTGCACGGCGTCGAGGCGGTTGCCTCGGGCGTGCCCTGGAAACAGCGCGGCGCATTCCGTTCCTCCGATCCGCTGCTCGAGCGCTTCTTCAAGATGTCGGGCAATACCGTGCGGGCGGCCAGCTACGACGCCTTCATGGACAACACCATCCGTGAAAAGACGATCTGGGGCGGAGACATCTGCGAGGGATCCGTCGGCTCCTGCTTGCCAGTGTATGGTGACGTGCCGATCCTGCGCAATTACATGACGCTTTTCGCCCGCAGACAGGACGAACAGGGGCAACTGCCCATGAGCGCATTCAGCGGCGTGCCGGGGGCATTCTCCGCCCACTCCTACCGGACGGGCTACTGGATGACTGAATACGCTTTCTGGTGCAACGACTCGGAGCTCTACCGAAAAACCTTCTGGCCGGTCGTCACGCGTCTGCTAGACCACTATGAGGGAGAGCAGGACGAGCGCGGTCTGCTGCGGCAGGCCACCGGAGCGCAAGTGTGGGTCGATTGGTCCACGCTCTATATGCCGGGCCGATCGGTTCCCTACGATGAGAAGAACTTTCTATCGGTGCCCGTCAACCTGCTTTACTGCTCGCTGCTCAAGAAGGCGGCCGATGTGGCCGAGGGCTTTGGTGAGACCGACCAGGCGCGGAAATGGCGCGACAATGCCGAACGCGTCGGCCGCGCGGTCTACGAGGATTTCTGGGACGAAGAGGCCGGGCTCTACCTGGACGGCGCACGCAACGGCTACCTCTGTTCCTCGCACTCCGAACACGCCAACCTGCTGGCGCTGATGCATGGTCTCGGCGGCGAAGGGCGTCGTGAGCGCATCCTGACTGCGCTCAGCGATCCCGAACGCATCGGCGAGATCAGCCAATCCGGCGCGCCCTTCATGTTCTGGCCGCCCGAAGCGCTCTTCGCCATCGGCGAGGACCAGGCCGCGCTCGAGCTGATGCGTGATCGTTATTCGCGCTTCCTGCGCATGGGGATCGACACCTTCTGCGAAAACTGGACCTGGAGCTGCGGTGCCAATAGCTGGGAAACGCGCTACCGCAGCCTTGCCCAGAACGGAGCCGGATCCCCGGCCTACCACATGCTCACCAACGTCCTCGGCGTCCGGCCAACGAAACCTGGCTTCGCCGAATTTGAAGTTCGCCCGCAGCTCGGCGACCTCGAATGGGCGGAAGGCGTTGTGCCGTCACCTGCTGGCGACATTCCCGTCCGCTGGGAAAAGAAGGGCGGCGCACTGCATCTGGAGATCACCGTCCCGGCCGGCACCCGGGCCACCGCCATCGCGCCCAGTGGTGAAAGGACATCCCTCCCAGCAGGAATCCATCGCGTGAAGATGGACATGGGAGAGTAATTGCTGATGAACGGAAAAATGCAGATCGCGAATAAGAAAGAGAGAATGGATTGGATCGCGAATCACACAGCGCGGACGCTCCGCAACCGAATTTGAAACCACAAATGCGCAAAAACCACAAAATGTACGACTCCTGATAATGAATTGTAATCTATTCATTCTGTGTCTTTTGTGAATTTTGAGGTTAATAGACGTTGCCAGGAAAACAAGCCGATTTGCGGCCCGGAAAACCGATAAGGAGAAGATTAAGATGATTCTACACAAAACAAAACAATGGATCGCCGCGTTCGCGACGGTGGTGATTTTAAGCGGGGGTTCAGCGGCGGCGGAAAGGCGGCCCAACATTCTGCTGATGCTGTTCGACGACATGGGGTTTTCGGATCTCGGTTGTTTCGGCGGCGATACGCATACGCCAAACATCGACCGGCTGGCGGAGGGCGGCCTGCGTTTCAGCAACTTCTACAATGCCAGCAAGTGCGAACCCTCGCGCGCGGCGCTGCTCTCGGGCCTCTTCCACAAGCAGGCGGGAATCGGCTACGAAAAAGGTATTGAAACCGGCGTCACGCTCGGCGAGGTGCTGCGGACCGCAGGCTACCACACCATGGCACTCGGCAAGTGGCATGTGGCGGGCAACCCCTACGAGCGCGGCTTCGACCGCACGTTCGGCTGGATTCTGGGCTGCCCCGACTATTTCCGTGCCGATCTGACCGGCAATGCCGGGTTCCACAAGGACGGCAAGCCGTTCAAGGTGCCGCAGGATTATTACCTGACCCGCCTGCTGGCCGACCAGGCGCTCGAATTTCTCGACGACCATCAGGCAAAGAATCCGGAACAGCCGTTTTTCATGTACTATGCCATCTCCGCGCCGCACTGGCCGATCATGGCGCCGGAGGAAACGATCGAGGAAAACGTGCCGACTTATGAGGCCGGTTGGGACGAAATCCGTCGTCGCCGGTTTGAGCACCTGCGCGAACAGGGGCTGATTCCCAGGGATTGGAAGCTGACGCCGCGCCCGGAGAGCATTCCGGAGTGGGAGGCGATGCCGCCTGAAGAGCAGGCCTTCGAGGCGCGCCGCATGGCCATCCATGCCGCCATGATCCAGGAGGCGGATAAAAACTTCGGGCGCATCCTCGACCGACTCAAACAGCAGGGCGAGCTCGACAATACGCTGATTGTGATTCTCAGCGACAACGGTGCCACCGGGATGGAGACGCGCCGCCGCGGCGTCTGCGGCGAGCCGGGCAGCCTGTGGTTCATTGGTGTCGGCTGGGCCAACACCTGCAACACGCCATTCAAGCACTACAAGGTCGCGCAGTCCCACGGCGGCACCCGTACCGCCATGGTTGCCCACTGGCCGAAGGGAATCGCCGATCCCGGCGGCATCCGCGACCAGCGGCTGCACATCATCGACATCATGCCCACCTTCGCCGAACTGGCCGGGGCGGACTACCCGACGACGTTCAACGGCAAGGCCGTCCCGCCGCCTGACGGCGTCTCGTTTGCTTCGCTGTTCAAAAAAACGGCTTCGGATTTTGAGCGACCGCCGCTCTACTTCGAAATGCTCAACAACAAGGCGGTCATCGACGGCAAATGGAAGCTGGTTTCCGACTACAACCGGCCCTGGGCACTCTACGACCTGGAAAAAGACGGCACCGAAACGACCGACCTTTCAAAGCAGTATCCCGAGCTTGCGAAACGGTTGCAGGAGATGTGGGAGGCCCACGACCGCGAATTCCCCAACAACGAGCGGCGGGCATGGAAAGAACACCAGCGCGTTCCGCTCGAGCCGCAGCATCTGGAACCGTTCGGTGCCTCGAAGCGGAGCGGGGGCATGCCTGCCTCCGGGGTGCTGGCTGAATGGCATAGCACCGCTGTGTCCGAAGGGTTTAAGGGAACCCCGCAGTGGGAAGCCAACGGCGCGGTCATCCAGCTCGACGAATCCCGCTTCCGTGCCGACTACGGCCCGACCGACCGGTTTGCCTACAGCCACATGAACGGCAGCCGGCTCGACCCGGAGCGCTACATCCAGATTATGGTGCCGTCCGGAAAAAGGCTCTCCGGGCTGGACGTGAACATCTATTCCTCCAAAGCCGGGCCGCAAAAGGCGGCCCTTCGTTCGAACGCGGACGGCTTTGCAGTCAACGTCGCCGAGTTTGATCTGACGCGCGGCGAGCACAACCGGATCGAAGCCGATTTGTCCGCCTGCCCGCAGGCCGCCGAGCTGCGCCTGTACCTCTGGGATGCCCGGGGTTTTCAGAAAGGCTGGCTCAGCGATAACGGGGGCACCCCCGCCGTAGTGCTGAAGGGATCGGAATAGGAATCCAAAACATGAGGAATTATTGTGGATAAGAATGGATCGGGGATAGAGCGGGCGAAATCCGTCTGTGGGGTGCAGACGTTGAAGACTTTTCGAAGGGCAGTCTGCGCAGGGGTCTGCCTGCTGGCGGGCGTGGCCCAGGGCCAGGTTGTCTGGGACGGCGACTCCGGCGGAGCCTGGACCGTCGGCGGAAACTGGGTTGGCGGCATCGCGCCGGAGGCCGACGATTCCCTTCAGTTTTCCGGGGCCAACGTTACCAATCACAACGACTTCGTTGCTGGAACGGCCTTCGCGGGCATCGATTTTGCCGCTGGGGCGGGGGCCTTCACCCTTAGGGGAAATTCGATTGCGCTGGGTGGAAACATCGTGAACAACAGCACGACCCCACAGACCATTGATCTTGATATGGCGCTGGGCGCGACCCGAACGGTCACCACCACCGCGGGCGACATCATCATCAGCGGCAACCTCAGCGGGGAGGGCGGGCTGAGCAAGGGAAATTCAGGCGGCACGCTGACCCTTGCCGGCACCAATTCATTTACCGGAAGGCTGTGGGTACAGCGCGACGTGGTTTCGATCCATGAGCTCGACGGCAACGGAACGGATGATATCTGGATGGGGACGGGCTATCGAAGCGCCACGCTGCAATACACCGGCAGCGGGGAGAGGACGACCCGTGGTATCCGTTTTTCGAGCGGCGCAGGCCAGACCCATCGCATCGACCAGAACGGCTCAGGCACACTCGAATTTTCCGGCACTCTTTCCCAGGCTTGGGATTCGGCCGGCTACACCTTCGCGCTGGGCGGGTCGGGAAGCGGGGTCTATTCCGGTATCATCGACGACGGAACGGACCCTGCCGGCCAAATCACGGTGCTCAAGGACGGCCGCGGCGTCTGGACGCTGATGGGGACCAACCGCTATCTCGGCGGCACCATGGTCAATGACGGGACCTTGCGGATCGATGGCGACAACCGTGCCGCCACGGGTACGGTGACGGTGGCCCGTGCGGCCACGCTGGCAGGCCTCGGCCTGATCGGCGGGGACGTGGTGCTCGAAGGAACCCTCCGACCGGGCGGTGCGCTGCCCGGAACCCTGTCCATTTCCGGCGGGTTGACGAGCGATAGCCGTTCCGAGGTGGTCTTCCGCATCGACGACCCGACCTGCTTCGATCGGCTGGCGGCATCGGGCGGAGTGGAACTCAACGGGCAAGTCACCGTATCGCTCGATCCGGGCTACAGTCCCGCCGCCGGCGACACGTTTGATCTCGTTTCCGGCGCGATCAGCGGGACGCCGGTTCTGGAGCTGCCCGCACTGACGGAACCCGGGCTGGCATGGGATACCTCCCGTTTTGCCTCCCATGGCGAAGTGTCCATCATCCGTGATGCGGGACCGGACGTGCGCTATGCCTTCTGGCTCGGCCAGGATCCTTCGCTCAGCGGCCCGGACACGCTGGCTTCCGCCGACCCCCATGGAACCGGTCACAGCAATCTGGCCCGCTATTTCTTTGGGGGCGCTCCCTCCGCCGATGGCCTCCCGGTGCCTCCCCGGATTGCAGTGGAAGGCGATGAGGCGGTCGTGCGCTTTGTGGGATTGCGATCAGGGTCCGACGCTGCCGAGTATAAGGTTTTGAGTTCAACCAACCTTGTCATGGACGCGCTGGAAGTGGATGCGGAGCTCTCCGCAGCAATCGAGGACGATCCCGACCAGAGCGGGGTTCTCCGTCCCGGCGACTATGTCCGCCGACGGTTTTCCATCCCCGTGACTCAACCCGGGTTCTTCCGCATCCGGGCGGTGGACAACCTGACCGACTTCGCCGCGCCCGGGCAGGATCTTCAGCTCGATACCGGCACCTGGACGGTTGATTTCCCGATCCCCTACAGCAGCAGCGGAGGTTCGCTGACGGTCACCGGCAGCGGAACCCTCATCCTCTCGGCCGACAACACCCATACCGGGAGCACAACAGTCAATGGCGGGACCCTGCTGGTGGATGGAGATTCCAGCGGTGCCACCGGTGACGTGCACGTCGCGTCGGGTGCCGTGCTGGGCGGGAGCGGAACTCTCGGAGGGGCGGTTTATCTCGCCGAAGGTGCCCGCTTCCGGGCCGACGCCACGCTCTCGGCCGACGCCTTCAGTTTCGGCGGCTTTACGGTGCGCGATATCGACGGCCTCGATCCCGATCCGGCACCCGGCACCTATCCGTTGATCACCGGGAATATCGATACGCAGAACATCCAGACCGTCGGCCGCGAAAACTCGGTGCGCATCGGCGACCGCAGGCTCTGGTTCGAGCTGGCGCCCGACGCGCTGCTATACCACGTCGAGATGGATATCGACGTAACTGCCTACGGCGCTGTTCCCGACGACGGGCAAGACGACGCGGCCGCGTTTGAAGCGTCCCTGAACGATATCATCTCCCGGGGCGGCGGCACCCTGCGTGTCCCGCCGGGCAATTACGATTTTGCATCGAGGAGGGTAATTGACCTTGGGGGCGCGGCGATCGAGATCCGGGGTCATGGCAAGGGCGTATCCGTTTTGCGCGGCAACAATAGCGACGGGGTCTGGTGGTTCAACAATTCTTACGCCGCGAGCGCATTGGCCATTCAGGACCTGACTTTCGCGCCGAATAACGGCGGCAATGCGGGCACGGCTCTGGAGGTTGACAATCCGGCGCTGCCGACCGATCCGGACCTGAGCACCCTCGAGATGCGGTCGGTCGATTTTCAGCCGACGGATTCGCTGGTCGATTACTTCCAGGTTCATGTCCGGGGTGCTTTCCTGCAAAACGCCCGCTTCGACGATGTGTTTATCCGCGGGGTGCGGGGCTCGGAGTGGGACGGGGACTGGAAGCTCGCCGAATACGGATTCGATTTGTCGGATGGCGACGGGGCCGCCTTCGTGAACTGCTACTCGAAGAACAACCAGTACGGCTTCTGGCTGAGCCGATACCGCGGGGCCGTGGTTTTCGATCGCAGCAATGCCGTCCAGAACCACACGGGCATGCGGGTCGCGGCGCCTGCGGACGCGATCTGCACGGTGGATGTGCTCCACTGCCATATCAACACCTTTGTACGAAACCTGAAGATCATCAGAGCCGACCGCCTCTCAGTGCTGGAACTGGCCTCCTATGTGCAAAACGAGATCCCCAATCCGGATACGTTCAAGGATATCGTGATCACGGATAGCACCGACGTCTCGATTCTGAGCTGCGCGTTTAACCAGCCCTTCGCTCTCAATCGCGTTCAGATCGACCTGATCGGTTCCACGCAGGGAGTGCTGATTCAGGGCAACGTTTTTAACGGCCACTACTGGAACGGAACGGGGAATACCGTCACCGTGGACATGGATGCCGGCGTGTCGGACGTGGATGAAACGCAGAACCTCTATCCCCCGGAACCGCAGTGGTAAAACGATCAAACAGGCAATATGAGCCATAGACAGAACAAGAAGAAGGATCGAAGCATGACGACAAGATCGGGCCAATATTTCCGGAGCCGCGGACTCCGCCGAACCCGCGCAGTTGTCTGCCTGCTGCTTGGGGCCGTCCTCAGTGCCCATGCGCGTACCGAAGTCGATGTGGTTGCCGATTTCGGTGCGGTCGCGAACGACGGCATCGACGATGCGCCGGCCTTCCAGGACGCGCTCGATTACCTGAACAGCACGGGCGGCGGTACACTCCATGTTCCTCCGGGCCGTTTTCTGTTCAATGAGCGTGTTTCAGTGGAGGCCCGCGATTGGCGGCTGACCATTCAGGGCGATCCCCTCGGCGAGACAGAGCTTCAGGTGGACAACCCGGACGGCCTCTTTCAACTGACTCACAGCACCCGCTACCCGCAGGTAAATATCCGCGATCTGTCCATCACCGCCCTCCGCGAAGCGGCGGGCACCGCGCTTGAGGTGACCTGTCCCCAGGGGGGGGTGCAGGAAAAACGGGTCGTCACGCTGCGCAAACTTGAGATCCGGGGAAATGGCGGCGCGGAATACTTCAACCGCGGGATCGTCATCGGCGGACTCTACCGGCCGCTGATCGAGAATTGCAGCGTGGTCCATTCCACCGCTGCGGACATGAGCGACAGCTCGCCCAATTTCCTGCCCGAGGTCGGGATCGACGTGACCGATTGCTACGCACCGGTGATCGAGCGCTGTTCGGTGGTCGGTGCCCGCGTCGCCTACCTATACGACTCGGCAGAAAACCCGGAGGATGGTGCGGTGCGCGACTGTACGGCGGACTACTGCCGGGTCGGAGTACGATATTTCCACGACAACGGAAGCGGCGGCAAAGAAGAGACGTTGTGGATCAACGACTCCGACATCCGGGCGCGCGATGCAGGGGTTGAGGTCAAGGGGCGGCGCATCCTCCATATATCGGGAAACACCTTTCGCCGATTGTCCGAAACCCATCCCCTCAAGGATGTCACCATAGAGATTGTCACCATGGGCTTCGTCACGGATAACACCTTCGAAGGCAATCTCGATGCCGGCCGCAAAAACGTGTCAGTGCTCGACGACGTCACCAAGTACGTCGTCATCATTGACAATACGCTCTCGGGTCCATTCGCTTCGGCTTTGTATATCCATCCCGATGCACAGAACATCCTGAGCCAATAGGAGGAGAAGAACCATGAAGACACGAAAAACGACAAAGGGAATTTTCAGCGTTGCGGTGGTGCTGGTCGCGGGTTCCGCTTTTTCGCCGGAACCGGTCGCAGAGATCAACACCGAGCATGAGCGCAACCAGGCGTTGATGGCAAAAATTGACGGCGCACAGTCGGTGGCTGAAACATTGGCCGCGCTTAAAGAGGGCTGGAACAACCCGCCGGCGACTTATCGTCCGCATACCCGCTGGTGGTGGCCGGGCAACGCCGTGACGAAGGAAGGCATCACCTGGCATCTCGAACAGATGAAGGAGAAGGGTCTCGGCGGCGTCGAGATCATGTCCTACGGCAATGTTTACCAGGAGGGGAATATCCCGTTCGACTCGCCGGAGTTTATCGAGATGGTCAAGTATACGGTGGATGAATGCCGCCGCCTGGGGATGGAAGTCACCCCGCCGCTGAACCCGGGCTGGGGGCATGGCAGCTCGAACACCCCGGAGGATGAAAAGGCGATGGGGCTGGTCTATTCCGAAGTGGATGTGGAGGGCGGTGCGCTGGCCATGGAGCTTCCGCTGCCGAAGGACGGCTACGGGAAAATCATGCCCAAGCGGTTCGAGGCACTGGTGGCTGTGGCGCTCGGAGCCGACGGCACGCCCGATCCGTCGCGGCGGTTCGATTTGACCGATCAGGTAACGGGCGACCGGGCCTGGACGCGCGATCCGCAGATGACGATCGAGGCGGAACTGCCGCCCGGAAAATGGCATCTGCTCGCATTCTGGAACTGCAAGACCGGCCAGAAGTGTGCGGGGGAAAATTACGAGCCGCGCTCATGGCTCATCGACCACCTCAGCTACGAGGCGGCACAGAACCACGCCGGCTACATGGGCGGGAAATACCGCCAGGCATTCGGAGCCGACTTCGGGCAGACGGTGGATTCCATGTTTGGCGACAGCTACGAGGTCGCCCACGGGATTGCCTTCTGGACCCACGGACTGTTCGACCGTTTCGAGCGGGAAAAGGGCTACGACCTACGCCCCTATCTCCCGCTGGCACTCTACGACGGCGCGCCCGAGACGCCCTATGTCCGCCATGACATCGGGCAATTTCTTCACGAGGCCGGGATGGAGGGGATTGTGGCCGGACTGGCGGACTGGTGCGCCGAGGCCGGGGTCGACATGCGCCAGCAGCCGCACTACCGCTTCACGACCGACATCATCGCGGCCTCCGGCGTGTTCCAGCGCCCGGAAACCGAGAATACCAAGACCAGTTTCGAACCCACCTTCTGGCACAAGCTGACCACCAGCGGCGCGTGGCTCTATCCGTCGGATCGGAAGAAGTGGGTCTCGTGCGAGGCCTTCACCTTCATCAACCATCAATACCGCACCTCGATGGATCAGATCAAACGCGGCTCGGACCTCTTCCTGCGCGACGGCGTCACCCAGTTCTACAACCACGGCTATTTCTACACGCCGGAAAAGGAGATCGCCCCGTCGCGTGACCTGCTCTGGGGCAACCGCATCAGCCACGTCAGCCCCTGGTGGCCGTGGTACCGCGGGCTGGCCGACTACCAGGCGCGTGCCTGCTTCCTTTCGCGCCAGGGCCGGGCCGAGGCCGACGTGCTGGTCTATGCGCCCTATCCGAGCACGTGGTCGGAACGCTTCAAGCATCCCGCCCGGGAGGTGCGCGACCTGCCCTTCGGACACCTGCCCAAGACGCTGGTGGCCAACGGCTACGACTTCGATTTCGCCAACGACGACCTGCTGCTCAACCACGCCGAAATCCGGGACGGCAAAATCGTCATCAACGGCTACGACTATGCCGTGCTCATCCTCCCGCGCGTGCTCTGTCTCGCGCCCGAGACGCTCGAAAAGATCGGGCAGTTCGTGCAGGCGGGCGGAACTGTCTTCGCACTCGATACCCTCCCGGAAACCTCCGGCGGGTTGATCGACCATGAGGCGCGTGACACCCGGCTGGCCGGGATGCTCGGGCGGCTCTTTGCCACCGGCGGTGGTGAGAAAGCCGTCGGCCGGGGCACGACCTGGTTCATGCCTGACTGCGACGGATTTGAATACCTCACCAAATGGGCGGGCGTGGCCGGGGCCTGGGATCCCGTCCCGACCCCGCCGCTCAGCCCGGCCTACGAAAGGTTCATCACCGCGCTCAAGGCGCGCCTGACCCCCGATTTCGAAATGGCCGACAAGGCGCAGAGCGACGGCCTGACCTTCCGCCGCACCGTCATCGGCGATGTGGACTGCTGGTTCATCGTCAACCTCCAACCCGCTCCGCGCCAAACCGAAATCACGCTGAAGACCCAGGGCAAATTCCCGCAGACCTGGGATGCCATGACCGGGGAAATCGGTGGTGTGGACGGCTACCGCTTTGCCGAAGACGGACGGCTGGTCGTCTCCGTGGACCTCGAGCCGTGGGAATCCCGGTTCATCCTCTGTTCTCCCGAAGAGGTGCCCGCCGAGCCGCGACCTGATGTCGAGCCCCTGATGGAAATCAGCGGTCCCTGGCAGCTTTCAGTCGATGGCCAGGGCGGACTGGAGACCGAAATGGAACTGCCCGCATTGACCGATCTGGCCACTCTCCCCGTGCTCGAACATTTCTCCGGCACCGCGACCTACCGGACTGAATTCCGGGTTCCCGAGGTCAAGTTCCCGATCATTCTCGACCTCGGCGAAGTCGGCGACGTCGCCACCGTCATCGTCAACGGAAAAGAGGCCGGGAAGGCCTGGATGCCGCCGTATCGCGTCGATGTTTCGGAGCTGGTGAAGCCCGGAGTGAACGAACTGACCGTCGTGGTGGCCAATGTGCTGTGGAACCATGTTATCGGACTGGAGGAACCCAAACCGATTCCGGCAGACCTGCACGCGCACTATGGCCAAACCCGCAATCTGGACTACCGGGGCTGGGCGCGTCTTCAGCGCGAACGCGTCAGGCAGAGCAAGGTACGCCTCCCCTCCGGCCTGATGGGGCCGGTGCGGCTTGAAACAACCAAGCCCGTGGCAGGGAAATAGCAACGAATCAATGGAGGAATGCAGATCGCGAATAACAAAGAGAGTATGGCCTGGATCGCGAATCACACAGCGGGGATTGTCTCACGCAAAGACGCGAAGCAAAGGCGGGGGAGGGCATGACAGAATCATTTGGCGACAGAATGATTTTTGGAAGAGCAGGGTTCACGTTTGCCCTGTCGGGCTAAACGTGCGCTACACAAGACCCAGGGTGTAGCGACCGCTTACCCGGGCTTGTCCGCCGTAGCCTTGGCGAAGGAGGAAGCGAAGCGAGGGAAGCGGTAAGCGGGCAGGTGGCTCGGAAAAACAGTTGGACGGGATAGCAGGATGAACCCGATTAAGAGAAAAGAATCCAGATGATCCGGTGGTCAAAAAAAATCGCGCGATTTGCGTAGATTCGCGATCCGAAAAAAATGGAGCAGAGAGGCTCGCTGTTTTGCGGCCCGGAAAACCGATCAGGAGAAAATGAAAATGATGACACAAAAACAGTAGCATCCCACAAGACCCTATATCGGGGCACAGAGCTTACGTAACCCCTTGCGCTGCAAGGGTCGCACTTTTTCTCTGAGCTATGTTTCATTTGATATTTTTCGCGATCAAGGATTCTCCTGTTTTGAAATGCGTCCTATGCTGTCCCACATCTCAGAGAGGGGACAACCCTAATCCGGGCAAATAGGCTTGTTGCGGGGCCCATTGCATCCGGAAGCTGCCCTGTGCTGTCCCATAGGATTTCAAATAGGCGAGCAGATGAAGCCGTTGCCACAGAACCGCGCGCAGGCAGGTAAACAACCGCGTAAAGCTGTGCGCCCAATCGCTGCAGGTATGCAGAAAGCGGAGCAGCACGTACATCAGCAGCGCCGTCCAGAGCGGCCACTCAATCGCCTTGCGGTTATGCCCGAGGAAGTCGCTCAGGTGCAGCGTCTGCTTGATCTGTTTGAAGAAGGTTTCGATGTTCCATCGCGCCTTGTACAGATCACAGATGCTCGAGGCCGCCCACTCGAAGTTGTTCGTAAAGAAGGTCATTATCCGATCCTCGCCGTTGATCTCGATGCGGGCCACGATCCGGCGCATGCGCTTCGGATAGTCCTTTCGCTTACCGGGATTCTGAACGAGCACGAGATCGTCACGCAGGATGCGCCCCGCGGGCTTCTTCACCAGCCGCTTCATGCAGCGCAAGTTCATGCTTTCTCTCACGCGGCTCACCCGGAAGACACCCCGCTCGGCCAGTCTGAACAGATGCGTATAGTCGATGTAGGCCATGTCAAACACGGCGATTTCGCCTGCCTTGAGGCCTGCGCACAACTCGTGCGCCTTGGTGCTGTCGTGCCCCCTGGCCGAGTCGACAATCGCGAAGGCCGGCAGGAAGCTCTCCAGGTTCAGCCGCAGGTGCAGCTTCGCGGCCGCCTTGCGCCGCCGATGCTTCGCCCAGTCCATGCAGTTGGCGAACAGCTTGATCGTCGTGGAGTCCAGGGCATACACCGTCCGTTTAAAGCGGCGCGGCAGTCGGCGGAACTTCACGCCGCCGAACCCCGGTCGCAACCTCTCGAAGTACTCGAGCACCGACCAGAAAAGCTCCTCGGCCATTTTCGGATCGCGGGTCCTGTTCGCGTGCGAGAGCCCGTTGCGGCTCGGCGGCTTGGCGCCACGGATACCGGCCATCGGCGCCCGATGGGCGCGCAGCGCGTCCACCACGTCGTTCAGACCGATCGCGTGGGTGAACTGCGCATAGAGCATGCTCACCAGATGGCTCCAGGGCGTGATGCCCCTCGACTTGATCCGATGCTTGCGCGCAAGTTTCGGCACAAGGTGCGGCGGAATGAGTTCACAGACCTGACGAAAAATGGCACGCTTACTCCCGGCTCGACTGGCTGGCATCACGCAATCTCCTTTGGGTTAGACACTGAAGAAGATTGTAGCCAGTCAGTCAGCCATTACAATTTCCGTCCCTCGTGAGTGGGATGCTAGTGAAAGAAAATTGAAAAACAGTATGGAAAAATAAATCGGCTGTGGATCATGGATCGAGGTATCCCGACTGAAGATGCTATCAAAACGATGAGAGAAGAGAATGCAGAATATCTCGTTGGAACACCGCGCGGTCGACTTACAAAACTCGAAAAGCAGTTCCTCGAATGCGACTGGAAAGCCGTGCAATCTCAAGTCGAAGTCAAGCTGGCCCATGACGACGGCGACCTCTACGTTCTCACCCGCAGCAAAGGCCGCCAGCAAAAAGAACGCTCCATGCGACAGCGCAAACTCAAATGGCTGTGGAAACGCCTGCATACCATTCGATCGATGGAAAAGCTCAAGCGCGACGATTTGCTCATCAAACTCGGCAGTGCCAAACGCGATGCCGGAAACGCCTGGCGGCTTGTCGACATCCAGCTGCCCGGCCCCCATCAGCCCGTCACCTCAGAAACCTTTAACTTCACCTTAAACCGCAAGAAACTCAAACGCGCCCGCAAAAGTGAAGGAACCTATCTTCTGCGCACCAACCTCTCCGATACAAATGCCGACGAACTCTGGAAGCGCTATATCGTATTGACCGAAATCGAACAGGCCTTCAAAGAACTCAAGCATGACCTATCTGTTCGCCCCATCTACCACCGGAAAGAAACCCGGATCGACGCACACATCTTCGTCAGCTTCATTGCCTACAGCCTGCACGTCACCCTCAAACATAAAGCCCGACTCAAGGCCCCGGGACTGACCCCGCGCGCCATCCTCGAAAAATTCAAAGCCCAGCAAATGATCGACGTCCACTTCCCGACCACAGACGGTCGCACCCTCATCATGCCGCGCTACACCTATCCCGAACGGGAACTTCAACTGCTGCTCACCCAACTCAACTTAACCCAGCCCGATCAGCCTCCACCCAAAATCGAGCAGTCCCAACTGAGCTGATGTGGGGCCGACCTTCGCTCCAAAATCGAGCAAACTCCGCAGTTTATCCATAAAACAGATTAAGATGGGTTAAGAAAGTCTGGGAGGCCGATCCGCTGATTTGTCCGACCTGCTCGCGCGAGATGCGCATTGTTTCTCTTATCGATGAGCGTGAGGTCATTGAGCGCATTCTGCGGCATCTCGGCCTGTGGGAAGAGCCTGTGCCTTTCCATCCCGCCCGCGCCCCGCCGGACGGAGAGGGGACGGTGGAATTGTTCCCCGGCGATCCCTTCCCCGATTACAGCAGGGAGCCTGTGATGGATTACGACCTTTGCGCGGATGCATGAGCCTTCGCGACAGGGGAACTTTGTTTAAAAGGTAGGGCTCGCTCGCCGAGCGGGCCGCAGATGACGGCGCGCCCGCCTCTCCGGGGCATGCCCCGGAGAGGCGGGCGGTAGGTTGTAAACCCAAATGCCGCATGTAGTGGTCTTGTTTCATTTATGAGATCGTTTTGAGTTCGTTCGTGAAGAGTTCGTGAGGGGTCATGAAGTCGAGGATCCGGCGCGGGTAGTTATTGATCCATAGCTCGATGTCGCGGATTTTCTGCTTGGTAAAGCGCGCGATATCCCGGCCCTTGGCCACGAACCGTCTGATCATCCTGTTGCCGTTCTCGTTCGATCCGCGTTCCCAGGATGAGTATGGGTGGGCGTAGAAGATCTGGGTTCGCTGTTGCTTCGAGAAGGAAGAGGCTTCTAAGGCTTCGAAGTCCAGGAACTCGCTGCCGTTGTCGACCGTGATGGTCTTGAAGATCTGACGGAAGCAGCGGGAGCCGTGTTCACGCTCGAGCCCTCTGAGAACTTTGAGCACGCTGGCTTGGCTCTTATCAGGCAGCTTGCGAATGATCGTGATCCGATGTCTGCGTTCCACCAGGGTCAATAGGGCGGCATTGGACCCGCGCGTGGGGCCGGTCACCAGGTCCATCTCCCAGTGTCCGAACTCCTCGCGCGTCTCGGCTCCTTCGGGACGCTGGTCGATGCTTTTGCCTTTGGAAATCCGCTTCGCCAACCGCCGAGCGCCGCGTTTGCGCCGCTTGGCTCGCTTACGCTTCTCCCACAGTGACTCGTTGCTGAGCCCGAAAATGACGCCTTTATCGATGTAGTTATAGATCGTCTTGGTGCACACCACCTCCTCCAGACCGGCCTGACGCATCCGAAAGGCGACTACATCGGGCGATTCCTTATGTTCCACAATGCGGCAACGGATGAATTCGGCCAGCGCATAGTTGCGGCCCAGCCTCAGACCGGGCCCCCTTGCGGTGGCGTGGTAATCATGGAGGTCCTGGCCGCGATCGCTGCTGTAGGTCCGGTATTCCCGCCACTCCGAGTCCCGGTGGGTCACCGTCCCGCGCTTGAGCTCACGCTGGATCGTACGCGGGTGACGCTCCAAGGCGGCCGCGATGTCCCGTGGGGGGATCCCCCCACGGGACATCCGCTCAATCACCATGCGCTCCACCCTCGTCAAGTGCTTGCCCTTCCTGCTATTCTGATTCTGTTCCATGCCGTCTCCTTCCTCTGTTGTCCTGTTGTAAGACCACAAAGGATAGCGAACCACGGCATGGAACGCTCTCTCCTATACCTGCGGCATTTCACATTACACTTCTCACCCGGAGAGGCGGGCGCCCAACCTTGACAAAAATCCTGGCTTCCACTACATCTAACGCCATGAAACCGCTCTCCAGAACGACCTCTTGGGGCGAGTGCCCCGATCGCCTGAAAAGCGATTTCCTATCAAACAAAAAGAACGTGATCAAAACAACGAAGAGAAACCTGCTGGCCGCCGCGCTCGTTGCGGCGGGGATGATGACAACTGTCAATGCCGCTGAGACCACTCCAAAGCTGGAGCTTGGCGGAGAGCGCCTGAAGCCGGGTGCCGTGCTGGAGCTAACTGATGGCGTGCCGGACTGGCGGGAGCTGTTTAGGGCCGATTTCACGCTGCACACGCGGGTCAAGCCGGACGGCGACCGCTTCGGCGACGGGATCATGTTTTCCTGGCGCAGTTTGGAAAACCGCCTGCACATGGGCGCGCTGCTGGGCTGCCAGCCGATCAACCGCGACAGCTTCCGCATGCTTTATTTCTTCATCGACATGCCCAAGGGCGATGTCACCGGCATGACCAGCAGACAGATTGCGGGGAACTCGCGGCGCGGCTACATCGGCGTGCCGCTCTGGCCGGAGATCGAGCCGATCAACGAGAAGGGCTGGCACGACATCATCGTGCGGACGCAGGGCAACTTCATCGAAATCTTCATCGACGGCGTGGTGCGGGCGAAGAAAAACGTGGCCGCCAGTCCGAGGGTCCAGGCGAACACCATGTTTCCGAGGACCGTTTACGCGGACCGCTCCTGGACAGCGGTGGGCGGCGAAGCGGACGGGCGGCTGCCGTTCCCGGGCGAGATTGACGGTTTTAGGGCATGGGATCGCGCGCTCTCCGACGACGAGATCAAGGAACTCAGCGGCGGGGTGTTTCAGGGCAACTACGACCGCCCGTTCGGATGGAACCAGCTCGGACTGTTCCCCAACGACTGGAGCTATGAAAAGCGCAAGGAGTGGATCGACCAACAGTGCCTGCGCATGCAGCGCGAGCTGATTGCAAACGAGCCGTTCTACCCGCGTTTCCATCCGACCTTTGTCACCGATACCTACAACCACATGACGATCCATGCCAAGGGCAAGACCCACCTGGTGCCTTATTTCGGTTTCGGTTACTGGAACTCCTTCCCGATCTGGGATAACTGGGCCTTCGGACATCTGGTCAGCGACGACGGCGTGCGCTGGAAAACGGTGGAACAGATCTGGAAACTGCCCTCGCTCAACGGCACGCTCTACGAGGAAAAGAAGACCGGCGAGGTGCTCGGCCTGCTCGGCTGGGCTGGGCCGGACTTCCAGCGCTTTTCGCTCGACCGAAAGATGAACGTCATTCGAGCCGAGGACGACGACCTGCTCAAGTGGAGCCAGCACGAGCGCTCGCCTTTGAACGTTTATGAGCCGGAGGGATGGGTCGGGCAGGACTGCGATATCTTCGAGCAAGACGGTGCCTATTACATGGTCGCCGCTTGCAAGAGTTTCCATGGAGACCCCGAGAAACGCTCGGACATCCACCTCTACCGCTCCGATAACCTGCTCGACTGGGAATACGTCGGGCTCTTCTACAGCGGCAGCAATGAAGGCTACGGCACCGAGGCGCTGCACATCTTCCCGATCGAAGACAAGCTGGTGATGACCGGCTGTCACCGGATCGATCTCGATGCCGGCTACCTCATCGGAACGATGCGGGACGGCAGGTTTGTGCCGGATGTGCCGCTCGGAGAGCGCAATGGGCTGTTTCGCTTCAATTATGAAAGTCCGGCAGAACGAAAAACCCTCCCCCCCACAGTCTGGACCGTGGTTGACGCGAAGGGTCGCCACGTAGCCAACCAGTGGCTTTGGTTCAACGCCTACTCGCGGAAATACGGGGTGCGCGAGTCGATGCGGCGCGGCTGGAACGGCAGCAGCTATTCGCTTTCGCAGGAGGTCAAACTCCTGTCCGACGGCTCGGTCGGCCTCTTCCCGCTTCCGGAATATGCGGAACTGCGCAAGCCCGATTCGCACCGCTCTACGAGCGGACTTAACGATGGCAAATCCGAAACCCTCACCGGCCCGGCATGGCTCGATCTTGTCGCCAAGTGGAACGGCGAGGGCGAGTCCGTGACACTGGTGCTCAGCAAGGGCGGCAAGGATGAGGTGCGGATTGTCTATGAAGACGGCAAAGGCGTGCGGCTCGCCCCTTCGGCGGGATCTCCCGCCTTCATCCGCAACCGCGATTTCGTCCCTGTCGCTTTTGACGACGCGGACAAGGAAATCCGCGTCTTCCTCGACGGCCTCTTCACCGAGGTCTATGTCGCGGGCCGATTCTTCGGCTTCAAATGGCACAACGAGGCACCCGGCGAAGTGACCGCCCGCTTCGAAAAGATTGGCGGCACCGCCGAACTCGAATCCCTCGACCTCTGGGAGATGGGCTCCTGCTGGGTGAAATGAATAAGGCTTTCAATAGGGTCACTCCGTAAATCCATAAATACACCCTGAATCCGTTGGATAGCCGATTATTCGGCTTTTCGGCGGCTGAGACGTTTCGAGGCGTGGTGCAGCTCCTTGGTTTCGCTTGAATGGACAGTGCTTCTTTGCTGATCTTTTTCGAGCATCGCGTAAAACACCCTCTTTTCGGGCACAGATTGCGGCACCGAGGCACACGACCCCCTCCGCGTTTGCGGTTGGCAGGAGTGGTTTGGCGCAGCGCTTATGCGAAGGATGCGGCCACTGCGTTGAGCACATCGAACCAGGGGCTGTGTCGCCCGAAGTCGAGTATGGTCTGTCCGGCGTGCCGGACGATCCGGCAGGCGCAGTAGATCAGATTCTGAAGGATCGTTTTCATCCGCCAGCGTTGCACCTTGATCTTTTGCGGCGCGAGGTGTTTATGACGAAGCATTTCCTGCCCGAGCGTACGCAACAGGTTGAACGCAACCATGGCACAGAGCAGGATGATGCGGTTCGCGCAAAGTTTTCCGGACGGCAGCCGCTCGACGTCGAGGTCGCTTTTAAGTTCGGAATGGAACTGTTCACTGGTGCCGTGGTCGTGGTAGAGGTCGATGACTGTTGTCGCTGCACAAGGTAGATTCGTCCAGTAGGTTTCGACTTCGATTTCCGGGATGAGCAGCTCGAATCCGTCGTGATCGACAAGCCGTTCGGTCACCTTGAAGGCGACAGGCACACAGGGACGATCTTCATTCCCGCCGGGATGCAGATGGTGGACAAAGCCGGTGTAAACGTTCTTCCCTTCGCGGGTTTCGAGCTTTTCGCCCACGCGCCGGGCGAGTGCGAGCCATTGCTCCAGGCTCTCTTTGCGCAGGTTGCGCTTGACGATGAATTGGTTTTTCCCGAACGGGTCGAAGTTGTCTTCTGCGTCGTTGCCGCTGTCGAGGCGGAACAGGCATTGCCCTTCCAGACCAAGATGACGGAGCATTTGCGCTGCACGCTTAATCGCTTCGGGCGTACCGGATTGACAGTGCTGTTTGCCGGGACGAAGTTCACAGTCGAGCATGTATCCTTCGGTTCCGATATAGGCGAACGTCGGCGCAAAGCCATCATGCTTTTTGTATGTGAATGAAACACCCTGCTTGGATGAGCCGGAGTTATCGAACGGACTGACATCCATATCGACCGGAACGAGTTCGAGGCCGTCTGCATCTACGCGGCCGAAACTGCGGTTGTGCAGCAATCCAAGGTTGAGCGTGCGCAGGGCGGCATGGGTGCGCTCGCCGGGCAGATCGTCAAAGCGGGTGCGAAACACCGGCTCGGAAGCAATGGTCTTAAGGCCGAATGCATTTTTGAACACCGTGTCGTTGCGATAGAGGTCGATATCATTGAAATCCGTTCGTGCATTGCAGTGCAGGCCAATCTGGGTCAGAAGGATATCACGGTCGGCGATGGCATTCGAACGGCGGGGCTGGAAGTTCTCGGGCAAGTGACTTTGCGGAAGGTTTCCAAGGATCATGCCGCAGAGATGATTTCCGGCAGTTGAGTTGAGCTCGGCCTTGCTTTTGCGGAGTTTGAACGGTTTAATCATTTTCACCTGTTGGGTTAACGGGGTTTCAAGTAGTGCGACTATGTTAGTCGTTCAGCGGTGGTCCCGGAAAACGGAGCCAGTGAGGGGCGGATAGACAGCATCGGGTTCTCCCGGTAAAAAGGAGACCGAAAGGAGAACCGATGAAGAAGCCGAGACGAAATCACAGCGCGCAGTTCAAGGCGCGTATCGCGATGGAAGCGTTGCGCGGCATCAAGACCGTGGCGGAGATCGCGGCGGAAAACAACGTGCATCCGACCATGGTGACTCGATGGAAGACGGAGCTCACAGAGGGCGCAGCCGATCTCTTTGAGCGCAAGAACGCGCCGGACCTAGAAAAGCGCGGGCTGGAAAAGAACTGCGAGCGGCTGGAGCGAAAAGTAGGTCAGCTGGTGATTGAGAAGGAGTGGATGGAAAAAAAATGCGTCGAGTTGGGGATCGATCCGTGAGGAAGGCTCTGGTGGATCCTTCTGATGCTCAACTCTCGCTGCGGCGCCAATGTGCTCTGCTGGGCGTCAACCGGAACCGGTTGACGCCGCCGGAGCCCAGGGCGACGATCACGGACTTACGGATTATGAGGATGCTCGACGAACTTCATCTGCGTTTCCCGACGTTCGGGACGCGGGGGCTGCGCCGATTACTCAAGCGCGAACAGGGGCTGAACGTGGGGCGAAAGCGGCTTCGCCGGCTGATGAGGCTCGCGCATATCTCGGCTCTCCGCCCGCGGCCGCGGACCAGCGCACCGGGCAAGGGGCATCGCATCTATCCGTATTTGCTGCGTGGAGTGGATGTTACGCGGCCGAATCAGGTCTGGTGCGCCGATATCACCTATATCCCGATGCCGCGAGGGTATTGCTACCTGGTGGCCGTCATGGACTGGTACAGCCGGAAAGTGCTCGGGTGGGAACTGAGCACCACGATGGATACCGCGTTCTGCCTGCGGGCCTTTCGATCGGCGGTGGCCACGGCCGGACGGGCGCCGGAGATCATGAATACCGATCAGGGCTCGCAGTTCACGTCGACGGATTGGATCAGGGAGATGAAACAGCACGAGGGCTTAAAAATCAGCATGGATGGGACGGGCCGCTGGGTGGACAATGTGTTCATCGAGCGGCTGTGGTGGAGCCTGAAGTATGAGGATGTTTATCTGAAAAGCTATGAAACGCCCCGGGAAACCGGGCGCGGCGTGGGGGCGTGGCTGGAGCGCTACAATACCGAACGTCCGCATTCATCGATCGGGGATCGAACGCCCGATGAGGCGTACTTCGGAATCGAGGCGGAGTCGAAATGGAGAGCGGCATGAAGAGGCGAGTTGCCCACAGCCATGCGACCGTCTCCGACGAGTTCAATGACCCATTCTCGACGGCCGCAGGCTATGGACAACTCGCCGGAGTTGTGGCAGAACACTCGCAGGAAGCGGGAGCCCTGATGCTGACTTAAAGTTCGAAAAAACTGGCTCCGCTATCGGGACCACCGCTTTCCCGCTCAACAGGTAACTATTTTTTTGCAAAAATTAACTCACGGATTCAGGATTAAAAGCAATTTCCTAGCAAGAAGGAGTAATAACGAATGATGAAAACAACAAGACGACTGGCCGCCATGATGATTGTGGCGGGGATGAATGTTAGCATTTCAGGGCTCTGGGCGGAGGTGGTGGACTACACGATCCCCTCGATGGATCGGGAGCCGGAGAAAATCGCGCCGGCTGTGGTTCTCGAAGACGCGGTCTTCCGCTTGAATTGTGCCGGGGAGAATGCAGCTGCCACATCCCCGGCCATCGCGGATGCGAGCGGTGTGGAGATGGGCGTCAGCCTGACGGAGGACGCGACGGTTCGGGCGCGCGCTCGTGGTGGTGCGGGGACGGCACTGGATCTGGCGGAGGGCTCAATCCGGGTGGCGCCATCGGCGGATGTCAATCGCGAGCATGAGACCTTCTCGCTTTACGTTCGCCTGCGCGATCCCGAAGGGAAATGGGACTATCCGATTCTCGGCAGCTACGGCAGCGACGAGAAGGTGAGTTTCTTTTTGCATGCGGTGGATGGCAGGAAGAAGCCACAGGAGAACATCAATTCGGGCGGAGCCCGGCTGCCGTCGATAGCGGCGATGTTGTTTTCCGAGGAAGACGGCGTCGATTATATCGACGGACACAAATCGATGATCGAGTTCGTGATCGGCCTGCCGCGCGCGCCGGAGTATTACCTCAATCGTCAGACGAACGCCAAGAAGAAGGCGGGCGTGGAGACGGATCACCTGCTCGAGGATGCCCGAAACGGCGTGATGCGGGTGACCTTTCCCGTGGCCTGGATGGGACCGAAGGACTGGCATGACATCGTGGTGCGTTTTACCGGTCCGAAGCTCGAGCTGTTTGTCGATGGCGTGCTCGTCGACGTAGAATATCCGATCGGCAAGATGCGGCCGAGCGAGGCTCCGTTCCTGATCGGCGCGGCGGCAGTCGGAGAGGAAGTCGTCAAAGGGTTCGACGGGCAGCTTTCGCACCTGGCGGTATGGGACCGCTCCCTCAGCGACGACGAGATCCTGGCGCTGTGTGGCGGCAAGTCACACGTCGTGCAGCGCGCGGAAGAGATGCTCGGCCCGGTGCGCACCGAGCGGCTGCAGTATTTCCGTCCCCGCGGCCACAATCTGAAGCCGGGCGATTGCATGCCCTACTATCACGATGGCACATGGCACCTGCTCTACCTGGTGCTGCGCGGCAACATGGCGCGCAAGTGGGACAGCGGTCACGGCGGCCTCGAGCTTCACCATGCCTCCAGCCGCGATCTGGTCCACTGGCAGCATCACCCCATCATGATTCCCATCAGCGAACAATGGATGAGGTGGGTCGGCACCGGCGACACTGCGATCCATGATGGCGAGATCTTCTTTTACAATCATCTGCCCAGCTGGGACCCCGACCGCAAGTTCGGCGGATTGCAGTGTTTCCGGAGCGACGACGGCATTACCTTCACCAAGCATGACCAAAGTCCTTATCCGGAAGTGCCGGGTTGGCCCGGGGCTCCCGATATTTACGAATACCCGGACGGACGCTATTGCATGACCTACGATGCCGACCTGCTCCGAGGGAAGCCCCTGCCGACGCTCCGTGACAAAACGCTGGTCGCCTGGGTCACCCTGGCTGATCTCGACCAGCGCGGCGGCGGTCTGGTCACCGTGGAACATGAGGGGCAGTTTGACAGTCTCGTCTTTGGCGAAGTGCGATCGCGGCGCTGGATGGCCGGCAGCGATCGGCTCCTGCGGACCGCCCGCGATCAGGCCGGGTGGCCGGAAGAGGCCGTGAACCCTCACGAGTTGGTCCAGATGGCCGCCGTGTATCGCGGCAACCAGGTGGTCCTCTATCGAAACGGCCGGCCCTACGCGCAACACGAGGTAAACGAGCCTGCCGCCTTTTCACGCTACGCCATCAGCATCGGCACGCGCGTGTCCGACGGCCCGGCAAACTCTTATTTCCGCGGCTCGATCGAGGACGCAAGGGTTTACGCAAGCGCGCTTTCCCGGGAGCAGATTGCGGCGTTAAAGCCGAACGAACCCTCCGCCGAGACGCCGCTGGCCTGGTGGGATTTCGAACAAGAAAATCCCACCGACCGGGTGGGGACGTTTGCATCTTCGTTTCTCGCGGGCGACGCCCGGGTGGCGGATGGCCGGCTGCACCTTTCCGGCGACGAGTCTTTCCTGCTCGCCTCAAGCGATGCCCGCCAGGTGCGCGGATTGGTTTCCGACGACCTCATGAACTGGACGCCGCTGGATGAACCGGTGGCGGTGATCCCGAGCCGCTTCCGCCTGACCTGTTCGCAGATTTTCCGCTGGGGCGACTGGCATTACATGCTCGCCGGGAACAACGTCTGGCAATCGCGGGAGTTCACCGGGCCATGGCAGCCCGCCGACACCTTTATCCTCGACGCGCTCAAGATTCCAAAAGCGGCCCCATTCCGCGACGGCAGAATGATCGCCGCCGGGATGATGACGCACCGCGGCTGGGGCGGCGACATCGTGTTCCGCGAACTGCTCCAGGAAGAGGACGGAACACTCGGCGCCCGTTTCGTGCCCGAGATGATTCCCCGCACCGGTGAGGAATTGCCGTTGGTGACGGCCTCGGATTCAGCCGGTGCGATTGCGGGGGATACGGTCACCGCAAACGGCGCGAACGGGTTTCACGCAATTCCGCTCACCGGCATTCCGAGGGACGTGCGCATCACCTTCCAGGCTGTGCCCGATGAGAATACGACCGGTTTCGGCGTCGGCCTGCGATCCAGCCCGGACAACTCGCGCGGTCTGGAACTGCGCGTCGAGCCCGCTCGCGCCACCGTCGGCCTGTTTGCCGTGGACGGAAACCGGGAAAACGCCAATGCCGCGGAGGACCAGCGTCACCGCCTCGGCAAGCTTGATGCGGCCCTGACCATCGACATCGTCTGCCGCCGCGACATCGTCGACGTCGAAATCGGCGGCCGCCGCACCTTGATCCAGCGTTACTGGAACCCCGGCAGTGACCGCATCTACCTGTTTGCCGAAGGCGGCGACGTCCGTTTTGAAGGCGTCAGGGTACGCCCGCTGGTTGAGTAGGTAACTCGAAGAAAGAATAACCCGGATTTCTCAAACCGGAGAGGAACGCTTTACCGGGACTATTTATGCCCGCTGTGCATGGATGATTCGGAGCAACGCCGACTCGGAGGATCAACCTAAAAAGATGAGTAGAGCGTGTATGCGGTGGCAGCAGACGCTCGGCTGAGCGTTAGTTTTTCGGCTGATTGGCCTCGATTTTGATCACTGAGCAGAGCACAAAGTGGGTGGTGCCCGGCTTTTCCCGCCACCTATGGTCTGGTGATGCAGCAAAATATGAGCGATGACTTGCGACCAGACGCTCGATTTTTTCAACTGCTCCGAAGTTCGCGAAGCCCAGCTTTTGAGCCTTTCGGCAGCCTGTTCGAGCTTGCGCTGGATCTCTTTGGCTTGGCTGTGGGCACAGAAGACCACGAGTGTGCGCACGCTTTGGTGGGTGCTCGCCTTGGCGGTGTGCATCAGATACATCGGCCTGGAGGTAATCGCTTCGCGGGCCACGAGAGGATCGACCAGCTTGATGTGGATGCTCCACCAGTTGTAGATCAGTGCGATCAACCGGGCCATGTGTGCCGTAGAGCGGCTTGACCGTGACATCGATATCCAAAACCCAAGGCACATCCAGACAGCCCGCACACAGCCGGTCGAAGCAGTCCCGAAGCCAGTCTTCGGTCGCCGAACCGTCTATGCTGCCGTCCGAGCCGGTGGAGGCGACTAAAACACGTCAGGTCTTGATTCTTGACATTTTTCATCGCTTCTCCGCTTCCCATTCAGGAAGATCCAGAATCCGACTGATTTCCACGGTATTTTTATTTGGTCGTTATCGTTCGGAGTAACGCCTTTCCCGGCATGAGCTTGTCGAATGCAGGCGTTCCCCCCGTTCCGAAACGCCAGCCCATTCCGAAGTAAAGGGCTAAACGGTCTCCGCTCAGGGAGCTACGCCCCGTCAAGAGCTCTTACTCCAAACCCACGCTCGATAGGGGTAGGAATGAGGGATTGAACCTCACCCCTCCCTCCGAACCGGACGTGCGGATCTCCCGCATCCGGCTCTCCGGTCGATGATTGCTCTTTATCGAGATTGGCACGCTTCCCGATGGGCCCGCTCAAGGCTGAACAGTCCCATCTCGGCGAAGTATTTGTTTGGATAACGGTGGTGGTCGAGACCCCGACCCCGGCCTTTGCGTCCGTGGCGTTTGCGGAGGATGCTGCGCAAGCGCATGCGCACCCATCCGTCCATCCAGACGAAGGTGTTCTTATGGGCGTGTTTGTAATACCCGAACCAACCGATCAGCACGGGGTTGATGTCCTCGATGATCGCCTTCATGGATTTGCCCTTGGTACGTTTGGTCTTGGGCCGGAGGGTCCCGCGTAGTTTTGTCAGGCTTTTCTGACGCACGTAGCGGTTTCCGTTTTCGAACCGGTAGCCGAGGAACTCGAAGCCTTCGCGGTGGGTGACCAGCCGGGTCTTTTCCGGGTGGAGCACAAGGCCCCGCCCGTCGGTCCACTGCCGTGTCAGTTCCAGCGCGTCTTCGGCCTCCTCCCTCGTGCGGGAGAGGATCACGAAGTCGTCCGCATAGCGGATCATTTCGTGGCCCCGGTCCCGCAGCAGGTGGTCGAGTTCGTTCAGATACAGGTTGGCCAACAGAGGAGAGATGACCGCCCCCTGGGGCGTTCCCTTCTCCGTCGGCTCCCATTCTTTCAGTTCGTTGATCAGGCCCTGCTTCAAGTAAGATTCCAGCAGGTCCAGCACCAACCCGTCCGCCACCTTGGCGCGCACCAGCGACATCAGTTTGCCGTGGTCGATCGTGTCAAAGTAGCTCTTCAGATCGGCGTCCACTATCCATTCGTGGCCTTTGCGGAGCAGTCCGCCCACCTCCCGAAGCGCGTCTTTACAGCCGCGTTTGGGACGGAAACCGTAGCTGTGTGCGTTGAATCCGATCTCGAAGATCGGACCGATCACCAGTTGCAGTGCCGTCTGCACGATACGGTCTTCCACGGTCGGGATGCCCAGAGGCCGCTTCTCTTTTCCACCGGGCTTGGGGATGAACACCCGTTTGACCGGTTTGGGTTCGTAGCGTCCTGTTTTCAGTTTGCCTTCCAAACTCGCTAATCTTTGGTCGAGCTGGCTCTCGTACTGTTTCAGGCTCAGTCGGTCCACGCCGCCGCTGCCGCCTCGCCCGTTCACGATGTGCCAGGCGCGCAACAGTGTCCGGCGGCGGTAAACCTTGTCTTTGAGGCTGAACCACTTGCCTCCCTTCACCCCCGATTTGAGGGCTGCCAACATGGCGTCCGTCCAGACCAGGGGGTCCGCGCCCAACCGCTCGCGCAGCTCGGCGTTTTCCGCGTCGGGGTTAGCCCCCGGGGGCACTTTCGACGCTGTCTTTTCCCTCGTCATGGATGACCTCCATTCATCTTCCTGCCCCCCTTCGCTCCACCGGAGTTACCCGGCCTCACTGCTACAAACATGCACATTGGCATCGCGCAGGTCGGGCGCAGTCTCCACCCGTGTGACCGTGACGGCGCCGGTGTCGAAGCGGCTGCCGGAAAACAGGCGCAGGATGTCGGCGGCGATTTCCCGCTTCAACAGTTCGTTCACACGAATGATGCGTCCGCTGCTCATGTGTCCAGCTCCTTGATTGTAATCCATGGGAAGGCGCGGAAATCCTGGTCGAATGTGACAATTTCAGTGATTCCATGTTCGCGCATTAATACGGCGGTGTGAAAGTCGTGAAGAATATTTCCGCCGAGGCGCGGGGTTTTCTCTGCGCACTCGGCAAGAGTTTCGGCGTGCAGGCCGGTTTCCGAGACCAGCATGCAGTTGGGGCAGTTAAGCAATGCAGAAATAAACTGCCAGGCCTGCGGTTGAGTGAGTGGCGCGGAAAATACACGCGGGTGCGTGGCAACCCGCATGAATTCATAAAGTACATTCCAGCTGAGCCCCCAGCATTCGGATTGTTTCGGCAATGCACGGAGAAACGCCGACGTTTTTTGGGAATCGGCGGATTCGCGGTTGACAGCATGAAGCAGAATGTTGGTATCAATCAGAAACACGGCCTATTCTTCCATTGCGCGGTACAGCGCATCACGGTTGTTAATATCTGTTTTTGCTTCCCCCATGGCAAAAGTGGGAAGATCCAGCTTTGGGGCTGGAGACTTTTTTCGCTGTTCCCGTTCAACCAAATAGGCCTCAACGGCTTCGTTAACCAGCATAGACAGCTGCTTGCTGTCTTCCTTTGCGGCATATTTTGCCCGTTTGAAAACGGGATCTGTGAGTACCAGTGTCGTTCTCATTTTTCACTCCATATGCGCAAGCATACATAAAAGATGATTGAATGCAACGTGGTTTTCCAAACATTGGAACCGGCGGTGCCGGTTTTCAGGGCTTCGCAGGCGTTATAGCCTGAGCATCGGGCGGGTTGGAGGCTGATGATGAGCATACCGTTTCCCGGGATGGCGGGCAAGAGCCCGTTTGGCCGCAGGAAGAATATCTGCTAGACATTGGGCATGGCCGCCCCGGTATACCGCTCGCGAAAGCCGAAGGCCTCGCCGCTGTGGCATTGTCGCACTTATCGACGAGCGCGAGGTCATTGAGCGCATCCTGCGTCATCTCGGACTGTGGGAAGAACCTGTTTGCCTGCATCCCGCCCGCGCCCCGCCGGACGGAGAGGGGACGGTGGAATTGTTCCCCGGCGATCCCTTCCCCGATTACAGCAGGGAGCCTGTGATGGATTACGACCTTTGCGCGGATGCATGAGCCTTCGCGACAGGGGAACTTTGTTTAAAAGGTAGGGCTCGCTCGCCGAGCGGGCCGCAGATGACGGCGCGCCCGCCTCTCCGGGGCATGCCCCGGAGAGGCGGGCGCCCAACCTTGACAAAAATCCTGGCTTCCACTACATCTAACGCCATGAAACCGCTCTCCAGAACGACCTCTTGGGGCGAGTGCCCCGATCGCCTGAAAAGCGATTTCCTATCAAAGTGGAGCCTCTGACGTCACAGGAAATCATCGACCTGACCGACCGCATGTCGGCGGACGGTCGGCTCGAATGGGACGCGCCGGCGGGTCGGCGGCGACGACATCTATTTCGTCTCCCATCCCGACCACGAAGCGGCCGAGCGAACCTGCACCTTCCGCGTAGCCGGTAAGACCGCCGAGCTGTGGGACCCCGAAACCGGCGCCATCTACGCGCTGCCGCAGGCGCGCGAAGTCGGCGGAACTTCACGCCGCCGAACCCCGGTCGCAACCTCTCGAAGTACTCGAGCACCGACCAGAAAAGCTCCTCGGCCATTTTCGGATCGCGGGTCCTGTTCGCGTGCGAGAGCCCGTTGCGGCTCGGCGGCTTTGCGCCACGGATACTGGCCATCGGCGCCCGATGGGCGCGCAGCGCGTCCACCACGTCGTTCAGACCGATCGCGTGGGTGAACTGCGCATAGAGCATGCTCACCAGATGGCTCCAGGGCGTGATGCCCCTCGACTTGATCCGATGCTTGCGCGCAAGTTTCGGCACAAGGTGCGGCGGAATGAGTTCACAGACCTGACGAAAAATGGCACGCTTACTCCCGGCTCGACTGGCTGGCATCACGCAATCTCCTTTGGTTTGGACTCTGAAGAAGATTGTAGCCAGTCAGTCAGCCATTACAATTTTCGTCCCTCGTGAGTGGGATGCTAGTGGAGGGATTTGAGCTTCTTTTAAGGGTATTTGTCGATTTTTATGGGAAAAGGCAAGGTAGGGACGGCTGTTTCAGCCGTCCGAACCATCGAAGAGGCCACAAAGAGGCACAAGGGGAACACAGAAGAGGGGAAAGGCAAGTAAGCCACAAAAAGGCACAAGGTACACAGAAGAGGTGAGGCGGAGAGCCACCAAGAAGCTCAATAATTCACTACCGGGGAGAAGAGGGCACGGGGGTATTTCGAGGATCGCTTCGTTGCGCACGAGCACGACTCGGAGTACGGCTGTGAACCTCTTTTAAAACCAAGCCAACCCTGACCTTGCGGCATGGACCAAAACATTTTATCGGGTGGAAAGCTCATCAGAGATGGGAGAATGAAGACACATGAAAAAGACAGCCTGTACCATTGCAGAGCTCGGATTCATTTTTGCGGCAAGTGTTTTGGCGGCATCGAGTACGGTCCTGGCGGCTGCCGGTAACGCGATGGACGCGGCGCCTGGCCTCCATCCGGCCGCGTTGCGGTGCGAACACCTCGAAAATCCGCTCGGCATCGATGTGACGCGTCCGCGCTTCATTTGGGAACTCCAATCGCGGCAGCGCGGACAAAAGCAGACGGCCTTCCGCGTGCTGGTGGCCTCGTCGCCGGAAAAACTGGCGTCGAACGAGGCCGATCTGTGGGACAGCGGCCGGGTGGAATCCAGTCGATCGATCCTGGTGCCCTATGCAGGGGAAACGCTCGGCCCGGATACGGATTGCCACTGGAAGGTGAAGGTGTGGGGCAAAAAGGGCGAGCCCTCGGAATGGAGCGAGCCCGCGCGGTTTTCGATCGGCTTGCTCGGCGAGGAGGACTGGCAGGGGGAGTGGATCGAATTTCCCGCAGGCGATCCGAAGTTATCCTGCCCCCAGTACCGAAAAACGTTTTCCCTCGACCGCCCCGCCTCCCGGGCCTTCGTTTATGTCGCCTCGCTGGGCACCCACGAACTCTATATCAACGGCGAAAAGGCCGATGACCGGGTGCTTGCCCCGGCACACTCCTTTCTTGCAAGGCGCGTCCTCTATGTCGCCTATGATGTCGCGGACCTGCTTCAGCGGGGGGAAAACGTGATCGCGGTCTGGCACGGCCCGGGGTTCGCCCCGTACGACGGGGCCACCCCGGCGATCCGCGTCCAGGCAAACATCGTCGCCGACGACGGGAGCAAAGTCTCCGTGGCGACCGACGCGTCGTGGAAATGCGCGGAAAGCGGCCATCGCATCTATTACAGAGACGAGAGACCGCGGGCGCGCAGATACGGCGGCGAGGAGATCGACGCGCGCAAGTTGAGCCCGGACTGGAACACCGCCGGCTTCGACGACTCGGCCTGGGTGAGCGCCCTGCCCACAAGCCGGGATGTCGTTGTCTCCGCTCAGAACGCCCAACCCGACCGGATCATCAGGGCGTTTTCGCCGGTCAGCATCACCGGGGCGGGCGAGAAGAGTTACAAAGTCGATTTCGGAACGAACTTCACGGGGTTTATCGAGCTGCGAAACCTGCGGGGTGAGCCGGGGCAGGAGATTCTGATCCAGTCGTCGGACGATCTGGTCAGGGGAGAGAAACACAATCAGGCCAGCCGCTACATCTGCGGCGAATCGCCCGGCACGTTCCGGCACCGTTTCAATTGGACCGCGGGCAGGAGCGTCCAGATCACCGGCTTCGATTATGAGCCGCAACCCGGGGACGTCCGGGGGCATGCCGTGGGCACGGACCTCGAACGCATCGGCCGGTTTGAATGTTCCAACGATCTGTTCAACCGGATGTATGAGAAGGATCTTTGGACGTTCCGCGCCAACACCCTCGCCGGTATGACGATGGACTGCCCCCACCGCGAGCGGCGGGGATACGGCGAAGTCGCCTGGTCCACTGCCCGGGGCATCGGCCTGCCCAACTATCGCGCGGGCGACTTCTATGCCCGCCGCGTCCGCGACTGGTGCGACGCGCAGCGTGAGGACGGGCTTTTCCCGCATATTGCGCCCAACTCCGGGATGCATGGAGGGGGGGCTACTCTGGGCCGGCGCCCCCCTGCATCTCGGCTGGGAGATGCTCCGCCACCTCGGGGACCGCAGGGTGGTCGCTGAGGCCTACCCGAATTACCAAAAATGGCTCGAACTCCTCCACGCCAACGCATCCCGATCGGCGGACGGCGTCATCACCCAGGATCTCTACGAATCCAAATCGCATCACAGCCGCTGGTTTTTCATCGGGGACTGGCGCGCGCCAGGGGAACGGCGGGAGTGGCGCGATTCCCCCGAGGCGGCGCTGTTCAACAACTGCACCTATGCGCTGAATCTGAAAATGATGACCGATATCGCCGCCGCGCTGCGTCGCGACGACGACGTCACTCTCTACTCCGGGCGGCTGGACCGGCTGAGAGAAGCCATCCACGCGAAATTCTTCAATGCGGAAAAGAACATCTACCTCGACACCCGGCGCCAGGTTCACCTTGCATTCCCGCTGCTTACGGGCGTCGTGCCCGAGGAACTGGAGCCCGCCATCCTGGCCAGCCTCAAGGAGGCCATGACCGAGCCGGTGGACACCGCCGGGCTGCTGGCCAATAGCGAGGGGTGGAGCGGGGCCAACCCCAAACTGGAATGGACCCCCAGCCCGGAATGGACCCAACCCGCGCCCTTTCTGGACGTGGGCAGCTCCGGGCTTCCGGTTCTCCTGCAGTATCTGATCGAGGACGCGGAGTGGAACGATGTCCTCTATGGGGCGATCAACAAAACCACGTTCCCGGGCTACGGGTTCTTTCTCGAACGGGGTCAGACCACCTGGCCGGAAAGCTGGGGGGCGGCATCCTACAGCAGAATCCACACCTGCTTCACCGGCATCGCGGCGTGGTTCATCAAGGGGATCGGCGGCATCCGCACCGCTCCCACCCATCACGGCTATTCGCACTTCATCATCAAACCGCACCTGGTCGGGGATCTGTCCTATGCGAATACAAGCATCCCCTCGCCCTACGGTCCCATTGTGAGTAACTGGAAGTGTGGCGACGGGGAAGCGCAGCTCCATATCGAGATTCCGCCCAATACCACCGCGACCGTCTATGTGCCCGGAAGCGACATCGAAAACGTCACCGAAAGCGGCGGCCCCGCCCGCGATGCGGAGGGCGTCCGCTTTCTCCGCGTCGAGGACGATCGCCTCGTCTTTGAAGTGGAGTCCGGTACGTATGAGTTTGTGTCAAAGAACTGACATCGCCCCCCGAGGCGTGGCATACTCCGCCACATGTTTCGGAGCGTGAGCGATAGAACGAGGGGAGCGACGGGGTCATGAAACGATGGTTGACGGTTTGGATTCTGATGGGGTTTCTGACGTCCGCCCGGGCTGCGCGGGAACGCCCGAATGTCGTCATCGTCTATGCCGATGACCTCGGGTACGGCGACGTGCACTGCTACGACCCGGAGCATTGCGCGGTGCCGACGCCTCATATCGATCGCCTGGCGGGGCAGGGGATCCGGTTTACCGATGCCTCGAACAGTGCCTCGCTCTGTACGCCCGCGCGCTATTCGCTGCTGACCGGCCGCTATTCCTGGCGTTCACGTCTTCCGTTGCACGTCGTTCGCGTCTACGGCTCGCCGCTCATCCATCCGGACCGGCTGACCCTTGGGGAAATGCTCCAGAAAGAGGGTTATCACACGGCCTGTATCGGTAAATGGCACCTCGGCTGGAACTGGCCGATGGTGCGGGACGACGGCACGCTCGAATACGTGCCGGACGACGAATTCCGGCAACAGCGCGAGGGGAAGGTCGATTACTCGAAGCCCATCCCCGGTGGGCCACTTGACCATGGGTTCGATACCTACTTCGGCATCGACGTGCCTAACCAGCCGCCTTACGCCTATTTTCGTGACGACAAGCTGACGAGTCTGCCCACGGCGCTCAAAGGCCCGCATACCCCAGAGCGCTGGGGCCGTAACGGTCCCATGCAGCCGGACTACGTATTCGATGAAGTCATGCCGAATCTGGTGCGCGAGGCAGAGACGTACCTCGCCGCCCGCGCGAAGGACGACCAGCCATTCCTTCTCTACTTTGCGCTCACCACCCCGCACGAACCGATCGCCCCTTCGGCGGAGTTCAAGGGCAGGAGCGGGATCAGCGGGGTGGCCGATCTGATTATGGAGACCGATGCCGCGCTCGGCCGCGTCATGGCCGCGCTGGACGAGCACGGTCTGGCCGACGACACGCTGCTGGTGTTCGCCTCCGATAACGGCCACTGCAGTTACACGCCGATCCAGCCGTTTATCGACGCGGGCCATCGCATCGGCGGTCCCTACCGCGGCTACAAGGGGTTCGTACAGGAGGGGGGCATGCGGGTGCCGTTCATCGTCCGCTGGCCGGGCCGGATCCGGCCCGGCATGGTCAGCGACGCGCTGGTCACTACGGTGGATTTGATGGCGACCTGCGCCGAGATCACCGGATACGATCTTCCCCCGGACGCCGCCGAGGATAGCGTGAGCCTCCTGCCGCTGCTGACCGGGCGCGTCGATGCCGTGCGCGAAACGACCATCACGCATTCGTATCTCGCCGACTGCCTGGTGGTCCGGCGCGGTCCGTGGAAACTCGCGTTTGCGTATGGAAGCGGCGCACCCGCCATCATCAAGGTCAGGGAGGAGAGCGTGGATAAGGTCGCGCCGTCTGAGTCCGAGGCCAGAAAGCAGGGTCTGCCTCCCGTTCAGCTCTATAACGTCGCAACCGATCCCGAGGAACGCAATAACGTCCATGATCAGTATCCCGAAAAAGTTCGGGAACTGACGCTTTTCGCCCGCCGGCAGCTCGAGCGCGGTCGCAGTACGCCGGGGGCGGAACAGGAGAACGATCGCGCGCTCTCACTCGATCTCCCGTAGGCTCGCCGGGGCGGGATCGGGGTCGAACTCAAACGGAATAGACGGCCGCAGGGGCCGCGATAAACGAAAGGAGGGGCTCATGTTGTTCTCAGGCGTCGTGATGCTGGTGCTCGGCGGGATATCTGCCGGCAGTTTTTATATACCGCTCAAAAAAGTGAACGGGTGGTCGTGGGAGTCCGGCTGGATTTCGTTCGGCCTGTTCGCCTGGATTATCGGACCCCTGGCGGTGGCCGCGCTGACGGCGCCGGAGTTCGGCGGGATGATCGCCGCGTCGGGCAGCCGCACCGTGTTCATGACCTGGTTTATGGGGTTCCTCTGGGGGATCGGGGCGGTGACCTTCGGACTCTCCATGCGCTACCTCGGCATGTCGCTGGGGTATGCCCTGGCCCTGGGGTCCTGTGCCGCGTTCGGTACGTTGATTCCTCCGATCGTCAAAGGTCAGTTCATGGGGTTGCTCTCGACCACGTCGGGCCAGCTTACGCTTTCGGGCGTATTGGTCTGTCTGGTCGGCGTGGCGGTTTGCGGCTATGCAGGCGTACGCAAAGAGCGCGAGGTTTCCACCGACCTGAAACAGGCCTCGACCGCCGAGTTCAACTTTCCCAAGGGCATCGTCGTCGCCCTCGTGTCCGGGCTCATGAACGCCTGTCTGGCCTTCAGTTTCGAGTTCGGCCGGCCGATCGCCGAAGAGGCCCTGTCCGCAGGGGTCGCCCCCCTGTGGCAGAATAATCCCGTGCTCGTGGTGGCGTTGATGGGAGGATTTACCACCAATGTGATCTATTGCCTTTTCCTGAACGTGAAAAACAGGACCGGCGGAGATTATTTCCGAGCACGGGCGCCCCTGTTGAAAAACTACGCGCTGGCCGCGGTCGCCGGGTGGCTTTGGTATGTGCAATTCATGCTCTACGGAATGGGCTCGACCCGGCTGGGCGAATACGCGTTCGCAAGCTGGTCGGTGCTGATGGCCGTGGTGGTGGCGGTCAGCAATATCTGGGGGCTCTGGTTTAAGGAGTGGCAGGGCGTAAGCCGCCGGACCATAGGGGTGATCGTGACCGGCATTCTGTTGGTGCTTCTGTCGATTGTGCTGATCGGGGCGGGCGGGTATGCCGCCCAGACGTAGCCAAACGGGAGACGGAGCATGCGCGGGGGCGGCCTGATAAGACGATGCTTTGTAGTGTGGGCGTTGACGGTCGGGGCCGTCCCGGCGATGCAGGAAGCGGACGTGACCGCGTTCGGCGCCGTGCCCGGCGACGGGGCGGACGATACCGCCGCCTTTCAACAGGCACTGGATTATCTGATCGCGGATGGCGGCGGCTATCTGGAGATCCCCGCCGGTGACTACCACCTGGGCACCTGTTTGTTTGTGCGGGTGCCCAATGCGCAGGTGAGCGAGGGCTATATCCGGCTCTATATTCGCGGGGCGGGGCGGCATGCCACCCGGCTGATCGGCGGCGATACATCGGGGCTGCTGTTCTTCGAGACGACCATCAACGGCATGAACCTCACCCTGCGCGATTTTACCCTGCAGGCCGATGCCCCCGACCGCGGTCCCGCGATTTCGATTATCAATCCCGATCTGGGCGTGCGTGCGGAACGGGCCCTCATCCTCGAACGAATCACGATCGGGCGTACGGCGCCGATGAACAGCTTTAGCAAGGGGGTGCGCGCGCACGGGCAGTGGAGGGCCCTCTTTCGTCAAGTCCAGATCGTGGGGGCCGACCGCCGAACGGAGGGGCACGACGAGGAGTCCGTGCTGTTCGATGACTGTTTTTACATCGACAATTCGGTGCGTATGCCGAACGAGTCCGTCCACAAGACGGGCGTCGGGTCTTCGACGAACGGCCTCACGGCGGATCCCTGGCGATTCTATGCCGCGCGGGATCCCGCCGATGCGGAGACACCGCGCTTTTTTACCCCGGGGTATGCCCGGCCCGGCGGGGGATATCCTGCCGAAGGAGTCCTCTATTATGGCAACCACCCTGGACTCGATGCCCTGGTGTCGGTCGATTTCGACGAGTTTGAGGGGTATGACGCGCTCACGCTGTCCGCGGAATTGAGCGCCTATGATACAGGCGGCATGGGCATCGGTTTCGGCGCGGACCCGGAACTGGCCTTCGGCGAAGATGAGAGTGCGCTCTGGATCGAATCCGCCGGCGCGAACACCATCGCGACCAATGTGGATGTGCGGCTCTGCCTGCGCCACGGCGGAACGAACCTCGTGCTCGAAACCCTGACGGCCCGCGACGCCCCCAATGCGGCCGGCGATGAGGTGACGCTCGTCTATGATCGCGCGAACAATACCGTCACGGGATCGTGGGATGACGGCAGCAACGGCCCCGCCTCGTTCGAGCTCCATGAACTCGACGCGCTCGGGTTCACCCCGCTCTTCCGGCGCGTAAAGTTCGAAGTGCTCGATGAACAGGGCGGGCACGGCAATTTCCCGCGCATCGGCCATGTCCGGCTCACCGGGCGCGGGGCCGTATGGCGCATGACCCGGGGGATCGATCAGGACGGTTTTTACGGCGGCCGCATGGCTTATTGCTCGGTGCGCAATGCCGATACCGCCTACGACTGGTCGACCGACGGCACCGGGGAGGGGGGGCTGTTACACGATTCGCTCGCCGACGGATGTCGCGTCGGCATGATCATCGCCACGCCGGGTCAGGAGCCGGGCGTCCACGTCAGTGACAATGTCCTTCGCGCGGAGGAAGCCGGCGTCGTGATCCTGAGGAAACGGGTGGGGAAGGTCATGAGAAACCGGATCGAACCGCTCGCGGCGCGGGGCGAGGGGTTCTTCCGCGATATTGAGCTGTTTAATTGCCAGGCGATGCAGGTGGGCGGCAATACGTTCAGTGGCTCAACGAGCAACCGGGTTCACCTGATCGTGGACGGCCATGGGAGCGCGCCGATTCCCCATAACGCGATCCGGTCCGAGCAGATCGATTTCTACGATAATGTGCTCGCGCTGCCGATCCGGGACGCCGTGTTGTTCCGCGGACCGAAGATCTACGAGGTCCATCTGCGTGGGAACACCGGGGGAGGTGCCCCGTGAACCTGCTTTGGCTGCTGGGTTTTGTCTTCGCGCTGGGAGGGGCGCCGACGGAGTATCGACTGACCGACGATTTCGGCGCGATCCCCGATGATGGGATGGACGATGCCCCGGCCCTCCGGGCCGCGCTCGAACAGGCGGTGACGGAGGGGGGCGTCACGCTGATTATTCCTCCGGGCACGTACGAAATCGACTCGCGCGTTTGTGTGACCGGCGCGGTCGGGGTTCTCCGGATCGAAGGGCGCGGCCATAATATCAGCCGTCTGATGGGCAACAACCACGACGGGGTATTGAAGATCGTGTCGACGGACCCGAGGTCGCGGGTCGAGATCCGCGATCTGGATGTGGTCCCCTCCGTGCCTTCGGCGGGTACCGGACTGGACCTGAGCAAACCCTACAGCGAACCGGCGACCCTGACGTACAACCTGCTGCTCAACGCCGTGGAAATGCGTTGCGACGACCGGATGACGGATTATTTCGACCGCTCCATCGTGCTCGACGGATGGATGCCGCTGATCGATACCGTGGCGACGTCCGGACCGTATGGCCCGGATATCACCGAAGTGGAACAGGCCTGGGCGGAGTCGTCGATTGTGATGCGGAGGGCCTATCGCCCCCGTATCCGGTACTGTTATTTTTGGTCCTCCCGCATGGGCGTCGATATTGAGTTCACCGACACCCCGGAGGCCCCCGTTCTCGACGGGGTGGTGTCGGTGGGAACCGGACACGGCATCCGTATCGTCAATACGGGGGGCGCCCTGACCCATCCGCTTCGAATCGTCAAGAATCACTGGAACCCGCGCACCATGGGGTTGACGCTGGAGAACGTGGACGGTTTTCAGGTCGTTGAAAACGTCCCCTATCACCAGCCTTCGGAATATACGTCCGGGGATTATCGCGATGTGAACCTGATCGCTTCTTCACAGGGGGTCATCGAGGATAACGTCTTCTGGTTCGGCGGGGATGCGCTCCGTCCCCTGGTCTTCGCCGATGCGGATTCGGAAGCGATCGTCGTTCGCCATAATCATTTCGGGAATCAGACGTCGAAACAACCGGTCGTGCCCGAGGAGGGCAGCCGGAATATCCTGGTTCAGAGCAATGTGTACGGATCAGTCTACGCGAACGACGAGGCGAATACGTTTGGTCTGTGGAACATGGAGACCAACGCGGCGGGCCAAATCGCCGATGTCGTCACCCTCGGTTCGCCCCGGAACAATCCCCTCGTGCTCTCGGGGGGTGCCCAATCCCGGTTCGAGGGATCTACGTCTCCTGAGATCCGGCCCGCCCTCTTTTTCGACGAAAAGGATCACCGGGCCGACAGCACGCAGAACTGGCCGGGATCACGGGGCGTGATGATCGATGCTTATATCTACCGGGATTCCGGCGCCCTCATTCTCGTCCAGCCCGACGTCTATCGGCTTCGAGCTTCCGGCGACGATCTGGTCTTTGAATTCACAGGGTGCGACGAAACGGTCACGGAACTGGTGGTCGAAGACGCGGTCCGTAAACCTCAATGGCGCAGGGTGCGCGCGGAAGTAAACCCGGAGACCGGTATGGCCTGTCTCGAAGTGGACGGCGTGGGATCGGATCGTCGCGTATTCGATTCGCTCGAGCTCGCGTCCGCGTCGTTCACGCTCCGGGTGTCTCCTCAGGGGTTTATCGGCGCCGTCGATCAGCTCTGGATCCGAAGCCTGAGGTAAACCGGTCTCATGTGAAAGTCGTGCCTTCGCCGAAGGGCGTCGTTCCGGTACGCTGGGAGCGACGGGGTGGACGCCTGCATCTCACGGTGACCGTCCCGCCGGAGAGCCGGGCCATCCTGTGCTGGCCGGGTGGCGCGGAACAGGAACTCGAGGCGAGCGATTACGAGCTGATGGAACCGGAAGGGAGTGAGGAGGCATGAAGCTAAAAAGATGGACGATCCTTCTGTTGGGGTGGCTCGGGGTCACCGCTTCGCTCCGGGCGGAACGGCCGAACGTGGTGATCATGATCGCTGACGATGCCGGGTGGGGCGATTACTCGAGTTCCGGTAACGAGAGCGTGCGGACACCCCATATCGACTCGCTGGCGCGCGACGGCGTGCGGCTGGACCGGTATTTCGTCCAGCCCGCCTGCGCCCCGACGCGGGCGGAACTGCTGACGGGGCGGTGCGCGCTTCGCAGCGGAGTGGGCGGCGTGTCGGGCGGGAACGAACGCATCGATCCCGCCGAGAAGACGATCGCCGATTGTTTTCGCTCGGCTGGCTACGCCACGGGGATCTTCGGCAAATGGCACAACGGCGCGCAATGGCCCTACGTGCCGGCCGCGCGCGGCTTTGAGGAGTCGCGTTGCTTCATGCACGGACAGGGCGAGACCTATTACGACGAGGTCTTTGAAGACGAGCGCGGGACGCAGGTGAAAAGTCGAGGGTATATCGACGAAGTCTCCACACAGAACGCCATCGAGTTCATCCGGCGTCATCGCGACGAACCGTTTTTCTGTGTCTTGCCGTTCGCCCTGCCGCACAAGCCCTGGATCGTGAAACCAAAGGATTGGGCGCGCTGGAAGGACCGGAAAATACCGCAGGACGGAAATCGTCCGAACCAGGAAGACAAGGACGCGACGCGGGCGGCGATGGCCATGCTGGAAAATCAGGACGCGAACGTGGGCTGTGTGCTCGAGGCGCTGGACGCGCTCGGGCTGGAGGAGAACACCGTGGTGATCTACTTCTCCGACAACGGTCCGAACGAGTGGCGCTGGAACGGCGCCATGAAGGGCATCAAGGGATGGGCGGAGGAGGGCGGGGTGCGGTCGATCTGTCACGTGCGTTATCCCGCGGCGTTTCCTTCCGGCCGGACGGTCGAAGAGATTACGAGCGTCCTGGACTGGCTTCCGACGCTTACCGCGCTGGCGGAGATCCCGCGTGTGGGCGATAGGCCGCTCGACGGACGCAATATCCTGCCGTTATTGACGGGAGAGATGGAGGGCCCATGGCCGGACCGGAACCTCTACTGCTGGTGGCATGGTGGAGCTTCCGTGCGCACGCAGCACTATCGACTGGGATCGGACGGGGGGCTGTACGATATGCGTGGAGATCCCCTGCAGACCACGGACATCGCTGCGCAGGAGCCGGAACGTGCGGCCGGTCTGAAACGCGCCCTGGAGGCGTGGAAGTCTCAGATGCCGCTTTTTCAGCCGGGCTACGAAAAGCCGCCGTTCGGCGTCGGCTATCCCGAATTTCCGATCACGCGGCTGGACGCGAGCGAGGGGATCGGAAGGGGCGGGATCCCGCGCAGCGGCGCCGCGCCGAACAACTCCTGGTTCGACTGGGAGCATCCGGATCGTGAGATCTACTGGCCGGTCGAGGTTCAAACCGCCGGCCGGTACCACGTGCAGATCGACTACACCTGTCCGGAAGAAGACGTGGGCTCGCTGATCGAGGTCTCCTTCAAGACGTGCGCCCTGACCAATCGCCTCTCGGTTGCGCACGACCCGCCCTGTATCGACGACGACACCGTGCCGCGGTCCCGACGCATCTCGGGGTACAAGGAGTTCAGGGAATGGGATTTCGGGGTGATGGATCTGCCTGCGGGGCGGGATGCGTTGCGTATTCGTGCGCTTGAGGTGCCGGGCGATAGCGTGATGGACGTGCGGCGGATTACCCTGACGCTCATGCCAAGGTAGGGACGGTGTCTCATCCGTCCGGAAAAGCGGCCCCAGTTAGGGACGGACCTCCGGGCCGTCCGCAAAACCGGCGCGCATAGCCTGTCCGCCGAAGGCATAAAGAGCCGAAGGCGGAGAGATCGCGCCCTACCCAGAACACCCAACCCAAAAAGATATCCAGCAGTTCTCATTATGGCCGCATTCCGACCGCGGACGGCGTGGCAGCCGTCCCTCCCGAGTCGATATCCGACGCATTTTCGGGCACTGGGAGGGTCGGGTGCCACCCCGACCGAAAAGGGTGAAGCCATAATGAGAATCGCTGAAAGATATCACAGGAATCTGGTCGCATGATCGAATATTCGTTACGGTGACCGCTTTATTCGGAAATGCGGGCCGGGATTCAGCGGGAGAGGGATGTGCGTATCGGCATCAGTCATCGGGTTGGGGTCGGGTGCGGGCTATTTATGTGCGCGGCGGCGATGGTCTGCGGCGCCCCGGAATGTCCCGTTTATGAGCCGCTTCTGCTGCGTGAGATTCAGCCGCGGGGATGGATGGCAGGTCAGCTGCGGAACGATGCCCTGCGCGGCGTGGCCGGAAATCTTCAGAAAGTCCGTCCCCAGTACACCCCTGCCACCTGGGTACACAAGACGGGCAGTGCGGGAGCGGCGGAACTGACCGGCAACTGGCTGGACGGCTATACGCGCATGGCGTACTACGGAGGCTACGCCTCCGAACGAAGCAAGGTTAACCGCTATGTCCGCGAGATCCTCGATGCGCAGGAACCCAGCGGATACGTCGGGAACATGCCCGCGGATCTGCGCTGGAAGCGTCTCAATCGCGACCTCTTCAATGAGTCACGCACGGGGGTGGCGCTGCTCGCCTACTACGAGATGACCGGCGAGCAGGAGGCGCTGGATGCCGTGATCGCCACGGCGGATGTGATCATGGCGAATTACAACGAGGACAATCCGCCGTTTATCTACCAGCCCGGCGATGAGAATTACCGCGCGGAACCGGTCGAGGGCGAAGAGGGCGCGGACGATTTCGTCGATGACGGCGACCCTGCCAAGCCGAAGCCCCGCAAGATCAACGGCCACGTCCTCATGTACGTGGATGTGTGCGAATGGCTCTACCGCCTGACCGGGGAGAAGAAATACGTGGAGTACGCCGAGTTCCTCTATCGGCAGTACTCGGAATCGAACGATATCGGGCCGGACGATATTAAGCTGGACGTCCTGCTCGACCCGGAAATTCCGCTGGAGGGACATGGCGCGCATGTCGCCGAACACTTCCGCGTTCCCTTTTTTCTGGCCTGTGCGACGGGGAAAGACATTTATTACAAGGCGTCGCAGGCCGCGCTGGAGAAGTTCAGCCGGTTTCGCACCCCGAGCGGGGCGCTGGTCAGCGACGAGGGTGTACACGGGCAGATGCCGCTTCCGGAACAGGGATACGAGTACTGCGCGACGACCGAGATGACCGCCAGTCTTGCCTCCGCGCTCCAGAAATTCGGCAACCCGGAGGTCGGCGACTGGATCGAGTGGCTCGTGTTCAATGCCGCTCAGGGGGCGCGCACACCGGACGGCACCATGATCAATTATCTGTCCGCCGCGACCGTCACCCGTGCTAAAGAACGCATGAATCTGGGATACCCGCATAACTCCAACGGACGCTGGCACTATTCGCCCGCCCATCAGGTCGGCGGTTCCTGCTGCACGGCCAACGCAGTCAAACTGATGCCTTATTACGTCGGGTCGATGTGGATGCGATCCGCGGACGGGGCGGGGCTGGCGGCGCTTTTGCTGGGTCCGTCCGAGGTGCGTACGCGTGTCGGAGGGGTCCTGGTCACGATTCGGGAAGAGACGGGCTATCCTTTCGAAGATCGGGTTCGTTTTCATTTTGAGACGGCCGCGCCGGTGGAATTTCCCTTCGAGGTACGAATCCCCGGCTGGGCCGGTTCCGTGGAGACCTACGCCCCGCGGGCCGCGGTTACAGAGGGGAAGGGGCGGAAGATATTCCGCAAGAAGTGGCGTACCGGGGATACCGTGGAGCTGAAGTTCGGGCATCCGGTTCGCCTCCGCGAATGCGTGAACGGCGAGGTCGCGATCGCTCGCGGCCCTCTGCTCTATGCGCAGCCCCTCCCGGCCGAAAAGAAGGTCCTGAAGAAATCCAGAGGCGGCGTCCCCGAATTTACCGAATGGGAACTCCTGCCTGAGAGCGGAGAGCCCGCGGCCCCCTGGAGCATCGCGCCCATCAATCCCGATGCGGGATTCAAGGCCGTTGAAAATCCCGCCTACGATCCCGAAAGACCGTGGGCCCATCCGCGCTGGTTTCTCGAAGGACCTCTATACCTGCGACGGGGTAAGGGCGCGGTTTCACGTCTGAAGCCGCTCGGGTCGACCTTTCTCCGCCAGGCCGCCTTTCCCGTCCGCCGGGATGTCTCTCCGCCATGAATGCTGATGTTCAATCGATAAATCCGGATTTTGGTGATTATCTGCGCGACGAGTCGCGCCGCGCGGGTTCGGCCGAATCGATTTGCTTCGCCGGAACGGAAGCGGAGGTGCGTGAGGTGCTCGTGTGTAGCGGGCGTGTCACCCTGCAGGGCGCGCGGACCGGTATCACCGCCGGGGCCGTCCCGGAGGGGGGTACGATTCTCAATCTGAGCCGCATGAATCGGATCGGTGCAATAAAAGAGGGCCGAATTAAGGTCCAGCCCGGCGTCCTGCTTTCGGACTTGAACGAGGATCTTGAGCGCGAAGGTCTCTTCTTCCCGCCCGATCCCACGGAGACTTCGGCGTCGATCGGCGGCATGCTCGCCTGCAACGCCTCGGGCGCGATGAGTTTCCACTACGGCCCGACGCGACGGTGGGTCCGAGCGCTGCGAATCGTGCTGCCCGGCGGCGATACCCTGCAGCTCGAACGCGGACAGAAGGCCGAGGGACGGCGATTCCGCCTCACGACCGAAAGCGGAAGGGAAATCGACGGCGAACTGCCCAGCCTGCCGATGCCCGAGGTGAAGAACGCGGCGGGCTATTACGTCCGTCCGGATATGGACCTGATCGATCTTTTTATCGGCATGGAGGGTACGCTGGGGGTCATCACGGAGGCCGAGCTGGAACTGCGTGCCGTGCCCGCCGCGCGGACGGCCCTCTGCGCATTTTTCCCCGACGAGAGCGGGGCGCTGCGGTTTGTCCGTGCACTGCGCGATCAACTCGACCCGGTGGCGATCGAGTTTTTCGGCCACCATGCGCTCGATCTCTTGCGCCGCGCCCGGACGGAGCATGCCGCCTTTGCCGATCTGCCGGAATTGGCCCCGCATTTTAACACGGCGATCTATTTCGAGTTCCACGGAGGGAAGGAAGATGAGGTCGAGGCTTCCGTTGTGCAGGCGGCGGAACTCATAGTTGAATGCGGGGCGGGGGAGGACGACTGCTGGATCGCCGAAACCCCGCGCGATATCGCCGTGCACAAGGCCTTTCGCCACGCCACGCCGGAGGCCGTCAACCTTTTGATCGATGAACGAAGGAAGGCGTATCCGAGCCTCACCAAGCTCGGTACGGACATGGCCGTGCCGGACGCGCACCTGGAGGAAACACTTTGCCTCTACCGCAGCGACCTCGACGGAGCCGGCCTCGAATATGTAATCTTCGGCCATATCGGCGACAACCACGTCCATGTCAATATTCTCCCGCGCGATCCCGCCGAGCTGGAGCAGGGGAAGAAACTCTACCTCAAGTGGGCGGATCAGGTCGTCGCCATGGGCGGTTCCGTCTCCGCGGAACACGGGATCGGAAAGATCAAGGTGCCGCTGCTGGAGATCATGATCGGACAGGAAGGGATCGATGCCATGCGCCGGCTGCGGCGAATCTTCGACCCGGAGGAACGGCTGAACCGGGGGAATCTGTTCGCGTAATGGAGGGACGGCTGAACCGGGAAACTATGGTTGCGTGTGGAGGGACGGGTTCCACCCCGTCCGTTCTTCTGGAGGGACGGGTTCCACCCCGTCCGCATAGAAAAAAAACGGGTTCCATCTCGTTCGTTCTTCTGGAGGGACGGGTTCCGCCCCGTCCGCTGAGGAGGGTCGGCGTGGAAGAGACGGGTTCCACCCCGTCCGTTGTGAGGGATCCCCTGGAGGGACGGGTTCCACCCCGTCCGCTGAAAAGGGCGTGGAATCCGACCCTCCATGAATGGGCCATGAATTACGGACGAGGGGAGAGCATACATGAAATCGATGAAATTGACCGGTTTGCGTCAGATGCAGATGATGGAGGGCCCCGCGCCGGAACTCGTCCGCGACGACGACGTGCTGATCACGATGAAGGCCGTCGGGGTCTGCGGCTCGGACGTCCATTACTACGAGACGGGACGGATCGGTTCTCAGGTGGTGGCGTATCCCTTCGCAGTAGGCCATGAGGGCGCGGGGGAGGTGGCGGCTGTGGGAACGGCGGTGACGAAGGTGAAGCCCGGCGACCGCGTGGCGATCGACCCGGCGAATCCCTGCGGCACCTGCGATCAGTGCCGGGCCGGTCGGCCGCATACCTGTCGTCATCTGACCTATCTCGGATGTCCGAAGCAGGCCGAGGGCTGTCTCTCCGAACAGATCGTGATGCCCGAAGATTCGTGTCTCCCGCTGCCCGATGACGTGAGCTACGAAGAGGCGGCGATCTCCGAACCGCTCTCGATCGGGATGTACGCCGTCGAGCTTTCCGTCCCCGTGCCGGGCACCCGGATCGGCATCCTCGGGGCCGGACCGATCGGGCTCAGTGTATTGCTTCCCGCGCGGGCGCAGGGGGCGAAGGCGATCTATGTGACGGATAAACTCGATCCCCGGATCGCCCTCGCAAAGAAGGCCGGGGCGACGTGGGGCGGCCATCCGGATCGCGAAGATATCGTGGCGCGCGTACTCGAACAGGAACCGGGCGGCCTCGATGTCGTGTTCGAGTGCTGCGGAGAACAGGACGCCCTCGATCAGGCGATCGATCTGCTGAAGCCGGGGGGCAAACTGATGCTGATCGGGATTCCGCCGACCGCGGAGCGGGTAAGTTTCGAGATCGACAAATTGCGCCACAAGGAGATCGCGATTCAGAACGTACGCCGTCAGAATGGGTGCGCGCAAAAGGCCATCGACCTGATCGCACAGCGCGTGTTCGATGTGAACCTGATGACGACCCACCGGTTCGACTTCGCGCGTACCGCCGAGGCCTTCGATCTGGTGGCGGCCTACCGCGACGGGGTGGTCAAGGCGATGATTCATTTCTGAGGGCAGGGGAGGAGAACGGGATGAACAGACGGGCGACGGGCATGATGCTGGGGCTGGCGGCGTTGCTGGCGGCGGGGCCGGTTGTCGGTCTGGCGTCGCGGCATCCGGGCGATGAGACGCCGCGGCTGATCTATTACGGGGTTTTCGATCTCGATCGAGACGTGGAGCACATCACCAGTCATGCCGGGACGGGGATGGCGGAGGTGCGGCTGGCCCCCGATCCGAAAAGAACCGGAACCGCCTCACTCCAGCTCGATCTGCGGCTGGATGCGGAGAATGCTCTGGGACGCTGGATTTATCCGATCCCGCAGTTCCGGTTCGACCGGGTATCCTTCTGGCTCGAAACGGGGGCTGTGGAGCCGGCCGGACTGGTGATTACCGCGAATGTGCTCGGCGGCGACCGCCAGATCTATCACCTCGCCGCCCGTACGGTCCAGACCCGGCCGGGGTGGCAAAAGATCGAGTTCAGTCTGCCGGAGGATGTCACGGGCATCGCCAATGACCCGCTGTTCAGTACGGTGGATCAGTTGAACCGCGCGCGGCTGCATAAGCGCAAACAGCGTCTGCTGGCCGTGGATTTTCAGATCGCCCCGGCGAGTTCCGTCAGGACGGCTCACGGTCCGATCTATCTGGACCAATTGGAATTCTACCTGCGAGGGAATTATGCTCCGTAACATCAGAGTGCTCGCGCTGTTCATGGGGGTGGGGGTGCTGGCCGGGCTCGGCCGTGCGGAGGACGAAACCTTCTTTCACATGCAGTGGGTCCATCCGGACAACGAGATGGCCTACTACATCGTCGACGATGGAGAAGGGCGCTGGCTGCCCTCGGCCCAGGGCGTCTCCATGTTCGCCCTCGGATTCGAACACGGCTATACCACGCCCGGCGAGAAGGCGCGCCGTTACCGTACCCTGAGTCTGAGCGGCCATGATTCTGGATGGATTGAGGCACCGGTCACGGTGACCGGAACCGTCACGCGCGCGGGGAATCCGCTCAAGGCCGATTACCGGCTCTCGCCGGACGGAACCCCGGCCGGGAGCGGAGAGGACTTTTATCTGCCGTTGCGCGATGCCTATGACAAGGCGTGGATCGAGGCCGGGCTCGATCGTCATTACGCGCTTGATCGCGTCGAACTGACCGCCGACGCCGAGGGGCGCTTTCCGCGTGACTTCGATCTGGAGATTACCGTGGACGGCGGCGAGCACTGGAACGTCGTGCCGAAGGCGCGGTTTCTTCATTTCCCCAACCCCGGCGACGCGACCGTGGTGGTGCGACTCAACGGGGTGGTCGCCGATGGTGTACGGCTGGTCACGTTTCATCGCGATCCGGAAGCGGACGGCTCGTACGCGCTCGCGCTGGGCGCGATGCGTGTGATCGGAGACCGGGAGTTCCGCTTTGCCGCGGACGGATTGACCGAGCGCGAACAGGCGTGCTGGAACAATCTCTGGCTCATCTTTGGCGAGGCGGCGAACGAGATCCATGACTATCACAATCCCGTGTGGCCGACCGATCGGCCCTACAGCGGCGGGATGCTCGCGATCTTTTCATCGGAATGGGCGCTCTGGAACGCCATGAAGATGGCGTGGATCGATTCGAAATGGATGCCGGACTGGATCGATACCATCCGCCGGTACCCGATCACCGACCGCGGCTACATCTACCTGACGCCCACGGAGGATCGCCATCTCGGTCACAGCCGTCATTACGCCGGGACGGCAATCTATGTGTCCGCCGTCTCGCATTACTACCTGATGACTCGCGATCGCGCGTCGCTGGAAGAGAAGAGCGGGGTCGACGGCCTGTCGATCCTGGAGAAGGCCGACCGCGGGATGGGCCTCTTTCTGGACGAGCTGGGCGGTCGCTCGGGGCTGGTTACGATCGACGATCCCGAGCTGCAGGGTCTGCCGGAGAGCCGTAGCGCCAACTACTGGGACGGCTGGCCGTTCGGGTATCAGTCCGCCTACCTCAATGCCCACGTCTACGATGCGCTGATCCGGTACGCCGATCTGCTCGAGGCGCTGGGCGGGGAGGGCCGGCGCGCAAAAATGATGCGGACGGCGGCGGCCCGCATGAAGCGGCGTTTCAACCAGACCTTCTGGAACGAGGCGAAGGGGCGCTACATTGGATGGATCGACGCGCGTGGCGAGCGTATCGATTACGGGTTCACCTTCCTGAATCTGAAGGCGGTCGACTTCGGTCTTGCTCCACCCGAACGCGCCGGACGGATCATGGCCTGGATCAACGGCGACCGGGAGATCGCGGACGATACGTCGATCGGCCGGGATATCTACCACTGGAACATTGCCCCGCGCTCGACCACGCTCTCCGCGGAGTCTACCGGCGATAAACGGTTTAAACTTTTTCATGGCCAGGCCGTCGAGCTCGGCGACTTCAATCACGCCTCGTGGGAAATCAACGCCCAGAATGGGGGCATGATCCTGTTCACGTCCTATTACGATCTCCACGCCCGTCTGCGCGTGCTCGGATTCGATAACGCGATGGAGCGGATGCGGGCGATCCTGAACGAGGCCGCCCGCACGGAGCTGCGCTGGATGCCGATTACGCCCTTCGGGGTGGGTACGCCGGTGGGGGCCGTGCGCGAATTCCCCGAGAGCGGCCTGGTCCCGTTCTTCTTTATCGATGGTGTCATGGGCATTCGTCCCATACCCGAGGGTCTCTCCATCCACCCAAGATTCCCGGAATCGTGGGGCGAAGTGACCGTTCGGGATTTTCATTTCGCCGGCCGGACCTTCGATATCACGGCGTCGCACAAGATCGCTGAACGAACGATCGAACCCTGCGGAGGGCAGGGGCTGTGTGTTCGCGTTCCCGCCGGCGTCGAAAGCCGTCTGTCGAATCCCGCCTCACGACCCTGAGGCTTTGGACGCAGGGTTAATAGGAATGGATGTTTTTTTAAATTTATCATTGAACGCTTATCCACCCCTTATGTATAAGTTACCCATTGGGTTGATGTCAGAAGGCGCACAAGCAGAGGAAAACTGGAAACATCAATATAATGTATAATATTGTCATTTCAGGATAAGAAGTTCTGTGCAGACCGGATGAATATCTATGTCAGAATCCTTAAGCCAAAAAGGAGGAGATGAGCGATGAGAGCATGGCGTATGGGTTTAGTGGTGTTGTGTGGGCTGGTGGCGATGAGCGCTTCGGCCCAGTTCGTATGGGACGGGGGAGCGGCCCCGGACGGAAACTGGTCGGCGGACAACTGGACGGGCACGGCGCCCGCAGCCAGTTTCAGCGACGATTTTCAGTTCGACGGTACGACGGGACTGGTCAACACGAACGACCTGACCGGTGGTACGGCGAATTCCATTACGTTCAACTCGGGTGCGGGTGCGTTCACGCTCGAGGGCAATGCGATTACGCTCGGCGGCGATATTGAGAATTACAGCGCGAGTTCGCAGACCATCAATCTCGATATGGTGATGATGGGCGCGACCCGCACGGTGAACACCTGGTCGAATAACATCACGCTGGGCGGCGTACTCAGCGGAGCCGGCGGACTGACCAAGGGCAATACGGACAACGATCTGTATCTGACCGGCGACAACACCTTTACGGGGCCCGTCTGGATTCAGAGAGATGCTTTGTTTGTCGATTCGATCAACAGCGTGAGCGGGGGAAGCGCGAGCAGCAGTCTCGGTGCCCCGACGACGGAAGCCGACGGAACGATTACGTTTGGCACGGGCTACCGGGGCGGAGCGCTTCGGTACACCGGCACCGGCGAAACAACCGACCGGCGTATCAAGTTTGCAGGGCTTGGCGGTGCGACGCTCGCACAGGACGGCACCGGTCATCTCGAGTTTACTGGCGACACCGTGAACGCGAATGATTGGGAGTACAGGATGCTCCTCACGGGTTCGACGGCGGGCACGGCCGAATTCTCGGGGGTCATCGGTCAAGGAACCACTACCAGCAATAGCGTCCTGAAACAGGGAACCGGTACTTGGACGCTTTCGGGCAATAACACGTATTTGGGGGGCACGGAGGTGCAGGCCGGGACGTTGAAGCTCGATCGCAGTGGAGGTACCCTGGCGGACAGTGGCAGCGTGACCGTTTCCGGCGGTACGCTCGAGGTGGTCCAGTCGGATACGGTGGGTGATGTGACGCTCTCCAGCGGATCGATCACCGGCGCGGGCACACTCACGGCCAATTCAGTCACCGCCAACAATGGCAGCGGGACAACCACGATCAGCGCCGAGCTCGGCGGATCGGGGTCGTTTACCAAGTCGGGGGCGGGACAGGTCAGCGTGACGACGACGAGTGACAGCTTCAGCGGTGATATAGACCTGCAGGGCGGCACCATAGAGGTGCAGGCTGACAACGCACTCGGCACCGGTACACTCACCATGGCCGACGGGACAACGCTCGATGCACTGGACAACACAGAGTTCGATGTCACCAACGACATAGATATCAATGGCGACGTGAACTTCGGCGTCGGTGTGACGCGCATGTTGACCCTCGACGGCGATGTGGACTTGGGGTCGAGCGACCGTGTGATCAGCTACCGATCCGGCGGCAACGGAAACTTTACGTTGTTCTTCAATGGCGAGATTTCGGGAAGCGGACGGATGATCCTCGACTCGTTCGCCGGAAATGACTACGTCCACTTGTCCAATACTGGCAATTCCATGGCCGGAGTGACCTTGGTCGATGGCGCTTTGTTGCTAGAGGGGGGGATGGCAGAAAACGAGACCACCTTGGGCAGCGGCACGTTCATTGTCCAGAGCGGGACTTTAGCTGCTCAAGGGCACCAAACCGCTCAAATCTACAACGACGTTCTTCTGCAAGGTGATGTCAAAATCGTTTCTGCCAATGGCGACGTTGAGATCTATGGCGACGTTGATCTCGATGGCGGGACCCGGACGATCAGCATGTTTAGCAATGCTGGTGAGGAAGAGATCAACGGGGTGATCAGCAATGGCGGGTTGACACTCGCGAAAGATGGCAGCGCACCCGGCGGGCGCACCATGTCTCTCGGCGGCGTCAACACCTACACCGGCGACACGGTGATCGGAGCCGATACGACGCTGCTGCTCACGGACGACGCCGCCTTGAGCTTCGACATCGACGGTGCGGGCGTGAACAACGATCTCTCCGGCGATGGTTCATTGAGCCTGGCGGGGGATTTCATCTTTGATCTCACCGGGGCGAGCACAACTTCGGGCACGGTCTGGCAGATCATCGACGCCGGGTTGCTGGGTGATACGACGCATGAAGGGAGCTTCAGTGTCGTCAATTTCAACGATGTCAACGACGACGGGCTCTGGAATCGCAGTGCGAACGGCACGGTGTACCAGTACGATGAATCGGGCGGTACGCTGACGGTGATCCCGGAACCGGCCGCGATCGGGCTGATGCTCGCGAGCGGGGCGATCTTCCTGCTCCGGCGCCGTCTGGTGATCTGAGTCTGACATAGCCCCTTGGAAGGCCCGGTCGATAGCGACCGGGCCTTCTTTATGCGGTCATCCGCTGCGAGCGATCCCCTGGAGGGACGGCTTCCACGCCGTCCACAAAAGCGGCGCGCTCGGAGATCGCGCCCTACCTGAAAACGCGGGCCGACCCTTGCGATGGAATCGGTCGGGGTGGAACCCGACCCTCCACGCCGTCCGTTGTGAGCGATCCCCTGGAGGGACGGCTTCCACGCCGTCCACAAAAGCGGCGCGCTCGGAGATCGTGCCCTACCTGAAAACGCGGGCCGACCCTTGCGATGGAATCGGTCGGGGTGGAACCCGACCCTCCACGCCGTCCGTTGTGAGCGATCCCCTGGAGGGACGGCTTCCACGCCGTCCGCAAAAGCGGCGCGCTCGGAGATCGCGCCCTACCTGAAAACGCGGGCCGACCCTTGCGATGGAATCGGTCGGGGTGGAACCCGACCCTCCACGCCGTCCGCTGCGAGCGATCCCCTGGAGGGACGGCTTCCACGCCGTCCGCAAAAGCGGCGCGCTCGGAGATCGCGCCCTACCTGAAAACGCGGGCCGACCCTTGCGATGGAATCGGTCGGGGTGGAACCCGACCCTCCACGCCGTCCGTTGTGAGCGATCCCCTGGAGGGACGGCTTCCACGCCGTCCGCAAAAGCGGCGCGCTCGGAGATCGTGCCCTATCGGAAAACGCGGGCCGACCCTTGCGATGGAATCGGTCGGGGTGGAACCCGACCCTCCACGCCGTCCGTTGTGAGCGATCCCCTGGAGGGACGGCTTCCACGCCGTCCACAAAAGCGGCGCGCTCGGAGATCGTGCCCTACCTGAAAACGCGGGCCGACCCTTGCGATGGAATCGGTCGGGGTGGAACCCGACCCTCCACGCCGTCCGCTGCGAGCGATCCCCTGGAGGGACGGCTTCCACGCCGTCCGCAAAAGCGGCGCGCTCGGAGATCGTGCCCTACCCAGGAACGCAGACTGAACCCATAGGTGAAAGGTAGGGACGGCTGTCCCAGCCGTCCGCCCGGCCGTGTCCGCCCTGCCGTCCGCGCAGATATCGCGCGCTACCAAAGGCAAAAAACTCCGCAGACCATCACCATAGTACAAAAAGGCGTCAGCGAAGCGTAGGACATCGCCTCCCCGTATCCGCAAGGATACGCGTCATTCTTATTTCGCTTCTTTTAATTCAACCGGACGAAGAATCATGTGGATGCACGCGACCATGGATCTCAAGGCGGAGCCGTTTAATGCGGCCGACCGCGCGATGCTTCGCAATCTCGCCCGCCGGGTAGCCGAGATCGCCGCCCTTCCGATTCAGCGGGAACGCGAAATCCTCTGTACGGCGCACAACGATCTCAAGACGAAACAACCGGTGGTCTTCGCCTTTCCCGAGGGGGCGTGGACGGAACTTATCCCCCTCTCGTCGCTGCAGGGCACGACCCCCTTCACGCGCCATTTCGAGACAGAACTTCGACGTCGCATCTACTACGACGATCACATTCGCGACGATCAGCCGATCCGCCGCGAACTCTACGTCCCGTACGCCGGCCGATTCACCACCTTCGGTCTCGAGATGCGGACCACGGAGAGCACCAGCGAGCGCGGTTCGCGTCACTTCGATCCGATCATCCGCACCATGGAGGATGTAGAAAAGATGGAGCCGCCGCGGGTCGAGATCGATTGGGACGAGACCCGGCGGCGCGAGGAGATCGTTCAGGAGGCGCTCGGGGATATTCTCGACGTACAGCTTCAGGGCATGTGGCGGGGAAATTGCATCCCGATCGACGTTTTCGCCATGTACTGCGGTCTCGACAACCTTTTCTACGACATGCTCGACCAGCCGGAGATGATACACGCTGCGGTCCGGCTCATGGTCGACGGTTGGATCGACTGTGTGAAGGAACTCGAACGGATCGGCGCCCTGTCACTGGCCCATACGAATCAGTTCTGCGCCTCGGGCGGGATGTCGTATACCGACGATCTTCCGCAGCCGGACTTCGACGGGGAGCACGTACGGCTCAAAGATCTATGGGGATTCGCCACGGACCAGATCTTTACCGATGTCTCCCCGGCGATGCACGAGGAGTTCGCCATCGAGCACGAAAAGCGTTTTCTGGAACTGTTCGGACTTAATTCCTACGGCTGCTGCGAGCCGCTGCACAACAAGATCGAAATGCTCGAGCGGCACCTCCCGAATCTGCGCCGGCTCTCGATTTCCCCCTGGGCCGATGTCGAACAATGCGCCGAGCAGCTTCAGGACCGCTACATCTATTCGTGGAAACCGAACCCCGTGATCCTGGCCGGGGACCGCTTCGAGCCCGAGGCCGTGCGTGAGAGTATCCGGGCCTTTCGCGAAAAAACGAGGGATTGTGTTCCGGAGATTATAATGAAGGATACCCATACCGTCCGCCATGATCCGCGCCGCATTCCCGAATGGGTGCGTATCGCCAAAGAGGTCTGTGAGGAGACGGGATAAAGAGCTGTGGGCATGGATTGAAAAAGAAGGGAGAAGCGGAAGTATGAGTAAACGAGACGACATGATCGCGGCCATGAGCGGACGTCTTCCCGGGCGTGTTCCGCTGTGGGAACTCGAGTTTCAGATGTGGAATCAGTTCAGTGACGAGAAACTGATCGTCGGAACGCCGTTTACCAAACTGACCGGACGGGAGCAGCAGGAACAGCTCGATCGAAATGCGCGGATCATCTGCGACGTGAGCGAGCGACTCGATTTCGCGGGGATCACCCTTCCTGCATGGTACTGGGAATCCGCGCCCGGCGAGCCCGCGTATTTCTGGCTGCCCGAGCCCGACCGCGAGACGCTGCTGCGCAGAATCATCGATATCGCCGGGGACCGTTTCTACTACGTGGTCCACGTCGGCGGCGTGCTGGGTATGCCGCCCTCCGACCGGTATATGGAGTTTTCCTGTCAGCTTTTCGAAGATCCGGAATCGATCGACCGCCGCGCGCGGGAAAACTGCGATGAGGCCAGACGCCGGGTCGAACACTGGGCGCCGTTGGGCGCGGACGGTTTTCTGATGCCCGCCGATCAGGCGATGAACAACGGACCGTTCTATAATCCCGAACAGATGGACCGGTTCATCTATCCGTATCTGAGGGAGATGGCGGATACGATCCGTCAGGCCGGCGGCCATTCCATCCTGCACACCGACGGCAATGTCATGCCGCTGATGGACGGCTATATGGAATGCGGCATCGACGCCATCCAGGCACTGGATCCCATCGCCGGTATGGATCTGGAAAAGGTGAAGGCGAAGACAGGCGACCGCCTTACCCTGTGCGGAAATGTCGACTGCTGTACGCTGATCTCCGGAACCCCCGGAGACGTGGCGGAACAGACCCGCGAGTGCCTCGCCCGGGGAAAACCCGGGGGCCGGTTTGTGCTCGGTGCGTCAAACGCCGTCGAGTACTCCGCTCCCGCGGAAAACTTTCAGGCCATGATCGATACCTGGCGCGCCGATCCCGGATACGACGCCTAGCCCTGGAGGGATGCTGCTGTCCAGCAGCACCGTCCGGAAACGAAAGAGGGTAGGGACGGCTTCCACGCCGTCCGTTGTGAGCGATCCCCTGGAGGGACGGCTTCCACGCCGTCCACAAAAGCGGCGCGCTCGGAGATCGCGCCTTACCCGAAAACGCGGGCCGACCCTTGCGAGGGAACAGGTCGGGGTGGAACCCGACCCTCCACGCCGTCCGTTGTGAGCGATCCCCTGGAGGGACGGCTTCCACGCCGTCCGCAAAAGCGGCGCGCTCGGAGATCGCGCCCTACCTGAAAACGCGGGCCGACCCTTGCGAGGGAACAGGTCGGGGTGGAACCCGACCCTCCACGCCGTCCGTTGTGAGCGATCCCCTGGAGGGACGGCTTCCACGCCGTCCACAAAAGCGGCGCGCTCGGAGATCGCGCCCTGTCTGAAAACGCGGGCCGACCCTTGCGAGGGAATCGGTCGGGGTGGAACCCGACCCTCCACGCCGTCCGTTGTGAGCGATCCCCTGGAGGGACGGCTTCCACGCCGTCCGCAAAAGCGGCGCGCTCGGAGATCGCGCCCTACCAGAAAAACGCGGGCCGACCCTTGCGAGGGAACAGGTCGGGGTGGAACCCGACCCTCCACGCCGTCCGTTGTGAGCGATCCCCTGGAGGGACGGCTTCCACGCCGTCCGCAAAAGCGGCGCGCTCGGAGATCGCGCCTTACCCGAAAACGCGGGCCGACCCTTGCGAGGGAACAGGTCGGGGTGGAACCCGACCCTCCAATATGAGCGAAAAGATTGTTCGCGTATCTCCAGATCCCCTACACTCCCCCAATCCGTTGTATTATGGGTTTATTCAGACAGAAGGGGCTGAGGCGATGTTGCGTTCGATGGTGTTCCCGTTGTTCGGAGTTCAGGTCTTGTGGGTTGGGATGAGCGCATATGCTGCCGCGGGAGCACTCGAACCCTTCTCGATGGCCGACCCGCTCGGGATCAACGTGGAGGATGTGGCGGCGCTTAATGAACTCGGCAATCAGCCGCTGGCACGATTGGGATATGTCGATGTGACCGCTGCGCCGTTCCACGTGGACGGCTCGGGCGAAACGGACGTCACCGTATCGCTCCAGGAGGCGATCACCTTCGCGCGTCATCATAAAATGGCGGCGTATCTTCCGGCCGGGACGTATCGGGTCAGCGATACGATTCGTTGCTTTGGCGGATGGCGGGACTACCGCGACGAACAATACCGCTATCTTCCGCACGTCGACTTCTGGCCGTGTGTCGTGGTCGGGGACACGCGCGGTGCGGGACGTCCCCGGATCGTGCTCGCGGCCAATTCCCCTGATTTCAACAATCCGGCGTTCTTGAAGCCCGTGGTTCAGTTCTTTGCGCGGAGCTGGCGGCGTGATGCCTCGGAAGAGATTCCGCGCCTCGACGGATCACCCGCATTCAATCAGTTGTTCAAGGGCGTGGACATCGAAATCGAGCCGGGCAATCCGCGTGCGACGGCGTTGTTTATGGATTCGGCCGAGGGCGCGACGATCCAGGACTGCACGCTGGATGCAGGGGAGGGGTACGCCTGTCTCGAGCGCTGTCCGGGCAGCGGCGGCGCGGTATTTAATGTCGAGATGCGCGGAGGCCGGGTCGGGGCGGTGATGAACGGGGCGCGTCCGTCCGCCACCCTGGCGGGAGTGCGCTTCCGCGGACAGCGCGAAGCGGCCATCCATTACGATCAGCGCGGAGGACTCACCGTGGTCGGATGCACCTTTGATCTCGCGCCCGGAGTGCCCGCCGTCCGCTCGCGCGATACGCGGCACGGCGCGTTGAGTGTGGTCGACACCCGAATCGCCTTCTCGCAGGCCGATCCGGGGAACGTGGCCTTTGATGCCGGGACGGCGTTTTATCTCCGGGATGTGTATGTGCATCAGGCGGCAGCGGTCCTGAAGACCGAAGGCGGGCGTGTTCTCGGATCCCCTGAGCACGAATGGGTCCGCGTCGATGAGGCCGCCGTCGGGCATGATAGCTACCCGATTCCGATCGATACGCCGATTTATATCGACGGGGAAGAGCGGGGCGCCTTTTGCCGGATGGAGCCCTGTGCGGAGCCGGAGGACGGGTTCGTGCGGCGTCACATCTTCTGGGACGAGTCGACTGCGCCGGCGTTTGACCGGGCGGGGTATGTAAACGTGAAGGATGCGCCGTATCATGCGCGGGGGGATGGGGAGACGGACGACACCGAGGCCCTGCAGCGCGCGATCGACGAACACGAGGTCGTCTTTCTTCCCAAGGGGGCATACCGGATCACGCGTACGCTGCGACTGCGTCCGGAAACGAAACTCTTCGGCGTGAGTCCCTCGTACAGTCTGATCGTGCCGATGGAGGTCAGCGGCGGCGATTTCATGGACCCCGCTGACCCGCGTCCCGCGATTCGCACCGCCGATCGTAAGGATGCCGATACGGTTCTGGAATTCGTGGGGATCTATCTTCCGCGCGAACTGGTTCACGCGGTCTATGCCCTGGATTGGCGCTGTGGCGGGCGGTCGCGCCTGAGATGCGCCCACCCGCTCTTCGGCTACACCGAGCTCGACTGGGAATTCAAGCGGCAGGACCTTTATCCCTGGGACAACTGGTCATGGGAGGATATGGGGGCCATGGCGACGATGCTCGAGCCGGACGGCGTGCGCCATCGTTCCATCCCCGGCTTCGCGCCGGACACCTCGCGGGATCGCCGGCGTAACTGGCCGATGCAGCTCGTGCGCGGTCATGGCGGCGGCGCGTGGTACGCGATGTGGGCGAACAGTACATGGGGGCAGGGGGCCCGGTATCGGCAGCTTCGCGTCGAGGGTATCGACGGTCCGTTCGCGATTTATCACGCCCAGCTTCAATATTCGCGCGGCGAGGCCGAGATCGAGATGGTCGGGGCGCGAAACGTCTCGATCTACGGGACCAAGAAGGAGATGGATGCCCCCGTCCTCGTGCTGCGCGACTGCGAGAACGTGCTCTACACCGGCAACGGCGGTCCCGGGATGTCCGTGGTTCCGGAATGGGGGCACTACCGTATCTTCAATTCGCGCGCGATCACCCTGGCCAACCTGTTCTTCGATCCGCGGCCCGAAGGCGCACACGGCAGGAGCGAGTCGGTCCCGATCGTGCGGGTGTATGACGGACAGGGCCGCGAGACATTCTGGAGCGAACCCGGGGCACGCCCCGTACTGTTTAAACGTACCCCGTAAAGACCGCAAAACGCCGCATGAAAACATCGGAATCGAGACGCCGAGAACGGATTTTGCGGATGACGCGGACCGGGTGGCCCGGGGAGGGTTCTGGACGCGGGGCCGTTGAACTTCAAGCACGTCAACCTGCAATCACTTCTGCCCCGGCCTGATGCGGGATGCGGGGGTGCCCGGAGATCGCGCCACACCCGAACGGGGCGTTTCGTCGGCTTGAGCGCATATATCATGAAAATGTATGATTTGGTCATGCCAATGTAGGATCATGACCGGTCAGGTGTCTTACGCTTCCCGGATTGTGCTCGATTCCAGGCACGGGCGGTTCGGCGGGGTTGGCGCGTTTTTTTGAAATATCGGTCAGGGCACAGGAGGGAAATCATGACAGGCTGCGGACGACGGGAGTTCATGGGGCGCGCGGGGCTGGGATTGACGGCGCTGGCCGGAGCCACGCGGGGGGCGGCGGCGCGGACCGCCTCGCGGCCCAACGTGGTGATTATCACCACGGACGACATGGGGGCGCACGTAGGGGCTTACGGCGATCCTCAGGCGCGCACCCCGTGCCTCGACGCCATGGCCCGCGAGGGCATGCTCTTCCGCAAGGCCTTTGCCCCGCAGTCCTCCTGCAGCCCGTGCCGCAGTGCCATCCTCACCGGACTCTACCCGCACCAGAGCGGACAGATCGGATTGAGCCAGTTCGGCTACACGATGGATCCGGGTCTCCCGACGATTTTCACGGAACTCAAGGCCGCCGGCTATCGAACCGGGTGGTTCGGGAAGGTTCATGTCGAGCCGGGCGATGAGATGGCCGCCTCGTGGGACGTACACCCTTTCGGTGCGCCGTTTACGAGTAAGGTCGAGAAAATGGGCGGATGGGCCGAGGGCTTCATGCGCGAATGCGGGGACCAGCCGTTCCTGCTCTACTACAACCTCGTCGATCCCCATGCGCCGTACCGGGATCAGATCGAAGGCGTGCCCGCCGAGCCGCGCGGGCCGGATGAATTCACCCCGTGGCCGTATATCGGGATTGAGGGTTGTGCACGACCGGATCAGCAGGTCGCCTCGTATTACAACTGCGTCGAGCGCGCCGACCGCGGAGTAGGCTATCTGATGGAGGCCCTCAAGGCGACGGGACACGACGAGGATACGCTCGTGATCTTCGTCAGTGACGGCGGACCGGGGTTCCCGCGCGCCAAGACGCACAACTATCGCGCCGGGACGCAAATGCCTTTCATCGTTCGCTGGCCCGGCCGGGTTTCCCCGGGGGTTCAGCGCGACGAGCTGGTCTCCGCCATCGACATCGCCCCGACCGTGTACGAGGTCTCCGGCCTCCGGGCGCCGCGGACGCTTCCCGGCCGTTCGCTCGGACCGATCTTCCGCGGCGGGAATCCCCGCTGGCGGAAGTACGTTTTCACCGAACACACCGCGCACTGTCCGCATCAGTATTTTCCGCGGCGCGCCGTCTGTGACGGGCGCTTCCTGTTGATCTGGAACCTGCTCGGCGGTGAACGCGAAAACCCGTATCCGCAGGGCGACCGGACGACGAAAATCATCATGGACCTTATTCTGGAAAAACAGCCCGGATCCGACCTCGCCGAAGCCGTCCGGCGCACCGTGAACCCGCCGGCGTTCGAGATGTTCGACCTGGCGGAAGACCCCGGCGAGCTTTACAACGTCGCGGAGGATCCGAAATACGCGGGCAAACGCCTCGAGCTGGAACGGGTGCTGCGCGAGTGGATGAAGAATACGGACGATCCGCTGATCGATCCCGCCAAGCTGAAAATGATGACCGACTGGCACGACGAGCTGCTCACGCACGAGGAGCCGAAAGATGAGCGCGGCCGTCCGCCGTATCTGCAGGTCGATTATGTGCGCCCCCGTTACAAGGCCTTGAAAAAGAAGCTCTCAGGATAGAGATACCGCATGACGAAAAAACATCCGGTCCATAAGCCCGATCCGGGCGACAGGGTTCCGCTTCTGACCCGCGCGGGGTGGGGGGTCGGCGGGTTCGCCGACAACTGCATCATGAACGTCCTCAATATTCTGGGGCTCGTGCTGTACGTCGACTTCTTCCGCGTCAATCCGGTCCTCGCCGGTATCGCCATGTTCTTCCCGCGCCTGTTCGACGCGTTGACGGATCCGATTGTCGGAAACCTTTCCGACAACACGCGCTCCCGCTGGGGCCGGCGACGGCCCTACATCCTGCTGGGCGCGATTACCTCGGCGATCGTCATGCCGCTGCTGTGGATGCCGCCGTTCGTGGGCACCTCCGGCAATCCGTGGTATCTGAACGGCCCCTTTCTCTGGCTCTGTTTCATGGGCTCGCTCTACGCGATCGCCTACACGCTCTTCGTCGTGCCGTACACCGCGCTGGGCTATGAGCTGACCAACGACTACGACGAACGGACGCGCGTGCTGTCGTCGCGGTTCTACGCCTACCTGTTCGCCAGTATGCTGATGCCGTGGCTCTACCGGCTTTGCAAGCTGGAGATCTTCACCGACGAAGTCGTGGGCGCGCGGTGGGTGAGCGCCGTGGTGGGTGTGCTCATTCTGATCGCCGGACTGATTCCTGTGCTCGTCACGCGGGAGCGCAAGGACGTCGAGAAGAAAGAGACGATCAACCTGATCCACGCCATCCGCTATACATTCTCCAACAAGCCGTTCGCCATCCTGCTGCTCGCGTTCCTGGTCGTCATGGTCGGTCTGTTTTCCGCCTGGAACCTCGGGCTGTTTATCAACATCTATTACGTGGCCCAGGGCGACAAGGTGCTCGCGGGCAAGATCAACGGGATTGTCGGTTCGTTCTGTGCCGTGGTCTCATTTGTGGGCGTCTACCTGATTTCCGCTATCTCCGTGCGCTTCAGTAAGAAGTCGGGGATGTTTGCCGGGCTCGCCCTCACGCTGGCCGGCATGATCGGGGCCTGGTTCGCCATTAATCCGCGCTGGCCCTACGGGCAGCTCATCTCCAATCCCGTGATTGCCCTCGGATTGCAGGGGTGTTTTCTGATGATCCATTCCATGGTCGCCGACATCTGCGACGAAGACGAGTTGCGCACGGGACTGCGGCGCGAGGGCATGTTCGGGGCGGTGATGAGTTTTACACAGAAATTCGCGCTCGCCTTTACGACGCTGATCGGCGGCGGCCTGCTCGCGCTTTCGGGCTTCGACGCCGAGGTTGCGAACACCACCGGGGTTCCGGAAGAGGTCGCCCTCCGGATGAAGAACATGGTCCTGGGATTCCAGGCCGCGGGATTGATCCTTTCCATGATCGTGTTCGCCTTTTATCCTATCAGTCGCGAACGCGCCGAGGAGACCCGGCGCCAACTGCAGGAACGCCACGCGGAAAATGCATAGGGCAGGGACGGCTCTCCGAGCCGTCCGAAAATGTGAGAGGGCAGGGACGGATCTCCGAGCCGTCCGCGGGAGGACGAAGAATGAAGAGAAACGAAATAAGAAGACTTCCATACATCGCCGCGGCGGTCCTGTTGGCCGCCACGCTTCCGGCGTGGGCGATGAAGGATGTGAACGTGGCCCAGTACGGGGCGCGCGGAAACGAACACCGCGACGATACGGCCGCCATTCAGAAGGCGCTCGACGAGGTGATGGCCGCCGGCGGCGGGCGCGTATTCTTCCCGCAGGGCGATTACATCATCACCGCTCCGCTGAAGGTCAAGGCGCCGAACTCCGTGACGAAATCGACCGAGATTCGCCTGGCGCTGGAGGGGCACGGCGCGGGCCTGTCCCGGTTGATGTTGAAAGACGGCGATGGTCTGATCCACATCCAGACGCCGCGCAACGGGATGAACGTGACGGTTCGCGATCTCAGTCTCATGGCCGGAAACCCCGATGCAGGGACGGCGCTGAGCATCGTCAATCCCGCGCTCGGCGTGCGCGTCGAGCGCAGCGCGCTGATTGAGCGGGTGACGATCGAGGGCATCTACCGCGATAGCTATTTCACGAAGGGGATTGTGCTCGACGGGCAGTGGCGTGCGCTCGTGCGCAATGTGACGGTCAAGGGGGCTCAGACGGAGTCCATGGACGATGAGTCGGCGATGTTCGCGATGAAGACCGGGATCGAGCAGAACGGGTTTTACGGCGGGCGCTACGTCGACTGTTTCGTCAGCCATGCCGACACAGCCTACAGCTGGGTGGCCGAACAGAACGGAGAGGGGTTCGTCATCATCGGGTCCGTCGCCGACTGCTGCCGTGTGGGGGCCATTATTTCCACCCCGGAACAGGAGCCCGGCGGCGCGCTGTACAATTCGCGTATACGGGCCCGTGACAGCGGACTGATCATCGATCACAAGCGGCTGCTGGCCGTTGTCGGCAACACCTTCGAGCCGTTGAGCGAGCACGGCGGCTATCCGTACGCGGATGTGCGGATGTCCAATTGCTGGGCGATCCAGATCAACGGCAACCGGTTTATCGGTCCGGCGAAAAACCGGGCCCATGTCGTGGTAGAGGGCCGGGGCGAATCGAAGCGGTACGTGATCATGCCGTTCAGCCGGTATATTCAAATCAATGACAACGAGTTCGTGCTGCCGCCTGAGAAGGCCGTGGCGTACGAAGGCGAAGAGATCTTTGCCGTCTACACCGACAACAACCGCGTACAGGGTGGAGGGAAGAAATGAAGCATGGCATGATCATTCTTATGCTGTCGGGCCTGGCGGTCTGGAGCCCGGCGATCCGCGCGTCGGCCGCGACTACGGTGTCTCTCACGGACGCCCCGTTTTCCGCGGTGGCGGACGACGGGAAGGACGATGCGCCGGCGCTGCAGAAGGCGCTCGAACGCCTGATCGCGGAGGGCGGGGGCGTCCTGCACATCCCCTCCGGGCAGTACGACTTTGATTCGCGGGTGAGCGTGCACGGTTCCTTCTCCCGCTTGACGATCCGGGGCATGGGCGCGAGCATCACGCGGCTCCACAGCCGTAACGGCGAAGGCGTGTTGAAGATCGAGGCCGGGAACGGCGATGCCGAGATCGGCATCATGGATCTCGACATCGTCCCGACGCGAGCGGACGCGGGTACGGCTCTGGAGCTGACCAAGCCGTTTACCGAACCGGACGAGGTCCCGTATAACCTGCTGCTGACGAATATCGAGTTCCGGCCGAACAACAACGAGACGGATTACTTTACCCGCGTGATCGTGGCCGGCGGATGGAAGCCGCTGATCGACAATATCAATTCCTCGGGGCTTTACGGGCCGAAGTTCAACACCTTCGAGGGGAAGCGTAAGAAGTATCGGGCGGAATCGATTCTGACGCTCAAGCCGTCCTACAAGCCGCGGGTGCGTTATTGCAATCTCTGGGCGGCGACGCACGGGATCGTGATCGAACTGACCGATGCGCACGAGGAGCCGACACTCGACGGCGCGGTTTCGGTCGAGAACGCGCACGGCATCCGCATCACCAAGACCGGCGACCGGCCTCTTTCCAGCCCCGTGGTCATCGTCGGATGCCACTGGAACAACGCCTTCAGCGGACTCGTGATGGAACACGTCGATAGGTTTCGGCTCGTGCAGAACTGTCTCTACGGGGCGTGGGACGTCGAACCCGACTACCGGGATATCCGCCTGGTCGACTGCGCCGACGGGGAGCTTATGGCCAATTCGTTCTGGTTCGGCGTACGCCAGCGTCCGCTGATCTACATCGAGGACGACTGCCGGGACATCCTCATCCGGGATTCCTATTTCGGTCGCGGTTGTTCACGGACGCCGGTCGTCATCGAGGAGGGGGCACAGAACATCGAGGTCACGCGCAGCGTCTATGGGACGGTCTATGCGATGGATGAAGATGACACCTTCGGTTTGTGGGAGATGGAGGACGTGGAGAACGGACGCGCCCTTGACAAGGACCTGCTCCAGCCGGGCCGGGACAACGATCTGAACCTGGCCGGCGCGGTTCCCGCGCCCGGAAGCGAGAAGCTGAAACTGGGAGGGGCGCTGCATTTCCCCGACTCAACGAGCCGCGCGAAAAGCACGCTCGCCTGGGACGGCGCCAACGGCGTGCGGATTCATGCCCATGTGCGGATCGACCGGAGGGCGGAGCGCCAGGCGCTGCTCACGGTGCCCGGCGTGTTCGCGCTCGAACTCCATTTCGACCGGCTCTGCTTGATCTTTAAAGACGGCCGGGGGGACCGGCAGGTGCTCCAGGTCCGGGACGTGGCCCCGGGGAGGCGCTGGATACCCGTCTTTGCCGAAGTCGATCCGGAGACCGGGCGCGCCGTGCTCGAAGCGGGCGGACTCGGCGGCGACCGAAGGTTTGCCGATACGCTGCGCCTCTTGAGGCGGCAGGCGCCGCTCATTATGGGTGCCACAGAGGAGTGCGGCGGATTTTCAGGTGCGCTCGACCAGGTCTGGATCCAGAGGAGATAGGCCGCAATGCATACACGGATACGAATCACAGGGCCGGCTTCCACGCCGACCGCAAAAGGGACGGGGTGAAACCCGTCCCTCCAGGGAAAATGCGGATGGCGATATGGAGGGTCGGCTTCCACGCCGACCGCAAAAGGGACGGGGTGGAACCCGTCCCTCCAGGGAAAATGCGGATGGCGATATGGAGGGCCGGCTTCCACGCCGACCGCAAAAGGGACGGGGTGAAACCTGTCTCTCCAGGGAAAATGCGGATGGCGATATGGAGGGTCGGCTTCCACGCCGACCGCAAAAGAGGACGGAGAGAACGGTAAATGAACGTACGAGGGATTATAGGGTGGGTCGCGGGGGCGCTGGCGCTTCCGGCGATGGTGTCCTGTGTTCATCAGGAGACTATGGATTTGCCAATGTATACTTTACTCAAGACAGGCGAGGTCAGGCCTGCGGGATGGATCGCCGAACAGATGCGCATGGATCTCCACGAGGGCATGGTCGGCGACTACAGCAACATATCCGAGAACGTAACTCAGAACTTGTTTGCGAAGCAGGACCGGAAACCGGGCGTGCGGGTCAAGGGAAACCGCGGCCACATGGAGAAGGCATGGTGGGCCGGCGAGCATGAGGGCTACTGGATGGACGCGATGACGCGCATGTCGATCCTCACACAGGACGAGACCTTCCTGCCCCGCGTCGAAGCATGGGTCGAGCGAATTATCGACCGCGCGGAACAGACCGGCTATATCGGTGTGTATTCACCGGAAGCGCGGTTTCCGGACCGGGGTTATGACGGCGAGCTGTGGACACAGAGCCGCGTTTTTCAGGCCCTGCTGGCCTGGTACGAGTACACGGGGGATAAACGGGTGCTTGAGGCGGTCGAGTCGACGGTACGCAAGACGGTCGATCACTACCGCGAATACGGGACGTACTTCGGACGGCCCGACCCCGATGGCGGCGTCACACATGCGGTCGGCTACATGGACACGCTCGAGTGGCTCTACCGCCTGACCGGCGAGAGCTGGTATGCCGAAGCGGCGGCCTGGCTTTACGCCGATTACGCCCAGTCCGACGTGTTTTCGGACCTCAACCCGGAGGCGCTGCTCGATGTGGACCGGCCATGGGAATATCACGCCCCCCATGTGGCGGAGGGCCTGCACATGCCCGCTGTGGTTCATTGCTTTACGGGAAACCCCCATCTCGATCGGGCCGCCGCGAACGTGCTCGCGAAGCTGGATACCCATACGAATCCCGGCGGCAGCCTTGTGGCGGGTAAGCTGGAGAATATTGCAGCGACGCCGGGAGGAGGCGGGGAGGCCGGTGAGTATTGCGCCATGACTGAATCCGTCCAGACCCTGAATCGTTACCTCATGTACGAAGGAGATCTGCACTGCGGGGACTGGAGTGAGAAATGCACGCTCAATGCGGCGCAGGGTGCACGCTTTCATCCCGCGAACCGCGCCGTCATCTATCTCGCCCGCGACAACCGGCTGAGGGCGGATGACCCCGAAAAACACGGCGGGCGAGAACTCTTTTCCGGAAGTCACAGCGCGGCGGCATGCTGCACGCTGAACGCCATGCGTATTCTGCCCTATTACGTTGAGGGCATGTGGCTGCGTTCAACAAAACGCCCGGAATTGATCGCGAACCTCTACGGACCCTGCACGGTGGATACGGAGGTCGACGGCGTTGCGGTCAGGATCGAGGAGCGCACCGGCTATCCGTTCAGCGACCGCATTACGTTTGTGTTGAAGCCGGAACGCGAGGTCGAGTTCTCCCTCGTGCTGCGCCGCCCCCCGAACTGCGGTGAAATCCGTATCGAGGCCGGAGAAGACGCGCGCGTCGTGCGCAGCAGTCAGGATGTCTACGTCAGGAAACGCTGGAGCGCGGGCGACACGGTTGAGGTCGACTGGGATTTCCGGGTCGCCGGACGCCTGCAGCACGACGAAACCCAGGCGTACTATGAGTGGGGCCCGCTGGTTTTCGCGCTCCCGATCCCGGAGCGGCGGGAGGTGCTCGAGGAGATTACGACGAACAGCGGCGATCCGTCCGGCTATTTCGAATATGCGATCCGTCCCGAATCGGACGAGGGCTGGCGCTACCGGATCGATAAGGAAGCCGAGTTCAAACGGGTTGAGCTTCCGGACGGCGACGCCGAGCGGCCCTGGGCGCATCCCCCGATCGGCCTGAAGGGAACCTTGCTCGACGCCGAGGGCGTACGGCGGGAGGTGACGCTCAAGCCGCTCGGAAGCACCATCCTCCGCCGCACGACCTTTCCGATCAGCGCTGAACTGGCGGATGCCGAGGCGCGGGACGAGGACGAAGATACGTACCAGGGCACCGGCGGCGAAGGGGATCCGATGCGCGATTTCTGATCCCGATCCTGTTCAGCCTTTGCCTTCCGAGGCGCGGACCAGCGCGAAAAAGCGGTCCTCGTACTGCTTGAAGAGTCCGCGCTTTTCGAGCTTTTCCGCGAGGGCGGAAATCCGGGACGGATCGCGAGAGGCGGCGGCGAAGTCCTCCTCGATCTCCCTGCGCAAGCCCTCCGAACGGCTCTGCTGCCGCCGGCGGATGGCGTCGACATTGGCCGCGGCCGACTGTTGAACCAGTTCGACCATCAGCTTGAGCAGGCAGACCTCCCAGGGGTGATCGACGCCGACGACGATCGCGCTGAGCGGATCGTTGCGGACCGCGTCCGCCTCACGCACCCGCTCGAGCACGTTTTCTTCGGCATCGGTCACGATCTGCTGCGTGATCTCCTCCTTGTGCACATGGAAGCCGTACTGGAGGATCATCAGATTCTGCGCATTCGAGCGGAGCCACTCCGCGTATTCACGCGCGTCGGACCCGAACCCCTCCAGCGCCATGTCGGAGATCGCCTGCGGAGTGATGATCCCGGGCCGGTCGGCCTTGAGCATGCCTTCACGAAGCCGCACTTTGTCGACCGCATCCATCAGCGGCGTGATCAGGTGATAATTGACCGTGGTGGTCCCGAACGTTTCGAGCTTGTTGTCGGGCGTCTTTTCCACGCGGGTGTTGTTCACCGCGTACCAGAAATCGAATGCTTCTTTATCGTCCATAGATGCTGAGTCCGCGCCCTGCGGGCGCCGTAGGATCTTCCGGGGTCCTTGCAGCGGCATGTGTGTGCGAGGAGGTCGATGGTGGTGGGGGAAGGATTCGAACCTTCGAAGGCATGAGCCAACAGATTTACAGTCTGCCCCGTTTGACCGCTTCGGTACCCCACCGCGAAAGGGCGACAGTGTAAGGAATATCGCCCGGATGTCCAGAGCGAATTGGGGATGAGGATCAGAATCAGAATCAGAATCAGAGTCAGAGTGAGAATCAGAGTCAGAGGGAGAGGGAGTGAGAAACCGTGAGACCTGAAACCTGAAGGATGAGTACGGCTTTTTCCGCTGCGCGGACCTGCGGGCCTGCTACGAGCGTAAGAGAGAACGCACCATTTTTTTGCCTGTGCTCTTCTCATCCATCTTTGCGCTTCCAGTAGTTCCACAAAAATCTACGAAGAGCCCGGAATTGCGAGTTTGCTGGCGTCGACCCCCGATATCTTTGCCTCTTACTCAAGTCTCAGGTTTCAGGTTTCTCACTCAAGATAGTTTCAGGTTTCACCCTCAGAACACTCCTTCACCGTCAGTCCCAGCGTTTTGATCTGGCGCGGGGAGGAGGCGAGTACGCTGATGATGACCTCGTCGGTTTCGACGCGTTCCCGGACGGTGGGGATGTGGCCCAGTCGCTGCAGCACGAGCCCGCCGATCGAATCGTAGTCCTCGTCGAGCGGCAGATTGAGCCCGAGCCGCTCGTTGACGTCGCTGACCGGGATGCGGGCGTCGACCAGGTATCCGCCGTCGGTTCGCTTCTGGATCCCCGCATCGGCCAGATCGTATTCGTCCTGAATCTCGCCGATCAGTTCTTCGATGATATCCTCCATGCAGACGAGGCCGGCCGTCCCGCCGTATTCGTCGACCACCAGCACCATCTGCGAGCGCTGAGCCTGCATGCTCTTGAGCAGCTCGCGGATCGGCATGGTTTCAGGTACGAAACGCAGCGGTTTGAGCAGAGGGGTGATCGAGCGGCTGCCGCCGTCCTCGGACAGCGAGCGCAGCAGGTCCTTCACATGAATCATGCCGCGCACATCGTCGATCTTTTCATGGTAGACCGGGAAACGCGAATGACGCGATTCGCGCACGACGTCGAGGCATTCCTGCACGGTGAGCGCGTCGCGGATGCCCTCCACGTCCACCCGCGGCGTCATGATCTCGCGCGCGACGGTCTCCCCGAACGAGAAGACGCTCTGGATGATGGCCCGCTCCTCCTCCTCGATATCGCGCGCACCGGCCTGGTCCATCACGCCCAGAATCTCGTCCTCGGCCGAGGGCCGGTCGGCCTCGGCCGAGGAGGACAGCGCGCGGTGCAGCATACTGCGCTCGATACGGTTGAGCATCCGGGCCAGGGGATAGAGGACGCGCGTCAGCCCCCCGGCGAAGGGCAGGAACCGGATCGATATGCGGTCCGCGTAACTCTCCGACAGCACGTAGGGCAGGATGCGCACCAGGGCGACGTAGAGCAGGACCGCCCCCGCCACGAGCACGACCCGTCCCGGGAGCAGGAGCAGATCGAAAAGCTTCACCACGCAGACGACCGCCAGCACATCCGTGACCAGCACGGCCAGGCGCAGGGAAATCAGCAGCAGTTCCCAGCGGTGGTCCCATTGTTCCAGCCGCCGCCGCGCGGAGGGATAATGTTCGATAAGCCGCGCCGTGCCCGCCTCGCCGGAGGAGTGAAAACAGGCATACAGCGTGGAGAACACACCGGCCAGCACCAGCGCGATACACCCCGTCCCCGCCCAGGTGAATATCAGCGATTCAGGATTCATGTTCGTGATCATCCTCCACCAGTCCCCTCACCATCCCCGCCCGGCGCACTTCACCCAGCCAGCGGCGCTCGACGCGGCGCATGGCACGGCGCTGATCCGGCGTACGGTCTTCGGCCCCCGAGAGGTGATGAAGACCGTGCGCGATATAGAGCGCCAGCTCTTCGTCGGCGCCTCCCCGGCGGCGGGCCCCCTCCCGCACCGCGCACTCCACATTGACCAGCAGATCGCCGCAGGGGCGCGGCGTCTCCCCCGGCACCGGATCGATCCGGAAGCTGATGACATCCGTCGTCTCATCCAACCCGAAATGCCGCCGTTTACGATCGCGCAGGACCGCATCGTCCGCCAGCCGGAGGGTGATCTCCCCCCAGGTTTCGCCGGAGCGCCGGGCCATCTGTTCAGCGAGACGGGCGGTCAGCGCCCTGATCCTGCGGCTTCGGACCTTGTACCTGCGCTGCTGATTCTGAATTTCCACTTTCATTGCGGGGGTAGGCGACTCGTCCATGGAGCATGTTGGTGAGCGTGAACGTAAAGGACGACTTGATCTCGCTGAGCTGGGCGAGCGTCAGTTCGCAGTTTTCGAGCTGACGGTCTTTCATCTTCGAGCTGACGATCTCGTCGACCATGTTTTCGATGCGGCTGGGCGTGACTTTTTCCAGACTTCTCGACGCCGCCTCCACGGAGTCGGCGAGATGGAGGATCGCCATTTCGGGGGAGACGGGCCGGGGGCCGGGGTAGCGGTAATCCTTGTCGTCGATGCGCGAATGGCCGCCTTTCTCCTCCTCCTTGGCCTGGTGGTAGAAGTAGGAAATGAGCCCCGTGCCGTGATGCTCCCGGATGCCCTCGATGATCGGACGCGGGAGCCGGTACTTGCGCGCGAGGTCCACGCCCTCCTTCACGTGAGACATGATCACCAGGGTACTCATGCTCGGCGCGATTTCGTCGTGCGGGTTATCCTCCTGCTGGATGTTCTCCGAGAAGTAGTTCGGTTTCACGAGCTTGCCGATGTCGTGGTAATAGGCGCAGACCCGCGCGAGCAGCGGGTTGGCGCCGATCCTCTCCGCGGCGGCCGAGGCCAGGTTCGCCATCATCAGCGAGTGGTGGTACGTTCCCGGCGCTTCGAGCGCGAGCCGCTGGAGCAGGGGATGGCCCATGTCCGAGAGCTCCAGCAGCCGGATGTCGGTGGTGATGTCGAACATGGATTCGAACATCGGGATCAGGATCACGGCCGCCGCCGCGGAGAAGAGGCCGCTGGCGAACCCGGCCGCGGCCTGCAGGGCGATGATTTCGGGCGGCGGACGGTTGAGCACGGCCATGATCAGTACGAAGATCACGTGGATCGATCCGATGAACACCCCGGCCCGCAGGAGACTCGAGCGGCGCTTCACATCGCGGGCCACAAACGACGCCCCGGCCGCGACGAACAGGCCGAGCAGAAACATGCTGTATTGCTCGCCGAAGAGCGTGGCCACGGCCAGACTGGTCCATAATCCGACCACGAATCCGGCACCGCCGCCGAGGAGGATCGTACCCAGCAGCGGGGCGAGTCCGTAGGGGAGCATGGTGTCGAGCAGCGCGGGCGGTATGACCCCGGGCGTCGAGGCGGCGAACAGCAGCAGCTTGAAGAGCAGAAGCGAAATGAGCGCGAGCAGCGCGAGCAGGGTCACCTCCCGGTACTCGAACCGGCGCCGGTGTTTCAGCAGCCGGTAGAGCCCCGTGCACGCGGCGAGCGCGAGCAGCAGGATGAGGCCGTGTCCGAGCGCGCCCAGCAGGCGCGCAAACGGGTCCTCCAGCTCGCGCAGCCTTTCCTGGTAGGCGCGCAGCTTGATCAGGTCCTGCTCGTTCAGCCGGCTTCCCGACTTGACCAGGGTCGTTCCGGCGACCACTTCGCGCGACACGGGTTTGACCCGCTGGCGCGCTTCTTCACGCAGGGTGCCGGTGCGGGCCTGGTTGTATTCCAGATTGGGCACCAGCCACTTGGCAAGCAGCCGGCGGTATACGGCGTCCCCCAGATCCGGGATATCGCGCTGCCGGCTGAGTTGGCGGGCGATCTCATGGACGGCTTCGGCGGGCGTGGCGAGCTGATCGATGGCGGCGGAGGCCTGCACGCGGTCGTCCTCGCGGTAGAGATGGATCACCGCCTCCGGTGCGAGCCCGCGGAAGCGGGTCTCGCGGTCTTCCGGGGAGATCAGGCCGGAGGCGTAGGCCGCGCGCATCGATTCCGTCAGCCTTTCATGCGTGGCTTCGATCCGGTTCTCCTTGAACAGCGGCGCGAAATCCTCCGCGCGGAGGTCCAGTCCGAGCACGTCAAGCGTGTCGGTCAGCGAACGGCGAAGTTCATCCGACTCTTCATCGGGGGCGGCGCGCAGTCGTTCGACGCGGTTGAATATCTTTTTCAGCGATTGGCTCGCATCCTCAAACGGCGCCATGCTGATCTGAAACACGGGGGGGACGGCCTCGCCGGCCTGCGTACGCCGCAGCCGGGTCTCGGCCAGGTCCCTGTGCTGGAAGTCCACCGTGGCCACCACGGTTTCCGGGGCTCGCTGGCCGGGGGCGAGCGCGGCGTATTTCATCGGCTTCTGATGAAACACGAAAAAGAGGAGGATCGTGACGGCCCACAGCAGCAGGAGCTGGAGCGTGTTCAGCACCGTGAAGCGCGAGACCCCCTGACGGGTCCGGGGTGCGTGTTTACGCGCGGCGATCCGCTCCTGCGGCTTCTTCTTCTGCGGGGGGCGGTTTCGGGTCATGATTCCGTCTCCTGCTCCGCGTTCCGTTTGCGATAGGCGCGAATGATCTCCTGGACGATCGGGTGCCGGACCACGTCCTCTTCGGTGAGATCGCAGAAGCCGATCCGGTCCAGGTGGGCGAGCAGACGCCGCGCTTCGAGCAGTCCCGACGGCTTGTTCGGGGGCAGGTCGGTCTGGGTGGCGTCGCCCGTGACCACGCAGCGCGAGTCGAAGCCGAGCCGCGTCAGGAACATGAACATCTGTTCCATGGTCGTGTTCTGGGCCTCGTCCAGAATCGTGAAGGCGTGATTGAGCGTGCGCCCGCGCATATACGCGAGCGGGGCGACCTCGATCACGCCCTTGCTGCGATAGCGTTCGACTTCATCGGCGGAGAGCATGTCGTAAAGCGCGTCGTAGAGCGGACGCAGGTACGGATCGACCTTCTCCTGCAGATCGCCGGGCAGGAATCCCAGCGTCTCGCCGGCTTCGATCGCCGGGCGGGTGAGAATGATCCGGTTGACGTTCCCCTGGAGCAGTTCGGAGACGGCGACGGCCATCGCCAGGTAGGTTTTCCCGGTCCCGGCGGGGCCGATGCTGAATGTCACGGCACTGCGGTAGATCTGTTCGAGGTAGACCTGCTGCCCGAGCGTGCGCGGGAAGATCGAAGGCATGCGGGGGCTCACATCCACCCGTATCTTCGAAAGCCGGGCGAACACGTCCTCGCGTCCCGAGCAGAAGGCGCTCAGGGCGTAGTCCAGTCCCTGGCGGCTGATGCTGACGCCTTCCTCGCGGACATGGCGGACGCCGTCAAAAAACCGGATCGCGCGGCGAACCGCCTCGTCCTCCCCCTCGATCTTAAGCCACAGATCGCGGGCGGTAAGTTTGACTTCGAGAGCCTCCCCGATGCGTTCGCGCATGCCGTGCCGCTCTCCGGAGATATCGCGCACTTCGCGGGGGTTCTCGAAATGAAGGGTTTCCGTACTCATAAGAATGCAGGGGAGGGCGCACGTCCGGCTTTTCAGCGCCGGAGGCACCCGGCCTTCCCGGGCGGGAAGGCCTCCCCGACCGCAAAAAACCGGCGGTCGCCGGTCCGCTGCGGTGGCTCCTGTACGTGGTGTTTCATCAAAGAATGAAACCCGATTCGCTCCCGGCGGTCAAGCGCAAGCCGAGCAGCGGCAGCAGTTCTCATTAGGGCCGCATTCCGACCGCGGACGGCGTGGCAGCCGTCCCTCCCGAGTCGATATCCGACGCATTTTCGGGCACTGGGAGGGTCGGGTGCCACCCCGACCGAAAAGGGTGAAGCCATAATGAGAATCGCTGGAGCAGCGGGGGAGGATAGGGATCGGGGTCAGAATCCACCTGGAAGAACTGGGGGAGACGGTCCATCAGAACAACCAGCGCACCCCGGTCGCCAGGCGGTACTTCGTCTCGTACGATCCGCCGCGTTCGACCGGGAGCCGCAGGCTGACTTCCCAAGCCCAGCGGGTGGCCTCGTAAAGTAGACCCAGGGCGGCATCGGAGCGCGTGTCGCCTCCATCGGTCCATGCGTTGAGCGATTCGGTCATGGTGTACCACGCCCCGCGCGTGGCGGCGGAGTATTCGGCGGGGACGAGGCGGTAGAGGTAGGACCCGTTCAGCAGGACGGCGTCGGGTTCGTCGCGGTATCCCAGCCACTCGGCGTGCGCGTTGAATCCGTGCCGGTCGAGGATGGTCGTGGAGACGACCCCGAATCGCGGAAAGGTATCGCCGGTGCGACCGGTGTCGTGATCGCCGGGAAACGACGCCCCGCCGAGCAGCGACGCGCGCCACGTGTTCAGCGGGCCGAAGTCGCGCTGCAGGACGCGCTGTTTGAGCCGCAGGGTCGTGAATCGAAGCCCGGTCTCGTCCTCGCCCTCGCGGTCCGCGTGTGCCCAGTCGGCGTCGACGAGCAGGGCGAGGGTGCCGCGCAGGCCGTAGGCGAGCTTGAGCCGCGCGGCCAGGTCGTCGACCTCTTCCCCGTCCCGCTCATACGAACCGGCGGAGAAGATGGATCGCGCGTATAACTGGTCCGCGCCCGGATGCGTCGCCGCCTCCATGAACGTGGGTTCCTGCGCGCCGGCGGTTCCGGCCGCGGCCGTCACGAGAAGCATCGCCGCTGCGATGGCGTACCGGCGGATCATTGGGCCGCTCCTTCGATCCGGATTCCCTTCGGCGTGAAGCCTGCGTCCTTTACCGCGCGGTTCAGATCGTCGCGCGTCACGGAGTGATTCTCCGCGAGCTGTACCGTAACCGAGCCGGTCTTCAGGTCGACCGAGGCCTCCTCGACGCCATCGATCTTCTTCAGCCGTCCGTCCAGGTTATGCGCGCACAGCGGACAGCTCAGCCCGTGCGCCGTGACGACCACCGTCTGATGCCCCGCCAGGCTCGCTTCCGGGGTCGCGCCCGTCTCCGTTCCCGTCGGCGTCACACATCCCGCCAGTCCGATCCCGGCGGCCAGAAGGAATACCAGTATTTTCATCTCACGCCTCCTCGACGTTTAATTATGCGTTCTCTGGTCACCTTTATAGTCGAAATCCGGATCGAAATCGAAAGGGAAATCGTTACCCGCCATGAAGGACATGAAGAGCATGAAGGTTGGTTCGGGGGGGGAGAAGGACGACAAACGTTCGTAGTAGCGCCGCAAGCGCCCGAAGGGCCAAGGCGCGTGAAGATAACGGCCCTGGCCCTGCTTCGCAGGCCTGCGGGCCTACTACGAGCGTAAGAGAGAACGCACGATCTCTTCTCATTCCTCTTTGCGATCCCGGCGCCTTTGCGAGAGTCATGTCGATCGTTCGTAGTAGCGCCGCGAGCGCCCGAAGGGCCAAGGCGCGTGATATCGTTCGTAAACAGGCGGGACAGATCATGCCCTCAATGGCGGGACAATCCCGCTTGCCCCTGCGGCCGCACACGCCGCACGCGTTGTTTCTCGCCATGATCATGATCCAGCCCCCGGCAGTTCGGTACCCTCATTGAGAATCGTGATGTAGTCAACGTAACTGAAGACCCGATCGCGCTTGCGGCCCGTGATCTCGCTCGCCAGACCCATTTCGCAGAGCCGATCCAGTGTCTTGTTCACCGTGACGTGACTCAGCCCGGTTTCGGCTTCAATGGCCCGCGAGGTCGTTAGGGGGCGACGCAGTAGCTCGTGATGTACCCGCAGTGCGGACCCTGCCGCCCGGCCCAGCGCCTGGATCCGGTCGCGATCCCGACCGGCCATGGTTTCCAGGCGCTGCACGGTGTCCACTGCCTGGCCGGCGGTGGTTGTCACGGCCTCAGCAAAGAACTCCAGCCATGCCTCCCAGTCGCCGTCACTACGAACCCGGTTCAGCAGGTCGTAGTAGGTGCCGCGATGGGTCTTGAAAAAGAGACTGAGGTACAGCATCGGTTCACGAAGTACCCCCCGCTCGCACAGCAGCAATGCCACCATAAGCCGGCCCAGGCGTCCGTTGCCGTCAAGGAACGGGTGAATAGTCTCGAACTGAACATGGGCGAGAGCTGCCTTGAGCAATGGTGGTGTCGGCTCGGGTTCATCATGCAGAAACAACTCGAGCGCGCCCATGCACTCCATGACCCGCTCAGGAGGCGGTGGCACAAAGACGGCGTTACCGGGGCGCGTCCCGCCAATCCAGTTCTGGCTCCGCCGGAACTCGCCGGGGGTTTTGCCGCTGCCCCGCCCATGCGCGAGCAGGCGCTTGTGAATGTCCCGGAGCAATCGCAGCGACATGGGGAAGTCGCCGCGAATACGCTTGAGACCATAGCCCATCGCCGACACGTAGTTGCTGACTTCCTGTACGTCGTCGAGCGGGACGCCCGGCTCTTCCTCCAGCTCGAAAAGCAGCAGGTCTGACAGGGAAGACCGGGTGCCTTCGATCATCGAAGAGAGCACCGCCTCTTTGCGTACGCAGGTATAGAGGAACAAGGAGACGTCGGGCAGAAACGTCGTCACGCTGTCCAGGCGGCCCAGGGCAAGAAGTGCCTCATCAAAGCGGGCCCGAAGCCCGGCCGTCCAGTCGACAGGCGGAGAGGGAGGCAATGGAGCCGGAACAAACGCCCGCACCTTCTCTCCGGCTGTGGATACGGCCTCGTATTTCCCTTGTAGCGATCGTTTCATGGTTGCCTTACATAGCACACGACGCAATGTAACTTTTCGGCGCGAACGCTACATTCTTCCGTGCGGCATGTCAACTTGAGATTCATGGGATGCGGAGACTGGAGAAGGAATGGCGGGAATGCTGAGCGGAAGTGGCTACGGATGCAAGCACTCAGAACCCCAGGATGTCAAGGCACCACTCATGTCTGGTTTTTTTTCGCCATCGAGTGTGCAACGCACTGCACAGCAGTGTCTTAAGGAATGGAGTGGTCAAATGATATGGCCGGATATGGCCACTTGTTTGGCCACATTCTGGCCGTACGCGAGGCAGCTCGTCAATCCAGTTCGATGACCCCGGCAATGAGCTTCCAGCAGGGCGGACTCCCCTCCCAGCCGTCAAACGCTTTTGGGAGCGTCATGCTCATCGTCAAGAGGCAGTTTCGGGACGGCTCGTGGCCTTCGTTCAGCTTGTTGAAGAAGACTGGATCGGTGATGCCAACTTCGATCTCCCTTCCCGCTGACCGGAGAAGTCCCTTCCAACTCGGCTTGTCTGTCTCATTCGCCCGCGTGTCTCGGACGCGGAAATCGCGCACGTGGATCAGCTGCAGCGTGATGCGTTCCTGGAACGGCTTCGCCTGCATCTCCTCCAGCGTACAGAACTTCTTATGGTTGTGGAGAATGACGCGTGGCCGTTGCGCGTACTTCATGACGTCCTGTGGGGTAGCCTTCCCCGCGAGATTCCACTCACCCTTCAGGATGGTGCGATTCTCGGATTCGAATTCAAAGTCGGGACCCGTATCTGAGAGCGGAATCTCGATGATATCAAGAATCTCGGGGAAATGTCCGCCAAGGTGCATGTTCCCTTCCGATATGCGATCTTCTCTGCTTGCCTGTCGTAGGCCTTCTCAACGAGGCCGGTCGCACTGCTCAAATCTCCGAAAAGTTCCGGCTCGAGCTTGAACTGCTTGACAAGACGGTCCTCGACGTCAGCCTGGGTCTCCGTGCTTCCATCACCCAGAACATGCACAATCTCGATGTCTGGCCGCGTGCGCCTCAATTCTCGGGAGATGAGAATCGTGCGGTGACACGTGACGGGATCGGCTTCGGAACACATCAGCGCAATCACGTATTCGTCCAAGCCGCGGATCAGCCGGTCAAGACCCTGACGAAAGAGCGGCAGATCCTTGATTCTTGCGTAGCGCGCCTGATCGCCTTCGTAGCAGCTGCTCTCAGAGCGGCGCGCTCCCAGCTCGCGGCCAAGGAACACGTACTGAATATTGGCCTCTTCGAGCGCCCTCTGTAGGGCCTCCTTGTTGAACTGCGGCACGAATCGACTGTAAGGACTCGACCTGACATCGGCTACGGCTGACACGCCATGCCGGTGAAGAAGTCCAATGAAGTCCTCCGTTGTATGGTCAGAGTGCCCTATGGTGTACAGCCTGTTCATCGCCCCACGTCCGGCAGCCTTTGTCCTCAGATTCGGGTTCGATACCACCAACATCAGACTACCTCAATGGGCTGGATTGGACAAGCATGGCCTGCCGGACACTGCGATTCAGACAGTGGGGAGGGTGCGTCGGTTTTCGTGGCCCCTCGGCCGCGTTCAGCATGGCCATGCGGCCGGGGCCCTGTGTTTGAGGTCGACGGCAAGCGCGCTGTTCTCCTCTACGATGCGGTCCGTATATACGATGACGTAATCGGAGGTGGGTACGAGTTCCTCCCGCATGCGGCTCTTGCTGGCCTTGTTCAGTTCCTTACGTGCCTGACGCAGGATCTGCTGTTGCAGCAGCGAGTAGGTCAATGCCGTGAAGATGATCTGATTGACGACGAGTTCAAAGCATGGCGAGGTGAAGTCGGCCAGATCTCAGAAGCATTTCAGATGGCGATGCCGCGCTTCGATTCCCACGCGGATGTGGTAGCGCTTGAGAGCCGGGGCCGCATGCTGCTCGTCGCCGGCGGTGGACAGAATGCCTCAACATTCTTCCGAGGTCTGGTCCTCGGGGCTGCGACACACGACCAGGTCCAGCGGAACCGAGCAACTGGACCACGTCGTCAACTCCTTGATGCGGGCGGCCATGATCTGTCCAGGTTCTTTCTGAGGCGGCAACTCGCCGGCCGCCCGCTTGGCGGCCAGCTCCGAAGGAGCGAAGGATTTTCCTGGCGTGCCAGCCGAAGCTCCGAAGGAGCGAAGGCTGGTGGGCGATACTGGACTCGAACCAGTGACCTCATGCATGTCAAGCATGCGCTCTAACCAGCTGAGCTAATCGCCCCCGTATCAACGAGCCTTGATCGGGGCGCAATATATGGGTTCGGGTTCGCGAAGTCAACACCTGCCCGCCGAATTGAGGACGGACGATCTCACCGCAGCCTGTGCGACAAAGGCCTTCCAGAAAGAGGAACCGCTAATGGACGCGAATCGACGCAAATATCAGAGGGCAGGGGGGTGATATCGTGTTGTACTTTCGGAGGTAGGCATGGAAGGTGCGCGAACAGTCTCTCCGCGGAGCGTGCGTGTGTTCAGGTGGGGCTCGCTGATCTGGTGTTGCTGTCGTAGTTGTGCAATTCTTGAAACTGAGTGCCTAATGGTGTATCCGTCCAGCCGTGAGCAGAACTGGTCGATGGATAGAGCACTGATAGCGCCCGGCGAAGATATGCTGGAGACGTCACAATCATGGCCTATGAGGTCGAAATTCTCTCAGGCGAACTGCGGCTGACTGTGCACGACCAGGCGGCTTGGGTTGAGGTTGCCGATCTCCTCGACCGAAACTTGGTACCTGCCGACATCCCATTAGCGAAAGTTCTCCAGTTCGAAGAAGGTGGTAAAAATGCAAGCGCTGGCGGTGACGAATGAACGTGAGGGGGGGTAATGCGGCGCAACACACCCCTGGCTGTATCGACAGGGCCTTCTACGCCGACTCGATTTCCGGGTTTCTGGATAAAAGTATGGATACGATTCTCGGCGCGTTGTCCGTCGGGAATTTGACCCAAGAGCAGATCAACGCATGGCGTGGTCAGGTCGACATCCTCAAGAGTTCACTGTCTGCGCGACCGGGCGGCGTCTTCTTTGAATACGCGATACCCCGAATGGGGAAACGCATTGACACCGTGCTAGTCATCGGAGGCGTGATCTTTGTCATAGAGTTTAAGGTGGGGTCGACGGCATTTCATGCGGCCGACATCGACCAGGTCTGGGATTACGCGCTGGATCTGAAGAATTTCCACGAAACAAGCCACGATTGCTATGTCGTTCCGGTTCTGGTTGCGACGGACGCAAAGGGTCCGACTCCTAGCCCCGCGATCAAAGCTGATGATGATAGATTGCTGCGCCCCGTGAAAAGCAACGCCTCGTCGCTCAAGGACATCCTTGCGTCGATTACGGTCTCGTTGGAGTCGGACGTCATTACCCCCTCTCATTGGGAACAGGGGCGGTATTGTCCCACTCCCACGATCGTTGAGGCAGCCTTGGCACTGTATAAGGGGCATTCGGTTGCCGAGATATCTCGCAGCGATGCTGGCGCACAGAACCTGCACGAGACCACAGATGCCATCTCACGTGTCATCACGGCCGCAAAAGCTGGCTCTTTCAAAGCGATCTGCTTTGTAACGGGCGTGCCGGGCGCCGGGAAGACGCTCATCGGTCTAAACATCGCCACCAAGCACCTGAAGAGTTCAGAGGATACGTACAGCGTATTTCTATCCGGCAACGGTCCACTCGTGAAGGTGCTTCAGGAAGCGCTTGCGCGTGATCGCATCGCCCGTGCTGCAGGCAGGGGCAAAAGGTTGCGCAAAGGGAATGCCTTGAGCGAGGTGAAGATGTTCGTTCAGAACGTCCACCATTACCGGGATGCCTACCTTCAGGATCCGGCTGCCCCTGTGGATCATGTGGCTCTTTTCGACGAGGCACAACGCGCCTGGGACCTGAGCCAGACCGCGAAATTCATGAAGCAAAAGAAAAACATCCCCGACTTTGACCGATCGGAGCCTGAGTTCCTGATATCGTGCATGGATAGGCACCAGGACTGGGGCGTGATTGTCTGCCTTGTCGGTGGCGGGCAGGAGATTCACACGGGAGAAGCCGGCATCGGGGAGTGGATTGACGCTCTGCAGCGGTCGTACCCCGATTGGCGTATCTACATCTCGGATCGGCTCACGGATAGCGAATACGCAGCAGGCCACGCACTCGATACGCTGGCAGATCGCCCGAACGTCGTCCACACGCCGGAGTTGCACCTCGGTGTTTCGATGCGCTCTTTCCGTGCGGAAAACGTCTCGCTGCTGGTGAAGCAGATTCTTGACCTCGATGCAGATGGCGCTCGGGAAACGCTTGCGGCGATCGCCGATAAGTATCCCATCGTCATTACGCGTGATCTTAACAAGGCCAAGCGCTGGGTAAGTTCACATGCACGTGGATCAGAACGATATGGCTTGGTCGTGTCCTCTCACGCGGAACGCCTGAAACCACATGCGATTGATGTCCGGTCGCCGATGAACCCGATTCACTGGTTTCTGGCAGGAAAGGATGATGTTCGGTCCTCCTACTACCTGGAAGATGTGGCCACGGAGTTCCATATTCAGGGTTTAGAGCTCGACTGGGCGTGTGTCACGTGGGACGGGGACTTCAGGCGATCGGAAAATGGCTGGGCGCACCACTCATTCCGAGGAAATCGGTGGGAGCGAATCCGGAAAGAAGACCGGAAGAGGTACCAGAAGAACGCTTACCGTGTTCTTCTCACCCGCGCGCGTCAGGGGATGGCGATTGTGGTCCCGCATGGCGATCCTGAGGACCCGACAAGGCGTCCGGAATTCTACGATCCGACATATGAGTATCTGCGTGATATTGGGTTCAGGGTGATTTGAGCGGAATGCCGTATTGACTGCTGTCTATCGCTGGTTCTCCAGAAGCAGCGCTTCCTGTTCGAGGCCGTAGCCGGTGGTGTCCATGATCTGAACAAGGCGAGAGACGATGGGGTGTGCTTCGCGGCGTAGTCGAGCCAGTATCGGCTCCGAATCGCGAAGCAGGGCGCGTTTACCGTAGCGAGCGAACAGCTCATCGATGGACTCAGGCACATGCAGGTCAACGCGGTTACCGAACCTGTTGTATAGTCGCAGGAATTCGTCGAGTCCGACGGGGTCGTAGTCGCCGCAGTGCAGGATCGAAGCGCCATTCATTTCGTCGGATGCAAGCCAGCGCTGGACGCGACCGGATAGACGCCCTCCAGCGTAGAGCGCGACAACTCGGCCGGTATCCAGCTTCTCGAAGTGGAGAAATACCTCCAGATTCTCGACGATGGCGATGCCTGTTTCAATCCGCCAGTTTTCTTCATCGTCAAGCAGCAAACAGGCGACTCCGGCGGAACGCGTGAGATCGAGCAGATCGACCTGGCTCTCACCGCGCGTGGCCTGGGCGGGTGCGAGGGCCCGCAGAAGAATGGGCTCCGCCGATGCCGTGCGGGCGCGCTTGGCATCTCGGAGTGTGCCGACGGCTTTGGCGCGCGGCATGATATCCCCGTCTTTGCAAGCGAGAGGAATGTCGCCATGAGGAAACAGCTTCGCCGTGAACTGATCCAACGCATCACGATCCGTCATCTCGAGAACCATGCCGCGTCCACGTCTGCGGCGCACCACCGCGCCGGTCTCGAGTAGCGGCCGCAGTTGTCTCTCAGTTCGGGCACTGAGTGCCGAATAGGGGAGGCTGCCCGCTTCAGCCAGTGCCTTCAATGCACGGTATGTGCCATCAGTGATCAACAGAGGCCTCTCTGTCGACAATCCGCACTAGCGAAGATGCGGGATCGAGCACAACCCGGCCGTTTTCCTGCTCCGTCATAAAGTAGAGCCGGTCCGCGGCGTCCATCGCATCCGGGCTGGCAAGAACGGCCACGAAGCCCATTTCACGCGCAGCTCGCACCAAAGCGGCCAGGTTGTCGTTATCCAAGCTCGAACACTCATCCAGATAAAACGGGATGCGTACATTGGCGCCTTCAAGAAGGCCCTGAAGCAGAACAAGGTTGACCAACACCTTGATCGTGATCGTGGTGCCGTTGGACTCGATGGCGTCCAGATGGGCATGCTGCTGAACCCGTTCGTCCGGAGTGCCCACCTCAAACTGCAGGTCAAAGAGGTCTTCGAGGTCGACACGCGGATGCTCGGAAAGAAGCCTTCCCAGGTCGTCAAAGGACTGGCGCACGGTTTGCGCGTCTGCGAACAGCGGCATGTCCTCGTTGAGGTTGACGCCGCGTATGTGGCGAACCCAGTCGGGTCGCTCGTGAACCAGCACCCGAAGTGAGGTTAGATTGGAAATCGTAACACGGCCGATCTGCCGGTTCAGCCTCTGAACCAGGGCCTTGAGCGTGTCCAGATCGTGACCGATATTGCTGAGCGCTTTTTTGATGCCCACCGCTATACCCGTCCACAATTCCTGTACGGCTCTTTCGCGTAGCGGGATGCTCTCCAACTGCTCACGCAGTGCCGCAACGGTGGCCGATTCATCCGCGCGCGCATAGCGGCTGTAGGTCTGTCGTTCGATGCGGTTCAGTAGCTCGTCCACGTGGTTCTGCTGAATGCGCTGATCTTCAAATGCCCGGTGGTACCGTGCCTTCAGCTCGTCGAGATCGTCCGGAAGGTCGTCACAGGGCACCATGGGCCATGCGCTTGCGGGTCGCTCGATGTCCCGAACGGTTCGGTCAAGCTCGTCCCGGCGCTGATCGATCCGCTGCATTTCGCTGCGGCTATGATCGGCGGCACGGCCGAGCCGCAGACGCTCCTCCTCCAGCTCGCTTCGTTCCGCTTTGCGTGCCGCCTGCTCTTTTTCGATTGTTTCAATGTCGGCTCGCCATGTCTGCTCGTGCGAGGCTTGTTCCTGAAGCCGATGGTAGTCGCTGAGATCTCGAATGAGGCGGGTCAGTTCGTCTTCAAGGGCCTGCTTCTCGGACCGAAGCTTGGCGGCGTCGCGCGCACCTTCAAGCGCCTGGCGACACTGGGACTGTTGGGATTCAAGATCGTGAATCTCGCGTTCGATCGTCGCGGGATTGCGGTACGCATCGATCTCCGGTGGGGGTAGTCCGGCGAGGTTGATGCGTACGCCGGCGCCCCGCCACATTCCACCGTCGCGCATGTCAAGCACCGCCCGCAGGGTCTTTCGGGCATGGGCATCGTCCTCGATGCCCCCCGGGGCATTTTCGCCCTTGACAGGCAAGGACAATAGCTCGGGACTGAGCAGACGAAACAGGTCCGCCAATTCGGAGTCATCGAAGTGCTCGCGCAACCAGTGGATCGCTGCTTCGGCCAGTCCCTGCAGGCGCCTGCGCTTCTGCAGAATATCCGCGTCCAGCCTCTTGAGACGCGCTTGAAGCTGACCCTCTGGCGTCTGTTCCGACTGGCCCAGACGGAAGGCGAGGCGATCGATCTGCCGGCGAACGTCATGCTGCCGCTGTTCGGCCCAATCGGGGAGGAAGTCGGCAAGACGTCGGCGTTCTTCATCAATGCGCTGGACGTTGCCGTTCAACTCACCAAGCCGATGGTCTTGTTCGGCGATCTTTCCGCTGATCTGCTCCATGCAATCCTGCACCGTCTTGCTGCGCTCCTCGGACTTCTGAAGTTGCTGGCGTAGCGCCGACTCATACCGGTCCAATCGGGCATGCGCTTCGGTCACGGCCTGTCCCATCGCTTGCCATAGCGCCGGCAACATTCGTCGGCATTCGTCGCGTCGCTCAATATGCTTTAACAGTGCTTCAATGTCGTCCTGAAGCCGCTTCAAATCCTGAACTTCCCGGGAGTCGTGTTGAACCTTTTCGAAGCCCTGAGCATAGGTATCAGCCAGGTTGATACTGCGCTGTTGAAACTCTCCTTCGAAGATATCCAGGATAAGCCGCTTAAGCTCGTCCTGCTTCAAGTGGGAGAGGCGGAGAATGTTGTTAAACACCTTGCGAAAGCGTTCATAGGCGCCGCTATGGCGGGCTGGAACGAGCCCTAGATCGACTCCCCGGCTGTCGCCTACGCCGGTCAAGGCCGCGCGGAGCTGGTTGGGCTTGAGGCGCGTGAAGTCGCGATCGGCGAGCGCCCGGAAGATCTCCTCGTGCGGACGAATGCGACGGTTGGTGTCCAGGTAGTCGGTCGCATCGAGGCGGCCGGCGTAGGAAAATCGCTCGAACTCGTACTGCCTAACGGGGCCGAGACCATGCGCACCCACGACTTGGAATCCTGTCGGAGTGAGGCATTCAAAAAGTGCGAAACTGTGAACGTCCGGAAAGTAATAACGTCTGGTTTCCGGCATCTCGCGTGCGAAGTGCATTTGGCGCTGGTCGTCGATATACAGCATCTGCAACAGTGCGATGAGGGAAGTCTTTCCCACGTTATTGGGCCCCACAAGGTGCAGGGGGGCGTCGAGTTCGACCTCCGCAAAATCGAACTTACCGCAGTTCAACAGCACTACTTTGGAGGGGCCCTTACGTTGGCTGTCAGTCATTGTTCACCGCTTGTTGATCACGATCGGTCGATTCGCCATCGCTGGGTTCGGAAGCAGTACGATCCGCTGCCGGCATTTCGAGTGCGAGATCGAGAAAGCGATAGGCGGCGGGGCGAAAGGTGAAGCTCTCGTCTGGAAGGCGGTTTACGAAGCCGAAGCGCTCCATGGTCTGCACAAGTTGCTCGACCTCACCCGGCTCCGTGATGCCTGCTTCACGCATAAGGCGCCGATAGCGCTCCACGGTCAGGTGAGGCAAATCGCCGGGGCGGAAATGTCGCGACATGACGGTTTCCTCTATCGCATCGCCCCGGTCGGCGAGATGCTCGATGAGGATGAACACGAACACAGCCATCCGTGCGGAAAGGTCCGTGAAGTTGCTGCGGTCGACGAAATAGAAGAAGTCCCGGGGGTGGTGCACCAGCTCGAATCCGAGCTTTGCAAAGAGCGCTGTGAAGTCCTCGGTGTGAGACTTAAGTGGCGTGTAGAGGGAACCGTCGGTCATGCAGACGTGTCGCCCCCGACGGAGTGCCTCGAAAACGGCTTCAAGGTTCGGCAAATCGAAGCGTGTATCGGCGTCCTGAGTCATCGCTCAATATCTCCGGTTGCCACCGACATGGGATGCGCGGACAGACAGAGATTCCCGAGCTGATATCTGCGGCTGGGGGACCCGAAATTCGTGTGTCCGTAACGCCCCCCGTGCAACCGCCCATACAACTTGAGCAGAGTTAGCGGCGCCGCATGCGGATAGGTCTCGGCAAGCCACGCGAAGGCATCATCGATCGGGACTGCGGAGCGCGCATCTTCCGGGAACCGCGCCAGGTCATCATAGTCCTGTTTCTGCCCCGGAGACAGCGGGGCAGGCAGTGGCTCGGGGGCGTGCGGTTCGTAACCTCTCAGCTCGAACAGATAAGCTTCCAGGGCCAGATCGCTGAAGATGCCACGTTGCCGCCAGTTGCAAATGCCCATCTTGTTGGGTAAGTCCAGCGAGGAGAGCCCCCGGTGCACGATGCGCTCAAGGGCATGCGATGCGCCTCGCGCGATCGCCGTTTCCTGGCGGAGCTCCTCATAGAGGGGCGTGACTTCCCGCACGGTTTCGTTGAAGTCGTCCAACACGTCGCGTCGAAGACGCCGTAGGCGGGCCTCGCCGCCACGGACAACTTGTTGAACCACACCATCGGCGGCAAAACGGGTCTCCGCGTCTCCGTATACGCGCGTCAGCCGGTCGAGCGCCGCGTCCATGCTCTTCTGCGTGTCAATGATGTCGCGCAGGGGAGCGATATAGCGCGTCCATAAGCGATTGATCACCTCGTAGCGTTGCCGCGGCGCAAGGCGTTCCCGGTTGGTTTTGATCCGGATCACATCCGCGATAACCTTCGCACGGTTGTTGCGCGAGTCGTGCCGCATCCGCTCGACATGTTCCTCAAGTTCGCCGTTGACCCGTACGAGCAGGTCGCTGTTGGCCGCACTGACGGCATCTCCAAGCTCGGAGGCCAGGTTGTCGATCGCATTAAAGTAGGAGCGAATGACCTCGACGCTGGTCAGTCGGTACTCGCGCAGCAGATAGCCCATCAACGTTGCCACGGGACGTGTCATCTCGAGCTGAGCCGTCGCTTGGGGCGACGGCTCCAGGATGCCGAGGTCCAGCAGCCGGTCACGCATATATGGTGCCGTAGGAGATTGGGGCTCCGCATATCGCCGTATCAACGCGAAGACCTCCGCCTCAGGCAACCCGTCCTTCTTGTAGTACAGTTCGCACAGCAACGCATAATGCTCTGCCGCAAATCGGAAGAACGTCTGTGGATTCGTCAATGCCATCTATACCCCAAAAAACAGATCGACTATATAAGCGAATCCTATACTACTCGCGCGGTCATGTCCATTTGAGTCGATAGATGGGTTGTCGGTGGTTGTCGGGGCATAGAGCAGAGCCGTTTCCTTATCGCCGGGCTTCGGTCAACGGCAGAAGATGGGTTCGCGGTAGTGTTCGATGGCTCCAGGGGCCGGGGTGAAGCGGTGCGGCGCTTTTCAGAGAGGCTACACGGGATACCTTGGCTGGCCTTAGCCAGCGCGGTCGGGATCTTGCGCCCGGCGGCGGGATGAGTATAATGACGGCTTTTGAGCGCAAAGAAAACCGGAGAGGTATACAGGATGAAAAAGGTGTTGATTCCGACGAAGCTGAATGCGGTGGCGAGAGAGCTGCTGAAGGACAGCGGAGGCTATAATGTGGTTCACGACGACAGTACGGAGCTGAAGGAACTGGCGGCGCAGCATCCGGATACGTACGCGTTGATCGTGCGCAGCGATAAGGTCACGCCGGAGATCATCGACGCGCTGCCGGAATTGAAGGTCATCGTACGCGCAGGCGCAGGCTACAATACGATCGATATCCGCTACGCCCGCCAGCGCGGCGTCGATGTCATGAATACCCCCGGCGCCAACGCGAACGCAGTCGCGGAAGAAGTCGTCACCCTCATGCTGGCCGACGCCCGCCACGTGGTCCAGGCGGATGTCTCGACCCGCGAGGGCAAATGGGAGAAAAAAACGCTCATGGGCCGCGAACTGACCGGCAAGACGGTCGGGATCGTCGGATTCGGGGCGATCGGACGCCTCGTGGCCCGGCGACTGGCGGGATTCGATATCAAACTGCTCACGTATGATCCGGTCCTTTCGGAAGATCGGGCGGAGGAATTCGGCGCGGAACTGGTCGACCTGCCGACGCTCTTCGAGCGCTGCGACTACATCTCGCTTCACATCCCCGAAAACGACGATACGCGCGGCATGATCAATAAAGACCTGGCCGGCCGTATGAAGGAGGGCGCGACGCTCGTCAATTGCGCCCGGGCGGGAATTATCAACGAGGACGACCTGCGCGCGGTGAAAGCCGAAAAGAACATCCGCTTCCTCAATGATGTATATCCGAAAGACGCCGCCGGCGAAAAGAGTGTGGCGGATATCGCCGACCTGATGATGCCGCACCTCGGCGCGAGTACGGTCGAGGCGAACTACAACGCCGCGAAACGCGCCGCGGACCAGCTCATGGAATACGACGAAAAGGGTATGTCGACCTATATCGTCAACCGCGATGTCCCCGAAGGACTGGACGAAATGTACGCGGACCTGGCCTATGATCTCGCCCACCTCGCGCGGCAGTGGGTCGGCGCACGCAATAAGCTCAAGATGATCGAAACCAGCGTGTACGGCTCGCTGAAGCCGTTCTCGGACTGGATGATCGTCCCGATCCTGGCCGCGGTCAGCGAGGAGTTCGACCGCAGTATGGAGGCCGCCGCGGCGCGCGAATACCTGAAAGATATGGGTATCGACTACAACGACCGCGAGACGGATGACACGAAGAACTACGGTAATACGATCACGATCGATCTCGCGGCCAATGTCGATCACGGCAGCCTGCGCCGGGTGAGTATCCGCGGTACGGTCGCCGAAGGGCGCCTGATGATCTCAAGGATCGACGATTTCGATAAGCTGTACTTTGAACCGGAAGGCCATGCCGTCTTCTTCCGCTATGAGGACCGTCCCGGCGTCCTCGGCCAGATCGGTGTGGCGCTGGCCGACCACGGGATCAATATCGACGATGTCCGTAACCCGCACGACGAAAGCGGGAAATACTCGCTGGCAATCATGAAAACCAGCAGCCCCGTCGATCAGGAGATCGTCGACCGTATCGCGGGCGAGATCGACGCGCCGTACGCGGTGGGGATCACGTTCTGATCTGCGGGATTAGCGGAATCGGTTAGCGAGATCGCGCCTTGTCTTCTCTGAGCCGGACGTCGGCGGCGGCGACGAGGTCTTCGCCGTCGCCGGGAAAACATGCACAGCCGGCGGAGAAGGGCAGGGGGGCCGTCTTCCGCAGGCGGTCCAGCAGATTCAGGGCCCCCTCGGAACCGGTCTCGGGAAGCACGACCAGAAACTCGTCGCCGCCCCATCGCCCGCACACGTCGGATCCGCGCACCGCCCTGCGCAGAAAGTCGGCGAACGCACGCAGCATCTCATCGCCGGCCGGATGCCCCTCCCGGTCGTTGACCGCCTTGAACCCGTCCAGATCGAGCAGCAGAACCGCTAACGGACGCCGGTAGCGAAGGCCGATCGCAAGCTGCTGCGAAAAAACCTGTTCAATACCCCGCCGGTTGAGGATTCCGGTGAGGGTATCCCGCGCGATAAGGGCTATTACCCGCTCAATCGTATTTTCATCGACCCCCTGCCGCCGTAAAGAATCGCAGAGCCCCCCCCACTCACCGCAGTACCGGTCATGCATGTCAGAGTTAATCATAAGTAATTCTTTTATGTTTTAGCCTGCCAGCTGAAAGAGCACAGAGAACCCGGATCCCAAGTATTCAAAATACGCGACATGGTGACGATATATTTTTAAATATTTCTGCAAATCATCATTGACGTAAAGAACAAAAAAGAGTTATGAACAATCCCAGTGATGGCGGGATTTATGGAAAGAATACAGAGTCGGAACCTGCACGTGAAGTTCCGAATCCGCTTTCCTGTATTTAAGGCTCTGTATTTCATAAAAAGACCCCGGGAAGGCGGATCCGGACCATAAAGTCATACGGAGGATACCAATCATGGCTAAGAAGAAAAGCAGTGTACAGCAGTCCGAGGCAGCCGACCGGAGAAAGCGCCGGGCGGAATCCAAGGAGGCGTTCCGGCGCCAGGTGTTCGACAAGCGCCGCTACCGCAGCTTCAGCGTAGAGGAGCTTCAGAAAATCCAGTCGATCTGCGATGAGTGGATCGAGCGGAAGAAGGCCAAAGAACTGGAAACGCTGAAGAAGGAAAAAGACGATCTCGATAAGCGCATCCAGGCTCTGAAGAAGTAAAGCATCTATCGCGGAGCAGGCTGAACACAGAAAAACCCCGCCTTCAGGCGGGGTTTTGTTTGTATCGCGGTGCGGATGTTTCCTGACTTCATCAGTGCCCGACTCGTACTCGAGTTCCTTGAACCGGGGGAGGGGGATCGCGCCTTCGGCGCTCCGAGTACGAATTATGTTTACCCCCCCTTACCCAACCTTCATGTGAAGGTAGGGACGGACCTCCGGGCCGTCCGCAAACGAGCGGCGCGCTCGGAGAGCACGCCCTGCCCAAGAGGTGCAAGCCGAACCCGTGCGTGAGAGTAGGGACGGACCTCCGGGCCGTCCGCAAACGAGCGGCGCGCTCAGCCTGTCCGCCGAAGGCATAAAGGGCCGAAGGCGGAGAGATCGCGCCCTACCCGGAAATCGCAAAGATGAATGAGAAGAGCACAGGCAAAGAAATGGTGCGTTCTCTCTAAGGGTTCTGCAAGAGCCTCCTTTTACTCTGAATTTCCTCCCCCCCCACAAACCTTCATGCTCTTCATGGTCTATCCCGTACCGGTAGCGATTTTAGGCCCGGGACCTATCCTTTCCCTTTCTTTCCCCAGGTATCCCGCAGGGGGACGGTACGGTTGAAGACGGGAGATTCAGGTGTGGAATCGCGATCGACGCAGAAGTACCCGAGGCGCTCGAACTGGATATGCGTTCCGGGCTCCGCCCCGGCGCCTTCGGGTTCGACCACGGCCCGCACGGTCTGCAGCGAGTCGGGATTCAGGTGGGTCTTGAAGTCGTCGTCCGCAGCCGGATCGGGGACATTGAACAGGCGGTCGTACAGCCGCACCTCCGCGTCGACCCCGTGGCGCGCGGACACCCAGTGGATGGTGCCGCGCACCTTGCGCCCGTCGGGCGCGGAACCGCCGCGCGATTCCGGATCGAAGGTCCCGCGGATCTCCTTCAGGCGGCCTTCCTCATCGTACACCGCGCCGGAGCAGGTGAACAGGCAGGCGTAACGCAGGCGCACCTCCGTGCCCGGAGACAGGCGCCGGAATTTCCGCGGCGGGTCCTCCATGTAGTCGCCGCGTTCGACCCACAGCTCGCGCGCGAACGGGATCGGGCGCGTGCCCGCGCCCTTATCCTCCGGATTATTGACGGCCTCGAAGGTCTCTTCGGCGTCTTCGGGATAGTTTTCGATGACCAGTCTGACCGGGTCCAGGACGGCCAGCCGGCGGGAGGCCACGGCGTTGAGGTGATCGCGGACGCAGTGTTCGAGAAGGGCGATGTCGGAGACCCCCTCAAACTTGGTCACGCCGATCTTCCGGCAGAACGTTTGGATGGACTCGGGGGTGAATCCCCGTCGTCGCAACCCGCAGAGGGTGGGGAGGCGGGGATCGTCCCAGCCGTCCACAAGCCCTTCGCGGACGAGTTCGAGCAGCCGTCGTTTGCTCATAATCGTATAGCTCAGGTTGAGCCGCGCGAACTCGATCTGCCGGGGCGGATTCTCGAATTCCAGGGCCTGCAGAAGCCATTCGTAGAGCGGACGGTGCACCTCGAACTCCTGGGTGCAGATCGAGTGCGTCACGCCCTCGAAGGCGTCCTCCAGCCCGTGGGCGAAATCGTAGGTGGGATACACGCACCACGCGTCGCCGGTGCGGTGATGAGACACATGCCTGATGCGGTACAGAGCGGGGTCGCGCAGGTGCATGTTGGGTGAACTCATGTCGATCCGCGCCCGCAGCACGTAGGCGCCGTTCTCGAATTCACCGGCCCGCATCTTTTCAAACAGCGCGAGATTGTCGCCGGGGCTCCGCTCCCGGCCGGGCGATTCGCCGCCGGGACGGGTCGGGGTCCCGCGGATGGCCTTGAATTCTTCCGGGTTGAGTTCGCAGACGTAGGCCAGCCCTTTACGGATCAGCAGACAGGCGCATGCGTACATCCGCTCGAAGTAGTCCGAAGCGAAATAGAGGTGTTCGCCCCAGTCGAATCCGAGCCAGCGGACGTCCTCACGGATGGAGTTGACGTATTCAGGGTCCTCGGCTTCAGGGTTGGTGTCGTCGAAGCGCAGATGACACCTTCCGCCGTAGCGTTCCGCCGTGCCGAAATTGAGGCAGATCGATTTGGCGTGGCCGATGTGAAGATAGCCGTTCGGTTCCGGCGGGAACCGGGTCACCACCGCGCCGCCGTAGCGCCCGGCCGCGCGGTCGGCGTCGATCTCGTCCCAGATAAAAGGGTTCGGCGTCTCTTCCGAAGGAGTGTGCGCTTCGCTCATCAGTTCGTCCCCGCTGTGTGACTGGCGGCCGCGGCGATCCTGCACGGCCGGATAAACGCCGTAGTCAAACAGCCGCGGCGCGGCGAGTCAACGCGCCATTTTGTGGGGACCGGTTTGTGAGAAGTGTAATGTGAAATGCCGCAGGTATAGGAGAGAGCGTTCCATGCCGTGGTTCGCTATCCTTTGTGGTCTTACAACAGGACAACAGAGGAAGGAGACGGCATGGAACAGAATCAGAATAGCAGGAAGGGCAAGCACTTGACGAGGGTGGAGCGCATGGTGATTGAGCGGATGTCCCGTGGGGGGATCCCCCCACGGGACATCGCGGCCGCCTTGGAGCGTCACCCGCGTACGATCCAGCGTGAGCTCAAGCGCGGGACGGTGACCCACCGGGACTCGGAGTGGCGGGAATACCGGACCTACAGCAGCGATCGCGGCCAGGACCTCCATGATTACCACGCCACCGCAAGGGGGCCCGGTCTGAGGCTGGGCCGCAACTATGCGCTGGCCGAATTCATCCGTTGCCGCATTGTGGAACATAAGGAATCGCCCGATGTAGTCGCCTTTCGGATGCGTCAGGCCGGTCTGGAGGAGGTGGTGTGCACCAAGACGATCTATAACTACATCGATAAAGGCGTCATTTTCGGGCTCAGCAACGAGTCACTGTGGGAGAAGCGTAAGCGAGCCAAGCGGCGCAAACGCGGCGCTCGGCGGTTGGCGAAGCGGATTTCCAAAGGCAAAAGCATCGACCAGCGTCCCGAAGGAGCCGAGACGCGCGAGGAGTTCGGACACTGGGAGATGGACCTGGTGACCGGCCCCACGCGCGGGTCCAATGCCGCCCTATTGACCCTGGTGGAACGCAGACATCGGATCACGATCATTCGCAAGCTGCCTGATAAGAGCCAAGCCAGCGTGCTCAAAGTTCTCAGAGGGCTCGAGCGTGAACATGGCTCCCGCTGCTTCCGTCAGATCTTCAAGACCATCACGGTCGACAACGGCAGCGAGTTCCTGGACTTCGAAGCCTTAGAAGCCTCTTCCTTCTCGAAGCAACAGCGAACCCAGATCTTCTACGCCCACCCATACTCATCCTGGGAACGCGGATCGAACGAGAACGGCAACAGGATGATCAGACGGTTCGTGGCCAAGGGCCGGGATATCGCGCGCTTTACCAAGCAGAAAATCCGCGACATCGAGCTATGGATCAATAACTACCCGCGCCGGATCCTCGACTTCATGACCCCTCACGAACTCTTCACGAACGAACTCAAAACGATCTCATAAATGAAACAAGACCACTACATGCGGCATTTGGGTTTACAACCTACCGTGGGGACCGGTTTGCGCTATTGACCTCAAAGCAACCGCTTCTATAATGATTAGCGCAATAATAATCATTCGAGCCTGGGCCGGATGCTTTTGACTGCGAAGAGGGAGCGGAGCTTATGAGGCTATCGACGAGAGGACGTTACGCGGTGCGCATCCTGCTCTGCATCGCGCGGCATCAGCACCGGGGTCCGGTCACGAAGCGGATCATCTACGAGGACGAAGGCATCTCGAAGGATTATATCGAGCAGATCATCGTCCCGCTGAAGAAGGCCGGTCTGGTCGAAGGACTGCGCGGCGTGAAAGGCGGTTTTCTGCTGACCCGGCCGGCGGATGAAATCACGGTTTCCGATGTGCTCAAGGCGTCCGAGCGCAATCTGTGTCTGGTCTCCTGTCTCATGGACGACTGTCCGCGCGCAGACGACTGTGTTATCCGTCCGGTCTGGCGCGAGGCCTCCAGCCGGCTGCATCACTATCTCGACTCCGTCACGCTGCATTCGCTGATGGCGTAGAAAAGCGGGGAGCGCGCGGGAGCAGCGTCGGAGGGAGAGGGGGAGTGAGTGAGTGAGAAACCTGAGACTTGAAACCTGAGTAAGATTTACGAAGAGGGAAAGGGCATGAAGGATGGAGACTTGAAATCTGAGTAAGATTTACGAAGAGGGGGAGGGCATGAAGGATGGAGAATTGAAGCCTGAGTAAGATTTACGAAGACGGGAAGGGCATGAAGGGTCGTGTCCGGGAGCATGTGTACGGGGAGTAAAAGTATGAACCCATCCGACAACACGATACTGCAGACGACGGGAAACACGCCGCTGGTACGGCTCCAGCGCGTGGTGCCTCCGGAGGCGGGGACGCTCGCCGTGAAACTCGAATCGCGCAATCCGGCGGGAAGCGTCAAGGACCGCATCGGCGCGGCGATGATCGAGGCCGCGGAGCGGGAGGGGCGCCTGAAGCCCGGCGGGACGCTGATCGAACCCACGAGCGGCAACACGGGGATCGCGCTGGCGTTCGCGGCCGCGGCCAAAGGATACCGCCTGATCCTGACGATGCCGGAATCGATGAGCCTGGAGCGGCGCAAACTGCTGGCGTTCCTCGGCGCGGAGCTGGTGCTCACCCCCGCGGCGGGCGGGATGTCGGGCGCCGTGCAGGAGGCGGAGCGGCGCGTCGCGGAAGATACGGAGGCGGTGATGCTGCAGCAGTTCCGCAATCCGGCCAATCCGGAGATCCATCGCCGCACCACGGCGGAAGAGATCTGGGAGGCGACGGGAGGCGCGATCGACGTGTTCGTGGCCGGCGTGGGCACCGGCGGTACGCTCACCGGCGTGGCGGGTGCGTTGAAGAAAAAGAAGCCGGACCTGAAGGCGGTCGCCGTCGAGCCCGCGGCGTCGCCGGTGATCTCCGGCGGAAAGCCCGGTCCGCACGGAATCCAGGGCATCGGCGCGGGATTCGTCCCGGAGAACCTGGACCGGGAACTGATCGACGATATCGTGACGGTGGAGGAGGACGACGCCGTCGCCATGGCCCGCCGTCTCGCACGCGAGGAGGGCATTCTGGCCGGGATCTCCGCCGGGGCGAACGTATGGGCGGCCTGCGAGACCGCGCGGCGCGACACGGGGCGCGAACGTTATATCGTGACGATCATCTGCGACAGCGCGGAGCGTTATCTCTCGACGCGGCTGGTCGAAGGCGAAGGCGGGGCGGACGCGTGAGCGACGAGGCACGCATCCCGATGCGGCGCGTGGGGCCGGCAGGCATGGCCGGGCCGGAGGTGGAAGGCGAATACGAACTTCCGCTCGCCACGCTGGAGACTCCGCTGTTTTCCTCGGTGAAACGCGGCGCGCGCGTGACCCGCGAAAACGGCGGCCTGCGGGCGGTGGTTCTGGACGCGCGGATGACCCGTTCCGTGCTGGTCGAGGCCGATGATGCCGTCGAGGCGGCGGAGGCCGCGCGCGGGATCGCGGCGGAGTTCGATCGGCTCGAGGACGTCGTTCGCGGCACGAGCCGCTACTGCCGGCTGCTGGAGATACGCCCTCAGGTCGTCGGCCGACTGCTCTACCTGCGCCTCGCCTTTTTCACCGGCGATGCCGCGGGACACAATATGAGCACCCAGGCGGCGGAGGCGGTGCTGAACGATATCCTTGAGCGTCGCCCCGGCCTGTGCTACGGGTCGATCTCCGCCAATCTCTGCACCGACAAGAAGCCGTCGGCGGTCAACGGATTACTGGGGCGCGGCATTTCGTTGGTGGCCGATATGACCATTCCGCACGAAGCGTGCGAGAGCGTGCTGAAGACCTCAGCCGAAGCCGTCGCGCGGCTCAATGAGCGCAAGAACCTGCTGGGCACGGCGCTCGCCGGCGGGGTGCGCAGCGGCAACGCGCACTTCGCCAATATGCTGCTCGCGTTCTACCTCGCCACCGGCCAGGACGCGGCGAATGTCGTCGAGGGTTCGCAGGGCTTCACGACGGCGGAGGCGCGCGAGGAAGGACTCTACTTCTCCGTGACCCTGCCAAGCCTGATCGTCGGCACGGTCGGTCCGGGTCCGTCGCAGCCCTACGCGCAGGATAATCTCGCGACGCTCGGCTGCCGGGAAGAACGCGAACCCGGCGCCAACGCGCGTCGGCTGGCCGTGTTCTGCGCCGCCGCGGTGTGGTGCGGCGAACTCTCGCTCCTCGCCGCCCAGACCGTTCCCGGCGAACTCATGCGCGCGCACCGGCGGATGGAGAGGAGGGGGCGTGGGAAACCTGAGACCTGAAACCTGAGTAAGATTTTTGGGTCAGGGGAAACCTGAGACCTGAGCAGCGACTTTCTCAGCACGCTTCCAACACCCCGAAGTGTCGCGCGCCTTCGATGACGCCTTCGGTGCAGGGGCGGGCGGCGTAGTAGATTCGTTCGGGGCGGATGCGGTTTTCGCGGACGGCGGTGTCGAGGGCGGCCCGGACGTCGTCGGGGGTGTTGGCGACGACCACGGCACACCAGCCGCCGAGGAAAGCGGCGAGGTCGTTGCCCGAATCGCCCGCATAGACCAGGTTTTCATCGGCGACACCGAGTCGGCGGCGGAGAAATCGCACCGCGGTATCCTTGGTCACGCCGGAGGGCAGCAGATCGATCAGTCCCGTGCCGTCCGTGAGGTCGCGGCTGTAGACGAGTTGCACCTGCGCACCTTTCCCGCGAAGCACGCGGCGAACCTCATCGCAGACCTTCTGGTGGCTGCACTGCGCATCGACGTAGAAACTGCATTTCCACCGGGCCTGTTTTTCCGGTTCCTGGAGTGAAAGTCCGGTCAGGTCGTCCGCGAGATGCGCGAGATCGGCGGCCCGCACGCCGCCCATGGCGCGCTGCATCTGCCCGGCGTAGTCGGGGTTCTCGCTCCATGCACCTTCACGGTATTCGTGGACGGTGGTGCCGACGTCGCCGGCGATATAACGGGGACGGGGCAGGGGGTACCGGTTGAGGGCCTCGAGTGCCAGGGCCAGGCTGCGGCCCGTCACGCAGGCGAAGGTCGTGGAGGGCGAAGCATGGAGCGCACGGGCGAGTGCTTTCGCGGCGCGGTGCCCGGCGGCATCATCGCGGGAGGGAAGGGCGGTACCGTCCATGTCGCTCGCGAGCAGATGCGTGGTGCTCATGCGGCCCCCCTTCAAGTGCGCGGACGGAGGCTGTCGACGATCGCCGCGACCACCTCGTTGACGGACACGGGTTTGCGCAGACAGCGGTTGAATCCGTGCTCTTCGTACAGCTGTTTCTCATCGATATGGAGATAACCGGAACAGAGGATAACCGGCAGGTCCGGATGGAGCGCCCGAAGCCGGCCGGCCAGGTCGATCCCGGTCATTTCCGGCATGGCGTGATCCAGAATCACCAGGTGGTAGCCGTTTCCGTCCTGTTGAAAAAGCTCCAGTGCCTCCCTGCCCGAGGCGGCGAGGTCCACATCGAATCCGCGGCTCTGCAGGAGACGGCCGAGCGAATCGCGCACGATCTCCTCGTCGTCGACCAGCAGCAGCCGACAGACGGGCATCGGGGCTTCATCCGCCGTCGTATCGGTTGTGGGGTTCTGTACAGCGTCGTTTTCCGGCGGCCCGCACAACGGGATATAGACGGAAAATGTCGTGCCGCGGCCCGGTTCGCTGTCCGCCGTGATGGCCCCTCCGAGACGGTGGATGATGCCGTGGGCGGAGGAGAGCCCCAGTCCGTTTCCCTTACCGGGCGGTTTGGTTGTGAAATACGGATCGAATACGCGCTCGATGGTCTCCGCATCCATACCCTGCCCGTCATCCTCCACCGTGAGCACCGCGTACTCCCCGGCCGCCAGATCGGGCGGGAGGAATGATTCCTCTTCGCGGGAGTCCAGGCGGCGGACACGCAGGGCGATCGATCCGGCGCGCGGTTCGATGGCGTGCTGGGCGTTGGTCACCAGGTTGGTAAGGATGCGCTGAATCAGCACGGCATTCGCACGGACCCATACCGGATCGGGCGGCAGGTCGCAGGTAATCCCGATGGTGGAGGGTACCGCCCGGCGCATCAGCTTGATGTGTTCCGAGATCAGAGGCGACAGGCGCAGGGGGTGAAGCGCCTCGTCCTGGCGCCGGCTGAAGGCCAGCAGATCGCCGACCACATGGGTTGCGCGCTCCTGGCTTTTGATCAGCGACTGGATCGTCTCTTTCAACCGCTCCGGAAGCCCTGAGTCACCGAGCGCATATTCGGCGTATCCCCGGATGGCGCAGAGGATATTGTTGAAGTCGTGCGCGATGCCCGCCGCGAGTGTGCCGACGGCCTCCATCTTCTCCGCCTGCTGCAGCTGGCGCTCCAGATCGATTTCGCGGGTGATGTCCCGCTTGACCGCTACGTAATAGATCACGCGTCCGCGGCTGTCGCGTACCGGAGAGATCGTATTCTCCTCGTGATACAAATCTCCGTCCTTACGGCGATTGGTGATGCGCCCGCTCCAGACGCGCCCGCTGCGGATGGTTTCCCACAAATCGCGGTAGAGCGATTCCGGCTGGTGCCCGCTTTTCAGGAGATCGGGTGTACGGCCCAGCGCCTCCTCGCGCGCGTATCCGCTGATCGCCTCGAAGGCGGGGTTGACGTATTCGATGACGCCCTCCGGGTCGGTGATCATGACCGCCTCGGCCGCCTGTTCGATCGCCGTCGAAAGACGCCTCAGTTCGAGGTCGGTTTGATCGCGTTCCAGGGCGCGGGCGAAGGTATTGGACACGATGCGCAGCAGGTCGATGGTTTCTCCCGACCAGTCGATCTCGTGCTGCACGGCGTCAAAGCCCACGAATCCGGTGAGCCGGTGTTCGGCGCTCATGGGTACGACCAGCAGCGAACGGATATGCTGGGACTCCAGAAGTTCGCGCTCCGCCCGGGCGGCTTCGGGCAGATCCTTCACGCGGGGGAGGTAGATGTTTTCGCGCCGGCGCAGTTTGGACATCCACCAGGGCAGCGCGGAGGCCTCGATATTCTGGAGCCGGTCCCGCTGAGGTTCGATGCCGTGGGCGCACCACTCGTGCGTATTGCTCAAACGCCGGCCGCCCTCATGGATGGTGAACAGGTAGGTGCGGTCGACGCCGCACGTCTCGCCCAGCCGCCGCAGCGCGTCACGGATCTTGGCGTCCAGATTGCCCCGCGAGACGAAGCTCGAGGAGATGCGCGAGAGCATACGCTCGAGTTCGAGCAGGCGGCGGCGCTCGTCTTCCGCTTCCTTTCTGGCCGTCTGGTCCATGATGAATCCCTCGAGCGCCACGAGGTCGCCGTGCTCATCACGCACCAGCCGTCCTCGCTCCCATACCCGGCGGGTCTGCCCGGTGGCCGTAACAATGCGGTACTCCATTTCAAACGGCAGATTCTTCGAGATCGCCCTCTGTACGCTCTCCCAGACCGCGGGACGGTCTTCGCGAAGAATGAGGTCGCCGTAGGACATGCGCCGGTTGCCGATCAGGTCCGCGGGACGGTAGCCGGTGCACTCCAGGCAGCCGTGGCTCAGGTATTCCATCGTCCACTGCCGGTCGTTGCGGCAGCGATAGGCCATGCCGGGAAGGTTTCCGAGCAGTGTGTCCAGTCGCCGCTCCGATTCCTGTGCCGCCGCCTCCTGGGCGCGGCGGCGTTCCACTTCGAGATCGCGGTCCCTGAGAAAGGTGCGCAGGCGGTGATTGACGCGCCAGGTGTAGAGCACGAGAAACAGCAGGACGAGGGTCGCCAGCACAATGAAATAGGTATGTTCCATGTAGGATGTCGTCTGCGGCATGGCGGCCACGGATCCCGTCCCGCTGAAAAACCGGGACAGGACGCCGGACACTGCTTCGAACCCCGGCGCGGCGGGTGCCGATATAATGCGGACACAGCTCACGGTGTAACCTCTCAGAAAATCCGATACTATCAGGGCGGTCGGCCCGAATTGCAAGACAGCGGAGCGGCGCGTATGGCCGGATCGGTCCGCAGCCCAGCGATTCTCATTATGGCATCACCCTTTTCGGTCGGGGTGGCACCCGACCCTCCCAATGCCCGAAAAGGCGTCGGATATCGACTCGGGAGGGACGGCTGCCACGCCGTCCGCGGTCGGAATGCGGCCATAATGAGAACTGCTGCCGCAGCCCCACCTGTCTTGACGCAGGCTCGAAGCATGCTAGACTGGAATCAGCCCGACGGGCGGGAAAGGGGCAGGGAACTATGTCCATCGATCGCGCTACCTCCTCCGGAAAAAGCGGTCTTCGCTTCGGCTTGCGGATTGCCGTGGTCTACGTGCTCTTCGGCACCCTCTGGATCCTGCTCTCCGATCGCGCCGCGCTCCTCGCGCTTCCGGCTCCGGAGGCCCTGACGACCCTGCAGACGTTCAAGGGCATCCTGTTCGTGCTGATCTCGGGTGCCATCGTGTTCGGCTTCGCCCGACGGGAATGGAAGCATCAGTGGCGGCTGGAGGAACTGCGGCGCGAGAGCGCCGAGCGGCTCGAACTGGCCCTGCGCGGCGCCGATCTCGGACTCTGGGACTGGAACCTGCGCACCGGAGAGGTCTACTTCGATGAACGCTGGCAGGGCATGCTCGGCTTCGAACCGGGTTCGCTGGCGCCGAACGTGGAGACCTGGAGGGCGCGCGTGCATCCGGACGATCTGGGCCGGGTGCAGAAGGCGCTCGACGACCACATCGAAAACCGGACCGCTCAATACGAGACGGAGCACCGGATGCGCACGCGGGACGGGGACTGGATCTGGATTCTCGACCGCGGCAGAGTGACCGAACGAGCGCAGGACGGCACGGCCCTCCGGATGACCGGTACGCACATGGATATCACACCCCGCCGCCGCGCGGAGGCGGGGCGGCGGCTGCTGGAGGCGGCGATCGAACAGGCGGCCGAGGCGGTCATGATCACGGATGCGGACGGGGTGATCGAGTACGTGAACCCCGCCTTTGAGGACATCACGGGGTACAAGCCCGATGAGGCGGTTGGGGGTAAGCCGGCCATGCTCAGGAGCGGCCGCCAGGACGATGCTTTTTACGAGCACTTGTGGGACACGCTGCGCGCGGGCGAGGTCTGGCGCGGGCGCTTCAGCAACCGGCGGCAGGACGGTTCGCTCTGCGAAGAGGAGGCCGTGATCTCGCCGGTGCGCGACGAGACCGGAACCATTTCCAACTTCGTGGCGGTTCAGCGCGACATCACGGAGGAAAAGACGCTGGAGACGCAGCTCGTGCAGGCCCAGAAGCTCGAAACGATCGGCACCATGGCCAGCGGCGTGGCGCACGAGATCAACAATCCGCTCACCGCGATCATCAATTATGCGACGCTGCTGCGTGAGAAAGAGGGCCACCAGCCCGGCGGGGAGCGCCTGCAGTACGCCGCCGAGATCGAACGGGAGACCCGGCGGCTGTCGCGGATCGTCCGGAACCTGCTCGTCTTCGCACGCCAGTCGCGCCCCGACCGGGGGGCCGTGCGCGTCTCGGACGTCGTGCAGGCGACCCGTTCCCTGCTTGAAACCACCCTCAGGCATGACCGCATCGAACTGGATACCGATATACCGGGCGATCTGCCCGAAGTGATCTGCAACAGCCAGCAGGTGCAGCAGATTCTGATGAACCTGGTGATCAATGCGCGCGATGCCCTCAATTCCTCACCGCCCGAAGGCAAGGCCAAGCGCATCGTCATCCGCGCCGGGGTGGCGGAGAACGACTCGGCCCGGTGGCTGCGGATGGAGGTGGAGGATAACGGGCCGGGGTTGAGCGAGGCGGACGCGGATCGCATTTTCGAGCCCTTCTACAGTACCAAGGGTCCGGAGGAGGGCACCGGCCTCGGGCTGGCGATCAGCCGCAGGATCGCCGCGGATCATGGCGGGATGCTGGAGGCGGCGGCAATGGACCGCGGGGGCGCGAAATTCAGCCTCGTCCTTCCCCTGAACGGCGCGTCGGCGCGCTGAGCGGGACGCCGCGCCGTTCAGGTCGTTTATCCGCTCTCCAGGAACCGCCGGATGTGATGCGTGTAGAGGTCCGGTTCGAGCAGGAACGAATCATGGCCGCGGTCGGAGTGCACGGTGAGATGTTCCGAGGCGACGCGGTGCTTCACCAGCGTGTGGTGCATCTTCTCCTGTTCCTCCGGGTAGAAGCAGACGTCCGAATCGATGCTGAAGATCATGTAGCGCTGATGACGGCACGGCGCGAAAAGATCCCCGTAGGACTCCCGCTCCGCGTCGCGCAGCAGATCGTAGTCGGACCACGCGGCCATGAGGTGCAGGTAGGTGTTGGCGTCGAAGCGCGAGAGCAGCTTGCGGCCCTGGTGGAGGAGATAGGATTCCAGCGGCCGGCGCACCTGGTACCAGCTTAATTCCTCGTCGCGCTGAATGCATTCGTCGCGTGCCCGCTCTTCGATCGTGCTCAGCGAGACGTAGGTCTTGTGCCCGATGATCCGGGCAAGGGCGAGGCCGCGTTCCGGCGAGGGGCCGCCGTAATAATCCCCCTCGTTGAAATTCGGGTCGTTTTCGATCGCCAGGATCTGCTCGAAATTATGCGCCCGCGTCAGCGTACTGATCTCGAGGGCACACCCGAGCAGGACGAACCGTTCGCACAGTTCGGGGAAGCGGACCGCGAGATTCTGGGTGAGCAGTCCGCCGAGCGAAGCCCCGGCCGCCGCGTACAGACGCTCGATGCCCAGGTGGTTCAGCAGCCGCACCTGGGTGTTCACGATGTCGTTGGCGCCGAACTTCGGAAAGGCGGACCCGTAGGGTTTTCCGGTCTCCGGGTTCAGCGAAGAGGGGCCGGTCGAGCCGTAGCAGCCGCCGAAGTAATTGGCGCAGATCACGAAGAACCGGTCCGTATCCAGGGCCCTGCCCGGACCGATGAAATCGTCCCACCAGCCCTGTCGGCATTCGTGGTTCCAGAGCGATTCCACCCCGGGCACCGAGGGGTTGAATCCGGCGGCATGCTGGCTCCCCGTCAGGGCGTGAAAGAGCAGCACGGCGTTCGAGCGGTCGGCATTGAGTTCGCCGTACGTCTCGTACGCCAGGGTAACGGGACCGAAGCGGCCGCCGGGCTGCAGCTCCAGCCGGTCCCCGGCCTCTTCGCCGAATGTGAAGAAACGGGTTTCCACCTCACTCATTCCACCGCCTCCAGTCCGCGATCCAGATCGGCCAGAATGTCGTCGATGTGCTCCAGTCCCACGGAGAGTCTGACCATGCCCGGATCGATCCCCGCCTCGACCTGTTCCTCCGCGGTCATCTGCGAGTGCGTGGTGCTGGCCGGATGGATCGCGAGACTACGGGCATCGCCCACGTTGGCGAGGTGCTTGAACAGCTCGAGGCGTTCGATGAAGGCCCGGCCCGCGTCCGCGCCTCCGCGGAGACCGCAGACGACCATCCCTCCGCAGCCGCGCGGCAGAAGACGGGCCGCGACTTCGTGCGACGGATCGCCTTCGAGCCCCGGGTAACGGACCCACTCCACCTTCGGATGCGTCTCGAGATGGCGGGCCACCGCGTCCGCGTTGGCGCAATGACGCTCCATGCGCAGCGGGAGGGTCTCGATCCCCTGCAGAAACTGCCACGCGTTGTCGGGGGAGAGGCAGGAGCCGAGATTACGAAGCGGGACGAGCCGCAGCCGGATGGCGTAGGCCACCGGGTTCAGCTCGCCGAGATCGGTGGCGTAACGCACGTCATGGTAGCTCGAATCCGGTTCCGAGAGCAGCGGATGCCTGCCCGTCGTCCAGTCGAACCGGCCGGAATCGACGACGACGCCGCCAATGCCGTTGCCGTGTCCGCCGAGCCACTTGGTGAGGGAGTGCACGACGATGTCGGCGCCGTGCTCGAGCGGCCGCAGCAGATAGGGCGTGGTGAAGGTGCTGTCGACGATCAGCGGCAGTCCGTGTTCGTGCGCGACCTCCGCGAGGGCGGGCAGATCCGAGGCTACGAGTCCGGGGTTGCCGATGGTCTCGGTGTACAGCGCGCGGGTCTTCGGCGTGACGGCCGCGGCGAATGCGGCGGGGTCGCGCGGATCGACGAAACGGGTCTTGATCCCGAAGCGGGGCAGGATGTCGTGGAACTGGGTGTACGTGCCGCCGTAGAGGCGGTTCGAAGCGACGATCTCATCCCCTTCCTGCGCGAGGTTGATGATGCTGTAGAACACCGCGCTCGTGCCGGACGAGAGAGCCACGGCGGCGGAACCGCCTTCAAGCGCGGCGAGGCGCCGCTCGAGAACATCCACGGTGGGATTGGTGAGGCGCGAATAGATGTTGCCCAGCTCTTCGAGCGCGAACAGATCGGCGGCGTGGCGGGTGTCCCGGAACACATAGGCGCTGGTCCGGTACACGGGCACGGCACACGACCCCGTGGCCGGGTCGGCCTCGAACCCGGCATGCAGGCAGCGTGTCTCAAGATTTGCGTGTGTGAAGTCCATAATCGCGTAATGTAACGAATTCCGTGCACAGGATGAAAGGCGCAAATGGCGGTCGGGTGTCGAAGGCACGGCCGGCCGGGGCTAATGACGGCGCCCGATCAGTTCGGGTCCCTCGTGATCCGGCCGGTTGACGGCGGGGGAGACGGGGTAGCGGTGCAGGTCAAATGAGTTCGCCACGTCTCTCAGGATTCCGGGGTCGGGAAGGGTGGAGCCGAGCCAGAGATCGCGGTGATCGAGGGCGAGCATCAGCGGCATTCTGGGATGGACGGGGCGAACCGTCTCGGACGCCGGGGCGGTGAGCAGCGCGAAGGTCGGGCCGCTCTCCGGACGTTGCGACCAGATGCCGGGGAAATAGAAGAGCGGCCGCCCGGGCAGATGAAAATAGAACGGCTGCTTATCTCCCGCCCCCTCGCGGCGCCATTCGTAGAACCCGTCGGCGGGCACCAGGCAGCGCCGCTCCCGGAACATACGCCGGATGCCTTTTTTCTGTTCGACGCTCTCCAGCCGGAGGTTGATCGGTGTCGGCCCGTCACCGGTTTCGTCCCAGGGGAAAAGCAGACTCCATCGCGCCCGCACCAGCTGACCGGGATCGTCGTTGAGCAGGATGGCGACGGACTGGGTCGGCGCGATATTGTAGCGCGGTTCGAGCGGGGTCCCGGGCGCGGCGGGAGCGATGGTCTCCTCCACCGCGGAGGCTTTCGCGGTCCTGGTGAATCTTCCGCACATGGGTCAGACGATCTGCTGGATGATGAAATGTTCCCTGATGTAGCGGGTCGCTTCGTCGAGCGAGGGAAGAATCTTGGTGCAGAAGCGGATCATCCACGGGTTGCACTCCCTGTACTCGAAGGGAGAAAAGGCCACCACGAACTTCCCGAGGTCGTGGGAGGCGTAGAAAACCTCCATGGCGGTACCTACGGAATTTTTACAGTAGTTGACCAGCAGGATGTCGGCGTCGCGCACGTCCTGCAGATCGAATTCGACGATCTCGTTGCTGCTGTCCACTTCGCGGTCTTTAAAATTGCGCCGCATCGGATCCAGTATGATGAAATTGTGCCCCAGGTCCTCGTGCGCCTTCTTCCGCCAGCGCCGCGCCACGCCGTCTTCTTCGTGCATGATCGGACCGCAGAGATAAATTTTTTTCTTCTCCATCATGAATAGACGCCTTGTCTGAGTCGGACTGTCAGTGGACCCTGCATGCTAAACGCCGTGCGCGAGCAAGTAAACCCAATTGGCGATCCACAGCAGTAAAAGCAGGATCAGCAGCCGGGCCGGGCGCGTTCGGCGGAGGCCGTCGGGTATGGGCCGGGCGGGTCTCGCGAGCAGCACCCACGCCGCCGCGAACGCTGCGAGGACGCACCCGGAGGCCAGCGGCTGCAGCGCAAAGGCCGCGGCCCACTGTCCGCGCCCGAGATGAGCCAGCGCGCGCCACGTTCCGCACGCGGGGCAGGGCAGTCCCGTAGCCGCGTGAAAGCGACAGGCAGGCGCGCCGGGCCATACCCGGGCCGCGAGAGGGAGTCCGGCCGCGGCCAGGCCGAGGATCACACCCGCGGCGCGGGCCGCCATGGAGGAGGCCGGACTCACTTCTTCAATTCGATGCTCCGGAACCACTGCTCAGCCCAGGCGCCGATCCAGGGCAGCGGCCGCCGCTCGCCCTGGCAGGCATAGACGAGGCCGATGATATTCTCCACCAGCAGAAAGATCGCGCCGAGCACCAGGATGGCTAATCCGACGCATATAAAGCTGAGCGCCACTCCGGCCACGCTGATCGCCACGCCGGCGATCCACAGCAGCAGGCTCTGTTTCGCGTGATAGAGCGCAAAGGAATTATTGCGCATCAGCAGCGGGATCAGGAAGAAGGGCAGCGAAACGAAATTCAGCGCATAGCTCAGAATCGCCAGCGGCTGTCCCTCCTTCACATCCGGCGGCGGGACCTCCGGCACCGGCTGAGGTTCGGTTGCGGGTTGCTCTTCAGGGCGGGAGGTGTCCTGCGGATCTTCATTCATATGCGGCCCCCTTTCTTTGAAACGGGATTGTAGGTCTCATCCGGCGGCATGGCAAGAAAGAGCGTGAGGCGACGGATAGACGGAAGCGCGATGGATCGCTTTCGGGAGGGGGATAGACCACGAAGCCCCTGAAGGGGATGAAGATTTATCAGGGGAGAGCGTATGAACGCTCGTTATCGGAGGGATAAGACTTGATTTCGCGCCGTATTCAGCTACCGTCTCCCCTCTCTTCCCAAGCGGGTGTAGCTCAATGGTAGAGCCCCAGCCTTCCAAGCTGGTTGTGCCGGTTCGATTCCGGTCACCCGCTCCAGTCCTTCTCCGCGCAGGCCGCGACTCCGGCGGGCCGGATTACGATCGCGCCTCGTTCAGGTCCTGCAGCAGTTCGCGCAGGCGGGCGAGCTGAACCGGTTTGGTGAGGTACTCGTCCATGCCGGCGGCGAGGCCCTCCCCGCGCTCTTCGCTGGAGGCGTGGGCGGTGGTGCCGATCACCGCCGGACGGCGTTCGGAAAAGCGCCGATGGATCTCGCGGGTCGCCTCGAGCCCGTCCATGCGCGGCATCTGGATGTCCATCAGCACCACGTCGTATTCCTTCTCCTCGAGACGCTCCAGGGCCTCCACTCCGTTATGGGCGAAGTCGGGGCGGCAGCCGAGCTTTTCCAGGGTGCGCAGGGCGACCAGGCGGTTGAGCTGATTGTCCTCGGCCACGAGGATGCGCAGGCCCGACCCGCTGGCGGCCGGTGCGGGATCCGATTTTTCACCCTGTTGCGGGGCGTTCCCGCGCAGTATGGAGTCGATCACGCGGTACAGGCGCTCGGGTTTGACGGGTTTGCTGAGCCGGCAGGCGACTTCGAGCGAATCGTCCATGCGGTCGAGTCCCATGGAGGAAAGCAGGATGATCGGCAGTTCATCGCCGCTCCGATGCAGCCGTACGGCGCGGACGAGTTCGGTGCCGTCCATCTCCGGCATCTGCATATCCGAAATCATCAGGGCGTAGGAGCGGCCGGATTCGATCGACCGCAGCGCCTGCGAGGGCAGGGGATAGACCACGGGGTTCAGACCCCAGCGCGTGAGCTGACGGGACAGGATGTCCAGATTGGTGTCGTTGTCGTCCACGATCAGCACATCGCAGTTCTCGGGCCGGAACGGGTGCCGTTCGTTCTGGATCCGGTGCTTTACCTGCGTGCTGCCGGCGCGGATGGTAAAATGAAAAGTCGATCCCTCGCCGGACCGGCTCTCCGCCCACATGCGGCCGCCCATCAGTTCGGCGAGACGACGGCTGATCGAGAGGCCGAGGCCGGTCCCCCCGTAGCGGCGCGTCGTCGAGGCGTCGGCCTGGCTGAAGGCGCGGAAGATCTGGTCGAGTTTGTCGTGCTCGATGCCGATGCCGGTGTCGCGCACCGCGAAGTGGAGCATCGGCGCGCCGCCGCGCGTCTCCGCGCTCACATGGATGACGACCTCGCCCTGCGGCGTGAATTTGACGGCATTGCTCAACAGGTTGAGCAGCACCTGGCGCACGCGTCCGGGGTCCCCGCGCACGACCGAAGGGACGTTGCTGTCGATTTCGTAGGCCAGTTCGATGTCCTTCTCCGCGGCTTTGGAGACCATGAGATCCAGCGTGTCTCCCACGCACTTCGCGGGATCGAAGTCCTTGCGCTCCAGCTCCATCTTGCCCGCCTCGATCTTCGAGAAGTCGAGGATGTCGTTGATCAGGGCAAGCAGCGTCTCGCCGCTGACCTTGATGATGTGGGCGAATTCGTTCTGTTCCGGGCTCAGTCTGGATTCGAGCAGGAGGTCGGTCATGCCGATGACGGCGTTCATCGGCGTGCGGATTTCGTGACTCATGTTGGCGAGAAAGAGGCTCTTGGCCTCGGCGGCGCGAATCGCCTCGCGCCGGGCTTCGATCAGTTGCCGGTTGAGGTGCAGGGTGAGGCTGGTGATGACGATCAGCCCCAGGATCAGCGCGGCGAGGGCTGTGACAAAAGGCCAGTGCTGTCGGATCGCTTCGCCGACAGTCACACGGCCGTAGTTCTCGAAGGGGCGCACACGCAGTTCCCGCAGGCAACCCTCCACCGGGTGGTAGTCGAGCGGGACCAGCCAGCCGGCGATCTCCGCCTCGCGCGCCGCCGCACTCTGCCGGTGCAGTTCCATGAGTCGGACCGCGACCTTCTGGCCCAGGTCGTTGGGGGTATGCGCCGCCTTGGCCATGGCCCATTCAGGGTAGAGACGCGTGCTGTGCAGGAAGGGAAACGCTTCGTCATCGCCGTCCGGCCGGGGCGGGGGTACGACGGCGAAATCTCTCAGCCGGATGCTGCCCTCGGCGGCCATGTGCTCCAGCGTGTCGGTGCGCACGATCCCGGCGTCCGCCTCTCCGTCGCGCACGGCACAGACCACCGCATCGTGCGTCCCCCTGAAAGACAGCGAAGCGAAATCGCGCTCCGGACGGAGGCCGGCCTTCCGGATCTCCCGCCGCGCGGCGAGCCAGCCCCCGAACGAACGCTCGTTCACGGCCGCTACCCGGGCTCCCTTTAAATCCTCCCACGAAGGAAAGCGGTTCTGATCGAGCCGGAAAATCGCCGCGCTGCCGAAGACCGAATGCGACGTGCGGTTCGGCCCCAGGTTGTTCAGCGTGGCAATTCGTGCCGCGCCGTGCCGCGCGGCGAGTTCGACGTACACGGCGGAGTTGGCGAGGATGAATTCGACCCCCCTGTTCGCCACGACCTCTGCGGTCTCTTCGAAACCGAGCGGCACAATCGTGAAGGTGTAGCCGCTGAGCGTATCACTGAGATATTCAGCCGTCCGCGACCATCGCTGCAGGCATCGATCGGGTCCGCGCTTCGCGAGCACGCCGATGCGGACCGGCGTGTCCGCGGCGGGAACGGCCGGGCAGGCCATAAGAACGGCGAGGCATAACCATCTGAGGCGTACGGGCATATCGGCTCCGGATTCTGCTTCCGGGCGGCATGCACCGCCCGTTTGGGCGGCACTGTACGGCCAACCCCGCGACCAATGCAATCCGGGATATCCCATGCCCCCGCGTCTTCTTTATGTGTATAGAGCCTTATGCCCTTCTTTTCTTCATGGTAAATCCCGGGTTCTCTGTTAGGTTCACTCGCTCGACGGTTTCAGGCAGAAACAAGGCGGGGATCATGTTGGAGAGGCAACTGAGCGAATGGGTGGGCGAGGCGTTCCGGGCGGCGTTTCCGGAGACGGATTTCGGCGGTGCGGAGTTCGCGGTCTACCCTACGAAGGACGAGTCGTTCGGCGATTACCAGTGCAATGCGGCGATGAAGCTGGCGGGGATCCTCAAGACCGCCCCGCGCAACATCGCCCGGGCGGCGGTCGACGCCCAGGCGCCGCCCGAAGAGGTCGACCGCGTCGAGGTCGCCGGCCCGGGTTTCATCAATCTCTTTCTGAAGAACTCCGCTCTGGCCGGCGCACTCGAAGAGATGGGAGGCGACCGGAGGCTCGGCGTCCCGGATCCGGGGCAGGGGCGGACGGTGATCATGGACTACTCGAGTCCGAACGTGGCCAAGCCCATGCATATCGGCCACATTCGATCGACGGTCATCGGCAACGCCCTCGACCGGCTGTACCGGTTTGCGGGGTACGAGGTGATCTCGGACAATCACCTCGGCGACTGGGGTACGCAGTTCGGCCTGCTGATTCTCGGGTATCGTCATTTCCGCGATGGGCAGGCGCTTGAGGATCACCCCGCAGAAGAGCTGGAACGGATCTATGTCGAAAGCTACAACCGCTCGAAGGAGGACGACACCTGGCGCGATCAGGCGCGGCAAGAGCTGGTCAAGCTGCAGCAGGGGGACGAAGAGAACCTGGAACTCTGGCGCACGTTCGTGGAACTCTCCCTGAAGGAATTCGGCGCCGTGTACGACCGCCTCGGCGTGCGTTTCGACCTGGTCCGCGGCGAGAGCTGGTACCACGACCGCCTCCCGGATGTGATCGGGAGACTGGAATCGGCCGGACTCGCGGAGGAGAGTGAGGGCGCGCTCATCTGCGATCTGAGCGACGAGGATCTCAAGGTCTGTATCGTGCGCAAGAAAGACGGTGCGTACAATTACGCGACCACCGATATCGCCACCCTTCTCGCGCGGGAAGAGGAGTTTGCCCCTGAACGCATCATCTATGTGACCGACGAGCGTCAGCAGCTCCACTTCCGTCAGGTCTTCCACGTGAGCCGCGCGCTGGGCGTGAAACCGGACCTGGTTCACGTCTGGTTCGGACTCATGCGGCTCCCGGAGGCCACGTTCTCCACGCGCGAGGGTAACGTCATTAAGCTGGAGGCCCTGCTCGACGAGGCCGAGCGGCGCGCGCTGGAGGTGGTGAAGACGAGCAGCCCGGAGATGCCGGCCGATCAGCAGCGCGAGGTGGCGCGCGCCGTGGGCATCGGCGCGGTCAAGTACGTCGATCTGAGCCAGAACCCGCAGAGCCTGGTCACGTTCACCTGGGACAAGGCGCTGGCGATGGACGGCAACTCCGCCCCGTACCTGCAGTACGCTCATGCCCGCATCGCCAGCGTGCGCGACCGCTACCGGGAGCGTTTCCCGGAGGGTCGCTGCGACGATTGGCCGATCCGGATTGAGGAGCCGGTCGAGCGGCGCCTCGCCGGTCTGCTCACCCGCTTCCCGGCCGCGGTCCTGGGCGCGGCGGAACAGTATCGGCCGAATATCCTGGCCGACTATCTCTATAACCTCTCACAGGTCTACAGCAGCTTCTACCAGAACGTTCCATTCCTCAAAGCGGAGGAGGGCGTGCGCGAAAGCCGCGTGCGTCTCTGCGACCTCGTGGCCCGCGTGCTCAAAACCGGCCTGGATCTGCTGGGGATCGAAGCGCCGGAGCGGATTTAGAAAAGATCGCCGCCACGATTCCAGCCGTTCCGCGAAAATCTGGCTCTTCGCAGATTTTTGCGGTGGAGCCGCTCCGCGGACCTGCGGGCCTACTACGAAAGTGAGAGAGAACGCACGATTTATTTGCCTGTGCTCTTCTCATTCGTCTTTGCGATTTCTGGGCAGGGCGCGATCTCCGAGCGCGCCGCTCTTTTGCGGACGGCCCGGAGGTCCGTCCCTACCTTCACATGAAGGACATGAAGGTTGGTTGAGGGGGGGTGAACATAATTCGTACTCGTACGCGTACTCGGAGCGCCGAAGGCGCGATCCCACTCCCCCGATTCAAGGAATTCGAGTACGAGTACCGCTTCGCTGAGTACGAGTACGCGTACGTTGTGTGGCGAGCGGACTTGCCGCCGCTCACCATAAAAATCCACGAATAACCAAAAATCTACGATGAACCGTCTTACTCAGGTTTCAGCTTTCAGGTTTCTCACTCATCCTGATAGGGTGTCGGCATGATGTCGGATGGGACCGGAACCTTTGAACGGAAACTCGGCGACGGGCGGGTCCAGTGCACGGTATGCCCGCATCACTGTTCTCTCCGGGAGGGGGAGCGGGGAAAATGCTTCGTCCGGCGACGCGAGGACGGTCATGTCGTCTGCACCACCTACGGGAAGTCGAGCGGCTTCTGTATTGATCCGGTGGAGAAGAAACCCCTCTATCACTTCCTGCCCGGGACGCCCGTGCTCTCCCTGGGCACGGCGGGCTGTAATCTCTCCTGCTCCTTCTGTCAGAACTGGCACCTGAGCCATTCGCGCCAGGTGGCGACGACCGCGGAGGAGGCCGCGCCCGAAGCCATCGCGCGAACGGCGGAGCGCCACGGCTGCCGCAGTGTGGCGTTCACCTACAATGAACCGGTCATCTATCTCGAGTACGCGGTCGATGCGGCACGGGCCTGCCGCGCGCGCGGCATCCGTACCGTGGCGGTCACGGCGGGATATATCTCGCCCGGGGCACGCAGAACCTTCTTCGCGCACATGGACGCCGCGAACGTCGATCTCAAGGCGTTTTCCGAGGATTTCTACCGCCGTCTGTGCGGCGTACATCTCAAGCCGGTGCTCGATACGCTCGTGTATCTCAAACACGAGACCGACGTCTGGCTGGAACTGACGACACTGCTCATTCCCGGTGAAAACGACCGCGACGAGGAACTCGACGCCATGACCCGCTGGGTGGTCTCGGAACTCGGTCCCGACGTTCCGCTGCACTTCTCGGCCTTTCATCCCGCCGGCGAGATGAATCATGTCGCCCCGACTTCGCTCGAAACGCTGGAACGCGCGCGCGGCATCGCTCGAGACAACGGCCTCCGCTTTGTCTACCTCGGAAATATCAGCACGGTCGAAGCGGGCCGCACCTACTGTCCGGGCTGCGGTGCGCGGCTCATCGACCGCCAGGGCTACCGGCTGCGGGGGTGGGGGCTCGACGAACAGGGCCGCTGCGCCTCCTGCGGGGTGGTCTGCCCGGGGGTCTTCGAATCCGGACCCGGCATGTGGGGTCCCCGCTGCATGCCGGTCGAGGTGGGATAGGGATGGCGCGAAGCCTCTGAAGTGCGGCGATCCTGCTGAACGGCAGGATCTTTTTGAAAGCGCGGACGGTATCCGCGCACGCCGGCGGCTATCTCATCCGGTAGACCAGCGCCGCCCCGATCACGAGAAAGATCAGCACCGGGGCGCCCGCGCCGGCGACGGGATCCAGGAGTTCCTTTTTAGCCAGTGCTTCGCCGGTGAGCTGGCACAGGTAGTAGCCGAAGAAGAACAGCAGCGTGGTCGCCACGCCGGCGAACACCCCTTGGCGGCCGGTGTGAGCGCCTACGGGGATGCCCAGCAGAACGACGATCACACACACCCACGGCGTCGCCAGCCGGTGCATGAGGTCCGTCCGTTTGCGTGCGCGCACTTCGTCGGAGAGCTGAGGATTGCGCCGGAGGTAGTGTCTCAATTCCGCGGCGGACATGAACTCGGTGGGTTTGATCACGCTGAGAAAATCGCGGGGGTTTTCGGTGAGGCGGGTCATCTCCTTCTGCAGCGCGAATTCCGGCGCGCCTTTCAGGTTCCCGTCGGCATCGAACTCGCGCACGGTCACATCCATGAACCACCAGCGGCCGTCGATCCACAGGGCGCGCTGCGTCTCGTATTCCGTGGCGGAGCCCCCCGGATGCTGCTGCGTCATGGTGACGCCGTGCATCGTATAGTCGCGCGTGTCGAACCGCTCGACAAACCAGTCGCGGTTGCGCCGGGGAAGCTTCAGGGGCAGGGCGGCGGCGAAGTAGACCTCGCTGCGCTCATCGGGATCGGACTCGTGATAGGCCATGAGCTGCTCCGCCCTCCAGGCTGCATCCGGCGCGTAGCGCTCGTTGATCAAAAACGTGGCGGCACTGGCGACCAGACCCACCACCAGGTACGGTCCCGCCAGCCGGTAGATGCTGATGCCCGTCGCCCGCATCGCCGTGATCTCGTGGTGCCGGCTGAGGCGGGCCAGGCTGTAGAGCACCCCCAGCAAAAGGGCGGCGGGGATGATCAGCGTGAGAAACGAGGGAAGCTGCAGGGCGTAGTACCGGAACACCGCGACCGCGGGGAAATCGTGCTCGATAAAATCCGACGATTTGTCCACCATGTCGTAGATGACATAGAGCAGCGTGAAGCCCGTAAGGATACACCCGAGCGGAAGCAGCAGTTTTCCCAGGAGATAGCGATAGATCAGCTTCATGGCCGCTCTACTTTAGACGGAGGAGGATGCATGAGCAAGCGCACAGCCGACGGGGAGCATCGGACCTACGAGACCGGACTGCACCCCGACCCCTCGGTCACCCCTCCCGACGATGCCGTCATGATCCTCCTCGGCGCCTCCGGCGACCTGACCCGGCGAAAACTGGTGCCGGCGCTGTTTCAACTGTACCGCTCCGGCCTTATGCCCGGACGGTTTGCGATTATCGGCGTGGCGCGTCGTCCTTACGACGATCCAAGTTTCCGGGAACGCCTGCGCGAGGGGATCAGGGAACGGTGCGCTCCGCAGGACGAGGAGGACCGGTGTTCGGAGTTCCTCGAGCACGTGGAATACTTCCGCGGCGATCTCGAGGCGCCCGACACGTATGCGTCGCTGCGCGATCATCTCGACCGGGGCGGCGATCGCTATCCGTCCGGCCGACTGTTCTACTTTTCTCTCAAACCCGACCTCTTCATCGAAGCGGCGCACCACCTCCGGGAGCACGGTCTGATCGATTCCGATTCGGCGGCTCAGGCGGGGGAGGGCGCCTGGCGGAGGGCCGTCATCGAAAAGCCTTTCGGACACGACCTGGAATCCGCCCGCGCGCTGAACCGGGCGCTGCTCGAAGGGCTGGACGAGAAGCAGATCTTCCGGATCGATCATTATGTCGGCAAAGAGGCGGTACAGAACGTCATGGCCTTCCGGTTCGCCAACACGCTTTTTGAACCGGTGCTGAACCGGACGTGCGTCGACCACATTCAGCTCACCGCGGCGGAGGCGCTCGGGGTCGGCGGCGGACGCGGGGGGTATTATGACCGCTACGGCGCGATCCGCGACATGCTCTCCAATCACCTCCTCCAGCTGCTGGCCCTGCTGACCATGGAGCCGCCCTCCGGGCTCGACTCCGATGCCATTCACAATGAGAAGACGAAAGTGCTGAAGGCCCTGCGCGTGGACTGGCGCGGCGACGCCTCGCCGGCCTTCTGCCGCGCCCAGTACGCGGCCGGCGTGATGGATGACGGAACCAGGGCGGTCGGGTATCGGGACGAGGATCGGGTCGACCGCGATTCCGAAACGGAGTCGTATGCCGCCGTGCGGCTGTCCATCGACAACTGGCGCTGGTCCGGCGTGCCCGTGTTCGTCCGGACCGGAAAGAGGATGAAACGCAAACTGACCGAAGTGGCGGTGCATTTTCGTCATCCGCCCTTAAAGCTTTTCCGCGGAGTGGAGTGTGAAGGGGCGCATTGCGACGTGCGGGGGGTGCAGCCGAACAAACTGATCTTCCGCATCCAGCCGCAGGAGGGCATCTTTCTGAACATGGCCGTCAAACGCCCGACGCTGCCCTTTGTCGTGGAGCAGGCGGATATGGATTTCTCCTACGCCGGCAAGTGGGGGCGTGAACTGCCGGAGGCCTACGAGCGCCTGCTGCTGGACGCCTTGCGGGGCGACACCACGCTCTTCACGCGGTCGGATGAAGTCGAGGCCGGCTGGTCGGTAGTCGAACCTGTACTCAAGGCCATGGACCGGACGCCGCTCTATTCCTATCCGGCCGGGTCCTGGGGGCCGGCCGAAGCGGATCGCCTTTTCCAGTGTTCCGATCTCCCCGACGAATGCCTCTGCCGCAAGACGGGACTCGTGAGGGCATGGCATAACCCGCAGTAGCGCCCCTACTTCAAGCCGAATTCACGCAGTGCGGCCTCGAAGTCTTCCGGGATCGGGGCGCTGGTGCGCACCTCATTTCCGAGGCGGGGGTGAGGGAAGGACAGGCGGTAGGCGTGCAGCATCTGGCGCGGGAGCAGCGCCAGACGGTCGTCCGGGAACACATGGGCCGGGCAGGATTTGTCCCCGGCGACGGGATGTCCCTCACGACTCAGGTGCCGCCGGATCTGGTGGGTGCGTCCGGTCAGAATCCGGATTTCAAGGTAGCTCGCGCTGCGGTTCGCGTCCAGCCGGCGCAGATCCGTCAGGGCCTCCTGTCCGTCGACCGTACTCCGGATGCGGTCCTCCTTCCGGGGCCACCGCCCGGCGGCGATCGCCCGGTAGATTTTGGTCACGCGCCGGTCGCGAAACAGATCGATCGCCGCGCGCCGCGCTTCCGGATGTTTCGCGAAAAGCACACACCCCGTAGTGTCCCGGTCGAGCCGGTGCACCGCACGGAGGCTTTGTGCGCCCGACCGCCGACGCAGGAGCGCCTCCAGCGATGAGGGATCGCTCTCGGTCAACAGACCCGCGGATTTGTCGGCGACGAGATAATCCTCATCCTCGAACAGTACGCGAACGCCCCCCGCGGAAGGAGCGGGTTCGTGTACGGGTTTTTCGAGCGAGACGTCGACCACGTCCCCGGGATTGAGTTCGTGTTTCGCCATCCAGGTGCGACGCCGGTTCACGAACACGTTGCGGCGGTCCAGCAGGGCCTTGGCCTTCTTTTTCGAGAGGCCGAGCTGGCGCGCGAGGTAGTCGACGAGCGCAAGACGCCGCTCGCCGGGTTTCACATGGAGGGTGCGCGTTTTCAAGCCCGCATGTGGTCCGCGACGGCCTGAGCGAACTGGCTGCATTTCACCTTGGTGGCTCCCTCCATCGCCCGGGCGAAATCGTAGGTGACCGTCCGGTTGGCGAAGGTCCGCTCCATGCCCCGCGAGATGGCGTCGGCCGCCTCTTCCCATCCGAGATGGCGGAACATCATTTCGCCGGAGAGGACCAGGGAACTCGGGTTGACTTTGTCCTGGCCGGCGTACTTCGGGGCCGTCCCGTGCGTGGCCTCGAACAGCGCGTGCCCCGTCTCGTAATTGATGTTGGCGCCGGGGGCGATGCCGATGCCGCCGACACAGGCGGCCAGCGCGTCGGAGATGTAGTCGCCGTTGAGGTTCATCGTGGCGATGACCTCGTAGGCGTCGGGCCGGGTGAGGATCTGCTGCAGAAAGGCGTCGGCGATGACGTCCTTGATCACGATCTCTTCGCCCGTCTCGGGATGCGTCATCACGTGCCAGGGACCGCCGTCCAGCGGCTTCGCCCCGAACTCCTCCGCGGCGGTGCGGTAGCCCCAGTCGCGGAAGGCGCCTTCGGTGAACTTCATGATGTTGCCCTTGTGCACGAGGGTGACGGAGCTGCGGTGGCGCTCGATGGCATACTCGATCGCCGCGCGCACGAGCCGGCGGGTGCCGTCTTCAGACACGGGCTTGATCCCGATCCCCGAGCTTTCGGGGAAGCGGATCTGGGTGACGCCCATTTCCTCCTGCAGAAAGCGGATCACCTTCTCCGCCTCCGGCGTTTTCGCCTCCCACTCGACGCCGGCATAAATGTCCTCGGCGTTTTCACGGAAAATGACCATATCCGTCAGTTCAGGGCGTTTGACCGGACTCGGGACACCGGGGAAGTGGCGGACCGGGCGCAGGCATACGTAGAGATCCAGTTTCTGGCGCAGCGCCACGTTCAGGCTGCGGATGCCGCCGCCGACCGGTGTGGTGAGCGGCCCTTTGATGGCCACGTGCCAATCGCGGATGGCCTCGATCGTCTCCTGCGGAAGCCAGGTCTGGTCGCCGTAGACCCCGACGGCCTTTTCCCCGGCGTAAATCTCCATCCAGCTCACGGCGCGGTCTTCACCGTAGGCCTCTTTCACGGCGGCGTTCCATATGATCATCGCCGCGCGGGTGATGTCCGGACCGATGCCGTCGCCCTCGATAAAGGGAATGACCGGAACGTCCGGTACGTCGAGATGTCCGTCCTCGCGGACCTTGATGGGCTCGCCCTTCTCAGGAACCCGGATATGCTGATACGCCATGAACACGTCTCCTCACGTTTGGTTCGGCACTTTTATTCGTCATCGATAAGCCCATCATATTCTCCGTCCGGAAGAGGAATGTCAACCGCGACCCGTCGTTCGCCAGCAGTTCTCATTATGGCCGCATTCCGACCGCGGACGGCGTGGCAGCCGTCCCTCCCGATTCGATATCCGACGCCTTTTTGGGCATTGGGAGGGTCGGGTGCCACCCCGACCGAAAAGGGTGAAGCCATAATGAGAATCGCTGGTCGTTCGCGAGTCCTCCGCAGACAGGGTTCCGCAGCCTTCGCGTTGTCTCAGCCGGCATGATCTGACACACTGGCCGCAACGTTGTGATGGGAATGCGAAAGACCAACCTGGCCGGTTCGCTGATACTGCTGCTCGCCGGCGCGCCGCTGGTCGGCGCGTGGGCGGCGCCGCATGTCTATGCGTTTCTGCAGCGCTGGGCCCCGGAGGGTACGGTCTGGGATGCGGATTTCGACCGCGTCGTCTCCCGCTGCATCATGGGGTTCGCCCTTCTGCTGCTGGTGCCCTGTACGCGCATGGCCGGCTTCAGACGACCGGCGGATTTCGGGCTGGCCGCAAACCGGGAGCGGGCGCGGAGGAACGTCGCGACGGGGGCGGCGGCCGGCGCCGTGAGCATGATGGCCCTTTACGGGCTCGGCCTCGCGGCGGGGGCGTTCGTGATTGCATCGTCGGCGCTTTCTCCGGCCGGGTGGGTCGTGCATGCCGCTGAAATCGCGGCCGGGGCGATGCTGGTCGGCATACTGGAAGAGTTTCTGTTCCGGGGGTACCTGTACGGCGCCCTCCGGTCGATGGTCGGGATGAGGGCCGCGGTCATCTCCGCGGCCCTGATCTTCGCCGCCGTGCATTTCATCCGACCCGGGGAGGATGCGTCGGGCGGGTGGGGTGTGCTGTCCACTCTTTTCGGAGGCGTCGAAGACACGTTCGCGGCGGAGTTTACCACGCTCCTCCTGATGGGGGCCCTGCTGAGCCTCCTGTACGAGCTGACCGGCAGCTTGTACGCGGGTATCGGGCTTCATGCCGGATGGGTCTGCGCGATGCGGGTTTCAAAGACCCTGCTCGACCACGGGAGCGGGGACGGAGGATTCTGGTTCGGGCCCAGCGAGTGGCTGTCGAAAGACGCGGCGGGCGTCGCGGCGGCCGCCCTGTTTCTCGCCGCCCTGCTGGGCTTCCGCCTGTGGGCCGCCGCGCCTCTGCGACAGCGGGTCCGCGCGCGAGTGCCCGCCGGAATTTACAGTGAAGACCTCAGCGATCCGGGAACAGGGGAGGGCGAAAATGATCTATAAAACCTATGGAAACACCGGGAAGCGGATCTCCGTGCTCGCCGCGGGCGGGATGCGTCATGCCGTACCGGAAGATACCGAACGTTCGGCTGAAACGCTGCTGCGCGCCTATCAAGCCGGCGTGAACTATTTCGACACGGCCCCGGGCTACTGCGAAGACCGCAGCGAAACCATCACCGGACGCGCATTGCGTCAAATGAAGCCCGGCACTTATCACGTCGCCACCAAGAGCATGAAAAGCGACGGTTCGGAACTGCGCGAACAGCTCGAACGGTCGCTCGAACGACTGGGTGTCGACCGGATCGACTTCTTTCATATCTGGTGCCTGCTCGACCGGGAAAAATGGATCGAGCGCAAGCGCGGCAGAGCCGTGGACGCGGCCCTGCGCGCCAGAGAAGAGGGACTGATCGAGCACCTGTGCTTCTCCACGCACATGGGCCATCACGAAGCGGACGAGGTCATCGAAGAGGGAATCTTCGACGGGGTCCTGCTGGGCTACAACGCGCTCAATTTTCCGCTGAGAGAAGCCACGGTCCGCAAAGCGCAGGAGCGCGGTATGGGCGTGATGGCGATGAATCCGCTGGCGGGCGGACTGATTCCGGAGCATCCGGAATCGTTCGATTTTCTGCGCGATGGAGCGGACCCCGATGTGGTGACAGCGGCGCTGAGGTTCGTCTGTTCCGCGCCCGGGATCACGGGGGCGCTCGTCGGCTTCAGGGGGGCGGACGACGTGGATACCGCCGCGGCGGCGCTTGAGGATTTCCGTCCATATTCACAGGAGCACATGGACCGGCTGAAGGAGCGCATCCGCGATCGCTTCGAGGGGTTCTGCACGGGATGCGGCTACTGTCTTCCGTGCCCCTCCGGGGTGCCGATCCCCAAGCTGATGGACGCCGCCAACGTCCTTCAGCTCGAGAACCGTCCGGGAAAGGTGGTTCAGCGCCTGAGGATGCACTGGGGCCTCTCGCCGGAAGAGGCGGGGAAGTGCACACAGTGCGGTCAGTGTGAGCAGGCCTGTACCCAGCACCTGCCGATCATCGAACGGTTGAACGAGGTGGCGGATTTGAGTGAGAGCACTGAGTGAGTCTTGCGTCAAAATCGCGATCGTGGGGAGAGGATGGGATTTACCATGAAGGACATGAAGAGCACGCAGGTGGGTTGAGGCGGGTGTACCTAATTGGTTTTCGTACTCGTACGCGTACTCGGAGCGCCGAAGGCGCGATCCCGAGCCCCCGATTCGAGGAAATCGGGTACGGGTACGTTATGACGCGAGCGGATTTCCGGTCCAGCCGCCAGGGCCCCGGTGGTTCCTGATTTCTTGCTCAGGTTTCAGGCATCAGGTTTCTCGCTCAGCCTTATTCTCACATTTCCAGCAGTTCCTTCACATCATCCCAGTTCAGCGTCTCCCCGCTTTCCTCCTGCTGTTCGAGGGTCGCGTCGATAATCTTCTGCTTGCGCTCCTGCATGGCCAGGACCTTCTCTTCGACGCTGTTTTTCGTGATCAGTTTGACGTCGTAGACCGTGCGGGTCTGGCCGATGCGGTAGGCGCGATCGGTGGCTTGGTTTTCGACGGCGGGGTTCCACCAGGGATCGAAGTGAATGACCGTGTCGGCTCCGGTGAGATTGAGCCCCGTCCCTCCGGCCTTGAGGCTGATCAGGAAGACCGGGATCGAGCGGTCGGTATTGAAACGGCGAACGATCGTCATCCGATCCTTCGTGGAGCCGTCGAGATAACAGTATTCGAGCTTCCGGTCCTCCAGTTCCCGGCGCAGTATCGCGAGCATCGAGGTGAACTGGCTGAAGACGAGGACACGGTGTTCTCCGTCGAGCGCCTCGTCGAGCATCTCGAAGAAGAGATCCATTTTCCCGGAGGGTGCCTTCGCGTCGAGATTGCTGAGCTTGAGCAGATCGAGATGGCAGCAGGTCTGCCGGAGGCGCAGCAGCATCTGGAAGATCTGCATCCGGGACCGCTGGAACCCCTGGTCGGCCACGAGCTTTTCCGCCCGTTTTTTGGACTGCTCCAGGAGCTGTCGGTACACCACCTGCTGGTCCGGCGTGAAGTGGCAGTGCGCCACCTTCTGAATCTTGGGGGGCAGATCGGAGGCGACGTCACGCTTCATCCGGCGCAGCAGGAACGGGTGGATCTTGCGCCGCAGCCTGATCTGCGCCTCGTCCGCCTCGGCGCCGCCACGGGCGATCGGTTTTTCGAAGTCCTCGCGGAAGATTTTATGCGGGCCGAGGTAGCCGGGCATGAGGAAATCCATGATCGACCACAGGTCGGAGACGCTGTTCTCGAGCGGCGTGCCGGTGAGCACCAGGCGGTGGTGGGCGCGGATCTTTTTGGCGGCGATGGCGTTGCGCGTGTTGCGGTTCTTGATGTGCTGGGCCTCGTCGAGAATCGCAATCGAGAAGTCGTGCTCGAGATAGCGGTCGATATCGCGCCGCAGCAGGGCGTAGGAGGTAATGACGAGGTCATGATCCGTTAACGACGGAAAGCGATCGTGGCGCTCCGGACCGGTCAGGTTGAGCGGTTTCAGGTCCGGCGTGAACCGTTGCGCCTCCTCTTCCCAGTTCTCGACCAGGCTCGTAGGGCAGACCACCAGCGCCGGCCCGCCGCGGGCCTCCTCACGGTCCCGTTCCAGCCGCATCCAGGCGAGGGCCTCGACCGTTTTTCCGAGGCCCATCTCGTCGGCGAGGATGCCCGCGCAGCCGGTCTGTTCGAGGAAGCGCAGCCACGACACTCCGGTGCGCTGGTAATCGCGCAGCACCCCTTCGAGTTCCCCGGGCAGTTCGACCGGCTCCATGCGCACATCCCGGTTCTGCCGGCGCGCGCGGTCCAGCCAGTCGGGCGTCGACTGCACGCCGACGCCCTCCAGAGAATCGAGCGAGGACTGCACATAGCCGGTGTAAAGCCCGTCGAGACGGAACGTGCCCGGCCGATTGCCGTCGCGGGCGCGGCACTCCGAAAAGACGCCGTACATCGATTCGATCGCGTCGGCGTCGAGCAGAATGGTCTGGTCGCCGCGCTGGACGTAGGCCTCCCCCTTGCGCAGGGCCTCCTGGACCTCCGACGAGGAAATGCTCGCCCCGCGGTCGCCGGCGAATTCGATCCCGATTTCAAACCAGCCGCCGGAATCGTCGCGTATGTCGATCGAGGGCGTGACCCGTTCGGTCGTGTTCATGGTTTCGGACACCGGGCCCTCCAGTTCGATGCTCCAGCCCTTGCGCCGTATGTGGGGAAGGTCGCGCGCGAAGAAATTGAGCACTTCCCGGCGCCCTTCGATCGACCCCAGGCCGTCGCCGGCTTCTCCTTCGAAACCGAAGCCGGCGAGCAGGTCGAGCGCATCGCTCTCGCCGTGTTCGTTGCGCACCGTGTAGCGAAGCATGTCCTCGGGATCCGGATGCGCGAAGTGACCTTCCGGCGCGGCGCGGCCCGCCACGAGGCGGAGGTCGCCGTAGAGCGCGTAGAGCTTCGCGGTGACCGCTCCGGGGCTTCCTTTGACCACGAGATGGAACGCGGCGGCCTCGGGATCGAAGGTGAACTGATCCTCCGAGATATCCTCGATCACCGGAATGTGGTTTCTGAGCATCGGCAGTTCACGCCGGAAAAAGGCGGGCACCGACTCGCGCGGGATCCGGATCGGTTCTTTATAGATGGAATGCAGCGGTGGAGGGAGCACGTGGGAGAGCGGATGGAAACAGCCGCGGGCAAAGAGCCAGCCGCGCGTTCCCGAGATGATGTAGACCGGAATTTCGCTTTCCGCGCCCTCCGGCAGTTCGGCGTAGATCGAGACCTCCAGCTCGCCGCTGTGCGGATCGAGTCCGATGCGGAGCGAAGACGGTACGGGATCGCAGGCTCTGGTGATCCTGCCGTTGCCGCCCTCAAGCCTCAGCGGCGGATCGGTATCGAGTTCGAGCAGATTGATCAGGTCCGCGGCGCTGACCCCGATATCGCGCCGCGCCGGCCCTTCGCAGATGTCCTCGATCACGTAGAGCAGGTTCTGTTCGTCCCGGCTGAAGGCGAGGGGAGGGGAAGCGGGTATCTCCTCCGGGGCGCGGGGTGGGGCGTCCTCGATCGAGACCTCGCAGCGCAGGGGAATGGGGCCGTTGCGGTCCGGTGCGGTCCAGTTCCGCAACAGGGTGAGGTGCAGCCGGGCCCGGCGGGCACCGGGCGTGCCCGGGTCGACGCGGGGAAGGTAATCCTCTTCACTGTAGCGCGCCATGCGCTCGGCCCGCCGCTGCTCCTCCTCGGCCCGCCGCCGGCGGTCCGGATCCGAGTTCCGCCTCAGCAGGGCCAGCCCCAGTGCGATGACATGGGTGCAGATGACCCCCTGTTCCTGGTTGGCCCGGCAGGGACAGTGATTCTCGATCAGCCCGTCGGGCAGCAGTTCGAACTTGCACCGAAGTCCGCGCGAACCGATGCCCAGCACGCCGTAAACGTACGGCGGGTCGTAGTGGACCCGCTCGACGCGGTTGTTGTCGAAGAGCATCCAGGCGTCCCTGAACGTCCGGGGACCGGCCCACTCGCGCAGCATTTTCTGTGTGAAAGGCAGATTCATGGCGTTATACAATCAGGGCAGGTTACGAAATCGCGGGAGGGCCTCCCAGAATTAATTCATTAAAATAGGGGCGTCCCGCCCCCCTCGCGCTTGACAAATCAAGTCTTCAAACCGATGATCGCCGGCTATGAAATGGTTCCGCAAAAAGCGCGGGAATGACGGGGACGACCCGGATTCCCGATCAAAGGATGAGGCCGGTCAGAACCCGCAAGACGGGCTCTACGGGGGCGGCCCCAAGTACCGCACCCTTCAGGAGGAGATGACCGGACACAAGCGCAGGTCGTCGTACGAGCGTCGCGCCCATTCCCGTCACAGTAAGGAAAAGGTGGATCGCGACGAACAGGAGCGGAACGTGATCCCGCTGCTGTTCCTGTTTAAATGGGCCTGTCTCGCCGCCATCGTCATCGCGGGACTGTGGACGCTCAAATCCTACCTCGCCTCCGGGAACATGCGCCTGAGCGAAGAGCTGCAGGAGACGCAGGCTCAGCTCGAACGGCTGAAGAAGCGCAGCGCGGGCGAGGCCCCGGTCTTCGATATCTCGCGCACGGACCAGATGCCGTTCATGATCAAGAAGTGGAAGGATGCCGACGCGGCCACCCGATCCGCGGTGAACCTGCTCCGGTGGGAAGGTCGCAAGGAGGCGGAACAGCGGCTGCGCGACGCGCTGGAGGCGGACCCCGGACACCAGGAGGCGCGGGTCATGATGGCGCGGATGGCCATGCAGAACGAGGAGCACCTCCGTGCCGTGGACCTGCTGGTCCCGGCCCTGAACACCGATCCGGATCGGCGGGAACTGCGGCTCATGCTCGCGAGTGCGCTCGAGAACGCGCATGAATTCGAGGCTGCCCGGTACGTCGCCGAGTGGATAACCACGGATGAACCGCACAACATTGAGGCCCTGGAAATCGCGGCCCGCGTCCGCTTTCAACTCGGAGACCTGGACAAGGCGCTGGAGCACTACGAAACCATCCTGAAGGTCAATTCAGGCCATATCGAGGCCCTGAACGGCATGGCCAATATCTACTACCAGAAGGAAGAGTACAAAAAGGCGATCCCTCGCTATACGCGGCTGATGGAACTGCAGCCGGATGAATGGCGCCACTACTACCGCGCCGCCGTCTGTAATGCCCAGATGGAGAAACCGGTGCAGTCGGTCATCGCCCTCGAACTCGCTTCCTCCAACTTCGGCGATGCCCGGGTCATCGCATGGCTCGGCGTGGACGAGTTCAACCCGATCCGCGAAAGCCACCTGTTCCAGGGTTTCGCCCAGCGTATGGTCCAGGGCTCCAAGGCGGGCGAGATGGCTTCGGCCGAAGAGGCGCAGAAGAAAAAGAAGAAAGTCATCGAGACGCCCAAGTCGATGAAAGAACTGGAATTCGGCATGAAGGCCTTCGAGGATCAGCTGTTCGAAGAGACCGAATGATGAGTCTTCACGGCTTTTTATCGTAATCCGAAGTTATCATCAGCCTCTCCCCTTCCTGTGAATAACCTGTAAACGGCTTGTAATCCAGACCGTAAAGTCTTCCTCTCGAGCGAGTTAAACGCGGAAGACCCGAAACTCCGACCTCTCGGTTATTCACAAGTCTCACCCGTTCTGTGCGCAAAACCCTGAATTCATCGAAGTCGGTCCCCGCCTTTTCTACTCCTGATAGGATTATGAGCAGGATTGTGATTTCGAACCCGACCCATCACGCTGTCGCGCGAAGACCGCTGGCGGGTCTTACGATCAGTTTCATCTCCGGCCTCTGGCTGGCATCCGTCCTGACCGTGCCGATCTGCGTATGCTGCGTCGCAGGGGCGCTTCTGCTGCTGGCTGCGCTCAGACTGCCCGCCGCGGCGGCGAACGCCGCGCTGGCGCTGGCCGTGATCTGCGTCGCTATGGCGCGAGGCGGAATGGAGCGCGAGAATCGGCCGGAGTTGCTTCACGGTGCGTACTGGAGCAGGGGGCGCCGGGCAGAGCCCGGTCCGCCTGCGGCCGGAATCCGGGAGGGGGCGGCGGAAATACTCCGCCTCGGGCTGGAACCGCATCATGACGAACACGTGCTGCTGCAGGCCCTGCTTCTCGGCAAACGGGACGGGCTGGGACGCGATCGGCTGCGGGTGTATGAGAGGACGGGCACGAGGCATATCTTTGCCCTGTCGGGGCTGCATACGGGACTTCTCTCCCTGCTGTTCATCACGCTGCTGCGCAGCGCGGGGGTGGGGCGGAAGCACTGGATCTTCCTGCTCGCGCCTCTGCTCGCCGGGTTTCTCGCCGTCACGGGCGTGAGGCCCAGCGCCTCCCGGGCCGCGCTGATGGCCCTTCTGTACTGGGGCGCACCCGCCCTGCGGAGAAGACCGGATCCGTGGTCCGCGGTGGCCCTCGCGGCGATGATTGTGCTCATGGTCGATCCCGGACAGCTCGGTTCGCCGGGGTTCATCCTCTCGTTTGTGGCGGTGACCGGAATACTCGCGTGCACCGGAAGATTGAACGAAGCGTTCAGACGATCCGGCATCGCTGACTCATTCAGGTACGTGCCGGGCGCGGTCACGCTCCTGAGCGTGTCGCTTGGAGCCTGGATCGCGCTGGCTCCCTTCTGCGCAGCCTTTTTCGGTCGACTCTGTCCCGCGGCCCCGCTGATCAATACCTGCATCCTGCCCGTGATTACGCTCGTGGTACTCGCGGGGGTGTTATCGCTGACGCTGGGCTGGTTCTGGCCCCTGTGGGCGGAGGTGTACAATCACGCGGCCGGGGTGCTGATCGGCGCGGTGGACCACCTGCTCGCCCGGGCGGCGGAAATGCCCGGGATCTGCTGTGCGGTGGCTCCGCCGTCTGCGACGGATGCGCTGCTCTGGTATTCGGGCTGGGGGATGGCGCTTTTCGCATCCCGGCCCGCCGTGCGCAGGCAGGGGGCCGGTCTGGTCATGCTGGCCGTGGTTGCAACCGCGATACGCGGCCTCCTGGGTCGGATGGCGATTGCGTGATGAGCCGGACCTCAATCCTCCTGCATGGAGAGGTCGTTCATGTCCATCTGCGACAGGAGCTTCTGGAATTCCGTACTGTCGCGGATCACATCGAAGTCGTCCTTGGACATCCAGCCGAGGGCGTAACTGGAATCGACCAGCTGGATGCCGCGCTTGAGCGCGTCCACGGCCACGTTATGATTGCCAAGCTGGATCTCGACCTGCGCGCGGAGAAAATACAGAGGGGCCACTTCGGGAAGCTTCTCGTTCAACCCTCGCAAAATGGCGGCCGCCTTCTTCCAGCGCCCTTCGGAGGTCAGGTAAAGGGCATAAACCTGCGTGGTATCCAGATCGCCGGGATTCAACTGAAGGTAACGTTCAAAATAGGTGATGCTCTCCTCCGGCTGCTTCATCCGGCGGTACAGCAGCGCCAGGTTCTTATAGGACTCGGCGTAGTCCTTGCGGAGATCGAGCGCCTTCTTGAGATAGAACTCGGCCTTTTCATATTGGCCGGCCCCCATGCAGGCGGCCCCGATATTGTTGGCGAGCCGGTATGTGAGCTGCCCGGATTCGGCCGCGCGCTCAAAGGCCGTCACCGCCCGGTCGTAATCCCGCTGCTGCAGGTAGATGTTCCCCAGCGGCTGGTTGAGGCCCCGGAGTTCGGGAAAGATCTTCTGCGCCTTGCTGAAGTGCTCCTCGGCGGCCGCCGTCTTCTGCATCTGAAAGGCCTGTTCCCCCATGATGACATGATAGGCGGCGCGCTTGAGCCAGTGCACGTCGAAGGGGCAGTTCGTGCCGATCTCTTCGAACAGATTGAGATCGCTCTCGTAGTCGAGTACCCAGTCCGTGCCCAGCGACAGCCCGTAGCGCGGGACTTTGTTCTGCGGCGTGCGGAGCTGCGAGGCCCGGTAATCCGCGCTCTGCATCCGGTTCTGAAGGTAGTTGTCGATCAGCAGCCAGACGACGGCAACGATGAACGCAAAGACGACCAGACCGAGAAAGAACGACCAGAACCGGCTCTTGAGGTAATCCTTCCGCCACTGCTGGGGAAGTTCCCGGTCGCGCCCCGCGGACGGCGGACCCGGCTCATGCCCCGAACTGGCCCCCGAATAGATATCACCTTCTTTTTTCTGCATATCGAATCAGATCAACCGTTGGACAAGCGGACATGCGCGCAAACGGTCGCGCGGCATGGCCTCAATTCGTTCTCGATCGGTATTGCGTCACACTCACGATGAAATACTATGCCTCAGCAGGGGGGGGTATGCACAAGAAAAGACGTAAACTATTCATTCTTTCGGGACTGCTGCTGATCGGGGGGGGCACGAGTGCCGCGGAGGACCCCGGCCGAAGCGGGGACGATCGGCCGTACGGCCCCATGGCCAAGTTCACCGCGGTGCTCGAGCAGGTCAGACATCACTACGTAACCACCAACGAATTGCGGTACGAGGAACTGGTGACGCACGCCCTGGACGGGATGCTTCAGGCGCTGGACCCCTACAGCCGCTACATGGAGGACGACGAATACACCCGCATGAAAGACGACATGGAGGGCCGTTTCGGCGGGGTGGGGGTGGTGATCAGTTCGCGCGAGGGCATGCTGACGATCGTGGCCCCCATCGAGGATACCCCCGCGTTCGAGGCGGGTCTTCTGCCCGGCGACCGGATCGTGGCCATCGACGGGGACCCGGTTGAAGGGGTCTCTCTCGATGAGGCGTCCTCGCTGCTCCGGGGCGAGCCCGGAACCCCCGTGAAGCTCAAGGTGTATCGTCCGGAGAACGAAAGCCATCTCTCGATCGAGATCGTCCGCGACGAAATCGAAGTGAGCAGCGTCAAGGACGCGGCGATGGCGGAGGAGGGGATCGCCTACGTCCGCCTGACCCAGTTTGACGAACCGGCGGCGGAGCGGCTGCGGGAAGAACTGCGTACGCTTCGCGACGAGGGCATGAAGGCCCTGGTCCTCGATCTGCGCGGCAATCCCGGCGGATTGCTCCGCTCCGCGGTCACGGTGAGCGAACTTTTTCTGGACCGGGGCGATGACGTGGTGCGCGTCCGCGGCCGCCGCGAGGAAGAGGAGGAAACGTACCGGATCACGCGGCGGCCGGAGTATCCGGACATGCCGATGGCGGTATTGATCAACGGCGGGTCGGCGAGCGCTTCGGAAATCGTCGCCGGCGCGCTGCAGGATCACGACCGCGCCGTCCTCATCGGCGCTCCCAGCTTCGGGAAAGGTTCCGTGCAGTCCCTGCTCCCGCTCGATGACGGTTCGGCCCTGCGGCTTACCACGGCCCTGTACTATACGCCCTCCAACCGCTGCATCCATGAAGTCGGGTTGACGCCGGATATCGAGGTGCCCATGGAGGCCGGGACGTGGCGGCGGATAAGAATGGCGCACCTGCAGGAAGCGGAGGGAGGAGAACCGGACGCTCCCGCCGACCTTCAGATGGAACGCGCGCTGGGCGTGCTGAAGGGCATCCTCATCGACCGCGGGAGGGCGCACTGATCATGCGTATGCTGGCTATCGAGACCTCCTGCGACGAAACCGCGGCCTCCGTGGCCGCAACCGGGCCGCGCATCCTGTCCTCGGCCGTGTACTCCCAGATCGACCGCCACCGCCCGTACGGGGGGGTGGTGCCCGAGATCGCCTCCCGCGATCATCTCCGGAAACTGCCCTCGATCCTCGAACAGGCGCTCCGGGACGCGGACTGCGGGTGGGGGGATATCGATGCGCTGGCCGTAACGCGCGGGCCGGGTCTGGCGAGTTCACTGCTCGTGGGGCTGTCCGCGGCCTGGGGACTGAAGCTCCGGCTCGGTGTTCCGCTCTACGGCGTCAATCATCTCGAGGCCCACCTGCTGTCAACGTTCCTCCCTGAAAACGCGCCCGATCCGGAAGAGGCCTGCCCGATGCTCACCCTGCTGGTCTCCGGAGGCCACACCGCGCTGGTCCGTGTGGACGGGCCGGGGGCCTATCGCGTCCTGGGCCGGACGCTGGATGACGCGGCGGGCGAGGCGCTCGACAAGGGCGCCACGCTCATGGGGCTCGGGTATCCCGGAGGGCCCGCCATCGAGCGGGCGGCCCGGGGCGGGGACCCCCACGCACTGGCGTTTCCCCTGGGGCGGGGCGGGGAGCGATCTCAGCCCTCCGGTTCGCTGGACCCGCGCCTCTGTTTCAGTTTCAGCGGACTGAAGACTTCGCTCCTCTACCGGCTTCGGGACGATCCCGGACTGGCCCGCGGAGACGCATTGAAAGACCTCGCCGCCAGCTACGAATATGCGGTGTGCGAGGCGCTGGCGCTCCGGGTCGAGCGCGCCTGCCGCGAGCCCTCGATCCGGAGCCTCGCCTGCTCCGGCGGCGTCGCGCGCAACCGGCGCCTGCGGGCGCGCCTGGAACAGATCGCCGCCGAAGCAGGACGGCCCGTCTGTCACGCCCCTCCGGAATACTGCACGGATAACGCCGCCATGATCGCCGGCGCCGCGCTCAGCGGAATCGAACGCGACGCCGCCGTGCGGGATCCGCAGGATATCGATCCCGTTCTGGGCGTGGAATGATTGCGCATCCGGGATTCAGTTCGGCTGTAAAACAGAATTCCTGCCTTCACGCATGGGTTCAGTACGAGTACCGCTTCGCTGAGTACGAGTACGATTTTTTCCGGGTGTCCCCGTGTGGAACTCAGGTGCTCCCCGAATGAATGCTCATTCCCCGCGCGGTCTTTCGACTTGACCGCGGGTTAAGATTTGATGAAAGTCAGGAATTGATTTCAGTCGGCAAGGGAAGAGGATGGAACATGCTGAGCCGTCTATTCGGACTTTTTTCCAGTGACATCGGTATTGATCTGGGAACCGCGAACACCCTGGTCTATGTAAGGGACCGGGGTATTGTATTGCGGGAACCCTCGGTGGTGGCCGTGCAGGAGGGGACGAGCAGGGTCCTCGCGGTCGGCGACGAAGCCAAGCGCATGCTGGGGCGCACACCGGGGAGCATTGTGGCGATACGGCCGCTGAAGGCCGGGGTGATCGCGGATTTCGAGATCACCGAGGCCATGCTCAGGTACTTCATACGCAAGGTCCACAATCGCAGGCGGTGGATACGTCCCCGCGTGATTGTGGCCGTTCCCAGCGGTATTACGGAGGTTGAGAAACGCGCCGTCAAGGACTCCGCGCTCCACGCCGGAGCGCGCGATGTGTTCCTGATCGAAGAGACGATGGCGGCTGCGATAGGCGTGGGCCTGCCGGTGCAGGAACCGGCCGGGAATATGGTCGTGGATATCGGGGGAGGCACCACAGAGGTGGCCATGATCTCCCTGGCCGGGATCGTATTCAGCCGGAGTGTCCGCGTCGGCGGAGATGAGATGGATGAGGCGATCACGCAGTATCTGAAGCGGACTTATAACCTGCTCATCGGAGATCGAACGGCGGAAAACATTAAAATAACTCTGGGCTCGGCCATCCCGGCGGGCGACGAGAGTTCGATGGAAGTCAAGGGTCGCGACCTGGTGGCAGGTCTTCCCAAGACCCTGACGCTGAATTCGGAAGAAGTGCGCCAGGCCCTGCAGGAACCGGTATCGGCGATCGTCGATACGGTCCGGGTGGCCCTGGAACGATGTCTGCCCGAACTGTCGGCCGACCTGGTCGACCGCGGGATGGTGCTCGCCGGCGGCGGCTCCATGCTGCGCGGACTGGACAAGATGATTTCCGAAGAGACCGGCCTGCCGGTCCATATCGCCGAAGATCCCCTGAGCGCCGTGGCCGAGGGCACGGGAGTGGTGCTGCACGAACTGGATTTCCTGCGAAGGATGACCGGTTCGGATCAGCACCGCTGAGTCTGCCCACTCGGAACTGCCGGTACGTCCGCCCCTCCGTCTCCAGAACGGACAGGTTTGGATGAGGCGACGGCGAACGAAAGCAATGGGAATCGCGCTGCTGGCGGCCGCGCTGGCGGCGGGGCTCTGGCTGCTGCCCGCCCCGGCCGTACGGCCGCTCAAGGGCGCCGCCCGCCGTCTCGTCACGCCCGTCCAGTCCGTCCTGATCCGCGGCGCCGCCCGGGTCCGTGAGGGCTGGCGGACGGTGCGCGGCATGGGGGGGCTGGTCGAACGCTATCAGCAGCTCTCGGAAGAGATCGTGGAGCTGCAGACCGACCTGCGCGCCATGGAGACCCTGGAGCGCGAGAACCGGGAACTTCGCGAACAGCTCGCCTTCTTCCGGAGTACCGGGCGGCCGATGATCGCCTGCGAAGTCGTGGGCCGCGGAATCAGCGGCTGGTGGCGCACCCTGCGACTCAACCGCGGATCGCGCGACGGCGTCCGGCCGGGACGCGCCGTGGTCTCCCCCGACGGCCTGGTGGGCAGTACCGCAGAGGTGAACGCCATGTCCTGCGAAGTGCGGCTGCTCTCGGATCCCTCCTCCTGGATCTCCGCGCGCCTGGTTCGGGCGGGGTCGTACGGGGTCGTGAAAGGACGCGGCTCGGAAGGGGGGCGGCCCACCTGCAGGATCGAATTCATCAACAAGGACGTCGAGGTGCGGCGCGGCGACACGGTGGTGACCTCGGGGCTCGGGGGCATCTACCCCGAAGGGCTCGTGATCGGCTACGTGGAGGAGGTCCGCACCGATCGGTCGGGCCTGTACCAGTCGGCCGGCGTCGTACCTAAAGCGGATCTGGGCAGACTCCGCTTCGCCTTCGTCCTCGGCGCGAAAAAACCGCCGTCTCCGGAACCGCTGCAGGGAGGTGCCCCGTGAGACGTATCTGGCTCGTCCCCGCCGTATGGCTCGCCGCCGTGCTGGAGAGCGGCCTTCCCGTTATGGGCGTGTTCCCCGAATGGCGGGTGCCGCTGCTCTGGGGGTTGACCGCGGCCGCCGCGCTGACATGGCCGCTGAAGCCGCTGCTCGCCCTGGCGGCCGTGACGGGGCTGCTTCGCGATACGCTTGATCTGGGTCCGCCCGGAGGTTCGGTCGCGGGATTCGTGATCGCCGCCCTGCTGATCTGGCGTATCCGACGTCATACGCTGACCGAGCAGTTCGTCACCCAGATGGTGTGCGGCGCCCTGGGGGTCGTGCTCGCCGGAATGGTTTACGTGATCTGGCAGGCCGGCGCAGGCGACATGGTGCTCATGCGGCGCGCCTGGCTGCAGCTGGGCCGTGCCGCGCTGGCGGGCGCCCTCGTCGTCCCCATCCTGTTCCGTATCATGCGCCCTGCGCGCGGTGCACTTCCGGGAGAGGGGTCATGAAAATGCGCCTGCGGACAGGCGGTCCCGCCGGACCGCTCCGGTTATACCTCGTAGGCGCGGCGATGGGCCTCGGACTGCTCGTGCTGGCCGTGCAGCTCTTCCGGCTGCAGGTGCACCGCAGCGGGCATTACCGGGACCGCATGGAGCGTCAGAGCCTGCGGCGCATCCGCATGCCCGGCCTGCGCGGAAGGATCAGCGACCGCCACGGCGCACCCCTGGCCGACAACCGCGCGGTCTATCACCTCGCGCTCTACCCGGAGGAGATCCGCCAGATCAGCGGCCGGCGCGACGTGGTCGAGGCCTCCATGGAGCGGATCGCACGGATCGGAACCATCCTCGGACGGCCCGCGCAGGTGGACGAGGAGGATCTGCGCACCCACCTCTACAAACGCCGCCCGCTCCCGCTGATCGTCTGGCGCGATCTCGACGCGGCGGCCGTGGCGCACTGGTCGGAACAGGTCGCCGATAAGCGCGGCATGGGACTCTACCCGGTCGCCTGGCGCCGCTATCCCGCGCATGACGTGGCCGCGCACCTGATCGGGTACGTGGGACGGGCCGATCCGCCCGCGGACGGCGAGAACCCCTACGATTACTACCTCCCGGAGATGGAGGGGCGGCGGGGCATCGAGGCGACCTGCGACGAATTGCTGCAGGGCGCGGCCGGCGGGAAACTGGTGCGCATCGAAGTCTCGGGATACCGCCACGAAGTGGTCGCCGAACGACCGCCGCTGCGGGGGGGGGACGTGCGCCTGGCGATCGACATCGACATTCAGCGGGCCGCGCACGAGGCCCTCGGTGCGATCCCCGGCGCGGTCGTGGTGGCCGATCCGCGCAACGGCGACATCCTGGCGATGGCCAGTGCGCCGGGATTCGACCTGAACGACTTCATTCCCGCCATTCCCGCGGACCTGTGGGCGTCGCTGCGCAAGAATCCCGACCGGCCGCTGGTGAACCGGGCCGTCGCCGGAGCCTATCCGCCCGGCAGCACCTTCAAACCCGTCGTCGCCCTCGCGGCCATGCAGCGCCGGCCGTCGCTGGCGCGGGAGATCTACGACTGCCCGGGCTACCTGAAGCTGGGGCGCGCCGTGTTCCACTGCTGGAAGCGCGGGGGACACGGCCGCCTCAGCCTGCGGCAGGCGATCGAGCATTCCTGCAATGTGTATTTTTTCCGGCTCGGCATGGAGGTCGGGCCGGAGGTGATCGCCGCCAATGCACGGGCCCTCGGACTCGGCGAGCGAACGGGGATCGAACTGCGCGCCGAAAGCCCGGGACTGGTTCCCGATCCGGAATGGAAGCGCGAACGGTACGGCGCGCCGTGGACGAAGGGCGACACCTGCAACTACGCCATCGGGCAGGGGTTCCTGCTGACGACCCCGCTCCAGATGGCGATGGTCGCCTCGGCCCTCGCCAACGGAGGCACGGTCTACGAGCCGCGCCTGGTGCTGGGGCGCCGTCCCGCCGACGCCCGCGACTTCGACCCGGAGCCCGTCCGCCGGGTGGGCACGATGAACTGGCTCGAACTGCCGCTCGACCTGGTACGCGCGGGCATGCGCGATGTCATCATGTCGCCGCGCGGCACCGGGAAGCGCGCGCGCGTCGACGGCCTCGTCTATGCCGGCAAGACGGGCACGGCGGAATACGGTCGTAAGGAGGAAGGAAAAAAGAGGGGCTGGATGATCGCCTTCGCCCCCTACGAACAGCCGCGCTACGCCGTCGCGTTCGTGGTCGACGATGCGGACTCCGGCGGACGGACCGTCGGGCCGAAGATGCGGATGCTGATGGAGCACCTTTTCAACGGACCGGAGACCGGCGGGGAGGCGCACGATGCGTAAAGCCTCCATCCCGGGCCGCCTCGCCGCGCTGGACTGGATCGGCGCGTGCGCGATCCTGCTGCTGATGGCGGCGGGATGCCTGTTCATCTACAGCGCGTCCGACGCGCTGGGCAGCGCTTCGCTGTTCCGGCGCCAGCTGATGTGGTGCGTGATCGGTCTCGTCTGCTTTGCGGGGGTGGCCCTGATCGATTACCGCATGCTGCGCAAGTACGCCGCCCCCGTCTACCTCGCGGCGCTGGCCGCGCTCGTGCTGGTGCTCTTCGTCGGAAAGTCCGTCTACGGCGCGAACCGCTGGATCTCGATCGCCGGAGTCCAGATCCAGCCCTCCGAACCGGCCAAGCTCGCGCTCGTGCTGACCCTCGCCGCGTGGCTCAGCGATCCCGGCCGCGACCCCGAATCCCCGTGGACGCTCTGGGGCGCGCTCGCACTCACGGCGCCGCCGTTTCTGCTCGTCGCGCTGGAACCCGATCTCGGGACGGCGATGGTCTTCGCCCCGCTCTGCCTGGCCATGGCCTTCGCCGGCGGCGCGCGGCTCCGCGACTGGACGGGACTGGTGCTCTTCGGCCTCGCCGCCGTGGCGGGACTGGTCCTCTGGCTGAAATTTTTCCCGGACCAGTGCCCCTTTCTCACGGAGTACCAGACGAACCGTATTCTCGTGTTCGTCGACCCCGGCCGCGACCCCCTGGGCGCGGGCTGGAACAAGCTGCAGTCGGAAATCGCCGTCGGCTCCGGCGGCTGGTTCGGTAAAGGCTATATGCAGGGGACCCAGAACGTGCTGGGGTTTCTGCCGAAAACCGTCGCGCCCACCGACTTCATCTTTTCGGTGCTGGCCGAGGAGTCGGGGTTTGCCGGGGCGCTGATCGTGATCGGACTGTACGGCGTCCTGCTGGCGCGCTGCGGCCGCGCCGCGCTGCGCGCCCGCGACGCGTTCGGACGCCATCTCGCGACGGGGGTGACCGTGCTGCTGTTCACCCATGTGTTCGTCAATATCGGGATGACCGTGGGGCTGATGCCGATCACGGGTCTCCCGCTGCCGCTGCTGAGTTACGGAGGAAGTTTTATGGTGAGTACGATGATGGCCCTCGGGCTGGTGCAGAGCGTCTACGTGAGACGCCGGCGCAGGGCGTGAATGTGAGCGATACAAGGAAAGGAAGAGTCATGCTGAAGAAGATATCCAAAAAAATAGCCGGGGATCGTAGAATGCCGAGAGAAGTTGTCATCAATGTGGAGAAACTGGAGACACGCGTCGCCGTGCTCGAAGAAGGCCAGCTCGAGGATTTTCATATCGAGCGGTCGGAGACCGAGCGACTGGTCGGCAGCATCTTCAAGGGGAAAATCCAGAACCTTGAGGACGGGCTGCAGGCGGCGTTTGTCGATATCGGTCTCAAAAAGAACGCCTTCATCCATTACTGGGACATGATCCCCGAAGATGCGGCCCGCCTCGAACGGGCCGACGGGGGCGGGCGCGGACGCGGCGGGGGACGCCGGAAGAAGTACAAGCCCGGCGAGATGCAGAAAATCCATCCGGTAGGGTCCGAGATCGTGGTGCAGGTCACCAAGGACGCCATCGGCACCAAGGGGCCGCGCGTCACCGCCAACCTCAGTGTCCCCGGCCGCTACCTCGTCATGATGCCCGGCAGCAGCCTGAAAGGCATCTCGCGCAAGATCGACGACTCGAAGGAAAGGGCCCGGCTGAAGAAGATCCTCGCCCGGCTGCCGCTCCCCGAGGACGTCGGCGTGATCGTACGCACGGCCGGGCTGGGCACCCGCAAGACCTCGTTCGTGCGCGATGTGCGCACGCTGCTGGAAATATGGACGGAGATCGAGAAGGGAATCCGGGAGCATCCCGCCCCCTGCCGACTCTACCAGGAACCCAACCTCGCCGAGCGTACCGTGCGCGACCTGCTTACGGAGGACATCGACCGCATCTATATCGATGACCGGCACGAATACGAACAGCTGCGTCAGCTCGTGGCGCGCTTTTCGCGCCGCGCCAAAGGCAAAGTGCAACTCTACGAGGGATCGGCGCCGGTCTTCGACTACTTCGAGGTCGAAAAGCAGATCGAGAACGTCTTCAAAAAACGGGTCTGGCTGAAGTCGGGGGGATACCTCATCTTCGACGAAACCGAGGCGCTGGTGGCGATTGATGTGAATACCGGCCGGCACAAGGGTTCAAAGACACAGGCCGAATCGATCCTCGAGGTCAATAAGGAGGCGGCCCAGGAGGTCAGCCGCCAGGTGAGGCTGCGCAATATCGGGGGGCTGCTGGTGGTCGATTTCATCGACATGAAGAGCAAAAAGGACCAGCAGGCGGTCTACCGGATGCTGAAGGAGGGCCTGAAAAAGGATAAGGCCCGCACCAACGTCCTGCCGATTTCACAGCTCGGACTGCTCGAGATGACGCGTCAGCGGGTTGAGGAGAGCGTGCGCGACACGACGCGGACGGACTGCGCCTACTGCGAAGGACGCGGAAAGGTCAAATCGCCGCTGAGCATGAGCGTCGAGATCCAGCGCCGGATCAGCGCGATCCTGCGCGACAAGCGCGTCTCCCATAACCTCAAGGTGAAGGTCAATCCGAGTATCCTCGACCGTTTCCGGAAAGAGGACGAAGAGGACCTGCTCGATCTCGAGCACCGGTTTAACGGACACCTGACCTTCGTTTCGGACCCCCACCTCCACATGGAGGACTTCATGATCACCAGAGAAGACGACGGCGAAGTGCTGTTCCGGGCGCACGAAGGGTAGGGGAACACCATATCGGGATTCACCATGAAGGCCATGAAGAGCATGAAGGCTGGTTGAGGGGGGTGAACATAATTCGTACTCTTACTCGCGAAAATTAGCGTGTCGGGGCCGGCCCGGCGGGCACGGTCTTTTCATATGGGCGGCGATTCCGAGCTTCGGGGGGCGCTGGAATGAGTGCCGGACTACTATGACTGACAAGATAAAGGGCTCGAGGAAGCGGTTCGATTACGTGTATCCGAGTAAGTGTTGCGGTGAAGAAAGCGGTTAAGGGTTCGTGGAAGTGTATGGAGGGCGCAGTCCACACTTCAGCGGACCCTTCGTCGCCCCCTTAACCGCCACCTTTACTCGGATACGCTTAATCGATCCGTCGTACTTCTGACACGGTCTTTTCAAAATTTGGGGGCACCCATTAGAGGTTCCGGTCAAACACAAAAGTCCCCTTCGTGCCGCTGATCAAGCGGCTTCCCTTCATGCCTTGTTTTGATCGGATTCAACCGTCGCCTCAACCGTTGCGTTCCGTACCGTGGTTTTCGTTTGCGGTTGTTTCAGTCACCCATCTGGTTTTTAGGTGAGGGCGAATCTTTTCCAGATCCATGGCCGCCACCCGTTCTCGTATTGGAGCCAGAAAACCGTTTGTTCCCGCTCGTTGCCTATTCAGTCACCGTGGTTCATCTGCACGCAGACTTCCAGACCCTTGAAGGCTGACGACAGGACAGACCGCAAAAGCTGAAGCGATGCCGCCGGTTCCAATCAGTCCGCTGATTTAAGCAGACCCCTAGCCGGTTCCCGGCAGCATCGGGTTTTAAAACAACATTCCCATTACATATTCCTCCCCGTTCATGACATGCCAAACGGCTTTGGACAATTTTGCCGCCAAGGCCTTCTTCGCCACAATCGCGTTGCGCTTTTTCTTCTTCCGGTCATACCAGGATTGAATCTCCGGATAAAAGCGCGGAGCGAAGCTCGCGGCTTCAACGAAAGCCCATGCGAGAAACGGATTGCCGTTGCGCTTATTGTTCTCACCTTTCTTCCTGCTGTTGGAACTTCGCTCACTTTTGACGGCGCGGCAGTAGGAGGCGTAGCATCCCGCGTTCGGGAAGCGGGCGAAGTTGCCGCTTTCAAGCACGATGGTCATCCCAAGCGCCTTCCCGATGCCCGGCACGGTCTGAACCTGTTCAAACGATGGGTTGGGCTCAATAAACCCCAGCACCGCTGATTCGATCTGTCCGGCCAGCCGCTCACTGCACTGGACCGCCTCAAGCAACGTGCGGAGTTGAAGCTGTACGAACGGATCAAGGCCCGTCGCCTCGACATCCGCCTGCGTCCACTGCTGAAGAGCACGCGATCCCGGCGCCTTGAATCCGTAACGCTCCAGCAGGCTTTGCAGGCTGAGCATAACCTGGGTGCGCCGCCTGACAAACAGCTGTCGGCGTCGAAGCGCGTCGCGAATCGAACGAACCTCCTTCGGATAAATGTAGCTCTCCGGGAAAATATCCAATCGGAGCAGTTCGGCCAGCCAACGAGCATCCGATGCGTCATCGGCATGTTTCAACCCCTTGTACTGTTTCATCTTCGCCGGATTCCCCAATCGCACGTCCCGGTTCTGCTCACGCAAGCCGTCCACCAGCCAGTACCAGTTGAACGTGGACTCAATCCCCATCGCCTGAACCTGCGGCCAGTAGGGATCCATCGCCTCATTGACTGCATCGAGCGTGGTTCGTACCCGCCGCCGGAAGACTTCCGTGCCTTCCCGGTCGCAAATCGAGAGAAAAACATTGTTTCCATGCAGGTCGGCTCCTGCGTACAATTCCTTTGCGCTGGTCGTTTGCATATCCGGTACTCCTTTCGTTTTTGCTTAAACAAAGAGTACGTTGCATTCGACCAGCGTCTATTTCAAAGAACCTCTATATGGTTATCAGTCCGCCTAAATCATTTTGTGTTCGGCCCGAAAACATTGACCCGAACGCCATGACATGAAAAGACCGTGCCCCGGCGGCCGGCCGCTGCGAATAGGCTGGCCCGAAGGATTCCGGCGAGCTATAATCCGTATCTTTGCATCGAAGGAAGGAAGAGCGCATGGAGGGCGATACCGCCGCAATAGGAAACCGCCTCAAAGAGGTGCGCGAGGCCATGGCGTCCGTGGTGGTCGGTCAGCAGGCCCTGATCGAACGGATGCTGATGGCCCTGCTCTGCAACGGCCACGTCCTGCTCGAGGGCGTGCCCGGCGTGGCCAAAACGCTGATCGTCAAGTCGCTCGCCTCCGCCCTCGGTGCGGATTTCAGCCGCATCCAGTTCACACCGGACCTGCTGCCGGGCGACGTGATCGGCACCCGGATCTATCATCACCGCACGGGATCGTTCGAAACGGAACGGGGGCCGGTCTTCGCCAACCTCGTGCTGGCGGACGAGATCAACCGCGCCCCGGCCAAGGTCCAGAGCGCACTGCTCGAGGCCATGCAGGAACGACAGGTGACGCTGGGACACGATACGCACCGGCTCCCCGATCCTTTCATGGTGCTCGCCACCCAGAACCCCATCGAACAGGAAGGCACCTACAGCCTGCCCGAGGCCCAGGTGGACCGTTTTATGGCCAAGCTGCTGGTGGACTACCCCGCGCCCGATGAAGAGCAGACCATCCTGCGCCGCATGGCCCGTCCCGCCCCGTCCATGCACGTCGAGCCGGTGGCCTCGCTGGAGGAGATCAGGCAGATGCGCGCAGCCCTCGAACAGATCTTCATGGCCCCGGAAATCGAGCAGTATATCCTCCGGCTGGTCGCCGCCACGCGCGTGCCCGCCTCCTGCGGCCTCGAGGAACTCCAACCCTATATCCGGTTCGGGGCGTCGCCGCGCGCCACCATCTATCTCGCCCTGTTCGCCCGGGCGCACGCCCTGGTCCGCGAGAGGGATTACGTGGTGCCGGACGACGTCAAGGCGGTGCTGCATGATGTGACCCGCCACCGGGTCGCCATCAGCTACCGCGCCGAGGCGGAAGGACTGAACTCAGAGCGCCTGCTGGATCGTATCGTCGAGCAGGTGCCCGTCAACGGGACCTAGGACCATGCCCGCGGAGATGGAACAGCGTCTGCGGCAGATCAGGCTGCGGACCCGCTACCCCGTCGAACACCTGCTCGCCGGAGAATACCGCAGCGTGTTCAAGGGCCGCGGTATGGATTTCGACGAGATCCGGCCGTATGAACCCGGAGACGACGTGCGCGCGATCGACTGGAATGTGACCGCGCGCATGGGCCACCCGCATCTCAAACGCTACGTCGAAGAACGCGAACTCGCGGTCTGGTTTGTGGTCGACACCTCCGCCTCGTGCCGCTGCGAGCGCGGAGAAAGGACCAAGTGGGAGGTCATGCATGAAATCGTCGCCCTGCTCACGCTCTCGGCGACCCGTAACCAGGACCGCGTGGGCCTGATCCTGTTTTCGGATCGGGTGGAGGCGATCATCCCGCCCCGCAAAGGACGCCCCCACGCCCTGCGCCTGCTGAGCGATCTGCTCAGAGCCGAGCCGCGGGGCCGCCGCACGGACCCGCAGCCGGCCCTGGAGGCCGTAGCCCACCTCGCACAGCGCCGTTCGCTCGTGTTCTGGGTCTCGGATTTTCTGTTCGACGCCGATCGCGACCGGCTCGGACCGGTCAGTTTCCGGCAGGACCTCGTCGCCGTGGCCGTGAACGATCTCCGCGAGAAGAACCCGCCCGCCTGCGGTCTGGTGTCGGTGGAGGATTCGGAGACGGGCGATTCGATGATCTGTGTGCTGGACCACGCGAACCGGGAGGTTTACGGACGGGCGTTCGACCAGAGGCGCGCGGCGCTGAAACGCGAACTCGAGGCGGCCGGCGCGGACCTAATTGAGTGCGATACGGAATCGAACTGCGCCGCTGAACTGGCGGGATTCTTCAGGCGGCGCATGAGGAGAGCGGCGAATGAAACAGGCGGATAACGGGCGCACCGGCCTGCGGGCGGCCGTCGCCGCCCTGCTGCTGGCCGCCACGATGCCGGCGGCGTCGCAGGAACTGAACCTGAGGCGGCAGCCGGCGACATTGCGCGGTCTGCCCGGCGAGCCCCTGACGGCGGTGCTGAGCGCGGAAACAGAGGGGGACACGTCGCTGCGCTTCGAGATCCCCGCGGTGTCGAATCTGCTCCTGCGTGCCGATGAGGCCCTCCCGCTGACCCGTTCACCCGAGGGCCGCATACGCCGGGCCCGCCGGCTGGTCTGGCAGGCCATGGAGCCCGGAACGCGGGTGCTGACGAACCTGGTCGTGCGCGCGGACGGTCGCCGGATGCACTTTCCGCCGCTGCGTATCGTCGTCGGAGACGTCGACCCCGCCGACCCGCCCGAGGCGCCCGAACCGGAGACGCAGGAATGAGCTTTGCGCACCCCTGGATCCTGCTTCTGCTGCCCGCGGCCCTTACGCTGCTGCGCCGGAGGCGCGGGGGCGGCATTCCGGTCTCCAGCCTGGCGGACTGGCGCGATGCGCCGCCCCCGGGACGCGTGCGATGGCTGGCGGTGCCGCGTATGTTCGCGGCGTTCGCCGCCGCGCTGCTCATCACGGCCATGGCCGGACCGCGTGTCGAAAAACCGGTCCGGCGCGAAACGCGCGAGGGCATCGCCATCGAGATGCTGCTGGATATCTCCAGCAGCATGGACCAGAGCATCGACCGGCCGGAGGGCGGGAACGTCACCCGTATGGAGGCGGCCAAAGAGGCGGTCGCGGCGTTCATCGACCGGCGGCCGGACGATCTGATCGGCCTGATCACCTTCGCGCGCTACGCCGATACCCTCAGCCCGCTGACCTTCGGCCACGAGGCACTCATCGATATCGTCCGGCGGGTCGAGATCCAGGACCGGCCGCATGAGGACGGTACGGCGTACGGGGACGCCCTGGCGTTCGCGGCCGCCCAGCTCCACCGCATGGAGAACTGGGGCGTACAGGGCGAGGGAAGCGGTGCAGAGGTCCGGAATAAAGTGATCGTGCTGCTCACAGACGGGGAGAACAACTGCGGGCGCCATCTTCCCAGGCAGGCCGCGGGCATGGCTTCGCAGTGGGACATCCGCATCTACGGCATCAGTCTCGGCCGGGACGCCTTCGAACCGGAAACGCAGACCGGCCGCAGGGATCCGGAATTGACCGAAGGGGAAGCGCTGCTGAAGTCGGTCTGCACGGCATCGGGAGGCGCGTTCTGGAAGATCCGCGATGCCGGGGGATTGACCGGCGCGTATGAGACGATCGACCGCCTCGAAACCAGCGCGATAAGCACGGCGATTCCACGCCGCGTCGACTACGCGTCGATCTCAGCGCGGTTCCTGCTGCCCGCCCTCGTGCTCCTCCTGGCCGCGGCCGTGCTGCGGTCCACGGTGCTGCGCGTGGCGGAGGAGGAGCGCGGATGATCTTTCATGAACCCCGCATGCTGCTGCTTCTGCTCCTCCTGCCGCCTCTCGGGTGGCTGATGCGCCGCGCCGCCCACCGGAACCGCCTCGCGGCGGAACAGCTGCGGGGGGCGAACGACGAACGCCCGTCCGCCCCGCGTCGACGCCGCTGGCGGCTCGCGTCCTTCGCCGCCCTGATCACGGCGCTCGCCGCGCCGGCCTGGAATCCCAGGCCGGGACCGGGCGCGGAAACCGGACGCCACCTCGTGCTCGCGCTGGATATCTCCCGGAGCATGCTCGCCGAAGATCTCTTTCCCTCACGGCTCGAATCGGCGCGCATCGCGATTCATGAGGCCCTCCCGTCGCTGCAGGGCAGGAGAGTCGGCCTGATCACCTTCGCGGGTTCGGCGGCCGTGCGGGTGCCGCTGACCCGCGACCATCATTTCGTGCAGTACATGCTTAAACGCGCCGCGCCCTCGGACGCGGAGATCGGCGGCACGACCCTCCAGGCGGCCATCGAGAAGAGCATCGACCTGATGATTCCCGAAGGGGAGGAAAACCGAACGGATGTGGTCTTTTTTACCGACGGCGAGGACCACGGAAGCGACCTGGATGCGACCGCGAAGCAGCTCGCGGACTGCGGAGCGCGCGTGCTGATGATCGGTCTCGGCGATCCGGAGCTGGGCGCACGCGTGCCGGATCCGTCGTCCACGAATGAATGGATGCGCCATGAAGGGCGTATCGTGGTTTCCCGGCTGGAGGAGGAGACCCTCCACAGGCTGGCACGGATCAGCCCGCACGTGGAATATTTCCCCGCGCGGACGTCGCCCTTCGACCTGCGGTCGGTCTATACGCGCTTCACGGCGGAGGCGCCGCCCGGACCCGCGGCGGAGGAGGGCGCGGTGGTCTATACCGAGGGGCGTCCGTGGCTGATCGCCGCGGCGCTGCTGTGCTGGTGGCTGGCGGCCGGAGCCCCGCTCCGGTACCGGACGGTCCGCCTCCTTCTCCTGCTCCTGTGTATCGCCGGATGCTCGCCGGAAAACCGGGAGCCGGAGGGAGAGTACGCCCGACGCATGGAACGGGGAAATACGCTGTGGCGCCGGGCGCAAAGGGAAATCCGCGAGGACCCCGCCGTGGCGCTCGCGACGCTGGAGGCCGGCCGCGAGGCCTTCCTGCGCGCGGCCCTGCTCCGCCCGGGAGACCGGCCCGCCGCCCGGCGGATCGCCGGCGTGAGCGCACAGATACGCGAGGTGAAGCGTGCGCTGCCCCCCGGGGAGCCTGAGTCGACCGCAAGAGATCCAGACCGCGACGCCGCGCAACGGCCGGGCCCCGGGGAATTCGAAGAGGAGTACGGAGAAGGAGACCCCGGCGCGGAGAATGTCGCCCCCTCGCAGCGATCGATCCCCATGAGCGCGGAGAGCCTGCGCGTGGCGCTCGAAAACCGCCGGCTGCCCGAACCGGATTACTCCGCGAGCGAGATTCTCGCGGAGGAGGCCGAGAATCAGAAGGAACGCGCAGAGCGAAGGGGTCGCCGCGCCTCGGGCGTGAACAAGAACTGGTAGAACCGGGAACAGAGACGGATACGTGATCATGTGCGGGATACACAAAAACGGGGCCGTGGCCGGAGACCTGCTTCGCGCGGTGTGTGGCGCGCTGCTCGCAGGCGCCGTCGCGGTTGGGGCGGAGGACGGGAGCGACGCTTCGCCGCAGGCCGCCCCCGCCGCGCGTCCGGCAAAGGAGATGGACCTACAGGTCGACGTCAGCGAGACGGAAGCGGTCGTCGACCAGCCGATCATCGTGACGGTGACCTGGACCAGCCGGGTTCCCTTCAAGCGGTGCCGCCGGCTGTTGCTCGACCTCCCGCTGCTGCGGGGAGCCTCGCTCGGGGTCCGGGCGATGGAACCCGGCGTGCCCGAAGCCCGGCGCATCGGTCTGCCCGTGAACGGACGCCGCGTGATTGCGCGGCGGGAGACGATCGAGGGACGGGGAGAGCGCATCGCGTTTTCGTTCCGCATCATACCCCGGGAACCGGGCGGACTGCCTTCGGAGCCGGTCGCGATGCGGTGTGCGCTGATCGAGGGGCCCGCGCACGAGGGGCGTTATCCGAGTTATTTCGATAACCATTTCTTTAATGGTCCCGAATCCGATGAGTCCTTCGAACGCATCTACCTGAGCAGTCCGGTGCCGGAGGTGCGGGTCGCCGCCCTCCCGTCACGCGGCAGAACGGAGCGCTATACCGGCGTGGCGGAGACGGTCTCGGCGCGTGCGACGGTCGATCCGGAGGACGTCAGGGTCGGTGAACCGATGCTGCTGACCGTCGAAATCGCGGGGACCGGTTACGGCCCGGATCTGGCGCGGATCCCGGAACCCGTGCTGGGCGACACCGGTCCCGGGTTCCGCGTGAATCCCCGCCCCATACGCGAACAGAGCGACGGATCGCGGAGGTCGTTCACCTACGTGATGCGTCCGGTGCGCGCGGGGCTGGAAACCGTACCCGCCCTCGCGCTCCAGTTTTTCGATCCCGTCGCGGAAGAGTATAAGATGGTGCGTACCGCGCCCCTCACCGTCACGGTGCGCGCGGACGGCGAGCGTCGGATCTACCAGCCGGATCGTTCGGGCGAGGCGGCCACGGTCCGGGCGGCGGAGGGCATACGCGGAAACAGGAACGGAGGCGGACGGCACATGGATATCTATGAAGCTCTGGGCGCGCTGGCCCGGTACGGCTGGTTGTGTATTCCCCTCCCTCCGCTCCTGTGGCTCGTGCTGCGACCCGCCGTCCGTCGGCGCGAGCGCTGCAGGAGAGATCCCGCCTACGCGCGCGCCCTGCGGGCCGCCCGACGTTTCCGCCGCCGGGCGCGGTCAGACGAAAAAGCGGCCTGGCGCACCTACCTGGGCGAACGGCTCAATCTCGCCCCCGAAGCCGTGACGTTCGGGAATGTATCGCGCGAACTGCGCCGCCGCGGGGTGGATCCAACCCTCATCGAAGCCGTGGGCGCGCGGTTCGAACAGGAGGACGCCGAGCGTTACGCGCCGCGGCGCATGGACGTTCGCAGGACGCCGCCGCGCCGGGAACTGGTGGGCCGGATCGAGCGCGCCACCCGGGCGGCGCTGCTGCTGATCCTTATGCTGGCCTGCCATGCCGGCGCCGCGCCCGGAGCAACGCCCTCTCCGGAGCTTATCTTCGACCGCGCGATGGAGCTGCGCACGGAAGAGCCGGACCGCGCGAGACCCCTTTTCGAACACGCCGCGCTGGTCTTCGAGGCGAGGGGACACTATCTGAACGCGGGAAACAGCTGGTTTTTCGCGGGGCGCGACGGCCGGGCGCTGGCGGCGTACCGTCTCGCCGAACGGAGGCGTCCCTTTGATGCCCGTATCCGTGAGAGCCTCGCCGTCATCCGCGCCCGGCGCGAGGACCGGTTCCCGGAACCGGAATCCCCCGGGTCCGGACTGGCGGCGCTCTGGAGCCGGTTCTCGCGCTGGAGTCCCCTGCTGCGCGGCGGTGCGCTGATCGCCGTCTACCTGCTGGGCTGGGGGGTGTTCATCGCGGCCCGTTTCGCCGGCCGCCGGGTGCCGCGTGCCGCCTGCATAGCCGGCGGTCTCGTCGCCGCGACGCTGCTGCTCTCGCTGCTGACCTCCGCCCTTCAGCCCCCGCGCGGGGTCCTCATCCGCACGGCTGAAGCCCGGCTCGGACCGGGCTACGCCTACGACGCCGCCTACGAGTCGCCCCTCCACGAAGCCGTCGAATTTGACTGGCTGGGCCGCAGGAAACGCTGGGTCCGCGCCCGGTTTCCCGACGGCCGGGAAGCCTGGCTGCCCGCCAGTGCATGTCTGAGTATTACGGAGTCCGTCCCCTGAAGTCGGGGAAACCGGCTCCGGGTTCAGTTTCTCGTTTCACATTGGCCGCCGTTTCGCTACCGTATGCGCTTTGCGCGCAATCGGCGTGGTCCGTCAAAGGGAGAGGAGCAGCCATGGCGGGTTCGAGAATTCTTTCGGGGGTGCAGCCCTCGGGTAAATTACATCTCGGGAACTACTTCGGCATGATGAAGCCGGCGCTGGAGATGCAGGAGGAGGGCGAGGCCTACCTCTTCATCGCGGATTACCACGCCCTGACCACCGTGCACGACGCGGCCCGGCTGCGTGAATGGACCCGCGATGTGGCCCTCGATTTTCTCGCCTGCGGACTCGACCCCGAGCGGACCGCCTTTTACAGGCAGAGCGACGTGCCGGAGGTCCATGAACTGGCCTGGCTGCTCTCCGTCGTCACCCCGATGGGGCTGCTCGAACGGTGCCACTCCTACAAGGACAAAACCGCGCGGGGCGTGACCCCCAGCCACGGCCTGTTCGCGTACCCGGTGCTCATGGCGGCCGATATCCTGTGCGTGCAGTCCGACAAAGTGCCCGTCGGCCGCGACCAGAAACAGCACGTCGAGGTCACCCGCGACGTGGCCGCCAAATTCAATCACCAGTTCGGCGAGGTCTTCCGCCTCCCCGCACCCGAGATCCGGGACTCCGTCGCCGTGGTGCCGGGGATCGACGGGAAAAAGATGTCGAAGACCTACGGCAACACGCTCGATATCTTCGGCGACGAGAAGACCCTGAAGAAGAACGTCATGCGTATCGTAACCGATTCGGCGCCGCTGGAGGCGCCCAAGGACCCGGACACCTGCAATCTGTTTGCGCTCTACCGGCTTCTGGCCGCCGGGGACGAGACGGAGGCGCTGGCGGAACGCTACCGCGCCGGCGGCCTGGGCTACGGCACCGTGAAAAAAGATCTGCTCGAAAGGATCCAGGCGTATTTCGCGCCGATGCGCGCGCGCCGCGAAGAACTCGCGCGCGATCCGGAGGCGGTCGAGGCCGTCCTGGCGCGCGGCGCGGCGCGGGCGCGCGAAGAGGCGCGCCGGACGCTGAGCCGGGCCCGGGAGGCCGTGGGACTGCCGCCCGGGGCGATCGGCCGGGAGGATACGCCGTGAGCGGGGACATCGACAGCGGAGCGGCTCCCGTTGCCGAATCGAAGGAGTACAAGGTCCGGCTGGAGATATTCGAGGGCCCGCTCGACCTGCTGCTCTACCTGATCAAGAAGAACGAGCTGGATATCTACGATATCCCCATCGAGACCATCACGCGCCAGTACATCGAATACCTCGAACTGATGCGGATTCTCGATCTGGAGATCGCCGGCGAGTTCCTGGTCATGGCCGCCACGCTCATGATGATCAAGAGCCGCATGCTGCTGCCCGAGGACGACCGCGCGGAAGAGGAGGAGGAAGAGGAGGACGATCCGCGCTGGGACCTCGTGCGCCAGCTCGTGGAGTACAAGAAATTCAAGGACGCCGCCGGATACCTGGAGGGGCGCGAAGAGGAGCAGGGCGACGTATTCGGGCCCGAGGGCGAGCATCTCGAACTGGGCCCGCAGCCGGAAGTCGCCTTCAGCGACGTCGGTATTTTCGACCTGATCTCGGCGCTCAACGAGGCCCTGGAGCGCGCGGAGCCGGAAGAGGTGGCCGAGATCTTCGCCGAACCCTGTTCCGTGGCGGACATGGTCGACGAGGTGCTCCGGGAGACCGGGGGGGGGCGGGAGATCGAACTCCGGTCGCTCTTCACCGGAAGAAAATCGCGCCAGGAGATGGTCTGCACATTCCTGGCCGTGCTCGAACTGATCAAGCTCAACGAACTCGTGGCCGAACAGGAGGCGCATTTCGGGCGCATCGTGATCCGCCGCCGCGAAGGACCCGAGACCGCCGCCGCGACGGTCCCGGGCGATCTTGAGGAGGCCCCATGAACGAACACCGCGCGATGCCCGAACTCAAGGAGATTGTCGGCGCCCTGCTGTTCGCCGCCCGGCAGCCGCTCGGAGTCAAGCGTATGCGCCGCGTGCTGCGCGAGACCGCGGAGGTGCAGGGGGGCGTCTACGCGCAGTACGCCGAGGCCACCGAACGCGATCTCGCCGGGGCGGTGGAGTCTTTCGTGCGCGACCTCGAGGCGGCCGGGCTCGGACTCCGGGTCGCCGAGGTGGCCCACGGGTTCCGGATCGAGAACCGCCCGGAGTGCGGTCCCTGGATCCGCCAGATGCTCGACCGCAACCGGACGCCGAAGCTGACCAAGCCCGCCCTCGAGACCCTGGCCATCATCGCCTACCGCCAGCCGTGCACCCGGGCGGAAGTGGAATCCGTGCGCGGCGTGTCCGCCGACCAGATGATCCGCAACCTCGTGGAGCTGCAGCTCGTCAAGGCCACGGGACGCAGCGAACTGCCCGGCCGGCCGTGGCTGTTCGGCACGACGCAGAAATTTCTGGAGCACTTTGGATTGAAGACCCTCGGCGATCTCCCGAATATGGAGGAGCTGCGCCGCGCGGAGCGGGAGGCGCGGGAACGCAAACCGCAGGAGCCGTCCGGGGGCGCAGAAGACGGCGGGGCGGACGAAGCGTCCCGGCCGGCGGAATCGGAACCTGCGGGAGAGCAGCATGACACTGGACCAGTGGCGCGGGAAGATTGACGCGATCGACGCGGAACTGGTGCGGCTCTTGAACGAGCGCACCCGTATCGCGCTGGAGATCGGGAAGCTGAAAAAAGAGGCCGGCGCGGAGATCTACGTGCCCTCGCGCGAACGCGCGGTGCTGCAGCGTCTGGAGGAACTGAACGGCGGGCCGCTGCCGGCGGAGTCGCTCCGGGCGATCTACCGCGAAATCATGTCCGCCTCGCTCGCGCTCGAACGCGACCTTAAAATCGCGTATCTCGGCCCGCGCGCCACCTTTACCCACGAAGCCGCCCGCTCGCGTTTCGGCGGCAGCGTCGAATACGTCTCCTGCAGCACGATCGGGGATGTATTCAGCGATGTGGAGAACCGCAACGTGGATTACGGCGTCGTCCCGATCGAGAACTCGACGGAGGGCGCGGTGACGCATACCCTGGACCGTTTCGTCGACACGACGGTGCGGATCTGCGCGGAGATCTTTCTGCCGATCTCGCTCAACCTCCTCTCCCGCGCGGGCCGCGAATCGATCGCCCGCGTCTACAGCAAGGAGGAGGCCTTCGGCCAGTGCCGCCGCTGGCTCAACGAGAACCTGCCGGGCGTGGAGCAGATCCCGGTCGGCAGCACCGCGTCCGCCGCGGAGCGCGCCGCCCGCGAGGAAGACAGCGCGGCGATTGCCGGATGGCTGGCCTCGGACCTGTACGGCATCTCCGTGCTCGAGCGAAACATCCAGGACGTCTCGGGTAATGTGACCCGATTTCTCGTGCTGGGCCGCTCCTTCAGCGCGCCGACCGGTAAGGACAAGACCTCGATCCTCTTCAGCGTAAAACACAAAGCCGGAGCTCTCTACGACGCCCTTTCGGTCTTCTCCGGCAGCGGCGTCAACATGACGCGCATCGAATCGCGTCCGAACCGCACCAAGGCCTGGGAGTACAATTTCTTTGTCGACTTCGAAGGGCACGCGGAAGACGAAGAGGCGAAACGGACGCTGGAGAAACTCTCGGAACATTGTCTGATGCTGCGCGTGCTCGGTTCCTACCCGAACATGGGCGGCACGGAAAGCTGAACGCACCGACCGCAAAGGACAGCACCGATGGAACCTATCTGGAACGAATGGGTGGAGAACCTCAAGGTCTATGAACCGGGGCGGCCGATCACCGAGGTGGCCCGCGAACTGGGGTTCGACGACGTGGAGGACTTTCTCAAGCTGGCGTCGAACGAGAACGAGCTGGGTCCTTCGCCGAAGGCGGTGGAAGCGATCCGGAATCAGGCCGCCGGCGTGTACCGCTATCCCGACGGCGGCTGCTTCTACCTCAAGCGCAAGCTGGCCGCAAAACTGGATCTGACCCCGGAGCATCTCCTCTTCGGCAACGGAAGCAACGAGCTTATCGTCTTTCTCGGCCACGTCTTCCTGGGGCCGGGGCTCAATCTGGTCACCGGCGAATGCGCCTTCGCCGTATATCGGCTCGTCGCCGCCCTGTACCGCGCGGGTGTGGTCGCGGCGCCGATGCCGGATCTCACCTACGACCTCGACGCCCTGCTCGAGGCCGTAACCCCCGACACCCGGCTGGTCGCCGTATGCAACCCGAATAATCCGACCGGTACCGCGGTCGGGCAGGAGGACCTCGACCGTTTCATCGAACGCCTGCCCGGTCATTGCCTGGCCGTGTTCGACGAAGCCTATATCGAAATGATGCCGGAGGACCGGCGGCCGGATCTGATGCGCTACGTGCGCGAGGGGCGGGAAAACGTGCTGGTGCTGCGGACCTTCTCCAAGGCCTACGGACTCGCAGGTCTGCGCATCGGCTACGCGGCGGCGGCGCCCGCCGTGATCGGGCTGCTCAATCGCGTCCGCCAGCCGTTCAACGTGAACGTGCTCGCCCAAGCCGCTGCGGAGGCGGCGCTCGACGACGACGCGCACGTGGAGCGCACGCGCACGCTCGCCGCCGAGGGCTGCCGTACCGTCGCCGCCGCCCTGGCCGAACTCGGCTGCGAAACGGTCCCCTCGGTCGCCAACTTTATGCTCGTGCGCGTGGGAGACGGCGGAAAAGTCTTTGAACAGCTGCAGCGGCGCAGGATTATCGTCCGCCCGATGGGCGCGTACGGGCTTCCGGATTACGTGCGCGTGACGGTGGGAACGCCCGAACAGAACGAACGGCTCATCGAAGCCTTCCGGGAGATTTCGGAATGATTATTGTATTCAGGAAGGACGCGAGCGATCAGCAGATCGAGCACGTCATCGAACGGGTCGAGGAATGGGGGCTCAGTCCCAACGTCAGCCGCGGGACGGAGCGGACGATCGTCGGCGTGATCGGCGACGAGGCGATCCTGCGTTCGAAGCCGCTGGAGGCGCTCCCGGGCGTCGAGCACGTGATGCCGGTGCTGAAGCCGTACAAGCGCGCCAGCGCGGAAATGCGGCCCGAGCGCACCCGTATCCGCGTGCCGGCGGTGCATGACGAGGGCGCGCCGCTGTTCATCGGCGGGACGGGGGTCGTGCTGATCGCGGGACCGTGCGCGGTCGAGAACTACGACCTGATGCTCGAAGTGGGGCGCCGCGTAAAGGCCGCCGGCGCGCACATGCTGCGGGGAGGCGCCTTCAAACCGCGCACGTCCCCCTATTCGTTCCAGGGGCTCGGCCGGGAAGGACTGGAGATTCTGCGCGCCGTCCGCGGCGAGACCGGGCTTCCGGTGGTGACCGAGGTCATGGACACCAAGGATGTGGAACTGGTGTCGGAGTACGCCGACCTGCTGCAGATCGGCGCGCGCAACATGCAGAATTTCACGCTCCTCAAGGAGGCCGGCCGGTCGCGCCGGCCGGTGGTGCTGAAGCGGGGCATGGCCAATACGATCGAGGAATGGCTGATGAGCGCCGAGTACATCATGAATGCGGGCAATGAGCAGGTGATCCTCTGCGAACGCGGCATACGCACCATCGAAACCCTGACGCGCAATACGCTCGATCTCAGCGCCGTGCCCGTCGTCCGTCGCGAAAGCCATCTGCCGGTCATGGTGGATCCCAGTCACGGCTGCGGGCACGCCGACCTCGTGCCTGCGCTCGTGCGCGGGGCGATCGCCGCGGGGGCCGATGCCGTGATGGTCGAGGTCCATCCCGACCCCGAACGGGCGCTCTCCGACGGTCCGCAGTCGCTGCGCCCCGCGGAGTTCGAGCGCCTGGTCGAAGAGGCCGGGCGCGTCGCCCGGGCGGTGGAGCGCAGCCTGGAACCGGAGGGCAAGTAGACCGTGGCCGATGTCGCGCTTATGGGACTGGGATTGATGGGGGCCTCGCTGGGCATGGCGCTGCGCGGTCGGGCAGGGCGGCGGGTCTCGGCGTACGCCCGGCGTGAAGCGACCCGCACGACGGCGCTGGATCGCGGGGTGGCGGACGAGGTGTTCGCCGACCCCGCCGACGCGGTGCGCGAGGCCGGGCTGGTCGTATACTGCGTCCCCATCACGGCCATCCCCGAGCTGGTCCGGGCGAGCCTGCCCGGGTTGCGCGGAGATGCCGTGCTGACCGACGTGGGCAGCACCAAGAGCTGGCTGCAGCGGATCCTCGCGCCGGTGCTCCCGGAAGAGGGTCCCGTCTTTGTGGGCAGCCACCCGCTCTGCGGCTCCGAGCGACAGGGGCTGGAGGCGGCGAGGGAAGACCTGTACGAAGACGCCGCGACGCTCATAACGCCGGTTCCGGACGCCGCGCCGGAGGCCGTGGAGCGCGTCAGGGATATGTGGATCTCCGCCGGTTCGACGGTGCACCTGCTCGACCCCGGGGAACACGACCGGATCGTGGCCCGTACCAGTCACCTGCCGCACCTGGTCGCCGCCGCGCTCGCGCGGACCGCAGGCCGTGAGCCGGAGAAGGCCGCCTACTCCGGGACCGGGTTCCGCGACACCACCCGCGTCGCCGCCGGTTCGCCCGAGGTCTGGCGGGACATCCTCACGACCAACCGCGAAGCGGTGGCGGCCGAGGTCGGGGCCGCGCGCGAGGAACTGGACGCACTGAGCCGCCTGCTCGCCGACGGCGCGGAAGACGACCTCGAACGCTGGCTGCGCACCGCGGCCGAACGGCGCGCGGCGGTGCTCGCCCTGAACACCCGCGCGCCGTCCGGGAAACAGCCGGCCGAATGAGGCCCGGCGGAACGGGAACGAGGAACGGATGAACAGAGCGATCGATGCGGCAGGACCCCTGCAGGGAAGGCTGAGCGCGCCGGGCGACAAGAGCATCTCGCACCGTGCGGCGCTGCTGGCCGCGGTCGCGGAGGGTGTGACGACCGTCGAAGGCTATCTTTTCGCCGACGACTGCTGCGCGACCCTTAACGCCGTCTCGGTGCTGGGCGCCCGGGTCCGGCGTGACGGCGACCGGCTGGAGATCGAGGGCACCGGAGGGGCGCTCTCCGAGCCGGACCGCGAACTCGACCTCGGCAATTCGGGGACCGGCGCCCGCCTGCTGGCCGGCCTGCTGGCGGCCCGGCCGTTCGAGACGGTGGTGACCGGCGACGCCTCGCTGCGGCGGCGTCCGATGAGCCGCATCCGCGATCCGCTGGAGCGGATGGGTGCGGCGGTCGAACTGACCCCGCCGGGCGACACGCTCCCGATGCGCATCCGGGGCGGGGGGCTGGAGGCCATTGAATACGCGCTGCCCGTCGCGTCCGCCCAGGTCAAGTCTTGCGTGCTGCTCGCGGGCCTGTTTGCCCGCGGCACGACCTGCGTGCTGGAACCCCGTCCCTGCCGAGATCATACGGAACGTCTGCTGGCCTACCTGGGCGCGGACATCCGCGTGGACGGCGACACCATCGAACTCGAAGGTCCGGCGTCCGGGGGCCCCCGGCTCCGGGCGCGGCCGATCGTGGTCCCCGGTGATATCTCCTCGGCGGCATTCTGGCTGGTCGCCGCGGCCGCCCGGCCGGGCGCGGAGGTGACGATCGAGGGGGTCGGACTGAATCCGCGGCGCTCCGGTATCCTCGACGTGCTGCGCAGGATGGGCGCGGAGATTGAAATCACGGAGCGCGAGGCGGAAGGCGAACCGCTCGGCGACATCCTCGTCCGGGGCCGGACGCTGAACGGCACGGAGGTGGCCGGCGCGGAGATCCCGAATGTCATCGATGAACTCCCGCTGATCGCGGCGGCCGGGGCGCTGGCGGAGGGTCGGACGGAGATCCGCGACGCGGAAGAGTTGCGGGTGAAGGAGAGCGACCGGATCAGTGCGATGACGGCCCATCTGCGCGCCTTCGGCGCGCAGGTCGACGAACGCGAGGACGGCATGAGCATCGCGGGCGGAGCCCGGCTCCAGACCCCCGATGCTCCGCTCCCCGGCTACGGCGATCACCGGATCGCCATGGCGTCCGCGGTGCTCGCCGCGGCGTGCGGCATCCCCGCCGAGATCGCCGACGTCGGCTGCGTCGACACCTCGTATCCTCAGTTCTGGGAGCACTTTGCCGCACTCGGCGGCTCAACCCGCGGGATCGAGGTGAACCCATGATTCATGCCATGCCGATCATTGCGATCGACGGCCCCGCGGCCTCGGGCAAATCCACCGTGGCGCGGAAGACGGCTATGGAGCTTCAGTTCCTGTACGTCGATTCCGGTTCGCTCTATCGCGGGGTCACCTGGTCGGCCCTGGAGGCGGGGGCCGATCCCGCGGACGCCCGGCAGATCATGCGTGTGGTCCGGCGCTCCGACTGGCGTTTTTTTGTCGAAGAGGGCGCCGTGCGGTTTTCCGTCGACGGGCGGCGGCCCGGCGATGCGCTGCGGGGCCCGGAGGTCCGCGCGCACGTCTCGGACATTGCCGCCGTGACCGCCGTGCGGCGCTGGGTCAACCGGCGCCTGCGCCGTCTCCGGCGGCTGGGTCCGCTGGTGATGGAAGGGCGGGACATCGGCAGCGTCGTGTTTCCGCGGACACCGCTGAAGTTTTTTCTCAACGCCAGCCCCGAGGCGCGGGCGCAGCGCAGGGCGAAGGAGCTGCTCGCGCGGGGAGAAGAGGGCGAGGCCCACCGGGTTCTCGAGGAACTGGAGCAGCGGGATCAGCGCGACAGCACCCGGCGCGCCGCCCCGCTGCGCGTACCCCGGGGCGCGATCGAGATCGACAACACCGCCCTCAGCGTGCAGGAGGAAGTCGAGACCATCCTGCGGCGGGTCCACGAGGGGACGGGGATCGAATACGAACCCTGGTGCCGGCCGGGCGTCTATTTTTTCAGCCGGGCGCTCTTCTGCGGGTTCCTCCGCTGCTGGAACGCGTTCCGGGCGAGCGGGGCGGAGCATGTACCGCAGCGCGGCGGATGCATTATCGCCGCCAACCACGCGAGCTTTCTCGACCCGCCCGTACTCGGCAGCGGCGTGAAGGGCCGGGTGGTCCACTTCATGGCGCGTCACACCCTGTTCAAACCCGGCTTTCCGAAGTGGTGGATGGAGTCGGTGGGCGTGATCGCGGTCAAGCGGGGCGAAGCCGACCGCGCCGCGCTCAAGTCGGCCATCTCCTGCCTGAAGGCGGGGGCCGTGATCGGGATGTTCCCCGAGGGCACGCGCACGCGCGACGGGAAACTCCAGGAGCCGCGGGGCGGGGTCGGGTTTATCGCCGCCCGCAGCGGAGTACCGGTCGTGCCGGCCTATATCTCCGGCACCCGGCAGGCCTACCCGCGCGGCGCGAAGGGGATCCGTCCGAAACCGGTGCGGATACGGTACGGCGCACCGATCCCGCCGGCCGAACTCAAGCCGGATAAACGCGGCAAAGAGGGCTATGCGGAGGTCGGACGCAAGGTGATGGCGCGGATCGCCGAACTCGCGCCCCCGGATGCCTGAATCGGGCGGGACGGGGACTCGTCAGGCTCCTCCTGATCCGCTATAAACGGCTGCATTCACAAGAGACGAATTCGGGATTCAGGAGCGACCATGGCGGAAAACAGGCGCAAGACGGCGATTACCCCGACGAGGGAAGACGACTACGCAGAGTGGTATCAGCAGGTCGTCCGTCAGGGAGACCTGGCGGAGACGAGCCCGGTGCGCGGCTGCATGGTGATCCGCCCCTGGGGCTACGCCCTGTGGGAAAACATCCGCGACCGGCTCGACGCCATGTTCAAGGAAACCGGGCACCGCAACGCCTACTTCCCGCTCTTCATCCCCAAGAGTTATCTCGAAAAGGAGGCGGAGCACGTGGAGGGCTTCGCCAAGGAATGCGCCGTCGTGACGCATCACCGCCTGGAAGCGTCGCCGGAAGGCGGCCTGCAGCCGGCCGGCGAACTGGAAGAGCCGCTGGTGGTGCGGCCCACTTCGGAGACGATCATCGGCGCCACCTACGCCCGCTGGGTGCAGAGTTACCGCGATCTTCCCATCCTGATCAACCAGTGGGCCAACGTGGTGCGGTGGGAACTCCGCACACGGCTCTTCCTGCGGACCGCGGAGTTTCTGTGGCAGGAGGGGCATACGGTCCACGAGACGGAGGCCGAGGCATGGGAGGAGACGGTGCGGATGCTGAACGTCTACCAGACCTTCGCGGAATCCTTCATGGCCATGCCGGTGATCGCCGGCGAGAAGACGGCCGGTGAACGGTTCCCGGGGGCGGTGCGCACGCTCTGCATCGAATCGATGATGCAGGACCGCAAGGCGCTGCAGGCCGGAACCAGCCACTTCCTGGGGCAGAACTTTGCGCGCTCCTCGGGCATCACCTACCAGTCCCGGGAAGGGCGCGAAGAATTCGCGTGGACGACTTCCTGGGGCGTGTCGACCCGCCTGATCGGCGGACTCATCATGACCCACGCGGACGACGACGGCATGGTGATGCCGCCGCGCCTGGCCCCCGCTCACGCAGTGCTGCTGCCGATCATACGCCGGGACAGCGACCGGGAGCGGATCATGGCCTACGTCCACAAGGTGGCCGCAGCGCTGCGTCAGGAGCGCTTCGACGGGGCGCCGGTTCGGGTCGAAATCGACGACCGCGAGGTCAATGCGGGCGAAAAGGGCTGGGAGTGGGTGCGACGCGGCGTTCCCCTGCGGGTCGAGATCGGACCGCGGGACATGGAGAAGGACGCCGTCTTCGTCGCCCGGCGCGACCGCGGACCGAAGGAGAAGACTTCGCTGCCGTGGAAGCAGTTCGTTCAGAACGTGGGAAGCGAGCTGGAGGATATTCAGAGTTCGCTCTTCGAGCGCGCGCTCGACCGGCGCGAAAGGCACACGCGCGAGGTCGATACGTTCTCGCAGCTGGAGTCGTTTTTCACCCCTGTCGACGGGGCGCGGCCCGGCATTCACGGCGGCTTCGCGAGGGCGCACTGGTGCGGCCGCGAAGAGTGTGAAAAGAGGATCAATGATGAGCTTTCCGTGACGATCCGTTCGGTGCCGCTCGAAGAGGAGGGCTTTACCGAGCCGGGTAAATGCATCTGCTGCGGGAACGAAAGCCGTACCCGGGTGGTCATGGCGAAGAGCTATTAAACGGAGGCGGATATGTCCCCGAAAAAGAAATATAAGATCAAAGGCACCAAGGACTTCCTCATTATAGCCATCGCCTGCTTCATCTTCTGTATCTGGGCGATCCGCGACGGATGGTTCCCCACCGAGGGCGTGCTGAAGAAGCACCCGCAGCGCGTGGAACTGTCCTTCGAGAGGGCCGGACGGGTGACGGAGGTGCAGGTGGAGGAGGGGCAGGAGGTCCGTCCCGGCGAGGTGGTGGCCGAGATCGCGGCCACCGACCTGGAGCGGGCGGTGTTTGAAGCGGAAAAGGCCTACCGGCGCGTCCGGGAACAGGGGACGGAGGCGGATCAGCGCAAAGCGCTCGGAGAGCTGAGAGAGGCGCGCGCCGCTCTCGAGCAGGCCGAGCTGAAGGTCGGCGATCAATACGGGAAGAACGATCTGTCCGTGGCGGATGTGCTCGAGGTCAAGGTGCGGGAGGGGTACCGCGTCAAACCGGGCGAGACCGCCGTGGTGATCCACCCCCACGATCATTTCTACCCGTTCAATAAGAGCCTCACCTTTCTGACCGGCATCCTGTTCTTCGTGTTCATGTACCTGCACTGGGTGGCCAATCGATGAACATGCGCGCCCCGGGGGCGCAGGGGACGGCTTTTTCGGGCAAACCATTTGACGCGTGAGCGCAAAGCCCTATCATTCACCACTTAAGATTTTTTTAGGAATCGGACGAAAAAAGGGGGACGGATCATGACGAAGCGGGATCTCGTGGTAAGGATCGCCGATGAGACGGATTTAACGCAGAAGCAGGTGTACGGGGTGGTCCAGAAGACGCTCGATTACATCATCGAGGCCCTCGAACAGGGCGAGAACGTGGAATTTCGCAATTTCGGCGTGTTTGAAGTTCGTGAACGCAAACAGCGTATCGGCCGCAACCCGAATCAGCCGGAAAACGTGGTCACGATCCCCCCGCGCAAGGTCGTGAAATTCAAGCCCGGGCGCATCATGCGCCGCAATATTACGGGCGGTTGACAGGGACCATGGGAACCGACGCCTTCCAGCCGGTCCAGGGGATGAGCGACTTTGAAGCGCCGGAGGTCTGCCTCTGGCGCGCACTCGAGGCATCGGCACGGGAGGTCTTTGAGCGCTACGGCTACGAAGAACTCCGCACGCCCGTCGTTGAACCCCTCGGCATCTATCTCCACTCGCTGGGCGAGACGAGCGATGTGGTGACGAAAGAGATGTATAATTTTGAGGACCGCGGCGGCCGCCGCCTCGCCCTGCGGCCGGAGGGCACCGCCGGCGTGATCCGCTGTCTCGCCGGGAAGGGGGCCGAAGGACTGCAGGCCCGCGTGTATTACCTCGGACCGATGTTCCGCTGTGAACGCACCCAGAAGGGACGCAAACGGCAGTTTCACCAGGCGGGCGTGGAGGCGACCGGCGCGCCGAACCCCAGGGTCGACGCCGAATGCATCGCCCTGCAGGTCGCCCTGCTCGAGGCCATGGGACTCAAGGGCGCCCGCGTCCGTCTCAATACGCAGGGCGCCCCGCACGAGCGAAAAACCGTCGCCGACGGCCTGCGCGCGGCGCTTGAACCCGTCCGCGAACAGCTCTGCGAAGATTGCGCGCGCCGCATCGACCAGAACGTGCTGCGCGTCCTCGACTGCAAGCAGGAGTCCTGCCGGAAGATCGTGGCCGAGATCCCTGCGCCGGTCACCTTCATGCGCGAAGAGTCGCGCAGCTATTTCGACAAGGTGCGGACCCTGCTCGAGGCCCTGGGCCTGGACGCAGAACAGGACGCGAAACTGGTGCGCGGGCTGGATTATTACGCGCACACGGTCTGGGAACTCACCCATGACGCCCTGGGGGCGCAGAACGCGATCGCCGGCGGCGGACGCTACGAGATTACCTTCGAGGGCAAAACCGTTCCGGGCGTCGGGTTCGCCGTCGGCATGGAACGGGTGATCGACGCCCTCCGCGCCGAAGGGGTGCGGGACGAGGACCATGCGCCCTCGGGAGGCGTCTGGCTGATCTCTCTCGGCGAAAGCGCACTCGACGCGAACATGGAGCTGGCGTGCCGCCTCCGCCGCGCCGGCATCCGCTGCGGCATGGAACTGGAGCCCAAAAGCATGAAGGCGCAGATGCGCAAGGCCGGCCGCCGGCGTGCGAATCACGCGGTGATCCGCGGCGAAGACGAGCTGCGCGAGGGCACGGCCGTACTTAAAGACCTCTCCACCGGCGAACAGCGGACCGTGAAAGACGAGCGTTTGTTTGAGGTTGGAAACCTGAGAGAGGTTTTTGAGTGGGAAACCTGAAACCTGAGACCTGAGTAAGAGAGGTTTTTGAGTGGGAAACCTGAAACCTGAGACCTGAGTAAGAGAGGTTTTTGAGTGAGAGACCTGAAACCTGTTTTGAGTGAGAGACCTGAGACCTGAAACCTGAGTAAGAGACCTGAAACCTGAGTATTCCGGAACCCGACAAGGAAAGTCCCCATGCATCCCTATCGAACCCATCACTGCGGAGAACTGAAGAAGGCGGACGTGAACGAACGCGTACGGTTATCGGGCTGGGTCCATTCCGTCCGTGACCACGGCGGAGTCATCTTTATCGACCTGCGCGATCATTACGGCATCACTCAGATCGTGATCGATCCCCGCCAGCCCTTTTACCGCGACATCGAGCACTGGCGGGTGGAAAGCGTTCTGTGCTTCACCGGCACGGTTACGGCGCGCAGCCCGGAAACCGTGAATCCGCGCCTCGCGACCGGAGAGATCGAGGTGAGCGCCGACGAGATGCGGGTGCTGGCCGAGGCGGAACCGATCCCTTTCCAGATCGCCAGGGAGGACGACTGTTCCGAGTTCATGCGGCTGGAACACCGTTACCTCGATCTGCGCCGCCACTCGCTGCACCGGAACATCGTGCTGCGCTCACAGATTATCACCGAGATGCGCAAGGTGTTGACCGAACGGGGATTCTGCGAGTACCAGACGCCGATTCTGACGAGCAGTTCGCCCGAAGGCGCGCGCGATTATCTCGTACCCAGTCGCCTGCATCCGGGCAGTTTCTACGCGCTGCCCCAGGCGCCGCAGCAGTTCAAGCAGCTGCTCATGGTGGGGGGCTTCGACAAGTACTTCCAGGTCGCGCCCTGTTTCCGCGACGAGGACGCCCGCGCGGACCGCTCGCCGGGGGAGTTCTACCAGCTCGACATGGAAATGAGCTTCGTCACGCAGGACGAACTGTTCGAGGCGGTGGAAGACGTCATGGTGCAGGTGTTCCGCAAGTACGGGTGCAGGAAGATGACCGAGGTCCCGTTTCCGCGGCTGCCGTACCGGGAGGCGATGGACAAGTACGGGACGGACAAGCCGGACCTGCGCAATCCGCTCGAGATGCGCGATGTGACGGAGATATTCCGCGACAGCGGATTCAACGCGTTCGCGAATACCGTCGCCCAGGGCGGGACGGTGCGTACGATCGCGGTGAAGGGCTGCGCCGGGCGGCCGCGCAAATTTTTCGATGATATGATCGGCTACGCCCAGTCGGTCGGGGCGAAGGGGCTGGCCTATATCGCCTGGGTGGACGGCAGGGAGAAGAGCCCGATCGCCAAGTTCCTGAGCCGGGAGGAACTCGACCGGCTCAAGGCCGCGGGCGAGGTCGACGACGGAGACGTGATGTTCTTCGTCGCGGACGCGGAAAAGGACGCGCTGCGGATCGGCGGACGGGTGCGCGACGAACTGGGTCGGCGTTTGGAACTGATCGACGAAACGATCTACCGGTTCTGCTGGGTGGTGGATTTCCCGATGTATGAACTCAATGAGGACACCGGCGAGGTGGAGTTCAGTCACAATCCCTTCTCGATGCCTCAGGGAGGGATGAAGGATCTGGAGGAGAAGGATCCGCTGGACGTGCTGGCTTACCAGTACGACATCGTCTGCAACGGCGTCGAGCTCTCATCCGGCGCGGTGCGGAATCACGATCCGGAGCTGATGTACCGCGCCTTCGAGATCGCGGGGTACGACCGGGGCGAAGTGGACCGCCGCTTTCCGGCGCTGCAGCGCGCCTTCCATTACGGCGCGCCGCCGCACGCGGGGATCGCCCCCGGCATCGACCGCATCGTCATGCTCTGCGCAGGGGCGAAGAATATCCGCGAAGTCATCGCCTTCCCGATGAACCAGCGCGCGCAGGATCTGATGATGAGCGCCCCCAACGCCGTGAGCGAACAGCAGCTCCGCGAACTGCACATCCGTATCCGGCGGCCATCTGCGGGTAGTCACAACGCTCAATCATAATCCAGCTCGAACTCGCAGATCAGGATTACGATGATCCCGGTCGGACGTAACGAGATTACGCGCCCGGCGTCGCCGGCCGCGCCTCTTCCGTAAACCGGCCCATGGCGCGGAACTTACGGTAGCGCTCCTCGATCAGTTCATCCGTCGGTTTGCCGCTCAGCTCGTCCAGATGCCGCAGGAGCGCTTCCTTAAGCGTTTCGTAGACCCGGGAGACATCGGCATGCGCACCGCCGACGGGTTCGCTCAGAATCTCGTCGACCAGCCCGAGTTCCTTCAGCCGGTCGGCGGTAAGACCGAGCACCTCCGCGGCGCGGTCGGCATAGGACCGGTCCTTCCAGAGAATCGCGGCGCAGCCCTCCGGCGAGATGACCGAGTAATAGCTGTTTTCGAAGATCAGCACCCGGTCGCCGACCCCGATGCCCAGCGCGCCGCCGCTGCCGCCTTCGCCGGTGACCGTGACCACGATCGGGACGCGGAGGGCGAACATCTCGCGCAGATTGACGGCGATCGCCTCGGCGATGTGGCGCTCCTCCGACTCGATGCCGGGGTAGGCGCCGGGGGTGTCGATCAGGGTCACGATGGGCAGCCCGAAGCGGTCCGCGAGTTTCATCAGGCGCAGCGCCTTGCGGTATCCCTCGGGGTAGGCGCAGCCGAAGTTGCAGGCCAGGTTGCTTTTGGTGTCGCGGCCTTTGCGGGTCCCGATCACCATCACGCGGCGGCCGTCGATGTTCGCCGGGCCGCCGAAGATCGCGCGGTCGTCGCGATAGCGTCGGTCGCCGTGCAGCTCCATGAACTCCGAGGTCAGCCGGTCCACGTAGTCCATGGCCAGAGGCCGTTCGGGATGACGCGCGAGCTGGACCCGCTGCCAGGGGGTGAGATGACTGTAGATGTTGTGCCGGGTCGTCTCGATCTTCTCTTTCATGCGCTCGAGTTCCAGTGAGACGTCGATGTTCTGGGTCTCGCTGAACTTCTCGAGTTCGCGCAGCTTTTCTTCGAGATCGATAATCGGTTTTTCAAAAGGAAGCGGAGCGGACATGGGTACTCTCCTATTCGTGAATGACGACGGGGGTCCCGCGCGTGACGAGCATATAGACCTCGCGGATGTCTTTGTTCATCATCCGCACGCACCCGGCGCTCGCCTCGCTGCCGATCGAGGCGGGATCGCGGGTGCCGTGGATGCCGTACCCCTTGAGTTCGGGGCGGTCTTTCGAGATGAGCGGCAGCCAGTGGGTGCCGAGGATATTGTCCGGATGGCCGTAGGGGATGAGCCCGTCCGGGCTGTACCAGTCCGGGTGCACAACGGGATCGCCCACCTTGAACGTCCCCTCCGGCGTGCGGTCGTGCTTTCCGATCGCGACGCGGTAGCGTTTGAAAAACCGCTCGTTGAGATAGAGGTCGAGTATGAAGCGGGACTTGTCCACGTCCACGCGGAACGTGCCGTCCAGATAACGCAGACGCATCCCCGGTCTGAGTGCGTCGTTCTCCAGGTCGTTGCTCTCCTGGAGATAGGCCACCGTGGTGTCGAACCGGCGCGCGAGTTCCCAGAGGTTGTCGCCGGACTTCACGATATACTCCGACTTCTCACGCATATCCCGGGGAGAAAAGGCCAGTGCCGAATTGACCTGTCCGAGCAGATTTTTCGTGCTGCTCGCCAGCCGTTCGGCGAGATCGCGCTCGAGCAGGCCGTAGAGTTTATCGCGTGCCGCGCGAAGACGGTTGCCGCGCACCAGCTCCATCGCCTCGCGGAAGACCTCCATCGCGGCCGGGTCGGGCGCCTCCACGGCGGGGGAGGGCGAGGGGGGCGTTTCCCGGCCGGATTTCTCCGGGGCGCTTTTTGCGGCCGATGGTTCGGCGGGTTCGGGCGCGGCGGATCCCTCTTCGGTCGACGCCGGTGCCGCCGGCGCCGGACCGGGGTCCGCGGATACCGCCTCGCGCGAGCGCATGAACCACCAGCCCGCGGCGACCCCCGCCAGGATCAGGATGATGATCCACGGGAACCAGCGCCGCCCCCGCGGTGCGCTGTTGAATCTGCGGACGTAGATATCAGTCATGACAAAGCATTCAGGTGGTTGATCACGAGACTCATGGACGGATAACGGATTCGCGGGTCTTTCGCAATGCATTTGTTGATAATGCGGTCCAGCGCGGGGGGCGTATCCGGGTTATACGTGCACGCCGACGGCGGCGGCTCCGCATCGTCGATGCGTACCTCGTGCCGCGTGTCCGCGGCCTCATAGGGCTTGCGTCCGCAGAGGATCTCGAAGCACACGATTCCGAACGAGTAGATGTCGGTCTGCGAATCCACGCGGTGCCACTGAAGGGTCTCCGGCGGGAGGTAGGCGGGGGTGCCCGAGAGCTTGCGCTGCTTCATCGGCCGTCCCCGGTACGGGTGGGCGAGATCGAAATCGATCAGCACAGGCCTGGCCGGCTCGCGGATCAGTATATTCTCGGGTTTGCAGTCGAGATGGAGATAGCCGCGGGCGTGCACGTAGGCCAGCGCCTGCGCGATGCCGCGTATCATGCACAGCGGATGGGCCTCCAGCAGTTCATGATGCGAGAGCAGCAGCGAGCGCAGGTTCCCCCCGTCGATGTACTCGACCACCATGAACGGCTGCCGGCCGTGGGGGCTGCGATGAATGATCCGCGGGATGTTCTCATGCCTCAGGTCGGCCTGGATACTCCCCCCGCGGTTAAAACGCTTGCGTATCAGTGGATTCAAGCAGTATTTTTCGCGGAGGCGGCGAATGAGGACCCGGCGGCCCAAGCCGTCGCGGGCCACGTGGAGTCGGGTGAATCCCCCTCCGTAGACTTGCCGGATGATCGTGTAGTCGTTAATATCGACCGCCATTTGCTTGTCTCGAGAGAGTAGACCAACACACCCGTACGGCTAAAGGAAAAAGCGGATGACCCCATACATGCAGAGCGGACCCATGGCCGGTGGCCAACTCACGCCGATGGTGAAGAACCTGCTGATGATCACGGTCGGCGCGTTCCTGCTCCAGTTTGTCTTCGCCGGGCGGATCGAGGCGCTGTTCGCGCTCGACGCCCACTGGTACGACCGATTCGCCGCCTGGAGGCTGGTCACGTATATTTTCCTGCACGGCGGCACGGGGCACCTCTTCTTTAACATGCTGGCCCTGTTCCTGCTCGGGCCCGCGGTCGAATACGCGCTCGGGTCGCGCCGGTTTCTCACGCTGTACTTCGTCAGCGGCATCCTCGGCGGGCTGGGCTGGTCGCTGCTCTCCGGGCGGGGCATCTGCGTCGGCGCCTCGGGGTCGATCTTCGGCGTGCTGGCCTCCTATGCCGCCCTGTTTCCCAACGCCCGCATGCAGCTTCTTTTCCCGCCGGTCGTGCTGCGCGCCTGGCAGCTCGTAGGCATTCTCAGCCTCATCGAGCTGATGTCGGTGCTCGGACAGCAGGGCGGCCATGTCGCCAATTCAGCCCATCTCAGCGGCGGGGTCGCGGGGTTCCTCTATGCGGTTTACCTGGTGCGGAAGAACGAGCCGTGGCGTTTCCGCAGAAGCTTCGGATGGATGGACCTGTTCATGGGCGGCCGCTCGTCATCCTCGCGGCGTACGCCTCCGCGGCGTACTTCGTCCCGACCCCAGGAGGGCGAAGTCGACCGCATCCTCGATAAGGTCGCCCGCGAGGGTATGAACGCATTGAACGAACGGGAGAGAAAGATCCTGCGGCGCGCGGGAAGACACGAATAGGACGGCCCTGACCCCGGCACGCCGACGGCGGCTTCAGGACGGCTCCGGACCTTGCCGGAAAAGATCCTGCGGCGCGCGGGGAGTTCTTTCCTGAGTTCAACATGGGGACACCCGGGGGAATATCGTACTCGTACTCAGCGAAGCGGTACTCGTACTCGAATTCCTTGAATCGATGGATGGGATCGCGCCTTCGGCGCTCCGAGTACGCGTACGAGTGCGAGTACGAGTATATGTCCCCCCCCTCAACCAACCTTCAGGTCCTTCATGGTGAATCCCATGCTCTCTCCCCCTCCGATCTGCCGCATCCCACCTTTCCCGGGAGCCCTTCCATAAAAATCCACGAATAACCCCTTTTCCGCCGGGACACCCTGATTCAAAACTCACTTCAATGTTCACAGGGGCATTCGAGCGCTTCTTCGGGTAATGTTGAAGTCAGGAGACACGAATAGGACGGCCCTGACCCCGGCAGGACGACGGTGGCTTCAGGACGGCTCCGGACCGGTCGTTTCACCTTGCCGGGAAAGATCCTGCGGCGCGCGGGGGGTTTTTTCCGACAGCGCGGCTCGCGCCGCCTCCTTTTCCGCCTCCCGCTTGCTCGGCCCGCAGCCCCGTCCGCAAGGTTCGCCGTCCAGCCGGACCTCGACTTCGAATTCGGGCCGATGTTCGGGGCCGCGCTGCGAGAGGACCCGGTACTGCGGCAGGCCGCGGCCGCCGCGATGGGCGAAGTGCTGGAGCATGCCTTTCGGATCGGACCACGACTCGGGATGCTGCAGAATCCGGCGCAACGCGGGCAGCACGCGCCGGAAGACCTCGCGGGCCGCCTCCGTTCCGCCGTCCAGCCAAACTGCCCCGAACATCGCCTCGACCGCGTCGGCCAGGCTGGACGCGCGATTCCTGCCGCCGTGTTCCTCCTCGCCGCGTCCCAGGCGCAGCAGCTCGCCGAGGCCGAGTTCGCGTCCGAGTTCCGCGAGAATATCGTCCCGGGTCAGCGCGCTGCGCCGTTTCGTCATCTCGCCCTCATCGTCGTCGGGCTGGTCATGAAAAACGAACTCCGCCGCCAGCAGATTGATCACGCCGTCGCCGAGAAACTCCAGGCGCTGGTTGTCCCGGGCCGGCGCGGGCTGTTCGTGGCGCCAGGAGGGATGGGTGAGGGCGCGCTGCAGCAGGTCCGGATCGGCGAATCGATATCCGATCTGCTGCTCGAGGTCGGGAAATGGATGCGTCTCATTCATGCACGGGGATGAAACTGGTGATGGACCGATTTCAGGCGGGAGGAGTCGACATGCGTGTAGATCTGCGTGGTGGCGATATCGGCGTGGCCGAGCATTTCCTGGATGACCCGCAGCGAGGCGCCGTTGGCGAGCAAATGGCTCGCGAAGGAATGGCGGAGCGTGTGCGGGGAGATCTTCTTGGTGATGCCCGCCGTGCGCGCATGCTGCCGGATCATCCACCAGAGCCCCTTGCGCGAGAAGGGGTGCCGCTGTCGCGTCAGGAACACGGCCTCCGCACCGCCCGGGTCGAGCGACGGCCGGACCTCTCCGAGATAGCGGCGCAGTGCGTCGATCGCACGGCGGCCCGCGGGCACGACCCGCTCCTTGCGGCCTTTCCCGGTGCAGCGCAGATAGCCCTCGTCGAGATGCAGATCCGTCAGGCGGAGGCCCGCCAGTTCCGACACACGCAGTCCCGAGGCGTAGAAGAGTTCCAGGATCGCGATGTCGCGGAGCCCCAGCGGTTGTTCCGGGTCGGGTGCATTGAGCAGGCGGTCGACCTCCTCCGGCGTCAGGACGTCCGGCAGCGCGCGGATCAGGCGGGGGGAATCCATCACCTCGGTCACATCCGAGGCGAGCAGTCCCTCGCGCCGGCAGTAGCGGAAGAACATCTTGATCGCCACGAGCCGCCTTGAGACGGAGGCGGAGGCGAGTCCCCGCTCACGCTCGGCCAGCAGGAAGTCGAGCAGCATTTCGCGGGTCACCCGGTTGAGCGAGGAGACCCCCTGCCGATCCAGATGGTCGAGCAGGGCCTCGAGATCCGCCCCGTACGCGCAGCGCGTTTGTTCGCTCGCCCCCAGCTCCAGCGTGAGATAATCCAGGAACTGATCCGCGAGGGGCTGGAGCATCAGGAGTTGCCGCCGCTTTGCAGTTCCGCCCCCGTCAGGCGCCGGTAGGCCTCGAGGTATTTCTCGCGGGTCTTGCGGACAATCTCTTCGGGAAGCTCCGGCGCCGGCGGGGTCTTGTCCCAGTCCAGGCACTCGAGATAATCGCGCACGAACTGCTTGTCGAAGGAGGGCGGCGACTGGCCCGGCGCGTATTCGTCGGCCGGCCAGAACCGCGAACTGTCCGGCGTGAGCACCTCGTCCACGAGCGTGAGCTTGCCCTCGATCAGTCCGAACTCGAATTTCGTGTCGGCGATAATGATCCCGCGCTCCCGCGCGTAGTCGGCGGCCCGCTCGTAGAGATTCATGCTGGCGCGCATGACTTCCTCCGCCCGTTCGGGGCCGATGATTTCGCGCATCTGCTCGACGGAGATGTTCTCGTCGTGGCCCTCTTCGGCCTTGGTCGAAGGCGTGAAGATGGTTTCGTCCAGCCGGTCGGCCTGGCGGTATCCGTCGCGCAGCGGCATGCCTCCGATCGTGCCCTGACGCTGATACTCTTTCCAGCCGGACCCCACGAGGTATCCGCGCACGATACACTCGACCGGCAGCAGCTCGGCCTTGCGCACGAGCATCGAACGCCCGGCGAGCAGATCGCGGTGCGCCGCGAGTTCCTCGGGATACTCGTCGGGGTTGCAGGTGATGAGGTGATGATCGACGACGTCGCGGAGCTTATCGAACCAGAAGGCGGAGATCGAGTTGAGCACCACGCCCTTGTCGGGGATGCCGTTCGGCATTACGCAGTCGAAGGCCGAAATGCGGTCGGAGGCGACAAACAGAAAGCAGTCACCGAAATCGAAAATGTCGCGGACCTTGCCTGACTTCCAGACGGGGATGCCGGGGATCTGAACCTGCGTGACCGGAGTGCTCATGAATACCTCCTTGTTTCGGTCATAATTTAAGTCCCGTGTTCCAGATTTCAAGCAAAAGAGCGGCGAAGTGACAGGGGCCGGATTGATAACCATTGAAGTCTGTTCGGCAACAGGAGCAGGCTTTCCTCGAAGAGGGCGGTCTGCGGGAGCGTATGACACGCGCGCGGCTTGATCGCCGCGACGAACAACGAAGGGCTGCCCGATGACCGCAAGCCGTTGAATGCCGCGGTGGGTCTGTAGTGCGAATTTGTGCATCAGGCGCGGCGCATAGATAGATTTTATTCAGTATCCCATTCGCGCGTATTCGCATTCATTCGCGGTGCAGGAAGCTGGTTCTGCCCGGGGCGGGATTCGAACCCGCACTTCCATACGGAAAACGGATTTTAAGTCCGTTGCGTCTACCGATTCCGCCACCCGGGCGCAGGCTTCAAGCGGTGCGCCTACACCATAGGACAGGCGGTCCCTCCGGGCAAGTTCGAGCGGGCCGCGGTTCTTCGTGGATTTATTTGGAGCGTCGTCCGGGAAAGGACATGAAGGCTGGTTCTTCGGGAAGAGGAATCGCGATCGGCATCGATCTTCACCGCAGAGATACGACCACGATCGCGGCGCAGGGTAACTTGACCTTGTCAGGGCTCTTCTGTAGCGTCATGAGGTTTATCCGGTTTCAACCCGGATGACGTCTCCAACGGTGTGAGCCATCATGACAACCCGACCCGACATCCAGATCATGCCTTCCATCCTCGCCGCGGACGAGGGTCGCCGCGCGGACGGCTGTCGGCGGGCGGAGGCGGCGGGCGCGGACCAGCTCCATGTCGATATCATGGACGCGCGGTTTGTGCCGAACCTGAGCATGAGCCCGGCGACGGTCGGGATGGCGCGCGAGGCGGTGTCGATCCCGCTGAACACGCACCTGATGATGATGGAGCCGCAGCACCACATCGACCCCTTTATCGACGCAGGGACCGACACGCTGCTCATTCATGTCGAGGCGCGCTGCGACTGCGCACGCGAACTGAAACGAATCCGCGACCGCGGCGTGAAGCAGGGAATCACCCTTAACCCGGAGACGCCGGCGGAGTCCGCCTACGCGCTGTGCGACGCGGGGCTGGTCGAAGAGATCCTCTGCATGACGGTCCATCCGGGATTCGGGGGACAGTCCTATCTGGAATACGTGGAAACCAAGATGGCCGATCTGCGCCGCCGCTATCCCGGAATCGGCCTCAGTGTCGACGGAGGCATCAACGACGAGACGGCGGCTTCCGCGGCGGCCTGCGGCGCCAATCTGCTCGTCGCCGGCAGCCATCTTTTCAAACAGGACGACATGCAGACCGCCGTGGAACGGCTGCGCCGGGCTGCGCAGGAGGCGTACGGCGCGAATCTCTGATACCCACCCATGAGCGATCTTTCCCACATTCGCAACTTCTCGATTATCGCGCACATCGATCACGGCAAATCCACGCTCGCCGACCGCATGCTCGAACTGACGCATACGGTCGATGAACGCAAGATGCGCGAACAGGTGCTCGACGCGATGGATCTCGAGCGCGAACGCGGCATCACGATCAAGACCCACCCCGTGACAATGAAATACAAGGCGCAGGACGGGCACACGTACCGGTTCAACCTGATGGACACGCCGGGGCACGTCGATTTCTCCTATGAGGTCTCGCGCAGTCTCGCCGCCTGCGAGGGAGTCATCCTCGTGGTCGACGCCGCGCAGGGCGTGGAGGCGCAGACGGTGTCCAATGCCTTCCTCGCCGCGGGCGAAAACCTCGTCATCATTCCCGTGCTCAACAAGATCGATCTCCCCAGCGCGCTGACCGAGGAGTCGGCCGCGCAGCTGGAGGATCTTCTCGCCATCGAGGCCGAAGAGTGCATCCGGGTCAGCGCCAAGACGGGCGGCGGGGTAGGGGAGGTCATGGAACGGATCGTGCGCGACATCCCGCCGCCGGAGGGGTCGGCCGAGGAGCAGGCCCCGTTTTCGGCGCTGGTGTTCGACTCCAAGTACGACCCGTACCAGGGCGCCGTGGTCTACGTGCGCATTTTCAACGGCCGGGTGCGGCGCGGCGACCGCATCCGGGCCATGAGCACCGGCCGGGATTACGAAGTGAAAGGCGTGGGCCTGTTTTCGCCGGATCCGCGTCCCACCGACGCGCTCTCGGCCGGCGACGTGGGGTATCTGACCGCGAACATCAAGGACGCCTCGGAGATCAGCATCGGGGACACCGTTACGCGCACGAACCGCCCGGTGGAAAAGCCGCTCCCGGGCTTCCAGGAGATCCACCCGATGGTGTTCGCCGGCGTCTACCCGATGGACACCGCCGACTACGAGAAACTGGGGGCCTCGCTCGAAAAACTGCGGCTCAACGACAGCGCCTTCAGCTACCAGAACGAGTCCTCGGCCGCGCTGGGACTCGGATACCGCTGCGGTTTTCTCGGACTGCTGCATATGGAAGTCACCATAGAGCGCCTGCGCCGCGAATTCGATCTGGACATTATCACGACCTATCCCGGCGTCGTGTATCGCGTGCACCTCACGGACGGACGGACGCTGGAAATCGACAACCCCGTCCTGTGGCCCGAGACCACCCAGATCGCCTCCGTCGATGAGCCGATGATCAAGGTCTACATTATCTGCCTCAACGATCACATCGGCGACATGATGCAGCTCGTGATGGAACGGCGCGGGACCGTGACGCATACGGATACGATCGACGCGAAACGCCTGATGCTCACATGCCGGCTGCCGCTCAACGAGGTGCTCATCGATTTCTACGACAAGCTCAAGAGCGTCAGCCGCGGCTATTCCTCGATGGACTACGAATACCTCGGTTACGAAGAGGCCGACCTGGTTAAGATGGATATTCTCGTGCATGGCGAACCCGTGGACGCGTTCGCGACGATCGTGCATCGCGAAAAGGCGCCGGCGCAGGGACGCAGGATCTGCCAGGCGCTGAAGGATGTCATTCCGCGCCAGGCCTTTTCCGTCCCGCTGCAGGCGGCGATCAACGGAAACATCGTCGCGCGGGAGACGATCCGCCAGTACCGTAAGGACGTAACGGCCAAGTGTTACGGCGGGGACATCACCCGTAAGCGCAAACTGCTGGAGAAACAGAAGGCCGGGAAGAAAAAGATGAAGCAGATCGGGCAGGTGAGCATCCCGCAGGAAGCCTTTATACGGGTGCTGAAAACGGAGCCGAGTTAGGGCAGGGGAGTGGGGAAAGCGTGGAAATCGGGGGGAGATCGAGGCAATCGGGAAGAACGTGTCAACGGCCCTTGCGGGCCTCGTGGCAGTCGGGGGATATGTCGTTGCCCCGAGCGCAGCGTTGCCTCGAGGCGCGAAGCGCCGTTGCACGAGCGAAGCGTTGCCTCGAGGCGCGAAGCGCCGTTGCCCCGAGCGAAGCGTTCTTCTCATCGTGTCAACGGCCCTTGCGGGCCTCGTGGCAGGCGGGGGATATGTCGTTCCCCCGAGCGAAGCGTTGCCTCGAGGCGCGAAGCGCCGTTGCACGAGCGAAGCGTTCTTCTCATCGTGTCAACGGCCCTTGCGGGCCTCGTGGCAATCGGGAAGAACGTGTCAACGGCCCTTGCGGGCCTCGTGGCAGGCGGGGGATATGTCGTTCCCCCGAGCGAAGCGTTGTCTCGAGGCGCGAAGCGCCGTTGCCCCGAGCGCAGCGTTTCCCCGATCGTGACCGTCGGGGGACGGGGAAAAGGATGAAGTCGGGAGAGATCGAGGCAGTCGGGGCATTCACCGCAACCGGGGAATCAGCATGAACATTCTGCAGCGACGGCAATGGCGCAAGCGGATCAAAAATCTGCTCAAGGACGCCCGGCATGTGCGCCGGATGCGCGAGGACGTGGTTGACGCGGAGAAGATCGAGCGACTGAATGCGGCCGCGGACGAACTGCGGCGGCGCGGGTCGGAGAGAGCGTCCCGCGGGGAACTCGAGCGGGCGTCGGAGGATCTCGGGAAAGCGATGGAGGCGGTATCGCCTGCGCGCTCCGCGCCGAAGCTGCGTGAAAACCTGGAGGTGTTCGTGGTGGCGATCGCCGCGGCGATGGCCATCCGCGCGTACTTCTTCCAGCCGTTTAAGATACCGACCGGCTCGATGGAGCCGACGCTCAATGGCATCACGGTCGAGGCGAAAGCGGACGGATCGTGGATCGATGTTCAGCCGTTCAAGTTCGCCAAGTGGCTCGTGACCGGGCGATCCTACAAAGAGATCCGCAGTAAATCCTCCGGATATCTGAGAATCAACCTCCGGGAGCGCATTCGCGACCGGCTCGTCTTTCACGTCGGCGGGACCCGACACCTGGTGCCCGAAGACATGGCCCGCTATATCCGGGTACCCGTCGTCCGCCGCGGCGGCGTGATCGAATCCACCCGCCCGGTGCGCCGCGGCGAAGTCCTGGCCTCGGGGGAAGTCCGGTCCGGCGACCACATTCTCGTCAATAAGATCGTCTACAATTTCACCGCGCCGGAGCGCGGCGACGTGGTCGTATTCGACACCCAGGGTCTGAGCGGCGTGCGTCAGGATTCGTATTACATCAAGCGAATGGCCGGTGTTCCGGACGAGACCGTCGGGATCGATGACGGCGGGCTGATCGCCGACGGCGAAGTCGTCGACCGCCCCGAGATATTTCAGCGGCTTCGACGGCCGCCGTACGTCGGATACCGGAACAAGGGTCGGCTGGCCGATTCGTCGGACCGGCTCGTCATCGGTCCCGACGAATTTCTGCCGCTGGGCGACAATTCCGACAACAGCCGGGACGGCCGCTATTTCGGTCCCGTAAGCACCGAACAGCTGCTCGGCCCGGCCTTCATCGTCTACTGGCCGTTTGATTCCCAGTGGGGCTGGATTCCTTAACTGGACGCTATCCACCACGAAGCTTAGAGATTCACCACGGATTTCACGAATCACACGGATACAGAATCGAGATCGGGTTCCGAATCGAGTTTCGCCATTCAGAGAGCACATCCCCAGGGTACAGACCCATGTTTTATATAACGTCGTATAATATATCTTATGTCTAGTCCCGTGGCTCACGCATCGCAAGATGTGGGGGTTGGGGTTGAGCCGTCCTCAGGTCAGTCAGAGCGACTCATAGAGATCCGCATATTCCGCGGCCATGCGCCGGATCGAGAAATCCCGCTTCATGGCCCGTCGTCTGAGTTCGCTCCAGTCGCCTGAACGTCCGAACACCTGCAGTGCGCGTCTCAGGGCGTCGTCGAACGCCTCCGGCGTGAACGGCGAGAACAGGAATCCCGTGCCGGTGGACGGCGAGGCACCGGCGTCTTTGATGGTATCGAGGAGCCCGCCGACGGCGTGAGCCACAGGGATCGTGCCGTAACGCATGGCGTACATCTGGTTCAGCCCGCAGGGTTCGAAGGCGGAGGGAATCAGTATCAGGTCCGCGCCTGCAATCCAGCGTCGCGCCCTGAGGGGGTCGAACCGCAGTACGGAATGAAAGGCACCGCGGTATTCCCCGTTCCACTCCCGGAAGAGCCGCTCGTACCGCTCCTCCCCGCTCCCGAGCAGACAGAATCGCAGGCGGCCCGACGAGAGATAACCGGGCAGGACGGAGGCCAGCAGATCGATGCCCTTCTGGCCGGCGAGACGCGTGACCATTACGGCCAGCGGACCTTCGAACCCCGAATCGAACCCGGCCTCCGCGGAGAGCGACTCCCGGCAGCGGACCTTGCCGGCGGTGTGATCGCAGTCGAAATTCGCCTCAATCGCGGTATCCGTGGCGGGATTCCAGGCCTGGTCGTCGACGCCGTTCAGGATGCCGTGCAGGGAGTCCCGGCGTTCGCGGAGCACGCCTTCCAGCCCGTGACCGAATTCCGGGGTCAGGATTTCCGACGCGTATCTCGGACTGACTGTAGTGATCGCATCGGCGCGGACGATACCCGCTTTCATGCAGTTGATTTTCCCAAAGTACTCGCAGACTTCCACCCGGAAACAGTCGTGAGGGAGATTCGTCCGCGCAAAATCTCCCGGTTCAAAAATGCCCTGGTAGGCGAGGTTATGGATGGTGAACACCGTCCGCTCCGGATGCCGTGCCCTGCCCTCGCCGTCCGTTCCGTAACGGAGAAACAGGGGCAGCAGCGCGGTCTGCCAGTCGTTGGCGTGCACGACATCAAATGCGCGTCCGGTCAGGTCGATCCATGCGACCACCGCTTTCTGAAACAGAACAAAGCGGTCGAAATTGTCCGCGTAGGATGATCCGTTCGAGCCGTAGATGCCGTGACGGTCGAAACACTCGTCGCACCTGACCCAGAGGGTTTCGACATGGTTTTCCTCGCGCGACCAGATCTCCACTTCATAACGGCGGTCGGCCAGCGGGACGGTGAATCGCGTCCCGGTAAAGGACGTGGACTGCTGTTCCGCGACGCTTCGGTACATGGGTATGATGCGGCTGACCGTCAGGTTCGCGCGTCCGGCAAGCGCCTCGGGCAGCGCCCGGGCGATATTGCCGAGTCCGCCGGTCGAAGCCAGTGGAGCGAGTTCGCTTGAGACGAAAAGAATTTTCATTGCGGCATCCCCTCGGAAACCCCGATACTGCCGGATTGATTCACGCCGCCAGGCGAAAGGGAACCATTATGAGCGAGTTTCGTCCCTCCTTCGAGCAGCAAATCTATAAATTCATGAACGATCCCGCCTACCGCCCGATGCGCACCTCGGAGCTGGCGCGGGAACTCGGGATCGACACCTCCCGCCGCCGCGCGTTCCGCACGGCGCTCAAGTCGCTGGAGACGGAGGAAAAAATCGTTCGTATCCGCCATAACCGCTGGGCTGTGGCGCGAGCACAGAAAACGGTACGCGGCCGGCTCTCGGTCAGCCCGGACGGCAACGGGATGATCCGGGTCGAGGGAGAAACGAGGGACCGCGCGCTGTACGTCGCGGCGGAGAATCTCCAGTGCGGTCTTCACCGCGACCTCGTCGAAGCGGAAGTGCTGCCCTCGGGAGCAGGCCGGCGCAGCGGCGAGGGTCGCGTGGTGCGGGTCCTGGAGCGCTGGTTCACGCAGGTCGTCGGTCTCGTGCGTCATACCCCTTATTACGCGTATGTCGTTCCGGACAATCCGCGGCTGCATCAGACCGTGCAGCTCGACACGGACCCGCGCGGCGAGCCTCCCCCCGAGGATCACAAGGTGGTGGTCGAACTCGACGAGTGGACCGATCCCCTGCGGCCGCTCACCGGGCGCTGCCTTGAAGACATCGGCCACCGCGACGCGCCGGGGGTGGCCATGCAGTGCATCATCAGAAGCCACGGGTACCGGCAGGAGTTTCCCGCGGAGGTTGAAGAGGAGCAGCAGCGGCTGATGGCCTCGCCTCCCCCGGTCGAACACGAGCATCGTCGTGACCGCACGGAAGAAGTCGCGTTTACGATCGATCCGGACACGGCGCGCGATTTCGACGACGCGATATCGATCCGCGAGCACCCCGAGGGCGGCTGGCTGCTGGGCGTACATATCGCCGACGTATCCCACTACGTGCGTCCGGGGTCGGCGATGGACGTCGAGGCGGCCAAACGGGGCAACAGCGTATACCTGGTCGACCGCGTGATCATGATGCTTCCCGAAAAGGTTACGGCCGAACTCTGCAGTCTCAAGCCCGACCGGGTGCGCGCCGCGCATACCATGGAGTGCCGTATAACCGACGAAGGGGAGATCCTGTCTTCCGACACGTTTCCCGCGTCGATCCGTTCGCGCGCGAGACTGACGTACCGGCAGGTCCAGGCCTATTTCGATGAAGGCACCGCCGCGGGCATTCCGGCTGAAGTGCAGAAGGGACTCTCGCGGCTTCACACGCTCACCATGCGCTGGCGCCGGGACCGCCTCAGGCACGGATCGATCGACCTCGCCCTGCCGGAGGTGGAATGCAGGCTGGATACGGAAGGACGGATCAAGGGGGTCGAGACCCGGGAGGGCAGCGAAGCTCAGCACCTGGTGGAGGAATGCATGCTGCTCGCCAACCGCGTGGTGGCCCGCCGGCTGCACGAGGCCCCCTGCCCTGCGCTCTACCGTGTGCACGGCGACCCGGAACCGGACCAGTGGAGTCAGATGGCCGCCGAACTGGAATCGCTGGGCATCACCGACCCCCCTTCCAACCAGTCCGAAATCAACGCGATGCTGCGCCGGCTTCCCGACGGATGGCTGCGTTATGCGGCCATGCTGTGCGTGCTGCGGAACTTCCAGCGGGCGTATTACACCACGGAACCGGGCGGTCATTTCGGGCTCGGGTTCGAGTGCTACTCCCACTTCACTTCTCCGATCCGGCGCTATCCGGACCTCCTGATCCACCGGCTCCTCTCCGCGCTCGAGCAGAATGCGCCGCCGCCCTGCACGGCGGAACAACTCGCCAACCTCGCCGACCACTGCAGCCAGACGGAACGGGAGGCCGAAGAGGCCGAGAAAGAGAGCGTAGAGCAGAAACGGGTCGAGTATTACGCCGATCAGTTGCGGAAAGGCCATACGGGACCCTATCGCGCTCATATCGTACGATTCCTGAAGAAGGGCCTGATCGTCGAACTGGAAGAATCGCTCCAGCGCGGTCTGGTCGCCTTTTCCGGGATCACCGACGACTTCTATCGCCTGAACGAGGAGCGCACCCGGGCGGTGGGCCGGCGCGGCAAAAAGCGCATGCACATCGGAGAGGCGATCGACGTCCTGCTGGTCAAGGTGGACACGGCACGGCGCTGGCTGGATTTTCAGTTTGCCGATGAACGCCGCACCGGATCGCGCGGCGGCAAGGGGCGCCAAGGAAGCAGGGGCGGCACCAGGGGCCGCCCGGCCGGAAAAAAGGGTTCACGCGGAAATAAAAAAGGCCGGCCCTCAAAGAGCCGGAAAAAAAGGTGAGGCGGTAAGCCGGATTCTGTCTCCCGCATAAAGCGGTTATCGGTCATTTATCTAGTGCGATCTACCCGGGACTCCTGACGAGACGGGCCGCCTCTCGTCCCCTATTCGATCTTGCTCCGGACGGGGTTTACCCTGCCCCCTCGGTCACCCTCGGGGCGGTGGGCTCTTACCCCACCTTTTCACCCTTACCCGTCTCAGCTAAAGCTTCGGCGGGCGGTCTGTTTTCTGCGGCACTTTCCGTACCCTTCGTTCTTGCGAAGGGCCTCCCGCGTTAACCACGGGACGTCCTGCCCTGCGGAGTCCGGACTTTCCTCTCCCCGGCACTGCCGGAAAGCGACCGAACCTCACCGCGGTGAACATAACAGTCTGAAGGTCGCGTGTAAACGGGACCTTTTTACGAGGCAGCAGTTCTCATTATGGCCGCATTCCGACCGCGGACGGCGTGGCAGCCGTCCCTCCCGAGTCGATATCCGACGCATTTTCGGGCACTGGGAGGGTCGGGTGCCACCCCGACCGAAAAGGGTGAAGCCATAATGAGAATCGCTGTTTACGAGGTGCGGTGATCGGCCGGGACATACAGCAGGCGGCCGCAATAATTGCAGGCCACCAGCTTCTGCGCCGCCTGTGCGTCGTGGACCGTCTGGGGCGTCACTTTCATATGACATCCCGTACAGACCCCGTTTTCGATCGGCACAACCGCGTAGTCGCCGCGATTATCAAAAATACGCTTGTAATGCGCCAGCGTGCGTTTATCGACCTTCGCAGCCTTTTCCTCGCGCCTGGCGCTCACCTCGTCCAGATCCCGCTGAACCTCTTCCAGACGACGGTCCAGGGCCTCTTTTTCCGCTCCGATGCGATCTTCCTCGTCGTCCAGCCGTTCGCGCGCCTCACGGTGCTCGGCATTCAGTCGCTCCGCCGTCTCCATTAATTCGATTTCCCGGTCCTCGAGCTGCGAGATCTTCTGCTCGACGGCGGAGATCTCGTGCGTCAGGGCGCGGTATTCGTCGTTGGTCTTCACATCGAGCTGCTGGCGTTTGTAGCGTTTGATCTGCTCCCGCAGCGACTCGATTTCGGATTCGAGATTCCCCTGCTCCGCCGCGTTCTGTCGCTGACGCTGCTCGATGTCGTTCAGTCTCTCTTCGGCGGAGGCCTTTTCCTGATCCAGGGCCTCTTTACGCGCAGGAATATCGCGTATTTCACGCCGGAAGCGCATCAGTTTCCGGTCCAGTTGCTGTACAGCAAGCAGCTGCGCCATCGATTCCTTCACGCACCCCTCCGTTTCAAAGTTCCGTTGCTTTGCGCCATTGACTGAACGCCTTCACGCCGTGACGGGTCACATCCCTGCGCCCGTCCTTCGTAATGGTCTCGCCGTCCGGGCCGATGATGATAAGGGTCGGGATACCCCGGACCTTGTAGCGGTCGCTGAGGGCCTGCGCGCGTTTCCCGCGGTGCGGGAGGGCCAGCCATGACATCTCCGTCTTTTCCATGTACTCGAACATGGCCTCGCGGGAGCGGTCGCTGCTGACCAGCACGATTTCGAAGGGAGCTTCGTCCTCTTTCAGTTCATCGTAGAACTCGACCAGTTTCGGCGTGAACATCCGGCAGGGCGGGCACCAGTGTGCCGAGAAGTAGAGGCCGACGATCCGGTCTTCGATCCGGTCCGGCCCGGTCTGCTCCTGCTCGTGCGTCCAGAATTTCTCTCCGAAAAGATCTTCTGTCTTCGACTCATCGGCCCCGGCCGTCGGCGCGAGGATTGAAGATCCCGCCAGGATCGCAATCAGCAGGGAAAGGATCCGGCGGCGGCATCGTCTCCATGGTGTCTCGCAACTCTTCATATCGGTTTTCCTCCCGTAAACACGTTTTCATTCCAGCGACGAAGGGTGAGCGTATCGTTTTGAGCCGCGCTTGGGAATGCTAAATAGAACATCGCACCCCTCATGGGCTCCCGGGAGCCAGCAGTTCTCATTATGGCCGCATTCCGACCGCGGACGGCGTGGCAGCCGTCCCTCCCGAGTCGATATCCGACGCCTTTTCGGGCATTGGGAGGGTCGGGTTCCACCCCGACCGAACCCGACCGAAAAGGGTGAAGCCATAATGAGAATCGCTGCCCGGGAGCGCTCGCCTCTTGCCAGCCGGCCCCGTACAGGGTATGAACAGGGGCATGGATTTTATCGCATTCGATCTCGAGACCACGGGCATCCGGCCGTCGGATTCGCACATCGTGGAGCTGGCGGCGGTCCTGTTTCTCAACGGGGAGCCGGCGGAGCGCTTCGTGAGCCTGATCCGCCCCGAGGTTCCGATCCCCGCGGAAGCGACCCGGATCCACGGCATAGACGACGCGATGGTGGAGTCCGCGCCGCCGATCCATGAACGCCTCGCCCCGCTGGCGGAATTCTGCGGCGACTATCCGTTGGTCGCGCACAATGCGCCGTTCGACTTCAGTTTTCTCAAGGCGGCGGTGGATCTGCATCGCGCACCGGCCCCGGCCGGGATCTTCCTGGACACCTGCGCCCTGTCGAGAGTCGTGCTGACCGGTCTCGCCAACCACAAGCTCCACACCCTGGTGCGTTACTTCGACATCCCCGCGGGCGAATTCCACCGCGCGCTCGAGGACGCGGAGTACTGCGGACAGGTGATGCTGAACCTGATCCGCACGCTTCATCAGCGCGGGGAGCCGATCTCGGTGGAGGACCTGGTGCGGACGGGAAACACGGCCGAACTCAGGCTGCCGCAGTACCGGGGACGGGGCGATCAGCTCTCGCTGCTCTGAACGCCGCTGCTCATCTTCGTGAACCAGCCTGGCGCCGGTAGTCCGGGAAGGTGTGAACGGCCGGGCGGTTCCCTCAGATGCGCAGCAGACCGAAGGCCCATGCAAGCGCCAGAAACAGGCACAAACCACCGATCAGCGTGGGAAAGGCGGGCCAGCGCTTCGGGGTGTCCGGATCGCGTCGCTTGAGGAAGACGGCCGCCGCGGCGAGCAAAAAGACCAGCAGCAGCACCGCCCCGAACGCCGCCGCGTTGGTCGCTGCGTGCGGGGTCTTCGCACCGGCCGGACCGACCAGCGGAAGCATCATCAGCAGAAAGAGAAACGCCACGCCCGAGGCGATCGAGACGGCATGCCCCGCCTCCGGCACTCCGAACCTGAATTTATTCATAACGCTCCTCTCCCGCTTCCGGTCCCCATGGTGCGACCGCCGACACCATCGTAAAAAACCGCCGGCCAATCAATCTGATAACACTATTTTTCCCCGATTCCCGCTTGCGTCATCATCCAATTCCGGTATCTTGCCTGATTCATCGACGGGGCGAGCGTAGCTCAGTGGTAGAGCCCCACCTTGCCAAGGTGGTTGTCGTGGGTTCGAATCCCATCGCTCGCTCCATTTTTTTTCGACGGCCGTCCCACTCATCCTCCCGCAATCATGAATACGCGAGACCTCCGCGACATGGAGAAGGCCCTGCTGAACGGCGAGTCCGTCCGTGACGGGGACCTCTACGAACTGTCTGCGGCCGATGGCCGACTCGCGGACTCGATGATCGCCGTGGCGGGTCGGCTGCGCGAACACACCTTCGCCGGCGGCGTGCATCTGTGCATGATCGCCAACGCCAAATCCGGGCGATGCACGGAGAATTGCGCCTTCTGCGCCCAGGCGGGCGGGGCGGACACGGGGATCGAGACCTGGGCGCTGCGCGATCCGGAATGGATGGTCCGCGCGGCGCGCCAGACCGAACCCCCGGTCCATCGGTTCTCCATCGTGACGAGCGGCCGCGGCCCCTCCCCGGAGGAACTCGATACGATAACCGGGTCTTTCCGCGCGATGCCGCAGGACGGGGGCGTGGCCTACTGCGCCTCGCTGGGTCTTCTCGACGAAGCCCGTCTCCGCAGACTCCGCGACGCGGGCGTCAGCCGATATCATCATAATCTCGAGACGGCCCGCAGTTTCTTCCCGAAGATATGCACGAGCCACCAGTTCGAAGAGCGGACGGCGACGATCCGGGCGGCCCGGGCGGCGGGAATGAGCGTATGCGCGGGGGGCCTCTTCGGGCTCGGGGAAAGCGACCGGCAGGTGGTCGAACTGGCCCTGGAGCTGCGTGCGCTCGAGGTGGATTCGGTTCCGGTCAATTTTCTCACCCCCGTGCCCGGCACTCTGCTCGAAGGCCTGCGCGAGCTGACCCCCCAGCGCTGCCTCAAGATCATAGCCCTCCTCCGCCTCGCCCTCCCCGACCGCGAGATCCTGGTGTGCGGCGGTCGCGAGGCCAACCTGGGCGAGGCGCAGGAGCGTATCTTCGAAGCGGGGGCGAGCGGGATCATGACGGGGAACTATCTCACCACGGAGGGCCGGGCGCTGGATCAGGATCTGGCGATGATCCGGCGGCTGGGTCTGCATCCGCGCGGGGACGGATAGGACGGTCCGGAACGGCGGGGCCCGGCGGTTCACTCCGCCTGCATGACGACGTCCGCCGTCCTCGCGAGCACCCCGCGTTTCGCGGCCACAAGTTCCGAGGCGCGTCGGCCCAGCTCGTTTCGTTCCCCGGGATCGTTCAGAAGCCGTTCCAGCGTCGCTCCCAGCGCCGCCCCGGCTTCCACCTCGATCACGGCCCGCGCTTCCCGCAGGTCTTTCATCACGGCGGGAAAATTCTCCATATGAGGCCCGACCACGACCGGTTTGCCGAGGGCCGCGGGTTCAATGGGGTTCTGGCCGCCGCGGTTGGGATCAAGGCTTTTGCCTACAAATACGACGTCCGCCGCGGCGTAGAAATCAATCAGTTCGCCGGTCGTGTCGACCAGCAGCATGTCGGCTTCGCCGTCGCCGTCTTCGAGGCGGCTTCGGCGCGCTACACGCGCACCCAGGCGTCGCAGCCGCTCCGCGATCTCCGTCGATCGCTCGGCATGACGGGGGACGAGGACGACAAACAGCCCGGGATGCCCCTCCCGCAGGCGTTGCGCGATACTCCAGAGCGTCTCCTCCTCCCCCGGCCACGTGGAGCCTCCGACGAGTACGGGCGCGTCCCGGTCCGCCCCGGCCGCGGCGATAAGTTGCTTCGCCTCCCCCCCCTCCTCCGCCGCCGTAAGGGCGCCGTCGTATTTGGCCGATCCCAGTACGTGCACGCGCTCGCGCGGCGCCCCCAGATCGATAAACCGTTTGGCGTCGCGGTCGCCCTGCACGCACACCGCGGAAAGCTCCGGAAGCAGCCTTCGGGTCAGGAAGCGCAGGCGTGCATACCCGCGGCAGGAACGGTCGGACATGCGGCCGTTGATCAGCGACACCGGGATGCCGCGTCGCCGGGCCAGCCTGATCATATTCGGCCACAGCTCGATCTCGACCAGCACCAGTCGTTCCGGCCGGAAGAGGTTCATCGCGCGGCTCATGACCGGATAGAGATCCAGCGGCATGTACACGATGAGTTCGGCGCGGTCGGGGTCCCGCTCCGCGAGCCGCCGTCCGGTCGAGGTGTTGGTGGTCAGCACAAACCACACCTCCGGGTCGCGTCTCCGGAGTTCCGCCATAAAGGCGGCGGCCACCTTGACTTCACCCACACTCACGGCGTGAACCCATACCGGCCGCCGCGCTTTTGCCGTCAGCGACCTGGCGCGAGCCGGATAAAACGCGAACCGCTCCGCAAACCCGCGCCGGTAACCGCCGCGGCGGACCATGCGCAGCAGGTAGTACGGCGCGCTCAGCAGCAGTGCTGCGGGAAGTATTATTTGGTACAGGATCCAGACCATGGGAACCGGGATTCAAACATGAAACGCCGCGCCGCGCAACGATGGCGTGGGATTGCGAAACCAACGAACAGATCGAACTCGCGTCCTCCCCCCTCTTTCTTCTGCGTCTCCCGCGCCCCTTTGTGGCCGATTCCCTGCCCCCCTCACTCTTCTGCGCCCATGTGTGGCCCTTGTAGCTCTCACGCCCGCGGATGTGCGGAGGCGTAGACTTTTTTCAGTCGCTCCACGGAGACGTGGGTATAGATCTGGGTCGTGGAGAGCGAAGAGTGGCCCAGCAGTTCCTGAACGCTGCGCAGGTCGGCGCCGCGGTCGAGAAGGTGGGTGGCGAAGCTGTGCCGCAGCACGTGGGGGCTCATCGATTCCGGCAGCCCGGCGTACTGCGCATATTTGCTGATGATGCGTTCGACCGAGCGGCCGCTCAGCCTGCCCCCGCGCACATTCAGGAAAACGGCGTTCGCTGCCCTGTTCCCTTTTCCCTGCGCGGCGAGTTCGGGGCGCAGGCGAAGGGCCTCGCGAAGCGCGCGGACCGCGGGGGTTCCGAGCGGGCAGAGACGCTGCTTGCGCCCCTTCCCCAGCACGCGGACCACTCCCCCGATCAGGTCCACCATGGTTTCGCGGAGGCCGGTCAGCTCACTCAGCCGCATGCCCGTGCTGTAAAGCACTTCGATCATCGCCGTATCCCGCGCGGCGATCGCCTCGCGCCGCCGCGGCGGGCCGCGCTTCTCGGTCCGGGGATCCTCCAGCCACAGGCGGGGGGCCTCGATCAGTTGGGCGACCTCCGATTCGGAGAGGACTTTCGGCAGCGGTCGCTCGCGGCGCGGCAGCTGGACATCGGCGAAAGGATTTTCGGCAACCTCGCGTTCCCGCAGCAGGAACCGGTAAAACGAGCGCAGCGCCGACAGCTTGCGGCGGATGGTCGCGGAGGTGCCTCCGAGCTTCTGAATGGTGACCAGAAAACCGCGGGCGTTATAACGGTCCGCCCCCGCCCACGCCCAGGTTTCAGGATCATCGCCCCAGGTGATCAGGGCGAACTGGCGGAGGTCGCTCAGGTAATTTTCGATGGTGAGTGCGGACGCGTCGCACTCCCCTTCAAGATAGTCCGCAAAACGGCGCAGAAGGTCTTCGCGACGACGCCCTTTCCGGGACTCAACGCTTTTTCGTGGTTTCACCATAGGCCCCGCACCCGGAATAGCCTTTATCTTTCCCGTCTGATTATTTAATATGCGCTCAAGTACACGGCGAGGCAAAAAGACGAAACGGAGTGACGCGTGAGTTTTATCGATCTGGCCCGAAAGAGGATCAGTGTACGCGGATTCAAGCCCGATCCCGTGCCCCGCTCCGTGCTCGAGCAGGTCCTGGAAGCGGGGCGTCTGGCACCCTCCGCGGTCAATTACCAGCCGTACCGTTTTATCGTTGTGGAAGCGGAAAAGGAGCGCAACCGGCTGGCCGCCGCCTATCCCCGGGAATGGTTCCGGACCGCCCCCGTGATCATCGTCGTGGTCGGCGATACGGAGTCGGCCTGGAAACGTTCCGACGGCCGCAATTACGTGGACGTCGACTGCGCGATCGCGGTGGATCACATGACGCTGGCCGCGGCGGATCTGGGTTACGGGACCTGCTGGGTCGGCGCGTTCGATCCGGCGGAAGCCCGCCGGGCGCTCGGGCTGCGCGACGACCCGTGGGAACCGCTGGCCTTTCTTCCCCTGGGCATGCCCGATGATACGGGTCGTCCTAAAGAACGGAAGCAGCCGGAGGAACTGATCCGCTACGGGCTCGCTCCCGCGGAATGAATGTGTGCACTCTCTGAAGGAAGTCAGTCGGTCATGAACGGGAAACACGTGCAGCTTCGCTACGAAGGCAGGGTACAGGGCGTGGGATTCCGTTTTGCCGCCGTGAATATAGCCCGCGAGCTGGGCCTCACGGGGTATGTCCGCAACGAGCCGGACGGATCGGTGCTGGTCGAGGCGGAAGGACCGGAGGATCAGTTGAAGACGTTTCGGCAGCGGATCCACTCGTCTCCTCCCGGCAGACACATCCGGGACGAGCAAGCCGTCTGGTCCGAGCCGGCCGGCGAATATAAAGCATTCAACGTGCGGTTCTGATGAGATACGCGATTCTCGGTGACGTCCATGCCAACCTGCCCGCCTTCCGGGCGGTGCTGGAGGACGTGCGCAGGGAGGGCATTACGAACTATGTATTCCTCGGGGACATCGTCGGCTATGCGGCCGAACCCAAGGAATGCCTGGACATCGTCCGCGAGCTGAACTGTCCGGTCGTGCAGGGCAATCACGACTGCTACACGGCGTCGAACGACAGTATGGAGCATTTCACTCCCGCCGCGGCCGAAACGGTGCGCTGGACCCGCGAACAGCTCTCCGATGAGGAACGCGAATATCTGGGGAATCTGCCGCTGAGTCTCGACGTGGAAGGATTTTCCATCGTCCACGCATCCCTCACCCACCCCGGCTCCTGGCCGTACATCGTGGACACGGGCATGGCCGCGGAATGCTTTGAACAACAGAAATCCGCGCTCTGCCTGTACGGTCACACGCACGTCCCGCTGCAGTTCCGCAGCAGCGACCGGATCGAGGTCGGGGGATTGAGCAAAGTCCGGCTGCGGAGCGGATACCGCTACCTGATCAACGTGGGAAGCGTAGGCCAGCCGCGCGACGGCGATCCGCGCGCATCCTACGGGATCCTGGACCTGCTCGATAACTCCATCGAACTCCGGCGGATCGAATACGACATCAATAAGGCCAAAAAGAGTATCCTTGCCGCCGGCCTGCCCCACAAGAACGCGATCCGGCTCTCGGCGGGACGATGAGGCCGGAAGCGTCGGCGGGTGAAGTGGAGCCAACGGTCGGACTCGAACCGACGACCTGCTCATTACGAGTGAGCTGCTCTACCAGCTGAGCTACGTTGGCCGCGCAAAAGCGCGCATTGAGTCAAATGCGGCGAGTGAAGTCAAGCCTGCTCAGATTCCGGGAACCGTCAGTGGCGGGCCATAAGGTGCAGGTCTTCCGAAGAGCGGATTTTGAAGTTTGAGGCGGGTGACTCGACGAGGTGGACGGGCTGGTTGCTCGATTCCACAATGGCGGATTCGTCTTCCGTCCAGCTGATCTTTTTCCTGGCCGCGTGCGCCAGCGCCTTGGACAGCACCGTGTGCTTGAACGCCTGAGGCGTCTGCGCGATCCAGACCGTATTCTTTTCGGCCGTTGCCTTAACTTTTTTGCCCTGGGCGGTGAACTTGAGGGGTTCCGTGATCAGATTCGCCGCGACCGCGGCCCCGTATCGTTTGGCGGCCTTCACCGTCTGGCCGAGTACATCCTGATCGACCATGGGCCGCGAAGCCTCGTGCAGGAGGTACACACCTTTTTCGTCCCCGGCCTGCTCGAGCACGCGCTCCAGATTGGCTCTTCGCTGACGCCGGCCGGCGAGAATGTTGGTGACCTTGGTGCATCCCATCATGCGGACCAGATTCGCCGCCCTCTCGATGCGTTCCTTGTCGACCACCAGCATGATGCGGTCGATATCGGGGCAGCGCTCGAACGCCGCCAGAGAATGGCCGATCACCGGACGGGGCCCCAGGCTGAGAAAAGCCGTTTCCATGCCCTGCCCGATCTCTTCACTTTTTCCGCAACCGATGATAACACCCCAGACCGCCACCGCTCATCTCCTTTTGCCGTTCGCAATAAAGGCTTTGGATACAATATTTTAGTGGCGAGGTCAATCATGAAGTGGTCCCGGCCAGCGATTCTCATTATGGCTTCACCCTTTTCGGTCGAGGTGGCACCCGACCCTCCCAGTGCCCGAAAATGCGTCGGATATCGACTCGGGAGGGACGGCTGCCACGCCGTCCGCGGTCGGAATGCGGCCATAATGAGAACGGCTGGGTCCCGGCTTCGCTGAGAGCGGGCACGATGTAGCGCGGTCGGATTTCGGGTTCAGCCACCGAGATTCCGGCCGTTCCCGGAATTCAAGCGTGCCGATAAAATGTGCGCTGCGGCCGGTTGACATTACCCCCGTAATCACGTAAAAGGGTCCGCTTTACGAGAACCCTGCAGGCAACGAGAACGGAGAGTGGTATACGTGGCATCGACGACCGTAGAAGTGAAAGTGCGCCGCGGCGAGTCCGTCGAAAAGGCGATTCGCCGCCTGAAGAAGAAGCTGGACAAGGAAGGCGTCATGAAGTCCATGCGGGCTCATCGTCATTTCGAAAAGCCCAGCGACAAGCGTCGGCGCAAGGCCGCCCGCGCCCGCAGCCGTGCGATGCGGACAGCGCGCAGCTGAACGCGCGCAACCGACTTTCCTTAATGCTGCCGAGGACCGGTGGATCATGGGGGCATAGCTCAGTTGGGAGAGCGTCTGAATGGCATTCAGAAGGTCAGGGGTTCGATTCCCCTTGCCTCCACCAATTTTCCTGATTTCCACATTGGGACACCCGGGGGAAGATCGTACTGGTACGCGTAATCGGTCCCTGCCTTTTCTACTCCTGAACTGCCTGCCGGCAGTAAGGAGCGGGTTCTCTCCGGCGGCGCGCCGTCTGTCGCCCGTCACCGTCGAACCGCAACGCCCATGCGGCGCTCACTCGCCGTCACGGGCCAGCGCCCGCAGATTGATTCGGACCCGGTCGCTCAGCGGCGGTTCAGGTTCGGGAGGACGCATCGCCACCATGTTCCCCTCCCGGTTCCGGGCGGCGAAACGCAGGACTTCATAGCGCCCGGGCATCCACAGCATTTCCGTCTCCAGTCCCCGCACGACTCCGCCTCCGGCCAGCTGAACGCGGCCGGATTCGAGCTGCAGCCCGTAGAGCATCCTTCCGGGAAGCTGCAGCGGAACCCATTCGGCTCGCACGCCTTCGGCAAAGGCCACCGCCGCGCTGTTGCGATTGTTCCAGATCAGCCGTCCGCGCTCCATCACAACCCGGGCGTCGCGCAGCAGAGCGAAATCAAACAACGCTCCTTCTGTTCCGGGTTTGGTCGTTTCCGGGAGACCGAATACGGGGGCCAGCGCCTCCGCGGCGCGCCGCAGCCCGTCCGGAGCCCAGGTTCCGTTCTCACGCCGCACGAACTGAGCCTCGACTCCGTCAAGCCGGAGCGTCCGCATCCACGGGTCCCGTTTGCGAAATGCGTTAAGCCAGCGCGGGCGGACCGTGGCTTCGCTGATCCGGATCGCGGGCTGGGCCCCCTGCCCCTCCGCGGTCATTGAAACCCCCGTAATCTTAAGTTTAAGATCCGCCGTGAGCAGGGTGCGGTCGAGATGCACCGGCATTCCACATCGCTTCGCCAGGCGCCGGGTCACGATCGTGCGAAACCCGTCCGTGCGCACCATGAGATGTGCGGTGATGTACAGGATCAGCAGGACCGCCGCGAAAAAAAACAGTGCCCCGGCGACCCCCGATCCGCGTCCCGGCCCTTCCCGCTTCGTCTTTTTCGAAGCCTTTTTCTTATCCGTCACCGGCCAGCTCCTTTGAACGCTGCTCTGCCGCGTGCATCGCCCTGATCACGGCGTCCTTCACCCCCGCCCGCTCGAGTTCGCCGAGCGCGGCCTCCGTGGTCCCGCCGGGCGACGTAACCCGCGCCCGCAGAACGGCAGCGTCCTCGCCGGATTCGCCCATGAGATCGGCGGCGCCTTTGACCGTGGCCAGCGCGAGTTTTCTCGATTCCGGGTCCGGCAGCCCCATGGTCTTCGCCGCGTCGAGCATGGCCTCGAGCAGGTAAAACACATACGCCGGCCCGCTTCCGCTGAGCGCGGTCACGGCGTCCAGCGCCTCTTCCCCCATCGGCACGGCGACGCCGACCGACTGCATCACGGCGGCGGCGAAGGCGGTGTCCGCCTCCGTGGCGGCGCGTCCCGCCGCATACGCCGCCGCGCCGCGCCCGATCAGCGCCGGCGTGTTGGGCATCACCCGCACCACCCGCGTGCGGGCGCGCAGGCCCTCTTCAATAGTCCGCGTGCGCACCCCCGCCGCGATCGAAATGACCAGCTTGTCCTCGACCGGAGATCCCGACAGCTCCTCGAGCACGGACCCGAGGATCTGCGGCTTTACCGCCAGCAGTACGGCGTCCGCCGACTCCGCCGCGGCCCGGTTGTCCTCCAACGCCTCAACCCCGATCGATTCCGAAAACAATGCACGGCGACCGGGATCCACGTCGCTGACGCAGATCCGCCCGGCTTCCACTTCCCCGGCGTCAAGCAGTCCGCGGACGATCGCCTCGGTCATGTTGCCCGCCCCGATGAAGGCGATATTCGAATCCTGCAGTTTCATGACAGCTCCACCCCGACCTCTCCCGTCTAACTCTGACTCTGACTCACACTCTGACTCTGATTCTGACTCTCACTCTAATTCTGACTCTGACTCTGACCCTAACCCTACTTCCTTTTCCCGAAGATAGCCGTGCCCACGCGCACCAGCGTGGCGCCTTCCTCGATCGCCACCGCGTAATCGTTCGACATGCCCATCGAGAGTTCCGGCAGCGGGGTGCCGGTCTCCGCGGTGAGCCGATCCCGCAGCTCCCGAAGCTGCGCGAACCACGGGCGCGATTTTTCCGGTTCGGGAGCGAAGGGCGGGATGGTCATCAGTCCGTGGACCTCCAGCCGGGCGGTGGCGTTGACGGCGTCGACCAGCTCGCGCGCTTCGGCCGGATCGGCCCCGTGCTTGGCCGCCTCGCCCGCGATGTTGATCTGCAGAAGAACGGGGGTCGTGCCCGTGGCGTGTTTGTCCAGTTCGTCGATCAGCCTCCGGGAATCGACCGACTGAATACAGGTGAACAGCGGCAGCGCGCGCCTGACCTTGTTGCGCTGGAGGTGCCCGACGAGGTGCCACTCGAGCGTACCGGGACAGCGGACGATCTTGGAGGCGGCCTCCTGGACCTTATTTTCCCCGAACAGCGTCAGACCGCATTCCGCTGCGTCCGCGATCTCTTCCGGGGTGCGCGTTTTCGACACCGCCATCAGCCGCACCCCGGCGACATCCCGTCCGCTCCGGTCGCAGGCTTCGGCGATCCGCTGCCGCACGGTATCGATGCGGGTTCCGATGGTTTCCCCCTCAGCGGGCATCATCACCTTCTCCTTTCCTGCGGCTCATGATCCGGACGAGGAGGAGTTCGATCAGGGTATAGGGATCGGCGCGGCCACTCATCACGAGTCGTTCATGGGTCTGCAGGGCGTCTTCCATCGCCCCGTTCAATTCCCCGGTCCGGTAATGGCGGGCCTGCTTAAACAGAAGCTGCGCGCGAAACCAGTGGATTTTGCGCGGGTCCTCCGCCAGAGCACCCAGCAACCGGTCGGTCTCCGGGCCCTCCGACCAGTTCACGAACATTTTGGGGCCCGACTGTCGCAGGGACACGAGTTTCTGATCGAGGCAGTCGCGCATGCGCCGCAGGATTCGGAGGCGGTTCTCGATCGACATCATCAGCGCCACGGCCTGAACCCCCTGCCGCCGCAGCCGGTCGAGCACCGCCAGGGCCGCATCCAGCCGCCGGTCGCCGAGCGCGTCCTCCAGATCCCAGGCGAGCAGTTCGCGGGAGGGCGTCACGATTTCCCCGATATCCTCGGTGCGGACCTCGCGGCGCTCCCCGAGATAGAGGTCCAGCTTCTGCAGTTCGCTTGAGATGGCGCCCGAATCGAGTCCCACCTGGTCGACCAGCCGCTCCGCCACCGGTTCCGGGAGGCGCAGCCCCAGATTCTTCGCCGCCGCGCGGGCCCGGGTTACGACGACCGGCCGGGCCTTATACGGCTTATCGGGCAGTCCGAGATCGCGGACGCCTTCCGCTTCGCGCAGGGCCTTTACCAGGGCCGAACGGCCGTCGACCGCGCCCGCGCTGATCACGAGCATGTGAGGGTCCAGCCCCCGGCGGATCTCATCTCTGAGGGCGGACAGCTTTTTCTTCAACTCCTCGGACGCGCGGAAGCTCTTTTCGATAAACCGTGCCCGGCGGATCCAGACCACTTTGGCGCCGCCCAGCAGCCCGCCCGTGTGCAGGGCCTCGAGCGCGTCGTTGATCGCGGAGACGGCCTCCGATGAATCGTTCACATCGCCGCTCACGGTTTCGAGGCCGAGCGCCTGCTGCTCCGGAGGACAGCGCTCATGCACCAGATCCCGGGCTCCGCGGTCGGCCAGGTAATCGTCGCCGCAGAACAGTACGGCAGAGGTTCCCGAGGCGTCATCGGCTGGCGGCGTCATCTCTGTCCTTTCGTTGAAGTCTGTGTCTGAACGTTCTAGTATTTTTACGCCCGCAACAAAAGAAGGCATTTACAGGACACGCACGGAAAATCACCGGAGCACCTTATTATGAACCAGCGACCCCTCTGGGCCCCCTGGCGCATCGAATACATCCGCGGCAGCCGCGAAGAGGAATGCTTCATCTGCCGCGTCCTCGAGTCGCCGCCGGAAAAAAGCCGCGAAGACCTCGTACTCTTCCGGGGGGAACACGCCATGATCATGCTCAACCGTTTCCCGTACAACAGCGGGCACCTCCTGGTCGCCCCGCGCCGGCACGTGGCCGGCTACGAGGAGCTGGACGCCGCGGAGCATGCCGAGATTTCAAGCCTGTCGGCGAGGGCCATCCGAATCCTTCGCGACGTGATGTATCCGGACGGGTTCAACGTCGGATTCAATCTCGGCGCGGCCGGCGGCGCCGGACTCGAAAGTCATATCCATCAGCACATTGTTCCGCGCTGGACGGGCGACACCAATTTCATGCCCGTGCTGGGCGATACGCGCGTCGTGCCCGAAGCGCTGGAGAGCACCTACGACGTGTTGAAACCCCGGTTCGGCTGAATCGGGCCGCGGCGTTCATTCCCCCGGCTCGTCCGCGCCTTTTCGCAGGGTCGATTCCAGGCTGCGGATCTGCTGTTGTTTGCGATTACCCCAGACGATCAGAAGAGGCAGCATCAGCGAAAACGGAAGCGTCGCCATCCACCCGTACGGCGCCGGGATCAGGAACAGCAGGGCGATAAAAACGAGCGCGAAAACCCACATCATCACGGACGCGCGGATCATGAAGGTGCGCTCCAGCGGCCCGTTCGTGTTTTTGATGCTGCACCACGTGCCGACGGCCCCGCCCGCGACGCCGACAAGCGTTCCGACCACTCCGCCGATAAGTCCCGGGTTCATAACGCACCTCCCAGCAATAACTCACGCCGCACTTCATCCGCCTTCCGGGGGCTGTGGAGTTCGGCGATGATCCTGAGCGCGAATTCGAACGCGGTCCCGGGCCCCTGGCTCGTAATCAGGTGCCGGTCGACCACCACCGGCTCCGCGGAGCGCGTCACCCCGCTCATCTTCTCCTCGATGCCGGGATAGCAGGTGAACCGTTTACCGGTCAGGATGCCCGCGCGATGGAGCACGAGAGCCGCCGCGCAGATGGCTCCGATCCATGTTCCATCGCGGTCGAAGGCCCGCAGCGTTTCCAGCACGCCCTCGTGTCCGCAGAGGCGTTCGGCGCCGCCCATCCCGCCGGGCAGAATCAGCATATCGAACGCGCCGGGGTCCGCTTCGTTCCACGCGCAGTCCGGACAGAGCTTGGTTCCGCGCGACGCGGTGACCACGCCGGGTTCGAGTCCGGCCGCGACCGTCTCCAGCCCCGCCCGGCGCAGCACATCCATGGCGATCACGGCTTCCATTTCCTCGCAGCCTTCGGCCAGCACGATCAGAATACGGCTCATCGTCTTTCTCCCTCCGGTTCGGCGCTTGACGATCCGAGTCGAAAACGGCTTATTGTGCGGATGTTCGCTTCTTTCGGATCACGCTTTTCAGTATAGGCGGAACTGCGATGGACGTCACGGAAAATACCGGTACAGACCCGCGGCGCGGGGCTTTTTTTACACGAGGGGACTGGATTGCGGCGGCGGTCGGCTTGGTCGCGGCGCTCGCCGTCTACACCCTCACCCTGGCGCCGACGGTAACCCTGGAGGATTCGGGCGAGCTGGTCACGGCTTCGGATTACCTCGGAGTCCCTCATCCGCCCGGCTACCCGAGCTGGTCGCTGCTGACCTGGCTTTTTCAGTGGGTCTTTCATTTCGTCCGCTTCCACGGGCACCCGAACCCCGCCTGGGCGGTGAACTTCTTCTCCGCGTTCGCGGGCGCGCTCGCCTGCGGCGTGATCGCCATGCTCGTGAGCTGTTCCGGCCGCCACATTCTGCAGCATCTGCAGAAGCAGAGCCGGGCGCTCGGCGAACGCACCTGCAGCGTCTTCTGTATGGTCGCGGGAATCTCGGCCGGGCTGCTGCTCGCCTTCAGCCAGGGCATGTGGTCCCAGGCGGTCATCGCCGAGGTCTACACGCTCAATGTCCTGTTCCAGAGTCTCGTGCTGATCTTTCTCTACCGCTGGATGTGCCGTCCCTCCGACTACCGGTACCTGTTCGTCATGGCGTTCGTCTTCGGGCTGGGACTGACCAACCACCAGACCCTGATCTTCATGGGCGTGGCGCTGGCGTTCGCCGTCTTCTGTAAAGATCTTCGGTTCCGCCCCCCCCGCGACCTCATTCTCGGCATCTGCGCCGCGGCGGCCGTCGCCGCAGTGATCTGGGCATCCAAGGCCGATGTGCAGCCGCTGATCTGGATCGGGCTGCTGGGTGCGTTCGTACTGGCGGGCATGCTGCGCCAGATGATCCTGTTCCGCGACTTCCTGCTGACGGGGCTCTGCTTCGTGCTGATGTACGCACTGAACATGATCGCCGCGAACTACGGGGAAGCGAGCATGCTCTGGACCAGCGGCCCCGGATCATGGGGCTTCTGGTTCTGGACGGCCTACTCGCTGATCATCCCGGTCATCGCGGCCTTCGTGCTGCCGAACGGACGGGCGGTGTGCTTCACCTTCCTGCTGGCCTTTCTGGGGCTCTCGTTCTATCTCTACATGCCGCTCTCCTCCGACCAGAACCCGCCCATCAACTGGGGCTATCCCCGCACCTGGCAGGGGTTCATGCACGCCATCACGCGCGGGCAGTATGAAAAAGTGACGATGAGCGACGTGTTCTCGAAACAGTTCCTGCTCCAGATCCGCGCCTACCTCCACGACCTCCGCAGCCAGTTTTTCGCACCGGTCGCCCTGCTCGCCCTGATCCCGTTTCTCGCCCTGCCGGTCTTCCGCCGCGACGACGGGACGTGGAAGGTCTATTCCCGGTTCGGCCGTACCGGGGCGTTCTGGCTGCTCACCTCCGCCGTGGCGTTCATCGCCGTCGGGATCATGTTCATCATCCTGCAGAATCCCAAGCTCGACATCCAGACCCTGTTTATCGCCCGCGTCCAGTACATCCAGTCGCACGCGATCTACGCCATCTGGCTCGGCTACGGGCTGCTCCTGCTGATGGCCTTTCTCCAGACCCTGGTCCATAACCGGCCGCTGTTCCGCTATACCGGCCTCGCCCTCGTGCTGCTCCTGCCCTTCTCCCTGATCTGGAAAAACTACTACAGCGAAAAACAGTTCAGCGTGGTCGGCGGCTGCGAACAGAACGGTCACCATTTCGGCTGGCAGTTCGGGAACTGGTCGCTGCGCGGCTGGAAGGGCATCCGCGACGACCTGAACGCGGAGCTTCCCGAAGAAGAATTCCGCCGGGTCTGGGAAGACTACCCCACGCCGGGGTATCCCGAACCGATGGGCACCAACGCGATCTTCTTCGGCGGGACCGATCCGGGACGATTCGTGCCGACGTACATGATCTACTGCGCGAAGGTCCGCCCCGATGTCTACCTGATTACCCAGAACGCGCTGGCGGACCACACCTACATGGCGGTGATGCGCGACCTGTACGGCGACCAGATCTGGATTCCCTCCCCGAAGGACACGAACCTCGCCTTCCAGGAATACATCCGCGCCGTCCGGGAAGGTAAAATGCAGAGCGGCGGCGACCTGCAGGTGCAGGGAGGCCGCGTGAGCATCGAGGGCGTGGGCGGCGTGATGAAGGTGAACGGCATCCTGACCCGGGATATCTTCGAGCATAACCCTTACGTTACGGAGGCGAAGACGCACGAGAAGACCCGGCCCGTGGGTTCGGCCGTCGTGCCGCACGAACCGCGGATCGACCCCGAAACCGGTCACCCGCCGAAACGGACCTTCTATGTCGAGGAGAGCTACGTCATCCCGTGGATGTATCCCTACCTCACCCCGAACGGCATTATCATGAAACTGAACCAGGAGCCCACGGAACTGACGCCGGAGATGGTGCACAACGATATGGTGTTCTGGGACTGGTACGAGGATCGCCTGCTCTCCGACCCGAAATTCAAACGCGACGTGGTCGCCCGCAAGAGTTTTTCGAAGCTGCGTGGTTCGATCGGCGGCCTGTATCACGCGCGGGGCATGGACGAGGAGGCCGAACGCGTGTTCCGCCAGTCGATCCGCCTCTACCCGCTCAGCCCGGAGGCGGTCTTCCGCCTGGCCGATCTCTACCAGTCGCAGGATCGGTACGGGGACGCCAAACAGGTGGTTTCGGAGCTGCTGGAACAGGACCGGCTGAACGACAAGGCGCGTTCGTTTCTCGAACACCTGGACCGGATGCAGCAGCTCGAAACGCGGCGGCGCGAACTCCGCAAACGGCTCGAGGCGGGAAAATCGCTGGACCTGCTCGAACTCATACGTATCGAACAGGCGCTCGGCCATACGGGAGAGGTGGTCCGCCTGACCCGCCTCGCGCTCTCAGAGGACCGCCTCTCGCCGGAACAGACCGGCCAGCTGGCCGGAGCCCTGATCCGCATCAAGCGCTACGATCTCGCCGAAGAAGTCGTGACAGACTACCTGAAAAAACAACCGGGCAACGTGGCCGTCTGGCTCGATCTCGCTTCGCTGCGCATGCAGCTCCGCCGTCCGCTCAACGCCGTGCTGGAGCCGCTCCGCAGTGCGGTGCAGGCCGGAGGAGATCTCGCGCGCGAGAAGATCCGCAGGGACGAGCGCTTCAAGGCGCTCCGCAAACACCCGTCGTTCAGGGCCATCGTCGGCAACCCGTCTCCGTCCCTGAACCGCAAAAGGATGTCGCCCTCGTTCCCGTAATCGGATGTGCGGCCGCCCCCGCGCCGTCCGCAGCCAGGCCCTATGAAATCGCACGACTCCACACCGGATCCGGGACGGCTCGAGGCCTACGATTACGATCTGCCGCGGGAACGGATCGCGCAGCATCCGTCCCCCGTCCGGCACGAGTCGCGGATGATGGAGGTCCGCCGCGACCGCGACGAGTTCAGGCATCGCAGGGTCTCCGACCTCCCCGATCTTCTCGAGGCCGGAGATCTGCTGGTGTTCAACGACACACGCGTGATTCCCGCCCGCATCTTCGGGCACAAGAAAACCGGGGGACAGGTCGAGCTGCTGTTGCTCGAGGAACAGCCGTCCGGCGAATGGGAGGCGCTGCTGAAATGCTCCCGGCGGCCCGCCGCGGGAGAGGATGTGGAGTGCTGCGGGGGCGAACTCCGTGCCGCGGTGCTGGAACACGGCGAACGCGGCCGCGTACGCCTCCGCCTCCGTCATCGCCGCCCCCTGATGGAGATCCTGGAGGAGTACGGCCTGCCCCCCCTCCCGCCGTACATCGACCGCAGCGACGCGTCATCGGAACAGGTGCGGCAGGACCGCGCGCGCTACCAGACGGTCTACGCCGCCGAGCCCGGGGCCGTCGCGGCCCCTACGGCGGGGCTCCACTTCTCGCCGGAACTGCTCGACCGGCTCGAGGCCCGCGGCGTACAGCGCGCCATGGTTACGCTCCACGTGGGCCTCGGCACGTTCCGCCCCGTTACGGAGTCCCGGATCGAGCGGCATCGGATGGACGAGGAACGCTACCGGATTCCGGCGCAGACACGGGCGATGATCGCCGCGGCGCGCAACGCACAGCGACGTGTGATCGCCGTCGGATCGACGGTCGTTCGCACGCTGGAGAGCGAGGCGGACCGGCTTGACCCGGGCCCGGAGGGCTCCGCCGGAGGCGACCTGGAAGGCCGGAGCGGGCTGTTTATCTATCCCCCCTACCCCTTCCGGTCGATCGACGCCATCCTGACCAATTTTCATCTGCCCCGCTCGACCCTGCTGATGATGATGGCGGCGTTCGCCGGGCGTGAGCGCATCCTGTCGGCCTACCGCGAAGCGGTTCGCGAGCAGTACCGGTTTTACAGTTACGGCGACTGCATGCTGATTCTCTGAGTCAATGGGGGCTGGATCGGCGGCAGACCGACTGCTAGGCTGAAGCACCCGTGAAGGGATCGCCGCGCAACAAAAGGCGGACGCCGGAGGACCGAGTCCAATGACCGACAAGAAGACAGCGCTGAAGTGGTTCGCCGTGCTCCTGGTCTGCGGCTGCACGGGCGCGGCCCGGGCCCAGCTGCCCGGGGAAACCCTGCTGCTGATCAACCGCAACTCCGCGGCATCGATGAAGGTGGGGCATTTTTTCGCCCGGACCCGCAAGGTGCCCTTCGAAAACATCGTGTACCTGGACGTCCCCGCCGAGGCGGTGCAGGGCACCTACTCCATAGCCCCCGAAGAATTCACCCGGCATATCTGGGACCCCGCCCGCGCGGCGGCAGACCGGCGCGGCCTCGCCGATCACCTCCTCGCCTGGGTGTACTCGGTCGATTTCCCCATCCGGGTCACCGCCTCCCCGGATGTCTCCATCACGGGCCTGACCTTCGCCCGCAACGATCTCCCCGCGAGTGAAAAGGTGAAAAAGGGGCAGTATCTCTCGCATCTCTTCTGCGGACCGACCCCGAAAGGCGAGCGGTCCCGCCCTCCCCTTTCCTTCGCCCGCTCCGCCGCAGGGCTCGGCGACCGCATGCCGCTGCCCGCCATGATGCTGGGCCACCTCGGCCCGGGCGGAAGCACCGTGGAGCAGGTCATGGAAACCCTCCGCCGGGGAGCCCGCTCGGACGGCTCCCGTCCCGACTCCGGCATCTACTTCGTGCGCACGGATGATGAGCATCGATCCAAACCGCGCGAGTGGCAGTACGCGGCGGTCCAGACGGAACTGGCTCGGTTCGGGATCGAGGCGACGACCACGACCAACTTTCCCGCCGGCGAGGAGAACGTGATCGGGCTGCTCACCGGCGCGAAAACGGTCGATCCCGGCCGGGTGGAGTCGTTCGCCCCGGGGGCTGTCGCGGAACACCTCACGAGCTGGGCCGCGGTCTTCGAACGCCCCCAGACCAAGCTCACCGCGTGGCTCAACAACGGCGTTACCGCGTCCGCCGGTACGGTCACCGAACCGTACAACGTATGGACGAAATTCCCGCACGCCCGCCTCTTCGTGATGTACGCCGGGGGATGCACCGCGATGGAGGCCCTCTACCAGTCGATTGCGTGCCCCTTTCAGTCGCTTATCCTCGGCGAACCGTTCGCGCGTCCCTGGCGGCTGCCTGTCCGCGTCGGCGTCGCCGGACTTCCCCGAGAGACGCTGGACGGGGACGTGACGCTCCGCGGGCAGGCGGCCCCGCAGCACCCGAAACTCTCCTTCGAATTCGCGTTCTACGTCGACGGGCGTCTGCGGCGCGACTTCGATGCGGATTCGACGTACCGCCTGCCGGTAAGCGAACTGAATGACGGGTTCCATACACTGCGGGTCGCGGCGCGGCTCAAAAAACCCGTAGTGCACGCGATAGAGGCCACCGGCGGGTTCATGGTCGACCGCGCGGGGCGCTCGGCCGTCATCCGCACCATCGAGGGCCGGGAAGACGGCGCGGTGGCCGTGACCGTCGAAACGCGCTCGGACACGCCGCCGCAGAAGGTGTGTCTTATGCGCGGGTCGCTGCTTCTCGACGAGCGGGAAGGCGGCGGCGAACACGAGTTCCGGTTCAACGAACGCGAGGTCGGTGAAGGGGTTCATATTCTGCAGGCGGTGGCCCGGTTCGAAGACGGAGCGGAGGTCAGAAGCGCGCCGGCCAGGTGCGAAATCGCCTTTCCCGAACCGAAGCCGGAACGGACGGCGGAGGAGGAAAGCGGGGGGACGGATGAATAATCGGCGTCCCTGTGTCTTTTTCGACCGCGACGGCATCGTCAATGTCTCGCCCGGCGACGGCTACGTGGAATCTCCGGCAGGATTCCGGCTGCAGGAAGGATTCGTGCAGGCGCTGCGCGCGGTCAGGCACGGCGGTTTTGCGGCCGTGGTGGTGACCAATCAGCAGGGGATCGGTAAAGGCCTCATCACGGAGGCGGATCTGGACCGCATCCATGCAAAGATGCATGCCGGGCTGGGCGAGCGCGGGCTGAAACTGGACGCCGTCTATCACTGTCCTCATCTGGCGGGGACCTGCTTCTGCCGCAAGCCGCTTCCGGGTCTGCTGCTCCGGGCGGCCCGCGAACTGCAGCTCGACCTGTCCCGATCCTGGATGGTCGGCGATAAAGAAAGCGATGTCGACGCCGGACGCGCCGCCGGCTGCCGGACCGTGAGAATCGGCGTCCCGGATACGACCCGGGCGGACTTCCGCCTGCCGGAGATCGGCCTGCTGGCGGATTTCTTCAGGGAACGGCTTAAGGGGCCCTGCCCCCGCGCGACGGAAGGCGCAGAAAAACCGGTGGATTCATGAAGAACGGAAACGCGGAGCGCACGGTCGGCAGAACGGTCTCGTACGGACCGGAGGAGACCCGTGAGATCGCGGGGGAACTGGCGCGCGAACTGTCCGACGGCGCGGTGCTGGCCCTCCACGGCGATCTCGGGGCGGGCAAGACCTGTTTCGTGCAGGGACTCGCCCGGGCGTGCGGCGTCGACCAGCCCGTAACCAGCCCCACCTTCACGCTGATCAATGAGTACCGCGGCCGGCGGCGCGTCTACCATATCGATCTCTATCGGATCGCGGACCCGGAGGAGCTGCGCGACCTCGGATGGGAGCAGTACATGGAGCCGGACGGCATCACGGTCGTGGAGTGGGCCGAACGTGCGGCGGACGCGTTTCCCGGCACGGCCATCCATATTCGCTTTGATTACGGGAAGGAACCCGAAGAACGGATCCTGTGTTTTGACCGCGGAGGCGCGCCATGCTCACGCTGACCGCCGACGGCTCCACCTCGCATGGCAGCATCGCCCTCGCGGACGAGGACGGCTTTCGCGCCGAACGCACCTGGACCGAGGAGAGACGGGGTCCCAGGCTCTTCTTCGATCAGCTCCGCCGTCTGCTGGAAGAGACGGGAAAGCGTCTGGAGGGGGTCGATTTCCTGACGGTCGGCCGCGGGCCCGGGTCCTTTTCCGGTCTGCGCACCTCCTTCGCCGTATTCCAGTCCGCCGCCCTGCCCGATCACCGCCCGCTGTTTGCTCTGAACAGCACGCGCGTACTCGCAGCGGAACTCCTGGCCGAGACCGGCGCCGGGCGGGTCGGGGTCTGCGGAGATGCGCGCCGCGGTCATCTCTGGTTCGCCGTCTACACCGGTCCTGCCGAGAATCCGGAGGAGGTCTCCCCCCCTGCCCTGGTGCCCTACGAAAACGTCGCTTCGCAGATTGACTCCGATCTGCCGATCGTCTCGCCCGACCGGACACGGCTCGAACGGCTTGCCGTCGACGGGCTGCCCGCGGGGCTGTTACCCCAACCCCGTTTCCCTTCGGCACAGACGCTCGGAGAAATGGCACTCGTCCGCAAAGCGGCGAACGCCCCCTTCGACGATCCGGAACCCCTCTACCTGCACTCCGCCGTGGCCGCCAGACCGCGGTTTGAATAAGTGAAACGAAGAGATTCTTTTCGCTGGCGAGAGGTTTTTTTTGCTTTAGAATGCCCCTGCGAATGGGGGGATTTACAATGAAGTCTTCAGAAGCTTTTTTGCGGGTCGGCTTGGCTTTTCTTCTGAGCGCGTCCTCCGCGATTGCCATCGTAACGGAGGATAACTCCACGGCGGAAACCGCACCTACGAACGCCGGCGCCGCGTGGGATATCGAGTGGGACTATGTGTATAACGTCAATCAGCCGGGCAGCGGGGTAGCTATTGACGAATACTGGCTGCTGACGGCCGCGCATGTGGCCGATGACGGGAATGCTGCGCTTACGATCGGCGGGACCAACTACACCGCCGTTCAGACCAATTATCATAATCAGGCCGATCTTGCCCTCATCCGCTATGACAAAGCGTTTCCGGGCTATTATCCCCTGTATACGAACGACTTTTCATCTCAGCCCACAGGTGTACTGATCGGCTACGGGCAGACGGGCACCGTAACTTCCTTAATCAATGACTACTACAATTCCTCCGGCTCCGCGGGAACCAAACGCTGGGGGTCCAATATTATTGAAGGACGGGAAACCAATGTGAGTTACACCATTGGCAGCGACGGGTGGACCAACGAAATGGTCCGCATGGGATTTGATCTGAGTGACACGGACTATGAATGCGGTGTAGGCTTCGGCGATTCCGGCGGCGGGTTATTCGTGGAAGTGACCGGAACCTGGAAGCTGGCCGGGATCAACACGATCCGGGAAGACGGCACATTCGGATATACAGGTCAGAAGGCGGTGGATCTTACGCAGTATAACGACTGGATCACCCAGACCGTTCCCGAACCCGGCAGCATGGTGCTCATGAGCGGTTCGCTGGCGGGCGTGTTCGGCTTGCGGAGGCGGCGGAGATACGCGATCGAAAAGAGCCGGCAGCGCTTGCAAACCGTCGATCTGACACGCTCACCGCATCGTTATCGCGGCCAGGCCCGCCATTACCTCGGAATGTGGCGATTGGTGTTTGTCGTGCAGGACCGGATCGTGCGGCCGAATGCGAACCGCCGGTCGCACAGGGACCTGATCGGCGATCTGCTGCTGCGATGGGACGACCTCCGGCTGCGTGCGGTCCATCGCCTGCTGCATCTTTTCCGCCGCAGTTGAAGGATGCCGATTCTTATGACCCCCAGGAGAAATCCGGGCCGGCCCTTAATAACACTTGCTTTGTGTCATTATAGGGTTAGAGTAGAGCGCAAGAAAGGAGGTCGCATATGAAGGCATTGAATTTCATTGCGATGCTGTTGATTGTGATCGGGGCTTTGAACTGGGGGCTGTGGGGCATTTTCCAGTTCGACCTCGTCGCGGCCCTGCTGGGCGGTCAGAGTGCTGTGCTCAGCCGGATCGTCTACACGCTCGTAGGACTCGCCGGAGTCTACGGCATCCGTTTCCTCAAAACGGGCTGAACCCTGCCTGCCGATCCCTTCGGCGTAAAAGAAGGCGCGGCCCTGAAACGGCCGCGCCTTTCTGTTTCTGAATAGACTTGAACCCCGCCCCCTTCTCCGGTACAACGCCGCTTTTTCCGCCATCGCCGAAACGGGGTGTAGCTCAGCCTGGCAGAGCGCTACGTTCGGGACGTAGAAGTCGCTGGTTCGAATCCAGTCACCCCGACCATTTGGATCAAGAAAAATCCCTGCCTGAACCGCGAATGAACGCCAATCCACGCGAATAATACACTTCTGATATTCGCGTCCCTGCGCCTGACGCAGGCTTGCCGCGTCCCTCCCTAGCCCGTCTTTCCCTGTTCGGCGGCGAAAACGCCTTTTTTTTGGTTCTACGTAAATTTTTATGGTGGAGCCGTTCGGGGAAGAGGCGGGATGGGGATTCACCACAGCGGTCACAGAGGATGCCGGAGTCGGAATGGGAGACGGCAAACGGTCGTAGTAGCGCCGCAAGCGCCCGAAGGGCCGGGGCGCGTCATACCGCTCGTAGTGGCGCCGCACGTCTGCCCCCGGCCGGCCAGGCGCGTGAAGATAACGGCCCTGGCCCTGCTTCGCAGGCCTGCGGGCCTACTACAAACTTTTTCCGCCTGAGTTCCACATGGGGACACCCGGTGAATATCGTACTCGTACTCAGCGAAGCGGTACGCGTACTCGAGTTCCTTGAACCGGGGGAGTGGGATCGCGCCTTCGGCGCTCCGAGTACGCGTACGAGTACGAGTAAGAGTACGAAAACGGCGGACGGCCTTCTGCTGTCCAGCAGAATCCCTACCCTCACGCGCGGGTTCGGCCTGCACCTCTTGGGTAGGGCGCGATCTCCGCCGGTGGGGTGTCACTATGAAATACGCGAAAGAAGCCGCTTGCATTGGCTCCTTTCGATTTCTAGACTTCGCCCCGTAAATAGAAGGCGCCGTTCCGGGAGATTCATCGGAGCCACGGCGCAAGACCCCCGAAAGGAGACCCCCCCGTTGCAGGGGAGCAGAAGTCCCGCGGGCGCATCCCCCGGATCGCGTTCCCGCGGGGCTTGTTGTTCACAGGGTTAGAACCCCGCGAATAATAATCGTTCATTTTTAACAGCAATTATTGCGCCAGACATGAAAAGGAGGCGCTATGGAAGACGACCGCTACCAATCCATGCCCTACCGCCGCTGCGGACACAGCGGACTCTCCCTGCCGGCGGTTTCGCTGGGGCTGTGGCACAATTTCGGCGCGGACGACGATCGTGACCACACCCGTGAAATAATCCGCACGGCCTTCGACCACGGCATCACGCACTTCGACCTCGCCAACAATTACGGACCCCCGCCCGGGGAGGCCGAGGTTCGGTTCGGCGAAATACTTCAGCGCGATCTGGCCGGTCATCGGGATGAGCTCATCATTTCGACCAAAGCAGGATTCCCGATGTGGCCCGGCCCGTACGGCGACGGAGGTTCGCGCAAATACCTCATCGCGAGTCTCGATCAGAGCCTCCGGCGCATGGATCTCGAATACGTGGATATTTTCTATCACCACCGCCCCGACCCCGGGACCCCGGTCGAGGAGACGGTCGGCGCCCTTGCCCACGCGGTGCACAGCGGCAAGGCGCTCTACGCGGGCATCTCGTCCTATTCCGCGGAAGAGACCAGAACCGCCGCGGCGTATATGCGCGAAGCCGGCATCCCCTGCCTGATCCACCAGGTCCAGTACCACATGCTGCTCAGGGATGCGGAAGATGCACTGTTCGATACCCTGGAGGATGAAGGTATCGGCGCAATCGCCTTCTGCCCGCTGGCGCAGGGCCTGCTGACCTCGAAATACCTGGAGGGGATCCCGGAGGGGTCACGGGCGGCGCGCGAAGGCACCTTCCTCGACCCGGAACAAATCGACGCGAAAATTCAGAAGGCGTTGCGCGAAATGAATGAAATCGCCGCCGCGCGGGGCCAGACCCTCGCCCGGATGGCCGTATCCTGGGTGTTGCGCGACCCGCGTATGACTTCCGCCCTGATCGGGGCGAGCCGCGCGGACCAGGTGGTCGAGAACTGTGCCGCGACGCAGGATCCGCCTTTTGACGTCGAAGAACTGCGCCGCATCGACCGCATCCTGCAATCCGTATCTTAAAGTTATGCCGGAGGACCCGCTGTTGACAGAACTATGTGGTCAGCGATTCTCATTATGGCTTCACCCTTTTCGGTCGGGGTGGCACCCGACCCTCCCAATGCCCGAAAATGCGTCGGATATCGACTCGGGAGGGACGGCTGCCACGCCGTCCGCGGTCGGAATGCGGCCATAATGAGAACTGCTGCTGTGTGGTGAAAACCACATGGCAGGTTCGAAGTTCCGGCAGGGGGTTCCAACCAACCATTCCTGACATTTGCGTCCCTTCGCGACCATTAGCGGTTCCGGGAGCAGTAACCCCGCGGGCGCATCCCCCGGATCGCGCCTCCGGCGCTCCGAGTACGCGTACGAGTACGAATTATGTGAATCCCGATTTCTTCGAGACCCCATCCGTGCCATCGGTGTAATCCGGTGCGCCAAGCAAAGCTTGGCTGTTTCTAACTGAATGAAAGGAGTCAGTCGTGTGAATTGATCGTTGCACATGTAGCCGACCCAGCGGTGATCGGGGGTAACCCCGGCGTCGAAGCCTGGGAAGGCGAACGCGCGAGCCGTAGCGAAAGCGAACTTGATTCAGCCTCGTTACACAAGTCGAGGGCGGCCAGCCTATCGGATATGATGAAGCCAGCACTTGTCGGGAAGGAACGGTCATATGCACCGGCAAGGCCCTCCGGGGTAACAAGAGACGGCGCGCGCAGAAAGAACAGCCAGGAACTTGGGAGGCCCGCCGTGATGTCGGGTAAGCCGACAAGCCCGTGGGGGAATCAATAACCTCGGGGGTGATCGCGTGCGGGAGTCGGAGAGGCTCGTAGTAGTGATGAAGCGGGGTAATGCCCGTGGAGCGAAGGGGTCTCGGCGGAAGACGAGCTGAGTAAGAAGCGCGGGGGACTGATTGGTGAAACCTATGACAGAAGAAGCGACGGAGTACTATCGCATTGACGACAGACTCTTGCCGCCGAAACTCGCCGCGCTGAGACAGAAGCTGAGTCAGAAGGCCAAACAGGAGAAGCGGTTTCGCTTCTACAGTCTCTATGGCCACATTGGCCGGGCCGACACTCTGCTGGCGGCATGGAAACATGTACGCGCCAACGGCGGAAAAGAAGGCCCCGATGGTGTGACCATCGAGGACATCGAACAGAGTCAAGGAGGAGTCGAAGCCTTCTTGGCGGATATTGAACGCAGCCTGAAGGATCGAACCTACCGTGCTGGAAAAGTGCGGCGGGTCTACATCCAGAAGGTGAACGGGAAACTCCGTCCCTTGGGAATACCCTCGGTGCGGGATCGGGTCGTGCAGACCGCTACGGTTCTGATATTGGAACCGATCTTTGAAGCTGACTTCAAGGACTGCTCCCATGGGTTCCGGCCTGAGCGCTCGGCGCATGATGCGTTGAAGGCGATTGGACAGGAGCTCCGGCAAGGGCGGTGTGCGGTTTATGATGCGGATCTGGCCGGCTATTTCGACAGTATTCCACACGACAAGCTCATCGCTTGTGTGCAGATGCGTGTCACCGACCGGTCCGTGCTGAAGCTGATCCGAATGTGGCTGAAAGCGCCGGTAGAGGAAACGGAGAAAGGCAAACCGCCGACCGTGAAGCGCAACGACAAGGGCACGCCGCAAGGCGGGGTCATTTCGCCGCTTCTGGCCAACATCTATCTGCACTGGTTCGATGCGGTGTTTTACCGCAAAGACGGACCGGCACGGTGGGCGAAGGCCAAACTGGTGAGGTACGCCGATGACTTCGTGGTCCTCGCCCGGTATATCGGTCCGCAACTCGAAGCGTTCATCGAAGCCAAGATAGAAGGGTGGCTCGGGCTGAAGATCAACCGGGACAAGACCCGGATACTCGATGCTCGGGAACCGGGGCAGACGCTGGACTTTCTCGGATATAGCTTCCGCTATGACCGGGACCTCGGCGGACGCCCGTGCCGGTACTGGAACCTGACACCGTCGCGGAAAGCGCTCCAACGGGAACGTGATCGGCTTCGGGAGATGACCGGACCGGAACAATGCTTCAAACCTCTGCCGACGGTGATCGACGAACTCAACATGCAAATGCGAGGATGGGCAAACTACTTCTCGCTGGGTTATCCGCGTGTGGCATTCCGCCACGTCAATGGATACGTGCGACAGCGTCTCACGCGACATGCGAAACGACGCAGTCAGCGCGGCTACTGGCCCCCTGAAGGTATGAGCTACTACGCGCATTTCAAGAACATGGGACTGATCTACCTGTGAAACCATCCAACAAATGCCTTCCGCGAGAGCCGGATGCGGGAAATCCGCATGTCCGGTTCGACGAGGGGGAGGGCAGTCCGCGGTCATTGGCTATACGCCTCTCATCCCGTGGCTCCCTCTCTACTCTACTGGTAGAAAATATAAGCGAATAACCTCATTTTTTCCACAGCCGGATCCGTCGTTCGCGCGCGCGGAGGACTTCGCGGTTGGTGCGGCACAACCACGGATCTCGAAACGGGATGGATCCCGTCTCGGCGGGGTCCATAAACCTCGGTTCTCCGACACGCGCGGGGTCGGGCGATGCGAGCACGGCGTGCCGCGACTCCAGGTCGCCGACAGCGAAACCGGCCTGCCGGAGGCCGGCGCACACCGGACGCGAACGGCTGTAGGTCAGCAGCAGGCCGCCCGGCCGGATCAGGCGCCGCAGGATGCGGAAAAAATCGACGGTCCACAGCTCGCTGTTGCGCTGCGTAGAGAACGGATCGTGGAAAATCAGGTCGAACGCGCCTGCATCCAGTTGCGGCGCCTTCTCGCGCGCGCCGCCCCAGTGCATCGCGATGTCGGCCTCCGGCGCGCCCTGCCCGTCGCGCCAATGGCCCGATGTATAAAGCGCACGCAGGATCGCAGCCGGATCCGGACAGAGGGAGGCGTCTTCGGGCGGCCGTATATGTTCCGCGGCCCACCGTACGGCTCCGCGGTCTATTTCGAGCGCGTCGACCCGAAACCGCCGCGCCCTGCCCCGCCGCCGCGCCTCGATCAGCGCCGCAAGGGTGTTGTATCCGAGTCCGAAACAGACATCGAGCACCCTGACCTCGGAACCGTCGAATCCTTCCGGACTGGCCGGTTCGACGAAACGGGTGCGCGCCTCCCACCACGCCCCGGCCCGACAGTGATAATGCTCGCTGAACTGCGCGTTCCACCGGGTCACACTGCCGTCATCGCCGGTCGTACCCGCTTCGTCACCCTTCCCCGCCTCCGTCCCGGAAGAGGTCGCAACCGGACCGATCCTGTCGCCCTGCCGCGCCTCGCGTCCCCGCATGAGACGCACGAGGTGTTCCGTGAAAGCCCCCTTATTCATCCGCCAGACCGGAGCGACCCGTTCCTCGCCGGGCGTGTCCGTGCAGAGACGCATGACGGGCAGGTCCGGCGGAAGACGCCGCAGCGCCTCGAGCAGCAGTTCCGCGTATTCCAGCGGGCCGGGTACGGGGAACGGCCGGCGACGGTATTCCTCCGCCAGCGCCGTACCTCGAATCACATGCAGGTTATGCAGCTTGACGGCGTCGACCGGCTCCGCGGCCAGGCGTTCAACGGTCTCCATCATACCCTCGAAAGACTCTCCGGGCAGACCCAGGATGAGGTGCGGGGCCACCCGGAACCCGCGCCGCTTCAGGGCGCGTATCGCCTCCAGGCCGCATTGCGCATCATGACCGCGGCGGATCCGCCGCAGGGTCGCGTCGTGAAGGCTCTGGATTCCCGGTTCCACCCACACCTCGCGCGGGTGGGCGGGACCGATGCGTCCCTGCGCCAGGTCTTCCAGAACATCGAGCACGGGGGGCGGAAGGCAGTCGGGGCGCGCACCCACCGATACGACGTCCGCATCGCAGACCCCCAGGGCGCGCTCAAACAAGCGGCGCTGAACCTCCGGCGGAGCGAGCGTCGGAGTCCAGGTCTGGGCGTACAGCCAGAAGCGGGTCCCGCCGTAACGTCCGCGCGCGAACTGCACACCACGCCGGACCTGCTCTTCGATCCCTGCCGCATGCAGCGTCTGGCGCGCCCGCCCGCCGTGCTCGGCGCAGAACGTGCATCCCCCTGAACCGTCCTCCGCCCGGTGAGGGCAGCCGGTGCCGAAATCCACGGGAATCCGCTGGAGTGTTCCGCCGTACCGTTCGATCATGAAGTCGCGGTACGTGCGGAAGGGCGGCGGATCGCTGGTCGGCGGCTTGCTCATCACATGCTCAGATTACACCCGGCGCCGCGGAGTGAAACCCCGGACGACCCGGAAAAACGTTCTCGCCCGGCCCACGGACTCAGGGATAACGCGTAGTAGAGCGGCTGTCGGGGGCATACGGCCGGCGGAAGGCCTCGTCGAAATCGTATCCCCCCTCAAAATCGCGAAGGCTGTCTTCCTCGGTCTTTCCGAGCATGCCCGCCTCGACCATATTGAACACGATATGCCCGAAATCGATGCAGGAATGCACGCCCCAGTGGTTCAGCACCCTTTTGGCCATCGGCCCGTATTCCTGCAGCGCGTACTCCCGGAGTCCGTCCAGCAGTTCAGCCCCGCTGATATGGCGCCCGGGCCCTTCCGCCGGCCGTTCGAGCTTCCGGGCCGTAAACGACAACCCCTCCTGAACGAACCGGTACGCCTCCTCCGAGTAACGCGGGTCGTCCAGGAGCATCTGTCTCAGGGCCTCTTCGGGATTCGTCGGCTTCATCTCACTTCAGTATCTGCGGCGCGATGTTCAGCCATTCCTGGATCGCGGGCGAAAACTTCACCACCACCGGCGTGAAGACCACGCTGACCATCGTCATCAGTTTGATCAGGATGTTCAGCGAAGGACCGCTGGTATCCTTGCAGGGGTCGCCGACCGTGTCGCCGACCACCCCCGCCTTATGGGCGTCGGAACCCTTGCCTCCGTGCGCGCCCTCCTCGATATACTTCTTCGCGTTGTCCCACGCCCCGCCCGCGTTGTTCAGCATGTTCGCCAGCACGTAACCGGTGGTCAGTCCGCCGGCGAGCAGACCCAGCACGCCGGGTACGCCGAGCACGAGTCCTCCGGCGATCGGCACGACGATCGCGAGCAGCGAGGGCACGATCATCTCCCGCTGGGCGCCGCGGGTGGAGATCTCCACACAGCGCGCGTAATCGGGTTTTCCGGTACCCTCCAGGATGCCCTCGATCTCGTTGAACTGGCGGCGGACCTCGTCGCCCATCAGGCCGGCCGCCCGCCCCACGGCCTTCATGGTCATCGCGCAGAACACGAACGCCATCATGGCGCCCAGAAAGATGCCGCAGATCAGCAGCGGATTCATGATATGCAGCTCGTAGATCTCCACGAAATCCATGATTTCGAGATGCGTCGTCTCGCCCTGCACTCCGAACTTGGCCGCCACGTCCGGCAGACGCCCGATCCACAGTTTCACCTCGTCGATGTACGCCGCCAGCAGCGCCATCGCGGTCAGCGCGGCCGATCCGATCGCGAACCCTTTACCCGTCGCCGCCGTGGTATTGCCGAGCGAATCGAGCGCATCGGTTTTCCGGCGCACGTCCGGGGGAAGACCGCACATCTCGGCATTGCCTCCGGCGTTATCGGCGATCGGACCGTAGGCGTCCGTAGCCAGGGTGATGCCCAGCGTGGCAAGCATGCCGACCGCGGCGAACCCGATCCCGTAAAGCCCCATCCCGATATTTGAAAAACCGTCGGCGAATCCGAACGCGCAGATAATGCCGAGCACGATCGTGATCACGGGAATGCCCGCCGACATCATACCCACGGCCAGTCCGTCGATGATCGTCGTGGCCGGACCCATGCGCGCCTGCTCGGCGATACCCCGGGTCGGCTTGTATTCCGCCGAGGTGAAGAATTCAGTCGACTGTCCGATAATCACTCCCGCGACCAGTCCGGCAACCACCGAGAACACCACGCCCAGCGGAATCATTCCCGCGGCATAGATTCCGAAGAGCGCCACGACGATGAGCGCCGAGCTGGTGAGCGTACCCGTCGCCAGGGCCCGAAGCAGCTGCTTCTGGGAGGCACCCTCCTTGCAGCGCACGAGAAACACGCCGAAGATCGAGAGCAGAACGCCGATCCCGGCCACGATCATCGGGGCGGTCACCATCCCGACCGCCTCGCCGATGTCGCGGCGCACGCCGACCGACGCCCCGAGCGCCATGGTGGCCAGGATCGAGCCGCAGTACGATTCGTACAGGTCGGCTCCCATACCCGCCACGTCGCCCACGTTGTCGCCCACGTTGTCGGCGATCGTCGCCGGATTGCGCGGGTCGTCCTCGGGAATACCCGCTTCGACCTTTCCTACCAGGTCGGCGCCGATGTCGGCCGCCTTGGTGTAAATCCCGCCGCCCACACGGGCGAAGAGCGCCTGCGTCGAGGCCCCCATGCCGAACGTGATCATGGTGGTGGTCATCTCGACCAGCTTCTGCGACGCGGTGGTGCCCTCCTCGACCAGTGTCATGCCGAAGAGATGCAGTCCGTGGGCCATGTTGGCGGGGGTGTAGACCAGGCGGTCGAGGATCAGGTACCACAGGCAGATGTCGAGCAGCCCGAAGCCGACGACCACCAGACCCATGACGGCCCCGGAGCGGAAGGCCACCTTGAGGCCCTTGTTCAATCCCTCCCGGCAGCCCTGCGCCGTGCGGGAGGAGGCCGACGTGGCCGTGCGCATGCCGATGTACCCGCACAGTCCCGAAAAGAAACCGCCCGTCAGAAAGGCCACCGGCACAAACGGATTCTGGATGTGAAAGACGGCGAGCACGCCCAGCAGCAGGAAAAGCACGGCGAATACCTTGATCACCACACCGTACTGGCGCCGGATATAGGCCATCGCCCCTTCGCGCACGTAACCCGCGATGCGCTGCATGTCCTCGTTGCCCGCCGGTGACTTGAACATGTCGTGATGAAAGTAGCCTGCGAACACGAGCGCCAGCACGGAAGCCGCGGGCGCAAACCACCAGAACCAGGGAGTCACGAATAGTTGATCCATTTTATCACCTTTTTCTGCGGACTGTTATCCTGCTCTTAATCTCCGGGAACCGCCGGAGGATCGATTGTCGGCGGATAATATATTAATGATCTCAAAAGTGGTGACAAACGTAATCGTTCAGAAGTACGACTCCGATCCTCTTGCCAGAGTGCGTGTGCGCGGATAGGGTTGCTTTTTTGAGGAAGAACCTTACACGCCTACAGGAAGGGGTCTATTGTTCATGAGCGACCAGAACAACTCCGCATACGCCCGCGCCGGCGTCAGCATCGACACGATGGATGAGGCCCTGAAGAGGGTCGGTCGGCAGGTGAAGTCGACCCACACGGAGGGCGTCGTCCCCGCACCCGGCGCGTTCGGCGGCCTGTTCCGTTCGCCGGGCCGCGACTCGCTGCTCGTCAGTTCGGTCGACGGCGTGGGCACCAAACTCAAGGTCGCCGCCATGGCGGGGCGACATGACACCGTAGGCCGCGACCTGGTCAATCACTGCGTCAACGATATCCTCACCCAGGGCGCACGGCCGCTTTTCTTCCTCGATTACCTGGGAACCGCCCGACTGGAACCGGGCGTGTTCAATGACGTGATACGGGGATTCTCACGCGCCTGCCGCGAAAACGGCTGCGCCCTGCTCGGCGGCGAGACGGCGGAGATGCCCGGCCTCTATCCCGAGGGCGAATACGACCTCGTGGGAGCCATCGTGGGTGCGGTCGAGAAGAAGAAGCGGATTACCGGCAGGGATATACGGCCGGGCGATGTATTGATCGGTCTGCCTTCCACGGGCCTCCACACCAACGGCTACACCCTGGCCCGCCACGTCATCTTCGAGCAGGCGGGCAGGAAGCCGGACGACCTGCTGCCCGGAACCCGGACCACGTTTGCCGAGGCCCTGCTGCGCGTTCACCGGAGTTATCTGCGCCCGGTTACGCAACTGATGGAGTCCGTCACGCTGCGCGGGATCGCCCATCTCACCGGCGGCGGGTTCATCGACAACATCCCGCGCATCCTGCCCGGGGAAGTCGACGCGGTTGTGGAGCGCGGAACCTGGCGCATACCGCCGATCTTTGAATTCATGGCCGAAGCCGGCGAGGTGAGCGAAGACGAAATGTACCGCGTCTTCAACATGGGAATCGGCATGGTCCTGATCGTCCGCCCCGAGGAGGCCGAGCACGCGCTTACACAACTGAGGGAGATGAAGGCCGGAGCAAAAAGGATCGGGACCGTCGAATCCGGTCGCGGACACACGCGACTCGTATGAAAGTGTGCTTTCCATCGACGCAGTCTCAAAAAAGGGAAGGAACCCCATGAAGACAGCCATTCGGTTTATTTTAGTGTTCCCCGGACGCCGGCAGGCGTCCGGGGAACGTGCAGATCACCAGTGGCCGGAGCGCAGCGTAGACCGTCTGGTGCATCTGTCTTGTTCTGCTCTCATCTGCTTTTACCCGAGTGCCTTGAGCGCCTTCTCGTTGATGATTCCCTTCTCTGACGCGAGGAAGGCGAAGAACTTCTTCAGTGCTACCCGTAGGTCGTCGGGTGTACTTGAGTCCCAGACCTTTCGCTTCCACCACGCCCGGAAATGGCTGTTGACCATTCCACGGGTGATTTCCGAAATGTCCTGTACGTCAGTGTAGCGGCAAATGAACTCCACGAACATCTCGATAATGGAGGCGTGTTTCCGGGCCGTGCGTTCACTGTAGCGGTCGGCCAGATGGTCATAGAAATCGGCCTGAAGCGCCATCAGATGCTCTCGGAAGGGAGCGCGCTCCTTCTCGGCTGCCTTCATCAACTCGAAATACTCTTGGAGTTTGTCCCCTGGGATAGACACCCTTCCCGTGTAGACTTTGGCCATCGGTTATCTCCTGGCGTGGTTTTGTTTCGTGCAGAACGCCTGAGGCACCTGCCGGTGAGGAGCGTAGCGGATCACCGGTCAGGTGAACTCAGATGTTGTGTGCCGGGCGTGCCCGGCTGCTTACTGGTGCTGTCTGGAATACAATGACCCCTGTTCCGGACAAAGTCCAGTCCCAGGCGTCGCAGCGATTCTCATTATGGCTTCACCCTTTTCGGTCGGGGTGGCACCCGACCCTCCCAGTGCCCGAAAATGCGTCGGATATCGACTCGGGAGGGACGGCTGCCACGCCGTCCGCGGTCGGAATGCGGCCATAATGAGAACTGCTGTTTGATTATTGGTTGCTCTGCGACCGTCTGAGCTGTACCCTTATTCATGGAGCGTATCCTTTCTCCCGGCTACTACCGGGGTGTTCTGATCTCGTGAATCAGAAGGATACGCTCTTCTCTTACTCATCCACAACTTTCGGTTATACCTCCCCCTTGGACAAGTTGAACCGTCTGCAGCAGGAGATGTTTTCCGTGACTGGCTGCGTGGTGAAATGCGAACCCTGATCGCCGATATTCTGGCTGAAGAGGTCACAGAACTGTGTGGTCCGGCCTACAAGCCGGCAGGGGACAGAGGCTGCCGACGTGCCGGCGGAACCCGCGTAGGACTTCGAATTGACGGTATTGATGAGGAGATCCGCAAGCCGCGTGTACGTCGCCATGAGGCAGACACATCGAAGGAGGTCAGGCTTAAAAGTTACGACGCGGTCAACAGGGCCGACGACCTTCGTGACCGTATCTTGCGTGCCACAGCTGCCGGAGTCAGTTCACGTGATCAGAAAACCTTGTATCCCGATTCAGCGCCCGGACGCAGCAGGGTTTCCCGCGCCTGGATTGTCGAGGGCCGACAGCGCATACAGAAGCTCCGTGACCGCGACCTGAAGTCCGAGAGGTTCTTCTGCATGCTGCTGGACGGCATTGTACTGTCCGAGGATCTCAGCGCCATTGTGGGGCTGGGCATTACGCTGGACGGCCGCAAAGTTATGCTGGATTTTGAAATAGGCGCACAGGAATCGACAGAAGTGTGTGACGCATTGCTCGACCGCAGCCGTTCTCATTATGGCCGCATTCCGACCGCGGACGGCGTGGCAGCCGTCCCTCCCGAGTCGATATCCGACGCATTTTCGGGCACTGGGAGGGTCGGGTGCCACCCCGACCGAAAAGGGTGAAGCCATAATGAGAATCGCTGGCTCGACCGGCTTGTCCACCGCGGTCTTGAGTTCGAGGGCGATCCGTTGGCGGTTCTCGACGGTTCTCGGGCACTTCATAACAGCGTCTTGAAGCATTTTCCGCGAGCGCGCATTCAACGATGCCTGGTGCATAAGGAACGAAATATTAAGCGTTGTCTCTCCAGGCGTCATCACGGCAGCGTGAGCGACGTTTTCAAGCGTCTCCGCTCCGTGGAAGGCGAAGAAGCCGGACGTGAAGCACTCGCCGATCCGGAACGCTTTCTGAGCCGGCACAGCCACAAGGCCCTGGAATCCCTGCACGAGGCCGGTGAGGAGCTCATTACGGTTCACAAGCTGAATGCGCCGTCCACTCTACACACCACGTTGACGAACACAAACTGCATCGAGAACCCGTTCCGAAACACACGCGCAAAAATCGGGCGGGTGAAGCGTTGGCGCGCAGAGACGGATCAGGCGGAACGCTGGCTGGCCTATTCGCTTCCGACAGCCGAGAAAGGGTTCCGTCGAATCAAAGGCTATCGTCAGATCCCGGTGCTTTTGAAATCCCTGGGCTGGCCATCGGAAGCTGTTGAGGCGTCGCTCCGCTCCGCCCTTGGCCCTCCGGGCCATCCCGCCTCCGGCGGGAACGGGCTCCACTCCACGACGCCTCACCCCCAGGCAGAGAGCGAAGCGAACTGCCGAACAGGGACTGGACAAGAGAATGACAAGGAACTACATCGAAATGAAGACCGAGACCGCCAACGAGTTTCAACAGGATTCGGGACATCCCCGAGGTAGTATGCCCCTTCTATAAGGACTTATCTCATCGATGATTTAATCTGAGAGGCGGCGCATAGCTTCGTCGGCGTCCCTCGCGGCCGGAAGATAGAATTCACGCATTCCGATGATTCGCTCCGCCCACCAGGCATCAGGGTTCTCGTATTCGAGGGCTCGCCCGAAAGTTTCCGCGAAAACGGCAGCGCCAGTCACATAGCCGACGCGATCCCGGACGATTTCCCGGAAGGCCGGGAGCGCTTCCGCGGCCAGCCCCCCGAGGCGTTGATGGTAACTCTGCGCCACCTTGATCCGCTGGTTGTCGCCCCGACACCGTAACTCCTCCGCCATAGCCGGAAAGGCCAAATCCTTCCGCCCGAGAAGGCAAAGGGCTTCGCCGGCCGCCAAACGAACTTCGGGGGCTTCGTCCTCTTCGAGACGGGCTTGCAAGTCCAGCAGGGCGGGCCTCGCCGATTCGCCCAAGGCCGTTAAGCCCTGCACCGCCCACCAGCGGACGGCAGCGTCCGACGAGTCCAAGTACGAACGAAATGCTTCGAGATCGGAGGGCTCGGCCGAAGCCACCCGATCGGCCAACCCGAGCAATCTTTCGAGCGGGAAGCGTTGCGGGTCGTTTCCGAGTTCCAACACAGGACCGTTCCCGGCGAGGCGGCGCATCTCGAGTTCGGGCAACAAACCGAGATCGCGGCTCTCGATCATCCAGGTATGCAGCGCACCGCGCAGGCGCTCCAAATCCGCTTGGAATGCCGGGTCATCCGCGAGGTTCTCTTGTTGCCAAGGATCGGCCTGGAGGTCGTACAACTCTTCGGGCGGCCGCAGCAAAAAGTGATGGCGAAGGCGACCTTCGGGCAGCCGATTCTCGATAATCGCCCGTTGAAATTCCGTAAGGAGAGCCGGAGCCTGGAGCACGGAGTAAGCCTTTTCGACTCCACGAAGGTGCGGCAGTAACCGCCGGATGTAGAGAAAACGCTCGTCGCGGACGGACCTCATCGGATCGAACCAAGTCCCAATCCGGTCTCGGATGCCAAAGACATACCGGCGCGGCTCAGCTTCCGGGCCGAAAAATGGCTGCCCCTGCATCGCCTCCGGGACGGGAAGATCGAGCAGCGACAAGAGCGTGGGTGCAAAATCCTCGAAACTCACCAGCTGCGTCAGGACGCTGCCGTCCGGGGGGAAACCGGAGGGCCGCCATTTTTCGGGGACGTGGACGAAAAACGGAACCCTTAGACCTTCTTCGTAAAGAAGGCCCTTGCCACCGCGCGCGCCCATTCCGTTGTCACCGAAGACGAATAAGATGGTGTCCTCCTCCCACCCGTTTTCCGCAAGAACCTCCAAGACATCGCCTATTTGGGCGTCGACCTCGGTGCCGGCCTCGAGGTATTGGGCCCAGTATTCCCGCGTCGCCGGAACGTCCGGGTAAAAGGGCGGCAACCGAACCTGCCCCCGCGACTGGTATTGCGCGGGCTGCAGGCGCGTGCAACGCTGCTGATGGTAAGCCTCCTCGTCATTCGGGTAGCCATACTGAGATTGATGGGTTCTGCCGAGGGAGTACATCGCGAAGAATGGTTGCCCGCCGGCCCGTTCGCGAATGACTTCAGCCGCGTCGCGAAAAGTTTGCGGAGCGGCTGACATCGGTATGTTCAGGGCCGCATCCCAACCCCTCGGCCAAGCATAGGGCGTGTCGAGATTGAAATCCCGTTTGTTGACCAGATTAAAAAATCCCTGCCCGGAAAGGATCGCAGGGAGGACCGGAACCCGGTCCCCGATCCGCACTTTGCTCCGCATTTGATGACCGCCGGTCGTTACCGGGGACATGCCCGTGATCAAAGTAGTGCGTGCAGGTGCGGAAACGGGGGCGTGGCTGAAGGCGTTTGCGAAACGGATTCCGTCGGCCGCCAAGCCGTCCAAATTTGGTGTGATTGCGTCCGGGTCACCATAGGACCCCACCTGAACCGAAAAATCCTCCATCATGAGCCAAAGCACGTTCGGCTGTTCTTTCTCTACCGACGAATTCGGTTCCTCGACCCGCGCTTCGCGCAGGAGGGCGACATCCGCTTGCCCGGTCACGTTGAAAGCGAGGTGAGACCATGCCGGGGACTCGTCTTCCCAAGAAAAAGAGATGGATGCAATCGTGCCCTCGGTGGTATTCCCGACCTCGGCTGTTCCTTTTCGGTTGACCGCATCCAACGAAAGACAAAGCTCCAGCTTGTCGCCCTCTGAAAAGCTCACCCGTTTCCTGCCTTCCGAGTGGAATCCTTCGACCGACCCGCCGACCTCTATGGTGCCATTCGGAAAGACGCGAATGAACAAACTGTCCGTGGAGCGCTGGTTAATCAATAAGCGATCGTCCGGAACGGCCGCCTCCAAACCCATGTATATCCCGCGCACTCCCTCGGAGCCGGGGGTCCAAGACCAGCGCGATAGAACCCGCGTCTCTTCGTCGAAGGAATACGGCAAGCGGAGCACATTTCCGAGGCGGCCGAGGTTCATATTTGCCCAAGCGCCACGCGAACCCGGCGAGCCTCCGAAGGAGGGACGACCTTGAACAGCCTGCCAACGCACGCTCGCTCCATCCGCCACAACCCCGTCGACAGGGTCGCCGACCAAAATCTCCTCCCGTGCGGAAACACCGGAACCAAAATCGAAGGTTTCCGTCAAAGCGGCTTTCGCTTCGCCGGCCATGGCTGCGAACCAGAGCGAGACCAAAGACAAGCTGGATAACTTCATGAAACTTCCTTAAGGCATTACTGGTGCCTCAATAATAGCTTCACAGCGACCGTTAGCACCGCCGCATGTGTCGGCGAAGCACCAACGCACTTAAGGACATTACAACAAATATACTAATCGATGTAGGCTCCGGAACTACAGAAATATTATCCATTAATACCGTCTGGGTTGTCGGTGTGCCGTTTCTTGCGACCATGCCGTAATAATAGGTTCCAGTAGCATCTTTGAATCCACCCCACAACGTTCCTTCAACCTCGGCTTGCTCAAGCTCTGTCGTCGTATAGGTGAGTGTCCACCTATTGGTATTGGTCTGGTCTTTAAAACGAGTCACCGTAAGTGTGGAGCTATAGTCTGCGTTGTAATTCGACAGCGATACATCTTTACCGCTCGCCGCGGGGCTCTGAAGTGAGTAACTGCCGTCCCAATAACTCAACTGAATATTATTCTCATTTACAGAAGAATTCAGGCTCTGACTGAAAGCTAATCCGGCCCGGTCACCCTCAGTTCCAAGACCGTGAATTTCAATGGATACGGTTTCACCGACATCAAACGTATCATCGTTACGCATCAGGTGCGATATAGTATTAAAACTGTTCGTCGGCGCAAAACGTTCGTTATCCCTGGCGTACATTGCAAGGTTGCTGGATCCAGAACTAATATAACCACTATAGTTTGCAGAGGTATCCGAACTGAAGTCATCAATTATACCACCGAAGACATAATTTGATATGACCAATACAGCTACACCCACGATATTTTGCTTCTTCATGATTACTCCTCTCTATTTTCCTAATTCAAGCAGACGTTTCTCCGCCTGACCTTTCCCTTCGAACGATATCGTTAAATAATCTGATGATATATTTCCATTTATAATTATTGCAATAATTGTGCATTGTTACACAAATGCGACATTCTCCGTGGCTCACCCCCATTTTTGGACTGCAGGTCGCTGAAAATATAGTGGACCTGCGCATCCCCGATTCCTCTTTTCGCGATCAGCTCCCACTTAATTCTGATGCCGTCGCGTAGCGGAGCCCGTCCCCGAAGGGGCGGCCCGGAGGTTCGTGGGTGGAGCGCAGCGACGGCATCGTCGGCACCCTTCAAGAGGGTGCTGCCTGTTGAGGCTCTTGCAGAACCCCTCGTGACGAACGCCGCAGGCGGGCGGTGCGAGGGGTTCTGTAAGTGAACATGGCGCGTCCGTGCTGGTCTGGGTGCGTCCGTGCGTGTGAGGGACCGAAAAGGGCTTCTTTTGAGCGCAAGGCCATTTTCGGATCGCGGGTCTCGTTCGCGTGCGAGAGGCCGTTGCGGCTCGGCGAATTTGCACCACGGATGCGGGCCATCGGCGCCCCATGGGCGCACAGCGCGTCCACAACGTCGTTCAGACCGATCGCGTGGGTGAATTTCGCATAGATTATACTCACCAGTCGGCTCCAGGGCGTGATACCCCTCGACTTGATCCCGTGCTTGCGCGCATCTTTCGGCACAATATGCGACGGAATGAGTTCACATGCCTGACGAAAAATGGCACTCTTGCCCGCGGCTCGACTGACTAGCATCACGCAATCTCCCCTGACCTGCTCTCAAAGAAGATTGTAGCCAGTTAGTCAGCCAGCGCAATTTCCGTACCTCTTGAGTGGGACGCTGGTACAATAGAATAGCAGGATATTAGGATTATAAGGCTAATATAGAAGCATGTCACACCTTAGCTGCACTCAAAATATTGCCGTTGTGATTAATCCAGAGCAACCTGTTGTCGTGCGACTATTTGAGGGCTTTTTTAACTATATTCAAAACACTCGAAAAGATTGGCGTTTGATTCCTTGCAACTCGCGCCACCACTCCGCCCCCAAAGATTTGGGCAACACCTTTGATGGCGCGATTGCCCTGCCACCTTACACCTGCTTCCTTGAGCGACAGCAATTTCCAACAGTTCTTATTCGAGATCAGACCTGCAACATTACCAGCGAAGTTAGCTGTGTTGAAATTAACCAGTCAAAGGTCATCAGCATCGGCGTTGAGCATTTATCTCATCTGGGACTGAAACGCATACACTTCTTAAGCGACATCTACGTCGATGGAATGGAGTGGCTTTTGCTAAGGGAGAAAATGTTCGGCACTGCCTGTAAAAGCATAGGCGCAGAATACTCCATATTTCGAGCAAAGAGTGGTCAGACAAACTCGGTTGATCGATTAATCGGCTGGTTAAAAACATTGGCCTATCCCTGCGGAGTTCTTGCAGCAAACGATTCCAAAGCAATGGATATTCTTGAAGCTGCCAGTATTCTGGGAATTTCAATTCCAGATAAAATGGCGGTCGTCGGCATTGACAACCACCCCATTATCGCACGGTATTCCACGCCGACGCTGACCAGTATTTCACTAAACTATGCCCGGATAGGATATGTTGCCGCCGAACTGCTGGATGGGCTGATAACATCCCGTGATACAACACCGCACACTCTCCGGTTTTCGGATATGCACCTGTATGAGCGAGAATCCTCCAACGCTATATTAATTCAGGATCCATTGCTTCAACGGGCCGTCGATTATATTTCCCAACACTTTAATAAGCCCGACTGCCTGGAAGGTATGTATAAAACCCTAGGAGCCAGCTCCGTGACCATAAATCGCCGTTTTAAACAGGAGCTGTCGTGCACGGCCGTGAAACACTTGGCACTTGTACGTATTCGTAAATCAGCTTATATGCTGAAAAACAGTACTAATACTATAAAAGAGATAGCATTCGCTACAGGCTTTAATACTCAACAATACTTTACACATGTATTTCGCCGTTATACAGGAAAATCACCTAAAGAATGGCGATATGATAACAACGGTATTAGCATGTAGTATACGATATATATCAGCGGTCACTTGAAGAGTGTACGCAGCTGGTGTTTTACGAGTTCCAGGTAGAAGCACGGATGATATCCTTGGATATATTGATTGTGACAAGCTCCTATTAGATACTCCGCAACTATGCCCTTACCGCTTTCATGACATCGAACGCATTACTTCAACGGGCGAAGCGTCGGCGCTGTGAGCGGGGTCACGGGGACGAGACGGGAGATCGCTGGCGCAGGGCCTCGTACATCATCAGCACGGCCGCGGAGGCCACGTTGAGCGAGTCGTTCCGGCCGCACATCGGGATTGAGACGAGCTCGTGCGAGGCCTCCCGGATCGTTTCCGTCAGACCGTACTGTTCCGCACCGACCGCGAGGGCGACGGAGCCGGTCATATCGCATTCGAAATAATTCCGTTGCGCACCCGGAACCGCGGAGATCAGACGGATGTCTTTCGCGGACAGCCAGGCAAGGGTGGTTTCGAGCCCGGCTTCGGCGACCGGCATGTAAAAGAGGGTTCCCACGCTCGCCCGGATCACGTTGGGATTATTGAGATCGGTTTTTCCGTCGCAGACGATCACCGCATCGACTCCGGCCGCATCGGCGGAGCGCAGAATCGTGCCGAGGTTGCCGGGTTTCTCGATCTGTTCGACCACGAGCAGCACCGGATTCGGGGGCAGCGCGAGGTCGTCCAGGCCGCGCCGCACGAGCGGGGCGACGGCGAGCAGTCCGTCCGGGCGGTCGCGGTAGGACATTTTCCGGAACACGGGTTCGGCACATTCCACCAGCTCCGCCCCCATGGACCGGCAACGCTCGATGAGTCCTGCTTCGTTGTCTCCCAGAAAAAGCGGAGAACAGACGAACAGCGTCTCGACCGGCCATCCGCTTTCCGCCGCCCGAAGCAGTTCGCGGTATCCCTCGACGAGCGTCCGGCCCGTCCTGCGCCGCTCCGAGGGCTTCCGCAGGCGTACCGCCGCCTTTACTCCCGGATTTCGCATGCTGTCGATCCGCTGCACCGGAACACCGCCTCTTGACGTTGATCGATTTCAGGACAAAACTTGTCGTACTGTAAGAGATAGCCCTGACGGATGCCATGCGAATATGGATCACAATCTGTGTAACGGTCTTATGGATCCTCCCGGCGGACGCCACGCGCGGATCTTCGGACTGGTCGCGCTATCAACCCATCCTCGAACGCCGTCCTTTCGCGGTAAAGATCGAGGCGTCTTCGTCGGATGGAAAATCGGCCGCGGCTTCACAGCAGAGCGAGGCGCTGGCCCGCGATTTTCGTCTGTGTACGATCTACGAAGGATTTGACGGAGACCTGCGCGCCGGCCTCATCCACCGGCGCTCGAAGAAGAGCATGATTCTCCGCATGGGAGAGACCCGTGAAGGGCTGCATCTCGACCACGTGGATCTTCAGACCGGGTGCATCACGCTCAGCAGCATCGACGGGCGCACGGCCGTCCTCGAACTGACCGCCGCGTCCGAATCCGCCCCCGTTCCGGGGCAACCGGGCACCGGCGACAAGATCTCGAGATCCGAACCCAAGGAAAAATCGCCTCGCGAGGCGCGGAAGTCACGCGTTCCGACTCCCAGGCCACAGTTGACCGGCGAGGAGCTGGAACAACACCTGCGGGAATACCAGATGGAAGTCCTCCGCAAAGGTCAGCCCCCGCTCCCGATCCCCCTCACCGAGGAAATGGACGATCAGCTCGTGCGCGAAGGCGTGCTGCCGCCCAGATAGGCTCCAGGGTGCGCTGACCGCGTCAGCACTTTTTCAGAGCGGTGATGCCGGATCACCGCTCTCCGGGACACGGCACAACGGTCTCACTGCTTTCTCACGTCCCCGCCAGAAACTCGATCACGTCGCCGTCGCGGACGACGTAGTCTTTTCCCTCTTCGCGCATGAGCCCTTTATCGCGGCAGCCCTTCTCGCCGCCGTGACCGATAAAATCGTCGTATGCGATCACACGTGCGCGGATGAATCCCCGCTCGAAATCGGTATGAATCTTCCCGGCCGCCTCTGGCGCTTTGGCGCCCCGGCGCACCGTCCAGGCGCGGACTTCCTTGGGTCCGGCCGTGAAGAACGTGATCAATCCCAGCGTGTGGTACGCGGCATGGACGAGGCGATCGAGTCCCCGTTCCCCCAGTCCGAGCTCCTCGCGCATACCTTCCGCCTCCTCCGCGTCGAATTCGCGCAGATCCTCCTCTTCGCGCGCACAGATCTCCACGAGGTCCACCCCGCGCTGACCGGTGCGCTCACGGAGCCGGTCGACCGCCGTTTGCGATTCGTGTCGTCCGGACGTATCGGTGTTGGCGCAGTAGAGGATCGGCTTGGCGGTCAGCAGCGGCACGGCCCGGAGAAGGTCGGCGAGAGGACCTCCGGGCGGCTCCTCGGCCGTTGTCGCCGGTCGGCCCTCGCCCAGCCGGGCGAGCAGGCGGTCGATCACCTCGATTTGCGCCTGCCAGGTGCGGTCGCCCCGCACCCACTTCTCCACTTTTTCGCGTCGCCGCTCGAGGGTCTCGATGTCGGCCAGCATCAGCTCGGTTTCGATCACATCCGCATCGCGGCACGGATCCATGCCGCCCCCGACGTGCGCGATGTTGTCGTCGTGAAAGCAGCGGATCACGTGCAGCAGGGCATCCGCGAGCCGGACTTCGGCCAGGAACCGGTTCCCGAGCCCTTCGCCACGGCTCGCGCCTTCCACCAGGCCCGCGATATCGGCAAACTCCACGGCGGTCGGCACGACTTTGGCCGGCCGCGCAATTTCGGCGATGGCCTCCAGTCGCGGATCGCGCACCGGAACCGCCGCACGGTTCGATTCGATGGTGCAGAACGGGTAGTTCGCCGTCTCCGCGCGCGCTTCCGTGGAGAGGGCGTTGAAAACCGTGGATTTGCCCACATTGGGCAGCCCTACAATGCCGATATGTACACTCATCCGTATCGCCTTCCGGTCAGGAGTTCCGGGCCGCGAACAAAGCGGCTTTCCGGTAAAGCGGGACACTCTGATCGATCACCGGCCGGAATTCAACACCGGGAGGCCCTGAACAGCGATTCTCATTATGGCTTCACCCTTTTCGGTCGGGGTGGCACCCGCCCCTCCCAATGCCCGAAAAGGCGTCGGATAACGACTCGGGAGGGACGGCTGCCACGCCGTCCGCAGTCGGAATGCGGCCATAATGAGAACGGCTGGGCACTGAAACCTCGAAATCCCGCCCGCACTCTGTTTCCATAACGGTATGGACGCTCTAATCACCATGGGGATCGCCACGCTCGCCGCCCTGATCATGCTCGGCCTGCTCGCCTTCGCCGTGCACCGGAACTCCCGAAGCCGTTCCCGGGACGATGAAGGGGCCGGCGAACGCGAACATTGCCCCTTCTGCGGGAAGGCGAAGTCCCGCGGCGATCGGGAGGACGGCGCCGTGAACGGGTCTGAAGACCCGGGCCGCTAGGGGTTCAGCCGCGGCGGCAGCGCGAGCACCGGCCCAGTACCAGGACCCGCCACGCCCGCTGCTCGAAATCGTGGCGGCGGCAAAGATCTTCGATCAGCGCGCCGAACGCCTCTCCCCCCACTTCGATATAGGCTCCGCACACCTCGCACTTCAGGTGTTCGTGTCGCGGCCGCTTGAAGATGTGCTCGTAGTGGGCGTGGGCCTCGGAGTCGACGATCTTGCGCACGAATCCGGATTCCAGCAGAAGATCCAGCGAGCGGTAGACGGTACCGCGGCTCACCCTGCCCTCCCCCCGTGCCAGCGCCGCCGCCAGTTCATCGGCCGAAAAATGATCGTCGCGCGCCAGCACCCCGGCAAAGACTTTCTTGCGGGCCTCCGTCACGCGAAACCCGCGCGAATGCAGGTGGCGGACAAATTCCTCCAGCGCCTCTTCACGCCAGTGCCCGTTGACCGTCGTCCGGCTCATCCCGCCACCGCATGGACCGCAAGGGCTGCAATGATGCCGGTGACCATGCCGATAAACACTTCAACCGGAGTGTGTCCGAGGAGTTCGGCGAGCTTGTGTTCCGAGAGATGATGTTCGGTGAACAGCTCCTCGACGAGCTGGTTCAGCAGCCGGGCCTGCGTGCCCGCCGCGCGCCGTACGCTCTGGGCGTCGAACATCACCACGCCGGCGAACGCCAGGGCCACCGCAAAAAGCGGAGTATCGAATCCCGCACTCAGTCCGACGGAAGCCGCGAGCGCGCAGACGAAAGCGGAGTGGGCGCTCGGCATGCCGCCGGTGCTCAGGTAGTAGCTCCAGTCCACGCGTCCCGACTTGCCGGTTTCGCGGATCAGTTTGACCGTCTGGGCCGCCAGCCAGCCGACGACGGCCGACCAGAGATCGAGATTCTGGAAAATTCCGGCATGATCCATCGCGCTCGCCCTCAGGGATGATCGAAGACCATCCGCTGAACTTCGACGCCCTCGAGCCCGTTCAACTCATTCATGAACTGAACGACCGACTCCTCGTCGTCGACCATATCGAGGATCAGCACCCCGTTCGGCACCGTCACCGCCCCGCCGAACTCGTGCAGCCCGAGCCGGGTCTTAATTTTGTGGCCGTAGCGGGTCAGGACCTCCTGTACGGACACGGCGTGCGAGACGCGGTCGCTGATGTGAATGCCCATGATCACGTGACGTTCTTCCTTCATTGCTGTCTCCTTTTCCGTGTGAACCGCTCCGGGCTCCCCGTGGTAAACTCTCCGTGATCCTAACGTCTGCGGGCGCGGGTGACAATCATACCGTGTTCCTCCTCAGGGTGCAGGTGCCCGGGGGCGCGTACCGGACTTGCCCTCTTCCGCGTTATTGTAGAACCGGCGTGTCGGATAGGCGAAATCGACATCGTCGCACTCGGCGAATTTCGAAAGGATCTCCTCCCAGATTTCCGTTTCGGAGCTTCGGCGGCGGCGCGGGTCCGTCAGGTAACGGATCGTGAGCGTCACCCCGGATTCGTCCACCCTCGTCCAGACGATCGGGGTCAGGTGTTCGAAGAAGATCAGGAACTTGCGCGCGGCCGCCCGGATCTGTTCCGCGGCGTATTCGCTGCGGATCGCCGTGTGCGCCTCGGCAATCTTCGCGAGGATTTTCTTGGCGCGGCGCCAGTCGCTTTCGAACGTGACCATGACCGGGATCTCGTTCCAGATGAAATGGAAGCCCTGCGTGTAGTTGCAGATCGTGTCCGTGAACAGCTTGCCGTTGGGGATATGAATGATCCGGCCCGTGCTCTGGTCGGCCTGAACCCAGTTGCCGATCTCCATCAGGCTGAACTGAAACAGACGCTGATCGATCACATCGCCGGCATGACCACCGATGGCGACCCGATCGCCCACCGTGAACGGCTGCCGGATCGTGATGAACAGCCACGCCGCGAGATTCGAGAGCGGATCGCGAAGCGCGACGGCAAGACCCGCCGAGAGGATGCCGAAGTAGGCCGCCAGACCCTGTCCGCCGAGCCAGATCCGCCACAGGATCAGCAGCACGAAGAAACCGATCGCATAGGTGAGCGTTTTGCGCCCCACGTACCGCTTACCCACGTCCTCCACGCGCCAGCGCATCAGACGGCAGAGGAGGACGTAGGCGAGATAGGCCGCGATCAGGAGGGCCAGGGTCTCGACCAGCTTGAGCTGCACGGCAGGCGTGAGGCCCGCGTAATTCTCGATGAATTCCGCTATCCGGTAGAGGTGTTCCATTGGTCTGGATTACCCATACCACACCCCCGCTGCGGGATCGATTATTTTCATCTTTTTGACTTGCCATATGCCACTGTACTGGTATCATTACATTCAAAGTCAGGGAGCGGGGGGCAGATGCCCCTCAAACAAAAAGGAGGTCTCCATGAGAAAAAGTACCCTGAATACAATCACAGCGTCCGCAGTAGCATTGCTGCTGATCGGGCCGGCGGCTGGCGTGTATGCCGGTTGCGGATCCTGCGGGGGTGGCGAAGGCCACACCCACGAGGAACCCGAAATGAAGTCCTGTTCCTCCGGCAAGGCCGCGTGTCCGTCCAGTAAGGGCGAGTGCGGAACCGGCGGGAAGGCGTGCGCCGACAAGAGCGAGGCGAAGTGCGCCCAATCCGGTCCGGCCTGCGAAGGGGGCGCATGCAAGGCGGACTACGGACGCAAAGGTCACCAGGGACAGGCCGAAGCGGACGTGGCTAAGCTCAACACCGCCGCCATGAAGGCGGTAGTGGCCTCGGGCGGGGCCGTCATACTCGACGCGCGCAGCGGGAAGTACGACGACGGACTGCGGCTGCCAGGCGCGAAGCAGCTCGCTCCGGGCTCGTCCCGGAAGGTCGTCGCCCGGCACATCCCGAACAAGCAGTCGCTCGTGGTGACGTACTGCAGCAACCTGCAGTGCCCTGCCAGCCACAAGCTGGCCAGGCATCTGCAGAAACTCGGCTACGAGAATGTCGTCAAATATCCCCAGGGGATCGAAGGCTGGATCGAAGCCGGAGGCAGGGTCGTCGAATAAAGCCACGGGAGCTGGCGTCTGAACTCTGAGTGAAGAATCGGAGGCAGGCGAAACGGCCGAGGGGGCTGCGGGAGTCCATGTTCCGCGGCCCCTTTTTTTGGTTCTTTGTGGATTTTGGTGGAACAACTGAAATCGTAGCGGCTGGATTAGAAATCCGCTCGCGTCACATCGTACTCGTACTCAGCGAAGCGGTACTCGTACTCGATTTTTTTGAACAGAGGGAGTGGGATCGCGCCTTCGGCGCTCCGAGTACGAGTAAGAGTACGAATTATGTTCACCCCTTCAAGCCCTTCATGTCCTTCAACGACACCCCACCAAAATCCACGAATAACTTTTTTAGCTCTCCGCGCTCCCCTTCCCCATCCAGAAAGGGGCTGTCGCGAACCACAGGACCGTCGCGACGGTCATACAGAGTTTCTGCATCGGCAGCGTGATCCACCCCGCCCAGAAGAGCGTGGACGGGACCGTCAGGAGAACGAGCGCCAGGATGGAGATAACTTTCAGAACCGTTCTCATGCCGCAGCCTCCCCTTCCCTTTTCTGCATCATGCGGCTGAGCGCCATATAGAGCACGGCCGCGATGAACCAGCCCGGCAATCCGAGAAAGAAGATTTCGATTCCTGCGCTCAAATTCAGGATCAGGCACACGCCCAGGGTAACAAACCAGGTCAGCGCCGGCGCCCAGTAAAAGTTGAGCCCCTTCTTTTCCGCGTAGAATTCGCGCAGGCCCATGCGTTTCATCAGGTGATGATCCACAAAGATCACCGCCCCCATCGGCATCAGAACGAGGCCGTAGAGCGCCACGAAGTTGAGCAGCTTCATCACCAGTCCCGGGAAACATCCGCCGATCGTCGCCATCAGTCCGGCGATCATGGTTACCCTGAAACGCGACCATTTCGGACGCAGCGCCTGGAACGCCAGTCCTGCGCGGTATATGGTGGGATTCGCCGTAGTCCATCCGGCGACGACCACGCACAGCAGACCCGCGAAACCCGCAATGTTCCAGGCCATCGGGCCGGGGGCGACCCCCGTCTGTCCGGGCGTACGCTGAAGCTGCAGCGCGTAGAGCAGCCCGGCGGCGATCCACGCCATGTAGTGTCCCACGTACATGCCGGCCGCGGAGGCGCTCCCGTACCACCACTTTTTCGCGAAACGCAGGACGGAGAGGTCGGCCATGCCGATATGCATCGCCATATTGCAGAACCAGGCGAAAAACACGACATGCCAGAACGTGAACGGAGTCTGGCCTTCGACCGGCGCGCCCTTCCAGACCGAGGTCGTCGCCACCCGCCAGAAATCGCGCGGGCTTTCCACGCCCAGTTCCGGCAGCGCGGCGATGCCGCAGGCGAGAAAGACGAGTACCATCCAGGGCGAGGCGATGTTCGCGAAGCGGGAAACGGAATCATAGCCCTTGGCGGCAACGACCGAGATCACCAGCCCTACGGCGAAGACCGCCGCCACCCAGCCCGCGCTGGTGGGGAGCAGGTCGGAGAGTTCCGGCATCGGCATATTGAACGGCATGCCCACCGCCGTGGCGGAAACGGCGATCATGGCGCCGGCGAGGAAACAGAACATCACGCCGTTGGCCACATTATAGAGATCGACCAGCCGCGGCCCGCAGATCTTTTCGAGCTGATAATAGAGGGTCATCCGCTTTTTGACCGCGATGGGGGCGGTGAGAAACATCCAGCTCAGGACGGCCAGCAGGTTCCCGAGCAGAAGACCCGTGAGCACGTCGAAGGCGCTGACCCCGTGGGCCACGAAGAGCGGGCCGATCATGAACTCGGTTCCGGCCGCGTGCTCCCCGGCGTACATGCCCACGAAACCCGAAAGACCCTTCAGCCTGTGCGCGGGTACGGGCTCGCGCTCGTACTCCTCGTTCGTCCTGCGCCTGCCGCGCTGCTCCGCCGCTTCCCCGGCCATCTTCACGCTCCATTTCACGTTACGAGATGCTAAAGCCCCGCCCAACCCCGCTTCGGAGAATGTAAGGATTTCATGAATGGGCGACAAGTACGAAGCCGCACACATTGAACATCCGGCGGCCAAAACGGTCTACTCATGCAGATAAGGAGACCCATATGGTGACATTCAAATCTTCGGGTTTGACGGTTTTTGTACTCGCCGCCGCCCTCCTGCCGGTCGGCTGTGCAGAGGAAGGAGAAAACGCGATGAACCAGGATAAGCGGGGCCCATTCACCTGCACCGACCGCGAGCTGCGCGAACGCCTGACCCCCGAGCAGTACCGGGTCACGCAGCACGACGGTACGGAGAAGCCGTTCGATAACGCCTACTGGGACCACCACGGGACCGGCCTTTACGTGGACGTCGTCTCGGGCGAGCCGCTGTTCTGTTCGAAGGACAAGTTCGAATCGGGCACGGGCTGGCCCTCGTTCACCCGGCCCGTGGAACCCGGCGCGGTCGAGACGCGCCGGGACCGGAAGCTGGGCATGGTACGCACCGAGGTGCGCTCGGCGGACGCGGATTCTCATCTCGGCCACGTCTTCCCGGACGGACCCGGGCCGACGGGCAAGCGGTACTGCATCAATTCCGCCGCCCTGCGGTTTATCCCTCTGGAGAAGCTCGAGGAAGAGGGATACGGCGAATACCTGAAGTTGTTCCATAGGTAACTCGCCACAGCACCAGTCCGTGGCCGGGGGCGGTGGGTACCTCGGCGGTGCGTTCGGCGGACTCGAGCACGGGCTTCACGTCGTCCGGCCTGCGCTCGCCGGTGCCGATGCGGATGAGGTAGCCCGCCAGGCTGCGGACCATCTTGTATAGAAAACCGTCGCCGCGCACGGCGATCGTGGTCTCGTGCCCGTGGCGGCGGATGCGCAGCGAGTCGATAGTCCGCACGGGATTCTCGACGGTTTTTTTGGGCCAGGCGGCGAAGGCGGTGAAATCGTGGCGGCCTATCAGCGCAGCGGCGCCCTGCTCCATCGCCTCGACATCCAGTCGCCGGGGTACATGGTGGTGGGTATGGCGGCGGTGCGGAGGCAGAACCGGTCCGTCCCAGATGAAATAGCGATACTCCTTGCCCGTGGCGTCATAGCGTGCATGGAAACCGGACGGCACGCGTCTGGTCTTCATTACACGCACGTCGGGCGGCAGAAAGGCGTTGAGCGCGTTGCGGATATCCGCCGCTTCCATCGTACGCGGCGCATCGAAGTGGACCGACTGCCCCCGCGCATGCACTCCCGTGTCCGTCCGACCGCTGGCGTGTACCCGCGGCCGTGCACCGAAAAGGCGCTCGAGCGCGTCCTCGAGCGTCTGCTGCACCGTCCGGTGGTGCGGCTGAACCTGCCAGCCGTAATACGCCGTGCCGTCGTAGGCGATGATCATGTGATAACGGGTCATGACTGACGGATGGCGGCGCGCCCGGAGAGCACGCCCTGCCCTTTCGTTTCTATGTGCCGCGCGCTCGGGGATCGCGCCCTGCCTCAGGATTCAGGTCTCCGCCTTCTCACTCATCATCCCTTTCATTCGCGACCTTGACCCCGGGATATGCGTCCACTACTCTTTCGCGCTCATCTTTACGGAGCTAAGCATGAATAAGGTTATCGCGAAAGAACAGCTTGCGGAAGAAGTCTATCGGATGCGGGTGCACGCGCCGCTGATCGCGGAGGAGCGCCGTCCGGGCCAGTTCGTGATCGTGCAGCAGGACACCGACTACGGTGAACGGATACCGCTGACGATTGCCGACGCGGACACGGACGAGGGGAGCATTACGCTGATCTTCCAGTCGGTCGGAAAGTCGACGCACAAACTCGCGGAGCTGGAGCCCGGCGACGCGATCAACAACGTGGTCGGCCCGCTCGGCAAACCCACGCATATCGAAAACTTCGGCACGGCGGTCTGCGTGGGCGGCGGGATCGGCGCCGCGCCGCTCTACCCCATCGCGCAGGCGCTGAAAGAGGCGGGCAACCATCTGACCGTCATTATCGGTGCGCGCAACGCGGAACTGATGATCCTCGAGGACGAGATGCGCGCGATCGCCGATGAACTGATCGTCTGCACGGACGACGGATCGCACGGGCGCAAGGCGCTGGTGACGGAGCCGTTGAAAGAAGTCTGCGAACGCGACCCGCGCCCGGACCTGGCTGTCGCCATCGGCCCGCCGGTCATGATGAAGTTCTGCGCCGGGACGACCCGGCCCTACGAGGTGCCCACCGTGGTCTCGCTCAATACGATCATGATCGACGGCACCGGGATGTGCGGAGGATGCCGGGTGACCGTCGGCGGCGAGACGCGGTTCGTCTGCGTGGACGGCCCGGAGTTCGACGGCCACCAGGTCGATTTCGATAATATGATCCAGCGGCTGGGCACCTATAAGCCGCTGGAGGACGATGAACACGAGCAATGCCATCTCGAGATGGCGGCGCGCGACAAAGAGCAAAGCCGGAACGAATCCTCATGAGTTATCAGCCCCCCGAAAAACTGCAGCAGGAAGCGGAACGACTGCTCAAGGAAGTCAATCCGCGCGCGAGCGAACTGAAGCCCAAAGAGCGGATGGCGATCCCTCCGCAGACGATACCGGAACAGGACCCGGCCGTCCGGCGGCACAATATGAACGAAGTCGCGCTCGGCTACACCGAGGAACAGGCCCGCCTGGAAGCCATGCGCTGCCTCAAGTGTAAAAACGCCCCCTGTATCGAAGGCTGCCCCGTGCGGATCGACATCCCCGGCTTCGTGAGTGCGATCGCGGAAGGCGACGACGACCGCGCGGCGCAGATCCTGAAACGCAACAGTCTGCTGCCCGCCGTCTGCGGGCGGGTCTGCCCGCAGGAGACGCAGTGCCAGGAGCACTGCACCGTCGGCAAGGCGCTCAAGGACCGCGACCAGGCCGTGGCGATCGGCAAGCTGGAACGGTTTGCCGCCGATCGCGAGCGCGAACACAACGGCGGGGCCATCCCGGGCATCCAGCCCGACACCGGGAAGAAAGTGGCCATCATCGGCACGGGCCCCGCTTCGATTACCGTCGCCGCCGACGTCCGCCGCGAGGGGCACGCGGTGACCATGCTCGAGGCGTTCCACAAACCCGGCGGCGTGATGATCTACGGCATCCCCGAATTCCGCCTGCCCAACGATATCGTCGAGGCGGAAATCGAAGGGCTGCGCAGGATGGGCGTCGAAATCAAGACGAACTTCGTCGTCGGCCGCACCCGCAAACTGAAGGACCTCATCGAAAAGGACGGCTACGACGCGGTCTTCGTCGGCACGGGAGCCGGACTCCCCCGCTTCATGAACATCGAGGGCGAAAACCTCGTCGGCGTCTACTCGGCCAACGAATACCTCACCCGCTCGAACCTCATGCGCGCCTACGAGCGCGACCGGGCCGACACCCCGATCCTCGAATCGAAACAAGTCGCCGTGCTCGGCGGCGGCAACGTGGCGATGGACGCCGCGCGCAGTGCGTTCCGGCTGGGCGCGGAGGAAGTGCACCTCATCTACCGGCGCACGGAGAAGGAAATGCCCGCCCGGGTAGAGGAAGTCGCCCACGCGAAGGAAGAAGGCGTGGAGTTTCACGTGCTCCAGAACGCGAAGCGGATTCTGGGCGACGAACACGGACGCGTCAAAGCGATCGAGTGCCTGCGGTACGAACTGGGCGAACCGGATGACTCCGGCCGGCGGCGTCCGGTCGCGATCGAGGGCAGCGAGTTCACGATCGACGTGGACACCGTCGTGGTCGCCATCGGCAACTCGTCGAATCCTCTGATCTCTCAGACGACGCCGGAGCTGAAGGTGAACCGCTGGGGGAATATCGAGGTCGACGAAGACAACCGCAGCTCGATGGACCGCGTTTACGCGGGCGGCGATATCGTGCTCGGCGCCGCCACGGTGATCCTCGCCATGGGCGAAGGCCGCCGCGCCGCGGAGGCCATCAACGCCCAGCTTCGCGATGAAGGCTGAACTCAAGGTTTTCGACAGCCCGCACGCTCTCTACGATCATACGGCCTCCGTCCTGCGCGGATGGATGACTAGACCTCCGCCGGGAGCCCAGCTGACGGGGATCATGCTGTCGGGCGGCCGCACCCCGCAAAAGGTCTTCAGCCGCCTTGCCGGAACTTCGTCCACGCTCCACCCGAAAGTAATGCTTTTCCTGAGCGATGAGCGCATGGTGCCCTTCTCGTCCGATCAGAGCAACTTCGGTCATGTGCGTCCCATGCTGAAGGCCTGGGCGGCGGGCGGCGAACAGCTGCTGCCGGTCCATACGGAATTGCCGCTGGAGGATGCGGCGGAACGGTTCGACCGCGACCTGGGGCAGGCCCTGCTCCGCGGCCTCCGTATCGGATTCGGACTCCTCGGGCTGGGTACGGACGGCCATACCGCCTCGCTGTTCACGCGCGAGGACGCCGCGCGCGGCGGGGACGAACTGGCCTGCGCCGTTCGCCGGGAGGACGAACCGGATCGTGTCAGCGTCACCCCCGCCCTGCTCCGCTGCGTACAACGCATCCGGATCCTCGCGGGCGGCGAATCGAAGCGTTCGATGATCGGGCGCCTGATGGAGGATCCCGATTCGATCCCCGCGGGCCGCGCCCTCCACGATCATCCCGACGTCGAGATATGGACGGAGCAAAGGCTGTAACCGGACCGGATCCGCCCCATACGACGGCTTGACGCCGCCTTGCTTCCGGCACGAGAATGGATCCGATCCAGCGAGGAGAGAATCGGTTATGAATAAACAGCGTTACGAGGAACTCAAGCATCTCGGCGCGGGCGAGAAGAGCTACCCTGACACCCCCGACCGGGCCATTCTGGAGACCTTCTCCAACGAGCATCCCGACCGCGTCTACTGGATCACGTTCGACAGCGACGAATTCACCTCGCTCTGCCCGGTCACCGGTCAGCCCGATTTCGGTTCAATACGGATCGAATATGTCCCCGCGGACCGCTGTATCGAGAGCAAGTCGCTCAAGCTCTACCTGTTCTCATTCCGCCAGGTGGGATCCTTCTACGAAGATGTGATCAACCGCATCTACTCCGACCTGCACGCTGTTCTGGAACCCCGGCGACTCGTAGTCCGCGGCCGGTTCACCGCCCGCGGCGGCATCACTTCGACGGTGAGGGTCGACTCGGCGGAGTGACGGAAACGTCCGTAGTAGCGCCGTAAGCCTGCCCCGCAGGCAAGGCGCGTGAAAGATCACGGCCCTGGCCCCGCTTCGCGGTCCTGCGAGCCTGCTACGAGCGTGAAGAAGTTCGTAGTAGCGCCGCAGCCGGCCCCCGGCAGACCAGGCGCGTCATGAAAAAACGGCGGACGTTATCGTCCTGCTGCGTGCTTTATCCCGTCCCGCCACCCCGGTACCGGCAGCCGCATTCAGGGCTTTCCTTCACTTCGATCTCCGCCAGGCCGGGCAGCGCATCGATCAGCCGGCCCCAGAACCAGCGGCAGAGGTGTTCGCTGGTCGGATTTTCCAGGCCGGGGATGTCGTTGAGCGTCTTATGGTCCAACTCGGCGACCACCGGATCGACGGCGGCGCGCAGATCGGCGAAGTCGAGCACCCAGCCCTTTTCCGCATCCGGCTCCCCTGCGACGGTCACGACCAGCTCGAACGTATGGCCGTGCGTCGCGCGGCACTTGTGTTCCTCCCCGCTTGAGGGAAGGCGGTGCGCGGCGCTGAAGCGGAACGTGCAGTATAGTTCGGTCGTCGGCATCACTATCCTTTCGCGTACTCGATCGGGTCCTGCAGACCCGCCTCCTCGAACCCCTTCCGCCGCAGACGGCAGGCCTCGCACTGTCCGCAGGCGCGGCCGTCGCCTTCCGGGTCGTAGCAGGTCCTCGTAAGCCCGTAGTCCACGCCCAGCCGGCGTCCGCGCGCAATGATCTCCGCCTTGCTCATCCCGATCAGCGGCGTGTGGATCTGTACGCGGATCCGCCCCTCCACCGACTCGCGGGTCGCCAGGCTCGCCATGGCCTCGAAGGCGTCGATGAATTCAGGCCGGCAGTCGGGGTAGCCGCTGTAATCCACCGCGTTCACCCCGATATAGATATCCCCGGTGCCGAGCACTTCCGCCCACCCCAGCGCGATCGAGAGAAAGATCGTATTGCGGGCCGGGACGTAGGTGACCGGTATGGCGGCGGCCGTCCCGCCGCCCGGTCGCTTCTCTCCCCTGGGAACGTCCAGGTCCGCCGTGAGCGCGGATCCTCCGATCCGGCGCAGGTCGAGGTCCATCACGAGGTGTTCTTTCACCCCGAGGTCGTCGGCGACGGCGCGCGCCGCGTCCAGCTCCAGTTCATGGCGCTGTCCGTAGCGGAGCGTCAGGGCATAGCACTCCAGATCATGGCTGCGCGCCTCCGCGAGCACCGTGGCGGAATCCAGCCCGCCGCTGAGGAGGACCACCGCACGTCTGTTGGTTGCTCTCATCCCGATCGACCTCTTAAATCATGCCCAGGGTATGGTGACATTGCGGGATAATCCGCACCTCCAGGGCATTCTGCGCCAGGAAGGCCTGCAGTTCAAGCAGCCTGCGCGCCGACGGCGGTTCGGGGCCGTGTTTCACGCGCGTGACCGGCTGCAGTACCAGCGGAAGCCGATCGCCGACCGCCTCCGCGAGTTCGGCAAGTTCGGTCTCATCGGTTGAAGCCGCAATCACCGCCTTCACAAAAGCGGTTTCGATCTTTTCCGCGCAGAGCTTCACGCAGCGGCCCACCCGTTCCCAGTCCGTCGATTCATCCGTGGCCTGCGGCAGCTTGGCGTCCAGCGCCACACTATCGACCCACGGAGCTATCCGTTCCAGCTCGTCCGGATGGTCCCCCGCCGTCTCGAGGAGTACGCGAAGGCCCTCCGATTTCAGCAGCGGAAGCAGCAAGGACAGGAAATCGGTCTGCAGCAGGGGCTCGCCGCCCGTCAGGGCCACGGCCGCATGGAGTCCGGAGGGCCGTTTCAGCGTGTCGATTTCATCTATGAGCCGCTGTGGTTCGACCGGATTCGCGACGGTACGGAAGTGACCGCTGCCGGCCGGGCTTTCCACGCGGAACGTCGATCCCGCTTTCACCGGAGTATCGCAGTACGCGCAGCGGCGGTGACATCCGGCAAAGCGCACAAAGAGGTGTCGTTCGCCGACACAGAGCCCCTCGCCCTGAATCGAGCTGAAGATCTCGATCAGTTCCGCGGTCGGGGCGGCCCCGCGTGGAGCGACCGCATCCGTTTCATTCATGGCGCGCTCCCCCTGTTGCCGGATCCGTGGCTCTGCCGGTACGGCAGCCGGGTCATGCGCCGTACGGATCGTGTTTACCTTCCGGCAGGGCATGGCCCACCAGCTCGTCAAAGCTCTCGATAGTCACGTCCGGCTGCTGATCGGCATCCCGTCGGCCAAACCCGTAGGCGGCGTAGATCGATCGCATGCCGATGCGGGAGGCGACCTCGAGGTCGGTACGGTGATCGCCGACCATCCACGTCAGGTGCGTGGAAAGGTTCAGCGAGGTCAGGATGCGGCGCAGACCGCCGGGATCCGGCTTTAAAGCTTCGATATCGCCGCCGCCGATCACAAGAGCGAAAAAGTCGCTGAGTCCGAAATGGTTCAGGATTTCTCTCGTGCTCTTCCCCGGCTTGTTGGTGAGCACCGCCAGCTTCAGCCCGGCCGTACGCAGCTTTTCGAGGCCTTCCGCTACGCCGGGATACAGCGCGGTCTCATCGGTCATGTGCCGGCGGTAGTGTTCGAGATAAACGGGCAGCGCCTCCTCGACATCGACCCCGGTTCCTTCCAGGGAGCGTTCCACGAGTTTGCGCGCGCCGTCGCCGATGCCGTTCGTGACCGACTCCTGATCGAGCGCCTCCAGATCGTAATCCGCGCGCATCAGGTTCACCGCCCGGACGAGATCGGGGCGCGAGTCCACCAGCGTTCCGTCGAGATCGAATACCAGTCCTTCCGTCATCAGATGCATCCCTTTCATGATAAGACATCAATAAAACAGGTTGCGACCGGGGTCGCCAAGACACAAATCGTTTGACAATCCCGGCCGGTCGTTTACAAAAGGGCGCTTGAAGCGGGCGGGAAGGGCCGTGAGATTCGGCCGCTGACGCGCAACTGTGTGGGGGTACCCGAGCCAGACCTCGTCCGCTGCGGCCTCCGGTTTGGTCTTCTCCGCGGATGGGGAGAGCAAGCGTTCCCCGCGGAACCTGCGTGTTCCCGCCAGGCGTACCTTCGCTCTTTTTCCTCTCCCGGAATCCATCCCGGCGGCCGTCATACGAGAGCCGCCGCACGGTGCGTCGGCCTCACAATGAAGCGGGACGACACAAGGAGACACAGGGATGAATGCATGGAAGACAGCGGCGGGTATCGCCGTGCTTACGGCGGCGGGCGCGCTACCCGCCGCGGAGACCAACACAACGGAGACGGCGGCGCGTGAAGTGGTCGTCACGGCCCGGAGAGTGGAGAGCGACATCCGGACGGAGCCGCGCAACGCGATCGTCATTGACGGCGGCGACCTGCGCGCCCGCGGATACAGCTCGCTCGACCAGGTCCTCGAGAAAGAGGCGGGCGTCACGTTTCATGCGTTCGGGGAAAGTCCCGCACTGCAGAGGCCGAACATGCGGGGCTTCGGCGGCGATGCCCCCCACCAGAAGATCCTGATCCTGCTCACGGCCGTAAGATGAACCGTCCGGACCAGGCCGCGTTCAACTGGTCGGAGGTCCCGATGAACAACGTCGAGCGCGTGGAAGTCCTCCGCGGTCCCGCCGGCGTTCTTTACGGGGACCATGCCGTGGCCGGCGTGATCAATATCATTACGCGAAAGAGCGCGGAAGAGATGGAACGCGACCTTTCGGTACAGGCCGGGTCTCACGGGTTCCACGACGAGAGCGCCGCCGTACGCGGATCGATCGACGGTCTGGGGTACGCGGCGTCAATCAACCACCAGTCGGCCGACGGCTATCGCGACCATTCGCGCTATGACACGAAATCCGCGGCGCTGAACCTGGAGTACGGGGACGAAGACGCGGCAGAGGTCTATTTCAGTCTGAATGCCGCGGAAAGCCAGTACCAGCTGCCCGGAGCCCTGAAGGAAGCGGAGATGGATGCCGACCGTGAACAGTCACAGCCGTTTCATAATGACAACGCCGAAGAGCAGTCGATCTTCGCCGATTTCGGCATACGCATCGAGCCGGGCGCCGAACAGTCGCTGCTGCTGGATATCGGCTACGGGCGACGAAACATCAACGCGGAGTTTCACGTGACAGATCCGTTTTGGGCGTACGACACGTGGACCGAGTACAAGATCGACCGCTGGACGGCCTCGCCGAAATACCGGCTGACCCGTCCGCTGGGACGCTTCGACAACGAGCTGCTGATCGGGACCGATGTCGGCTACGAGCGGCTCGACACCGAGCAGGTGAACCGGGACATGTTTGGCACGACCAGCGCCGATGCTCACATGAACCGCTGGACCGTAGGAGCCTATGCCCTCGATTCGCTCTACCTGAGCGATGAACTGATCGCCTCGCTGGGCGGCCGGCGTGAGAAATACGACATCGACTTCGAGGAATCGGGCTCCGCCGGAAATATCGACGAGAGCAAGGGGCGCTACGAAAACGCGTTTCACGGCGGACTCACCTGGCTGCCGCACGAACGGCTGAAACTGTTCACGCGCTACGAGGAGTTCTATCGGTTCCCCTCCACGGACGAACAGGCCGCGTACTACGGCTACTTCGGCGTGGACGGATTCAACGCGAACATCGAGCCGGAGTCGGGACGCAGCTACGAGGCGGGGTGCACGGTCCATCCGCTTGATACGCTCGAGCTGGAAGGCACCGTGTTCCGCATGGAAATGAAGGATGAGATTGCGTTCGACGGCGCCACGCTCGTCAATTACGACGACACGCTGCACCAGGGGCTCGAACTCGCCGCCACGTATCGCCCGGCCGACTGGGTCCGGATGAAGCTGTGGTATACGTTGCTCGAGGCGACCTTTACCGAGGGCGTAGACGACGGCAAAGACATCCCGCTCGCTCCGCAGAACGAGGTGGATCTCAACATGGATTTCTTCCTCGACGAGCACTGGACCCTGAACACGCATTTCGCATGGCTGGACAATCAGTTTGTCGCGGGCGACACTGCGAATGCCGCGGACGGCCTCGAGGCCTATGCGCTGTTCGATGCCTTTGTTCGTTACAAAACGACTCTGGGCGGCTGTGAAGTCGAGGCCTTCGCGGGAGCGGAAAATATCTTTGAAGAAGAATACGTCTTCTACGCGTCGAATTACGGGGCCGATACCACCTATTATCCGGCACCGGAGCGCGTGTTCAAGGGAGGCGTAAGCGTCCGCTTCTGATGCGGACCGGGAGGCAGGACGGATGCAGGAGCTGATGATACGCGGCGGACCGTTGATGTGGCCTCTGGCCGCATGTTCGCTGATCGCGCTGGCCGTCATCCTCGAGCGGGGCTGGTTCTGGTTCCGGCTCGCGCGGCGGCGGGACAGGGAATTGATCAACCGTCTCTTCTCGATGACGGAAGAGGGGCGGTTCGACGAGGCCGCGGCGGCGGGAGCACAATCTCCCGCCGTCACGGTCCGCGTACTCACGGCGGGCCTGGTTCACCGAAACTACGACCTCCCCTCCAGCATGGAGGCGGCCGCGATGGCCGAACTCGAGCACATGAAGCGGGGCCTGGGCGTACTGGATACCATTATCACGCTGGCCCCGCTGCTCGGCATACTCGGGACCGTCTCCGGCATCATCCTCTCCTTCGACCTGCTTTCGGAAGCAGGCATACAGAACCCGCGCGCCGTGACCGGCGGGATCGCCCAGGCCCTGATCACCACGGCCACGGGACTCGCGATCGCGATTGTCACCGTGATCCCCTACAACGCACTGAACAGCAAAACGGACAAAGTGGCGAGGTACCTGGAAAACATCGCCACCCACTTCGAACTGACCTATCGGAAAGGTCTGGAGCGGCTCGATGAAGCTGAACACGGGAAAGGACCGGCGGCGCGCACGCATTGAGATGCTGCCGCTGATCGACGTCGTCTTTCTTCTGCTGGTGTTTTTCATCTACGCCATGCTCTCGATGGTGGTTCACCGGGGTATTGAAGTCCAACTGCCCGGCGCCGCCTCGGCGCAGACGGATCAGCGCGAGAGCGTGACGGTGTCCATCGACCGGGACCGGAGTCTGTTCGTCGAAGGCCGGGAAACATCGCTGTCGGAACTGGCCGCACGGGTCCGCGCGGCACGCGGTCGCCGCGGCACAAACCTGCCGGTGTGGATCGAAGGCCACCGCGAGGCGCCGCTGGACATCGCCGTCGGGGCGCTGGACGCCCTTCGGTCCGCCGGCATCACCGAAGTATCCTTCGCATGCGAACGGAAACCCGATATCTCCGCACCATGAGTGCCGCGCTGGCCGTCTCGGCCGGCCTGCATGTACTCGCGTACAGGTGGGCGCCGCCGTCCTCCCGGGTTTCACCCCCGGAAGCCGAACTGGCTGCGGGTCGGACCGTACTGACGATGCGTCTCGCGCCGTCGGCACCGGCGGATCAGAGCCAAAAAGATCGCAGAGCTCCGGAGAAGGCGGAGGAAACCGAGTCCGCGGCCCGGCCGGAACAAACCCGTAAAGCCGAACCGGAACCTGCGCGCGAGACGGATCCGCCCCCGCAGCACACTTCACCGAAGCAACCGCCGCCTGAACAGAACGAGACGGAGCGGCCGGAACGCACCGAACCTGCCGCGGACGACGTTGAACCGGAGCCGAGCCCTGACGAGCCGCGCGAACGTCCGGATCCGGCCCCTGCAGAACCCGCCGTGGAAGAAGATTCGCCGAATCCGCAGGCCGAAGCTTCCGCATCCTCGGCGGCCCCGCAGGGGACCGAGCGCCCCGCCCCCGTCGAAGGCCGCATCGTTCCGGACTACCCCCTGCTCTCCCGAAAGCGGGGCGAAGAAGGGACCGTGACACTCGAGGTGCACGTCAGCGCAGAGGGCAAACCCGAACGCGTCACCGTGAGCGACGGCAGCGGTCACCGCCGACTCGACCGCGCCGCCGTGCGTGCGGTGCGCAGGACCTCCTTCCGTCCCGCGCGGCGGAACGGAAGGCCCGTGCCGATGACCTATACGCAGCGAATCACCTTCCGACTGGAGAAGTCTCCTTGAACCGGACCCTTGCCATCATCCTCCTGTCCGCTGCGGCGGTCCCGGCGATCACGGGTTGTTCCCCCGATCCCTCCGCGCCCGCCGACCGCGACCGTCCGCCGGAGCGTATCGTATCGCTGGCCCCGAGCATCACGGAGATGCTGTTCGCGCTCGGACTCGGCTCGAAGGTCGTCGGCGTCTCCAGGTTCGCGGACTATCCGCCCGCGGTCGAGGACCTGCCGCGGGTCGGCGGATACGTCGACCCCGACTACGAACGGATCCTCAAACTGAATCCCGACCTCGTCTGCGTGGTCGACACCGACGCGCAGGGGATCGAGGCCCTCCGCGATCTCGGACTCCGGGTGGCCGCCCTTCCCCATCAGGACATCGAAGACATTTACCGCGCCCTCGGGAAACTCGGCCGCATCTTCGGGGTGCCGGAACGCGCGGAGGCATTAAACCGGCGGCTCAGGGAGCGCGGGAAGGCATTGACGCGCGCGGCGGACGGCGACGAGCGCCCGGCAACGCTTATCTGCATCAGCCGCCGCGCGGGCCGCGGCGTGCCGGCGGAAGTGATCGCGATCGGTCCGGAGACGTTCTACCACGAACTGCTGGTCCGGGCCGGAGGCCGCAACGTCTACGAGGGATCGCTGCGTTACCCGACCCTCTCCTACGAATCGCTGGTGCGCCTCGACCCGGAGGTCATCATCGACGTGCACCCCTACGGCCAGAGCGCCGCGGAAATCGACACGCTGCGGAACGACTGGGAGGGCGCGGACGCACTGACCGCGGTGCGGCGGGACCGGGTCTATATCTACACCGCCCGCCACGCGGCCATCCCGGGTCCCCGCTTTGTAAAGGTACTGGAGGATTTCGTGGAGATGATCCATGATGACCCGCACGAATGAACCATGACAGCCACCCCGCTCATCAGAACAGACCAGCTCTCGATCGAACTGAACGGCCACGAGATCCTTCGCCGGGTCGGCTTCACGGTCGGACGCGGCGAGTACCTCTCGATCATCGGTCCGAACGGCGCGGGTAAGAGCACCCTGCTGCGATGCCTGTGCCGGATCGAGCGCCGCTGGCGCGGCACGCTGGAACTCGACGGCCGTCCTCTCGCGTCGATCCGTCAGCGCGAGTTCGCCCGCACCGCCGGCTACGTGCCCCAGGCGCACGGTCCGTGTCCCCCGTTCACCGTCGGTGAATTCGTGCGCATGGGACGCTATCCGTACCGTACGCCCTTTGAATCGCTGACGCCGGAAGACCTGGGGGCGGTTCGGGAGGCGATGGAGAAGGCCGGCGTCGAACGATTTGAAGACCGGCGCCTGGCGACGCTCAGCGGCGGCGAGCGGCAGATGGTGTATCTCGCCGCGACGCTGGCCCAGGGCGCGGAACTTCTGCTTCTCGATGAGCCCGCCACCTTTCTCGATTACCGGCATCAGGTGGAGCTGATGCGCACGCTCCGCGCGCTCCACCGGGACGCCGGCGTCACCGTCATCGCCGTGGACCACGACCTCAATCGCGTCACGGGATGCAGCGACCGCGTACTCGCCCTCCGGGAGGGCGGCGTGTTTTTTGACGGGCCGCCCGCCGCGCTGCTGGAGGGATCGCGCCTCGAATCCCTGTATGGAACGCCGTTCTCCCGTATCGACACCGACCTGCGGCCGACCCCGGTCGTCGTCTGCGGGGAGGGGATATGAAACCGGCCTTCGCGCATCCCCGGACCATGCTCGTCCTCCTCGGGGCGGCCGCCGTACTGGTGCTGCTCGTTACCCCGCTGCTGGGACCGGACGTAATTCCGCCCGGGGCGCTGTTCGGCCGCGGCGACCCGGCGGAGATCAGGATCCTTCGGCAGCTTCGTATTCCGCGCGTCCTTACGGCGTGGCTCGCCGGCTGTGCCCTGGCGCTGTGCGGAATGACGTTTCAGGCCCTCTTCAGAAACCCGCTGGCCACGCCCTTTACCCTGGGGGCCTCCAGCGGAGCGGCGCTGGGGGCCTCGATCGCCATCCGCTTCGGAGCGGCCACCGCCCTGTTCGGCCTCCCGCTCCAGGCCGCCGGCGCCTTTGCCGGCGCGCTGCTGACCGTCGCCCTGGTCTACGGGCTGACCCGGATGAAGGGCGGGTTCAGCACCACCACCCTTCTGCTCGCCGGTCTCGCGGTCAGTTTTTTCTTCTCGAGCCTGATCCTGTTCATCCAGTATCTGGCGGGGGTCGAACACACCTTCCGCATCGTGCGCTGGCTGATGGGTTCCGTTGCGGTGACGGATTACGGCCCGCCGCTGATGCTGTTCCTTATTGCCGCCGGCGGACTGGCCGTGCTGACCGCTCATGTCCGCGAACTCAATCTGCTCGCGGCCGGCGAGGAGATCGCGCTGAGTCGCGGCGCGGAGGTGGACCGGATCAAGAAATGGCTGTATCTGGCGGTATCGCTGATGGTCGGGGGCGTGGTGGCGGTGTGCGGCCCGATCGGATTCGTCGGCATGATGGCGCCGCACATCTGCCGCCTGCTGGTCGGTCCTCACCACCGCTATCTGCTGCCGGCGTCCGCGCTCTTCGGCGGCGCCTTTCTCGCGCTGTGCGATCTGGGGGCGCGGACGCTGATCGCCCCGGCGGACATGCCCGTCGGGGTCTGGACGGCGCTGATCGGCGGACCGTTTTTTATCGTGCTCCTGCTGACGCGGGCGGTGCAGCATGAAATGTAGGCCCTGACGAAAGCCATGACGGAAGGCGGAGCCATGAATGCGGACTGGAGCGGACGGGTCCAGGTCTACACGGGCCGGGGCAAGGGAAAGACGACGGCGGCTCTGGGCCTGGCGCTGCGCGCGGCCGGATGGGGTCTGCCGGTGTACATCGGCCAGTTCCTGAAGCAGCACAACGGCGGGGAGCACCGCGCGCTGAACCGGAACGAACTCCCCGTCACCCTCGAATGTTTCGGTACGGGCCGCTTCGTGACGGGAGCGCCGGACCGGCGGGAACTCGAGGCGGCCGCGGAGGGCGTGCGGCGCTGCACGGATGTCCTTCGCCGGGCGCAACACCGCCTGGTCGTGCTCGACGAGATCCTCGGCGCGATCGAGGCCGGCGTGGTGGAGGAGGACACCGTGACGCGCTGGATCGACGAGCGGCCGGCTTCCGTGGAGCTGGTGCTCACCGGCCGCACGGCGCCGCAGAGCATTCTCGAACGCGCCGATCTCGTTTCCGAGGTAACCTGCACACGACACTATTTCGACGCCGGCGTGCCGGCGCGATGCGGCATCGAGTGGTAAACGAACACGACCGCCGCTCAGCCCGCGGCGCCCTGCCGGCGGTACTCCTCGATGAACTTCGAGTAGCTTTCACCGTACAGTTCCCGCTTCATGCGTTCGATATATTCGTCCAGCTCGCAGATCATCGCCACCGACAGCATGCGCTCCGCCGCCTCCCTGCACTGCTCGATATCGAGCGCGGCCAGCATCGCCCGGAACTCGGGGATGCGGTGGACATCCACGCTGAACTTGCGCAGTCCCACGCCGAGGAAGAAAGGCAGCATGCCCGGATCGAGCGCGGCCTCTCCGCAGACGGAACAGTCGGTGCCGTTGCGTTCGGCCGCCTCCGCGATCTTTTTGACCGCCCTGAGTACCGCCGGGTGGTGCGGGACGTAGAAGTTGGCCACCTGCTCATTGGTGCGGTCCACGGCCAGCATGTACTGAATCAGGTCGTTGGTGCCGATCGACATGAAATCGGCATGCTCGGCCAGTTCGTGGACCACCTCGACCGCCGAAGGCAATTCGACCATCGGCCCGAGTTCCACGCTCGCCGGCGTCGCCACGCCTTCGGAGCGCAGTTCCCGTTCGCACTCACGCACGATGTCGGCCGCCTCCACGTAATCGTCTACGGAGGAGATCATGGGAAACATGATACGGACGCGGCGGTCCTCCGCCGCGCGCAGAATCGCGCGCAGCTGCTCCCGGAAAATATCGCGATTGCGCAGTGAAAACCGGATGGCGCGCAGGCCGAGGAACGGATTGGATTCCTCGTTCGGCGCATAATAGGAGAGCATTTTATCGCCGCCGATATCGAGGGTACGAATCGTGATCTCATGCGTCCCCATCGAATCGCAGAGCTGGCGATAGATCCGCAGCTGTTCGTCCTCCATCGGAAAATCGTCGCGGATCAGAAACGGGAACTCGCTCCGGTAGAGACCCACGCCTTCCGCGTGATAGCCGGAGGCGCGGCGCAGATCGCTCAGGAGATTGATGTTCGCCTGAACCGTGACGCGTACGGCGTCCCCGGTATACGTCTCCTCCTGTTTCGCCCAGGGGCTCGTACGGACGCTGTGCTCGCGGCGGGTCAGTTCCCGGTACCGGTCACGCACATCGTCATCGGGTTCCACGAAGACCGTACCCTGGTAGGCATCCAGCAGGAGTTCCGTGCCTTCCTCCACGGGAAGCGAACGCGGCTCATCGAGCACGACCATGGGCATCTGGATCGACCGCGCCAGTATATTCACATGGGCGCTGACCCCGCCGCGCATCATCAGGAGTCCGGCCGCGTTCTGGGCGCTGAGCGAAAGGAGTTCGGAGGGCAGCACTTCCGAGGCGATGATGATATGTCCGCTGTAGTCGCTGTGGTCGTCGTTCACGCCGAAAAGATTGTGAAGCAGCCGGTGGCCCAGGTCCTTGATGTCGTGGATTTTCTCCCGCAGACGGGCATTGCGGCTCTTCGTGAAAAACTGGACATAGCGGTTGACGACCTCGACCACGGCCTGTCGCGGCGTCATCCCGCCCTCGATCATCCGGCGTATCGACCCCGAGAATTCCTCGTCCTTCAGGATGAGCAGATGGGCGTTGAAGATCAGTCCGGCCACATCGTCGAGCTGTTCCTCGACCTGGCTCTGCAGTTCCTCGAGCTGCTGTTCGGTCTCCCGCAGGGCGCGGTTGAAATCCTCGACCGTAAACGGTTCCTTCCGCTCGGGCGCCTGTTCCAGGAAGGCCTCGATATCCGGCGCGTCCAGCAGCGCGGCTTTGCCGAGCACGATCCCGCCCGAGGCAGGAGTGCCGCGGAGAAACTTCAGCGGCTCGAGTTCGGCGCGGGGTTTTTCGTCGCGCGCTTCCGCCTGGTGGATGCTGAGCAGCAGATCGGCGCCCTCGATCGTGCGCGCGAGCTGAGACGAGATCGTGCGCAGGGTCTTGATGTCTTCGGGGCCGAAACGGTCGGGCTGACGATCCTGCAGCACCAGCACGCCGATCCGTTCCAGCCCGCGCGCGATGGGCAGCGCCAGAAAGGCCTCGTACGATTCCTCATCGATGCCGGGCACAAAGCGGTAATCCGGATGGTGGGAGGCGTGTCCCACGTTGATCGGCCTCAGCTCGCGCAGTGCCACGCCGGTGATCCCCTCGCCCACCCGCAGGCGGACGCGTCCGATCGCGTCCGGTTTCAACCCGCGATTGGCCCGCATCACGATCTCACTCCCCGAGTCCTCCAGCAGGTAGATCGAGCAGACCTCGGCCTTCATGTGGCGGCTGATCATATCCACCACATTATCGAGAAACTCGTCCAGCCCCTGGCTGCTCTCGAAGAGATTGGCGAACTCCGAAATATCGTACACCAGGTCGAGATGGTCCCTGTCCGTCATGCCGTTTTCTCCTTCTCCGGGCCGCTATTTTTAGCGGAAACAGGTGGAGCAGGCCAGCAGAACCGGAGGGGGGATGAGAAATCGGGAACGGAGAAAGAATCAGAGTCAGAATCAGAGTCAGAGTGAGAGTCAAAGAGAGTTTGAAACCTGAGAGCTGAGACCTGAGTAAGAGCGGATCACAGACTTTTCGAACTCGCATCTCCCGGCGCCGTTTTTCTTTACCTGCATGCGCGGATCGCCTAGCGTGCCGGGTTTCGACCGGAGCACGCACCATGACGCATCCCGCTTTCGACATCGTACGTGAGGAGGACATACCGGAGGTCTGCGGACGGATCCGGCTTCTGCGCCACCGCTCCACCGGCGCGGAAGTAATGTCCGTGGAAAACGACGACGAGAACAAGGTGTTCGGGATCACCTTCCGCACTCCACCTTTCGACTCCACCGGCGTCGCCCATATCCTGGAGCACACGGTGTTGTGCGGCTCGCGCCGCTATCCGCTCAAAGACCCCTTCGTACAGCTGCTCAAGGGGTCGCACTATACCTTTCTCAATGCCATGACCTATCCCGACAAGACCTGCTACCCGGTCGCGAGCTGCCACCCCGCGGATTTTTTCAATCTCGCGGAGGTGTACTTCGACGCGGTGTTTCACCCCCGGCTGGCGCCCGAATTCTTCCGCCAGGAGGGCTGGCACTGTCATTTGCCCGACCCGGACGGGGAACTTACGATCAGCGGGGTGGTGTACAACGAAATGAAAGGCGTGTACTCCTCGCCCGACGACCTGCTGGAGACGCGTTCGATTCAGTCGCTCTTCCCCGACACGCCCTACGGCGTGGATTCGGGCGGGCATCCCGCCACGATCCCGGACCTGAGCTACGAGTCCTTCAAGGCGTTCCACCAGACGTATTATCATCCGTCCAACGCGCGCATTTTCTTCTACGGGAACGATGACGCCGGACACCGCCTCGAATGGCTCGACGCCCGCCTGCAGGATTTCGGCCGGCGGGAGGTGGATTCCGCCGTGCCCATGCAGCCCCCGCTTCCCGAACCCGTCGAGTGGAGCGAGACGTACGAGGCCTCGAGCCCGGACGCCCGCCCCTGGTTCACGCGAAACTGGCTGCTGGACGCCCCGCTCGATCCGGAGAGCTATTTCACGTGGCGCGTCCTCGACGAGGTCCTGCTGGGTACGCCTGCCTCGCCGCTGCGCAAAGCCCTGATCGAGTCGGGCTACGGAGAGGATCTGACGGGCGGCGGGCTGGAGTCGCAGCTCCGGCAGATGGTCTTTTCCGCAGGGCTGAAGAACGTGGCGCCGGTGAACCTCGACGCCGCCGCGAGCCTGATCGACGACACCCTCACGGATTTGGCGGAGCGCGGTCTGCCTTCCGATCTCGTGGAGAGCGCGCTGAATACGATCCGGTTCGCGCTGCGCGAAAACAATACGGGCGGCGCCCCGCGGGGGCTGGCGGTGATGCTCCGCTCCATGAAGACCTGGCTCTACGATGGCGACCCGCTCTCGCTGGTGGCCCACGAAGCCCCCTTCGAAACGGTCGCGGCCCGCGCGGCGGAACCCGGATACCTGGAGGGGGTTATCCGCGAAGGGCTGATCGAAAACCCCAACCGGTCCCGCGTAATCCTGCGTCCCGATCCCGACCACGGAACCCGGATGCGGGAGGCGGAACAGGCGCGCATCGACCGGATCGCCGAGTCGCTCACCGAGTCGGAGCGCGAGCGCATCACTGAAGAGACGCGGGAGCTTCACCGCCTGCAGTCGGAGCCGGATCGACCGGAGGACCTGGCCCGGATACCGCGCCTCCGCCGCGCCGACATGAAGCCCGGGATCAAACCCTGTCCCCGGACCGTGGAACGCGCCGGGGACGGACTCCGGCTTACGCACGAGCGGCCCTGCGCGGGCATCGTCTACTTCGATCTCGGTTTCGATCTCGGCGACCTGCCCGCCCGGCTCCTGCCCTGGATGGGCGTGTACACCGCCGCGCTGCTCGAAATGGGGACGACCCGGCGTGATTATGTCGAGCTTTCGCGCCGCATCGCCCGCGATACGGGCGGACTGCATCCGGTCACACACACCGGCGCGGTCTTCGGCGAAAACCGCGCGGCGACCCATTTCTTCCTGCGGGGTAAATGTCTGCGCGAAAAGACCGCGGCCATGACGGGATTGATGGGCGAGGTGCTGACCGAGCCCGACTTCACGAACCGGGACCGCTTTCTGCAGATCGTGCTGGAGCATCGCGCCTCGCTGGAGAGCGCGCTGATCCCGAACGGACACGGCATCGCCATTCAGCGGGCCCGCGCGCACCTCCATCCGGCTCACCGCCGGGCGGACCTGCTCGGAGGAGTCGAAACCCTGTTTTTCCTGAGAGACCTCGAATCGCGGGTGCGGACGGACTGGGACCGCGTCCTCGCCGATCTGCAGGATCTCCACCGCCGGGTCGTGCGGCGAAACGCCGTCGTGGCCCACCTCACCTGCGACGGCGAAGACCGCGCGGAGGCGCGCCGTGCGGCGGATCGGCTCGTGGACGGCCTGGAATCGGCTAGCCCCTGTCCGCAGGAGGAGGAAGATCTCCCCGCCTGTACGGGGGCCGGCGAGGCGCTGACGCTGCCCTCGGAAGTCAATTACGTGGCGCGGGTCCTGCCCCTGACCCCGGCGGGCTGCAAGGCCCACGGTTCGTCGTCCGTGGTGAGCCGCCTCCTTCAGACCGGCCGGCTGTGGGAGGAACTGCGGATGAAAGGCGGGGCCTACGGAGCCTTGTGCGGTCTCGATCCGGCCTCGGGGCTGTTCCATTTCGGAAGCTATCGCGACCCGCATATCCGACGCTCACTCGACGTATACCGGGCCACGGCCGAATGGCTTAAAACCATCGACCTCCCGCAGGAGGACCTCGATCACGCCGTCGTCGGGGCCGTCGGGGCGATGGATCGTTACCGCCTGCCGGACGCCGAAGGATACAACGATCTGATCCGCCTGCTCGCGGGCTATACCGATGAACTCCGCCAGCGGCATCGCGACGAGCTTCTGGCCGCCACGGCGGAAGATCTGCGCGCGTTCGGCGCATCGCTGGAGGCGGCGGAATCCGGCGGCGTCACGGTGGTCGTGGGATCGGAATCGGCGCTGGAGCGTGAAAACGTCGAGGGCCTCTCACGCATCCCGCTGATGGCTTGAGACCTGAAGCTGCCTCAGTTCCTGCGGACGCAATTCTCTCCATGAGCCTTGCGGAAGCCCGCCCAGCACGAGCGGGCCCAGCTTCACCCGCTTCAGCCGGTCGATTCTGAGTCCCAGCGCCTTGAACATCCGGCGGATATGCCGGTTGCGCCCTTCTCCGAGAACGATCCTGAGCCGGGTTCCCGGTCCCGCGCCCCGCTCTCTGCGCACGCGGAGGGCGCGCAGCCTCTCGCCGCCCTCTTCAACGCCCTGCTCCATCCGCTTCATCTGCTCCGCCGTCACGCGATCCGGAGTGCGGGCGAGATAGGTTTTGTGAAATCCGTAGCGCGGATGCATGAGACGGTGCGCCAGATCGCCGTCGTTGGTCACCAACAGCAACCCTTCGCTCATGCAGTCAAGACGACCGACGGGGAACAGACGTCCGGCGTCGGCGGGGAAGAGATCCCGGTACAGCGGACGGCTTTGAGGGTCGTCGTTCGTGCACATGACCCCGGGGGGTTTGTTCAGTATATAGACGACTTTAGACTCGCGCCGCACGACCCGGCCGTCCATGCGGATATCGTCCTGAACCGGATCGACTTTGATGCCCTGCTCGCAAACCGTCTCGCCGTTGACCTGAATCCGGCCCCCGGCGATCATCCGCTCGCAGGCGCGGCGCGATCCGAGGCCGCATTCGGCGAGATATTTCTGAAGTCTCAGGATTACTCTTCGGGCTTGGTCTTCCTGAGACCGAAGGCGCGGTCGCCCTCTTCCCACTCGCCGCGCTTCTTGAGCAGTTTAACCCGCTCGAACCGCTTGAGCACATTGCGCCGCGTCCTGATCTTGGTCGCCTGTTTGAAACTGGGGTGCATCGACATCACGGACCTCCCGGTACATTTACTTCAAAAGGGCTGTTTTTATCCGTTTTCCGGAGGGCGCTGTCAATGCAATTCCCGTATCTCTTCGATCGTCCTGCGCTTGAGCGGCGCCGGATCCGAGGCGGCGTACCCGATCGCGATCAGGAGTTCGAGCCGCCTGCGGGGGCCCAGCCCGAGGGCTTCCCCGGCGGCCTTCCCGTCGAACCACCCGATCCAGCAGCTCGCCAGTCCTTCCTCCGCGGCCTGCAGCACGAGATGTTCGCAGGCGATCCCGAGATCGAGTACCGAGTACTCGGTCCCCCGTATGCGGCCGCCGAGGCGCGGCAGGATTTTGCCGCGCCGCCGTTCCACGGCGATGATGACGGGCGCATCCGCGGCGAAGGCGTTCATTTTGTACGCGCCGCGGAAGGCGCCCTGATCGAGGCCCGTCTTCGCCGGTCCCGGTCCGGCGACATGGAACAGCCAGGGCTGGGCATTGCAGGCGGAGGGGGCCAGCCGCGCCGCCTCGAGGCAGCGGTCCAGCGCTTCAACCGCGACCGGCGTGTTCTGAAAATTCCGGCAGCTGCGTCTCGCGCGGCACAGATCGAGAAAACTATCCATTTCGTCTTCCTTTACGCTTGAGGGTCCGCCCCGGGTAGCTTTTGCGCGGTTTCCCGCCCTTTTTCGACGGCTTTGTCCCCGGTCCGCCCTCCGAGGCCGTTTTGAGTTCGGCGATCTGATCGCGGAGAATCATCGCCCGTTCGTATTCCAGCTTTTCCGCGGCCTCGAACATCTCGCGTTCGAGTTCCCGGACGACCTCCTGCACGTTGTAGGCCTCACCCGTTTCGCGGACCACCGAGGCCTCCACCTCCCGGGCTTCTTCGTGCGTGCGCAGGCTCTCGGCGATCTCCTTCCTGATCGCCTGCGGCGTGATGCCGTGCTGCTGATTGTATTCCCGCTGCCGGCGGCGGCGGTATTCCGTGATCCGGAGCAGGCGGTCCATCGACCGCGTCGTTCGGTCGGCGTAGAGGATGACCTTCCCGTCGACATGCCTCGCCGCGCGACCGGCCGTCTGAATCAGCGACGTCTCCGAACGCAGAAAGCCCTCCTTGTCGGCATCGAGAATGGCCACCAGCGAGACCTCCGGCAGGTCCAGTCCTTCGCGCAGGAGGTTGATCCCGATCAGGCAGTCGAAATCCGCGCGCCGGAGCCCGCGCAGGATCTCGACCCGCTCGATGGCGTCGATCTCGGAGTGCAGGTATTTGACGCGCAGACCGGTCCCCTCCAGGTATTCGCTCAGGTCCTCCGCCGTTCTTTTGGTCAGCGTGGTGACGAGCACCCGCTCGCCGTCCTCCGCCCGCGAACGGACCTCTTCCATGAGGTCGTCGATCTGGCCCTCCAGCGGGCGCACCTCGATCGGCGGATCGAGGATTCCGGTCGGCCGGATGACCTGCTCCACGGACGTGCCGCTCTTTTCCAGTTCGAACGGGCCGGGAGTCGCGGAGGTGTAGATCGTCGGGCCCGTGACGTCCAGAAACTCGCTGAAATCGAGCGGACGGTTATCGAGCGCCGACGGCAGGCGGAATCCATGCTCGACCAGCGTCTCCTTGCGCGCGCGGTCCCCGTTGAACATGGCGCGGATCTGCGGGACGGTCACATGCGACTCGTCGATCACCGTCAGGAAGTCGCCGGGAATGTAGTCGAGCAGACAGGCCGGGCGCTCGCCGGGCCGGCGCCCGGACAGGTGGCGCGAATAGTTCTCGATGCCGGAGCAGTAGCCGAGTTCCCTGAGCATCTCCATGTCGTACTCCGTCCGCATCCGGATCCGCTGCGCCTCGAGCAGTTTATTGCGCGACTCGAAATTCTGCACCTGCTCCTCCATCTCGGCCATGATCGCCCCGATGGCGCGCTCGACCTTGGGATACGGCATGACGAAATGCCGCGCCGGCGAGACGGTGACCCGTTCGAGTTCGGCCTCGGTGTTTCCGGTGAGCGGATCGATGCGGCGGATGCGCTCGACTTCGTCGCCGAAGAAGTCGAGCCGCACGCCGTATTTCGCGTAGGAGGGGAAGATATCGAGGGTATCGCCGCGCGCGCGGAACGTTCCCGGGCGCGGATCCACGTCATTGCGCTCGTACTGAATTTCAACCAGTTTCTCGAGCACCCGGTCGCGGTCGGTCTCTTCCCCCCGCCGCACGCTGACCGTCATTTCCTTGTAGTCCTCCGGGGAACCCAACCCGTAGATACAGGAGACCGAGGCGACGATGATCACGTCTTCCCGATTCAGGAGCGCATCGGTGGCCGAGAGGCGGAGGCGTTCGATCTCCTCGTTGATGGAGGCATCCTTTTCGATGAACGTATCGGTCTGCGGAATGTACGCCTCCGGCTGATAGTAGTCGTAGTAACTGATAAAGTACTCCACGGCATTTTCGGGAAAGAACTGTTTCAGTTCCGCGTAGAGCTGGGCGGCGAGCGTCTTGTTGTGCGAGATCACCAGCGCGGGCCGCCCCCGGCGCGCGATCACGTTGGCGACGGTGAACGTCTTGCCCGATCCCGTCACCCCTTCCAGCGTCTGGAAGCGTTTTCCTTCGTCCAGTCCGCGCGACAGCGCGTCGATCGCCGCCGGCTGATCGCCGGTGGGACCGTATTCCGAGCGCAGTTGAAACGGGCTGTCCGGATTCATGGCGACCTGACTTTTTCGTAAGCTTCCCAGAAGGCCGCCCCCGCTTTCCAGAGAAGATCGTTGTGGCCGGCGTCCTCGACCCACAGGTGGTATTTCGGTTCCGGCGCCGCGCGGAAGAGATCTTTTCCGTTCCAGGGCGGGAGCGTGTGGTCCTGCATGCCGTGTATGACCAGCACCGGGCCGCGTACCTTCCGAATTCGCTCCAGATTCGGATAGCGGTCGAAGGGCAGTAGTTTAATCCGGGTGTGTACGCGGGCGATACTGGTGAACGCGCTCTCCAGGACGAGCGCGCGGTACGCTTCGCGCACGGCGAGGTGCAGCGTGGGGCCGGACCCCACGGAACGGCCGTGCAGGATGATACGGGACGGTTCGATGCCGAGGGTTTCCGTCATGCAGGCATAGGCCGCCCCGATCGCGGCGCAGGTGCTCTTTTCCGTCGGCGTCCCGGAACTCAGCCCGAAGCCGGGATAATCATAAGCGAACACACCGTAGCCGTGCTCCACGAAACGGGAGAGGACCGGCTCCAGCGTACCGAGGTCTTCCCCGTTGCCGTGGCTGTACAGCACGACGGGAGCCTCCGGGCCGGCCGGGCAGTAGCGCGCCACCACCGTGTCCCCCGTACGGGTGTGCAGCCGTATCAGGCCTTCGCCGTCGGAATAAGTGCGCGGTCGCAGGGGGAAGATCATCCGCTCCGACACCAGCCAGAGCAGCGCCGCCAGCAGAAGATAGCCGCAGCCGATCCTGATTCCTGTCCTCAGCACCGTCGTCATCATGAAATTCGCACCCTCCGGTCGTTCATACGATCTCTCCCCGGCCCCGGGGCGCCCGCCAGTAATCCGCCATCCGTTCGATATCCCCCGCACCGATGATCAGGACGGTGTCTCCCGGCTGCGCCTCGGCATCGATTTCCCGTGCGGCGGTTTCCGGGTCGTCCGCCTCCCTCAGCCGCTTCGCCGCGAAGTCCGCCGGAAAGGAGGCGGCCAGATCGCGGCTCCGGCCGCCCGGCAGCGGGGATTCGAAGGCGGGGTATACCGGCAGCAGCCACAGCCGATCCACGCCGGCAAGCGCGGGAGGAAACGCCTCGCGCAGATTTCTGGTGCGCGTGTAGCGGTGCGGCTGAAACGCCGCCAGGATACGGCCGCGGCCCTCTTCCCGGGCCAGCTCGATCAGCGCGCGGATCTCCGTGGGATGATGCGCGTAATCCGCGACGACGCGGACCCCGCCGGATTCGCTGATCCGTTCGTAGCGGCGTTTCGGCAGCGAAGCCGATTCGAGTCCGCGGCGTATGGCCGCTTCCGGGACGCCGAGATAGCGGGCGGCGAGGGCCGCCGCGGCCGCATTGCGCCGGTTGTGGCGCCCGGGGAGCCGGGCGAGCGGCCACGCCGCCAGGTCGCGCTCGTGATAAGGCTTCGCGCATGCGATACCGGCACACAGCCCGCGCGCACCGGGATCGTCCCCGTAATAGAAGACCGGGCCGGAGGTCTGGTCGATCAGCCGCCTGAAACATTCGACGAATGCGTCTTCGTCCGCGTGATGCTCCATATGATCGGGTTCGATCGAGGTGACGATGGCCACGTCCGGCTCGTAGAGCGCCACGGTACCGTCGCTCTCGTCGGCCTCCAGCACGACCGGATCACCGTCGCGCCCCGCGTCGGCGCGGTCGGGCAGATCGCCGCCCACGGCGTATCCGCAGCCGATCCCCGCCGTCTCCATGACCCGGACGAGCAGAGCGGTCGTGGTCGTCTTGCCGTGGCTGCCCGCCACCGCGACCCCCGTCCGGCTCTCGAACGCGCCCGGAAGCGCCTCGCCCCTCCGCAACACGGGGATGCCCCGTTCCATCGCGGCGCGGATCTCCGGCTCGCTCGCGCTGACCGCCGCACTCCGCACCACGGCGTCCGGGTTCAGATCGCGGATATGACCGGGATCGTGAGACGCCATAAACGCCATGCCGCGTTCAGCGAGGCGCCGGACGCGGTCGTGGTCGTGCAGATCGCATCCGCTCAGGCGGAATCCGCGGTCGAGGAGGATTCCGGCCAGTCCGGCCATGCCCGCACCCCCGCATCCGACCAGATGCAGGTGCGCCGGAGCCTTCCTGAAGAGTTCCCGTCCGGGGGACGCTGCACCGCGGGCCTTCACGGCTGCGGCCTCCCCGCCTCCTCCACGAGGTCCGCCAGGGCGGCGGGATCGCGGCCGATCCCGCTGCCGCGACTCGCCGCGCTCATGCGCTGCAGGCGTTCGGGCCGTGCAAAGAAACTGAGCAGGTAATCGGCGAGCCATTCGGGGGTGAGCTGGTCCTGGGCGACGATATCCGCGGCTGCGCGCTTTTCGAGCTGGCGGGCATTGAGGGTCTGATGATCGGCCGTCGCGTGGGGGTACGGCACGAACAGCGCGGGAATGCCGTAGGCGCTCAGTTCCGCGCAGGTGGAGGCTCCCGCCCGACAGACGGCCAGGTGGGTCATCCGGTAGAGGGCATCCATATCTCCGCAGAAAGCCCGCGTATCGTGCTCGACCCCCGCCTCCCCGTAACGCGCCGCGGTCCCGTCGCGGTCCTCGTCGCCGGCGAGATGGGTCACGCAGACACGGTGCCCCCGGCTCTGCACCCGGGCCAGGGCGTGCGGCAGGGTTTCATTGAGCGCATGCGCCCCGCGGCTGCCGCCCATCACCAGCAGCCGGAGCACGCCCTCGAACGCCGGCGGTTCCGTGCGCCCGGGGTTCAGCCCGCGGCGGAGCGGCATGCCGGTATGAACGACGCGTCTTCCGCGGAGGTAGTGACGGGTTTCCTCGAACGTCACCCCCACGCATGCCGCCGTGCGCGCGAAGAGTGCGTTGGCTCTTCCGGGGAGGACATTCGCCTCGTGAAGCACGATCGGGACGCCGAGCATCCGCGCAGCGGCAAGCGGTCCGACGGAGGCGTAACTGCCCATGGCGAGCACGACGTCGGGCCGGTCTTTTTTCATCCGTCCGCGGCCGCGCGCCACCGCTCCGGCCAGGCGCGCGACGGTCAGCAGCGAACGCGGATGCCATCCGAACTGGAATCCCTCGGACGGCACATCGATCACCGCTCCGTCCCATTCCGCCGCCGCCTCGCGTTCGCGCGCCTTGCCTGTGAGCCAGAGCGTCACGCGGTGACCGCGCGCCTTCAGTTCTGCGGCCGTCGCGAGTCCCGGACAGAGGTGCCCGCCTGTACCCCCGCAGGCCACCGCGATATGGAGCCGGGGTTCGCTCATGAGGCATGCACCCTGCCGGACGTATTCCAACCGTCCCGTTTCAGCGTTTCCGCCCAGTAGAGCGAACCTGTGATAACCACCACCCGGCGTGGGTCTGCGGCCGCCCACGCTTCCGCTTCCCGCGGCGCGTGATGGGTGTCCGATGCCCGGATCTCCAGGCCCCCGCTTCGCCCCAGCGACTCAATCTCGCCGGCGGTCATCGAGGGGCGGTCCGCCGGCAGATGAACCGACCAGCAGCGCGCGGCCACGGGCCGGATCTCCCTGAGATAAGCCGCGGCATCCTTATCCTTCAGAAATCCGAGCACGAACCCCGCCTGCACTTTTTTCCCGTAGAGTTCGCGCAGCGATATCGCCAGCGCCCGCGCCGCGCCCGGATTGTGCGCCCCGTCGAGCAGGACCGCCGGCGGACCCTCCTTCAGGCACTGCAGCCTGGAGGGCCACTTCGTCTGCGCCAGCCCGCCGGGGATATCCAGTTCCATCCCGAGCAGCTCCTCCGCGGTCTCCAGGGCGGCCACCGCCGTCGCGGCGTTCTCCCGCTGACACGCGCCACGGAGCGGCAGTACGAAGGGCGCATAATTGCGGTTGCTCGTCGTCATCCTGAGCTTCTGGCCTGCGGCGTCCCGGCTGAGCATTTGCACCTCCACCGTCCCGGCCGCCTCACGCAGCGGAGCGCCCTGTTCGTCCGCCGTCCGGCGGACGACCTCGAGCGCCTCCGGGGGCATTGCGCCGCAGACCACCGGACGTCCCGGCTTGATGATCCCCGCTTTTTCCCCGGCAATCTGCTCGAGGGTATCTCCCAGAAATTCCGTATGTTCCAGGTCGATACGCGTAATGACCGACAGGAGCGGATGGACGACATTGGTCGCGTCCCAGCGTCCGCCCATGCCCGTCTCGATGACCGGCAGCGTCCCGCCCGCCTCCCGGAACCACCCGAACGCCAGCGCCGTCGTCAGTTCGAAAAAGGTCGGCGGGCGCACCGCTTCGAGTTCAAGCTCCAGCGCCAGCCTTTCAAGCTTTTCGATCCATCGATGGAGGTTGGAGGTAGAGATGTCGCGCCCCCCGACGCGAAATCGCTCGTTGAGACGCACCAGATGGGGCGACGTGTAGAGGGCGGCGGGCAGTCCGCTGCGGACCAGCGCGGATTCGATCATCGCGCATACGGAGCCCTTTCCGTTGGAACCCGCGACGTGCACGGGAGCCAGGTCGAGGTGCGGGTTATCCAGGCGGTCGAGGACGAGACGCGTCACCTCGAGTCCCGGTCCGACGCCCCGCGAGGTCCGTTCGTACAACCGCTGCAGTGCCGGCTGTTCTTCGCCGTGCGATGATTCAGATCCGCGGGGTCGGTTCACCGGTCGAAATAATCCAGGAGCTGGACGAGGGTTGACTTGAGTTCGGGGCGCGGGACCACGCGGTCGATCAGGCCGTGATCGAGGAGAAACTCCGCGCGCTGGAATCCCTCCGGAAGATCCTGCTGGGTGGTCTCCTTGATCACGCGGGGTCCCGCAAAGCCGATCAGGGCCTCCGGTTCCGCCAGGATCACGTCGCCGAGCGAGGCGAAACTCGCCATGACGCCGGCGGTGGTCGGATGCGTCAGCACGGGAATATAGGCCAGCCCCGCCTCGGCGTGCCGTTCCAGCGCGGCGCTGGTCTTGGCCATCTGCATGAGGCTGAGCATACCCTCGTACATCCTCGCGCCGCCGGAGGTACAGATCATGAGGATCGGTCGGCCCTGTTGCGTGGACCGCTCGAACATACGGGTGGCCTTCTCGCCGACCACGCTGCCCATGCTGGCGCCCAGGAACGCGAAGTCCATCACGCCCAGGCCCACCTCGTGATTGCCCACGCGGGCTTCTCCGCAGGTCACGGCCTCCTGCTCCCCCGTCTTGGCGATGTTGGTTTCGAGCTTGTCCTCATACGAGGCCGTTCCGGTGAACTGGAGCGAATCCACGGACGTCATACCGGCGTCGTATTCATGGAACGAATCCGGTTCGGCGAGCATGGAGATCCGTTCCCGACGGGGCATGCGGAAGTGATGGCCGCACTTGGGGCACACGTGCAGATTCTGCTCCACCTCCTGTTTGAAGATGATTTCCGCGCATCCCTTGCACTTCATCCAGAGCCCGCCGGGGATATCCTTTTTCCGGACCTGAACGGCCGTGTAGCTCTGTCGATTTTTGAACAGCGGCATGATGTCTCCTCGTTCATCCCCGGGCCACCGTGGCCACGTCCACTTTCGACGCCCCGGCCAGTTTGAAAGCCCGCGCACACTCGCGGACCGTGGCCCCGGTCGTCATGGTGTCGTCGATCAGCAGTATGTGCGCGCCTGCGGACACGGCCCCCGGCGCGGCCCTGAAGGCACCGCGCATGTTAGATTCCCGCTGTGCGGCTGTCAAACGCGTTTGAGTTCCGGTGTCGCGCACGCGCTTCAGCATTCCCGGGCGGCACGGCACACCGAGCCTGCGCGCCAGCTCACCCGCAATCAGCCCGGCCTGGTTGTAGGCGCGATCTCTCCGCCGCCTGCGGTGCAGGGGGACCGGAACGACCGCATCCGGCGTGCCGGGCCGGAATTCCGCGCGAACCAGACCCTCGAGCATCAGCGCGAGGTCCGGAACGAGCCAGATCGCGTGGCGATACTTCAGCGCAATCAGCATCTCTCGCGCCGGGCCGTCATACCGGACCGCGGAGCGGGCCCGGTCGAAAGCGGGGTCCGATGACGTACAGGCGTGGCAGAGGTACTCGTGATCGATGCGCCCCGCCACCGGATCGCCGCACCGCGCGCAGAACGGCGGCGCGACGGGATGCATCCCGGACCAGCAGTCCCAGCAGAGATACCGCAGCGGTGCGGGGTCGCGCGCACCGCATGCGCAGCAGCGGCGGGGATAGACCAGATCGAGGGCCGGTGAAGCAAGGTGACGGGTCAGATGATGCGAAATACGCATGGAATCTGTTGACTCTCAATCGTACTCGTACACAATTCGGTCCAGTGTCCAGCAGTTCTCATTATGGCCGCATTCCGACCGCGGACGGCGTGGCAGCCGTCCCTCCCGAGTCGATATCCGACGCATTTTCGGGCATTGGGAGGGTCGGGTGCCACCCCGACCGAAAAGGGTGAAGCCATAATGAGAATCGCTGTCCAATGTTGTGCCCGTGTTGACACGCAGTACCGGATCAAGTATTGTGTAGCGCTTTTTCGGGGGTCCGGTAGCTCAGTTGGTAGAGCATCTGACTTTTAATCAGAGGGTCCTGGGTTCGAGCCCCAGCCGGATCACTTACTCTCCCCGGGGCTCAGGTTAAGCGCCGGTGCTTCCGAACCCGCCGTCTCCCCGCGTGGTATCCGAGAGGGCGTCGACCAGTTCGTAATGGATCGGTGAACTGTCGCAGGCCACAAGCTGGAACAGGCGCTGGCCCCGTTTCACCTCATAGGGCTCGCTTTTGATGTGATCGCAGAAGGCGATCAGTTCGCCGCGGTAGCCGCCGTCGATCAGGCCGATCGAGTTCGCCATACGCAGCGGCGTTTTGGAGATGCTCGAGCGCGGCATGAGGTAGTAGGCCCGTCCGTCCTCCGGTTCGCAGGCGATGCCCAAGTGGATCGGAAGGGTCTCGCCCGGCTGGAACACCCTGTCCTCAAGGACGTAGAGGTCGAGTCCGGCATCCCCGTCATGGAAGTGTCCGTGATCGGCATAAGCCTCGCGGGCATTTACGTTCAGCGGCAGAATCTTCAGTTTCATCGGATCTCCTTGCGGCTGGAATCCCGCTTTATCGAGGCAGGGAGGTCCGGGGTCAATGGCGGAGCGAAAAAAAGAGGATAAAAGCGATACTTGATCCGCAGCTGACGCCTCCCCATAATGGGCGCTCGTGATTATTCGAATTGCAATGCGTGCCAGGTGAAAGGAGCGAAACATGAAAAGGTCAATGATTCTGCTCTTTGTGCTGCTGGGTGTGGCCAGGACCGCCCCGGCCGTCTCGCCCGATATTGAAGTGACGATCGAGGGCGTGAGGGTCTCCATTGAGAAAAACGATAATGACGCTCGTTTCTGGGATCTGAACTCCAAATACAGTTTCAAGACCGATCGCGACGTCGCCACGCGCCTGATCCGCAAACCGGTTATGGTCGTGCACGTGCTGGCCACGCGCAGGGACGGGACTTTTGTATTTCTCACCTTTCATGCCGATCAGTTCAACAACTTTATCCCCTCGTCCTATGAAGCGGCCAGAAAGGCTTCCCGGGAGGCGGGGGTTTGTCTCGCCGGCAGTCTGGGCCACGTCGAAGTCGAATCACGACCGGTTAAGACCATGAGGATCCCTGATCACATCGGCCGGATCGTACTCCATCACGCCGAACTGCTGTTCGCGGGCCATCCGATCGCAACCCGGAAGTCGTATGAAGAGGAAAAACGCGCCGAACTGGGGCTTCCCGTTTACTGGTACGATCCGCGGGTGCGTTCGACAGAACTGAACGTGGACGACATCGAGCTGTTCGAGTAAGCCGGCCGGGCTCAGTGCCAGCTCATCACCAGTCGGGCGAAATACGAGATGTCCAGTTCGTCGGTATCGGGCGGCGCGCTGCTGTTATATTCATTGGCAATGCCCATCCGCAGCTTCCAGATTTCTGAATCCCCGAGCGGCGTCTCGACACTTGATTCGTGATCAATCCGGTAGTCGCCGAAGTTATCAATCGCCGGCGTATAGGTGACGTCGTTCACCAGGCTGAGCCAGTCGTTGATCTCTGAGCGGTGATGCAGACCGAAGTCGACGCCGACGGTCTGTTCACTCACCTGATTTTCATACGATTCATGCCGCAGGAGCAGACCGGTACGTCCGCGCAGCTCGTGTTTCGGCCGGCGGACGAAATAGTACCCGTAGCCGGCCGCGGCCACGGTGGAGAGGTCGAGTTTTTCGACGTCGTCTCGTTCGAGCTCGAGCCGGGTGTACCATGAATGCCGTCTCGCGATGTCGCGCTCGTAATCCATGCTGCCTTTCATTTCGTCCACCGTCTCGTTCCCCTCGTCCTCGACCCTTTGGAAAGAAGCACGGAATTCGAGCCGGTCGTCGGGACGGCTGAGGGCCGCCTGCGCGCCCACCTCCGTGCCGAAACGATCCGAGTTTCCGCTCTTGCCGTTCAGATCCCCGTACAGTTCGTACTCCCATGTTCCGCGGTGCGCTTCGATGCGTCGTTGCAGTTGTTCGACCTCCGGACGGGTTCCGTCCACAGCCCATACGGCGGCGATCTTCTCGGACGTGAGATCGAAGGTCCCCAGCGAGGTCTCGATCACGGTTTTGCCGTCTTCGGCCTTCAGCGTGCCGACCAGAGCATGACCGCTCTCCAGGGCCACTTTGCGCGCGTCGTCCGTGGCGACGGCGGCGACTTTCTCCATCGGCACCGACAATTCGCCGGCGAAGGAGGTGTCGATGATTACGGTCTCCTCTTCAACGCTCCTGATCTCGCCGACCAGTTTCGACCCGTCCTCGAGTTCGATCGAACCCGCCCGGGCGGATAAGCCCGACATCAGGCCGAGACTGCATACGGAGACGAACAGCATCGTTAATCGACGTTTTTTCATGAAACCTCCCGGTTCATCACCCGGTTACCGTACCGTGGCATCCTTATATCATCTGCCGCTGATGGAAAAAAGGGGAACTACTGGAATCCTGGCGGCTGCTGTAAAACAGAATCCCTGCCTTCACGCATGGGTTCGGCCTGCGTCTCTTGGGTAGGGCGCGATCTCCGGGTTCTTTTTAGATTTTTGTGGAACTACTGAAATCGTAGCGGCTGGATTAGAAATCCGCTCGCCTCACAACGTACGCGTACTCGGAGCGCCGAAGGCGCGAGTCCATCCCCCGATTCAAGGAATTCGAGCATGAGAACCGCTTCGCTGAATACGAGTACGATATTTCGATATTCCCCCGGGTGTCCCGATGTGGAACTCAGGCGAATAACCCACCATCAGGACGGAGCGTGCAAATCTCTATACTTTGAGGGGGCCGTACCCATAATGCGGCGGAATGTGCGCGAGAGGTGGCTGTGATCGTAAAACCCGCAACTCATCGCGATATCTGTGATCGTGCGATCAGCATCCTCGAGCATCCGGCAGGCGGCGTTGACCCGGACACGGAGCAGGTACTCACGGGGGGTGGTGCCGAACAGCTTTCGGAACCGGCGATCGAACTGACTGGTCGAAAGGCCCGCGATTCCGGCCAGTTCCCTCGTCTTTATCGGCTCCCGGTACCGTTCGTGGATCGCCTGCACGGCCCGATTGATCTGGTCGTAGGATGCCGGCGTATGGCGCCCTTCGATCTCACGGTGGATGCCCGCCACGCCGATCACCCGACCCCGTCGATCGCGCACAGGCACTTTGCTGTAAATAATCAGCCGGTCCGACCCCGCCTCCTCGGGCGCGAGCGCGATCGCGTTGATGATCGGCGTGCCGGTCTCCATGACCCGGCGATCGCCCTCCACATAGGACCGGGCGCGATCTTCGTCCCAGAAGTCGAAATCCGTCCTGCCCAGCGTCTCCTGCTCCGACGCCGCGCGGCAATACTCACAGGCGCGGCGGTTGTGCATCACGAATCGTCCTTTACGGTCTTTCATAAAGAAGGCCACATCCGGAAGCAGATCGAGCAGCGCATGAAACGTACGATATCCGTCCATTCGCCTTATGAAGTCATGTTGTAATTTGTCGGTATTCATGCGCGTATTATACACGAATACGGCATACGAATACAAGCCTGCGACACGACGGGAGTCTAAGTTCGGTCCATAATGGATACACCCAATACACCGGATCCGGCGATTTACGAGGAGCGGCTCAACCGTTACCGCACGGCCATGGCCAATGGCCGGCCGGATCGAATCCCGATTCGGCCTTTTGCCGCCGAGTTCACGGCGAACGTCGCCGGCATGACCTGCCAGGAGATCACCCAGGATTACGAGAAGGCCTTTGAGGCCGTCCGGCTCACGGCCCGGGAATTCGACTGGGACGCGATGGGGCCGACCATGGTCTACATCTGGGGCGGTATCCCTCAGATGCTCGGCACGCGTTACTATGCGATCCCCGGCGTGGGTCTCCCGCCGGACGTGGGATTTCAGTATCTCGAACCTCCGGGAGACGAGGCCTGGATGCCGCCTGAGGACTATCCGGCCCTTATCGCGGATCCGACGGCGTATCTGATCGATTCCTGGCTTCCGCGGACCCAGTCCCGCGTCGTCGCCCCGGGCGAACCCGTCACGCGCGAAAACCAGATGGCCTGGCTCAAGGGCGGCATCGCCATGTCCCAATACTTCAACGCGCTCGGCAGCGCCGTCGAGCGACTGCGCGTGGAATGTGCGATGCCTTCGTCCATCTGCGGCATTCTGAAGAGTCCGTTCGATATCATCGCCGACAAGTTTCGCGGTTACGTGGGCCTGACTATGGATCTGTTCGAGCGCCCGGACGAGGTCATGGCGGCCGCGGAGGCGATGATGCCGCACATGCTTTCGGTTGCGATGGCGTCCTCGGACCCCACGGGCACCCTCCCCCTCTCGATCTGGATGCATCGCGGATGCGTCCCGTTTATTACACCGGAACAGTTCGACCGTTACTATTGGCCGACGCTCAAGCCGATCATCGAGGAACTCTGGGCCGCCGGGCGCCGGACGATTTTCTACATGGAAGGCAAGTGGGAACACCACTGGGACGCATTCCTCGAGCTTCCCGAGGGGAGCATTATCGTCCATTGCGACCGCGACGACGTGTTCGCGGCCCAAAAGAAACTGGGGCACCGTTTTGCAATCAGCGGCGGCATCCCCAATGTGCTGCTCAGTTACGGGAAACCCGACCAGGTGCGCGCCTTCTGCCGCAGGGTCATCGATGAGGTGGCCGTCGACGGCGGGTATATCGCGGACGCCGGTGCCATTCTGCAGAACGACGCCTCCATCGAAAACATGCGGGTGATGACCGAGACCTTCCGCGAGTACGGCGTCTATTCGCAGTCGACGCCGCGGCCGGATGCGCCCGCCTTTTCGCTCAAGACGTCCGATCCGCGGCGCGCCCCGCACCCGGAACGGCCGACCGGGACGGTCGAACCGTGGGATGATATCAAGCCCACCTTCCCGTCGATCGTCGGCGACGAGGCCCTCGTTAAAACGACGTGGAACGCTTACGACGCCTGGGCGAACACGTTTCTCTGGCACATGGTCGTCTCGTTCTAACCGCAGGAGGGCCTACCCTATGACCGTTCATGACGTCACGAGACCAGGGTTTCTGGCAGGGCTTCTCCTGATTTCAGGAAACCCGGTCGCGGCGGATGCGGAGCTTACCTATCGGGAAGCGCGCGCGATGATCATGAGCCATCGGGTGGAGCGCATTCCGTCGGTCGATCCCTCGGTCGCTCCGGATGCGGGGTTCGAGGGCTCAGAACAGTACGGCGACTACGAGGGGTCGATCGTCATGGAGGGCGGCGCCCGGCAGACGGTGGCTGTCCGGATTCAGCATCGGGGCGCAACGCGTGTGGCCCACATCCTTCCCGAGTTTGATCGTCGGGTCGAGCCCCTCGCCGTCTTGTACGAATCAGGCACGGGCGACGGGATCGTCTTTACGGGCCGGAGTACCGGCGGCGCGATGCCGGGGGGTTCGTGGTCCCTGACGCTTCGGAACGGTCGGCTGGAGGGTCAGCTGTCCGCGCGGGATGAGCACGGCCGGCTCGAGGCCGCGCGCGTCATCCGACCCTCCCCCACCCTCGGACTGGCCGCGCCGGAGGGAGCTGACGTGCTCCTCGGTCCGGACACCGAAACCTGGCGCGCGAGCTGGTCGGACTTTCCGCACGAACCCGAATCCCCGGACCCATGGGAGCCGGCGGGTCCCGGCGTCATGCGTATCGTTCCCAAAACCCGCTGGGTCCTTTCGCGCGACCGGTATCGCGACCAGCTCGTGCATCTCGAATTTCGCACCCCGTTCAATCCCGACGATACGGGACGGTTCCCCGGCAACAGCGGGATTTATCTGAAGGGGTTTTACGAAATACAGATCCTCGAAAGCTACGCCGTCGAACCCACGTATCAGGATTGCGGGGCGATCTATCACCATTACGCTCCGCAGATCAATGCCTGTGCCCCGCCGCGTCAGTGGCAAACGTTCGATCTTCTCTTTCGCGATGCCCGATACGACCGATGGGGGCGGAAGGTCGAACCCGCCAGGATGACGGTCCTGCACAACGGGCTCCTGGTGCACGACGAGCGTCGCATGACCGGCACCACCGGCGGCAACCGCCGTGAAGGCGGACCGCACTCCGCCGAGATCTTTTTGCAGAATCACGGTCATCCCGTCGAATTCAGGAATATCTGGGTGATAAAACTCCTCGCCTCAAACCCGTCTGCCGGAGACCCCAACACGGAGGAAAAATGAAGAAGAGAAGAACCGGGACCAACGGACTCGCACGCCGGGCCTTTCTACGGAGCGCGGCGGCCCTGTCCTCTCCGCTTATACTGCCGCGTGGCGTGCGCGGTATGCCCGCACCCTCCAACCGGATTACCGTGGGCTTTATCGGACTCGGCCGGCACGGCTTCGGCGTAAACCTGAAATCCATGCTCGCCCAGCCGGACATGGAACCGGTCGCGCTGTGCGATGTGGATACCGACTATCTGAAACGGGCTATGGATCACGTGAAGTCCACGCGGGAGATCACTCTGGACCGGAAGGCGGTCACTACAGACTGGCGCGAGGTTATTGCCCGATCGGATATCGATGCGGTGATGATCTCGACGCCGGATCACTGGCATGTACCGATCGCGCTGGCCGCGCTGCGGGCCGGGAAGGATGTCATCTGCGAAAAGCCGACGCTGACCATTGAAGAGGGTCAGGTGCTGCGCAGGACGGTGCGCGAGTACGGCCGCGTGTTCCAAGGTTCGATGGAGGACCGCGCCATGCCGATGTACCACCGCATGGCCGAGCTGGTCCGCAACGGCCATATCGGCAAGCTCCGGCACATCGGGATCACGGTGCCGGGCGCGCCGTGGTCGGAAACCCCACCCCGGGGACAGCCGCCCCAGTTCGAGGTGAAGTCCGTTCCTGTTCCGGCCACGCTCGACTACGACATGTGGCTCGGTCCCGCGCCCGAAGCCCCCTATCAGCCCGAGCGCGTCCATTACATGAATCCCGCCGGAGGATGGCGCTTCATCCGCGATTATTCCGGGGGGATGCTCAGCGACTGGGGTGTTCACATGGGGGATACCGCACAGTGGGCCAGCAACACGGAATCGACCGGTCCGATCGACGTCTCCGGCCGGGGCTATTTCTTCAGGGACGGGCTCTACAACACGGCCCATCAGTTCCAGGTCCGCTACCGGTATGCCGAAGGCTTCGATATGACGATCGAGTCCGGAGGGACCGGAATTCGGTTTGAGGGCACCGATGGTTGGCTGGAAGTTTCGGCCTGGGCCCGCCCGATTCAGGCATCGGATCCCACGGTCCTGCGCCATATCACCGGTCCGAACGAGGTCCGCCTCTACACGGATTACAGCCGCGAGCACCGCAATTTTCTCGATTGCGTCAAGTCCAGGCGCGATCCCTACTTTCCGGTCGAGGCCCTTCACCGGGTCAGCACCATCGTTCACCTGGGCAACATCGCCCTCCAGCTCGAGCGGCCGCTGACATGGGATCCGCAGCAGGAGCGTTTTCCCGACGATGCCCGGGCCTGCTCGATGATGTCGCGCGAAATGCGCGCCCCTTGGACCCTGTAATTCTCTTAGCGTAGAAAAGGAGTCATTCATGCACCCCATCGATCGGATCCCAAATCTGTGTCTCACGGTCGTTCTGTCCGTCCTCTTCGGCCTATGCCTCATCCCCTCGAGTCCGGCGGAGTACGCCGCCGACCCCGCGGCGCAGCTCATCGAACGGGGACATCGCGGCGCGTTGAGCGATACGGACTGGATCGAGGCTCTTCAAGCGAAGGACCCGCTTATCTGCGAGGCGGCCCTCTCCCTCGCCCTCCGCGGCGGGGAGCGCGAGGTGTTCCTGCCCACGGCGAAAGACATGGCTTCGCTCACGCCCGAGGTTCGAACCCGGCTGATCTCGGTGCTGGGGATGCGGGGAAACGCCGCGGCCCTTCCCGCTATCCGTCCGTCGCTTCAGGCCGACCACGCCGCGGAGCGCATCGCCGCCGTCCGCACGCTGGGCGAGCTGAAAGATACCGCCTCGAAAGGTCGCCTCATCGAACTGGCGGTAAGCGAAGATCCGGCCGCGGAGGCCGCGCGTGAAGCGCTCTCACGCATACCCGGCTCCGATATTGACGAGACCCTGAGAGTCCTGTTTGTGAACGGACCCGAGACTCGTCGCATCCGGGCCCTGAAGACGCTCGTCCTGCGGGGGTGCCGCACCGTGGTGCCCACCCTGCTCTCGTCGGAGTGGATGGAAGGCGAGGCGCGGATTTCCGCGGCGGCGGAGGCCCTCGCCGCCCTGGGGACGGACCGTGAATTCGGCGAGATCCTCGAATACGCCCTGGGCCTGCCCGGCTCGTCCGGAAAGGATCTCCAGGATCCCCTCGCACGGATTATTCTTACGTCCGCGGATCCTCATGCCCTGCTGGACACGCTCAAAAACCGGATCGCCCGCGAGGATGTCGAAACCCGGATCTCCTATATCGGCTTTCTCAGCCGGGCCCAGTGCGAGGCGACGATCGAGCTGCTCGCGGAGTATGCCCGCGGCGACCATCCCGACCTCGCGCAAAGGGCCGTGCGAACCCTGGCCGCGTGGGACGATACGGGAAGTGTCGACCTTCTTTTCGAACTCGCCGATTCCTCCGACGCGGTCCTGAGGCGATCGTCGCTCGAAGCGCTGTCCATTCTCGTGAACAGGCGGAAGATCCGAAACGGCGCGTGGATCAACCGCATCAACGAAGCGCTCGCGGAAGAGACCCGGGCCGAAAGCCGCGCCGCCGATTCGCCCGGCCATACAGAGGCGGCCAACCCCGCCGATGACCGCGAGCCTTCCGAGGCCGACGCGGGCACATGGGTTCCGCTGTTCAATGGAGAGAATCTCGACGGATGGCACGCCCTGCCCGGCGGGACGTGGTTCGTTCTCGATGGACAGATCATCGGGATCGGGACGCATGAATCCAAATCTCACGCGTTGTTGATCAGTGATAAACGATATCGCGATTTTCACCTCCGCGTGGAATTCATGTCCGTACTCGGCAACAGCGGCCTCTACTTTCGTACCGAGCGGGTCGACCACCCGGTCGCGGTCAAGGGCTTTCAGGCCGAGATCTGTCCCGCGGGGTTCCCGGTCGGAGGTCTCTATGAAACACTCGGGCGCGCATGGGTCGCCCATTCCGACCGGGAAGAGGTCAATGCCGTCTTCAAAAAATACGACTGGAATGTCATGGAAGTCCGCGCCGTCGGGGGCGATATCCAGGTCGTGCTCAACGGCAAAAAGGTTTGCGAAGTGAAGGACGATCCCGGGCTGCCGGAGGGGTATATCGGTCTTCAACTGCACGGAAACGCGGATCTCGATGTCCGGTTCCGCACGATCGAGATTATGGAAATCCCGCAATCATAAGCCGGTCGGCCCTCTTCACGCGTTCGCGGCGCTACGACCCACTTAATAACGCGCCTTGGCCTTCGGCCCTGCGGCGCTACTACGAACTCGGTTCTTTCAACGGCGTGATCACCCCCGGCTCGTATTCCGCAAAACCGAACCAGTCCCGATCCTCTTCAAGAAGGCGGATCGCATCCTCGCGGGGCAGCAACATCAACGCCGTCGACAACCCGTCGGCGGTGGCCGCCCCCGGCGCGCCCGCCCAGGCCCGGCGGCACATGATCTCAGCTTCGGGTTGAATATGCTCCCCCTGAACGTTCACGCCTGAAGCGCTGAACGCACGGTCACGCAGGAGGACGGGGCCGGGAAAGACCGCTCCCTCCACCAGCGGGCGCCAGCCCGCTTCTCCGGGCGGGGCGCCGATTCCGAGAATCGTGCTCGTACCGCCGCAGAGGAGGGCGTTTTCGAGGTCCCAGTCCTCTCGCAGCACCGCGGCCGCGCGATCCAGCGCCGCGCCCTTTCCGATCCCGCCCGCGTCGAGAACCGGCCCGTCGGCGAGCACCCGCACGCACAGTCCGCCTTCCTCCAATGCGATCAGATCGGTCAGAGGAATACGGGGACGTTGCCGACATCCGATATCGAACGCTCCGCCGCTCGCCTCGTAGAGTTTGAGCGACACGCGCAGCACCTCGAACGTGATCGGATCGACCCGGAGAACCTCCCCCGTCCCCGCCGCGGCGATCCGCCCGAGATCACTCGACTCCAGGAAACGGCTCAGCCGCTCTTCGGCCCAGGCGACCTCCTCCATCGCCGCAGTCAGGGCGTGGCGCGCATAGGCCGGGCGATCGTGATACGCGTGGAATGCGAACACGGTGTTCATCGCCTCGCGGCGGATCTCGACGGGCTGGAGTTCAGTGGACATGCGAAAGGGAAGAGAAGCTGGAAACCGAGTCAGAGGGAGGAGGAGAATCAGAATCAGAGTCAGAATCAGAGTGAGAGTCAGAGTGAGAAGCAGGGTCGGAGTGGGAGCCGGGGGGAGTGATGATTTTCTGCCAGAGATCGTTACGGTAGAGAAACTGCAGGATCACGCCGGCGCGGAGGCCGACGAGTTCGGCGGTATGCGTGTCGTCGAATTGCGGGCCGAGCGTCTCCGCGGTGTCCATATCGAGTATGACTACGGGGGCGGCGGGATCGGCGGGCGGCTGTTTCCAGTAGCCCGTGCGTTCAAACCCGCGCAGGTACCAGGGGATCGGCCAGTATTCGCCGGAGATCACTTTGACGGTCATGGCGCGTCCTTCGGGATGGTGCCTTGCTGCGGTCTGCACGTGTTCGATGCCGCGCAGCAGGTCGGCGCTGGTGTGCGAGTAGACGTAGGGATTGCGCGGCGCCGAGGCATAACGGGTACGGACGAGCGCGGACTGACGGGCGAGATGCAGGGTTGCCCCGAGGAGGAGCACGGCCGCGAGCGCGGTCCATACCCGGCGTCCGCGCAGATCCCGGAAGAGCGCCACGACCCCCCACCCCGCCACCACGGCGGCGATATGGATAAAGGAGAGCATCAGCCAGGGAATCTTGTACGGAATGGCGGAGTAGACGATCAGCAGGATCAGGGCGTACAGTCCGAAGAAGCGCACCAGCGCACTCCCGCGCATCCCGCCTTCCCGCCGCGGCCGGCATGCGCGGATCGTGCCGAAGACGGCCATTCCCAGGATCAGCCCCTCGCTCCAGAAGACCCCGCCCCGGCTGTGGCCGCCGAACAGGACGAGGTAATAGTACCAGGGCTTCTCGTGGCCCTCCCCGCCCGCGCGGGGAAGGTAGTGCGTCACGGACCGCACGGCCGCAGCCAGACCTTCCGGGTTGGTGAAGAAAGACGTGTAGAAGACGACGGTCACCGCCAGGGCGCTGCCGAGCGCCAGGGCGCCATGCACCGGGTGATCGCGCAGAGCGGCAAAGACGCGCCCGCGGTAGAGGATGAGTCCCGCTGCGGCGATGGAGAAATACGAGAGCACCGCCGTTTCCTTGGTCGCGATCATCCACCCGGCCGCCACCCCGGCCAGCACGGCGGCGGAAACGGTGCGTGTTCGCGCCCAGCGGCCCAGCGCGATCAGGAGCAGAAACGTGCCGAACACCAGCAGCGTCTCGTGGATGTAGTAGCGGTTGTAATACAGAAACGCCGGCGAGACCGCCGCGAGCAGCGCGCCCGTCCAGGCCGCGGGAAAAGACAGCGGCCGTATCAGCGCCGCGGAGAGCAGCAGGCAGAGCAGTCCGAACACGACGGGCACGACGCGCAACGGGATCTCATCGAGCGAGGCCAGCCCCTCCGCGCCGGCGAGCCGGGCGGCGGGCAGTGTCGCGTACATCAGCGTCGGACCGTGATACTCGTAGGGATCGTAGGTGTAGTCACCCTCCTCGAGCAGATCCCCGAAGATCACCGCCTGCACTGCCTCGTCCGTGTGCATCGGGCGGTGATCCAGGCCAGCCAGCCGCGCCCAGCCCGCCCCCGCGAGCAGGAGGAGAAACAGGAGCGCGGCGAACCCGCAGCGGTTGATCACGGAATGCCGTATACCGAGACCTCCACATAGTGGTTCATTTCGTCCGAGGTATTGCCGTTCGAATACAGCCGCACGTAACGGCCCTCGACGCCCATCGGGTCGATCATGCGCCCCTCGTACGTTTCGATGTAGGCGGGGTCGGTTCCGGCACCCATTCCGGCCGAATTGTCGTGGTCGTTATTAAAGATCGTCTGCACGCCTTCGATGAAATCCGGGTCGTCCGATACCTGCACGATCACATCGTGGTACGCGCGGGCCTGGCGGTGAAAGTGCCAGAGCAGGATCGCGTGCAGTTCCGCCTTCTGCTCGAGATCGATCTGCACCCACTGCACCCCCGGGCCCAGCTCGACGAAATGGCCCGCGTCGCCGCTCTTGTCGTCGTCGGTCACCATCTCCAGTTCACCGATTACCGGAAACGGATCGCTGGCCGACACGGGCTTGTTTTTCGAAAGCAGTTCCGTACCTTCGGGCACCATGATTTCTCCGCGCGGTTCGTCGCGGTTTTCGAGGTTGGGAAGTTTGACCGGCACCGGCGTGCCGGCAAAGAGCGGCTTGGGCAGTTCCGGTTTCAGCGGAACCATCTCCGGAGCGGTGACTTCACCTGCCGGCGTTTCGCCCCCGCTCTGGCCGGTATTTCCGCCCGCCATTGCGTACGCGCCCGCCGCGCCGCACATGACCGCCACAAGTACAAATCGTGTCTTCTTTTTCATAGGATTCCTCCCGGCTCACGCCCGGTTAGTCGTTTTCCAGTTTTACCCACACGGCCCCGTCCTGTGACGATTTCACGACCGCCTCAATGAATCGCATGCCGCGAACCCCTTCGTCGACGGACGGGAAATCCGACCCGTCCGCGGAAGGGTTCCGGCCTTCCGCGTGGGCGCGGATCGCTTCCGCAAAGTTGACGTAGTGATTGGCGAAGGACTCGATGAACCCTTCCGGATGGCCGAACGGGATTCGCGTACACTTCGCGGCCGCCTCGCATTTTTCGCCGACGTAGTCGTTGCCGCGCCGCCATATCTCCTCGGGCGCATTCAACTTGCGCACGTGCAGTGCATTCGGGTTTTCCTGGTGCCATTCCAGGCTCGCGTTTTCGCCGTGCACCCGAATCGCCAGGTTGTTCTCTTCTCCGATCGAGATCTGGCTGGCGTGGAGCAGCCCCTTCGCCCCGTTATCGAAGCGCAGCAGCATCTGGCCGTCGTCGTCGAGCGGCCGTCCCTCCACGAACGTCGAAAGATCCGCACACAATTCAGTGATCCCGATCCCGGCCACATATTCGGCGAGGTTCGCCGCATGGGTGCCGATATCGCCGATACAACCCGCAGCTCCGCTCTGTTTCGGATCCGTCCGCCAGCTCGCCTGCTGCACGCCTTCGCGCTCGATCGCCCGGGCCAGCCACCCCTGCGGGTACTGAACCACAATCTTGCGGATCTCCCCGAGATCACCCTGCCGAACCATTTCGCGGGCCAGTTTCACCATCGGATAGCCCGTATACACATGCATCAGGCCGAACACGAGTCCGCTCTCCCGCACCAGGTCGCGCAGTTCCACCGCCTCCGCCGACGTCATCGTCATCGGCTTCTCGCACATCACGTGAAAACCCGCTTCAAGCGCCGCCTTCGCGATCGGAAAATGCCAGTTGTTCGGCGTCGTCACGGAAACGAAGGATATGCGCTCGTCGGCGGAGCGCGCCGATTCGGAGGCCAGCATCGCCTTATAATCGTCATACACCCGCTCAGGATCCAGATCCAGCTCTCGCCCCATCGCCTGACTCTTTTCCGGGTCGATATCGAAAGCCCCGGCCGTAACTTCAATGTGGCCGTCCATGCGTGCCGCCTTCCGGTGCACTTCCCCGATGAATGCTCCGGGGCCGCCGCCGACCATCCCCATCTTCAAACGCTTCATGCCCGCTCTCCTTTTCAATGCCCGGTTCCGGTTTCCGACCACCGGCTGCTCCTATCGTCGCCTGTATACTGGTTTCGCCTGAGTCCTGCTTGTACAAATCTGCTTTATATTTGGACTTTTTCGTCATGCCTGCTCAATGAATCCGACGATACTCCTGCGGGGTGACCCCCTTCATCCGCTTGAACTGGCGGGTGAGGTGGCTGTGATCGTAGAACCCGGAGTCCTGCGCGATCCGGGAGATCGTATCGGCGGTTTCGAGCAGCGCGCGGCAGGCGTGGTTGACGCGGACCTGGATCAGGTAGTGGCGCGGCGTCATCTGGAACAGCCTGCGGAACTTCCGTTCGAACTGGCTGACGGACATGCCCGCCATTCTCGCCAGCACCGGGACGTCGAGGGGCTCGGCGAAGTGCCGGTTGATGTATTCCACCACGGTGGTAAACACGGAATACGGCTCTAGGTTCGATTTGGATTCGTTGAGGTCGCGCGCGATGCCCGCGAGGCCGATCACTCCACCCTCGCGGTCGAACAGCGGAACTTTTGAGGTCACGAACAGGTTGTTGCGGCCGTCCATTTCCGGGGCGGGTTCGATGCGGTTCACGATGCGGTTGCCGGTCCGCATCACATAGGTGTCGTCCTTGATGTACCGCTCCGCCCGGTCCGGCGGAAAGAAGTCGTGGTCCGTCCGGCCGAGCAGCTCCTCCAGGCGGCTCAGTCCGCATTTTTCGAAAAACAACCGGTTCGCCATCACGAAGCGGCCCTCGCGGTTTTTGGCGAAGAAAAAAACGTCCGGAAGAAATTCGAACAGGGATCCCACCTGCGGATCGCTCGCCAGCCGCACCATAAAGGCCTGTTGATATTCAAGGGCGTCCATGCCGAAAAATTACAAGAAATTGGCGAACGATTACAAGCACAGTATTGATGGAAGAGGCATACTTTTGAAATATTGCTGGCGTTTGGAATCCTTAATCCAGGGAGCGCATCATGAGCCGACCGGTAACACTGTTCACGGGCCAATGGGCCGACATGGGGATCGATGAACTCGCGCGGAAGGCCGCGAAGTGGGGCTACGACGGGCTTGAGCTGGCCTGCTGGGGGGATCACTGCGATCCCGACCGCGGGGCGCAGGATGCCGCGTACGCGAGGGGGCGCCACGAGCTTCTGGCGAAGCATGGGCTGAAGTGTTTTGCGATCAGCAATCATCTCGCCGGTCAGCTTGTATGTGACCCGAACGACGATGCACGCACGGACGCCTTCGCGCCGGAGGACTGCGCGGGCGACGCGGAAAAGAAGCGCGAATGGGCCATCGAAACGACCAAGAACGCGGCGCGCACCGCAAAGAACATGGGCCTGTCCGTGGTCAACGGTTTCACCGGATCGCCGGTCTGGCACATGCTGTATTCGTTTCCGCCGCTGCCGCCGTCGGCGATCGACGACGGATTCGGGCGCTTCGCGGAACTCTGGAACCCCATCCTGGACGTCTTTGACGAGTGCGGCGTTAAGTTCGCGCTGGAAGTGCATCCCACGGAGATCGCCTTCGACCTCTACACCGCGAAGCGCGCCCTCGAGGCCCTGAATCACCGGGAAGCTTTCGGATTCAATTTCGATCCGAGCCATCTCGAGTGGCAGGGCATGGACCCGGTCAAGTTCATCGAAGCCTTTCCCGATCGGATCTATCACGTGCACATGAAGGACTGCGCGACGACGCTCGACGGCGTATCCGGCATCCTGGCCTCGCACCTCGATTTCGGCGACCCGCGGCGCGGATGGGATTTCCGCAGCGTGGGGCGCGGCGATGTCGACTTCGAGGCGATCATCCGGGCGCTGAACGCCATCGGCTACGACGGTCCGCTCTCGGTTGAATGGGAGGATGCCGCCATGGATCGTGAACACGGTGCCGAGGAGGCCTGTCAGTATGTAAAGAACATCGACTTCCCGAAATCCGGCCGGGCCTTCGATGCCGCCTTCGGGGACTGACGATGCGGGACGCGGGAGGTGAAGGAGGTGAGCGATGAAAACGGGTAGTGTGAACCGCCGCGGGTTTGTTCGCGCCGGGGCGGCCGTGATCGGCGCACCGGCGATCATCCCCGCTTACGTCCTGGGTGCTGAGGCCCCGAGTAACGACATCGTGATCGCCGCGATCGGCCAGGGCGGGATGGGCCGCGGAAATACGGCGAACCTGATGCGTCGGAGAGACTGCCGCGTCGTGGCGGTCTGCGACGTCGATCCGCGCCGCCGGGCGGCGGGCAAGACGATGGTCGACAACTATTACGGCAACAAGGACTGCCTGGCGACGGAAGACTACCTCGAGATCGTGGCCCGCGAGGATATCGATGCGGTCATGATCGCCCTGCCCGATCACTGGCACGCGCGGGCGGCGATTGATGTGCTTCGCTCGGGCAAGGATGTCTACGGCGAGAAGCCGGTCGCGCGCACCATTCGCGAGGGGCGCGCCATCTGTGACGCCGTCGAGCGGTATGGACGAATCTGGCAGACGGGAAGCTGGCAGCGATCCCAGCGCAACTTCCTGATCGGGGCCGAAATGGTACACAACGGTGTTCTGGGTGAAATCCAGCGGGTGGAGGTCGGTATCCCCGGCGGCGTCCACGACAGTCCGCTCGTGCCGGTCACGCCCCCGCCGGAAGGATTCAACTACGAGCGATGGCTCGGTCCCGCCCCGTGGCGTCCCCACCGCGCGCTTGGCCGCGAGGGACGAACCATGCACTGGAACTGGCGCTGGATTCGCGATTACGGCGCGGGTTATCTCTCGGACTGGTGTCCGCACCACCTCGACATCGCCCACTGGGGCATGGGTTACGACCGGACCGGGCCGGTGAAAATCACCGAGGCCCGGGGGATCTTCCCCGAAAGGGGGCTCTTCAACACACCGGGGCAGTTCTACTTCAAGGCCCATTACGCCGATGGTCACATCATTGAAGTCGGCTGCCCGCCGGGCATGAATATGGGCACAAAATGGATCGGCGAACGGGGATCGATCCGTGTCAACCGCGGGGGACTGCTGGAAATCGATCCGCCTGAACTTCGTCACGAATACGGCCGGGGCAATTGGAAGGCACTGACCCGTTCCGTCAATCACCACGAGAACTTTGTCCGCTGTATCCGGTCGCGCCGAACGACCGTCGCCCCCGCCGAAGTCGGCCATCGCACGGCGTCGGTGGCCCTGCTTTGTGAAATCTCACTGCTGCTCGGCCGCGACGTGCACTGGGATCCTGAGCGCGAGAGTATTCTTAACGATCCGACGGCCAACGCCATGCTGGGCCGCACGTATCGGGAACCCTGGAGCCTGTGATGCGCATGAATCCCCGTGTCTTCTTTTTCACAGCCCTGTTCGTGGCCGTCCTGACGAGCCCCCCCGTCCCTTCCGTGGCCGCCCCGGCCCCCGACGTCCTGCCGGAGGTTCCCGCGGACCACGTCGCGAAGATCCGCGCCGCCCTCCCCTCCCCGGCCCCGGCCCCCGAAACCCCGCGCCGTATCCTGCTCTTTTGGCGTTGCGAGGGCTTCTATCACTCCGCCATTCCCTGGGCGAACCGGGCGATTCAGGAAATGGGGGCCATGAACAAGGCGTGGACCTGCGCGGTGAGTAAAGACATGGCGGTGTTCACGCCGGAACGTCTCGCCGAATACGATGTCGTCGTGTTCAACAGCACGACCCGTCTGCAGCCCACGGACGAACAGCTCCAAGCCCTGCTCGATTTCGTGCGCGGCGGAGGCGGAATCGTCGGCATTCATGCCGCCACGGACAATTTCTATTCCGATCCCGAAGCGGCGCAGATGATGGGCGGGCTGTTCAATAAACATCCCTGGCACTTCAAAGGGATGTGGTCATTCGTCCTCGACGATCCAGGCCACCGGCTCAACCAGGCCTTTGAAGAACTGACGTTTGAAGCGAGCGATGAAATCTACCAGTTCAAGGATCCCTACAGCCGGGAACGAGTCCGCGTGCTGACCCGGGTCGATCTCAGCCAGGCGTCCAATCTCGAGGTCCAGGGCCGCGAACGCGATGATCTCGATCACGCCATCACCTGGGTGCGCTCCGAGGGCTCAGGCCGCGTCTTTTACTTCGGATTCGGTCACAACAACGCCATCTACTGGAACAGGCCCCTGATGCGTCATCTTTATGACGGTCTTCGTTTTGCCGCCGGCGACCTCGAGGTCGATACGACGCCGAGCGCGCAACGCGACGATCTGGACCGCATCGCCGGCTGGGCCTATGAACAGTCCCGGATGCCCTTCGAGCGCTTGCGAATCCGCTGGAATGAAGCCGACGATGCGGGACGCGCGAAACTCGAAGACCAGTTCACCGAGGCCCTGCGCAACACGCGATCCACCCTCGACGGCCGGCGCGAGATCTGTCGGCTGCTCGGCCACTCGGGTTCGGAGCGGGCCTGTGCCGCCCTCGCGGAAGCGCTGCGCCACCCGGATCTGCGCGACGAAGCCTGTATCGCACTCGGCGTTCATCCGAGTGCCGAGGCGGATGCGGCCCTCGTCGATTTTCTGGCCGATTCCGGGGACGCTCATGCGATCAGTGTGATCAACGCCGCGGGACGGCGACGGGTGAACGCGGCCGTACCGCAGCTCGCCCGGAGACTCGCGTCTGAAGACGAAGCCCTTGTCAAGGCATCAAGCTACGCGCTGGCTACCATCGCCAGCCCGCCGGCGATCGAGACGCTCATGGAGGCCTACACCGCCGAGGAAAATTCCATCCTTGAGCCGGCTTTGCTGGATGCGGCCTATCGCCTCGCAGAAGCGGGATCTGCGGAGAACGCCCGCCGTCTGTTCGAGGGGCTGACAGGCCGGGGCTCCCCGCAGAGCCGCGCGGCCGCACTCCCCGGACTGGTTTCCCTCCGCGGCCGGGAAATGATCCCCGACCTTTTCAAGGCCCTGCGAGAAGGTTCCGACCCCGTGGCGGAAACGGCCGCCCGGATCTTGCCCGAACTCCTCACCCCGTCCACGGTGCGCCCGCTGGCCCGTACCCTGGATTCGCTGCCGGACGACCGCGTCCCGATGGCGCTGGAGGTGCTTGCGCGGGTGGCGCCTGACGAAACCCTGCCGATCCTCCGTTCGATGCTGGACACAGACGAGCCGTCCTCGGCCTCTATGGCCCTGGCAATCATCGGCCGGTTCGGCGAACGTGAGGACCTCGCCCGCTGTTTTGACTGGGCGGCCCACGAGGATGAAGGGGCCTCCGGCCCGGCCCGCGAAGTCCTGAGTTATGATCATCTTCCGGGGACGGATAAGTTTCTGCTGAAGAAACTCGATCCCGACACCGCACCCGAAGATACCGCCCTGGCGATCGAACTGCTCTCCAAACGCGAACACCCCGAGCTGCTGGACCGTCTGCGCGACCCGGCCTGGTATGATGACCACATCACCGCTTCCGCGGCGTTGAACGCTCTCAAGGAACACGCGACCCGGGATGATCTCGGTCCGGTTATTCAGCTTTTCTTTGCGGTGAACAATCGCACGGCGCCCAAACTGGCGGGCGTTATTCGCAAAATTGCCCAGGAATACAAGGATCAGAAAGCCGTGCTCGACGGATACCGGCGCGCCCTGGACCATGCACGGGAAATGCATTCCACGGCCCGCATGCGGATTTTGATGCAGTTGGTCGACTATCTCGATATCCCCGCTCACCTCAAAGGCGAGGCATGGATGGCGCTCATCCGGGAGTGCGAGGACAAGGCCCTTCGCCTCGAGGCGATCCAACTGCTGGCCCGCTCGGCTCCTTCCGCGAGTGCCCTCGATTTTATCTCCGGCCTCCACGGTGACGCCGACTTGACCGCCGTCATTGAACGGGCCCACCGCTCCATTGAGAAGGCCCTCTCCGGACCGCCTGAACTCACGGCATCCCATGGGGGCGGCACCCTTAAGGCCCTCTTCACCCCCGAAACCGAGGACCGATGGACCAGCCACCAGTCGCGGGAACCGGGCATGTGGCTGCTCATCGATTTCCGGGTGCCCCGCCGGGTGGGATCGATCACCCTGGATGCGTCCGGCTCGAAAAATGATTTTCCGAATCAATATGAGGTGTATACCGACGACGAGCAGGAGGCTTCGGCCGCCCCGCGGCTGAGGGGTGAGGGATCCACGGTGACAAAAATCGATCTCGGCGGCGTGGAAACGCAGTTCGTCAAGATTGTCAACCAGTCCGAGGCCCACCAGTGGTGGTCCATTCACGACCTGCGCATCGACGGCGAATCGCTCTCCTCCATGAAGAACCACGATGCCGGGAAGTAGTATCCATCATTAACCGAAAGGGTGTGCCGATGAAGAAAAGATTTATGAGCGACTGGACCGGGAAAACCTGGGCCTTTCTCACGCTTCGCATCTGGCTGGCGATGCGCGCCATCGTCACCGGCATCGAGAAGTTTACCGGCACAAAGATTGAAGAACAGCCGCTGCTCGACGAATTCGGCGAACCCGACATCAGCGGCGCTATGGTCGAGGTCAAGACCAAGGTCTACGGATTCGAGCACTACCACGCGGTCGATCCGTCCCTGGCCGAAGCCCTGGGCAAGGAGCCCCTGCTGCCGGACTTCTTTCTCACCCCCTACTACGCCGTGCTCGGTTACGCGCTGATCGGACTGGGCCTGATGCTGCTCGTCGGACTGTTCACGCGCACGTCGCTCTTTCTGATGGGCCTTCTGTACACCTCGCTCACCTTCGGCCTCATCCTGATCCAGCAGGACGGCGGCGTGGCCTGGCTGGGCATTCACATCCTCATGATCGCCCTGGCCCTCTCCTGGGCGGACGACAACCGACTGGCCCTGACGCAAAAGGGATAAACCCGCAACCATACGGAGCGAAACCATGACGAATGAAACCACGAGACGCGAATTCATGCAGAAGAGCGGTACGGCCGCGGCCGGACTCTGGCTGGCGGCGTCGCACGCCGCGCGGGTTCGGGCGGCGGAGACCTCCAGCGCCGGCCAGATCAATGTCGGCCTCGTCGGGGTCGGCGAACAGGGCCGCGTGCTGCTCAACGCGGCCAAGGACCTCCCCGGACTGAACTTCACGGCGGTCTGCGATATCTGGGAGTACAGTCAAAAATACGGGCGCAACTACCTGCGCAAATTCGGACACGATCCCGCCGTCTACACCGACTACCGCGAAATGCTCGAGAAACAGACCGACCTCGACGCCGTGATCGTCGCCACGCCCGACTTCGTGCATCACGAAATTACGATCGCCGCGCTGGAGGCCGGCAAAGACGTCTACTGCGAAAAGGCGATGTCCAACGACATCGAGAAGGCGCGCGCCATGGTCCGGGCGATGAAATCGACCGGGCGCCTGCTGCAGATCGGCCATCAGCGCCGCAGCAACCCGCGCTACATCCACACCTACCACAATCTTCTGAAGAAGGCGCGGATTACCGGCACGATGACCAACGCCAACGCGCAGTGGAATCGCGCCAAAGTCGAACCGCGCGGGTGGCCGGATAAGTACACGATCCCGCAGGATGTGCTTACAAAATTCGGATATGCCGACATGCAGCAGTTCCGCAACTGGCGCTGGTACAGGAAATACGGCGGCGGACCCATCTTTGATCTCGGCGCCCACCAGATCGACATCTTCAACTGGTTCTTCGGCGGAGCCCCCAGGACCGTGACCGCCGACGGGGGCAACGACTTCTACAAGGACTGGGAGTGGTACGACAACGTCATGGCCATCTTCGAGTACGATACGCCCGACGGGACGGCCCGCGCCTTCTACCAGACCCTCAACACCACCAGCGCCGGGGGCGGCTACTGGGAGATGTTCATGGGCACCGAGGGCACCGTCAAAATCGCCGAGAATCCGAAGTGGACGCGGGTCTACCGCGAAGCGCACGCGCCGGACTGGGAGAAGTGGTTCAAGCTGCACTATCTCGAAAAGATGGACATGCCCGGACCGCAGCAGGCCGAGGCCGGCAAGGTCGATGTGCGCGAGACCGCGCCGCTCGTGGCCTTCAAAATCCCGGTCACGCTGAGTAAGCCGATCCACCAGCCGCACCTGGAAAACTTCTTCGCGGCCATGCGCGGCGAAGAGGAACTGAACTGCCCGGCCGACCACGCCTTCGAGAGCGAAGTCGCGGTGTTCAAGGTCAACCCGGCCATCGAAGCCGGACGCAAGATGACCATCACGGACGAGGATCTGGCGGTCTAGCGGGCGCTGTTCCGGGATCAAGGAAGGGCACGAATGGCATCCACGAAGCTGGAATTCACTACCGGCATATCAGGACTGGATCGAATGCTCCACGGGCTGCGGCCCGGGGACAATGTCGTCCTGCAGGTCGGTCGCATGGACGAGTATTCGCCGCTGGTGGAACCGTTCTACCGCGCGAACCTCGCCGAGGGTAAAAAGCTCATCTACTTCCGCTTCGCGCGTCACCGGCCGCTGATCCCCGACGACGCCGGCGCCGAGGTGCACCACCTCCATCCCGAGGCGGGGTTCGAGCGGTTCATCACCGAGACGCTCGATATCATCGAGCGGGCGGGGCCCGGCGCCTGTTACGTCTTCGACTGCCTCTCGGATCTGGCGGTCGACTGGTACAGCGACCGGATGCTGGGCAACTTCTTCATGCTCGCCTGCCCCTACCTCTACCGGCTGGACACGATCGCCTACTTCGCGCTGCTGCGTAACAATCACTCCTCGCTGGCCATCGACGCGATCCGCCGGACCGCGCAGGTCGTGATGACGGTCTACCGCAACCACCGCGAGCTGTACGTGCACCCCCAGAAGGTCGACCAGCGCTACTCGCCGACCATGTACGTCCTGAACCACTGGAAGGGCGAGGCGTTCCAGCCGGTGACCGACAGCGCCGTGACCGCGGACATCCTCAGCGACACGACGCAGCCGTGGCTGGAATTCGCCAACCGCCGCCCCGAAGTGTGGACCCGCACGGTGATGCGTGCGCAGGAGGTCTGCGAGCAGCTGACCTCGCAGGACGCGGAGCCCGGGGACGACGAGGAACTCTACCTGCGGCTGTTGCGTATGGCGGTCTCGCGCGATGAACGGTTCATCGATCTCTGCCGGCGCTATTTCTCGCTCAGGGATCTGCTGGCGATCGTGCAGCGCATGATCGGCACGGGGCTGATCGGCGGCAAATCGCTGGGCATGCTCCTGGCCCGCGCCATGCTCTGCGCGAAAAACCCGGCCTGGCAGGCGAAGCTCGAAGTCCACGATTCCTTCTTCGTGGGCTCGGATGTCTTCTACACCTATCTCGTGCAGAACAAATGCTGGTGGCTGCGGCGGCGCAAGGCCGACAGCACCATGGAAGAGGTTCTCGACAATGCGGGCGCCGCCCGGGAGAAAATCCTCGCCGGCGCGTTTCCCGAGGACATCCGCAACCAGTTCATGGAGATGCTGAACTACTTCGGACAGTCGCCGATCATCGTCCGCTCCAGCAGCCTGCTCGAGGACAACTACGGCAATTCCTTCTCGGGCAAGTACGATAGCGTGTTCTGCACGAATCAGGGTACGCCGGAGGAGCGGTTCGAGGAGCTGCTCTCCGCCATCCGGACCGTCTATGCCAGCACCATGAACCGGGAGACGCTGACGTATCGCTCCGACCGCGGGCTGCTGGACCGGGACGAGCAGATGGCGCTGCTGATTCAGCGCGTTTCGGGGAACGCCCACGAAGGCCTCTTCTTCCCCCATATGGCCGGCACGGCGTTTTCGTTCAATCCCTACGTCTGGAACCGGGACATCGATCCCGAGACCGGCATCGTGCGGCTGGTCGCCGGTCTGGGGACGCGGGCGGTCGACCGCACCGAGGACGACTACACCCGGCTCGTGGCTCTGAACGCCCCGATGAAGCAGCCGTTCGACGACGAGGACGCGCGCCGTTTCTCTCAACGGCGCATGGACGTACTCGACCTGGAGAACAATCAGCTCGACAGTTTTCCGGTCGAAGACATCATGCGCCGGCTGCCCGAACGCCTCCTGCCGCATCTCGCGGTCCGCGACAGCCGGGTCGAGGAGTTCGCGCGTCAGCGCGGTGAAATGCGCACCGCCTGGCGGCTGAGCTTCGATCGCACCCTGAGCGAAGATACGTTCGTGAAAGACCTGCGCGACATGCTGCACATACTGCACGAGGCCTACCGCTACCCGGTCGATGTCGAATTCACGGCCAACATCACCGGCGACCGCAAACTGCTTTACAACCTGGTCCAGTGCCGTCCGTTCCAGGTCCAGGTCAGCGCCCAGGGGCACCTCGTCCAGTGGCCGGAGTCCCTCACCGCCGAGGACACGCTGCTCGAGAGCAGCGGCCCCGTGATCGGCCCCGGCCTGGCGGGCGAGATCGACCGCATTCTCTACGTGGTCCCGGAAGCCTACTCGAAGCTGTCGACCCAGGACCGCTACGGCGTGGCCCGGCTGATCGGCCGGATCACCCATCTCGAGACGGAGGAACGCCGCAAGACCCTGATGCTGATCGGACCCGGCCGCTGGGGTACGCGATCGCCGTCGCTGGGGGTGCCGGTCACCTTCGCCGAGATCAACCGCACGTCCGTGTTGTGCGAACTGGCGATGATGCACGAGGGCCTGGTGCCGGACGTCTCACTGGGCACGCATTTCTTCAACGACATGGTCGAGGCCGGACTGATCTGCCTGGCCGTGTTCCCGGGCCGGGAGGGGAACAGCTTCTCGCCGGAATTCCTGAAGTCCTCCCCCAATCGACTGGTCGAGGTGCTTCCGGACGCCCTGCGCTGGCAGGAGGTGCTGCGGGTGGTCGACGGGGATCAGTTCGGCAAACATCAGCGGCTGTATTTCCGCGCCGACCCGATGAAACAGCGCGCGGTCTGTTACAAGGCCTGAAGTAGGAGCGACGCTTGAGCCTGTTGATTCACAATGTGCGGCTGGACGGGAACCCGACCGATATACGCATTGACCGGAACCGGTTTACCCGGATCGCACCCGGGCAGGATGAACCTGCGGACACCGTGATCGACGGCGCGGGCTTCGCGATTCTTCCGACCTTTCACAACGGCCACACGCATGCGGCGATGACGCTGCTGCGCGGGTATGCGGACGACATGGATCTCGAGACCTGGCTGAACCGGCACATCTGGCCGCTGGAATCGAAGTTGCGCGAAGAGGACGTATACAACGGGGCGCGGCTCGCATGCGCGGAAATGATCCGTTCCGGAACCACGTTTTTCAATGACATGTACTGGCATCCGCACGGCACGGCGCGCGCGGCGGACGCCATGGGCCTGCGCGCCGATATCTCGGCGGTGTTCATCGATTTTCACGATCCCGACAAGGCGGATGAGGAGCGACGAAACAACGACGCGCTGCTGCGCGCTGCGGACCGGTACCCGGACCGGATCCGCATCACGCTCGGACCTCACGCCGTGTACACGGTATCCGAAGCTTCATTGCGCTGGGCGGCCGAAGTCTCGGAGTCGCGGGCATGCGACATCCACATCCACCTCGCGGAGACGGAAGAAGAGTGCCGGAACGCGCAGGAGTCCTTCGGCTGCTCGCCGGTCGCCCATCTCGACCGCAACGGCGTGCTGGGACCGAGGACGGTCGCGGCGCATGTGAACTGGGTGGATGAAAAAGAGATGGATCTGCTCGCCGAGCGCGGGGTACGCGTGGCCCACAATCCCGCCTCCAACATGAAACTGGCTTCGGGGTCATTCCCCTACGCCGACCTGGCGGGGCGCGGCATAAAGGTCTGCCTCGGGACGGACGGTGCCTCGTCCAACAACAATCTGGACATGGGCGAAACGATGAAACTGGCCGCGCTGCACGCCAAGCTGCGCTACCGCGACCCGACGGTGCTCGGTGCCGAAGAGGTGTTCGAGCTGGCCACCGGCGGCGCTGCGAACCTCTTCGCCCGCGAGTCGGGACGGATCCGCGAAGGCATGCTCGCCGACGCGATGCTCGTCAACCTGGGCCACCCCCGCCTCAATCCCGGGTACAACCTTATCTCAGACATGGTCTACGCGGCCGACAGCTCCTGCATCGATACCGTCATCTGCGACGGCCGCATCCTGATGCGCGGGGGGGTCATCGAGGGAGAAGAGGAAATCGTCGCCAAGGCGCGCGAGAGCCGGGACTACCTTCTGGGCCGGCCATGAAAAAGGATCGCGCCTTCGGCGCTTCACGCGCGGGTTCGGCCTGCGTCTCTTGGGTAGGGCGTGCTCTCCGAGCGCGCCGCTCGTTTGCGGACGGCCCGGAGGTCCGCCCCTACCCTCACGCACGGGTTCGACCTGCGTCTCTTGGGTAGGGCGCGATTCCATCCCCCGATTCAAGGAATTCGAGTACGGGTACGATATTCCCCCGGGGGTCCCCATGTGGAACTCAGGTTCCTCCCCCCTCAACCCACCTTCATGCTCTTCATGTCCTTCATGGTTAATCCCTATCCCCCCCCGATCTCCCGCATCCCACCTTTTCCGGGAAACCTTCCATAAACATCCACGAAGAACCATGAACCCTGGGGCGCGGCGTGCTTCAGCCACCGCCGCCGGCGACAAAGTACAGCACGAGGCCCGTCGCTATTACGCTCGCCACGCAGGGCCACAGATAGCGATAGATCCGGTGAAAACGCGCCTCGAAGTGATTGCGCGTAAGCACGAAGCACAGATGCATCGGGGAGAGCATCATGCCTGCGTACCCGAAGGCGAAGGCCAGCGCCAGTACCGGCAGGGGAAACGAGTCGCTGCCGCCGTACAGGCCGATCACCAGCGGAAAGGCGGTGCCGGCGAAGCCCACGGCGATGCCGGTAACGAGCCCCGCGATGAACGGCAGCGCAGCCGACACGACCAGGGCCGGGACCCCGCCGGTCATCATCTCCTCCGCCGCCCGCGGCAGCAGACCCGAGACCGAGAGCATATGCTTGAAGATCAGCACGCCCGTAAGGGTGCCGAGAATGCCGCGGGCCTTGCGTGTCCTGAGTTGAGCAAACAGCCTGCGGCGCGATTCGCGGGGTTCGCGCAGCACGACCGGTACGCCGACCGCCGCAAGCGCGATCAGCACGCCGGTCATCTGGACGGCCCCCGTATCCCCCGCCGGTAACACCGCCTGCAGCAGTTCCGGTATGAGCAGGGCGCCCGCCATCACCAGCCCCAGCATCAGGAGCAGAAAAACCGCGCGCTGCGTGTTCGCCGCAAGCCCCGGAACCGGTGCATTTAACTGGCCCCGGTGCGGGCGGACGAGAAACAGGTACCCCGCCCCGAACGACACGAGCGTAAACGGCGCCTGGAGGAGAAAGAAACGCCAGTACTCGACCGAGGTCACGGAAAGGGTGACCATGATGACCGGGTAGAGCGGCCACCAGTATTCCCAGACGTGGCGGAACCAGTAGTTGACGGCGGATTTCCACTCCGGCGTCCAGTGGTCTTCGGACGCCGTCTGCCCCACGAGGGGAGCTGAAAACAGTGCGCCGCCCGGCATCGGCACCAGGCCGATCGCCGCGGGCGCGATCATCACGCCGACTTCGCGGCCGCCCCATTTGCGCGTGAGCGCCATCAGCGATTCCGCGTTATGCGGCTCGGTCATGATTCTCCCGAACTCGGTGATGAGTACGGTGATCGCCAGGAGAAGCCAGAGTTCGGGAAGCGCAAACGTCCCGGCGAAATCGAGCGGCACGCGCGTCCCGCGCCCCGCGAGCAAAGCCAGTGCGACCCCTCCGGCCGCGAGCGCCGCGCCCAGGGAGAGACCCGCCCGGGTTGCGGCCAGCACGGCCGCGAAAACCCCGAGGATGATCAAAGTCGAGCCGAACGGCATCACGTCCCCCGATCCGGCTGCAGACCGGCCGGGAGCGCGTCGCCCTCGCGGAACCGCGTCAGCGTGCGGTCGAACACACCTTCAAAGTTCTCCAGCAGCGCGTCACCGGCGCGGTCCATCGAGGGGGTGGCGGACCCCAGCAGCGTTTCGATTGACGCCACCTTTTCTCCCTCAAGACCGCACGGGACAATGGTGTCGAACCCCGAGAGATCGGGCATGACATTGAAGCTCATTCCGTGGAACGTGACCCAGCGCCGCAGCCGGAATCCGATCGCCGCGATCTTGCCGGCCTCCGTCCACGCGCCGTTTTTACCTTCTCGCCGCCACGCCCGCACGCCGAGGTCGCCGGCGGTCCGGACCGCGACCTCTTCGAGATTGTAGAGGTATCCGTGAGAATCGGCGCCGCGTCCGCCGAGGTGGAGGATCGGATAGAGAACCCACTGGCCGGGGCCGTGCCAGGTGACATCCCCTCCCCGCTCGGCCTTATGAACCTCGATGCCCCGTTCCCGGTATTCCGCAGGCGTTTTGAGCAGATAGTGATCACGGCCGCGCTGCCCGAGGGTGATCGTAGGGGGATGCTGCAGCAGGAGCACCGTGTCGGGAATGCGTTCGCGCCGTCTCTCTTCGAGCAGACGAAGCTGAATATCACGGGCTTCGGAGTACGGAACCGGCCGCTCGAATCTGAGACACCAGGATTTCACTATTCTTCGGGCAGCATGTCCGCATATTCGTTCACGCTGAGCAGTTCCTCGAACTGCTCGGGATCGTCGACCTTCATGCGGAAGATCCAGCCCTCCCCGAAGGGATCCTCGTTGATCAGTTCCGGGCGATCGTCGAGCACGTCGTTCACCTCGCTCACCTCGCCCGTAAGTGGCGCGTAGATGTCCGAGGCCGCCTTGACCGATTCCACCACCGCGCACTCGTCCTCGGCATCGAAGCGGTCCCCCGGCTCGGGCAGCTCGACGAACGTGACGTCATTGAGCTGCCTCTGGGCGAAATCCGTCAGGCCCACGGTGATCACACCCTCGGACATCTTCACCCATTCGTGGTTCTCCGTGTATTTCAGGTCTGTAGGAATCGAGTCCATCTTTCTGCTCCGCAGGTTCTTATTCGGGTGAAACGGCCGATTCACACCGGAGGGGCCGTATTCGTAAACAGGTTGGAGGCGCGGACCGGATTCGAACCGGTGATACATGGATTTGCAATCCACCGCCTTACCACTTGGCTACCGCGCCATGGGATCGTCAGGTTCAAACTACAGTGTATGAATCGTGTCTCAGCGCATTCCAGAAAAAAGTCTAAAAAAGCGCACCCGGGATCATTCGACACCCAGCGTTTCGGCCCCGGCGGAGGGCACGATCACCCGCGCCACCGGACGCGCACCGTCCTGGTACTCGCATCGTTCCCGGACGAAGGCGCTGATCCGGTCCGCCTCCGCTTCCCGTACGAGGGCCAGCGCGCTGCCGCCGAACCCCCCGCCTGAAAGACGCGCCCCCAGCGCCCCCGCGTTGCGGCACTCCCGCACCACGGCATCCAGCTCATCGCAGGAGTTCTCAAACAGATCCCGCGAACTCTGATGGGATTCATACATGAGTTCGCCGAACGGCTCGATGTCTCCACGTCCCAGATACGTCCACGCCCGCAGAACGCGGTCGCATTCCCGGATCACGTGTTCCGCGCGGCGCGCGTCGGTTTCGTCGATCCCGCTTTTCACCTCGTCCCATTCGTCGACAGAGATATCGCGCAGGGCGTGGACGGGATGGTCGAGTCGTGCGGCCACCTGTTCGACCACCCGCTCGCAGGCCTCGCGCCGGGCGTTATAGTCCGAGTCGCCCAGCGAGTGCGAAACATTGGTGTCGAACAGGAGAAAGACGTACCCGTCCGGGATCGCATCCGATTGAAGGTCAAGCGACCGGAAGTCCGTCATGATCATCCCGTGCTCCCTGCCGCAGAGACTGGTGAGCGGGTCGAGCAGACCGCAGCGCACACCGGCGAATTCCTCCTCGGCCCTGCGGCAGAGGCGCGCCAGTTCCTCCGGTTCGATCTGCCCGCCGGCCAGGTCCGCCGCCGCCAGTCCGGCGGCGACCTCGTACGCCGCGGAGCTGGAGAGTCCGGCGCCGCGCTCGATACTCCCCTGCACGGTACCGCAGACCGGGGGCACCTCGATTCCCCGCTCGCGGAGCAGATAAAGCACGCCCTTCGCATAATTGATCCATGTTTCGCCGGACTCGGGACGGTCATTGAGTTCATCGATCCGCGCGCGGCGGTTCATGTTAACGGCATACCACTCCATGCCGGGGCGGTCCGACTTCGAGAGCGTGACGCAGATCCCGCGGTCGACGGCCGCCGAGATCACGTAACCTTCATTGTAGTCGGTATGATTGCCCAGCACCTCGATCCTTCCGGGGGCATAGGCCGCGGCCTGCGGCTTCACGCCGAAATGACATTCATGGCGGTGGGCGGTGTCTTTAATCAGGGCTTTCTTCTTCATCCGGTGTCAGCTCCTCGCTGTCGATCAGTCTCGTTCCCGCGATCCGCACCGCGAGGGCGGCGAGTACCGTCCCTTCGATCCGGTCCACGGATTCCAGTGTCTCTCCATCCACGATTTCCGCGTATTCCAGGGCGGCGTCGGGCTCTTCTCCAATCACGCCTGTCATCAGGATCTTCAGCGCTTCGGCATCCCGCTGCCCCTGCCGCACTGCTTCGGCGGCGCGATCGAGCGCGCGCCGCAGGCAACGCGCCTGACGTCGTGCGGACGGGTCGAGGTACCGGTTCCGCGAACTCATGGCGAGACCGTCTTGTTCACGGACGATCGGTGCGCCGATCACTTCGACGGGCATATTGAGGTCGCGGACCATCCGCCGGATCACCCGCAGCTGCTGGGCGTCCTTACGACCGAATACGGCGAGGTCGGGCGCGCAGATATGGAACAGTTTTGCGACCACCGTACAGACGCCGCGGAAGTGGCCCGGCCGTCCGGATCCGCACAGGGGGGCGGAAACGGAGGTCTCGTCCACCCACGTGCTGTGGTCCGGCGCGTAGAGGGTTCCGGGGTCGGGATGGAAAACGAGATCGGTTCCCTCTTCGGCGCACGCGGCCATATCCCGTTCGAAATCACGGGGATAGTGCTCGTAGTCTTCGTCCGGACCGAACTGCGTCGGATTGACGAAGATGCTGACCACGACCGTATCCGCCCGCTGCCGGGCGAGGCGGATCAGGGATCGATGTCCCTCGTGCAGGGCGCCCATCGTAGGCACCAGGCCGACCGTCCGTCCTGCACGCCGTTCTTCAGCGACGCGACGCTGCATCGGCGCCGGTTCGTCGATCACCTCGGGTTCGCTCCGTACCGTCATCGGGCGTCCCCGCCGTAGCAGTGTTCTGAGGAGGGGAACCGGCGCGACCCGACTTCGTCGCGGAAGGCTTCGACCGCACGCTGGGCTTCCGACGCGAAATCGGCATAGCGTTTTACAAACCGCGGCGCCCTGCCCCGGTTCATTCCCAGCAGATCGGAGATCACGAGCACCTGCCCGTCGCAGTCCGGGCCCGCGCCGATCCCGATCGTGGGGATCGTGAGCGCCTCGGTGATCTTCGCACCCAACGAAGCGGGCATACACTCGAGCACCACCGCGAACGCGCCCGCCTGCTCCACGGCCATCGCGTCGTCGAGCAGACGCCGCACCTCTTCGGGCTCGCGTCCCTGGATCCTGTAGCCTCCGATCTCGCGCACACTCTGCGGCGTGAGCCCGATATGGCCCAGCACGGGAATCCCGTTCTCCCGGCAGGCCGAGATCAGCTCCGCGCGATGCGCCCCGCCCTCGATTTTCACGGCGTCGGAACGCGCCTGTTTCAGGAATCGTCCGGCGCTGCGCAGGCCGTCGGCCACGGAGGGCTGATAGGACATGAACGGCATATCGGCCACGATCAGGGCCGAGGTCACCACGCGGCCTACCGCCGCGGCGTGGTGCAGCATCTCGTCCATCGTCACGGGCAGCGTGTCGTCATACCCCAGCACCGTGCCGGCGAGCGAATCGCCGACCAGACACAGCGGAAGGCCCGCCTCGTCGGCGATGCGACCCGTGAAGGCGTCGTACGCCGTGAGGGCCGCAAACGGGTCGCCTCCCTTGAGTTCCCTCAATTTTCGTGCCGTCCACTTCATGGGGACATCCTACCACTTTTCGGCGAAGAGTTCGATCCCCGCGGGGTCTTCGAGTTCCTCGAGCACGCGGGCCACGCGGCGCGTCTCTCCGGGCAGTACAGCATCCGGGCGCACATCGCAGAGCGGACGCACCACGAACTTTCGCTCGCGCCAGCGCGGGTGCGGCACCGTCAAATCCGCCGAAGAGCGCACGAGATCGTCCACGTAGAGGAGATCGACGTCTACATTACGCGGTGCGTAGCGGTCGTCTGAACGAACCCGTCCCAGGGCGTCTTCGATCTCGCCGATCCGCGCCTTCCAGCGCTCCGGACCGTATTCGCTTTCGACAATCACCACGGCATTCAGGAAGAACAGATGGGAGAACTCAGGCCGGACGCCCACCGGTTCCGTTTCGTACACCCGGGACTGTGCGGCGAGCGCAGCGCCCTCCGTGGCGGCGAGCAGATCGCGGGCCCGCGACAGATGGGCGAGCCGGTCGCCGCGATTCGATCCAAGGCTGAACGCCGCTTCCATCAGTCCTGCTGCTCCTCCCGGGATCCCGTCTCGAAAAGACCCATGAGCCTGATTTCGCGCTGCAGTTCGATCTCGAATCGGTCGTATACCGCCCTCTCCATCCGGCGCATCAGCGTGAGGACGTCTTCCGCGCGGCAGCCGGGTTCGGCGACAATGATATTGGCGTGTCGCTCGTAGACCTTCGCCCGGCCGGAATGCGCTCCCTTCATCCCCGCCTGTTCGAGGAACCAGCCGGCGGACTGCCTGCGCCGGACGGCCGATCCCGGCTCGACATTGCGGAAGACGCTGCCCGCGCACGCCGTCGTCCGCCAGTCCGGATGCCGCTCGCGGCGGTACTGCAGGATACGCTCGCGTTCGCGGCGGGGTTCCTCCGGGTCCTGTTCGGGAAGAAAGAGGTCGGCCTCCAGCACGATCTCACCCGAGCGCCGCAGGCGCGAGTCCCGGTACTCGAAATGGAGTCGCTCACCGTCGGCGCGGTACGTGTCGCCCTCCAGCCCGAGCAGGCGCACGCTGCGCACCAGATCGCCGATCTGGCGGCCGAACGCCCCCGCATTACCGGCAATCGCGCCCCCCACCGTGCCCGGAATACCCGAGCAGAAGGAGAGGTCGCCCCAGCCCCGTTCCAGGGCGGCGGCCGCAAATGCATCCAGCGGCGTGCTGCCTTCGACCCGGACGAAGTCACCCTTGCGTTCGAACCGGACTTTTTCGTCATAGAACCGGAGGACCGGATGCGGCAGCCCGGCATCGGCCACGAGGAGGTTGGACCCCTGCCCGACGACCCGGTATCCGCGCACGCCGCGTTCGCGCAGCGCGTTTACGCATCGAAGCAGAGATTCGGCGTCGGGGCAGCGGTGCAGCTCCGGACAGTCGCCCCCGATGCGGAAGGTCGTGTACTCCGCCAGGCGAGCCCTGCCGGGCGCCGTCCCTCGGTCTGTTGCCGTCATATCGATCATCCTTCCATTAAACCCGATATCTGGAAGCGTGGGAACAGGAAACGGGATTTGACGCGCAAAAAGGTTTGTTCAGTTCGTCGGCTGTGGTCTACTGGAATCGAATTCTGAACGGGAGTTCGACGATGGAATCTCAGTGGTACTACGCGGACCGGAAGAACCAGCCCAGCGGACCTTTCGCGCCGTCGCGCATACGCGAGATGATCCGTAACGGGGACCTCAACCAGGACACGCTCCTCTGGCGCGAGGGCATGCAGACCTGGACCCCCCTCCGGCGCACCGAGTTTTCGCGCACGGCCGCGGGCGCGACATCCCGCACCGCACCGGCGGGCGGCGCGCGCAACGTACCCGCGGGCCTGCGGGGGTGGATGGCGTTTATCGGCATCTACCACGTCGTCACCGGAATCCTGGCCTGCCTGACGATCATCGGGGCGATCTGGGGGGTTCCGATGATTATATCGGGCGTGGCCCTCTTCGGCGCGAAACGGGAACTCGACGACGGCCCCGACCCGGCCACCCTCTATCAGAAGCTGCGTTCCCACTTCGCCGCGTACGGGTTCCTCCTGCTGCTCGGGCTTATCGGCACCCTGATCTACCTCGTCCTGGCAGCCACGGTATTCGGCAGTGTCGCGGCCCGGATGATGCATTCCATGCCCTCCGTTGGCGGCTGAATCATCCCATGACCCTCCGGATCACTTCTGCGAATAATCCGCGCTTCAAACGCGTGCGCTCGCTGGGCGGCACGCGGAAGCCGCATCGCGAGGAACACGTATTTCTGCTCGAGAGCCCGCGCGCGATAGCGGCCCTGGAACACGACCGCAACGGATTCGGCCGGGTACGGGAACTCTGGTTCGAGGAGGGACGCGGGCTGGAGGACCGCTGGTCGGGCTCTTTTGAACAGGCGTCCCGTTTTTCGCTGCCGGCCCCGCTCTTCAGCAGACTGACCTCCGTAAAGAACAGTCAGGGGATCCTCGCCGTGGTCGAATACATGCCGCCCGAACTGCGGATCCATGACCGCCAGGGCCGCTACGTGGTCCTCGACGGCCTGGGCGATCCCGGCAACATGGGGACGCTGATACGCACGGCGGTGGCGGCGGGGGTGGACGCCATCCTGCTTCACGGGCCCTGCGCCGATCCCTTCAATCCGAAATGCGTCCGCGCTTCCATGGGCATGCTGCCCCTGATCGGCCTTCATCGCGCTTCCGAAGAATGCTGGATGGAACTGGAGCGAGGGGGGTACGACATCGTCGGCCTCGCCGCCGGCGAAGGAGAGAATCTCTTCGAAACGGCCTTCCCCCCCTGCTCGGTCGTCGTGCTCGGCCACGAAGCCCACGGCCTCAGTTCCGAAGCGCGCCGGCGCTGCAGCCGCATGGTACACATCCCGATGCGCCCCGCCTGCGAGTCCTTGAACGCGGCCGTCGCCGGCGCCCTGGCCATGTACGCGACGCGGAGGGTATAACGTCTCCCTCGCCTCCTCTTACGTCTCCCCTTCGCCCCGGCTCATGATGACCGCGCCGGTGTTGACCAGCTCGATCATCCGGAACTTCGAGAGCATGCCCACGAGCGCGTCGAGCTTCTCCGGATCGCCGGTCGCCATGAGAATCATTGAGTTCTCGGTCAGGTCGACCGTCTTGCAGCCGAAGTGTTCCGAGATCTGCAGGGCCTCCGCCCGGTCCTCCGATCCCACGGCGAGCTTGATCAGGGCCATCTCCTTGGTGACCGTATCGTCGTAGGTATGGTCCGTGCAGTGCAGGACGTCGACCAGTTTCGAGACCTTGCGGATGAGCTGATCGAGCACCTCGGATTCGCCGCTGACGCCGATGGTCATGCGCGAGAACGTCCCGTCCATGGCCGGCGAGACCACCAGCGATTCGATATTGAATCCCCGCCGTGAAAAGACCTGCGCGACCCGGGCCAGCACGCCCGGTTTGTTCGCGACATAGACGCTCAGTGCGTGGATCTCCCGTGAATTTGCACCACCTGTTTTCATTGTGACTCCTCCCTCAGGTCGATCCCGTCGGTTTATCCAGCTTCTGCCCTTTGCGCGGGGGGTCGATCATCATGTCCTCAAGCGCCTTGCCCGCGGGCACCATCGGAAAGACGTTGTCCGTCTTCTCGACCTCCGCATTGATCAGGCACGGGCCGTCGTTCCACTCCAGCATTCTTCCCAGCACCTTGCGGACATCCCCGGAGCGGCGCAGATTGAATCCCTTGACGCCGAAGGCCGAGGCGAGCTTGACGAAGTCCGGATTGCCCTCCAGATCGACGCCGCTGGTACGGTCCTCGTAGAACAGCTCCTGCCACTGCCGGACCATGCCCAGGTAGTGGTTGTTCATCACGATGATCTTCAGCGGAAGATTGTGCAGACGCGCGGTGGCCAGTTCGTAACAGGTCATCTGGAACCCCCCGTCGCCGACGATCGCGACCGTCAGGTCGTCCGGCCGCCCGAACTGCGCGCCGATCGCCGCGGGCAGACCGAAGCCCATCGTGCCCGCTCCGCCCGAGGTCAGGAAATTATGCGGGTCGTCGCTGCGATAGAACTGCGCCGCCCACATCTGATGCTGGCCGACGTCCGTCGCCACCACCGCACGGCCTTCGGTCATCTTGTAGAGTTCATCGATGATATGCGCCATCTTAAGCCCGCCCTGCTTCCGATACCGGAGCGGGTATTTTCTGCGATATTTTGCGAGCCGCTCGATCCAGTCGCCGGTATCCAGTTCCGGGACGTGTTTGGCCAGTTCCGCCGTGACCTCGCGCGCATCCCCGACACAGTAGAGATCGGGGCGGATCATCTTGTAGACCTCCGCGCGATCGATGTCGATATGCAGAATCCGGGCCTGTTTCGCGAACTGCGCGGGATTGCCGAGTATGCGGTCGTCGAAACGCGAACCGATATTGAGGATCAGGTCGCACTCACACACCGCTTTGTTCGCATAAGCCGTCCCGTGCATGCCGAGCATGCCCAGCGAGAGAGGATGGCTCTCCGGAAAGGCGCCCTTGCCGAGCAGCGTGGTCGTGACCGGCGCCTTGATCTTCTCCGCCAGCCGCCGGATCTCCTTTTCCGCACGCGACATGACCGCGCCATGACCGGCCAGGATCAGCGGCCTCCTCGACTTGCTCAGCATCTCGGCCATCTCCTGGACGTCCGCAGGCTCATATTCCGGCGTGTCCGGCCTGTACCCGGGCAGATCCATCGGCGCGTGCAGGTCCGCCGTACAGTCGCCCGCGCTGACGTCCTTGGGGACGTCGATCAGGACCGGTCCGGGACGACCCGTGGTCGCGATGTGGAACGACTCCCGAAGAATCCGCGGCAGCTGGTTGGATTCCTTGACCAGATAACTGTGCTTCACGACCGGCATCGTGATGTCGAAGATGTCCGCCTCCTGAAAGGCGTCCTTGCCGATCATCGGCGTGACCGACTGCCCCGTCAGGACAATCATCGGAACCGAATCCATGTGCGCCGTCATGATTCCCGTGAGCGTGTTCGTCGCGCCCGGACCGCTCGTGACCAGAACCACCGCCGGTTTGCCCGTGGCCCGGGCATAACCGTCCGCCATATGCGTCGCACCCTGTTCATGACGGGTCAGAACAAACTGGATGCGCGTATTTGTGGTGACCATCGCGTCAAATATCGGGATCACCGCGCCGCCCGAGTACCCGAATATGTACTCGACCCCCTCGTTTTCAAGGCACCGGATGATGGCTTCGCCGCCACTTATCGGATCTGTTGCCATTTCGAACCTCCGCAAAGCTGTTAACTCAGCCTTTATCTTGTAAGTTGGAGACTATATCCCGCCGAAGTCTAAAATAAAGGATATTTTTATATAAATGTGGCCTCCCGGAAATCTATATCTCAAATCTTGAACGAATTTATATCTAATTGCGGGGTTTTCGCATGATTGACCGAAAAAAAGAGGGCTTTAGAGCTCATAGTGAGTGTGAGCACGGGTGCGCGTACGAGAAGGTGCTCTACGTGCTCAGAACGCGTTTTCGTTCAGGCGCTGGATGGCCTGGGCGATATTGAGATTACGCTCGCCGATGCGTTCGAGGTGTCTCACCAGGTCGATAAACAGCACTTCCCCTCCCACGTCGGCGTCGGGGGTTGAAGCGATTTCCTCGTTTACATTTTTACGCAGCCCCTTGCGTGTCTTTTTGAGGGCCCGGTTCAGTCTGAGCGCCGTATCAAAATTGTACTCGGGCACCGAATAGGTCAGGTAATCCGCATTATACTTGAGAAAGTCGAGAATCTCCGAGGTATAGGCGTACAGCTGCTCGTCGGCGTGTTCGTGGAATCCCATTCCCTTGCGCACTTTGCGGCGGAACAGCTGGACCAGCCGGTAGGCGCTGTCAGCGATGCTCTCCAGTTCCGAGGTCACCTTCTGCATGGCGAAGATTCGCTGGGCCTGCAGCTCGGTGACGGATTCTTTCATGCAGTCGGTGAGAAACTCGGTGATGCCGTCCTGCATCTGGTCGGTCAATTTCTCCGTCCGCTTCGATTCCTCCCGCAGTTCCTCCAGCTCGGCCGGACTCGAATGATAGGCGTTCAGGCCTTTGAGAAGCATATCGTGCACCATCACCGCCATGCGGCCCACCTCAGCGCGCGCGCTGACGAGATCCGCCTCCAGCGCGTCCGTGGTTCGCGTGCGCACATGACTCACATGGAACGTTCCGATAGGCGCGGGGCCGTGTTCGCGGGGGCGGACCATGACCCTGGCCAGCCTGGCGAGCTGAGGCACGAACCCGATCAGCAGGGTTGTATTGGCCAGATTGAACAGGGTGTGGAACGCGGCCAGATGCACCGGGAGGGCGTGCGGGTCGTTGACACCGCCCGGAACGATCTGATCGACCATCTGCAGGAAAGGCTGATACACGGCCAGCATCCAGGCGACGCCGACGATATTGAAGACCATGTGCACACGCGCCGTGCGCTTTGCATTCGGTGACATCCCCAGTGAAGCCAGAAAGGCCGTGATCGTCGTTCCGATATTCTCGCCGAGCACGATCGCGGCGGCGATTTCAAAGTCAATCCACCCGCTGTAGGCCATGGTCAGGGTAATGGCCATGGCGGCGGAGGAGGACTGCACGACGATGGTCAGAAGCGTCCCCAGCAGAATAAACAGCAGCACCGACCAGAATCCGGCATTGACCAGATGCTGCACGAACTCCAGGGCCTCGGGGTGTTTCGAAATATCGGGGACGGACTCCTTCATCACCGAAAGACCCATGAAGAGAATGCCGAAACCGAGCAGGATTTCAGACCATTCGCGCCGTTTCGGTATGCGGCTGAAAAAGAACGGCAGGGCCACCGCCACCGCGGGAAGGGCGAGCGAAGTGATCTTGAACTTAAACCCGAGCAGGGACACGATCCACGCCGTAAAGGTCGTCCCGATGTTGGCGCCCATGACCACGCCGATGGCCTGTTCCAGGGTCATGAGCGAGGCGTTCACCAGACTCACCAGCAGGATCGTGGTGGCCGACGATGACTGAATAATCGTGGTGACGCTGGCTCCCGTGATCACACCGAACACACGATTGCTGGTCAGCGTCTGCAGCAGCTTGCGCAGGCGATCCCCGGCCCGGCGCCGCAGGCCGTCGCTCATCTGGTGCATGCCGTAAAGGAACAGGCCCAGCCCGCCGATCATATTGAGCAAAACAAAGAATCCGTGCATACCGCGCCCCTATTCTTCCTCTTCCATGAATTTCGCGTCCGCACTCTCCCGGAGAAAACGCGCAAAATGCCGCCCGTGCACCGAATTCAGCGCAACTTTCCCGGGCAGAATCGTACGGTCAGAAAACTTGATCCGGCCGGAGATTTCGAGATAGCCCACCGCCGTCTCCGGTTCCATCACGTAGGGCGGTTCGTTACGGCTTACGAGGAGGTAATTGAGGACGATATTGCCCGTGCGGTGATTGCCCTCCACAAACAGCTGCGGCTGGCTCAGCGCCGAGGCGTAAAATATCGATGCCGTACGGTACGGATCGCCCCGCTCCCGGTTCCGGATGACCCAGTCGCGGATACGTCCGATACGGGCGGTGTATTTACGCCGCGCCATGAGAACGCTTTCGTGGTATTCCATCCGCGTACGCATGTCCGTCCCGCACAGTACGATATGATTGAGTTCAAGCAGCGAATGGAGACCGGCCAGCGAAAACAGGTCGACCCCCTTGCCCATCAGGCCATTCAGAAAACGGTACGCCTCGAGAATATGATCCACGATCTCGTCGGTGAGATCTTCGCGGTGCAGGGACAGTCGGCGGTTGATCGAATCAAATTCCTTCTGAACTCCGCGCAGCGACTGCTCAATGCGGCCGATGCTGAAATTTTTATACGTGCGGAACCCCATGCGCGCGCCTTCTAACATATCTCATTAGTTTTGTGTTAGCCGGGTTAGATTTCCGTACGCGGCGGCTGTTGTCAATCCGCGGCCCGGACCTCTTTTGAAGCCGCGATTGTTTTCGATTGCGCAACGTGCTCCACGGGCGTACGATCTACGTTTTTGCGTCTGTCAATAAAGGGCGTCCCATGAATCACGTCCATCAACATGAATCCTGTGAGCGCGGGGGGTGTTCCTGCGGGGGGCAGCCCGGCGAGGACGCCCCGCGCGTCTGCGTGTGGCACAGCGCGGCGGCATTTCTGCTGCCGCTGCTGCTGGCGATCGCGGGGGCGGCGTTGACTCCTGCGGGGGCGGGCCTGGATGTGCTCGCTGCATTCGCCGGTCTCGCGGCGGGGGTCCTGACGGCGAGACTCTGCATCGGCCGCTTCAGCCGGGAGGGTCGTACCGCATGATCGCGCTCCCCGAAAACGCCGGCGGCCGGGGCCGATTCGCTCGGGGCGTGCACCCGCCCGAACGGAAAGAGCTGGCCGAAGGTGCGCCGATCGAGCCCCTGCCCGCGCCGGAGCAGGTCGAGATCCCCGTGCTGCAGCACGTCGGCGCCCCCTGCATCTCGAGCGTGAAGCCGAAGCAGGAGGTCGCGGAGGGCGATACGATCGCCGACTCGGAATCCTTCATCTCCGCGCCGGTCCATGCCTCCATCGCGGGCACGGTCGGCCGGGAGGGCGTGACCACCCTGCCGAACGGACGCCACGTGAATACGATCCCGGTCAAGCGGGGCGAAGCCCCGGCGGGGGACGGCGACCCGGTGCGGCGCATCCTGGGAGGGGACTGGAACGTCGACCCGGAGGAACACGATCCCGGTGCGTTGCCCGGCATAATTCGCGAGGCCGGGATCGTCGGCCACGGCGGAGCGGCCTTCCCCACTTACGTAAAGGTGAAGCGCAACGGGGAAAAGCCCGTCGGCACCGTGCTGGTCAACGGCTGCGAGTGCGAACCGTACCTAGCCGCAGACCAGCGCCTGATGGAGGAGTATCCGGATCCCGTGATCGCCGGCGCGCGTCTGGCCGCGCGGGCCGCGGGCGCGACACGCACCGTGATCGCAATCGAAGACAACAAACCGGACGCCGTCGCCTCTTTGCGGCGGGCCGCGGACGGCACGGGCGTGGAGATCGCCGTCGTGGAGACCCGCTACCCCATGGGCGGCGAGAAACAGACGGTGCAGGCGGTGCTCGGCCGCACGATCCCCACCGGCGGCCTGCCGCTCGACGTGGGCGTCGTGGTGCTCAACGTCGGCACCTGTGCCGCCGTGGCGCGCGCCGTGCTGCGCGGCAACCCCGTCACTCACCGCATCCTCAGCGTCAGCGGGCGCGGCATACGCGAACCGAAAAACCTGCTCGTACCGATCGGAACGCCGTATCGGGCAATCATCGAACATTGCGGCGGGTTGAAGGAGGATACCGCGCGCGTGGTGGCCGGCGGGCCGATGATGGGATTCGCCCTGCACGATCTCGATGTTCCGGTCACCAAGGGCACCAGCGGTGTGCTCGCGCTCACGGAGGCCGAGATACGCCGGCAGGAGGAGACGCGCTGCATTCGCTGCGGTCGCTGCGTGGACGTCTGCCCGCTCAACCTCGTGCCCTCACGGCTGGGAATCGCGTCCCGCAAACAGCGGCTCGATATCGTGGAGCGGTACGACATCAAGGCCTGCATGGAATGCGGCTGCTGCGGCTACATCTGCCCGGCCCGCATTCCGCTCGTCCAGCTCATCCGGATGGGCAAGAGCGAACTGATCAAACAGGAGCGCAGCGAATCGTGAGCGCGCAGCCCTCCAGCGATCCGCAGAACACCCCCCGTCTGCACGTGGCCCCGGGTCCGCACCTGGTCGACCCGGCTCTGCATACAAGGCGAATGATGTGGGACGTGGTCGTCGCACTCGTGCCGCTCATGGCCGTGGCCCTGTGGGTGTTCCGGCTCTATGCGCTCAAACAGCTCGTGCTCTGCGGCCTGTTCGCCCTGCTGGCCGAAGCCGTGTTCGCGGCCATGCGCGGCCACCGCCCTACCCTTCGGGACGGATCCGGCCTCGTCACCGGCCTCATCCTCGGACTCTCGCTTCCCGCCACGGCCCCGTGGTTCGTATCGCTGATCGGCTCCTTTGCCGCGATAGGGATCGGGAAGGCGGCCTTCGGAGGACTCGGACAGAACCTGTTCAATCCCGCCATGGTCGGTCGCGCGTTCGTGATGATCGCCTTCCCCGCCCTGCTCGGCGCCTCGGCGTATGTCGATCCCGACAGCGCCGTCGCGGCCGTGACGGGCGCCACCCCGCTGACCTCGCTTCAGCAGGCCGGCGAGAGCACCCCGATCCTGAAACTCCTAATCGGCAACACCAACGGATCGCTCGGCGAGACGAGCGCGCTGGCCTGCCTTCTGGGCGGAGCCTATCTGTGCGCGCGCCGAACGGCCTCGTGGGAACTCCCCGCCGGCGCGGGGGTCGCCGTGGCCGCCATCGCCCTGCTCCGGCAGTTCGGCGACGCCCCTTGGGGCCCGCTGCAGCACCTGAGCGGCGGCGCCTTCCTCTTCGGGGCCTTTTTCATCATCACCGACCCCGTGTCGACGCCGCTGACCCCGAAGGGGAAGTGGATCTTCGGCCTCGGCTTCGGCGCCTTCGTCATGCTGCTGCGCTCGCTGAGCGGCTACCCGGAAGGGGTGATGTTCGCCGTGCTGCTGATGAACGCTCTCACCCCGCTGATCAACCGGTGGACGAAACCCGTGCCGGTGGGTGGGGCGTGTCCGTGAGTGAGTGAGTGAGTGAGAAACCTGAGACTTGAAACTTGAGAAAGAACCCGGAAATCCGAACCGCGGCATGAAACAGACGGCCATATATTTTACTGAGGCGTGGCTCGTGCTCGGGCTCGCGCTGATCTTCGGCGCGGCGCTGGCGGGCGTCCAGACGGGGCTTCATCCGAAGATCGAAGCCAACAAGCGCGCGGAGACGATGCGCCAGATCCCTTCGCTCGTCCCGGGCGCGAAGGAGAGCGAGCCGGCCGGTGAAGCCGGGCTGCGCGCGTGGCGGGCGCTCGGGGACGGCGGCGAGACCGCCGGCTGGGTGGTGCTGGCGTCCGGACAGGGTTTTGCGGGACCGATCGAGCTGCTCGTCGGCGTGGACGCGGACCTCGACAAAATCACGGGGCTCTACGTGCTCAGCCAGACGGAAACCCCCGGCCTCGGCAATAAAATCGCCGCGGAGGACTGGCGCGAGCAGTTCCGCGGCATGGACGCGCAAACCGGGCTCGAGGTGACCAAGCAGGAGGCCGGCCCGCATGAAATCCAGGCGATCACCGGTGCGACCATCTCTTCGCGGAGTGTGGTTCAGATCGTAAATAATACCCTGCGGCAGTTCAGAACCATAAAACAGGCGGGATCCTGATGAGCGACGGCCCCACACCCCTGGAACGGTTCATTAACGGGATCCTCCCGGAGAACCCCGTGTATCGTCAGTTGCTCGGGCTCTGCCCCACCCTGGCGGTCACGAACAGCATGAAGGCGGCGCTGACGATGTCCGGCGCGGTGCTGTTCGTGCTGTTCTGCGCGAACGTGCTCGTCAGCCTGATCCGCAGTCTGCTCAAACCGCACCTGCGCATTCTCGTGTTTACGCTCACCATCGCCACATTCGTGACCATCGCGGACAAGTTCATCGCCGCGTTCATGTGGCCGATGAGCAAGGAACTGGGGCCCTACATCCCGCTGATCATCGTGAACTGCGCCATCATCAGCCGCTGCGAGATCTGCGCCTCCAAGCAGAACACGCGCACGGCGGCGATGGACGCGGTCGGCCAGGCGCTGGGCTTCACGCTCGCGCTCGCGAGCATCGCCACCGTGCGCGAGATCCTCGGCAACGGGAGCTGGCTCGGCTTCAGCGTACTCCCCGACGCCTGGCCCAACTGGGTGCTGATGGTGCTCCCTCCGGGCGCGTTTCTGACGCTCGGATTCCTGATGGCCGCCGTCAACTGGCTTACGATGAGCCAAAAGACGAAATCCGCAAACGAACCGTAACCGGACCCGGACATGGAAACACTGACTACACTGATTCTGATCGCGGTCGGCGCGGCGCTGATCAACAACTTCGTGCTGCACTACTTCGTCGGTCTCTGCCCGTTCGTCGGCGTCTCGAGACGGCTCGACACGGCCTTCGGGATGGGGCTGGCGGTGACGTTCGTGATCACGATCGCCTCGCTGCTGAGCTGGACGCTCACCTTCTACGTCCTCCGTCAGGGCGCGCCGGTAACGGCGTGGATCGGAGGGTTTTTCCTGTCGCCCGACCGGGCGGCGGAGATCGACCTGACGATTCTGAACTACATCGTCTACATCTTCGTGATCGCCTCCTCGGTCCAGTTCGTCGAGATGTACGTGCGCCGGTTCTTCCCCCCGCTCTACAAGGCGTTCGGGGTCTACCTGCCGCTGATCACCACCAACTGCGCGATACTTTTCGCCTGTCTGGAGATTATGAAGCACGTTTCGGGGGCCTCCTCGCCCGCGGAGATGTGGGGGTTGCATGAGGCCCTGACGCTCGCGGTCTTCGGGGGGCTCGGCTTCACGCTGGCGATCGTGATCATGGCGGGCATCCGCGAGGAACTCGACCTGTGCGATGTACCCGCCCCGCTGCAGGGACCGCCCATCGCCATGATCGTCGCCGGCATCCTCGCCCTCGCCTTCACCGGCTTCACCGGAGTCGATCGCGGCCTGGAAGAAGCCCTGCGGCCGGAGAAAAACGAAACCGCGCAGACGGCGCGCTCGGAGAGCGCGCCCTACCCTCACGAGGTGAGCCGATGATTGTAATACTCCTCGCCTCGCTGATCATGGTGCTGCTCGCCTGTCTGATGGCCTGGATTCTCGGCTGGGCGAACCGCGCGTTTCACGTCGAAGTCGATCCGCGCGTGAGCGCGGTGCTCGACGCACTGCCCGGCGCGAATTGCGGCGCGTGCGGGTACGTGGGATGCGGCGAATACGCCGAGGCGGCCGCCTCGGGCGAGGCCCCCCCGGATCTCTGTCCGGTCGGCGGTGATTCATGCGCGCAGGCGGTCGCGGAAATCCTGGGCATCGAGGTCGGACAGAAACTCCCGTTCCGCCCGGTCGTTCACTGCGGGGCGACGTATGATAAACGCCTGATCCACAGCGAATACCGGGGAGAGCCATCCTGCCGGTCCGCGAATCTGGTGGGCGGCGTACAGGCTTGTACGTATGGATGTCTCGGATTCGGGGACTGCGAGCGGAGCTGTCCGTTCGACGCGATTCACGTGATCGACGGCCTGGCCCGGGTCGATTACGAAAAGTGCACCGGCTGCGGGGCCTGCGCCCGGGTCTGCCCGCGGAACATCATTCACATGATCCCGTTCAAGTCCGAGCGAGTGATGGTGGTCGCCTGCTCCAACCACGACCCGGGCAAATACGTCCGGCAGGTCTGCAAGGTCGGGTGTATCGGGTGCGGGATGTGCGCGCGCAAATCGGACCTGTTCAGGGTCGAAGACAACCTCGCGCACATCGATTACGATCAGTACGATCCTGAATCGATGGATGAGGCGCAGCTCGCGCTTGAGAAATGCCCGATGAACGGCATCCTCTACATCGGCGAGCCGGGGCCGGAAGAGCTCGAACAGACCGACGGCGAGGACGTGGGCGAGCCGGTGCGCGACGAGTTTCAGACGACGGTCGACGACACCGAGTGGCACGGATAAGTAAGTCAGGCCCTCCTGACTGACCTCAAAAAAAGGGGCGGTGCCGCCACCGCCCCTCCCCGTCTGATCGACCGAGGGAATTACCAGTCGAGGGAAACGTATTCCTTTTCACACCGGTTGCAGTGATGTCGGCTCACATACGGCATGACCGACATCCACCACGTCGGCGGTGCAGCGCAGTGCTCCTTGGACCCACAGCGCGGGCAGTCCCGGCTCAACGTGCGCTCCACCGGCCCCGTCGCATAAGCCGGCTCCATCTGCGCTACGTAGTCTTCGAGCTCGGAAGCGTTTGAACGACGGCGACGGCGCAGCATAAGCCTGCGCAGCGCGATCAGCAGCATCGAACCCGGACCGAAAATCAGCGCCGTAGCCGGTTCGGGGACGACCGCAAAGGTCGTCTGGCGGTCCGAGCCGCCCGTGAAGTAAAATTCGTCCGGAACGCCAAGCTCACTGTATGTAAAGGTGTGCGTGGCGGACTCCCAGTAATAGACGTCGTCTATATCCGCGTAATCAAGGTCCGAAAGAAGGGCATTGGTGCCCTTGGTGACATACGCCGTATTGGCCACATTAAAAACACGAACATAATACGTTCCATTCTCCGCTTCCGTGTCTACGGTCGAGTCTACCAACTTGAACTCATTGGACTGTGTTCCAAGGGCTGGTCCCCCGTAGGAATAGGTAACGCTGACCACGAAGTCGTCATCGGTAACGCCTGTGGTAGACAACTGATTGGTCGCAAAGAAATCGGGTGTCCCGTCCGGGCCCGTATTGATTAATTGAGCAAAAGCCCCTTGAGTCCCATCTGATTCGCTGTACGGAATGTTAGCGCCGTTATAATTCATTATCTGGTGGTTTCCGGAGCCCCACTGAAGCACCAGATTGGCATTCGCGACCATCGAAAAACCTACGACTACCACAAGACACGACATCAATCTCGCCTTCATTGCCCCTCCTCCTCTTGTCATCGTTAATGGTTTATCTATTCAGCTTGCAGATCATAGGGGCGCTCTTCGACCCAATCAAAGGCGGACGCTCCTCGACTCCTGTACCAGAATCCCTGTCCCATGCCGACAACATTGGTCGCGACCTCGGCCTTATCCCGGTCTATCCATTTGAGCTGAAATTCCGCACCATAGGAGTCGTCGGCCAACCAGAATGATTTGTAGCCACCCTCGCCCGGCACATAAAGATAGATAGTGTCGGCGGTACTGATATCTTCACCTGCCAGACCGTTGGTCAGGCTCATCTCATTCAGCGACTGATCGCAGCTGAACGGATAGGAAACAAGCTGGACGCCAGGCACTATCGTGTTTGTCACGGCACCGTCCGCCACGACTTCACCGACGAACACCAGCTCGTTTGATGTTGCCGCACGGCTTTTGTACCAAAGAGCGGCTTCAGAAGTAAATTCATTCGTCGCCACAATGGACTGGTCATGATCAATCCACTTCCGCTGAAACTCCGCACCATAACTGTCGTCGGCCAGCCAGAACTCCTTATAGCTCGTCGCTTCGGGCGTATAGGCGTATACTACATCTGCATTGCTGATATCATTGCCCGCCACACCGTTCGTCCCCACGATCTCCGCGAGGGTATTGGTGCCATTGACGAACGGGACGCCGACGATTTGAACGCCCGGTTCCGTATTTTCGCGCACAAACCCGACGATATTTTCAGAGACGACCACATCCTGGGCGCTCGAGATTCCGGCCACCAGAATCAGCGCAAGTGAAGTGGCAGAGAGCATCCTTTTCCTGTGCATCAGGCACCTCCCGGGAGAGTATTTACTGCTTCGTCTTTATTAAGGGCTGATCGAGTCGATTTTGTCAAGCAGGTTTGTTTTTTTCGGGAAGGCTTTTTCCATCAGCAGCTTTTGAATTTCCGGAAAACGCTTTTTTAACGAAAAACAGGCCTCATCAATATTGACATTTTGTTATTCACGAAGCCATGTTTGCATTACAACCATGGGGAGGATGTCATGAGAGCCTTCTTTTCGGCCGCCTGTTTCACCTGTCTCGCGTTCGGTGCTGTGTCCGCGCACGCGGTCAGTGTCACCACCACTTCACTCCCCACCGGGGCTGTAGCCGAGGCGTACAGCGGGACCCTGAGCGCCTCCGGCGGCACGACCCCCTACCGCTGGAACGTCGCCCAGGACTACGCCGAGAGCATCGAGACCAACGCGATGCAGGATCCGTCTGCGGACATGGACTGGAACGCGGATTCCGAAGCGTGGCTGCTGGATCTGCCCTTTACATTCCCGTTTTACGGCGTCGGATACACCCAGTGCTGGGTCGCGGTGGACGGCTACGTCCATTTCGCGACCAATTACCTCGACAGCACGCCGACCACAAACGAGCTGGCGCAGCAGTGCATGATCGCCGCCGACTGGAAGGACCTCGACACCTCCGCCGGCGGCGATTTGGATATCTATATCTGGACCAACGATTCCTCCTGCGTGATCCGGTGGTACGGCAGGACCCCGATGTGGCAATACGTCGGCATCAAACTCGAGATGAACGAGAACGGCCTGATCCGGGTCGACATGTCAGGCGACGAGGGCATGATGTCGCCCCGCTTCTGCGGCCTGTCGGCCGGCAACGGGGTCGACTACGTGGTCAGCACGAACAACGACGCCTGGCTGGACCCGGGCGACATTATCCGCTTCCAGCCCGAAGACGCGCTGCCGACCAACATCGTGATGACCTCCGGGGGCGAGCTTTACGGAACGCCGTGGAACGCGGGCACGAACAGTCTGACTTTCCGCGTCACCGACGCCACCAACGGCCAGGCCGCGGCGGCGCTCGATCTGGTCGTCACCGAGGGCGGCAACGCGAAACCGGTGGTCTCCGGCAGCACACCCGCCGCCGGCGCATACCCGATGGACGAGGCGGAGACGAACACATTCAGCGTGGCGGCCTCCGATCCGGACGGCACCCCGCTGTCCTACGCGTGGACGCTCGACGGCACCGCCGTGGGCACGAACAGCGCGAGCTACGATTTCGGGACCCCATGGGGCGGCGCGGGCGTGTACACCCTGCTCGTGGAGATCAGCGACGATTTCTGGACCAACGGCGAGGTGTCGGTGGAGTGGACTGTGGCGGTGACGAACGACAATGACGGCGACGGCATGCTGAACGAATGGGAACGGACCTACGGACTCGATCCCGAAGTGAACGACAGCGGCGGCGACGGGGACGGCGACGGGCTGAGCAATATCGAAGAGCACGACGCGGGGACCGACCCGGGGTCCGAGGACACCGACAACGATACGCTCTACGACGACTGGGAGCTGGAGTACGGGTACGACCCCACCAGCCCGTCCGAGATCCTGCCCGGCTATACGAATTACACCCCGAGCTACGGATACAATCTCTCGGCGGACGCCGAGGAGGTCTATGTCACGGGCACGACCGCCTATGTCGCCTGCGATGTCGGCGGGTTGAAGGTCATCGACTGCTCCGACCCCGACGCCCCCGTCCTGATCGACATGCACGAGATCCCCGGACGGGCCGAAGAAATCTGCGGCCTGGGCCCGTACGTGTTCGTAGGTGCGGACAATTACGGCCTGACGATCTTCGACGCCTCGACACCCTCGAACCTGGCCGTACTCTGCACCTGGACCAACGCACATCTGTTTTATGGACCGATGGCGGCGGTGGGCGACCGGCTCTACGTCGCCCAGAACAGCGATCTCACGGTGCTTTCCATCAGCGACCCGGCCTCGCCGGTCCTGCTGGGGCAGCTTGACGTAAGCAACACCAATCACCCCGCGCCGGGTTCTATCCGCGACGTAGCCGTGCGCGGGGACTACGCGTACTGCGCCAACTTCACCGAGGGGCTGAAAACCGTGAACATCTCCGATCCCGAAACCATGGTGATCACGGCCACCAACGAGTACGAGGGCGTGGGGGTCTGCGAATACGCCGCGCGCGGTCTCGACATCGAGGGCGATACGCTGTTCATGTGCCAGGACGGATACGGGCTGATGGCCTTCGACCTGAGCGATCCCGCGTCACCTGCCCTGATCGACAATTTCATCTCCTCACACAACCCGTTTCCGTACGACAACCTGGACGACGTGGACGTGGAAGGCACCAATGCCTACGTGATCGGCGGGAAGCGGTTCTGGATCTACGGCGTCTCCGACCCGTCGAACATGGTCGAACTGGCCCACTGGCAGAATGGATCCGGCGGCCCCACGGACGGGATAGGGATTCATGACGTCGACGCCGAGGGCGACTTCGTCCACCTGCCGACCGGCTGGGGAACCTACACCAATGCGTACGGGATCCAGGTCGACCGCGGCGGATTGCGCCTGATGGACGTCACGGACAAGGCGGCGCCCGAACCGAGGGGGCGCTTCATCACCTCCGGTCAGGGATGGGACATGGAGATCCTGAATGATGTCGCCTACGTGGCGAACTACCACTCCGGGGTGCACATCGTGAACGTGACCAACTGGACGCGGCTGGGGCGCTACGACACCGAAGGGATCGCGATGGGGATCGATGTGACCGACGGGGGCGACACGCTGCTGGTAGCCGACGGTGAGAATGGTCTGGTCGTGCTCGACGCTACCGATCCCGCCAATATGGCCCTTCAGAGCCACCTCGATACCGACGACGCCCGGGCCGTGCGCTACCTCAACGGCAGGATCTACGTGGCGGACTACACCAACGGCCTGCTGGTGGCGACCAATCTGTCCGTCCCGACGCTTCAGACAAACTTCTTCGCCGGCTCGCCGATTCAGGGCCTCACCACGTACGGAAGCAAAGTCTACGCCGCGGCCGGCGGGCTTGGCGTGTACAGCGTTTACTGCGAAGAAAAGGGCTCGAACGAAACCTGGCATACGGAGCATTACAACTACACCATCGACATGGGTAAAAGCGCGAGCGCCTACCGGCTCGAGGCCGCGGACGGGCGGCTGTGGGTCGCCGACAACCTCAACGGCGTGGTGGCGATCGACATCAGCTCCGCCGCCATGAGCTATGAGGGGCTCTACACCAACGGGGTGGTTCAGAACGTCTTTATCGAGGACCACGCCCCGACCGGCGACTACATCTGGATCGGAGGCGGCACCAATATCACCTCGTTCCGCGTGGGCGACCCGATCGATCGGCGCAACACGATGAGCGATGAGTACTGGTGGCAGGACCCCGAGATCAAGGACCTCTGGTTTGCCGGCACAAACGGGATCTTCCTCGGGGCCACGCAGTGGAAGAAATACGAATACGGTCTGCGGTCGTTCAATACCACCCGCGTCGACGCCGACGAGGACGGGATGGCCGACAGCGACGAGATGCGGTGGTGGGGGAGCACGGTGCCGGGGCGTTACGACGATACGGACGGAGATGGACTGAGCAACTGGGGCGAGAGCACGACCGGAACCGATCCGTCGCTGACCGACACCGACGGGGACGGCGTCTCGGACCGCGACGAGTACATCGCAGGGACCGATCCGATGAGCGACGGGTCCTGTTTCTCAATGGACCTCGACGACCCGGTCTACCATCTCGATCTGTTCGACGAGTTCGTCCTGCGCTGGCCGAGCCGTGCGGGGCGGGTCTACGATCTCTACCGCTACAGCGACCTCGGCGATCCCTCCTCGCGGGTTCAGCTCCTGACCAATGCCCCGGCCACCCCGCCGATGAACATCTACACGGACACCGTCTTCCGGATCCGCTCCTACATGTACCGGATTAATGTAGAGCGGGAGTGAGGGAGATCATTTGAGTGCGAGACCTGAAACTTGAGACCTGAGTAAGAGGATACCTGTGTCCACTACTGTCCCAATATTAGTCGAACAACATCAACGTGTTATGACTTTCGGGTATTTCGGTTTCGTAGTCCCAAGCCTGAAATGCCTGTAGAATGGGGGTTTTCTCGAACAGGGACACGCTCAGGATTTGTAGAATTGTGTAGAGCGGCAGCTCGATGCGGAGTCGCTTCTTGAGAATGGCAACGAGCAGGTACGTGGAGATGGCGATCCATATCTGTGTCTTCACCGCGTTGGGCGTAGTGCCGACAAACGCCTTGATGCGGAGGTGCTGTTTGATCCATTTGAAGAACAGCTCGATCATCCACCGGGCTTTGTACAGCTTGGTGATGGTCATCGCGGGCAGTGTGAAATCGTTGGTCAGGAACACGAGCAAGGAACTCGGATCTTCCGGGTCGCGGAACTTGATCCGACGCCACGGCTCGGGATATGCCCAGCAGTTCTCATTATGGCCGCATTCCGACCGCGGACGGCGTGGCAGCCGTCCCTCCCGAGTCGATATCCGACGCATTTTCGGGCACTGGGAGGGTCGGGTGCCACCCCGACCGAAAAGGGTGAAGCCATAATGAGAATCGCTGGGATATGCCTTGGCCGGATAGAAAGTTGTGAGTATCACGGTCTGGTCGCAGATCAGACCAGTGGTTCTGTCGACGGGGCGAGAGTAGCGACGCTTGAACTTGAAGTTGTCTTTGGCACGAGTAACGAAGAAGGCTTGGCCGATGTCTATTTCGTATAGACGTGCAAAATCGAGATACCCGCGATCCATGAGGTAATACGCCCCGGGGACAGGAACAAGATAGTCCAGGACATTAACATCGTGCATTTTCCCGTCGGAAATCAGGATAAACTCGGGAATGCTGCCTCGCAGATTGAGCAAGGTATGCATCTTGACCGCGCCCTTGCGTTTTCGAAACCGTGCCCATGGAAACATCGAAAGGCACAAGTCGATGGTCGTCGAGTCCAAAGCGTAAACCGAGGCGTCCAGGTCGACGGAGAGTTCCTCCTCCGCGTAGAGACTTCGTGCCTCGACAATCAAGTGTTGAGCGAACTCGGCATAGATGCGCCAGTCCCGTTTCTCGTTGGCGTTGGACAGGTTGTTGCGCGAGACCGTGCTGTGGATGCCCATGTGATAGAGTTTCGGTCGCACGGACCGCAGACAGGCTTCGATGTCGCGCAGACTCTCCCGGTAAGTCAGCTGCGCAAAAGCCATCACCCGAAAGTGGGCGGAACACTTGAACTCCTTGACCTTGTGGTTGCCGTTGTATCGAGTCACGCATCGGTCGAAATGGTGCCACGGCAAGTGCTGCATGAGCTGCGCGAATATCGTCGGCCCTGTGTACATCCCGGCCTCCCTCCTGTGTTGGAAGGTCGGAAGCTACAGGCAAGTTCAAGTCGCCAACAGCCCTTTTCTGTTCTAAGTCGTTCATGAAGTATGTGTTACAAGGCAATGTCGTTCAAACGTTGGGACAGTAGTGACCTGTGTCCATCCTTTACTGCCTTCGAGTGCGACAGCCGTCGGATTGTCATACTCAAGCTCCTCTTAATCAGGTCTCAAGTTTCAGGTCTCGCACTCAAAATATGGTTTCTCACTCAGAACCTTCCTCCTCTCCCACGCGAACACCTTATCGCCCCGCCGAACTTTGGCCGGGACGGGCACGGTGACGATTTCGTGCATCGCGGCTGAGGTGCGCGACTCGCCCTCCACCCGCAGCTCTTCGGCGACGGCATGCAGCGAGCCGGTGGTCGGGCCGTGGAAGAGCAGTTCGGCCCCCCGGTCGAGCCGGGCGTGACAGAGCTTGAACTCGGCGACCGCCGGCCGGGCGTAGTAGTTGCTCACGCGCCCGAGCTGGACCCTGCGGCGCGTGGCGCTCGAGTTATTGGTCCCGGCCCACTCGTTCAATCTCCGGCCGCAGTAGTACCCGCCCTCCCAGAAGCCGCGGTTGAACACGCGGTGCAGCCGCCGCATCCATGTCTCGAGTTGCGCCTCCGGGGGGCCGTCGGCGTATCCGCCTTTTTCCCGGCATTCCAGCGCTTCACGGTAGACCGCGACGGTCTCCGCGACATAATCCGGCGAGCGGCCGCGCCCTTCGATCTTGAGAATCTCCGCACCGGCCTCGATGATTTTGTCGAGATAGCGCACGGTGCAGAGGTCCTTCGGCGACATCACGTACTCGTTGTCGATCTCGAAGGACTCGCCGGTTTCGGCGTCTTCGACCCTGTAGCGGCGGCGGCAGCTCTGGTAGCACGAGCCCCGGTTGCCCGATGCGTTGTACTGCGCGAGGCTCATGTAACACTTGCCCGAGACGGCTACGCACAGGGCGCCGTGGACGAACAGCTCGATCCTGACCCGGCCGCCCCCGGGACCGCGAAGGTCCTCCCGGACGATGCGTTCATGCAGCGCGCGGATCTGTTCCAGGGTCAGTTCGCGCGCCAGCACGACGACGTCGGCGAACTGCGCGTAGAAGCGGAGGGCCTCGTAGTTGGAGATATTGACCTGCGTGGAGAGATGCACCTCCAGGGCATGGGCCCGGGCGATCCGCATCACGGCGGCGTCGGCGGCAATGACGGCGGAGACGCCCGCCGCCCGGGCCGCGGCGCAGAGCGACTCCACATCCGCGAGTTCTTCGTCGTACACGATCGAGTTGAGGGCCAGGTAGCTCCGCACCCCGCACCAGCGGCAGATCCGCGCGATGCGTCCGAGGTCGTGTGCGGTGAAGGCGTCGGCCGAGCGGGCGCGCATGTTCAGTTTTCCCGCGCCGAAGTAGACCGAGTCCGCCCCGCTGCGGATCGCTGCGGCCAGGGCGGCATAGGATCCGGCGGGGGCCATGATTTCAATTTTTTCGCGCTGAGCCATGGGGGCACGAAGGTACCGCACCGGCTCCGCTCGCGAAAGGCGGAATGCCGCTCACTTGACCCCGACGGATACGCACGGCAGACTGACCGTCATGAGTGAAGCATCACGCAATGCCGTCCCCGAGCAGGAGTGGACGGAAGAGCTTAAGAAAGAGAACGAGCGTGCGGTCTGGGTGCACGTGATCCCCTTTCTCGTCTGGATCACGTTCATCCCCCTGTTCGATCCCTCGGGGTGGGCCTATGCCGCGCGAACCGTGCTCGGCACGGCCGTGCTGCTGGCCTGCCGGCCGTGGCGCTGGTACGCGCCCCCCCGGTGGCGAAACATGCCGCTCGCCGTCGGAATCGGCGTGCTGGTCTTTGTCGTATGGGTCGGGCCGGAGAGCGCGTGGTTCACCGAACGGTTCCCTGCGCTGTCCGAAGCCTACGAGCGTTATGCCGTCGACCTGACCCGCTTCGGAAAGCTGCGCGAACCTCTGGAACGGCCCTCCCCTTACGACCCGTCGGTGACCGGCTGGCCGCTGTTCTGGGCACACATGTTCGGAACCTCGATCGCCGTGGCGCTGCTTGAGGAGTTTTTCTGGCGCGGTTTTCTCTACCGCTGGATGCTGGGCAGCCCGTTCTTCCGCATTCCGATGGGACGGATGAGCGTGGGCATGTTCGTCGCCGTCGCGGCGCTTTTCGGCATCGAACACTTCGAATGGGCCGCGGGGATCGCATGCGGCCTGCTTTTCGGCTGGCTGGTGATCCACACCCGCGACATCTGGGCCGGGGTGGTCGCGCATGCCGTCACCAACTTCATGCTGGGAATCTATGTCTGGCAGTCCGGCGCGTGGCAGTTCTGGTGAGGACATCGGATTGCCGTTGCAGGCCGGACCCGCCATCGGCTAGCATGGGCGTAGAGTTGCGGGGTCACGCTTGGAGGTCGTATGGAGGATATGGATCAATTACTCTCGCTGGTTCTGGAGAAGGGCGGGAGCGATCTGCACGTATCCGCAGGCTACCGCCCGTCGCTCCGGATCGACGGGCAGATCGAATTTCTGAAGAAGTCTCAGCCCCTTACGGGGGAACAGACGCAGCGCATGATCTACCGGCTTATGTCCGAACGCACGCGCCGCGAATTCGAGGAGCACGCCGACACCGACTTCGCCTACGCGCTCGAGGACCTCGGACGTTTCCGCGTGAATGTCTTCCGCGACCTCAACGGGGTCGGCGCGGTCGCGCGACTCATACCCAATCGGGTGCCCACCCTGGACGAGCTGGAGATGCCCCGGGTCATTCGCGAGTTCTGCATGTTGAGCAAAGGGCTGGTGATCATCACGGGGCCGACGGGTTCGGGAAAATCGACGACGCTGGCGGCGATGATCGAGCACATCAACCGCACGCGCCGCGAGCACGTGGTGACGATCGAGGACCCGATCGAGTTTATTCACCGGGCCCGCGGCTGCCTGATCAATCAGCGCGAGGTGCACGAGCATACCACGTCGTTCGCCAAAGCGCTCCGCGCGGCCCTCCGCGAGGACCCCGACATCGTCCTCGTGGGAGAGATGCGCGACCTGGAGACCATGGAGACCGCCATTGAGACGGCGGAGACCGGCCACCTGGTGCTTGGCACGCTGCACACCAACACGGCGGCCGGGACGGTGGACCGGATCATCGACAAGTTTCCCGCCGACCGGCAGAACCAGATCCGGGTCATGCTGGCCGACACGCTCAAGGGCGTGATGGCGCAGACGCTTTGCCGCTGCGAGGGCGGCGGCCGCACAGCGGCCACCGAGGTTCTGGTGGTCACCTCGGCCGTCTCGGCGAATATCCGCGAGGGCAAGACGCACCAGATACCCTCCGCGATGCAGACGGGCAAGAACGTTGGGATGCACCAGTTCGAGGACACCCTCCTGCAGCTGGTGCTCGACGGGCGTATCTCACCGACCGAGGCCTATCTGAAATCGATCCAGAAGCTGGCCATCCGTCAGAAACTCGAGCAGCACGGCATTGAGATCCCTCCGCCGGACGACACGCCCTTTGCGGAGGAGGCGGACTCGGATGATGAAGCCGAACGCGCCGCTGAAGCGCTGGAGGAGAACCCCGATCAGCCGGACGCGCTCTGCCGCCTCGCATGGGTGCGCGCCACCAGCACAGAAGAAAGCAGGCGCGATGGACGCGAGGCGCTGGAACTGGCCTCGCGGGCGCTTTCGTTGAGCGGGGGCCACACTCCGCTCTGCCTGACGGTCATGAGCGCCGCCTGCGCGGAGCTGGGAAGGTTTGACGACGCCGGTGAATATATTCAGAGCGCGATCAAAAACGCGCGCGAAAAGGGCCAGGAGAACATCGCAGCGGATCTCGAGCAATACGCACGCTGCATCGAAAACCGCGAACCCATCCGGGACTGAGAATCAGAGTGCGAGTCAGAGTCAGAATCAGAGTCAGAGTCAGAGTAAGAGTGAGTGGGAAATCTGGGAATGAAGCCTGAGTAAGAGAGCAAGAGCAAGAAACGCGAGGGTTGCTGGTCTTCATTCCGTCATTTGTTCATACTCCCCGCTATTACTCTGACTCTAACTCTGACTCTGATTCTGATTCTGATTCTGACTCTACCCCTCAGCTCCCTTTCCGCTCCATCGCCTCCAGGCGTTTCTCCAGATCCTCGATTTTGCTCTTCAGGTTCGGGAGGCGGTTGACGAGGGCGCGGACCCGGCTGACTTTTTCCATGGGCGCGGCCGGAGAGCCGAAGACGAATGCGCCGGCATCGATATCCTTGCTCACGCCGGACTGCGCGCCGATGATCGCGTCCTCGCCGATGCGCAGGTGTCCGGCCACGCCCACCTGCCCCGCCAGAATCGCGCGACTGCCGATATGCGAGCTTCCGGAGATTCCGACCTGGGCCACGATCACCGCATGATCCTCGATGACCACGTTATGCGCGATCTGGACGAGATTATCGATCTTGACCCCGTTGCCGATGCGGGTCACGCCGAAGCGGGCCCGGTCGACCGTCGTGTTGGAACCGATTTCGACGTCGTCGCCGATCACCACGCGACCGATCTGGGGGATCTTAGTGCGAGAACCGTCTTCCTGGACCGCATAGCCGAACCCGTCGCATCCCAGCACCACACCGCTATGGAGAATGACGCGGTCGCCGGCGGTGACGCATTCTCTGATGACGACCTGCGGGTAGATCAAGCAATCCTCTCCCACCGAGGACCGGAATCCGATATAACTCTGGGCCCCCACCACGGTCCGGTCGCCCACCCGGGCTTCCGGATCGATGACGGCTCCGGGGCCGATATGCACGTCTTCGCCGAGTTCGGCGTCCCGGGCCACGGTCGCGGTCGGGTGAATCCCGGGTTCGGGTTTCGGCAGTTCGGGCCGGAATCGTCGTGCGACGCGAGCAAACGCCGCATCCGGGTTCTCCGTTCGCAGCAGCGTGGCCGGACAGGTCCGGGTCCAGTCGCTTCCCACCACTACGGCACCGGCTTTTGTGGTTTCGGCATCCGCGGCATAGCGCTTATTGGCGATGAACGTGATGTCCCGCGGCCCCGCTTCGCGGACTCCCGCCACTCCCGTAATCTCGCGTGAACCGTCCCCGTCGATCTCCGCGCCGATCAGTGACGCGATCTCTTCAATCTTCATCGTCGTTTTCGTCCTCTTCGTCTTCCGGCCGGCTCTTATTGAGGATGCTGAGGACATCCGCTGTGATCTCCGCATCGTCGTCGTGATACATCACCGTGCCGAAGCCGCCTCCGCTGCCGATCCGGTTGAAATTCAGGACCGCGCGGTAGCCCTTCAGCTCCGCCCGGTCACGGATGGCCTCGTTCACTTCCGCGAGAATGCGCTGACGCATCCTCTGCTTCTGATTCTGGAATTGTTTATTGTGACGCTGTTCGAATTCGTTGATACGGCTGCGCTGCTCCTGGAGTTCCACCAGCTTTTCCTCCGCCTCCGCACGCTTTGCATCGCGCACTTCTTCGCTCAACGTCTCGTCTTTGGCCTCCTCGCGGAGTTTCTCGAATTCATTCTGAAGCCGCTCGAAGGTATCGACCATCCCCTGGGCCTGATCCTTGACCTCGCCGATCTGGGCCTTGAGCTGGGTGTCGGCGAGCTTGGTCTTGTAGTAATCGTTAAAGACCTTGGCGAGATCGATGAACACGATCTCTTCCGCCGCAAAGACCGAATGTGCCGCGACCAGTCCGAGAATGGCGGCGAGGAACCCCGTCTTTCTGCTGCATGCCCGTATCATGGATCTTCTCCCGTGCTGGGGCCCACCGCGCGCTAGAAGGTGTAGCCCAGGTTGAAATTGAATTGCGCCCCTTCATCCGCATCGCCTTCACTCTGCAGCGGCCAGGCGTAGTCGATCTGCAGCGGGAACCCGCGCATATCAAACCGAAGTCCGACGCCGTAGTCGGAGTGCAGTCCGTCGAAATTCGGATCGAACGCGTCCACCGACACGAAACCGATATCATAGAACGTCGCCGCACGCACTTTTTTCCAAACCGGCGCGGTGTATTCCGCCGTGGCGTACAGGCTGGTCTTACCGCCGATGGGCTCGTCGTTGTCGTCCTTGGGACCGACTTCGCGGAAATCGAACCCGCGCAGATCGCGCGGCCCGCCGAGGAAGAGGCGGTCGAAGACCGGCACGTCATCGTCCCCGTAGTTATCGACGAACGCCATTTCGCCGCGCACATTGAACACGTGGTCCCACCACACCGGCCAGTACTGGGATGTGCGACCGCGCAGGCCGTAGATCTTCACATCGCCGGGACCGGTCAGCGTCGTTTCCGCGATGCTCCGGTTGCCGCGGTGCGGCACGAAATAGTTATCGCGCGTATCGTGAATCAGCGAAAGGTTCAGACCGCTGCGGAGATAATCCCCCGCCTGGGCCTTGAAGAAATCCGAGGCCCCGGCGGCCACGTCGTCGATCGAGATTTGCTCCAGCGAATACTGCACTTTGAAGCGGTCGAACGAGGTCAGCGGCTTGGTGAGCGAGACCCGTCCGCCGGTGTTCTGCTGGTCGAATTCGTCGCTGTAATACTGCACCGAGGTGTGAAACAGGTCGACGCCCAGCGAAAGCCTGCGGTCGAGGAACCACGGTTCGACGAAATTGAGGCGCACGTCCTGACGCTCGGATCCGAGGGCCACGCGCATTTTCGCCTTCTGCCCTGCGCCGACCGGCGGCCAGCGGGTTATATCGAAGTTCCCCTGCGAGAGTTCCATGAACCCGACCACGTTTTCCACGCTCGAGACCCCGCCGCCGATCATGAACCGCCCGGTGGGCTGCTCCTCGACCTTGAACGTGAGATCGTAGATGCCTTTTTCGTCCGCCGGTTCGGTATGGTCCTCCACCGACTTGAAATAGCCGAGGTTCTGGAGGCGCCGCTTGCTGGTCTCGACCTGCTCGCTGTTGTAGACCTCGCCGGGTTCGATTGTCAGTTCGCGCCGGATCACCTTGTCCTGCGTCTGGCGGTTGCCGCGAATCCTGATTTCACGAATGTAGGCCTTTTCCCCGGAGTCGATCTCGAAATGGACGTCCACGACCTCGCCCGACTCCCGCGGGGTCATCACCGGGTGCACATAGGCGTGGATAAAACCGCGGCGACCGAACATCCCGCGAATCGCCCCCGCGGCGGATTCGATCGCGGACACCGAGGCGGGCGCGCCGGAGTGCAGATCCGCGGCCGCGCGCAGTTCCTCCTGCGGGAACAGGCGCGATTCGTCGAACGAAACATCTCCCAGTTCGTAGCGGGGGCCTTCCTCGACTTTGACCCGGTAGACCGCCTTGCCCCTTTTGTTTACCTCCAGGTCGGGACCGCTGACCTCCGCGTCGAGATAACCGCGATCGTGGTAGACGCGTCGCACGGCCGCGCGGTCGTGGTCCTCCGCCCCGGCCTTGTAGGTACCGGCGCCGGTAATCCAGGACAGGATCGAGGTGCCCTTCTGCTCCAGCTCCTTGCGCAACACCTTGTCCTTGACGGCCTCGTTGCCGACGATCTCCACCTGTTTAACGACCAGTTTTTTGCCCTCGTCGACGGCAATCCGGACATCGACCGATTCGTCTTCATTCCACTGGAGATCCCAGTCTATGTCCGCGTAGGGATAATGGTGTTTCCGGTAGTGTTCCTTCACCTCGCGAATCCGCGCGGCGAGCGTCAGGTCGTCGACGAACGCCCCCCGCTCCAGTTCCATCAGGTTCCGGATTTTTCTCGACGTGACCGCCTTCGCCCCTTGCACCTCGATGTCGCGCACCCGGGGGCGGCCCTTGACCTGGAAGACCACCCGCCAGTCGGGGCCGACCGGTTCCACGTCCGCGGCCACGTAGGCGAACCGTTCGGCGTCGCGCAGGCGTCTCACATCTTCCGAAACGGCATGCCGGAGCACGCCCTCGTTCTCGTAGTTCTGCCCCTCTTTCAGGGCGACCACCGTGGTCACGGCGGAAGGTTCCACGCGGGCCCGGCCCAGGTTTTTCACGTCGAGGTCCTTCACGGTCCCGGCCTGTGTGGCTCCGGACGCGACGATCAGCGCGGCGGCAATCCATCTACTGGCGTTCATGCAGTCTCCTTTGGCTGACTCTCTAATATCCCACGGCCTCTTCGGGTTCCTGTTCCGTCCTGTCCTCAAATCGGGTGAATTCACCGTAGAAACTGAGCCGGACCAGCCCGGTGGGTCCGTTACGGTGTTTCTCGATCGAAAGCTCCGCCAGCGTCTCGTCCTCGCCCTGGTCGTACATCGCCGGCCGGCGCAGCATCATGACCACGTCGGCGTCCTGCTCGATCGATCCCGACTCGCGCAGGTCGGACAGTCTCGGTTTGGCCTCGCGGTCGCGGTTCTCCGGCGCACGGCTGAGCTGGCTGAGCACCAGAACGGGGACGTCGAGTTCCTTGGCCATGGCCTTGAGCGAGCCGGAGATGGCGGCGACCACCTGCTGGCGCCCGTCGCGCGCGTATTTCGAGTAATTGAGCAGCTGCAGGTAATCGACCACGATCATCTGCACGTCGTACCGCTGTTTCATGCGCCGGGCGCGGGCGCGGAGTTCGAGCGCCTCCAGCCCGGCCGAATCGTCGATGTAGATCTCCGCTTTCTGGAGCCGGTCCGCCGCGTTCATCAGCTTCCGGTGGTTCTCGCGCGTGATGTTCCCCTCCATCATCGACTGCATCCGCACGCGGGCGTTCGAGAAGAGCATGCGCCGGACCAGCTGCTCGCGCGACATTTCGAGGCTGAACACCCCGATCGGACGCGGACTGTGATCGCGTTTCCCGAGCGCCACATGTTCCGCGATGTTCATCGCCAGCGAGGTCTTACCCATGGACGGACGGGCGGCGAGGATGATCACATCGGTGTTATGAAGCCCGTACAGCAGCTTGTCGATGTCCTGAAAGCCCGACGAGATGCCGGTGATCGGCTTGCCTTCCGCGTGAATTTTTTCGATCTTTTTCACCGCCTCGCGCACGGCCTCGGGCCAGCTCACGATATCGGAGGATTTTTCGGCGCCGAGTTCGAAGAAGGACTGCTCCACCTCGCTCAGTACTTCCGTCGCGTCCTTCTCGGAATCGTAACTGGACTCCACCGCCGCGCGGGCGCGGTCGATCATCTCCCGGCGGAGGAACTGCTCCTGCAGGATTTCGATATAGAATTCTGCGTGCGCGGAGGTCGGGGTGCTGTCGATGAGTTCGACCAGGTAATCCTGGCCGCCGAGCCGGTCCAGTTTCCCGTTCCGGGTGAGGCGGTCCACCACCGTCAGCAGATCGACCGCGTTCTCCTCCTCGCCCATCTGCAGGAGTTCCTCGTACAGGTCCCGGTGCTGTCGCGTATAGAACGATTCCGGTCTGACCTGCCGCTCCTGGCAGAGGGAGATGACGCGCTCCGCGTCGCTCAGAACACAGCCCAGCACCCCCCGTTCCGCTTCCGCGCTGTGCGGTGGCACGCGACGTGAGGCGGTGGAGGAGGTCTCCGTCATTCCTCGACCACCCACACCTTGAGCTTAGGCTGCACTTCGGGGTGAAGGTCGACCGCGACATCGAAGACCCCGAGTTCGCGGATCGGATCCTCGAGCACGATCTGTTTGCGGTCCAGTTCGATGCCTTTTTCTTCCCGCACCTTGTCGGCGATCAGCTGGGCGTTCACCGAGCCGAACAGCTGACCCTGGTCGCCCGTCTTCACGAGCACCGTGCAGTCCATGCCGTCGATCTTTTCCGCGAGTTCCCTGGCCGCCTCGAGTTCCTCCCGCATCTGCCGGAGCCGTTCGCGGCGCTTGTTCTCGATCTGTCGTCTGCGGCCTTCCGTGACCGGAGCGGCCAGTCCGCGGGGCACCAGGTAATTGCGCGCATATCCGTCCGCCACGCGGACGACGTCGCCCTCAATCCCGAGGTTCTCGACCCGCTCGAGTAAAATGACTTCTTTCGCCATCAGAGCATTCCTTTCTCAACTCATCTTCAGGGCACGAGCCCCATGTTCCGCGCACGGCGGATGGCACGCTTCAGCTGGCGCTGCTGCGCCGCCGTCGCTCCGGTGATTCTGCGGGGCGTGATCTTGCCCTCCTCCGTCATGAACTTCCGGAGCAGCTCCGCGTCCTTGTAATCGATTTCTTCCACGTTACGCAATTCCTGCGCCATGGCACGTCGTTTAACTGGCAATGGTGACCTCCTGGATTAACCCGCCCTGCCCTCAGAACGGAATATCGTCGTCTTCTTCCTGCTGCTGCGCCTGCGGGTTTTCACCCCGCGACTGCCGTCCGCCGTCCTGGGGGGCATCTTCGTAACGGGCGTTTCGCGGTCTTCCGAGAAACTGCACCCGATCCGCCCGCACCTTGAGCTTGCTCCGCTTCTCGCCCTGCCGGTTTTCCCACTGATCGAGCTGCAGACGGCCCTCGATCAGCACCGGCGATCCCTTGGACAGGTATTCGCCCGACGTTTCCGCCTGGCGCCCCCACACGGTGATATCTACAAAGACCGTGCGCTCCTCGGTCTCGCCGCTGCGCGTGCGGTACTGCTCGTTGACGGCCAGGCCGAGATCCGAGACCGCCGTCCCCGACGGCGTATAGCGCACTTCGGGATCGCGGGTAAGGTTCCCCGCCAGAAAAACACGATTCATATCCGCCATTTCAGGCCTCCCGGCCGGCTGCGGCCCGGTCTTCGACTCTGGTGAACTGGGAGCGAAGGACCTCTGTACCGAGTTTGATCCGTTTTTTCAAGTCATCCATCCGCTGCTCGTCGAGTTTGAGATTCATGATCACGTAGTGGCCGGCCGTATGCTTGCCCTGCGGACGGGCGAACGGGCGACGGCCCATGCGGGCGGTATTCTCCACCTCGCCGCCGACGCGGCCCACCTCGCTTTTGACCTTTTCGACGGCCTCGTTCAGCTCATCCTCGCCGAGCGATTCGGGAAATATAAATAAACCTTCGTATACTCTCACGTTGTCCTCCCGTCCTTCATTCCCTTCCGTTGTGCGCGTTCATCGCCGCTTCAACCCCGTCGCGCAGCACCGCCTCCACGGCGTCCGCGGCGCGGCCCCGCACCTCGTTCATCACCTCGCGCTCATCCGGCGTGAACCGCCCCAGCACGTAGGCCACCTGATCCGCCCCCGGCGGTCGCGGGCCGACCCCGATCCGGAGCCGCGGCACGTCCTGCGCGCCCAGGGCCGCCGCGACCGAGCGAACCCCGTTGTGCCCCCCGGCCGAGCCTCCCGGCCGCACCCGGATCCGGCCCAGGTCCAGCGCGAGGTCGTCGTAGACCAGAAGCAGATCCTGCATCTCCGCCGGACTCCTGCGCAGGACCGCCGTCGCGGCCTCTCCGCTGCGGTTCATCAGCGTGCGCGGCTTCACCAGCCACACCGGCTGGTCGAATCCGGGCGCTTCGGCCAGGTCGGATTTCAACCGCCACTTCCGCCGGAAGGCGACCCCTAATCGTTGCGCCAGCTCATCGAGCACTTCGAACCCGGCATTATGCCGCGTGCCCGAGTAGCGCGGTCCGGGATTTCCCAGTCCGATCACGGCCTTCATCCGACCTCCGGCACACCGGCCCCCTGACCTCTTCAGCCCTCAGAGGGCTCTTCGCCCTCCCCGGCTTCGCCTTCGGCGCCTTCCTCGCCCGCTTCGCCTTCTTCGCCCTCAAGGGCCTCTTCCTCTTCAGCCATCTCTTCTTCTTCCGTCCGCGGGGCACTGACGTGGGCGATGGCGATCTCGGGATCGTCCAGCAGATCGTATTTGCTCTTATCCATCGGGACATCCGCGATTGAAAGCGAATCGCCGATGTTCAGGGCGCTTACATCGACCTCGAACATATCCACAATATCCGCGGGCAGACATTCGACCTCGATCTGTCCGTGCAGATGCTCGAGCACCCCGCCTTCCACGGCCCCGGCGGGCTCGCCGGTGAGGTGCACGGGAATGGCGACGCGAAGTTTCTGATTGGCCGAAATCTCCTGCAGATCGACATGAACCAGCCCCTCCCCGAGCGGCTCGTGCTGCACATCCTTCAGAAAGGCCTGGATCGGCCCGGACTCGTCGATGCTGAGCTGCAGCACCATGTTCTCACTGGCGTGGCTCCGGAGCATGCGCTGAACCGCCCGTTCCTGGAGCGCCAGGCTCTGGCTCTCACCGCTTTCCCGGTAGCACACGGCCGGCAGCTGCCCCGAGCGCCGCATCCGGCGGCACGGTCGCGTTCCCGTCTCCGTTCGGGTCACTGCCTGAAGCAGTATCTCTTCCGTCATGACGTATCTTCTCCTTGTATGGCACGTTGAGCGGCGCCGGCCGCTGCATCTATTCCTCAACGCGGAACAGGCAGGACACGGACTGCTGCTTGTGAATCCTGCAGATCGCCTCGGCCAGCAGTTCGGACAGCGACAGGATGGTCAGGTCGAATCCGTCGTTCTGTATCCGTTGCGGGACGCTGTCGGTCGTGATCAATTCCTCGATCGCCGACGCGCGAATTCGCTCCACACCCTTCTCGCAGAGGAGCGAGTGCGTGACCGCCGCCCGGATGCTGCGGGCGCCCGAATCCTTCAGCAGCTGCGCCGCCCCGCTCAGGGTGCCCGCGGTGCTCACGATGTCGTCCACGATCAACGTATCGCAGTCCTGGACTTCGCCGACGAGATAGGCCGACTCGACGTCGCTCGAACTCTTGCGCTGTTTGCCGATCAGCGCCAGTCCGGCCTCGAGCTGGCGGGCATAGCCGTAGGCCATCTTCAGCCCGCCGGGATCGGGCGAAACCACGACCAGGTTCTTCAAATTGCGCTTCGCCCGCAGGTGGCGCACGATGATCGGCGAGGCGTACAGATGATCCACGGGTATATCGAAGAACCCCTGGATCTGCTGCGCGTGAAGATCGACCGTCAGCAACCGGTTTGCGCCCGCGGCCACCAGCAGATTGGCGACCAGCTTGGCCGTGATCGGCACCCGGGGCTGGTCCTTGCGGTCCTGCCGCGCATAGCCGTAGAACGGAAGGACTGCGGTGATCCGATTGGCCGACGCGCGCTTGGCGGCGTCGATCATGATCAGCAGCTCCATCAGGCTCTCGTTCGGCGGATAACTCAGCGGCTGGATGATAAACAGGTCGGCGCCGCGGACGTTGTCCTTGATCTTGACAAAGACCTCGCCGTCCGGAAAGCGGCTGATCTCCACATGACCCAGCTCCGCGCCCGCATCGCCCGCGATGCGTTCCGCCAGATCTCTGTGCGCCGTACCCGCCAGTATCTTCATGCCGTTGCCGTCCTCCGGTCTCCGCCTGCCGCACTGCATGGTTGCCCGACCAGGACTTGAACCTGGACCCTGGCCTCCAAAGGGCCGTGTGCTGCCATTACACCATCGGGCAACACAAAGGCCTTTTTCTCAATGCGTTACCTTGTGTCCCGTCCTTTACCCCGCCGTGCGGTGAAAAGCGAATGAATGTAGCCGCGAACGGGAGCGGCGTCAAGATTCTTGGACCCGACCTCACGTTTTTTCGGGGCCGCCCGGCCGAAACTCCCGCGCAGGGCGGCGGGTCAGCTGCTGCCAGGGCTCCGGCCCCCCAGCCTTCGAATCCGTTCCGCATGCGCCGGAAATCGCGCGGCCAGCGACTCGGGGTCGGCCAGCTCGAAATCCGCGTATTCGAATCCCGGGGTGACCGTGCAGCTCACGAGCGCACAGGACGAGGGCTCGAGGCACTCGGCGGCCATCCAGGTGCCGGGGGGAACCACGGCCTGGCGTTCGCTTCCGCTTTCCGGGCCGGACCCGAGCCGGACCGGGGCGTAGACGCCGTCGGCATCGATCCGGTGCAGACACAGCGCCCCTCCGGCCCGGTGCTGCCATAGCTCTTCCCCGCGCAGCCGGTGAAACGCCGAATAGTCCCCCGGTCCCAGAAGGTAATAGATCGACGAGGCCGCCGGCCGTCCGCCCTCGAACCCTTCAGGCAGCGCCGACTCATCGATCCGTATGCACGATTCATAGGTGCGCACGAACCAGCCGCCCTCCGGGTGGCGTTCCATGCCGAGTTCCCGGATCCAGAATGACGCGTCACGGTCCACGCGCCTCATCATTCAGGATTCGTACACCGGGTTCAATGTCTGGGATCCACATAAAAATCCGCGAATAACCGAAAACAGAGACGGCCAGCCAGCCGACGGAGGGTGTCGGCATAGACATTCCGCCCCGGACGTGTTACCTGTCAGTGGAACCCGAAAGAGAAGCCTGAGGCCACCGGAAACCCGTGATCGACTACGAACAACTGGAGCGGCGGATCGGCAGGGTCCACCTGGAACGGCGCCTCAACCGCCAGAGCCTGCATGTCTCGGAAGTCTTTGGTCCCGGACGCACCCGGTTCCATCTCGAACGGATGCGACGCCTGCACGCCGTAATTCGCGGAACGCTCAAGGCCGCCGGGATGTATCGACGCGGCCTGCGCAATACCCTGGATGTCCGGGTCCGCCGGCAACGGGTCCTCCTGCCCTCCCTGCCCGAAGCGTTCGACGGCTTCACCGTTCTTCATCTCAGCGATCTGCATCTCGATGCACACCCTCCCGTGACCGACGTGCTGATCGGGAAGATCCGCGCACTCGACTACGATCACGCCGTGGTGACGGGGGACTTCCGGGAGAGCACCTTCGAATCGTTCGACCGCGCCGTCGAACTCACGCTGCGCCTGAAATCCGCGCTGCCGGGGCCGGTGCACGCCGTGCTCGGCAATCATGACTTTATCGAGATGACCGATCCTCTTGAAGAAGCGGGGCTGCGGTTCCTGATCAACGAGGGCGTCTCCATCCGGCGCGGCGACGACATGATCTACCTGGCGGGTGTCGACGATCCCCATTTCTACGAGACCGAAAACCTCGACAAGGCGCTCTCCGGGGGCATCGACGCGCCCGTGCGCATCCTCCTCGCACATTCGCCCGAACTCTACCGCAAAGCGGCCGCCGGGAACGTGGATCTCTACCTCTGCGGACACACCCACGGAGGCCAGATCTGTCTCCCCGGCGGCGTGGCCGTCGCCGGCAACGTCCGCTGTCCGCGCGCATTCCGCCACGGACTCTGGCGCTTCGACGAAATGCAGGGCTACACCTCCGTCGGCGCCGGCGCCTCGTCCGTACCCGTGCGCTATAACTGCCCTCCGGAGATCACGCTGATCCGGCTGGAACGAGGACAACTCTGACTCTCTTACTCAGGTTTCAGGTCTCAGGTTTCTCACTCCCTCTCACTCTGACTCTGATTCTGATTCTCCCCCTCACACCCTCCCCTTTCCCCTCAGCGCCTCCGGACCGGTGGCGGAGGCGAGGTGGCACCAGGCGATCGCGAGGGCGTCGGCGGCGTCGGAGGGGAGTTTTTCCTGGATCCCCGTGAGCCGGCGAATCATGAGTTCGATCTGTTCCTTGCGCGCGCTGCCGTTGCCGACGACGGCCTCCTTGACACGCCGGGGTGCGTATTCGAAGACCTCGACGTCGCGCTGCGCGCATGTGGTGAGTACCGCGCCCCGGGCCTCTCCCAGGATGAGCGACGTGCGCGCATTGCGGCAGAAGAAAACCCCTTCGATCGCCGTCTCCAGGGGCAGGTATTCGTCCAGGCACGCCCCGATCCCGGAGGCCAGGTGCGCCAAGCAGCGGGTGCGGCTGCAATCGCGGCGGTTGCGGATCACGCCCCAGGTCAAGGCGCGGGCACGGCTGCGCGTGCCCTCCAGTACTCCGTATCCCGTCGACCGGAGCGAGGTGTCCACGCCCAGCACTCTGACGGCGTCACGCATCCTGTTCGCTCAGCGCTTCGAGCACGTCGTCGTCGATGTCGAAGGCCCCGTACACGTTCTGGACGTCGTCCAGATCTTCCAGTTCCTCGACAAAGCGGATCAGTCCGGCGGCCTGTTCCCTGTCGTCGATCTTCAGCGGCACGTCCGGGAGCATGGTCACGGAGGCGGTGTCCGGGCGGACCCCCTGCTGTTCGAGCGCTTCGCAGACGGTGCTGAAGTCGACGGGATCGGTGATGATCTCGAACTGGTCGCCTTCGCGTTTCATATCCTCGGCCCCCGCCTCGAGCACGATATTCATGAGGCGGTCCTCCTCGACGTCCCCGCCGTCGACCAAAATCTGTCCCTTGCGCTGGAACATGTGGCTTACGGCGCCCGATTCGGCCAGATTGCCGCCATTGCGCGTGAAGGTGCTGCGGACTTCGGAGGCGGAACGGTTGCGATTATCCGTCAGCACGTGCACCAGCAGGCCCACCCCGCCCTGCGCGTAGCCTTCGTACAGGGTCTCTTCCAGGGCTGCCCCGCCGAGTTCCCCGGTACCCTTCTTCACGGCGCGATCGATGTTGTCCGCCGGCATATTCGCCTCGCGCGCCTTCTGGATACAGGTGCGCAGCGTAATATTCATATCGGCATCGCCGCCGCCTTCGCGCGCGGCCACGGTAATATCCTTTGCCAGTTTGCTGAACAGTTTTCCACGGGCGGCGTCGGCGCGCCCCTTCTTATGCTTGATATTCGCCCATTTACTGTGTCCGGCCATAGTGGAGATCCTCTCGCTGAATGGAATACCCGCAAACGGTACAAATGCGCTAACTCCGTGTCACGAACAATTGAGCGCTTCCGCCCGCGCCTCATCTTCATTGACCCCCGAACCCCGTGCGGCTAGCGTATACCGTTTTCCCGGCAAAGGGGATGCTGCACTGATGAATGGGTTAAGGCAACGAACTGAATACCTGGGGGTCCGGGCGACCCTGAACCTCGTGGCCCTGATGCCGGAACCGCTCACGCGCGTGCTGTTCAGGGGTCTCGCGCTGGGCTACTTTCTGGTCGGCCGACGCCGGCGCCGGCTGACGCTGACGAACCTGCGCGCCGCCCTTCCCGAGCTTCCCGCCCGCCGGAGGCTGCGGCTGGCGCTGGGCACATATCTTCACGTCAGCGAAGTGGCGCTGCACAGCGCGCGGATGCTCTGCCGCCTCTGGACGGAGGCGGAGCTTGACGCGCAGGTGGACGACGACGCGGCGCAGCGGCTGCTCGCGCTCGAAGCGGAGCATGAAAAGGGGCTGATGATTGTCAGCGCGCATCTCGGCGACTGGGAGTTCATGGGCCGTTGCCTTGCGCGTACTCTGCGGCGCCCGAAGCATCTCGTCGCGCGCAGGAGCGATAACCGTCTGATCGAGGAAGACGTCGTGCGCCGTTTGCGCGGGGTATTCAACACCGGCATCATCTATAAGAAAGGCGCCGGGACGGCCATGGTCCGGGCCCTGCTCCGCGGCGAGCATGTCGGCATCCTGATCGACCAGAAACTCAGCCGCAAACAGGGCGGCATCGAGACCGATTTTTTCGGCCGCCCGGCCCTGGCGGTCAGCGCGCCGGCGGCGCTCGCCCTCCGGTACGACATTCCCGTCGTCCCGGTCTTCCTCTTCCGTACCGGCCGCAACCGCTACAGGCTCGAGGTCGACGGTCCGGTCGACCCGCCCGCCGAAGGACAACCCGAACGCGAACGCATCGCCGATTTGACACAACGCCTGCAAAAGATTATCGAAGAGAAGGTTAGAGAGCATCCCGAACAGTGGTTCTGGATGCATGACCGCTGGCGGCCGTCGAAGAAAACAAAGAGGGCGCAAGAGAATGTCGGATGAAGACAGGATGCGCGCGGAAGCGGCAGGACGATTCGGAGATCCGTCCCTACCCCTGGGTACCGTCACGGACATCGCCACACGGGTTTCTCATGCAGGCTAAGGCACTGGTGATCAGCGACGGCAAGCCGGGACATGTGAACCAGGCGCATGCCCTCTGCCGTCACCTCGAACTCCAGCCCGACACCATAGAGGTCGCCCACCGTCATCGGTTCGCGCGCGCTGCCACGTATGTGCTGGATCGTCTCGGCGTCAAATCGACCCTCCCCTTCACGATGCAGGCTGACGGACGGCGGTTTGATCTCCTGCAGTTGCGGCAGCGACGACATGAAACGGCGCTCGTCGTCTCCGCCGGCTCCGCGACCTACTACCCGAACAAGGTGATTGCCGCGGCCAGCCGGCGTCCGAACGTGGCCATCCTGAATCCCGGGGGGTACCGGCTCGATTTCGACCGCGTGCTCGTTCCCGAATATGACCGGCAGCCCGCGGCCGGGCCTGTCGTCCCCCTGCCCATCAACCTCTGCGACACCGACCCCGCCTATTACCGCGACCGGCGCGAGGAATTCCTTGAACGCCATCTGCCGCGGAAACGCGGAGTGGGCCTCATTATCGGGGGACCCAACCACGCCTTTGACATGAACCCCGCCGATATCAGGAGCTACGTGGAACGGATCTTCGACCTCACCCCGGAGCACGAGCACTGGGTCACCACCTCGCGCCGCACCCCTCCGGAGGTCGAGGCGGTGATCGACCGGTTTTCCTTTGACTTCAAACTCATCTACAGCCGCGAACCCTACAACCCCATTCCGGCCTTCATCGCCCTCTGCGACACGTTATGCGTGACCGATGACTCGGCGTCCATGCTGAGCGAGTGCGCCTCGTTCGGGGATGCACGGCTCGAGATACTCCCCAACCGTCCACTCAAAAGTCCCAACAAGTTCGAGCGGCTGGTCGAAGGGCTTCGCCGCCGCCGCGCGGCCCACGTATTCGACGGTTCGCTGGGCGACGAGCGTGAAAAAATTGATCTGGGACCGATCCTGCGGGAAGCGATCAATCCGATATTGAAGAAGTGGTAATCCGATGCATGTGGTCCAACTCGTACCCGAACTCAACCAGGGCGGTGTCGAACGCGGGGTGGTCGAATTCAGCCGCGAACTGGTCAAACTCGGCCACCGCTCCACGGTACTGTCGGCGGGGGGGCGGCTGGTCACGCAACTCAACGCCGAGGGCGGCGAACACTACCCGGCCCCGGTCTGCAGCAAAAACCCGCTCACGGCACCCTGGCGTGTACAAACCCTCCGCCGCCTATTCCGAAGTCTCGACCCCGACATCCTGCACGCCCGCAGCCGCGTGCCCGCCTGGCTGACGTATTGGGCCAACAAGCCCCTGGGGATTCCGTGGGTGACCACGGTGCACGGGTTCAACAGCATCAGCGCCTACAGCCGGATCATGACGCGCGGCGACCGCGTGATCTGCGTCAGCCATCCGGTTCGCGAGCACATACTCCAACACTACGATGTATCCGAAGACCGCATCTCCGTGGTGCACCGCGGGGTTGATCCCCGCGTGTTCGACCCCGCCGCAATCGACCGGGAGTGGATCGACGCGTGGCTGGAGGAGCACGGCATACGAAATCGGCCGATCCTCAGCATGGTGGGACGCATTTCCGAACGCAAGGGATGCGGGACGCTGATCCGGGCGATGAACCGGCTGCGCGACGCCCATCCTCAACTGCGTGCGCTGATTGTCGGGGACGCCCATCCCTCGAACCACGCCTGCCTCAGAACACTGCAGGCCCGGGTGCGCGAACTGGGGCTCGTGGAACGCGTCATCTTTACCGGCGGGATCGATCGGGTCCCCGAGGTCTACGCCCTCAGCCGGGCGGTACTCTCATGCTCCCTGAAGCCGGAGAGCTTCGGTCGTTCGCTCACCGAGGCGCTGGCCATGAATACGCCTGTGATCGCTCCCCGGCACGGCGGCGCGCTCGACATTGTCCGGGACGGGGTGCAGGGATATCTCTTCGAGCCGGACGACGACGAGCAGCTCGCGGCGGCCATCGTCCGGGTGCTCGAACGGGAGTGGACGGGGCTGCGCGACCATGTGCTGCGCAACTTCACGCTCGACCGGATGACCGCGCAGGTGCTGGAGGTCTACGATTCGCTGACGGCGACGACCCGGTAGAGCGCTTCGATCTGCGGGATCACGGCTTCTTCACAGTACCTGCGGCGGTACCATTCGAGCGCGCATTGCGCCCGGCGCACGGCGTCTCCGGGGTTCTCCAGCGCGGTACGCATCGCTTCGAGAAGCGAATCCGCCGAATCGACAGAGGCGAAAAAGGCCGAATCGTCCGCAAGCACCTCGGACGGGCCGCGCGTCTTCGTAGTCACAATCGGTATTCCGCGCGCCATGGCCTCGAGCATGACGATCCCGAACGGTTCGTCGCGCGAGGGCAGCACGAAGAGATCGGCTTGATCGAGCGCGGATGAGACATCGTCGATCCAGACGCCGAGGCGCACACGGTCCGAGACTCCGAGTTTCCGCGCGAGGGAGGAAAGCGCGTCCTGTTCAGGTCCCCCGCCACCGAGGGTAAGCTGCAGGTCCCTGCCCTCCTCCACCAGCGCCGCAAACGCACGGAGAAGCAGGTCGAATCCCTTTTTCGGCACGTAGCGGCCGTAGGAGAGCAGCCGGCGCGCGGTCCGCGCTTCCCGGACGCGGGCCTCTTCCACGGCGGGAACCCGCGAAAAATTGGGAATGAGCCGCAGCCGATCCTCCGGCCAGTCGTGCTCGCGCGCGTAGTCGACCTGGTGCCGGGTGGTTCCGATCAGCACATCGACGTCGCGGTAACAGGAGAGATCCGCGTAATTGTGAAGTTTGGCCACCACGGGGACGCCGGCCCCCGCTGCGGCCCTGCCCCCCAGCTTCGCCGCCCGGCGCAGCTGCGTGTGTACCGCCGAGGGCCGGAAGGCCTTAAGTTTTGCGCGGATGCGGCGCACCGCCAGCCGGTCCCAGTCTCCGAGTACGCGAACCGGGGCGACGCGCACTCCACGGATGCCTTCCAGCTTTTCTTTCCCCTTGAACGCCGGATGGCAGACGGCCTGCACCTCGTGCCCGCGCGCCGACATCGCCAGCGCGGTATCCACGAAAGACCGTTCCGCACCGCCGAATCCTTTACTCAACATGATGTGCGTCATGCGCATGATCGAACCCTACGCTCCAGTGGCGCGGCGCTCAACTGCGAAGGATCGTTTCAACGCTCAAACTCTCACCCTCCCGCCTTTTCTTTACGCACGGGGTCAGATAGGATTTCGTCACAAGGTCTCCGGAACACATGGAAGGCGGGAAGCAGGAGGTAGGTCGTGATCGGTGTCGAGCCCGAGGTCAGTATTCAGCCCCTGTCGTCCCGATCGTAATCATGCGCATCGTACACGTCGACAATCTGCAGATCCGCCGCTACGGGCGCGCGAAGGTTTCGACCGGCCGCAAGCTGATGTACGGCATGGTCCGCAACAACTACAAGGTCTGTGAGTTCAGCGAACGCGACATCGCGCGCTTCGAAGCGCCGCTGAAGATCAAACCGCTCGGCGTGCGTATCGCCAACCGCCGCCTGATCGAGACCTGCGACAACTTCCATCCCGACCTGGTGCTCATGGGGCACTGCGATCTGATCGAAAACGGTACGCTTCGGGAGATCCGGCGCCTGCTGCCCTCCGTCAGGATCGCCTACCGGAACGTCGATCCGCCCTGGGAGGAGCGGAACATCGAACGTGTGCGGCGAAGGATGGAGGCGGCGGATGCGATTTTCATGACGACGGGCGGGGATTTTCTGCGGCAGTTCTGCACCGGAAAGAACAGGGTCGCCTGGATGCCGAACCCCTGCGACCCCGCCGTAGAGGATCAGAATAATGCGGAGAAGACCGCCTTTGATCGGGATCTGGTGTTCTGCGGCGTGGGCCAGCCGACGGATGAGCGCTATCCTTTCATCGAACAACTTCATGATGAACTCAAAGGCCGGCTGAAATTCGAGAGCTTCGGCATGCACGGCCACCCCGCCGTATGGGGACGCGACTACGACGACGTCATTGCGGGCAGCCGGATGGGACTGAATCTCGACCGGTTTCGCGGCCACGAACTCTATTCCTCCGCCCGCATCTCGCAATTGATGGGCAACGGTCTGCTTACCGTCCTGTGGGAGCGCACGGATCTGAAGCGCTTCATCGACGACGGGATGGCGCTTTACTTTCGCGACATGGACGACCTCGTCGCGAAGCTGAACCACTATCGAAAACATGATGAAGAGCGCCGCGCCGTCGCCGCCCGCGGACGCGATTTCTATCAGCGCGCCTTCTCCGGCCGGGCCGTCAGCCGGTTTATGGTTGAAACCACGCTCACCGGCGAGGCAGGCGACGCGCCCTGGGCCGATCAGATCTACCCATGAACGGAGCTGCAACGGATGAAGACCCTTCTCCACGTCGGATACCCCAAGTGCGCCAGCACCTACCTGCAGAAGATCGTGTTCCCGAAGGCGGGCGCGTACTCGAACATCGCCTTTGCTCCGGCAGATGAAAAAGGAGAACCCCTCAGGCGCGATTTCGATCCGGACCGTTTTCGAAGCCTCGTACACCGGCATCGCGTCGACGATCTCAGCGAACCCGAACGGCTGGTGGTTTCCTGCGAAGACTGGTGCGATCATCTGACCGCGCCGTTTGTGGACAATTTCTTCGCCTACAACGGACTCGACCGCGCCCGCTTCGAGTTTTCCAACCAGCGCATCGCGAATAACCTCAAGACCGCTTTTCCGGACGCCTCCGTGATCGTCGTGCTGCGTGATCCGATCGAGTGGTGCCGCTCGCGCTACAAGTCGCTGTTCCGCGGCGGGCGGGTGGATGCTCCGTTCGAACGATACCTTCATCCGCTGACCGAGACCTACGACACCGCCGTCGAACGCTGGCGGTCGCTGTTCGGCGCGGAGCGCGTCCTCGTGATTCCGTACGAGCTCATCCGGGCCGACCGACAGGCTTTCGTCGACCGCATCACGGAGTTCATCCGTCCGGGACTGCGGGTGGACGCCCCGGATCGACGGGTCAACGCCGCCCCCGACCTGGCCCGCGAGGTCTTTTTTGAGCGCAAAACCAAACGCCTGCGACGCGCGCTCCGCAGCCGCCGGATGGGGTGGCTCTACGCTCCGGCCCGGGCCGCGCTGACCGTCGCCGCCAGACCTGCCCTGCGCCGCACCTGGGGCGACGCGCCCTTCGAGGTTCCCTTCGATCCGGCCAGGGTGCCGGAGACGATGAAGGCCTTCGCCGAGGCCGACCGGAAAGTGGAACGGATGACGGGGCTGGATCTCAAGGCGCTCGGGTATCCCTGAGGGGAGCGGGAGACGGGAGAGCGTGTGAGTGAGAAACCAAATGCCTGAGCAGGATGCAGGGGTTATCTACGAAGAGTTCCATACAGCTATTTTCCAAGACCACGAACACCCCCGGGAACCCGTGACATGGGCCTGACGAGCAAATTCATGAGGACGGAAAAGCCGGTGCGGAGTGCACGGGAGTACCTCCGCAATCGGAGCCGGGGGCTCCGATGTGACCGGCCGCCGGTATTTATCGTGGGCTGCGGACACAGCGGCACCTCGCTGATGCTGCGCATCGTCGACATGCACTCCTCGATTTACGGCGTTCCTTTTGAGAGCCGCGTGCTCTTGCGGTCACGATTTAAAATCCGGATGGCGGAGGCGCTCTGGCGCAAAAACGCCGTCGCCGCCGCCAAGCGCCGCTGGGCGGAAAAAACGCCCGCGCATGTCTACTGCATCGACCGAATCTTCCGAATATGGCCGCAAGCCCGGGTGATCCTCATGCGGCGCGACGGGCGCGACGTGGCGGTATCGCTGCGTGAGCGGTGGGGGGACTTCGACCGCGCGGTCCATCGCTGGATCGAAGATAATCGCGCGGGCGATGCGTGGTGCGGCGACCCGCGTGTGTTTGAGCTCCGGTACGAGGATCTCGTCCGGGACTTCGAGCCGCGGATGCGGGAGGTGATGACCTTCCTGGGAGAGCGGTTCGAAGAAGGACTGGCAGACTTTCACACCCAGACGACGGTTTACGGGGGAGAGTCCGCGGGGATCCGGAAACAACCCGACCTGCCCCCGAACCGCGCCCTCCGGAAAGCGCAGCTCAGGAACCCCCTTTACGACGGATCGGGACGCTGGCGCGACGAGATGAGTGCAGACGAGAAGTGCCGGTTCAAAGAACGGGCCGGCGATCTGCTGATCGACCTGGGGTACGCCGGGGATCTCAACTGGTGAAGCCTATGCTTCAACCCCCGTATCCCAGGGCCGCGAAGTCGATATCCGTCATCTCAGAAAGACGGCGGCTGCATGCCTCCAGCACGGGGCGGAGTTCCTTGCGCGAGGACTCGGGGACCACGACCCGGTCGCGCCGGTTTCCGTACTGCAGCGCGTAGCGCGCACGGTGCACCGTCTTGACCCAGAAGCGCGCCGCTTCATAGCGCGCCTTTTCCGCCAGGGTGGCGCGCGCGCCCGTGGGACGCAGGGTCTGTTTCAGGTGCGCCTTATCGCGCATCACCGCCACCTCCCGGCGGTAGAGCGCGCCCTGATTGCTGGGCGTGTGCGGGGCGCGGACCGTCGCGCCCGGGGCAATCAGTTTTGCCGCCGCCTCGGCGAAACGCTGCGGATCCTCAAGGATCCACTCGAAAGGCACCACCCGCACACGATCCGCGCCGAAGGCCTCGCGGAAACGGGCCACGGTGCCGTCGTATCCCTCCAGTTCCGGGACGAGCAACTCTTCGATCGGCGCGGACGTCTGATGGTGCCTGTAGTGCATGCGGTACTTCGAGATCGCCCAGGCGAGCGGTTCGCGGACGACGATCAGTACTTTGGCTCCCGGCCAGGTGCGCGCGAGATTCTCCACGATGCGCGCATTCCGGGGCTCATACGGAGTGGGATCGAGTCCGTTCAGCTCCGCGGCCCGGAGGAGCAGGTCTTCGATCCCGCGAAACCAGAGCTCCACCCAGTCCTCGCAGGAAACAATATGGCGCCGGCCGGGTTCCGGTCCGGGCACACGGCAGGCCCCGGCGCGTTCGCGAAGCACCTCCGGGTCCATGTCCGCCAGGAAGGGCAGCATTTTCGTTTCGCGCGATTCCGGCGCGAGATTCGACTGATCGCCGAGCTGCGGAAAGATACACTGCTGCAGGTAGGTGCTCGCGCTTTTGGGATAGCCCACATGAAGGATCACTTCTTCGCCGCCGCTCATGGCCTCCTCCCCTCCCGCCGCGGCCCGGTCCGGTAGCCGTACCGCTCCAGATCCAGACCGGTGCGCTCGCAGAGCCTGCGCAGACCGGGGGCGAACGCATCCCGTATCCGCGCCGCGCAGGCCTCATCCACTTCGATATCGAAAGGCTGATCCCCATACCGCAGAAAGTTCTTGAAGCGGACCTGCGTGGAGACCTTCCAGCGGGCGAGACGGTGCCTCAGCCGGGCCCGCAGGCTGCGGCACTTGCACGGCTCCCACTCCGCCTTGACCCTCGCCTTCTCCCGTCCCGTCTCGACGGTTCGCCGCAGCGGCGGGGCGGCATTTAATTTCCTCTGCGGCGCGGCGAGCTCGATGCCGGGGGCGATGAACGAGGTCACCTGATCGACGAAAGCGGAGGCGTCCTCCCGCAGCAGCTCGAACGGGATCACACGAACCTGCGGGGGGCCGAAAAGTTCTCTGTAGCGCTGCTCCATCCCATCGTAATCCTCCAGCGGTTCGCGCGTGAATTCCGCGAAGGTCGAAGAGGTCTGTCCCGCCCGGTAGTGCATCTTGTAGCGCGAAAGGGCCCACTGCACCGGTTCCCGTATCACGATGAGGATCCGGGCGCCGGGGTGTTCCGCTTTAAGGCGCGCCGCGATATCCGCATTGTCCCGCAGACATCGATCCGGATCGACTCCGTGCCGGCGAAGATTGCGGGCGAAATGGTCCTCGAATCCCCGGAACAGGAATTGCACGAAGGCCTCGCACGATATGATGGAGTGCGGTCGATCGCTCCGCACGCAGGTCCGCCGGTTTTCGATGAGGCGGCGATAGCGCTGCGGGTTCATATCGCTCATCAGTAGATAGCATTTTTCATCCCACGGCGCGGCGGACAGGTTCGTAACGTTGCCGAGTTCCGGAAAGATGAGCTGCTGGAGATAGGTACTCGCGCATTTCGGGTACCCGATATGGAGCACCGGAGGATGGGCCTCGGTGATATGGGACGATTCCGTGTTCATACCCCCCTGCCCTCCACGGGATAACCCCAGCGGGCGAGATCGATGCCCGTCTCCTGCTGCAGTCTCGAGCAGGACGCCGCGAGTCCCGGCCGCAGCCGCCGTACCGCTTCCGGCGACACGGCACTGCGGTAAATCTTGTTCCCGTAGCGGAGCCGGAAGAACGGACGGGTGCAGGGAAGCAGTGCGCGAGCCACACGCCGCAGCGGTCTCCCCGAGCCTTGATGTCCGCCGCGGTGCTTGAGACGGTAGCCCGCCCGGCGGTATTCCACTTCCGCGCGGCTCGAGGGGGCGGCATTCATCGGCAGGGAAGGCACCTCCGGCCTCAGGTCCGGGTCCGCGAACGACACCGCTTCGCGCACGAATCCCTCGGGGTCGGCGCGCAGCCTCTCGTAAGGGATCACGCGCACATGCTCGCGCCCGAACCACCCGGCGTAAAGCCGCCACACCTCATCGTATCCTCCGCCCGGTTCATCCAGACAGGAATCCAGCGGCTCGTCGACCAGATCCCGTCGATACCAGTGATCGTAACGCGAAACGGCCCAGTCCAGCGGGTTTCTTATCACGATCAGAATGAAGGCGTCCGGCCACGTGCGTGCCAGGTTGCGGGCGATGACTTCGTTACGGTGATCGTAAGGAGCGGGATCAATGCCCCGGCGCAACGCCACGCGTCCGAAGTTGCGCTCGAACCCGCGGAAGGGAAGTTCGACGTAACTCTCGCAGGACAGGATCCGGAACGGGATCGTGTCGTCCCGCCTGCGCATATGACGCGCCACCATGATCCGGTATGCCTCAGGTGTCATCCCGCGGTGGTACAGCAGCGCCTTGTCTTCATAGGGCGCGTCCGAGAGATCCGCAAAATTGGGGAGCTGGGGAAAGATGAGGCGCTGCAGGTACGTGCTGGCACATTTCGGGTAGCCGATGTGCACCACGGTGCGGGTGGGCTCCTCCTGCTTCATCGGCACCGCACCTCCCGGACGCCGCTGCCATCCGCCAGCTCCATCGTGTTCCGCTCGATCTCGTCCATCCCGGGGCGCCACAGCGGCGCGGCAATATAGCGCACGGGGACCCTGAAGGGGTTCCAGTAGTATTCATACTTGGCGCGGTTAAAGCCCGCGCCGCTCCAGACCACGTGCGGAAGCCTGCAGAGCGCGGCGAGGTGGATCGGACCGGAACTCGGGCCTGCGAGGACACGACTGCTGCGCATGAGATTAAACAGTTGATCGAGCGGGATTCCGCGGTAATCGTCGCATCCTTCGACCGCGAGCGCTGCGGCGGACGTGCCGACGCATGCGACCGTAAGGCCTTTCGAGCGCAAACGGCCTGCAAACCGGGCCCAGCCCTCCGCATCCCAGCCGTTCCGGTCGCCGCTGTGGTTCTTCTTCGTGGAACGCGCGTGGAGAAGCACGTCGAAGGCAAGTCCCGGATCCTGCCGACCGTAGGCCACGAACGTCTGGTCCAGAAAAAGCCGTGAGCTCAAATAGGGCCGGCGCTGATTGTAGCCGATGATTGATTGCCCCGTGATGTGCCTCGTGTATTCGCGGCCGACCGCCACCGCGTCCGCTCCGCTGGACCCGTCTTCACACCGGTACCCCGAGATCCCTTCCCCGCCCGGGCGATACGCCACGAACTCTCCGCAGAAATCACGGTAGAGGGGCTCCATCTCCGGACGAGAAGCCACGATGACCTGATCGTACCTGCGGGCCTCCCGGCGAAGCATCCCCTGCCAGCAGAAGAGTTCCCATCCGAATTCGCCGATCCAGGGGCCCGCCAGCAGGATCTTTTCGCCGTGGACCGTATGGCCTTTCCTGATCTCGAGCCGCGGGCGGCGGCGACGCAGATTCCGCACCCAGCGAAAGGGGCGCCCCGGTGATCCGTGCGATTTCCGGGCCCCGGGGCCGGGTGGTGCGGAGGAACTCATCCCGGCACCTCCATGTGCAATCCGTACCCGGCGTCCCAGTCCAGCAGTTCCCGGCAGACCGCGTTCCACCACTTCCGATCCTGCTCCGTGAACCACTCCATGGGGTCGCGTCGATCATTCCGAATCACCTGTTCCCGGTTGCGCGGTCTGCTTCGCTCCGCCATCTCCGATTTGGTGGAGCGATGCACGGCGGCGCTTACGACCTCTTCGCCGGCCGGAATACCGAAGTATTCGCAGGCGGCCTTCAACGCCGCCTCCGGGTCCCGCTTCATGTTTTCATATTTAAGAGTCATCGTCGTGAAAAACGGATCGCACACGACGCGGCCCCACCCGTTCAGAAACTCGAGCTGACGCCATATATCATTGAAATAGAGCTTGTCGCGCACATCACCGCGCAGGAAGCTGGAAAAATCCACGCCGTAGCGCGCCTTCCATTTTTCGTAGTGCGACACCAGCGCGTGCTGCGGGTCGCGGACCAGGATCAAATATCTCGGAAATTCAAGCCGGTCCCGGACGGGGCGCATAAACATGAGACCGTGCGGCAGCGAATGGGAACTCACGATCCGCGGAAGGCCGGAATACTTGGGGGGCTGTTTCGGGCGCCCGATAAAATCCATATCCTGGATGGTCTCCGGTGCGGGCTTTTCGTAGACCTCGGCCATGCAGAGGCTGAGCATGTAACGGAGCCAGTGCGTGCCCGACTGCTGCATGCTCAGGATGTGACCGTCGAATTTCCGCCGCCGCACCATCGTCGTATTGAACCAGCGATGGTTCAGGCATCGCATCCGGAACGCACGTTTTATGCCGCTGCTGAGGACGTCATTCATAATCGCTGCCGCTTTCGTTCAGATACGGGGCAAGCCGATCGAGCGCCGCCCCGATGTCGATGTTTTCATAATACGGTCCCACTTCTTCCATGCTCCGGACCGGCGGTCTGCCGTCCGCATAATATACACGATCGTAAACGACCGTCGACCAGGGACCGAACGGCGCGCTCCGCACCCAGCTCGTCGCGCCGAAGATGCCGATCGTCGGGGTCTTCATCGCCGCCGCCAGGTGCATCGGCGCGGAGTCGGTCGAGACCACCAGGTACGCCTCCGCAAGCAGCCTTTTCAGCCCCTGCAGATCGAGCGTACCCGCCGTGCAGCTCGCCTCGACCGGAAGCGAGGCCGTAAGACGCTCCGCGTAGTCGGCCTCGTCGGGGCCGCCGCTGACCATAAGCGGCAATCCGTAACGCTCCCGGAGCAGGACCGCGATCTGCGTCCATTTCCGGTCCGGGAGCCGTTTTGAACGCCACCGTGCGCTGGAGCCCGGATGGAGCACGATGTAATCGCGCGGTTTGGACTCGAAAGACTCGTCCAGAGGCCCGAGCAGGCCGGAGGGTTCCAGAATGCGGCGGAAATTATCGCAGGCGGGAACGCCACGGGGCATGCCCCGGTTGCTGTACACCGTCTTCGCTCCGCACAGCGCGGCTATCAGCTTCGACCGATCGTTGTTCTGGAGGTCGAGCATAACCTCGAACCGGGCACGCCGCAATTGCATGACCAGGCCGGCGACCGACCGCAACCGTTTATCCGGGAGTACGATCGACGCCGGAAATTCATCGCGCAGGAGTTCGCGTCCGGCCGGCGACGTGACCATTGCGGGTCGCACCTTCAGCGCGCGCAGAAAAGGAAGCGCGGCGGCGATATCGCCCAGCGCACTGAACCGCATCGCCGCCGCGCGTTCACTCAAAACAGATCCTCCTGATCCAGTCGCGAAACGCATCGTCGCCGCTCAGCATCTCGATCTCGACGCGCAGAAACAGGATCGGGACGTCGCGCCGCTCGAGAAACGGCATCCGTACCGCATCCTTCTCCGTGGTCAGGATCGCCTCGGCCCCGGCGGCGATACTGCGGTTGACGAATTCGATGACCTCCTGCTGCGAGTAGCGGTGGTGGTCGGCGCGACGTCCGGTATGGACGAGCTCCGCCCCGAGCCGGCTCAGTTCCGACTCGAAACTCTCGGGTACGGCAATCGCGGACAGGGCCGCGACCCGGCGGCCCCGCAGCCACTCCAGCCCGTAGCGCTCCTGCCGGAAGACGTCCTGCACGTACTTGGAGCGGTGACAGCACTCGGAGATTTCGGCGTGCGGGTTGAGTTCCCGCAGCTTCCGCCGGAGTTCGGGCGCGCCGCCGGGACCGCACTTGGTGATGAAGATGAAACCCGCCCGCTTGATGTTCCGCATCGGCTCGCGCAGCAGGCCGCGGGGCAGCATGCGCTCGTACCCGAACGGCTGCCGGGCGTCCACCAGCACGATGTCCAGCCGATGCCGCAGCGAGAGATACTGAAAGCCGTCGTCGAGAATCAGGGTGTCGCAGCCCTGCCTGCGGATCGCATACTTTCCGGACTTCACGCGGTCCTTGTCGACCAGCACGGTGACCTCCGGCAGATTCGAGGCGAGCATGTACGGCTCGTCGCCGCTCATCGCCGAATCGAGCAGGAGACGCCGCCCGTCGGACACCACACGGGGCGGCGAGCCCTCGCGGAGGTTGAGCTTCTGCGCCAGGCGGTCGTGGACGGGCGGTTTGACGCTGCGGTAGCCGCGGCTGAGGATGGCCACCCTGCGCCCCGCCTGCTCCAGGGCGCGGGCGAATACCTCCACCACCGGCGTCTTTCCGGTGCCGCCGACGGTCATGTTGCCGATGCTGATCACCTGGCATCCGAGATCGTTCGGGCGGATGAGTCCGGCGCGGTACAGCGCGAGACGCAGCTGGACCGCGCCGCCGTAGAGCCAGGACAGCGCGCGCAGCGCACCCCTCCCCGCCGCGGCGCGGCGTCCGGTGATCCGCCCCTCGATCAGGCCGAGTACGTATTCTTCCAGTTTTTCCTGCCAGCGCTGCATTAAAATCTACCCGCCCGAAAACGATCTTGCCTGGAACCGTTGCTCCCGATAAGCATGCCGGTCGTGTGCGACCCGTCTACATCTTTGCGCATCCATCCCGGGAACTGGCTCGGACCGCTGGAGCTGGATCGGCACTTTGCCAATCCCGGCCGCCCGCTCGACCTCGACCTCGGCTGCGGTAAGGGCCGGTTTCTCGTCGCCCGCGCCGCCGCACACCCGGAAACCCGCTTTCTCGGCCTCGACCGCATGCTCGAACGCATCCGCAAGGTCGACCGGAAGCTCGTGCGCCGCCAACTCCACAACGTCCGGCTGCTTCGGGTCGAAGGGTACTACGCCGTCACCTACCTGCTGCCCGCGGCGTCCGTACGCACCTGCTTCTGCCTCTTCCCCGATCCCTGGCCGAAAAAAAGACACCATCATCACCGACTGTTCAGCCCCCCGTTCGTCGACGCCCTCCACCGCACCCTCCAGCCCGGCGGCGTGCTGCACCTCGCCACGGATCACCAGCCCTACTTCGAAGAGATCTATGCCCTTCTCTCCTCGGATCCGCGTTTCGCGCCGGAGCCGGTTTTCATTCCGCGGCCCGCGGAGCGCACCGACTTCGAACTGCTCTACCTCGGCCGCAAGCCGATCGGACGCTGCTCCTTCCGTAAACGCTGACCCGCCCGGCTGCACCCTCCTATCCTTTGCGCTGCCTAAAACATCTTCAGCAGCTCGGCAGCCGTTTCGCGCACAAAAGCGTCCACCCTCTCGAACCCGAACGCCGACAGGGATATCAGATAGGCCGCTTCGGCGATCAGAACCAGTAGAACCAGCGCCCATACGAAGCGCGAAAACATGCTGCTGCGGATCTTCATCGGAGCGACCTTACCGCAAAACATGAGTGCGGGCCAAAGTGTTCACGGGGAAAATATCCGTTTTGATTCGATCCCCGCGCTTGAACAGGGTATGAATCCCCATGAAGGGGCTTCAGTACACTTCCGGAACGCAACCGCAAGGAAAGGGATACGAACATGATACCGACTCTGATCGTCCTCGCCGTGATCATCCTGCTGGCGATCTTCGCCGCCGGCATCTACAACAAACTCGTCCAGCTGCGCAACAGGTTCAGGAACGCCTTCGCGCAGATAGACGTACAGCTCAAGCGCCGCTACGACCTGATCCCGAACCTGGTGGAAACGGCGAAGGGGTACATGGAGCACGAACGTGAAACGCTGGAGGCGGTCACGCAGGCGCGCAACCAGGCCGCGGCCGCCAACCAGCAGGCGGCGGCCCATCCCGGCGATCCGAACGCCATGCAGAACCTGACGGGCGCCGAAAACACCCTCGGCGGCGCGCTCGGGCGTCTGCTGATGACGGTGGAGAGCTATCCCGACCTCAAGGCCAACCAGAACATGTCGCAGCTGATGGAAGAGCTGACGACGACGGAAAACAAGGTGGCCTTTGCGCGCCAGGCGTACAACGACGCCGTGATGACCTACAACACCGCACGCGAGACCTTTCCCAACGTACTGGTTTCCGGCCCGCTCGGATTCGGCAAGGCGGAACTCTTCGAGATCGAGAACGAGCAGGAGCGCGAGGCGCCTGAAGTCAAGTTCTGACGATGGACTTCTTTCAGTTCCAGGAGGATGCGCGTCGCCGAAGCGGGCTGCTGGTAGGCTGCTACCTGGCGGCGATGGCGCTGATCATCACCGCCGTTTACGCGGCGTTCACGCTGGTCCTGTATTTCGCGCTCAGCGGCGAACAGGATCACGCGAGCACGGTGCGCTGGACCTGGTGGAATCCTGAACTCTTCCTCGGGGTCACGGGGATTACCCTGCTGATCGTGCTGGCCGGCACGGCGTATAAGATCGTCCAGCTCTCGCGCGGCGGCGCAGCCGTGGCGACGATGCTCGGAGGACGCGAGGTGCGCCCGGACACGAACGACCCGAACGAACGCAAACTGCGCCATGTCGTCGAGGAAATGGCGATCGCTTCCGGCACCCCCGTTCCGGAGATCTATGTGCTCGACCAGGAGCCGGGCATCAACGCCTTCGCGGCCGGATTCAAGACGGGCGACGCCGTGGTGGCGGTGACGAGAGGCGCCATCACGCATCTCGACCGCGGCGAACTGCAGGGCGTGATCGGCCACGAGTTCAGTCATATCCTGAACGGCGACATGCGGCTGAACCTGCGCCTGACCGGGGTGCTCCACGGCATCCTGGTGATCGGTCTCATCGGCGTCTTCATCCTGCGCTCGCTGGTCTTCGCCCGGGGGCGATCGCGAAAAGACGCGCGCGTGATCATGGCCGCGGCGGTGGCGGGGGCCACGCTGGCGGCGATCGGATTTATCGGCGTGTTCTTCGGGCGCATCATCAAAAGCGCCATCTCCAGACAGCGAGAGCATCTCGCCGATTCCTCGGCGATCCAGTTCACGCGCAATCCCGACGGACTGGCCGGCGCACTCAAAAAGATCGGCGGGGCCTCGTACGGCTCCCGGGTCGACCACGCACATGCGGAGGAGGCGAGTCACTTCTTTTTCGCCAACGGTCTCTCCTCCCGGATGGCGGGGCTGCTCTCGACCCACCCTCCCCTGGCGGAGCGCATCAGGAAAATCGATCCCTCGTTCGACGGCGTCTTCCCGGAAGTACAGGTTGAATCGGCCCCGTCCTACGTGGAGGGGGTGTCCGGCCTGGCCGGCGAAATCGCGCAGGAAAAGCAGCGCGCGAAGCTGGCGGTCGCCCCGGCGGCGATGGTCTACGGCGTCGGCACGCCCCGGCCGGAACACGTGGAGTATGCCCGCGAGCTGATCGCCTCGCTGCCCGAGTCGCTGTCCGCGGCGGCCCGCGAACCGTTCGGCGCCCGCGCGGTGCTGTACGCCCTTCTGCTCAACGACGAATCCGGCGCCCGGGACAAGCAGATGGACCGCCTGGCCCGGCACGCCGATCCCGCCGTTTTCGAGGAGACGCGCCGTCTCGCCGACGCGGCGGCGAGCCTCGAAGCCGAACATCGTCTGCCGCTGGCGGACCTCGCCATCGCCTCCCTGAAAGAACTGTCCCCGGCGCAGTTCCGCGACTTCCGGGATAACATCCGGCATCTCATCCACGCCGACGAGGCGGTCGATCTGTTTGAATACACGCTTTCGCGCATGATCCTGCGCCACCTCAAGCCGAAGTTCGAAAAGGTCGAAAAACGGACGGTCAAGTGGCACGGAATCCGGCCGCTGCTCCCGGATATCGCCGCCCTGCTCTCCTGCCTCGCCTGCTGGGGGGCCGACTCCCGGGAAGACGCGGAGGCGGCCTTTGAAACCGCGGCGGGGCAGTTGAAAGAAGACGGGCTGGACATGGCCGCCCCCGATCAATGCGGCCTGGACCCGCTCGACCGCGCCCTCGACCGGCTGCGCCTCGCCGCGCCCCCAATCAAGAAACGCGTACTCGCCGCCTGTATCGCCTGTGTCGCCGCCGACGGCACCGTGACGCACGAAGAGGCGGAACTGCTGCGCGCGGTCGCCGACTCGCTCGAATGTCCCGTTCCGCCGCTGCTTCCGGGAGAATCGCTGAACGGGGCGGGCTGATCCGCATCATACAGTCCCCCTCCCCGCGGATGGCCGATGAGCGTGTGGCCGACTCCCGACTTCCTGAGTTCCACATGGGGACCCCCGGGGGAATATCGTACGCGTACTCAGCGAAGCGGTACTCGTACGCGTACTCGGCCCCTGCCTTTTCTACTCCTGAGAGGGAACATTATCGGAGCAAGGCCCGCCATCCACTAAACATCCTGTAGATCCACTTTTTCCCGCCGGGACCCCCTGATTCAAAACTCACTTCAATGTTCACCGGAGGGTTCGATCGCGTTTTCGGGCCATGCAGAACTCAGGAAACGGGGTCCGCCCGGATTCAAAACCGTTTTATCCCAAGCCTTACTCGTAGTGGGTCCACATCCGGATGACCTTGACCGTGTTGATATCACTTAGAACTTGATACACGAGACGATGCTGAATGTTAATGCGTCGCGAGCACGCGCCAGCGAAGTCGCCAACGAGTCTCTCGAATGGTGGAGGAGACTGAAATGGGTCTTCCTCCAAGATCTCGAGAAGTTGCTTTGCTTTATCTTTCAATCCGGAGGATGCAAGCTTGCGAGCATCCTTTTTGGCTTGCCTGGTGTAAATGAGTTTCCAGCTCACCAGTCGAGGTCCTCTTCACACTGCTCAACAGACGTCTTCATGCCATCCACTATAGAATCTCTCATTCCCGGGATGGAATCCAGGTGAAGCGTCTCCTGTATGGCTCGCCAATCATCTTCGGCAACGAGGACTGCAGAATGCCGCTTGCCTGCGATCTGGATCGGATCGTGGGACTGCGAAACGTCATCAAGTAGCGTGTAAAGTTGCTTTCTGGCTTCTGTTGCGGTCAGCGTAGTCATCTGTCCCCTCCTTTTGATCACAACGTACGACATAGCGTACGCTTTATCAACTCTACATTTTCAGATCTGCAGGATTTCAGGTCTCATCGACGACCTCCCGGAACGCGCGCATATTCTCTTCCGGCGTATCGGCGGGGAGCGCACAACCGCTGTTGAGCACAAAGCGCGGCGTGTCTGAGAACAGATCCATGAGCCTGCGCGCCTCGCAGCGGACGCGCTCCGGAGTTCCGCGTGCCAGTACACCGCTGGGATCTACGTTGCCCCAGAAAGCCACCGACGTGCCGCTCAAAGTGTCGTGGATACGCTGCACGTCCGTCTGGTAGTCCAGTTCGACGGCATCGATCGGTCGCCCCGCGAACTGGTCGAGAATCGCTCCCGTATCCCCGCAGATATGCAGCAGGTACGGCATCCCCTGCTCGTGAGCGTGTTCGGCGGCGAGGTCCTCGTAAGGGCGTGCGAATTCCCCGTACATTTCCGGGGAAATCATGGCCGGGCCGGCGGGACTGTCGCCGCTCGAAACCATGTGCGCGCCGGCCCCGGCCATCAAATCGATGAATCGGCAGGTGGCGCGGGTACAGATTTCCAGCAGTCGATGCACCGCCTCGTGGTTCTCCTCATCGACCAGATCCATCATCCACGCCTGCGGCGAACGCAGCATGCTGGCGGCCGAGAACGGGGCCTGGTCGATGTTGCCGCGCAGATACTTCTCATCGCCGAAGTGTTCCTTGAGCCGCCGCATCGTCTCGAGCCACACTTGGAGGTGTTCGTTTTCGCCGATCCGCTCCGGCTCAAGGCGCTCAAGATCATCAAGCGTCCGCAGCAGTCCGTGTTCGCATCGCGCCGGCTCGTGTTCGGGGAAATCGATCGGTACGCCCAGGGCTCCTGCCGTCGTGGCGGTGTCGATGTCCATCAGCACGCCGTCGAGATCGTATTTCTCCGTAATGCGAATAAAGGCGTCGGCGGCCTTGCGCGGGTCCGTACCAAACTCGCGCATGGTGTATCCGGCTTCGCGCGCGGCCGCCATGAAATTGTGCAGAAAGACCGGCACCCGGTCCGTGGGTTCGCCGCGCTGAGCGGCACGAACACGTTCATACCCGTTCACAGGATCACCCCACTCCCCACGATGAAAACACCACCCAGATCGCGAGCACCGTCACCAGCAGAAGCACGCTGGCCGCGATTACCAGCGGACTCGCCTTTTCCCTGACCTCGCCCTCGACGCCCGTCGCCAGCGTAAGCCCCCGCAACCGTTCGCGATCCGGGGCCGGGGTGAGGAGACTCACCAGCACCAGGACGACCGAACAGAAGGCGAACAGCACGCCCGCGAAATGCAGAAAGTTCATCTCTACCAGCGAGCGCAGCGGGCCCGGGCCGAGCGCACCTGCGTTCAGTTCGAGCACGAGCCGAGCCGTTCCCAGGACAAAGCCGGTCAGCAGCGCCGCCAGGGCGCCGCGGCCGTTCACGCGCGGCGAGAAGAGTCCAACCAGAAACACCGCGGTAATCGGGGGGGATATATAGGCCTGAACACTCTGAAGGTATTTGTAGAGTTCGCCTGAGACGAGCTTCATCAACGGGATCCAGGCGAGGCCGCAGAGGATCAGAAAACCGGTCGCTACCCGCCCCACCCGGACCAGGCTTCGTTCCGTGGCATCCGGCTTGAGCTTCTTGTAGATATCGAAGGTGATCAGGGTCGAGCAGGAATTAAAGACGGAGGCGAGCGAGCTGGTCAGTGCTGCCAGAAGTCCGGCCACCACGAGCCCCCGGAATCCCACCGGGAGGAGCGCCGCCACCATCGTCGGCAGTGCGGCATCGGCATCCTCCAGTTCCAGCATGCCTTTCTGCGCCAAGGCATGGGCGATGATACCCGGGATGACGAACAGGAAGAGGGGGAGTATTTTCAGAAATCCCCCGAATACGGTGCCGCCGCGCGCGTGATGAAAGTTTCGCGCGGAGAGGACGCGCTGCACGATAAACTGGTCGGTGCACCAGTACCACACGCCGAGAATCGGCACGCCGATCACGAGACCGGTCCAGGGAAAATCTGGATTGGTCCACATATTAAAGAAGGATCGTCCCGCCGTGGCGTGGACCTCACTCCATCCGCCGGCCTTATCGAGACCGAACAGGGTGACCGTCAGCGATCCGGCGATAATCACAAAGATCTGGATGAAGTCGGTATAGAGGACCGCACGCAACCCGCCCAGCAGGGTGTAGATCCCCGTGATCGCCACCACGGCCACCGCTCCGGCCCAGAAATTGATCCCCATGATCGCTTCGAAGACGATCCCGCCGGCCGCGATGGTAACGGAGATCTTGGTCAGGACATAGGCGATGATCGAAATGATCGAAAGGTACCACCGGGATCCGGCCGAGTAGCGGCGCTCAAGGAACTCGGGCATCGTGAACACCCCGTTGCGGAGATAGAACGGCACGAAGAGCCAGCCGAGCAGCAGTAGAATCAGTGAAGCGGCGATCTCGAACTGCCCCACCGCGACCCCCGAGGCCGCCCCGGTCCCGGCGAGCCCGACGAGATGTTCCGATCCGATATTCGCCGCGAAGAGCGAAGCCCCGATGACCCACCATCCCGCATCGCGTCCGGAGAGAAAAAACGAGGCCGAATCCATCGCCTGTTTCCGCCGCGCCCGCATACTGATCCACGTCGCGAATCCCAGGATGAACGCAAAGTATCCGGTCACCAGAACCCAGTCGATCCAGTGCATGAAACCACTTCCTTCTATTGCTCGTTAAGCTGTCCCACCGGCAGGGTCGTCCGGCGCAAGACTGTACTCCCCATCGGAACGAGCGTCACCTCATCGTGTACATGGCCGAACCCGACCAGCAGTTTCCCGCGCAAGCGAACCGGAACGGATGTCCAGGGATCGTTCAGATCCGCCGCCTCGTCTCTCTCCACCTCGAACCCGAACGCCGGGCCCAGATTGCGATCAAAACAATATCCGTTCCATCGGTGGTGGAAATACGCCGGTTCAAAGTGATAATCGTGCAGCCCGCTCTCGCCCCACGTTTTAACCGGGATCGCCTTTTCCGGGATCTTAAAGGCGTAGACGAGTGCGCCATGTGCGAGGGCCGTAAGACCGTCGACGCTCTCCACCGCCCGGATCGGCATCTCGAATTTCAGGGCAACTTCATCTCCGGGCATCCATTTCCGGTGAAGCCGGTAATAGCCATCGATCAGTTCCACCTCGGCGTCCGTATCGAAACGGATCTCCGGACACCATCCGGGTTTTCTTAACCACAGGTCGAAGGAGTGCGGCCGTTCCGGCGTCACGCGAATCAGCGCACGATTCGTGAAGGGGTAGCCGGTCTCCTCTTCGATCTCGACGTGCACTCCGTCGATCTCGGTCGCCAGACGGCTTGGGCCATAGGCCACGGCGGCCACCCCCGGTTTGTTTTCCGTCGCCATCCACATGTGCTGCACGTAGTAGGGTGCGATGCGAAACAGCATCAGCGTGCAGCACGGCGGGAAGTGACTCGGCGAATACTTGTATTTGTCGTGGGTGTGGTGCGGCACGGTATTGATCGAGAGGCGGTTATCCGGGGTCAGATAACTGTGCGCCGTGCCGTCGGGCAGGCGGGCACCATGGGCGGCATTGAAAAACGCCGTCTCGGCGCGGTCGGCGTATGCCGGATCACCGGTCTTTTCGGCTGCGTAGAGCAGAGAAATCATAAGCTCGGTCGTGGTGCAGAACTCATACGCGAAGTCGGATCGCGCGTGGCGCCCGCCGATATCCTCATCGCCGCAGAGGCTGCCGCTGACCGAGCCATGGCGCTCCAGTTTGCGCAACGCGGCGTCGAAGGCGTCGCGGTAGACGGGATCGCCGGTCCAGTACCACGCCCAGAGAGGGAAACGGAGATGCTCGGCGGTATGCACGCCGTGTCCCTGAAAGTCGAGATCCTCGTCGAGCAGATGATGGACCTGCATATCGGTCCCGACCAACTGGGCGTTCGTCAGCGTATTGTAATCGTCGTAATAGAAGTGGCCGTAGTTGCGGTACACCTCCTCGCCCGTCGCCTTCCAGAGCAGCTCCATGATTTCGCCGTAGAGCAGGCCGTGAGTAATCCCGGCGCGCCGTCCGTATTTCGGTATGGGCGAATAATAGCGATGTTCCGGCGTGTAGGAGCGCATGGTGAGATTCGCCTCGCGCTCCACGGCACCGAGTACGTCCTCACGCCCGGTGGCCTGTGCGTAGGCGATCAGGCCCATGTTCATCCAGGCCTTGGTCGGCATTTCGCCGGAAAGGGCTCGCGCATACCTGCGACCCGGCGGATAGATGCCGAGATATCCGTCCTCGTCCTGCGTCTCAAGGATGTGTTCGACCCACCGGTCGGCCTTGGCCCGCGCCGCCGTGTTATCGGAGAGATAAGCCATGCGGACCCGTGCATCGGTCCAGTATCCCTCGTGCGCGCCGTCCCAGTAGACCCCGTAGTGGCCCTGCTTTTCCGGGTTATCCCCGCGCGTGCCGAAAGCGTCGTTCTGTACCGTCCAGCTCAATTGATCAAACCAGGCGAACGCCCCCTGCTCCACATCGCGATTGATCTGGGCTCTCAGCCAGCCGGAGGGCTGTACAGCGCCGAAGGGCAGCGCCCGAAAACGGGGCTCGGGCGGCGGGGTTTGTGGCGCGTAGGCCTCGTAGACCTGGAGATCGAACTCCGCGGGCGCGGACGACTTCGCCGAAGCTGTCGCGCGAAACGTGGCTTCCTCATCCTGAGGCTCACCCTCCATCAGGTTGAACTGATCACGCACGCCGTTGGACCAGCGCACTTCGTCTATCGCACCATTGAACGCACCGATGTTGGCAAAGCCGCCGATGCCGATCTGACCCCGCCCGTCTGCATGGAGTCCCCGAATGCGCGGCGCGCGCACGGGGGAGCCGAGCGGCGAACCGGCGCGGGAGGGGATGTAGTCACGGCGCCGGGCGGGATCGGCGAAGAAGCGCACCTCGCCCTCGTGGTACGTCACGGCCAGGTGGACCCATCCCTGCCCGGCCAGGTCCAGGTGCGGCGAACGCACCACGTGGTATACCCCTTCAGGCTCTTTCATGAACCCCAGTTGAAGCTCGCCCTCCCGGCCGTTGTAGATGAACTGTACCAGCGAGTCCCGGATCTCGTTCGGGCCGCCACCGTCGTCGATCCGCACCAGGCCCTGCAATCCCGGTCTCGGCCGATCAAGCCGTACCCAGGCTTCGATCGTGAACGAGGTGGTATCGAATTCTTTGAGATTCGCCGTTTCGCCGCCGCGCTCAATCCTGCGGTCTCCTCCCGTGATGAGTGCGGAACCCAGGCCCGGAGGTCCTTCGGTCAAAATATCTCCGCCTTCGGGTATCAGAAGGTGGTTGGCCGCCGGGGAGCTATCCTGCAGTTCGCGACCCTCTACGGCATCGAAGTGGTACAGCGCCGCGGTCCTCTCATCCATCGCGTACGGAGTCACCGCCGCTCGCAAGGGGGTAATCATGGGCAGCAGCGAAAGCATGATTACCACAGGAACATATAATTGGCTCATGTGCTCTCTCCTCATAAAAATCCGAAAGATGTTTGAGCCTAGTCCGTATTAATCACGCTGACGTTCAACCGGGGCTCCAGACTATATCATACATTTTATTGAGTCGCGCCCACGCTGCCGGGTATGGTTGCACGGTGAAATCCCGCGATCCCCACACCCGGATGATGCGTGAGGCGGAAGGCCGGCTGCCCTATGTGGAACAGCCTTCCTGTTCCGGCTGGCGTCAGACTTATGCCGGAGACGACACGCAGTGTCCGTTCATCCCCCATCTGGGGCGGGTTCGTTACGGCGTCGCGCTGACCGAATTGCCGCATCATATTCATAAAGACTGTTTCGAACTCGCGGGCATTATTTCGGGCCACCTGCACTGGGAACTCGGCGGACGGGAATATGTGCTGCACCCCGGCGACTGTTTTCTCACCCTGCCCGGCGAAGTGCACGGAGGGTGCCGATCGGTCATGGAGCCGGGGGAACTCTTTTTTGTTCAGATCGACGCGATTCGAGCGGGGCGCGACGAGGAGATGCGCAAGCTGCTCGACCGGCTCTTTGAATTCGAGGCGCGTAAGTTTCCGGGATGCACTCAAATCGTGGCCTTACTCGAACGGATGATGCATGTCTGCGAACATCCTAAATGGCATGCCCGTCTGTTGCAGCGCAGCCGCCTCACGCTATTGCTTGCCGAAACGATCGAATGCGCCGGTCGTTCCGATGACCGGCCCGCCCTGACACCACCGGTACACCGGGCGCTCCGTTACCTCGACGAGCACCTCTGCGAAGGGGTCGTCGTGGCGGATCTCCGTCATGCCTCGCGATTGAGCCGGAGCGAGTTCTTCCGCCGATTCAAGCTCGAGACGGGCGAGCGGCCTCATGAGATGCTTCTGCGCCGAAAACTCGAGCTGGCGTGTGACCACTTGACGGGGACGGCGTGGCGAATCACCGATATCGCGCATGAGCTCGGGTTCTCCAGCAGCCAGTACTTCGCCACGGTCTTCAAAAAGTATACCGGCACGACGCCAAGGCGCTATCGGGCCGAGCTGAAGGGCCACAAAGGGGCACAGGGGGGAGGCAGTGGATGAGAATCCTCATTCGCGCAACAACGCGGCCCCGGCCCAATTGGCAAAATCGAACCGGATATCCCCCAGTGCATCGACCTCGAGCGTGAGCGTCTTCGCGTCTTCGAGGGGGACATCGACGGAGATCGGTTCGGTGCCGGGCGTTACCGGGCCGGAGTCGTAGACGGTCGCTTCGTCCCGCTTCACGGAAAAACGAACCTTCGCCGGCTTATCGCGCATTTCATCGTCTATGCCTACGGTCGCCGCGAAACGCGCATAGCCCGCGAGTTCATCTTCGAGCTGAAATACGATTCGGCTGGGCGCATGGGTTCCAATCCCGTGTTCGTATCCTACCCCGCCCATACGCAGTGGACGCCCCCCGATATTCCGCCCGTCACGCATATCGGCGATCGAGCGCTTCGGCCAGCCCTGCGTGGCCCCGGTCGCCTGTGACGCGCTGAGATAACGACGCCCGTCTTCGCCGATCCAATTCACGTCCGCTTCATCAGGATTTGTGAACGGCTTCGGCTCCGGGGGCAGAGTCGACTCCCATCGATCGAGATCGACGTCACGGTACAACTCGTCCTCTGTCGCGGCGGACGGATCACTCAGCGGGAAATAGGTCTCCTCTCCTCCCTCTTCCGGGAAGTCATTAAAGACGACCTCGACCTCCTGACCGTCGGGCATCGTCCCGCGAACCCGCACCGCCTGTCCTCCCCGTTCGGCCGTCAGGCCGGTCGGTTCCATGGCCCGCATCGAGGAAGGATCCATGGTGATGGAAGAGAGCGCCACGCCCTCCAGGCCGGGGTTGTGTTCACGCGACACGCAGAACACCTGCGGCCCCCGCATGAGCGCCGCGCGTCCGTCGTAGTGAAGTTTCCCGCTCACCCAGCGCCATGTCATCGGCAGGGAGAGAAGAACCGTATCGCCCTTCTTCCATCGACGCGTAATCGCGACCCTGCCCTGCTCCACCCGGGACTCCATCCTTCGACCGTTCACCGTCAATTCGTGACGGTCCGCCCATTGCGGGATGCGCAGACGAAGCGTGAACGTCTTCGGACGAAGAGGCGCTACCGTCAAGGCAACCGTTCCCTTCCGCGGATATGGGGTCTCCTGTTTCACGACGACGGGAAGTCCTCCGAGCTCGGCCTTCAATTCCGAAGGCATATAGAGGTTTACTGCGATGGCATCTTCCCCGGTGAAGTAGACCTGTTCCGGCAGCCGCGCCCAGAAGCGCCGGGTATTGCCTTCGCAACAGTGAGCGCCCTTGCGGTAGTTGCGCGCGCCGCTGAGCGGGGTGAAATAACGCGTACGACCATCGGTGGGATCGCTGTTTTGCGCGCCATACATGTGATTGAAAATCATTCGCTCCATCAGATCGCCATACCTCAGATCGCCCCGCAGTTCGATCAAACGCTGCAGCCACCAGATCTGATGGATCACCGCACATGCCTCGCCCACTGCTCCCCGGCCGTCCTGATCTTCGACCCAGCCCTCGGAGCGCCCGGTGGCGCCGGTGATAAACATCCCGGGTGCCTTGCGATGGACCATTTTCGCGAGCAGGTAATCGCTCATGAATTCGAGACCGGGATCGGGCTCTATCGCGTTCAGGGCGAGTTGATCTATACAGCGTGCAAAGAGGCGGTAGGTGTGGATCTTGCTCTCGAATCTGGCCGAAGCGTCGTCGCTGGAAGGCGCGCGCATGGGATAGATTCGCTGCCGCCAGTCGCGGATGGATTCCATGGCGATGAAGCGACCGTCGAACGGAGTATCGGCGAAGAACTCGAGATACTTTTCCCGGCCCGTGGTCCGGTACAGCTCGCGCGAAGCATCGGTGATCCCGATCGGCGAACAACGGCCCGGCCGGGTCGGCGCGCGATCCCATGAACCCATCACGAGATCGACAAACTTCTGCGCGGACTCGAGCGACGGCCCGGCGTCGAAACGGCGGAAGTGCTCGATCATCGCGAGGTCGATATAGGCCCCGTCGTGAAGGGTCCATCCATAAAAAAGCGGGGGGTGCTCCCCGTGCGGATAGATGCCGATATACCCGTCCGGATCCTGCGAATCAATCAGCTGCCGGATATAGCCCGCCGTACGGGCTGCCGGACCGGGGTCCGCGTCGGAGGCCTCATACAGTACCCCCGCTTCGAGGGTCTTTCCAACCGCCGTATAGCCGCACAACAGGTTCTCCCTCACCCATTCCGCAGATCGACGGTCAAGATAGGGGCCCAAAAGATCGCGCTCGAAATCCAGGAACCCTTCGAAATGGCGCAACCGCCCCGTCTGATAACGCCAGAGATACTTCTTCTGAATCTGTCGGCGACGCGACGGCTCGCCCGCCAGTTCCACCCGGGTCACGTCGACGTGTTCCAGCGCGAGCGCGGTTGCCGCACAGCCTGCCATCACCATGCCCATACACAGCCGCTTCATGATCATGCTCCTCCATTATCCAACCCCGTCCCGAGGCGCGGGCCAGGCCAGCGGTGGTCCCGATAGCGGAGCCAGTTTTTTCGAGCTTTAAGTCAGCATCAGGTCTCCCGCTTCCTGCGAGTGTTCTGCCACAACTCCGGCGAGTTGTCCATAGCCTGCGGCCGTCGAGAATGGGTCCTTGAACTCGTCGGAGACGGTCGCAGTTCTTTTCCAGCCCGCGCTTTTCCTGATCCGGGCCTTCTTGCGCTCAAAGAGTTCGGCTGCGCCCTCTGTGAGCTCATTTTTCCATCGAGTGATTATCGTCGGATGCACGTTGTTTTCTGCCGCGATCTCCGCCACGGTCTTGATGCCGCGCAACGCCTCTATCGCGATACGCGCTTGAACTGCGCGCTGTGATTTCGTCTCGGCTTCTTCATCGGCTCTCCTTTCGGTCTCCTTTGTACCGGGAGAGCCCGATGCTGTCTATCCGCCCCTCACTGGCTCCGTTTTCCGGGACCACCGCTGGCAACCTTTTACCGAAATAGGTATTGTTATGACCCTATATAAAGACTAACTTGACCTCATGAAGGTTAAAGTCGGCGAACTGAAAGCTCATCTCTCCCGCTACCTCAGAGAACTGGAAGGGCAAGACGAACCGCTCGAAGTCTGCGTTCGAGAGCGGACGGTTGCGTACATGGTCCCTGCGGGCGGGGAAAATGAAGTGAAGGACGAGCGCCGCCGTCTGCACGCCAGACTCAAGCAGGCGGGTCTCATTCTCAGCGAACACCCCTCTGACGGTGACTCCGATTTAAATCCGCCCGTGACCGCGGGAGACGGTCGTGAGGACATCAATACCGTACAAAAGATGCGGGGGGCAAAGTCATGGTGAGCCGCGTCTTTTTTGATACCAGCACGGTGGTCCCGCTATTGATTGCCGAGCCTTACTCAGAAGAAGCACTGTCCGTCTGGAAGAGAACGGAAGAGCGTTTTGCGTGGCGCTGGCTGAAGGTGGAGACCGAAGCCGCCCTCGCGCGACGCCGTGCGCCCATGGAGGCTTGGGAAAACTGGGGCCGCGCAGAGCGTGCATTATTCTGGATTGAACTACCGGACCATCAGCTGGAGGCCCTCTGCGCGTTCAATCGCTCCCTGCGACTCCGCGCGGCCGATGCGGCGCACCTTTTTGTCATGGAGCGGCTGGCCCGTGCAGTCCCGAATGTTAAGCTATTTACTTACGATCAGGAAATGCGCGAGTCCGCCCACGCGTTGAGCCTGTCTCAGATCAACGTCTGAGATCCTTCTTAAGCGCCGCATCATCCCGTTATCCACGGCAGGGCCTTCATCAGGTGGTGGTACGGGACGTCCCAGATCTCGAGCGTGCTCCAGATGAGTGCGAGGCTCTCTTCGAGATACGGGGTATCGTCCGGGCGACCGATGAATCCGACGCAGGTCGCGTCGGGGATCTGCGTCGTCAGGGCTCCGTAGAACACGGGCTGGCGGTATCCGATACCATTGTATAGGGAGCGGTTGACGATGTTGTGCCCCAGCGTCCACTGAATCTGTCGCTCGGCCAGCCTACGCCACTCCGGCCGATCGAGGAGTGCGGCGGCCTTGGCCAGTACCGCGGCGTGAGCGAGTACGACCCCGCTGGTTCCGTGGATCACCCCCTGCCGGCCGAAGACCTGGATGAAGGAGCGAATGCCCCGCCCTCCCCCGGCGTCGCGAAAGGTCTGGTGGCCCGGATGCGGCGGGTCGACGTACACGCCGTACGGGACGAGCGAGAACGGATTGGAGGCTGCATCGGTGACGAGATACCCGTCACAGTAGAAGGCCACCGCCTCCCGCGCCCGCCCGATGAGGTCGTCCAGGCCGGCGGGCGCGAACTCAATCAGCTTCAATAATGCCCAGACCGGCGACTCGGCAAAGGTGATGCTGCGGTAGGCGTCGACGCGGTCCTTTTCGTAAAAGAAGCCGCGTATGGTTTCGTCGCCGGTCTCCTGTCGCGCGATCAGTTCCCCGGCGAGTTCGCGCACGGCATCCATCTCGTTCATCTCCAGCGCGGCCAGAAGCTCCTGCGCCACAAATAGCGTCCGCCCGTCGTGCCCCCGCCCGCGCCCGTACCGCCAGGCGCGTTCGGCGAGCATCCGGCATCGGACCCCGTCGGCGTCGGGCAGGACACGCGAGCACTGACGCTGATGATGCACGAACGCGAACTGGACGGCCGGGTTGTAGAATCGGCGCACGAGCCGCTCGTCCCCCGAGCCGGGACGATTGTCCGTCCACCGGTTGTCACTCTGTGCGGCACTGCATCCGGGATGATTCTCGTACCACCAGGCGTCTTCAAGATTCCCCGAGGATTCCATGATGACCGGAGGGACCTCGCCGCCGGCGACGTCTTCGAAGACCTGACCCTCTTCGGTAATCATCGCGTGAAAAAGGTGGTTGCCCCAGCGGATCTCATCGCACGCGCGATCCCGAAAGGCGTGATGACCGTGCTCCGCGACGGTGACCAGTCCCTCGAGATTACCCTGCGTCAGGGCCAGCCATTTACGGACGTCGCCGGCGTCGTGCCATCCTCCGGCCGCCGGCCACGGCGTGCCGTCCTCGAGTACCCCGTCGTCGAGATGGCAGGCCTCGTGCACCCCGGGCACCTCGCATCCGCAACGCTGCGCATGGAGAAAGTTGAGAAAGCCGAGCTCGAGTCGTTCGTACACCCGGTCCCGGATCATGAACGGCGGCGAGATTTGATATTCCGTTTCGATCGCCCAGGCCCCGGGTTCACAAAACGAAGAAAAATCGCCCTGCCAGACCGTGCCCCATCGCGTCTCCTCACGAACGAGCATCCCTTCGTACACGTAGCGCCCCGGACCCTCACCCCGCTCCGGCTGCACCTCGCCGTTCATCGGGTCGAACGGCCACGGGAAGTGAACGCCGAACGCATCGGGACGCTCCTGCGTGCGCTTCAGTCGCGGAATCGCCCGGCGAAGATAAAAGGGGATTTGCTCGGGAAGATCGTCCTTTGTCGCGCCGACCAGGGTGACCGTTTTCGGCGAATCGGGCCGGTAGCCCAGGTGGCTGACGCTCAACTGAAGGTCACTGGATAACGCGCCTCGAATGTTCATGATCGCTCCGTTTCTTTTTTCTGAATCGGCGGACGTTGGGTTCATGGCTGAAGCATCTTACAAGCTTTGGAGGCGATCTTGAATCACGCGGTATGAAGAAAGACGGCGCGCTCGGAGAGCACGCCCTACCCGGGAACACAGAACGAAATCACACGCGAAGGTAGGGACGGCTGTCTCAGCCGTCCGAAGAGCCGTCCGAAGAGCGGCGCGCTCGGAGAGCACGCCCTGACCGTAAAAAAGGCCTTTCCCATTCCCAGGTCCCGGCGTTCAGGACGTCGAGATGCGTCGACTGAGACGCGTTGGAAATGGTGCCTCCGGCCGAAACGATATCGTCGATCAGAGCACCGGTGAGGGTCACGTTGCTGCTTGCACTGTCGATCAGCGTATACGACCCATTCGTCGTCAGATCGGCCATATCGATCATGACCGTACCGTCCACCACGTTGGAGTCCGTCGCATTACTCTTGGTCGTGTTGATCGTCGTGACGCTGTCTTCCCCGAGCTGAAAGGACACCGTTCCGTAATCATATAATTTGAACAGGGACGCATTGACCGTGGCGTCGGGTTCCAGGATCAGGCTGCCGAACATGTTCTCCGACTCACCGCCGACCGACAGAAAACTGGAGTTCAGATGACGGTTGTCCATCGTCCCTCCGCTTCGAAGCGTAAGATACCCGTCATACCACTGATTCCCCGCATTACTAATGAACGTTCCGGTCGCCTTCAGGGTAGCGTTCGAAAGAATCTCGGCATAGCTCGTGCCGGTTCCCTCGACTTCTCCGGAAAAGATATAGGCGAAGGTAATCGAGGATCATAGCACCGCCGCTGCGGCGTTTCGTCATGCACCATCCGCGGGGCTATGGCGTCGCCAGGCGTGCGTCGAGCGTTGCGCGAAGGCTTTCGAGCGCGGGTCGCTGCTCCGGATCGGATGCGAGATTGGTCCATTCGTTCGGATCGTTCGCGAGATCGTAGAGCTCTTCCCCACCGCCGGCGGCGCGGATGTAGCGATAACGGTCCGTGACCAGCGCGAAGTGCTGATGCTCGATTTCCGCCTTCACGTAAGGATGCTCGCGCTGTTCGGGCGTCGGACGCCCCATCCACGCGACCAGAACCTCGCCCGGCCCGCTCCATTCTTTCGTTTCCGGATCCTCTATCATCGGTCGAAGGCTGACGCCGTCCAGCTCCTGTTCCGGGGCGGGAAGATCACAGCATTCCACAAGGGTGGGATAGAGATCGACGACGGACACGGGGCGATCGCATACCCGGCCGCCCTGTGCGGACCCGGGAACCCGTATGAGCATCGGAACATGGGTCGATTCGTGCCAGAGGGTCATTTTTGCGAGCATGTCCTTTTCACCGAGATGCATGCCGTGGTCACTGACGAAGATCACGATCGTATTGTCCGCATAGGGGCTCGATTCGAGTGCGCTCAGGACGCGTCCGAACTGATCGTCCATAAAGGCCGTACACGCGAGATAGGCGCGGATCCATTCCTTCCACGTATCGATCCCCGCGTCCCGCACGGCCTTGAAATACTTCTGCGGCACCGTGTTTTTCCAGAGCTCCTCGACACAGTCTTCCAGATCGTTCTCCCGGTACGGCGGCAGCTCAATCTCCACCTCGGCGAAAAGGTCGAAGTACTTCTTCGGTGCGATAAGCGGCGTGTGCGGTTTGCAGAAACCCACGGCGAGAAAGAAGGGGCACTCATGCTCTTGCCGGAGCACTTCGATCGCATAGTTCGCGGACTTCTCATCACTCATCAAGTCGCGGTCGTTTTCATCGACATAACGAAACGGTTGGCCCCATTCCATCCACCCCCGGTACCCCGGGGCACCGGTCTTCGGATCGGGCGGGATATCCGGCACCTCGGAGAGCGGCCCGAAATAGCTTCCGATCCGCGCGAGTTCCCGCGGCATCCGATCGGTCGTCGGCGCACCACGGAGCGATCCGTTGGGCAACGTCCGCCCGTCGCTGGGCCCCGGTCCCTGGGTGACGGGAGAAAAGGCCCAGTGCCGTGTTCCGTCAGCGTTGTCGAACATCCACGCGCCGAGGTGATACTCATGCGAAATCTTGCCGGTCCCGAATACCGTGTAGCCGTGTTGCGCGAACAGTTGCGGCAAGGTGGTGCAATCTTTCAGCACGGGACGCTCAAAGGTATGTTTCGGGTTCTGCGGGTCGCCGCCGCCGCGGGCATTCTGGGCCCATCCGTAATAGCCGGTCGTGTGAGGATAGAGCCCGCTGAGCAGACTCGCGCGTGAGGGGCCGCACAAGGCCACGGCGACATGCGCGTCGGCGAACTTCACGGCGGAACGGGCAAAGCGGTCCAGATTCGGTGTGCGGGCCTGCGGATGACCGCCGAATCCCTCCACACTGTCGTTAAGATCATCAGCGATGACGAACAGCACATTGGGTCGTGTCGCGGCCCTGGAATGGATCGCGAAGGCCAGCAGCAACACAGCAATTCCGGTTGTTTTGAGTCGATGAATCATGGGTGGCTCCCTCCTGTGTACCACGTCCTGCCTTCTATCGATCCGCGAGATTCCGCGTGTTCCGCCGTGGTCCTCACAACTCGAGATCCCAGTAATCCAGCCGGTCCACCTCGACCTCGCCGCCTTCCGCAAACACCGCGACTCCGGTGCAGTCGATCGGGATATCCTCCACCCATCGATTGATCGTCTTCTGGTCATCGATAAAGATCTCGGCCAATCCGCGATCGATGATGACCCGGAAAGTGACCTTATGAGGATCCTGCTTGTTTTCGGGTCGAATCGCGAGCCTCGCCATCCACGGCGCGTCATACGTCACGACTTCACCGTCCTTGATGACGGAACACCACGCCTCGTTTCGGGTTACGTCCCATCCCACCTGAAAGAACCGCGACCCGTCATCGGAGCGGCGAAGCTGAAGACCACAGCGCGCGGCGGTCGTCGCGACGAGATCCGCGACGATCTCGTATTCGCCGCCGGCCTCGAACAGGGCTTCGACACCGCTCACGGTCCCGGTGCATTCACGATGACCGGTCCGCAGGGCGTGATTCTCCTCCGCCGGACGCTGATGGAGCACGTCGCCTTCCAGCCACCACTCGCGGACGAGCGTGTAACACTCCGTCCATTTCTTTGTCGCCAGATCGCCGCCCTCCTTGATCCGGCTGATCGCCAGACGCCGCCCGTCGGGCGCGGTCATCGAACGGTAGGCGTAAAAGAGGCCGGTATTCGCCGTCCCCTGTTTCGCCGGAGTATAGGTTGCGGAATCGAAATTCAAGTCGCCGACAAAATACTTCATCCCGCCTGGCGAGTAGAACCAGCGGCCCTCCTGTTCGAACAGATCGCTGACCTCGCAGAACCCTGTCCGGTCTTCCCGAAAGACAAGGCCCCGATAGGTCCACTCGTAGAGATCCCCGGATTCAAAGAGCATCAGGACCGGGGCCATCTGTTCATGGTCCCAGTCCTCGAGGTTCGTGACCGTATCGCGGTATTCCTCGCGCAGGATCCCGCCGGTCAACGTGATGAAGTACCGGTCCTCGACGCGAAATGCGAAGGGGTCGCGCACCTGTTGTACGGGATCCGGAATATCGCGTTCGTTCACGATCATATTCGGAGCGACCTTCCTGAAGCGGACGAAGTCGTCGTCGATACTGACCCCATGTCCCTGGTACGGATTGCAGGCGGTCGGACGGGCGGGTCCGACGCTGGTGTAATAAAGGTGACAGCGCCCGTCCGGCCCGAGGATCGCCGAGCCGGACCAGACGGCGGTCTCGCCGTGCGCGAAACTGGGCACGCACGCCGGCGGCAGTTCCTCCCAGTGGATCAGATCGGTCGACCGCTTATGGCCCATCACCGGGGTCGACCCGTTGGGTCGGGCGAGATAGAAGAAATGATAGACGCCGTCCTTGAACACGAGGCCGTTCGCGTCCCAGCTCTTGCCTGAGGGGATGGCCGTATGGATGACCGGCCGGAACGGATCGCTGTTCGCGACGGCTTCATCCGCCTTCATCAACGCCGTCATCTTCGCGACGTACCAATCGAGATTCTCCGGTCCCCGGCTTCGGTTCGACGGTTCGACCCGTTCGAGTGTGAACTCATCCAGCGAGGCAAGATCGCGCACCTGAAGCCGCGCGCGAAGTCCGATCAGTTCACTCACCTCAAAGGCGAACCATCCGTCGTTAAGCCACCCCTCCGCCTGACGACTCACATCGGGAATCGTGCGCGATTCGCGGACACGCCCCTCGTCGTCCATGGTGACCAGACTCAGCGTTCCTCGAAAGGTGTCCTCGCAGAACTTCAGATTGAGCCATGGTTTTTCGAGTATGAACTCATCGGAGAATACCGCGCCGTCGACCTCGATCGTCTCGGCGTAAAGGTGATGATGATGGTCGCCGCGGTATACCTCGACCGCACCCTCTCCGCCGAATCGGTGCCCCTCCGCCGTCCAGCCGGGCGGAACGGCGTCCGCGCTCAGAGCAAACAGAGAGAAGATCCCGCCGGCAACACTCAATATCAATCTTGGAATCAAGGTTTCACCCCCCTGCCTTTAATTTCACCCTGTGTTCCCGGGATGGGCGCGATTTCCGAGCGCGCCGCTTTTCGGTCGGTTCTGCTGGACAGCAGAATCCCTGCCTTAACATTCCAACGCCCATCTTCCGGTCTATTCATCCATCCAGCCGATCGGTCCTACGGTCAGTCCGCCTTCGGGCAGCGATTCGGTATCGAGTACGAGCCCGTTGATCGACCCGGGATGGGGTTCGCTCGTGCCGCCGCCGTACGGCTCGAATTGATCCCAGGTGAGATCGATGACATCCGACTCCTTCGGAACCTCGACCTCGGCGGCGTAAAGCTGTTGGTCGAGACTCATATAATCGCGGGCGAGGACGACGCGGGTCGCATAGGATTCCCCGTTGCCCGAGAGTTCGATCCGGATGCCGCGATGGGGCGTACGCGCCTTTTCCGGAACGATGAAGCTGTTCGTGAGCAGGACGGCGCGTCGTCCCGCCTTGAGCGGAACAAAGCGCACCCGGCCCTCTCCCGCCGATTGAATCGTCGATTTATCGAAGGAGAGATCCGAGCGCCAGGCCGCGGGGCCCATGGCCATGTCCCATAACGCGCCGCGTTCCCATGTCATGGCCTCTTCGAGGGCTGACCCCGGTTTACGTACGAGGTCGGAAGAGACGATGCGGCCGTCGATATCGATCGCGGTGAAATAGATGTGGCCTTCGAAACGCTCATGTCCCTCGGGAAGAGGTGCGGACCAGACCCCGCCCTTCTCCTCCGCCTCGATCCACCGCCAATAGCGGGCGGGCGAAACGGGATCGCCGACACTCCAGGCGAGATGGACCGATTTCAGGGGGCGTTCGGCCTGAATGGGGACGCGCACGTCCCGACCATCCCGTGCCCAGGAGATGGTTCCATACGAGGGGAACGGTGTCCCGCCGAAATAGACCGCCTGGTGCCAGAGTCCGCTCGGATCCGGAAAGTCGGGACCGCCGTTGCCGTGATCGCTGTTCGGGATCAGGGCCCACTGACCCTTATGCGGAAAACGGTCGCGGTGATTCGCGGCACCGTCGAGCCAGAAGAAGCGGTCGTTCGCGGCCAGTTTCATGAATACGGGAACATCATGGCGCGGCGCGTAAACGATCGGATCGGCGTGTTCCTGCCAGATCGAAACCTGTTCTTCCGGCGGCCAGTCAAGCGCCTGACAACTGCGACCGCGCATTCCTTTCGTGCCCGCCGCGCTGACGTGGGTCAGGACCGACGTGATACGCTCATCCACGCCGGCGAGAAAAAACGAGACCCACCCGCCGTACGAGATGCCCACCGCGCCGAAGTGTTCCCCGTCCGACCACGGCTGGGCTTCCGTCCAGTCGAGGACGCGCCGGGTTGCCTGTACGTTGTGGTACATCGGGAAGTTGAGCGGATTTGGATCCAGATCGTGACGCCGCTCGCGCGTCTCTTCGGTCTGGGTCACCCACTGCGTGACCGGGGCGTCGACGGGCCGGAACTGGCCATTGTAGTCAACCGCCACGGCGGCGAATCCGGGATTCATACGCGCGATCCCGAGGGCCAGGGCCCCACTCGCATGCCCTCCCCCGCCGTGAAAGACGAACAGCACGGGGAAGGGTCCCTCCCCATTCTGCGGCACCGCACTCGCACAGAAAATACGATTGGGGCCGTTTTCATTGCCGCCGCCGGTGACATAAAAATCGGTGATCTCGAGATCATAGGACAATGCGGTGGCGGAGGCCGTGTCTTCCTCATTCGCCTCACTCGCGGCGACCCAACTATCGCCGACGTGAACCCAGTCGTTGCCTCCCGCGAACTGAAGCGGTGCGATGCGGGTGGAGAGGATTTCGATCTCGTGCGGCCAGGCGCGCCACGATTCGAGATCCCATGTGGTCACATCCACCGGCGGCGGAAGGGCCGCAGCCCAGGCGGTTCCCGCGATCAGCACCCCCAGTGAAAAGCACGCGCCCACACGAATCGACCTCATTCCGCCTCCCTTGTGATCTGTAGTGTTCGGCCCGGATAGAAACTTAGCGATAGAATAACAGGGGGATCGTTAGTTGGCCACCATCTCTTTATGGGTGCGCGCTGTCATTGCCCTGTTTCGAGCGCGCGGAAGACCACGGGCAAAGGCAGAGGGATACCCGCTCGCGCTCTTCGGAAACCGAAAAAAAAAGGCCTTCCCCGTCTCCGGGAAAGGCCTTTCTACGACTCATACGGTCATGATTAGCGCATAATACGCCTACGCAGCACGAACAGCGCGCCGAAGGCCATGCTGATCAGACCGAGCGTGGCCGGTTCGGGAATCACCGTCAGCATGCCGTCCGATTCATCGAACTCGTAGGTCACGCCGTTCGAAGCGTTCGTCCAGAGACCGCTGCCCGCGTCCGTAAACGAAGCGACCGAGAACGTATTGCTGATCTGAACCTGCTGGAAGCTATCGTAGTCAAAAAGCTCCCATTCGTCGCCGACCGTTGTTCCGGCACCCGTGAGATCGATCACGAACTCACCGGCCAGCACGAGCGCGGCGTCCGCGTCCGCGCTGTCGTAGATCGTGTTGTTCACGCCGTCGCCTTCGACGAGGAAAGACAGCGTCCCGGTTTCATCGAGTTTGAGCGTACCTTCATCGACGACCGTATCGCCGGTGTAGGTGTTCGTACCCTGCAGAATCATGATGCCGGTCCCGAGCTTCTGCCAGTCGCCGTTCGCGCCGGACTGATCGACGAACCGCGCGGTCGAGGCCTGTCTCATCGTCAGACCCAGCGTATCGATGACCCGTGATCCGGCCCCGTCGCCCAGCGAGATGTCCAGCGTCGACCCCCCCTGCGTACTTTCGATGACCGACTCCGCTGCGTTATCGACTTCGATTTCACCGCTGTTAAAGTTGAAGATCGCCGTACCATCCGTAAACTCGTCATTGCCGTCACGAATGATGCCGAGACGCGCAATCAGCTTTCCCCCGTCCAGATTAAATTCAGTCGTACTGGCTTGGATATCGTTATCGCGCGGTGCAAGGTGCAACCTCTGCCCGGTACGCAGCGAGCTGCCGGTCTCAAGGGTCATTACACCGCCATAGGGCTGATTGTTCTGGCCGATGAATGTATTCAGGCTGTCAATATCCTGACCGTTGACAAGCGTCCAGTACGCCGTATCGCCCCAGTTCGCCGCTCCACGAAGACCGACATAAAACAACTCCGAGGCATCTGCGGTAAAGACACTGTCTGCGTTCGCCTCGATGTTCTGCTCAATCTGCAGCGAACCGGCCTGTCCGTTTCCGTCGAGTACCCCGGTCGCGATCGTCAGACTGCCGCCCGTACGGATTTCCAGTCGGGTATTACCATTGTTGTTGTCCATCGTGAACGAATTGACCGTGCGCGCGTCATCAAGTCCCAGGTTTTTAGCCCCGCTCGTCGATATAATCTGCATCACCACGTCGTCATCCGCGTCCGGAAGGCCGCCCGCCGCGTCGCCGCCCGTCCAATAATTCTGATTCGTCCAGTTCCCTACGTCGTTGTTCGTGTACGTCGCCGTCGCCGCCGAAACCGCGCCCGCCATCGCACCTGTAAGCACGAGAATGACAAACAATTTCACTGTCTTCATGCGATTTCTCCTCCTGTTAGTTTCTCTTCCCCTGCATCCCCGTGGGTTGGGTCACACTTTCGCAACTCCCCACCTTCCTCGAACAGAGCGAAATTTATCGCAACGCTTCCTGAAGTTCAACTAAAATTAGTCGGTTTTTAATCGAGCGGATAGAACCTGATTTTCTCCAGCATCGGCGGTTCGCCGGTCTCTGCTCTATCTTCGGTCGAGACCGATACGTCAAGATCGCCCGCCACCAATTGAGTCGGGCCGAAGACCAGGGCGTCGTCGTCCCGCTTGCGCAGCGGGATCTCTTCGCCGGCGATCTCCAGTTGCCATCCGCGCCCGTGTGCGATGTGCTCGCCCAGGACCCGTATGTCGTAGCGCCCGGCGTGGTCGACGATCACATTGTAGGTCGCTTGGTCGCCGGGTGCGTCGAATCCCCTGACGCCAAAGAATCCCACCCCGCGCAGCCCGCCCTCGATCCGCTGCGCCATAGCGCCCCACACGGTGTTGTAGCCTGACTGCGGCCGACCAATCTTGACGATCGGCATACGAAAGGCGCGGCCGGTGTCGATGATCTCCCCGTAGGTGCGTTCCAGCTCCGCGTCATACCGCGCGGCGATCTCCGGAAAACGCCCGCTCACGTCGGTCGTCTCGCCGGGGTCGACATCGATATCATAGAGGGCCGTCTCTCCGCCGGCGAAGTTGTGATATTTGAAGCGCGGGCCGCGCAGGGTGACATGCTGTTCAGCCATCGTGATTTGTCCGGGATCGTTGACGATCCCCTTGCGTCCGCCCGCGGAACCTTCGCCCGAAATCGCGATACGGAACACGGAACGCTCGATCTCTTCGGCCTCCGGGTTCTCGATGGCATCCCGGACGCTGATTCCGTCGAAGGACCGATGCTCCGGATACTCGGCTTCATCGATCCCCGTCATGTCGAGCAGTGTGGGGAGGATATCCTCCACGGTGACGAACTGCGGGCGTTCGCCGGGCGGCACGTGACCCGGCCAGCGGACCATCAACGGCACGCGAATGCCGTTGTCCCACGCCGTAGCCTTGCTGCCGCGCAGGCCCAGCGGATTGCGGTTCGCGATATCTTCGTCCGTCATGTTCTTATAGGACGGACCGTTGTCGCTCATGAAGAGAACGATCGTATCGTCGGCATGGCCCAGCTCCTCGAGCCCGCGCAGCAGCCGCCCGATGGCGTCGTCGAGCTGCGTGACGCATCCGTACACGGCCGCGAGGCGCTCGGAACACCCCGCGTCGCGGTACGGCTGCGCGAACTCCTCCGCAGGCTCCCACGGCAGGTGCGGCAGGATAAACGCCGTGGTGCACCACCACGGACCGTCGCCCTTGCGGCGGATGTAATCGAGCGAGGTGTCGACATCCACATCACAGGTCCACCCGACTCGCGGGACCATGCCGGTGTGGGTGATGCTGGTCGCGTCCTTGTGCACGTATCCGGTGACGTGCGAGGCCTCGTCGCAGCCGCGCTCCCAGGCCTCCATTTCGAGAAGATAAATCCCGTCGCGTTTCCCGAAGTAGCCCGTGCCGTATCCCGCCGCTTTGAAAAACTCGGGCATCAGGGTCTCATCGCGCATCAGGTTATTTCGAGGCCCGACGCCCCAGACGCCGGCTTTCATATGATTGCGGCCCGTCATCAGTGACGCACGCGTCGGCGAACAGGCCGGGGCGACGATGAAGTTCGTGAATAGGGCCGACTGTTCCGCGAGCCGGTCCAGGTTCGGCGTCCTGACCGTGTCATTGCCCATGAACCCGAAGTCGCCGATCCCCTGGTCGTCGCTGATAATCAGCAGCACATTCGGGTGTTCCCGTTCTGCCGCGCGACCGAAAACCGAGGCGGTGAAGAGCAGGAGCGAGAGAAGACAGGATTTTTTCATGGCGGTTCCTTTTTGTATCGTGGCCGTTTTTTGCGGTCGGCCCGAAGGGGGGCGATTTTTCTTACCGTGGCGGGGCGAGGTAGATCTTCTGCACCAGGGGCGGATCGCGCTGTTCGCCGCTTCCTTCTACCGTCAGAGTCATCGTCTGCCGGCCTTCGCCCAAAGTGAACGGGGGAAAGGTCACTTTCTGCGGAGTCGTCGTCTCCGGCCGCACCTCCGTGTCGCCGAATCGAAGCATCCATCCCCCGCCATGGTCGAGTTGCTTTCCGTCCATCGTGGCGGTGTACTCGCCGCCGCGCACCACCTCAATCGCGTACTCCGCGCGATCTCCGGGCTGGGCGAAGCCCTTGAGGTAGTGAAAGCCGACGCCTTTCAGGTCTCCGTAGATCTTCTGCGCCATCACCGAGTTAAGCTTATTGTACCCCGGCCGGTAGCGGCCCACCTTCAGCCACGGCATCCGGTAGGCGCGGCCGGTATCGAGGATCGCTTCGTACTTGTCCTCGAGTTCCGCGGCGTACCGCGCCGCGATTTCCGGGAATTCGTCACTCACGTCGACCGTCTCGCCGGGGTCGGCATCGAGGTCAAAAAGTTCCGAAGACCCGTCCGCGTAGTTGTGATATTTGAAACGCGGGCCGCGCAGCGTCACGTGCTGTTCACGCATCGAAACTTCGTCGGGATGGTTGACCACCGCCCGGGCGCCGCCGGCGGCGCCTTCGCCCGAGATGGCCACGCGAAACACGGTCCGCTCGATCTCCGCCGAATCGGGATCCTGCAGGGCGGAGCGCAGACTGACGCCATCCCACGGGTGATGTTCCGGGAACTTCGCCGGATCCAGCCCCGTCAGGTCCGCCAGCGTCGGCAGGATATCCTCGACCGAGGCAAACTGGGGCCGCGGGCCGGGCTCGATCGTTCCGGGCCAGCGGACCAGCAGCGGCACACGGATCCCGTTGTCCCACGCCGTGGCCTTGGTTCCGCGAAGTTCGAGTGAATTGCGGCTCTCGATCTCCTCTTCCGTCATGTCCTTGTAGGAGGGCCCGTTATCACTCAGAAAAACGATGATCGTATCCTCGATGTGTCCCATTTTCTCCAGCTCGCGCAGCAGGTGACCGGTCGCGTCGTCCATCTGCGTAATGCTCCCGTAGACGGCGGCGAGACGCTCGGAGCAACCCTGTTTGCGGTAGTATTCGGCATAGGTCTCCGGCGGTTCCCACGGCAGATGCGGGATGATGTAAGCCACCGTGCACCACCACGGCTGATCGCCCTGGCGGCGAATGTAATCCAGGGCGAAATCGACATTGATATCACACGTCCAGCCCTCGCGTTCGATCACGCCCTCCGGCGTGATCATACGAGGGTCGAGATGATCGTAGCCCCAGGGATACTCCGCCTCGTCGCAGCCGCGATCCCAGGGCTTCAGCTCGAGCAGTCCCACGCCGTCGCCCTTTCCGAAATAGCCGGTGCCGTAGCCGTTGGATTTAAAATACTGCGGCATGAGGATCTCGTCGCGCATGAGATTATTGCGCGGCCCGACGCCCCAGACGCCGGCCTTCATATGATTGCGGCCGGTCATCAGCGAGCTGCGCGTCGGCGAACAGGCCGGGGCGACGACGAAATTGGTGAAGTGCGCGGACTGTTCCGCGAGCCGGTCGAGATTCGGCGTCTTCACCGTGTCGTTGCCCATGAACCCGAAATCGCCAATCCCCTGATCGTCGGTAACGATCAACAGGACATTCGGACGGTCTTTCGCCGCGCGGGCCGTCTGAAGGACTCCGCACAGGACAAGCAACAGAAGAGATTTCAGCACTGTTTTCGCCATTACAACATTCTCCCTGTTTGTTCGATGTGCCGATTCATCGCAACCCCGGCGCCCAGTCACTGTTCGGATCACCGATAAAAAGCTGTCGCCGGCCCTCCAGCGACTGGATGCGCGGATCGGTATAGTGAAGCGCCTCCACAGGTCCGTCGAAAAAGAGCGCGTTCGCATGGCAGTCCGTCATGTTTCGCATCGATCCTTCGGGGCGGGGGTGACGAAATCATAAAAAGCCGTACCCGTCGTAGTCGTCCATGTTCGGCATCGGCCCTCCGCGAATAAAATTATACCAGACCGGCGCCAGCCGGAAGTCCCCGAGGTAGTCGCCCGCTGCGCTCCGCAAACTGTTTCCCGAATCCGCCATCACCACGGTTTCTCCGGGCCGGGGAATGGCAAGCAGGCGTTTTCTCTGCACATGGTACGATCCGTCGGACAGTTGCCGTACTGCACCAGGCCGTAATTCATACCGTAATCGGGATTGACCCAGTGCCAGTGGGAAAGGCCCTTGCCGTGATCCCGCCCGTCCCGCGCGGTCAGAGGACAGTAGAAGTATTTGCTTCGCCCATAGCGTGTGTCGACGTAGCCCGCCTCCCAGAAAGCTTCAAACCAGGTGGGCATATCGGGATCGTTCTGTTTCCAGGCGGGCATATACCCGTCATGATCGGTGACATACATTAGAAACATTTCGCCCAGGTGACTCAGGTGCGAGGTACACTGGGTCGCCAGCGCGCGATTGTGGGCCTTGCCGATCATCGGCACGAGGATCGTCATCAGGATGCCGATCACCGCGATCACGACCAGCAGTTCGATCAGGGTGAACGCTTTCAGGGTTCTCTTTTCCCCGAACGACTCCGACTGCACACATCCTTCCATCATCGCTCCATCCAGATCACCCGCACCTCTGGCGGGGCAAGGTTCAATGCAAGAGTATACCCCTCGAGGGTACGCCGGATCGACCCCGCCTCCCCCTCCAGCGGCTGGAGGGTCAGCGAATCGATCCACTGCTGATGATACGTCTCCAGCTTATCGCCGACGAGTCCCTCCGCCGGACGACCCTTCCCCATCTCGCGCACCCCGCCCAGCCGGTCGGGGCGTTCGACGAAGCGGTCCACCAGCAGCCCGGCGGCGGCGAGATCGTCGCGAATGCGATCGTGCACGGCCGTCTCGCGGTCCAGTACGACCGTGGATCGCCTCATCCCGCGCAGGTCGGCGACTTCGGCGGGGACCTGAAACACGACCTCCTCCATCTCATCGACATCGGTCTTCCGGTTGTACGCGGCAAACACGAACAACGCCCAGTCGTCCCCCACACTCAAAAAGCCCAGGTGATCAGTCCGGTGCATCGAAGAGAACAGCGGCTCGAGCAGATAGGACTCGCCGCCGACCCCGCGTTCGAGGACGGAGAGCAGCCAGGCGTGGCCTGTGAACAGGTGCTTCATCCGGGCGCGCCGGTCCCGAAAGCGATCGGCCATCTCCCAGTGAAAGAGGCGGTCGATGCCCGCCTCGCGCAGGCGAAGCGTCATCTGGGCGGTGAGCGCCGCCCCGAGGGCACCGTACTCTTCGCTGACAAACGCCCCGCGCCGTTCTTCACCGAAGGGCGCCACATCAAATTCGTGAATCTCGCGCGAGAATTCGAGCGAAGGGAATCTCCGCTCGAATTCCTCCCAGATCTGATAACACCCCCGGGCGCTGGCATGCACGTCCGTATCCGGCGAGTAGTAGCGCGAAAAGGCCACCCAGTCGAACGGCGTCCCGCGCGCACCGTTGAAGGTGTTCGGCTCCGTCCGGCAATGTTCGGCGAGGGCGAGGGCATTCACGTTCTGCTTCGGGAAATGACGCAGATTGGCGCCGGAGATATTGTACGGCCCGAAATCCGCGCCGGGGAGGACGGTCTTCACCGCGACCGCCGCGGCGTCGTAGTGCCGCACAAATTCTTCATGCGTCCCGCCGAAGCGCTCGAGCCCGTTGTTCTCAGTCCCGACGCGGAATCGGAGCTGATTGGCCTTTTCAGCACCGAGGATGCGTTCCAGTTCCCGGCAGAATACGACGATGAAGTCGTGCCATTCCTTCGGATCCCGAGGGGGCTCGTACTGACCCAGCCCCACCGCATTCGGATCTTCGGGAAAACACCACGGCACGTTATCGAGCACGATTGTGAAGCTCGAGTAGCCGCAGTCGAGATACGGGCGCAGACGCGGCTCGAGCAGCTCCATGCGGTAGCGGATATCCCCCCGCTCGTCGCGCCGGGCCAGATCGCGTGCACGAACGGCGGGATCGCCCTCGCCCTCTTCGCTGCCGTCGTTGAAGCCGCCCAGAATGCGCACCATGCTCAGGTGATCCGCGAAGGGCACTTCGCGCGGATAGGGTTTTTTCGCATACGGGAAATCGCTCTTCAGGACGTAATCGGGAATCTCGATCAGGGCCTGCCCCACCTCATGGAACGGGCCGAGCGCCGGGCTGTAGCGCCAGAAGGCGTCCAGCTCGCCGAGCGGCTTGCAGAGCGGGGCGGCGGACGAGGCCGTCGCGAAAGCCCCCATCATCAGCAGCGCCGCCGTACGCCGGACGCCTACCGTATTCCGATTCATCCGCAACATCCTTGGCTCACAGGGTTACTCCAGAGGAGGGACCTTCGGCCCCATGTTGAACAGCAGGTCGGAGTTATCCTCCGGCACGTCATAGCGTCTCCGCAGTTCGACCAGTTTACGCGTGAGACGCTGGATGAGTTCCGGCGACGCCTCCTCGTAAAGGTTATGCATCTCGTCGGGGTCTTCCTGCAGATCGTACAGTTCCCAGTACTCCTTGCGCGGCGCGCTTCGGGGGTGCATGAAGCGGATTAATTTATAGCGGTCCGTGCGCACCCCCTCGTGGGGCGTATGACCCCAGCCCGGGTGATAGTACCGGTAGTAGACTGCTTCCCGCCAGGTCCCGCCGTCGACCGAGGCATCGACCAGCGGGCGCAGGCTCCGACCCTGCATATCCGCCGGACACTCCACTTCGGCGAAATCGAGCACGGTCGGAGCAAAGTCGATGTTCATGGCGAGATCGTCGACCACCGACCCCGGCTGGATTACGCCGGGATAGCGCATCAGCAGTGGGGTGCCGAAGGATTGCTCGTACATGAGGTGTTTGCTGTAGAACCCGTGTTCGCCGAGGAAATACCCCTGATCGGACGTGAAGATCACGAGTGTGTTTTCGCCCAGCCCCGACTCGTCCAGGTAGTCGAGGAGACGGCCCATCTGATCGTCGATCGATGCAACCGTGCGCAGGTAGTCTTTGACGTAACGCTGATAGATCCATCCGCGCATCCGGGCCTTGTTCAGCCCTTCGGGAAGGATGCGCTCCGGCCCGCCGTGGCGAGCGGCCCAGCCTTTCTCGTACTTCCAGATCCCCTCGGGGTCGAGGGTCGTCTCCACATGTTCCAAGGGAGGCGTACGATGCGAAAGATCCTCATTCAGCGTCCCGGGTTCCGGAAGCCTACGCCCTTCAAACAGCCCGGCGTACTGCTGCTCGTACTCCCATTGCGAATGCGGCGCCTTGTGTCCGATCTGCAGATAGAACGGCTTGCCCGGATCGCGACCGTTCCGCATCCATTCGATCGCATCCTCAGTAACGACCCGGGTCACATAGCCCGACCGCCGGATTTTGCCGGCGGGGGTCAGAAATTGGGGATTGGAATACGCCCCCTGCCCCGGCAGCACCTGCCAATGATCGAAGCCGGTCGGCTCCGTATGCAGGTGCCACTTGCCGATCATGGCCGTCTGGTATCCGGCCCTGCGCAGGTATTTCGGCAGCGTCGGCTGCGAACCGTCAAAATCCGCCCAGTTATCCGGCACGCCGTTCAGATGCGCATACTTGCCGGTCAGGATCGCCGCGCGGCTGGGCGAGCAGAGACTGTCGGTGACGAAACAGTGATCGAAGCGCGCGCCCTGCTCCGCCATCCGGTCGAGCCGGGGCGTGTCCAGCAGGGCGTCGCCGTAGCAGCCCATCGCCTTGTGCGCGAGATCGTCGCAGATCACCAGGATCACATTCGGACGCGGGCGCTCGGCCGACATGCCCGCGCCGCGTCCTATCAGAACGAACGACATAAGGACGGATACGAAAACCTCTCTCATCACCGCCCCTCTCCTTCTGAAGCCGGGAGCACGCGCAGTTCCATCGGCCAGCCGCACAGTCCGCTCTTGTTCGGGTTGGCCCCTTGTTCGACAAAGACGGCGATCAGATTATTCGCCCCGTATTGGAGCAACTCCGCCGGCACGCGGTAGCGGAATGTTTTGGGTCGGGAAGGAATTTGCTCCAGCTCGGTCTCGTTGACGTACACGGTCGGATAACCGTCGATCTCGCCGAAGAACAGCTCGGCGTCATGCCCATCCCATACCGTCGGGACGAGCACGTGCTTCCGGTACCACAGCGGGCCCTCTGAGTTCTCGAACCCCTCACAGCGCTGCCAGCGCCGCGGGAGGCGTCGTATGGGCCAGCGTCCGTCGCGGTCGTTGATCTCCATCGACGCCCCCTCGAGCCCCTCTTCGTGCTCATGCATGCACCACGTCCCTCGCAATTTAATGGCTTCTTCAACGAGGACCGGGATCTCGGCATAAAAGATCGGGCTGTGTTCGGGAATGATCTCCGCCCGTATGGTGTGACGCCCGTAATCGAGTTCCGCGGTCGCCTCCCAGGAGACTTTTACGTCCGCTTCGCTCCCGGCGGGAACGTGCAGCGTATGCACGGCTTTTTCGACTCTCAGTCCGGCCGGAGTTTCCACCCTGACTTTACAGTTCTCTTCGGTCTGCTTTTCGTTGCGCACCACGAGCCGATGACAGGCGAAGGTCCCGGACTCGATCGGGCGGGAGGTGTCGTACACCCCGGGGGCCCAGCGCGCGACCGTCGGCCGCCTCAGTTCAAGGGTCCGCATCGGACCCATGGACCGCGGCTGCCCCTTGCCGTCCCTGCTGTAGAGCATATACCGGATCGTCCCGGTGCGGTTCCCGCGCAGCTCGCGGGGCTCAAGGGTCAATGTTCCGCGGCTGACTTCGAATCGCTGCGGAGCGAGGTCAGGTGCAGCGAACACCACGGCCCCGAGATCGTCTCTCCCCCCGTTGCGCACCTCAAGTTCCAGCGCATCCCCGTTGACCGCAACCCGCATCGGAGGTTGTGTGATCCCGAACGGCAGGGTTTTCGTCATTTCGATCTCGACGACGTGATCTCCTTCGAGTTGACGGGGAAGAATATTGATCGACGGTTTGCCGTCGATCTTGAATGAAGCGACTCTCGTCCCCTCGCCCCGGACCCGAAAGGTCCATGTGGCTTTTCCATACGGAAATCCCGCGATCTCAAATCCTCCGGCGAACTCTTCCGGCACGGAGGGTTCAATCAGCATTCCCTGCGGCAGGGCCTCCGCTCCCAGCAGGCCCTGGTAGACGTTCAGCAGAAAGGCCGTGCAGGACCAGAGCTGAGGATATTTTCCGCGCGGGTCCCCGTCAAACAGCCCCCACATCTCACTCATCGTATGATGGAACGCCCCGTCCCAGGTCAGCAGCGCCAGGGTCTTGACCATGCGTTCCGGGTTGTCGGCGCGCGCATTCGCCGCGCCCCAGAAGCCGTCCATCATCGGCCACACGTTCTGGTCATGGTAGGCCCCGCGATTCAGATACGGCGGATAGGTCAGCGGCGCACCCCAGGGCGTGTCAGGCACATGGTCGATGATCGACTCCACGCGTGCCGGATCGTTGATCCCGTTCCAGAGCAACGCGAAGCTGTTGCCGGATAGCGTCGACCGGCCCAGGGGCTCGGTATCGCGCCCCATTTTGAGCAGAGAAAAGAACCGCTTTTCCTCCAGCCAGAGTTCGCGGTTGACCGCGTCTTTCAATGCGTAGGCGCGACGGCGGTAGCGCTCCGCCTCTTCGACCGGACGCCCGATCCAGTCGGCGATCTCCCCCAGCACAAGCTGCGTGCGGTAATGAATGAAATTCACACTGCTGCCCTTGAGGTCGGTGCGGCCCGTGGCGCCTTCCGGGTAAATGCTGCCGCCGTCGCCGATCGTTTCGCCCCCGTGGTAAAGTCCGTCGTACGGATCGAAATGCAGAGACCTTACCAGCTCCGCACTGTGGGTCATCTCGACGTAATGGTCTTTCAGAAACTGAACATCTCCGCTCGCCAGCGCGTACTGCCAGGCCCCCTCAATCCAGATCAGAAAATCGGTCATGCTGTAGCGGTTGTCCACGGTCGGGAAATTGATGTGGAACCCGACGATCCCGTACATCTGCTCCGGCTTGATGCCCTCGCCCTTGTGCAGACACCATTCGAGACTTTTCCGCGCGCCTTCCTGGAAGAGCGGCAGGCTGCCCATAACCGAGTAGGCCGTGTCACGCACCCAGAGAGGACGGCCCTCGGAGGCGTTGAACAGACCGACCGTACTCTCATTCGGCCAGGCGTAATCGAGGTGGACAAGGATGTTGTCCATGGCCAGATTGTAAACCGCATCGACGATCGGGTACTCGCTGCGGAAGGAGGGATACGGCGAGAGGTCGTGCTGCGGCGTCCATTCCGCCGGCCGCTCCGGCTTGCGGTTGAAACGAAATTCCGCCTCGGAGACGAGCGCCCCGGTATCCGGATCGAGATAGGCGCGCTTCCCGTCCCGCGTCACCGACGTCTGATACACCGTGAAGGCGTCCGATTCGTAAAATGCGCGCTCATCGTCCGCCGCAAAAACAACCGCTGCGGTCAGTACCGACAGAAACATCACCCCGGAAACAAGCTGCCTCATTGAACCCCTCCCTTTTATAGTCGCTGAAAGATAACGAAACGTTACCGTCGAGTCAACCGCTCCTGTCTCAACTTCAATATTCAAGTCAAAGAGCATCCTTGAGAAGCAAAACGGACCGCAATATGGCACCTCTGATGAGTGACCCTTTTATCCATACTGAAATTCTGTGATAGTTCGTTTCATGAACGATTCAAACGGAATCCGCTGGGGCATCATCGGCTGCGGCCTGATCGCGCCGAAGTTTCACCGCTCGCTCTTAAACACCGGAGAGGGACGCGTTGTCGCCGCGGCATCCAAGTCGATGCGCCGGGCGCGTCGGCTGGGCGACAAGACGGGCATCCCGCATCTCTACGACTCGTACTCCCGCATGCTTGAAGAAGAGGATCTCGATGCGGTCTATATCGCCACCACGCACAACGTCCACGCGGATCATGCCCTGCTCTGCCTGGAGCGCGGCATCCCCGTGCTGGTCGAAAAACCCCTGACCCACCATGCCAGCGACGCGGAACGGCTGATCCGGACGGCCCGCGCGCGGAAGGTTTTCGCCATGGAGGCGATGTGGACCCGTTTCAATCCCTCGTCAATCCGGCTTCAGCAGGTGCTCGCGGACGGCGTCATCGGCGAGGTCCAACATATGAAAGCGGAGTTCTGCGTCAGGATGCCGCTGCTTGCGCCGAAAATGATGCCCTGGAACCGGATGTACAGTCCCCGCCTCGCGGGCGGGGCCCTGCTTGATCTTGGGGTCTACCTGGTGGCCTATGCGCGGATGATATTCGGGCGCGATCCTGAAACGGTCGAGTCTTCGATCACGCCTGCCTGGACGGGCGTCGATAAGACCACCGCTGCACGGTTCCGCTATCCGGACGGCGCGGTGGCCGAATGGCGATGCTCGTTCCGGGAAGCGCGACCGCGCGATGTGGTTCTCACCGGTACGCGGGGAACGATCCATGTATCCCTTTTCACCGGCGCGGATCAGTTCACGATCTCTCGGGACGGCGAAGAGGACTCGGTCATTCATTGCGAGAAATCCGGTTTTGAACACGAGATCCGCGAGGTCCATCGCGACCTTCGCGAGGGCCGAACCGAGAGCGAACGGATGCCGCTCCAGGAGTCTCTCGAAATAGCGCGCACGATGGGCCGCGTGCGATCGTCCGCGTGAACGCGAGACCGAAGAAGGGTTTGCAGCCGCGCCGCGCGTCTGCCCCGGCAGGCCAGGCGCGTGAAGATAACGGCCCTGGGCCTGCTTCGCAGGCCTGCGGACCTACTACGAACGTTAAGTGCGCGCGTGTGATGAAACGTTCGTAGTAGCGCCGTAAGCCTGCCCCGCAGGCAAGGCGCGTGAAGACAACGGCCCTGGCCCCGCTGCGCGGACCTGCGGACCTACTACGAGCGGGAGGAAAAGTTCGTAGTAGCGCCGTAAGCCTGCCCCGCAGGCCAGGCGCGTGAAGATAACGGCCCTGGTCCTGCTTCGCAGGCCTGCGGGCCTACTACGAGCGTTAAGGGTGTTCGATCGCGATCGCCTTGACCGAGCCGGGGATCATTTCGAAGGTGAATGTATACTCATCATTCCCGCGCTCCAGGACACCCTCGAACGGCTTCAGGGTGAGCGAGTCTACCATGCGTTCACGATAGACGGGAAAGTTCGCACGCAGACAATCGATGACCTCCCCGCGCTTTTCCCGATCGGAGATCTCATAGATCCCGGCCAGCAGATCGTCATAGCGAGCATGGCCCGGGGCCAGCAGGCCCCGCTCCTCAAAATCTTTGCGGATCTCGCGATAGACGGAATTCTTCTGCGTAAGTTCAACCTGTCCGGCGAGGGTCTTTTTCGGGTTACCCGGAAACAGCCGGGCCGGGATCGTCACAGAGAGTTCGCGCGGGGTGAAATAACCCCGGTCGGCGTGGAAGGCGGAGGCGATCAGGTAGGTATGCCCCCGGCGCGTCGTGAAAAGAATCTTGTAGACCGTCCCGTCGGCGCCGGCGGGGACATCGAAAACCCACGCCTCGCCGCCCTGGGCGTAATCGAGGATGGAGTAGAGCCATCCGTTGCTCTTGAGCAATGCGTGCGTCACCCGTCCCGTACTCTTTTCGGCGCTTCCGTCGAGGCCGCCCTTAAAACTCTCCAGCACGCCCCAATGCCAGATCCCCTCGATGGCGGGGACCTCCTCCTTCATCTCCACGAGCGTGTGAAAGGTCCATGCCGCCCCGCGTCCGCCCGGTTCACAGGTGCGCAGGACGCTGCCGACCCCGGGCATGGCCTTCTCGGTGGGATCGGTCTGTTCGCTGCACAGGTGTCCGAACTGAAAGCAGTACTTCGGAAGATCGGCGTACTGCCGGTGCGGACCGATCATATTGCGGTACGAATCTCGGTTGGCATCCACACGTTCGGAGGGCCACGCGCATCCGACCAGCTTTCCGTTCTGATAACGCGGCACCGAGTGCGACGAATTGGCGATAAAGTCGAGCGGGGCGCCGATTTCGCCCGTGGCGTAGTTGGCCCCGGTCGCGCAATGTTCGACGAACCTGATGTAGTCGACGGCGGGCGGTTCGACCCCGCGGGTGTGGATCGGGCCCCCGAATTCGCCCGGACCGAAGCGCGCCCCGGGCAGCACCTTCTTCACCGCGGCGGACGTGAAGTCGTACCACCGGATCCACTGCTCGTGCGTGCCGTCGAAGGTATGGGCGTCGCCCGGCTTCTGGCCGTTGTTCTCGGTCCCCATCCGAAACGTCCAGCGATTCGGCAGATCGTAGCCGTAGAGATCGATCATGTGGTTGCAGAGCGCTTCGATAAAACGGCCCCACTCCTCGTAATCCCGCGGCGGCGCGATCTGTCCGTAAGCCCCGGTCGATTCGTAGGCCTGCATCGCATAGGGCACGTTGTCGAGCGAGATGATGATGTCGCGGTAGCCCATCTCGAGGTAGGGGTTCAGTCGCTTTTTCACCCACTCGAACCGGTACTGCAGTTCGCCGTTTTCATCCTCGTACGCGAGATCCAGCTTCGCCGGCTCATCGAATCCGGACTGACGCGCCCACGCCTTCTGATAGCCGCCGCAGAAACGGACGATCGAGATCGTGTCGACAAACGGGATCTCTTCTTCATAGGGCCGTTTACGATACGGAAACGACGTCTCGAACATGTACTCGGGAATCGTGACCAGCCCCTGCCGAAGGCTCGTGAGGTGGCCCTGAAGCTGGTGACCGCGGTAAAACCCGTCCCACTTCCCGATCGACGCGGCGTCTTCAAAATCCGCGCGGACCTCGCGAACGTCGCGGGCGCCGGTCAAAGACGCCGGAAGAAGGGTCAGCAGCAGAGCGGCGACCATCCATGATATGGCGCGGTGTTTCATTTTATCCTCCCAGGATTCTTTTTCGTTCTTTATACAGAACCTCGTCGCGGCCAGCAAATTTACCGGAACACCACGACTGTTACAGACGGGCATTCCGCGTGGAATGTAACCATGGTGCTGCCGGGATCGCCGCCGAACCACTGGCGCCAGACAGGGGCCCCCTCCTCCACCACGGCCATGCCGTCGAACGGGACCCGCGTCAGCGAATCCTTCATCATGCCGAGATAGCGGTCCCAGTTCTTTCGGACAAACGTCCGGCCCTCTGCGCGGTCTGCAGCCATCACGGTATAGCCGCCTTCCGAGACCACGGTCGCCGGTTCTCCGCGGTGTTCCCTGTGTTTCTCCGAGAGCAGGCCCGCGGCCTCCAGGTCGCGGCGGATCACGTCATAGACCGAGGTCTCACGGTTGAAGACCAGTTGCTCCGCAGCCTTCAGCCGCGTCGGGAGAACCTCGCCCGGAAGGTCGACGATCAGTTCGCCGGATTCATGTTTTTCCCGATCGACGTTCCAGTTCGCGACCACGAGAATCGCTTCGTCGCGTTTTACCGAGAGCATGGCTTTCTGCGTATGGCCGTGATCTTCGGACGCGGTGACCGGAACGGTGTAGAGCGCGCCTCCGCGCATCCGTTCAAACACGTGATACAGCCAGGCGTGCCCCTGCATCAGGACGTGATCGCCATCGATCCACTCAAAGATGCCCCAGTGCCAGAGGCGATCGCAGCCGACTTCCTTCATCTCCGCTATGGTATGCAGATTCTGGGCGGCCCCGCGCGCGCCGGTATCGAGTCCGTAGACGCCGCCCTCGGTGTTCAGGTGCGGTCCGTACTCATGCACTTCGCGCGAGATACCCTCGTGCTTCGGCGCAATACCTTCGATCGTCTCCCACAACCGCTCGAATTCCGGCACACGCTGATCGGGATGGATGTTGCCGAATTTGCCGGGCTTGGGATTGCTGGAGAAGTAGTAGAACGACCGCGCGAGGAAGTCGAACGGGGCCCCGATCTCTCCGGTGGCGCGGTTGGTGCCGTTCGCGCAGTGCTCGGCCAGATCGAAGATGCTGACGTTCCCTTCGACCAGGCCCTCGAAGGTATCGAAGTTCCCGTGCGGCATCGACCGGTTGAACGGCCCGAACTTCGCCCCGGGCAGGACCTCCTTCACGGCGGCCGCGGCGTGGTCATAGGTCTGCAGGAACTCCTCATACGTCCCGTCGAAGCGCCGCCGATCCTGCATCTCGGTTCCCATGCGGAACCGGAGACGGTTCGCGTACGAAGCCCCGTAGAGCCGCTTCAACTCCAGGCACATCTCGCGGATAAAGGTCTGCCATTCATTGAAATCGGACGGCGGAGCGGCCTGTCCGTACGTCCCCTTGCGAGGTTCGTCGGGCAGGCAGTAGGGGACGTTGTCGAGCACGAGTGTGAGGTCATATCCGCGTGTAACATACGGATCCAGCCGCGCCTTGAGCAGGTCCCAGCGGTAAAAGAGTTCGCCCGAATCATTCCGCCCGACGAGGTCGTTCGGATCGTTATGCCGGTCGGGCGGGAGCTTGGGATCATGCCATCCGCCGAGCAGTCGCACGACGGACAGGTGGTCGGCAAACGGCGCCTCGATGTCGGCCTCCTTCTTCGGGTACGGGAAGTCCGTCTCCTGCAGCCAGTCGGGCATATCCCGTAACCACATGGCTTTGGCGAGGGTGCGATCCAGGACCGCCGTGTTGCGGTAAAACCCGTCCATCGTCCCGAGCGCCAGGATCTCCTCTTCCGCCTCCGCACCGAAAACTCCGCAAGCCAGTGCAACTCCCGTCAATATGACCCGTATTCTCCGCTTCATCGCTCCACCTTTCTTAATATTTCGCCTTATGTAAATGTATTCACTCCGTCCTGGCAAGGCTGGCTGACGCCTTATTCAACGCGTTTCCTGATCGTGCGGACCGTGAAATATCTGATGACGCTCGGACCACGACCAGCTCGCCGGATCGAGTTCCAGGGGGTTCCGTGGCCGGGTATGATCCTCCATGTATTGCAGCGTCGCGGGCCAGGCCTCCAGGCCACTCAAAGCGTCCATCGCACGCACGTTCTGCCATCCTACGATATTCGCGGCCTGAACAGCCTCTTCCGGACCGAACCCGCGCATGAAGGCGGAGAGGAATCCGGCGATCGAGGAGTCCCCCGACCCCGTCGCGGAGACGACCGGATCGGCGCGATACGAGGGACCCCAGAGTTCCCGGCCGGACCATGCCCGCGTGTCCCCGGGCCGCACCCGGCCCAGGTTCGCCCAGCGATCGGCCCCGGCGGTTCGAAGGTAAAATCCGCACTCCCCGCTCTTGAGGGTGACGGCTGCGGCGCCCCATTCGAGGGCGGAATCGGAAAGCGCACCATAATCATCCGGTTGATACGCCCGCACGGGGTCGCCGTCCTCCGCCTCGGATTCCCTGCGATGAAAGAGATCGCGGTCGAGCATGTAGGCGAGTTCTTCAATACTCGGCAGAAAGAGGTCGACGTGCGGCAGGACATTCCGAAGTACCGATGTCCAATCCAGCTCACCCGCCTCAGTCCCGGCGGCGGGCAGGGACATGTCCAGGCTGGTCGTCGCCCCGAGTTCCTTCGCGCGACGCATAATCACGGCGAGTTCCGCGCCGTCATCCCGATACAACCGCTTCATCGCGGGGGGATAACCCAGATGGAAGAGCCCCGCCGATTCTACGGCGGACCAATCGATATCCTCCGCACCGAAGGTGGCGTTCACGCCCTCGTGATGGAGGAAAATACGGTCCCGGCCGGGCACGGCGAGCACGACGGTGTACGACGAAGTTCCCTCGGGGTCGAGGGTCATCGACCGGCTGCGCTCTTCCCCGAGAATCGCCCGCAGCGTGGTGCTCAACACGTCGTCGCCGGTCTTTCCGCACAGACTTACATCAAATCCCAGTTTGGCCAGCCCGATCCCGGTGTTCGGCACCGGGCCTCCGAGACTCAGATGGCAATCGTCCATCGGAATCAGTTTGCCCGGCCGGAACAGGGTCGCCATATCGTTGCCCGTTTCGGCGCGGAATTTCGGCGCGAGATCAAGGCAGGTAAGCCCCGCTACAACCACTCCGGGAAGAGATTCGCTCATGATGCCCCACCGCCCCCTTCGGGGTAATCGCCGACCAGGAGATGCAGCGGCGGCTCATCTTCCTCGATTTCGGGAAAGCGGAGCTGGGGTTCCAGAAAGGCGTTGTCGCGGTGATCGTCATTCACCGCCGACACCTCGCCGACCAGAACCGGTCCGCAGCCGGCCTCCCCCCAGAAACTGTGGTAGAGCCGTGGCGTAAGGGTAATGCTCTCGCCCGGCTCCAGCCTCACGTCGGTCCCCGGCGGCACGGTCTGCATCACGCCGTCTTTGGAAAACGTCACGGGATCATCCGAAAGAGTCTCGTCTTCCGCGGCCGTGTGAACACGGAGAATCAGGGTCCCGCCCCCGCGATTGATGATGTCCTCGGTCTTCTTCCAGTGGTGGTGCGTGAGGGTGAGCTGGTTCTCGCCTACGATCATAATTTTTTCAGCATAGGGCTTGGGGTAGCGCGCGTCGCCCGGCACGCCGTTGCGCAGCGTAAAAAGCGTCAGGCCCTGTTCATGAAAGTGGCCCCGCCCGAAATCGGTCAAATCCCATCCGATCCCGCAGTCGATGATTTCACGTGCCTCCGAACCTCGCGCCCGAAACTCGTCGGGCGACCAGAAGGCCACCGGAGGGAGGACGAACTGCATGCGTTCAAAGAACGCCTTCGATTCGCGCAGGATTTCGTTGATCTCAGATCGTTTCATGTCACCCATTTCCTTCCGGCTACCATGATTTTCCATTGGCAAACTTCTGAATGATCCCCGCGATCGACGTCTTCAGGGCCTCCTGAGCGGGCTCGTAATAACGTCCCGCGAGCGAGGGCGTCCGCGTTTCCCGCGCCGCGGTCACGGCGGCGATCCAGACCTTATGAATATCCGTGCAGATATTGATCTTCGCGATGCCGCGCTCGATCGCCTGAAGAAGGAGTTCGTCCGTCACGCCAGAGCCGCCGTGCAGGACGAGCGGAAGCGGCACGCGATCGGCAATACGAGCGAGGCGGTCGAGGTCGAGGTTCGGTTCGCGCCGGTACTCCCCGTGCACGGTACCGATGCCGACGGCGAGACAATCGATCCCGGTCTCGGCGACGAAGCGTTCCGCCTCCTCCGGATCGGTCAGGCCCGCCTGCTCGTCGTCGACCTCTTCGAGATCGCCCTCGAACCCGCCTACATGGCCGAGCTCGGCCTCGATTGAACACGAGGCTTCGTGCGCCGCCCCGGCCGCCTCGCTCGAGGCGGCGATATTCTCTTCCAGCGGCAGGCGTGAGGCGTCGAGCATGACCGAGCTGAATCCGCCGTCCAGGCAGGTGCGCACTTCTTCCATCGAGGCCCCGTGATCCAGATGCAGGGCGGCGTCGATCCCGGCCTGTTCGACGTAGCATTCGACGATCGCCTTCATCGCCGCGGCGCCACCCATCAATTCATATTCCGCACGCGTGGCCTGGAAGATCACCGGCATGCGGCACTCGGCCGCCGCCTCGGCGATCGCGCGCGCACCGGCACTGCTCCAGCACTCGAATCCCCCGATCGCCATCCTCTTTCTGCGCGCTTCCACGAGCAACGCGTCCATCCGCATCAATCCCATCGGATCCCCTTCCTTTCCTGAGAGTCAGCAGCGCTATGGATTGTCTTTCGGAAACGTCGTGCGGCGCAGGATGGTCGACCCCATCGGCACGAGGGTCAGCGGGATCTCTTCTCCCGCGCCATTGACCATCCGACCCCGCAATCCGCACGTCGGCTCTTCCCACGGATTCAGAGGGTCCCCCTCCAGTGCGACGGGTTCGAAATCTTGGCGGGCCCCCTTGCCGTGGGGAACGGCATGAATCCAGTAGGTCCACTCCGCCCCTTCCTTCGGCGTATACTTCCTGCTTTGCAGTCGTGAGTCGGGATCGGCCTCGATGACCGTTTCCTCCAGACCACCCAGGGCCTCGCCCGGGGTAATCACCTCGCCCGCGCCCCCGGTCTTCCACACCTGGAGGCATGTCTCTTCCGCGGGAATGCTCAGGGCATATACGAGGGAACCGCGGCGCAGGGCGTATTCCCCGTTCGCCGCGAGCGCCTTTTCCACGACGGGACTGAACTCGACCGTCACGGTATGGCCGGATTTCCACTGTTTCGAGACCACCCAGTAATCACCGTCTTTCCGGATCGCGGCGTCCGGGGCCGTAACGGTCATATCGGCCTGCGAGGCCCTATGCGCCCGGGTGCGGTCGCGCAACAGCGCGGCCTCCGGCGTCAGGGCCTCCCGCGCCTCCCCTTCCCGCCGCGCCCAACCGGGCCGGCGCAGCCACAGCTCAAACGACACGGGACGCTCGACCTCGACCGTAAAGCGGATGGTGTCGCTGAACGGATAGTCGGTTTCCTCGCGAATCGTCACCCCCGTGCCGTTCACCTTCGTGGACACCCGGCTCGGTCCGTAGGCGACGGCCGCCAATCCCCCGCCATCGGCTGTCTTCATCCACATCATCTTCGTGTAGTACGGGGCGATACGGAACATGAGAAAGGAGCAGCACGGAGGCCCCTGCACGGGACGATACCAGTAATGACCCGCGTTGTGGCGAAACCGCGTGGCCGGTTCGGGGGGCATCGCGTAGCGGTTGTCGATGGTGAAGTAGCTGTTGGCCGTCCCATCCGGAAGGCGCCCCGCCTGGGCTGCGTTGAAGAAACAGCGTTCCGCGAGATCCGCGAACCGGGACTCGCCGGTCTTTTCGGCCGTGTAGAGCGCGGAGGCCGTCAGCTCCATCGTGTCACAGTACTCGTAGGCCGTCTCCGGCGTCGGCAGCCGGCGTTCGCGCCCTACGCCTTCGTCACTCATCACGCAGAAGGAGGGGAGGAGCGCTTCGCGCGTCTTATCCCAGGCCGCCTCCGCGGCCTCCCGGTATTTCGGGTCCCCGGTGGCGTACCAGGCCCAGACCGGAATACGGAGCTGCTCGGTCCAGTGAACCCCGTGCTGGGTGGCCGCGCGGGTCGGATCCAGCAGGCGCTTCAGCTTGATGTCATCGCCCCCCGCGTTCCCCTGTTCGAAATCCTCATAGATCCACAGCATATAGTCCCGATACGCCTCGTTGCCGGTGATGCGATAGAGCGTATGGGCCACTTCGGTCAGCACCAGTCCGTGGGAGACCGGTCCGGAAACGAAGGGGACCTCCGGTCGAGAAAAATACGATTGTTTCCCGCGGTTGTAGTGATCCATGTACCACCCCATCGCCCGCTCCACGGCCTCGAGCACCCGCGCATCGCCGGTGCCCTCGTACCAGGCCAGTAAGCCCATATACGTCCAGCCGGCCGTACAGAACTCCTCGTCATCGCCCACATGGCTGAGCCGGAGTTCGGGGGGATAGACGCCGAGATACCCGTTCTCCTCCTGGCTTTCGAGGAGGTAGTTCACGAAATCCTCCGCCTTCTCCAGCAGCGCCTCGTCCTGTGAGAGAATCGAAGCCCGGGCCAGCGAATCCATCCAGTACCCTTCGTGCGCCCCGTCGTAGAACCAGTATTCCGTTGAGTTCTGTCCCTTCGGCGCGCCGGCCTTCGAGGCGAAGACGCGGCGCTGCACGGCGGTGCAGAACTTGTCGAAATCCGGGAGCACACCCGTCGCGGCATCGCGCTCCAGTTGAGCCTGAATCCATCCCCCCGGCCGTACCGTTCCGAACGGGAGTTCTTCAAAGACCGGAACCGGTCGCTCCGCCGCGCTCATCACGCCCGTCCCCCAACCCAGCACCGCAACCATCAATCCGATGACTCGAATCCCTCGCATCATATCCTCTTTTGTTTGCCTGCACCTGAATAACGAGCGCTCGCGACTCTCCCGCAACCTTCCACTGTGCATGCCGGTGAGACGAACGAAACCAGCATTTTCTTCCAGCCATAGCCCCCGAACATGACGTTCCTCCCCTTCCTGTATCTCCCCCGATTTCGCGAATCGTAACGATACCTTACGAAATACATAAGTCGAGGATAAGCATCATGCACACTTCAAACAACCCGTGAATCGCCCGGCTCCGCTGTCGGGGCCACCGCTGCTGCCCTCACAGAATCGGCGTCATCAGCGAAAAGAGGTTTTCCTGAATACGTTGATACGCGGGTCGGCGCTGCCAGGAGGCGAGATCGATCTCTCGGCTGAGCGACTCGTCTTCCAGGATGATGCGTTTCATGACATCGACGAAGTGCTCGTCATAGACCACAAAGTTCGACTCGTAATTGAGACGAAAGCTGCGGATATCCATGTTGGCCGTACCGATCAGCGCGCAGCGCCCATCGACCAGCAGGGCCTTGGCGTGGATAAACGGCGGGGGGCGTTCAAAGATGCGCACCCCTGAATCGAGCAGATCCTCATACAGGGCGCGCCCGGCCATTCCGGCGTAATAGTGATTGTTCTTCTCCGGCACGATCAGGCGCACGTCGATGCCGCGCAGCGCCGCGGAACGGAGTCCGCGAAGGATATCGCGATTAGGAACAAAGTACGGGGTCACCGCAAGGACCTGTCGGCGCGCGGAGACGATGGAGAGAAAGAAGGCGTCCGCCATAACCTCCTGCCGGGAGGAAGGACCGCCGTTGATCATCCGGACCGCCGAGCGGCCGCAGGGTTCGAGCAGTGGAAAGTAGCGCTCCGTCAGGAGGCCATCGGGGGATTCTCCGGTCATGAAGTACCAGTCACGCAGGAAAGTAAACTGGATTTCCTGCACGATCGGGCCGCAACACCTGAAATGGTAATCGCGAATCGGGGAACGGCCGTCGATCGTGCGGTTGGCGTCGGAGAGATTCACACCGCCCGTGAAGGCGGTCCGGCCGTCGACGATCAGGACCTTACGGTGGTTGCGTAGATTGACCTGGAACTGGCGTTTGAGCGGGTTCGCCTGGGTCCAACCGGCAACGTGCAGGTGGGGGTGACGGCGATAGCGGCGGAACAGCCCCCCGAACACGGCGCGGGATGAGCCGAACCGGTCAAAGAGCACCCGCACCTCGACCCCCTCGTCCGCCTTCTCTGCGAGGGCATCGAGAAACTCCCGCCCTGTGGCGTCATTCCCGATAATAAAGCTCTGCAGGTGGATATGATCGCGGGCCGATCTGATCGACTCCAGCATCCGGGGAAACGCCTCGTCGCCGCTCACCAGCGGCCGGACCTCGTTGCCCTGCATCAGCGGGTGGTCCGGGGCGAGGGCCTCCGTGGCCAGGTTCAATTCACGTACAAAGCCGTCCTCCGGCACCCCGGACGCATCCTCGTGAACCGCCTGCCAGTGCGCGAGAGCCCGGGCTTCGCGAGCGCGCCGTTCGGCGAGAAACTGCTGATTATGCTGATGTTTCGCAAACCCCTTGGCGGGGATGCGGTCGATCCCGAACGACAGGTAGAGCAGCGGGCCGAGGACCGGAAACGACCAGGCGATGAAGATCCACAGCACGGCTGCGGCCGCCTCCCGGCGATCGCGCAGCAGATGCAGGCACACGAGCACAAAGGCAGTCACATGAAGCGCCCAGCCCACGCCGAGCCAGCCGCCCAGGCGATGAACCGTGGGCATCCAGTCCCACCCCGCGAGCACGTACACACAGACCTCCTTGCCAGACACGTATTCTTAACCCGGCGTATCGGGAAGTCAAACGAGGGGATGCGGAGAGGATGAGAGGATTGAGTGTGAAACCTGAAAGCTGAGACCTGAGTAAGAAATCAGAATCAGAATCAGAATCAGAGTTAGAGTCAGAGTCGGAATCAGAGTAAGAGAGCTCCCTTTCCGCATCCCGCAAACCACATCCCACTCTTTCCCCAGCCCCTCCTTGCCAACCCCGCGAGAACCTGTTTGACTGATCGCAGAGTCTTTCACGACACCATGCGACTGCTTCTCTACAACATACGATACGGCACGGGTCCGAACCGGTTCTTCCTGCCGTGCGGCGGTTACCTGGGTGACTCCACGCGCAATATCGAAGCCATCTCCGATTTTGTCGCCTCCTGCGAACCGGATGTGGCGGGTCTGGTGGAGGTGGACGAAGGTTCGTTCCGCACGGGACACCGGAACCAGGCGGAGCAGATGGCGGCCCGGCTGGGCCATTACCATATCTATCGCTCGAAGTACCATGCGGAGGGCTGGACGCGCTTCATCCCGGTCATGAATAAGCAGGGCAATGCCTTCCTCACGCGTGACTCGATCGAACCGGTATTTCACTACTTCAAGCGGGGCATGAAGAAGCTGATCATCGAACTCGAACTCGAGAACGTCGTCATCTTCCTGGTCCACCTCGCCCTGCAGTTCCGGACGCGCCACCAGCAGCTCGCCGAGCTGTACAACCTGGTCGAGCGGACCGAAAAACCCGTCATCGTGGCCGGTGATTTCAATGCGTTGTGGGGCGAAAACGAGATTGATCTCTTCCTCGGCGCGACCCGGCTGACCAGCGCCAACGAGAACCGGGTGCCGACGTTCCCGAGCTGGAAGCCGCGCCGCCACCTTGATTTTATTCTCCACAGCCCTGAAATACATTCCGTCCGATTCGACGTGCCGCAGGTGGAACTCTCCGACCATCTTCCGCTCGTCTGGGATTTCGAGGTCGAACCTCAACGTGCGACGCCATGAAGTGGCCGTCTTTCCTCAAGTCCGGAGATGACGCAACCCGCCCACGCATCGGGCTGGCCCTCGGCAGCGGGGCGGCACGCGGCTGGGCGCACATCGGGGTGATCGACACGCTCCTGGACGCAGGCGTGGACATCCACTGCGTGGCCGGCACCAGTATGGGCGCCCTGGTGGGCGGGGTCTACGCCGGGGGCGGACTGGAAGCCCTGCGGGAACTGGCGCTGAAGATGAACTGGCGCGATTTCCTCTACTACTTCGTCGAACCCCGCATTCCCCGTCAGGGCCTGATCGACGGGCACCACATCGAGCGCTGGCTCCGCGAGCGGGTGCCCTGCCGGGACATCGGTGAGATGGCTATCCCGTTTGCGGCGGTGAGCACGGACCTGCGGACCGGCTCGCCGCATGTCTTTCGCGAGGGGCCGCTCATCGAGGCGATACGGGCGAGCATCTCGCTTCCCGGCATGTTCTCTCCGGTGGCGTGCGGCGACCGCCTGCTGGTCGACGGCGGCCTGGTCAACCCTGTGCCGGTCGATGTGGCCCACGCCATGGGCGCCGACCGGGTGATTGCCGTCGAAATCAACTCCGCCCCGCGCTGGAACGAACGCACGGGCGACGATACACCTGCGTGGACCCAGTCCCCGGCTGCACCGCCGGGAAACACTTTTGAGAAGTTCCGCACCGCGATCGACGACCTCTTCTCCCACAGATCATCCGCGGCGCCATCCTGGCTCGAACAGGGTGAAGGCCCCAATCTGTTCGAAGTGCTCGGCCTGTCCATCCAGATCATGGAGGCCCGGATCTGCGACGCCCGTTTCCGCGACCACCCCCCGGACCTGCTCATCCGCCCCGAAATGCCCGGCATCCAGCTCCTCGATTTCGTCAAGGCCGACCGGGCGATCGAAGCGGGCCGGAGGGCCGCCGGCGAAATACTCCCCCGCGTCAGGGCGTGGTAGTCGCGCAAAAACGTGGTTCTTCGTGGTTTTTTTGTGGAACTACTGGAACCGTAGCGGCCGGATTAGAATTCCGCTCCCTCTTACTCTGATTCACGGCTGCGAGGCGCTACGGCCGCAGCATTTCTTGAATTTCCTGCCGCTGCCGCAGGGGCAGGCGTCGTTGCGGCCCACGTCCCGCCACGCCGATGCACCGCGCTCTCGCTGCGCGATGACGTCCATGATCTCGGAGGCCGGACGATTGGTTTGGATCAACCGCGTCATCTCCTGCATGTACGGATCGATGTGGGCGAAAAACGCCTGGAGGCCCTCGCAGAGATAGCACAGCCCCGCCTCGCCGTCGGCGGCGTGGAGAAAGCGCTGCTTGGGACACTCGCCGTTGCATGCGAAGCGCCACGGACAGCGCAGGCACTGTTCGGGCAGCGCCTCGTACTTGGCGTCGCCGAAGGCCTTCTGACGCGGCGATTCGACCATCTCCACCATCGACCGTTCGGTGATGTTGCCGAGCAGGTACTCCGGATAGACGTAGTGATCACAGGAGTAGAGATCGCCGTTGTGCTCCAGCACCAGCGCCTTTCCGCACGTCTTCCGGAAGACGCAGACCCCGCCCGGAAACCCCGCCCAGTTGGCCAGCGAGGAATCGAAGACATTGACGAAGAAACGACCGACATCGTGCCGGACCCACTCGTCGAAAATCGCCGTCAGAAACTTACCGTAGGCCTGAGGCCGTACGCTCCAGGAGGTCACCGGCGATTCCCCGTCCTCCCACTCCCCCACGGGCGGCGGGACATCGAGTTCGAGCCCGATCTCGCGGGCCTGCGCATCCGCCTTACGCTCCACCAGCGGGATAAACTGCATGTGGCGGGCGCCGATCTGCTTCAGAAAGCGGTAGACCTTCAGCGGATGTTCCGACGTCAGACGGTTCACGCAGGTCAGCGTATTGAACTCCACGTCCCTTTTTCTCAGCGCTTCCAGCCCGGCCATCACCTTGTCGAAGGCGGGGTTCCCGGCGCGGTCCACACGGTAGTAGTCGTGCAGATCGGAGGGGCCGTCGACGGACAGCCCGACCAGAAAATCATTTTCTTTCAGAAAAGCGGCCCACTCGTCGTTCAGCAGCGTGCCGTTGGTCTGCAGGGAATTATGGACCCGCTTACCGTCGGCATACTTCCGCTGCAGCTCGACCACTCGGCGAAAGAAGTCGATGCCCAGCAGCGTGGGCTCCCCGCCCTGCCAGCCGAACTCGACCTCGTCGACCTCCTGGGCCGCGATGTACTGGCGCACGAACGACTCCAGCACGTCGTCGGCCATGCGGTAATCGTGCGCCTCGCCGTAGAGGGCGCGTTTTTCGAGATAGTAGCAGTACCGGCAGGCCATGTTGCACACCGGTCCGATAGGCTTGACGAGCACATGAAAGCTGCGCGGCGCTCTACCGGCCGCAGTGTCCGTGGACATAAAAAACCTCCGCTTCAAGTGGGATTCGACAGTCTATCAATGCGGAGGTTCACTGGAAACGATAAGGCGGAGGAATTTCCTGAAGATCGCCTCGCGCAGGATACGAAGATCTTCGCGGATCGACCGGTGATAGGCGTAGTAGAGGCAGTCGCACAACGTATCGCTCTCGGCGTGTCCGGTGGCGTAGGAGAAGACCCCGGGGAAATAGATGTTCAGGTCCTCGAGACCGGATTTCGCGGTGTCGGCATCCAGCAGCGGCTGGCCGCAGAGCCGGAAACGACCGGTGAGTACGCGCCCGAGCAGCGGCCACCGGTCGAGGTTCAGTCCCTCAAACAAGCGCACCAGCCGATTGCGGCGCGCCACGTTCAGCAGCGGCACCCGGTGCGTACGGCGCAGGTGGATTCCGTAGACCTCCCGCTTCTCGAACCGCGCCGCCCCGGAGATCCGGAGCGCGAGGGTGCCGGCGAGAAAGGGGATCAGCTGCACGATCCAGAGAACCAGTGCGACCGGGTACTCGAGGACGAACCGCACCGAATCCCGGGCGGCTCCGCTCCCGCCCGTTTCGGCGAGCAGCCAGGGATCGGTAAGATCGATAAAATCGCCGCTCTCGGGATCGATCAGCCTCCGGCCGGCGATGATCTTGTTGCGGACCTCGAGATTGGTGCCGATGTAGCTGTGCCCCAGCACCACGCAGTCGGAGAGTTCGCAATGACGCTCGACAATGACGCGGTCGCCGATGACCGCGTGCGGACCGATGGTGCAGAGAGGTCCGAAGCGGCAGTCATTACCGATAATGACCGGAGGGCGGAATTCGGTCGACGAGGGGATGATGACATTGAGCCCGATGTGGTTCCCTTTCTGAAAGGCGTAGCCCGGGCGGACGTAGCGCTTGGCCTCCCCGGCGGCGAAGTCCATGTTGAGCCGGCAGTACTCCTGAGTGGAGCGGATCTCCTGCGGTTGAATATCGAGGTGCTCCCACCCGCCCGGTTCAAGCACTCCATCGAGCCAGGCCTGCACGTGGGCGGGATCGGAGGCCGCCAGCGCCAGCGCCTCACCCTGTGCATAGAGCGCGGGTTCCGCGGGCGGACCTGCTTCTCTGCATTCGTCGTAGGAGGCGCCGCGGCGGAGAAACACGGGGCCGGAGAGCGCAAGCACGCCCCCCTCCCACAACTCCGGATGTCCGGCGAGGTAGTCCCGGATCGTCTGTCCCGGATTGAGAAAGCTGAATTGCGCACGGATGCCCCAGCGTTCCCCCTCGCCCGCGAAATGCTCGATCTCTTCCGCGCCCTCGCCGAGCAGGATGCGGCAATCACGGATCCCGAGATCGACACACTGTCCGATCGCGTGTTCGATCCATGCGCGTCCGCCGACCGGCAGCAGCGCCTGCGGCGTCGTTCCGAGCGACCCGGCCCAGGGCGCCCGTGCGCCCGTGTCGATCACGGCATGCATCTAATCGCTGTAGGAGCGGACGGCCTCGTCGACCGAATCGTAGATCTCGAACACCTTGTACGCACGGGTGATCTCAAAGACCATGCGCGGCTTCTTCTGAAGCCCCGCGATTTTCAGATCGCCGCCGCGTTCCGTGATCCGCTTGAGCGTCGCAATGAGGGCTCCCAGCCCCGCGCTGTCCATGAAATCGACATCCCCCATGTCGACCACGTAATTCAGGACGTCACTCTCCGCCTCCTGCCACGAACGTAGCTGTTCCCGGAAGGCATCCACCGTGGCGGCCGTCAGCGCTCCGTGCAGCGCCACGATACCCACATTGTCTTTCCGCGTGCAGTTCAGTTCCATTTTCTTCTCCCTGTTTGGGGTCGACTTTATTCAACCACTCCGATTTCTACGACTTCATTCGACGTCCGCGTGCTTTCGGGACAACGGCGCTTCGCGCCTCGAGGCAACGCTGCGCTCGGGACAACGGCGCTTCGCGCCTCGAGGCAACGCTTCGCTCGGGGAAACGACATATCCCCCGACTGCCACGATCCCCCCCGATTGCCACGAGGCCCCGCAGGGGCCGTTGACACGCTTTCCCCCGCTCGAGGAAACGGCGCTTCGCGCCTCGGGAAAACGCTTCGCTCGGGGAAACGACATATCCCCCGACTGCCACGATCCCCCCCGATTGCCACGAGGCCCCGCAGGGGCCGTTGACACGCTTTCCCCCGCTCGAGGAAACGGCGCTTCGCGCCTCGAGGCAACGCTGCGCTCGGGGAAACGACATATCCCCCGACTGCCACGAGGCCCCGCAGGGGCCGTTGACACGCTTCCCTCCGCTCGTGGAAACGGCCTTCGGCCTCGGGAAAACGCTTCGCTCGGGGAAACGACATATCCCCCGATTGCCACGATCTCCCCCGACTGCCACGAGGCCCGCGAGGGCCGTTGCCACGCCTTCTCCAGCTCGGGACAACGGCGCTTCGCGCCTCGAGGCAACGCTTCGCTCGGGGGAACGCCCCCCCCGATTGCCACGAGGCCCCGCAGGGGCCGTTGACACGCTTTCCCCCGCTCGAGGAAACGGCGCTTCGCGCCTCGAGGCAACGCTGCGCTCGGGGAAACGACATATCCCCCGACTGCCACGATCCCCCCCGATTGCCACGAGGCCCGCAAGGGCCGTTGACACGCTTCCCTCCGCTCGTGGAAACGGCCTTCGGCCTCGGGAAAACGCTTCGCTCGGGGAAACGACATATCCCCCGATTGCCACGATCTCCCCCGACTGCCACGAGGCCCCGCAGGGGCCGTTGACACGCTTCCCCGCTCGGGACAACGGCGCTTCGCGCCTCGAGGCAACGCTTCGCTCGGGGAAACGACATATCCCCCGATTGCCACGATCCCCCCCGCTCGTGGAAACGGCGCTTCGCGCCTCGAGGCAACGCTTCGCTCGGGGGAACGCCCCCCCGACTGCCACGAGGCCCGCGAGGGCCGTTGCCACGCCTTCTCCAGCTCGGGACAACGGCGCTTCGCGCCTCGAGGCAACGCTTCGCTCGGGGGAACGCCCCCCCCGACTGCCACGAGGCCCCGCAGGGGCCGTTGCCACGCTTCCCCCGACTGCCACGAGGCCCCGCAGGGGCCGTTGACACGCTTCCCCCGACTGCCACGAGGCCCGCGAGAGGCCGTTCTTCCGACGTCCCTCTTCACGATTCAGTACGCCCCTTTCCCCAGCAGCACGGCCGGGACGGTTTTCAGGATGATCAGCACATCGTTCCACAGGCTCCGGCTGCGGATATATTCCAGGTCGAGCCTCACCTGTTCATGGAACGGGATTTCCGACCGCCCTTTGATCTGCCACAGACACGTCAATCCCGGTTTTACATGCAGACGCTTGCGCTCTTCCAGAGAATACTGGGCCACTTCGTCCGGCAGCGGGGGGCGCGGGCCGACGACGGACAGGTCGCCCATCAGCACGTTGATGAACTGCGGCATTTCGTCGATGCTGAATTTGCGGAGGATGCGGCCTATCCGGGTTACGCGCGGATCTTTTTTCATTTTGAAGATGACCCCGTCCCCGGATTCGTTATCCGCCGCCAGCTGTTTCTTGATCTCGTCCGCGTTACGGTACATCGAGCGGAACTTGTAGAAGCGGAACACGCGCCCGTCCAGACCGACCCGGTTCTGGACGTAGAGCACCGGCCGACCGTCCTCGAGGACGATCGCCGCGGCGACCGCCGCAAACACCGGCAGGAGCAGGACCAGGGCGACGAGGCTGAACGCCACGTCCAGCAGTCGCTTGAACACCAGCAGACTGTTGAGGGTCGCCTCCCACACCTTCAGCCGGATGCGCTGGCGGCGGCGAAGCCGTTTGATGTCCGCCTTGTTCATCGGCACATTCAGCTGATCAAAAAGATCCCGCCGGGCGCGATATACGCTGTCCGTTGGCATAACTATTCCGTCTCCCGCTGCTCTCTTCGTATGACGAAAAAGGACACATTGGAGTGATTGATCCGATAGCGTTCCACGTAATCGGCCACGGCGTCGATAATCGCCAGTCCTCTCCCCCCTTCGGCAAGCATGTCCTCTTCGTCGCCGCGCCGGCTGCGGCGGTCGATGTTCCACTCCCGGCCCCGGTCGATCGCGACAATCCTGCACACTTCGTCGCCGAGATTGATCTGCACCCAGAACGTCTCGTCCTCCGCAAGTTCGCTGTGATAGACGATATTTGCGCCGTGCTCCATCAGCAGCAGCCGCGCGGAGGCCGCCGCGTCTTCGGACCAGCCCCGGTCCTTCAGCAGGCCCTCCGTCTCCGCGGCGAGTCTGGACACCTCTTCGAGTTCCGGGGGCGAGAACCGCTCCAGGGCCACCTCGCGCTTGCGCTTCATGTAGATGCAGACGGAGGTACAGTCGTCGCCTTCCAGCGAATAGCCGCGCTGCTGCACCTCCCGGAGCAGCCCCCGCGCCTTGTTGAACTCGTTCTCGCGCGCGAGCACCTCCCCCGCCAGCGCGCGGAGACTGTCCCGGCCGCAGAGTTCGCCGCTGGCCTCGTGACGCGCCTCCAGAATGCCGTCGGTGTAGAGCACGAAATACGTGCCTTCCTCCGCCTGCACCGCAACCTCATCCTCCCGGCGGTACGGCGCGTCTCCCAGCATCGGGAATCCGATGGGCACGCCGCCGCCCTCTTCAAAGAGATCGGCGGCTCCCGACTTCCCGTCGCGTACCAGCAGCGGGGAGGGATGACCGCAGTTCATGCAGCGCCACACGTTCGTTTCGGGATCGTGTATGGCGACGAAAAACGTGGCGTAGTAGGACGAGGCGTCCACACTCTGCCGAAACCGGGCGTGGAGTTCGTTGCACAGGTCGGCCGGACCGGCGTCCGGCATGTTGCGCACCAGCTCGCCGAACGACGCCTTAAGATAGGTCGAGATCATGGCCGGGGCCACCCCGTGCCCGGAGACGTCGCCCACATACACGCAGAGGCGGCCCGAGGGCAGCTCCACGATGTCGAAGGCGTCGCCGCCGACGTCCATGCACGGCTGGTAGGCGATACGGATCTCGAACGACGAACTGAAAAAAGGTTTGTCGGAAAAAAACGTCCGCTGAATCGTACCCGCCAGTCTGAGTTCGTTGGATACGCGCGTCTTCCAGCGCTGGAGCGACTCGTTGCTGCGTTTCAGTTCCAGCGCGTTCCCTACGCGCAGGACGAGTTCGCGCGGATTGAACGGTTTCCTGATGTAGTCCAGCGCGCCCATCTCAAAGGCGCGGGCGAGATCATCGATCTTCGTCTTGGCGGTGACCATCACCACCGGCACTTCCGCGCAGCGCGGGTCGCTCTTCAGCTTGCCGCACAGCTCGAACCCGTCCATGCCGGGCATGACCACATCGACCAGAATAAGATCCGGGCGCATGCCGTGAGCGCGTTCCAGGGCGACCGGCCCGTTTTCGGCCTCGATCACCTCACATCCCCGTGCGCTCAGAAGCTTCCGCAGGTAGAGGCGGTTTGGGCGCTCGTCGTCGACGACCAGGACCCGTCCTGCCAGCGAACGTTCGGATACGTGTCCGGTCATCGACCTCTCCCGCTCAGGACCCCTGTCCCGTGTAGTTGCGGCTCCACTGGATGAACGCGCGGGCCAGCTCGGCGCACCGCTCCTCGCGTCCCTCTTTTACGCAGCTCCCGATTTCTTCGGCCAGCACGGAGATCTCGGGAAGGCCTATCGTGCCTCCCATCCCCTTGATCGAATGCGCGGCGCGACGGATGCGCTCGTGATCGTTGTCCCGCAGTCCCGCCTCCAGCTCGCCGGACTGGAGGGCCAGTTCGCTGCAGAAGGCCTCCTTCAGCTCTTCGTCCATCTCCATGGCTTCGACCGCGAAGGCGTTCATACGCTGCTCAAGATCCGGTATATATTCTGCGATCCACTCCCGGGGATTGCCGCCGTCACTCATCGTCTCTCCTTCGTCCGTCACTCCGTGGCCGTTTGCGAGCATACCGGCCCGCCGGCCTCATTCTAGAGAAAAAATCGCTTAGGACAACGGCTCATCTCCATTAAGGTGAGTGGTGCACTCACCGGCAGGAAATCCGCGATCAATGACTGAAGCGACACACGAACTTTTCGAGGGCTGGACCGCGATCCCCGCGTTGCCCTGGCGAGGCGGCTGGCCTCTCCAGGCTCCCGCGGACTCCCGCAACGAATCCCGGGCGGGGGACGAAACCCCGCTGCTGACGGCGACCGGGGAGCGGCGCTTCATGCTGCCGGAAACGGGAGAGGCCGCGTCGTTCGGGCTCGGACCGTCCGCGCGGCGCTACCGCTATGTCCGCTATCTGGCGGACACGATCATCCTGACCCGCTCCCGCGAATCGGCGCGCCGCCCGGTGTTCATCCGTCACGCCGCACCCGGCGTGGTGCGGATCTCCGCCCCGTCCGGCATCGACCTGGATCCCCTCCCCCCCGAGACCTGGGCGACCGGGTGCCAGGATGGGGGGCGCGGCACGGAATGGGTCCTTGCGCGCGATCCGCAGGCGGACACGGATGCGCTACTCGCCCGGTTCGGCGCGCGGCCGGAGATGGCGCCCGTCCGCGGCGCGCTGTCCGCCCTGCTCGACCAGGACGAGGAAGAGGCGGCGTGGACCTCCATCGCTTCGGAGTCGGCCCTGGCCCGCCTTCGTCCGCCCTGCGAGTCCCTCCCCGGCACGTGGTCCGTGTCTCCCGAATACACCGAACCCACCTTCTCGCTGAACGAACTCTATCCGCTGACGCGCGCCTGGCTGCACCTGGACACCGACGTAGCCGTGTCGCTGATGCACACGGCGCTCTCGCTGCAACGATCGGACGGTTATCTCCCGGCGAGAGCCCGGCCGGACGGGGTGCGCGAGGAAGTCACCGCCCCCTACCCCCTGGTAGCACGCGCGTACGAACGCGTCTGGCGGGCGACGCGCGATCCGGGGCGGCTGCAGCGCGACCTCCCCCGCCTCAATCGCTACGTCCAGTGGCAGATCCGTCACTTCCTCCCCCCCGGCACACAGCGGCCCCGGTGGCAGGCGGCCGGAGAGATGATTCACCCGGCGCGCTTCGAGCAGGAGTCGTCCTCCGCCGAACTCGCCGCCCTGCTGCTGGGGGAAATCGAGGCTGTCCTGCGTCTGCACGAGGAGCGCGCCGGCGCACCGGCGCCGGCCATGATCACCGACGCGGGGAAAAAACTCGAACAGATGATCGAGACGGATTTCTGGGACGACACCGATCACGTGTACAGCCGCGTCTTCACGAAAGACGAGGCGATCCGGCGCGAGGGCTTCCATACCATCGCCCCGGCGCTGAACCGTCATCTGGAAGACGCGCGCCGCGCGATTCTGACCGCGCGCATTCCCGAGACGCCGTTTTTTCCCGCGCGGACCGTCGGAGGGGAAAGTCTGTTCGCGCGCACGGGAGAGGAACAGGCGACCCCCGCCCTGTACACGCTGCTCACCGCCGACATGGCGCGTCTCGATCCCGGCGGGCGGCTGCAGACGGTCTATCACACCCACAGCCGACGCCTCCTGCGCGGCTGGTACGGAGCGGCGTTCCGTCGACACTGGAAATCGGCACCGGGACACCTGATTCCTTTTCTAGGTCCGTCCCAGGCGGCGTTCGTGCTGGATGCCGCCGCGGAGGAGACGGCCGTCCGCGGCGGGGGCCGGCCGCTGCGCGGCTTGCGCCGCTTCCTGCGGCGGAACCGGATCGACGTATACGACGCAGCCATTATCGCCGTACTGATCACCGGCATCGCGGCCGTTCACCATTTCAACCGCGCGGCCCGCGAACCGCTTTCGCCCGACACCATCATCGGAGAGGCCCGTTCGGCCTACCGCCAGGGCCGCTTCCGCAGCGCCCTGACCTCCTGCCGGGAGCTGCTGTCTCACCCCGACCTCGCCCCCGGCTCGACGGAGCGACTCGAGGCGCGTCTGATCTCCGCCAACATGGCTCTGCTTTCGGGAGCACATGAGACGGCGCAAACGGGTTACGAAAGGCTGCGTGAACAGGACCCCGACCACCCGGCCTTTCTGCTGGGCCTCGCCATGAGCCGCCACCGCGACTCTCGCTACGAGGCGGCGAAGCCGCTCTACCGTGAGTTCCTGCTCTATTTCGGCGAACTGTTTCCGGGCGCCGCGGAATGGATCAGGAGAATGGAAGACACCGGGGCCGAACACCTCTCCCGCTATTACATGAAGAAGATCTTCGAAACCGGCATCATGGAGCTGGAGCCGTGAGCCCCACGGGACTGAAACCGGAGACTTGAGACCTGAGTCAGACGCCGTAAGAATCTCGGTTGGGATCGAACACGATATTGAATCGCATACCACATCATCAGAGGAGTAGACGGCCATGAATAACCGATCGATTATCTGCACCCTTCCGTGTATCGCGCTGATGCTGGCGCTCTGCGGCGGATGTTTCCGGCAAGAGGTCCGCACGGCGGAATTCGACGTTCCGGGACTGGAGACCGCGCAGGATGCCGAGGCCATGCGGGAGGCCTTTCGGGAGGACGACGGGGGATGGATGCCCGGCGTCTATGAGGTCACTCCGAACATCGAACAGAACTCGGTGGTGATCCAGTACAACTCCGACGCACTCCGCCGGATGAACCTGGAATACCGCATCGCGAAACACGGCTACCGCGCGGACAGCCGCCCCCCGGCGGAGCCGCGCCCGGACATGGAATGACAAGGACACACGGACGGATACGCTCATTATGGGAACCATCATGAAGATTTCCTGTTCTTCCAGGCCGCGCGAGTCATACGGCGGCGTATGGCTGATCTTCGCCCGCGGTACGACTCCGTACCTGGAGGGGAACGAACCGGAACCGCTACGCAGGGCGGTAGAGGATCGGATCGAAAAATCGGGGTTTTCAGGGTGCGCCGGGGAAGCGCGGCAGTTCCCCGCCCCGTCCGTACCGGGAGGGCCTGAATCGATCCTGCTCGCCGGACTTGGAGATCAGGGCGCGTCCCCCGCCGCACTCGAAACCGCAGCCGCGGCGGCCGCGCGCTGCGCCGCACAGAACGGCGTCGAAACGCTGGTGCTGAGCTGCGCTCTGCCGCATGGCGAGGACGATGATCCCGCGTCGGCGCTCTTCCGTTGCGCCCGGGGGCTCACCTGCGGCGCCGCGTCCCCGGCCTCCTCGCTCAAAAGTCAGCGTCCCGAACGTTCGCTCCGTGAAGCGGTTTTCGCCGGGGCGGCCCGGAAGGACGTACGTCGCCTTCGCGCCCGGGCCCGCACGGCCGCGCGCGAGGGAGAACTCATGAACTCGACCCTCGGGATCGCCAACCTGCCCGGCAATCGCGCCACGCCCGGCAAGCTGGTCTCCCGCATCCGCAGGCTCGCCGAGAAAGAGGAATTCCGGTGCGAAGTGCTCGGACCGCAGCGGCTCCGCCGCGAAGGGTTCGGCGGCATGACCGCCGTAGGGAGCGGAAGCGGAGACGGCCCGCGCCTCATCGTCCTGCGTACCGGCCCGCGCAAGGGGAAACCGGTCGTGCTCGTCGGAAAGACCGTGACGTTCGACAGCGGCGGCCTCTCGCTCAAACCCGGCAAGAACATGGAGTGGATGCGCTACGACAAGTGCGGCGGCATGGCCGTGCTGGGCGCCATCCGACTGCTCGCCGCCACCGGCTGCCCCCGCCCCGTCATCGGCCTCATGGCCGCGGTGGAAAACATGCCGGACGGACGGGCCACGCGGCCCGGCGATATCATCAGCATGCACTCCGGCAAGACCGTCGAAGTCATCAACACCGACGCCGAAGGGCGCCTGGCGCTCGCCGACGCCCTCTCCTGGTCGGCGCGCTTCAAGCCCGCGGCCATCGTCGATCTCGCCACCCTCACCGGCGCCTCTATCGTCGCCCTCGGCAGCCATGCCGCGGCGCTGCTCGACAACGACGCCGGTCTGCGCGAGAACCTGATCCGCGCCGGCGAAAACTCGGGCGACCGGGTGTGGTCGCTGCCCCTGTGGCCTGAATACGGGAAGGCACTCGAATCGCCCTTCGCAGACCTCCGCAACATCGGCGACGGCAAGGCGGGGGCCATTACCGCCGCCGCGTTCCTCAAACACTTTGTTCCGGAAGGCGTGCCGTGGGCGCATGTGGACATCGCCGGCACGGCCTGGGAAGAAAAGACCGGAGCCCCGCATCCCCCCGGCGCCACGCTGTTCGGCGCGCGACTGCTCGTCGACTGGATAAGAAGCGGGCGTTAAGTGAGCAACACGAATTTATTGCGATTAACAAAGATTTTCCTAACACCCCACAAATACCCCTGCGGTTCGGTTCCCCCCTGGACGAACTCAGAGGGGTGGAAGCATGCAATTTCCGGCGGGGCGCACAGGGGATCCATACCGGATGGCGAGTCTCGTCATCGCATCGGTGCTGACCCTGACCCTGCGGTCGGTCGTCGGCGACCCCTGGGATACCGCGGAACCGCTGTCCGGCCCCGGCGAAATTGCGCCGGATACCGTCCGCGATGAGCCCGGCTCGCTTTTTCTGGGCGGGACGGAACCGGAAGAAGCCTCGCCCGGGACGCGGGACCTCCCGGACGACCTCGAGCCGTCCACCGACGACAGCTACGTCCGCGTGCTCTTCACCCGCGCCGACTATGACCTCTCCGATGAAAAGAGCCTCGTACGTTCCGGGGCGGCGCGCGACCCGCGGGATCCCGCGGGAGGTGAAGCGGCGTGGACTCTCGGCGAACAGTCCCTGCTCGTCCTGCTCATCGGAGGCGGTACGCTTCTCATTCTTTCGCTGAGCGCCTACGGACTCATCATGGCGTGTGCGAACCGGAGCTCGACCGGGGCGGAGGCTGCGATCAAGGAAGGTCTCAACGAAGGGCGGACCTTTATCGACGAACCCCTGCATTACGATGCACAACGCCGCGAGCGTGAAGCGGACCGCCGGCTGCGGGACAACTCGATGGAGCGGCTGGACCGGATCTACCTTTCGGGCCGGAGCCGTCGCGAGCAAATCCGGGATACGATCCGCCGCAAAACCGACGAATTAATGTCGGACATCATCCCGACCTCTCCCGGTGGGCCGCGATTTCCTGTGGCCCTGTGCAGGTCGCTTGCGGCGGTGCGTTCCGCGCCAACCCATGCTTTCCATCGCACGGCGGATGCCCTCGCCAGGTTCTGGATGGTCCTCGAATCCACGCGGGTCCGGAGACATGCGGGCCGCGACAGGAAGGGGCGAACGCATAAGACTTTTCGAAAGCTGCGCCGCCGACTGGCCGGACGTGTCTATCGGGTAGCCGAGAAATTCGCCCGCTTTATTTAAGTCCGCCGCTCCGTGCGGGATGACTCTTTCCGGACGGGAAGCATCTTCTCAAAACACCTTCCGGAAAAGCTCTTGCATCCGGGGGGGTGATTATCTAAAAGGACAGTTCATAACCCCCCGTATTTACGGGCAAACGGCGAAAGACAGGTTGCGAACCATGGCTGATCTCGGACCGTACAGACATCGATCCTTCTATCCGAAGTCCTGGCTGTGGTGGGTTGCGTTCATGTTCTTCGCGCTCGGGGTGATCATTTTTTACGGTCTCTCCGAACACGGCCAGAATTACGATACGGAACGACTCCAGTGGCTGGTCCTGTTTGTCTGTCTCGCCATATCGGGCATCTGCGCCATTGTGGCGACGGCCAGCCGCTGGTTCTACCGGTAAACTCTGCGCAGGGCGGGGTGAATGCCGGTCAGGATCTCGTAGGGAATCGTGCGGCAGAGCCGCGCCAGCTCGTCCGCCCACACCGCTGCGCCCCCCTGCTCCCCGATCAAAACCGCTTCGTCGCCGACGTCCACATCGCGTTCGGGTCCTGCGTCGACCAGAATCCAGTTCATGCTTATGCGGCCGACAATACGCCGCCGGCGGCCGCGGATCAGCACATCGCCGCGGTTACTCAGCGCGCGGTGGTAGCCGTCGGCATACCCCGCCGAGAGCGTGGCGAGCCACGTGTCCCGGGGCAGCGTCCAGGTCCCGTAATAGCCCACCTTTGATCCCGCCGGGAGGCGCTTGACCTGCAGGACCCGGCATTTCCACTGCAGGATCGGCTCCGTCTGAAACCGACCCTCCGTGTCGCGCGCCCCGTACCCGTAGAGCGCGATCCCCGGCCGGACGGCGTCGTAATCCCACTGACGACAGTATTTCGCGGCGCGGCTGCTCGACAGGTGACGGAAGACGCGCGTACCCGTCATCCGTTCGACCCGCTCCACCGCTTCCCGGTACCGCCCCGCCTGGCGCTCGGCTTCGGAGAGATCCCGGGGTTCCACCGCGGCAAAATGACTGCAGATCCCCGTCAGCCTGAGTGCGTCCGATTCCGCCAGTTCCTCGAGCAGCGGATCGAGTTCCGACCACAGGACGCCGAGTCGGCTCATGCCGGTATCGACCTTCAGGTGCGCGTTCAGCTGCACGCCTTTCGCCGCCGCGACGGAGGCCAGCAGGCGGGCGTGTTCGCGGTTGGCGATGATCGGCGTGATCCGTTCGCGGGCGAGCGGCTCCACCTCGTCCTCCATCGCCACACCCAGCACCAGGATCTCCGCCTCCGGGAGCGCCCGGCGCAGCGGGAAGGCCTCCTCCGGATACGCGACCGCAAACCAGCGTACCCCCGCTTCGGCCGCGGCCCGCGCACAGGGGATCATGCCGTGCCCGTAGGCATCGGCTTTTACGACAAACATCGGACCGGTTTCGGGGCCCAGCGAATCCTTCACGGCGCGCACGTTACGCCGTACGCGCTCAAGATCGATCTCCACCCAGGCATGCTTCATTTCGCCCGTCGTCATCATTCCGGCACTCTAACGAACGCGGGCGGCGATGACGATTTGGAACTGCCGGAATCTCACTGCTGCGAGCTGTGCTGCGAGCAACCAGCGATTCTCATTATGGCTTCACCCTTTTCGGTCGGGGTGGCACCCGACCCTCCCAGTGCCCGAAAATGCGTCGGATATCGACTCGGGAGGGACGGCTGCCACGCCGTCCGCGGTCGGAATGCGGCCATAATGAGAACTGCTGGCGAGCAACCGTAAATATTGACCCCCGCGGCGAAAACGGGGAAACTCCGGGGTGTGTGTGGAGCAACCGGAGGGGCTTTGTGAACCGCAATATACTGTGCATCGGCGCCGGCTACGTGGGCGGTCCGACCATGGCGATGATCGCGAAGAAATGCCCGGACATCCGGGTGACGGTCGTGGACATCAACGAATCACGCATCGCGGCCTGGCAATCGGACCAGCTGCCGATTTACGAACCCGGTCTCGACGAGGTAGTTCGGGAGGCCCGGGGCCACAACCTCTTCTTTTCGACGGAGATCGAAAAAGGCATCGAAGAAAACGACATTATCTTCGTCAGCGTCAACACCCCCACCAAAACGTTCGGTCGCGGAGCGGGACGGGCCGCCGACCTGCAGTACTGGGAAAAGACGGCCCGCCAGATCCTGAAACATGCGCGCAGCGACAAGATCGTCGTGGAAAAGAGCACGCTGCCGGTCCGCACCGCGGCGGCCATGGAGCGGATCCTATTGAGCGGGCAGACCGGGGTGCGGTTCGACGTGCTCTCCAACCCCGAGTTCCTGGCCGAAGGAACGGCCATCGCCGATCTGGAATCGCCCGACCGGGTCCTGATCGGCGGGCGCGAAACGCCCGAAGGCCGCGCCGCGGTGGACGTGCTTGCGGACATTTACGCGCACTGGGTGCCGCGCGAAAAGATTCTGACGACCAATGTCTGGTCGAGTGAACTTTCGAAACTGACCGCCAACGCCTTTCTCGCCCAGCGCGTAAGCTCGATCAACAGCATTTCCGCTCTCTGCGAAGCCACGGAGGCCGACGTCGGCGAGGTGGCCCGCGCCATCGGAGCAGACTCCAGGATTGGAGCGCGCTTCCTCAACGCGGGCGTGGGCTTCGGCGGCTCGTGCTTCAAAAAGGATATCCTGAATCTCGTCTATCTCTGCGAGTCCTACGGCTTGCATGAGTGCGCTGCGTACTGGCGCCAGGTGGTCGAGATGAACGAGTTTCAGCAGGAACGCTTTGTAGAGCGGATGCTGCGCAGCATGTTCAACACGATCGCCGGGAAGCGCATTGCCCTGTTCGGGTTCGCCTTCAAGGCCAATACGGGCGATACGCGCGAGACGCCGGCCCTGTCGATCGCCCGCGACCTGATCGAGGAGCAGGCGGAGGTGGTGATCACCGACCCGAAGGCGCTCGACAACGCAAGGCGCGACCTCGCCGGCTGCGATCAGCGCATCACCTATGAAGCCGATCCGATGCGCGCCGCGGAGGGGGCGCACGCGATCGCGCTGATCACCGACTGGCCGGAGTACGCCGCGCTCGATTTCGAGCAGGTGTACGGCCGCATGGAAAAGCCGGCCTTTGTCTTCGACGGACGGAACTATCTCGACCACACCGCGTTGTTCCACATTGGATTCAACGTCTATTCCGTCGGAAAAGCCCCGCTCACGCACCTGTGACCCGAAACGGGAGGAATCCATGGATATTGATTCGATCGACCTGAAAAGAGAACAGCAGGCCTCGCTCGAACGCCCCCGCTACCCTTATTCCGCGGCCGCCCGGTTCTTTTTCGCGGTGATGGACCTGGTCGCGGGAAAGAAGACCACGCTGCCGAAGACCAAGCTCATCGAGATCCTCGCCCGGATTCCCTATCAGGCCTGGGAACTCCGGCAATACTGGCGCATGGCGTGGATTTACGGCGACTCCCGCAAAATCGCTGATTCCGAAGAGGTCATGCACTGGAGCCGGGAGGCGGAAGACAACGAACTCTGGCACCTGAAAACCATCGACTACAAGATGCGCAGGGACCACATCCGCGATCCGTGGTACCTGAGCGCGCCGGTGCGTTTTTTCATCATCCTCTTCTACATCGCTTTCACGCGCACGGTGGCGACCTTCCATATCCGCCGCGCCTTTCTGTTTAACGCGGAGTTCGAGGACCACGCCGAACACACCTACGCCCGGTTCGTACAGGAGCACCCCGAATGGGAGGATCAGGCGGTTGAGGATCCCTCCATCATCACCGGACGCGGACGGATCGGGAACTGGGCCGACGTCTTCCGAAGAATCGGCCTGGACGAACGGGAACACATGAACGAGAGCTTCATCCACTGCGGGATGGAAGATCAGGTTGTCCCCTACGCCAGCGAGGAGGGGAACGCATGAAAACAATGATTGCCGTGGCGCTCATAACCGGGCTGTCGGTGACGGCTTTCGCCTCCGGCGAGGACAAAGAAGGGGAAACGTACCGGAAGATCGAGTTGAAGGACCTGAAGCTCGATCCGGAAGCACACGAGAAAGAGGACGTCACCTACAGGGGCGTCTTTCTGGACATCAGCAGCAGGTTTCCGGCGTTCATGGAGGACTCTGGGTTCGACGGTGACGATCACTATCGCGTCTCCGTGGGGGACGAGGAGCTTCCTCTGATCGTAGAACAGGACAGCGATCTGGGCCGTAAGTTCCGCGCCATGAAACGCCACACCCCGCTGAACGTGTACGGCACTGTCCGCGAGTTCGACGTGCATCCCCGACTCAGGAAAGATCCCGCCTACTACCTCGAACCGAAAAGAATCGAGGTGCTCGGTGAACCGGTCAAAGGGAAACGCCATGGTCCGCATCCGCGACCCCGGAGGCGCTGGTAAGACGAGTTTTCTATGGGACAGCGCCTGAGTTCCACATGGGGACACCCGGGGGAATATCGTACTCGTACTCCTTGAATCGGGGGATGGAATCGCGCCCTGCCCGGGAGGCGCAAGCCGAACCCGTGCGTGAGGGTTGGGATTCTGCTGGACAGCAGAAGGCCGCCCGCCGTTTTCGTACTCGTACTCGTACTCGGAGCGCCGAAGGCGCGATCCCACTCCCCCGATAAAAGGAGCTCGAGTACGAGTACCGCTTCGCTGAGTACGAGTACGCGTACGTTGTGACGCGAGCGGATTTCTAATCCACCGCTGCGATCGGGCCATCCGCAAACCCGGCGCGCTTAGCCTGTCCGCCGAAGGCATAAAGGGCCGAAGGCGGAGAGAGCACGCCCTACCCAGAAACACAGGTCGAACCCATTTCCTTCACGAATAATCGCAGAACAAAAAAACGCCCCCGCTGGGGGGCGTTTTTTCATGAGTAGGACTTCAGAAGTTTGCTACTCCATATCTCCGGGACCGACTTCCCATTCGTATTCCTCGGAGGTGTCGGGATCCATCACGAATTCGGGATGAATAACCGGTTCCGAGGGTACATAGAACGAGAGGATTTCGGCGGCTCCGACCCCGATCCGGGCCACGCCATGTCCGACGCCGCGCACCGTTCCATAGGTGAGTCCCGCCAGGAGGCCGGAATCTTCCGTAACATCCTGCATATTGGAAAGCAATTCAATCGGAGAGGACGCCACATTAGCCACCCCGCGACCCAGCTTGCGCATGATTTTTTCCATATAGCCGGCATTCGCGTCCGCGACTCCCACGGCTACGAAGACCACCAGCGCCACCATCCACTTCCTGCTTCTCATATCATACGCTCCTGTTCGGTTCCCTTTCACGGCCCGTTCGCCGCGTGTTCAAACGACGGCAATGTATCACCCACGAATCCTCGCGCACAAGCGGAAAAGTACGCCACGCGCCGATTCAAACACCTTTTCCCGCCCCTTTACGGTCCCCGCTCTGCGGTGCGAGTTCGGGCCAGGGAGCCTTGAGCAGATCGGAGACGGCGTCGTTGAACGCGGTGGTGTGATTTCGAACGAACCGTTCCGCCGCGCGCACCCTTTTGCGGTACACCTTCCAGTCGAGCCCCGCCGGCGCCCCGGCGTGGTCCTTGATCTTCACCGCCTCTTCCGGGTCACGCCCGTCCAGTTCCCGTAGTTCGCGTCTCACCCGACGGTAGGCTTCACGGAACGGCACGCCCTCGCCCACCAGTTCCAGGGCGCGATCGGTGGCGAAAATGCCGGGCGTAAACCCTCGCAGCAGCGCATCGCGGTCTTCGCGCATCCCTGCGATCAGGGGCTGCAGGATCCTGACGCAGGCGCGGGTATCGGCGAGCCCTTTGATCAGAGCCCCTTTGGATTCCTGCACGTCGCGATTGTATCCCGACGGCAGGCCGCGCATGATCTCCGCCGCGGAACCCGCTGCAGAGAGGACGCCGGCCGTGCGCGCGCGGACCAGTTCGAGCACATCGGGATTCCGTTTCTGGGGCATGATACTGCTCCCGGTGCAGAAGTCATCCGGGAGCTGCACATAGCCGAGTTCCGGCATCGTAAAGAGCATCAAGTCCTGGCTCAGCCGCGAGACTGTGAGCATCACCTGTGAGAGAGCGGCCAGCACGAGGCTTTCCAGCTTGCCGCGCGTATGGTTCGCATGCAGCACGTTGTGCACGGGCGAGGAAAAACCCAGCAGCCGCGAGGTCAGCTCGCGGTCGAGCGGGAGCGGAACCCCGTAACTCGCCGCAGCCCCCAGCGGGCAGCGGTCGTTGGTTCCGTAGACATGCATGAGCAGATCCAGGTCATCGAGCAGCCCTTCCGCGAACGCGGAGGCCCAGAGTCCCAGCGAGCTGGGCATCGCGGGCTGCATGTGAGTGCGCCCGGGCATGGGCACATCCCTGCGCTCCCGTCCCCAGTCGAGCAGCGTTCCGGCCAGACGGGCCGTCTCCGACAGCAGCTCCAGCAGTTCGCGCTTCGTGTACAGACGGAGATCCACCGCCGACTGATCGTTGCGGCTCCGCCCCGTATGGACCCGGCGTCCCGTATCGCCCAGCTCCCGGGTCAGCCGCCTTTCCACGGCGAGGTGGACATCCTGATCCTGCTCGGAGATTCGGAATTTGCCCGCACGGTCGGCGCGGATGATATCTTTCAGCGCCTCGATCACGGCGTCGCATTCCCCGGTACCGATCACGGGCGGATCCACATCCATACGCGAAAGCATTACCACGTGGGCGGCCGTGCCGATGCAGTCCGCCTCCACCAGCTCGCGGTCCCAGGTGCGATCCTCCCCCGCCGTAAAACGGAGCACTTCGGGATCGATATCGCCAACCGTTGTCTTTGTCGTAGCCATGGCCTGCTCCTCATGCGCGTCCGCAACTCTCCAGCATCAGCGTCACCGGACCGTCGTTCACCAGTTCCACCCGCATAAGGGCACCGAACCGACCCGTACTCACCGGAATTCCCGCGGATTCCAGTTCACGGACATAGAGTTCGTACAGCGCCCGGCCCCGTTCGGGATCCGCGGCCCCCACAAAACTCGGACGGTTCCCCTTGCGGCAGTCGCCGTAGAGCGTGAACTGACTGACGACCAGGCACGAACCCTTGACGGCGTCCAGCGACTCGTTCATGCGGCCGTCCGCATCCTCGAACATCCGCAGTTTCGCCGTTTTGAGCGCCAGGTGCCGGGCATCCGCCTCCGTATCGCCCTCGCCGACACCCGCGAGCACCAGCGCGCCCCGCCCGATCTCCGCCACGCGGACCCCGTCCACCTCGACCCCGGCGCTGAGGACCCGCTGGATCACCAGCTTCATGCCTGCGCCTTACTGGGTCGCGTGAGAGACGCGAAAGGCCCGCAGGCGGTTGAGCGCCGCCGCGATCTCATGGCGGCGCGGACGTGCGAGGTCCCCGCGCAGATCACGGGTCAGTCCCACCAGTCCCTGATTGGTCAGGTCGCGATCGATCAGGTCCAGGACCTCGCGCAGCGAGGAACCGGTGTCCATAAACCTGAGGCGCGCGTAATAGAGCACATGGCCGATGGTGTTCATCTGGTGAACGTCCGCGATCTGCGTGACGCCGGAGAGATCGACCGTCGAACGGCCGAACCGGATTTCGTGTCCGGACACGACCCCGATGGCGGTATCGTCCACGCCGGACGTCGGGTCGAGGCTGCCGGGCATGACCCAGCGGCTCCGGTCCAGCAGGGCCGGAAGATCGACCGCGGGAGCGTGCGGCGGTTCCGGATAATGCCCGTCCGCAGCCCCGGCATCGATCTGCGTCAGCCGGTTGCCTTCGAAACGGAAGACCGTGTCCGCGGAAGAGAGGTATTCCGCGGTCAGCGATGAACCGACCACGATCATGGAGAGTCCGAGATCGTCCACCATGGCCCTCGCGCGCGACGAAATCGGGATCCGTTCCGGCTTTTCCAGCAGCCCGCGGCCAGCCGGGGCGCCCGACAGGAATTCGGGCGAGGAGCTGTCCTCGTCGAAAATCAGAACCCGGCCGCCGGACTCGAGCGCTTCCATCGTCGAGGCCGCCTGCGACTCGAACGCGTCCGCGCACTCGGTCGAGTAATCGACCCAGGCATCCCGCGTATCGCCGTCGGCATAGAAGGGGCTGAGATCCATCCGGCGGATGCTGCGCCCGAGCTCGGATCCGATATGGACCGCGTCCGAGACCGTCACCACCATCTCGCGCCCGTCGCCGAGCACATGGTTATAAATTCCATCCGAAAGCGCCCGGATCAGGTCCCTGCGTTCTCTTCCGCCCTCACATACGATCACGGTCAGACCGGCGGGGATACCCAGTCCCCGGACAGTGCCCGCGTTGGGAACCTCCAGTTCCGCCATCTGATCCTCGTCAACCATCAGGGGCTCGCCCGTCTCGGTGTCAGGAGTGCCGTCGAGACAGCGACGCGCCGTCAGCGCCCCCTCGCCTATAAAGGAGACCAGTCCGCGGGTCGGGAGGAGCTGGCGCACGCGCGTGGCATCCTCCATGAGACATACCGCCTGCTGCACATAATCGCGGTCCACATTGCAGTACAGCATGCCCGCATTGACCGCCACCGGGAGTTCGTCGAAAAAGATCCTCTCCGCCGCGCCGCCGTCGATCACCCGTTCATCCTGACCGAAGGCATACGGCAGGGTTTTGTACGGGAGCGAGATCCAGATGCGGGCTTCGACGTATTCCTTGGTCACCAGCATCGCCGTACGCGGAAGGATGGCCTGTCCCGGGGAGGCCACGTAAATGTGCCGCCGGGCCGTGCCGTCGGGCCCGAACTGCGCCATGCGGGCCAGTTCGGCATCGAACGAACGTATCAGGCAGTCTTCGAGGGCGGTTCTGCGCACCGGCGAGTCGAACAGATCGGCGGGAAATCCGGCCAGATTCTGGGGAATGCGCAGCGTGAACGCGAGCCGCGGCTGCTCCGCGTTGAATCCCGATTCCGCGACGCGCAGCACAAAACGTCCGAAATCACAGTCCTGGATCAGACGCTCGTAGTCCGCGAACGGCTTCCCGTCCAATTCTCTGAGCATCCGGTGAAATTCGTGTTTCTCGATCATCCCGCCTCTTCTCCTTTAGCCTGCGCCATGCAGCCCGGCGTACTTCAGCCGGTCTTGCCTTCAGATTTACCCGTTTCCTTGCCGCCGGACGACTCGCCGCCCGAGGACGCTTTTTTCTCCTCTGCCGCCCGCTTCCGGTACGATTCGCTCCGGTAGTCCGTGGCGTAAAACCCCTCGCCTTTGAAAATCACGCCCGCGCCCGCCGAAAGCAGCCGGCGCACCGCGCCACGGCATTTCGGGCAGCGCTTGGCCGGCGCGTCCGAAATCCGCTGGAATTTCTCGAAATGGTGACCGCACTTGCGGCATTCATACTCATAGGTCGGCATGCGACACTCCCTTGTACTCAAGACCCTCACCAAATAGCGCGCGATACTAGGTTAGCCCTGTTCCGTCTGTCAAACCGGAAACGTCCGGCTGCGTGCGGCCGGTTTACTCCGTGTCTTCCTCAAACGCCTCGGCATCCGGCGTTCCGTCTTCCCGCTGCACCAGCTTTTCGATGCGCCGTTCGACCTCGTCGAGTTTCGCGGAGCAGGACTTGACCAGGCGCGAACCTTCTTCAAAACGCGCGATCATCTCGTCGAGGCTCAACGCTCCGGCCTCCATCTCCTCCACGATCGTTTCGAGGCGCGCCAGCGCGTCCTCGAACTTCTGCGGCTGTTCAGTCCGTGTGTGCTCGTCTGTCATGGGTTCCATCCTCCCGTATCCGATCCACTGTCGATTCCACTTCGCCGCGGCTCAGCACGGTAATCAGGCGTGCTCCCCGCGCCAGATCCGAGGCGCTCCGCACCACCGAGCCGTCTTCCCGCCGAGTAAGGCTGTATCCGCGATCGAGTACCCTGAAGGGATTCAGGGTGTCGAGTTTGCCGGCCGCGCGCTCGATCGCATGCCGGCGCGAGGCGCAATAGTCCCGGACCGCGACGCGCATGGCCGTTCCTGTACCCTCCGTTTCCCTGCGCGCCTCCCGGACGGCGTCCCGGGTGGCGGCCTGCAGTCGCTGCGCCGCTCCCGCGAGCCGCGGACGAACGTTCGTGCGAGCGTTCAGCGCATGGCGCATGCGTCGGTCGAGTCCGTCCAGGCGCTGCCGGTGCTGCCCGATCAGTTGGGACGGCTCGCGGAAGACGTAGCTACCGGCGAGCAGGTCCACGCGGTGGCGCAGTCGGGCGATCTGCTGCCCGGCCAGGCGCCGCATACGCCACTGGCTGCGGTCCAGCCGCTCCCTGAAATCCGCTTTGCGTCCCACCACCAGTTCCGCCGCGGCCGACGGAGTCGGTGCGCGGTGGTCGGCCGCGAAATCACAGATCGTGAAATCGACCTCGTGCCCCACCGCGGAGATCACCGGCACGGCTGAGGCGGCCACCGCGCGGGCAACCCTCTCCTCGTTGAACGCCCAGAGGTCCTCGAGGCTTCCTCCCCCGCGGCCGGCGATCAGCACATCCGGCCGGAACGGCCCGCGGCCGCCGCCCGCGGACGGGAGCGCGTTGAGCGCCTCGATCGCCGTCGCGATCTCTTCCGCGGCCCCGGCCCCCTGCACCTTCGCCGGCGCCAGCAGCAGGTGGACATCGGGAAATCTACGGTCGAGCACCTGGATGATGTCCCGTATCGCGGCGCCGGTCGGCGAGGTGACCACCCCGATGCAGCGGGGAAGCATGGGAAGCGGGCGTTTCCGCTCGGGCGCGAACAGTCCTTCGGCGTCCAGTTTCCTCTTCAGCTCTTCGAACCGGGCCATGAGCGCGCCGCGGCCCGCCGCCTCGAGGCGGCGGAAGACCACCTGGTACTGCCCCCGGGGCTCGTAGACCGTCACCCTGCCGGTCCCGCGCACCTGCATGCCGTCCTCGAGCGCCAGATCGAGCTTTGCGGCGTCGCGCCGGAAGAGCACGCCGCTCAACTGGGCCCGATCGTCCTTGAGCGTGAAATAGCAGTGCCCCGACGCCGGGCGTCGCAGACCGGAGATCTCGCCCTCGACCCATACCGTCCCGAGGTCGTCTTCCAGCAGCGTGCGGATGCGGCGCGTCAGCTCGCTGACCCCGTACACCTTCACGAAACGATCTCCCGGATGCGTTCGATCGCTTCGGCCCGGCCCGTGGCCTGGTCGATGGTGATCCGCACCGCCTCGAGCACCGCTTCGCCCTTCGCCACGCCGAATCGCTGGGGCACATGGGTGATGAATTTCTCCAGCACGGGTTCGATCTCGCGTCCGAGCACGGAATTGCGCGGTCCGGTCATGCCGACGTCCGTAATGCAGGCCGTGCCGCCCGGGAGCACGCGCTCGTCGGACGTCTGCACGTGAGTATGCGTCCCGCACACCGCGGCGGCGCGGCCGTCGAGATAGCGCCCCATGGCGATCTTTTCAGAGGTGGCCTCGGCGTGAAAATCCACGATTCGCACCCGCGCGGGCGCGCGGGCCTCCTTCAGGGCGTCGTCGGCGGCGCGGAACGGGCAGTCGTTCGGCCCCATGAACGTCCGGCCGATCAGCGACAGCACCGTGACGGGACCCGAGGGGGTGTCGATGCGCAGATCCCCGCGTCCGGGCGCGCCGGGCGGCATGTTCGCCGGGCGGAGAATCCTGCGCTCGGACGCGATGTGCGCGATCATCTCGCGGTCGTCCCAGGCGTGGTCGCCGAGCGTCAGGACGTCGGCGCCCGCCTCGAACAGCGCGTCGGCGATCGACGGGCCCGGCCCGCGCCCGCCGGCCGCATTCTCCGCGTTGGCGATCACGAGATCGAGCCCCCGGTCGCGCCGCCACTCCGGCACCAGACGCTGAAACGCCGTGCGTCCCGGACGCCCCACGATATCGCCCACAAACAGAACTTCCACCGTCTTCCTCCGTTTCCCCCTTGCATCGGGGGCATCCTTATGTAAAACAAATGTTTTTTGCCCTTGATGCTTCGTCGCGGCGAATTATAGTTCGCCGCTCTTTGTCAACAGCATCGCAACCATCATACAGCCAGCGGGAGACATACCATGGCACGGAAGGTACCGCTTTCCAAAGTTCGAAATATTGGAATCATGGCGCACATCGACGCCGGGAAAACCACGGTGACCGAGCGCATCCTCTATTACACGGGACGTTCGCACAAACTGGGCGAAGTCCACGACGGCGCGGCCGTGATGGACTGGATGAGCCAGGAGCAGGAACGCGGCATCACCATCACCTCCGCCGCGACGACGTGTTCCTGGAGGGATCACATGATCTCGATCATCGACACGCCCGGCCACGTGGACTTCACGATGGAGGTCGAGCGCAGCCTCCGCGTGCTGGACGGTTCGATCGCCCTGTTCTGCGCCGTGGGCGGGGTCCAGCCGCAGTCCGAAAAGGTCTGGCACCAGTCGGAGCGGTACAGCGTGCCGAAAATAGCCTTCATCAACAAGATGGACCGCATCGGGGCGGACTTCTTCGGCGTGGTCGAGTCGATCCAGGGGGAACTCGGCGCCAACGCGGTTCCGGTCGTCGTACCCATCGGCAGCGGAGAGGATTTCGAGGGACTGATCGACCTGATCAAAATGAAGGCCGTGTATTACGAGGATAAATCCTACGGCAAGGATTTCCGCGAAGAGGACATCCCGGAAGCATGGCTGCAGGAGGCGCGCAAATGGCGCCAGAACCTCGTCGAGAAATGCGCCGAACAGGACGAGGAGCTGCTCGAGAAGTTCCTCGAGCATGACGATCTCAGCGAAGACGACATCTGGGGCATCCTGCGGCGTGCGACGATCGCCCGTGAGGTCGTGCCCGTGTACTGCGGGTCCGCGTTCAAGAACAAGGGCGTCCAGCGGCTGCTCGACGGGGTCGTCAACATTCTCCCCTCCCCCGAACAGATCCCGCCGATCATCTGCGAAGAGGACGAGAGCAAGCGGCGCAAGGTCGACGACGAGGAGAAGTTCTCCGCCCTGGCGTTCAAAATCGTGGCCGACAAGCACATGGGCAAGCTGACCTATATCCGGATCTATTCCGGCACGCTGGGGTCGGGCGTCAATGTCTTCAACAGCACGCAGGACCGCCGGCAGCGCGTGGGCCGCATCCTCCGCATGCACGCCAACCGGCAGGAGGCGGTCGAGGAGGCCCATGCCGGGGACATCGTTGCGATCGTGGGGCTCTCGGACACCAAGACCGGCGATACGCTGTGCACGGAAGACGATCCGATTCACCTTGAGGCGATCGAATTCCCCGCGCCGGTGATGTCGATCTCGATCAAGCCGGAGACCTCGGCCGACAACGAGAAGCTCGGCGAGGCGCTGCATCGTCTTTCGGACGAGGACCCGACGTTCACGGTGTCGCTCGATCCCGAGACACATGAAACGATCATCTCCGGAATGGGCGAGCTGCACCTCGAAATCATCGTCGACCGCCTGAAACGGGAGTTCAATCTCGCCGCCGAGATCGGCCGCCCCGAGGTGGCCTACCGCGAGACCGCCACCTCCCCGGTGGAAGGCTCGTACAAGCACGCCAAGCAGTCCGGCGGACGCGGGCAGTACGGCCATGTGGTCATGACGGTCGAGCCGATCGACCCCGGCCAGGGATTCGAATTCGTCAACGAAATCACCGGCGGGCGCATCCCTTCCGAGTACATCCCCTCCGTGGAGAAGGGCATCATCAATGCCATGAGCACCGGCCCCTTCGCCGGCTATCCGGTCGTGGACATGCGGGTACGGCTGCAGGACGGATCCTATCACGATGTGGATTCAAGCGAGTTCGCATTCCAGACGGCGGGCTTTCACGGCTTCCGCGCGCTCTTTCTTAAAGGCAACCCGCAGCTCCTCGAGCCGGTGATGTCGGTCGAGATCACCACGCCGGAGGAATTCATGGGTGCGGTCTCGGGTTCGGTCTGCCAGCGTCGCGGAAGGGTCGAGTCCATGAACGAAAGCCGCGGCGGCATGAAGGTCATCCGCGGGATGGTGCCGCTGAGCGAAATGTTCGGCTACGCGAATTCGCTGCGGTCCCAGACTCAGGGGCGCGCGAGTTTCTCGATGCATTTCGAGCACTACGAGGCCGTTCCGTGGTCGATCGCGGAAGAAGTGGTGAAGAAGCGCCGCGAAGAAGGGAAAGTGAACTGAGTCGGAAAAAGCCGGGTGTCCCGTCAGTCCGAACGATCTGACGAGTCCGGTCTTCCCGCCTCGCTCACCCGGAATTCTTTCCCTTCGAAATTCCGCAGCGTCCAGCCCCCGTCGCACGGTTCGAGCGGATCGTCCGAGAGCAGCGGGATCTTGCCGCCGCCTCCGGGGGCATCGACCACGAACTGGGGAATCGCCGGACCGGCGATGCGCCCGTGGAGCGACCGGATCAGTTCGATTCCCCTGCGGACCGGCGTCCGGAAGGACGCGGTTCCGATGGCGGGGTCGCACTGGAGAAGATAGTACGGCTTCACCCGGCACTCCAGCAGGCGGTAGAAGAGTTCCGTCAGCACGGGCGCCGAATCGTTGACCCCCCGCAGCAACACGGTCTGCGCGATCATCGGCACCCCGGCGTCCGCAAGCCGGTCCAGGGCCCCGCACGTTTCCGGACTCAGCTCGTCCGGATGCACGAAATGCAGGCTGAGCCATGCCCGGTGACGACGCAGCAGGCGGCAGAGGCCGGGCGTAATTCTTTCGGGAAGCACGGCCGGTATTTTCGAGCCGACACGCAGGGTGCGGATATGGTTCACCGCCCGAATCGAACCGAGCAGCCCGTCGAGCCGCTCATCCGCCAGCACGAGCGGATCGCCGCCCGAGACGAGAACATCCCGGATCCCGGTTTGAGACTTCAGCCAGCGCAGGCGGGGCCCGTCCTCCAGCGCATCGTCCCCGTCCTTTCCGACGCGCCTCCGGCGCGTGCAGTAGCGGCAGTACACGGCGCAGCGGCTGGTGGCGAGCCACAACACCTTTTCCGGATACGTATGAACCAGCCCCGGGAGAGGCATGTGCGCCTCCTCTCCGAGCGGATCGACCCTTTCCCCCGCCGCGCCGTCGCGTTCCGGAACGGCCGGGATCAGCGTCCTGCGAAGCGGGTGCGAGGGTCCGAGACGATCGAGCAGCGAGGCGCTGTGCGGGGTCAGGCGGGGAAACGGCGGGCGGGCGCATTCGCAGTTCCGCCGTTCCGTTTCGGTGATCGTGCGCAGACTGAGCGGCGAAAGGGAGGATAATGATTTGAAATAGCGCGGCATTTGCCCCATATCTTTTCCCGAACTCCGGAGCCGCTTCCGCGGCCCGCTCCGGCGAGGTTGAAACGAGGCCCATACAAACACAGGAACGACTCCGTGAGCGAGCAAGAATCGACCCGCACCACGCAGACCCCACCGGAAAAACTCAAGACGCGCACCCTTTTCCACCGCAAGTATTCACGGGGCAAGGACGGACGCACCGCCACCCCCTACGACGAGTACTGGAGCTTCGCCCACGCGGTGCGCGACCTGGTCATCGACCGCTTCGTCGCGACGCAGCAGCACTACCTGGACCGCGACGTCAAGCGCCTCTACTACTTCTCGATGGAATATCTCGTCGGCCGGCTGCTGAAGAGCAACCTGCTGGCGCTGGACATGCTCGGGCCGGGGCGCGAAGCGCTCGGACAGCTCGGTCTTAATCCCGAGGCCATGTTCGAACGCGATACCGAAGCCGGCCTGGGCAACGGGGGGCTGGGACGACTGGCGGCCTGTTACATGGATTCGCTCGCCACGCTCGAATATCCGGCTTACGGATACGGGCTGCGCTACGAACACGGGATATTCCGGCAGGAGTTCCAGGAGGGTTGGCAGCGGGAAAGACCCGACGACTGGCTGTCCACGGGCTACCCCTGGGAAATGGTGCGCCCCGAATACGTCCAGCCGGTCTGCGTCTACGGCCGGCTGGAAGACGTCAGGGACCCCCACGGCGGGACCTTTCAGGTATGGACGGACTGGCAGATGTTCGAGGGCGTGCCCTACGACATCCCCGTCATCGGCTACAAGGTGAATACGGTCAACATGCTCCGGCTCTGGAGCGCGCGTGCCGCCGAAGGCTTCCAGCTCGACGTCTTCAACCAGGGCGACTACGTCCGCGCCGTGGAGGAGAAGAACTGGGCCGAAAACGTGACCAAGGTGCTCTACCCCTCCGACAATACCCAGGCGGGGCGCGAACTGCGGCTGATCCAGGAGTACTTCCTGGTGACCTGCTCGATCCGCGACCTCGTGCGGCGCTATCTGAAGAATCATCACGACTGGGAAGACTTTCCGGAAAAGAACGCCATCCAGATGAACGACACCCATCCCGCGCTCGCGGTGGCGGAGCTGATGAATGTGCTCTGCTACGAGCACGATGTGCCGTGGGACAAGGCATGGGATCTGACGGTGCGGACCCTCGGGTTCACCAACCACACGCTGCTCCCGGAGGCACTCGAGGAATGGTCGGAAGACCTGCTCCGACGCGTCCTCCCGCGCCATATGGAAATCATCTACCGGATCAATCACCAGTTCCTCCAGCGCGTCCAGCTCTCGCGGCCGGGGAACGATGCGCTGCTGCAGAAGGTCTCGCTCATCGAGGAAGGCGAACGCAAAAAGGTCCGCATGGCCCACCTCGCCGTCGTCGGCAGCCATGCGGTCAACGGGGTCTCGGAACTCCACTCCCGGCTGGTGCGCGAACGCGTCATGCCCGAATTCGCCGATCTCAAGCCGGACCGCTTTATCAATATCACCAACGGAATCACCCACCGCCGCTGGCTCGTGCAGTGCAACCCCGAACTGGCGGAGCTGATCACCTCACGCATCGGCGATGAGTGGATCTACGATCTCGAGCAGCTGAAACGACTCGAGCCGGAAATCGAAGACCCCGACTTCCGCACACGCTTCCTCGAAATCAAGCACCGCAATAAGGCCCGGCTCGCGGAATACATCCATGAAACCACCGGGGTGGACGTGCCGCCCGACAGCCTCTTCGACGTTCAGATCAAACGCCTGCACATGTACAAACGGCAGCTGCTGAACGCCATGCACATCATCACCCTCTACCGGAGGCTGAAACACAACCCCGGAATGGAGATTACGCCGCGGACCTTTATCTTCGGCGCCAAGGCCGCGCCCGCCTATCTGCTCGCCAAACGCGTGATCAAGCTGATCAATACACTCGGAGACGTCATCAACAAAGATCCCGAGGTGGACGGGCGGCTGAAGGTCGTCTTTCTCCCCGACTACAATGTCTCGCTCGCCGAGAAAATCATCCCGGCCGCGGACCTGTCCGAGCAGATCTCCATGGCCGGCAAGGAAGCGTCCGGCACCGGCAATATGAAGCTCGCGCTGAACGGGGCCCTGACCATCGGCACCTGGGACGGCGCGAACATCGAGATCGCCGAACATGTCGGCGAAGAGAACATCTTCATCTTCGGCCGCCGCGAGGAGGAATTCGAAGACCTCCGGCGCGACGGATACAACCCCTGGCAGTACTACGACCGCAATCCTGAACTCAAAGGCGTACTCGATTCCCTGAAAGACAACGAGTACGAACCCGAGGATCCCGACGTGTTCAGAGAACTCTTTGACGAGTTGACCGCACACGGCGATCCCTTCTTCTACCTCGCGGATTACAGGGACTACATCGAGACGCAGCAGCGCGTCGCGGAATGCTACCGCGACCGCGAACGCTGGTGCCGCGCCACCCTGCTCAATGTCGCCCGGATGGGTTGGTTTTCCAGCGACCGGGCCGTCCGCCAGTATGCGGAGAAGGTGTGGAACCTCGAACCGGTCGAGGTCAGAGACGTGGGACGGATCTCGACGTAGGAGAGGATGGAGTGGGAGGGTGAGTGAGAAACCTGAGACCTGAAACCTGAGTCAGAGGAGGAAGGGGAAGGGTGAGGGTGAGTGGGAAACCTGAGACCTGAAACCTGAGTCAGAGGAGGAAGGGGAAGGGTGAGGGTGAGTGGGAAACCTGAGACCTGAAACCTGAGTCAGAATCAGAGTTAGAATCAGAATCAGAGTTAGAATCAGAGTTAGAGTCAGAATCAGAGTCGGAGTCGGAGTCGGAGAAAGATTTAAAGTTAGCGCACCACGGCCCTGCGAGTCGGCAACCGGAGCTCGACACCATGACCCATCACATCGGCATCCTGACCAGCGGGGGAGACTGTCCCGGACTCAACGCGGCGATACGCGGGGTCGTCCGCGCCGGTCGGGAGCAGCACGGCATGTGTTTTCTGGGATTCCGCGACGGTTTCCGCGGTCTCGTGCAGAACCGCACCATGGACCTCGACCCCCGTCTGCTTTCAGGGATCCTGACCGACGGCGGAACCATACTCGGAACGAGCCGCGACAAACCCCATAAAATGACGATCGGGGATAAGACACGCGATATGACCGAGGCCGCGGTGGACACCTACCGCCGCCATCACCTGGACGCCCTGGTCTGCCTGGGCGGGGGCGGCACCCAGAAAAACGCGCGGCGCCTGCAGAAGGAAGGACTCAACGTCATCTCGCTTCCCAAGACGATCGACAACGACGTCGCGGGTACCGATGTGTCCTTCGGGTTCGATACGGCACTGGGCATCGCCACCGAGGCCATTGACCGGCTTCACTCCACCGCCACCAGTCATCATCGGATCATCGTGGTCGAACTGATGGGTCATCGCGCGGGATGGCTGGCGCTCGGCGCCGGGATCGCCGGCGGTGCAGACGTGATCCTGCTCCCGGAGATCCCCTACGACCTCGAGAAGGTGGCGCAGGCGATCCGCGACCGCACGAGAGCGGGAAAACGCTTCAGCATTGTCGCCGTCGCCGAAGGCGCCATGTCACGCGAACAGGCGGACACGGTCGAGAACCTGCTTAAGAAGAAAAAAGAGGCCGACCGCAAATCGGACCGGCAGAAGTACTCCGGTAAGCTCGCGGAATTTCACGAGGAACACCTCAATCATACCGTGATCCTGACCCGGGAGCTGGAACGTCTGACGCAGCAGGAGAGCCGACTGACGATCCTGGGTCATCTCCAGCGCGGCGGCACGCCTTCGGCGGGAGACCGTGTGCTGGCCACACGCCTGGGTACCGCCTGCGCCCGCGCCCTGGCCGACGAACGCTACGGGGTCATGATCGCCGCACGCGGCAGGGGGGCGGAACCGGTCGATCTGGAGGAAGTGGCGGGAAAGAAAAAACTCGTGCCCCCGGACCATCCGTGGGTCACCGCCGCCCGCGACGTCGGCACCTGCTTCGGAGACTGAACCGTGCGTAACGAGGTGCTTGTCCCGTGAGGGTTCTTCCCGCAATCGGCCTGCTGTGCGCCGTGCTCGCGTTCTGCGGCTGCAGCCGCGAGGCGGGCGAAACGGAGGTGCTGCGTATCGAAGGCCGCACGCTCCGCTGCGAAATCGCTGATTCCGCGGCCGAACGCGCCCGCGGCCTGATGGGACGGACCGACATCCCGCCGGGCACGGGCATGCTCTTCGTCTTCGATCAGCCCCGCCGACTCCGCTTCTGGATGAAAAACTGTCCGGTGCCCATCGACGTGGCCTTTGTAAGCGAAGATTGGATCATCACGGATATCCACACCATGACTCCCCATGACACGACCGGCGACTACTCCTCGTCGCGCCGGTGCCTTTACGCGGTCGAGACGGCGGGGGGGTGGTACGCCGAACAGGGCATCCGCGCCGGGGACCGCTTCAGCCCGCCGCGCGGCGTACGGTTCGAACCGGAATAACCCCGTTCGAAAACACAAGCGATGACTCTCGCAAAGGCGCAGGGATCGCAAAGCGGAATGAGAATAGCGCGGGGAAAGGGATCGTGCGTTTTCTCTTCCGTTCGTAGTGGGCCCGTAGGCCTGCGAAGCAGGGCCAGGGCCGTTATCTTTCACGCGCCTGGCCTGCCGGGGGCAGGCGTGCGGCGCTACTACGAACGATATCACGCGCCCGGACGGAGTACCGCTGTGCAGCGATTCTCATTATGGCCGCATTCCGACCGCGGACGGCGTGGCAGCCGTCCCTCCCGAGTCGATATCCGACGCATTTTCGGGCACTGGGAGGGTCGGGTGCCACCCCGACCGAAAAGGGTGAAGCCATAATGAGAATCGCTGACCGCTGTGTTCAACCGTTGGACGCGCGGCGGACGGCGTGCTAACGTCACTGCTTTCAACTGTTCTGGAGGGGGCATGCATCCGGTATTCCTGCAATTTGGCGGCGTCACGATCTACTGGTACGGCGTCATGGTCGCGCTGGGCTTTCTCGCCTCCGTAGTCCACTGGAACCTGCTCGGACGGCGTGAGGGGCGGCCCCCGGGCTTCGGGGCGGAACTCGCCTTCTGGATCATGCTAGGCGGCATCCTGGGCGGACGGCTCGCCTATGTCTTTTCAAATCTCCATTACTTCACGGCCCATCCCGGCGAAATCGCCCGCATCGACCACGGCGGACTGATCTTCTACGGCGGCCTCTTCGGAGGCCTGGCCGCCTCCTGGCTCATCGCGAAGGCCAGGCATGAGTCGTTTCTGAAGCTCGGAGACTTCATCATTACCGCCCTGCCCCTCGGCCACGCGCTGGGACGCGTGGGCTGCTTCCTGAACGGGTGCTGCTACGGAATCCCCTGTCGGCTTCCCTGGGCCGTCCGCTTCCCTCCGGACTCCCACCCGGACGAGGTCTGGCCCGGACAGTCCCTTCATCCCGTCCAGCTGTATGAATCGGGCTGGAATCTCGCGCTGTACGGGGCCCTGCTGTTCGTCTATCTGCGCGGGGTCCGGCCGGGTCGGGTCGCGTCGCTGTATTTCGTGTTCTACGGAACGGGCCGGTTCCTCTTTGAGTTTCTGCGCGGAGACCCGCGTCTGCGCTGGCAGCTACTCACGGTTGCCCAGTGGACCAGTCTGGCCGTGCTCGCCGGAGGCCTTATTCTGTGGTGGATCAGCAGCCGAAAACCGAAAGCGGACGCGCCGTCGTAAGCGCGGACGACGGGGGCGCACGCCTCGACGCATGGCTCGCCGGCCTTCGACCCGACGAACCGCGCGCGGAGTGGCAGCGCCGCATCCGCGGCGGACACGTCTTTGTCGACGGGAAAACGGTGCGGGCCTCGCATCGTCTGAAAGCCGGCGAGACGGTCTGCTGGCGTGCGCCCGCGTCCTCGACTCCGGAGCTGGTCCCGGAGGATATCCCGCTGGATATTCTCTACGAGGACGACGACCTGATCGCGCTGAACAAGCCGCCCGGCCTCGTCGTGCACCCTGCGCCCGGCCACGTGCACGGGACGCTCGTCCACGCGCTCCTGTACCGCTGGCCCGGGATCAAAGCGGCCGGGACGGAACACCGCCCCGGCATCGTGCATCGTCTCGACCGCGACACGAGCGGAGTTCTCGTGGTCGCCCGCACCCTTACCGCGCGCGACGCCCTGGTCGCGACATTCAAGTCCGGGAACGCGGACAAACGCTACCTGGCCCTCGTCCGCGGCACGCCCGTGCCGGCCTCCGGCACGCTGCGCACGACCCTCGGCCGTCACCCGACGCAACGAAAAAAGATGGCCGTCGATCCGCCGCGCGGGAAAGACGCGGTCACTCACTACCGCACCCTTGACTCCCTGGCCCATGTCTCGCTGGTCGAATGCCGTATCGAAACCGGACGCACCCACCAGATCCGTGTTCACCTGGCGCATCTCGGACATCCCGTGCTCGGGGACCGCGTCTACGGAGGCAAGCCGCCGAAATCCCTGCCCGCCCCGGACCGCCAGATGCTGCACGCCGCCCGGCTGGCCCTGCCCCATCCCCGCACCGGAACGCGTATGGTGTTCGAGGCGCCCGTGCCGGGGGACATGGAGCACATGATCCGGACTCTACGCTCGCCCGGCACTGAATAGTCAGATCAGGATCAACCCTGTTCATCCTCGTCCGCGGGCGGCACTTCTGCTATGACGTCATTCTGCACACAGGGGGAGACGGACGATATGGACACCGACCACAAGCGGCGCATGGCGAAACAGATCCGCGAATACGCGGCCTATGCAAAAGACGAAGGCGAACCCGTGGAGGTAAAGCCGGACACGATGGATGACCTGGAAAAGAGCTTCGAAGCGTCCTCTACGTCGACCGGCCCGGCGGTGGACCCCGGAAGCGTCGCGCCTGCGGCCGGGGCGATCCTCGAGTACGACAGCCTCGAAGCCGTCGCCGCCGCGGTGGCGGAATGCGAAAAGTGCCGCCTCTGCCGCCACAGAAATTGCACCGTTCCGGGCGAGGGACCGCTGAGGCCCGACGTGATGTTCATCGGGGAGGGACCCGGCGCCGAGGAGGACCGGCAGGGGCGTCCCTTTGTAGGCCGCGCCGGCAAGCTGCTCGACAAGATGATCGCCGCGATGGGATTCGCACGCGAAGAAGTCTTTATCGGCAACATCGTGAAATGCCGCGCCCACAACACGTCCACCGGAAAGGACCGTCCTCCTTCGCCGGACGAGATGGATGCGTGCATCCCCTACCTGCGCGCCCAGATCGGGATTATCCGGCCGAAGGTGATCGTCGCCCTCGGAAAGACCTCCGTGATGGGTCTGCTGCACAAGGAAGTCGCCATCACGCGCTTCCGCGGCTCGTGGCAGACCTACGAGGGCGTCGACCTCATGCCGACCTTTCACCCCTCTTATCTGCTGCGCTCACCCTCGCAGAAACGCCCCGCCTGGGAGGACCTTCAGGAAGTCCTGCGGAAGCTCGGGCGGCCTGTGCCGAACCGGGATGGCTGAGTTCGAAATCTGAAGGCTGAGACCCGCGGGACTCAACCCCCGTCCAGACCTCAGCCTTCGCACGCAGAACGCGTCATCCAATCGCGCCCTGCACGAACACCATGACGAACAGCGCGACCGTTTCGACGACGCCGAGCGTCATGAGGATGTTCCCGAAGCCCTGGCCGGTCTCGCCGAGTGCGTCGGAACCCGCGGCGCCCGCCTTGCCCTGGAACCAGGCGGACATCGCCATGGCGAAGCCGCCGACGAATCCCGCGGCGAGCATAGCCGGCCAGTTCATCATCTCGCCGGCCTCGAGCGCGGTCTCGCACATACCGCTGATCCCGTTCATCAGGATCAGCCCGTAGATCGTCTGCGAGAGCGGTGCGCCGATAAAGACCAGCAGGATAAACGGCGCCGCCCGGTTCTGCAGGTAACATTTCTTCCACGCGCCGATCGCCGCCATGCCCGCCGTTCCCGTTCCGAGCGCCGAACCGATCGCCGCCATACTCAAGGCCGCCGCTGCGCCGGCCTTGCCCAGTGCCGCTGCCATTTCCAGATCCATCTTCGTCCTCCCGTGTTCGCTGCTGCCTTACTCTCTGCGTTTACTCTCACGTGTTCCCGGCCGAATCAGCCTCGTACCGGAACGGTCGATACTCCGTGCCGGACCACTCCATGCCCACGTGACTTGAAAATTCCAGCGCATTCAGCCGGACGCCGTGCACCATGACCGCCATCGCCGCGAGCAGTATATTCATCGTATGCCCGAGAAAGATAATCAGGGTCGCCACGATCCCCGATACGACGCCGTCGTAGCCCGTCTCGAGGGCCATCTGGTTGAAGGAGTGTGCCACGGCAAACGTGGCCGCCCCCACGGCGAAGAGACGCACGTAGGAGACGAGGTCCACGAAGTTGTTGATCAGGTCGAGCGGAAACGTGACGTACCCGAATCCGTTCTTTTTGATCTCCCGCGGCGGATTCATGAAGAGCAGCACCAGCACCGCCGAGCCCAGCAGCGTCCAGCCCGCCGCCGGCGGAAACGGTTCGTTGAGCACCATGTAGCGCACGGCGAAAAACATCGACCAGGTGACCCCGATCCATCCGATCTGAGACAGGGCACGCACGGAATTCATCAGGCGGATCGCGTTCCAGCCGTGCGCCAGCGAGAGGTGCACGGCCCCTATAACAAAGCAGAGAAGCATAAGATGAGCATCCGCACCCTCACCGGTCAGCCAGCCGATCTGCAGCCTCTCCAGCGGACCGGGTACAAGTCCCGTGCCGAAATACGTACCGGTCAGCACCCCCCAGACGATCGTGCACGAACTCATCAGGATCAGCAGATGAAAGAGATGCCCCGGCGCGTGCGGCCACTTCGCGCGCACGGCGAGCGTCATTCCGAGGAACAGAGCGCCGTAGCCGGCGTCCCCGACGAGGATCGCAAAGAAGATGCTCAGAAAAATGAGGAAGAACATGCTCACATCGACCTCGCGATAGCCCGGCGTGATCCCGATCATGTCGAAGATCGCCTTGATCGGCCGCACCCAGCGCGGATTGCGGATCAGCGTCGGCACCCGGTCTTCGGGCTCCGGGTCCGTCAAGATCACGCCCCACCCCCGCCGGGCGGCGAGGCCGCGGAGTTCCTCTTCTCTCTCGGCGGGACAGAACCCCTTGAGCACGGCCACCGGTTCGGCCTGCTCCATGCCGCGCTCCACCTCGTGAAAGTGAACCCGGGTTTCCAGAAGATGAAGCCGGTCTTCGAGGACGTGCCGATAGCAGGCGCAGCGTTTGAGCGACTGCGCGATCTCCTGCAGCTCGCGCTCCGCGCGCCGGATCCATTCGTCCATCTCCGAAAGGCTCATATCGGGCAGATCGATCGGTTCCGCCTCGATCTTCGGCAGGCTACGGGAGATGACCGCAAAGAAGGCCTCTCCCTTCGCGCGACGGAACACCCTGACCACGGCATCGTCCGGCTCCGGAACCGGCTGCTTGGGCGCCGTCTTGTAGAGCCTTATATGGATGTCGCGGTTGGCCAGCTCCCGGACCTGCAGGGGATCGAATTCGCCGAAGGGGGCGATGCGTTTCCGCTCTCCGCGCAACTTCTCGAGCATCTCACGCGTGCGGTGGCGCCGCCCGTCGAGGTCTTCGAGCGATGCGATGATCTCTTCCCCGGAGCACTCCGGGTCGGCCTGCTCCTCCGGCTCCGGCAGCAGGGCCAGCGCCCTTTTCGTCCGTTCGAGCCGGGCGCGTTCACCCTCCAGGTCCTCGCCTTCGGGCCGGCGCAGGTGTTCGACGTGCACCTGCCCGAAGCGCCCGACCTCTTCGAGCGTCGGCTGCACCTCCCGCTCGAGGCAGAGGAGTATGAGTTTTTTCATCGGTACGATCATCGTACGCTACGCCCCTATCCCGCCGATTTCGCCTTCGCGATCTTCGACCGCGCCACGGCCGCGGTCTGCTGGTCCCCGAGAAAAATGCGGATCGTGCGGATGTTCTCCCGGCACTCCGGGATCTTTACTTTCTCAAACAGGTTGACGCGCTGATTGGTCACCCGCAGTTCGTCGCGGATGCGCTGCTGCTGTTCTTCCAGCACGTTGCGTTCGACACGGAGACGGATGAGTTTCCGCAGCATGGCGATCCCCTCGTCCACCCAGGCCGGCGTGCGCTCGAAATCCGGCCGCCGTTCCACGAAGCCGATCTCGCCTAACACCGGAATGTTCACCCCCGCGATATTGCCCGCCTCGATACGGAGTTCGTGCATCTCCAGGTACGGGGAAAAATCGAACGGCTCCCCGAACAGCTGAATCCAGTGGGAGAGGTTCGAGCGCACTTTCTCCTCCTCGCGGCCCTTGGCCTCGATTTCCGCATCCAGACGCTGAATCTCGTTCTGGAGCTGCTGCTTCTTGAGCTGCAGGGTCGGCAGGTATCGCTCGAACCGGGCCAGCGCGTCGCGCTGTTCCTTCAGCTCATTCTTGGTGTACTTGATCTTGGCCATGGTCCGCGCACCGGGAACCCGGTTGTTGAGTTGTTGAGTTACGGGGTTGTTGAGTCGCCGAATTTCCGTTCGGACGATTCGACGGCGGCATCCTGCGGCCAGAACTGTTCGACCAGTTCCGAGTGAATGCCCGTCTCTTCAGGCGCAAAGCAATCGGCCAGAATCCTCCAGCCGCGATCCAGCGCCTGTTCGAGGGGGATGTTGACGCTCAGGTCCATCATTTCGCGCTCGAAGCGGTCGCCGTATTTCAGCAGTTTGGAATCCCAGTTGCTCATCCGGAATCCCATCGACTGCTTTTCCAGCGTCTCGCGGTAATCCGCAAACAGCTGAATCATCGTGTTCATGATCGTGCGGTGGTCATCGCGCGTATCGCCGTTCACCTGCTGTTTAAGGCGGCTCAGCGAACCGAACGGTTCGATGCGGCCGTTGCGCAGGTAGAACTGCCCCTCGGTGATGTACCCGGTATTGTCGGGGATCGGATGGGTGACGTCATCGCCGGGCATGGTGGTGGCCGCGAGCACCGTGATCGACCCGGCGGTCTCGAAGTCGACCGCCTTCTCGTATCTCCGCGCGAGCTGGGTGTAGAGGTCGCCCGGATATCCGCGGTTCGACGGAATCTGCTCCATCGTAATCGCCACTTCCTTTAATGCATCGCAGTAGTTCGTCATATCGGTCAGCAGCACCAGCACCCGCTGATCCTGCAGGGCGAACTTTTCGGCGACGGCGAGACACAGGTCGGGCACCATCAGGCACTCGACCGTGGGGTCGGCCGCCGTGTGAATGAACATCACGGAGCGCGCGAGGGCGCCCTCATCATCCAGCCGGTCGCGGAAATAGAGGTAGTCGTCGTGCTTCAGTCCCATGCCGCCGAGGATGATCGCGTCCACTTCCGCCTGCAGCGCGATACGTCCGAGCAGCGGGTTGTAGGGTTCGCCCGCGATCGAGAAGATCGGCAGCTTCTGCGATTCGACCAGCGTGTTGAAGACATCGATCATTGGAATCCCCGTGCGCACCATGTTGCGGGGGATGATGCGCTGCGCGGGGTTGACGGATGGCCCGGCGATCTCGATCACGTTTTCGGTGAGCGTCGGCCCGCGATCCCGCGGCTCGCCGCTGCCGGTGAAAACCCGTCCGAGCAGATTATCCGAAAAGGAGACCTGCATCTCGTGGCCGAGAAAGCGGACGCTGGCGTCGGTGGCGATCCCCCGGCTGCCGGCGAAGACCTGCAGGTACACCATGTCCCGGTCCAGGCGGATCACCTGGGCGAGCGACTCTCCCCGGGCCGAGGTGACCATGGCCAGTTCGCTGTACTTCACTTCGGGGGCCTTGACCGAAATGACGTTCCCGGCCACCGATTCGATGCGGTGATAGACCTTGCGCATGTTACGTTACCTCCGAGACCATATCGTCCATCTTCTGTTCCGCCTGCTTGAACCCGTCGCCGTCCATCTCCTCGCGGTTCCAGTCGCGCACCTCCCGCGTCAGTTTCTGGAAGAACGCGCGCGCCGATTCCTTTTCGCTGAACGTGAATTCCGCGCGGAGCACCTGGTCCAGTTTGCCGAAGACGTAGCGCTGACGTTCCGCCGAGGTGGCGCTGTCGACTTCGTGAAAAGCGTTCTGCTGGAGATAGACCGCATCGAGAAATTCCGCTTTCTGGTGGACGAGGAACTCTTCGATCGAGACCCCCTCTTCGCCCACGACCTTCATCATCTGCCCGACTTCGTTCCCCTCGCGCAGAATCCGCCGGGCACGCTCCAGCGGTTCGGCCTCGACCACGCTCGTGTAGTTACTCCACGAGTCCAGCGGATCGATGGCCGGATAGCGGCGCGCGTCGGAGCGGGCCCGGGAGAGGCCGTGAAAGGCGCCGACCACCTTCAGCGTCGACTGCGTCACCGGTTCCTCGAAGTTCCCGCCCGCCGGACTCACGGTTCCGCCGATCGTGACCGAGCCGGTGCCTTCGTCGTCGAACTTCACCCGTCCGGCGCGCTCGTAAAAGGCGGCGATGACCGATTCGAGATAGGCGGGATAGGCCTCTTCTCCGGGGATTTCCTCCAGCCGCCCGGACATCTCCCGCAGCGCCTGCGCCCAGCGCGAGGTCGAGTCGGCCAGCAGAAGCACGTTGAGCCTCATCTGCCGGTAGTACTCCGCGAGCGTCACCGCCGTGTAGACCGAGGATTCACGCGCCGACACGGGCATCGAACTCGTGTTGCATATGATGATCGTACGCTCCATCAGGCTCTTCCCGGTGCGCGGATCGATCAGTTCCGGAAACTCGCGCAAGGTCTCCACCACCTCGCCCGCGCGTTCCCCGCACGCCGCGACGATCACGACATCGACCTCGGCGGTACGGCTGGTGCACTGCTGCAGCACCGTTTTGCCCGCGCCGAACGGGCCGGGGATGCAGTACGTCCCGCCGAGTGCGACGGGAAAAAAGGTGTCGACGAGCCGGATCTGGGTCACCATCGGGGCCCCGGGACGCATGCGCTCGCGATACAGGTTGATCGGGATCTTGACCGGCCACGTCTGGACCATCGTCATCTCGCGCTCGCGCCCCTGCTCGTCCTTCAGACGGGCCACGGTTCTGTCGACCGTGTAGTCCCCCTCCCCGACGACCTCCTCGACCGTGTACCGGCCCTTCCAGGCAAACGGGACCATGATGCTGTGATCGAAGATGCCCTCCGGCACCGTGCCTACCGCGTCGCCGGCCGAGACCGTATCGCCCGCGGACACGGCCGGGGTGAAGGGCCATGTCTTTTCGCGATCGAGCGGTTTAAGATACACCCCGCGCTGCAGGAAATAACCGCACTGCTCCGCAAGCTCCGGAAGCGGGTTCTGAAGACCGTCGTACACCTGGGTCAGAAGTCCGGGACCGAGTTCCACCGAGAGCATCTCGCCGCTGAAGTCGACCGGGTCGCCGACCTTCAACCCGTTGGTGTCTTCAAAGACCTGCAGGTCGGCGTGATTCCCGCGGATGCGGATTACTTCCGATTTGAGCTGCGCCTCGCCGATCCGCGCATAGGCCACTTCGTTCTGGGTCACCGGGTTGTCGAATTCCACCCGGATCAGGTTCCCGTTGATCCCCGCGATCCTGCCCGTATTCTCACTCATCTTCGACCTCGTTGAGATTGATTCCTCACCACTGCACCTGTGCCTTCTCCGCCACCAGCCGTTCGACGGTCTCCCGCCCCTGATCGCGGTCGAACGCCGCCCGCCGCTCGAGAATCCCAAGCTGTACGGCAAACGCCAGGACGGCGGGAAACCCGAAGGGAGCCTCCCGGGCCAGATCCTCCGCGCAATTCCACCTGAACAGATCCAGGGCGTCTTCCCTTCCGGCCGGGTTCTCCACCGCAAACGCCCGCTCCACCGGGTCCTCGACGATCCCCGTGTATCCCTCCGTACGGGGCCTCTCCATACCCGCCCGCGCCGCGCGGACCCGGGCGATCTCCGCCGAGAAACTCAGTTCGAGTTCAACCCACCGGCGCGCGACGTCCGTGCGCGGAGCCTTGTCATGCCGCCGCAGCACACGCTCGACATCATGCTGCTCATCGCCGTCAAGTACCCCCGCACACCGGAACAGAAGCGTGTCCCCGCTGAACGGCGGTTCGCCCGTAAAGCGCAGCGCAGGAAGTGTGGATGCCAGGTAAACGTGAGCCATCGTCAGCCGTCGTCCCCCGCAGGCCCCTGCGCCCCGGAAGCGCCGTCGCCGCCGGACAGGCTCTCTTTCACCGCTTCATTAACCAGTTCCTGCAGGTGCGGACGCAGGAAAGCGGAGAGCGATTCGACGATCTCCGTTTCCGTGAAGTCGCGCCGCACGTCGCCGTCCCGGGCCGAAACGCGGAACCCCTTGAGCAGTTCGTGGTCGGTCCGCAGTTCCACTCCCTCGCGCACCTTCGCCCACGCGTCCGCGGCCAGGTGGCGGCTGAGGCGCTCGCGGTCGTCCTCGTTGAGATATACCTCCAGCGGCTGATCGCCGCTCTCCGCGATCCGGCGGAGCATGTCGGCCATCACTTCCTCGTCGAATCCCGCGCCGACGCGCTCGCGCAGAACTGTCCGTACGACATGCTCCACGCCCCCGCCTACCGTGAGCAAAAGATCCCGCGCCGCCTGCCGCAGAGACTGCCGGCTTCGCTGTTCATACTGCGCCGCCTCGCGGCGCGCGTCGCTGATGATCTGCTCGGCCTTCGAGCGGGCCTCGCCGACCGTTTCCTCCGCCTCCCTGCGCGCACGCTCCAGCCGCTCCTCCGCCTCGCGGTCCGCCTTCTCCACACCCTCGCTGCGGATTCGATCAATCAACTGCTGCAGTTCTTCCGCCATCGTTCCGTCTCCCCGGTTTCGCGCCGAACTAGATTCAGGCTTTATCGCATGCCCCGCCGCTCAATTCAAGAACCGCCCATTCTCGACTTCATCACGCCCCGGTCAAACGAAAAGATTCACTCACTTTCAATCATAAATGAGCATTTTGTTTCACCGCAGACTTGCGCCTGTCCGGAGGTCAGGTAAAGTCGCGATCTGGACTCGGGCGGCAACAGGGACGGCGGCGTCCCGGAGACAGACCGCGGACGCAGACAGGTTCATTGAGCACGGGAAGGTGTCATGACGGAAACGACGGTTGAAACCATGGAAGAGCGGCTGAACGATTTCGATCCGCAGGTTCGTGAGCAGGCGCTGAAGGAACTTCGGGACAAGCTGGATCGCGGCGAGCTGAGTGCGGAACCGGACCGGGGCCGGGTCAATCTTCACATGCACAGCTTTCATTCCTACAACGCGTGCGGGTGGTCGCCCTCCGCCCTCGCCTGGCAGGCGCGGAAGCGGGGACTGCACGAGATCGCGAAAATCGAATTCGATGTGCTGGACGGCATGGAGGAGTTCGAGCGCGCCTGTGCGGCGATGAAGCTGAGGCGTTTCTCCGGGCTGGAGACCCGCGTGTACATGGAGCGTTACGACGGCACCGAGATCAATTCCCCGGGCGAACCCGGGATCGCCTATCATCTCGGTCTGGGATTCCCCTCCCCCGAACCTCCCGCCGCACAGGCGCCGTTTCTCCGCGATCTGCGGGCCAAAGCCGAACAGCGCACGCGCGGGATCATGGAACGGGTCAACCGCCACCTGCAGCGCGTCACGCTGGACTACGAACGCGACGTCCGACCGCTCACGCCTTCGGGCAACGCCACCGAGCGCCACCTGTGCCTCGCCTACGCCCGCAAGGCGGCGGAGTGTTTTTCCGCGGAAGAACTGGCCCGCTTCTGGAGCGGGGTGCTGGGCGTCGACGCGGAGGCGCTCGAACTCCCCGACGGGGTAACTCTGCAGAAGACGATCCGCTCGAAACTGATGAAGCGCGGCGGACCGGGCTATGTCGACCCCGACCCCGCGGCGTTCCCTGCGCTGCAGGAGTTCAACGCGTTCGTACGGGGATGCGGCGCGGTGCCGGCGGTCGCCTGGCTGAACGGCCGCAGCGGTGCCGAGGCGGATCCCGGGGCCCTCCTCGATGCCGCCGTCGAGGACGGCGCGGAGGCGGTCAATCTCGTGCCCGACCGCAACTTCACGCCCGGCGTGGACGACGATCTGGTGAAAAACCTGTACGCCTTTGTCGATGCGGCCCGCGCGCGCGACCTGCCCGTCGTGGCCGGAACGGAGATGAACAGCCCCGGCAACAAGGTGGTGGACGATTTCGACAGCGCGGAACTCGCACCGCTGCTGCCGCTGTTCCGTGAGGGCGGACACATTTTCTACGCGCACAGCGTGCTGGAGCGCGAGGCGGGGCTCGGGATGCTGAGCGACTGGGCGGTGCGCGCTTTCGGCGGAGACCGGGCCGCCCGCAACGCCTTCTATGCCGACCTGGGCGAAAAACTTTCTCCGGACGCCTCCGGTCTTTTTTCCGATCTCGATGAGCGGGCCGAACCGGCCCGCCTACTTGAACGCGTTGTCTGACCCACACCCACAGGAGACTGCCATGGCCGATCTTCCCGAAACCCAGAATGCCGTTCAGCTCACCGGTCCCGACGAGCTGGTGCTGAATCATGAAAAGCCCGTCCACCGCCCCGGACCGCATCAGATCGTCGGCCGGGTGCGCGTAGTGGGCCTCTGTTTTTCCGACCTCAAGCTGCTCAAGCAGTTCGACAAGCACGTACGCAAGTCGGAAGTCGTCGAGGGCATCGATCCGGCGGTGCTGGCGGAGAATCCCGCCTACGTGCCCGGCGACAAGCCCGCGGTGCCCGGCCACGAGCCGGTGATTGAAGTACTGGAGGTGGGGAGCGAGGTATCCGGGGTCCGGCCCGGCGAACGGTATGTGATTCAGGCCGACTGGCGCTGGCTCCGCACCGGGCAGTCCAACGGCGCGTTCGGCTATAATTTCGAGGGCGCGCTGCAGGAGTACGTGCTTCTCGATCAGCGTCTGCTGCGATCGCCGGAAGGCGATTCGATGCTCCTCCCGGCCACGCCGTCCGACTATTCCGATTCCGCCTTCGCCCTCGTGGAACCCTGGGCCTGCGTGGAGATCTCGTACCGGGAGCGTCAGCGGCGCCGGATGCACGCCGGCGGCCGGGCGCTGGTGGTCTGCGGCCGGGACCGGGACCCCGGCGATCTGGACGCGTTCTTCGAGCACTACGGTCGCCCGGAGGAAATCGTCCGGGTGGAGAACCGGGACGCGCTCGAAAAGCTCGAAGACGGCGGGTTTGACGATCTTCTCTACTTCGGCGCGGACGCGGAGCTGGTGCCGCTTCTCTTCGACAAAGCCCGCAAAGACGCGCTGATTCTCATCGTTCAGTGCGGCGAAAAATTCGGTGCGCCGGTGAAGACGGCGGTCGGGGCCGTGCATTACCGGGGCCTGCGCCTGGCGGGCACCCCCGGATCCGATCCCGCGGAGGCGCTCGCAGCGATCCCGGAGAATGGAGAGCCGCCGGCCAGGGCCCGCGCACGCATCGTCGGCGCCGCCGGGCCGATGGGGACGATGCACGTCGTGCGCCTGCTGAGCATGGGGGAAGAGGTCACCGTTCACGCGGAAGACCTCGAGCGGGAGCGCCTGGACGCGCTGACGAAAGTGGCCGCGCCGGTGGCGGAAGAACGCGGCAACCGCTTCGAAGCCTACAATCCCCGCGAGGAGGATCGCGGAGCGGAGACCGAATACGAACTCCAGGTAACGACGGTCCCCGTGCCCGCCCTGGTCGAGGAGGCCGTCCAGAAGGCGGCCCGCGGAGGTCTCATCAATATCTTCGCCGGCATACCGGCGGACAAATCCGGCCAAATCGACCTGGACCGCTACATCGAGCGCGGCCTCTACTTCATCGGCACCAGCGGGTCCGAAATGGAGGACATGCGCGCGGTGCTCGATCATGTGGCGGAAGGTCGGCTCGACACCAACACCTCGGTGGCCGCGGTCTGCGGACTGGACGGGGCGATCGACGGTATTCGGGCGGTCGAGCACCGCACGATCGCCGGCAAGATCATGGTCTATCCCGCCTGTCGCGGCATGCAACTGACGCCGCTCGAACAACTCGACCGCGTCTCGCCCGAGGCCGCGAAGGCGCTTCAGGGCGGCGTGTGGAACCGGGAGGCGGAAGAGGCTCTGATCCGTACGTTTGAAGGATAATCACGCTCCGGTTCGGCGGGCGCAGCCCGCGACCGGACGGAACCGCATGAAACGAAGGAAGGGAAATCGACGATGAGCAGCAGAATCTACGGAATGCTTGAGGACAGGAAAGCCGTGATTACCGGGGCGGCCCAGGGACTCGGCGAGGCCCTGGCGGTGCGTCTGGCGCGCGAAGGATGCGATGTGCTCGCCGCGGACCTCAAGGAGGAGGACGTCCGTGAAACGGCCGAAAAAATCGGACAGCAGACCGGACGGCGAGGACTTTCTTCGAAGGTGGATGTCACGGACGACGCCTCCGTGGGCGCCCTGTTCGACCGCGCCCTCGAAGAATTCGGCCGGGTCGACGTCGTGGTTGCCAACGCCGGCGTGCTGGTCGCCGGGCCGGTGGACGAGATCGATCCGGAAAAGTGGCGGTTTGTAATGAACGTCAATCTGTTCGGCTACTTCCTGACGGCCCGCCATGCCGTGCGGGCGATGAAGCAGACCGGCGGCGGATCGATCGTGCAGATCAATTCGAAGTCCGGGAAGAAAGGCAGCGCGAAGAACTCGGCTTATGCCGCCAGTAAATTCGGCGGCGTGGGCCTCACGCAGTCGCTGGGCCTCGAACTCGCCGAAGCCGGGATTCGCTGTAATTCCGTCTGCCCGGGCAACCTGCTCAATTCGCCGCTGTGGGTAAACTCGCTCTTCAAGCAGTACGCCCGCAACCAGGGGATCTCCGAAGATGAGGTCCGGCAGAAGTATCTCGACCAGGTACCCCTGCGGCGCAGCTGCGAGTACGAGGACGTCGAAAACGCGGTAATCTTCCTCGCCTCGGACCTCTCGTCCTACATGACGGGTCAGGCGATCAACGTGACCGGCGGCCAGGAAATGCGGTGAGGATCTTTATTCCTCGTTTTTGACCTCGTCCCAGACGCGATCGAGTTCTTCCAGCGTACACTCGTCGGGGGTGCGCCCGGCGCGGTGCAGTTTCTGCTCCAGCGCCCGGAACCGGCGCATGAATTTCGCCGTACTCAGACGCAGAACGTCCTCGGCTTCGGCATCGAGGCGGCGGCAGAGGTTGACCATCGAGAACAGGAGGTCGCCCAGTTCCTCACGCACCTTTTCGGGGACGACGGCGCTTGCCGCCAGCGCCTCACGCAGCTCGGCGATCTCCTCCTGCACCTTATCCAGAACCTCCGCCGCTTCAGGCCAGTCGAACCCCACGCGGGCCGCGCGGCGCTGGACCTGATGCGCCTTCATCAGTGCGGGCAGATGCGCGGGCAGACCTTCGAACAGAGAACGGGGGCCCTGCCCGCCCTCGTCGCGTTTGATGGTTTCCCAGTTGCGAAGTACTTCCCGGCTGTCTTCGGCCGTATCGTCGCCGAAGACATGGGGATGCCGGCGCACCAGTTTTTCACAGAGCGTCTCCGCGACCGCATCGAGATCGAAGGAGCCGTCCTCCTCGCAGATCCGGCTCTGAAAGACGACCTGCAGCAGCACATCGCCCAGCTCCTCGCGAATCTTGTCCCGTCGGCCCTCTTCGATCGCTTCAACCAGTTCGTAACTCTCTTCGATCAGGTTGCCTTTGATCGAGTCGAGCGTCTGTTCGCGATCCCAGGGGCAGCCGTCCGGGGCGCGCAGGCGTGCCATGATCGACTGCAGCCTGCGGAGTGCGTCTTCCCCGTGTGACGACATCGTGCTCTCCCGGGCGCGGCGGTCAGAAGGTCCGGGCGGGAAGCGTGCTTTCCAGCAGCTCGCGGGGCTTCATATCGGAGAGGTTCTCCAGCACGAAACGGGCGCCGCTGAAGTCCTGGAAGACCGTGAAACGGTCGGGCGCCGCCACCGCGGTCATATCCGTGGTCAGCGCCGCCTTGCAGGCGCGGCTCGACGTCGTCAGCGCCATGCAGGCCCGCGCGGGGATGCCTTCCTCGCGCACGATGGTCAGCCATGTCTTCACCTGCGGGAAATCCGGCCGGACTTCCTCGAAGGCAAAGAGGCGGACGCCGCGCTCTTCGAGCCCGAGCTTCTGCATCCACGATCCGGCCACATCGGGAGGAAAGGCGGACAGCGTCACCGGCTGGACGTCGAGTTCCGCCGCGGCGTCGAGCACGTTCACCAGTTCCGGGTTGAGTTCAGCGCCTTCGATCCTTTCCCGCACCTGCGCGCGCACCTGTTCTTCGAGTCGTTTGGTGTGGTCCGCTTTTTCGCCTGCCGCCTTGAGAATCTCCGGAATCGCGAATTCCGGCAGCGGGTAGAGTCCGTGACGGACATAACGCTCCACCGTGAGTTCCACGCCCTTCGTCTCGAGCGTATCTTTGAGCGCCTCGAACATGATCTCCCGTCCCTGGACGGCGAGGTTTTCCAGTTCAAAGAAAAGATGGCGCGGCACTTCGGTTCTGGCCTCGGCTGATGTCATGGCGATTGCTCTCCCCTTCTGCATGCCGTAAGCGGCGGTGTGAAAAGCTCCCTGTTTAATCGTAATCAGGTCCGGGGTCAAGCTCCCAGCCCGAACAGGGCCTTAAAAAAGGGGCGCTCCAAGGAGCGCCCCTTCCATTCAGTACGTTTCAACCAAATCAGTCGCGGGGAGGACGTCCACCACCACGATCCTCACGAGGACGGGCTTCGTTGACGCGCAAGGCGCGTCCCTGGCAGTCGCTGCCGTTCAGTTCGTCCATCGCCTTCTTCGCGGAATCGTCATCCGACATTTCCACGAAACCGAATCCCTTGGAACGGCCGCTGAAACGATCATTGATCACCCGGGCCGACGACACTTCACCGAACCCTTCAAACATTTCCTGGAGTTCCTGATCGTCCACGCTGTACGGCAGATTGCCGACATAGATATTCACTTGCTCACCTCTCTGTCACATGCGCCGCTTAATACGGTTCTTCAAATTCCGCCTGCGACGCCGGGGCGAAATCTGATTTTCCGCGCAACACCCGAAGGTGTCCCGCATCCCCCTCATGGGGAAAAGCCCGGAGTCCTCCTCCGTCTTTCGCACGGGAAAATGGCACATCCGCACGGAGACGTCAAGTCATGCGCTTGACGTATTCAAGCGGCTCGCAGAGGGCGCGCAGATTGGCCTCGGGAGTCCCGGCGGGTATTTCGCAGCCGGCATTCACGAAATAGGGGTTTCCCACCTGCTCATAGGTGCGCCGGACATGGTCGCGGATCGCCTGCGTCGAACCCCGGGCCACTCCCTGCGCCGGGTCAATATTCCCCGCCAGGACCGTGCGACCGCCTACGGCATCGCGGACCGCCTTCATATCCACCATGTGATCGACATCGAGCACGTCGATATGGAGATCGGCGATGCCGGGGAGCAGATGGGTGATCTCGCCGCAGATGTGGAGCTTGACGCGCGCGCCAAAGCCGTGGATCGCCTCAACCAGCCTCTTTTCCCGCGGCTGAACCAGCCGTTCATACAAGTCAGGCGAGATCTGGCTCGCCACCGCATCGCCGACCCCAATCATATCGGCGCCGGCTTCCACCTGGACCCGCGCGAAATCGACCGCCGCCTTCAGGCAGCGGTCCATAAGCTCCGCGGCAAAAACCTCATCGTCGTAGAAATCCATCATCAGATTACTCGTTCCGCGCAGATCGGCGGCCTCGGCAGCAGGACCCTCGATCCAGCCCAGTATCGAATACACCCCTGCGCATTTACTTTTGAACAAACGCACCGCGTCGAGGCGATCGCGCATGCGGTCCGACTGCTCCGGATCAGGATCCTTCAGCAGCGAAAAATCCCGTCGTTCCGCCATCGGCGGAGTGCAGCGGGGCACGCCGTCCCTGACGAATTCAATCTGACCGCCGAACCCGGCCGCCTCGCGATACGGGTCGGAGATCGCGCTCACCTGATCCATGCCGAAATCTTCGGCACAGCGCAGGTTGGCCTCCACCAGCACGCGATGATCCGAGGCGAAGGCTCCGTAGTCGGAGCCGATATACTCCGCCGCATACTGCATGAGGATCGGCGTTCTCGGCACGAAATCGCACACCTCTCCTTCAAGCATGGCGTCTGTCCGTTCTTTTCCGGTCATGGCTTTCTCCTTTATCCGCTGGTTCTTTCTTTTAACCCTGCACCGCACCAAGGGGGCCTTCAAGCCGCGCCGGAGCGGACCCCCGAACGGAATTGATCACCCTGCATTCGTCCGCGTTACGCGCTTCCTCGATCGTCACCACCCGCTCGTCCGCCGCGCCCCGATCCAGAAGATCGCCCCGGGCGGTCCCCGCGAGCAATCCGCTCCCGACGGGCGGGGTGACCCATCGGGCGCCGAAACGGAACAGTACGTTCGCGATGCAGGTCTCGGTCACCTCGCCCCGCTCGTTCCACAGCAGGGCCTCTGTTCCCTTCGGCATCCCCGAAGACGCGCGCTCGTACACCGCCCGGCGGGTGGTCTTATGGTACAGGAACGGATCGTCCGGGTCCACGGGTTCCGGCGCGGGAGCGAGCACCACCCCCGCAGCGGGCCAAGGCTCCAGGGGCCGCGCAGTAAGCCGCACCTTCCCCGAAACGTCCATGGTCAGGCGCACACGCATCGGGACGTCCCCGAATCCCGCGGCGGCTTCGTCGAGTTTCCGGCGCACCGCATCCACGTCGCACTCGTACCCGAAGTATTGAGCCGACTGCCGCAGGCGGGTCAGATGCCGGTCCAGGAGGACGCAGCCGCTGCCGGGGCACCAGCGTATCGTTTCGAGCAAGTCGAATTCAGGACGCTTCCCCTCGAGGACGCGTGCCTTAGCCCGGCACTCCGCCATTTCCGCGTCCACGTCGGAGTCCCAGACGATACCGCCCCCTACCCCGTACACGGCCCGGGAATCGCGGGCGGGAAAATGCGCGGTGCGTATGGCGACGTTGAACTGCGCCCGCCGGCCCGGAGCGAGATAGCCGATGCTCCCGCAGTAGATGCCCCTCGGCGAAGTCTCGAGATCGGCGATCACCTCCATGGTGCGCCGTTTGGGCGCGCCGGTCACCGACGCGGCCGGGAAGAGCGCGCCGAAGATCTCTGAGGGGCTGGCCCGGGTCCGGCCGCGCACCGTACTCGTCATCTGCCATACCGAGGGATAGCGCTCCACGTCAAAAAGCGCGGGGGTCGTGACCGTGCCCGTCTCCGCGATGCGCCCCAGGTCGTGGCGCACCATGTCCACGATCATCACGTTCTCCGCGCGCTCCTTATCCGAATCGCGGAGCATGGCCGCACGGCGCACGTCGGAGGCGTAGTCGGGGGCGCGCGGGGCCGTACCTTTCATCGGCCGCGAGGTCAGCACCTCGCCGTCGAGGGTGAAGAGGAGTTCGGGCGAGGCCGAACAGATCACCCCCCCGCCGTAGTCGACCAGGGCGCCGTACCCCGGGCAGCGCGCGTCGGTCAGCTTCCCGAAGAAGGCACGGGGGTCCGCGGGCATCGATCCGTACAGACGATGGGTGTAATTCACCTGGTAGGTCTCGCCGGAGGCGATGTATTTCTTGATCGCCTCGAATCCCTGCGCATAGGCCGCCGCCGAAACGGAAGGGGTCCACTTCACGGGCGGACACGTTTCGGTCTCTTCCGGGAGTTCCGCACTCACGGGCGGAGAGAACAATCCGAACCACAGCAGCGGCAGATCCGGTTCCTGCGCGTGCGCCGGAAGCGCCGGGTCCAGTCCCGGCGCGGCCTCGTAGGCGAGAAACCCCGCCGCCCAGCATCCTTCGTGCTCCACCGCCTGTTCGATGCGGCGGAGCGCGGGGGTCACCTCCCGCGGACTTTCCGCACGCGCTATTTCGACCGGCTCCGTAAACCGCAGCCATCCGCGCGCCCCCGCGGCATAGAGTATGATTTCCGGCGCCATGATTCCGCCCGGCGTCAGTCCGCCCGCGAACCGTTCCCCTCCCCCCGTATCCGGCGGATCAGGGCGGTGGTGGAAAATCCTTCGACCAGATCGGCCAGCACCACGCGGCCTCCGTGCGCCTCCACGCATTCGCGGCCGCTCACGTAGTGGGCCCAGTCCTTCCCCTTAACCAGCACGTCGGGCACGATCTCCTCGATCAGCGCGCGGGGCTCGTCCTCCTCGAAAAGAACCACGAAGTCGACACATTCGAGCCCGGCGAGCATTTCCGCCCGGCGGTGCTCTTCTGCGAAAGGCCGTTCCGTCCCCTTGTTGCGCCGCACCGACGCATCGGAGTTGACCCCCACGCAAAGCGCGTCGCCCTGCCCGCGCGCGAACTCGAGATAACGGAGATGGCCGACGTGAAGCAGGTCGAAGCAGCCGTTGGTGAATACGAGCGTCCCGCCCGCTTCGCGGAGCTGACGACGCAGGCCGGGCATAGCCTCCCGCGCCGTGATTTTTTCTTCAGCCGTTCTCATCCGGTTCCTTTCCCTTCACCCATTCGAGGATGTCTGCGGGCAGCGGCTTTACGGAGACCAGGCGGCAGATGATCTCGCCTTCCTCGCCGGGCACGCGCACATTCTCCCCTTCACCGTGTCCCTCGAGCGCCTGGGCGAGGGCCGTCTGCGAAGAGATGATCCCGCGTTCCTCGTCTCCGTCCCAGCACCCGAGGATAATGTAGCGGTCGCGCCGCCCGCCCGAGTAGCCCAGCTCGACCACGGTTGCCGTTCCCGCTTTCTCCGCGCCGTAGCCGCTGAAATCGGTTGGCTTCACGCGGTCGAGCATCGACTCGAGTTCGCGGACGCGCTGCGCCAGCAGCCGCTGCCGTTCCTTGGCCGCCTTGTACTCCGCGTTTTCGCGGAGGTCGCCGTAGCTGCGTGCGTGCTCGATCTCGCGCGCATTTTCCGGAATTCGGCGCTGCACGAGGTCGCGGTACTCCTCTTCCCGGGCGCGGTAACTCCGGATCGAGGTGACCGGAACCTCCTCCGCCTCACCGCGCCGGGCCTGCTGTTCGTCAAGGATCACCTGGTGCAGTTCGGGGCGTGCTTTGACGATCTTGCCCAGCACGGCATTGCGATCGAGAGTCGACCACGCCGAACTCCGGCTGATCCGGCGGACGAATTCGCTGCGCCGCCGCTCCGGCATCTCCTCGAGAATCCGCGCCAGCCACTCCGGATCCTGAAAGGCTTCGCGGATCGGGCGCGCGGCCGTGGAGCCGATTTCGTCGAGCAGCAGAAAGGCGAACTCGCCGCGGGATGCGATGTTCCACTCTTCGAGACGGTCCGAATTGCGCAGCAGCCAATAGAGAAGTCCGGGCGCCGCGGTCCGGCGGTTCAGCTCCTCGCGTATACGCGCCGCACAGGCTTCGCCGGCCCCGTGCTCCACGGCGTACGGGACGAGTTCGTTCAGCACGGGCGTACTGCAGCGGTTGAGCAGGTCCGCCAGGCCGGTGGCGGAAGAATCGCCGTGAGCGGTGACCCAGTCGAGGAACTCGCGCACCCTTTTCACGGGCAGCCCCTCCAGCGCCTGCGTGAGCGCATCCGGATCGTTCAATTCCTCCGCACCCTCCCGGCGTCCGGGGCGTTCGGGCTCGAGATTCCAGCCCGCGGCGATCAGCGCAGCCCGTGCGACCCGCGTCGCATTCCCCCTTGCGGCGTCCATGACGAAGCCGAGTCGCTCCGCCGCAACGGCCCGCATACGCTCGTCGAGCTCGATGCCGCGTGCCTGGGCCGCCTCGAATCCGTCGAGAAGGGTTCCCGCATCGCGCTCCTCCGCCATCTCTTCAAACCAGCTCCGATCGTAGCTTCGAGCCTCGCGACGCACACGGATCGGCTCTTCACGCCGCTGCGGCCAGTCGACGAGCGGGTCCTCCCGGGCGGCGGCGCGCGCGCGGTCGATAAAGGACTTCCACTCGCCGGGTTCGATGATGACCGGAACGAGCGCATCCCCGAGTTCGTCCTGTGTCGAAGGCCCGAAGTGCGCGAGCGCCCGCTTCAGGACCGCCAGCGGCTCTTTGCGGATCATCCGCCGCAGTTCGTCGGGGTCGCGCTCCCGCAACGTGTAGAGATGATCTTCCGATACGGGTTCGAGTCGTTCCGCGGCCTGTTCGAACGGAACCTCGCGCTCATCCCGCTGCGATTCGAATTCGACCACCACCCGACGGTACAGATCGTCCACCCGCTCAATCCGGCCGAGGCCCCAGGTGCGGTCGTAGCACAGGCTCCCCGACTCGAAACCCCACAGTTTGAACAGGCGGCGGAAGGCCTCCGCGGGCGGGATGGATTCGAACCCCGCGGCTTCCACCAGCTTGCGCTCGCGATGATGGCGGGCGAACAGACGCCGCACGGCTTCGACCCGGTCTTCCGGCCGGTCCCCGTACCGTCCGAACTCGCAGACCTGCCAGCGGAGCGTTTCCGCGGCGTCCCGGATCGCCCCCTGCTCCGCGAGGGTGTCGAGCAGAAGATCCGACCAGTCCGACGCCGTGTCGGGGTCGCCTTCCTCATGCTTCGCCCTGACCGCATCCAGCAGGGCGGCCGCATCCTTCTCTTCCGACTCGAGCTGTGCCAGAAACTGTGCTTCGTCCATGATCCTCCGCTCCGTCCCGTGGTCCGAAACGGAGATTTCACCATGAAGCGCAGAACAACGGGAAGAAAAAACGGTCCCCGGCATAAACCACGGGTGGAAGAAGAAATCGCGCCCTTAAAGGATATCCTGCGGACCGTTCCAGCCGCCAGGATTCCAGAGTTCCCGAATTCAAGCCTCCCCGATCCCCTTCGTCTCTCCGTCGATCCACGCGCGGACGCCTTCGGCGGCGTCCTGTCCGTCCCGGATGGCGCTCACCACGAGCGAGGCGCCGAGGGCCATATCGCCGGCGACGAAGACTCCTTCGAGACTGGTCCGGTGTCGCTCGTCGCGCGCGACGCGGCCACGTTCGTCGATCCGGAGATCGAGATCGTACATGTAGTTCGAGGGGGCCGGCTTGACAAATCCCATCGCCAGCAGGACCAGGTCAGCCTGAAGGGTGAATTCCGAGCCTGCGACTTCGCGCGGGACGGGTCGCCCTCCCTCTTCAGGTTCAACCCATTCCACCCTGACGCAGTTCAGCTGTCTCACACGGTTTTCCGCATCGCCCTCGAACGACTTCGTCATGACCGACCACCGTCGCTCGCAGCCTTCTTTGTGGCTGCTGGAGGTGCGCAGCGAACGCGGCCACAGGGGCCAGGGCGTGTCGCCCGGACGTTCCTTCGGGGGCTCGGGAAGGATCTCGAGCTGCGTCACGCTTTCGGCCCCCTGCCGGTTCGCGGTCCCCACGCAGTCGGCGCCCGTATCCCCGCCGCCGATGACCACGACATGGCGTCCCTCCGCATGGACACGGCGATCTTCCCGGACCGGTTCCCCCTCGTTGAGCAGGTTCTGGCAGCTCAGGAAGTCCATAGCGAAATGGATGCCGTCGAGCTCGCGTCCCGGGACCTCCAGATCGCGCGGCTCACGCGCCCCCCCGGTCAGCACGACCGCGTCGTAGCGCCGCCTCAGGAAACGGAAGGACAAGTCCGAGCCGATCTCCACGCCGCATTCAAACACGATGCCCTCGCGCTCCATCACCTCGACGCGGCGGTCGATGATCCATTTCTCCATCTTGAAGTCCGGGATGCCGTAGCGCAGCAGTCCGCCCGGACGGGGCGCGCTGTCAAAAACCGTGACCCTGAACCCGACACGATTGAGCTCATAGGCGGCGGAGAGCCCCGCCGGACCGGATCCGACCACGGCCACGGTCTGATCGCGCCGGTTCTCGGGCGGGCGGTTCGGGAAGAAGCCCTCCTCGAATCCGCGCTCCACGATCTCAAGCTCCATCTGACGGATCGTGACCGGATCGGCGTTGATGCCCAGTACGCAGGACGTCTCGCACGGCGCAGGACAGATCCTGCCCGTGAACTCGGGAAACGGGTTGGTCGAGAGCAAAATCTCCAGCGCATCCCGCCAGCGTCCGTGAAAGACGTGCTCGTTGAACTCCGGTATCACGTTCCCGACAGGACACCCGTGCGCGTGACAGAACGGCACCCCGCAGTCCATACAGCGCGCGCTCTGCCGGCGCACCTCCTCCGGATCCAGGCGGCGCTCCACGGCGCGGAAATCACGCACCCGCTCCTCGATTGGCCGGTAACCGGGTTCGCGCCGCCTGTACTTTATGAAGCCTCGATTCTTGTCCATTATTCTTCCCGCGCCTTAGGTTCCCCTTTGCGGTCGCCGCCCGATTCTGCTCGCGTCCCCTGTGCTTTTTTTGTGGCCATTCTTAATTCTTCCCCGCTTAACTTCGCGGCTCAGCGGGTCATCACCTCTTCACGCTCGGTGGCCTCGTCCTCGCGGCTCATGCGTCCGAGCACTCGGCGGTATTCCATCGGGAAGACCTTGATGAACCGGCGGCGGCAGGCGTCCCAGTGTTCGAGGATATAGGCCGCTTTAGGGCTGCCGGTGTACTGCCGGTGCTGTTCGATCAGCTCCCGCAATTCGCGCTCGTCTTCCTCCTCCTCGACCAGTTCGAGGTCGATCATCTCGAGGTTGCACTTGTCGTCGAACATCCCCGTCTCGTCGTAGACGTAGGCGAGTCCGCCGCTCATACCGGCGCCGAAATTGACCCCGGTCGGGCCGAGCACGACGATCCGGCCGCCGGTCATGTACTCGCATCCGTGATCGCCGATTCCTTCCACGACGGCGCGAGCGCCGCTGTTACGGATCGCGAAGCGTTCGCCGGCCTGACCGTTAAGGTACAGCTCGCCGCAGGTGGCCCCATAGAGCGCGACGTTGCCGGCGATAATCTGTTCCGAGGGCATGAAGGTCGCGCCCTGCGGCGGGCGCACGATGATCCGCGCACCGGAGAGTCCCTTGCCGAGGTAGTCGTTCGCCTCGCCTTCGAGCAGGAACGTCATCCCGCGCGCCGCGAACGCGGCGAAGCTCTGGCCGGCCGACCCGCGGCAGCGCAGCGTCACGGTACCGTCCGGCAGCCCTTCCATCCCGTAGCGGCGTGCGATCCGGCTGGAGAGGATCGTCCCCAGCGTCCGGTGCGTATTGCGCACGGGGAGATCGAGTTCCACGGGCTCCTTGCGTTCGAGCGCGCGTTCGATGCGCGGGAGGAGCCCGTAATCCACCGCCTCGTTCAGCCCGTGATCCTGCGGGATCGTGCAGCGCACCGCCTCCGGCGGCGCGTCCGCCCGGTAGAAGATCTGCGAGAAGTCGAGTCCGCGGGCCTTCCAGAATCCGATCGCGCGATTCATCGCGAGCAGGTCGGAGCGCCCGACCATGGCATCCATCGTCCGGAACCCGAGCTGCGCCATCAGCTCGCGCACCTCTTCGGCGACCATCAGCAGGAAGTTCACCACGTGTTCCGGCCGTCCGGTGTACCGCCGGCGGAGTTCGGGGTCCTGGGTCGCGATCCCGACCGGGCAGGTATTGTTATGGCACTTGCGCATCATCACGCAGCCGCAGACGATCAGCGCCGCGGTCGCGAAGCCGAACTCCTCGGCGCCGAGCAGCGCGCCGACCACCACGTCGCGCCCCGTCTTCATCTGACCGTCCACCTGCAGGCGGACCCGGCTGCGCAGCTCGTTGGCGACCAGCGTCTGCTGCGTCTCCGCCAGTCCGAGTTCCCACGGCATGCCGGTGTGTTTGATCGACGAAAGCGGCGAGGCGCCCGTGCCGCCGTCGTAACCGCTGATCAGGATCATGTCCGCGTGCCCCTTGGCCACGCCCGCCGCGACGGTCCCCACCCCGACCTCCGAGACCAGCTTCACCGAGACGCGCGCCTCGTCGTTGGCATTCTTGAGGTCATAGATGAGCTGGGCGATATCCTCGATCGAATAGATATCGTGATGCGGCGGGGGTGAGATCAGCGTCACGCCGGGCGTGGAGTGGCGTACGCGGGCGATCTCCCCGTTGACCTTATGGCCCGGGAGCTGGCCGCCCTCGCCGGGCTTGGCCCCCTGGGCGATCTTGATCTGGAGTTCGCGGGCGTGGACCAGGTACTCGGCGGTGACGCCGAAGCGGCCGGAGGCGATCTGTTTGATGGCGCTGCAGCGGCTGTCGCCGCCGGGCAGGGGCTCGTAGCGGGCGGGATCCTCTCCGCCCTCCCCGCTGTTGCTCATGCCGCCGAGACGGTTCATGGCGACCGCGAGCGTCTCGTGCGCCTCGCGGCTGATCGAGCCGAAGGACATCGCGCCGGTCACGAAGCGCCGCGCGATCTCCGCGGCCGGTTCGACCTCCTCGAGCGCCACCGGCGCCGTTTCCCGGAAGGAGAAGAGTCCGCGCAGTGTACTCTGGTGCTCCGTCTGATCGTTGATGCGCCGGGCGTACTCGCGATAGAGGCCGGGGTCGTTCTCGCGCGCGGCGCGCTGGAGCAGCGAGATCGTCTCCGGCGTCCAGAGGTGGCGTTCGCCGTCGTTGCGGTAGCGGTACTGACCGCCCGCCGGCAGGATGTTCGCCGCGCGCGGGTGCGGCGCGAAGGCCGCGCGGTGACGCTCGTTCGCCTCGCGCGCGATCTCGTCGAGCCCGATCCCTTCGATGCGCGAGGGGGTCCCCGTGAAAAATCGGTCGATGACCCGTTGATTCAGACCGACGGCCTCGAAGATCTGCGCGCTGCGATAGCTGCGCAGCGTCGAGATGCCCTGTTTCGACATGATCTTCATCAGGCCCTTGCAGTTCGCCTTGATGTAGTGCTCCAGGGCCTTGCAGACGCCGCAGTCGCGGCTGAGATCGCCGCGGCGGGCCATCTGCGCCACCGACTCGAACGCCAGCCAGGGGTTGATCGCCGACGCCCCGTAACCGAGAAGCAGCGCCATATGCATCACTTCGCGCGCCTCGCCGGTTTCGACCAGGACACTGATGCTGGTACGCAGACCGCGCTCGACGAGGTGGCGGTTCACGGCGGCCACGGCCAGCAGCGCCGGGATCGGGGCCCGGTCGGCATCCGCGTCGCGGTCGCTGAGTACGAGGATGCGGTGGCCGGCGCGTACGGAGGTCTCGGCGTGGGCGCAGAGCGTCTCGATCGCCTCCTCGAGCACCTCGCCTTCCCCGCCGGCGGGAAAGAGCATCGGAAGGGTCACGCAGCGGAAGTCCGGAAGATTCAGCGAGCGGATGCGCTCCAGGTCCTCGTTGGAGAGGATCGGATGATCCAGCTTGACCAGCCGCGCATGCTGCGGGACCTCGGTCAGGATCTGATCCGGATTGCCGATGAAGGTCATCAGCGACATCACCAGTTCCTCGCGAATCGGGTCGATCGGCGGGTTGGTGACCTGCGCGAAGAGCTGCTTGAAATACCAGTAGAGGAGCTGCGGTTTTTCGGACAGCACCGCCAGCGGCTGGTCCGATCCCATCGAGCCGACCGGTTCATGGGCGCTCGAGGCCATGCCCGCGAGCAGGAGCTGGAGGTCCTCGCGCGTGTAACCGAAGATCTTCTGGCGCTGAAGGATCGTGGCCGCATCCGTCTCGACCGGGGCGACCGCGCCGAAGAACCCGTGGATCCGGATCTTGTTCTCCTCCACCCAGCGGCGGTAGGGCCGCCGGTGCGCCAAGTGCATCTTGATCTCGAAATCGGTGAGGATCCGCTGTTCGTCGAGGTCGAGGAGCATCATCTGGCCCGGGCGCAGCGCCCCGCGCTCGGCGACCTCTTCGATCGGGATATCGAGCACGCCCGCCTCCGAGGCGAAGACCACGAAGCCGTCCTTGGTGACCGTGTACCGCGCGGGACGCAGGCCGTTGCGGTCCAGCGATGCGCCGACGTAGCGTCCGTCGGTGAACGCCACCGCCGCCGGGCCGTCCCACGGCTCCATCAGCCCGGCGTGATATTCAAAGAAGCCGCGCAGATCCGGGCCGAGCGGGTACTTCTCGCCCCACGCCTGGGGGATCATCATCATGAGAGCGTGATGGACGTCGCGTCCGCCCTGCGTGAGCAGTTCGACCACGTTGTCGAGGCTCGCCGAATCGCTGCCGCCCTCCTCGATGACCGGAGCGAGTTTGCGGATATCCCGCCCGAAGAGATCCGACTCGAGGTTGCGTTCGCGCGACCGCATCCAGTTGCGGTTGCCGCGCAGCGTATTGATCTCGCCGTTGTGCGCGAGGTAGCGGAACGGCTGAGCGAGCGGCCAGGAGGGGAACGTGTTGGTGCTGTACCGCTGGTGGACCACCGCGACCGCACTGGTGAACGCCTCGTCGTTGAGATCCGCGTAAAACCCGGTGACCTGGCCCGGAAGCATCAGGCCTTTGTAGACGATCGTGCGGGCGGACCAGCTCGGGATGTAAAATCCGTCCTCTTCCGGCATCCGTTCGGCGACGCGGCGTTCCACCTGCTTGCGCAGGACGTACAGCTTCCGCTCCAGCTCCGCGCCCGTTCGCCCCGCACCGACGGTAAAACACTGCTCGACCCGGGGAACCTCGCGCCGCCCCAGCTCGCCGAGCACCGAGGCGTCGGTGGGGACCTCGCGCCAGCCCGGACACTCCAGCCCCTCCTCCGCCGTCACCTCCTCAATCAGTTCACGGCATAACGCGGCGCGCTCCGCATCCTGCGGCATGAAAATCATCCCGACCCCGTACGCCCCGGCCTCCGGCAGTTCGATGTCCAGCGCCGACGCCTCGCGCCGGAAAAAGGGGTCGCAGAGCTGTACCAGCACCCCCGCCCCGTCGCCCGTCTCCGGGTCCGCCCCCGTCGCCCCGCGATGCAGCAGATTCTCCAGTACCTCGATACTCGCCTCGACGATCCGACGCGTCGGCCGGCCGTCCATGTTCGCCACAAACCCCACTCCGCAGTTGTCATGATGATGACGCGGATCATAGAGCCCGACCGCCCCGCCCCGCCCCCGAATCATCCCGCTGCCTCCTGCCTTCATGATGCGCTCTCCCGTCCCTTAAATAGGAGTACATTAAGGGGGTATAGCCCCGTTCCGTCAATATCAAAGATCATTCAATTTCATACTTGTTTTTAGCAATCCTCTATAATACATTTTTGTACGCGTCTATTCAAATGTCTCAATATTGGAGCACTGATATGGTGAAGGAAGAGCAGATAGAGCTTGAAGTTCTGTATCGTATCTCGCAGGCGGTGACGGGTCAGGCGTCCGGGGTGAAGGAGCTGCTGGGCGAAGTTCTGGACATCATGGAGTCGGAGATGCAGGTTTCGCGGAGCACGCTGACGCTGCGGAGGCCGGACTCGGACATCTTTGTGATTGAGGCCTCGCACGGCCTTTCTTCGCGGGAGCGCGGGCGCGGGCAGTACCGGCTGGGGGAAGGGATCACGGGGCAGGTGGCGCAGACGGGCAAGCCGGCGGTGATCCCGAACGCGAGCAAGGAGCCGTCTTTCCTGGACCGGACGCGGGCGCGGGGGAGTGCGCCGGTGGCGTTCATCTGTGTACCGATCGTCCACAACAAGCAGGTGATCGGGACGATGAGCGTCGACCTCACGACGCGGGCGCATCACGAGGATCTGCAGCGGTATCTCCGTTTTCTCGAGCTGGTGGCGAACGTGCTGGCCGAGGCGGTGGCGAACATGCGCGAGGAGAAGGAGGAGCGCGAGGGGCTGCTGGCGGAGAACGAGCGGCTGCGGCGGCAGCTGGGCGACCGGTACAGCCTGGACAACATCGTGGGAAACTGCCACACGATGCGACAGGTCTACGAGCAGATCGCGCAGGTGGCGGAGAGCCCGGCGAACGTATTGATCCGCGGCGAGTCGGGCACGGGCAAGGAGCTGGTCGCGCGGGCGGTCCATTACAACAGTTCGCGTGCGAACAACCCGTTCATCAGCGTCAACTGCGCCGCCCTGCCCCAGAACCTGGTGGAGAGCGAGCTGTTCGGCCACGAGAAGGGATCGTTCACGGGGGCGACCAGTGAGCGGAAGGGACGTTTCGAGCTGGCGGACAGCGGGACGATCTTTCTGGATGAGATCGGGGATATCGATTTGGCCGTCCAGGTGCGGCTGCTGCGTGTCCTTCAGGAGCGCACGTTCGAGCGGGTCGGCGGGACGAAGAGCCTGGAGGTCAACGTACGGGTGATCGCGGCGACGAGCCGGGATCTGGAGCATGCGATCAGCGACGGGGGATTTCGCGAGGATCTGTACTATCGGCTGAACGTCTTCCCGATCTTCCTGCCGCCGCTACGCGAGCGGCGCTCGGACATCATGCTGCTGGCGGACCATTTTCTGCAGAAGTACAGCGAGCGCTACGGGAAACAGATCAAGCGCATCTCGACCTCGGCGATCAACATGATGATGGCGTACCACTGGCCCGGAAACGTGCGCGAACTGGAGAACTGCATCGAGCGTGCCGTGCTGACCTCGTCCGACGACGTCGTGCACGGCTATAACCTGCCGCCTTCGCTGCAGACCAGTGAGCGGACGCAGACCGATCTTTTGCCGGAGGAGGGCGCGGACCTCAAGACGATGGTCGCCTCGTACGAGAAGGAGATCCTGATCGATGCGCTCAAGAAGCACCGCGGCAATGCCGCGGCCGCGGCGCGCTACCTGAACACCACGCAGCGGATCATCAACTACCGGATCAGGCAGCTCGGCATTGACGCGAAGCAGTATCGGTGAAAACACGCCTTTCGAAGGTCGGGGCCTCGAGCCCTTTTTCACCTTTTTCTGCAGCGGATCCGCCGCAACGCGACCAGCCCGGCACAGGATCTCCTCCTCGCGATGTTACAGGGCTTCGCCCGATCCCGGGGCCGGCGGCGGGCGGTGAAACGACTGGACGACCTGGCGTGCGATGGATGCGGGCATCGGCGAGGGCACCGACGCGCCGTCCACGACGAGTCCGCCTATACAGCGGAAGATCCGGAACATTCACAGGCTGGGCGACGGGCGGCGTCGGATCACAGCAGGGAGCGGAGATGCTCCGGTGTCAACAGGGCGGCTTCTCCCGGACGCTCGAGAAACGGCTCGACGTCGGAGACGATCACGTCGAAATCGACGGTGTCGATCTGCTCCCGCACCAGCCGGCGCCAGTCCGCGGCCCGGGGTGACGGTTGATCCCCGGTCTGATCGAGAGCGTTCTGCAGGAGAACGGTATTGGGTTCGACGGGGGGTCTCTGCCCGAGGTACCAGAGCAGGTCGTACCAGTCGCGACCTTTTGCGTATTTCCGGGTCAGCAGGGCGTGCAGTTTGCCCGCCATAAGCGACGCGGGATCGTAATGCCGGAGCGCGAACATGACATGACGATGGATCACCGTCCGAATCGATGCGGCCCCCGCGGGCGGATTCGTGTCGATCTCAATCTTGATCGAGAGGTTCTGACGATCCATAGGTGAAAGTCCGAGTTCCTTCAACACGCCCGCGAACCTGATCCAACCCGTATGTACGGTTTTGCGTTCGTTCCAGGTGACCGATAGATCGAACCCCGCCAGTAACAGATCCCGTTTGATCTTCTGCATCCACGGACGGGGACCGTAACCCTCCGGCGTTTCAAGGGTGAAGTCGAGATCCTCGGAATATCGGCCTAATCCATAAGCGAACCGCAGCGCAGTTCCCCCCACAAAAGCAATGCGGGTGAACGCCTCGCTCTCGTGCAGGGACCTCATGGTCAGGGCCTGAAGATACTCGCGCAACAGGTTAAGCCTCCGCTCCGGGCGATCCGCGGTCCGCGCAATGGCCAACGCCTGTTCTTTCACAACACCTCCCCTCCTCCCCGAACCTCTTCGGCATATAAAGTCCATACCCCCGCGGCCCGCCGGAGGCGGGGTGAATCATACTGGCGCGCGAACGCCTCAAGGCGAGCGGAATCCACAACCTCCGTGTTCTGGAACCGCATCGATTCCATACGCTCCAGGGTCCATTCCCCTGAATCGAGGTACCACAGATCGAGCAACGCCTTTTCAGGATGCGCCATCAGCACGGACGCCCCGCCCGTTTCCACGGAACGATACCCGAAGAAAGCGGATCGCTTGAGATGCCGATAGCGGTAACGTCCGTACGGGTTCTCAAAAGTCCGCGGCCGACGCGTCGTCACGGCCGTGTACTGCGCGGTCATCTCCGGAATCAGTCCATACCATGAGAGCGCCCACTGCCGGCTGAGATACGAGGGCGCGTAGAGTGCGTTGCTGAGCGCGGCGGGATTAAGCCGCGTCCGGCGATACGTCTCCGCCAACGTATACATGCCCCGCCGAAGCGCGATTACCCGTCCCGCCCTCCTCCACGCATAGAGCCGCGTCCGTAGATGTTCCCGCGGCTCGGCCGAGAGCTGAACCAGTGTGGCAAAATCGAACCAGGCCCATCCCCCCGCATATTCAAGCAGCTCTTCAAATCTCATGGTCGTTAATATATGATCTTATACATTATATTCTATATTTATCGGTAAAAAATTTGTCACACGATTCTTTCAGGTTCTTCGCAATTTTCGGTCTTTGTAGATTTTTATGGTGAGCGACGGGAAATCCGCACTTCGGGATCGCTCATTCGTGAACCGCCCCCGATACGCGCCTTCGACGCTCCGAGTACGCGTACGAGTAAGAATCACGTTCTCTGTGATCACTGTGGTTTATCTGCCGTTCGGCCCGGGAGATGATTGTCACCACAGCGATAGGATGAGAAGGCGGGGATGTCCCGAATCCTGTTGAAACTCGTTGGCGGTCTCGGTCTTCATTTCGATGTAGTTCCTTGTCATTCACTTGTCCAGTCCCTGTTCGGCAGTTCGCTTCGCTCTCTGCCTGGGGGTGAGGCGTCGTGGAGTGGAGCCCGTTCCCGCCGGAGGCGGGATGGCCCGGAGGGCCAAGGGCGGAGCGGAGCGACGCCTCAACAGCTTCCGATGGCCAGCCCAGGGATTTCAAAAGCACCGGGATCTGACGATAGCCTTTGATTCGACGGAACCCTTTCTCGGCCCTCAGAAGCGAATAGGCCAGCCAGCGTTCCGCCTGATCCGTCTCTGCGCGCCAACGCTTCACCCGCCCGATTTTTGCGCGTGTGTTTCGGAACGGGTTCTCGATGCAGTTTGTGTTCGTCAACGTGGTGTGTAGAGTGGACGGCGCATTCAGCTTGTGAACCGTAATGAGCTCCTCACCGGCCTCGTGCAGGGATTCCAGGGCCTTGTGGCTGTGCCGGCTCAGAAAGCGTTCCGGATCGGCGAGTGCTTCACGTCCGGCTTCTTCGCCTTCCACGGAGCGGAGACGCTTGAAAAGGTCGCTCACGCTGCCGTGATGACGCCTGGAGAGACAACGCTTAATATTTCGTTCCTTATGCACCAGGCATCGTTGAATGCGCGCTCGCGGAAAATGCTTCAAGACGCTGTTATGAAGTGCCCGAGAACCGTCGAGAACCGCCAACGGATCGCCCTCGAACTCAAGACCGCGGTGGACAAGCCGGTCGAGCCAGCGATTCTCATTATGGCTTCACCCTTTTCGGTCGGGGTGGCACCCGACCCTCCCAGTGCCCGAAAATGCGTCGGATATCGACTCGGGAGGGACGGCTGCCACGCCGTCCGCGGTCGGAATGCGGCCATAATGAGAACGGCTGCGGTCGAGCAATGCGTCACACACTTCTGTCGATTCCTGTGCGCCTATTTCAAAATCCAGCATAACTTTGCGGCCGTCCAGCGTAATGCCCAGCCCCACAATGGCGCTGAGATCCTCGGACAGTACAATGCCGTCCAGCAGCATGCAGAAGAACCTCTCGGACTTCAGGTCGCGGTCACGGAGCTTCTGTATGCGCTGTCGGCCCTCGACAATCCAGGCGCGGGAAACCCTGCTGCGTCCGGGCGCTGAATCGGGATACAAGGTTTTCTGATCACGTGAACTGACTCCGGCAGCTGTGGCACGCAAGATACGGTCACGAAGGTCGTCGGCCCTGTTGACCGCGTCGTAACTTTTAAGCCTGACCTCCTTCGATGTGTCTGCCTCATGGCGACGTACACGCGGCTTGCGGATCTCCTCATCAATACCGTCAATTCGAAGTCCTACGCGGGTTCCGCCGGCACGTCGGCAGCCTCTGTCCCCTGCCGGCTTGTAGGCCGGACCACACAATTCTGTGACCTCTTCAGCCAGAATATCGGCGATCAGGGTTCGCATTTCACCACGCAGCCAGTCACGGAAAACATCTCCTGCTGCAGACGGTTCAACTTGTCCAAGGACTTCAAGGACGCTATTGTCACTCATGGCGGTCTCCTTTCGGGTTGGTTTGCCCCGAGCGTCCAACATGGACGCTCAGGAGACCGCCTTCAAGTTTCAACAGTCAACGGGACACTTCCGGGATGGGAGACGACAACCGTTTGTAGTAGCGCCGTAAGCCTGCCCCCGGCAGGCCAGGCGCGTGAAGATAACGGCCCTGGCCCCGCTGCGCGGACCTGCGGGCCTACTACGAGCGTAAGATAGCGCGCACGATCTCTTTGCCTGTGCTCTTCTCATTCATCTTTGCGATCTCTGCGCCTTTGCGAGAGTCGTGTCTTGTGTTTTCGACCACGGATTACCGATGATACGGATGGGATCTCGCCTTCGGCGCTCCGAGTACGTGTACGAGTACCGCTGCGCTGAGTACGCGTACGGGTACGTTGCGGGGTTGTTCGCCTGTCCGTCTTCCCGGAGAGGCTCCGGATCATCGGGCACCCCGTTTTTTTGCGGCGGTTCTACCGGACAGCAGAACCGCCCTACCCTCACGCCCTGGTTCGGCCTGCGCCTCCTGGGCAGGGCGCACCCCACCGCGGTTCACTGAAATCCCGATCACTTTTCATCAAAACGGCGCCAAGGACTGGACATTACTAATATAGTATAGTACATATTAGATATGTGGGAAGTATTTGAACATCGGAACCTGGTCAGAAAGCTTCCGCGCATCCCGGCGGAAATTTTGAAACGGTACGAAAAATGGAAGGACATCGTGACCATTTCGGGACCCGAGGGCCTTCGCCGGATCGAGGGATTTCATGACGAAGCCCTGCGAGGTGAATGGAAAGGACATCGATCGTCGCGGCTCGGCAAACAGTACCGGGTAATTTACAGAATCGAACATCAGCAGTTGCACGTAAAGGTCATTAACATGACAGCCCATGATTACCGGAGGAGGTGAAATGAAGGATTATCGCAAAGCCAGAAAAACCGTGGATGTTTCCGTCGGGGAGTCGGTCCGCATCATGCGGGAATTGCAGGAACTCAGCCAGACCGATCTGGCCGAACTTACGGGGATCCCTCAGTCAACCCTGTCGGGGATCGAGAACAATCGGATCAACCTCGGGGTGGAACGCGCTAAGACCCTTGCCCGGGCCCTCCGGTGTCACCCGGCCGTGCTGGTCTTTCCCGGATGGGATATCAAAGACCGGCCAGCCGCCTGACCGGACCGGGAGGGGATCCGTCGCTGTCCAGGGCGCTTGCGCTTGCGGCGCGGTGGAAGCGTGCGGTCGCGGTGAAGGGGGTAGTTCTCGATGATTTGCTCCCCCGGGGTCTCTTCGCGGATCGTCCATTTGGCAAACGCGATCGAATAGTCTCTCAGCATACCGCGATGCTACAGGGGGATCACCCAGTCCAATGTAGGCCGTTTCAACGTTGTGACAAATTCTGTTTTCATGGCGCAGTGATGCTATAGCGCCACTTTTGATTCAAGTCATTCTCTTGCTCCCGGCGTCACACCCGGGGGTTGCCTGAGTTCGTACGCGCACTCCCAGCGCCGAAGACGGTGGTCCTGCTGCGCCGAGTACGATCAGAAGTCTACACGCGTTCGCGTTCGACGTAGTGCGTGTGCAGGAGGTGGTGGGAGCGTTCGCCGAGCGGTTCGCTGAAGTACTCCTCGTAGATTTTGAGGATGTCGGGGTTCTCGTGCGACTTGCGGAGCGTCTTGCTCTCGTCCTCGTCGTAGATCGCCCGGATGCGCTTTTGGCGCACGGTGTCATCGGTGATACGCGGCTGTCCGCCGCCGCCGATGCAGCCGCCCGGACAGGTCATCACCTCGACGAAGTGATAGCTCGCTTCGCCGCTGCGGATCTTCTCGACCAGCTTACGCGCGTTGCCGAGCCCGTGCGCGACGGCCACGTTCACTTCCACCCCGTCGAGGAACGACCACTCCGCGGTCGGATTTTCGATGGTCACCGCGGCTTCCTTCACGCCGTCGAGACTCTCGATCGGCTTCACGTGCAGGTCCTCGAACGGAAGTTCGCGGCCGGTGATCACTTCGTACGCCGTGCGCAGTGCGGCTTCCATGACGCCGCCGGTGTTGGCGAAGATATCCGCCGCCCCGGAACCGGTACCCAGCGGCGTATCCATCTCGCCGTCGGGCAGCGAGTCGAAATCGAGTCCGGCCTGCTGGATCATCCGCCCCAGCTCGCGCGTGGTCAGCACGACATCCACGTCCTGCGTGCCGCTGTCGTTCATCTCCGGGCGCCCGGCCTCGTACTTCTTGGCCGTGCAGGGCATGATCGAGACGCTGACGATATCCTCGGGCCGTTTCCCGATCTTTTCGGCGTAATACGTCTTGATGACCGCCCCCATCATCTGCTGCGGCGACTTGCACGTCGAGACGTTGGGCAGCATATCCGGGTAGAAGTATTCCATGAACTTGATCCAGCCCGGCGAGCAGCTCGTGAACTGCGGCAGCGCGACATCCGGTTCGCCGTCGACCAGCGCCTTCTTCAGGCGGCTGAGCAGCTCGTGCCCTTCCTCCATGATCGTCAGGTCCGCGGTGAATTCCGTATCGAAGACGGCATCGAAGCCCATCTGCCGGAGCGCGGTGGTCATTTTGCCCGTGACCCGGGTTCCGGGTTCGTAGTCGAAGCATTCCCCGAGCGCCGCGCGGATCGCCGGGGCGGTCTGGACGACCACGGTCTTTTCCGGATCGTCGAGCGCGGCCCAGACCTCGTCCGTCTGATCGCGCTCCGAGATCGCGCCCACGGGACAGACCGCCGCACACTGGCCGCACTGGACGCAGGTCACGGTGTCGAGATCCTGGGCGAACGCGGGTCCGATGGTGGTATGGAATCCACGCCCCTGGGGAAACAGGGCCGAGATGCCCTGCACTTCGTTGCAGATGGTCACGCAGCGGCGGCACATGATGCACTTGGCCGAATCGCGGACGAGTCCGGGCGTGCTGTGGTCCTGGCCGCGCAGCGCCTTTTCACCCGTGTACTGCAGTTCGCGGATGCCGAGGTCGCGGGCGAGGGTCTGCAGCTCACAGTCCTCGTTCCGGTCGCAGGTCTGGCAGTCGCCCTCGTGCTCGGAGAGCAGCAGTTCCACAACCGTGCGGCGCGCCTCCCGGACGCGACGGTTATTGGTGAAGATCTTCATGCCGTCTTTGACGTGCGTCACGCAGGAGGCGACGAGATCCTTGATGCCTTCGATCTCCACCAGGCAGACGCGGCAGGCGCCGATCGCCTGCACGTTCTCCAGATAGCAGAGCGTGGGGATCTTCAGCCCGACGGACTGCGCGGCGTTCAGGATCGTCGTGCCTTCCGGCACCTCCACAGCTTGATCGTTAATCCAGCATTTCGGCATGTCGGCCTCCGTCGGGGTTCCGGTGTTCTGTTCTGGGTGCCGGGCGGCGCGCTCGGAGATCGCGCCCTACCTTTCTGCGGCGCGCCCGGGTCTCGTACCCTGTCCGCAACTCTCTCTAATTCTTACTCAGGTTTCAGGTCTCAGCCTTCTCACTCGATCACATCCCCCGCTCACCACGTATGCTGTTTCTCCCGGTAATCGCAGCGCAGGCAGCGGCGCGCCTGGCGGCGGGCGACCGGTTCGGTCCACGGCTGTTCGACTTCGTCGAAGTTGTTCCGCCGCCGTTCGACGGGGATCAGCGGGATGGGTTCGCGATCGTCCGGGATCGGGTCGGCGTCCGGATCGAACTCCGTATCGTTATCGACCTCTTCGCGCCAGAAGGCGTGGTTCTTGCCGGTGAGCATCGTATCGATACCAACCGCGGCCTTTTCGCCCGCGGCCACGGCTTCGACCACGGATGCCGGGCCGGTGGCGGCATCGCCGCCGGCGAAGATCCACTCCTCCGAGGTCTGGCCGGTGACCGGATTGATCCGGAGGTAGCCCTTCGACTGGAGTGCGACGTCCTGCCCGTCCAGCACGGCGCCGGCATCGAGCTTCTGGCCGATCGCGGCGATCACCTGGTCGGCGGGGATCACGAAGGTCTCGTCGGAGGCCTCCGGGCGGCGGCGGCCGGAGCGGTCGAACGCGCCGAGCGTCATCCGCTTGCAGCGCACGCCGCTGACGGCCCCGTCCTTCAATTCGATCTCGACCGGATTGGTGAGCATCTGCAGGTGGACGCCCTCGTTCTCCGCCTCTTCGATTTCCTCGGTGTAGGCGGGCATCTGTTCGCGGGTGCGGCGATAGACCACGGTCACGGTCTCCGCGCCGAGGCGGACGGCCGTCCGGGCGGCATCGACCGCCGCGTTCCCGCCGCCGATGATCACCACGTTCCGGCCGGCGGGGGCCGAGCCGCGGATATTGTACTCGCGCAGGAAGCGGATCGCCTCCGTCACCTGCGGGGCGTCCTCGCCGGGGATACCGAGCGCGACCCCGTCCGGGGCGCCCATGCTCAGGAAGACCGCGTCGTACCCCTGCTCGCGCAGGCCGTTGAGCGTGACGTCCTCGCCCAGCTTCGTATTGCACTGGATATCCACGCCCATGCGCTCGATCATGCGCACCTCGCGGGCGAGGCATTCGCGCGGCAGGCGATACTCGGGGATCGTCTGGACCATCATCCCGCCCGGCCGCGCCTCGGCCTCGAACACCTTCGGCCGATAGCCGAGGCGGGCGAGGAAGTAGGCGCAGGAGAGGCCGGCCGGCCCGGCGCCGATAACGGCGATCCTGCGCGCCGCGTTCTTCTGGTTCTCCCGCACCTCGGGGACCTGGATGATCATTTCCTGTTCGACCATGAACCGCTTCACCGCGCGGATCGAGACGGAGTCGTCGAGGCTCGCGCGGCGGCAGTGGTCTTCGCAGGTATGGAAGCACACCCGCGCACAGGCCGAGGCGAACGGGTTGCGCTCACGGTGGAGCAGCAGCGCGTCGGCATAGCGTCCTTCGGCCACGCGCGAGACGAAGCCGGGCACGTCCACGTTCGCCGGGCAGGCGCTCTGACAGGGCGCGCGCACGAGTTCCGGGCAGACCCCCGCTTCGCACTTATGGTCGCGGATATGGGCGATGTACTCATCGCGGAAATGCCTCAGCGTGGAGAGCACCGGATTCGCGGCCGTTTTGCCGAGCCCGCAGAGCGCCGACTCCTTGATCTGGTTGCCCAGTTTCTCGAGGCGGTCGAGGTCCTCCATCTTCCCTTCGCCGCGGCAGATCCCCTCGAGGATCTCCAGCATGCGTTTCGTACCCACGCGGCAGGGAACGCATTTGCCGCACGATTCCTCCTGCACGAATTCCAGAAAATAGCGGGCCACATCCACCATGCAGCTCTCGTCGTCCATCACGATCAGGCCGCCCGAGCCCATGATCGCGCCGAGTTCCACGAGCGACTCGTAGTCCAGCGGGACATTCAGGTGTTCGCGCGGGATACAGCCGCCCGAGGGGCCGCCGAGCTGCGCGGCCTTGAACGGCTTACCGTCGGCCACGCCGCCGCCGACGTCGTAGATCAGTTCCCCCAGCGGGATGCCGATCGGCACCTCGACCAGCCCCGTGTTGTTCACCGCTCCGGCCAGCGCGAAGACCTTCGTGCCGCGGCTCTTTTCGGTGCCCAGCTCCGCGAACCATTCCGGCCCCTTCTGCGCGATGATCGGGACGTTGGCGAAGGTTTCGACGTTATTGAGCAGCGTCGGCTTATCCCAGAGGCCCTTCTGGGCCGGGAACGGCGGGCGCGGGCGCGGCTCGCCCCGCTTGCCTTCGATCGACGCCAGAAGCGAGGTCTCCTCGCCGCAGACGAACGCGCCGGATCCCATGCGGATCTCGATATCGAAAGAGAAATCGCTCCCGAAGAGATGCTCTCCGAGCAGACCGCCGTTGCGGGCCTGGTCGAGCGCCCGGCTCATGCGCTCGACGGCCACCGGGTACTCGGCGCGACAGTAGACGTAGCCGCGGGAGGCCCCGATCGCGAAGCCCGCCAGCGTCATGCCCTCGATCACCGCATGGGGGTCGCCCTCGAGGATGCTGCGATCCATGAACGCGCCCGGGTCGCCTTCGTCCGCGTTGCAGACGACGCTCTTGGGCGTCTCGCTCGACTGCCGCGTCAGCTTCCACTTCAGGCCGGTGGGGAAGCCGCCTCCCCCGCGTCCCCGCAGGCCGGACTGCTCCACGTAATCGACCAGCGTATCGGGATCGAGTTCGGTAAGCGCGCGCGCCAGGCCGCGGTAGCCGTCGGCGGCGATGTAGTCGTCGATCTCGTGCGGATCGACGATGCCGCAGTTGCGGAGCACCAGCTTGTGCTGCTTGCGAAAATAATCGATGCGGTCCATTTCGGGGACCGGCTTCCCGGTACCGCCCTCGCGGTAGAGCAGGCGCGTGACCACCTCGCCCCGGACGATATGCGTGGCGATGATCTCCTCGGCGTCTTCGGGATTGAGCTTCTGGTAGAACACCCCGTCGGGCATGACCTTGGCCACCGGTCCGGCCGCGCAGGGCCCCATGCAGCCGGTCCGGATGATCCGGACCTTCTCCTGCACGCCGTGCCGTTCCACGGCCTCTTCGAGCGCCCTGCAGATCTCGAGCGCCCCGGAGGCCAGGCAGCCGCCCCCCACGCAGACGAGCACCTGGATCGGGCTTCCGCCGTGAATCTTTTCTTCCTCTCCGCCGCGCCGGAGCCCCAGGGCGGGACCGCGCTCGCGCTTCACTGCTTCAAGGTCGTCGATAGTCCGGATCGTTCTCATCACTGGGATTCCTCCGACTTACGGTACGGGTCGAGCATCTGACGGACGCGGGCCGGCTTCACGCGCTGGTGCACGTCGTCGTCGATCATCACCGCCGGGGCGAGCCCGCAGGCCCCGAAACAGCGCGCGATCTCCAGCGTGAACTGTCGATTCTCCGTGGTCTCGCCCACCTCCACGCCCAGCTCCTTCTTGAGCGCCTCCAGCACCTGCTTTCCCCCGCGGACGTAGCAGGCCGTGCCCAGGCAGACGCGGATCACATGCTCGCCGCGCGGCTGGGTGGAAAAATAGGAGTAGAACCCGATGACACCCGCGACCTCGCTGTACGGCCGGTCCAGCCCGCGGCTCACGCGCTTGATGACGTCCTCGGGAAGATAGCCGAACAACTCCTGCGCCTGCTGCAGAACCGGAATCAGCCCCCCGGGCACCGATCGATACCGGTCGAGCAGTTCGTCCAGCTCCGCAAAATGCTCCGCGGAACATTCCCCACCGCAACATGTGTTTTCTTCAATCCCGGAACAAATCATAGGAGCCTCCAAATAACATCATTCACAAAACATAAAAACTTCCTGATCTGCAAATTTTGATATTAAAAACACATCTTACGGTAACAGACAACATAATTAAGACAATAGGGGTTTTTTATTTTAAACTATTTGGCCGCAATAAGTTATGTCTTTTTCTTCTCGCCCGCGCGCCCGAAAACGTTACAATTCGGCGAAATATTCTACTGAGCGGCTGATTGTTCGACCTCAGCGGCGTTTTAAGGAGGAGCGGATGGCAAAAATACTGGTGGTGGACGACGATCCGGACGTAGTGGAGGCGGTAACGCTGGTGTTGGGGTCGGAGGGACACGAGACGGCCACGGCGAACAACCGCGGCGACGGCATGGTGGCGGTGAAGTCGTTTAATCCTGAGCTGCTGGTACTGGATGTGATGATGGAGCAGCAGGATGACGGGTTCACGATGGCGCAGGAGCTGCGTCGCAACGGGTTTGACCGTCCCATCCTGATGCTCACAAGTCTCGGCAAGGTCACGGGGCTGGATTACGGGAGGGATGAGTCGGTGGTGCCCGTGGATGCGTTCATGGAGAAGCCGGTGGAGCCGGGCGCGCTGGTGGAGCGGGTCAACGAACTGCTTGCGGCGAAGGAGGGTTGAACGATGCTCAGGTCCGAACAGGAACAATTGCGCAAGAATATCGAGCAGTGGGTGGAGCAGTACGGCCGCGACCGCAGTGCGCTGCTCCCCGTGCTGAAGAAGGTGCAGCATGATTACGGGCACATCTCCGAATACGTGATGCAGGTGATCGCGGACATCCTGGACATCCACCCGGTCGAGGTGCACGGGGTGGTGTCCTTCTACAGTTTTCTCGGCCAGCGCCAGAAGGGGCGCTATGTGATCCGCCTCTGCCGCACGATCTCGTGCGACATGCAGGGCAAGGACCGCGTCGCCCGGCAGCTCCGCAACGATCTGGGCATCGAGTTCGGCGAGATGACCCCGGACGGCCACTTCACGCTGGAGTGGGCGAACTGCCTGGGGATGTGCGACGAGGGTCCCGCGATGCTGGTGAACGACCGCATCTACACCCGCGTCACGCCGGAGCGGATCCACGACATTCTCGAGGAGTGCCGCAAATCGTTCGGCGTCTATCCCACCCCTATGAAGGAGGCGGAACCGGCATGAAGGCGAATCCCAACAAACTGACGTTTGCATCGATCGAGACGAATCGGGGGCTGGAGGCGGCGCTGGGCGGCGAGCGTGCGGACGCGATCGGACGCGTATCCCATTCGGGGCTCAAGGGGCGCGGCGGCGCCGGCTTCCCCACGGGCGTCAAATGGAACCTGGCCGCGGCGGCGCAGAGCGATCAGAAGTACGTGGTCTGCAATGCGGACGAAGGCGAACCGGGTACGTTCAAGGACCGCGCGATTCTCACCGACTACGCGGACCTGGTATTCGAGGGCATGACGATCGGGGGCTACGCGATCGGGGCCACCAGAGGGATTCTGTACCTGCGCGAGGAATACACCTACCTGCGGCGGCGGCTCGAAAGCGTGCTCGCGCGCCGGCGGAAAGAGGGCTGGCTCGGCGAGGGCATCGGCAAGCGCGGGGATTTTCACTTCGACATCGAGATCCGGATGGGCGCCGGGGCCTACATCTGCGGCGAGGAGACCGCGCTGATCGAGTCGCTGGAGGGCTACCGCGGCGAGGCGCGCAACCGCCCGCCCTTCCCCGTCGACACGGGCTTCAAAAACCACCCGACCATCGTCAACAACGTGGAGACCTTCGCCTGGATCTCGTGCATCTTCGTCAAGGGCGAGGACTGGTTCAAGAAGCTCGGCACGGAGAAGTCGAGCGGTCTGAAGCTGCTCAGCGTCTCCGGCGACTGCGCGCAGCCGGGCGTCTACGAGGTGCCGCTGGGCGTGACCGTGGCCGATCTGCTCGAGCTGGTAGGAGGCGAGGACGCGAAGGCGGTGCAGATCGGGGGCGCCTCCGGAAACTGCATCCCCGCCTCGGAATTCGAGCGGACCATCGCCTTTGAAGACGTGCCCACCGGGGGATCCATCATCGTCTTCGGCCCCGGGCGGGACATGCTGACCGTCGCCAAGAACTTCATGGAGTTCTTTGTCGACGAATCCTGCGGCCAGTGCACGCCCTGCCGCGAGGGCAACGTGAAACTGCTCGAAGGCATCGAGATGCTCGAACAGGGCACCTGCTCGATGCACTACCTCCGCGAGCTGTGCGCGCTGGGCGAGACGATGCAGCTCGCCTCGAAGTGCGGACTGGGGCAGTCGAGCCCCAATGCGTTCCTCTCGATCGTCGAACACTTCAAGGATGAAATCATGGGGCGCCGGCCCGAAGCCGCCGCCGTGCAAGGAGCGTAATCCATGGACAAGAAGATGGCCGAAGAAACGTCGCGCGCGCCCCGCAGCCAGTGTCTGGACCGGATCGAACAGCCGGACAATCCCGACGCGATCGGGGCCCAGGTCACGATCACGGTCGACGACCAGGAGATCAAGGTGCCGCTGGGCACCACGATCCTGGAAGCCGCCCGCGAACTGGGCATCCGCATCCCCACCCTCTGCTACCACGAGGACCTGTGCGTCGCCGGCGTCTGCCGGGTCTGCGTGGTGGAGGTCGAGGAGGAGCGCACCCTGCAGGCGTCCTGCTCCTACCCGGTCACCCGCCCGATCACGGTGCGGACCCATACGCGCAAGGTGCGGCAGGCGCGGCGACATATCCTCGACCTGCTGCTCTCCCGGCACTACGGCGAATGCTACGCCTGCTTCCGCAACAACAACTGCGAGCTGCAGGCGCTCGCCAAGGAGTACGGGGTCGATTTCTTCCGCTTCGGCCACCCGGAAAAACCGCGCTACGAGGTCGACCGCTCCAGCCACTCGGTCGTCCGCGACATGGACAAGTGCATCCTCTGCCGCCGCTGCGTACGTACCTGCATCGACCTGCAGGAAACCGGTGTGCTCGAGGTGGCCGGGCGCAGCTTCGAGTCAAAAGTGGTCACGTTCGGCGACAAGCCGCTGGCCGAGGTCGTCTGCATCAACTGCGGCCAGTGCATCAACCGCTGCCCCACCGGCGCGCTGCGCGCCAACGACCCGACCGACGAGGTCTGGGCGGCGATCGACGACCCGACCAAACACGTCGTCATCCAGACGGCGCCGAGCCCGCGGGCGGGGATCGGCGAGTGCTTCGGACTCGAACCGGGGCACTGCCTGACGTTCGAGATGAATACGGCGCTGCGGATGTGCGGGTTCGACAAGGTGTTCGACACGAACTTCACCGCGGACCTGACCATCCTGGAAGAGGGCACGGAGCTTATCCGGAGGCTCTACGGGGCGCTGGTCGAGCAGGATGAGAACGTCGCCCTGCCCCAGTTCACGAGCTGCTCGCCGGGCTGGGTCAAGTATATTGAACACTTCTACCCGGAGTACCTGGACCACGTCTCGACCGCAAAGAGCCCGCAGCAGATGTTCGGCTCGGTGATCAAGACCTACTACGCGCAAAAGGCGGGGATCGATCCCGAGAACATCGTGACGGTGGCGCTGATGCCCTGCGCGGCGAAAAAGTTCGAGTGCAACCGTCCGGAGATGTGCGACAGCGGGCACAAAGACATCGATTACGGCCTGACGACGCGCGAACTGGCGCAGATGATCAGCGAGACGGGCATCCACCTCCCGGGCGTGCCGAAGTCGGATTTCGACGATCCCTTCGGTACGGCCACGGGGTCCGGCGTGATCTTCGGCGCCACCGGCGGCGTAATGGAATCGGCGCTGCGCACCATCATCGAGGTGACGACCGGCGTGAAGGTGGAGGACCTGTTCGAACACGCCGACATCACCCCCATCCGCGGGTTCGAGGGCATCCGCTTCATGGAACTCCCGATCGAGAAGACCGGACCGGTGCCGGAACTGCTGCAGAATGTCGTTCAGGACTGGTCCTGGCTTGAGGGCGCCACGCTCAAAGTGGCGGTGGCCCACGGCACGGCCCACGCGAAACGGGTCATGGAGGACATCAAGGCGGGAGGACCCTGCAGCCAATGCCATTTCATCGAGTTCATGGCCTGCCCCGGCGGCTGCCTGGGCGGCGGCGGACAGCCGATCCCGACCAGTCCGGAGATCCGCGAGGCCCGCGCGCAGGCGATCTACGCGGAGGACTCCGACGCCGAGGTCCGGAAATCCTACGAGAATCCGGCGGTGGCGGAACTCTACCGGAACTTCTTCACCGACGGCCCCTGCAGCCACCTGAGCCATCAGCTGCTGCATACCCACTACACGCCGAGAGGAAAGTATATCGTGTGAGGTTGAAGGCTGAGACCTGAAACCTGAGTAACCGAAGACCATGCCACCGCTCTGGTTCAGATTTCAGGGTCCAGGCCTCACACTCAAACCACCCGATCTTCCAGTTTCATCCCATGCCCCGAAACCTCCAGTACCTCGATGAGCGCGGCGACGGGAAACCGTGGTCTTTCTTCACATCGGAGGAGCAGGCGCGGCTGGCGGAGATGAACCAGAAGATCGCCGGCGCGCGGTCCATACACGAGGTGATGGACCGCTTCTTTCAGACGGCCCGCGAACTCGGCGCTACCGACCGGGCCGGGCTGGCCTTCGTCGAAGAGGACGCCCGCCGCGTCACCGCGCGCTACGCCCGGGCGAACTACGAGCCCCTGCTGCTGCGCGAAGGCTACTCCGAAGACCTCCACGGCAGCTCGCTCGAACACGTCCTCCAGCGCGGCCGCCCGCGGGTGATCAGCGATCTCGAACTCTACCTCGAACACCACCCCTTCAGCCGCTCCACCGAACTCGTCGTCCGGGAAGGCGTCCGCTCAAGCCTGACCTGCCCGCTGACCGTCGACGACCGCGTGGTCGGCTTTCTCTTTCAGAGCAGCCGTAAACGCTATGCCTACGGGGAACGGGATGTGGCCATGGTACGCGTCATCGCCGAACGGCTCAGCCAGGCCGTCGAGAAGGCGTGGCGGATCGCGCAGCTCGAATCGCTCAACCGCGCCTACACCGAGATGCTCGGCTTCGTGAGCCACGAGCTGAAAAACCCCGTCGCCTCGCTCGTCACCGACGCCCGGCTGCTGACCGGCGGCTATCTCGGCGAGCTGCAGCCGAAGCAGAAGGACAAGCTCGAAAGGATGATCTCCAAGGCGGAGTACCTGCTCGGACTCGTGCGCCAGTATCTGGACCTCGAGCGCATCGAGTCGGGCAGCCTGGAACCCAACAGGGTCACGATCCGCGACGTCCGTGCCGCCGTCGTCGAACCGGCGATCGATATCGTCCTGCCGCAGGTCGAGGAAAAGCGCATGACGATTGAGCGCGAGCTGCCTGATGCGCCGCCTGAAGTCGAAGGCGACGCCGGGCTGATCAAGATCGTGCTCGTCAACCTCCTGAGCAACGCCGTCAAATACGGCCGCGAGGGCGGCCGTATCCGCATGAGCGTGCGCGAGGAGAACGAGGCCCTGCGTTTCACGGTCTGGAACGAGGGCCCCGGGTTTCCCGAATCGGCGCGCGGACGCCTCTTCCGCCGCTTCTCGCGGCTCAACACCCCCGAACTGATGCGGCAGAAAGGGACCGGCGTCGGCCTCTACAACGCGCGCAAGATCGTCCTGCTCCACGGCGGCCACATCAACGCCCGTTCCGAAGAGGGCTCCTGGGCGGAATTCTCCTTCACCCTTCCCCGGCGCGCTTAGCCTGTCCGCCGAAGGCATAGAGGGCCGAAGGCGGAGAGATCGCGCCCTACCCGGGAGACGCAGGCCGAACCCACTCCCCCTGAGATCGAGTACGAGTACGGCTGCGCTGAGTAAGAGTACGAGTACGACATTTCCCTGAGTGTCCCGATGCGGAACTCAGGAAGTGCGGGAGTCTTGCCTCCCCGGTTTTCCCGATGCTACGCTGACGCGCGACGGGAGGAGACGTGATGGGTTTCGAACAGATACGCGAGCTGCTGGACCAGGCACGGGATTTTCACCGCCGCGCGGCAGAGTACTACAGGAAGCTGGACCACGAGACGTCGCCACGCGCGCGAATGCTGCTCGACTACCTCGAACACCGCGAACAGAAGCTGGAGCAGGCGCTCAGGGAGTTTGAGGCGAACGCTCCGGAGGACGTGCTGGAAACCTGGCAGCAGTTTCCGCCGGAACACCGATTCCGCGAGCTGCTCGCTCAGGCGGAATTCACTCCTCCCGCCGGGATCGACGACATCACCCGCCGGGCGGAGAACCTGAGCCGCGCACTGATCGATTTCTACAGCGACATGGCGTCGAATGCACCGGGCGCGCAGACCCGCGAACTGTTCGAGAGACTGCGCGAATCCGAAGAAGCCGCCCTGCATCGGATGGTGAAAAACACCCAGATGCTTGAAGATCTGTGAGGATTCCTCATCCGCCCCCCCCTCGCACCACCACCTCATGCACGAACTCGGTCACGGTGGAACGGAGCTCTTCGAGCTGTTCGGGCGGGGTGCGCGGGAGCGTGCGAAAGGTCTCGCCGGGAAGGGACTCGTCGGGAACGAACGGCTGCAGCACGAGACGGTTCGAGCCGTTCAGTTCGATCCCGATCCGCCGCATCCGGTCCGCATTGTGGTGGCCGGGGATCACGGTGGTGCGGAATTCATGGCGGACGCCGCCGCTCCTGAGCAGTTCGACGGACCGTCGCAGACGATCGGGCCGCGACCAGCCGGTGAGGGAGGGGTAGTCCTCGAGCGCCGTCTTCACATCCATCGCCACGTAGTCCAGATCCGGAAGACAGGCCTCCAGCATTTCCGGGTTCGAGCCGTTGGTGTCGAGTTTGACGGCGAACCCGTGCCGTTTATAGAAGCGGATCAGTTCGGGAAGCCCCGCGGCGAGCGTCGGCTCGCCGCCGCTGATGACGGCCGCATCGGTCCAGTTGCGCCGGAAATCGGCGCAGACCTCGTCCATCCGCTCCCAGCTCAGGCCCGGCCGGGGCGCTCCCATCAGCGTGGCATTGTGGCAGAAACCGCAGGAGAAATTGCAGCCGCTGGTGAAGAAGATCGCCGCGATCCGGCCGGGATAATCCACCATGGTAGGCTGGCGGCGGAAGGCATAGACCGGCGAAGCCGCCATTACGACGTCTCCCGCGCCTCATTCAGCACGCCGCGGATCGTCTCCGGCTTCAGTATGCCCCTCCCCCGCTCCGAATAATCGGTCTGCAATCCGAGTACGGGGCCCAGGCGCGAAGGGTCGGGGCCTTCCGTCTCCGCGGACGGGGCGGGAATCGGCTCGTAACGTCCGCTCTGCTCGTCACGCCGTGCGACGAGCATGGCCGGGATACGCTGGGGATTGATGCATTCCGCCTCGCAGAAACGCACCAGCCCCTGTTCCGTATCGAGATCGACGTATTCCTTCTCGAACTCCGCCATCCCGTCGCGCTTCAGTTCCTTATCCAGACGCCGATTGAGCGCCTTGCATTTGTCGCAGTTCTGTTTGCCGAATACGGTTACGCGATACGCCGTCATCATGCTCTCCTCCGGTATTGAGTGATCAGTTCTGCCGGATTTCCGCGCCGGCTTGCGGCGAAGGCTCCTCCGCGCACTCCATGGCGTCGTCCTCCGCCGTCTCCACAGCGTACTGCCCGCGCTGCCGGGCCACCAGTTCGCCGTAGCGCTTGGACTTGTTCCAGTTCTGGATCTTGCTGAAGTAGCCCACGACGCGCGTTTCGCCGACCACGTCCTCCGAGCCGCAGGACTCGCAGCTCTCCTTCAGACCGCGCATATTGTGGCGGCAGTAGTTGCAGTAGGTGAACTCGGGCGAGATCGTGACCTGCGCCGACTGCGTCTCAAAGAACACCTTCTTCATGAGCGCGGCGACCGATTCCGGCGCCGGGCGCTCCTCGCCGACGAACGCGTGGGTGATCGCCCCCGATTCGATCAGGCTGTGGTACTTGCTCTGTTCGCGGATGCGGTCCACCAGCGTGACCGGCGCGTCCGCGGCCAGGTGAATCGAGTTCGTGTAGTAGACCACGTCCTCGTCGTCCCCCTTGACCACCTCTTTCGCCTCGTCCCGGTAGTAGATCAGGTCCGATTTCGCCAGCCGGCGCGCGGCGCTTTCGGCGGGCGATTCCTCCAGCGAGAACTTCAACCCGTGCTTCTGGGAGAGCTTCTTCGCCTTGAGGTACATATGGGCCACGATCCTGAGGCCGAGACGGCGGGCTTCGTTGCTGTCGTGCAGCTCCTGTCCGATCAGGAATTTCACGGCGTCGTTCACACCGATCAGACCGAGGATATACGTGCAGGTCTCCAGGTTCACGTACGGCTTGCCGTCGCAGCTCGGCTTGCCGATCTGCCAGAGGGGGCGGCCCGGCTCGGCGAGCATCTCGGCCGCCTTGCGCTTCTTCTGGAGATGCGCCTCGACCGCGAGATCCATGGTCTGGTCGATCTCCTCGAAGAAGGTCTCGAGCAGCCGTTCGCCGTCGCGGCGGGCGGCGCGGTAGGCCGCCTGCGGGATGTTAATGGTCACGTTCTGGAATCCGCAGAAACGCATCGATTCCGGGTGACGCAGCATCCGGTTGTCGTCGATGGTCGTCCGCAGCCGGCAGCAGGCCGAGAGCGTCACCTCGTCGCGGTCGAAGATGAAGTACGTCGACCCGTTCTCGCTGGCCAGCCGGCAGGCGTCCATGAAGATCCGGTACTGCTCGGGGTCCTCGAACGTCTCGTCGCTGATGTGAAAGTCACACTTCGGAAACTCGAAGACACGCCCGTTGCGGTCGCCTTCGCCGAACACTTCGAGAAGGGCATCGCAGAAGTCGCGGGCCTCCCGGATGTAATCGCCGTAGGTCACGACCTTCTCCCCGCGCGCCTCGACTTCCTTACGCACCTGGTCGTCGCAGACGAGCCCCTTATGCTCATCCGCCCGCTCCCGCAGCACGAGGCGGCGGCCGCCGTCCTCTTCGACGTAAAGTTCCATCAGCGGGTAGCCGGAGGGATCCGTCTCCTCCGTCTGCTCCTCGACCAGCGCGACTTTCGAGCCGTCGGCGCGACGCAGCATGTACCGGCCGCCGGGTCCCACCGCGGGCACGTCCTTGAGGTAGCGCGGGACCCCCGTGTGGATATTGAAATCCAGGAACAGGGTCTGGCCGCCGCGCGAGAACGCGTTCTGCGATCCGTTGAAGATCAGCTCCTGCGCGATCTGTTTCAGTTCCGCCCGATCCATGCCTTCAAGAAACGGCGCGTACATGATGTTGATGTAGGCGATGCCGAGCGCGCCGGCGTAGTTGGCCTGCATCGAGGCGAGAAACGTGTTGAGGTGCCCGGTCAGCACCGAAGCCGTACGGGCGGGCCGCGACTCGGTGTTCAGGTTCACGAGCCCCTGCAGCCCGTACTTCTTGACGTACTCGATCGAGTGCGACGAGCAGTAGACCCGGTGCGGGTAGCCGAGATCGTGCAGGTGAATCCGGCCCGTGTGATGGGCCTGGCGGAGCTCGGGCGAGAAGATGGTATCCAGCGCCCACTGCTTGAGCACCAGTTCGGCGATGCCGAGGTTCACCGCCTCGGGGTTGTTGTTTACGATGTTGCTGTTCTCGGTCGACTTCGTGTTCATCAACCCGCGCACGTAATCCTTGGACACGCGATACAGCGAGAGATCGTGCAGCTGTTCGGTGTGACCGCGGTCGGCCAGTTCGTTGTTGACCAGCTCGCGGATCAGCGCCGTGCTGATCGTGCGGATCTCGCCGTCGATCACCCGGTTTTCCACGGACTTCGCGACGCTGCGGGCGACCCTGCGGGAGAGTTCGGTCTTTGCGACGATCTGGTCGACGATCCGTTCGCGGTCCCACGGCAGGGTCTCGTTGCGCGAAGGCGATTCCACCAGCAGCAGGCTGGCGTCGGTGACGTCCGCGGTGTCGCCGGGCCGGCCCCGTACCCGGATACCCTTGCGGGCGCGTTCGCGCTGCTTGCGGTACCGCTTGTAGGCGGCGACCACCAGCGACTCGTTCTCCTCGGCGAGCAGAATCTCGACCAGATCCTGCACGTCTTCGATGCGGGGGATGCGGCCCTCCCCGTCCTCTTCCGCCACATAATATTCGCTGTGCGGATCGTCGAGCTGGCGGATTACGCGTTCCGTCACGCGCTCGGGCAGCGATTCGTCCGCCTGGATTCCGTGCTCGCGGCCTACACTGACCACCGCGCTGCGCACGGCCTGCTCGATCTTGCTCGCCTCGAACGATACGACATCGCCGGAACGCTTGCGGAAACCGTCAAATGGGTGTTTATACTGCTTTTGCGCCGTCATCGGGGTCCCCTTTTATCGTTGGGGCGTGAGGTCCGGTGGGCCCCAGCCATGATCCTTTCTCGGTCCGTCCGCGCCGACGGACCCCTTGAGCCCCTCGCCGACGTTGATCCCATTAAAACCCAGATGATGTTACATGTCAAATAAAAATATACAATATGTTGTGTATGGCTAAGTTGTTCCGGGGCGGGGGTTTCCTTATCCGGGCACGATTTGAGTGGGAGACCTGAAACTGAATTGAGTGAGAAACCTGAAACCTGAAACCTGAGTAAGACTTCCCACTCCAAACTGAATTGAGTGAGAAACCTGAAACTGAATTGAGTGAGAAACCTGAAACCTGAAACCTGAGTAAGACTTCCCACTCCCCCTTACTCTAATTCTGGTGTGACTACTCAGGTACCCCTCTCCCAGAGGACGGTTGACGATAACGGGCGACGAGAGCGGTGGACGATAGAGGCCTTCAACTCGTGAGCCGTTCTCGTCGCCCGTTCTCGTTAGCCGATTCCAGATGGGCTATACGGGATCGAGACGATGGCGGCAAGTCGGGATGGCTCCGCCTGGATTTGCGAGGGGGCGAGTGCGAGTAGGATCGGCGAGGTCCGTTCATACGCGGCAGGGGCTACGAGGTATTGAGCGCCGGAACGAAGGGGTTTCCGCTGAACAGGCGGGTCAGCACATCCATAGCGCCGACGGCATTCTTGCGGGCGGTTGAGATGTAGCTTCGAATGCGGCAGAAGGCTTGGGCGCCATCCTCGGTTCGGAACATGCCCGAGATTTTCTGCTGCACCTTCATCATGCGTAGATCGCGCTCAGCCTGATTGTTGTCGAAGGGCACGTTGAAGTCGTACATGAACGCAAGCGCTTCATCGCGGTGCTCGTCGAGCCGTTCGAGCAGGTTACGGGCTTTGGTCTTCTTGCGGCGGCCCCGTCGTTTCTTCGCGTTGCGCGGCAACGGCGGCAGCGGATTCTGCGCGTAGCCTTCGTCGAGGACTTGCTGGTAGCGGGCTTCGAAGGTGTGTAGCTGCCGCCGGTCAAGATGATCGGTCGACTGTTTGGCGAGATCGACGGCCTCTTTGATGTCGAGCAGGCAGTCGATCATGTGGTCGGCCCAGTCCTGCTGGTGCTGCTCATGCGCAAAGATCAGTTCGCGCAAGTGATGGGCGTTGCAGAGGCCATGGAGGCAGTCGTAGCCGAAGTACGGTTTCCAGAAGTCGTGAACGGCGCGTCCGAGGAAGTCGGGCAAGATGCCGATGTCATCGATCGCTTCGCGGCCGCGTTTGCGATGGATGTCATAATAGGTTGCCTGTGCGGTCGAGGCCGAATGCAGCCACCACAGCTTGCCGTCTACCCGTGAGCCGGTCTCGTCGAAGTGTGCCACGGCGGCCTGCTCGATCAACTCCTTGATCTTCTCGACGGGGTCGGCGGCCAACGTGTGGGATTGGGTGATGATATTGCAGAGCGTGCCTTCGCTCATCGGGCAGCCGAAGAAGTCATTCAGCAGTTCGCAGGTTCGGTCATAGGGCAGGAACTGATAGTTCTTCAGGTACACGGCCGCAGCCTTGATCCCCTCGCCGTATTGCACGGGAGCGTTGACCCCTTCGGGGAACGCGGCTTTGTTCAGATGGCCGCAAGCGCAGGTTTTGGTTTCAGCCTGGTGCTCGGTGACGATCAGCCGCAGGGGTGGCAGGTCATGGACTTGACGCTTTTCGATGCCCTCGACGGATTGATCGGCTAGAGAGCGGCCGCAGTGTTCGCATTCCTTCACACGGTGCACTTCGGTGTGCTCGGGCTTGTCGGCCATCGCGAGCGTATGGCCGGTATGGCCGGGCTGGCCGCCGGACTTGCGCTTGCCCTTCTTGCGCAGGCTTTTGGGCGCAGGTTTCTTGAAGCCGTCGCTGGAGGGCGGTTTGCTGCTGTTGCGCGAGTTTTTGGCGAGTTGGTTCTCAAGAGACTGAACGCGTTCTTCCAGAGCACGGATGCGCGCATCCATCATCAACAGTACCCGCACGACGGTTTCCTTGCCGGCGTCGTAGATCGCTTCGGCCTCTTGGCGTGTCATCACCTGCCCGCCCTCCCTTCGGTTCGGGAGCAGGCGGGTGCGCACAACTCCCGCCGGAACTCCGGGATGAGCGGATACAGATACACGTCCTTGACCGGCGCCTGGATGCGGCGGTCTCGATCGTTGCGGGTCCGCCCCTGCGTTGCGCCCAGGCGCATCCAGTTCGCGGCCCGGTAGCAGGTGCCTTTGAATCGGGAACGGTCCACGAACGTTTCCAAGGCATGCACGGGATGAGCGTACTTGCCCTGCCAGTCATCCCGGATGCGCCGGGCAATGAGGCCGAGGACGTGGCTGGCCAGATGCGGGACTTCGACCCAGGGCAGGATCAGGAAACGCGTATTGTTGGTCAATGCCTGGAGATTGCGTTCACGGCAGGCCCGATCCCAGCCGAGGAAACGATCCCGATCCGCGCATTTCCATGCCGCCGAACCGAACAGCGCACAGGCCACGAGCCGACCGTGCCGGTCGCGGATCAGATAGCGCAGGTTCTCGCCCACCGTGTTGCGATGGCCCAAGTAGTGGTATCGGCCCAGCAGCCCTTTGAACAACTGCGAGTTATCCGAACGTGGGGCGACAAGGTCTGCCGACAGGGGCCGCAATGCGCTCAGGTCAGAGCGAATCGGTTCGGCGGCAGGTTCTACGGCAGGCACGCACCGGTTGCGGAAATGATTGGAAGACGGGCGTTGACGCGCCGGCAACTCGATGCATCCGCGTCGCTCCAGCTTCAACAGCAGGGAGCGCGCCGCCATGTCCTTGATACGGCCCTGCGCGTTGCGCCAGTTCCAGCAGCGGCACAGTTCTTCGCTCAGGCGGGTACGCCCCCAGTCCCGATGCTCTGCCATCAAATCCCGGATCAAGGCGATCTCGCCGTCCGTGATTCTCCGCCCCTGAATGACCATAGCCTGTGCCATGGTCAGCAGCGTAGAAGACCACGCGATCCGAGTCCAGCAGAAACCGCGACTTTTTCCTGTTGCGCTCGGGGGGGGGGGGTAGTCTACGATTGTTCCAGTGGTAGCGCCATGGTGGGGCTACCTGAGTAGTTACAGTGGGAGATAAAAAATGAAATAATGCAGTATGGTTATAATGATGATGCTATGTGCTTTCGTTTCGAACGCAAATGCGGCGCTGATCTCATGGACTGCCGAGGTGTTTAACGCAGCTTCGCAAGTTTCCACAAACGGATCTCTGATTGAAGCGATTAATTTTAACGGAACCAATGCAACCGTGAACACGGTGGCTTTTATGGCCGATCCGAAGGCCGGGGATGTAACCGGTGCGGACACAGACTACTTGGTTGTGGAACCGTTCAAAGTGATTGGGAGGGGAGCTTATACCGCTGCAACGGTCTATACCGGCTCGGTGACGGAGATGCAGCCGGTGCTGGACAGCTTTCGTTTTAATACTCGGGCCGATCAGACGGGGTTTCAGTTGACTGGCTTGACGGTTGGAGAGGAGTATGAGGTACAGATCTGGATAGGTGATGCGCGAACTGCAACCATTCAGGATCGTTATATGACTATCAACGGAACGCGCATTCCATTTTCCGGTGCATGGGGCACGTCCATGTATATTGCAACCGGAACATTTACTGCGGATGCAATCACTCAGGATTTGACATTGGCCATGTTTAATAATGCGAATGATGCAGCATTGGGAACACAATTGCCTGCCTATCAGCTTCGCAGTATTCCTGAGCCTTCCTCACTCTCACTGTGTGTTGTTTTCGCAATTGCTTTAATGGGATTGCGTCGATGGAAGATCTAGCGATAACGTTTTTTTTGAGAGTTCAGATCCAGTGGCATCTAGGAAGGAAGTTTTTAAATATATGAGAAATGCTCGTGGTTTTTTTTGGGCAGGTTTTCTGCTCTTTGGCGCAACAGCTTCGTCAATCGCTTTGACGGTGGCGTTGACTACTGACTCCGCTGCCGACAATATGCCTGGCTCAATTAAGTGGAATGTTGAAAAATTCATTGCTGCTTCGCAAGTTTCAACAAACGGATCTCTGGTTGAAGCGGTTAATTTCAATGGTTCGACGCTGAGGAAATGAAGATGCTCACCCCATACCTGAAAGAATCCGCCCTGTGCGCCACCCTTGCGCTGATGCTCATGTCCGAGCGCTTGCTGGCCGAGCAAAAGGGAATCTACTGGCAGGGCCATGTCGTTGCTGTCACATCCTTCAGCACCGGCTCGGTGCCGGACGATGTTTACGCCGGGGCTGCGATATCGGGCCACCTTGTCTATGACCCCGCTCATCGGCTGCGTCGCTCCTACATCATGGGGGACTCCTCCGGGTACAAACACACTTTCTCCAACCATTTCGAGCAAACGATCGAGGTCAGCACGAACGAATGGAAGATAATCGGTGGTTTCATCAGCTTCATATACAACCGCAACATCCCATGGGATGCGGTTGATGTATTCAGCACGCAGGACACCAGCCATTACCTGTCTTTCCCGAAATACGTTGGTTCTCATGAGGTGGGATTCGCCGTTTTTGACGACGAAACCCCCTATGATCTCTACGAGTCCTCATACGACATCACGAACGCTGCCATCAACTGGCACCAGATCTGTTTTGCCAATGGCTTTCTCACGACCCGGAGATGGGATGAGAATGACGATATTGTTGAGGGGTACTACATAGACTTCGATATCGACGTTGTCTTTCCCACACCCATCCCACCCGACGCCGACAACGACCGCCTGCCGGATGCGTGGGAACAAGAGCACTTCGGTGGCGTCACGAACGCCACCGCAGATGCTCTGTGTTCGAATGGCGTCAACACCACGCGCGAGGCATACATTGCAGGACTCGACCCGAACGACCCCGGCAGCCATTTCGCCGTGTTGATGGACACGAACGCTCTTCACTGGACGAGCGTATCCGGGCGTACCTACACGGTCTACCAGACAACGAATCTCATGAACGGCTTCCAGCCGTTCATGACAGACATTCCGTGGACTCAGGAAACCTATCCACTAACCAATGATCTGCCCACGAGCTTTTACAAGCTCGGTGTGCAGATGGAGGGGGTTTACCTTGATCCGTAGTCGATTCACAATGACAAGGAAGGCGTCGAACAAGCCGCCTGCACACGTACCGCTGAAAGCCGCGCGATGCGCGTCTTCCAGCGTCCGGTGAGGCGCGACGTTCTGCAGAAACCGTGAACACGGTGGCTTTTGAGGCCGATCCGAATGCCGGGGACGTAACCGGTTCGGACACAGGCCATCTGATTGCAGAGCCCTTCAAAGTATATGGGAGAGGCGCTTATGCCGCTGCAACGGTCTATACCGGCTCGGTGACGGAGATGCAACCGGTATTGGATAGCTTTCGTTTTAATACGCAGCCGGTTCAGGCCGGGTTTCAATTGACTGGTTTGACGGTTGGACAGGAGTATGAGGTACAGATCTGGATAGGTGACGCGCGAACAGCAACCATTCAGAACCGTTATGCAACTATCGACAAAACGCGCATTCCATCTTCCGGCGCATGGGGCACGTCCATGTATATTGCAACCGGAACGTTTGTCGCAGATGCAGCGGCTCAGGATTTGACCGTTTCCATGTGCAATTCTGTTGACAATTCTGCCTTGGGAACTCAGTTGCATGCGTATCAATTGCGTTCGATCAAGACAGCTTTCGTCATCCCGAAAATTAAAAGTCGGCATGTGGCCGATACGGTTTTGTGGTACAATGAGCCAGCAGATGAATGGGAAAATGCCATGCCCCTCGGGAACGGTTCGCTGGGGGCAATGGTATACGGTGGAGTCTCGGAAGAGAATATCCAACTCAACAATGATACACTCTGGGCTGGTCGTCCGGTAGATCTTAACCGCACCAACGCATTTGAGCATTTAGATGATATCCGAAGCCTGATGTTTGAAGGAAAGTATTCGGATGCACAAAATTTGGTCGAAACCGAGATGCTCACCGACCGTCCGCGTCCGCGAAGCTATCAGACACTGGGAAACCTGAGACTGAAATTTGATCACGGTGAAATTGTCGAAGATTACTGGAGAGAACTCAATCTGGATACCGCGATAGCATCGATCAAATATATCCGACATGGTGTGGAATACCGACGTGAGATTTTTATAAGCCCGGTCGATCATGCGTTGATCATGAAGATCAGTGTAAATGAGCCCGGGGCTCTTTCTTGTCAGATCTTTTTGGACCGCCCCGACCAGTATGAAACCCGGGCTGAGAGCAGTTCTGCGCTCGTTATGAGCGGAGAGGCGATGCATCCCGGGCACAGGATGCCGGATCAGAGGAGCGGAACAAAATATCAGGTTCGTGTTAAAGCGGTACATGAAGGAGGCACATGTTCGGCAACCAACAATACACTTATGATCGCGAATGCGGATTCCTTAACATTGTATTTGTCGTCGGCTACGGATTACAACCGGCAAAATCCTGCCGAACCGGCCCCGGACGGCTGGCGAGATAGAAACCAAGAGGTTCTGCACGACGTCTTGGGTAAATCTTATGATGACCTGCGGGGTGATCATATCGCTGAGCATCAGCGACTTTTCCAACGGGTTGCACTACAGTTTATAGAAAACGAACAACAGCCCAGCCCGCCAGTCGACGAGAGATTTCGGCTTTACCGGGAGGGTTCTGAGGATCGTGAGCTTGAGGCTTTACTTTTTCAGTTTGGACGCTACCTGCTGATAAGTTCATCACGACCCGGATCCATGCCAGCCAATCTTCAGTCTATCTGGTGCAAAGAATTAACTGCACCATGGAATGCCGACTATCATTTAGATATTAATGTTCAAATGACCTACTGGCCGACGGAAATTTGCAACCTCGCCGAACTGCGTGAGCCATTTATTTATATGTTGAATAGGCTGCGCGATAACGGCGGGAGGACGGCCGGGGAAGTATATGGGTGTCGGGGGTTTGCTACAGCCACGGCTACAGATGGCTGGTGGTACACTTATCCTTTCATTCCGGCTAATGTGGGAATGTATCCCACCGGCGGCGCATGGTTGTCTCTGCAACTATGGGATCATTATCTATTCACGGGCGATCGACTCTATCTCGAACATGATGTCTATCCGATTGTGCGGGATGCCGCTCAATTCTTTGCCGATTATCTCGTGGAGAACCCTCGTACTGGCAAATTTGTTTGCGGTCCGTCCATTTCCCCAGAGAACTTGTTAATTGGACCTGATGGTAATGTGGCGGCCATTACCTATGCGACCACCCACGACCAGACGATTATCAAACAATTATACTGCGATTATTTGGAAATTGTCGATGTGTTGGGGATTGAGGATAACCTGACCACAGTCGTTTCAGATCAACTGGGGCAACTTCAGGAACCTTTAATCGGGGAGGATGGGCATCTGAAGGAATACAATAATGAATGCAGTCAATTCTGGCCCGCTCATCGTCATATATCCCATTTGGCCGGACTTTTTTACCCACATAAGATGACTTTGTTCGATCAGCCCGAATACGAAGCGGCGGCTTTAAAGGTGCTGAATTCAAAAGAGGAACTGGGAGCTTTTGATGAGCCTGTTGATTGGACCGTGGCGTGGACGGCATGTATGTATGCAGCTCTAGGCAGGGGAGATGATGCCTATCGCTTTATTAATATGTTTTTAAATCAGAACTGCTATGACTCGATGTTTGCTATTTGCTCGCCGGAGCAATGGCGGTTGCCTCAGACGGACGGCAATTACGGGATCACGGCAGCGTTTGCGACAATGCTTCTGCAAAGTAATTTCGGTACGATTGAAATTCTTCCGGCTGTTCCCTGGAACCACTGGCCGCAGGGGAAGTTTGAGGGACTCTGCGCACGCGGTGGCTTTACAGTGGATGTGCAGTGGGCAGATCGATTGCTGCAAACCTTGACGATCCATTCGGGTTTAGGCAGCACTTGTCGGCTCAAGCTGGATCATAATTTAACAGAGGGATCCTTTGAGGTGTTATGTGAAGGGAAGGCTGTTCCGGTGTCGATTTCGGAAGGGGTTGCTTCTTTTCCTACCCAAAAAGGTCAAACCTATCAGGTCGTTTGTTTGCGTTAAAGTTAGAGGGAGTTGGATATGAACATTCATGATTGTGGTCGGCAGCTTGGTTGCTGTTGTGGTCTTTGGCTGTATTACCGGCTTGCGGAGCCGCAAGGCGACTCGGCGATCAGTTCGTTGTTAAAGGGCGGACCACGCGACACACTGTTCATTCGGGACGATGAACAGGGCGAGCCATAAGCAGCAATGCTGAAACCCAAATGATAGAGAGGCTTGCAATGCTTCATGATCCGTGACTACTCAGGTACCCCTCTCCCAGAGGACGGTTGACGATAACGGGCGACGAGAGCGGTGGACGATAGGCGCTTCCAACTCGTGAGCCGTTCTCGTCGCCCGTTATCGTTAGCCGATTCCAGATGGCTATACGGGATCGAGACGATGGCGGCAAGTCGGGATGGCTCCGCCTGGATTTGCGAGGGGGCGAGTGCGAGTAGGATCGGCGAGGTCCGTTCATCCGCGGCAGAGGCTACGAGGTATTGAGCGCCGGAACGAAGGGGTTTCCGCTGAACAGGCAGGTCAGCGCATCCATAGCGCCGACGGCATTCTTGCGGGCGGTTGAGATGTAGCTTCGAATGCGGCAGAAGGCTTGGGCGCCATCCTCGGTTCGGAACATGCCCGAGATTTTCTGCTGCACCTTCATCATGCGCAGATCGCGCTCAGCCTGATTGTTGTCGAAGGGCACGTTGAAGTCGTACATGAACGCAAGCGCTTCATCGCGGTGCTCGTCGAGCCGTTCGAGCAGGTTACGGGCTTTGGTCTTCTTGCGGCGGCCCCGTCGTTTCTTCGCGTTGCGCGGCAACGGCGGCAGCGGATTCTGCGCGTAGCCTTCGTCGAGGACTTGCTGGTAGCGGGCTTCGAAGGTGTGTAGCTGCCGCCGGTCAAGATGATCGGTCGACTGTTTGGCGAGATCGACGGCCTCTTTGATGTCGAGCAGGCAGTCGATCATGTGGTCGGCCCAGTCCTGCTGGTGCTGCTCATGCGCAAAGATCAGTTCCCGCAGGTGATGGGCGTTGCAGAGGCCATGGAGGCAGTCGTAGCCGAAGTACGGTTTCCAGAAGTCGTGAACGGCGCGTCCGAGGAAGTCGGGCAAGATGCCGATGTCATCGATCGCTTCGCGGCCGCGTTTGCGATGGATGTCATAATAGGTTGCCTGTGCGGTCGAGGCCGAATGCAGCCACCACAGCTTGCCGTCTACCCGTGAGCCGGTCTCGTCGAAGTGTGCCACGGCGGCCTGCTCGATCAACTCCTTGATCTTCTCGACGGGGTCGGCGGCCAACGTGTGGGATTGGGTGATGATATTGCAGAGCGTGCCTTCGCTCATCGGGCAGCCGAAGAAGTCATTCAGCAGTTCGCAGGTTCGGTCATAGGGCAGGAACTGATAGTTCTTCAGGTACACGGCCGCAGCCTTGATCCCCTCGCCGTATTGCACCGGAGCGTTGACCCCTTCGGGGAACGCGGCTTTGTTCAGATGGCCGCAGGCGCAGGTTTTGGTTTCAGCCTGGTGCTCGGTGACGATCAGCCGCAGGGGTGGCAGGTCATGGACTTGACGCTTTTCGATGCCCTCGACGGATTGATCGGCTAGAGAGCGGCCGCAGTGTTCGCATTCCTTCACACGGTGCACTTCGGTGTGCTCGGGCTTGTCGGCCATCGCGAGCGTATGGCCGGTATGGCCGGGCTGGCCGCCGGACTTGCGCTTGCCCTTCTTGCGCAGGCTTTTGGGCGCAGGTTTCTTGAAGCCGTCGCTGGAGGGCGGTTTGCTGCTGTTGCGCGAGTTTTTGGCGAGTTGGTTCTCAAGAGACTGAACGCGTTCTTCCAGAGCACGGATGCGCGCATCCATCATCAACAGTACCCGCACGACGGTGTCCTTGCCGGCGTCGTAGATCGCTTCGGCCTCTTGGCGTGTCATCACCTGCCCGCCCTCCCTTCGGTTCGGGAGCAGGCGGGTGCGCACAACTCCCGCCGGAACTCCGGGATAAGCGGATACAGATACACGTCCTTGACCGGCGCCTGGATGCGGCGGTCTCGATCGTTGCGGGTCCGCCCCTGCGTTGCGCCCAGGCGCATCCAGTTCGCGGCCCGGTAGCAGGTGCCTTTGAATCGGGAACGGTCCACGAACGTTTCCAAGGCATGCACGGGATGAGCGTACTTGCCCTGCCAGTCATCCCGGATGCGCCGGGCAATGAGGCCGAGGACGTGGCTGGCCAGATGCGGGACTTCGACCCAGGGCAGGATCAGGAAACGCGTATTGTTGGTCAATGCCTGGAGATTGCGTTCACGGCAGGCCCGATCCCAGCCGAGGAAACGATCCCGATCCGCGCATTTCCATGCCGCCGAACCGAACAGCGCACAGGCCACGAGCCGACCGTGCCGGTCGCGGATCAGATAGCGCAGGTTCTCGCCCACCGTGTTGCGATGGCCCAAGTAGTGGTATCGGCCCAGCAGCCCTTTGAACAACTGCGAGTTATCCGAACGTGGGGCGACAAGGTCTGCCGACAGGGGCCGCAATGCGCTCAGGTCAGAGCGAATCGGTTCGGCGGCAGGTTCTACGGCAGGCACGCACCGGTTGCGGAAATGATTGGAAGACGGGCGTTGACGCGCCGGCAACTCGATGCATCCGCGTCGCTCCAGCTTCAACAGCAGGGAGCGCGCCGCCATGTCCTTGATACGGCCCTGCGCGTTGCGCCAGTTCCAGCAGCGGCACAGTTCCCCGCTGAGGCGGGTACGCCCCCAGTCCCGATGCTCTGCCATCAAATCCCGGATCAAGGCGATCTCGCCGTCCGTGATCTTCCGCCCCTGAATGACCATAGCCTGTGCCATGGTCAGCAGCGTAGAAGACCACGCGATCCGAGTCCAGCAGAAAATCGGGTTTTTTCTGTTGCGCTCGGGGGGGGGGGGTAGACTACGATTGTTTCAATGGTAGCGCCATGGTGGGGCTACCTGAGTAGTTACAATCCATACGGCGGGAAGCGACAGGATTTTTACGACCCGTTCTTGCGCATGATAACGGTGCGTTCGGCGGGCAGCGCGAGTTCCCTTCCGATCTCCAGCAGCCGGTCATAATCCCGTGCCTCCGTCACGGCGGGACGCAGGTCCGCCTCGTACTCGATCGTCCAGATCCGTGAGTCGGGATCGTAGGCCGAGGCGCGCGTAATCGTACTTACGCCGTCGGGCAGCATGATCGCACGCCGTCCTTCGTCCCGCACGGGTGAAAATCCCTCGGGGACGCGGATGCGGAACCGCATCAGCTCCCGGTGAAAGGTATCGCGGTAGAGCGGAAGCGTGCGCTCATCGGCATCGCAGCGCAGCAGATCCGTCATGCCGTCGGGCAGGGTGAAATAGAGCAGATCGCCGTCGCGGACGGCGTACGGGTCCGCCGTGACCGTAATGGTCTGTACGCCCGGATAGGTGGTGTATTCCGCGCGGGGTTCTCCCTCCCGGGCGGCGGACTGGGCAATCGAGCTGACGAGGCGCTCGAAATGGCGGCGGCGCTCCTCGGGGATCATTTCAGCGAACTCCCGGTGAAACGATGTATACGCCGAGCCGAAATAGCGGCGGGTCCAATCGATGCGCGCCCCGCCCCCGGGTGTCAGCGTGATCCCGTATTCCACGGCCCGGCGGTCGCGGTAGCGATCCGCGGCCCGCACCGTCCCGATCGAGCCGTCCGCCGCGACGAGGGCCATCCTCCGGTCGTGGGGGGTGCTGCCCGGCGGGGCGTACTGGTCGGCGGGGCGTACTGGTCGGCGTCGTTGAGGTAGACCGGTCCGTCGTCGAGCATGACCCTGATCAGGGGGCTGTCGAAGGCGTCGCGCTGAGGATAATCGATCATCGGCGCGGCGAGAGGGTCGGGACGCGGAAGTCCGGAGGCGAAGACCCAGTCCGGCGCAAAACCGGCGGCCTCCAGCATCGCGTAAAGCAGTATCGCGCGGTCGGCGGCATGCCCGTAACCGGATTCCAGGGTCACATCGGCCCCGCTCAGGGCCTCGAGTGGCGTCTCCGTGAACGGGGGGCCCGCCGCACGGATATGCCTGGCCACGAAGTCGCGGATCGCGCGGATCTTCGCGCGGGGGGAGTCCGCGCCCTTTACGAGGCGGAGGGCCATTGACGCGGCCCGGTCCGCGCGCGAGGCGCGGGCGGCGAATTCGTCGCGGAGGGTGGCGGCGTAGTCCTCCCACGCGCCGGCGGAGGCGAACACCGCGGGTGCGATCTCCCAAAGCGGCGGGAGGTCCGACTCCCGTTTGAGTCCCCGCTGCGAGCGGGATTCCCAGCTCCGCGTAATACGGCCGTCGTTGCGCATCTCGCTGAAGACCACCGCCTCGTCCGTCCCCTTCCGGATCTTGAGGACGACATCCTTCGGCGCCGCGATCTCCACCCTGCGGTTCATCATCGGGTCGAACCCCCGCATATAGCTGCGCAGGTGGAAGAACGGATGATCCTTCATCCTGTGCACGACGCGGTATTCGATCACGCTGCCCGGCACGACGTTCGGGAGGCTGGCCACGAGGATGCGTGCGGCGGGATAGCGCGGGGCGCCGGCGACCCATCCGGCGTCCATCACGTTGATCTCGTTTTCGCGGATCTCATGTACCCGGCCGCCGGGGGAGGTGACGCGCGCATACTTCAGTTCGACTTCTTCCCATGACGGATTGTAGTGGAGCTTCAGTTCCGCGTGCTCCTTCTTTCCGGCATAGGTCAGGACCTTCTTCTTCACCGTGTGCGTTTCGGTCCAGTTGCGCGCATCCTCCAGATCGCACTTCGTGCTGTTCTTCAAGTAGAGCACGTCCGCGCCGGGGTCCTTCTCGAGCGGGAGCGGAAAGACGATCCGCTGCCGTCCCGCCTGCTCGATGCCTTCGACCTCCGCTTTCAGCTCGCCGTATGCTTCCGGCGAAAGCTCGATCGCCCGGACAAGGGTGCGGGTCCGGCCCTCCAGCACGCGATCGTTCAGGGACCATTTGCGCTCCCAGGCAAAGAACGGGCGGTCGACCTTCCCGGCCTCCGGCAGGCGATCCGGAGCGGCGATCCCGCGGGCGAGGTCGATGCGGAACGACTCGTCCGTGCCGCAGGGGAAGCGCGTTCTAAGGGGATATTCCCTTTTCTCGAGTCCGAGGTTACCCAGCACCGATCTCGCGACGCCGAGGACTCCGCCCCATTCGGGCGGGCGAAACAGGCGTTTCCCGTTCTGCTCCGCGAACAGACCGGTGGCCGTATACGCGAGGGTGGCCTTCAGGGGTCTGGAGGTGTCGCGCACCGGCTGCGGCTCGATCGTCAGATCGCGCAGCTTCGCGCCGGGAATGAGGGTCTCGAGCCTGCCCTCGAAGAAATCCTCGCGCTCCTCCGGGCGCAGCCGGGCGAAGTGGCCCCGGTAGGCGCTGTCATTGATCCCCTCGAAGGTGATGACCGTTTTCGCGCGGTAGCGTCCGTCTGAATCGAGTCGACCGTCGGTCTCGATCAGGGTCAGGTTCTCTCCGGCGGAGGACACCGGCGAGGTCATCAGCGGCACGCCCTCCGGCGTAGCCGCAAGATAGCTCATGTCGCAGAGATAGCGCGGGAGCAGGTTACGCGTATTCTCATCGGTCGGATCCATAAGCCGGAATGTGCCGCCCGGTTCGCGTACGCCGACGACAGCGTGATTGAACCAGGGCTGCGGTACCTCCCCGTCCTTTTTCGCGCCCACCATCATCAGTACGGGATAGGCGTCGAATCCGCCCTCACGCAGCATCGCGACGAGGAGCGCGGCCTTGTCGCGACAGACCCCGTAGCCGCGCTCAAAGGTGAGATCCACATCATGGGGCTCATACCCCGGCGCCTCTTTTTCCAGGGTGATACCCATGTAGCGGATGTTCTGCGAGACCCAGGTGAAGATCGCGCGCAGACGCTCGTCGCGCGATCCGGCCTCCGAGGTCAGCTCGGCCACCTTCCGCTTCATTTCCGGGGTAATTTTATCGAGATGCGGTTTGCTCAGGTTCCAGTACCAGCGGGAGAGCGCCTCCCATTCCGGGATGGTGCTGACGAGCACGCGCTGGACCTGACTCGAGAGATCCGGCATCGAGGGTTCCGGGAACATGCGCGGGAGGTCGCGTCCCGTCCACCGGTAGCGTATGCGCGCGCCGTTGGTCACCACGCTGTGGCTGACGGTATCGTCGACGGGGTCCTTCAGGGCGATATTCGTGAGCGGACGCGATGCCGGGGCGTCGATTTCGAACACGGCATGGAGGACGGGGTCGGTACCTTCGAAGAGGAAGCGGTCGCTCCAGGTGCCGGGGACCCGTGTCTTAAAGGTCTCATAGCGCGCGCGGTAGCGCAGGATATCGCCGATCTCCAGCCCCGGGATGCTCACGCGCACTTCGCGCAGACTGGGGTTGTAGATATTCATCTGCATCTGGCCGGGCGAGGCCATCTCGCGGGTGTTCGCCTCCAGGTCGACCTCCCGCACCCTGCCGTCGGCCCTGATCACCTCAACGCGCTCGAAGCGGGCGCGGCTGTACGCGCGGTCGAAGCCGAGCGACTGAGTGCGGTGGTCGCGTTTACCCTGTTCGGACAGGATCTTCCAGGCCATGTCGACCCGGGTCGTGTAGACGCCGGAGGCGGCGTATCGCGCAAAGGCCATGTCGCTGAGCATCACCGCATCCGCGTTCGGGTACCGGTCACGATCGACGCCGCGGGCCGACGCACACAGCTTATCCGGGGAGGGGAACTCGAGGGCCAGCCCCTGAAGCGCGACCAGCAGAAAACTCAGCATTATTCCGGTGCGTCGTCTCATGGATATCTATTCCTCCCCGACCCGACGTTTATTCATGATGATGAGCCGCACCCCATAGAGGGACGCGCCCCCCGGAAGAGGTTCTCGCCATCGGCGGCACGCAGGAGGCGGCTTCCCCGCCTTTCCCCCAACAACCCAACAACTTCTCTCCCCTCCCCGGCCCCGGCTCCGACGACGCGGGGCCCTCCGGAGAAGCGTATCGCGCGTTATTCCGGTTCGCCGGCCTCGTTCAGGAAGTGCAGGTATTCCGAGTCGGCGTCGAGGAAGAGTACGGTCCGGCCGGTCACGGTTTTACGATAGCTCTGGAGGGTCCGGAAGAAATCGTAGAACTCCGGATCCTCGCTGTAGGCCTCGTTATAGATTCGGGTGGCCTCCGCTTCGGCCTCCCCGCGGACGACCTGGGCCTCGCGCTCGGCCTCGGAGATAATCTCCTGCACCTCTCGGCGGGTCTGCCCCTGGATCTGCTGGCTCTTGCCCTCACCTTCGGCGCGGAATTCCTCGGCGATGCGCTGCCGTTCCGAGATCATCCGGTCAAACACCTGTTTCTGGACCGAACTGATGTAATTGATGCGCTTGATGCGGAAATCGCGCAGCTCGATACCGTAGCTGGGCATCACCTTGCCGGCCTCTTCGAGGATGTCCTGTGTCAGCTTTTCGCGTCCGACGCGGACCTTTTTCTTCAGCTCTTCCTTTTTCTTCTCTACAGGAACAGTGAGTTCCTCGATCTTCTCCTCCTCCACATCCCAGTCGCGCGAACGGATGATATCGGTGAGTTCCGTACTCGACATGCGGTCGCGCACCACGGAATCGACAATATCGTCGAGGCGCGACTGCGCGCCGGTCTCATTGCGCACGCTCTTGAGGAACTTGAGCGGGGCCACGATTTTCCAGCGCGCCGTGGTGTCCACGGAGATAAATTCACGCCCCCGCGTCGGGATCTGGTTCGGATCGCCGTCCCAGGAAAGAACGCGCTTTTCGAAACGGCGGACCTCCTGGATGAACGGCGTCTTGAAGTGGAGACCCGGGCTGGTGACCGGTTCTCCGACCGGGGCCCCGAACTGCAGGATCACCGCCTGCTCCGTCTCATCGAGCGTGTAGGCCGCGGAAAACAACGTTACCAGGGCCATCAGCGCGATCACGACGATTGCGGCCGCAAGCACGCCCCCGTTTTTCTTTTCGGTAAGGCTCATCACTTCTTCTCCTTGGCTTGACGGTCCAGCGCATCGCGCAGCGGCAGGATCGGAAGGGGCGAGGGGCCCTGATCCCGGGTCACGTAGATGCCCCCGGCCTCGGGAAGCACCTCCTCCATCATCTCGACGAAAAGGCGTCGGCGCGTAACGGAGGGGGCCTGCCGGTATTCCTTGAGCACGGCCAGAAACCGGGCGGTATCGCCCTTTGCCCGGTTGACGCGTTCGGCTGCAAACCCCTGCGCCTCGGAGACGATCTTCTCCGCCTCACCCCGGGCCCGGGGAATCTCCCGGTTGCGCTTCTTCTCCGCTTCGTTAACCAGCTGCTCTCTCTGCTGGCGTGCCTCGTTGACCTCATTGAATGCGGGTTTCACCGGTTCGGGCGGCGTCACATCCTGCATCTCCACCGTCCTTATATGGACGCCGAGTTCATACTTATCCAGGATCTGCTGCATCTCCTCGCGGACCTTACCCGCGATCTCGACCCGGCCCACGGTGAGGACGTCGGCCCCGAGGCGGTTGCCGACCACGCGGCGCATCACGGCCTCGGAGACATCACGGATACTTTCGCGCTGATTGCGGACATGATGCAGAAAGGCGTCGGGATCGTGGATCATATACTGGACGACCCACTCCACGTCGACCACGCTGAGATCGCCGGCGAGCATCAGCGACTCCTCTTTTTCCACGGAGCCCTGGCGGTAGCGGGTCTGCTGGCCGGCTTCAACGGTGCGAAACCCGAACTCTTCCTTGAGCACACGCTCCGTGGGCACGAAGATCGCCGTATCGATCCCGAACGGAAGTTTCAGATGCAGGCCGGGATCCTTGATGGAGACGACCCTGCCCCATCGCTTGACGACCGCCTTGCCTTCGGTGTCGACCGTGTAGACGGAGGTCAGCGCCGCAGCGACAATCAGCACCAGGATCACCACCGGGAGGAGGTAGGACCGATACTGCTTCCACAGATCCGTGAGGTCGATTTCGCGGTCCGGATTCATTTCATAGCCGTTCATAATGGTACTCCTTACGGTACAAGTGGGGGGCATGATAGCGGGAAGAACCGCATAATGCAAAACCTCCGGCCCCGGGATCGGAACACGGTGTGCAAAAAATGGAAAATCATGGCTCCCGGGGCATCCGGGTGCTAGGATCGCCCGTCGCTGATTGCGAAGCCGGGAATATCCCGGCACAGAGGTAAGGAGGCTACGATGAAACCCGCGGAAGTCCGGGTTGATTTTGAGACGATTTCGGGACGCCGGCCCGGCCGGGGACTGCTCCACTGCACCGTCGAGGCTGACGTGGTCGTGACGGGCGCGGGCCCCGCCGGGCTCTGCGCCGCGATTGCCGCGGCGCGCGCGGGACGGAACACCGCCCTGATCACCGACCGCCCCGTATTCGGCGGCAGCGCATCGAGCGAGGTGCGCGTCACGCCCTCCGGCGCCGATCACGGCTGCTGGAACCGCTATGCGCGCGAGACGGGAATCATGGAGGAAATGAGCCTCCGGCTCGCCCGCCGCACGCAGGACGGGGGCCGCTGGCGCTGGCTCTATTACGACGAACTCTACTTCGACATGGTCGCCGCGGAACCTAACCTGCAGTGCTTTCTCAATACCTCCGTGTGCGGCGCGGATGTCGATGACACCGGACGTATCCGGGCGCTCAAGGCCGTGCAGCTCCGCTCGGAAAAGGCGTACCGGTTCACCGGCTCGATGTTCATCGACTGCTCCGGGGACGGAGTCGTCGGCTATCTCGCCGGCGCCGATTTCCGCACGGGGCGTGAGGCGAAAAGCGAGTTCGGCGAGACCTGGGCGCCGGAGGAGGCGGATTCCGGGACCATGGGCGCGACGCTGCTGTTCTCGACCGTCGACCGCGGCCATCCGGTGCCGTTCCGGGCCCCGGACTGGGCGCTGGACGTGCGCGAACTGCGGACGATTCTCGATCCGGATTACGCCCTGCAGCGCTCGTTCTACCGTATGCCGGACGGCACGTTCTACGGACTCTGGTGGGCGGAGTATGCGGGAGAGGACTCGGTGCGCGATGACGACGAGGTATGCCGGCATACCCGGCGGCTTATTTACGGGCTCTGGGATTACATCAAGAACAGCGGTCGCTTCGATAACGTATCCAGGCTGGAGATGGACTGGATCGGGCACCTCCCGGGCAAGCGCGAATCACGCCGCCTCACGGGACCCTATGTGGCGAACGCGAACGATTTCCTCGAACAGCGCCGGTTCGAGGACGCGATCGGGTTCGCGGGCTGGCCGGTGGACATCCATCCGCCGAAGGGATACCGCGATCCCGCCCCGGCGTGCACCCACGATTACCTTCCCGGGATCACGGATATCCCCCTGCGCTGCCTGTACTCGCGCAACGTGCCCAACCTCCTCTTCGCCGGACGCGACATCAGCGTCTCGCACGAGGGACTGGGCGTGCTCCGCGTGATCGCCACCACGGCGGTCATGGGCCAGGCGGCGGGGACGGCCGCCTCGCTCGCGCTGGAAACCGGAACCGATCCCGACGGCGTCCGCCGCGAACACATGGCGGAACTGCAGCGGCGGCTGGCCCGCGGGGACCAGTCGATCATCGGCTACCGCCTTCTGGAGGACGACGACTGCTCGCGCCGGGCGCGGGTGCGTGCCTCATCCGAACAGCCGTGCCGGATCGAAGAGGGCTCGCACTGGCTCCCGCTCGATCAGGCCGCCGGTCTTCTGCTCCCCGTGGACCAGCCGCGCATCGACCGGATTGCGTTCCGGCTGCACGCCTGGAGACCCTCACGGGTCCGCCTCCGCGTCTTCAGCGCCGACCGCCCCCAGAACTACCGACTGCACCGGGAGGTCGCGTCGTCGTCCACGGACCTGAAGGAAGGGGACCAGTGGGTGACGTTCGACGTCGACGCCCCGCCCGGCGACGGGCTCAAGCTCTTTTTCGTCTTCGAGGCCAACCCGGCGGTGATGCTCCGCTACGACCGGACACGCCTGACCGGCCTGCTCGGCCTGCAATTCCCCGAAATTGAAGACGGGGGCGGCTACGACACGGAATTCGTCTGCCGGCCGTTCACCCCGTGTTTCCGGGCGGAGCCCGAGCCGCGCCTCTATGCGGCCGGGAACGTGATCGACGGACACCTGCGCCCGCACGGTCTTCCGCACCTCTGGGCCTCCCGGCCGTTTGATGTGTCCGATCCGGCATGGCTCGAACTCGACTTAAAGGAGGCGCGTCGGCTGGGCCGGATCGAACTGGTCTTCAATCCCGAACTCAACACCCACCGCCAGTCAATCCGGGGAGAGTACCCCGTCATGGAATCGGGCATGTACCCCGAACTGATCCGTGATTACGACATCGTCGCGGACGTGAAAGGGAAACCCGTCACCGTCGTCCGCGAACGCGGTAACATCGGGCGGTTCCGCGTTCACACCATCGAGCCGGTCACGGCGCAAAGCCTGCGGCTGGTCGTGTACGCCACCTGGGGCTGCCCCCGCGCGGAGGTGTTCGATTTCCGCGCGTACGGCTGACCGTATTTTCCGCGCAAAGCGAAGAGAAAAAGAGGTTTCGCGCGAAGGCGCTAAGACGCAAAGAAGGGTCAGGGGCGGACGCAGGAAGCGCCCGCCCTGTAAAATGCGGGGACTATATGGAAGCCCGAGGCCCGCGATCTACTGGGGCATCCCGCGATCTTCACCCAATCCGTTCACGAGACGGGTAATGCCGTATTTCATCAGGTCGGCGTTGAAATTGAGCAGGAACCCCAGCTTCAGCCCCGACAGGCGCAGATAGGTGAGCACCTGCTTCATGTGTACCTTCTTCACCCGCTCCACCGCCTTCAGCTCGACGATGACCTTCCCCGCGACAATCATATCGGCCCGAAACACCTCGTCGAACAACATGGATTCGTAGCGAACCGGAACGGGAACCTGACGATCGACCGAAAGCCCTCTTTTGCGCAACTCATACGCCAGCACGGACTCGTAAACCGTTTCCAGGAGTCCCGGGCCGAGGCGGGTGTGGATCCGAACCGCCGCATCCACGATGATCTTCCCGATTTCGTTATCAGAATCCACGATCATACCTGCCGGAAGCGACCATGATACGCCGGGGAATGCGGAATCTATGTGGAATCCATTAGAAGAGGATGAAAAAGCCTCGCGTCAGGACGCAGAGGCGCAGGGAAGAGACAGGGATTCTGGTATAAAGCTACAGGCCGGAGGGGGCGGGCGCCTCTTGCGCCCGCCCCCTCCGGCTCCTGCTTTGCGTCTTAGCGCCTTCGCGCGAAACGTCTCTTATAGTCCCCGCGCCTTCGCGCGCCACGCCCCGGCGGGCATGGCGCGTTCGAGGAAAAACGCGTCTTCGGGCGGGATACGCAGCGTGCCGCGTACCGGCTCGCCGCTGTTGTGCGCCGGATCCTGCATTCCGTCGAGACGACGCAGCTTCAGTCCCGGCAGTACGGAGGCGAGATCGACCTCCACCGCCTCTTCGCGCGAGCCGTTAAGCACGACCACGCCGTTTTCGAATACGCGGTAGAGCACATCCGCGCAGCCCTTCCGCAACTCGATCCCCGCAAGTTCCACCGTGCCGGGCGACTCCGAGAGATCGATCTGCAGCTCGCCCGCACCCGCAGCGGGGGCCTGCAGCGTGACGTCGACCCGGCGCTCCTCAGGAAACGCAAGGATCTCCTGGCCGAATCCCGTTTTATGGTACCCATCCGGTTTGATTGAAGTTGGCGCGAGCATCCCGCCGGACTTCAGCCGCAGGATTACCGCGCGGGGGATCGGACGGTACCGATCCGCGATCGCTCCATACGGACTCGATCCGCGCAGCCTGAACCGCAGCGCGTACTCGGCCATCGGCTCGAACCGCACGTTATCGATCGGCAGCCGCGCAAAGAGGTGAAAGCGCTCCTCGTCTCCGGTAAACGGGCCCGTTTGCTCGACTTCGAAGCGCAGGGTACGCATCCCGGACCGCTCGGGCTCGCGCGCCGCCCAGCGCCTGTCCTCCGCCTCAATGCGCGGAAACGCGCTTTCGGCGTCGAATGCGTAGAGCACCGGACCGAGATGTCCGCGGTACCGCCGGGGCGGGGTCAGCGGCGCACCCAGCCAGCGGCGCACGTCCTCCACGCCCCGGTGAAACTCGTCGTAGTCCAGGGCCAGGTTCGCGCCGTAACGATCCTCTTCCGCCGCACGTCCGGGATAATCCAGCAGCTCCGCCGCGGAAGGAGCGCGGATGGCGTCCTTGTGCGCGAGGCCGGTCACCATACATGCGGAGGCCAGATCCAGCCGCCAGTACGACAGCGCGTAGCTCGGCCGCCGCCGCTGCTCCTCTTCGAGCCGCTGGTCACCGCCCCCGTGCCACGCGTCGTCGGGATGCTTATTGCTCACGAAGGTGATATTCGGTTTCTGCGCGAGCCGTCCCCACAGCAGCAGGCGGTCGAGATTCGAGCTGTAGCGGTGCTGCCCAATGCTCCAGCCCATGCCGTGGATCATGGTGTGTTCGAACTCCCCGCCGTTGAGCAGATGGAAGAAGCGCTGGTCGTCGGTGTCCGTGGAGTCCCAGGTCAATTCCAGCGCATCGCCCATCCCGGCATAAACCCCGGGCACGCCCTCGCGCAGGTAATAAACGAAGTCATGCATACCCAGTCCCCACCAGCTCGCGCCGTCCAGGTACCCGCGATCGACGCGACCGTCGTTATTGAAGTCCGCGCGCTCGATAATCTTCGGCGTAGAGAAGAACGTACTGCTGCAGACGTCCAGCGCATAGCCGTCACTGTGCGGAAAATACTTCGCCTTGCGTTCGATGAAATGGCACGCGAACCACTGGGCCGCGTTGAGTCCCGTATCGGGATCGACCGGAGCATAGGGCGAAAAATTGGGCTGCATGAAGGGGATCACAGGGTAGTGTAAGGGGTGATCCTCCGGGAGGTTTCTGCGCCCCCACGTGTCGATCCGGTCCCAGATACCCACGGCCGCCGCCACGTAGGTCCCCGCATCCATGGGGGGGAAGGCGGCCTTTTCCGCGCGGTAGCGCCGCACCGCAATCGTGCCCGCCGCCGCATCGGTCGCGGTCACCTCGCCCAGCTCCGCGCGGCTCCAGTCCAGTTCGCCCGAATGATCGCGCGGGCACAGCACCACCGTGCGCGGAACATTTGGCGACCCGGTCAGCCGCTCGAGCGACGCCGCCATGAAGTTCGGGGTGGCGCGGCGCGGTCGGAAGCGTTCCGTGTCGGGCACGGAGAGGGTCACGCGCGGACCGGGCGGCACGGGTTTTGTGGTGTCGATACCCGCCTCGTAGAGCCAGAAGCCGGGGAAGTCCGGCATCGGCACGAAATCCTCGCGCAGCACCTCCCCGTACCCGGCGCGCCGTTCGATCCACTTCCGCCGGACCGTCCCCCGCATCAGGCCGCGATCCGACATCCACTGCCGCGGGAGGTAGGCGTTGGCGCTGATGAAATCGCCGCCGACATGGATGAGGACGGGTTTGTCCGGGTAGCGCTGCGCGAACGACTCGACCGCGTACTCGCGCATCCAGACGTGGTGATCCGAGACAACCATATCGATCCGCTCCTCACAGGCCTCCAGCATCGCGGGAGTCTCCTGCCGGAACAGAACCTGGTGCGGATATCCGCTGCGGAGCTCGCCGTCGTCCGGAACGTCCTGCGCACATCCGGCGATCAACAACCATGCGCCGGCACCGGCGAGCACACGCCATCCGGAAGGCCGAAGCCCGCGAAAACTGCGGGGCCACGTCCCGCTGCATATCGTATTCATGAAAAACCCTTCCCCTTTATCTGAATAATACGCGTATTGAATCCTTAACAGCGATTCGCAATATCCATACAAACAGCCACTTCTGAACATCTTAAAAAAAGATCGCGAATGGATCTCCCTTAAAAGATATTGACGTATGCGGCTGAATACCACCTTTATATAATACCGTGCAATATAAAGCAATTCGAAGGCTGGATCTCCAGCTAAAACTGGAACCACGCGCGAGGATGGCCCTGTGGAAGACCGCCCCGAACCCGGAGATGAGCCCATGAACACGAGATCCCTGGACAGACGAACCTTTTTCAAATGGACCGCCGCGGGAACGATCCTGCCCTCGACCCTGGCCCATTCCGCTTCGGCGGAGGCCGGGGAGAACGATGCGCGGCCCCTTCGGGTCCGCTTTTAGCGAGTCCGCCCGTGGTCCAGCATGTATCGGAGCACGGATTTTCCGTGAATATGCGCGTAGACCGGCTTTGCACCGGCGAGGTGGAATGGGGGACCGAGCCGGACGCCCTGGACCGCCGGGCCGTCGCGACGTGGGGCGGATTGATTCAGTGGGATGAACGCTGCCTGCAGATCCCGGTCGAGTTCGACCGGCCGCTGCGTCCGGGATCAACGATCTACTACCGTTTCGGGGCACAGGAGCTTTTCTATCCGGACCGGTTTCCCGACCGTCGCCGGGGCGTCAGCGGGTGGACGGATGTTCGAACCCTGCGCATTCCCGACCCCGACCGCCCTTCGGTCCGGGCCGTTGTCGTGAACGACACGCACGAACAGGGTCGCACCTTGAAGGCACTGGCCGGGCGGGTTCGCGAACTCTCGCCGGACCTCCTGATATGGAACGGCGACACCACCACGGATTTCCACTCCTATAAGGACGTGGCTGAAATCCTGCTCGGGCCGGGCCGCAGGCCCGGAACCGCACACGGCGGCGGATGGGCATCGGAGCGCCCGCTTCTGTTTGTGGTGGGGAACCATGAGTTCCGCGGTGTTCGTGCGGGGGATGTTCTATCGACATTATCCGCCGGTCCCGTTCCCGGACTGCCGTATAATTTTGTGTCCCGTGACGGCCCGCTGGCCCTGGTCGGTATGAACACGGGGGAAGACCGCGCCGATTCCAGTTTCGCCGGGATGCAGGGTCTGGGGGCCTTCGACCGGGAGCGCGAACGGCAGGCCGACTGGCTGGCGGATGTCGCGGATACCCCGGAGGTCCGGGACGCCCCGTTCAAGATCCTGCTCTGTCATATCCCGCTCCGTCTGCGGGACACCGACCGGAAATGGCCGTCGTCGCGTCATGCCGCTTCACTCTGGATGCCGACCCTCGAGAAGGCCGGCTTCGATCTGCTGGTCAGCGGGCATACCCATGACTAGCGTTTCGACGACCCGACCGCGGCGGAACCGATCCTTCAGGTCGTGGGCGGGGGGCCTGAACTTGAACGAGCGACCGTAACCATCCTCGACGCGACCCGGGATAAGCTGTCCGTACGTCTGGAAGACCTCTACGGAGACCGGCTGGATCATCGAACCCTTCGGGGATGAATCCGGGCGTGCCGACATCAGAAAGTGCGGGAAACAGAAAGTGAAACACGGGATCGGGACGCTGGTATTCGCATCGGTATTGATCGGGCTGCTCCGGGTCGTGCCGGCCGCCCGTTCCGCGATGTCCGCCTCCGCTCCCGCCGCCATTGAGGTCCGGCATGATACGCCAGATCACTTTCAGGCGACGTTTACGCCCGGCGTAAAACTCTTCTCCAACCGGCCGTATACCCTGAAGGAGTGCCCGCCCCGACTGGAGGGCAAGAGATTCATCCGGAATCTCATCGGCTACAACCGTTTCACCGTAACCCGCTCCGGAACCCTTCTGATCCTGGCCCGATCCACACAGCACGAGGCCGTGGAGGGCCGTGGTTTCACCCCTGAAGACACCCCCCCTTTCCAGCTGTTCGGCACGAATCCGGATGACGCGGCGCGGGTCTACAGCCGGTATGTCCGCGAGGGCGAGACCTTCGAGTTCCGGGTATGGACCATAGTCCTCGGCTTCTCAGAGGCGGTCCGCCGGCCCGGACCGGACTGGAGATCCAACCGCGGCAAAAAGCTCTATAACGGGATCCGGCTTCCGGAGACCTGGCCCCCGGTGCATATGCATCCGGTATCCACCGAACCGATGCCCGTGCCCTATCTGGATCACCCGCCTGAAGTGATCCGGATTGATGTCGGGCGCCAGCTTTTTGTCGACGACTTCCTGATCGCGGAGACGGACTTGGCCCGGACTTTCCACTATCCCGAAAAATATGAAGGTAATCCCGTACTGAAACCGGAAACCCCGCTGGAAAGGGGAACGGAACCCCCCGCCCTGGCCGCGCGGCTCCCCGAACTCGCCTCCCGCCCGCAGCCGCTGGCCGGACCCAAGAGCGGAGGGTTATGGTGGAATCCGGACAAACAGCTCTTTGAACTCTGGTACGAAGCGGGCTGGATCGGGACCATCTGTTACGCGGTCAGCCGGGACGGGCTCCACTGGGAGCGGCCCGAACTCGATATCCGCGCCGGCACCAATCAGGCCCTGCCGGAAGGACTCCACGTCGACTCCTGGACGGTCGTGCGCGATGCGTGGACCGCTGATCCGGCGGCCCGATATAAACTGTTCATCAGCACCGGTCCCCGTCCGGGCACCTGTTATATTTCACCGGACGGCATCCACTGGCGGGGGGGAACCCGGACCGGGAACATGGGCGATCGAAGCACGATGTTTTATAATCCATTCCGCCACAAATGGATCTTCAGCATCCGCTCCGGTTTCCGGGGACGATCCCGGCACTACTGGGAAACGGATGACTTCCTGCACGGCGTGCAGTGGGACGACTTCAACCTGCGGGGTATAGGCTGGGAGGAGGGGCAACCGGTCATCTGGACCGCGGCGGACCGGCGGGATCCGCCCGACCCGGAACTTAAAAATACGCCGCAGCTCTACAACCTGGATGCCGTGGCGTATGAAAGCATCATGCTCGGATTCTATGAGCTGCACCGCGGACCCCCGAACCGGCAGGCCGCCGAACAGGGCACCCCGAAGATCACGGAACTGAATTTCGCCTACAGCCGGGACGGATTCCACTGGCACCGCCCGGACCGGAACATGGCCATTGCCGCCTCGCGCCGGGAGGGGACCTGGGATCGCGGATACGTGCAGTCGCTCGGCAACCTCTGCGTGGTTCAGGACGACCGGCTGTGGTTTTACTATCTGGGATTCGCGGGCGACCCGGAAAATACCAACGAACGCTCGATGCTCAGCGGGATGTACGCCAACGGCGCGACCGGGGTCGCTTTTCTGCGCCGCGACGGATTCGCCTCAATGGATGCGGAGAAACAGGGATATCTCACCACCCGGCCCGTCACCTTTTCCGGCCAATACCTGTTCGTCAACGCCGCCGCTCCGCAGGGCGCGGTGCGGGCCGAGATACGCGACCTGAACGGCGAGCCCATTGAACCGTTCACGCTGTCCAACAGCCGTCCCTTTACCGGAGACAGCACCCTGGAACCGCTGACCTGGAGGGGAGGTTCCGATCTCTCCGCACTGGCCGGACAACCGGTTCGATTCCATTTTGAGCTGACGAAGGGTTCGCTCTATGCCTTCTGGGTCAGCAGAGACCGGAGCGGACGCAGCGACGGTTACGTCGCCGGCGGCGGCCCCGGCTTTACCGGTCCCGTGGATACCGTTGGAAATAGATAATTAATGCCGAGCTGGAGCTCGGCGTTCCCAGGAGAGAAAAATGCCGAGCTGGAGCTCGGCGTTCCCAGGAGAGAAAAATGCCGAGCTGGAGCTCGGCGTTCCCAGGGGGAGAAATGCCGAGCTGGAGCTCGGCGTTCCCAGGAGAGAAAAATGCCGAGCTGGAGCTCGGGCGATTGAAGGTCGCTATTCCTCGTACTGCACGGTTCCGGTCTCATCCACCGGATAGCCCTGACGCCGCACAAACGTCATGCCGTCGGCGAAATCATCCGCCGTCTCCCTGAGCCTGCGTTGAAGGAGGCGCTCCAGGCGGCGCTGCAACTGCGCCGTTTCCGGACGGTCGACCAGATTGTTCCGCTGGTACGGATCGGACTCGTTATCGAACAGAAGCCACGGCCCGTTCAGATCTTTCACATAGGTATGCCGGGCCGTACGGACGCCGCGCCACTCCCTCCCGCCGCGCCGGGCGGACCACTGCCCGAAGGGATGGATGTTCACGATCAGCGCGGCATCGTCCGACGCAGGCGCCCCCTTGAGAACCGGAACAAAGCTGTCTCCCTCGACACTCGAGGGCACCGGCACGCCGCACAGCTCGCAGAGCGTCGGCATAATGTCGGGTGTGTTGAACGGCGCCTCCAGTTCCCGCCCGCCCTTTCCGACCCCCGGATACTTCAGCAGGAACGGGACACAGACCGACTCGTCATACGGCCACTGCTTCTTCCAGAGTCCGTGCGATCCGAGCATATCCCCGTGATCGGCGGTAAATACAAAAATCGTATCCTCCTCGAGGCCCGCATCGCGGATCGCCTGCTGCAGACGGCCGATACAGGCATCCAGTGCGCTGCAGTGGGCATAATACCCGGCCATGATCCGCCTGACGCGGTCGCGCGGCTCCATCGCGGCGTGCTCGTCCCACTTCGCCGGCGGAATAAAGTCCTCCGCATGCTCCGGCACATTCGGCGGGATCGTCAGCTTTCCGGGATCATACATCGCCCGATACGCCTCAGGTGCGGTCAGGTACGGCGCATGCGGAGGACCCCAGGAGAGGAACAGCACGAACGGGGCGTCCCCGTGACTGCGGATGTAATCCACCGCGTGGCGGGTCTGGTCGATGGCGTCGTAGCCCCGCCACCGCTTCGCTTCAGGGTTGTTGTTATCGTAATACAGCGAATCGTTGTAGCGGTGCGTACACTCCAGCACCTGCCAGAACCCGAACCCCTGCCGACGCTCCGGCGGGATATAGCTGCTGCGCCCGTGTCCGTCGAGATGCCACTTGCCGATAAAGCCGGTGGCGTACCCGGCCTCGTTGAACACCTCGGCAATCGACGGGCCGTCCTGCTGCAGATGGACATCGTTCACGAAAACGCCGTGCGTCAGCGGATACTGTCCGGTCATGATCGACGCCCGCGCCGGGCTGCAGACCGGGCAGACCGATACCGCGTTTTTAAAACGGAAGCTCTCCGACGCCAGCCGGTCGAGATGCGGCGTCTTCACATCCGGATTCCCCGCATATCCCGTCGCCGAAGCCCGCCACTGATCCGCGAATACGAACACCACATTCGGGGGTTTCAGGCCCGGTGTCATCATCCTGCAGCCGCCGAGCACCCCCGCGCCACCGGCCGCGCCCGCGGCGGTCAGGAAGTTACGTCGTCGCATGCCGTTCATTGCGTCTCTCCTCCGACGAGCGCGCCGTCGGCAAAAGATTTACCCGCCGGTCATCTCCTCGAGCGTCTTGCCCCGTGTTTCCGCGATCAATTTCCAGGCGAAGAACACCGAGAGCAGCGCGAAGAAGGCGTAACAGGCGTAGGCGCCGCCGAGACCGATTCCGCTGAGCAGCATCGGGAAGGTTATCGTGACCACAAAATTCGTCGCCCACTGCGAGAGCCCGGCAAGCGAAAGCGCCGCGCCGCGCATCTGGTTCGGGAACATCTCGCCGAGCAGCACCCACATCACCGGCCCCCAGGTGACGGCAAAACAGATGATGTACCCGTTGGCGGCCAGCAGCGCAAACACGCCGGCCATATCCGTGAGCGCGAGATTGCCGGACGCATCGACCTCCGATCCCGCGAAGATCAGCGCCATGAGCCCGAGAAAGACCGCCATACCGGCCGACCCCCAGACGAGCAGCGGCTTCCGGCCGACCCGATCGACAAGGAGGATGGCGACGATCGTGCTTCCGATGTTGATCGCCCCGCTGATCACGTTGATCAGCAGCGCGTTCTCCTCCGTAAATCCGGCCGCCTCCCAGAGTACTTCACCGTAGTAGAAGATCACATTGATTCCGACCAGCTGCTGAAAGGCGGCCAGCAGGATCCCGACCCAGACGATCGGGTAGATGCGTTTCCGGGCCGTGTCCCGCACGTCCCGCAGGCTGGGCCGGTGAGCCGCGTTCAGCGTACCCCGGATCTGCTCGACCTTCGCCGGCGCGTCGTCGGGATGATCAACACGCGCGAGAACCGATTCGGCCTTTTCATATTTTCCGCGCGCAACCAGGAATCGGGGCGACTCCGGGATGCAGATCAGTCCCAGGAAGAAAAGAACCACCGGGATCAGTTCCATCCAGAACATCCACTGCCAGGTCTGAAATCCCCACAGCGGGTCCGAGGCCCCGCCGCTGACGCCGGCCAGCAGGAAATTGCTCAGAAACGCCACAAAGAGTCCCAGCACGATCGCCATCTGCTGGAGCGAGGCCAGCCGCCCGCGGACGGCCGCCGGAGCGATCTCGCTGATGTACGCCGGGCTGATGATGCTTGCGCCGCCGACCGCGATCCCGCCGATCAGGCGGTAGATGACAAACTCGACCGATCCGCCCGCGATACCGGAACCCCATGCACTGACACCGAAACAGACCGCCGCGACGATCAGCGCCCAGCGGCGTCCCAGCCAGTCGGCGATCCGACCGGCGAAGAAGGCGCCCGCCGCGCAGCCGAGCAGCATCGAGGCTACGTTGAACCCCGACCCGACCTCCGAGGTGCCAAATGCCTCCTGCAGCGCCCCCACCGTTCCGTTGATCACACCGCTGTCGAACCCGAACAGAAAACCACCCAGCGCCGCTACGCAGGAAAGAAGGAAGACAAATACATTCATCGAGTCTCCCTTCGATTTTCCGTTACGCTAACAACTCCCCGTTCCGATGCAAAGAGATTAACGGGATGAGCTTCGTAACGGCACATACTATTATAGTACCAGCAGCTTCGTCATTAATAACCAATTTTCACCGTGTGCAATTTTATTATAATTTTATCATTGACGCATGATTGAGGGGTGTTAGTGTCTCTGTACAAAGGGTTGGCGCGTGGTGCGCCGGGGCACGTTAATTACAATGGGAGGGTACAGTTATGCGAAAAATACTGACGATGCTGACGGTCTGCGCCTTCGCGGCGGCCGCGCAGGCAACGAATATCAACTGGCAGGGTGATGAATCGAATGACTTCGGCACCGGAGGCAACTGGGCCGGAGGGGCGGTACCCGGGCCGGGGGACGAACTGACATTCGACTCCACGGCCTCGAGTTTTACGGTCGACGTGGATTCCGATTATACGATCGGGGATTCCTATAACGACTTTCTTATCGTAAGCGGGGCGTATACCTTCAACGGAAGCGGGACCATCACGGTCGCCAGCTCAAATGACAAGCCCAACGTCACGCTGAACCTCAACGCGGACAGCGGGCAGACCCAGACGCTCAACAATAATATCTCGCTGACAAACAGCGGTACCGGGGTCACGTATTTCAGAGCCGGTGACAATAACAGCGGCGGTACGGTCAGGTTCGGCGGCAAGCTGATTCTCAACGACGCCGGGAGCAGTATCCTTATGCCGCTGGATAGTGTGACGGTTTACTACGATGGAGGCGTTGACCTCTACAATGCGGCACACGCCAATAGCAAAAACAGCAGCAGTTCGCCCGCGTTTTTCCGGGGCGCGGTCACGGACGCAGACGGCGGCTCTGATTCGCGGTTCGTGGCTGGAGGTGGCTGGTCAGTCTTTGCCAACACCAACGGCGTCGTTGGCGATTCATCCCTCTCTGATGTACTTTTCCAGGGTGGCGATCTTCGCCTGGGGGCTGATCATCAGGTCGAAACCATGCTCCGAACCGCCGCATCAAGCTACTCGCCGAGTTTCGATTTGAACGGCTTCAGCAATACAAATACCGCCAGCCTTTTACTCCTGGACGGAGGCAGCGGATTCACGCTGACCATAGATTTCAGCGACGAGGAAGCCGAGAGTCTGTGGTTCAGTGATTCATCCGGCCACGGTTGGTCGACGAATACTTCCGTGCTCAACCTCGTCGGATTCGAGTTAGGCAAGGACGAGATTCGCTTCGGAACAGATGAGAGCGGACTGGATGGCGGCCAGTTGAGCGTGATCCGGATCGATGGGGAATCCGGCGACTACTCGCTCGACAATAACGGATACCTGATCCCCGAGCCGGCCACCATGGGCCTGATCGGGGCGACCGGCGCGGCGTTACTTTTCATCCGACGCCGCATACGCTGATTCGGCGCAAAACGGTGAATGAGTGCGGTCCGGAAGTGGGTTATTCCGGACCGCTTTTTTATAGGCTTCCGGAAGAAGTTTCTCGCAAAGCGCGCGGAGCGTGCAGGTAAAGAGCCTTTCTCCCCTGTTCCACATTCCTCTTTATTCCCTTTGCGCTCGCTGCGCCTCTGCGAGAATAAACGGGAGAGGGGGTCGCGATATCTCAGCGCGACCGCTCCCTATGCCCCGTAGACGCGTATTTCCATCACACGGGCCTGCGGCGCGCCGTGGGTACTCTCGACCGTGAGGCGCACCTTATCCGCCACGCATGCGGGGAACTCATGTCGGCGGAACCGCTGATAATTTCCCCGGATCCGCGCAACGTTTTTCCACTTCCCGTTCGTCCGGCACTCGATCGTATAATCGCGCACGCAGACATCCGGATGCGCATCGCGCTGCTTGCCCATGGTTACGCTGAGATCCGTATCAAAGACGCAGTGCACCGAAGAGACCTTCGCCCGGCGTTCCAGCGTGAGTTCGATCCACTGCGGGAGCGGTTCACCGGCGTCGGAGATCCACATGTTGGGCGCCTCCTCCGTCGGCCGGGCCGTCCCGTTGATCACGTTCACGGGCGCGTACACCCTCCGCTCCGTGAAGACCGGGTCGGGGTCCAGCGCGAACGTCATTGCATCGCCCTGCACCTTTTGCCAGACGCCCGGTCGACCGTAAAACCGGAAGACCCCCTCCGTATTCAGGCTTGAGTGTCTCCAGCTTACACCTTCCGCGGTTTCCAGGTACATCCAGGCATGGGCCGTCGGGATCTCCCGGTCGATCGGGAAATCCACCCACCCTTTCATCCCGGCGGAGATGCGTCGGGTCACGGTGGCGACATCCGTTGCGGACGACAGGTCATTCCCGGATCCTGCGGCGCGGAGATGCAGGGTAATCTCCGCATCGCGCTTCGCTTCGAGCGGAAGGCTGATGCGTTCCAGGCGCCGGCCCGCCTCCCAGGGGAAGAACACGCCGCGGGCCATATTCAGCTCGAACCAGCGCCCCCTTTCGCTGCTCTCCATCTCGCGCCGGAACGGGTTGGACGCGTCCACGAACTGACTGGAGGCGCGGACCTCCGCGCGGAGTGCCAGATCCTCCGGGTCGCGGTTGCGCACGCCGGGGATGTACTGATCGTGCTTCAGCAGGAGCTGCTGCAGTTCGTCCATATGCCTGCGGTACACGCCCCGGGGGGTGGTCCGACGATGCAGCGCCAGCGCCGCGGCCGTACCGGCCGCCTGCCCCGTGATCGAGGTCTGGCCCTCGACGCGCACGGTGCCCAGCGCGATATGTGAGACGCTCATCGCGCGTCCGGCCATCAGCAGGTTTTCGATGTTACGCGAATAGAGCGTGCGGTACGGGATCTGCGCGATCGGAATCTTCACCGCGCAGTCGTACGGCCCGGTTGTGGAGAAGAGACCCTCCGCAGCATGGACATCGAGCGGCCATCCCGTGTGGCCGATCGCGTCCTCGAACGGACGCGCCGACTCGCAGTCGTTCTGATTCAGCACGTAATCGCCCAGAAGTCGCCGCGTCTCGCGTTTGCCGACCATGAACGGGACGTAGTCGAGCCGGTGCTTCGAGAGTCGGGACCGTTCGGACCACTTGTTCTTCATGTAGTCCCAGAAGGTGAAATTGATACGGAGCAGGGCGTCGCGCGCGTATTCGGGATCCCACAGATCGTCCACCTCCCCGTGGTGCTCCAGCCACCAGGTACCGTGCCATGCCACCCGCTCGAGGCGCTGATCGTCGCCGCGACGGTTGATCCAGTCGGGCGGGAGCCTGTAGATCCACGGCGGCGTCTCGAACTTCTGCGGGGAGGACTCCCGGACCGTCCGGTAAAACAGGCAGCGTTTATACTCCTCGCGGGGGCCGCGCAGGCAGCCGCTCATCGTGATGTTGTCCGCCCTTTCCGGCGCGTAGCTCTCATTGTACATCGATCGCGGCTCCCGTCCGACCCGGTGATCGGCCCCAGCGTAATAGCCGAGCCATCCGTCGCCGGAGGTATCGATGAACATCTTTCCGGGGATGCGGGATCGGCCGCCGGTGAGGGTATGGCGCGCCAGGGCCGCGCGGATACGTTTCGTCCCGCTCTTTTCCACCGCCTCGACGCGCGTATCCTCATACACCTCCAGGTTTTTCTCTTTCTCGATGAGGGTGGCGAACGGGCGGCTCATAATCGAGCCCCATTCATTCACCAGGCCGATCCGTCCGGCCTCCTCAATAATCCCGCTCTCGCGGGCGAATCGATGCTGGGAGGCGGCGCCCTGGACCGGCACGCCGATTTCCACGCTGGCGTTTCCGCCGAGCACGGGGCGATCGGAGATCAGTGCGGTCTTCATGCCCAGGCGTGCCGCAGCGATCGCCGCGCAGCAGCCCGCCGTGCCGGCCCCGACGACCACGACGTCGTACTCGGGTCTGCGTTGCAGCTGGTCGGATTCGCCACTGAGCCGTGCGCGTTCCCGCCGGAACGCCTCGAGGTCGGCGGGCGGCCGGTAATCCGTATCCCGCGTCAGTATGATTGAGGAGCAGCGCCCGTAATATCCTGTGAGGTCGCGCAGCGTCATTTCGACCGTGCCGCCCTGAAGCTCGTGCAGCCCGCCGTCCTGCCAGCTCCAGCCCTTCTCACCCTGGGCGCCGTATTCGATCCCGGAATCCTGCCCGTTAATCCGGACCGCGAACCGGCCGGGCGAGTGTTCCGGGATCCAGTTGCGGCTCCGAACCCAGAGGCGATAGCGGCCCGGCCGGACATCGGGAATCGTCAGGCCGGCATCCTCGACCGGCGTTCCCGCGCCGTGGGCGATCAGGTAGGACGAACCCATAAACCCGGAGTGCTGGGTGTCCAGCGCCCATCCGCCGTAGCTTCCGAAATCGGCGGCATCGGCCCAGAGGAATCCGGGCACGACCTCGCGGATCGTACGGGCCGGTTTACGGAACGGGATCGCGTTGTCGTACGCGCCCGAATCATAAAAATCGTCGGGGACGAAAGAAAACGCCAGGTCCCGGTTAAGCAGACTGACCGTCAGCACACCGGTCTTTACAAAATCTCGTCGATTCGTCATGAAACACCTCACTGTTTGAGCCGGTCAGGGGACCCGGGCATTGCATTCACAGGATCAGTTGGACAGCTCGCGCCTTAATTCCTCGCATTGTTCCCGATAATCATCGTTGAACTGTTCCTCGGGAAGCCAGAAGAACATCTTGAAAGGATCCGCCGAAAAATTATTTACGAGGCGGACATCCGTCAGGCTGACGTGTCCGTCGGCCCACAGGATGTGGCCCCGACCCTCGTGACGCCCTCCCCAGACGCTCTGGGAGGGCACCCGGCCGGAGAGGATCCAGGCCATCTGCCCTGATCCGTACTTTTCGACTTCCTCGGCGGCGTGACCGCTCTCGGCCAGGACGATGAACTTCGACGGGAAGCGGATCTGAGCAAAGCGCAGCTGCGGACGGTAGGTGGGGCCGAGCATGAGGTTTCCGAGTTCGACATTGCATCCGTACGACGGCTCCAGGTAGGGATGCGTCGCGTCCGGATCCTCGAAGTACCGGCGATCGGCCGGACAGCGCAGGACATCGGGGAGCCGGGTCGACGGGTCGTTGGGATCGTAGCGCTCGCCGTAATGGTCCCCGATATCATAATTGATATACGGACCGATCCCGACGTCGCGGCTCCCGTGGGGTCCTTCCGGATCCAGCGCCGGGGAACACCAGCTCTGTGCAGTGCAATGCCAGAACCCGCCCTGGATCCTGATGAGCGGCATGCGGCCGTCGTGATCCGCCGTATACTGCTGAACCGCCGTCCCGAGCGTTTTCATGTTGCCCATACAACCGGTCGCGTCGGCCATGGCACGCATCTTCGTAAAGGCCCCGAACATCAGACCCGCAAGCAGGGCAATAATCGCCAGGACCACCAGCAGCTCGATCAGCGTGAATCCCTTATAATCGCTTTTGTGTTTCATGCGCCCTCCCTCATTTCAAGGCCCGCGCACCATGTCCTCTTCTCACCCTCATGCGTCTTCGCGTTTTTCAAACGCCTCCATCTGGACGCGGGTGACGGGGTATTTGTACAGGAACACTCCCGCGATGCAGATGACGACCGGACCGCTGATGAAGGTCAGGATGGCGATGTTACGTACGGCCTCGGGGGTCTGGTCCGTGGCGCCCGAGACGATCCCGGCCAGGCCGACCAGTGAGCCGCAGATAAACATCCCGATCGAGCCCGCCGCCTTCGCGCAGAACGTGAACACCGACGCGTAGCCCGCATTCTTCAGCTTGCCGGTATTCTGCTCGTTGATCGCCGCGACGTCGGCGATCATCGAACTGGCCAGCGGTACGAGGAAGCCGCAACCGCCCCACCAGCACATCTGCAGGAGGCCGAACACGAGGGTGGCGACGGAAAACGATTTTCCGAACAGGGTAAAGGGGATCTGCCCCGGCTCCATCAGGCCGCCGATAAACACGGCCAGCAGGCTCAGCCCCCCGAATACGGCCATCCCGATCCCGATAAATCCGGCCGGCTTCTTATCGAACCGGCGGACCAGCCTGGACACGTTCAGCGAGGCGAAGGCGAAGGCGAGCATCCCGCCCCCGTGCACAAAGGTCTTCTCAAAGGCGCTGAATTTCATAAAGAAGACGTAGGTGAACATCTGGGTCTGGGCCATGAGCATGAACGAGAGCGTGGCGAGCATAAAGAAGCCGAACACGGCCAGGGCGAGCCGATCCCGCAGGATGGAGGAGAAGTCGACCCAGAAATCGCGGATCGAGTTGCCTTCGACCGGTTCCTTCCGGTTGTCCACCGCGTAGTTGCGGGTACCCCAGCAGCAGATCGACACCAGCGTCATGATCGCCACACCGAGTGAAATGGCCATGAGCAGGTAATTTCCGGGGATCAGGGCACCGTCGATCATCTCACCCGCCTCGTTCATTTCCTCCTGGAAGAACAGCGACCAGGCCATGGCGCCGAAGAGGAAGTTGCAGGTCTGATTGATGAAGAACCGCGCCCCCTGCAGGCGTGCGCGGGATTCGTATTCGGGGCAGATCTCGAAGCCCAGCGCGGTATACGGCACCATGTATACGGTCAGGGCCGTGCGGATCATCAGGTTGAGCACCAGGGCGACGATGAAGATCAGCACCGGCGAACTCAGAAGCTGCGGCAGGGTCCAGAAGGAGACGAAGAGTGCCGCGCTCAGAAATCCCCCGATCAGCACGTACGGATGGCGCCGCCCCCAGCGGGTTCGCGTATTATCCGAGATGTGACCCATGATCGGATCGGTGATCGCATCCCAGAAAATGGCGACGCTGATGGCCAGCGAGGCCCACGCCGGATTGAGTCCCAGGATCTGGGTGAGGTAGATCATGGCGAAGTTGCTCATGCCGTTCATCGTGATCGAGAACGCGCCGTCACCCACGGCGTACTTGAAGATGTCCAGCTGACTTTTCTGTCCGGTTCGGGATTGTGCCATTACGGATTTCCTTCTGTTCAGCGGCCTGCTCCGCATACGTAATTTGTTGCTCTAATAGATTATCAGCGTTCGCACTCCGGGCGGTTACCCTCCAGGTACAGTCTTTTCGTACAGCGGAATCGCGCGGGCGGATTGAACCGGCCGCGCATCTCATTGTTTATGAAGAACAGGTCGGTCTGCATCGGGATCCCCGATGAACGGGCACCGAGTGTCAGCCAGTCGACGGAAACCATCGGCTCCCGTTCCAGAAATGCGCAGTCGATGATCCGATTCCCGCGCACGACCAGATACCGGGCCCAGAATCCCTCGGGCCAGTCGGGGGTATTCTCGATACACAGCGCGTGATTCGACAATCGCTCGAAACGGTTATCTTCGATCAGCCCGTACGAGGCCTTGATAAAGCCCCCGTATCTCCGCCCGTCGTGCATGTAATTGTCCCGGTACACGAAATAGTTCCCGGTCGCATCGCGGTTGTAGGCGTGATCGTAGATCTTCCAGTCGTGCCGGTCAAACGGGGTTCCCTCCGGCGCGAGTTCGAGATCCGGGACCGCCGCGGAAAACGTCACGATCCCGTCCCGCACCGACTCCACGCGCCCGCCGTGGAGGACCCGTCCGGTCTGCGGGCGGAAGAAAGCGAGCCGGTCGCCCGCCCGGATCCGCTCCGGACGCGTCATCCGGAGCCTCCGGTCGTCGAGCCGGTCGAGCACATACAGCGGGGTACTGTAGACATTGAGGCAGTCATCGGAAAGCCCCTCGAACTCGCATCCCTCGATCCACGGGCCGACCCGCGCGGCCTGGCAGTGCACCCCGTCCGCTCCGCTCGTCAGGATGCGTCCGTCGCGCAGACGGCTGCGGCAGTCGAGCACATTGAGACGTGAGGTGGTCGTGCCGACGAACAGCGATCCCGGGCAGGCGTAGTAGGTAATGCGTTCGAAGGTGATCCGTTCGCTGTCGTCGAACCGGCACCCGCCCGAGGCGCGGCCGACCTGCGCGTAGCGATCTCCGGTTTCAATGGTCTCCCATCCCCGGGATCCGGACCGCTCTTTCAGGCGGATCCGGAAGACGCCGTCGCCGCGATCCTCACATGAATCCCGCATCATGAAGTTGGGCACGCCGTCCTTGAGTTTTCCGGGATGCGCCGGATCCTTGATCATGCCCCATGAGTTGAAGGACTCGAAAAAGGGATCGGCCGGAGCGGGAAATCCGGGGTCGACCCGCACGTCGATCCAGCCGGCACGACGATCGAGGTCCGTGACCGTTCCCTGGGTGAACGGGAGGGGATCGTAATCGATGGTGAAATCGCGGACGATGACCCGTTTCGAGTCCCGGACCCGGAAGAACCCGCACTCGGGCCGCCGGATCACCATCTCCGCGCCGCGTCCGTCGATCACCACATCTTCAACCGACCTCAGCATGAGGCCCGCCACCGCAGCGTTACTCAAGCCGGCACCCGGATCCACCATATAGCGGCCGGGCTCGAACACGAGTTCCACGCCGCCGCCTTTACGGTTTATGGCCTGCATCGCGCGGCGGATCGCCTCGCCGTCCTCGCGCCCGTCATCGGGCACCGCCCCGAAATCGCGCGCATCGATCCGTTCGAGTCCCTCGATATTCCGAAGCGGCGCTCCGCGGACCTTCAGGATGTGTTCGGCGAGCGCTTCGGCCTCGCGAGTGATCTCGACCGCGCTTCCCGCCGCCGTTCCCCGGGTCGGGCAGAGCGCGGCTGCAAGAAGGATGACACACCCGGGGATCGCCGCCCTCACCGCGACGGGCGCCCTCCATCCGCGTGTACGCTCATGCGGTTTACAACTCATTCGAAATCCCACCGCCTGAGCACACGGCCCTTTCCGTCGAGCAGCTCGATCTCTTCCATTACTACGGGGTCCTCACCGCGGGGCACATCGATACGCACCCCGATCAGTTCGTCCCCGACCTCAAAATCCATGATATAGTCATGCCGGCGCCCGTCGCCCTGAAGCCGGAATTCCGTACTCCGTTCCCTTCGAAACTGCCAGTCGCTGCGATCGGACCAGAAGAAGCGCCCCTGCCCTTCGCGCGAGCTGCGCGCCGTCCATCGCAGCGCCAGGCTTCCGGTCTCGCGCGGCAGCCCGCGCGTGGAGATCCCGCGTCCGGTGACGATCAGGGTGCCGGCGTCCGTCTCCGGCCATCCGCTGTGCCGGTCCGCTCCGTTCCATCCGGCGACGGGCAGCAGCGAGGGATCGTAATCGGGATTCGGGATCGGGGGACGATCACAGAGGGTCCTGTAATGGTCCTTCAGCATACGGGCCATTTGCCGTGTCCGCTCGGGATACTGTTCCGCCAGATTTTCCGTCTCGCCGAGGTCGGCCTCCAGGTTATAAAGCTGGTATCGGTCCGGATGCAGATCGGAGACGTAGAAATTCTCGATCAGTTTCCAGTCGCCCATCCGAACCCAGCACCCGGCCGGCGAGCGCTCGCCGAAATTATGCGGGAAGAAGCAGTAGATCGCCTCGCGATCCGGCGGCGTGCCCGCCTTCAGGGTCGGGACCAGGCTCACGCCGTCGATCGTCTGGTCGGGATGCTTCGCGATACCGCACATCTCAAGCAGGGTGGGATAGTAATCGACCCCCGTGATGACCGCCTCGCTCACGCGTTCCCGGTCGGCGACCCCCGGCCAGCGGATCATCGCCGGCACGCGCGATCCTCCCTCGAAAATCGTCCCCTTTCCCTTCTTCAGCGGCGCATTGCTCGTGGCGGGGACCCCGCCGTCGGCCTTAACCCCTTTCCATTCGACCCCGCCGTTATCGGAGGTGAAGACGATGATGGTATTCTCGTCGAGGCCGGCCTCCTCCAGGTAGTCGAGGATATCCCCGAGGCTCTCATCGACGCTGTGGATCATAGCCGCGTAGGTCGGACTCTTCTGGACGCCGCGCGGGTCCGGGTGATTCCGGTAGTACTCGATCAGATCCTCTTTGGCCTGAAACGGGCCGTGAACCCCCCAGTGCCAGAGACAGAGGAAGAACGGGCGGTCGTCCCGGCTCCTCAGAAACCCGAGCGCCTCATCGGTGGCGCGGTCGGTCAGGTATTCGCCCTCCGGGCCGTCCGTGACATTCCCCGCCCGGAAGCGGTAGGGCGAGAAGTAGCTCGGCGGGCCCGGATCGGGCGCGCCGTGAAACGTCGACTCAAACCCCTGTTCTTCGGGCCAGTACTCCGGCGCGAGGCCCATGTGCCACTTACCGACGAACCCCGTCCTGTACCCCGCGTCGCGGAACGCCTCGGCCAGGGTGTACTGATCGAGTTCGAGAACGCGGCGGCTGTACGGGAGCAGGTATTCCGAGCCCACCGGCACATGTTCGCGCTGGTAGTCGGGATCGTCTTCGCGCTGCGGGGTATGGCCCCAGGCCGTCGTCATGCCGTGCCGGGCCGGGTACTGCCCGCTCATGATCGATGCCCGGCTGGGCGAACAGAGCGGACTGGCCGAGTAGGCGTTGACGAACCGGACGCTCGATTCCGCCAGCCGCTCCATGGCCGGGGTCGGATAGAACGTCGATCCGTAGACCGAGCTGTCCGTCCAGCCCATATCATCCACAAGAAAAAAGAGGACGTTGGGTGCATCCTCCTGCGCCCGCACCCCCCGGATCCCCCACGAGAGCGGGATGAGGAACACGGCGATCAGCATCCTGAAATAATTGCGCATGTAATCCTGTCTCCGGCTGCTTTTCATTCCCAGCGTTCGAAGTCCTCCTGCGCCATGCGGCAGACCTCGCGCGATTCGTCATACTCCTCGCGCAGGGCGCGAAGCTCGCGGAGGACGGAGGCGTGAGCGGGGTCGTCGGCCAGGTCGCGCATCTCCCACGGGTCGTCCTTCAGGTTGAACAGGCGGTCCGTTTCGCCCCGACGCTCATGGATCAGCTTGAAATCGCCCCGGTAGATGACGCGGTGTTTCATGCGCGGCGTGGACGCCACCAGCCACTCGCGCCAGTCGCCCGCACCGCCTTCCACCAGCGGCCGGAAGCTCATGTCGTGGTTGCGCGGCATGCGTTCGACCCCCGCGTAATCGCAGATCGTCGGCGCCATATCCAGTCCGCTCACCAGGTGTGTCCGGTCGCGGCGCGGCGCGGCGGACGGATCGACCACCGCCAGCGGGATGCGGAGACTGTGCTCATAGGGGGTGCCCTTGGTGAGGTGTCCGTGTTCGCCGCTGGCCTGGCCGTGGTCCGAGGAGAAGATGAAAATGGTGCGGTCGCGCTCCGGCGAGCGCTGAAAGGCGCGGTAGATCCGTCCGAGGTCCCCGTCGATCATCTCCACGAACCGGAAGTACGCATGGGCGTAGAACCGCCATTCCAGCTCCGTCCAGTCCGTGGCCGCGCGTTCGGGATCGAAGTTCGGCGGCAGCGGGGGGAGGCGATCCCTTATCCGGTCCGCGATCCCGAACTTGCCCGGGCTGTACCTGAACGACCAGTAGCAGATGTCGTGGGGATTGAGCAGGCCGACGCTGAGAAAGAACGGGCGTTCGCCGCGGTGGTTCAGGAGAAAATCCTCCGCCGCCCGCGCGAGCGCCGTGTCGCCGTACTCGCCGACCGGATTCGAGCCGTGCAGCTGTTCAAACCCGCACTCCTGCGGCTTGATAGCAATGTGCCATTTACCCATGTAATACGAGTCGTATCCGCCCCGATCGCGCAGCCACGTCCCGAGATCCGTGGGATGGACCTCCTCGCGGTCGATCCAGCGCGGGTTCTCGGTGATCCCGCTCTGATCCGGTTCGAGCCCCGTATACCAGCTTGTGCGAGAGGGGACGCACACCGGGACGGTGGCGTAATACCGGTCGAAGGAGACCGCGTCGTTCATGATGCGGTCCATGCCGGGGGTCCGGACCCGCTCGCAGCCGCAGGCCCCGATCGCGGACTGCTTGAGCTGGTCGACGTGGACGAAAACGATATTCGGTCTCCGGCTCATCTTACCCGCCATGGTCAGGCCTCCTCGATCCTGTTCAGGGCCCATCCGAGCTGCCCGTGGGTGACAAAGAGCGTGCGGCGGTCCGCGTCCACCGCATAGTGCAGAGGTTCGATCCCGCGGCCGAGCTGCTCGTACACGCGCAGCTCGACCGGCCCGCCGGAGGTCTCGACCGCGACACCGCGCGCAAACCGCAGCACCTGATCGCGGCGCATGTTTGAAAGATCGTAACTACTCAGGTAGCCCCACCATGGCGCTACCACTGGAACAATCGTAGACTACCCCCCCCGAGCGCAACAGAAAAAACCCGATTTTCTTCTGGACTCGGATCGCGTGGTCTTCTACGCTGCTGACCATGGCACAGGCTATGGTCATTCAGGGGCGGAGAATCACGGACGGCGAGATCGCCTTGATCCGGGATTTGATGGCAGAGCATCGGGACTGGGGGCGTACCCGCCTGAGCGAAGAACTGTGCCGCTGCTGGAACTGGCGCAACGCGCAGGGCCGTATCAAGGACATGGCGGCGCGCTCCCTGCTGTTGAAGCTGGAGCGACGCGGATGCATCGAGTTGCCGGCGCGTCAACGCCCGTCTTCCAATCATTTCCGCAACCGGTGCGTGCCTGCCGTAGAACCTGCCGCCGAACCGATTCGCTCTGACCTGAGCGCATTGCGGCCCCTGTCGGCAGACCTTGTCGCCCCACGTTCGGATAACTCGCAGTTGTTCAAAGGGCTGCTGGGCCGATACCACTACTTGGGCCATCGCAACACGGTGGGCGAGAACCTGCGCTATCTGATCCGCGACCGGCACGGTCGGCTCGTGGCCTGTGCGCTGTTCGGTTCGGCGGCATGGAAATGCGCGGATCGGGATCGTTTCCTCGGCTGGGATCGGGCCTGCCGTGAACGCAATCTCCAGGCATTGACCAACAATACGCGTTTCCTGATCCTGCCCTGGGTCGAAGTCCCGCATCTGGCCAGCCACGTCCTCGGCCTCATTGCCCGGCGCATCCGGGATGACTGGCAGGGCAAGTACGCTCATCCCGTGCATGCCTTGGAAACGTTCGTGGACCGTTCCCGATTCAAAGGCACCTGCTACCGGGCCGCGAACTGGATGCGCCTGGGCGCAACGCAGGGGCGGACCCGCAACGATCGAGACCGCCGCATCCAGGCGCCGGTCAAGGACGTGTATCTGTATCCGCTCATCCCGGACTTCCGGCGGGAGTTGTGCGCACCCGCCTGCTCCCGAACCGAAGGGAGGGCGGGCAGGTGATGACACGCCAAGAGGCCGAAGCGATCTACGACGCCGGCAAGGACACCGTCGTGCGGGTGCTGTTGATGATGGACGCACGAATCCATTCACTGGAGCGTCAAGTTCAAGACCTGACAAGCCGTCTTGACCAAAGCGATCAACGCGTCCGCCACCTGGAAGAGCAGCTTGCCAAGAACTCGCGCAACAGCAGCAAACCGCCCTCCAGCGACGGCTTCAAGAAACCTGCGCCCAAAAGCCTGCGCAAGAAGGGCAAGCGCAAGTCCGGCGGCCAGCCCGGCCATACCGGCCATACGCTCGCGATGGCCGACAAGCCCGAGCACACCGAAGTGCACCGTGTGAAGGAATGCGAACACTGCGGCCGCTCTCTAGCCGATCAATCCGTCGAGGGCATCGAAAAGCGCCAAGTCCATGACCTGCCACCCCTGCGGCTGATCGTCACCGAGCACCAGGCCGAAACCAAAACCTGCGCGTGCGGCCATCTGAACAAAGCCGCGTTCCCCGAGGGGGTCAACGCTCCGGTGCAATACGGCGAGGGGATCAAGGCCGCGGCCGTATACCTGAAGAACTATCAGTTCCTGCCCTATGACCGAACCTGCGAACTGCTGAATGACTTCTTCGGCTGCCCGATGAGCGAAGGCACGCTCTGCAATATCATCACCCAATCCCACACGTTGGCCGCCGACCCCGTCGAGAAGATCAAGGAGTTGATCGAGCAGGCCGCCGTGGCACACTTCGACGAGACCGGCTCACGGGTAGACGGCAAGCTGTGGTGGCTGCATTCGGCCTCGACCGCACAGGCAACCTATTATGACATCCATCGCAAACGCGGCCGCGAAGCGATCGATGACATCGGCATCTTGCCCGACTTCCTCGGACGCGCCGTTCACGACTTCTGGAAACCGTACTTCGGCTACGACTGCCTCCATGGCCTCTGCAACGCCCATCACCTGCGGGAACTGATCTTTGCGCATGAGCAGCACCAGCAGGACTGGGCCGACCACATGATCGACTGCCTGCTCGACATCAAAGAGGCCGTCGATCATGCGAAGCAGAGCACCGACCTGTCTGCGTGCAACGCACAGGCAGGCCATCTTGCGGCAGAGCAGATCCAAGCCTTTGAAGCCCGCTACCAGCAAGTCCTCGACGAAGGCTACGCGCAGAATCCGCTGCCGCCGTTGCCGCGCAACGCGAAGAAACGACGGGGCCGCCGCAAGAAGACCAAAGCCCGTAACCTGCTCGAACGGCTCGACGAGCACCGCGATGAAGCGCTTGCGTTCATGTACGACTTCAACGTGCCCTTCGACAACAATCAGGCTGAGCGCGATCTGCGCATGATGAAGGTGCAGCAGAAAATCTCGGGCATGTTCCGAACCGAGGATGGCGCCCAAGCCTTCTGCCGCATTCGAAGCTACATCTCAACCGCCCGCAAGAATGCCGTCGGCGCTATGGATGCGCTGACCTGCCTGTTCAGCGGAAACCCCTTCGTTCCGGCGCTCAATACCTCGTAGCCTCTGCCGCGGATGAACGGACCTCGCCGATCCTACTCGCACTCGCCCCCTCGCAAATCCAGGCGGAGCCATCCCGACTTGCCGCCATCGTCTCGATCCCGTATAGCCCATCTGGAATCGGCTAACGATAACGGGCGACGAGAACGGCTCACGAGTTGGAAGCGCCTATCGTCCACCGCTCTCGTCGCCCGTTATCGTCAACCGTCCTCTGGGAGAGGGGTACCTGAGTAGTCACGAAAGATCCATCATCATGTCCATCGGCACCTCGCGCCCCGGATCGGCCGGGAAGCGCCGAACGGCATCGAAGAGCGTCCAGGGACACGTCAACGGGTGCCGGTGCTCGAACCGGTCCGTATGGCCATCCGATTCAACCTTCAACACCCCGGGCGACGCCGTCCCGCGCTCGCGCCGGGTGTAGCCCGCCTTCGGCTTCGTGTGGCTGCACGTCCAGTCCAGCTCGTACGAGCGAACGGAGGCCGGCCGGTCCTCCCGGCACGCGATGCGGGCCCGGACCTCCTCCGGCACGCCGGCGGGCTCAAAGATCATCCGGACGTCGCAGTCGGTCGAGCCGTGCGCGCGGGTGACGGCCACCTGGCCGAAGATCACGTTTGACATCGGCGAGCGGGCGCGCTGTTTCCTGTACCCCGGCGTGGCTGAAAAACGGAGCATATCATAGACCGCCGTCCATCCCCCCGCATCATCCATGCGGCCCTCCGGCGGTGAAAAGGCCTCAATGTACCCCGCGAGCATCCGCAGCTCCTCCGGCGGAGTCTTCGCCCCCGGACTCAGCGGGAACGAGTCCGGCCTGACCCCCAGCTCCGCGGCGCGCACCTGACGGGCCCGAAGCATGCCGAGACTCAGGACGGCCCCCGCCCCCCCGATGTGACGCTGCATGAAATCGCGACGATCCATTTCTCGGCTCCTCTCCCGCACTTGCGGAGATCATGATAATAACGATGAATCTTAACGGGCATGCAGGACCGCAATCAAGAAAATAATTTTACACGCAATTTAGGGGTTTACGGATCAAAAGACTTATCAGATACTTTTGCACCAAATACAATGCGGTATCACAAAGGAAATATGTATATGCAACTTTCTGTACCTGACCAAGAGGCCCGGATGCGGGCGGGAGGTGACTCGTGGGTCTGAAAACCTGGTTGCTCGCGCTGTTGACGACGGCGGCCGCTGCGTCGCAGGCCGGACCGGATGGCTATCCCCGGCCGATGCTTTTCAGGGAAAATTTCCCGAAGCTGCTTTCACACTACGACCACATTCAGCTGATGGTCTCCGACCTGCACGTCGACAAGCGGAAATTCTCGTCGGTCCGGTTCAAGCGCGAACACCCCGACGCGGTGGTGCTGGTGCAGATCAATAACGAACCGACGGGGATCTGGGGCACATGGGAGATGCTGCCGCGTCAGCGGATCGAGGACTACGGGTGGCTCGACCCGGAGGTCCGTGACACCTCCCCGCTGATGGAGATCTTCGAGTACGACATCCATCCCCTCATGGATTTTCCGGGCCACTGGGTCTATGAGACCGGGGCGGAGACGCGGGATTCGATCCCCGCTGACGCCGAAACGATTACGGTGGGGGTCGGGGACATGACTCCCTTCCTCCCGCTGACCCACCGCCTGAGTAAAAAGGTGGCGAAGGCGCACCCGGAGATCACGAACGCCCTGCTCAAGGACGTGGTCATCTACACCCGGGGGACGGACGAAAAACCCGACTGGCTCAATGCGGATATGGGAAGCCTCGTGGCGATCGACCCCGCGGCGCGCACCGTCACGATCCGTCGCTGGGACGCCCGCGAAAACCGTCATGCCTTTGACGCCGGGGCGGTGGTCGCACCGGGCGCGGTGCCGGTCATCGTCGAAAACGCGGGGGTCGTCCGGAGCTTCCCCCCGCATCTGCGCGAATCGATGAAGCAGGCGGTGGTGGTGAAACCGTTCATGCCCAACCTCACCCCATTCTGCCCGGTCGATCCGCGCACCGGCCTGAACGCCGCCGAAACCATGGCCCGGCATTACGCCGCAATGCGCCGCAGGCACTATCCGAACATCGACGGATACGTCTTCGACGTCTCGTGCGGGACGCATACGCCCTCGCACCGCGTGTCGAACCGCGTGGACTGCGACAACGACGGGGAGATCGACAACTTCCAGTTCGACGGCGTGCTCGCCTGGCCGGTGGGCATAAGTGAGTTCGCCACGCTCCTTCGCAAGGGCAAGCCGGGACATTTCAAGGGACTCGGGCGCGACTTCCGCATGGTCTCGGATTCGAATTTCAACGAGGACCAGCGGCTTTTCGAGGTACTGAACGGAGGCGAGTACGAACACAGCTTCACGCTTTTCTTCCCCCCCTACGAGTACATGTACTCCAGCAATCTCGACCGCTGGCTGCTCTGGGAGGATCGGGGACGCGACCCGAACCTCTCTTTCGTACACAATAAATACGCCGATGAGGTCCACCACGGAGGCGAGGCCGCCGACCTCGAACGCCCAGCCACGCTGGCGCACTTCCGGCTCGACATGGCCACCGCCTGCATGGGATCGGGATACGTCGGCAAGATGGTGCTTCGCCCGGCGCACGGCGGGAACACGGAGGAGGTGAAGTATCCGGGGCTCGAGGAGGAGCGGGCGCGGTACGGGGGCATGCTGCCGAAGATCTACGATGAATACCACGCCGGCCGCGGCGAGTTCGGCTGGCTGGGGCTTCCCGAGGGCGATCCCGTCCGCGTAACCACTCACCTGAGCAAGCCGGTCTACGCGTTCACGCGGCAGTCGCCGATGCCCGCCGTCCGCATGGAAAGGCCGCCGTGGCGTCTTTCTGAACCGGAGCGCACCCGGACCGGGGACGGATTCAGCTTCCGGGTCCGCGAACGCGGACTCTGGCGTCAGCTGAAGGACAGTTTCCGGGCCACCGTGGCCCTTCCGCTCCCCGGGGTTGAACTGGAACGTAACCGGGAGTACACCCTCTCCTTCAAACTCCGCGGATCGCCGGTCTACGACCGCTTCGGACGCGCCCACCGGAATATTCCTAAAAACATGCGTCTGCGTTTTATCACGGACCGGGACGGCGGGAAGCAGAGCGACCGTGCGGCGGAGGAACTCAACACCAACGTCGGCCAGCTCCTGGGCGGCGGACAGAGCGGCGGCGGTTACATGCAGGAGGTTCTGGTCTTTCCGCGCGAACGGAAGGTGGTCCTGACACTGATCGCCGGGGGGAGCGGTCCCGCTCAAATCGAATTCGGCGTGACGGAGGAACCGGGAAACTACGAGATTTCCGATCTGCGACTGCGCGAGGGTTGTGCCGATGTCCTGGTTCGCGAATTCGAGCACGGGCTGGTCCTGCTCAACGGCTCCGTCTTTTCGGAGGCCGTCGTCGACCTGCGCAAACTGTTCCCGGACGCGGCGTTCCGCCGCATCCGGGGCACCCAGGATCCCGTACACAACAGCGGGAAACCTGCCCGCGTCGTCACGATCAGCGCCTCCGACGGATTATTCCTGGAGCGCGAAGATCGGGCGGTGTCCGTGCGGAAGAAATAGACGGGCCCTCCCCGTTTTTCAACACTCGGAACAGGGGGCAGTCCTCCCGATTCGTTTATCTGTCCTTTGCGCGGGAGAAAGAAAGAGCGGAGGACAACCATGAAGGCGGGAAGGGCATGAAGCGTAATAATCCTCATGCCCTTCATGTCCTTCATGGTGAATCCCATTCTCTCCCCACCCAATCAACCTTCATGCTCTTCATGCCCTTCATGGTGAATCCCATTCTTTCTCCCTCCCACGCGGGTAGGTTGTAAACCAAATGCCGCATGTAGTGGTCTTGTTTCATTTATGAGATCGTTTTGAGTTCGTTCGTGAAGAGTTCGTGAGGGGTCATGAAGTCGAGGATCCGGCGCGGGTAGTTATTGATCCATAGCTCGATGTCGCGGATTTTCTGCTTGGTAAAGCGCGCGATATCCCGGCCCTTGGCCACGAACCGTCTGATCATCCTGTTGCCGTTCTCGTTCGATCCGCGTTCCCAGGATGAGTATGGGTGGGCGTAGAAGATCTGGGTTCGCTGTTGCTTCGAGAAGGAAGAGGCTTCTAAGGCTTCGAAGTCCAGGAACTCGCTGCCGTTGTCGACCGTGATGGTCTTGAAGATCTGACGGAAGCAGCGGGAGCCATGTTCACGCTCGAGCCCTCTGAGAACTTTGAGCACGCTGGCTTGGCTCTTATCAGGCAGCTTGCGAATGATCGTGATCCGATGTCTGCGTTCCACCAGGGTCAATAGGGCGGCATTGGACCCGCGCGTGGGGCCGGTCACCAGGTCCATCTCCCAGTGTCCGAACTCCTCGCGCGTCTCGGCTCCTTCGGGACGCTGGTCGATGCTTTTGCCTTTGGAAATCCGCTTCGCCAACCGCCGAGCGCCGCGTTTGCGCCGCTTGGCTCGCTTACGCTTCTCCCACAGTGACTCGTTGCTGAGCCCGAAAATGACGCCTTTATCGATGTAGTTATAGATCGTCTTGGTGCACACCACCTCCTCCAGACCGGCCTGACGCATCCGAAAGGCGACTACATCGGGCGATTCCTTATGTTCCACAATGCGGCAACGGATGAATTCGGCCAGCGCATAGTTGCGGCCCAGCCTCAGACCGGGCCCCCTTGCGGTGGCGTGGTAATCATGGAGGTCCTGGCCGCGATCGCTGCTGTAGGTCCGGTATTCCCGCCACTCCGAGTCCCGGTGGGTCACCGTCCCGCGCTTGAGCTCACGCTGGATCGTACGCGGGTGACGCTCCAAGGCGGCCGCGATGTCCCGTGGGGGGATCCCCCCACGGGACATCCGCTCAATCACCATGCGCTCCACCCTCGTCAAGTGCTTGCCCTTCCTGCTATTCTGATTCTGTTCCATGCCGTCTCCTTCCTCTGTTGTCCTGTTGTAAGACCACAAAGGATAGCGAACCACGGCATGGAACGCTCTCTCCTATACCTGCGGCATTTCACATTACACTTCTCACTCCCTCCCACGCGGAATATAGTTTTTGCCAAGCGGTTACGCGCCTGCTATAAACGCGGCCAGGAGGCTGTATGTGTCCGCTAAGATTCAGCGAATTACGTCGCCGTGCGGCGGGACAGGAGTCCGGCCCCGCGGAAAAAAAAGAACAGCCTGAGCCGGAAGCCGCGCAGGAACCTCCGCGCGGTGAAGACGTGCAGGAGCACGCCTCCTCCTCTTCCGGAAAGATCGGCATCGAGAGTGCGATCGAAGAGATGGGCATCACGGCCGAAGCGATCGATGGGAGCGCGCTGTTCAAGGCCCGCCGCGATGCCGCCGAGCTGCTCGGTCAGCTCCGCTCCGACGAGGGACTCAACCTGGGATGGCGTGATATCGCCGGGGTCATTGAGCGCCTCGACGCCGCGATGGAGACCGAACTCGGCGCCTTCTGGGCCGAGGTACTCCGCATGCCCGAACACGGGGACGCCTCCTGAGAACGGCATGTTCTCAACAGCATCATCGTCGTCCTGCATCTGGCACGCGCGCTCAAGCTCCCGCGGCGCGATCAGATCGGCCTCGGGGCCGCCGCCCTGATTCATGACATCGGGGCGGGACAGGGCGTATCGCTTCAGGACGTGGAGGGAAGCGACGAGCGTAATGCGCTGGAGAAGACGGCCCACATCGCCCGGAGGCTGGGCGCGCCGGACCGGATGCTGCGCGCGCTCACCGAATGCAAGGAGCGTGCGGACGGGTCGGGTACGCCGAATCACCTCCGCGGCAGTCAGATCAGCTCCGAAGGACAGCTCCTGGGCCTCGCATGCGAATTCGAGCGGGTCTACCGCGAACAGTGGGAGCACTTCGAATCGAGCGGCGAACCCTTTGCTCCGGTGATGGTGATGCTCAAGCGCAATCGCGACCGCTTTGCGCCGGACGTGCTGAAGGCCCTCCTGCTCGCGGGCGGATTCTACCAGGTGGGCGCGATCGTCGAACTCAACAGCGGCGCGCTCGCCCGCGTCGTCTCACAGAATCGCGGCGCGCCGCTGCGTCCCCTTGTCGAGATCGTTCTCGACCGGCACGGCAACCATCCCGAACGGCGCCAGATGCTCGACCTGCGCGAACATCCCGCGCTGTCGATTGTCCGTACCGTCACGAGGGGAGGATGATATCCCGATGAAGAAGATCCTCGCGATTACAGCAGCCCTGACCGGAGTCGTTGCGCTTCTGGCCGGATCGGGCTGCGTGGCCCGCCCGCCGGCGGAGGAATCCTCGCAGGAGGTGACCCAGGAGCGCGAGCTTCTCGAGGCGCAGAAGAAGCGGATTGTACGCCGACTCAACGAGATGCGACACCGCGAGCAGGAACAGATCCGCGAGCGCCTGGAGGCGGTCGCCTCCCGCGAACCGCGTACGGTCAGGCTGCAGGTCGACGACGAGATCGAGGTCGAGGTATGGCTGCGCGACATGCTGCAGCAGCAGGACGGATATCCTCTTGAGGACACCATCCCGACCGACGGCCGGGTCGTCATGCCGAGCATCGGCGAGATGAACTTTTTGGACAGGACGCCTGAAGAACTCCAGCAGGAGATCCAGAGCGAGCTCGACCGACTCCTGAACGACCCCGTCGTAAAGGTCCATGTAAAGAAGCACGTAGGCGCCAAGGTATCCATCCTCGGCGAAGTCCAGATGAACCCCAACCGCGACACGGGACCGGGCACCTACGAGATCGAGGGGGAAACGCTGCTCTCCTCGTTTATCAGCGAGGTCGGGGGCTACACGGACGATGCGGATATCCGCAACATCCGCGTGACCTACGCGGACGGGGAGACGGAGGTGATGGATCTCCAGCGCGTGCTGGACGGTCACATCGAGGAAAACATCTTTCTCACCGGCGGCGAGACGGTCTACATCCCCGAGATGTCGCGTCGCAGCCATGTGATCATTCTGGGCCATATCGCGCGACCGGGCGTCTACCCGCTTGACGAGGGCATGATGCTCAGCGAGCTGATCGCCGATGCCGGGGGCAGGGATGCGCAGGGCACCGTCAGCCGCGTGATCACGGTCCGCGGCGACCAGTACCATCCCGAGGTCATCAAGTCGAACCTCCACCGCTTCTACACCCGCGGCGAGCCCGAAGAGAACCTGCTGCTCGAACCCGGCGACACGATCTACGTGCCGAAATCCTTTCTCACGCTCTACGAGCAGGCGCTGCGCGTGATCCTGCTTCCGGTTTCGACCGTGCGTGACATCTATTTTCTCGAGGATCAGATCCAGGACGACGACTGAATCGCAGGCATGGGCCTGACAAACCGAGGGGGGAGCCCGGGGTAACCGGGACAGACCTATGGCATTTGAAGAACTGAGTCTGAAAGACTATCTGCAGATCCTCTACCGCCGGCGCAGGGTGATCCTGGTGGTGTTTCTCGCGAGCATCGTCTTTACCGTCCTGATCGCCTTCAACCAGGAAAACATCTTCCAGGCGGAGTCGCGCATCAAGATCCAGCGCCAGCGCACGCTGGCCGATTTCATGTCGCGACTGCAGCAGGCCCGGCCGGTGGACACGATCGAGAACTACCTCAAGGAGATCACCAGCTACCGGGTCCTGCAGCGCGTGGCCCGATCCATGTATCCGGAGGATCCCGATGTGGACCAGCGGGCGGCGGATCTCCAGGAGATGATCGAGGTTGAACGGCTGGGCAACACCGACCTGATCAGCATAAGAGTCCATTCGACCTCCGGTCAGAAGGCGATGGAGATCGCGAACGCCGTCTCGACCACCTTCATCCAGTACCATCAGGAGAACATCACCCGCAATGCGCGCCAGGTTAAAGAGCAGATCGAGGAGTGGCGCAATCAGATCATGACCCAGCTCTACACCGACGAGCGCGCGCTCAAGGAGTTCCGTGAAAAATACGGGGTCATTGATCTCGAGGCCGAGGGCGAAAATCTCGTGTCCCAGATCGCCGATCTGCAGTCCGAGCAAATCGCCATCGAAGGCGAACTGAGCCGGCTCGAGGGTCGTATCACGAAATGGAACAGGGCCGTAGACCGCTACCTGAAAGGGGACCCCCGCTCCGGCGGGGATTTCTCCGCCTTCCAGGGACTCGTATCCGACAGCCTCCACCTCACCGGCGTCAAGGACCGCATCTTTGAGCTGCAGATGGGGCGCACGGAGATCATGGGCACGGGCAACTACACGACGAACCACCCCCGCATGCAACTTTTCGAGGTCCTCCTGCAGAACGCGAAGAAGGAGGCCGGTGAAGAGCGGCGCCATATCGTCATGACCCGGATGGAGGATCTCGAGAACCAGCGCGCCGGGCTGGAGGCGAAGAAAGCGCGTATCGACGACCAGATCGAGACGTTTAAGGCCCAGCTCCAGGAGATCCCGGAGCTGGAGCGCGAGTCGCGCAAGTACGTCCGGCGCACGGACGTCTCCGAGACGCTCTACACCTTCCTCAGCCAGAAGCTCGAAGAGGCGAAGATCTCCGAGCTCGAACGCGCCGAAATCGCTTACGTGGTGAGCCCGGCCATGACCGCGGACGAGATCCATGCGGGGCGGTTCCGCACCTCGATCGCAGGGCTCCTGCTGGGACTCGTTCTGGGCGTAGCCATGGCATTCGTGGCGGAAAACCTGGACACGAGCATCGCGACGCTGGAACACGTCGAGCAGCTGTTCAAGATCCCGGTCATGGGCGTCGTGCCGCACATTGAGCGCGAACCGGAGCCGGGCGAGGACACCGGGGAGTCCGCGCAGCCGGCATCGCGGCTGGCCCGGACCGGCCGTGCGGCCATGGGCATGGCGCGCAACGCCGCGGATTACATCATGGCGACCCACTCGAACGTGCGGAGCCCGCACGGCATCGAGATGATCACCCAGCTCGATCCGAAATCACCGGGAGCGGAGGCATTCCGCACGATCCGCACGAACCTCGAATACTACAGCCGGCCGCCGGGCGCGCGCTCGATTCCCGGAATGCCCTGATAATTCCGGGCGGAGGGACCGTATTCCGGTCCGGGATTGAAGATCGGGGATCCGGTTAAACTTATCTCCACCTCCCCGGGGTTCGCTCCTCCGGCCGTGACCGACAAAAACGCGCCGGAAAAAAATACGGCCGCCGCGGTTGCGACAATCTTTCCCTTGTACCTCATCGTTCGACTCTCCTCTTCGGTGCTGATTTCTTTAACGGTCCCGTTTCACAGCTGTCTCAAAACGGATCGATCCGATAGAACGCCTTCGGCTCATCCGTCAGTTCAATCCGTGTTGTAACTACTCAGGTAGCCCCACCATGGCGCTACCACTGAAACAATCGTAGTCTACCCCCCCCGAGCGCAACAGAAAAAACCCGATTTTCTGCTGGACTCGGATCGCGTGGTCTTCTACGCTGCTGACCATGGCACAGGCTATGGTCATTCAGGGGCGGAGAATCACGGACGGCGAGATCGCCTTGATCCGGGATTTGATGGCAGAGCATCGGGACTGGGGGCGTACCCGCCTGAGCGAAGAACTGTGCCGCTGCTGGAACTGGCGCAACGCGCAGGGCCGTATCAAGGACATGGCGGCGCGCTCCCTGCTGTTGAAGCTGGAGCGACGCGGATGCATCGAGTTGCCGGCGCGTCAACGCCCGTCTTCCAATCATTTCCGCAACCGGTGCGTGCCTGCCGTAGAACCTGCCGCCGAACCGATTCGCTCTGACCTGAGCGCATTGCGGCCCCTGTCGGCAGACCTTGTCGCCCCACGTTCGGATAACTCGCAGTTGTTCAAAGGGCTGCTGGGCCGATACCACTACTTGGGCCATCGCAACACGGTGGGCGAGAACCTGCGCTATCTGATCCGCGACCGGCACGGTCGGCTCGTGGCCTGTGCGCTGTTCGGTTCGGCGGCATGGAAATGCGCGGATCGGGATCGTTTCCTCGGCTGGGATCGGGCCTGCCGTGAACGCAATCTTCAGGCATTGACCAACAATACGCGTTTCCTGATCCTGCCCTGGGTCGAAGTCCCGCATCTGGCCAGCCACGTCCTCGGCCTCATTGCCCGGCGCATCCGGGATGACTGGCAGGGCAAGTACGCTCATCCCGTGCATGCCTTGGAAACGTTCGTGGACCGTTCCCGATTCAAAGGCACCTGCTACCGGGCCGCGAACTGGATGCGCCTGGGCGCAACGCAGGGGCGGACCCGCAACGATCGAGACCGCCGCATCCAGGCGCCGGTCAAGGACGTGTATCTGTATCCGCTCATCCCGGACTTCCGGCGGGAGTTGTGCGCACCCGCCTGCTCCCGAACCGAAGGGAGGGCGGGCAGGTGATGACACGCCAAGAGGCCGAAGCGATCTACGACGCCGGCAAGGACACCGTCGTGCGGGTGCTGTTGATGATGGACGCACGAATCCATTCACTGGAGCGTCAAGTTCAAGACCTGACAAGCCGTCTTGACCAAAGCGATCAACGCGTCCGCCACCTGGAAGAGCAGCTTGCCAAGAACTCGCGCAACAGCAGCAAACCGCCCTCCAGCGACGGCTTCAAGAAACCTGCGCCCAAAAGCCTGCGCAAGAAGGGCAAGCGCAAGTCCGGCGGCCAGCCCGGCCATACCGGCCATACGCTCGCGATGGCCGACAAGCCCGAGCACACCGAAGTGCACCGTGTGAAGGAATGCGAACACTGCGGCCGCTCTCTAGCCGATCAATCCGTCGAGGGCATCGAAAAGCGTCAAGTCCATGACCTGCCACCCCTGCGGCTGATCGTCACCGAGCACCAGGCTGAAACCAAAACCTGCGCTTGCGGCCATCTGAACAAAGCCGCGTTCCCCGAAGGGGTCAACGCTCCCGTGCAATACGGCGAGGGGATCAAGGCTGCGGCCGTGTACCTGAAGAACTATCAGTTCCTGCCCTATGACCGAACCTGCGAACTGCTGAATGACTTCTTCGGCTGCCCGATGAGCGAAGGCACGCTCTGCAATATCATCACCCAATCCCACACGTTGGCCGCCGACCCCGTCGAGAAGATCAAGGAGTTGATCGAGCAGGCCGCCGTGGCACACTTCGACGAGACCGGCTCACGGGTAGACGGCAAGCTGTGGTGGCTGCATTCGGCCTCGACCGCACAGGCAACCTATTATGACATCCATCGCAAACGCGGCCGCGAAGCGATCGATGACATCGGCATCTTGCCCGACTTCCTCGGACGCGCCGTTCACGACTTCTGGAAACCGTACTTCGGCTACGACTGCCTCCATGGCCTCTGCAACGCCCATCACTTGCGCGAACTGATCTTTGCGCATGAGCAGCACCAGCAGGACTGGGCCGACCACATGATCGACTGCCTGCTCGACATCAAAGAGGCCGTCGATCATGCGAAGCAGAGCACCGACCTGTCTGCGTGCAACGCACAGGCAGGCCATCTTGCGGCAGAGCAGATCCAAGCCTTTGAAGCCCGCTACCAGCAAGTCCTCGACGAAGGCTACGCGCAGAATCCGCTGCCGCCGTTGCCGCGCAACGCGAAGAAACGACGGGGCCGCCGCAAGAAGACCAAAGCCCGTAACCTGCTCGAACGGCTCGACGAGCACCGCGATGAAGCGCTTGCGTTCATGTACGACTTCAACGTGCCCTTCGACAACAATCAGGCTGAGCGCGATCTGCGCATGATGAAGGTGCAGCAGAAAATCTCGGGCATGTTCCGAACCAAGGATGGCGCCCAAGCCTTCTGCCGCATTCGAAGCTACATCTCAACCGCCCGCAAGAATGCCGTCGGCGCTATGGATGCGCTGACCCGCCTGTTCAGCGGAAACCCCTTCGTTCCGGCGCTCAATACCTCGTAGCCTCTGCCGCGGATGAACGGACCTCGCCGATCCTACTCGCACTCGCCCCCTCGCAAATCCAGGCGGAGCCATCCCGACTTGCCGCCATCGTCTCGATCCCGTATAGCCCATCTGGAATCGGCTAACGAGAACGGGCGACGAGAACGGCTCACGAGTTGGAAGCGCCTATCGTCCACCGCTCTCGTCGCCCGTTATCGTCAACCGTCCTCTGGGAGAGGGGTACCTGAGTAGTCACCCTGGCGGTTTATCGTGTAATGGGAAATGGCCTGAAGGTTCGGGCGGTGGCTCAGGGTGTCGCGCTGGATCCAGTCATAATGAAAACCGGCGGCATTCGTGTTTCCTCCCCTGTACAGGGTCTGAAACGTATACCGGAGGACTTCGTCCTCCGGGACCGTATGCCGGTAGTACTGACGCCCTCCTCCGCTTTCGCCCACGCCGGCATTTTCGGGGTAATTGATATAATGCTGCATTTCCGCGAAGTCCGGGCTTCCGGCCTCGTCGCGCAGATAGGAGGCGGCAAAACCTCCCCATGCGCTCCGATGATCCACCACAAGGTCCGCCGCTCCCGGAAACGCATTGCTGACGGATATATCCGTACTCCGGATGACGCCTTTTTCCACTCCGGCATAATAGGGCACGGAGACCTCCCAGACGCCGCGCATCGGCGAAAACCCCGCCGGCCGTCCGGAAGCGTCGACTGTGAGTCCCGCATTGCGGTTATGCGTTTCGAACACCGCACCGACCTGCCGCTCGTCATCGCCGGGCGCCGCCATAAACCCGAATTCATGCGTCTCGTTGACGCCCCACGTCTCATCCGGCGCATAGGTGAGGCTGAGTACATTCGTGGCGGAGGCCCCGGTCGAGAAGTGACCCGTTTCCGGAGAGGTGGAGAGGAATCCCATGTGTGCCGACGGGATGATCACGCGATCGCTCACGGTGTCGTCCAGTGCACGAAAATCCTGTGAACAGGCCAGCGCGAGCCGCACGGAGGCGACGGGCGAGGTTCCGCTGAAGTTTCCGAATCACTCCCGCGCCTCGTAGACGAAATTGTCCGATGCGATCCCGTCGTCGTTATGCACGACGTATCCCGTTCCGTCCGAGGCATACGTCACGAACCGCACCTTGACATAGAGACGGTCCGCATGGCCGTAGAATCCGAGTTCCGCGAGCCCCGGCCAGGCGCTCCCGTCCTCGGCCCGAAGAACGATGTTCACCAGGTGGAACTCGTTGAATACCGGTCCGGTGGCGATCGGATACGCATCCGGGGGGTCCCTGTCGAAGTTGAACGAATACCGGATTCCCGCATCCACCAGCGAGAACTCCTTAAGGATCCACTCCGCGTCCCATCCGTCCGGCGAGAATTCGACCGAGGTGGACGGCACGGATCGGTCGTGCCGGATTTGCAGCGAGTAGGACGGGGTGTCCACCGCGGAATACCCGAGTGCCGTGGTAAAGCGCATATCCTCCGCAGCAGCCGCGAAGACCAGCGAAAGCAGGAGAAAACCCGCTATCCGACGCATTTTCCTGCCGGGCCTTTCAGCATTCCACATCATTCGATCTCGACGAGGTGGTGGGGCACGAAATCTTTCGGGTCGGCGGGATACGTACGCTGCCAGCCGCGCTCGCCAAAGGCCCCTTCGCCGCACAGGCCTCCGCGCTCCACGATTTTCTCGTCATTGGCGTCCATGATCGAGGCATCGATCTCCCGGTTCATGATCTCCGAAAGCTCCTCGATCACCCCGCGGCATGCCGGATCGTCAAGCCGGTTCGTGCGGTCGTCCGGATCGTCTTCAAGGTTGTGAAGGGCCTTCGTGCCGCTGTAATAGCGCGTATACTTCCACGGTTCTCTGACGACCATGTAGCCGAGCGAAGACGCGGCGAAGAGGTAGTCGCGCTCCGTTCCGTCATACCCCGGAAGTCCGGGCAGCACTTTGGAGTCGTCGCTCTCGCTGAAAGGCGTTTCGCTGATACGGAGGATGGTGCTGCACAGGTCGGTAAGCGAGACGACGGAATCCACCGTACGGGGTTCCGCGAAGTCCGGCATACGGATAAACAGCGGCACATGAATGCTCGGACGCATGAAGTGGCTTTTGCCGACAAAGCCGTAATCCCCGGCATACTCGCCGTGATCGGCGGCGAAAATGACCACGGTATTCTCGATCCGGCCGGTCCGCTCCAGGGCATCAAGGATGCGCCCGACGCCGATATCGATCTGATGGATCAGGGCGCTGTAGTAGGCCTTGATCCGTTTACGCTGGGGTTCGCTGAACTCGCGGTAGTCTACGCCGTTCCAGTCGAGCCGCATGCCGGCCAGGAAGGCGTCGCGGAACTGATCCGTGATCTCGTTTTCGGGGATGCTGTCCGGCATGTCTTCGGGGTCGAACTGTTCGGCGATATCCTGCGGGGGATCGTAGGGGCAGTGCGGTCCGGGGAAGCCCACCATGCAGGCGAACGGCTGGTCTGAGTCGTACGATTCCAGGAACTCGACCGCGCGGTCCGCGCACCAGATATCCACCTGGTGTTCGAACGGAATACGGCTGGGGGCCGCGCCTTTATGCTCGAAATACCCCGGATTCTCCTTCGCGTGGTACTTCTCGAGACCGTGCGCCCTGAGGTAGTGCCAGTAGTCGTCCCTGACGAGGTAATGCCGCTTGTCCTCCGCGATACTCCGGTGCAGAAAGCCCTCGCTGATATCCCAGGGATAAAAATGCATCTTTCCGATCGCCTCGGTCCAGTAGCCGTTGCGGGCGAGCCGTTCCGGCCATGTGGGCATGCCGCACCGGGCGTGGTCCGGCCGGAGCCAGTGATCGTTGTGAAAGACGCCCGTCCGGATCGCGTTCCGGCCGGTCAGCATCGAGGCCCGCGCGGGGACGCACAGCGGGGAGGGTGAAAAACAGTGCGAATACTTCACGCTTTCCGAACAGAGGCGGTCGATATTCGGGGTCCGCGCGAAATCCGCCCCGTAGCAGCCCAGGTAATCGGCGCGAAGCTGGTCCGGGAACAGCAGCAGTATGTTGGGTTTTTCAGGTCGGCTCATGATGTATTCTCCGGTTTCCGCTCAAAACGGTATTCGCCGTCTCCCTCGATCCACTCCGTGACGCCGCCCGAACTCAGCCGCAGACCGGGTGAGCGGCGGACCCGCACGCGGACCTCTTCCGGCGCGCAGCGCACGACGATTTCCGCGCCGCGCACGCGCAGCGTGAATGCGACGGCTTTCCATCCCTCCGGCAGGCGCGGATCAATCTGCAGACCGTCCGGGGTGACACGCGCGCCTGCAAAACCCTGTACCACCCCGCTGTACGCCCCGCCGTGACAGGCGGTGTGGAGTCCTCCGGCGGTCTCTTCCTTGATGTCCTCCAGGTCCATGGCGGCACCCAGCCGGAACAGGGCCTTCGCGCGTTTGAGCCGGCCGGCGCGGACGGCGACCGCGGCGCATACCCCGGGGGAGAGCGAAGAAAACTGGAGCGTGCGGAGGTCGTAATAGTCAAACGTCGCGCGAACCGTGTCCCCGTCGAAGGCATCCGGCTCGAGGAGCATCGGCAGGATCGCGTCGGCCTGCTTGATGAGCCGGGTCCGGGTGGCATGCGCCTGAAGCGCATCCTGTCGCTCGGCGTCCGGAAGCCCCCGGCCGACCGAGGGGTCGGGGTAGCGGGGCAGACCCGCTTCGCTGTACTCCTTCAGCGGGAGGTCTTCGAGGTTGAAATAGCCCGCAAACTGCTCGATCACGCCGTCCTTCGCGCGGGGGACATGGAGTCCGGATGCGATGTCGCGAAACGTATCCAGTTCGTCATCCCCGAGTCCGGACGCGTCCCGAACCTCGTCGCGATGTTTCGGCGGCGCGCCGTCCCACCACGAGAAGAAGCGTTCGAAGACCCTCTTCGTGAGAAAGTTCGTGTGAAAGTTGTCGTCCACCCCGGTGTGATACTCATCGGGTCCCATCACGTTCCGGATGTGATACGCTCCCGCGTCGGGTCCCTGCCGCCGGGACAGGAAGCTCTTCCAGAAACGCAGCGACTCGACAATCAGCGGCATGAGCCGCGTGCGCAGAAAGGCCTCGTCTCCCGTCTGCTCCGCATAGCGGAAGCAGGCCCAGGCGACGTCCGAGACGATATGGCGCTGATCCAGGATATCGCGACGCAGGGCGCGTCCGTCGTCGGTTACGATCTGGCGGATGCCCTCATTCCCGAGTTCATCGGACTGCCATGGCCAGAGGCACCCCTCGAACCCCTGTTCCCGCGCCCGGCGGCACGCCGCATCGAGCGTGCGCGCCCGGAATGAGAGGATATTGCGGGCGACGGCGGGGGCGGTATTGAGATAGAACGGCAGCAGAAAGATCTCGGTGTCCCAGAAATAATGGCCCCCGTAGTGCTCGGTCGAAAGCCCCTTGGCCCCGATCGAAAAGTCGTCCCGGTCTTCGGCCCCGAGCCCGAGAAGCTGGAAGATATTATAGCGGATCAATCGCTGCGCGTCCTCATCGCCCTCGATCGTCACATCCGCCGACGCCCACTTTTGGCCGAGGGCGGATGCGGACCGCGCGAGTTCTCCGTCGAATCCGGCGTGCTTCATACGCGCCAGGACGAGATCCGCATCTTCAGCCAGCAGCTCCGGATCCTTCCGCCGGGCGTCGTCGACCACCGCGTATTTGACGACCGTGGCCGGCCGGCCGGCGGTGACGTCCAGCTCGACCGACTCCGCCACCTTTTCACAGAAAATCTTTCGTTCGCGTCGGAGGACCGGGGTTTCAGCGCCGAGGAAGGTCGCGAACTCAACATGCGTCCCGCGGTCGCGAAGCGCGAGGCGGGCGTGAAAGTCCTCCTCGTACGGATCGTTGAAGCCGACGAGGTTGAAGTGCCGGATCTGTTCGTCGTACCGGTATCCGCCTTCGCGGCTGGGAAGATACGCGTCAAAAACGGTCTCCACGCGCACCGGCCCCGAATAGTTCTCAAAGGTGAACGTCAGTTCGGCCGCGGCGGCGCGGGGATCGTCGAAGCTGAGGAAACGCCGGCTTTCGAGCGCGACCCGCACCCCGTCGGGCGACTTGAGGATGCAGCTGCGCCGCAGCAGTCCGCCCCGCATATCCAGCTCCCGCCGGTAATCGTGCACGGTGCAGGTGTGCGGTCCGAATCGGGTATCCCCGCAGGCGAGCCGAAGCGTCAGGGGGTCGGGAAAGGTGACGATCTCCGGGGCCAGGGCCTCGGACCGGTCGAAGAGTCCGGCGATATACAGCCCGGGATTCGCCTCCGCAGCTCCCTCGTCCTCTGCGCCCCGCAGTCCCATGCGGGTGTTGCTGAGCGTGAAAAGCGAGGCGCGGAAGGCTGCGGCGTCGGGATCATACCCCCCTGCGTTAACGGTCCACTCACTCATGGCCTTCAGGTTCCGAATTCCACAAGCACCTTGCGGATGTGTTCCTTCCGGGCGCGGATGCGCTCGATCATATCGGGTACGTCGTCGAGCCTGATGCGGTGGGTAATCAGATCGTCGAAGTCGATTATGCCGTTTTCCACGAGGGCGAGCGACTTGATGTGCGCCCATTCGGTGTAGTCGTAATGGTGGCCCGCCGAATAGACCGCCAGCGCCTTCTCATGGATCCAGAAAAAGTTGCCGTCCGGGACCGGTTCGGTGGGTACGCCGAACATCCCCACCCTGCCGAGCCGGCGGGGGAGGCGGCTCATGAGATTGATCGTGTCCGGCTCCCCGCAGGCATCGATGCAGACATCCACGCCCTCGCCGTCCGTCAGGCTTTCGATGCGCGCCACGGGATCTTCGCCGTACGGGTCGATCACGGCGTCCGCGCCCTGCTCCAGGGCGTACTGCCGCCGGTCGGCGATCGGTTCGACCACGAACAGCCGGGCCGCGCCGGCGGCGCGGATCATCCTGCGGAAATAATTTCCGGCACCGCCGTGACCGAGCAGACACACGGTATCGCCGAGACGGACCACCTGCTCGACCATCAGCCACACGGCGGCGGCCATCTCGAGCAGCGCACCGTCTTCCACGGACATCGCCGGCGGGATTTTCAGGTAGTCGCGGTCGATGACCACGTAGTCGGCGAACCCCCCGGAGGCGAACCATCCGCGCACGGAAAGCCGGTCGCCGATATCCACGTCGTCGACCTCGCTTCCCTTGCGCACCACCGAACCGCAGATCTCGTGACCGAGGATGTAGGGGTCGGTCGAGGTGTTCGTGCCCGGCGGGCCGTTATGGACCTCGGCGCCGTCCATCAGATGCTTATCCGTGAGATTGCATATAGAGGTGGCCTCATTTTTGAGAAGAATGCACTTTTCGCTCCAGAACTCGGGCACCGGAACCTTGCGCACCTCCAGCTGACCCGGGGCGGTAACCATCGCGGCCTTCATCGTTTCGGGAATTTGCATTATCCTTCCTCCTCGCTGGTAATTCTGACCTTGATTACGTGATTGATATCCCGGGCGTAGGTCTCAAACGCCTCGTTGATCTCCGAAAGCGGATAGGTGTGAGTGATGAACCGGTCGACGCGGATGCGGCGTTCGGCCAGCAGCTGCAGGGCGCGTTCGAACGAAAAACGGTCCGTGCGGTCCTTGAAGCTCCCGTACGAGAGCAGGGTGTGCCCCTTGTCGTGCATCCGCATGAATACGTACCGGACCGGCTCGGCCACCACGCCGAACTGGATGATCGTGGCCCCGTAAGGCCGCGTCACCCGCGGGGCCAGCTCCGCGGCCGCGGCCCGGCCCGAAGCCTCGATCACCACATCCCCGCCACGCCCGCCCGTCGCCGCCATCACCTGCCCGGGCAGATCCTCGCAGGCGGGATCCAGGGCCTCGTCGGCCCCCAGCTCCAGGGCGAGCTTCCGCTTCATCGGGCTGGGGTCCGTCACGACGACCCGTGACGCGCCGGAGAGCCGGCAGAACTGGGTATAGAGGAGACCGGCCGGTCCCTGCCCGAGAACGACGGCTGTGTCGCCGGGAACGATGCGCCCGAGCGCCATGTGCGTCACCTTGTAGGTCAGTTCGCCCAGCGAGGCCTCTTCCCAGGTCAGTGCCTCCGGCACCGGAAGCACACGATCCTCCGGCACGCAGACGTATCCCGCATACGACCCCCAGGCATCGATCGTCACCCGGTCACCCGGCGCGAACCGCGTGACGCGCGAACCCGTGCGCTCAACCGTCCCCGCCATCTCGTGGCCGAGGATGCTGTTCATCCCCTCTTTCCGGATGCCGGCGATCACCTCGCTGTCCGTCGCACTGCACAGCGTGTTGATCCGCACCCGGATCAGGACCTCGTTCTCCGCCGGCTCCGGAACAGGGACCCGTTCTATCGAGAGTCGTCCCGGCTCACGAAGAACAGCGGCCGTCATGGTTCGTTCTTCCGTCATAGTGTTCAGCTCTTTTCCGTATCTTTTAACGGTCAGGTAAGGGCATTATTCCGTAAAGGCGCGGTGCGATCAAGAGAATGGATAAAATAATTGCATCACTAGCATCCCATTCGCGAAGGACGAAAATTGTAATGGCTGACTGACTGGCTACAATCTTCTTCAGAGTCTAACCCAAAGGAGATTGCGTGATGCCAGCCAGTCGAGCCGGGAGTAAGCGTGCCATTTTTCGCCAGGTCTGTGAACTCATTCCGCCGCACCTTGTGCCGAAACTTGCGCGCAAGCACGGGATCAAGTCGAGGGGCATCACGCCCTGGAGCCATCTGGTGAGCATGCTCTATGCGCAGTTCACCCATGCGATCGGGCTGAACGACGTGGTGGACGTGCTGCGCGCCCATCGGGCGCCGATGGCCAGCATCCGTGGCGCCAAGCCACCGAGCCGCAACGGGCTCTCGCACGCGAACAAGACCCGCGATCCGAAAATGGCCGAGGAGCTTTTCTGGTCGGTGCTCGAGTACTTCGAGACGTTGCGACCGGGGTTCGGTGGCGTGAAGTTCCGCCGACTGCCGAGGCGCTTCAAACGAACGGTGTATGCCCTGGACTCCACGACGATCAAGCTGTTCGCCAACTGCATGGACTGGGCGAAGCACCGGCGGCGCAAGGCGGCCGCGAAGCTGCACCTGCGGCTGAACCTGGAGAGCTTCCTGCCGGCCTTCGCGATTGTCGACTCGGCCAGGGGGCACGACAGCACCAAGGCGCACGAGTTGTGCGCAGGCCTCAAGGCGGGTGAAATCGCCGTGTTTGACATGGCCTACATCGACTATACGCATCTGTTCAGACTGGCCGAGCGGGGTATCTTCTGGGTGAGCCGCGTGAAAGAAAGCATGAACTTGCGCTGCGTGAAGCGGCTGGTGAAGAAGCCCGCGGGGCGCATCCTGCGTGACGATCTCGTGCTCGTTCAGAATCCCGGTAAGCGAAAGGACTATCCGAAGCGCATGCGCCGGATCGTGGCCCGCATCGAGATCAACGGCGAGGATCGGATAATGACCTTCTTTACGAACAACTTCGAGTGGGCGGCCTCGAGCATCTGTGATCTGTACAAGGCGCGATGGAACATCGAAACCTTCTTCAAACAGATCAAGCAGACGCTGCACCTGGGCGACTTCCTCGGGCACAACCGCAAGGCGATTGAGTGGCAGCTCTGGACGGCGCTGCTGATGTACGTGTTGCTCCGCTTTCTGCATACCTGCAGCGATTGGGCGCACAGCTTTACGCGGTTGTTTACCTGCCTGCGCGCGGTTCTGTGGCAACGGCTTCATCTGCTCGCTTATTTGAAATCCTATGGGACAGCACAGGGCAGCTTCCGGATGCAATGGGCCCCACAACAAGCCTATTTGCCCGGATTAGGGTTGTCCCCTCTCTGAGATGTGGGACAGCATCGGGCGCATTTAAAAACAGGGGCATCCTTGATCGCGAAAATTATCAAATGAAACATAGCTCGGAGAAAAAGTGCGACCCTTGCAGGGCAAGGGGTTACGTAAGTCCTGTGCCCCGATATGGGGCCTTATGGGATGCTACTGAAATTGCATTATGTTTTCCGGCGTTTCAGCGACAAAGATAACCCGTGATCGCGTACGAACCTCCGATTCGATTGCGTACGGCGTTCCAACCCGAACAAGGCTGTAATTTTTTGTGGTGCAAATCGCTTCCACTGTGCTAAATACGCGTTCATGAACAGAAAAAGAGAGAAGGTTACACAGCAGGAGATCGCCGAGCGCGTGGGGTTGTCGCGGGCGACGGTGAGCCGGGTGCTGCGAAATGTTACAGGGCCGAAGTCAAGCACGGCGGCGCGGATCATCGACACGGCGCGCGAGATGGGGTACCGCCTCCCGGCTACGGCGAAGACGCCGACACGCAAGGGCACGGGCCGCCAGAAATCCCTGGTGGCCGGCCTGCTGCTGTGCACGCCCGATGAGAGCACATCCTCCAGTTCCGTCGTGCCGATGCGGATCCTTCACGGAGCGACGGATGCGTCCAATGAACGCAACGTGCTACTGCACGTCGAGTATATTTCCGAAAGCGAGGCGGCGGATATTCGCTCCATCGACGACGTCCCCTCTTCTCTGCGGAACAGAAATCTGTCAGGACTGGTGCTGACCGGCTTCCTCCCCGCCGAAACGGTGGACGCGATCTCCGGAAGGAAGACCTGCGTGCGCCTGAACTACCACGACCCCGGCATTGAGATGGACGTGGTGGGACAGGACGACCGAACCGCGGTGCGTCATCATATCCTCGATCTGAGGGAACGGGGACACCGGAAAATCGGGTACTACTGCCGGAAGTCTACGGCCTCTTACGCCCTCTCCCGGTTCGCGGCCTATGTCGAGGCGCTGGCGCTCTTCAATATGGAATACCGCCCCGACTGGTCCGTAAATATCTGGGACCATGCCGACGGCCCGGCCTGGAACCGGGTGGATCGCGCCATTGAGGAAGGGGTGACCGCATGGATCTGCGCTCATGACGACCTGGGCTATGAAATGATCCATCACCTGTCCTCCACCGGGATAAACGTCCCGGACGACATCTCGATCTGCGGGTTCGACGCCCTTCCGGTTCCCGAGGGCATGAAGCCGATGCGTACGATCGACTGGCCGATCGAGGATATCGCGGCGGCGGGCGTCGGCATGCTGATCCGTCGGATCAACGAACCTGCCCGCGCCGTGGGACAGCTTCAGTTTACCGGACGCAGAATCCCCGGCGAAACAGTCGGGAACGCCTGATCCCAAAAGAACGCGTTTTCCGCGTTGGACGGACGCGCTCTGTCGCGTCCGTTCATTTTCCCCGTGGAGGGACGCGCTCTGTCGCGTCCGTTCATTTTCCCCGTGGAGGGACGCGCTCTGTCGCGTCCGTTCATTTTCCCCGTGGAGGGACGCGCTCTGTCGCGTCCGTATTTACGGCCCCGACAAAGCGGGGGCCCTCCAGAAAAGGTTTTTTCCATCGGCGCACGCAAAAGGCATCTTCCCCCCTCTCCCCCAACAACCCAACAACTCTTCTTTCCCTCTCCCTCCCTCTACCCATCCCTATCCCTGCGGGGACATATTCCGGCAATGTTCCGCGAGGACGATCGCCTTCAGGCGATCGAAGGCCTCGTCCAGGCGGTCGTTGACGACCGTATACCGGTAGGTTGGGCGGTACCGCATCTCCGCGGCGGCGACGGAGAGGCGCCGCGCGATATCCTCGGGCGTTTCCGTTCCCCTCGCCTCCAGCCTGCGGCGAAGTTCTTCGCGGGAGGGCGGGACGATAAAGATATCCACGAACCCGCGGCGGACCGGATCGTCGGGCGAGGCCTTCTGCACGATCGCGCGCACCTGTTCCGCGCCCTGCGGGTCGATATCCAGCAGCGCGTCCGAGCCCTGTCCCATGGTCTCGCGCACGGACTCGCGCAGCGTCCCGTAACGACGGCCGTGGACGACCGCGTGTTCGATAAAGGCGTCCTCCCTGACGCGGCGTTCGAACTCCTCCTCGGACAGGAAGTGGTAATCGCGGCCGTCGACCTCACCCGGACGCGGCTTGCGGGTGGTGCAGGAGATGGAGAAAACGAGGCCGGGGAAGTGGTCGAGCAGTTTTTGGGCGAGCGTGCTCTTGCCGGATCCCGAGGGGGCGGAGACCACCACCAGGAGCGGACGTCGGGGCGGGACGGGTTCGGGGAACGATACGTCGGGCGGATGCATGCGGCTACTCCACGTTCTGGCTCTGTTCGCGAATGCGCTCGAGCTCGGTTTTGACGGCGACTCCCGCGCGGGCGATCTCGAGATCGCCCGCCTTGGCCCCGATCGTGTTGATTTCGCGCAGCATTTCCTGCGCGAGAAAATCCAGCGTCCTGCCCGCGGGTTCGTTCCCGGTCATGCTCCGGCGGAACTGTCGCACGTGGCTTCGCAGCCGGGTGCGCTCTTCGCTGATATCGACCCGGTCCACGCCGGTCTACCACGCCGCGCGGCTCTCGGAGTACGCGGGCGGCGCTCAGATCTACCTCAAGCGGGAGGACCTCAATCACACCGGAGCCCACAAGCTCAACCACTGCATGGGCGAGGCGCTGCTCGCGCGACACATGGGCAAGAAAAAGCTGATCGCCGAGACCGGCGCCGGCCAGCACGGCGTGGCGCTGGCGACCGCGGCGGCCTGCTTCGGTCTCGAGTGCGAGATCCACATGGGCGAGGTCGACATCGTGAAGGAGGCCCCGAATGTCAGCCGGATGAAGCTGCTCGGCGCGAGCGTCGTGCCGGTGACCTTCGGGCTCAGGACGCTCAAGGAGGCGGTGGATTCCGCCTTTCAGGCGTATCTCGCGGACTACCGCAACTCGATCTACTGCATCGGGTCGGTGGTGGGGCCGCACCCCTTCCCCCTCATGGTGCGCGACTTTCAGCACGTCGTGGGGGTCGAGGCCCGCGAGCAGTTCCGCGAGATGACCGGGACCGATCCGCACGCCGTATGCGCGTGTGTGGGCGGGGGAAGCAATGCGATGGGCATCTTCTCGGGATTCCTCGACACCGCGGCGAGGCTTTACGGGGTCGAGCCCCTCGGGCGCGGCGACGGAACGGGCAACCACGCCGCCACCATGAGTTACGGGCGCGAAGGGATCATTCACGGCTTCAAGTGCTACCTGCTGCAGGATGAAGAAGGCAATCCCGCACCGGTCTACTCCTGCGCGAGCGGACTGGATTATCCCGGCGTCGGCCCGGAGCACAGTTTTCTCAAGGACGAGGGCCGCGTCCGGTACGTCACCGCGGACGACCGGCAGGCGATGGACGCCTTCCACCGGCTGTGCCGCCTTGAGGGGATTATTCCGGCGCTGGAGAGCGCGCATGCCGTGTCCTACGCTATCGAACTGGCGCGCGAAAGGCGCCACGACGCGATCCTGGTGAACCTCAGCGGACGCGGGGACAAGGATCTCGACTACGTACTCGAACAGTACGGTGCCGGGGACGGGTAACCCGCGGTTCCGGGATCCGGTCTCGCCCGGCTCAGGACCGGCCCCGGAGCATCGGCGCGGTTCTGCGGTGCGTGCCGGGAGTCAGCGTCTCCGACACCCGACCCCCTTCGGTTTCCAGCACCAGTTCTGCGGAGGTCCCGGGCGGGATCACAAAGCGGTATTCGACCTCGTCCCCGCGGCGGGACCAGTCGCTTACGATTTCCCCGTACGGGCATAGGTACGCCGCCTTCGCGCGGGTCAGCGCCTCGCACGCCTTCGGCTCCAGCCGAAAACGGGCAAACCCCGGGGCCTCCTCCAGCGGCCGTATGCCGGCGATGTGGGCATAGAACCAGGCGCTTACGTCGCCGAACATGATGTGATTCGCGGAGCGGTCCACCGACCATGATTCGGGCAGCGTCGTATAGCCCTGCTCCATCCACCAGCCGTACCCCGGGTAGGTCTTCTGAAGGACGAGGCGGCAGGCCAGTTCGTGGCGGCCGTGGGCGCTGAGCACCCGAAGCAGGTACCGGGCGCCGAAAATGCCCGTGTCCGGGTGTCCGTCCGCCGCCTCGACGGCGTCGACGAGCTTTTCGACCACGGCTGCGCGGTTTTCCTCCGGGACCAGTTCGTGGTAGAGGGCGCATGCCTGGGCCGTCTGGGTGCCGTTCGCCACGGTGCCGTCCTCGTGCAGGAACTCACGCCGGAATGAGGCGGCGATCTCCCGGGCGCGCGCGGCGTACCGCGCAGCTTCCCGCTCCATCTGCAGACGTGCCGCCGCTCTCGCGATAATCCTCGCACTGTCGGCCAGCAGCGCGGTTACGGTGACGGCCTTCGCGGTGATGCTCGTTTCCGGACACCAGTCGCCGCGTCCGGCATCGAGGATCCCGTCCGCGGCTTTCGAGTAATAACAGTCGTGGCAGGACCTCATCGCCTCAAAGGTCCGCCGCAGGATTTCTTCGTCACCCGTGTACAGGTAGAGCTGCCAGGGCATGCAGATGATCACGCAGTCCCAGTCGAAGAACCCGTTATACCCCCAGGTGTCGGTGGGCACGATGTCCGGGATCCTGCCGTCCTCATGCCGGCAGTCGAGAAGATCGTCAATCCACTTGGAATAGACGGCGGCTGCATCGAAATTCATCAGCCCCGTCTCAGCGGCGAGGTAGGCGTCCGCCGTCCACCCCGCCTTCTCGCGCGTGGGGCAGTCGGTCGGGAATCCGTGATAATTATTCAGAAACGAGGCGCGGGTGGCCTTCTGAATGCGGTTCAGCAGGTCCGAGGAGCACTCGAACGAACCCGCGGATTCGAGATCGGTGTGCACCACTACCGCAGTCAGGCTGTCTTCCGCGGGCTCGCCGGGAAATCCGCTCAGTTCGATACACTGGAATCCGTGGTAGGTGAAGCGGGGCTCGTACAGCTCATCGCCCTCGCCCCTGAGGATGAAGGTGTCGGTCTGGTACGGCCCCTGATGAGTCCAGGCCTGCAACCGGTTGTCCGGCGCTTCGAAACAGCGCATCACCACACGCGTCCCCTCGGGTCCCGACACCCTCAGGCGCGGGCGGCCGCTGATGTTGCGCGGAAACGTAAACAGGAACGTATGACGCGGGGTCTCCTCGATCGAAACGGCGCGGAGTTCCTCCACGGCGCGCTCGGGCGGGAAGCGCGCCGCTTCCAGCCTTCCGCGGGGGGGCAACATGTCCCGGACCTCCCCCCACGAGACCCCGTCCTCGAGCCGGGCGTCGTAGACCTCGCCGTTGCGGACGCCGTCGAATACGATCGGGGAGCGGGCGGCCTCCCACGTCTCGTCGGTGACGATCCAGTCGATTCCGCCGTCCTCGTATTCGATGCGGAGTTGAACGAGCGCCTTCGGATCGTCACGCCACGAGGCGAGATCCAGATCGAAGAACTCGTAGTTGCACACGTTATACCATCCGTTGCCGAGCCACACCTCCAGCCGGTGCTCTCCCCGGGGCAATTGGGCGGTGAGATCGCAGGTCGCATAAAAGACGCGGCGCTCATAATTCGTAAAGGCCGGATCGAGTTCCCGGTCTCCGGCGCGGCGGCCATCGAGCCGCAACTCGCAGAAGCCGAGGCCGCAGACGGATGCGATCGCGGAGCGGACGGGTTTTTCGATCCGGAATGTCTTCCGCAGCCGCGGCGTCGACCGGGTCTGTCCCCACCGGTCGTCGCGCAGCCGGGCCATCTGCCGCGGCACCCTCCACATGGGCGGATACTGCAGCAGCTCGCGCTCCTCCCCGTCGGGCGCATGGCGTGCCGACCATGAATCGTCGGTGAGGATGCGGTGCTCGCCCTCCTCATCCCGTATCGCCAGGGTCGCCTGAATCCCGTAGCCCTCATGCTCGCGCACCTGGTGGGTGCTGAGTTCCAGATGATTCTCTCCCGGCCGCAGAAAGGGTTTGAGATCCAGATCGACCGGGAGGACCCAGGAGTCGGCGCCCCCGTTGGCGGAGGTCGTGACCAGATCAGCCAGCGTGCCGTTGACGCGCACCTCCGTCTCGGTCCCGTCCACGGCCATGCGGAGTACGGCCCACTCCACCTTCTCCCCGCACCGGAAGGTCCTGGAGAAGGCGTACCGTGTTCCTGGACGCTGGGCCTGCTGGGTGCGCGGCTTCACGTCACCCTCTTTCTCTACCGCCCAGATCCATGCTGATGAACGAAGATTGAGCGCGCGCGCCGTCGGGCCGTCGTCCCGCACCCCCGGGAGCGGATCGCTGCGTCCGATCCAGCGGCCGCGCCATCCGGCGGCGTCCAGCACCCCCATACGCCAGCGCGCCGTGTCGCTCCACGGCGAAACCCCGCCTTCGGCATCCCGCCATCGGACGCGCCAGGCCACGGGTTCATAAGCGTCAAGGGCGCGGCCCCGATAACGCAGTGCAGGTACCGCGGGCTCGACCCATCCGCTGTCCCACAGCAGTTCGCCGTCCTGCAGCGCTTTTTCGTCGCCCGCTGCATGAACCTGAATCGCCACGGGACGCTCGCCCGGCTCAAAGTTCCAGCTGAGCGCCGGAGATCCGGCATCCACCGCAGGCGGATCCTCCTGCCCTTCGCAACGCAGTCGTTTCACCCTTCGCCTCCATTCAATCGACCGGTCCGGATGCGCATCTCAAGCCCGGGCCGGGCGGTTCATAAATCGTCTGCACGGAAGGGTTCGGCGGGGAGTCCCGCGCTGTTCTGCAGGGTGACGGGGGGTTCGACCCAGTTATGCCAGGCGTAGCGGACCGCGTCCGGTTCGGCGACGGCATCGCAGCGGAGCTCCACGGTGTCCTCATCGACGATCCGCGCGCGCGCCGCATGGAAAACACCGTCCGGACCGGCCATTTCGAAGCCGGGGATCCGCGCCGCGCCGTCCGAACTCTCCAGTCCCTGAGCGACATACTCGAACTCCACGCGCACCGCTGCACCGTCCGCGTTCACGTGTTCCGGCGACGGGCCGCGTGAGACGACATCCCGGCCGTAAACCTGATCGAGCGCCAGCAGGGCCAACCGCTCTCCCACGGGGCGCTTCGCCTTCGGATGGATATCTTTTTCTTCGCCGCAGTCGATCGCCAGCGCCATCCCGGTATGGTCGAGCGTGTCGCGTGTATAGGTCTGGGCGGCGCGCAGCCCGGGCCAGTCCAGGGTGGGGTGGCCGAAGGCGGCGAGCTGGACAAAGAAAAACGGCCAGTCGGGCCGGTCCCAGGCCCGCCGCCATGAACGGATCATCGCGGGGAACAGCACGCGATACTCCTGCGGATCTCCCGCGTTCGATTCGCCCTGATACCAGATGACCCCGCGCGCCGTGTACGGGACGAGCGGGACGATCATGTTCTCGTAAAGCACCGTGGGGCACTTCGGGCTCCAGGGATTGTCCTTCGGCCAGGGCCCCGGATTTCCCGGGCCCGATCCCTTGCGCCCCTCCCGGACCCACGTCCTGAACTCCGCGAAGCGCCGCTCGAATTCGTCCTGATCCTCCCGGAACTCCTCCGGGGTCCGCCCCGAAATCATCGAGTCGCGCACCATGTCGGCGTAGTGTTCGAGTTCCGGATGCCGGTCCAGGGTATCGAGCGGGGTCCAGGACTCGGCCGGGGTCCCGCCCCAGGAACTCTGAATGATCCCTATCCTTCGGTCTGTCGAGGTTCGGAGTTTTTCCGCGAAATAGAACGCCACCGCCGCAATCTGGTGGTTCACCCCCGGCCTGAACGTCTCCCATGCGAGATCCTCCGGCGTGAAATCCTCCTGCACGGGCAGCCCGACCCGGTTCGGGACCTTGACGAAACGGATGTCGGGCAGCGTCTTCTGAAGCCATTCTTTCCCGCCGTGCGATCCGCTGAGCGGCACCACCATGTTCGACTGCCCCGTCGCGAGCCAGACCTCGCCGAACCATACATCCCTGACTTCGGCCGACCCGTTTCCGGTTCGGGCGATCAGGCGGTGCCCGCCGCCCGGGGCCTGCTGCGGGATCGTCACGCGCCAGTGCCCGTCCGCGTCGGCCGTCCCGCTCGCGACGACCTCATCGTCCAGCCGAACCTCCACCCCGGCCCCGGGATCGGCGTCGCCCCAGACATTCACCTCCATCCCGCACTGGAGCACCGCGCCGTCATTAAATATCGGCGCAAAATCCACCCCGGCGCGTACCGCCGCGGCGGCGGGAACAAGAACGAACAACCCGATCAGACGCAGCATTTTCAACATGAGGCATCCTTCCTTTCTTTAGTATTTCAGATGATCCGAGATCTCAAACGTTCCGTCCATCCAGCGCTTCCAGGTGCTCGACGTCGGATTATACGTGGGATAGCGGTCGAAGATATCCCCGTTTCCGAACACGCGCGGGTCGCCGGTCTCGCGCAGTTCGTCCTCCAGCTCGGTCCGCAGCTGTTCCTTAAGCCCGGCGTATTCCGGTCGTGCGGCGAGATCGGTCATGCAGGAGGGGTCCTCGACAATATCGTACAACTCCTCGGCGGGACGTTTGCCGAAAGCCAATGCGTAGTAGAACGACGTCACCCCCGTCTCGTGCAGCTCGATGACCCGGTCCTTCGTCGGGGACCCGTCGCAGTTCGTGAAGAGGGTCTCCGGATTGCCGGCGGGCCACCGCTCCGGATGGTAGTTCCGCACATAGAGATACCGCGGGGTCCGGATACAGCGCACCGGATACCCGACGTCGCCCTCGCGCCCGAGATCGTGCAGTTCGCGTCCCATGTACGCGCGGGTCCGGTCGCCGCCGACCGCCCCCCCGCGTCCGGAGCGCAGCAGCGGCATCAGGCTCCGCCCTCTCATCTGTTCATGGGGCGGGAGCCCCGCGGCGTCGAGGATGGTCGGCGCGAAATCGATGAAGCTGACGAGATCGTCTGCGACCCTTCCCGGCTTCGCGACATCCGGTCCGCGAATCGCCAGCGGCATCCGGAAATCGTAGTCGTACATCTGTCCCTTTACGCGCGGGAACGGCATCCCGTTGTCGGAGGTGACGATCACCAGCGTCCGGTCCAGTTCGCCCCGGTCCTCGAGGATACGCATCATGTTGACGAGGTGGGCGTCGAACCACTCGATCTCATAGGCGTAGTCGCAGAGGTCCTCGCGCACCGCCGCATCGTCCGGCAGATAGGGCGGGACCTCGACCGTGTCCGGGTCCTTGCCGCCGCGCCGTCCTTCGCCAGGCACATAGGCGCGGTGGGGCTCGCGGCCGCCGTACCAGAAGCAGAACGGCGCACCCTCCGGCCGCGCCGACAGGAAGGCCTCGAAGTTCGCCGTGTAGTCGGTCGACGAGATCATTGAATCCGCGGGCGGCGTCAGCGTGCGCGCGTTCCATTCGTGACCCGCGGGATTGTGAGAAAACCCTCCCGCCTCATAATTGCCGGGCGCCCACCCCTTGCCCGTGAACCCGATGTGGTATCCGGCCGCCTCGAGCAGATCGGGATATACGGCAAAACGGTCCGGAAACAGGCTGAAATGATTGCAGGCCTCCTCAAGCTGCCACGTGTGACGCCCCGTCAGCAGGGACGCACGCGACGGGGCACACTTGGGGTTGGTCGTGAAGGCGGCGGTGAAACGCACGCCCTCCCGTGCCACGCGGTCAAACCCGGGGGTCGTCAGGAAACGATCACCACAGGCGCTCATGTGGGACGCGTCATCCGCAATCGCCAGCAGAATGTTGGGTCGATCCGTCTTATTCACGGGAAAACACCTTCTCCGGATTTCATGGTGGAGACGTGAAATTACTTTGCATAAATGTGCAGCATTCGTCAATCTTTCCCCATGATAAGGCTTCAAAAAACACCGATTCGGACCATAGTCATCCTCACGATCCTCTGCACCTCGGGCCTGTACCCCGTCCGGTCCGGCCCGGCGGTTCCGATGACGGCGCGAAACGACGAGTCGTCGCCAAGTCCGGAGGAATTCAGGCTCAATCCGAATCTCTCAACGGCTTTCTTTAGGGAGGTGACACGGCCATAGGTCGGTCCATACTGTTGGTTGTTGTTCGAAGACGACCAGCAGGAAAGGAGCACGACCTATGACCGGGAACAGAGTAGTCGCGAAGCTGTTGAGATTCAAGGGGCTGCGCGTAGTGGGCTTCGGTTTCGAGGGGAGGAGCAACTTCGTGGTGACGGTGACGCCACACAAGAACGGGTGCCGGTGTCCGGAGTGCGGCCGCCGCGGAACCATTGTTCGGGTGATGCCCGAGCCGCGGCGGTGGCGGGACATCCCCGTCTGCGGGTGGACCGTATGGCTTCAACACTGCCCCCGGGAGATCTGGTGTCCGACCCACGGACGGGTGGTTGAAGCGATCCCCTGGGCGGGGCGGTTCGCGCGTGTCACCTATCGCTTCGAGTACGTGATGCTGAAGTACTGCCAGATCATGACGCAGAAGGCGGCGGCCCAGTTGCTGCGTATCCCCCGTTCCACGCTCTCCGATGTGCTCCACCGGACGATTACCCGTATCCGCGACGGTCACCGGATTCGAGGGCTGAAGACCATCGGCATCGATGAGATCTCCTACGCCAAAGGCCACAAGTACGCCACACTGGTTTACGACCTGGACCGCTCGTGTGTGGTGTGGGTCGGGAGGGGCAAGAAGCGCGAAACCATTGATGTTTTCTTCCATGAAGTGCTCAGCGACTACCAGAAGAAACAGATCCGGTGGGCATGCTGCGACATGAGTGATGCCTTCATGGGGGCCATCAAGGCGCACTGTCCGAATGCCACGCTTGTCCTGGACCGTTTCCATATCGTCAAAGCCCTCAACACGGCCGTCGACGGTGTGCGTAAGGAGCAGTGGCGGCTGGCCGGCGGTGACGAGCGCAAGGCTCTGAAGGGACTGCGCTGGCTTCTCTACCGTCACTCCTCAACGCGATCCAAAGACGACACCCAGACCCTTCGGGCACTTGAGAAGGCCAACAACCGCATCTATAGAGCATGGCGGCTGAAGGACGAGTTCGAGCAGTTCTGGGAATACAAGGCACCCTGGGCTGCCGAACGCTTCCTCAAGAGCTGGACGACCTCCGCCCTTCGAAGCCGTCTGGAACCTCTGCGCAAGTTCGTCACCACGCTGCGCCAGCACTACTTCGGCGTCCTCGCTTTCGTTAACTCACGGCTCACCAATGCCATAGCCGAGGGGCTCAACCGCATCGTCAAAATCGTCAAGAACCGCGCCAGCGGATTCCGCACGCTCGATGCCTTCACTGACATGATATTCCTCACAGTCGGAGACGTAGATATCCCTGCGCAAATCCCAACCCGTTTCCGCACAGTATAGGACAGCCCGATGAACCAGTATCCATCGACATCAAATCGAAATCACCCCGTTGAGAGATTCGGAAATAGCCGGAATTCAGGGTGCCTCCATTGAGGAGCCTCGAAGTCGCCCGCACGATCCATGCGCGGGAGTACGGCGCGATGCCGGATGACGGGGCGGACGACCTCGCGGCGGTTCAGGCAGCCTTCAACGCCCTCGCCGCATCCGCCGAGCCGACTCGGCTTCTGTTTGAAAAGGGCACTTACGTACTGAACGCGCCCGCTTCCGCAGACGGGGATTCGCGCTGGTTGACCCGGCTCGAATCTGTCACCAACGCCGTGATCGATTTCGCGGGTGCGCGATTCATCATCCGTGACCCCGCTTCCGGATTCATACATCTCGATCGATGCCGCAACATAATCCTGCGTGACGGGACGTTCGAGTACGATCCTCAGCCTCACACGGCGGGCGTGATCGAAGCGGTCGACCCGCGGGAGGGCACCCTGGATCTGCGAATCCCCGGACGCTTTCCCTGCCCCGACCGCCCCTGGTTTGAATCCGCTTCGGCGCGATGGGGCTACCGACTGGACCCCGAGATCCCCGGCCGGGTCATGCACGGGGCCGTGAACGTTCATCGCTATAAGGAGGTCCGGCGGATCGGGACGCGACGCTTCCGGGTCACGATTCAGCCGGGCCGTCCGGAGTACTGGGCCGGATTCAAGGTCGGCGACCGGTTCACCATGCTGGCCCGGACGCATGCGGAGTTTCTTTTTGCCCAATACTGCCGGCAGATCACAGCGATGGATCTGACCACGTACCACACGCCCGCGGGCCACTACATCAGCGTGCGCACGGACGCGTTGAACGTTATACGCTGCCGGTCCCCGATCATGCCGGGGTTCTGGAAGGGCGGCAACGCCGACGCCGTACATGTACAGTCGTCACGCATCGGGCCGTGGGTGGAGGGTTGCCTCTTTGAGGGGATCAGCGACGATGCGCTCGTGGTTTACGCGCGCCCGTTTTCGATTACGGAACAGATCTCTCCGACCCGGCTGAGGATCGCGCGCCTGACGAACCGCGGCGAGGCCGCGCTTCCGCGGGAAGGCGAGATCCGGCGGGACGACATCCTCGATTTTCTGAACCCGAATACGGGGGTGGTCACCGCCACGGCCGCAGTCAGGGAATTCCTGCCCGAGGAGCAGATCATCCGGCTCGACGCACCGGTAACGAATATGCTTGTCGGCGCAGGGAAAGACCGCACCCAGATCTGGAACCGCTCAATGGCACGCGGATGCGTCCTGATCGATAATACGATCGTCAACTCCCGGCGGTACGGAATCTATGTCAAGGCCTCGGACGTCCTTATCGCAGGGAACCGGATCGGAGGAACAAGCTCCTGCGCGATGTCGTTTCACAACGAACCCGGCGCACCCAACGGCCCGTTCTGTCACAACGTCGTGATCCGGGACAATGAGATCGTGCACTGCGGGTTCGATCACGGATTCCTGAAACATCCCCGAAGCGGCGCGATTCGCGTGATGGCACGCCGGCTCGATTACAGCCCCGCGCAGCGGGGCGCGCCTCACAGCGGATTCCGCATCCTCAACAACCGCTTCCGCGATCTGCTTCGTCCTCCGCTCTGCCTCAGCAACGTCCGCGACGTTCGCCTTTCCGGCAACACGCTCGATGGAGAGGGCTTTACCCGTACCACGGGGCCTTGAACCTCAGAACACGAAACGCCGGCGGATAAATCCCAGGGCGAGACCGGTGGTCCCGAGCATCGTGATCGTGGCCGGTTCCGGGATCAGATATCCGCTGTTATCCAGCGAGTAGTCACCGCTCACGCCGTCAATGGTGATGAGCTCGAGCTGACTGGAAGTCAGACCGTCCGAGCTGGTCCCGAACCGGAGGCTGTCCGTTCCGAATTCAAATCCGGTCAGTTCGAGCGAACTCCCCGTCCATGAAAATCCGGAGCTGTCGCTGAACGAAACCGATTCGCCCGCGGCATCGCTGAAATCAAATGTGAGGTCCATATCAGCCGAGCTCAGATTAAGGACGCCGGCCGCATTGTCGTGTCCATTGAAATCGACCAACGAGCTGCCCGAGTTATCGAACCGGAGATGAGAGGTGAACTGATTATCGGCGTTGAGCTGGACGCCCGCACCGTTGACCAGGCGGAGAGCCACCCCATCCAGCGCCGGACCGCCGGTATTCCCGAGCGAATGGCCCGTGCCCACGAAGCGCACGCCGAGTCCGCTGGTCACCGAACCGTCGAAATTCAGCACACCGTCGTGATTCTGAACACGCACGACGTTATCCGCATGAGCCTGGATGGTGCCCCTGAAATTAAGGACCGAGCTGCTCTCGATTTTGACCTCCGCATCGTTAGCCGTGGCATCAATGGTCCCCTCGAGGTTTATGGTGCCCTCCTGCTCGGCCGAGAAGAGGATGTCACCGCCGATATCGCCGACGGTAATGTCATTCAACGTCAGGTAGGCAGTTGTCGAAGGCGCGATGGTATCGATGGTCAGGTCGGCCCCTGCCCCGGAATTAATGATACTGATCGGGGCGCCCACCGTGAGCTTGGCGTTACCCACATGGATCACATCCGCCGCCGTACCCGTGTTCGGATCGATCGTAAGCGTGTTCGGCCCGTTCAGGCTCATCACACTCGCCCCGACCGTGGTCAGGTACCCGATGGTGTAATCCCCGTCCATCGTGAGATCGAGCTCCCCCGAACCGAGCTCGGCCGTGTCGCCGTTATCGTCCGGAACACTCCCGCTGGGCGACCACATTGTCGTGTCGCTCCAGTCCCCGGTTCCACTGTCCCAAGTGTAATCCGTCGCACCGGCTATACCGGCGACCGTGACCAGTGCCGCGAACACAAACAACTTCTTCATCATCATCTCCTCTGGTGACTACTCAGGTACCCCTCTCCCAGAGGACGGTTGACGATAACGGGCGACGAGAGCGGTGGACGATAGGCGCTTCCAACTCGTGAGCCGTTCTCGTCGCCCGTTATCGTTAGCCGATTCCAGATGGGCTATACGGGATCGAGACGATGGCGGCAAGTCGGGATGGCTCCGCCTGGATTTGCGAGGGGGCGAGTGCGAGTAGGATCGGCGAGGTCCGTTCATCCGCGGCAGAGGCTACGAGGTATTGAGCGCCGGAACGAAGGGGTTTCCGCTGAACAGGCGGGTCAGCGCATCCATAGCGCCGACGGCATTCTTGCGGGCGGTTGAGATGTAGCTTCGAATGCGGCAGAAGGCTTTGGCGCCATCCTCGGTTCGGAACATGCCCGAGATTTTCTGCTGCACCTTCATCATGCGTAGATCGCGCTCAGCCTGATTGTTGTCGAAGGGCACGTTGAAGTCGTACATGAACGCAAGCGCTTCATCGCGGTGCTCGTCGAGCCGTTCGAGCAGGTTACGGGCTTTGGTCTTCTTGCGGCGGCCCCGTCGTTTCTTCGCGTTGCGCGGCAACGGCGGCAGCGGATTCTGCGCGTAGCCTTCGTCGAGGACTTGCTGGTAGCGGGCTTCGAAGGTGTGTAGCTGCCGCCGGTCAAGATGATCGGTCGACTGTTTGGCGAGATCGACGGCCTCTTTGATGTCGAGCAGGCAGTCGATCATGTGGTCGGCCCAGTCCTGCTGGTGCTGCTCATGCGCAAAGATCAGTTCGCGCAAGTGATGGGCGTTGCAGAGGCCATGGAGGCAGTCGTAGCCGAAGTACGGTTTCCAGAAGTCGTGAACGGCGCGTCCGAGGAAGTCGGGCAGGATGCCGATCTCATCGATCGCTTCGCGGCCGCGTTTGCGATGGATGTCATAATAGGTTGCCTGTGCGGTCGAGGCCGAATGCAGCCACCACAGCTTGCCGTCTACCCGTGAGCCGGTCTCGTCGAAGTGTGCCACGGCGGCCTGCTCGATCAACTCCTTGATCTTCTCGACGGGGTCGGCGGCCAACGTGTGGGATTGGGCGATGATATTGCAGAGCGTGCCTTCGCTCATCGGGCAGCCGAAGAAGTCATTCAGCAGTTCGCAGGTTCGGTCATAGGGCAGGAACTGATAGTTCTTCAGGTACACGGCCGCAGCCTTGATCCCCTCGCCGTATTGCACGGGAGCGTTGACCCCTTCGGGGAACGCGGCTTTGTTCAGATGGCCGCAGGCGCAGGTTTTGGTTTCAGCCTGGTGCTCGGTGACGATCAGCCGCAGGGGTGGCAGGTCATGGACTTGACGCTTTTCGATGCCCTCGACGGATTGATCGGCTAGAGAGCGGCCGCAGTGTTCGCATTCCTTCACACGGTGCACTTCGGTGTGCTCGGGCTTGTCGGCCATCGCGAGCGTATGGCCGGTATGGCCGGGCTGGCCGCCGGACTTGCGCTTGCCCTTCTTGCGCAGGCTTTTGGGCGCAGGTTTCTTGAAGCCGTCGCTGGAGGGCGGTTTGCTGCTGTTGCGCGAGTTTTTGGCGAGTTGGTTCTCAAGAGACTGAACGCGTTCTTCCAGAGCACGGATGCGCGCATCCATCATCAACAGTACCCGCACGACGGTTTCCTTGCCGGCGTCGTAGATCGCTTCGGCCTCTTGGCGTGTCATCACCTGCCCGCCCTCCCTTCGGTTCGGGAGCAGGCGGGTGCGCACAACTCCCGCCGGAACTCCGGGATAAGCGGATACAGATACACGTCCTTGACCGGCGCCTGGATGCGGCGGTCTCGATCGTTGCGGGTCCGCCCCTGCGTTGCGCCCAGGCGCATCCAGTTCGCGGCCCGGTAGCAGGTGCCTTTGAATCGGGAACGGTCCACGAACGTTTCCAAGGCATGCACGGGATGAGCGTACTTGCCCTGCCAGTCATCCCGGATGCGCCGGGCAATGAGGCCGAGGACGTGGCTGGCCAGATGCGGGACTTCGACCCAGGGCAGGATCAGGAAACGCGTATTGTTGGTCAATGCCTGGAGATTGCGTTCACGGCAGGCCCGATCCCAGCCGAGGAAACGATCCCGATCCGCGCATTTCCATGCCGCCGAACCGAACAGCGCACAGGCCACGAGCCGACCGTGCCGGTCGCGGATCAGATAGCGCAGGTTCTCGCCCACCGTGTTGCGATGGCCCAAGTAGTGGTATCGGCCCAGCAGCCCTTTGAACAACTGCGAGTTATCCGAACGTGGGGCGACAAGGTCTGCCGACAGGGGCCGCAATGCGCTCAGGTCAGAGCGAATCGGTTCGGCGGCAGGTTCTACGGCAGGCACGCACCGGTTGCGGAAATGATTGGAAGACGGGCGTTGACGCGCCGGCAACTCGATGCATCCGCGTCGCTCCAGCTTCAACAGCAGGGAGCGCGCCGCCATGTCCTTGATACGGCCCTGCGCGTTGCGCCAGTTCCAGCAGCGGCACAGTTCTTCGCTCAGGCGGGTACGGCCCCAGTCCTGGTTCTTCGCCATCAAATCCCGGATCAAGGCGATCTCGCCGTCCGTGATTCTCCGCCCCTGAATGACCATAGCCTGTGCCATGGTCAGCAGCGTAGAAGACCACGCGATCCGAGTCCAGCAGAAAATCGGGTTTTTTCTGTTGCGCTCGGGGGGGGGTAGACTACGATTGTTTCAGTGGTAGCGCCATGGTGGGGCTACCTGAGTAGTTACCTCCTCTGTTGCGTTATCGGAACAACATCACAACCACCCGCACTAAGCGGGTCTATTCGCACCTAGACATATAAAGGGGTGGAGGTCAAGCTGGAATTGCCTCATTTTTGCAAAGCTTTCTATTTTCCTAATTCACACACATACTGGCACTAATCACTTCTTTTTATCTTATTTACATCTCTATAGCCCTCTTTTGCTTTCCCGGTCTTCAGGCCATGTTCCATTACCGGGACAGCGCGCTCAATCATCGGCGGCGCGCTTTGTCGCGTCCGCATGTACGGCCCCGACGGAGCGGAGCCCTCCGGAAGAAGTTTCTCGCAAAGCTCGCAGAGATCGCGGTGAGGGGGATTTCTCTGGTGAAGACGCGCTTTGTCGCGTCCGCATTTACGGCCCCGACGGAGCGGGGCCGTCCGGACAATGCAGAGGGAAAGGGAATGCGGTCCTATTCCCAGGGCGTGACGGCATCTCTGAGTTCCGGATGTTCCCGCCCGAACATCAGGGTCTCCTTTTTTGTCATGGTCAGTCTGGGAGGAAGTGTCGCATCCCAGCGCTCATAGGTCTGGAGCAGTTCCGCGTAGCGTTCCGGGTTTGCGTCTTTCAGGTCCTCGGACTCATCGATATCCCGGTCCAGACGATAGAGACCGGTGCGGGCGTGGTTGTCGCCGTGGCGTGCCGAACCCCGGAGCCATTCTTTTGTGATCTTCCACTCGCCGCGGCGAATGGCCCACACATGATACTCGGGGCGGGCGGGCGGGTGCGGGAACCGCCAGTGCAGGGTGCGCGGTTCCCATTGCTCGGCGCCGGTCACGAGGGGCAGCAGGTTGCGCCCGTCGAGTTCCGGGGCTACGGCATCCTGCGCGCCCGCCGCCGCAAGGGCGGTGGGGAGCAGATCGAGCGAGATGACCGGCGTCTCGACCACCTGTCCTGCGGGCACCGTGCCGGGCCACTGGAGCGCGAAGGGCACACGGATTCCGCCCTCGAGCGTATCGCCCTTGACCCCGCGCAGCGGCTCGTTATTCGCCCGGGTGCTTCCGGTCGGCCCGCCGTTGTCGCTCAGAAAGAAGACGAGGGTGTCCTCTTCGAGTCCGTTCCGGCGCAGCGTCGCGAGCACGCCCCCGACGGCGTCGTCCATCGCCGCGACCATCGCGGCGTAGACCTGGCGGGGGTGTTCGATCATACGGTCCGTGTAGCCGCAGTGCACCGGTTCATCGTCCGGGCTCGCCAGGTGCGCGAACCGCTCAAGATAGTCCTTTGGCGCCTGGAGCGGGGTGTGCGGGGCGTTGAAGGCGAGGTAGAGGAAGAACGGCCTGTCCGCATTGCGGTCGATGAACGCGGACGCCTCATCGCCGAACACATGCGTCAGGTAGCGGGTCTCTTTCACCGGTTCATCGTTACGCCAGAGATAGGGGATGGACTCCCGCTCACCGTGCGGGAGATAAAGCGTCCCTCCGGTCAGGTGACCGTAAAAATAGTCAAACCCCCGTTCGTTGGGCGTATCGGTTCGTTCGGACCGGAGCGGTTCGGCGCTCAGGTGCCACTTGCCGACCGCGCCCGTGGCGTATCCCAGTTCCTTCATATACTCGCTGAAGAACCTGACGCCGTCCGGCATCCCGAAGGCATCCAGGTACTGGTTCTGCTCGCGGCCGAACTCGTTCTGGTATCGCCCGCTTATCAATCCGGCCCGGGAGGGGCCGCACTGCGGGGCCGTCACATAGCCGTCGGTGAAGCGCACGCCGTTGGCGGCGATTGAATCCAGGGCCGGCGTCGGAATATCCCCGCAACCGTTGAACCCGACGTCGCCGTAGCCCTGATCGTCGGACAGGATCACGATGATATTGGGCTGCCGCGCCGCGGCGGCCCGCACGGAAATCGTCAGCGCCGCCAGCGTCGAGACGATGGCACACAGGATATGTGAAGCGAAACGCATGGTCATCTCTCCTTCAGGGTTTTTCAGTATTTCGGATCCTCCCACCGGCTCGGCGCCAGGGTATCCCACCACTCCGCGTACCGGGCCTTCATAGCCTCGAGCCTTTCGGGATGCTGCGTGCTCAGATCGTTCTCCTCTCCGGGATCGCTGTTCAATTCGTACAACCGCCACCGCCCGTTCTCCGTTCGACGCACGGCCTTCCAGTCGCCTTCGCGCATACCGCGCTGCTGAGCGCGCTCCCAGAACAGGGCCTCATGCGGGCGGCCGTCGGCCGTGCCTCGCAGCCAGGGCAGCACGTTCACGCCGTCGAGCGGCTTCCCTCCGGGCTCGACGCCCGAAGCCGCGGCGAAGGTCGGCAGGAGGTCGAGACTGATAATCGGCGTCGCGCACACCCGTCCCGCGGGCAGTGCGGCCGGCCAGGAGACGATGAACGGCACGCGTACGCCCCCTTCGTAGACCTGGCCCTTGTGCCCGCGCAACGGACCGTTGAACCCGCCGTTTTGTGGCTTGCCGCCGTTGTCGCTGATGAATACCACCAGTGTGTTTGCGCGCTGACCGGTCTCCTCGAGATGATCGAGCAGGCGGCCGATATTCATGTCGAGGTTGTCGACCATGGCCGCGTAGGTGCGGCGCTTCTCGTCCCCGATGGATTCATATTTGGCGATGGTCTCTGCCGGGGCCTCCAGCGGGACATGCGGGGCGTTGAAGGGCAGATAGATGAAGAACGGGCCCTCCTCCGCCCGTTTCATGAATCCGATCGCGTAGTCGGTAAGCTGATCGGTCAGGTAACCTTCCTGTTCGGGCAGCTCGACGCCGTTGATCTGCAGCGGCGTGGTGTAGTGATAGAGGTAAGGCGTCTCGGTGTCCGAGTGATCGCGCGACCACCGGAGCCTGCTTTTTTCGTATTGTTCCGGGAAGTACTGATGTCCGCCGGTGAGGAAACCGAAGAACTCGTCGAATCCGCGATTGATCGGGTGGAACTGCTCCGCCGCTCCGAGGTGCCATTTCGCGATGGCGCAGGTGCGGTAGCCGCCGCGTCGCAGGAGGTCGGCCATGGTCTCTTCTTCGAGGTCCAGCCCCTGCGTCCGGTCGACCGGCCAGTTGCCGGGATTGCGCCAGTACCCGTGCCGCTGCTGGTAACGCCCCGTCATGAACCCCGCCCGGCTCGGACCGCAGTACGGAGCGCTCACGTAGCCCTGCGTGAGCCGGACGCCTCCGGCCGCCAGGCGGTCGAGACTGGGCGTCCGGATATCCTCGCATCCGTAACAGCCGAGATCGCCGTAGCCGAGGTCATCCGCGACGATAAACACGACATTCGGCTTCTCTTTCGCCGCGGCCGCCGACAGGTGCGCGACCATCAGCGCAGAGATTAAGGCGAACTTCCTGATCATTTTCCCCTCCTCTTTACGGCTTCTCCACGTCGAGATAGCGGGATTTATGCCAGCGTTCGAGCACGTGCTCCTCCGCCACGTTGCGGGACGGATCGAACTCGACGTTGCGTGAGTTGAACTCGGGCTGGATATAGAGGTATTCGAACCGCAGCATCGGTTTCTCGGCGCCCATCAGCACGGGGTTCCCGTAGATCTTTCCGTAGAGTCCACCGACCCGCCCCCGGTCGTCGGTCCGGCTGCGGATGCGGAAATACCACCCGCCCGGCGGCGGGCCGCTGAGTTCGGATTTCATCTCCTGCACATCCTCGAAGAGCTGACGGCGCCGATATTTCTTCCGGGGCGCTTCGTGCGCGGAGCGGAGGCTGCTTTTTTCTTCGAACGAGGGCGCGTCCATCGGGAGAATACCGTTGTGTTCGCCGGGGAACCGGGCCTGCATGACCGCTCTGAACGCGGACTCCGAGGCGTGGCGGCCCTTCGCGCTCAGACGAATGTCGGCAACCTCCCCCTCGCCGTGCGGCGGAAGCCAGTCCACCTTGACAAGGTCGAAGCCGAGCGGTTCGCCCTGCGCGGGAAACGGCAGGATCACCTTCCTGAGCGCGATCATCGGAACGGGATTTTTCTTCGGCTTGAGCACCACCTGCTGCCGGACGCTTCGCGCGCGGAATGCGAACGACCAGGAACCGGCGTAGTAAGCGGGGTGGTCGACGTCGAATTCCAGCGCGCCGCTGGTTCGTCCCCGGATCATGACCCCGCCCTGAGGTCCGGTCTGTCTGACGACCTCCCTGATGCGTTCCCCGTAGGGATCGACCGACCAGTAGGGCACCCGGGCCGTCACCTCCGCACCGTGGACGGGCCGCTCTTCCGGATCGACGACTTTGAGGGCGATGCGCGCGTCGAAATTATCCGCGCCGCCCTGTCCGGCCGACACGCTCGCGGCCAGCCCCAGCAGCAACACCATATACTTTACTCGCAACATGGCGATTTACTCCTCCATCGGCGTGAACGACAGCACGCGAATACGGTGCCGTCCGCCGTCAAATCCTGCGTCCCCGGGATAAAGGACCTCATCGTCTTCGCCGGTGACATAGGGATCGCGCCAGACCACCGCCACGGCGCGCGCTTCAGCCGCCACCAGGCTTTCATCCTCCCTCGACTGCGCCGCCAGAAAGATCGTGAAAAGCTGCTGGCGAACCGTGAACAGGCGCAGGCTGCGCATCACGATCTCCTCGGCCTCGAACTTGTTGTCGACCCCCAGCGCGTCCGCCCAGTCCTCCCGGCTCGCGGACCGCCAGACGTCCACCAGCCGCGCGTACCCTCCGGCGGGGCGTTGGTTCAGGATAAGCTCGGCGGCCTCGAATGCGGAGGCGGGTGAGAGGGGCTGCGTCGACGACTCCGGATCGCCGGACATATCGGTGTTGGCGGCCAGGAAGCCCGCGGCGATCACCTCGGGATACGGGCTGTTGATATTGATCCGGCCCCTGGTCGAGGGCATCCGGTTGGTGATCTGGAAATAGCGCCCGACGTCCACCGCCTCCGGCCCCAGCAGCGGGATGCTCGTCCAGTGCCGCCGGTTGCTGTAGGGCTGGCGACCGATGTGCGAGAGCGAGTCGAGCACGGGATAGCCCGGATCCTCATCGATCTCCGGGTAGTAGAGCAGGTGCGTGCCGTCGGAGTCCGGCGACTGGTTGACGTCCGTGCCGCCGTGCCCGGGATGCGCCCGGTAGTCGTAGTTCCCGGGCAGGGTGCCGGGTTCCAGCGTCCCGCCATTCGGATAAAACGTCACGATATCGCCATTGTCCAGCTCCGGCACATAATGGTCGTCGGACCGTTCCCCGCCCCACATCAGGCGCGGGTCATTGGCGACGAACAGGCGTTCATAGCTGTCCTGTCCCTCGTCCCAGACCGCGCGCTCCCGGTGACGCGTATGATACTCGAAGTAGTGCATGCCGGCCTTATATTCATAGCCCGAAAGTTCGAAGGCGCGGAGTACGCGGGGGTGAATCACGACCTTGTTGTCGCGCGAAAAGGTCACGTTGTACTCGTAATCGATACGAACCACCTCGCCCGGCTCCATGGAATCGGAACCGCCGAGCGCCTCGGGGAATGTGGGCGCGCGGCAGGAATTCTGTATCCAGCGGTAGATCCTGTCCGTCTCAGGCTGGGCCTCATGAGGACTCACGACACCCTCGTCATGCCATCCGGGATCCCCGCTCGACTGCCAGCGGAAGGTTACACTGACTTCGTTCGTATTCCCCGAGACCGAACCCGTATTCGGATCCGTCGTCTCGTAATAGAGGTTCCCGGGGTCAATGCGCAGATAGGGATAGAGTTCCTCCACGTCAATGGCGCGCTGAAACGGATTCACATATTCGACCGTGGCACGCAGCTGCACCTCCGTATCGGAGATCACGCCGTTGGTGGTCATTACGGGGTGTGCCCAGGTGCGGACCTGCGTGGGGTACGGCACCGGCTGGAGATAGGGCCACTTGCGCAGGTAGTGCCACTGGTCATGCCGACTGGCCACGTAATCCGTATGAAAATACGTGGTGTCGACTTCCGCATTATGATAACTCGGCACCGCGTTTTCGATGCCGCGCCCGGCATTGTACATGGCGAGGAAATCGACCATCATCCGACTGGTCTGCTCCAGCGTCTCGAAGTCGTATTCCGGCTCGATCGGAATCTCCGGACGGGTCCCGCTGAGTTCGTACGCGCCTGACTCGTCGAGCATCCGCTCCCAGTAGACGCGGGCCGTGTGCGGTAGATTCACCATTTCGAGATTCTGATACCGGGAAGAATCCATGAACGGGAGGACCAGGCCCTCGCGGTGCGCATCCACCCAGTCCGGGATCCCGTTATTATTCCACGACGCCTGCCGCGGCCATTCCGCCGGCCGTCCGCGGCCGTCGATGTAGCGATACACGCCGTCGTCGGTCTGATCCAGCACAACCGGGATCGTGTTGGTGTCCGACGGTGCGCAGGAAAACGGGAACAGGAAGTCCGGCACGGCCTTCCCGTTCCGGTCCTCGGACTCGAGTCCCGCGTAGACCGTATCCAGCTCCGTCTGGGTATAGAGATGTTTCCACTGCTCGACGCGGTCTCTGAAGGCCAGCAGCGCGGGCTCGCCGGCAAAGTCGAAGAGCGGATCCGCTCCCGCGGGCGGGGTGATTTCATCGACCGACAGGCCGCTGCGGCGGCTCCGCCGGGCGACTGCGTTGGCGTCCAGAAAGCCCGAGCAGTTGACGGCCAGCCAGGCGCAGCGGTTATCGTCCGGGAAATCCACCCACCCGTCGTCATCCGGAAGTTTGTCGTGCAGGATGCCGGGCAGATAGTCCAGCACGTCATCGCCGAAGATTTCCTCACCCGCGCCCGAGGACCAGGCCAGGTGACCCGGGTAGACCTCCCCGGCTCCGGTATCGTCTCCGATCTGTCGAAGCGCGCGGACGAGTCCCGCATAGAGGAGCTGATCGGCGCGGGTCTTTTCCATGATCGTGCGGTTCACCAGCCGGTCCGTACGCATACTCACCGCGAAGCCCACGACCAGCAGGATCAGCATCGAGAGCATCCCCAGCACGATCACGAGCGCGACGCCGCGGCGCGGGTCTTCCCGATCCGCCTCCGCACGGTTCACACGCCTGGTTCCGGAATGGATCATAACCCGTTTTTCCCTCCTCGCGCTTCGCCCGGGAAGCTGTCGATCAGTTCCCGCCACTTCCGCTGATTCCACCACGCGGGCGGGGGCAGTTCTCCGGCACGCTGCGCGGCGACGGCCCTCAGCCTCTGCACCGTTTCCGGATACCGATCCGCGACATTGTGCCGCTCCAGATCATCCTCTGCCCGGTAGAGCGCCAGCCGCGCGGGGCGTCCTTCGGGGAGGTCGGTGTACAGGCCCGGATCCACGGCCCCGGTGAACCGCAGGACCCAGCGGTCCGTAACCACCGTCCACGACCCCGGTTCATGCGCACGCATGGTCTGAAAGTTCACCGCCGTTTCGCGCAGAAATCCCCAGCTCCGCGAGTGGAGACCGAACCAGACGAGGTGATCGTGCGGTCCTTCCTCCGCCCCCCCGATGAGCGGAAGCAGTGACCGCCCGTCGAGATCCTCCGGGGCCTCGATCCCTGCGGCAGCCATTGCGGTAGGCATGATGTCGAGCAGCGACACCGGCGCGTCCGTGACGCGCCCGGCCCCTGTCGCCGCCGGCCAGTGCATCACGAGCGGCACGCGCGTCCCGCCCAGAGTGTACTGCCCCTTGTGTCCCCGGTGCGGCGCGTTCCCGGGCAGCGTGCTTTCGCGCGAGACCGACCCGCCGTTGTCGGAGGTGAAGACGAGCAGGGTGTTCTCAAGCATTTCGCGGGATCTCAGGGCGTCGACCACCCTCCGGATGCCCCGGTCTACCGCGTACACGTGACCGTAGAAGTTCCTGAGAAGCCCGGGCATCTCCGCGAACGGCTCCATATAGCGGTCCGGGGGATTGGGGAAGAGCGGCCCGTGAACGGCATGATAGTGGAGATTGAGCAGAAAGGGTTTGTCCTCCCGCTGCGCGCGGTCGATGAAGGCGACCGCGCGGTCGGTGAACGTCTCCGTGTTATAGCCCCGCTGCACCCCGGCGTGCTCGAACCCGTCCCACACGTTCTGTTCGTCGTACCATCGGGACTGGTGGTAGTTGTAGCCGTAATAGACATCGAATCCGTTGTTCAGCGGATGCAATTTATCGGGAACGGATCCGAAATATCCGGTGGCCTCCAGCTCGCGCCAGGCCTCGCCCTCCCGGTCGAGCCCGTATGGATTCGTATCGGGGGCAAGCCCGTGCCTCTCATAAACGGGCCGCGCCAGGTCGTCGTCGAGCGGCCCGAGATGCCACTTGCCGATATGGCCGGTCAGGTACCCCGCCTCGCGGAAGCGCGGCGCGAGGATGCGGTCGGGATCAAGCGCACCCTCCCGGGTCACATCGCCGTTCGAGTAGACGCCGAAACGATTGGGATGCAGGCCCGTTGCGAATCCGCAGCGCGAGGGCGCGCAGAGCGCGCTCGAGGAAAACGCCCGCGTGAAAAGAATTCCGTCCGAGGCCAGTCCGCTCATGACGGGCATCGCCCTGCGCGCCGCCTCGAGGGCCGTGTCGTTCCCGTACTGCCCGTTTTTCATGCCCCGGACGTACTCGACAAAAGCGGGGTCGTAATCCTCCTCTTTTATACGCTGTGCCAGCGGCGCGAACTGCCCCACACCGAAATCGTCCATCATGATCACGAGCACGTTGGGCCGGCAGTCCGCACGCCGGGCGCCGGGCGCCCCGAGGACACACACGGCGACCAGCAGCAGCGAAACAAGGCATATTCGAACACGATCCCGAACGGTCACATTCATACGGACTGATCCTCTCTCACTCCCGCTTCCCACTTCCTGCCTCTTATGCTTTACCATGCAGCTCATCATGTCAATGAGACATGCAAATTTTTGGACTTACCCCAGTTTTCAGCCGAACCCCGGAAACCACGTTTGCGGGAAGCTTGAGACAGGAGGCGAACGGGGATGCGGGCTGCGCGATGCGCCGATGCGGGAGAGAAGAGCGGCGATGCCATCGGCGAGCGCGTAATAGTGGAACTCTGCGATACCGAAGAAGCGTTTTGAGGCCTTGATGGCATAGGCCGAGAGAACGGCCCGTTTTACCGAGCTGCCCAGCCAGACCGCCGAGAAGTAGATCGCGGCAAGCACGAGCGCCATCATGTTCTGGAGGCGCTGGTACGAGAGGACGCGGACGTCTTCGAGCTTGTAGCTCTGCTTGATAAAGCGGAGGGCGTCTTCTACGAGCCAGCGTGAAATATAGCCCTCAACGATGAACCATATCGACTTGCGGCTCTTCGTCACCTCTTCGGTGGTCAGCAGCATCATGGGCTTCCGGCCAAAGCCTTTGACCACGATCAGGTAAAGCCAGGGTTTCTTCCCCGGCATCCTGACTCGCCGGAAACCGTACTCGATCTGATAAGTCTTCTCGCCTTCGCGAGTCTCTTTGACGAGCTGATCGCGATAGAGCATGGGGCAACTCTCCGCCAGATCCAGGGCCCGGCTGTTCTTGCCGCGATAGCGCAGATGGCGGCTGCCCGTCAGCCTGATGATAAATCGCCAATGATTACGGAGAAGGTGGTTATAGATCTTGCAGCGGTCGCCGCCGCGGTCGATCACGTAGATGCCTCGTCTAGAGACCGCCCGGCTGATCATGTTGATGATCTCCCGCAACTGGTGGTTCTCACTGATAAAGTCCGGAGCTTCGGCCGACCACAGGCGATGATGCAGCGGCAGCATGCGGCGCTTGCCCACTTCACAGGCCACGGCCAGGCAGCTCCAGTACCCGTTGACGATCTGCCCCGTGCTGCCGTCACGCACCCGGCCAAGAAAGGGCATCGCTTCGGCGTAGTTCTTCCGGATATCACTCGGGTCCAGAATGATCAGCGTGTCTTTGTGTATCTTGCGCGAGGCGGAGGATGCGATCTCTTTGTTGATCGCCTGATCCATACCCGGGGCGTTCAGGTGGCGAGACAACCGCTCCTCGGTCTTCTTTAATTGGACCGGCTCATCAAGCTTACGCGATAGGGTGCTCAGCTTCACATCCTTGCCCGCCAGCAGCCCGAAGATCATTTGCTCTATGAACCGCTGTTTCGGTTTCGAAAAGTGGGGATAAAATATCCCCATAAATTTCCCGATCTGGTCTCGGATTTTCAGCGCGCTTCGGGTACGATCCATGACGGTCTCCTTGTGTTTGTTTTGTCACCTCCATCTTTTGATGGTGTCACTTGGAGACCACGCTATTCCACTTCTATTTTGCCTCTTTTGCCGTCCTGCAGGGGCGTTCCCTCAATTCCCTGCGAAAAACCGGGGATAGTCCTGATCCCCCCCATCTTCCAGCAGTTCTCATTATGGCCGCATTCCGACCGCGGACGGCGTGGCAGCCGTCCCTCCCGAGTCGATATCCGACGCCTTTTCGGGCATTGGGAGGGTCGGGTGCCACCCCGACCGAAAAGGGTGAAGCCATAATGAGAATCGCTGCCCATCTTCCATTTGAGTCAGAAACCGGTTCTTCGCAGTTTTTTGTGGTGGAGCCGTTCGGGGAAGAGGCGGGATGGGGATTCACCACAGCGGTCACAGAGGATGCCGGGGTCGGGATGGGAGACGACAACCGTTCGTAGTAGCGCCGCAAGCCTGCCCCCGGCAGGCCAGGCGCGTGAAGATCACGGCCCTGGCCCTGCTTCGCAGGCCTGCGGGCCTACTACGAACGTAAGAGAGCGCGCACGATCTCTTTGCCTGTGCTCTTCTCATTTATCTTTTGGGATCGCGCCTTCGGCGCGCCGAGTACGCGTACGAGTACGATGTGACGCGAGCGGACTTGCCGCCGCTCACCATAAAAATTTACGAAGAACTGGGAACCTGAGTAAGAGGGAGTGGGAGACCTATGTCCCACGACGTCCCACTTTCCCGTAAATAGGTCTTGTGCCCGGCCACCTCATATCCTATAAAGCGCGTTTCGCTCAAAATTCGCGCACCCGCAGGGGGGGATCATGCCCAAGCAGAAAACGAAGAAGGCGGTGGCCAAGCGGTTCAAGAAGACCGGCACCGGCAAGCTCAAGCACGCTCACATGGGCGGCAGCCACATTCTCACCAACAAGAACCGCAAGCGCAAACGCCGCCTGAGCGGGTCGGAGATCGTGGCCAAGCCTTATCACAAGCGGCTTTCCAGGCAGATCCCTTACAGCTGAACCGTTCCGCAAGGAGTTCCGTCATGCCCAGATCAAGTAACGCCCCCGCATCCCGTAAGCGCCGCAAGCGCAAGCTGAAAGACGCACGCGGGTTCCGGGGTTCACGCAGCAAACTCTACCGCCAGGCCACGGAGAACGTGGACTACGCGCTCGCGTTCAACTACGTGGGCCGGAAGCAGAAGAAGCGCCAGTTCCGGCGACTGTGGATCAGCCGCCTGAGCGCGGCCTGCGGCAACGAGGGCATTTCCTATCACCGTTTCATGGAAGGCCTGCGCAAGGCCGGCATTGAGTTGAACCGCAAGATGCTCTCCGAGATTGCGATCCACGATCAGGAAGGATTCCGCGCGATCGTGGGCCGGGCGAACGCCGCCCTGGAGAATTCCTGAAGAGCGGGCCGCCGGATCAGTCGGACGAGGCGGCCGACCACACTTCCAGCCAGGCCCGGGCAATCAGCGCATGACCTGCCGGTGAAGGGTGCACCCCGTCGGGAAGCCAGAACGAGGCCTCCCGCCTCTTCTCCGCATCCCGGAACCGTTCCTGCAGGGGTACGAGCGAAAGCCCTTCCGATTCCGCCAGCGCCCGCACGATCTCGCGCTTCGGATCGAGATCTTTGAGCCATCGCTTCTGGCCGACGCGTACGGGCAGAACAAAGGGTTCACACAGGATGATCCGCGCCCCGGTCTTTTCGCGTGTGCGCCCGATCAGTTCGCGATACTCGCGTTCAAACCGTTCCGGGATCGTTTTTTCTCCGGAGTCAAAGCGACGCCACGTATCGTTAATCCCCGCGAGGATTGATACCGCATCCGGCCTGAGTGAGAGGGTGTCGTGGTCCCAGCGTGCGACGAGATCGCGGACGCGGTCCCCGCCGACGCCGCGATTGAGAAACTGCACGTTCTGTTCCGGATTGCGGGAGCCCCACAGGCCCGCGACGATCATCGCGTAGCCCCGGCCCAGATCGCCGGGTACGGTCCGGACGCGGTCCGCGTCGGTGATGCTGTCCCCCTGAAAGAGAACGACCGTGCGGCGGGCACCACTCATGACCGCCGCCTTCCGCCTCCCGATCGCCGGCCCCGCGGGCGCCCCGAGCGGCCCGAGCGCCGCGAACCGCTGCCGCCGCCGTCCCTCTTGCCCCGTGGCTTTGCCGCCGGTCGGGTCGGCTTCGGAAGTTCCTGCAGCAGTTCATCCGGCGGATGTTCGCAGCTAAGCCGGTCGCCAAGGAGTTCCTCGATGGCCGGAATCTCGAACGCCTCCGTCTCGGATGCGAACGTCACCGAAGTACCCTCGGAACCCGCGCGGCCCGTACGGCCGATGCGGTGCACGTAGTCCTCCGGGTTCTGCGGCGTGTTGTAGTTGATCACGTGGCTGATGTCTTCCACGTGCAGCCCGCGTCCGGCGACATCGGTCGCGACGACGCAGCGTATCTTCCCTGACTTGTAGTGTTCGATGATACGCATGCGCTTCTTCTGATTGACCGCGCCGGAGAGGGCCTCGCAGGGAATGCCGTGCCGGTTCAGCAGGTCCGTGAGGCGGTCCACCTGGTCCCGGCGGTTGACGAATATAAGGGCCTGTCCGTGCACCACCTTCTCGAGGATGTTGTGGAGCAGCTTGAACTTCTGTTCTTCGGTGGTGATGTAGACCTTCTGGTCGATGGCCTCCGCCGCCAGCCGCTCGGGTTCGATCTCCACGCGCACGGGCTCGGTCATCCAGGAATGGGCCAGCCGCATCACACTCTCGTCCAGCGTCGCGCTGAACAGCAGCGTCTGCCGTTTGTCCTTGAACGGGGTGGCGCGCACGATCTTCCGTACGTCGGGGATGAATCCCATGTCGAGCATACGGTCGGCCTCGTCGAGCACCAGCACCTCCACCTGGCGCAGATCGATCACGCGCCGCCGGTTGAAATCCAACAGCCGTCCCGGAGTCGCGACCACCAGGTCCACGGTGCCGTCGAGATCACGCATCTGCTTGTTGAAATCCATCCCCCCGTAGACGCAGACCGTTTTGAACCCCGTGTATTTACCGAGATCGTGGGCGTCTTTCTCGATCTGCAGCACCAGTTCCCGGGTGGGGGCAACCATCAGCGCACGGGGGGCGCCTTTTTTGCGTTCGCCCTGCACCGGCCGGCGGAGGAGGACGGTGAAGATCTGAATCAGAAAGGCGGCCGTCTTCCCGGTGCCGGTCTGGGCCTGGCCGGCGGCGTCCCGGCCCTGGAGCGTGTGGGGAAGAATCTCGGCCTGAATCTTCGTGCAGTACTCGAACCCGAGTTCCGCGATGGCGCGCATCACCTCGCCCGGCAGATCGAAATCGTGAAAACGGGTCCGGCCCTCCTGCGGCTCGACCTGAAACGACTCGGGCTTCCACTTCTTTTCCGCCGCCTTTCCGCCCCCGGGACGCTCCTTCGCATCCCCGGTCGCAGCGTTTTTTTCCGGCGGGCGTTCACGGCGCGGTTTTTCTTTTTCGCCCCCTGCCGGACGCCATGTCTCGCCTTTCCGCTGCGTCTTTCCGCTTTGTTTACCCTCTTCGCGGATCCGGCCGCGCCGTTGGCGCGTCTTCGACGCTCCGCCCTCATCTGTTCCGGTGGTCTTTTTCCTCGTGAACCAGTCGCGAATACCCATCAAGTTCTCGTACTCCTTCGTTGCCGTCTTACGGCTCGTCGTTTACGCCGGCCGAGGCGCTGGCCAGCAGCAGGGCGTGTACCCGTTCCGCGGCGCGGGACACCGTCTGTCCCGTAATCGCCGACTCGTCAAAAGGCGCCTCGTCCGTGACCGGTCCCGCCGGGCCGTCGAGCATGGCCATCGGCACGGGGTCGTCGGTGTGTCCCCGCCGCACGATCGGCGTGCGGTGATCCGTGGCCACGATGAGCCGGTACGGGCGGTTCTGCTCTTCCAGCCAGTTCCAGACCGGGGCGACGATCTCCCGGTCGAACGCCTCGATCGCCTCGATCTTTTTGTCGGCGTCACCCATATGGCCGCATTCGTCCGGGGCCTCCACATGCAGGTAGGCGAAGGCATGGTCGCGGAGCAGATCGTACACCGCTTCGCGTTTGCCCCTGTAATTCGTATCGATAAACCCCGTGGCGCCCTCCACGTCCCGGACCTCCAGCCCGACCAGACGCCCGATGCCCTTGACCAGGGTCACCGCCGAAACCACGCCGCCGGTCATTCCGTAACGATCGCTGAACTTCGGCAGGTGCAGCGGCGCCCCCTGCCCCCACAACCAGATCTGGGTCGCGGTCCGTTCGCCGCGCTGCTCGCGCCTGCGGTTCACGGGATGGCCGGCGAGAATCGTGCGTGATCGTTCCATCAGGCGGGTGATCGCTTCCGCGCCCTCGCCCGTCGGCATGTGCGCCGCCGTCACGTCGCCCGAAAATTCGTGCGGGGGCTCGGTGCGCAGGCTGCGGGGCCCGTTCTTAATCACCATCAGGTGGCGGTACCCGACGCCGGGATAAAAGGCGATGCCCTCTCCGCCCAGTTCCCGCTGGAGGTCGCCCATCAGTTCGGCTCCCTCCTCATCGGTAATATGCCCTGCGGAATAGTCCTCCATCATCCCCTCGCGCACATGCACGAGATTGCAGCGGAAGGCGATGTCGTCCGGCTCCAGACTCATGCCCATCCCCGCGGCCTCGATCGGGGCGCGGCCCGTATAGTGCTCGCCGGCGTCGTACCCCATCAGCGCCATGTTGGCCACGTCGCTGCCGGGCTCCATGCCCTCGGGTATCGTGCGCACCGGAAAGACGCGGCCGGCGGCGGCGATCCGCCGCATCGCCGGAATGCGGGCCAGTTCCAGCGGTGTGCGCCCGCCCCGCTCCTCCAGGGGGTAGTCGCCCATGCCGTCGCCCGTGAGTATTACCGTTCGCATAAAAACGTCCTTTCCTGCAACCGGGAGAGCATGACGGAAACCGCGGAGGCACTCAATCCAAATCCGGACTTCCCAGAGCGCGGTCCGCCGCGCATAATGGCCGGTTTGAAGCGAAGGAAAACGTATTCAGGGAGGATTTCCGTTATGGTACCGCCTTCATCTCACCAGCCCGACCCGCACGTTCAGGGCACCCTGAACACGCTCATTCAGCTCCAGGACCTCGTGCTTGCGCGGGACGAACGCAAGGCCGCCGGCCCCGGCAAAAGGCTCGCGGAACTGAACCGTTCGATCGAGGCCATGCTCGACGAACTCGCCGCGGACCGGCGCACTCACATCCGGCAGCTCCTGCGCCGTTCGCCGCTGGCCGTGGTGCCCATACACCACCGGACCTGCACCGGCTGCGGAATGGCCCTCCCCGTCAGTCTCGTAAACAATGTGCATGCCGCGCGTGCCATCTACCGCTGCCCGAGCTGCACGCGAATCCTCTATTACCGCGAGAGCGAGATCAGGCGCCGCCCCGAACGGCGCCGGCGGCGGGCGAACGACCGCAAGGGCCTGGAACGATTTTCCTGTGAAGCGCTGATGATCCCCCGCCTGGGGGGCGGCACCCCGGAAGAGGTGCTCGGTCAGATGTGCCGCTGCATGGAGGAGCAGGGGTTCATCGAGAACTCCGATGCGCTCCTGGAGCAGGCCATGCAGAGGGAGGCGATCTCGACGACGGCGATGGAGCACGGCATCGCGTTTCCCCACGTGCGCGGGGTCGAAGGCGGGGGGCTCACGCTCGCGGCGGGCGTGCACCGCAAGGGGATTCATTTCGATCCCGACAGCCGCCGTCTGTCGCGCATCTTCCTCTTCATGACCATCCCCACCGCGGCGAGCGCGTTCTACCTCCGGCTCGTCTCCGGCCTCTCGGAATCGCTCAGCAGGAAGGAAGTGCGCGAAGAGGTGCTCGGCGCCGAAACGCCGCAGGAACTCTGGAAACGGCTGCAGAAAGCGACCCGGAAGACGGTGCGCTGAGCGCCTGCTTACGCCGTCTGTTTAAAGAGCTGCTGCAAAAGGCGCAACGGCCCGCTGACTCCCAAGGCGATCAGCGGGCCGGTGTCGGCGATGATGACTTGCTGTCTGCCGGCGTTCACTCAAAAACGCTCTGCTCGTCTTCCAGCTCCGCAGGGGAATAATCGACGGCGTCGATATTCGAAACCTTGAGCACCTCCAGGAATTCTTCCACCGAAAGATCTGCAATTTTTGCCGCTTGAACCAGCGTAACCTGTTTTTGCTCAAAAAGGGTTGCCGCCAGATGATGATGGGCCCCCTGTTCCATCAAACGGGCATTAAACGGCAGCGCGATAGCCGCCGGGCGCCCGTGCAGCGATTCTCATTATGGCTTCACCCTTTTCGGTCGGGGTGGCACCCGACCCTCCCAGTGCCCGAAAATGCGTCGGATATCGACTCGGGAGGGACGGCTGCCACGCCGTCCGCGGTCGGAATGCGGCCATAATGAGAACTGCTGCGCCCGTGGGTTGTTATGATGGACAGGTGTCCGGCCTGAGCTTCTTTAATCAGTTTTCCGGCCTTGCTTCGCAGATCACGGGAAGAAAAGACATCAACGGTTTTTTGCATAAGAAACTCCATATTGTCATCACAATACGTATCACATTTTTCACATTTTTCAGCGGTCAATCTCCTTTCACCTGCTTACCTGGGGCGCGCCCGGGGTCGGACCGACCCGGAAGACGGTGCGCTGAGCGCCTGCTTACGCCGCGGGCGTCGTCAGCGGGCAGTCTTCGCAGCGCGGGGTGCGGCGGCAGTATTCTTTGCCGACCCGCACCAGCAGCGCATGAAATTCGTTGAACAGCGCGGGATCGCGCGGGAGCTGTCCGGTGAACCACTGCGCCAGATCATCGTACGACGCCTTCTCACGGCAGGCCCCGTGGCGTAGCAGCACCCGGCGCGTGTAGGCGTCGATCACAAACACCGGGCGGTTTCCGGCGTAGAGGAGCATGCTGTCCGCGGTCTCCGCCCCCACGCCGCGCACCGCGAGCAGCTGTTCGCGCAGCGCGCCCGTGCTCTCCGCGAACATTCGATCGAGCGATCCCCCGTAGCTTTCGATGAAGAAGCGCACGAAGGCCTTCAAACGGTCCGCCTTGACGTTGAAGTAGCCCGCCGGACGGATCAGGCCGGCCAGTTCGGGCGCCGGCATCCTGTCGATCGCCCGCGCGTCGAGCACGCCCGCCTCGCGGAGACGGGCGATCGCGCGCTCCACGTTGCGCCAGTTCGTATTCTGCGTCAGGATCGCACCGACCATGACCTCGAATCCGCTCTCTGCGGGCCACCAGTGCTGCGCCCCCCAGCGGCGGTACAGCGCTTCGTAGATTTCCATGGCGTCCATCGGTGTTCTCCGCGATTCGCGAGGAGTCGCGCCGGCGTCCGGCGACCCGCACTATGTCCGATCGTCGCCGGACGATAAAACATCTTTTCGGTTGAGTGCCGCGGGGCGGAAAAGGAGAATATCCGCATGACGCAGCCTCCGCTTCCATCCCGTTCCGGCATCGCCGCGCTGATCGGACGCGCCAACGCCGGGAAGTCCACCCTGCTCAACCGGATGGTGGAGGAGAAGGTGGCCATTGTGAGCGGCACCGCGCAGACGACCCGCAACCTGATCCGGGCGGTACTGACCGATCCCCGGGGCCAGATCGTCTTTCTCGACACCCCCGGAATCCATCGCGCGAAGGAGCCGCTGGGCAGGAGAATGAACAAAATCGCGCGCAATGCGGCGGACGGCGTGGATGCGGCGCTGCTGATCGTGGACGCGTCGGCGCCGCCCGCGATGGAGGACGAGGGGTGGATCCGCCGGCTGCTCTTCTCGGAGTCGCACGTGCTGGTCGTGCTGAACAAGGACGATCTGGGAGGGCGCCATGCCCGGGCCTACCGCGACTGCTGGGAACGGGTGGCGGAAGAAAAAGGGCGGGACCGCCGCGCGGAGTGGCACACGGTGTCCGCCCTGACCGGAGCCGGGATCCCCGAACTGATGGAACGGCTCTTCGAGCTGATGCCCGCGGGTCCCCTGCTCTTCCCTCCCGACGTGCTGACCGATTATCCGCGCAAGCTCAACATCGGCGACCTCATCCGCGAACAATTCTTCCGGCGCCTGCGTGAAGAGGTGCCTCACGCGCTGGCGGTCCGGGTTGAAAACATCGAGGAAACCGACGCCGGCGGCGGCTGGAACATCAGCGCCACCGTGTACGTCGACCGCCACAGCCAGAAGGGGATCGTCATCGGCCACAAGGGCAGGCTGATCAAAAAAGTCCGCGAAGAGGCGCGGCGCGAGGTGCGGAAGATGTACGACCGCCCCGTCGCGCTCGAACTGCGCGTCAAAGTCGAACCGAAGTGGCGGGAGAACTACTGGATCCTGCGCGAGCTGGGCTATGCCTAGTCCGGTCGGCCGACCGCCGGATCAGAAACGGCAGCGGACGCCGACCGCGGTCCACACCGTATCCCGGGGCGCCCCCTCCCCCGCTCCGTCCGGCCGCGCGGCGTCGAAACGGCGGGCCCAGGCGATACGCCCTTCCAGCGAGAGCCGCGCGCTGAGCGCACAGCTCAACCGCACGGCCGCCTCGAAATCGGTCAGCCCGCCCGCGGCTCCCGGCTGTACGTCGTAGTGATACCACCAGTGGTTGTGTCTTGCGCTCCCGGCCCCGAGATCGGCGCTCAGTCCCAGCATGACGTTATCGACCGCTTCGATCTCGCGCAGCACCCCCGCCCGGCCGTACCATCCACCGGCCCGGTCGACATCCATCGCCACGGAAGCGCGGGGCACCGCGAAAAAGGCCCCGTTCCACTGTCCGCGCAGGTAGAGTTCCGAGGTGCCCGAGGAGGTTTCCGCTGCGCGGCGGCGGGCGGGCGCGAACCCCGAGAGCGCGGGAGGGCGCTGAACATCGTAATAATAACCGCGCCACCCCGCCTCCCAGTCGAGGTTTTCACAGACGCCGCGCACGTACACCGCCGGGTCTATTTCATGGGCCGCATCGCCGCTATACGTCGTAAGCCGGATACCGTATTCCGCGTTCGGGCGGCGGACCGCCGCGTCGGCCTCCGCCCGCAGCAGGAGATCGTCGTGACGTTCCAGACCGCGGAACACCCGAGCCGAATCCACCCCCGCAGCCGTCTCGATCGCCGGCCCGCCCGCCCCGACCGGCAGGGTCAGGCCGGCCCACAGACAACAGAACAGGATGCGCACACTCACAGCCGATCTCCCTTTCGCCGAATTCCGAAATCACGCGGATGACCGTAAAATCAGGAGAGTTTCTTTTCGAGGCAGAATTTGACCGGGCAGCGGTGAAACCAAAAAAAGGACGCCCCCGCGAACGGGGACGCCCTGCGTCCTGGAGGAGACGCCTGAGTCAGAAGGCGTAACTGATGCCGACCAGACCGTACGTATCCACGTCGTAGGCCCCCTTCCCGTCGGGGAGTACGTCGTCGTCGAGCTGGCCCACGTAGGTCAGCGAGCAGTGGATTTCCGCCGCCTCGCTGAGCGCATAGCCCAGGCCGATCGTTCCCGAGGCGTGGGAGAACCCGTCGGGACCCGCATCGGCCTCCAGATATCCGACCGCGCCGCCGAGCGACAGGCTCAGCGCCTCGGTGAGGGCCATCCCGTAGTCGAGCGTACCCTCGACGTAGACGTTGTCTTCGATCCCGCCGTCCACGCCGTAGTACACCCCGAGACCGGGCGTGACGCCCGTGTCCGCCACCTCTTTCGCCACGGTCAGACCGAACTCGCGGTCATGATCCAATCCGCTCGACGGATAGGTGTACTCCGTATAACCGAGGGCCAGGTCGACGACCTCCAGCGGGAACGCGATCGAACCGTAGAAGTCCCACTCCTGGAACTGCCCGTCCTCCACGATCCCGTCGTAGTCGTCGATGTCGAGATTGCCCCAGGCTCCGAGCGACACCTCCGCTTCCCCGATCATCAGTCCGCCGACCTCCATATACGGCTGCAGGACGAACCCGTCGTTAAACGTCGCCCCGCGAAACACGTACGCCGAGGCCGCATCCACGCCCACGGTCGCCTCCGCCGCGTGCGTTGCGCCTGCCGCCGCGAGCCCCAACACTACCACCGCCGCCGTCATCACTTCTCTCATCTTCATTTCCAGTCCTCCCTTTCGTCCGGATCGACCGTTCGTTCCCCGCCCGGCCCGGACCTGCCGGGCGGGGATGCCTCCTCAACCTATGCCCTGAGTTCCGTTCTCCCCCGTGCGGATGCGGATGCAGTCCTGCAGATCCAGCACGAAGATCTTCCCGTCGCCGATGCTCCCCGTCCTGGCGCCGCTCACGATCGCCTCGACCGTCCGTTCAAGGAACTCGTCGTTGATCGCGATTTCGATGCGCACCTTCTTGAGCAGGTTCACCTCGATCTCCGCGCCGCGGTAGGTCTCGTGGTAGCCCTTCTGCTGACCGCACCCGAGGGCGTTGGTCACGGACATCTTGAACACCTCCGCCTCGTACAGCGCCTGCTTCACCGGGGTCAGCCGTTCCGGCTGGATGAAAGCAATGACCAGTTTCATGGTTGTCCTCCTTGTTTATCCGGCGGCGCCCCTGCGCCGCCCTGCACTCTTACCGGGATCCGTTACTGCGTGGTGAAGAACTGGAACCCGCTGTAGGCTTCCATTCCGTGCTCGCCGATATCGAGCCCGCGCAGTTCCTCCTCTTCACTGACCCTGAGACCGATGGTCTTCCTGATGACCGTGAACAGGACCAGCCCCGTTCCGAAGGCCCAGACGAAGCCCGCGCCGGCGCCGATGAGCTGACTCACGAGCTGACTGAAGCCGCCGCCGTAGAACAGCCCGCTGTTCGCCTCGCCGATACCGAGCACGGCCTCGGCGTTGAACAGCCCGCAGCTCAGGGTTCCCCACAGACCGCAGACCCCGTGCACGCTGATCGCACCGACCGGGTCGTCGATCCGCAGCACGCGGTCGAAAAACAGCACGCTGAACACCACGAGGACTCCCGCGATCACGCCGATCAGGATCGAAGCCAACGGCGTAACGGTGTAGCAGGGCGCGGTGATCGCCACCAGGCCCGCAAGCGCACCGTTCAGGGCCATGGAAGCATCCGCATTCTTCAGGACCTTCCACGAAGTCAGCATGGCCGCTACCGCACCGGCCGCCGCCGCCAGGTTCGTGGTCACCGCCACGCGCCCGATTTCGCCGTCGCCGGTGGTGGTGCTGCCGGGATTGAACCCGAACCATCCGAACCACAGGATGAACACACCCAGCGCCGCAAGCGGGATGGAGTGCCCCGGGATCGCCCGCGGACTCCGGTCCTTCGCGTATTTACCGATCCTGGGACCCAGCACGATCGCCCCCGCCAGCGCGAGCCATCCGCCCACGGAGTGGACGACCGTCGAGCCCGCGAAATCACAGAACGCACCCGTACCCAGATTCTCAAGCCATCCCGCGCCTTCGGCGATGAACAGCGAACCCCACGCCCATTTTCCGAACACCGGGTAAATGAACAGACAGATCATCAGACTGTAGGCCAGATAACCGGTGAATTTCGTCCGCTCCGCCATCGCCCCGGAAACGATCGTAGCCGCCGTGGCCGCAAATACGGTCTGGAAGATCAAAAAAGTATACCCCCAGGCCGTTCCGCCCTCCGAACCGACGATGCCCCCCATGCCGAACAGGCTGCCGCCGAAGACGCCGTTGCCGGTCGCCCCGAACATCAACCCGAATCCCACCAGGAAGAACGCCAGCGATCCGATGGAAAAATCCATCAGATTCTTCATCAGGATGTTCACCGCGTTCTTGGCGCGAGTGAACCCGGCCTCGACCATCGCGAAACCGGCCTGCATGAAGAACACCATGACCGCCGCCACCAGCGTCCAGACCACGTTCACGTTGTGCTGCACCTCCGCGGCCGCCTCCGCTTCCCCCGCAGCCCACGCCGGGGCCGCAGCCAGAAGCGCCGGGATCAGCAGCCTCCATCTTCGCCCATTCCTTCTCCTCATCGCACACCTCCTGTGCCTTCCGTTTATGTCCGCACCCGCGAACTGCGATAAACCCCTTGCATCCCGCATGCCAAACACGAATACAGCGCGGAGTGATATTTGTTAATAGTTCACCGTTAGTAATTTATAGATCCTTTTAATGATGCGGACGCGATTAACGCCGATCGATTGAAGTTACAATTATGTTTATAGCATCGAGCTTGTTACATTTATGGGCATTTATGATAGATTGAAGGGGGCGACCGGATCGTGTACATCGGAGGAGGCGGGGGCGCACGTTACGCAGGGAGGTTGATGGATGAAAAAAGAGAAGCGCATACTCCAGTCGGCGCTTGCAGGGACCTGGTATCCCGCCGGGGCCAGCGAGCTCGAAGCGATGATCGAGTCCTGCATATGCAGGGCGGGGGGCGCACCCGTGGAGGGACCGGTCCGCGCCCTGCTGCTGCCGCACGCCGGATACCCTTATTCGGGGGCCGTGGCGGCGGCGGGCCTCAGGGCGGTCCGGGGAGGCGAGTACCGGCGGGTCGTCATCATCGGCCCCTCGCACCAGACCCCGCTGGCGGGATCAATCAGCGTGCCGGACGCCACCCATTACGAGACTCCGCTCGGGCGGATCCCTCTGGACACGCGCGTGATCGGGGCGCTTCGGGAACACCCCGAGGTGACCTCGCGCGAAGAAGCGCATGCCGCGGAGCACAGCGTCCAGATCCAGGTTCCTCTTCTGCAGTATGCCCTGAAGGATTTTTCGCTGGTGCCGATCCTTGCGGGGCGGCTGGACGCCGCCTCGGCGCGCAGGGTGGCCGCGCGGATCGCGCCTCATCTCGATGAGCACACGCTTCTGGTGATCAGTTCCGATTTCACGCATTACGGCCCCGGATTCGGGTACACGCCCTTTCACCGCGAAATTCAGGAACGGCTGCGCGAACTGGATATGGGGGCGTTTGAGAAGATCCGCGCGGTTGATCTCGAGGGCTGGTTCTCCTATATCGACGAGACCGGCGCCACCATCTGCGGGCGCGACCCGGTGGCTGTGCTCCTGGCGCTGCTCGGACCCGGCGACACGGTGGAGCTGATCGAATACGACACTTCGGGCCGGATCACGGGTGAGACGGATCATTCGGTGAGCTACGTCAGTGCGGCCGTTCCGGGCCGCTGGCCGGAGCGGGAGGGTGCCGGGCGGAAAGCCGAAGCGCAGGAAGACGGCCGCGGGTCCGCGACTCCGGGCACGCGGGAGAGGATGGAACTGCTGACCCTCGCGCGAAAAAGCATCGAGTACTTCATGGAGCGGCAAAGGATCCCGGAACCCGAAGACCTCGGAATGGAACTGAGCCGCGATCTGAGGCGGAAAGCAGGCGCATTCGTCACGCTGCACCTCGGGGGCCGGCTCCGGGGCTGCATCGGTGAAATCATGCCGCGCAGGGAGGTCTTCCGCGTGGTCCTCGAACGCGCGGTCGATGCCGCCGTGCATGATTACCGCTTCCCGCCGCTGACTTCGGATGAGCTTGATCGGACGGAGATCGAGATTTCGGTGCTCACACCGCCGCAGCCGGTCGACGACTGGAAGGAGATCGAACTCGGCCGTCACGGGATCATTCTCGAGAAGGAGGGTCACAGCGCCGTATTTCTGCCCCAAGTGGCCGCCGAACAGGGCTGGGATCTTGAAGAGACCCTCGATCACCTCGCCTCCAAGGCGGGACTTCCGCCCGGGGCCTGGCGCGGGAACACGCGCTTCAGGGTTTTTGAAGCGATCGTGTTCGGCGAGGAACGGTAGGGCAGGAATGCGGCGCGTTCGGAGACCGCGCCCTACCCGAAGATGCGGAACGTTTCATCCACACCCTGGAGGGACGGGTTCCACCCCGTCCACTGGATCCCCGGTCGGCGTGGCAGCCGACCCTCCACTCCGGCGGGGACGGCGCGTTCGGAGACCGCGCCCTACCCGAAGATGCGGAACGTTTCATCCACACCCTGGAGGGACGGGTTCCACCCCGTCCACTGGATCCCCGGTCGGCGTGGCAGCCGACCCTCCACTCCGGCGAGGACGGCGCGTTCGGAGACCGCGCCCTGCCCCAAAATGCGGAGGGTTTCATCCGCACCCTGGAGGGACGGGTTCCACCCCGTCCACTGGATCCCCGGTCGGCGTGGCAGCCGACCCTCCACTCCGGCGGGGACGGCGCGTTCGGAGACCGCGCCCTGCCCCAAAATGCGGAGAGTCTCATCCGCACCCTGGAGGGACGGGTTCCACCCCGTCCACTGGATCCCCGGTCGGCGTGGCAGCCGACCCTCCACTCCGGCGGGGACGGCGCGTTCGGAGACCGCGCCCTACCCGAAATGCGGAACGTTTCATCCGCACCCTGGAGGGACGGGTTCCACCCCGTCCATTGCATTCCCGGTCGGCGTGGCAGCCGACCCTCCACACCGGCGGTGACGGCGCGTTCGGAGACCGCGCCCTGCCCGAAATGCGGAGAGTCTCATCCGCACCCTGGAGGGACGGGTTCCACCCCGTCCACTGGATCCCCGGTCGGCGTGGCAGCCGACCCTCCACACCGGCGGGGATGCTCGAGCGGGGGATTACGGGTCCACGACGCGAACGCGGTAGAAACCCGCGCGGGCGTCGACGTCCGCGTCGATGACCGAGTTCGACGGGGGCGTGGCGGCCATGCGCGCTGCCAGCGTCTGCGTAAAACCCGCTTCGAGACGGGTCGCCTTTTCGACCGCGTAATACCGCCCGCCTTCACTGGTCCAACGGATGCGGAACCCGTCTCCATCCGCGTCCGGAGCCGAACGCATGCGCAAGCGGGATGAGCTGTTCCTCGGATCCGTGCCGGCGGCGTATTCCTGCTCCGCCGTAAACCCGTCGCCGTCCGTATCCCCGGCCGCCCACTGCAGGTAATTGGTGCAGGCTGCGCCGTAGTGTCGGTCGAGCCAGTCGTCGAGCTTAACGTTTCCCGTGCTGCGCGCGCTGGTCAGGACGATCGAAATATAGCGCTCGAAGCTGCCGATGCTGATCTCGACTCGATCGCCCGACGCTTGGGCCACGTCCAGATCGACCGAACCGTCCGGGGTGTAAGCCTGAACGGACAGCGGTTCCTCCGCCAGCCAGGCGGGAAGCCGCACCTTAAAGGACGCCGGCTCGGTCGGCGTGATCACGTCGGTGTCTACATCGATGTCGGTATTGTAGAGGTCGATAAAATAACGTCGTTCCGGCATGTCATGATGCACGGAGATGCCCAGGGTGAACGGCTCGTCGACCGCATCCTGCACGACCGGGAAGTCGTCGCCGAGACCGAACCGGCCGATGGCGTCGCGGAAGGAATCGAGCATGGACGGCCGCGACTCGGTGGCGCAGAAGAAATCGTACCCGATCGTATCTTTCAGGAAGAGCACCTGCCCGGCCCCGACGGCCGTCAAACGCTCTTCCGGCGCACTGCCGTAATCGGAGACGCCGGTGAGCGACGCAAGCGAGAGATCGGCCATCGTCTCGAACCAGCCGCTCTCTCCCCGGCGCTGCCCGGAGGGTCCGGTCACGATCAGGTTGCCGCCGTCCTCCACCCAGGCGGTGAGTTCGCTCACCCGCGACGGATCGAAGACCTCCACGTTCGGAACGATCAGGACGGTGAGATCCCCGAGGTTTTCCTCCGTGAGTTTCCACTCGGGTACGACGCGGTAGTGGTAGCGGTTCCAGTCGAGTGCCGTGCCCCATCCCCAGTGCGCGAACATGTGCGGCTGACCGTTGTCGTGCATATTCCCGGGCAGGATATTGAGCAGCTGATCGGACGAGGAAAAGAAGAGGCCGACCTGCTCGACGGGAGCACGCGCCCCGTGGATATCCTCTACGGCCTCACAGAAATCAAAAAAGGCGCGCACCTCGGCTTCGGTGCCGGCGACCTTGGCCGAATCGGGCTGCACGCGCGGCAGGGTGTTGTGCGCGAGGCCCTGGTAGTGCAGGATATCGGCCATATTATCGGTCTTGGGAAGCGGTTCATCGTTCTCGTCGTAGTAGACCGGCATGTAGTACCAGACGTAAAACTTGCGGCTGCGGCTGTGGGCGAGGCCCATCTTATGATGCGGCACGTAGCTCCCGTACGGCGGGGGGCGGAAGCCCAGCCCCTCGTGCATGCCTCCGGTCGCGAGTCCGAACGTCCAGGTCAGCTCGGGGAACGCAGTATCCAGCTCGGTGCGGGCGAAGCCCATATTGATCTGAAGGTCGTTGCCGGCGATCCAGAAGTCGGGTTTTCCGTACTCGTTGGCGATATCCTTGATGAGGTGGTAGGCGCGGTCGAGCGCGGCGCCCGCCTCCTGCCGCAGGTAGATTTTGTAAACACGCCACAGCTTTTCATCGCGCCAGCGGGCGTCGCGCCACGTCCGGTCCGATTCGTTCACGGGATTGCCGCCGAAGGAACGGCAGGTCTCGCGCAACCAGCCGCGGATGTCGAAACTCTCCACGTCGGCGACGCCCATCGCGTTCAGCTCACCGGCCGAAAAATGTTCCGCGAGGTAGTCGCGGAACAGTGCGACCGACCACTCCCCGAAGGCCTTGTTGATCGGCTTCGATCCGAAGAAGTCGAACGAACTCCAGTTGTCGACCCAAAGCCCGTCGAAGCCTTCGTCGAGAAGCTGGCGCAGACAGCCGTCGAGATACACCTCCCACGTCGGACACATCGGGTCTTTAAGCACGTGCACCGTAAGGGCGACCGAATTGGTGGGATCGTCGGGATCGGGCAGATAGCCGGGTTTTAATCGGCCTTCGTCGTCCCACGCGTAAGGGATCACATTCGTCGAACTGGTATAGCCCGTTATGGCGCGGTTGCTGTTCACGCTCTTCGCACAGGTGGCATCGTAAAAGCGCAGCAGGCGCGGGTCTTCGGGGCCGGTATGCCAGGACTCGACCGTGTCGAGATAGCCCGTGGCCACCGTTCCGTCGGGGTAGCGGACGATATGGTCCGTGCCGTATTCCGGGTGGATCCGCGTATAGGGCCGCGCGAAATCATCGTCTTCAAAGTAGTTCGGCGCACCGATCCACACGACCTCGCCCTCCGGCTCGTAGCCGTTCCACGCCCAGGAATTGCGGAAGATGCGGGTGCATTCGGGATCGTCCTCGCGTTTGATCCACTCGCCGAACTCGTTCGTGCGCACTTCGGCATGATAGCCATGCGAGGTACCGAACGCCTCGATCCAGCCGATCCTGCGCATTTCGGTATCGGCAATCGCCTCCCAGCCCAGTCCGTTTTCACAGCGCAGGAAGGCGGTGCGCAGAGCGAAGGATCCCCACATCGGGTCGCTTCCCCCGGTGGTCATGGCGGCACTCGCATTGGCGTTCGTCGCCTGGTAGAAGCGATGAAACTCCCCCATGCGCAGCAGCTCGTCCCACCAGGGGTGCAGGTGATCGGCCGGCGAGGCCGTGTTGTAGGCGAGGCGGTAGACGAGGTTGGAGGGCAGCACGTCGTTCCACAGCGCCACGTCGTCCATCCACCCCGTCCAACAGGTAGGGTTCGCCTGGAAGCTCCCCCCGATCCGCCAGGCGTGATCGAAGGGGTAGCCGGGCTGAACGGGGGCGGTGGAGACCTCGCGCCCGTTGAGATAGAACGTGACGTTGGATCCGTGGCAGTTGAGCGCGACGTGCATCCATTCCCCGTAGGGCACGATGCCGTGCGGCGTATTGGCCTCGCCGGAAACGCCTTCCACGGTCCTTGATCCCGCATGGATGGAGCGGGTGTCGTGATTCCAGGCGTTGACCCAGAACCAGACGCCCTCCGAGGCGGCGCGGTTAGCCAGGATCATCCGCCCCCCGGCGGTATTGGTGTAGCCCGCGGGCACCTTCAGCCAGCATGTGAGCGCATAGCGGCCGGCCAGTTCGGTGACGTCGGGGATCTCCACGTACCGCTCGTCGAACGACTCACTGAAAAAAAGCGACTGTCCCTCACCCAGCGCCTCGGGAACGTCGGACGAAAACGAAACGTTGGTCGGAATCCCGTCGTACCCGCGCGTTCCGGCGTCTGCGCAATTCCCGTCGAACGGATACCAGGCCACCACGCGCGGCGAAGCCCCGCACATGACGCATCCCAGCACCAGCGCTAACACCGCGCCCGTTATCACGCAACTCGCAGATCGTGTCTTCATGCCCTTCGCCCCCCTGACGCCATCCTTTCGGACGCTAGCATGCCTTTCGCTTTGTTTCTATCAAAAACGAGCGCCCCCGTTTTGCAGGAGTTCCGCTGACAAACCCTGCGGGTTCCGCTAGCATGTATCTCATGAACATTCGATCGCAACCTGAATTGATTGTCGCGCTGGATGTACCGGAGCTTGACCGGGCGTGTGAGCTGGCGGACCGGCTTCCGGACGAGGTGACCTGGTGCAAAGTCGGGCTGGAGCTGTTCGGCGCCGACGGGCCGGCGGCAGTACGGGCCCTGAAGGAACGCGGGCGAAAGGTGTTTCTCGACCTGAAACTCCACGACATCCCTAGGACCGTGGGCCGCGCGGTGCGTTCTCTTGCGGCGACGGGTGCCGACATGATGACCCTGCACGCCGGCGGGGGACGTGCCATGTGCGCGCAGGCGGCGGAAGCGGCCGCGTCCTGCGACCGCCCTCCTCTGCTGCTGGGGGTGACGGTGCTGACCAGTTTGAACCGTGAGGATCTCGGCGAGCTGGGGGTGGATCGCACCGTGGATGAGCAGGCGGGGTCGCTGGGGGATCTGGCGATCGAAGCGGGGCTGGACGGTCTGGTCTGCAGTGTCTGGGAAGCGGCGGCGCTCCGCGCGCGGCATCCCGCAGCCAGGCTGGTCACGCCGGGCATCCGGCTGCCCGACCAGGAGACGGGCGATCAGAAACGCATCGCCACTCCCGCGCTGGCCGCCCGGGAAGGCGCGAGCCATATCGTGGTCGGCCGCCCGATCGTACAGGCCGAAGATCCGGCGGCGGCCGCGCAGACGATCCTGAACGAGTTGCGCAATCCGCCCGCTTAGATCCGGCCGCCCGTTCAGATCCGGCCCTTGCTGCTGGGAATCTCGCCGCCGTAGCGCGGGTCGGGTTCGCAGGCAGCGCGCAGGGCGCGCGCCACACCCTTGAAGACCGACTCGTAGGCGTGGTGGGGTTCCTTGCCGTAGAGCTGCTCGATATGGAGGTTCATCCGCCCCTGAATGGTGAACGCCCGGAAGAACTCTTCGATCAGGCACAGGTTGAAGTCGCGGATTTTCTTCGTGCGGTTCGCCATGTGGTACACGAGGAAGGGTCGGCCGCCGAGGTCGACGGCGACGCGGCTCAGGGCGTCGTCCATCGGGAGCAGTGCGTCGCCGTAGCGGCGGATGCCGGCCCGGTCGCCCAGGGCCTTGTCGAGTGCCTCGCCCAGCACGAGTCCGATGTCCTCCACCTCGTGATGATAGTCCACCTCGATATCCCCGGTCGCCTTCAGGGTCAGATCGAGCCCCGAGTGCCGCCCGAACAGTTCGAGCATATGGTTCATGAAGGGGATGCCGGTTTCGATATCGAAAACGCCGGCGCCGTCGATGTTCAGCTCGACCCGTATGCGCGTCTCCCGGGTTTCACGCTCGAGCGTGGCGGTGCGTGCATCCATCATTCACCTTCTTCCCTCGGCGGTTCCGTTTCTTCCGGTTCCGCGCTTTGCTGTTCCGCGTCCGCTTCGTCCTCCCCTTCCGTCGCATCCTGAAGCAGGACGGCGGCGGAGACGAGGCGGTCGTCCTCATTCAGCCGGACGAGCCTCACCCCCTGCGTATTGCGGCCGATGCGGCTCACTTCGTTCACGGCGATGCAGACGAGCTGTCCGCTCTGCGTGATCAGCATCACGCCGTCCTCCTCGCGCACGGCGTGCGCCCCTACGACGTTCCCGTTGCGCTCCGTGAGGCGGATACCGATCAGCCCTTTTCCGCCGCGGCTCTGGCGACGGTACTCGTCGAACGACGTCCGCTTGCCGTAACCCTGTTCCGTGACCGTAAGAAGGTCCGTTTCGGGGTCGACGATTTCGAGGCTGACCACTTCGTCGCCGGACGAGAGCGAGATGCCGCGCACTCCGCGGGCCACGCGCCCCATCGGCCGCGCCTGGGCCTCGCTGAAGCGGATCGTCATTCCGCGGCGGGTCGTGAGCAGCACGTCGTCGCCTTCCCGGACCAGGCGCACGCCCACGAGGCGGTCGCCGTCTTCCACGTTGACGGCGCGGATGCCGACGGTACGGATATTGCGGTACGCGGAGAGCGGCGTTTTTTTGACGATGCCCTTCCGCGTGGCCATCAGCAGGCAGCAGTCGTCGGTAAACTCGCGTACGCAGTGGATGGACGCCAGGGATTCCTCTTCTTCCAGCTGGAGAAGGTTGGCGACGGACCGGCCGCGCGACTGGCGCGCCGCCTCCGGGATCTGCCAGGTCTTGAGGCGGTAGAGGCGCCCGGTTTCGGTGAAGCAGAGCATGGTGTCGTGAAGCATGGCGGTCATCACGTGCTTGACCGCGTCCTCATCTTTGGTCGCCATGCCGCGTACGCCCTTGCCGCCGCGACGCTGCTGACGATAGGTATCGACCGGCACGCGCTTGATGTAGTCGGCCCGGGAGAGCGTGACCACGCACGGGGCATCGGCGATGAGGTCCTCCATATCCATGTCGTCCTCGCCCGGCTGCAGTTCCGTGAGGCGGGGTCCGGCGTAGCGCTCCTTCATCTCGACCAGGTCGCCCTTGAGCACTTCCAGCATCTTGCGGCGGCTTTCGAGCAGGCTGCGCAGGTAGGCGATCCGTTCCTGCAGCTCGCCGTATTCCTCTTCCAGTTTTTCCCGTTCGAGGCCGGTGAGCTGGTAGAGCCGCATCTCCAGGATGGCCTTCGCCTGCGCCTCGCTGAACTCGAAGCGGGCGATAAGTTTCGATTCGGCCTCGTCGCGATTCCGCGATTCGCGGATCGTGCGGACCACCTCGTCCAGGTGATCGAGCGCCTTGAGCAGGCCTTCCACGATGTGGGCGCGGGCCTCGGCCTTCTCCAGCTCGTAGCGGGTGCGGCGGGTCAGGACCTCCAGCCGGTGGTCGACGAAGCACTGGAGCACTTCCTTCAGGTTCATAACGCGCGGGCGCCCGTGGTCGAGGGCGAGCATGATGGCGCCGAAGGTCGACTCCAGGGTGGTGTGGCGGTAGAGATTATTGAGCACGACCTTCGGCACGGCGCCGCGCTTGATTTCGACCACCACCCGGATGCCGCGCTTATCGGATTCGTCGCGGATGTCGGAGATGCCCTCGAGCTTCTTGTCGCGCACGAGCTGCGCCGCCTTGGTAATCAGCGCGGCCTTGTTCACGGCGTACGGGATCTCCGTGATAATAATGCGCGCCCTGCCCTTGTCGTCCTCCTCGATCTCGGCCCGCCCGCGCATCTTCATACGCCCGCGGCCCGTCTCGTAGAACGAGCGGATACCGGCGGCGCCTCGCACGATCCCGGCCGTGGGGAAGTCGGGGCCTTTGACGAACTGGAGCAGCTCGGTGCAGGGGGTATCCGGGCGGTCGATCAGGTGAATGATACCGTCGACGATTTCTCCGAGGTTATGCGGAGGGATATTAGTGGCCATTCCGACCGCGATGCCGGTACTGCCGTTGAGCAGCAGGTTCGGCAGGCGCGCGGGCAGCACCACCGGCTCGGTGGTCGTTTCATCGAAGTTCGGCCGCGTATCGACCGTTTCCTTATCGATGTCGGCCAGCAGTTCCTCGGCGGCGGCGGTGAGCCGGCATTCCGTATAGCGGTAGGCGGCGGCGTTATCCCCGTCGATCGACCCGAAGTTCCCCTGCCCGTCGATCAGCCCGCAGCGCATCGAGAAGTCCTGCGCCATCCGCACGAGCGTATCGTAGACGGCCATATCGCCGTGCGGGTGGTAATTCCCGATCGTTTCGCCGACCACTTTCGCGCATTTGACGTACGGCTTGGAGCTGCTCCACCCGCGTTCGCGCATGGCGTAGAGGATGCGGCGATGGCCCGGCTTGAGCCCGTCGCGCGCGTCCGGTAGCGCGCGGCCCACGATGACGCTCATCGAGTAGTCGATGTAGGCGCGCTGCATTTCTTCTTCGAGATTGACGCGGTCAATCCTTTCCTGCCCGGGCTCGATCATAGTCTCCGTTCCTTCCGCTCTGCCCTGTCCGCTGGACGGGCAGGTTCTCCTGAAATGCACTCGTTCATATATCCAGATTCTGCACGTTGAGGGCGTTGGCTTCGATAAACGCCCGGCGCGGCTCCACGTCGTCGCCCATCAGGATGCTGAACATCTCGTCCGCCTTCACGGCGTCTTCAAGCATCACCCGGGTCATCTTGCGCCGCCCGGGGTCCATCGTCGTATCCCACAGCTGCTGGGGATTCATCTCGCCCAGGCCCTTGTACCGCTGGATGGTGAGTCCCTTGCGCCCTTCGCGCCGGAGGCTTTCGAGCAGTCCGAAGAGCGAGTCGACCGGGATACAGTCTTCCTGGTCGTAGAGGTGCCCCACCGGCTGTTCGCCCGGGCAGAGCCGGCCCACCTCGAACCCGGCCTCCTTCAGCCGGACGGCCAGTTCGCTCAGGCGGGGCGCGGAAAAGACCTCCGTCCAGCGCAGCACGGGGCGGTCGTTCAGGGCGCGGGGTCCGCCTTTCAGCTCGATCTCGAGTTCGCCGCCGAGTTCGCGTTCGGCTTCCTCGCGCAGGGTGCGGAGCGACGTCTCGTCGAAGGCGTAGCGGTATTCGAGTCCCTCTTCGCCGCGGTCGATCTCGACGCGGTACTGGGGAAACGCCCCGCTCTCGGGATCGCAGTGCCGGAGGTATTCCTCGAACGGAATGCCCTTGGCGCGCACCTGGTCGGCCTGCCGCTCGAAATGCGAGAGAAGCATGAGGAAGTCGCGCAGTTCATCGCCCGCCAGGCGCGGGCCGGAGTCGACCGCCTCGAAAACCTGTTCCTCGATGCCGAGTTCGAGCAGTACGCGGGTGAGCTGCTCTTCGCTTTCGATATACTGCTCGTGTTTGCGCCGCTTGATCTTGTAGAGCGGGGGCTGGGCGATATAGATGTAGCCGCGTTCGACCAGTTCCGGCATCTGGCGGTAGAAAAAAGTGAGCAGCAGGGTCCGGATGTGCGCGCCGTCGACGTCGGCGTCGGTCATGATCACGATCCGGTGATAGCGTGCACTGTCGATATTGAACTCGTCCTCTCCGATCCCGGTGCCGATCGCGGTGATCATCGTGCGGATCTCTTCGTTGCTGAGCACCTTGTCGAGGCGCGCTTTTTCGACATTGATCACCTTGCCGCGCACGGGGAGGATGGCCTGGAATTCACGGTCGCGCCCCTGTTTGGCGGAACCGCCCGCGCTGTCGCCCTCCACGATGTACAGCTCGGTCTTCGACGCGTCCCGGCAGGAGCAGTCGGCCAGCTTGCCCGGAAGCGAACCGCTGTCGAGCGCCCCTTTACGGCGGGTGAGATCGCGGGCCTTGCGGGCCGCCTGGCGGGCGCGGGAGGCGGTGAGCGCCTTCTGGATCACGGCGCGGGCGACGTTCGGGTGTTCCTCGAAGAAGGTGGAGAGGTTCTCGTTGAGCACCGATTCGACTATGCCCTGCACCTCGCCGTTGCCCAGCTTGGTTTTGGTCTGCCCCTCGAACTGGGGGTCGGGGATCTTAGCGCTGATGACGGCGGTGAGGCCCTCGCGCACGTCTTCCCCGCTGAGGGCGTCCTGGTTGTCTTTGAGCAGCTTGTTCGCCCGCGCGTACTGGTTGATGGTACGGGTCAGCGCGGAGCGGAACCCGCTCATGTGCGTGCCGCCCTCGATCGTATTGATGTTGTTCGCGAACGAGTAGATGTTTTCGGTGAACGCATCGCTGTACTGCATCGCGATTTCCACCTGGATATCGTCGCGCATCTGCTCGAAGCAGATGACTTCGGGATGGACGGCCTGTTTGCTGCGGTTGAGGTGTTCGACGAATTCGCGGATACCGCCTTCGTACTGGAACGACTCGCGGCGGCCCTGACCCTCGTCTTCGAGCACGATGCAGACGCCCCGGTTCAGGAAAGCCAGTTCGCGCAGCCGGGAGGTGAGGATATCCCACTGAAACGTGGTGGCGCCGAAGATCTGCTCGTCGGGTTTGAAGGTGATCTGCGTGCCGCTCTCCCGCGTCTTGCCGATGCGTTCCAGGCCGGTTTTCGGCGCGCCGCGCTCATAGCGCTGGTGGTAGACGGTGCCGTCGCGGCGCACTTCCACCTCGAGCCATTCGCTGAGGGCGTTGACGCACGAGACGCCGACGCCGTGCAGCCCGCCCGAGACCTTGTAGCTGCTGTTGTCGAACTTGCCGCCCGCGTGCAGGGTGGTCAGGACGACCTCGACCGCGGGTTTGCCTTCCGTGGCGTGCATGTCCACGGGAATGCCGCGGCCGTCGTCGTTGATGGCGATCGATCCGTCGGCATGGATGATCACCTGGATCCGGCTGCAATGTCCCGCCAGCGCCTCGTCGATGCTGTTGTCGACGACCTCGTACACGCAGTGATGAACGCCCCGTTCACCGGTATCCCCGATGTACATGGCCGGCCGCTTGCGCACCGCCTCGATGCCCTCGAGCACGGTAATCTGCGTGGCGTCATACGCCCCCGACGCGGGCTGCGGTTCGTTCGTCATTTCGGTCTCCGGGTTGGGTCTGTTATAAACGGGTGATTGTAGCGCAAAGTACGCAGCCGGGGCAACACGCGAGTGCGCGGAATGACCCGCTTTTCAGCGGAATAACCGGAACGGGAACGGTCCCGCTGTGAATCCCCTTGAACCCCGCTCCCCGATGCGGTATGCGATGCATTCCCCCAGTAAAGGCCGGAGTGGCGGAATCGGTAGACGCACTGGACTCAAAATCCAGCGGTAGCAATACCGTGAGGGTTCAAATCCCTCCTCCGGCACCATTCGTCCCCAGGGGTCACGTCCCCCACAGGTAGAGCACGGGGGTTACGCCGCACGTTTAACACGTGTCAACGGCGCCGCGCGCCTCGGGTCACGATTTCGACGAGTCCTGCTGCCCTGCCGTACGGCAGGACGTTTCCACGATGATTTCTCCCCGCCTTCCCGCGCGGGGATGGGGATTCACCACAGAGATAACGGCCCTGACCCTGCTTCGCAGGCCTGCGGGCCTAATACGAGCGTAAGAGAGAACGCACGATCTCTTTGCCTTCGCTCTTCGCATTCATCTTTGCGATCCCGGCGCCTTGGCGAGAGACCTTTCTTGTGTTTTCGACCACGGATTACACCGATGACACGGATGGGATCTCGAAATCCGAATCGAAGTCGAAATCGGGATTCATAGAGATCGTAATTCGTACTCGAGTTCCTTGAACCGGGGGAGCGGGATCGCGCCTTCGGCGCTCCGAGTACGAGTACGAATTGTGTTCACCCCTTCATGCGATTCATGGCCTTCATGGTGAATCTCATTCTTTCCCCACGATCGCGATTCTACGCTCTCCCTGATCTTCCGCACCCCGCCCTTTCCCCCGAACGACTTTCCATAAAAATCCACGAAGAACCCAAAATATACGTAGAGTCCGCTTTTTGTGAAAACTCGTCAGGGAAGAGGCGGGATGCGGGCCATCATATCATGATGCGTCTGCTTTGGTTGCGGTTACCCACAGGAACGTCTCGCCGCCTATCGCGCGGAAGGTAAGCTCGTTCACGACAAAGCCGATCTCCTGAAGTCGACGCTTCAGTTCCTCCGGCGTACGATGGCTGTAGAATAGCCGCTCGCCCATGAACTCCTTCCACCCCGAAAACGTCTCCTCCCCCGTGTACTCCCGGGTCGCGTAAGTAAAAAGCAGCTTCCCGCCGGGCCGCAGCCAGTTGAAGATGTTCGCGAGCAGCGCGAACTGATCGTCGGCCGGAATATGAAACAGGCTGTAGACGCACGTCACCGCATCGAAGATCCCGTCGCCATACTTCAGCTTCCGCATATCCTCGCAAACGAGCTGCATTTCGGGCACGTAATTCCGTGCGAGGTCGAGCATTTCCGGGCAGCCATCCACTCCGCTCACTTCCCATCCGCGATCGACGAACCAGCGCGCGAAAGGTTCGCCGGCGCCGCACCCGAGGTCCAGCAGTGTACCGTGTCTCGTGTCCAGTCGGCGGTAGAAAGATTCCAGCACCTCCGTCATGTCGAATGCGCCGCGGTTGCGATCGTAATCCCCGGCCAGTCGAGCATAGGCCTTGCGCATATCCCCATCCATGTCCGTCTCCTCCTGTGTGCCTGCGACAGCACATCTTATCAAAGAAGTGAAGCAGCCACATACGTAATGCTCCGGCATGCGACCTTTCATCGGCCCATCCCAGTTCCGACCGGTTGGAACTGGAATTACGGCCACGATTATGCTTATGGTTTACGCGGCTTTGGCAGCGCCACAATAAACACGGAGGTTCCCATGCCCTTTATTCCACTTCTCGGCATCACGTTCCTGATCTCGTTCGCGGTCTGTTTTGTGGTGGTCAGGATGTTCCGCACGCCGATCGAGTCGATCCTTCATCGCATCATCGCGGACACCATCAGCCGCGCGTGGGCAAAGTACCTCCGGTTCGCCATTTACGTGACGGGGATTTCCAGCGGCGTCAACCTCCGCAAAATCGAGCAGTATGTCACGGCGCCGCAATACAAAGATGCCAAGATCGTGGAGTTGACGTCTTCGCGCTGGGTGCTGGAGATTTACCGCACGATTATCCAGACGCTGCAGGGTATCGCGTGGATGCTGCTGGTCTTCTTTGTCTTCGCGTTGATCGCGTTTGTAATCGTGCGGGTTTTCGAGCTGGCCCGCAGACAGCGCGCCGGGGACGGGAACGGGGAATAGAGCAACAGACGGGCTCAGTCCTCTTCCACCGCCAGATCGTCGATCAGGACGTCGACTTCCGCGCTGTTGTAACTGTGAATCCAGATTCGCGCATACGCGGCGTCCCCTTCGCCCTCGAAAGAAAAGGAGAAAGGTTCCCATTCGTCCGAGGGCGAGAGCGCCCCGAGGGCTCCCTCTTTCCTGAGGTCGGACATCATTTCTCCGTCCGCGTCGTAATAACGAACGTAAACACCCAGCCCTTCTCCCTCCAGGTGCCTGGCGATGCCGCGGAGTTCGTAATCCTGTTTGGGGCGCACGGGAAAAAGCGGCGAATAGATGCTTGACCCGTCATTCTCGCGCCGGTCGCGGACACGCAGCGACCAGGTCCCCTCGCCTGCATCCTTTTTCACGATTGTCCCCATACCCTCGTCCAGAATACTCCACCCGACCGCCCTCAGTTCAAAATTCCCGTTGGGCAGCAATCCGTTGCTTTCCACAAAATCGGTCAGCTCTGCGGGCTGGATGCGCACGGTGACCACCGCTTCTTCAACCGGCTCCTCAAGTCTGATCCCCAGTCGTCTCAGGGGGCCGGGAACTTTATGGTCCTCCTCGATCCGTTGTTTCCGGGTTGTGAAAGGAAGTCCGCCCGCATCGATCCGGACGCGGAGCAGCGAATCCTCGTGGACCAACACGAAATCTCCCGCCGCCTGATCGATTTTCCGTCCCTGAAAGATCACGGCGGTTTCGAAATGGTCGGGCACCGCGAACTCGACATGATCGCTCACCGTGAAGGCACCCTTCCCGGTACGATCCAGTATGAACGTGCGCTCGAGCGTTTCGAGCGATTCCGCCGCGTAGGCCGCGGTCATATCCACGATGAGCGTATCCCGTTCATCTGTGAAATCGCTCCGGACCACACGTCCTGCGGCCTTGCGTCCCCGGCGCTGCAGCTGCCCCGCAACCACCGGCACCGGGTGGCCGAAGGAGTTGAGTACAGCACTCACGTATCGCTGTTGACTGAAGGTGCGTGCGGTGTAGACCTCCGGCCCCGGATCGAGCAGCACAGGGCGGTCCTCCACGACCACGATATATGAACCGACGTCGTTGTGGTTGTGATGTTCGGCGTTGTGACCGCCCTTGACGGCGACTCCGAAGGGTGTGTCCGCTACACGGCTGATCAGCACGCCCGAGGCCTCGAACCACGTCCGCAGGGGATCGAGCTGGACCTGCCCGTCCGCTCCGGCAACCGGAGCTTCGCTCCATTTTTCGGGAAACGCAAACATCAGGGTTTCCGCCAGCGGCCCCAGCACCGCCGTGCCGGACCCTCTTCCTTCGTCTCCATCCTGTTCATCCGTTTCTTCGGCCGTGTCCGCTTCAAACCACTGCATCCTCGACCTGATATAACGGACATAGTGCGCCGCGGGCTTCGCCGCCACACCGCAGTCGGCAAAGGCGGGATAAACTCCGCCGCTGATCTCCAGTCCCAAGGGGAATGCCGCCGCCTCGCGCACGCCGTGCATAGCGAAAAAATCAACCCCGGACTCCGTGACCTGACGCACCGATTCCGTGAGGAGGATGAAATGACCGAACCCGTAGTTCCAGTATCCGAGCCCCTCCGAGCAGTAGCCGTCCTCGCCGAACCCGCCCAGAAAGTGACGAAGGTTTTCCTCGGCGGCGGCGATATACGCGGCCCTGCGTCCGCGATCCGGTTCCAGTGCCAGTGCCGCGCCGACCACTCCGGCGTGACAGACAGCATTCCAGTTGTTGGCTCCGTCGATCCACCAGTTGCCGTGTTTACCCGCGTCCCCGAGCGAACGGGCGAAGGGGTCCAGCACCCGGCGGCGCACTTCTTCGCCAATCAGCTCACGCACGTCCGTTGCAAGGTTACGGTTCAACAGATAATCCGTCATGGCGAGATCCCAGGCGATCGACGAGGAGCGCAGGTCTATCGTTACCGACTCGCCCTCGAAGTTCTTCAACGACCGGTCATGCGCGGGCATCACCCATGTTTTTGTGGCACAGATTGAGCGGATGAGATCCTCGAGCGGTTCGAGGAACAGCCCGTCATCCCTGATGCACTCCGCCAGCACGAGGGTGCGCAGCCGGCTGCGGCGCCGGTTGGCGACGACTTCCCACTCGGCCCGGCTGCCGGTCTCTGAGAACTCGAGGTAGAGTTCGTCCGTGAGTTCGGGAATGGGCCTGGAAGCCATGGCCTTTGCCCTGTCGACCGTCGCGGCAAACGCCTTTTGACGTGCAAGCCCGTTCCAGGCACGACGGTCGGAGATCGACGGCCCCACGCCGACGGGCCTTTCCGGAAGCATCCGCGCGATTTCCTCTACCCGCGCCCGATCGGGCATCGCCGGGGAGGATGCGACGAGAAGCATCCCCGCCAGGGCCGCCGCCGGAATACGCTGCAGCGGGCAGACCCTGCAATCGCGAACTGAGATCCGCATCAACACCCCTTCTTTTCCCCGATCGTGCGCCTGTCCCGGATCGATCTATGCGCGCATACAGTCGCGCCGCCCGTCACTCATCGACGATGATCGGATCGGACTCGATCATCTCGATATAGTCGTCGACGTGGGCGCCGTCCATGCAGGCCTCGATAATGCGGCGTCCCTGCGGATCCAGCCCGTCGACCAGAAATTGTCCGAGATGTTCGTGGAAAAACTCCCGCAGCTGTGTCGCGCCGGCGTCGTAGGCCGCCTCGCCCACTTCGCGCTGTTTCTCCACGTGCAGGAACCACGAGCCGATGGTCTGGCCTTCGACCATCAGGTTGCGCAGGCTGTATCCCAGCAGCGGGCAGCGGGCCTCTTTCAACTGGCCGGGATAGAAGTGGAACCCCCCGCGCCGGGCGAGGTATTCGCGCGCGACCCACTGCGGCATGAAGCCGACCTTCCACGCGCCCACGTGCTGGTTCGGAATCAGGACATAGCGCGTGCGGGGCGAATCGACCATCTGCTTGAGGAGCAGGTTGGCCTGGTCCACCCGCAGGCCGGTGGCGAACGGCCAGTACGACCCGACTCCCTCTGAGGTGAGCCCTTTGGTATCCGTAATGCTGGGGTTGGCGTGCCCGCGCGGGGCGACCAGCCGCCACAGCCAGGCCAGCGCCGGCGGCAGCACGTGCAGCATGCCGAGGATACCGTAGGTGGGGTCCGCGCTGGTGCAGGGAGGCGTGCGCACGCCGAAGCTGCGGATGTCCACCCGTGCGGAGCCCGTGAGTACGCCGGGCACCGACTCGCGCGGAATCACCACGCGGGGATTCGGGCACGGCACGCCCGGTTCATCCTCGACGTGGTCCCAGATCAGGGCGGTGCTGTCGGGCACGGCGCGGATGTTGAGAAACAGCTGCGGCCCCTTGGGATGGATGGTCATCTCCTCGAGATGCGGATCGGTGCCGTAGTGTTCGATGTGATTGACGCGGACGAACCAGGCGTCCTCCGCGTCGGTCACCGTAAGCCGCCCGTCGCCCGACTGGAGCGAGGGCGGACACAGCGCCATGTCGTCCGTGACCGGGCGCAGTTCGCAGGCCCGCGGCAGCACCAGGTAGCGGCGCTCGCCGTCCTCGAGATTCTCCCCCAGCAACAGCCGTCCGTCGTCCTCGCGATGCATCAGCTCGAGCATCTCCGACTTGCCGCCGCCGCTGGCCCCCTCGTGCGAAATCGTGATCTTGTTGTCGTAGGGGGTGATCACCTGCACCGTCGAACAGTGCATCGTCACCCATTCCTTCTCCTCGCCCAGCGAGATCAGCATACCGTAAACGCCCTTTTTGGCGCTCGGCCCGGGGTAGAGATTATAGCTGAACAGCTCGTACATGTCCGGCTGGCGGTTATGGACGACGACCTGTCTGCCGTCGAAGCGGGTATGGCGGAACGGCGGGGCCACATAGATGACCGCGGCCGGATTGAAGTCGTCGGTCAGGTTCTCCGGGCTGATGATCCCCTGGAGCAGCGCCAGCCCCAGGGCGAAGAAACCGGCATTGGCCGGTGCAATGACGAGCGTGTCGAGTCCGCTCCCCCGCTGCCCGGCGATAAAGGGGTACAGGGCCAGCTCCTGCGTCTTGAGCCATTCGAAGGTCTCCTCGCGCAGCGGGTCGAAGTCCTCCCCGAACCGCTCCCTGAAATGCTGCTTGTTGGTCGGCCGGTCGTCGGCGATCACCATGCACTCGGGGTCGCGGCGCCGCATGTAGGGTTCGAGGTAGTTGGCGGCGACCCCGTTGCGGGTGCGGCAGACGCGGGCCTCGGTGACCGGTCCGCGCCCGGGCACGTCGTACGAAACCTCCTGCCAGCCGTGGACGGCATCCCGCGTGGCCAGCTCCACCAGGTCCTGAACGCTGCCGGCGACCACAAATCCGGGGCAGGCTTCCAGGATCTCGTTGACCTTCGGGGGCAGTTTGAACTTGAGGGGATGATACACTTCACGCATGAGAACACTCCTTTGCTGATCGGCCTCTCGTGGAGTCAGGCCGCCTATGAACACACCGACATCACGTCACCGCCCCTTCTCCCGGCCCGGATCGCCGTCCCGTCCGGAGGCCCCCCTTCAAAATCGAGCCGGAAGGCTACAGGGCCCGCGGAGAGGTGTCAAACCGATGCGCAGGGGATTCAACCGCGGACACGCATCAAAGAGACGGGCTCAGTCCAGCATGGCGCGGATGGCGTCCAGCAGGGCGGTCGCGGAGCAGGGTTTCTGCAGCAGGGTGAACCGATAGTCGACCTCTTCCGCCTCAGGCATGTGAGCGTCGCTGTAGCCGCTTATGAAAACCACCGGAAGGGGGCTCCCCTTTTTCGCCGCCAGCCGCCCGGCCACCTGGGGGCCATCCCCACCGGGCATGATGACGTCGAGCACGGCGAGATCGATGACGTCCGCGAGTTCCCCGACCTTTTCAAGGCCCTCGCTCCCGTCGCGGCTGACGTGCACCGTGTAGCCGGCCCGACGGAGAACCGACGACGCCCACTTCCGGACGTCTTCGTCGTCTTCGCACAGAAACAGCGTCTCATCACCGCCCGCCGCGTCTGTCTCCTCCGCCGTTTCAACCTCGTGACGCGGCCTGGTGACGGCGGGAAAATACATTTTGAAGGCCGTGCCCCTTCCGGGTTCGCTGTAGACGAGGATCCGCCCGTCGTGCTGACGCACGATGCCCTGGACCGTGGAGAGCCCCAACCCGGTCCCCTTGCCCACGTCTTTCGTGGTAAAGAAAGGATCGAAAATCCGCTTTCGGGTCTCGGCGTCCATACCGCATCCGGTGTCGGCGACCACGAGCTGAACATAGCGTCCCGGCCGCGGCATCGCGTACCGGTCCGCAAACTCCTCATCCAGCGTCACCGCATGCGTCTCGACCGTGACCCGCCCGCCCCCGTCCATGGCGTCGCGTGCATTCACCAGCAGATTCATGAACAGCTGTTCGAGCTGATTCGGATCGATCCGCACGGAATCGAGCGGGGTTTGCGGATGGAACACGTAGGCTACGTGCTCGCCCAGCGTAAGGTGGGCCACGGAGTCCATGGCCTCGATCTTCTCGTTCAGGTCCAGCGTGACCGGCCGCATCTGCTGCTTGCGCGTATAGATCAGCAGCTGCTGCGTCAGCGATTGCGCCCGCGCCGTCGCGTGCATCACCTCTTCGAGGTAGGCCTTCAGGTCCGGATCCCGGTCCGCTGCCTGGGAGCGGGCCAGTTCGGTATAGCCGGTGATGGACTGAAGGATGTTGTTGAAGTCGTGCGCGACGCCCGAGGCGATGCGGCCGATCGCCTCCATCTTCTGGGCCTGTCGGTATTGTTCTTCAAGCTCCCGTTTCTCCGTCACATCCTCACCTACGGCGACCATGCCGCTCACCTCCCCTGCCCGGTCGAACACCGGGGTCGCGACCACCTCCCACTCGCACCCGTCGGGCGTGACGCGGTGTGCGTGCCGGGTCCGGCGCAGGTGCATCGCCTCCAGCGCAGGACACCCGGGACAGGGGCCGCTGTTCTCACCCCACCGGGCGAAACAGTACTGCCCCTTCAGCCCGTCTGGGTCCTCCCCGACGGATTCACACGCCGCCCGATTGGTCCAGGCTATGGTCAGGTCCGTGTTCAGCATGATGACCGCGTTGGTCTGGGCGTTCAGAATCGAATTCAGCCTCTGTTCCGATCTCGCCAGCGCCGCTTCGGCCCGATTGCGTTCGACTATGCTGCCGATGCGGTGGGCGGCACTCTGGAGGCGCCGCTTGGCGACTTCCACGATGAAGGCGGGGCGGGGTTTGTAGGCCCGTGCCGCTTCTTCGAGCCGGTCGTACGAGACCCGGAAACGTTCCGCCAGCTCGCGCAGCCGGTCCGGATCGCGGGGCGGGTCGCCGTACCCGAGATTGATCACGCCGATGATCTCGCCGTTGGCGCGGATCGGCACGGCGTAGAGCCGGATCCCGCCCACGCATTCGATATCGGTGGGGGCGCCCGTTTCCATGGCCGGGCGCGCCGAACGGTTCCAGCAGCACTCATGGCACAGCCAGCGGCCGCCGTCGAGGGCCTCCCGGTTGTCGTCCGTGCCGCAGAGCCGCCGCGAGGCGGCGTCGAGCAGCTGGCACCACCCGGAAGCAAAGATCCCGTAGGCATAATCGCCGCTGCGCTCGTAGACGGCCACCGAACTGTCCACCAGCACCATGATATCCTCCGCGAGCATCTCCATCGTCTCGCCCGGCACGGCCTCCAGAATGGTCCGGTCGGTATTCAGCTCCGTGACATCCCCGTAATACGGCGTGTAGGGCGCGACCGGATCGTTGGCGAGGGATTCCTGCTCCAGGAGCCACTCGATGCATTCGAGATCCGACTCCACCTTCTCACGGTCGGTGACGTCCTCGATCACCGCCACGACGCCGTCAAAGTCCCCCTGCGCGTCAAAGAGGGGTCTCGCGCTCACCGACACCACCCGCCGCGCCCCATCCGGGCGGGTCAAACCGCGCCGGACCTGGTACACCGGACGGCCTGTGCGGCGGACCTGCTCGAACGGCAGGGGCTCCGCCGGTCGCGTGGACGGATCGTCATCGACCCCCCAGCAGGGGTGGCAGGGGTCGTCGAAGGACCGGCCGAGCGCCTCTTCGGCGGACCAACCCAGGATTTCTTCGGCGGCGGGATTGACGCGATTGATCAATCCCCCGGAGCCCAGCAGGATAATGCCGACCGGCGTCGATTCCGTGATGCGCTTGACCCGATCCCGTTCCCGCTGCAGCGCCTGTTCCGATTGAACGCGCGCCGCTTCCTGTTCGCTGTGATCCAGAGCGAGGGCGAGGTCGCCCGCCAGTTCCTGGAGCAGCTCTCGTTCCTGGTTGAGATCCGTCCGGCCCTCCGGCACCGACACGGAAACCCAGCCGTAGATGCGCCCTCCGTGTTGGAGGCGCGCGGTCATACCGATCCGGTCCTCACACGCCGGGACCAAGGGACACTCCCCGCAGACCCCGGCCGGATCTTTCACAACCCGAACCGCATCGGTGCCGAGCACCCGCTCCACGCAGGGCGGCCTGAACCCCTCTTCGATCCGTGTCCGCATGGTCTCGAAGGACTCCCCGACGCCGGCGCCGTGGAGGGAGACGATCCCGCCCTCCGGGTCGGTGCGCGCAATCCAAGCGTGCGCATAGCCGTTGATTTCCACCATCGTGCGGCAACTCCTGTCGAGCAGCCTCGAAGCGTCGGACTCCCGCGTGATGAGCTGGTTTACGTTTCGTACCGTTTTGAGCACGCGGTTTAGCCGGTCCTGAACCGCTTCGAGATCCAGTCGCCTGTCGATGAGCCGGGCCACACCGATGCCGCCCGCAACCGCCACGACGAGGTAGAGATTGCGCGTCAGCAGCCGGTCCGGGGTGACGTCGAAGGCGAGAATCTGCCAGAAGGTGCGGCCGCCCGGATCGACCCAGAGATGGGTGAACACACTGTCCAGCCACCAGAGAAGAAGGCCGAGCAGTACGGCGGCGCTGTAGATCGCATTCTTGAGACGTCCGCTCTGTTCCTGCGGAAGGCGGAAGAAACGCCGGACGGGTGTCAGGCTCAGGAGCGCATGGCCGGCCATGAGAAAAACGTACGCCGAGATCACATGCTTGACCGCCATGGCCTGCAGCCAGGCCATGGATACCGTACGCGTCGTAATGGACGGGTCCCAGAACGGGGGATTCAGGGCGATCAGGCCGCGAAACACCGTGAAGAACCCCAGCTCGACCACGAGCCTGAATGGGAGTTCAACCGCAAAGGAAGAACGGTACCACCGGGGCTCTTCCATGCGTTGCCGGACTTCGGCCCAGTATCCGTGCCACACGATCCAGAGCGTGAAGACCGGCACCGAGTAGAAAAGCCCGTATCCGTCCGCACGCCACAGCCACCACATCGACTGGCCGCCCCCCGCCAGCGCGGAGAGAAGCCCGTATTTCCACCCCCAGGCCAGGGCGACCAGAAGCGGGAAGATCAATCCCGCGAGGATGCTCAGTTTCAGCTCCGGAAAATGAACGATCTCGATATCCAGAAAATTCACCGCGAATCCGGCGCATCCCAGAAGAATCGAGATCAGCACACGATACGGGTCGGGAGACCTCCTGCCGCGCATTGCAAACAACTCCATCGACAGCCTCCCCACAGCCTGTATTGCATCAGTCTGAACTTGAGAGGATTATAGCGGGAAAAAGTCGAACATCAATCTTACTGTTCGAAAACACAAACAATGACTCTCGCAAAGGCGCCGGGATCGCAAAGATGAATGAGAAGAGCACGGGCAAACAAATCGTGCGTTCTCTCTTACGTTCGTAGTAGGCCCGCAGGTCCGCGCAGCGGACAAGGGCCGTGATCTTCACGCGCCTGGCCTGCCGGGGGGGCAGGCGTGCGGCGCTACTACGAACGATCTCACGCGCCTTGACCCTTCGGGCCTTGCGGCGCGACTACGAACGTTCGGAAGAAAATCCCCGGCGACCCTGGCGGTTTGGCGAGAGAAAAAAGGTTCGAACAAGCCACTTCAGCGGACAAAGTACCGCCGCCGACTTCAACCGTTCAACCGTCCACCGGGACACATCGTTTTTTTCTTGCACCCATTTTGCGTCATGTGCCAGGGCATTGAGCGAAGGATTTATTCACCGCTTGAAAGATTCAGGCTCCGGGATCCCGTTTTTTCCCTGCGAGCCGGGGAGGTTAACATGGCCGAGATTCCCCTGCCGCGCCGCAGTTCCTCTGCGCTGATCGTGACCGATATCCAGTACGACTTCATGCCGGGCGGCGCGCTGGCCGTAGGAGACGGCGATGCGATCCTTCCCGGCGTTTCGCGGCTGATGACCTCCGGGGGTTTCCCGTTCGTGGTCGCCACCCAGGACTGGCATCCGGCCGGACACATCTCGTTCGCCAGCCAGCACGAGGGGGTATCGCCGTTCGACACCCTTTCGATCCACGGGCATGAGGACACCGCCTGGCCGGACCACTGTGTTCAGGGAACCCGGGGGGCGGAGCTCTGCGCGGACCTGCCATGGGACCGCGCCTGCGCCGTGCTGCGCAAGGGCATGGACCCCGAATCGGATTCCTACAGCACCTTCCGGAACAACTGGGATCGGCACGGCAATCGTCCCCCGACCGGGCTGGCGGGATACCTTCGCGAGCGCGGGGTGGACAGCGTGGTGCTCTGCGGGCTGGCCCGCGATGTGTGCGTCTACTGGAGCGCGATGGACGCCGTGGCCGCGGGATTCCACACCTGGTTCCTCTGGGATCTCACGCGCGCGGTCGTTCCCGAGAAGGACGAGGAGAACCGTAGAGAGCTTGAACAGCACGGCGTGACCGTCTGCACAATGAACGACCTCCTGAACGCGTCCGGGCGCGAGTCCTGAATCTGTTTTCAAAAAAAACGGAATAGCGCTTGCCTTTACCTTCGTCGGACCGCAGAGTCCGTCCCGCTCGATCAATTCAGATCGATCCCGATCCGCACCAGGTGTCATCGTGCAGTATTGGATAAAGGCATAATGACACAGATAAGGAGATATCATTATGGATATCTACGTCGGGAATCTGCCGTACCAGGTGGATGATCAGCAGCTCCAGGAACTCTTCGCGCAGCACGGGAACGTAACTTCGGCCCGCGTCATTACCGATAAGTTCTCCGGACAGTCCAAGGGATTCGGTTTCGTAGAGATGCCGGACAAAGCGGAGGCGGAAGCCGCCATCAGCGCCACGAACGACCAGGATTTCATGGGGCGCAACCTGCGTGTCAATGAATCCCAGCCCAAGCCGAGAGGCGGGGGCGGTGGCGGAGGCCGGGACGGCGGCGGAAAGCGCAACCGGTGGTAAAAGCTTGAGATGCGAGTTATCGCATGAATGAGCGAAAGAGGCGCGTTTCGACGCGCCTCTTTTTCGGTTAGTGGGATGCGGGAGATCGGAGGGGGAGAGAAAATGGGATTCACCATGAAGGCCATGAAGGGGTGAACATAAAGTCCGGACCGCCGGCCCATCTCTCCCCTTATCGCTCCAGCTCCTCGCGGCACAGTTCGTAGAAGTTACAGCGGCCGCAGATGCGGGGGTCGGAGGCGAGTTCCCATTCGTCTCTGGGGACCGGGATATTACGTTCGCGATCGGCGTCGACCAGATACTCGGTCATCTCGCCTACGGTGCGCGACATGTAGGCGACCACCTCATCGAGCCTCTCCGGCGTAAGCTGGTCGACCGCCACGCGCCCCTCGTTCAGGTATTCCACGTAGACGGTCACCTGTTCGGGCGGCGTGGCGTGTTTCTCGCGGGCCCAGAGACCGTACACCCCCACCTGGCGGGCGTGTTCGGCCTTCATGCGACCCGCCTTCCAGTCGATGATATGGATCCGGTCTGCCTCGCGCCACGCGTAGTCCGGGATGGCGTAGACCTTGATGCCGTTGAAGACAAAGTGCTCGGCATCCCCGCCGGCGCCGGGCACGGCGACCTCGATCCGGTCCTCGGGCCGGATGTCGCGCAGCCGCGGGAGTGTCCGGTCCAGGAAATGGGCGAGGCAGCGGAGGATCTGCTCCTTCATTTCCGCGGCGCGCGACTTCTCGTCCTCGAGCGTCCCGTAATAGTGCTCCCGCAGGCAGCAGTACTTTTTGGGAGCACGACGCCACTCGCCGTCGCGGGACTCCTTCCACGCCCTGCGCAGGAAGGGGCGCGCGATGTGTTCCCACGCCTCCTCCGCGCCGTGGTCCCGTCCGGACTGGGCCTCCGCCAGCAGCCACTCCACCGCCTGTTCCGCCGCGTGACCGGTCAGCGTGAAACAATTCTCCATCTTGTCGAGCTGATAGGCCTTCCGGGCCGTAGGGTCAGCGTCGCGGTTCCAGCCGCCCCACTTTCCGTACTTCTTCCAGTAGTGCCGTCTCCGGCACTCCTCGAAATCCATCGCCGCGCTGTACGACCAGGAGAAGATGTTCCGTAATTCCTTCATGGGGTGGTTTTCCTTGTGATCCGCGAATCGCTTCTCTTCAGGGGATGCTGAATTCACATCCGCAGTAGTTCTGCCGGTAGAGGCCCAGTTCGCGGCTGCGTTCGACGCTCAGGCGGTAGCCGTCCCGCTTCTTGAAATCGTACGGGACGAACCCCTCGAACCGGCTTCCGATATCGAAGATCAGCGGGGCGTACTTATGCGGGCTGACGGTCAGGGTGGTCGTAAAGGACGAAATGCCGAGTTCCTCCGCTTTCCGCGCGCAGCGTTCGAGGTTGAACGCGAAACAGCGGGCGCAGCGGCCTCCCCCTTCGGGTTCGTCTTCCAGCCCCTCCACCGCCCTCTGCCAGGAGAGGTGGTGGTAGGCATCTTCCTCCCAGCGTGCCCTCACGATCCCGGCCAGGCGGTGGGCCTCATCGCGGCGGTGATGGTATTCCGGGCGGGGCCAGATGTTCGAGTTCGCAAAGAAGAACACCGGCTCGTATCCGTCCGCGCGCAGCCGTTCCACCGGGACGCAGGCGCACGGCGCGCAGCAGACGTGGAGGAGCATCGGGCTCCGTTTGGCGGCGTCAGCGCTCTCCATGCGGGACTCCTCCTCCGGTCTGAGCGGTATCCGTCCCGGCGGCCGGGGCTTCGGCGAGCCCCTCCCTGCACGCGGCGGGCGGGCGGAAGAAAAGGCGTGCATAGCCGTAGGCCAGCATTTCCCCGATCACCTCGCGCACGCCCTCGCTGCAGGTGTGCCAGCGGGCGGGCTCATAGGCTTCGGGAACAATACTGCGCACGCCGACCGGATGCCGGTCGGCGAGGGCCAGGCGGTACAGGTACCGGCTGCGTCGTGCGTGGGCGCCCACGGAAAGGACATCCACCGCCGCGCCCGCCGGACAGAGGCCGGCCAGGGTTTCGCCGACCCGGCATGCCGCCGCGTAGGTGCGGTTGCGGCGGACTTTCCGCGCGGGGGCCGCCAGGATCCGGGAGGCCGGCACGCCGCGTTCGATCAGCCGCGCGCGGGTCGCCTGCGCGTAGGTGGGCCAGGGCATCAGCGAGGATCCGTAGCGGTGCGGGCCGCCGGCGGTCACGATCCGATCGTATCCGCCTTCACGCCAGACGTCCACGGCGCGATCCAGCGCGTGATCCGACAGCCAGCCTTCGATGACCAGGATTTCGGCGTCCTGCGCGGGACGTTCGCAGGCGAGAAAGGGATACAGGCGAAGGGCCCCGGCCGCGGCCAGTGCGGCCAGTGCGGCTGCGATCAGAGCACCACGCGTGAAGGCGCGCCTTTTTTTGCCGGGTGACGATGTGCGCATGACCGTCCGTTCACCCGCGTTTCAGATGGTGCGCCATCGCGCGGCGCATCTCACGGTCCTGATCGCGGCGTTTCATGGTTTCCCGCTTGTCCACTACATTGCGGCCCTTGCCGAGACCGAGTTCGACTTTGACCTTCCCTCTCTTCAGATACACCTTGAGGGGGATGAGGGTCAAACCCTTCTCCCGGATGCGGCCGATCAGCCGATTGATTTCCGCGCGATGGAGGAGGAGCTTGCGCGGACGGCGCGGTTCGTGGTTATGGACATTGCCGTGGGAATAGGGTTCCACGCGCATGTCGCGCAGGAACAGCTCATCGCCCTCGACGGTCGCAAAGGCCTCTTCGATACTCAGCCGGCCGTCGCGGATGGCCTTGACCTCCGTTCCGCGCAATTCGAGGCCCGCCTCGAACCGATCGAGGATCTCGTAATCGCGCCGGGCGCGCCGATGATTCGCCAGCACGTCGCCGGCCGGCGCTGTTTTGCGGGATCCCTTGCTCATGGCGCATCGGGAGGGAAGGGGCCGGACGATCGTCCGGCCCGCGGATCAGAGCGTGATTTTCGGCTCGTGGGACGATTCCTCTTCGCCCGCGAGTTCCGGTTCGCCTTCGGGGGCGAGCGTCATCTCGGCGGCGAGCAGACCTTCCGCGATCTCTTTGAGCGCGACATCGTCCGCCTCCATCAGCGCCGAGTCCGGCTTGACCATCGGGCGCGCTCCACGGTGAAGCTGCCGTACACGCCGGGCCACCAGGTTGACAAGGATTTCTTCGTTATCGACCCGTTCACGCGCCTGTTCGAGATATCTGGAATTCAAGTGAGCACCTCCCGGAGAGTGGTTGAAAAGAAACGGGGCGCAGTGTACTGCGCCCCGTTTCCGTTGTCAAACGCGACTTGAGAGGAATGACTTACATCATTCCGCCCATGCCGCCCATTCCGCCCATGCCGCCCATGCCGCCGCCTTCGGCCGGCTCGTTGTCGTCTTCCGGCACGTCGGCGACCATGCACTCGGTCGTGAGCAGCAGGCCGGCGATACTCGAAGAATTCTGCAGCGCAGTGCGGCAGACCTTCGTCGGGTCGATGATGCCCTTCTGGATCATATCGACGTACTCGCCGGTTGCCACGTTGAAGCCGTAGGTCTGCTTGCCCTTCTTGACGTCCTGCACGACAATGGCGCCTTCCATACCGGCGTTATTGACGAGCTGACGCAGCGGGGCTTCGCAGGCCTTACGGACGATGTCGACCCCGACGGCCTCGTCGTCTTCGGCCTCGAGCTTGTCGAGCGCCTTCTGGACGCGGATCAGGGCCACGCCCCCGCCGGGGACGATGCCTTCCTCCACGGCCGCGCGGGTCGCGTGCAGCGCGTCTTCCACCCGGGCCTTGCGCTCCTTCATCTCGGTTTCCGTGGCCGCACCGACGTTGATCACCGCCACGCCGCCGGCGAGCTTCGCCAGGCGTTCCTGGAGCTTCTCGCGGTCGTAGTCCGAGGTGGTCTCCTCGATCTGCGTGCGAATCTGATCGATGCGCGACTTGATGTCGGTCTGCTTTCCGGCGCCCTCCACGATCGTCGTGTTCTCCTTGTCGATCGTGACGCGCTTCGCGTTGCCGAGGTCGTCGAGCGTGACGTTCTCGAGCTTGATGCCGAGATCCTCGGTGATGAACTTGCCGCCGGTCAGCGTCGCGATATCCTGCATCATCGCCTTGCGGCGGTCGCCGAAGCCCGGCGCCTTCACCGCGCAGATGTTCAGGGTGCCGCGGAGCTTGTTGACCACCATCGTCGCGAGGGCTTCGCCTTCGACGTCTTCGGCGATCACGAGGAGCGGCTTGCCGGTCTTGGAGACATTCTGCAGCAGGGGCAGCATGTCCTGCAGGTTCGAGAGCTTCTTCTCGAAGAGCAGGATATAGGCGTCTTCAAGCACGGCTTCCTGCGATCCGCCGTCGGTGATGAAGTACGGCGAGAGGTAGCCCTTGTCGAACTGCATCCCTTCGACTACGTCCAGGGTGGTCTCGATGCCCTTGGCTTCCTCGACGGTGATCGTGCCGTCCTTGCCGACCTTGTCCATCGCGTCGGCGATGATATCGCCGATGGTCGTATCGCCGTTGGCCGAAATGGAACCGACCTGGGCGATCTCTTCGCGCTCGCGGACCTTCTTGCTCAGCTTCTCGAGCTGTTCGGTCAGCGCCTCCACGGCCTGATCGATGCCGCGCTTGAGGCTCATCGGATTGGCGCCGGCCGTGACGTTCTTGAGACCTTCGCGATAGATCGCCTCGGCGAGTACCGTCGCGGTCGTCGTACCGTCACCGGCGACGTCGCTGGTCTTGCTGGCGACTTCGCGCACCATCTGGGCGCCCATATTCTCGAAGGCGTCCTCGAGTTCGATCTCCTTCGCGACCGTCACCCCGTCCTTGGTGACCGTGGGCGAGCCGTATTTCTTATCGAGCACGACATTGCGTCCGCGCGGTCCCAGCGTGACCTTTACGGCACTGCTGAGCTTTTCGACCCCGCGCAGGATCGCTTCACGCGCCCGCACATCGAATTTCATCTGTTTCGCAGCCATGAGTTCTCTCCTTTGTTACGTCCGCTGCCTTACCCGATGATGGCGAGAATGTCGTCCTCGCGCAGAATCTGGTAGGTCTTGTCTTCGACTTTGACTTCCGTCCCGCCGTATTTCGGCATCAGGACTTTGTCCCCCTTCTTCACATTGAAGGGAACCTTCTTGCCTTCGTCGTCGATCTTCCCGGTGCCGACGGCGATGACCTTGCCTTCCTGAGGCTTTTCCTTGGCGGTGTCCGGAATAATGATACCGCCCTTTTTCTCTTCTTTCGCCTGGACCGGTTCCACGAGTACCCGGTCACCCAACGGTTTGATGTTCATTGCCCTCTCCTTGTTCTTTGTTCTCTTGCCTTAAACGCGGGCGATCCCCCTCGTACACTCCCCCGTCCCGCGTTCCGGCAAATTACGACGATTTATTCGAATCGTCCTTCATCTCGAAGTCGGCATCGATCACGTCTTCGTCCGAGCCTCCTCCGCTCCGGTCTTGCGACCCTTCCGCGCCGCCCTGCGACGCGTCCCCGGCGCCCTCGGCCCCGGATGCCTGCTGCTGTTGCTGCTGCGCCTGCTGATAGAGGTCCTGCGAGACGGCCTGCATGATCCGGTTGACGTTATCCACGCCGGACCGCATACCGTCCTGATCCTCGTTCTTCAGCGCCTCGCGCAGCGGCTCCAGCGCCTGCTGAAGCTCCTGCTTCTTGTCGTCCGGAATCTTGTCCCCGTTCTCCTCGAGGAACTTCTCGGTCTGGAAGACGGTGGCGTCGGCCTGGTTGTGCAGTTCGACCTGTTCGCGCTTCTTCTCGTCTTCCTCCGCATGCGCCTCGGCATCGTTGACCATCTGATTGATCTCCTCCTGGGAGAGCCCGCTGGAGGCGGTGATGGTGATCTTCTGTTCCTTGCCGGTGCCCAGATCCTTGGCGCTCACGTTGAGAATGCCGTTGGCATCGATATCGAAGGTCACCTCGACCTGCGGTACTCCGCGCGGCGCGGGCGGAATGCCGTCGAGCCGGAAGCGGCCGATGCTCTTGTTGTCGCCGGCCATCTTGCGCTCGCCCTGCAGCACGTGGATATCCACCTGCGTCTGGTTGTCGGCGGCGGTGCTGAAGATCTCGCTCTTGCGCGTCGGGATGGTGGTATTGCGCTCGATGAGCGGCGTGAACACCCCGCCGAGCGTCTCGATGCCGAGCGTCAGCGGCGTCACGTCGAGCAGGAGCACGTCCTTGACCTCGCCCTTGAGCACCCCGCCCTGGATGGCGGCGCCGACCGAGACCACCTCGTCCGGATTCACGCCCTTGTGCGGGTCGCGGCCGAACATGTCCTTCACGATCTGCTGAATGCGCGGCATGCGGGTCGATCCGCCCACCAGGATGACCTCCCGGATTTCGGCGGTGTCGATGCTCGCGTCCTTCAGACACTGGCGCACCGGCGTCTCCGCACGCGAGATCTCCTGGTCGACGAGCTGCTCGAGCTTTGACCGCGTGAGCGAGAGATTGAGGTGCTTCGGCCCGCTCTGATCCGCCGTGATGAACGGCAGGTTGATGTCCGTGGACTGCGAACTCGACAGTTCACACTTGGCTTTTTCCGAAGCCTCTTTCAGGCGCTGCAGCGCCATCGCGTCCCTGCCGAGATCGATGCCCTGCTCCCGCTTGAATTCCTCGACCATCCAGTCGATCACCCGCTGGTCGAAATCGTCGCCGCCGAGATGCCCGTCGCCGTTGGTGGCCGCCACTTCGAATACGCCGTCCCCGATGTCGAGGATGGAAATGTCGAACGTCCCGCCCCCGAGGTCGTAGACCGCGATCTTCTCGTCGCTCTTCTTGTCCAGTCCGTACGCGAGCGAGGCCGCCGTCGGCTCGTTGATGATCCGCAGCACCTCGAGACCGGCGATCTTTCCGGCGTCCTTGGTGGCCTGACGCTGACTGTCGTTGAAATAAGCGGGAACCGTAATGACCGCCTGGCTGATCGACTCTCCGAGATAGGCCTCGGCGTCCATCTTGAGCTTCTGCAGAATCATTGCCGAAATCTCCGGCGGCGCATACGTCTTGTCGCCGATCTTCACGTTCGCGTCGCCGTTCTTCGCCTCGACCACCTCGTAAGGCACCAGCTCGATCTCGTGTTTGACCTCGCTGAATTTACGGCCCATGAAGCGCTTGATCGAGAACACCGTGTTATTCGGATTGGTGACCGCCTGCCGCTTGGCCGCCTGCCCGACCAGCCGCTCGCCGTCCTTGGTGAAGGCCACGATCGAAGGCGTAGTGCGACCCCCCTCCGCATTCGGAATCACCGTGGCCTCTCCACCCTCCATTACCGCCATACACGAGTTCGTCGTCCCGAGGTCAATCCCCAGAACCTTGCCCGCCTGTTGCTTCTTTTTTTCGTCCGCCATGGAAATAACTCTCCGGTTCAAAATTCTTCTTACCGCCATGTTCGCGCCACAAAGTAAGCAACCCCCATGCCATCGAAGGATAATCCCAGGGATACATGTTTTTCTAATTGCTTATTATCAGTATCTTACGCTATTTTGTATTTTTAGTTCTCCCTTTCCTAACGCGTTCAATCGCCCCGTGATCCGAGCGCAAATGGCGCACCCGTACCGCGGGCTGTGTCAGTTTGTCCCTTCATGTCGGCTGACCTCTCCCGGACCGCGGGACAGGGATTAACCATGAAGAGCATGAAGGTTGGTTGAGAGGGGGGATGAACATAATTCGTATGCGTACTCGTACTCTTACTCGTACTCGTACTCGGAGCGCCGCAGGCGCGATCCTTTTTACAATCCAGGATCTCGAGTACGAGTACCGCTTCGCTGAGTACGAGTAAGCGTAAGAGTACGACACTCTCCCTGTGGAACTCAGGAAATATGGGGGATGTCCTGATCTGCCGCTCTTCTTGACACCGTCAACCGCCGGTGATTATTCTTACGGGCAGAGAGAGAATGGTTTACGGGAGGGGGCGTCGCATGGAACAGACGTTGATGAGTGAGCATCTTCAGGTTGAACGGAAACAGTTTTTCCTCGACCTCAAGGAGAATCAGAGGGGGAGTTTCCTCCGGATCACGGAAGATGTGAAGGGTCGTCGCGACACGATCATCATTCCGGCCAGCGGTCTGCCACTTCTGCGCGACGCGCTGGATAAAATGGTCCGCGAAAAGGGACCGTTTGGAAATCCCGAGGCGGCCGAACCCGCCTGATCCCGGCCATACGGCCCGATCGATCCCGCGATCTCGGAACGACTGAACCCCGCCCGCATTTGTGTAATCCCCCCCGTCTGTTCCGTCTGTTCAGCCCGCTGCGGAACTACTGAAATCGTAGCGGCTGGATTAGAAATCCGCTCGCGTCACAACGTACGCGTACTCGTACTCAGCGAAGCGGTACTCGTACTCGAGTTCCCGGGTTGTAAAAAGGATCGCGCCTTCGGCGCTCCGAGTTCGCGTACGAGTACGAGTAAGAGTACGATATTCCCCCGTGTCCCAATGTTGAACTCAGGAACGCAGGGTTTGCTTCAGTCGCCCTACCCTCTTATAAAGGCGGGATGGCACGTACCCTCAAAGATCTCGGCGAACGGGAAGCCATCCGCCGCCTGACCGCCCATCTACCCGCTGCGGCGGAACTGGTGACCGGACCGGGCGACGATGCGGCGGTGGCCCGGGGCGATGAAAGCTCCGACTGGGTCTTCACGACCGATCCCCTCATAGAAGACCGTCATTTCGCATCGGACACCCCGCCGGCGTCGATCGGACACAAGGCGGCGGGACGCGCCCTGAGCGATCTCGCGGCGATGGGCGCGGATCCGAAATATATTTTCGTCAATACGGTGGCGCCGGCCGACGTGCCGATTGAAACGCTCGAGGCCGTGTGCCGCGGGATCACCGATCTCGCCCGCACCCACGGCGCGGTGCTCGCGGGGGGCGATCTGGCGGAGGGCGACGCGCTCGCGCTGCACGTCTTCGCCGTCGGAACCCTGCCCCGCGGCAGCGCAGTACTGAGGAGCGGGGCCCGGCCCGGCGACCGCATCGCCGTGACCGGCCCGCTCGGCGGAAGCTTCGCCTCCGGCCGACACCTGAATTTCACGCCCCGGGTCGACGAAGGCCGCTTTCTCCGCGAAAGCGGCCTGGCCCATGCCATGATCGATCTCAGTGACGGACTCGGCACGGATCTGCGCCATATCGCCGCGGCGAGCGGAACCGGCGCGACTCTCTTTTCAGAGCGTGTACCCCTGCACGCCGGCGTCGATCTCAACGCGGCGCTCTTCGAAGGCGAAGACTACGAGCTGCTGTTCTGCTGCCCCGCCGAAGCACTCGAAGAAATCCGCGTCGGCTGGCCCGGGGAATCCGCCCCCGTGGAGATCGGCGTGATTACGGAAGAGAGAACCCTGTCGCTCGTCGATGCGTCGGGCGCCCGGGCGCCCCTCGAAGACCGGGCATGGGAACACTTCAGACCGGAAGGACCCCGGCCATGAACCGAACCCGATTCAAGAGCGACGACCGGGACGACCCGCGGGCCGTAGCGGCCGGAATCATTACCGAATGGCTCGCGGAGCCGGACCATTTTCCGGAACGAAGCCTGTCCCGTGTGAAGCGGAACCGCGCTTTTGTCACCGAACTGGTCTACGGCGTCGTCCGACGCCTGCTCACCCTGGAGTGGATCGAAAACCAGTTCATGAGCCATTCGCCGCCCCGCCCCGTGCAGGCCATCCTCCACATCGGCGTCTACCAGTTGATTTTCATGGACGACGTGGAAGAGTACGCGGCGGTGCACGAATCCGTCGGACTCGCCGAGGAGGGCTGGCGGGGACTCATCAACGCCGTCCTGCGCCGGGTTCAGCGGGAACGCACCTTCGTACTGCGTCGGCTGTCGCGCGCGGAACTGACGGCGCGCTATTCTTTTCCGGACGAACTGGTGCGCCGGTGGACGCGCCACTACGGGGAGACAGATACCGCCCGGCTCTGCGAGTGGCACAACGAGCCGCCGCAGACATGCGTCCGGCCCGACCCGCGCCGCATCGATGCGCCGGCCTTCGAGGCGCGGTGCCGGGAGGCGGGCATCGAACTCGTCCCGCACCCCTTCCGTGCGCGGGACCGATGCTTCGTCCTTCCCCGCGGCGTGGCCGTCCCCGACGTGCCCGGCTACAGAGAGGGCCTCTTCACCATCCAGGATCCCTCCACCCTCACGGCGGTGGATCTGCTCGATCCGCAGCCCGGCGAAACGGTGCTGGACGCCTGCGCGGCGCCGGGCGGAAAACTGCAGGTGATGGCCGCGCGGATGAACGGCGAGGGACGGCTGGTGGCCATGGAGAAACACGCGGACCGCGTCGACCGTCTCCGCGAGAATCTCGAGCGGACCCGGGACGGCTGGGTCGAACTGCGCATCGCCGACGCCACAGAGCCGCCGTCGCCCGAAGAGCAGGAGACGTTTGACGCCATCCTGCTCGATGTGCCCTGCACCAACACCGGCGTACTCCGCCGCCGCGCGGACGCGCGCTGGCGCTTCTCGCCCGCGCGCCTCAAGAAGCTCAACCGCCTCCAGACCGCGCTGCTCGACGCCGCCCTGCCCCGGCTCCGTCCGGGGGGGCGCCTGGTCTACAGCACCTGCAGCCTGGAAGAGGAGGAAAACGAGAAACTGCTGCGGGGATGGGTCAGCGGACATCCCGATGCGCATTTCGCCAAAGCGCGCAAGAACTTCCCGCCGCGCTCGCACAGCGACGGATCGTATGCGGCGCTCGTCCGGAAAATCCCGCGCGAAGACTCCTGAGGGGCCGGGGTGCGCGCCCCTCCTCCTGACTTCAACATTGCCCGAAAACGCGCTCGCCCCCCTGTGAACATTGAAGTGAGCTTTGAATCAGGGTGTCCCGGCGGGAAAAATTGGATCCACAGGATTCTTAAACAGCGGACGGCCCGGAGGTCCGTCCCTACCTTCACGCACGGGTTCGGCCTGCGTCTCCTGTACTCGCTTTTGACAACGGCGCGGTCGGATCAGGCAACGATTCCGGGTTTCACAAGGGCACCCCGGCAGACACAATACGGGACATAAGGAGCAGGAACCGGACCGAACCGCGGAAAGGCGACGCCGGCATGCAATTGGGCACCATAGACTGGATTATCATTCTGGGCTTCTTCGCGCTCGCGCTGATCATCGGGGCGGTGGTATCGAAGCGGGCCGGGCGCAGCTCGTCCGACTTCTTCGTCTCGGGACGCAACATGCCCTGGTGGCTGCTGGGATTTTCGATGGTGGCCACGACCTTTTCTACGGATACGCCCAACCTCGTCACGGACATCGTACGCAAGACCGGGGTCGCGGGCAACTGGGTCTGGTGGGCCTTTCTGCTTACCGGCATGCTTACGGTTTTCGTCTACGCCCGCCTCTGGCGCCGTTCAAAGGTCATGACCGACATCGAGTTCTACGAACTGCGCTACAGCGGGAGGCTGGCCGCGTTCCTGCGCGGATTCCGGGCGCTCTATCTCGGCGTCTTCTTCAACATCATGATCATGGCCACCGTCTCGCTGGCCGCGATCAAGCTGGGCGGTATCATGCTCGGTCTCCAACCCTGGGAATCGATCCTGTACGCCTCGATCGTGACCGTTCTCTTTTCGAGCATGGGCGGACTGACCGGCGTCCTCCTCACGGACTTCGTGCTCTTCATCATCGCCATGACCGGCGCGGTCGCCGCGGCGGGCGTGGCCGTGCAGCATGCTGATGTCCAGGGCCTTCAGGGCCTCTTCAGTCATCCCGCCGTCGCGGGCAAGCTGAATCTCGTGCCCCATCTCGAGCGCGCGGCGGACGGCGGCTTCTCGCCGGAGAGCGTCAATCTGCTCGTATCGGTCATGATCATTCCTCTCGCCGTGCAGTGGTGGAGCGTCTGGTATCCCGGCGCCGAGCCCGGAGGAGGAGGCTATCTCGCCCAGCGCATGCTGGCTGCAAAGGACGAACGGCACGCCACAGGCGCAGTCTTCTTCTTTAATATCGCCCACTACGCCCTGCGGCCGTGGCCGTGGATTATCGTCGGCCTCGCCTCCCTGGTCGTCTTTCCCGATCTGGCGTCGATCCGGGAGGCCTTCCCGCAGGTCGATCCTTCCGTGGTGGAAGACGATCTCGCCTATCCGGCCATGCTCACCTTTCTTCCGCGGGGGCTGCTGGGCCTCGTGCTGGCCTCGCTTGTCGCGGCGTACATGTCCACGATCTCTACCCACCTGAACTGGGGTTCCTCGTATGTGGTCAACGATTTCTACCGCCGTTTCCTGCGACCGCAGGCCTCCGAGCGCGAGCTGGTGCGCGTGGGACGCCTCTCCACGGTCCTGATGATGCTGGCGGCCGGCCTCATCGCGCTGGAACTGCGCAATGCGCTACAGGCCTTCCATATCCTCCTCCAGATCGGCGCCGGGACGGGACTGATCTTTATCCTGCGCTGGTTCTGGTGGCGGGTGAACGCACTCAGTGAGATGGTGGCGATGGCGGTCTCGTTTCTGATCGCGTGCTATTTTCAGTTCGTTCACGCGCATCTCTTCCCGGCCGTGCCGCTCGAAGACTGGCAGCGCCTCCTCATCGGGGTCACCGTCACCACCGCCTGCTGGCTCACGGCGGCATGGCTGGGGCGGCCCGCGGACCGCGCCACGCTGCGGAGATTCTGCGCCAGGGTTAACGCCGGCGGTCCGGGATGGAAGACCATCTACGCAGAGGCGGAGCGCGAGGGCGATCCTATCCGGGCACAACACGCCGCGGTGCACCTGCCCTCCAGCATACTCTGCATGCTCTTCGGCACATTCGCGGTCTACGCAGCCCTGTTCGCGGCCGGACTCTGGATGTACGGCGAGGCCGTTTCCGCTTTTCTGATGACGGTCCTCTTTCTCGGTTCGGCCGCCGGACTCGGTACCGCGTGGAAGCGGAAATCCACAGCGGAACAGGGGGCTTCGTCATGAGCGGCCGAAGTAGGCAGCAGCCCGCCATTTCCCCGCCACTGGATCCGGGGTTCCGGCCGCTTTCACTGGCGATCGCCGCAGCCGGACCCGAGGCCGGAGAGAACCGCCGCCGATGCGTGCGGTTCGCATTTCTCCGTCGAGACGGACGCTGCTTCCACTGGAACGACCGCGTGCCGGCGGGCGACGACCACGAAACCGCGCTCCACCGGCTTGAGCGCACCTTCAAGTTTCTGCTGTGGCAGAAGGGCGCGCCCGAAATCCACGTGAGCGGATCGGCGGCGCTGGCGGATCATCTCGGCCGACTGTACTCGCAAAACGGAGCGCGCCGGTTCGATGCGGAGATGATGGGTCCCACGATCTATGGTACGCCCTTCAGCATCCACCCGTGCGACGAAAAGGATCTTCCCCGCGCCAATCAGATCACGTCACGCACGGGCGGACACTTCGACGGCTGCCGCGTCGGATTCGACCTGGGAGGCAGCGACCGCAAATGCGCGGCGGTGAGGGACGGACAGGTCGTCCACACGGAAGAAGTGCCGTGGGACCCGTATTTCAACGACGACCCGGGCTACCACATAGAGGGCATCCGTGATTCGATCCGTCGGGCGGCGGCACACCTGCCCCGCGTCGACGCCATCGGCGGGAGCGCGGCGGGCATCTATGTCGCCAACGAACCGCGTCTTGCTTCCCTGTTCCGCGGGATCGGATCCGACGATTTCGAGCGACACATCCGGCCCCTGTTCCACAACCTTCAGCGCGAATGGGGCCACGTTCCGTTCGAGGTGATCAACGACGGCGACGTGACGGCGCTCTCGGCCGCTTCCACGCTCGGCATCCACGCCGTCCTCGGCCTCGCGATGGGCACCAGCCTCGCGGCGGGGTATTGCGATGCCGAAGGCCACGTCACGAGCTGGCTGAACGAACTCGCCTTCGCCCCGCTCGACCTGCGCGCGGACGGGCCGGTTGATGAGTGGTCAAACGATGCGGGCTGCGGTGTGCAGTTTCTCTCTCAGCAGGCCGCAGCGCGGCTTGCGCTCGCGGCGGGTTTCGAGCACGCATCGGATACGCCCGCCGCCGAACTTCTCAGCGCGCTGCAGGATGCGACCGAAAAGCAGGACGCCCGTGCTGAGGCGGTCTTCGAGTCGATGGGGGTCTACCTCGGCTACGCCCTCCCGCTCTACGCGGAATTCTACCCGATCCGTCACGTCCTGCTGCTCGGGCGCGTGATGAGCGGCCGGGCCGGAACCCTGATTCTCCGCAGGGCACGCGAGGTGCTGGAGAACGAATTCCCCGCGCGGGCCGAACGTTTGACCCTTCACCTGCCCGATGAGAGGATGAAGCGCCACGGGCAGGCGATCGCGGCGGCCGGGCTGCCGCAGACCGGACCGCGGGACCAAGGGAGGGCATGATGATTTCCTTCACGAAAAGCGGAGCTTCATTCGTCGTCCCGGACGGCGCGGAACAGGCCCTGGAGAGAACCACCCACCTGGGAGTAGGCGCGCACCAGGACGACCTGGAGTTCATGGCGCTGCACGGCATCCTCGCATGCTACGGCCGCACAGACCGCTGGTTCGGAGGGGTCGTCTGCACCGACGGGGCCGGAAGCCCGGAGAGCGGACCTTACGCCGGCGCATCCGGGGATGTGCTCCGCGAGATGCGACGCCGGGAACAGATCGCGGCGGCCCATACCGGGCAATACGGGTTCATTGCACAGCTCGGTTTCCGCAGCGACGACCTCAAAGACCCCTCCTGCGGTGAACCCGGGCGCGATCTGCGCGAACTGCTGCGGGCGACGCGCCCGGAAGTGGTCTACACGCACAATCCCGCCGACCGTCACGCGACGCACGCCGCCGTGTTCACCGCCCTGCTCTCCGCCCTGCGCGATCTCCCGGAGGATGCTCTTCCGGAAAAGGTGTACGGCTGTGAGGTCTGGCGCGACCTCGACTGGCTTCCGGAGGCCTCTAAGGTCGTGCTGGACGTATCCGCGCGGCCACACCTGGCCGCCGCGCTCAACGGCGTTTACGATTCGCAGATCGCCGGCGGCAAGCGCTACGATCGCGCCGTCGAAGGCCGCAGGCTGGCGCAGGCCACCTTTCTGGAATCGCACGAGGTGGACCGGATCGAACGGGCCACTCTGGCGATGGATCTCATGCCGCTCGTGCGTGATCGCGCGCTCAATCCGCGCGACTACGTGGCCGGCCTGATCGACGCTTTCCGGGAAGAGACGCTGATGTTGCTCGACCGGATGAAACGATCCCGCTGATGGAAATCATCATTCAATCCGGCAAAGAAGAAGCCTCGCTTGTCGCGGCCCGGCTGGTGGCGCGCCGACTGCGCGAGAAGCCGGATCTCGTGCTCGGCCTCGCCACGGGCGACACGCCCCGTGCAGTCTACCGCGAGCTGATTCGTATGCACCGCGAGGAAGGCCTCGATTTCGGTGCGGCGACGTCGTTCAATCTCGACGAGTACCTCGGACTGGCGCCGGATCATCCGCAGTCCTACCACGCCTTTATGCGCCGCAACCTGCTCGATCACATCAATATTCCTCCCGAGCGGACCTACATCCCCGACGGCCGGACCACGGATGTCCCCGCGCACTGCGCCGCCTATGAAGAGAGCCTCCGTGCAGCGGGAGGGATCGATCTGCAGATCCTCGGCATCGGCGGCGGCGGACACATCGGGTTCAACGAGCCCGGCTCATCACTCGCCTCGCGGACACGGATTAAAACCCTGACCGGGGAGACGATCGCCGACAACGCGCGCTTCTTCGACGAGGCGGCCGAGGTCCCGCATCACGTGCTTACGATGGGCATCGGGACGATTCTCGACAGCCGGGAGTGTGTCCTGCTCGCCTTCGGGGAACACAAGGCGGCAGCCGTGGCGCATGCGGTCGAAGGCCCCGTCAGCGCCTCGTGTCCCGCCTCGGCGCTCCAGCTCCATCCTCACGTCAAAGTCTTTCTCGACGAGGGCGCAGCGAAGAAGCTGGAACGGCGCGAGTACTACCGCTGGGTATACGCGCGCAAACCGGCATGGCAGGGTTTCGAGTAAAGCGATTTTTGGAACTACTGAAATTTCTGCTATTCGCGTTCCCTGGCGCCCATTGGCGGTTCCCCCCAGCCGGGAGCGGGAGTCCGCCTGATGCCTTCGCCGGAGACTACTTCATCAGCAGCAGGCTGAGGGCCATAACCAGCATGCCGGCCATCACACCGAAAAGGCTGTCGTGGCCCTTGCCATAGGCCCGGCTGGTGGGCAGCAATTCGTCGAGGCTGATATACACCATGACACCGGCCACGCCCCCGAACAGGATGCCCATGATTTCCGGGGGAACCACGCCCGTGCCGCCTCCGAGAAAGAGCCGGATGGCGACATACGCTATGGCCGCCCCGATCGGTTCGGCCAGTCCGCTGAGGGTAGAGTAGAGGAAGGCCTTCCTGCGGTTGCCGGTAGCGTAGTAGATGGGAACGGAGACACTGATCCCTTCCGGTATATTGTGCAGGGCGATAGCGACGGCAATGGCGAAACCCAAACCGGGATCCTGAAGCGCGGCCAGGAAGGTGGCCAGTCCTTCCGGAAAATTGTGGATCCCGATCGCCAGCGCGGTGAAGAGCCCCGTGCGCAGAAGTTTGGGGCTTGCACCGTGATCGTGTATGCCGGGATCATTCGCCTGTGTTTTCGACAGCACCTCGAAGGATGGTGCGGGCGCGGACGGATCGCGCAGGGGCCGAGTCTCAACTTCCGAGTGGGTCTCGTGCGGATTCTCCGCAGCCGGTATCAGGTTGTCGATCAGGCCGATCAGCAACATGCCGCCAAAGAAGGAGCCCGCATTGACCCAGTGCGCCCCGACTTCTCCGAACCGCTCGACCAGCGATTCGACCCCCTTGAAGAAGATCTCGACGAAGGATACGTACAGCATGACCCCTGCGGAGAAACCCGTCGCGACCGACAGGAAACGGTAGTTCGTTCTCCGGGCCGTGAACGCAATAACGCTGCCGATGGAGGTCGCCATGCCCGCCAGCAGCGTCAACCCGAAGGCAATCCATACGTCTTTCATGGGGGCTTCTCCCGTTGGACATTCCTTCCATAATCACGGAACTCGAACACGTCAGAAGGAACGCCTCCCGAACTGCGGTACCGAGTGCAGGATCGCACGGGAATGATTAGGGTTTCCTGACCTGGTTTACAATGAACGATTTGTTCCCATCGCCCATAGAGATTCAGGCGGACTCCCTTCCCGCGCTATTCGCGCGCATCCTCGGCGTAACGGTGAAAAAGGTCTGCCGTGATGGCCACGGGATCGCCCGACGGTTCGGTCGGGAACGGGTTACGCCTGCGACACCAGGCGGCCTCGAATTCGACCATATGCCGTTTTGCGGCGGCGCGATCGAAGGAGGCCCCCTCCGGCTGCGCGCGGAGATACTCCACAAACCGCTCCCATCGGGGGATATAGTAGTCGGATATCAGCCCCTGCCAGTGCCGGTAGGCGTAATCGCGAATATTCCTCTTTTCGCTGCCCCAGAGGGTAATGATGTTCCGGGCGTTGTATTCGTAGAGATCGGCGTCGTCGGGGTTGTCGGCGCGAGCACGGGCGGCGGCGATCCAGCGTCCGAGCAGAAACTCGTCCTGCGTCCCGATCAGACGTTCGACCTCCTCCATCTGCCGCCGGAACTCCCGAAACCGGGCCTCCATCCCGGCCCGATCGCCGTCTTCCCACGCCGCATGCATCGCCTGGACAACGTCGTGATTGCGGGCGGACATCAGGTCGCGCATGAGGCCGACGAGATCGAATTCATACTGCGGGTTTCCGGCGAGTTCCTTGCGGCAACCGAGCAACAGGGAAAGGGCGGTCCCGGCCAGTGCGCGTTCGCGAGGCTCAAGCGGCTGACCCCAGAACGTGCCCTCGGCCCACACACGGTCGGGGGCGTGAACCATCGGATCGAACGGAGCCCCGCGATCGAAGAGCGTCTCGCCGAGCAGCCGCCATGCCTCGCGAGCTTTGTCCAGTTTTCGTCCGTAGCGCGTGTCGGCGTACTGCCGGTACGTCTCATCCCGGTCGGGCACCTCGTCGCGCCAGTTCATCATCTCCATCATGACCGCGAAGTACGCCGGCGTCGTGCTGAGCCCCTCCCCCGTGTACGCCGTGCCGCGCAGTCCCCGCGTCGCCGGACTGTCGAGAAGCTGGTGAAGCCGCGGCGCATTCTTAAACGCGTGGCCGTGAAACCCGGTCTTGTTGCCGAAGTCGTGGACCGTGCTCCACAGCCAGGGATGACCGTTAAACCAGTCGAGTTCGACGGCCTTGCTTCCGCGCGACATATCGAGCACGAGCATCCTGTTCTGCGGCACCCCCCCGAACAGCGCCGCCCGCTGCGGCGCCTGCCAGAACGCGCCACGCCACTTGCCGTGGAACATCCACCCCTGGATCACCCAGACCGCATCGGGATTGTCCGCGCTCAGCCCCCCGTAGACGTTGCGCGACAAAGACTCCAGGTATGCGGGATCCTCGGTCGGCGGGATCGTCTCGATAAAGAGATCGACGGCGTAGTAGTCGGTCGGCCCGAACTGATCGTGGAGCAATTCGACGAACCGTTCCCCCATCGCCCGGAATCGCGGGCTGGTCGGATCCAGGACCGAGACGTTCGGCGTCGGGCCGTACCATTGCACCGTGCCGGTCTCCACCCCGTGGCGTTCGCCGAAATCGGAGGGAACGTGGCCGTTGAAGGCCGGGTAGACCGGGATCATGTTCAGTTCGCGCATCCGCGCGACGGTCTTCTTCTGCAGTTCGACACGCCCTTCGATCCATCCCTCCGGCATCGGACCGCCAAACCCGTCCATCTTCATCATGAAGGTCCACGGAAGATACGCCGGGCCGCCGAGAAAGGTCCGCGCCTCCTCGTCGCTGTACCCCTGCTCCATCAGCACTTCACGCCAGACCCATTCGTTCCCGGCGGGCGCGAGGGCCATATTCACCCCGTTCATCGCCAGCCAGTCGAGCAGCCGCTCGGTCCGGTCCCAGTCGTACCAGGGCAGGTCGTATCCGAAGGTGCAGAAGTTGAAAAACCAGCGCAGCTCGCCGTTGCTCACGTGCCGGATCTTCTCCGGCACGGGCGGGATCACCTCAGGCAGGGTGATCGTTTCGACGCGCCAGTCGGTCTCTTCGTGGGCGATATGGCGCAGATACCAGTTCAGCGCGGAGGCCATCGCCACACCGCTCGATCCGCGCAGGACCACGGTGTCGCCGTCGCTCTCGAGTTCAAACACGTCCTTTCCGCCCTCCCGAGGCAACCCTTCGAAGCGAAAGCGGTCGCCGGGATTCTCGACCACGCGATCCAGCAGGGCGCGGGCGGCGGCCGCGCAGCGCGCGGGATCAGCGGCAGGCAGTGGGAGCGGAGCCGGCCCGGCTGTTTCGTGATCCACTGCGGGGTCGAGCGACGAGAGATCCAGCGTCCCCTCCCCGCCCGTGAGCTGCTCGGGGCTCTCCGCGTCCTGTTTATGCATCGCCTCGAGATCGGCTTCGTCTCCTTCTCCCGTCACGACCGCCGCCCTCCAGCCCGCGATCAGCTTCGCCCTCATCCGCGCACACCGTTCCGCGTATTCGGGCCGATCGGCCAGGTTGACGTGTTCGCCCGGATCGCTCTTCAGGTCGTACAGTTCCACCTCCGCGATGCGTTCGGGATCGAGGTCGGGCGCCAGCTCGTTGCGGTTCAGGTTGTCCTGTTCGATCCACAGCACGTAACGATAACGATCCGTTCGAATCGCATAGCCATTGCCTTTGAACCGGGTGCCATCGGCTTTGACCACGCCCGGGCGCTGGCGTCCGCACAACGTGAAGATCGCATCCTTGACCGGTTGCTCCGGATCTTCAAACAGCGGAGCCAGGCTGACCCCGTGCAGCCCGTCGGGCACGGGCAGGCCCGCCAGCTCGCAGAGCGTCGGATAGAGGTCGGCGGATTCCACCAGGGCCTCGCAGGTGCTTCCCGCTCCGATCGTTCCGGGAAGGGCGATGATCAGCGGGATGCGCGTATCGATCTCGTAGTTGGTGTATTTGCTGAAGGCGTGGTGTTCACCGAGTTTGAATCCGTGATCGCTCCAGAGGACGACGAGGGTGTTTTCGCGCAGTCCGAGCCGGTCGAGTTGTTCGAGCAGCCTCCCGATCAGCGCGTCGTCGTAACTCACACAGGCGCGATAGGCCCGGAGCAGCCGTTTCATCGTCCGGTCATTTTCGAGCAGATCGCCGATCCCCGTATACTGCCCCGTCTCGTTTTTCGGAATGATCGTCAGCGGATCCGTGTTCCGGGGATGATGACGTTCCGCCGGTAACTGCAGCGCGTCTTCGGGATAAAGGTCCCAATACTTATCCGGAGCGACAAACGGGAGGTGCGTGCCCATGAATCCCACGGCGAGGAAGAAGGGCTGCCGATCCTTCATCTCGCTCAGGCGGCGTACCGCCCGCGCCGCGATCTGTCCGTCGCGCGGCACCTCGTCGGCGACCTCCGGACGATCCGTCGCCGCCGCGCGGACGATATGATTCGTCCACTGCGCGACCGGAAGGCCGCCCAGTTTCGGCGCGATCCGCGTGGAAAAGATGCGTTCGGCCTCCGCCACCCCTTCGGGGGAAAAGTACATCTGCGGCGGCGGATACCACGCCGGGACCGACCACGACTCGGGGTTGTTCAAACTGGTACGATCAATCTCCGGCGCAAAGGTGCCGTGGTAGACTTTGCCCATCGATTCGCAAAAGTACCCGTGCGATTTGAAATACTCGGGGAGGTCCTCACCCCCCGGACGCGGGGGATGCTGCGGCCGCACACCGGTCAGAAGGCACTGACGGGAGGGACCACAGACCGAATAATGACAGAAGGCGCGATCGAATCGCATCCCGGACTCCGCGAGCGCGTCGATGTTCGGCGTATGCATTTCCGGTACGCCGTAACACCCCAGCTCGGTCCGCAAATCATCGACCGCGATAAACAATACATTCGGCCGGTCCGCCCATACAGCCGCATGGACCGCGAGTAACAAAGCCAGTGCCATACCTTTCAACATGACCGTTTCTCTTCCCGCCCGTTCAGGGCGTTTCCGTAGTGTTTATACGTTCGTCCCGATAGACCACGATCTCCGGTTCCGCCTCGAGCGACCACGTGCGCTCGAGGTCGTCGAGCCATGCCTGAGGCGCGCGATCCGCCATCCCGCCGACGTTGATCACGTGGGAGACCCGGGAGTTCCCGATCTGGACCCCGACCCCGCCGCTGCCGGCTCCGGGTCCGACGGTATGTTCGACGGACTGACCGGGCGTGATGAGAGCAAGGAGCAGGCCGTCGTCGCGGGTCTTGGCGGACCAGCGAACCCCGGCGCTCTTGATCTGGGCCCGGATCGCATCCGCCGCGCGGCCTACGGGCCCGGTCTTACCGTCGCTGAATAGATAGCGGCCGGGCGTCGCGCGATCGGCGGCGAAATTATCGACGAGATCGTAATTCCAGTACCACCCGGTCGCGGGGATCATCGAGACCCGCACCCATGGAACGCCGGCGAAGGCATCGATGATCTTCACCGCGCCGCTCTCCGTCGTCGCCCGCACCCGGACGAGCAAGGGACCGTCGGCCACAAGCTCAAGGTCATACGGCTCCACGCGCAGTTGCCGGCCGAGATCGGCAAACCCGGACCAAGCCGACTCGCCCGGATGCGTCAGATCGAGATGGTCGAGCTCCCTGACCTCCCAGCGATAGATATGGGCGCCCTCGGCGCCGATGAGGATCCGGATCAGGTCGTTTTCAATCCACACCCGGTCTTTCGTGATTTCGCTGCATAACACCGCCCCCGGTGCGGAAACGGGAACCATGGCCTCCTCCCCGCAGTAGAGGTAATAGCTTCGGCAACTCTCTTCCGGCATACGCCCATCCACCCTGAACACAAGGCGCGCGGAATCGTCCTGAAGCATCTGATGCGGGATGGGCCGCTGGGCGCCGCTCTCAGGATCGATCTCGTACAGGGTGGCGCCATTCATGCGAGGGACCATCGAGGCGTGCAGTTCCGTTTCGACGACATAGTCCTGCCTCGGGTTCTTTCCGCTGTGCACTTCGATTCCGAAGCGACGGGAGCATCCTTCCGCGGCCCACGTCGCCGAAGCAAACGGCGCGGCTGCCGTCTTGTAGACGGGCTCGGTATTGCGGACGCCGGGTTCTTCAATCTCCAGTCCGGCATCCCGGGGTGACGGAAGCGGTTCGCCCGATGCCAGCCCGTCGAGCGCGCGGGCAAAGCGCGCCACGAGGTCGTCGCAGGTCTCGAGCAGGCCGTCGAAGTGACCCAGCGGACGGCTGAGGGCGTATGGTTTGTTTTCGCGATGCCACAACGCGATGTACTCATCCTTCAGGGCCTGATGCCGGTCACGCAGGGCCTTGACCTGATCACCCGCCGCGGCCACGAGATTCTGCGTCCGGTCACGCGGTACTCCCGGACGCGACGCCCGGCGATAAGCGTCGAGGGCATCCAGGAAGCCCAGATCGCGATCGGCGATCAGCTGCATCCGTTTCGCTTCGTAGATAAAATAATCCAGCAGATCCGCGTTGCGCCTCGCATCGGATTGAGCCTGACGAAGATGATCGAGGGCCGGTTCGATCAGTCGTTTCAGGGCCCGGGCCTGACGGAGGGTGACCTCTTCACTCACCGTGCACTTCGTCGGCGCCAGATTCCAGAATCGCTTCTGATTCATGCCCTCCATGCCGGCAAGGGCGTGGGTCTGCGCGAGGAGTTCGATCGCCTGCCCGAAGTGGTCGCCCGGTTCGCCAAAGAGCACACCGCCGGCGCGGCGATTGAAGGCGTCGAGCGGCGTAGTGGACGCGTTCCATGCACACTCTGCGCCCCAGAGGAGTCCGTGCCAGGTGACGGCGTTGAAGTTATCGCCCGTGTCGTCCCACGACGTATTGAGCATGCCCATCGCACCGTGTTCCACCCCGTCGCGCACGAAATTGCGGATATTGGTCGTCGCCACGCTGAGATCGGGGATCAGGCGCCGCCAGCCGCTCACACCGGGGCAGACGAAGAAATCGTAGCCCGACTCCGCGAAGGGGATGATCTGCTTATCGTAATTCGGCCACGCGCTATATGCCCAGGTCAGCATCACCGTGTCCTGAGGGATCTTGTCGAGTTGCTCGGGGTGTTTAAGGATGATGTCGCCCCACATCATCATCCGCTTTCCGTATTCCCCGCTGACCAGTTCGTGCACGCGGTTCATGTGGCGCGCGTAGACGGCGCCCGTGCCAAGCTTCTCCACCATGGCCTGAGCCGGGCCTTCTCCGAGGCCGCCGACCTCATCGCAGCAGACATTGAACAGCTCACAGTCCAGGTGCGGGATCTGATCGCCGAACAGGTCGTCGAGGAAGGTGTAGGTCTCCTCCTTCGCGGGCGTCAGTACGCGGTGGTTTTCGGCGAGATGGGCATACGCTTCGGACTGCACGATATGGCCCATGTGGCCGAACGCCTGCTGACAGCCCAGGATCTCGACCCCGCGTTCGGCGGCGTAGTCGACGAGGTGCGTCAACTCTTCGGGGGTGAACGAACCGTCTTCGGGGCCGATGTTCGGATGGCTCGGATAGGCGTACTGGTATTCGAGATAATAGGTAAAAAAGTTCTGTTTCGTAAGCTCCGCGAGATCGACCTCGCGTGTGAGGGTGTCCAGCTTTGGACTGGGACCGCGGGTGATGTCGTCCTGGAATCCGCGCCACTTTAGCGCCGGATAGTCGCGGATGCTCAGGGTGGGGATCCGGGTCCCACGGCGGTTCGCGTAGAGTAGCTGGCGCAACGTCTGGACCCCGTGACGCAATCCCGCCATGCCGCGGCCTCGCACAACCGCCCCGGACGGCGTGACCTCCAGCGCATACGCCTCGTCACCGCCCTGTGACGGAAGCTCGAGCGCGAGATCCGCTCCCGCCTCGCCGACCACCAGAGTATAGGCCGGCATGGCGCCGTCGGTTTTCAGCGCAGGCCGCATCTCAAGTTCGCGCTCGAACTCCCGCACCAGGGATCGTCCCGCCCGCAACGTCGCCTCCTCGCCTGCGACCAGAAACCGGCACGCCGCGAGATCGCAGAGCCCCCCGGTTTCCTTCACCTCTCGCGGGAACGGGATCAACCGAAGCGGCAAATCTTCAGCCCCCGCCACCAACGCGATCATACACAGCACCACGCCCAATTTCATTTCCAACTTCATACCCGTCCTCCCGCCAAGACCCACTACGGGCCAGTAAAACTCCATCATATGTGCAAACAAAACAGATTTGGTTGTGCTTCGCGACTAATCTATTGATATTATCGATCACGAGTACCGTTATTTCATTCAAGTAGGGAACACGACGCTTTCACAGCGCCTTTTCAGGCATCTCGCAGATCCCTGCGAAAGGAACGGGGCATGGACGTATCATCGAACCTCTGGGCGACGCTGGCGGAGGAGGGTTGCCGCGTATCGCTTCCGATCAATGAGTTCGAGGGATACGGGATCGACTCCGGACTGGTCGTACCGCAGAATCTGCTGCTGTTCGTGCGGACGCCGCGTCTGAGACCGGCGGATCGCAAGGCGGTGGCTCATCACCGCTTTGTCCTGATGATCGTGCTCAAGACCCCGGCGACGGTGATGGTTAACGAGCACAGCCTGTATCTGCCGGAAGGCGGGGCGTTGCTGATTCATCCGCATCAGCCGCACTACTATCTCATTCCGAGAGATCCTCTCGCATGGATGTTCATTACTTTTGATCTGCCGCAACCCGCGTATGGCCCGCTGCGCAACCGTCCGGTGGCCCTGGGCGAGGCCGAAGCGATACAGATTCGAACGCTCTTCGATCTCTACGCGCGGCGTGGTGTGGGCTCCTGCGCGCTGTGCACGGCGGCACTGCTGCGGCAGATGGAGTTCAAGACGCGGGGCGGACCGCCGCCGGTGCGCGACGATAACGATCCGCGAACGCGGATCTGTCAGAAGATCAATTCGTATATTTACGATCATCTTGACGAACCGTTCTCCATCGATGATCTGGCCCGCGACCTGGGCTATTCGCCGAGTCACCTGCGTCTCGTCTTCCGCGAGTCAATACATCTGCCGCTCGGCACCTTTATCCGGCAGACCCGCATCCATCACGCTCAGGCCCTGTTGCGGGAAAGTGCTCTTTCGATCAAAGAAATCGGCTTCGCCTGCGGCTTCAGCTCCCCGTCCGCCTTCTGCCGCAGCTTTCAGCGTGAGGTCGGTGTAAGCCCCCGGGCGTTCAGACAGCGTCAGCGAAAGTAGCCCCGGGCTCCAGGAAAGATCCCGATGACCGCATGGAGGGTCGGCTTACACGCCGACCCCAAAAGAGGACGGGGTGGAACCCGTCTCTCCAACGCCCTGATCTTGAATCGGCCCGATCGATCGGGCACGATCCTGTTCCTAATGAAAGGAGCGTCGTCATGGGATGTACACGGACGGATTTTCTTCGATCTCTCTGCGCGGGAACCCTTGGAGCTGCCGCCGGTCCGGCCCTTGCCCAATCGAGCCCGGATGCGCCGAACATCATTCTCTTCCTGATGGACGATCAGGCGTGGGCGGGGACCTCGCTGGTGATGGACCGCTACCGGCCGGAGTCGAACAGCGATTTTTTCCGCACGCCGAACCTGGAGTCGCTGGGGCGTCAGGGCATGACCTTCAGCTTTGCTTACGCCGCCGCGCCGATGTGCGGTCCGAGCCGGGCATCGATTCAATACGGCCAGTCGCCGGCTAAACTCCTGCACACCGGCAACACCGACGCCGGCCGCTGCCGGGGAGGAACGGGTCTGGCCCAGGCCCTGAAGGCGGCGCGTCCGGAGTACCGCGCCGCGCATTTCGGCAAGTGGCATGTCTTTGAAGAACCGGGTGCTCTGGGCTACGACGAGCACGACGGCCGCACCGGCAACGAATCGCAGACGGGGCCTGAGGACGATCCGAAACGGGTGCGTGAAATCACGAATAAGGCCGTCGACTTTATGAATCGCCAGGTGGAGGCGGGTCATCCCTTTTTCCTGCAGGTCTCCCAATACGCCGTCCATACGCCCATCCGCGCGCGAAAAGACCTTGCGGAGAAATGGGAGGCGAGGCCGGGAGGCACCTGTCACGACGGAGCGACTTATGCGGCCCTGACCGAGGAAGCCGACCTGTCGCTGGGCGCCATCCTGACCCGCGTCCGCGAGCTGGGGATCGAAGACAGCACGTACATCATCTACACCTCCGACAACGGCGGGTCGGTACTGCAACCCGATCACGAAGGCGTGCCGGAAGAGATCAACCGCCCCCTGAGCGGGGGCAAACTCTACCTCTCCGAGGGCGGTCTGCGCGTACCGCTGGTGATCAAAGGGCCGGGGATCGTGCCGCGCGGATACACGTACATGCCCGCCGTAGGCCACGACCTCTACCCCACGGTGCTCGACATGGCGGGCGTTTCATCCGTCCCGCCGGAGGTCGAGGGTGGAAGCCTGCTTCCGGTCTGCACGACCCCGGGCGAGGTCCCGGTGAATCGGCCGCGGGAGGGCCTCGTCTGGCACTTCCCGAACCCGCATGTCAATTACAAGAAGTGGCGCGCGGAATCGTCGGTTCTGTGGGAGGACTGGAAACTGATTAAAATCTGGGACACCGGCGAGCGACGGCTCTTCAATCTCGTCACCGACCCCTACGAGGAATACAACCTCGCCGCCCAGTTCCCCTCGCGCGCCGACGAGCTGGAACAGAAACTCTCCGCGTATCTTAAATCCGTAGACGCCGCCCCGCCCGCGCCGGATCCTTCGCTGCGACGGAGGGCGATCGAGTTCTGGAACGAGGCGATGCTGAAGCGGCACGGGGGATGAGGGGGAGGCCCTGTCTGCCGGACCGAAGACCCGTCCCGCACGGTGCGGCGCGGTCGATTACGCTCCGCGGATGAACGCGGAGCAGAGGAGAGAGGCGTAACCGCTTGGTGTTCCCCTGCACGGCTGTTAGTCTGCCGCTTCACCTTGAGCCGGAGCGGGGCATGGTCGCGAAAAGGTCGAAACGGCTTCCGGACGCGCGCGGCCCTCTCGCCGCGGCGCTGCTGGCGCTGATCCTGCTGCTCCCGGGCACGTTCTCCTTTCCGCTGATCGACCGCGACGAACCGCGGTTTGCGCATGCCACGCAGGAGATGCTGCAGCGCGGCACGCTTACCGTCCCGTACTTCAACGGGGAATACCGGTTCGACAAGCCGCCGCTGGCGTATTGGGCGATGATGCCCCTCTACCGGGCCTTCGGGATGCACGAGGGCACCGCGCGCCTCCCCACCGTCCTCGCCGCCGCGGCCACCGCCGCCGCAATCTTCGCCTTCGGCCGCCGCCTGTTCTCAGTAAAAGCGGGTGTGTGGGCCGCGCTCGGATGGATGACCTGCCTTCAGACCCAGATCCACGGACGCATCTGCACGGCCGACATGGGGGTGATCCTCACCGTCGTGCTCGCGCATCGCGCGTTTTATGAACTGATGTTCGGCGAGCGCCAACGACGCTGGGGATTCTGGTTCTGGACGCTGTACCTGTCCGTCGCCGCCGGTATTCTCGCCAAATGGGTGGTCACGCCGGCGGTACTGGCGGGGACAATCCTGCTGTTCTGCGCCTTCACGCGCCGGATCCGATACCCCTGGCACCGCCTCCAGCCCTTTTCGGGTGCCGCCGTCGTGCTCGCGCCGGTCGCAGCCTGGGCGGTCCCCGCCCTGATCGCCACCGACGGACTGTTCTGGTCGCAGGGCTTCGGGACACACGTGATCGACCGCGCCGCGGAACCGTTCAACAACCGGAATGGGTCTCCGCTCTTTTATCTCGGCACCGCTTTTCTAAGCCTCTTCCCGTGGATCACCTGGGCCGGCGACGGGGCCTCGGCGCTCAGGCGGAACTGGGACGCGAAGCGCGCGTTTCTGGCCGCCTGGCTGGCGGGGCCGTACGTGATGTTCACCTTCGCTTCGACGCAGCTGCCGCATTACGTCATGCCGGCCTTCCCGGCGTTTTTCCTGATCCTCTTTCAGTCACCGCCAACAGGCAGGCGTTCGTGGTGGTTCCGCGGCACCTTCGTTCTGTACGCAACCCTGCTGGCCGGCGCGGCCTGGGTCCTCCTCTCCGTCCGCTACGCTCCGGCCTTTGCCCCGCTGCGCGCAATCGCCGTCACCGTACTGGTCACGCTCGCCTCCTGGCTCCTGCTCGCCTCCGCCGCGCGGGAGAAAAAAATCCCCTCGCTGACGCTGGCCGCACTGATCCCCGCCCTGGCCTTCGGCATGCTCGGCCGCGAGATGCGCACGGTGGCCCACCCCCTCACCATGAAACGCCTCTTCGAGCTTGCACCCGCCACAGCACGGTACACGGCGTGGTCCTACACCGAACCCAGCCTCGTATTCTATGCCGATCACCGCTGGGACTGGTCGAAAAACGCGGAGGCGCTCGAACGGCAGCTCAACCGCTCCGGCTCGCTGGTGGCCGTGTTCCCCGTGCGCGAATACGATTTCGACGACACCCTGCGCGCGATAGCGACAGGCCAATCCATCGAACCCTCCAGAGACCGCGAAGCGCAGGCCATGGAATGGATGACCGCGCCCTCTCTCCAGTGGTACCGCGTCAGCGGAGTCAATATGGGCCGGTCGAGCTGGATGGAATTCGCCGTCGGCGTGCGGGTCGATCCCCGCGGCGACCGCAGCATGTTCGTGCACTCCGCGCCCGCGATGCCCCACGGGCCCCGCTGAGTTAGGCCGCAACAGATTTCAATTCCCCCTTGCCATAATGCCCCTGTTTAGGTATCTTTTAATCGGACGGCAAAAGCAGATGCATTGGGAGGAGGTCCACATGAAAAAAATGATTACGGCGATGGCGGCCCTGCTTCTGGCGATGGCGGTCGGGTGCGGAGCAAAAGACACCGGGGAGCGTGGCGACGCGTCTTCAGCCGAACTCACCGTGGAGCCCGCCGGGGTCGCAGAGATCGAGCGGAGGATTGACGAATCGGACAAGGAGCTGGTGATGGTTCACCTGTGGGCGACGTGGTGTCCGCCCTGCCGGGCTGAATTTCCGGGCCTGGTCAAGCTGGGAACCCTTCCCGAAGCGGACCGGATGGAGGTCATCCTGATCTCGGTCGACCCGGCCGGAAATCCGGACCAAGTACGCTCGTTCCTGAATAAGTACGGTTCGCCGTGGGGTTCGCTCATCGCGGAAAACCCCGGCGAAGAGCTGATCCGCCTGTTTTCCAAACAATGGAACGGGTCCATACCGGCCACGTTCTTCTTCGGCCCCGAGAGGCAGCGCCTCGAATCGTGGGTCGGAGCGCACTCCCGCGAACGCTATGAAGAAACCATTAAAGACCTGCTCGAGTCCGGGTCGAAGGAGTAACCGCCATGAAACGCTTATTCACCGCAAGCCTGCTGATACTCGCGCTGCCGTTGCTGATGCCCGGCGCGCAGGGCGCCGAAGCTCTCGAAGTCGGTGCGTCCATGCCGAAGATGGATGTTGAGATGAAAAACGTCGACGGAGGGATGCTGACCCTTGAAGAAATCAGGGGCGAGAAAGGCACGCTGGTGATCTTCTCGTGCCGCCACTGCCCCTTCGTGCAGAAGTGGCAACAACGGATGGTGGAGATCGGCAACACATACCGCAAAAAGGACGTCGGCGTCGTCTTCATCAATTCCAACGACCCCGAACGCTTTCCGGAGGACCGCTTCGAAAGCATGCAGGAACAGGCCGAAGAAAACGGTTACCACTTCCCCTACGTCATGGACCTGACCTCGGCAGTGGCGAAGGCCTTCGGAGCCAGACGCACCCCCGAAGCGTTCCTGTTCAATAAAGACGACGAACTCGTCTATCACGGGGCGATCGACGACAACCTCAATCACCCGGATAAGGTAAAAAAGCCCTTCCTGCGGGACGCCCTGGACGCACTGCTTAAAGGGGAAACCCCGCCCCGGCAGAAGACCCCGTCGATCGGCTGCAGTATCAAGCTGCGGTGATGAAGAGCGGGACACCGCGGGCAGATAGTCAGCCTCCTGCCATAATTGCTTTGCTCTTTTTTGATTGTTTGTGTTCATTTTTTGCGGCATGGTCGCGCTCGTTATGGCTGGACAGGAACATCGAGCGCTTGTGCCGCAGCGTCTTGAGCGCATCCGGATGAGGTTGCGCGAGGACGGGCTGGTCCGGGTGGATGATCTCGCGGAGGAGCTGGCGGTTTCTCCGGCGACGATCCGGCGCGATTTGGAGGAGCTGGAGAGCAAGAACGAGCTTCGGCGCGTCCATGGCGGGGCGGTCCGTGCGGGCGGGCTGATGGAGGAACCGCTGTTTGACGACAAGACGTCCCGTTCTCCCGAGGAGAAGAAGCGGATCGCATCGGAGGCGGTCAAGCTGATCCATCCGGACGCCTCGATTTACATCGACGGCGGCAGCACGCTGCTGGAGCTGGCGCGGCTTCTGCGCGACTGGACACAGATCACGGTGGTGACCAATTCGCTGCGCGCGGCGTACGAGCTGGCCTCGGGCGGCCCGCGGCTGATTCTTGTGGGCGGCGAATTGCGCCGCCGCAGCCAGACGATGGTCGGACCCCTGACCCGCTGCCTGGTCGAAGAGATCCATCTCGACCAGGCCTTCATGGGGACCATCGGTCTCGATGCCGACGCCGGACTGACCACGACCGATCCGGGCGAGGCCTTTACCAAGCGGGAGGTCACTGCACGGGCGCGCGAGGTCATTCTGCTCGCCGACAGCAGCAAGATCGGCGCGGTCTCGTTCGCGCATTCCGGCGGGATGGAGCATCTCGACCGGGTCATCACGGACCGCGGCGCGCCGGCCTCGTTTACGAAACTGTTGAAGAAAAAGGGAATTCAACTGACCCGGGCCTGAAGGATCACCGGGCGGAAACCGCAACCATAGGAGAAGAGACGCCATGCCGAACTACCTCAGCGACAACCGGCCCGACTTCACGCCGTTCGAGATCGACTGCGGAAAGATACCCGGGTTTCAGTACCGGGGCGACCTGAAGCACGAAGTGGACCACGGATTGGAAAAAGAGGAAATCCCGCGCCTGCTCGAGAACATGCTGATGGTCCGGGAAGTCGAAGAGATGATCATCAAGCTCCGCTCCGGCGCCTACGAGGCCACCGCGGACTTCGAATACCGCGGCCCGACGCATGTCTCCATCGGCCAGGAGGGCACGGCCGTGGGCGCCTGCACCGCCCTCGCGCCGACGGACAAGATCACCTCGACGCACCGCGGACACGGCGACAGCATGGCCAAGGGTACGGCGGCGATCTTTGCGATGGATGAAGACGAGCTGCGCGCCCGCGTGCCGGACGCGAAGGGATCCTCGCGCGAGGAACTGCTCGAGGCCGCGCTCGAAGACCACGCCTACCGCACCATCGGCGAGCTGTTCGGCAAGGACGACGGCTACTGCAAGGGGCGCGGCGGCGGCATGCACATCGCCGACTTCTCCATCGGCCACCTCGGCGCGAACGCGATCGTCGGCGGCGGCGTCCCGATCGCGACCGGCGCAGCGATGGCGCTGCGCTACCTGCGCGACGAGGAGGTGGTCTGCTGCTTCGCCGGCGACGGCGCGTACGCCAACGGCGTGGTGCTCGAAGCGCTCAACTGGGCCGCGCAGTACCAGTTCACCAACAAGCTCTCGAAGGCCGATCGCAAGGGCCTCCCGATCATCTTCGTCGTCCAGAACAACCATTACGGCATGACCCACCGCACCGACAACGAAGTCATGGGCGTGGAGACTTTGGCCCGCCGCGGCGCCGGGTTCGCGGACGACAACATGAAGGCAGAAACGGTCAACGGCATGGACATTCTCGCCGTACGCGACGCCGTCGGGAGAGCGGCGGAGACGTGCCGCAAGGGCGAAGGCCCCGTGCTGCTCGAAGTCAGCACCTACCGCTATTACGGCCACTCGCTCTCGGACCCGCGCAATGAATACCGCACGCGCGAAGAAGAACAGGCGTGGCGCGACATCGACCCGATCGATACCTTCATCGCCCAGGTCCTCGAGCAGAAGCTCATGAGCGAGGACGAGGTGGAGGCGCTCAGGAAGAAGGTCGCCGACCGCAACGCGCGGGCCGCCGTCCGCGCCGCCGAGTCGGCCGACCCCGATCCGGCCGATGTGCTCAAGTATCTCTACACCGATACGGTCTGCGACGAGGTCCCCGACGAGCACGCGAAGGTGGAGATCGTCAACGAACCCCCGGAGATCAAGCGCGACGACGATCAGCGCACGACCTACCGCGATGCGATCAAGGAGGCGCTGATCGAGGAAATGAAGCGCGACGACCGCGTGATCGTCTACGGCGAGGACGTGGCCGATTACGGCGGCGCGTTCAAGGCCACCAAGGGCCTGCTCGAGACGTTCGGCCGCGACCGCGTCTTCAATACGCCGATCTCCGAAGCCTGCATCTGCGGCACGGCGGTCGGCGCGGCAATGGCGGGGCTGCGTCCGGTGGCGGAACTGATGTATATGGACTTCTCGCTGATGGCCTCGGACCAGATCGCCAACCAGGCGGCGAAGTGGCACTACATGTCCGGCGCCCAGACGGAAGTCCCGCTGGTCTACCGCGCGTCGGTCGGCGGCGGCAAGGGCTACGGGGGACAGCACTCCCAGACCCTCGAGAGCGTCTTCGCCCATATCCCCGGCCTGTACGTGGTCTATCCGGCCACGCCCTACGACGCCAAGGGACTGCTGAAGAGCGCGATCCGCGACAACAATCCCGTGATGTTCGTCGAGTCGCAGATCCTCTACGGGAAGAAGGGCGTGGTTCCGCCGGAGGATTACACACTGCCGCTGGGCCGCTCGGACGTAAAACGCGAAGGCGGCGACCTGACGCTCGTCACCTGGGGGCCGATGCTCCACGACGTACTCAAGGCGGCGGACACGCTGTCCGGCGAGGGTGTCGAAGCGGACGTCATCGACCTCCTTTCGCTCGTGCCGCTGGACCTGCAGCCGGTGCTCGACTCGGTCCGCAAAACGGGCCGCTGCGTCGTCGCCAGCCACGCCGTCTCGGTGGGCAGTTTCACCGCCGAAGTCGCCTCCCGCATCACGCACGAGGCCTTCGATTACCTCGACGCCCCGGTGATGCGGGTCGGCGCGCGGGACGGGATCGCTCCGCAGTCGCACGTGCTGGAGGCCGCGTTCCTGCCGGACGCGGATGATATCCTCTCCGCCGCGAAGGGGATCCTGTGATCAGCAACCCGGCACCGGAAAAGGCCGCGCGCAGACGCACGGACGCAACGATAACAGAGGGAGTCCATCACCATGGCTGAAGCACAACCCGTACGCATGCCGAAACTGGGACAGACGGTCGAAGAGGCCGAAATCGTCAACTGGCACAAGAAGGAAGGCGACGCCGTCGAAAAGGGCGAGACGCTCTTCGAGGTCGAAACCGACAAGGCCGTGCTCGAGGCGGAAAGCTTCTACGAGGGTACGCTGCTGAAGATCGTCGTCCCGGAAGGCAAGTCCGTCCCGGTACAGTCGGTCGTCGCCTACGTCGGCGCCGAGGGCGACACGATCCCCGAAGCGCCGCCGCAGGAGGCGCCGAAACCGCAGCCGGAGAAAAGAGCGGCCCCGGCCGCGAAAGCGGAGGCGCCGAAAGCGGAACAACCCGCCGCCGCGCCCTCCCCCGCGGCCGCGGCCCGCAGCCGGCCGCGCCTGCCGGCCCGCAACGCACCTTCATCAGCCCGCGCGCGAAGAAACTCTGCCGGGAGCACCTGGTCTTCTCGCACGACGCCATTCCCGCCTCGGGCCCGAACGGACGGATCGTCGAACGGGACGTAAAAGCGTACCTCGAACAGCAGGGCCTCGACCGGCTCCGCATCACGCCGGCGGCGCGCGAGCTGGCCGGGCAGGAAGAAGTCGACATCCTCACCCTCGAGGGCCGTGGGGACGACGGAACCATCACGATCGACGACGTCCGGCGCGCGATCGCGTCCCGCCCGCAGCCGATGAGCCGGATGCGCCGGATTATCGCCGACCGCCTCACGCAGAGCTTCCGCGACATCCCGCACTTCTTCGTGACCGTCGGCGCGGACATGACCGATCTGATGGCGTACCGCAAGGAGCTGAAGGCCGCGGGCCGCTCCTATTCGCTGAACGACTTCGTGATGAAGTCGGTCATCCTCGCCCTGGAGGAGCACGGCGATGTGAACAGCATGACGCCCGACGGCCGGAGCATCGTGCGGCATCCGCAGGTCCACCTCGGACTCGCGGTCTCCATCGAACAGGGTCTGGTGGTACCGGTCATCCGCAACGCGGGCGCACTCGACATGGACGCCCTGCACGAGCAGGCCCGCGAACGGGCCGGCAGGGCGCGCGACGGCAAACTCACGCCCGAGGAGATGCAGGGCGGCACGTTCACGATCTCCAATATGGGCATGCTCGGCGTGGAACAGTTCAATGCGATCATCAATCCCGGCGAGGGCGCGATCCTCGCGGTGGCCTCGGTACAGGACACGCCGGCGGTGCGGGAGGGCGAACTGACCGTGCGCAAACAGATGAAGATGACGCTGTCCGCCGATCACCGCATCGTCGACGGCGCCACCGGGGCGCAGTTCCTGAACGCGGTCAAAGACAAACTGGAAGACGTGGAGTTCTGGAAACAGCTCGTCGGCTGAATCCGTACGGCCGCGAAGGACCGCGGGTTCCAGCGATGCATTTAACCGAAGGAGGCAACCCATGGACTATGACATCATCGTAATCGGCGCGGGACCGGGCGGCTATCCCGCCGCCATCCGGGCCGCACAGCGCGGCGCGAAAACCGCCATCGTCGAGAAGGAGTGGCTCGGGGGCACCTGCCTCAACTGCGGCTGCATCCCCGCCAAGACGCTCATCGCGGGCTCGCACCGCTATCACGACGTGGAGACGGCCGATAAACTCGGCGTCAAGGTCTCCGGCGTCGAGATCGACTATGCCGCCCTCGTCGCGCACAAGGACAAGACGATCAAGACGCTGACCGGCGGCATCGGCTCGCTCCTCAAAGCGAACGGGGTCGATCTGTACGAAGGCACCGGATCGTTCGAGACGGCTAACAAGATCAGGGTCGATCTGAACGGCGGCGGCGAAGAACACCTCACCGGAGAAAAGGTGATCATCGCCACCGGCTCGAATTCGATTATGCCCGGCTTTCTGCCCGAGAGCGACCGCGTGGTGGACAGCCGCGCGTTCATGGAACGCACCGAACTGCCCGAAAGCCTGATCGTGCTCGGCGGGGGCTATATCGGCTGTGAACTGGCCTGCATGGCCGCGCGCCTCGGCGTGAAGGTCACCATCGTCGAATTGCTTGAAGATATCCTGACGACGATCGACAAGGATCTGCGCAAGGTCGTCATCCGTCACATGAAGAAGGAACTCGGCATTGAGATCCTGACCGGCGCGCCGCTCGCAGAGGTCACGGCGGACAAAAACGGCGTCCGGGGCAAGGCGGGCGAGCGCGAGGTCGGCGCCGATATGCTGCTGGCCTCCGTGGGACGCCATCCGGTGACGGAGGGACTGAAGCTCGAGGCGATCGGCATTGCGCCGGACGAGAAGGGCTTTATTCCGGTCGACGAATTCAGCCGCACGACGGCGCGCGGCGTGTACGCGATCGGCGACGTCAGCAACCCGATCCAGCTCGCGCACGCGGCGACCGACCAGGCGCTGGCGGCGGTCGATCACGCGCTGGGCGATCCCGAGAGCCGGCGCGAACGCTGCATCCCCTACGCCATGTTCACCAATCCCGAGGTCTCCGGCGTGGGCCTCACGGAGAGTGAGGCGAAGGAAAAGGGCTACGAGGTGCGCACCGGAACCTTCCAGTTCCGCTCGCTGGGCCGCGCACTGGCCGGACACGAGTCCGAAGGGTTCGGCAAACTCGTCGCCGACGCCGCGACCGATCAGCTCCTCGGCGCGCAGTGCGTGGGATCGCGCGCGACGGACCTGATCGGCGAAGCGGCCACGGCCGTGCGCAACGAACTCACCGCGAAAGCATTCGGTCGTACGGTCCACGCGCACCCGACCTTCGCCGAAGTCTGGATGGAGGCCGCGCACGACGCGCACGGCGAATGCATCCACGCCCCGCCGAAGAAGCGCTAAAACCGGCTCCGGGGATTGACTTCTATCGCCGGGGATCTCCGGCGCGACGAATGAGCGTCCGGTGGATCCGCTTGTCGGGATTTTCTGAACCGCGAATTCACGCCAGGGTTCATATTAGGCTCTTCGTAGATTTTTGTGGTGGCCCCGCTTCGCGGATCTGCGGGCCTACTACGAACGTAAGAGAGAACGCACGATTTCTTTGCCTGTGCTCTTCCCATTCATCTTTGCGGTCCCGGCGCCTTGGCGAGAGACCTTTCTTGTGTTTTCGACCAGTAGAGTAGAGAGGGAGCCACGGGATGAGAGGCGTATAGCCAATGACCGCGGACTGCCCTCCCCCTCGTCGAACCGGACATGCGGATTTCCCGCATCCGGCTCTCGCGGAAGGCATTTGTTGGATGGTTTCACAGGTAGATCAGTCCCATGTTCTTGAAATGCGCGTAGTAGCTCATACCTTCAGGGGCCAGTAGCCGCGCTGACTGCGTCGTTTCGCATGTCGCGTGAGACGCTGTCGCACGTATCCATTGACGTGGCGGAATGCCACACGCGGATAACCCAGCGAAAAGTAGTTTGCCCATCCTCGCATTTGCATGTTGAGTTCGTCGATCACCGTCGGCAGAGGTTTGAAGCATTGTTCCGGTCCGGTCATCTCCCGAAGCCGATCACGTTCCCGTTGGAGCGCTTTCCGCGACGGTGTCAGGTTCCAGTACCGGCACGGGCGTCCGCCGAGGTCCCGGTCATAGCGGAAGCTATATCCGAGAAAGTCCAGCGTCTGCCCCGGTTCCCGAGCATCGAGTATCCGGGTCTTGTCCCGGTTGATCTTCAGCCCGAGCCACCCTTCTATCTTGGCTTCGATGAACGCTTCGAGTTGCGGACCGATATACCGGGCGAGGACCACGAAGTCATCGGCGTACCTCACCAGTTTGGCCTTCGCCCACCGTGCCGGTCCGTCTTTGCGGTAAAACACCGCATCGAACCAGTGCAGATAGATGTTGGCCAGAAGCGGCGAAATGACCCCGCCTTGCGGCGTGCCCTTGTCGTTGCGCTTCACGGTCGGCGGTTTGCCTTTCTCCGTTTCCTCTACCGGCGCTTTCAGCCACATTCGGATCAGCTTCAGCACGGACCGGTCGGTGACACGCATCTGCACACAAGCGATGAGCTTGTCGTGTGGAATACTGTCGAAATAGCCGGCCAGATCCGCATCATACACCGCACACCGCCCTTGCCGGAGCTCCTGCCCAATCGCCTTCAACGCATCATGCGCCGAGCGCTCAGGCCGGAACCCATGGGAGCAGTCCTTGAAGTCAGCTTCAAAGATCGGTTCCAATATCAGAACCGTAGCGGTCTGCACGACCCGATCCCGCACCGAGGGTATTCCCAAGGGACGGAGTTTCCCGTTCACCTTCTGGATGTAGACCCGCCGCACTTTTCCAGCACGGTAGGTTCGATCCTTCAGGCTGCGTTCAATATCCGCCAAGAAGGCTTCGACTCCTCCTTGACTCTGTTCGATGTCCTCGATGGTCACACCATCGGGGCCTTCTTTTCCGCCGTTGGCGCGTACATGTTTCCATGCCGCCAGCAGAGTGTCGGCCCGGCCAATGTGGCCATAGAGACTGTAGAAGCGAAACCGCTTCTCCTGTTTGGCCTTCTGACTCAGCTTCTGTCTCAGCGCGGCGAGTTTCGGCGGCAAGAGTCTGTCGTCAATGCGATAGTACTCCGTCGCTTCTTCTGTCATAGGTTTCACCAATCAGTCCCCCGCGCTTCTTACTCAGCTCGTCTTCCGCCGAGACCCCTTCGCTCCACGGGCATTACCCCGCTTCATCACTACTACGAGCCTCTCCGACTCCCGCACGCGATCACCCCCGAGGTTATTGATTCCCCCACGGGCTTGTCGGCTTACCCGACATCACGGCGGGCCTCCCAAGTTCCTGGCTGTTCTTTCTGCGCGCGCCGTCTCTTGTTACCCCGGAGGGCCTTGCCGGTGCATATGACCGTTCCTTCCCGACAAGTGCTGGCTTCATCATATCCGATAGGCTGGCCGCCCTCGACTTGTGTAACGAGGCTGAATCAAGTTCGCTTTCGCTATGGCTCGCGCGTTCGCCTTCCCAGGCTTCGACGCCGGGGTTACCCCCGATCACCGCTGGGTCGGCTACATGTGCAACGATCAATTCACACGACTGATAACCATATAGAGGTTCTTTGAAATAGACGCTGGTCGAATGCAACGTACTCTTTGTTTAAGCAAAAACGAAAGGAGTACCGGATATGCAAACGACCAGCGCAAAGGAATTGTACGCAGGAGCCGACCTGCATGGAAACAATGTTTTTCTCTCGATTTGCGACCGGGAAGGCACGGAAGTCTTCCGGCGGCGGGTACGAACCACGCTCGATGCAGTCAATGAGGCGATGGATCCCTACTGGCCGCAGGTTCAGGCGATGGGGATTGAGTCCACGTTCAACTGGTACTGGCTGGTGGACGGCTTGCGTGAGCAGAACCGGGACGTGCGATTGGGGAATCCGGCGAAGATGAAACAGTACAAGGGGTTGAAACATGCCGATGACGCATCGGATGCTCGTTGGCTGGCCGAACTGCTCCGATTGGATATTTTCCCGGAGAGCTACATTTATCCGAAGGAGGTTCGTTCGATTCGCGACGCGCTTCGACGCCGACAGCTGTTTGTCAGGCGGCGCACCCAGGTTATGCTCAGCCTGCAAAGCCTGCTGGAGCGTTACGGATTCAAGGCGCCGGGATCGCGTGCTCTTCAGCAGTGGACGCAGGCGGATGTCGAGGCGACGGGCCTTGATCCGTTCGTACAGCTTCAACTCCGCACGTTGCTTGAGGCGGTCCAGTGCAGTGAGCGGCTGGCCGGACAGATCGAATCAGCGGTGCTGGGGTTTATTGAGCCCAACCCATCGTTTGAACAGGTTCAGACCGTGCCGGGCATCGGGAAGGCGCTTGGGATGACCATCGTGCTTGAAAGCGGCAACTTCGCCCGCTTCCCGAACGCGGGATGCTACGCCTCCTACTGCCGCGCCGTCAAAAGTGAGCGAAGTTCCAACAGCAGGAAGAAAGGTGAGAACAATAAGCGCAACGGCAATCCGTTTCTCGCATGGGCTTTCGTTGAAGCCGCGAGCTTCGCTCCGCGCTTTTATCCGGAGATTCAATCCTGGTATGACCGGAAGAAGAAAAAGCGCAACGCGATTGTGGCGAAGAAGGCCTTGGCGGCAAAATTGTCCAAAGCCGTTTGGCATGTCATGAACGGGGAGGAATATGTAATGGGAATGTTGTTTTAAAACCCGATGCTGCCGGGAACCGGCTAGGGGTCTGCTTAAATCAGCGGACTGATTGGAACCGGCGGCATCGCTTCAGCTTTTGCGGTCTGTCCTGTCGTCAGCCTTCAAGGGTCTGGAAGTCTGCGTGCAGATGAACCACGGTGACTGAATAGGCAACGAGCGGGAACAAACGGTTTTCTGGCTCCAATACGAGAACGGGTGGCGGCCATGGATCTGGAAAAGATTCGCCCTCACCTAAAAACCAGATGGGTGACTGAAACAACCGCAAACGAAAACCACGGTACGGAACGCAACGGTTGAGGCGACGGTTGAATCCGATCAAAACAAGGCATGAAGGGAAGCCGCTTGATCAGCGGCACGAAGGGGACTTTTGTGTTTGACCGGAACCTCTAATGGGTGACTCCTTTCATTCAGTTAGAAACAGCCAAGCTTTGCTTGGCGCACCGGATTACACCGATGACACGGATGAAATCTCGAAATCCGAATCGAAGTCGAAATCGGGATTCAGAGAGAACATAATCCGTACTCGTGCCCGAGTTCCTTGAACCGGGGGAGGGGGATCGCGCCTTCGGCGCTCCGAGTACGCGTACGAGTACGGATTATGCCCCCCCTCAACCGACCTTCATGCTCTTCCTGGCCTTCATGGTGAATCCCATTCTCTCCCCACGATCGCGATTCTACGCTCTCCCTGATCTTCCGCACCCCCGCCCTTTCCCCCGAACGACTTTCCACAAAAATCCCAACGGATCGGATATTTCTTGAATGAATGAGTATAGTAATGTATACATCGGACATATACATGACACGGGGGTGCGTATTATGTTCCGGACGCAAGTATATTTGACTGAAGAGGAGCGCTGCGGCCTGGCTCAAATGGTGGAATTCACGGGGCGGAAGCAATCTCAACTGATTCGAGAAGCTGTAGATCAGTTCCTGTACCAGGCCCGCGAGTTGCGTGCAGAGCACACATTGAACAAGGCCTCCGGTCTCTGGTGCAACCGGGATGATTTGCCCGATTTTGATGAAATCCGGCGCTCCTGGGACCGGGGGATGGTTGGATGACCCCTCCCCTGCTGGTGGACACGGATGTTCTGATCGATTTTCTTCGAGGGTATGCCGAGGCCGACCTTTTGTTGCGAAACGAAGGGTCTCGCATGGTACTTTCGAGCATTGTGGTCGCAGAGCTTTACTCGGGCGTCAGAGGCGAGAAGGAGCGTTGCACGCTCGATGAATTGACCGGCCTTTTCCCCGTCATACCCGTATCGCGCGACATCGCCATCGCGGGGGGCATCTATCGGAATAAGTTCGCAAAAACGCACGGCGTCGGACTCGCCGATGCGCTTATCGCGGCGACGGCGCAGTCCCGGTCCGCGCAGCTGGCCACCCTGAATGTGAAACACTATCCCATGTTTCCGGACTTGAAACCGGCGTATGTGAAGAACTTCGCGTAGGAGCAAGGGTCACTCCGGCACGGCTTCAACGATCCGGTCGTCGTGGGTGGCGCGCACTTTATGGCCCGGGGGGACGCGGAGAAAATCCTCCTCGTCCCAGTGTCCGCAGACCAGCCGTTCCAGCAGGTTCGGATCGCCCTCGAGGTGTTCAAAGCTCCAGCCCTTCTCTTCGGCGAGCCTGCGTCCTTCCTCGACAAAGCGTTTCTCGTCCGGAACACCGGTCTCGATGTAGGTGAAGAGTTCGTAATGGGGGGTAGCGTCACCGAGCGTCTCCCACAGATACTGTGCGTTGTCCTCGCCGTACTGCTCCACGAGTTCTTCGTAGGCCATATTCAGGCCGAGTTTGCTCTGGATGGAGAGATCCTCGAGGTCCCCTCCCCCTCCGTGCCCCCGTTCGAGCCACCCGCTGGTCAGGTAATAGGAACCGGGGTGGGCGTCGAAATACTCACGATAGCGCCGCCGGCTGCCCAGGAACAGCGTGATGCAGTCGTGCGCCCGGGGCAGCACCAGTTCCACCTCCTTCGCGCGGACCCCGACCAGGCCGTTGTTGCAGAGCCCGTAGCCGAGCAGCACGGCGTCGTGCCGTTCGGGCTCCGCGCGGTCGACCGCGGTCTGCACCCGTTCAAGCATCTCCCCGGTCTCGAGGTCGTGCAGTCCCTTCGGCAGGAATTCGAGGTCGATGCAGTGCGGCGTGCGCGCCGCGGCGGCGCATAGCTCGCGGAAGAAAATCTCGCACCCCACCAGCTTGTAACGCTTCCGTTCTTTCGTTTTTGACTGGAAACTCATCCGTGAAATCCTATCATGCTCGGTTTCGATCATAAGGCGCGCCCGGCGCGGGCGACCGTGAAAGGGAGGTTTATACCATGGCCCAGAGCAAGCGTAAATTCAGGACCGAAGTCAGCAAACTGCTGCAGATCATTGTGCATTCGCTCTACTCACACAAGGAGATCTTCCTGCGCGAACTGATCAGCAACGCCGGCGACGCCATCGACAAGATGCGCTACGAGGCGCTCAACAATCCCGATCTCGCCGAAGGCGACACCGAATGGGGCATCACCATCACGGCGGACAAGGAGAACCGCACGCTCACGATCTCCGATAACGGCATCGGCATGTCGCGCGACGAAATCGCCGAAAATCTCGGCACGATCGCCCGCTCGGGAACGACCGAATTTCTCGAGAAACTCCGCGAACAGGACGTCAAGGAGCACCCCGAACTGATCGGGCAGTTCGGGGTCGGATTCTACTCCGCCTTCATGGTAGCCGACGAGGTCACCGTGATCTCCCGCCCTCCGCAGCAGCCGGCGGTCAAGTGGCGCTCAAAGGGCGACGAGAGCTACACCATCGAAGACACGGAAAAAGATCGGCGCGGAACGGACGTCATTCTGCATCTCAATGAAGGCGAGGAGGAATTCCTGGAGGATCACCGCCTCAAGGCGCTGATCAAGAAGTTCTCCGATTTCATGGAACATCCGATCGAACTTGAAGGCGAGACCGTGAACTCGCGCAAGGCCCTGTGGCTGCGGTCCAAGTCAGACATCGGCGACGAGGAGTACCACGAATTTTACAAATCGATCGCGCACGACTTCGAAGATCCGCTCGAAACGATCCACACCATCGCCGAAGGCGCACTGGAGTTCCGGGCGGTACTCTTCATCCCGTCCAGGCGTCCCTACGACCTGTTTCACGCGGAGCCGAAATCGAATCTTCACCTGTACATCCAGCGCGTCTTCATCACCGACGAGTGCGAGGAACTGCTGCCCTCGTACCTGCGGTTCATCAAGGGCGTGGTCGACGCCTCGGATCTTCCGCTGAACGTATCGCGCGAGATGCTCCAGCACGTGCCGGCGCTGAACAAGATCCGCAACAACCTGGTCGGCCGCGTCCTCAAGACGCTGAAAGAAATGAAGGAGAAGGATTTTGACCGGTACCGCAGGTTTCACGACTCGTTCGGCGCGGTGCTGAAGGAAGGGCTGGCGCAGGACTTCTCGAATCGCGAGAAGATCGCGGAACTGCTGCTGTTCGAATCCACCGCCACCGATCCCGGGGATGTGACCACGCTCGACGCCTACCTCGACGGCATGCCGTCCGACCAGGAGGAGATCTACTACCTGGCGGGATCGAGCCGCGAGATGCTCGAACACTCCCCGCACATCGAGCCGCTCAAGGCCCGCAGCCGCGAGGTGCTCTTCATGACCGATCCGGTCGACGAGTTCGTGATGCCGTCCGTCGAATACAAGGGCAAGAAGCTCGTGGCGGTCAATCGCGACGAGGTCGAAGAGACGGAAGAAGAGAAGCAGAGCCGCGAGTCGAAGGAAAAGGATTACGCCGGCCTCGTGGACCTCTTCAACGAGGAACTCGATGCCGTCAAGGAGGTGCGTGTTTCCAGCCGCCTCAGGGAGAGCGCCTGCTGTCTTACGCTCGACCGCGAATCGATGACGCCGCAGATGGAGCTGCTCATGAAGCAGATGGGGCAGGAACCGCCGGAGTCCAAACGCATCTTCGAACTCAACCCCGATCATCCCGCCGTCCGGTCGCTGCGGAAACTGCACGAGACCGAAGGCGCGAGCGACCGGGTCAAAGACGGCCTGCACCTGCTCTACGAGGAGGCCCTGCTGGCGGAAGGACTCAAGCCGTCCGATCCCGCCGAATTCGGAAAAAGGATCAACCGGATGATCGAACATCTCGGCGCCCAGGGCGGCGAATGAGCGTCAGGCGGGTCGACTGGCGTCCATTCGCGGTTCTCTTTTTCTGAACCGCGAATAACGGGCTCTACGTATTTTTTTGGTTCTTCGCAGATTTTTGTGGTGGAGCCGTTCGGGGAAGAGGCGGGATGGGGATTCACCACAGCGGTCACAGAGGATGCCGGAGTCGGGATGGGAGACGACAAACGTTCGTAGTAGCGCCGCAAGGCCCGGAGGGCCAAGGCGCGTGAAAGATAACGGCCCTGGCCCTGCTTCGCAGGCCTGCGGGCCTACTACGAGCGTAAGAAAGAACACGGATGGGATCTCGAAATCCGGATCGAAGTCGAAATCGGGATTCAGAGAGAACATAATTCGTACTCGTACTCGAGTTCCTTGAACAGGGGGAGTGGGATCGCGCCTTCGGCGGTCCGAGTACGCGTACGAGTACGAGTATAAGAGTACGAATGATGTTCACCCCTTCATGCTCTTCATGGCCTTCATGGTGAATCCCACTCTCTCCCCGCGATCCCGATGATTAACCCGACGCGGAGATGACCGACTCCTGCAGCTCCAGCAGTTCCCCGATCCCCTTCTCCGCGAGGCCGAGCATGGCGTCGAGCTGGTCCCGGGAGAACGGTCGTTCCTCGGCGGTGCCCTGAAGTTCGATGAACTTTCCGGAGGCGGTCATCACGACGTTCATATCGACCTCCGCGGCCGAGTCTTCCACGTAGCAGAGATCCAGCAGCGGGGTCTTTTCGACCACCCCTACGCTCACGGCGGCCAACGGTTCACTGATGGGGTTCTCTTTGATCAGCCCCGTATTGCGCATGTGGTTCACGGCGAGTCGCAACGCAACATAGGCGCCGGTGATTGAAGCCGTGCGCGTCCCGCCGTCGGCCTGGATCACGTCGCAGTCGAGGTAGATCTGGCGGCGTCCCAGTTTCTCCAGGTCGACCACCGCCCGCAGCGCGCGTCCGATCAGCCGCTGGATCTCCATGGTCCGTCCGCCCGGTTTGCCGGCGGAGACCTCGCGGCGATTGCGGTCGGCGGTCGCCGCGGGCAGCATACCGTATTCCGCGGTCAGCCATCCACCGGGAACGTTCTGAGCGCGCATCCAGCCCGGCACGCTTTCATCGACGCTTGCCGTGCAGATGACACGCGTATTCCCCATGGCGATCAGCACGGACCCGCGCGCCGAGCGGATAAACCCGGGTTCGATCGCGACCGTGCGCAGCTCGTCGGCCGCCCGTCCGTCCTCACGCTCATAAGGCGGAAGTTCCAGCTCGTCTTTGTCCAGTTCCTCAAATCCCTTCATGGCGTCCCCTTTTAAGCGATGTCTGTATTCCTTCGCCGCAAAGTTCAGTCCCGCGGCGGTTTCGTCACGCCCCCGTCATATTGCGGAACACCCCGCGGCCGATCGTGCCCAGCGAGCCCCCCGCGCAGGCCTCCTCGCTCCACCGGATCGTATCGTCCGCGGCGAGTCCTTCGCCGGCGGCAATGAACGGAACGCGGTCGGCGACCGGCCGGCCCTCCGCCGAGCTGAACACCCGGTCGCTCGTCAGCGCGATACGATAGGGCCGGCTGGCCTCGAGCACCGAGAGCAGCGGGTCGAGCACGCGGCGGTCGAACGTCTCGAGGGCGCGTATTTTTTCCGCCGTGCCGGGAAATCGCCCGCCGGCCCGCGGGGCCTCCGCAAACAGGATCAGCAGCCGCGATTTGCGCAGGGCGGCCACCAGATCGGGCAGGCGGAAGGCCTCCGACCGCGCCCCTGCATTCCAGGGCTCGTGCAGGTCGAGCCCTGGCATACCGGTTTTTCCGGCGAGTCCGCGGGCGCCGGAGGCGTTCGTGAGAAGCGTCCGATCCGCCCAGTCGTATCCGGACGGGAAGTCCGCGACCGCCCCCCCGCCCCACAGCCAGAGGCTGTCGGCGGGATCCTCGCCGAGGTCGACGCGCACCCGGTTGACCGGGTGGTCGCGGAAGAGTTCCCGGGAACGCTCCATGAGGTCGCCGGCGGGATGGCCCCGGCGGCTCATGCGGTCGAGGTAGCGGGAATAACGGCGTGTACCCCAGAGCCAGGGGGGCGTACCGTCGGCGATCTCCATGCCTCCGGACCGGAGCAGCACGGCGGCCCGGCCGCGCGCGACCGGCATGACGCGCACCGAGTCGCCTGCGTCGTTCTCCAGGGACTCTCCCAGCAGACGCAGTTCATCGGAACTGAGATCCAGGGGGTCGCTGTCGTGAAGCCGGTCGTTCTCCAGGGTCACGGCGCTGGCGCTGAACGCACAGTCGGCCTCGCCGCCTTCCAGCCCTGCGGCGGCCGCATCGAGCGGACCGCTCCGCAGCCCGGCCGCATCGCCGGGCGCCATCCCCATCAGCTCCCCCAGAATCACCGCCTCTTCGCGGGGCTCGTCCCCGGCCGGCTCGAGCATCCCGCCCTGCCCCTCGCGGGCGAGCTGTTCGATGTGGGGAACCCGGGCCACGTCGAGGGGCGTCCGCCCCTCCAGGGCTTCAAGGGGGCGGTCCGCCACGCCGTTCAATATGAGCAGCACCGACTTCAATCGTCAAAATCCTCGATCGCAAGACGGACGATATCCTCGCCGACGACCTCGAGCGAGCGGATCGCCTCGACGGCCGCCTCGTAGCGGGACTCCCGGGCCTTATGGGTCAGGACGATCACCGGGGCGTATTCCCCTTCCCGCCGCTCTTTCTGGAGCACGGAGGCGATACTGATGCCGTGGGCGCCGAGCACTTCGGCGACTTTCGCGAGCACGCCGGGCCGGTCGATCAGCGCGAGACGGAGATAGCAGCGCAGAGGCGCGTCGCCCGCCGGAAGCAGGTCGAGGCTTCGCGAAGACGAAATCCTCGGCCGCGGCGCCGCGCCGGCGGCACGATCGCCTGCGGCCTGAACGAGATCGCCGATCACCGCGCTGGCGGTGGGATAGCGGCCGGCGCCCCGGCCGTAGTACATCGTCTCGCCCGTGAGATCGCCCTCCACGGCCACCGCGTTGAACACCCCGCCGACCGAGGCCAGCGGATGCTGCCGGGGCACCAGGGCCGGCTCCACGCGCAGCTCGATTCCGTTTTCGCGCTGCCGCACGATGGCGAGCAGCTTGATCCGGTATCCGAGTTCCGCGGCGTACTCGATTTCGCCGGAGGCGATGCCCCGGATACCGCGGACCCTGATGCCGTCCATCGGGAGCGGGGCGCCGTAGGCCAGCGCGGCCAGGATCACCGCCTTGTGCGCGGTATCGAATCCGTCCACGTCCAGTCCCGGCTCCGCCTCGGCATAGCCCGCTCTCTGGGCCTCGGCCAGCACGTGCTCGAAGGACAGGCGATCGGACTCCATCCGGCTGAGGATGTAATTGCAGGTGCCGTTGAGAATGCCGTACATGCGTTCCACCCGCTCGCCGACCAGTCCCCCGCACAGGGCGCGCAGGATCGGGATCCCGCCGCCCACCGCCGCCTCGAAGTACAGCCCGGCCTCCGCCCGCTCCACGGCGTCGAAGATCTCTTTTCCGTGCTCCGCCAGCAGGGCCTTGTTGGCCGTAACGACCGGTTTACCGGCCTTGAGTGCCCGAAGGGTCAGCTCCCGGGCCGCGCCCTCGCCGCCGATCAGTTCGGCGACCACATCGATCCCGGGATCGTCGACCAGCGAAGCGGCATCGGCGGTGAGCAGCGCGCGATCGACCTCCACGCCGCGGTCCGTTTCCAGATCGAGATCGGCGATGCCGCCGACCTCAAGATTGAGGCCGGTCCGTTCGGCGATCCGTGCGCCGTTGCGCCTCAATCCTTCGACGACTCCCGCACCGACCGTCCCGAATCCCAGGATCCCCACTCGTACCGTTTTCATCCGCATCAAACCTTCTCTGATTCTACTTCCGATATCAGCCGGTAGGTATCGCGCGCGATAACCAGCTCTTCATCGGTATGGATGACCAGCCCCGCGACCGCCGAATCCTCCGTCGTGATGACGGTCTCGTGATTCCGGTTGGCTTCGACATCGACCTTGAGTCCGAGGAACCCGAAATTCTCGAGCACGGAGGCCCGGATATGGTGCTCATTCTCACCCACTCCGGCGGTAAAGACAATAGCATCCACTCCGTTCATGGCGGCGGCGTAGGCGCCGATGTACTTCTGGATACTGTACACGTACATCTCCACCGCCTCCGCGGCCTCCCGGTCTCCTTCGACGACGGCCGAGCGGATGTCGCGCATGTCGCGCCGGCCGCAAATCCCGAGCAGTCCGCCCTGTTTGTTCATGATGGCGCTGACCTGCGAGACGCTGAGCCCCTCGTTTTCCATCATGTGCAGCGGAATGTAGGGATCCAGGTCGCCCGAGCGGGTACCCATGACGATCCCTGCCAGCGGGGTGAAGCCCATGGACGTGTCGATCGACTTCCCATCCTCGAAGGCGGTGATCGATCCGCCGTTCCCCAAGTGGCAGGTGATGATCTTCAGGTCCCGCAGGGGCCGGCCCAGGGCCTCGGCGGCCTGCCCGGCGACGTATCCGTGCGACGTCCCGTGAAACCCGTAGCGGCGGATGCGGTAATTCTTGTACTGCTCGCGCGGCAGCCCGTACATGTAGGCCTTGCGGGGCATAGTCTGGTGAATGGCCGTATCGAAGACCGCGACCTGCGGAATGTCCGGCAGGATCTCGTAGACGGCCTGGATACCCATCAGGTTGGGAGGATTGTGCAGCGGGGCGAGATCGGCGTTCTTCCGGATCGCCTTGACCACTGCCTTGTTGATCCGCACCGAACGGGTGAAATCCTCGCCCCCGTGGACGACGCGGTGGCCCACGCCCCACAGGTCGTCCAGGGACTGGAGCACGCCCTTTTCAGAATCCTGAAGCATCTCCAGGATGCCGTTGATCGCCTGTTTATGATCCTTGATCTCCCCGTACCGGTGCAGCTTGGCGCCGTCGCTGCGCTTCTGCTCAAGCGTCGAGCCCGTGATGCCGATGCGGTCGGCCTGCCCCCTGGCGAGCACCTCGTACTCGTCGTTTCCGTCGGTGACTTCGAAAAGCTGGTACTTGATGGATGAGGATCCGGAATTGATTACTAGAATTTTCATGATGACTCGTTTCTCCCGTCGATGGCCTGCCGGGCGGTGATGGCGACTACGCCGATGATATCGTCGACGCTGCAGCCGCGCGAAAGGTCGTTGACCGGCCGGGCGAGACCCTGCAGCACGGGTCCGTAGGCCTCGGCTCCGCCGAGGCGCTGCACCAGCTTATACCCGATGTTTCCGGCGTTTAGATCGGGAAAGATGAGCACGCGCGCCTCGCCGCCGAGCGGGCTTCCGGGAGCCTTCCGCTCCGCCACGCCGGGAACGATGGCCGCGTCGACCTGGAGTTCGCCGTCCAGCGCCACTTCATGCTCTTCGCCGGACTCCGCGAGCATCTCCTGCGCCCTCCGGGTCGCCTCCACCACCTTCCGGGTCAACACACTGTCTGCCGAACCTTTCGTGGAGTAGGACAGCAGGGCCACGCGGGCGGGAATGCGGAACTGACGCGCGGAACGGGAACTCTCGATGGCGATCTTTGCGAGCTGTTCGGCATCCGGGTTTTCCACGAGTCCGGCATCGGAAAAGATGTACGGAACCCCTTCGCACACCATAAAGAAAAGGCTCGATACCATCGAACCCTTCCGCTTGCCCCGCACGAGCTGCAGCGCGGGCCGGACCGTGTCGGCCGTCGAATGGACCGCGCCGGAGACGAGCCCGTCGGCCTCGCCCCCGCGCACCATCAGCATCCCGTATATGTTGGATTTGGTCACCGCCTCGCGCGCCTGTTCCTCCGTGACGCCCTTGTGCCGGCGCGCCTCATGGTAAAGCTCCGCGTATCGTCCGGCGTCCGGGGACTGCGCGGGATCGACGATCTTCAGGGAGTCGACTTCCATCCGCTGCTGACGATACCATGACCGGATCTCCTCCTCCGGCCCCAGTAGCGTGACGTCCGCCAAACCCTCCGCGGCCGACCGGGCCGCCGCGCGGCGCACCCTCTCGTCGTCGCCTTCAGGCAGGACGATCCGGCATCCGCGGCCCCTGACCTGTTCCATCACTCCGGTTATGAAATCACTCGCACTCATTCGCGTCCTCTCACTCGTCAACCGCCCTCTCTGCCGCCCCGATCCATCGTGTTCCGGGGGGCCTTTTTCCGCCGCTATTACGGCCCGCAAAAAAAACGGACGCACTGTAACAGAGCACTTACGCACTGTCCAACCCTACCTCGAAACAAGTCTGAAATCGCTTGATTTTAAGCGGATTCCGGATTAAATTCTATGCTCGCCCGAAGGAGTGGATCGCAACAGCGAACGCGCCGATTCAACGAAACCCGGGGCATGATGGACTCCATGACGATGACCGCGACGATGACCAGGCTGGACAACTGGAAAGAGATCAGGCAGCGCTTCGAAAAATCGAAGCACCGTCGTCAGTTCCAATTCGGTGAGGCCGAACGCGAATACGTAAGCTCACGCGGAATGGACATCATCCGCCGTCATGCAAGCGATTTTGTCCGCAAGCGGCTCCGGCCCGCCAATCCGCGCAACGACGGACGCCAGACCCCGACGAAAGGACATCCGGTTTTCATCGCCCAGCATGCGACCGCGACCTGCTGCCGCAAATGCCTCTCCAAAGTTCATCGCATCGAACTGGACCGACCGCTGACGGACGACGAGGCCGCGTTCGCGGTGAATGTGATCGTCCAGTGGATTGCGGATCAGATGAACACCCCTTCCACCTGACCGCCCCCTTGTTATCCGATGGACGACCGCTCAGAGACCCCCGCCGCCCCGCCCGCTGATCCTCAGGGATCTGCCGCGGTCATCGACCGCGGCAGTCATCCGGTGAGCCGCAGGAACATCAGCAGCGCCGCGATCAAGGTGCTCTACAGAATCAAGAACCACGGCCACCTCGCCTATCTCGCCGGAGGCGGCGTCCGCGATCTGCTTCTCAATCGCACTCCCAAGGATTTCGATATCGCCACCGACGCCACGCCCGAAGAACTGCGCGCCATGTTCAACAACTCGCGCATCATCGGGCGGCGATTCCGGCTCGTTCATGTGCTCTTCCGCGGGGAGATTATCGAAGTCTCCACCTTCCGCGCGGGGGTCAGGGCCGAAGACGCCGAACAGCATTCCGACCACGCATTCCGCACCGAGGACGGCGTGATCGTGCGGGATAACGTCTGGGGCACCGCCGCCCAGGACGCCCTGCGCCGCGACTTCACGGTCAATGCCCTGTTCTATAACATCGCCGATTTTTCGATCATCGATTACGTGGGCGGGCTCGAAGACATCGACCGGCGCACCATCCGCGTGATCGGCGATCCCACCGATCGCTTCACCGAGGACCCGGTGCGCATGATCCGCGCGATCCGTTTCGCCGCCACACTGGGATTCGATATCGAGGAGACGGCCCGCCGGTCTATCGGGGAACTTGGAGAAACCATGCAGGCCGCCTCGCCGGCCCGCCTCTACGAAGAGGTCCGCAAACTGTTCCTGTGCGGAAACGGGGAACGGGTCTTTGAACTGCTCTCCGAGCTGGATTTCATCGAGCCGCTCTTCCCGGAACTCGGGGAGTGGCTGAAAGATCCCGAGGGCGAAGCGGGCGTACACTGGATCCGAAACACGTTCCGCCAGCTCGACCGCTGGGTCGCGGCGGGACTGAAAGTGGATACGCCTCTCATGTTCGCGCTCCTGTTCGGGGCCTACCACGAACGCCGGGCCGAGACGCTCTGCCGGGAAGAGTCCCTGTCACCCGCCGCCGCGCTTCAGCAGGCGACGCACGATCATATCCTCCAGCTCGGCGAACGGATCGCCATCCCGAAAAACGACCGGGCACGGATCGCCCGGATCATGGCCCTTCAGCCGCGTTTCCGTAAAACGACGCCGTCCAGAGTCCATAAGCTGGAACGAAATCCCCAGTTCCTCGACGCCTGGCTCTATTTCAAATTCGCCGCCAAGACGTTCGACCGCGACGGCAAAGAAGTGACGTTCTGGGAAAAACGCCATCGGGGGGAAGGGGGATGAGGGGGAGGATTTTGTGAGTGAGAAACCTGAAACCTGAGACCTGAGTAAGAGGGGGAGAGGTCTGAGTGAGAAACCTGAAACCTGAGACCTGAGTAAGAGGGGGAGAGGTTTGAGTGAGAAACCTGAAACCTGAGACCTGAGTAAGAGGGGGAGAGGTTTGAGTGAGAAACCTGAAACCTGAGACCTGAGTAAGAGCTGCGGATTCCAAGGCTCACCCGCCTTTTCCCGTCGCAGCTTATGACCCCGCTCCTGAGTTCCACATGGGGACACCCGGGGGAATATCGTACTCGAATTATGTTCTCTCTGAATCCCGATTTCGGCTTCGATCCGGATTTCGAGATCCCATCCGCATCATCAAGCTTCCCACTCTCTTACTCAGGTTTCAGGTCTCAGGTTTCCCACTCATAAATCTTACTCAGGTCTCAGGTCTCAGGTTTCCCACTCATAAATCTTTCTCAGGTTTCTCACTCTCTTACTCCGCTTTCCCACTCACCGTCACCCTCCCCCGCTCAGTTCCCTCATCGTATGCTCAAAGATGAGCCGGTCGCGGCGCGCGAGACGTGCGAGCCGCTCGCTCATGCGCTCCAGGGTGCGGAGGTGGTGAAGCGCGGTCGAGGGCGTGAGCCGCGAGGCGCCGCGGGCGAGCGCTTCGCGCCGCCCCCCGAAATGCAGGCAGGCGCAGTCGCCCGCCACGGTGAGCGTCCACAGGTCCCGGACCCAGGAGATCAATTCGGCCAGCACGGCGTTGCGCGCCTCGATCGTCCGGGTGCGGATGCGCGCCTCTACCTCCTTGCGGTCCGGCTCTTCCCCCTCTGCCCCGATCTCGCGCTCTACTTCCGCCTCCGCTTCGGCCGCCGCCTCGTCGAGCAGATCGCACACCCGGGAGGCCAGTCCTTCCGCCTCGAGCGGATTGGAAGGAGGATACGCCTCGAGCAGATCAGCCAGGGACGCGGCGCGCGGATCGGCTTCGACACACCCCCCGCCCGACGGCTTGAGCAGCTGGCATCGCGACCGGATGGTCGACAGCAGCGCGCCCGGACGTTCGGCGATCAGGATGAGGAGGGTGTTGTCCGGAGGCTCTTCCAGGGTCTTGAGAAACTTGTTCTGGGCGGCCGGGTGCAGGCATTCGGCCGAGAGAATGAGCCCCGCCTTCCATCCGCCTTCGTAGGCGGTCCGGGAGATCGGGGTGAGGACCTGTTCGCGGAGGTCTTCCACCCTGATCTGACGCGACTTGCTTTTCGGCTCGACCCGGTGCACGTCGGGGTGCGCGAGTTCCGCAACCCTGACACACGGGCTGCAGACGCCGCAGGGCGGCGAGTCCGCAGTGCAGTAGAGGATCTGAATCATGGACTCGGCCAGACGCAGCGCGGCGCCGCGGGGTGCGCCGGCGATCAGATAGGCGTGGGCGAGGCGCCCCCGTTCCCGGCTCCGAAGCACGCCCTCCCAGGCCTGATCGTAACCGGCCGTATCCGGTCGGGTCACCTCCGCCCCCGGGGTCATGGCAGCCATCCCGTGTCTGAAATTTCCCGCCACAACGTCGCGAACACCTCCTCCGGCGGCGCGGATGCGTCGATGACCCGAAACCGGCCCGGTTCCCCGCGGGCGAGGTCGAGGTATCCCTCCCGGATGCGGCGGTGGAACTCGATCGGCTCGCGCTCGATCCGGTCCGGCGCGCTCGATCCGTCCGCGAACAGCGGCTCCAGCCGCGCCATACCGGTCTCCGCCGGCAGATCCAGCAGCAGGGTGAGATCGGGCATCACGCCCGCGACGGCGAACCGGTTCAGTCCGTCCAGCGCATCGGCAGAGAGTCCGCGCCCCGGACCCTGATAGACGGTGGTGGAATCCAGGTAGCGGTCGCCGACCACCCATTCGCCGCGCTCCAGGGCGGGTCCGATCACCCGGGCGGCCAGCTGCGCCCGACTGGCGGCGAAGAGCAGCACCTCGCAGCGCGCCGTCATGGCCTCTTCCGTCTCCCGGTGCTGGAGGAGTTCGCGAATGGCCTCGCCGATCTCCGTCCCGCCCGGTTCGCGCACGTGGCGCACGGTAAGGCCCCGATCCTGAAGCGAAGCGACCAGCCGGCGGGCCTGCGTGGTCTTACCGCCGCCCTCCGGCCCCTCGAATGTGATGAAGCGACCTGTTTTCATGGGCGGGATGAACCGTAGCAGGGAAATGGACCCATGTCAGCTCCGCGTCAGTTTGGGCCCCTCCGGCGTGTCCTTCACGACCCAGCCCCGAGCGGCTAGTTCGTCGCGGATCCGGTCGGCCGCGTCGAAATCGCGCCTCCGGCGCGCCTCCTGACGCTCGTGCGCCATGCGCTCGATCTCCTCCGGAACCTCCAGCCGGGGCGGCACCAGATAGCCGAACACGGTGTCGAGACGCCGCCAGAGGTCGAGCACCGCGGCGGCCGCGGACTCGTCCACCTCCCCCGCATCCAGGGCGCGGTTGCCCTCGTGCACGGCATCGAATACGGCCGCCGAGGCGCCCGACACGTTCAGATCGTCGTCCATCGCCTCCCGGAACCGCGGCTCGGTATCCCGCGCCCATGCGGGGAGTTCGCCCGGCGACGCGCCCGAGGCCGTCTCCTCCAGGCGCCGGTAGAATTCATCGAGGCGCCGGAGCGCGCTGCGTCCGGCCTCGAGCGAGCGGAGGGTGAAATTGAGCGACTGGCGATAGTGGGCCGAGGCCAGTTCGCACCGGATCTCGCGCCCCGAAAAACCCCGGTCGCGCAGGTCGCGCAACGTGAAGAAATTGCCGAGCGACTTCGACATCTTCTTGTCTTCGACCACGAGATATCCGCAGTGCATCCAGTAGCGGACGAACGGCTCGCCGGTGGCCGCCTCGCTCTGGGCGGTCTCGTCCTCGTGGTGCGGAAATATGTTGTCTACGCCGCCGGTATGGATATCCAGCGTAGGCCCGAGGTAGTGCATGCTCATGGCCGAACACTCGATATGCCAGCCCGGCCGGCCGCGTCCCCACGGGGCCTCCCACGCCACGTCCCCGTCCTCCGGGGTCCACGCCTTCCAGAGCGCGAAGTCGGCGACGTTCTCCTTCTCGTACTCGTCGTGGGCCACGCGGGCTCCGCTGCGCATCCCCTCGCGGTCGAGCCGCGCCAGTTTTCCGTACTCCTCGAACCGGTCGATGCTGAAATAAATCGAGCCGTCCTCGGCGCGGTACGCGTAGCCCTTATCCATGAGCGTCTGCACGAGATCGATCATGTCCTGCACGTGATCGGTGGCGGCGGGATAGAACTCCGCCGGCTCGACGTTGAGGGTGTGCAGGTCTTCGAAAAAGGCGTCGATGTAGGGCTTTGTGTACTCCTTCAGCGGGACGCCTTTTTCGCGCGCGCCGCGGATGGTTTTGTCGTCGACGTCCGTCAGGTTCTGCACCTGGATGACCCGGTAGCCGAGGTAGCGGAGGTAGCGGCGCAACAGGTCCTCGAAGACATACGCGCGAAAATTGCCGATGTGGGCAAAGTCGTAGACCGTGGGGCCGCAGGTGTACATGCGCACCACGCCCTCTTCAAGGGGCTCGAAGGCCTCCCTGCTCCGGGACATCGTGTTGTACAGCCGGAGGGTCATGCCGACTTTCGCTCGCCGGATGCGCCGTCGAGCGGATTGGACCGCCCTTCCACGACATCGCCGTCGATGACGATCCGTTCGAGATCCTCGCGGGAGGGGGCCTCGTACATCAGATCGAGCATCAGGTGTTCGAGAATCGCGCGCAGCCCGCGCGCGCCGGTGTTGCGCCGTATGGCCTGGCGCGCGAGGGCGTGCAGGCCGTCCTCCGAGAACTCCAGATCGATGTGGTCCATCTCGAGAAGGTGCTGGTACTGGCGCGTCATGGCGTTGCGGGGCTCGGTCAGGATGCGGACCAGCTCCTCTTCGCGCAGCGGATGCAGGAGCGTGGTCACGGGGATGCGGCCGACGAACTCGGGGATCAGGCCGTACTTGATCAGGTCTTCCGGTTCGATGCGCATACTGGCCGGTTTCCACGCGCCGTCCGCGGACGCGCCGGACGTGAATCCGATGCTCCGGTCCTGGCTGCGGCGACGAATGATGTCGTCGATCCCGACAAACGCACCGCCGCAGATGAACAGGATGTTGGTCGTGTCGAGCTTGATGTACTCCTGGTGGGGATGCTTGCGCCCGCCCTTGGGCGGGATGCGGGCGGTCGTGCCCTCGAGCATCTTCAGCAGCGCCTGCTGGACGCCCTCGCCGGACACATCGCGCGTGATCGAGACGTTCTCGGTGCGGCGGCCGATCTTATCGATTTCGTCGATGTAGATGATGCCGCGCTGGGCGCGCTCCGCGTTGTAATCGGCCGCCTGCAGCAGCGTCAGCAGGATATTCTCGACGTCCTCGCCGACGTACCCGGCCTCCGTGAGCGTGGTGGCGTCGGTGACCGCGTAGGGCACGTCGAGCACGTTGGCCAGCGTGCGCGCGAGCAGGGTCTTGCCGCAGCCGGTGGGACCGGCGAGCAGGATGTTGCTCTTCTCGAGTTCGACCCCGTCGCCTCCGCGCCTGCGCTGGAGCATCCGCTTGTAGTGGTTGTGGACGGCCACGGAGAGCACCCGCTTGGCCTCTTCCTGGCCGACGACATATTCGTCGAGCGCGGCCTTGATTTCCTGCGGCTTCATTAGGGAGAAGGCGTCCTTCTGCTCCGTTCCTTCCCCTCCCTCTCCCGGTTCCGCGGCCTGTTCATTCTGCAGTACGGCCTCGCACAGTTCGACACAGTCGCTGCAGATGAATACGCCCGGACCGGCGATAAGTCGGTCCACTTCCTCTTCGCCCTTTCCGCAGAAAGAGCAGCGTGTCGGCTTGTCTTCGGTCATTCGGACCTCCCGGGACCCGGCTTACGCCGAGCCCGTCTTGGCTTCGATCACCTCGTCGACCAGCCCGTAGTCGACCGACTCGGTGGCGGACATGAAGAAATCGCGATCGGTGTCTTTGGCCACCCGCTCCACGTCCTGTCCGCTGTGATGCGAAATGATCTCGTTGAGCCGGTCTTTCATGCGCATGATCTCGCGGGCCTGGATGTGCACATCCTGGGCCTGCCCCTGCGCCCCTCCGATGGGCTGGTGAATCATGATGCGCGCGTTGGGCAGCGCGTACCGCTTCCCCTTCGTGCCCGCCGCGAGCAGCAGGGCGCCCATGCTGGCGGCCTGGCCCACACAGTAGGTGGTGATGTCGCACTTGACGAACTGCATCGTATCGTAGATCGCCAGTCCGGCCGTGACCGCCCCGCCGGGCGAATTGATGTAAAGCTGGATGTCCTTTTCGGCGTCCTCGCTCTGCAGAAACAGCATCTGCGCCACGACGAGGTTGCTGACCGCGTCGTCCACGGGGGTGCCGAGAAAGATGATGCGCTCCTTCAGCAGCCGCGAATAGATGTCGTAGGCGCGTTCGCCGCGCCCCGTCTGTTCCACCACCATGGGAATGAGCATCTGAGCCCGCTCGTCCATGTCGTCCTCCTTATGCAACCTGCGCCTTCTCCATAATACGGTCGATCGTCTTCCGGAACCGCACATCGTCGCGTACCTGATCGAGCCGCTCTTCCTTCTCCAGCCGCTTGCGCAGTTCGGCGGCGTCCTGACGCTGCCGCACGGCCATTTCGGCGATGTGTTCCTGCACTTCGCGGTCGGAGGCCTCGATCTCCTCCCGGTCGGCGATGGCGCTTATGATGTGTCTGAGTTTAACACGCCGCTCCGCGATCCCGCGCGCCTCGCCCCATATATTTTCGCGGTCGGCATTGATGTCCTCCCGGCTCTCGCCCCGCGAGAGCCGCTCGCGGGAGAGATCGTAGAGCGCCTCCCTCGCCTCTTCATCGACCTGCGATTTCGGCGCGTCCAGTTCGGTGGCTTCGAGGAGTTTTTCGAGCAGGGCCGTCTCGCGGCGGCTGTGCTCGCGCTGCTGCTCGTTCTCCTCGAGGCGGTTGCGCATCTCGCCGCGGAGTTCCTCTTCGGTGTTCACCCCGATCCGCTGCAGAAAATCCTGATCGACCTCCGGCATCTGCTGTTCGCGGATGCCGCTGACGGTGACCTCGTACTGCGCCGTCCTGCCCCCGAGCGCCTGGATGGTGAAATCCTCCGGGAAGGTCACCTCGACCTGTTTCGTGTCGCCCGCGTTCATTCCGATCAGGGCCTCGCCCAGGCCGGGAATGAAACTGTCCTCGCCCGCCTGGATCCACTGGCCCTCGGCCTGCCCCAGCGCTTTCGCCTCCTGCGCGAAGGTCTCCAGCGGCTGACCGTCGCACTGCGCGCTGTAGTTCACCTCAATGATATCGTCCTGCTGAATGGGCCGGTCGGAGACTTCTTCGTACGTCGCAAACCGGCGCCGGAGCTGATCGACGGTCTCGTTCACGCGGTCGTCGGTGACCTCCTCCTGCTCGTCCTTCAATTCGAGGCCTTCGTATTCGGGAACCTCGAATTCGGGCGGCACGTCGACCGTGACCTCGAACACGAAAGGCGCGCCCTCCTCCAGCTGAGGCTCATCGAGATTCAGCACGGCGACGGGATCGATCCCCTGTTCTTTAATCGCCTTGCGGTAATATTCGGGAACGAGCGTCTCGCGCGTCTGTTCGGCGATCTTATCCGCGAATTTACGCCGGACCAGGTCCCGGGGGGCCTTGCCTTTGCGGAACCCCGGTACCGAGGCCTGGGCCGCGTAGAGATCCTCGATCTCGCGCCTCTCCTTCTCCACGTCCTCGGCGGGAACCTCGATGCGCAGTTTTTTGCGGCAGGGCTCCAGTTCCTCGATGTCCACTTTCATCATGCGTTCCTTTCCTGTGCCGGCACGCAGACCGGCGTCATGAGCACAAGCGCGGCATGGTAGGAAAAGTGCCGGATACGGTCAAGGGCGCGGCCGCGTTCGGCGGCCGGAACACCCTCCGGTTTATCCGCGGGAGGGCCTTTCTTCTCAACCGCGAATCAACGCGAACAGCCAGGCCCCCTATTTATTCTGCAGCGCCATGAGAAACTCGGCGTTGCTGGAGGTCTTCTTGAGCCGGTTGATGAGCAGTTCCATCGCTTCCACCGCGGGGACATCCTTGAGCGCGCGGCGGAGGGTCCAGATGCGTTCCAGCTCGTCCGGGTGCAGGAGCAGCTCTTCCTTGCGCGTGCCGGATTTCTCGACATTGATCGCGGGGAAGATGCGTTTGTCGACCAGGCTGCGGTCGAGACCCAGCTCCATGTTGCCGGTGCCCTTGAACTCCTCGAAGATCACCTCGTCCATGCGGCTGCCCGTATCCACCAGCGCGGTGGCGATGATGGTCAGGCTGCCGCTGTCCTCCAGGTTCCGGGCCGCGCCGAAAAACCGCTTGGGTTTCTGCAGCGCGTTGGCGTCGACCCCGCCCGAGAGGATCTTGCCGCTGTGCGGCTGCAGCGTGTTGTACGCGCGGGCCAGCCGGGTGATGCTGTCGAGCAGGATGACCACGTCCTTGCCGAGTTCCGCGCGGCGCTTGGCCATCTCGCTGACGATTTCCGCCACCTGCGTATGGCGTTCCGGCGGTTCGTCGAACGTGGACGAGAGGACCTGCGCCCTGGTATTGCGCTCGGTGTCGGTCACCTCTTCCGGACGCTCGTCGATGAGCAGAATGATCAGTTCCGCCTCGGGATTGTTGGTACTGATGCTGTTGGCGATCTTCTGCAGGAGCACCGTTTTCCCGGTGCGCGGCGGCGCGACGATCAGTCCTCGCTGCCCCTTCCCGATCGGGGTCAGGATGTCCATGACCCGCATCGAGATCTCTTTGCTGTCGCGTTCGAGATGAAAACGGTCTTCCGGGAACAGCGGGGTCTGCTGTTCGAACGGGATGCGGTGACGATTCTGCTCGGGCTCCATCCCGTTGATGGATTCCATCTGGAGCATCGCAAAGAACCGTTCCCGGTCCTTGGGGGGGCGGATCTCGCCGGCGGCGTGATCGCCGGTACGCAGCCCGAACCGGCGAATCTGCGAGGGGGAGATGTATATGTCTTCCGGACAGGGAAGGTAGTTGTACCGGGGGGAGCGGAGAAATCCGAAGTTATCGGGAAGGACCTCGAGCACACCTTCGCCACGCAGTCTTCCGTTATTGCGCGCGTGGGCCTTGAGGATCTCGAAGACCAGTTCGTGGCGGCGGAGACCCGCGAAGTCCTCCAGCTCGAACTTCTGCGCCTGCTCGTGCAGCTGGGGCACCTTCATCGCCTGCAGATCTTTCAGATCCAGAAAAGGTCCGGTGTTGCGGCGGTCCTTCTCCTTGTTCTGATTGCGGCCGCCCCCGCGCCCGCGCTTGCCGCGCTGACCGCCGCCGCCCTTGTTCCCGCCGTCATTGCCGCGACGATTTTTCTGCTGCTGCTTTTGCTGCTCGTTCTGCTGATTCCGCTCGTTCTGCTGATTCTGTTCGTCGCTCATGGCTCGCTCTTCTCCTGCTTGATCCGCTCGATCGTCGCCCATAATTGTTTCTCCAGTCCGGCGAGATCGCCGTCGTTTCGGATTACGTAATCGGAACGTTCCGCTTTTTCTTCCACGGGCCACTGGGCCCCGATTCGTTTCTCCGCGTCCGATCCGCAGACCCCCCGCAATGCCAGACGCTCTTTCATGGTCTCCACGGAAGCCGCGATGCAGAGCACCGCATCCCAGGGTGCCCGGACACCGGCCTCGAACAGCAGCGGCACGATCGCGGCCGCGTCCCGTCCGCTCCGGCGCTGCTCGTCCGCCCAGCGGCCCAGCTCCGCGATCACCGCCGGGTGAACGATTTCGTTGAGCCTCTGACGCGCGACGGGATCGTCGAAAACCCTCTTCCCCAGGACCCGGCGGTCGATGCGGCCCTGTTCATCCGCACACGCCGGGCCGAATTCCTCAAGGATGTTCGCGTGTACGGCGGTGCCGGGTTTCATCGATTCATGCGCCAGCCGGTCCGCCTCGCACACCGCCCATCCGCCTTCCTTCAACATGCGTCCCGCTTCGGACTTGCCGCAGGCGATTCCCCCGGTCATTCCCAGCACAAGCCCTTGTTTGGAATTCATCGATTGATTATTCAGCGCCGCGGATCGCGGGAAACCGTATGCCGGAATGGCCTGCCCGTGCTGTCCTGAAAACCGGTACTCCGGCCATTGCAGTGTGTTCGGGGATAGAAGGCGTCGTCCTGAATCGACTCGGAATCTGCCGTTTTGCGCATGCGATGTCAACCTTGCGCGCGAAAAGTTTTTCAGGGAAAAAGAGCTTATGCCCGAACTGCCCGAAGTCGAAACCATCCGCCGTCAGCTGCGCGCCGCCGGGATCGAGGGACGCCGTATCGAACGGGTCCGTATCGACTGGCCGCGGACGGTCGATCCGCTCACGCCGGCCGCATTCGCACGGCGGGTGAAGGGACGTACGCTGCTGCGTCTGCGCCGACACGGCAAGTGGCTGATCTTTGAACTCGACGCGGAAAACCACCTGCTGATTCATCTGCGCATGACCGGCGGATTCGGACTGACGCGCGGTCGTCTGCGGCGCGGGCCGCATGATCGCGTCATCCTGCGTCTCGCGGGCGGGTTGAATCTTCACTACCGCGATCCGCGCAAATTCGGTCGCTGGCGTCTCGGTCCCGCGCCGGCCGGGGTGGGACCCGACGCCCTGCGGATGCGGACCGCGACCCTGGCCCGTGCGCTGGGCACGCGGCGGCGGATGGTCAAGGCCCTGCTGCTCGACCAGTCCTTCGTCGCCGGGATCGGCAACATCTACGCCGACGAATCGCTGTTTGCGGCGGGAATCGATCCGCGCCGCAACACCGCGACGCTCACCGCCTCCGAACGTGCAGTGCTGGCGGAGGCGATAAAACGCATCCTGCGCGCCGCGGTGCGGAATCAGGGCACCTCGCTCGGGACCGGCCGCGGGAATTACCGCGATCTCAACGGGAACTCGGGCGGACACCGCGAGCGCGTCCAGGTCTACGGCCGCGCCGGACAGCCCTGCCCGTGCTGCGGAAGCCCGTTGCAGCCGACCCGCATCGCGCAGCGCACGACGGTGTTCTGCGCCCGCTGCCAGCACTGAACGGCCGCGCAGGCCATCAAACGGGGTACGGCCCCGCCCCGCGAGGCAAATATGTATGACCCGGTCCGCGAGTCTATCACCCCCGGCTGGCGAAACCGGACAGCCCGGGGTCCTGCGCGGATCAGAGCAGGTTTTCGTACCCCTGTTTTTCGCGCAGTTTCCCGACCAGCTTCTTCACGTCCTGCGCGCGGTCGCGGGGACAGACCAGGGTGACGCCTTCGGCCTGGACGACGACAGTATCCTCCATCCCGATCAGGGCGGTGAGGCGATCGGGCGAGTAAACGATATTGCCGCCGCCGTCGAGCGTCTCGCAGGTCCCCTGAACCGTATTGCCGGCCTCGTCGGCGGCCCAGTGGTTGCGCACCGCCGGCCACGACCCGACGTCGTCCCATGCAAAGGTTCCGCGCGCCATGACGATGTTGGAAGCCTTCTCCATGAGGGCGTAGTCGATGGAGATCTTCTCCAGTTCCGGATACGTGCGCGCCATCGCCTCGTCGAGCGTCCCCGCCTCCGCCGCCGCGGACAGCTCGTCCATCAACCCGCTGAGCTGCGGGCGGTATTCGTCGAAGGCACGCTGCAGCGCGGGCACCGACCAGACGAACATTCCCGAATTCCAGCAATAGCGGCCGCTCGCACAGTATTCCCCGGCGGTGGCGCGATCCGGTTTTTCCACAAAGCGCGCGGCGCGGTGAAACGACACGCCCTCGCGCTCGGCGTAGGGCTCGCCCGCCTCGATGTAGCCGAACCCGGTACTCGGTTCCGAGGGTTCGATCCCGATGGTGAGAAGCAGATCTTCCCCGGCCGCGAGGTCCATCGCGCCGCGGAGCGTGGAACGGAACAGCGGGAGATCGCCGATCACGTGGTCGGCGGTGAGGATGCAGAAGACGCCGTCCGGATCGCGGGCTTTGATCAATGCCCCGCCGCAGGCCACCGCCGCCGCGGTATCGCGCCCCATGGGCTCGCCGACGATCTGTTCCGCGGGCACTTCCGGCACCGCCGCGCGGGTGGCGTCCACGAGGTCCCGGTTGGTCACCACCCACACCCGCTCCGGCGGGACCAGGCCCTCGAGCCGCTCGACCGCCTGCGCGAGGAACGGGCGCTTCCCGACGAGGGACAGAAGCTGTTTCGGATGCTGCGAGGTGCTGAGCGGCCAGAACCGCTCGCCTTTGCCTCCCGCCATGATCACCGCGTATCGTTCGCCCATCATTTCCTCCTCGGCCTGTCTCATCTCTGTGCGGAAGGCCTCCGCCGTTCACCTTGCCTTAACCGCCCCCACCAGCGAGGCGGCGAAGGCTTCGACCTCCGCGCGGCCCTCTTCGCGGCCGCCGAGACGGTGGAAGCGGTCGACGAGCGCGCTGCCGACCACGACTGCATCGGCGTAGCGCGCCGCCTCGGCGGCGCGTTCGGGGCTGCCGATCCCGAATCCCAGCGCGACCGGCATCTCCGTATGTCTTCGAATCGATCCCACCAGTCCCTCGGCCCCGCTTTCGATCCGCTGCTGCACGCCCGTCACGCCCGCGCGCGAAACACAGTAGACGAATCCCGAACCGTGGCGGACGATCTTCCTGATCCGTTCCTCCGGGGTGGTCGGCGTAATCAGCATGATCGAGTCCAGCCCGTGAGATTTCACCGCAGCGCGGTACTCGCGGTCCTCCTCCATCGGCAGGTCGAGCAGCAGAAATCCGTCGACCCCCGCCTCCGCCGCCTCGGCCATCGCCCGGTCGAACCCCCGCGCACACAGCGGATTCATGTAGGAATAGATCACGATCGGGATTTCGGACGATTCGCGGACGCGACGAACGAGGTCCATCACCTTTGCAAAGTCCGTGCCCGCCTCAAGGGCACGGATCGCGGAATCCTGGTTGACCGGTCCGTCGGCCACCGGATCGGAGAACGGGAACCCGAGTTCGACCAGATCCACTCCGGCCCGGATGAGTCTTTGAACATACTCGACCGTAGCGCCCGGATCGGGGTCGCCGGCGGTGAGGTAGGCGATAAACCCGCGCTCGCCCCGATCCCTGAGCCCGTCGAACAGCTTTGAAATGCGCGTCTTCTTCAAGATCCGTCCTTTCGTCCGTCCCGTTACATTCCTTCAAAGCGATCCGGGTTGCGTTCGCCGATGATTCCCAGCCCGCGCAGTGTCAGGTGCGGATCGACCTCGATATCCATGTCTCCGCAGATCCACGAAGCCTGCCCGCCCGTGGCGCAGACCGACAGGCGCTCCGCGTCCAGATCCGCGCGCACCGCCTCGATCACCTCGCGCACCATCCCGCGCGCGCCGAGCCGTGCGCCGCTGCGCATCGCTCCGACCGTGCTGCGCCCGATCACCCGGCTCACCCGGCCGGGCCCGATCCGGGGCAGCAAGGCCGTTCGCTCCGCGAGATACTCGAACATCAGCGGCAGCCCCGGGCAGATCAGGCCGCCCACATACCCCTTTTCCGCCAGAATCACATCGAAGGTCAAGGCGGTTCCGAAGTCGCACACCACCACGGGCGGCTCGTAGCGCCGCGCGGCCGCGGCGGCGTTGGCCAGCCGGTCGGCGCCGATCGTCTCCGGCCGCGGGTAATCGACCGCCACACCGAGATCGAGGTGGGGGCCGATCGGAAGCACGGAACTGAACCCGGCCGCGGCGAGTGCGTCGCGCCACAGCGGATTGACTTCGGGGACGACGGAGGCGTAGGCCGCCTGCCGGATTGCGTCGCCGGACGGCGTCAGCCACGCCCGGAGTTCCCCGGCATCCGCGCGTCCGGTGTCCCGTCGCCGGACGCGAGAGACCCGGCCCGCGCGGTACCGCCCCGCCGTCACCCCGGTGTTGCCGACATCCAGCACGAGCATGTGTTCTGATGCATCCATAGATCCGTCATTCCGTGATGTCCCGCCGCCCCCGCTCAGTCCTCCGCGAAATCGAGCGCGAGGTCGACGGCGGTGGCGGAGTGGGTGAGCGCACCGACCGAGATGGCGTCGACCCCGGCCGCGGCGACTTCGGCGACGCGATCGAGGGTCATCGTACCCGAGGCCTCGGTCGAGCAGCGGCCCGCGCAGCGCCGTACGGCTTCGCGCAGCGTCCCGGGGTCCATGTTGTCCAGAAGCACCCAGTCGGGCTCCGCGGTCAGGGCTTCGTCGAGCTGATCGAGCGTATCGACTTCAACCTCTATCGTCAGGTGCGGAAAGGCCGCGCGCGCATCGCGCACGGCGTCGGCGACGGGGGTATCGCCGCAGGATGCGCGGTAGTGGAGGTGGTTATCCTTGATCAGCACGGCGTCGAAGAGTCCCATGCGGTGATTCGCGCCTCCGCCGCAGCGTACGGCGTATTTCTCCAGCGCGCGATAGCCGGGCGTGGTCTTACGGGTATCGAGGATGCGCGCCTGTGTGCCCTGGACCGCATCGACGAACCGGCGCGTGACGGTGGCGACGCCGGTGAGGCGCTGGATGAAATTGAGGGCGGTGCGCTCGGCCGTCAGCAAAGAACCGGCGCGCCCTTTGATCTCCAGCACCGCCTCGCCGGCTCCGGCCTGCCGGCCGTCCTCAATGAGCGTCCTGACCCGCGTGTCGGGGTCGACGCACTCGAACACCGCCGCCGCCACGGGACCGCCCGCCACGGTGCAGGGGGCGCGGGTGACAAGTCTCGCTCGCGCGGTCCGGTCGCCGCGCACGAGCGCGAGGGTGGTGGCATCGAGCCGGTCCGGACCGAGGTCCTCGCGCAACGCCGCCTCGATCAGCGCTTCCGCCTCCCCGATCCCGCTTAGCTGCAGTATCCCGCCGGTCGTCATGCGCCCTCTTGCGCTTCCTCGCGCCAGAACCGTTTTCCGGATTCCATCATGATGCTGATCGGCCGCAGCGGTTCGATGTTTTCACACACGATCTTGATCGCGGCCGCGATGGGCACCGCGAGCAGGGCGCCGATAAAGCCCCACAGCCATCCCCAGAAGACCAGCGCGATCAGGACCACCAGCGGACTGAGGTTGAGCCGCTCGCCCATCATCTTGGGTTCGACGCCGTTGCCCATGACGACCTGGATAATCATGAAGATCAGCGCGGTGAGCACCGCCATCCAGTAGTTCGGGTAGAACTGGACCAGCGCCATAAGCGTCGGCGGGATGCCGGCGATGATCGATCCGATGGTCGGGATAAAATTCAGGAAGAAGGCAATCGCGCCCCAGGTCATCGGAAAATCGACCCCGATCGCGGTCATCGCCCCCCAGACCAGCAGACCGGTGATCAGGCTGATGACCAGTTTCGCCGTGAGGTATCGGCTGATCTGCCCCGCGATCGAGTCGAGCACGTCGGTGACCCGCGCGGAGCGTCCGCCGGGGAACGCGTACCGGATCTTGGCCTTCATGTACGGCTTTCCGAGCAGCATGAACACGAGAAAGATGAGCACCATCACCAGGTTGCTCACAAAGCCGACAAAAGATCCCGAGAAGGCGACGATCCGCTTGCCGGCGAGCTGCAGCCAGTCGACTTCGGCGAGCGAAGACTTGATGTAAGGCAGGCGCGTGGTGATGTCCGCCGAGATTTCGGTGAACCGCTGCGCGTAGGCTTCGTACTCCTGGGCGAAGGAGGCGACCCGGGCATAGACGAACATCCCGCCCAGGTAGCACACCGCCAGCAGGAACAAAATCACGCACATCACGGCGAACCCGATGTTGATGTGATAGCGGATCAGACGACGGACCACCGGCGCGAAGATGTACGAGAGGAGCCACGCGATCATCAGCGGCAGGATCACGACCTGCGCGGCGTCCAGCACGACCCCCACTGCGATCACGGCCACGATGCCGAGCAGCGCCGTCATAAAATTGCGGTCATCGATCATGAGCGCTTCCCCTTTCGGAGGTCACTCGGAATGCCCCGATTCATACTCCGTGATTGCATGCTCGTGACGGAGCGTGAGGTCGATCAGATCCTCGCCGCGCAGGAGGCGTTCGCGCACCGTGTCCTCGATCGCAAACCTGTACGTGGCCTCTCCGCCCGCATCATGCACCGTGAGCACCTGGGCTTCAAGATCGACCGAACCCTCGATCCCCGGCGACGCCTTCAGTCGATTGAAGATCTCCTCCGCCTCTTCAGGCGGGAGTTCGATCGGCAGCAGCCCGTTATTGAGGGCGTTGTTGCGGAAGATATCCGCGAAGGCGGGCGTGCGGTCTTCTCCCGCGCCCTGCCAGGGGGCGACGATCGCCCGCAGCCCATACTGCTGCAGGGCCCACACGGCGTGTTCGCGGCTCGATCCGCAGCCGAAGTTGGAGCCGGCGACGAGGATGCGCGCGTTCTGATTCTCCGGCCGGTTCAGCACGAATTCCGGGTCCGGCGATCCGTCATCCCGGTAGCGCCACTCGGCGAACAGGGCGCGGTCGAAGCCCTCACGGCTGACCGATTTCAGGTGTTCCTTGGGGATGATCGCATCGGTGTCGATATTTGCACGATCGATCCCCGCCATCGTTCCGCGAAAGGTGGTCAACGGTTCCATGTCAGAACTCCCTCGGATCGGTGAATCGTCCGCTTACGGCCGCCGCCGCGGCGGTACGCGGACTCACCAGGTGGGTGCGGCCGCCCATGCCCTGGCGGCCCTCGAAGTTGCGATTGGAGGTGGAGGCGCAGCGTTCGCCGGCCTCGAGGCGGTCGGGATTCATGGCGAGGCACATACTGCAGCCGGCGTACCGCCATTCCGCGCCGGCCTCCACAAAGATCCGGTCGAGCCGCTCCTGTTCAGCCTGATGGCGGACGCGCTCTGATCCGGGCACGACCAGGACGCGCACGCCCTGTGCCACACGGCGGTTCTTCATCACCTCCGCCGCCTCGCGCAGATCCTCGATGCGGCCGTTCGTGCAGCTCCCGATAAACACCGTATCGACCTCGATATCGCCGATCGCCTGCCCCGGCTTCAGCCCCATGTAGTCCAGCGCGCGCTGCACATCGGCGGGCCGGTAGTTCGGGACCTCGTCGAGCTGCGGGACGCGTCCGTTCACCCCCGTCACCATGCCGGGACTGGTGCCCCAGGTGACCTGGGGTTCGAGCGACGACAAATCGACCTCCAGCTCGTGGTCGAAGTGTGCGCCCTCGTCGGTGGTCAGCGTACGCCAGTCTTCGATCGCCCGATCGAGCGCCGCGCCTCCGGGAGCGTAGGGACGCTCCTCCGCGCGCAGGTAATCAAAGGTCATTTCGTCCGGCGCGATCATGCCGGTCCGCGCGCCGGCCTCGATGGCCATGTTGCATATCGTGAACCGGCCCTCCATCGAGAGCGTCCGCACCGCCGGGCCGCAGAACTCGAAGGCCGCCCCGGTCCCGGCGGCGGTCCCGTAGAGTCCGATAAACCGGAGGATCAGGTCCTTGGCCCCGCAGCCCCCGGGAAGATCGCCCATGAAGAGGACCCGGTTGACCGCCGGTTTGCGCTGACGGATCGTCTGCGTGGCGAGGACGTGTTCCACCTCCGAGGTGCCGATACCGAAGGCGAGCGAACCGAACGCGCCATGGGTGGCCGTATGGGAATCGCCGCAGACAACCGTCTGGCCCGGAAGCGTGATGCCGAGTTCGGGGCCGATGATGTGGACGATGCCCTGGTGGTCGTCGCCGAGCCCGAAGAGCCGGACGCCGAACTCGCCGCAGTTGCGGTCGAGCGCTTCGATCTGGGCGCGGGAGACCTCGTCGCGGACACAGAGCCGATCCGCGCCGGTGGGCACGTTGTGATCCATCGTCGCGAACGTCCGCTCCGGACGGCGCACCCGGCGTCCTTTCAGCCGCAGGCCTTCAAATGCCTGCGGGCTGGTGACTTCATGGACGAGGTGCCGGTCGACGTAGAGCAGCTGCTCGCCGCCGCCCAGCTCGGTCACGACATGACGGTTCCATACCTTATCGAAAAGGGTCTGTGGTTCCATGACTCCCTGCTTTGCTTCATGAATTGAGCGGGGAAGTATAGCGATACACCCCGCTGCAATCACGCACAAAACACCCGCAGGCTGAGTCCTCGGAAGCATCGGATCACGACCCGGCTCCAAAACAGGACGGCGGCTTCATCAGGCGTTATCCGCGGCAGCGGTTATCAGGGCGTAGGTCAGCCGCGCGGCGGTGAAGTCCGGGGCATGCATTCCGGGAATCGGGGCCAGTTCGACGACATCGATGCCGACCACGCGGCGACCGGCGGTCACGGCACGAATCAGCCGCCGGGCGGTCCACCAGTCGAGCCCGCCGGGCTCGGGCGTACCCGTGGCGGGCATCAGCGAGGGGTCGAGCGCATCGACGTCAAACGTGATGTACACATGCCCGGGAAAGGTCGCGGGCAGGAGCGGCGCGGGCACACCGCCGGCCGCGATCGATTCGGCGTCCAGGTGCGGAATGGCCCGTTCGCGCCGCAGCTCGTGCTCCCCGGGCGACATCGCGCGCACGCCGATCTGAAAGAGCGGGAGATCGAGATCCTCGATCGCCCGCCGCATCACGCAGGCATGGCTGTCGCGGCGCCCTTCGTAGCAGTCGCGCAGGTCGGCATGCGCATCGAACTGCACCAGGCCGAACGATACGCCCTCGTCCCTGAGCGCCTTCAGCGGGGCGAGGGTGGCGCTGTGCTCGCCGCCGAGCAGGACCGGCACGGCCCCGCACCGGAGCGCCTTCGCCGCCGTCCGCCTGACGGCGTCCGGATCGCCGGCGGCCGCAGCGGTGTGGATCCCCCGTTCGCAGGCGCAGAGGCCTTCATCGAACGCCTCAAGCTGCGTGGAGGCGCGCAGGATCGCCTCCGGCCCGTTGCGCGTACCCCCACCGTACGACACCGTCTCCTCCAGCGGCGCGGGGATCACATGAAACAGGCACTGCTCCGCCGGCCGCGGACTCAGTTCGGATTCAAGAAAGTCCGGGATCTCCCTGCTCATGATTTACCCCAGCCTCGACTTGTAGTCTTCATACGTGAACTCACGCAGCATCACGATCCGCCCGTCGCGGCGGACGGCGATCGACGGATGGCGCACGCCGTTGAAAAACGTGGTCTTGACCATCGTGTAGTGGGCCATGTCCTCGAACGCCAGCCGGTCTCCGACGCGCAGCGGTCGCGGGAACGCGTAGTCGCCGATCACGTCGCCGGCGAGGCAGCTGTGGCCCGCCAGCCGCACGGCATGCCGCCCTTCCCTTCCGCCGCGCGGGTCGTCGGCGCCGGGAAAACTTCCGCCGCGTTCCATCAGCGCCACGCGGGGCCTGTACGGCATCTCGAGTACGTCCGGCATGTGGCAGGTACAGGAGATATCGAGCACCGCGACCTCGCGGTTCCCCGCGGAAATCACATCCAGCACCGTGCAGAGCAGCACGCCGGCATGGAGCACAACGGCCTCGCCCGGCTCGAGAATAACCTCCACGCCGTAGAGGTCGCGGGCGCGGTCGATCAGCCGGCAGAGCAGATCGACATCGTAATCCCCGCGTGTAATGTGGTGTCCGCCGCCGAGGTTGAGCCAGCGCATCGCGGGCAGTATATCGGCGAATTTCCCGTGCAGGGCGTCCAGCGTGACCTCAAGCGCCTCCGCGCCCTGTTCACAGAGCGTATGCATGTGCAGCCCGTCTATCTCGCCAAAATCCATCCCTTCACACTGCGAGCGCCTGAGACCGAGGTGCGAGTCCGGACGGCAGGGATCGTAGAGGGCGTGTCCGGGCGGCTGGGTGGAGTGTTCGGGATTGACGCGCAAACCGTAACTCACCGCGCTTCCCGCCCGGCGGGCGGGTCTTGCGAAGCGCTCCCACTGCGACCGCGAATTGAAGCTGATCGCGTCGCAGTACTTCTCCAGCTCGCGGAATCCCGCGTCATCACAGGCGGGACCGTAGGCGTGGACATAGCCGCCGAATTCCTCGCGTCCGAGTCGCGCCTCCCAGGGTGAACTGACGCAGACTCCGTCGAGATACGCGCGCATCTGCGGGAAGAGTCGCCACAGCGCGAACGCCTTGAGCGCGAGCAGGATCCGGCAGCCGGTGCGCTCCCTGACCGCCGCCAGCGTCCTCAGATTCGCGCGCAGCCGATCCTCGTCCACGATGTACAGCGGTGATATAGGGCGTTGATTCGTCATCGTCTCCATGAGCCACGAAAAAAGCACAGGGGCAGCAAGAAAAGAAGTGCCACAAAGAAGCACAAGAAATACAGAAGAAGCCACAAAAAAGCACAAGACGCACAGAAGATCCCACAGAAGAAGCCACTTATTTCACAGCCGGAAAAGGCACCTCTCTTCTGTGTCTCCTGTGCCTTTTTGTGGCCGTTTTTCTCATTCCCCTCTTCTGTGCCCTTTTGCGGCCTCAGGGGAGCGGTTCGGCCCCTTCCTGCACCGTCCACGGCAACCCGTACTTTTCGAGATCCGCCATGAACGGGTCGGGGTCGAACTGTTCCATATTGAACACCCCTTCGCCGCGCCAGGTCCCTTCGATCATCTGTTTCGCGCCCACCATCGCCGGAACCCCGGTGGTATACGAGATCGCCTGGGCGCGCACTTCGCGGTAGCACTGCTGGTGATCGCAGATGTTGTAGATGTAGCAGGTGCGCGGCTCGCCGTCTTTGATCCCGCTGACGATGCATCCGATACAGGTTTTGCCCCGGGTTTCGGGTCCGAGCGAAGCCGGTTCCGGCAGCACGGCCTTGAGGAACTGGAGCGGAACGATCTGCTGTCCCCGATAGTCCACGGGATCGATGCGCGTCATACCCACATTCTGCAGGACCTCGAGATGTTTGAGATACGCATCCGAAAAGCTCATCCAGAACCGCGCGCGCTGCAGCCCCGGGACATGTTTCACCAGGGACTCGAGTTCCTCGTGATACATGAGATAGATATTCATTCCGCCCAGCTCCTCCGGGAGGTCAAACGACCGGCGGACCGAGAGCGGGTCGGTCTCTCTCCACTGCCCGTTTTCCCAGTAGCAACCTTTCGCGGTGACTTCGCGGATATTGATCTCCGGGTTGAAGTTGGTAGCGAACGGCTGGTTGTGGGCTCCCGCGTTGCAGTCGACGATATCGATCGCGTGCAGCTCGTCGAAGTAATGCTTGCGGAGGTACATGCAGAACACGCTCGTCACGCCCGGATCAAACCCCGATCCCAGCAGGGCCATCAGGCCGGCCTTGCGAAATGCTTCGTCGTAGGCCCACTGCCAGGAATACTCGAATTTTGCGGTGTCGCGGGGCTCGTAGTTCGCGGTGTCGAGGTAATCGACCCCGCACTGCAGGCACGCATCCATGATCGCCAGGTCCTGGTACGGGAGGGCCAGGTTCATGACCAGCGACGGCCGGTGGCGGCGGATCAGCTCGACGAGTTCGGGCCCGTGCTCCGCATCGACCTCCGCCGTCGTGACGGGGCGGGGCAGTTGCGCCGCGACCGCCTCGCATTTTTCGCGCGTGCGGCTGGCGAGGACGAGGTCTCCGAACACCTCCGGGTGCGCCGCGACTTTATGCGCGGCCACCCCGCCGACCCCGCCGGCTCCGATCATCAACACCCCGGATTTATCTCTCATAGTAGGTATACCCCCTCAGTCCCGCTTCGTACGCGTTGACGATGTCCCGGCTTTCACGCGGGGTGATGCGTTTCGCGCGCACCGCCTGCTCGGCGAGTCTGCGCATGCCGGCGACCATATCCTTGGATTGATACTCCACCACATCCAGCACGTCCGCCACCGCGTCGCCTTCGACATCGCGCACGTACTCCACGCTGCCGTCCTCATCCATATGCACGCTGACGACGTTCGTATCCCCCAGCAGATTGTGCAGGTCTCCGAGCGTCTCCTGGTACGCCCCGACCAGAAAGATGCCGAGGTAGTACTCTTCGCCGTCCCGGAGTTCGTGCAGCGGAAGCGTACGCCTCACATCGTGCAGATCGATGAAGCGGTCCAGCTTGCCGTCGCAGTCGCAGGTGATGTCGGCGATCATCCCTTCCCGTGCCGGGCGCTCGTCGAGCCGGTGCAGCGGCATGACCGGGAAGAGCTGATCGATCGCCCATGCGTCGGGCAGCGACTGGAACACGCTGAAGTTTCCGTAGTAGACATCCGCCACCCGCTGACCCAGCCCCTCGAAATCATCCGGCACGTACTCCATGCCGCGGATCGTATCGACCACCTTCATCATGAGGTGCCAGAAAAGCTGTTCCGCGACCGCGCGCTGCCGCAGTCCGAGCGATCCGTGCTGGAAGAGCTGGCGTATCTCGTCACGGTAGTACAGGGCGTCGTGATAACACTCCTGCACGTTCCGGGCCGTCATGGTTTCCGGAATCGACGCCAGGCTGCGAAGGGACTCATGCGAATCCTCCGGAAGCGCGCCGGACGGCGGCGAGCACTCGAACCGGCTCACATCGAGCACGTTGAAGAGCAGGACCGAGTAGTAAGCCGTGATGGCGCGTCCGGACTCCGTCACGATATCGGGATGGTCGATGCCCGCCTCGTTCATGATCGACATCACACCCTCGATAATATCGGCCGTATATTCGTCCATGCTGTAGTTGCGGCTGCTGGAGAAGTCGGTATGCGAACCGTCGTAATCCACGGCCAGCCCCCCGCCGAGATCGAGCAGCCCCATGGGCGCCCCTTCCCGGACCAGGCCCGCATAGACCCGGGCCGCCTCGCGCACGGCGTTGCGGATGTCGCGGATATTCGGGATCTGGGATCCGACGTGGTAGTGCAGCATGTGCAGACCGTCGAGCATGCCGCGTTCGCGGAGTTCATCGACGAGATTCACGACCTGCGCCGTGTTGAGTCCGAACACGCTCTGGTCCCCGCCGGACTCCGACCAGCGCCCTCCGGCGCTGCTGGAGAGCTTGATGCGCACCCCGAGACTCGGACGCACGCCCAGCGCCGCGGCGCGCCGGAGAATGATCGGAAGTTCGCCGGGCGACTCGATAACCAGGACGCAGGACATGCCGAGTTTGCGGGCATACAGGCCGAGGTCGATGAACTCCTCGTCCTTGTAGCCGTTGCAGATAAGCAACGCCTCGGGATCGCGCAGCACCGACATCGCCGCGATCAGCTCCGCCTTGCTGCCCGCCTCGAGGCCGTAGTGGTACGGAGCCCCGTAGCGTGCGACCGCGGCCACCACCTGCGCCTGCTGATTGACCTTGATCGGGTATACGCCGCGAAACCCGGCACGGTAGCCGGCCTCGCGGATCGCGCGCGCGAAGCTTTCGTTCAGGGTTCGGATCCTTGAGGCGAGAATATCCTCGAGCCGGAGCAGCACCGGCATCGCCACGCCGCGCTCTTCCAGGTCTTCGATGACGGCCCTCAGGCTCAACCGCGCGCCGTCGGGGGACCCGTCGGGACAGACGAGCACTTCCCCGCCGTCCGAGACATCGAAATACCCGGCGCCCCAGTTGCGGACCCCGTACACTTCGCGCGCGTCCCGTACGCCCCAGGATTCGGCTGCTGTCGTATCGACCGTCATGGACCCCTCCGGAAACACGCCCTTTTACTGGCGCGCCGCCGGCGCCGCCAAGCAAATCTTCACCCCTGCCCCGCAATCGTCGACCGGCCGCCGTCGACCCCGATGACCTGGCCCGTGATCCAGTCCGCGTCCGACGACACCAGAAAGGCGGTCAGCGCCGCGATGTCCTGCGCCGCCCCCAGGCGCGGCAGGGGGTGCCCGGCGGCGATCGCCGCGGCCGTCTTTTCGCTGGAAAGGATTCCCGCGGCGAGCGGGGTACGCGTCAGCGAGGGGGCCACGGCATTGATCCGGACTTGGGGCGCGAGTTCCGCCGCAAGCGATACGGTCAGTCCCGACACGGCGGCCTTGGCCATACCCATGGAGGCATGCCACTTGAATCCGCGCGCCGCGGCGACACTCGAAAAGAACACGACCGAAGCCGGCTGTTCGCTCTGTTTAAGCGCCGGCAGCGCCGAACGCACCGCCAGCGCGGCCCCCAGCGCATTAACCCGGAAATCGCGCTCGTAATCCTCTCTTCCCAGACGGGAAAAACTCCCGAGATTGATGGTTCCCACGGCGTACACCAGTCCGGCGAGTTCGCGGCCGGCTTCCTCCGCGGCCCGCTCGAAGGTTTCGGTGTCGTTTACATCTCCCGCCGTAAAGCCCGCCTCCAGCTCTTCAGCCAGAGCCTGCAGCCTGTTTTCGCTGCGCGCGACGAGATGCAGTCCGTATCCCCGCCCGCGAAGCTCGCGGGCGCAGGCCTCGCCTATGCCTCCCGTCCCGCCGTACATCATAATTGTTCCGGCCATGATGCGACTCCTTTACTGTGCGCACACTGTAGCAGAACCGGGAACCGGATGGGAATGAGCGCACGCCCCGGTTCTGCGAGCCTCTTGCACCCCCCGCAGCGCGGCGCCTGACGGCTTGCGTCGCGGGGCGTTTTGTCCTGAGTTCAACATGGGGACACCCGGGGGAATATCGTACTCGTACTCGTACTCAGCGAAGGGGTACTCGTACTCAAATTCCTTGAATCGGGGGATGGGATCGCGCCTTCGGCGCTCCGAGTACGCGTACCGAGTACGAGTACGGATTTCGTTCCCCCCCCCCTTCAACCCACCTTCATGCTCATCATGTGAAGGTAGGGATTCTGCCGGACAGCAGAAGGCCGTCCGCAAAAGAGCGGCGCGCTTAGCCTGTCCGCCGAAGGCATAAAGGGCCGAAGGCGGAGAGATCACGCCCTACCCGTAAATCGCAAAGATGAATGAGAAGAGCACAGGCAAAGAAATGGTGCGTTCTCTCTTCGTGGCGACCGCCGCAGGCGGGCGACGCGAAGGGTTCTGCAAGAGCCTCCTGCGTGAACTTTTTTCATTAGCTCATAAACTCAAATCGATATTCACGGGCGGGCCGGGCTGCCCTAAGATGCCGCGATGGATTGTGTACGGGTTAAACGAAGAGCCTTTGGATGACGCAGAAAAAGCCGCCACAGGATAACTCCGGGCGTCTGCCGCGCAGCAGGAAATTCGCGTACGGCCTCGGCGGATTCTGCGAGTGCTTCCTCCAGAACAACTTCAACGTCATCGCCAACCCGGTACTCAATATCGGCCTCGGCGTGAGTCCCGCACTGGTCAGCACGGCGATGACGATCCCGCGCATCTGGGACGCCTTCACCGACCCGGTGATGGGGTCGATTTCGGACAACTTCCGCTCCCGGCACGGCAGGCGGCGGCCGTTCATCCTCCTCGGCGGAATATTGACGGCGATCTCGTACGCCGCCATCTGGTGGTTCCCCCCCGGGCTCTCGGAGATGGGCTACTTCTTCTTCTTTCTCGGGATGCTGCTTCTTTTTTACACCTGCGTGACGATCTTCCTGGTGCCGTACATTGCGCTCGGGTTCGAACTGACGCCGGACTACAACGAGCGGACCCGCGTGATGGGCTTCAAGGCGTTCTTTTCCGTCTCCGCCGGACTGGCGATGAACTGGATGTTCTGGCTGACCAAACGCCCCGTTTTCCCGGACATCGTCGAGGGCATGAAATGGGTCGGGCTCGGATTCGGGGTCGTGATCCTGATCTGCGCGCTGACCCCGGCGGTATTCCTGCGCGAGCGCATCCTGACCGCCTCCGCGGCCGAACACGGCGCCGGGCCGCCCAAGACGGGGATCGTGAAAAGCATCAAGGCGGCATTGAGCACGAAACCGTTCCTGCTGATCCTGCTCTGCTGCGTCAGCGTCATCATCGGCGTCATGTCGATCATGCAGGTCGGTCTGTACCTGAATATCTATTACGTCTGCGCGGGCGACCAGGATTTCGCTTCGCAGCTGCAGGGGATTGTCGGCACCTGCTACCAGGCGGCCTCGATCGCCACCGTCCCGGCCGTCTCGTGGCTCGGGACCCATCTCGGTAAACGCCGCGCGCTCATGACGATTCTTTCTCTGGGGATCATCGGGAGCATCTCGACCTGGTTCATGCTCACCCCCGAGATGCCCTATCTGCAGATCGTGCCGCTGCTGTTCTCCGCCCCCGCGATCGGAGGTCTGTGGATCCTGGCTCCCTCGATGATCGCCGACGTCTGCGACTATGACGAGATGCACAGCCGCCGTCGGCGGGAGGGCATCTTCGGGGCGGCGTTCGGGTGGTTCACCAAACTGGGCAGCTCGGCGGCGATCCTCGCCTCCGGCTTCGCCCTCGTCTGGACCGGGTTCGACGTCTCGCTGGAGACGGGACAGATCCCGACCACCATCGTCAAAATGCGCCTGGCGAACGCCTTTATTCCCGCCTTCGCCTTCCTCATCGCGATCATCGCGATCCGCAAATATTTCATCACGGAGGAAATGGCCAACGACATCCGCGCGAAACTGGGAAGAAACCATGAACAGAACCCGGAGACCGCCTGACGAATCTTATAAAGCTCGATGAACCCGATACCCTTCAACCAGGCGTATTCGCTCGCGCTCTACCGTCCGGTCCTGGACGGTTTCACGCCGCCGGACGGCGAGCACGATCCCGGCCGGGATCACACCCTGACCTTCGGGATCTACGAGTTCATGGCCGCGCCAAAGCGCAGCGGGACCCTTACGATCCGGAGCGAGCGCGGGGCGAACGGAGTCGTCGTGCGCGTGGACTACGTCAAAAAGGCCCCCGGCGACTACGAAAACCTCCTCCACGCCGAGATCCACTGCGGCGGAGAGGGCTGGCCCGACCTGCGGCGCTGGAACGGCAAGTCGGAGATGCGCGGCCCCGACGGCCGGGTGCTGCCTTTGACGGAGTACGCCTTCGAGGGTCGGCGCGAATCCGCGGAGTGGGTGTTCAAGACCGGTAAGTCAGAACGACGCCTTCCACGCCTGCGTCCGGCGCTGCTCCCCTGGACCGCTTGGGCCGCCCTCGCCCGGATGAACTCTGATGAAGCGTTTTCGGCCCTCCACTGCGATTTTATCGAGGACGGCGAACACCTTAAGCACGATCAGCGGCTCGACATCCACCGCACGGGGTCGATGGCGCTGGGCGGAAAACGCGCCTTCCTGTGGGAGGAGCGGGAACTGGACGCGGGCACGCTGCGCTCACCCTCCGAGGTGCGCGACGGCGGACGTGATCTGGAGGTAACCGCCTTCTGCCGCACGGGAGAAGGTTCCGTTCCGACGTTCTACTGGATCGCGAAACGCGAGGGGCCGCTCTTCATGACGGCCGGAACCCACGCCTGGATCAGGGAAACATGAACACCACGACTGCATTGAATCATCACGGTGCGGCGTTATCCCGCCGGGGCTTTCTCGCCGGAACGGGCGCGGCGGCCCTCGCGGCCGGAGCGGCCGGCGGGGCGCCCTCTTTTACGGGCACCCGCCGGGCCAATATCCTGCTGATCGTCTGCGATCAGCTCCGGCTCGACGCCATGTCCGCCTACGGGTGCACCGATGCGCGCACACCGAACCTCGACCGCCTCGTTCAGGGTGGCTTGTCGTTCACGAATCATTGCTGCACCAATCCGGTCTGCGGCCCCAACCGCAGCACGATCTTCACCGGACGCATGACCTGCGAGACGGGCGTCATCCGCAACGGTCTTCCGATTCGAGACGGCATGCCGACCATGGGCGAGTGGTTCCGGCAGCAGGGCTACGAGACGATGTACTGCGGGAAATGGCATCTGCCGGAACCCTATACGCACCGGATTCCCGGATTCGACGTCCTTCCCGTCGGCCACGGCGAGGGCGACCTCGTCGATCCCTTCGTCTCGCGTTCGGTATCGGCCTGGCTCAGGAACCGTCCCGTCCGCGCCAGCCAGCCCTTTCTGGTCGTGGCCGGCTTTCTACAGCCGCACGACATCTGCCACTGGAAACTCAATGCGCGTCACTACATGAACGACCGCGTTCCGTTCGAGGGGCTGCGGGAGGCTATGCCGTCCCTGCCGCCCAACCTCCACCTCGTGCCTGAGATGCCGCGCCGGCTCGCGCAGCACAACCATCTCGAGGGGCTGACCGATCTCGACTGGACCCAGTACCGGCACGTCTATTTCCGCCAGGTGGAGATGCTCGACGCCGAAGTCGGGCGCCTGCTGGACGCGCTGGAGTCTTCCCCGCACGCGAAGGACACGATCGTCCTCTTCACCTCCGACCACGGCGAACACGCCGGCTGCCAGGAGAAGGTCACCAAGTGGACGCCCTTCGAGAGTTCGACGACCGTGCCGTATATCTGGTACGCGCCCGAACACCTGCCCGCCGGGGTCGTGGACCGCGAACATCTCAGCTCGACGCTCGACCTGTTTCCAACCTTCTGCGGCGCGGCGGGGATCGCCCCGCCCGGCGGAGTCAACGGACAGAACCAGTTTCCCCTCGTGCAGGGCAACCCGATGGAATCGCGGGAGTTTGCGCCGGGCGAATTCCTGTTCGAAGGTCGCTACCTGCGGACGACGGAGTTCAAATACGCGCGCTACGGCGATGACCCGGTCGAAATGCTCTTCGACCTGCGCAGTGATCCGCTGGAGACGAACAATCTCTACCGCGATCCGCAGTACGCCGAGACGCTGCGCGCACTGAGAACCCTGCAGCAGGAATACGAAGCCGGACTGGACAAAGCATGAGTGCATGGTTCTTCATCACTCAGGCGTTCCTGGCGGTTTCGATCGCGGCGGGATCGCCGGTCGAGAACGGAAGTTTCGAGACCGACCGTTTCTCCCGGGCGCCGGGATATGCCGGCGGCGCCAACGGCGCCATGACAGGCTGGGAGACGGAGGGCCGCGCCGGCCTGAACCCGGTCGGCCGACAGCGGCCGTTCCACGACAACGGGCGGGTACCGCAGGGAAAACAGGTCGCCGTGATCCAGTCGGCCGGGGCGCTCCATCAGACCGTGGACGGCCTTCAGCCCGATAAGAGATACCGTATACGCCTGCGGGCGAACGCGCGCTACTTTTACGCCGAGACCGAACCGGTCCTGGGGGTGGAGGTCGACGGCGCCGAAGTTATATCCCCGGTGAAGATTTCCCCCGTCGGCGACCGCCACGACTACCGGCCCCCCTTTCATCTTCTTATCAGCGAACCCTTTACCGCCCCCGCTTCCGGGAACGTGCGCCTTACGATCCGTTCGATTCGTGATGAAGAGTGCGCCCTGCTGATCGATGACGTGACCATCGAATCGCTGCCCTGACTCGCCTCAGGCCGTTACGCGGAACGCGCCGCCGTTCGACCGGTGTTCCGCGCCGTCGGGCAGGATCACGCGCAGCGGGACGTCTTCCGGTCCGCGGACCTGCAGATCCAGTCCGTCGTTTTCGACTTTCCAGGCCACCTCTACCCTGCCCCGCGGGGTGGTGACATGACCCGAGGCCGCGGTGAGGTGCAGGGGATGCGGGGCGACCACGATCTCTTCAAACCCCGGCCGGCCCGCGCGGATGCCCAGCACGCCGCCGAGAAACTCGAGCAGCGGGAAGGCGCTCCAGGCGTGGCAGAGCGACCGCCAGTACGTCAACTCCTCCGCCCATGTGCTCAAGCCGCCGTCGATCATCTCGTTCCAGCGGTCGATGACCTCCGGGAAACGGTCGTAGTGACCGGTCTCATGCAGCGCACGAATCAGGTAGTAACAGCCGAAAAAGGAAGCGGGGTCCAGGGAGTCGTCTGCGAGCATGCGATCCACCACCGTCTCCCGCATCGCTTCGGGAACCGCGCCGGCCAGCAGTGCCCAGGCCTGGCCGTACCGGCTCGCGTCCGGTCCGCCGGGGCAGTCCTCGTAGACCCCGCGGTCGGCGTTCCAGAACAAATCATACACGGCGCCGGCGAGGTCTTCCGAACGACGATCGAGCGCATCGGCCCGCTCCGTTTCTCCGACCGCCCGTTCCAGGTCGGCCATCACGCGCAGGGTGTAGACGTACTGGCTGCTGATGATACACGTCGGGCCGCGGTCCCAGCCGGGCGGCTGTCCGCGATCCCAGCGCGGCGACCAGTCCACGATATTCCAGTGCGGGAGCCGCGACGGCAGACCGCGGTCGTCCGTGTGCCGTCCGAACCAGTCCATGATGGACCGCATCGCCGGCATGAGTTCGCGGATCGTGTCCGCATCCCCCGACCACTCGTAATAGTCGCCCGCCATCATGACGGTGTGGAGGCTCCACGACGGGATCACGACCGGGAGCGTGGAGGGATAGCGGCACTGGGTGATGCCCTCGGCCGTAATCGACCAGGCAAAGTGGTGCAGCGCCTGGCGGCTGAGATCCGTCTTGCCGCCCGCCAGCATGTTGATCCGCGAGGTGATCACGTTATCGCCGGGATACTGCATCTGTTCGTAATACGGACAGTCCTCGAACGTTTCATGCGCACACAGGCGGAAGGTTCGCCAGCTTATGTCCGCCATCCGGTTGAATCGCTCGTCCGAACAGGTGAACGACCAGGCCTCGTCTTCGAACGGGTGAGCGCAGAAACGGTACCGCAGCCCCCCCATCGTCACGGGCTCCCCGCCCGTCTTCAGCGTCAGTTCGAGAAACTGGAAGGTGCGCCAGTGGAACGGCTCCCACCTCCGGGCCGCGCCATCCAGCGTGATCTCGTCGTACCACCCCGTCATCGTTCCGCGGTGATCGAACGTCCATCCCGTGGTCTCGTCGGCGTATCCGGTCGAGACGCCGGACATATCGACGGGCCGGCCGAGAATATTCGCGCCGGGCGTGGACCACGGCAGGCGCAGCGCCTCCGCATAGCGCAGGCGGACCGACGCCCCCTGCCCTCCCTCCGTCTCCAGCACCGGATACCCGGTCTGCAACGCGCCGGCGTCGAAGAGCACGGTGACCTCGCTGCGGGCGGGCACTTCCAGGGCCTCGCCCCCGGCGAACCGCCGCCAGGCCTCATCCGGCTCCTCACCGCCCGGGAGAAAAACCTCGCCCGGCAGCCGCGGATCGCTCTCGAACATCGGCGCGGTCATTTCGGGAAGCAGCCCATAGGGCGAAGGCGCATCGCGCCGGTCGTCGAAGCGGGTGCCCGGATAGAGTTCACGCGCCGCGGCCCACTCGCCGTCGTCGAAGGAAGGCTGCGCCCAGCCCGCGGGTTCGGCACGGGCGTCGAAGCGCTCGAAATAGCCGACAAAACCGCCGTAAGGACACCCTTCGTTATGAAAGCTGAAGGCGCGATCGATATCCACCTTCCATTGCGCATCCGTATCGAGCCGCTCGATGTCCGCTCCGGATTCATCCGTGACCGCGCCTTCGAGGATCAGTCCTCCGGCGAAACTCATCACCGAACATGGCGCACCCAGCTCGGGCGGCCAGCAACGAACCGGCGACATATCCATGACCAGCGCGGCGATCACATTTCGCCCGGGCCGCAGGTGCGGGGTCAGGTCGAGTTCGCGATAGCACTGGTGAACCACGTCGCCCTTTGCCGGCCCGCGGTCGACGGAGACGCCGTTGCAGTAGAGCCGGTAGCGGCTGTCAGCCGAGATCGCCGCCGCGCAGCGTTTACCCTCGACCGACTCCAGCTCAAACGTGCGGCGGAAGCGCCGCACCTCGTAGTGCGACGGCGATCCCTTTTCGGGGCGTTCGTGAATGCCTTCCCGCGACCAGATCCACTGCGCGCGCCCGCTTCTGAAACACTCCCCCGCTGAATCTGCTCCGCCCATGTATTCCGTGACCCTCCGTGTTCGCTGCGCTTCGTGCGCAGACGGCAGGCGATCATCCACGACCCGCAGCTCCAGATCCATATCGGATTTCATATTTCGGCTAATGGTTTAGAGGCAATCAGCTATCCGGGAATAAAGAGGGAACTACCGGAATTTTAGTCCGCAAGGTATCATTTAAGGGCGCGATCTCCGGGCGCGCCGGCTTTGCGGACGGCCCGGAGGTCCGTCCCTACCTTCACGCACGGGTTCGGCTTGCGTCTCTCGGGTAGGGCGCGATCTCCGGACGCGCCGGGTCGGACAGATTTCCATAAAAATCTACTCAAGGACCAGAAAAGACTCGTCTGAGTCGGAAATAAACTCTTTGATCGCGTGTTCATGCGCAATCATTCGATCCAAAATCGTATTTGTGGAACAATTGCCGAAACGAACATGTACTACCTTGGGCGGATGCCCTTGCACCATCGAAAGATGCACGAAATCCGAATCCTTTGAGACGATGGTAAACCCATTCTTTGCCGCAAAGACCCAAATCGATTCATCCATTTCGCGCACAAGAGCAAAGTCCCTGATATGCTTCGATCCGGGAAATGAAACCGTCAACCGCTGCACCAGCTTGAATGACAGGTTCTGGTCAAACAGCAGCTTCATGCCACCGCCGCAACCAGTCGCTTTTCCCTTGCCGCCGCGAAGGCCAGACACGCGCGTATATCTTCTTCCGTAAGCTCAGGGAAGTCGTTCAGAATCTCCTGAACGGTCATCCCGGAAGCAAGGTACTCCAGAACGTCTGTCACCGTAATCCGCATGCCACGGATACAAGGCTTACCACAGCGTTTGCCGGTTTCTATGGTGATGATCTTCGTATAATCCATATCGTAAATTCTACCTCGGCGACACCCCTGCGCGCAATCCCATTTTACGACCGCGGCGCAGCGGACAGGTCCTCTCCGCCCCACCCCCGGCCAGTATCCAGATCCCGTTCCACGCCATGGGCTACCGATCTGCCGAGCTGACGAGTACGAATTATGTTCACCCTTGCCCCCCGAACCCACCTTCATGCTCTTGATGGTGAACCCCGATCCCGGCAGCGAGCATTTCCATAACCGTACGGCCCTGAACTCTTGACTTGAGCTGTGGAAATACAGTGGGTAGTTTCACGGTTTGAGCACATTACCTGCGGGCGGGGGACAGCATGCCGGGAACGAGAAAGGTGGCGGTGGTAGTGCCGTGGCACGGCTACGGAGCCCGGGTACTGGCCGGGATTTCGCGGTTCGCCCGGCAGCATCCCCAATGGGTGCTGCACCTCGTGCAGTCCGATTCGCCCGTCCTGTACGACGATCTCAAGGAATGGCAGCCGGACGGGATCATCTCGAGCCTGCTCGATACGGCCGACCCCGTGGAGATCCCTCATTACCGGCGTCCCTGGGTATGCATTCTGGCCCGGCCGGACGACCGGCGGCGGCCGTTTGTGACCATTGATGAAGACGCGGTGGGGAGAATGGCGGCGGAGTATTTCGCCGAGCGCGGGCTCCGGTCGTTCGCGTTCATCGGCAACCGGGAGCATGAGTTCTCCATCCAGCGTGCGGAGGCCTTCGAACACGCGCTCAATGAACAGGGATATGCGTGTGATACCTTTCTCTACCGCACCCGCTTCTACAGTCAGACCCGCCGGGAGCGGGTGAACATCGATCGGCGCAAACGTAAGTGGCTCGAACAAATGGAGAAACCAGCCGCGGTTTTCGCCTGCAATGACTGGGAGGCCTTTCAGTTCATCCAGTTCTGCCGGCAGCAGGAATACCGCGTTCCGGAAGAATTCGCCGTCCTCGGCGCGGGAAACGACGAGATGCTCTGCCACGTCTGCAATCCCCCGATGTCGAGCGTCCGCATCCCCTTCGAGCGTGTAGGGTACGAGGCGGCGGAACTGCTCGACCAGCGACTCGATCAAAGAAAGCAGGAACAGCGCGGTCACGAGCTTCCGCCGATGGGACTGGTCAGCCGGCAGTCCACCGACGTCTTCCGTGTGGGGGACGCCGTGGTGGCCAAGGCGCTCGATTTCATCCGGGAACACCTCACCGAACCGATCAAGGTCGAGGATCTCCTGCGTCACGTCTTTGTGTCCCGCACCCTGCTTGAACGCAAATTCAAGACCGAGCTGGGCCGCACCCCGCTCGTCGAGATCCGCCGACAGCGGATCGTGCGCGCCCGGCAGCTTCTCGCGGACACCGACGAATCGATCCTGGAAATCGCCGAGAAGTGCGGCTTCAGCAGCGATATCCGCCTCAGCACCGTCTTCAAAGAGATCACCGGCCAGTCCCCCTCCCAGTACCGGCGGCGCGTCCGCGTCACGTAGCATCGCTGAAAGCCGTCCACGGGAGAAGAGGACCAGTAGAGTAGAGAGGGAGCCACGGGATGAGAGGCGTATAGCCAATGACCGCGGACTGCCCTCCCCCTCGTCGAACCGGACATGCGGATTTCCCGCATCCGGCTCTCGCGGAAGGCATTTGTTGGATGGTTTCACAGGTAGATCAGTCCCATGTTCTTGAAATGCGCGTAGTAGCTCATACCTTCAGGGGGCCAGTAGCCGCGCTGACTGCGTCGTTTCGCATGTCGCGTGAGACGCTGTCGCACGTATCCATTGACGTGGCGGAATGCCACACGCGGATAACCCAGCGAAAAGTAGTTTGCCCATCCTCGCATTTGCATGTTGAGTTCGTCGATCACCGTCGGCAGAGGTTTGAAGCATTGTTCCGGTCCGGTCATCTCCCGAAGCCGATCACGTTCCCGTTGGAGCGCTTTCCGCGACGGTGTCAGGTTCCAGTACCGGCACGGGCGTCCGCCGAGGTCCCGGTCATAGCGGAAGCTATATCCGAGAAAGTCCAGCGTCTGCCCCGGTTCCCGAGCATCGAGTATCCGGGTCTTGTCCCGGTTGATCTTCAGCCCGAGCCACCCTTCTATCTTGGCTTCGATGAACGCTTCGAGTTGCGGACCGATATACCGGGCGAGGACCACGAAGTCATCGGCGTACCTCACCAGTTTGGCCTTCGCCCACCGTGCCGGTCCGTCTTTGCGGTAAAACACCGCATCGAACCAGTGCAGATAGATGTTGGCCAGAAGCGGCGAAATGACCCCGCCTTGCGGCGTGCCCTTGTCGTTGCGCTTCACGGTCGGCGGTTTGCCTTTCTCCGTTTCCTCTACCGGCGCTTTCAGCCACATTCGGATCAGCTTCAGCACGGACCGGTCGGTGACACGCATCTGCACACAAGCGATGAGCTTGTCGTGTGGAATACTGTCGAAATAGCCGGCCAGATCCGCATCATACACCGCACACCGCCCTTGCCGGAGCTCCTGCCCAATCGCCTTCAACGCATCATGCGCCGAGCGCTCAGGCCGGAACCCATGGGAGCAGTCCTTGAAGTCAGCTTCAAAGATCGGTTCCAATATCAGAACCGTAGCGGTCTGCACGACCCGATCCCGCACCGAGGGTATTCCCAAGGGACGGAGTTTCCCGTTCACCTTCTGGATGTAGACCCGCCGCACTTTTCCAGCACGGTAGGTTCGATCCTTCAGGCTGCGTTCAATATCCGCCAAGAAGGCTTCGACTCCTCCTTGACTCTGTTCGATGTCCTCGATGGTCACACCATCGGGGCCTTCTTTTCCGCCGTTAGCGCGTACATGTTTCCATGCCGCCAGCAGAGTGTCGGCCCGGCCAATGTGGCCATAGAGACTGTAGAAGCGAAACCGCTTCTCCTGTTTGGCCTTCTGACTCAGCTTCTGTCTCAGCGCGGCGAGTTTCGGCGGCAAGAGTCTGTCGTCAATGCGATAGTACTCCGTCGCTTCTTCTGTCATAGGTTTCACCAATCAGTCCCCCGCGCTTCTTACTCAGCTCGTCTTCCGCCGAGACCCCTTCGCTCCACGGGCATTACCCCGCTTCATCACTACTACGAGCCTCTCCGACTCCCGCACGCGATCACCCCCGAGGTTATTGATTCCCCCACGGGCTTGTCGGCTTACCCGACATCACGGCGGGCCTCCCAAGTTCCTGGCTGTTCTTTCTGCGCGCGCCGTCTCTTGTTACCCCGGAGGGCCTTGCCGGTGCATATGACCGTTCCTTCCCGACAAGTGCTGGCTTCATCATATCCGATAGGCTGGCCGCCCTCGACTTGTGTAACGAGGCTGAATCAAGTTCGCTTTCGCTACGGCTCGCGCGTTCGCCTTCCCAGGCTTCGACGCCGGGGTTACCCCCGATCACCGCTGGGTCGGCTACATGTGCAACGATCAATTCACACGACTGACTCCTTTCATTCAGTTAGAAACAGCCAAGCTTTGCTTGGCGCACCGAAGGGCACGGATAATGGGTGAACAGGACTCCGACTCGCTCTGTTATTGAATCGCGCAAAGACGCCGGGCTCGCAGAGGAGTGGAATCGGAAACGTGAACGGGGCGGGGCAGGATCTTATCCGTCGTGTAATCCGTGGTCCTCTTTTTCCTCTGACCACAGTCCGGCCATACCGTGGTATCCGTCGTTCAGCGTTCGGAGCACCTTTCCCCGCGAGTGGAATTTATTAACCCAAACACGCATATGCATATAGCGGCGCCGCGAGTCTCCACGTATCGTGTACGGTGCACTCTTTATGCCGGAACCGGATCGGGAGCGTATGACGGACGGAGAAAAAGACATCGCGGCCTCGGCGGACGCGGCGGGCTGGACAATCGAAGAGCACTCGTACCACCCGGCCCGTGAACCGCTCGGCGGGACGCAGTACTGCATCGGCAACGGCTACATGGGCCTGCGCGGGAGTTACGAGGAACTGGGCACGAAGGACGTCCAGGGGCTCTTCGTGGCCGGGGTCTTCCATCGTCGCCTGCGTAAGCAGTTCTGTCGCGCCGATACCTTCTGCCGCAAGCAATACATCTTCGACGAGGAGGCGATGACCACCCCCGAGGAGATCTGCGAAATCCAGAATCTCCCCGATCCCCTCTTCGTACAGATGCAGGTCCATGACCGCCCGTTCCGTCTCTGGGACGGCGAGCTGCTCGAATACCGCCGCCGGCTCGATCTGCGCACGGGGGAACTGGTGCGCACCGTGCGCCGGGACGACGGCGAGGGGCGCATCACGCGCTTCGAGTTCCGCCGCTTCTGCGGGATGGACCGCCGTCACCTGATCATGCAGCGGATCTGCGTCACGCCCGAGAATCACGATGCCGTCCTCGCCTTCCGTTCGGGCATCGATGCCGGCCTGAACGACACCTGCGAAGACACCATACACGAAGAAGCCGAAGACGGGTTCACGCTCAGGAGCACGCTCCCGAGCACCGGCGTATCGGTGTTCCAGGCCGTGCGGCACCGCATCCTCGCAGACGGCCGGCCGGCCGATCCCGCGTGGTCGCGCGGCGAACGACTGCGCCGGCACACCGCATCCACCCGCCTGGAGGTCGCGAAAGGCGAGACGGTCGTCCTCGAAAAAAGCTGCGCGCTGTACTCGTCGCGGGATCCGGACCTCGACGATCCCGCCGAGGCCGCGGTCGAGCTGGCCGACCGCGCGGCGGCGGAGGGCTACGACGCAGCGTTCGGCTCACACGCCGAGGCCTGGCGGCGTCTCTGGCGCGAGACGGACATCCGCATCGAAAACGGTCCCGACGACCAGCGCATGATCCGGTTTGCGATCTTTCATCTGATCATCGCCTCTCCCCACCCCGACTCTTCGGTGAGCATCGCCGCAAAATCGCTGAGCGGCTACGGCTACGGGGGATGTGTGTTCTGGGACGACGACATCAATCTCGCGCCCTTCTACCAGTGGGCACTCCCGGAATACGCGCGCTCCCACCACCGCTACCGGACCCGGATGCTGGACGCCGCCCGCGAATATGCGCAATCCGAAGGCCGCGAAGGCGCGCGCTACCCGTGGCAGAGTTCGGTCTCGGGCCACGAGCACGCGCCCGTATCCATCAACTGCAGCCGCACCCAGATCCACGTCGTACCCGACGTCGCCCATTCCATCTTCCGCTACGCGGCCACCTCCGGCGACCGCGAATTCCTCTACCGCCACGGGCTGGAAGCGGCCGTGGAGAGCAGCCGCTACATGATGCAGCGCCTGGTCCGCCACGAGGCGGAGGATCGTTACGAGATTCACGGCGTCGGCGGCCCCGACGAGTACCATCCGATCACGAACAACAACGCCTACACCAACTGGACGACGGCGGAGGTGCTGCTCCGCACCGCCGATGCGCTCGACGCACTGCGCGCGGAAGACGCAGACCGCGCGCGAGAACTCGAGGCCCGCCTGCAGCTCCGCGACGGCGAGCCGGCCCGCTGGCGCGAGGCCGGACAGAAAATGTTCCGGCCCGTGGACGAGACGACGGGGCTGATCCCGCAGTGCGACGGGTTCTTCGACCTGCAGGACGACTGGGAGCGCGTGGGTTCGGACTGGGGCGGGCCGGGGGCGGAGTATCATCGCTGCAAGGGGATCAAGCAGCCGGACGTCATCCTGCTGCTCACGCTCTTCCCCGAACAGTTCGAGCGACGGCACTGGGTCGCCAACTGGGATTACTACGAACGATTCATTCTGCACGGCTCGTCGCTCAGCCCCTCTATCCACGCCCTGGCGGCCGCGAAGATCGGCCTCGTCCAGCGCGCGCGGTACTATTTCCGGCTGGCCGGATCGTTCGATTTCGAGGACTACAACAACGACTCGGAAGCAGGTATTCACATCGGCAACTGCGGGGGCCTGTGGCAGGCGGCGATCTACGGGTTCGCCGGGCTGGAATTACGCGGCGACACGCTGTACTTCGACCCCCATCTGCCTGAAGAATGGGGGGCCATTTCGTTCCGCCTGCATTTTCGGGGACAGGCCGTCGATGCCGCGGTCCGGTCAGGCGGGGTCGAGATCCGCGCCGACGAAAGCAATCCGGCCCCGGTTCGCATAGGCGGGTTCGGCCGCACGGATGAAGTGCGCGCCGGTGAGACGAAGGAACTGACCGGCCACGCCTCGTGACGGCCCGTCGTACCAACCTGCGCGTTCCCTGTATACATCGAGTTCAGTACGTAAAAGCGTAAAACCCGGAGGAAGAGGCATGAGATCGATGATGAAAGGCGTGCGAACACGAACGGGCATTATGATCGCTCTGATCGTACTGGGGCTCCAGACGATCTCGCGGGCGGCCGTGAACGCGTCGCTCAAGGCAAACCGGCCGTGGAATTTTATCGTCATCCTGCTCGACGACGCCGGCTGGCGCGACCTCGGGTTTACCGGCAATCCGTACATAGAGACGCCCCACATCGACCGGCTCGCCGAACAGGGCATGATCTTTACCGCGGCCCATGCCACCCACCCCTTTTCCGCTCCCTCGCGCCAGAGCATGCTGACGGGCCAGTGGCCCGCGCGCACGGCCTGGACGCGGCGCGGAGAACTCAACCGCCCCGATATGCCGCGCCCCAATGCGCCCTACTCCCCGACCTGGGCGCCGGCGTGGACCCAACAGCGCCCCGAGTTCGCCAGCATTGCGGAAATGCTCAAGAGCAAGGACTATGCTACCGCCCATATCGGAAAATGGCACTTCGGCAATGTCGGCGGCGACGTGACGCCGGAGAGCGAGGGCTTCGACGTCAATTTCGGCGGCGCGGAGACGACGGGCGCGATTAAGAATTACTTCGCCCCGTTTCAGGGTCTGCCCGGCGACGTGGACTCGAAGCCGGGCGAGTACCTGACCCGCCGACTGACCGATGAGACGCTCGACTTCATTCGCGCGAACCGCGAGCGGCCCTTCTACGTGCAGCTGTGGCATTACGCGCCGCACACCCCGATCATGGCACCCGAAAAAGAAGTGCAGTACTACCGCGAAAAGAAGGAACGAATCGGCGACGCGTCGCTCAACCCCACCTACGCCGCCATGCTTGACGTCGTCGACCAGGGCGTCGGCCGCGTCCTGGAGACGCTGGAGGAACTGGGCATCCGGGATCGGACGGTGATCCTGCTCAGTTCCGATAACGGGGGGCGTGAGCTTTTCGGATCGGTCCCGATCACCTCCGTGGACCCCTACCGCGGCGAGAAACGCTACACTTATCTCGGCGGCTTGCGGGTACCGATGGCCATCCACTGGCCGGGTGCCGTGCAGGGCGCCAGGTCAGATCTCCCCGTGTGCATCATGGATTTCTATCCCACGATTCTCGACATCGCGGGCGTCCCGCTCCCTGAAGAACAGCCCACGGACGGGATCAGCCTGAAACCCCTGCTGACCACCGGACGGCAGCCGGATCTCGGGCGGCGCCCACTCTTCTGGTACAACGTGACCGCGCTGCTGGGCGACGACGCGACCCCGGTCGTTCCGGTCGCCGCGTTGCAGCGCGGCCCCTGGCGTCTGGTACGGAATTTCGGCCTGCCGCCGGAACTCTATCATGTCGGGGACGATCCCGGCGAAAGCCGGAACCTGGCCGACCGGAACCCTGAAGTGCTCGCCGCCCTGCAGAAGACGCTCGCGGGCTGGCTCAAGGACACCGGCATCGCCCTCCCCACACCCAACTCGCAGTACGACCCGGATTACGTCATTCCGCGTCAGGTCTCCGGGGAGATCCTCCCCCGCGACCTCTCCCCCGTACGCGAATGGGAACCCGGTGCAGCGAACAGTTCGTGGCGCGCCCGGCGGATGATCACGCTCGCGCGCGACCGCGGGGTGCTGCGCATGAAATCCGGGGGCGTCTACCCGGTCGCCGGTACGGCGGACGCGGAAGGGCTCACCGCCGGGCGGTATGCCGTGCAGGTGGAACTGAAGGTGGCCACGGGAGGGAGAATCCGGTTCAGCTGCCACGACCGTAAAAGCCGGACCACGACGGTCGAATTCTTCCCGAAGCGGGACGGCTCGTGGCACACGCTCACCGGGGTGTTCGAGATCGGCCACGAGCCGGAATCGTTCAGCCTGGCCGCGCCTACGCATCTCAACATGGGCGGTCACTACGATCCCTCGACCCAACCCGACTACATCGAGGTACGCGCCATCCGGCTCTACAGGATGGCCTACGAATGAGAGCCACCCCATGGCATTGTTTTTTTTATTAAACATCATATGCATATCGATATTCTAAACAGAGCCGGGATTTAGGATTGTGTACGTATTACCGTTTAGGGGGGAACGATCATGAGTCGCAGCCGCAGAGACTTTCTTCGATCTTTGGCCTGGACCGGCGCGGCGGCCGCTGCGTCGGGTACCGCCGCAACGGCGGGACGTCCCACCCGGCCCAACATCGTCCTCCTCTTCGCCGACGACCTCGGTTATGCAGACATCGGGCTGCATGGTGCGCAGGATCTCAAGACCCCGAACATCGATGCCCTCGGCCTGAACGGGATGCAGTTTGAGCAGGGGTATGTGACCTACCCCGCCTGCGGTCCGTCGCGCGCCAGTCTGATGACGGGGCGTCATCACCACCGGATCGGATTCCCGACCAACCCGGACCAGGTGATTCCGACCCGCCCCGGCAATCCGCGCGGGCTCTCGCAGGAGGAAATTACACTGCCCGAGCTGTTAAAGCGCCGGGGCTACGCCACCGGCATGGTCGGCAAGTGGCACCTCGGTCATTCGTTCGACGACCACCCGATCAAGCACGGGTTCGACGAGTTCTACGGCTTCATGGGTTCGCTCTACCGCTACTTCGATCTCGGGAATCTGAAGCCCCCGAAATGCATCATGCGCGGGACCGAGCGCGTCCATGAGAAGGAATACCTGACCTACGCCTTCGCGCGGGAGGCCAACCACTTTATCGCGCGTCACCGCGATGAACCTTTCTTCCTGTACGTGGCTTTCAATGCCGTGCACACGCCGCTGATGGATGATGAGGATCCGGGTCCGGTCGACATTCCGTTGAACGGGGTCGACGATCCCCGCGAGAACCGCAAGACGTACATCAACATGGTCGAAGCGCTCGATACCGCGGTGGGGGATATCCGCGCGAAGCTGCGCGAGGCGGGACTGGAGGAAAACACCCTCGTCTTTTTCATCAGCGATAACGGCGGTGCGCGCAAGACGGGCGCCTACCGTAACGACCCGTTGCGCGACTACAAAGGCACGCTGTTTGAAGGCGGTATCCGCGTTCCCTTCCTCGCGGAATGGCCCGGTACGATCCCCGCCGGCTCGCGGTATCAGCCCGTCGTCTCCTCGATGGACGTCTACGCGACCTGCGCCCGTCTCGCCGGGGCCTCGCTGCCCGGCGACCGCGTCTACGACTCGGCGGATCTGACGCCCGTGCTCGCCGGCCGCAGCGCAAAACCGCTCCATGACGAACCTCTCTTCTGGAAAGCCCAGGGGATGAAAGCGGTGAGGGACGGCGACTGGAAGCTGGTCGTCACCCGCGACGGCAGGCCGCATCTTTACGACATCCGCAATGACATTGGCGAAGAAGTGGATCTCGCCACAGTTTATCCCGAACGAACCCGTACGCTAATGCGCGCATTTGAGCGCTGGGAAGCGACGCTGCCGCCGCCGGACTTCAAGCGGTTTCCCGCCGAAGAATACCGCCGCTGGGAAAAGCGACAGGAGCGCGCCTCCGGATGAAACGCCGCGCCTTCACACTGATCGAACTGCTGGTGGTCATCGCGATCGTCGCCCTGCTGCTCAGCATCCTGTTCCCGCTGATCGAGCAGGGCGTCTCGTTCGCGCGCGACGCGCAGTGCAAATCCAACCTCCGCAATCTGGCCATCGCCCAGAAACAGTATACTGCCGACCACGGCATCCATACCTTCGTCTGGGGCAATAACGATGAAGGCTCGCCCTACGAGGGGATACCGTGGTACGCCCTGCGCTGGGAGCACAGCCTGTTGCCCTATACCAAGGACTCCCCCGGCGACCAGTTCCGCGTCCCCAACTATGAGGTCCTCGAGAAGCTGATGTACGAGGGCGTGTATCGCTGTCCCGAGATTCCCGCCGACACCCCCGATCCGCTCGACGACTCAGGCACCAAGACCTACCGCATGTCCTACTCGATGAACAAGTGGCTCAGCCAGGAAAACTCCAAAGCCCGAAACATCAATGTGTACAGGCACAGCATGTGGAACCCCCAGCTTGTACAGCACCCCGCCAAAACCCTGCTCTATAATCGACAGCCATAACCGGCCCTGGCTTTACTGGAAGGACGACTTTGATCCGGACGAGGAGACGCCCGGGCAGATCGAATACCGCCACGACGGGCACGCCAATATGTGCTTTTACGACGAACACGTGGAAGAGCTTACCGAATATTAGGGACAAATAATTTCCGAGGAAGATCCTTCGCGGGGGACGCACTATAACTACGAGGTCGATTCACGGGTCTATCTGATCCGCCATCGCTGAGCGGATAGTTCCCTTTTTGCAGACGCCGCGAAGAATACGGATGACACCACCGCGTAAGAACGAGTAGACAAGCACGATGAACCGGATCACGCGACGATCGTTCAATGCCGGAGCCCTCACGCTGCCCGCGCTCGCTGCGGCGGTGTCGGACGAACGCGGTCGTCGGCCTAACATCCTCTGGATCACGGCGGAGGACATGGGTCCTCATCTCGGAGCGTACGGGGACGCCTGCGCGAAGACGCCCCGGCTCGACCGCCTCGCCGGGGAGGGCATGCTGTTTCTGCGCTGTTTCAGCAATGCGCCGGTCTGCGGGCCGGCGCGCTCCACACTCATTACCGGCCGCTATCCGCCGTCGCTCGGAAGCCAGAACATGCGCACCCGCGTTCCGTTCGCCGGACGCACCTTCAGCGGAATGCTTCGCGAACACGGCTACTACTGCTCCAACCATCATAAGGAGGATTACCACTTCCCCACCCCGCCGGAGGCGTGGGACGACAGTTCGCGCGAAGCGTCGTATCGGAACCGGCCCCCGGGCACACCCTTCTTCAGCGTCTTCAACTACGTCTGTACCCACGAGAGCCGGTTCCGCTACCATGCGGTGCAGGGCGGCCCGCTGCCGTACCACCATCCGGACGAGGCCCCGCTCCGCCCCTACCATCCGGATGTGCCCGCCGCCCGGCGCGATACGGCCGCCTACTACCACAAGATCGCCGAACTCGACGGCAAAGTCGGCGCGCTCCTCGATCAACTTAAACACGACGGACTCTATGAAGACACGATCATCTTTTTTTTCGGCGACCACGGCGAGGGATTGCAGCGCGGTAAGCGCTGGCTGTACGACTCCGGTCTGCACACTTCGCTGATCGTGCGCATCCCGGAGCGCTATCGTGCCGCGGTGCCCGCGTACCGGCCCGGCGCGAAAAACGGGAACCTGGTTTCGTTCGTCGATTTCGCACCCACCGTCCTGAAACTGGCCGGGATCGAACCGCCGGCGGAGATGGAAGGAACAAACTTCCTCGCCGCGGAGACCCGCCCGACCTCGTTCGGCTACCGCGACCGCACGGAGGAAATAATCCGGATCAGCCGCTCGGTGCGCGACCGGCGCTACCGGTACATCCGCAACTTGCTTCCGTTCAGTCCGCAGAGCCGGATGCATCACGGCACCGACAAGATGCCGACGATGCAGGCGCTCTGGGCGCGTCACCTTGCCGGGACCCTGACGCCGGAGGAGGCGCGCTATTTCAGCATAACGCCGGTCGAAGAACTCTACGACTGCGAAGCCGATCCCCACCAGGTACGCAATCTCGCCGCCGATCCCGCCCGGCGCGAGCAGCTCGACGTGCTGCGGCGCGAAGTCTTCGACTGGATGATCGAACACCGGGATCTCGGTGTCGTCCCGGAATACGAGCTGATGCGCTGGTGTGAAACCAGGGACGCGGATCCGACCCGGTTCTTCGCGGGCCGCGCGAAGGAACATCGCGCGCTGGTCGAACTGGCCTTCGCCGCCTCCGGGGGCAGCCCCCGGGAGGCGGAGAGATTCGGCAGGGCGCTCGATCACCGCGAACCGTGCTTCCGCTACTGGGCCTGTCTCGGCGCCTATGCGCTGACCGACCGGGAGCGGGCCGCGCCCTTGAAAAGCCGGCTCGAATTCAGGCTGACCGACGACTCGCCGGTGGTGCGCAGTACGGCCGCCGTCGCCCTGCTGAAAGACCACCCGGGCCATGAACACGCGCTCCGGGTCCTGCGCGTCTCGCTGCACAGCGAGGAAGATCCGCACGCGCTGCTCTGGACCGCCGACGTCCTGCGCTGGCCCGGCCACACCGCCCTTTCGAGATTGAACGACGTCGTGCGCGCCCGTTATCGAAAGCAGAAGACGGTGACGTACCCGGACGAGTTCGCTTCGATGACTACCTATGTGCGCGACGCGCTGGGTGCGCTGTGGATCCGCATGACCCATGGCGCACCGCTGCCGTGGCTGGCGTTCCGCGGAAGCTCCGGGCCGTCGTTCCAGGACCGCTTCGATCGCGGCGATACCCTGCCCGTCGCGTGGTTTGAAGAGGGGCACCCGCTGGGCGCACCGTGGCAGATCGTCTCCGGCGAGTGGGCCGTCCGAAACCGGGAACTCGCCGTGGCCCGGACGGATCGGCCGCCTTCGCTCGTGCTCGCGGACACCACCGGCGTGGCTCCTTCCGAGCCGTTCCGCGTGGAGGCGGAGGTCCATCTCAAACGCCGCGGCGCGATGGCGGGACTCGTCTTCGGCGCCACATCCCCGGATGACTTCTACGTATGCCGTTTCTGGAAGAACGCCCCTGACCGGGCGGTGTTCCAGGTGCTGCGGATGCGCCGGGCTCGGGATCTGCAACAGGTCGTCTCCACCGAACCCTTTTCTTTCGAGGGCGAAACGCTTCGCTGTACCGCGACGAACGAAAGCGGCCAGTTGCGTTACCGGGTGATCGACCCGAACGGCACGACGTTGCTGGTGGGGCATACGGCGCTCACAATGCCCGCAGGTCGTTCCTGGTCAGGGCTCTACCAGATCATGTCTGAGGAGCTGTCATTTTCCCGGTTCAGATTTGCACGGGGACGGGACGTTAGAGGGACTGTGTAAAACCGAGGTACGACTCCCATGAAAGAGACGATCAGCCGAAGAAGCTTTCTGACCCGAGCCCTGACTTTGCCCGCGCTCTACGCGGTCTCCGGCGAAGCCGCCGCGCAGTTCGAACTGCGCGGGAAGCGACCCCACATCCTGCTGATCACGACCGACGACCAGGGGACGACGCTGGGTTGTTACGGCGACCCCCTGGGGCGCACGCCGAACATGGACCGGCTGGCGGCGGAAGGGATGCGATTCACCCGCGCCTACGTGACGCACGCTTCGTGCAGCCCCTCGCGCAGTTCAATACTCACGGGGCTCTACCCGCACCAGAACGGTCAGATCGGTCTCGCCGGTGCGCATCCCGAATACGGCGTCAAACGCAACATCCCCACGCTCCCCGGAATCCTCAAGGAATCGGGATACTACAACGGCATCATCGGGAAACTGCATGTCACCCCGCAGGAGATCTTCCCGTTCGATTTCGAATGGTGGAAACATCAGGCCCTGAAGACGCGCGACGTGCGCGAGGTCGCGCGGCGCGCGGCGATGTTTTTCGACGAAGCGGGCGATCGCCCCTTTTTCCTGTATGTCAATTACTTCGATCCGCATCGGCCGTACAACGAGGAGGCCAACCAGTACATGGGTCTGCCCGAGGACCCGTACACGCCGGAGGAGGTCGAGCCCTTCCCCTACCTGCACGCCGATGGCGACCGGGTGCGCCGGGAGGTCGCCGGTTACTACAACGCCCAGCGCAGGGCGGATGCCGGTCTGGGCATGCTCCTCGAAACATTGCGGGAGGCCGGACACGAAGAGGATACGCTCATCATCTTTCTCGGCGATCACGGCGTTCCCTTCGTTCGCGCCAAGACCACCTGTTACGAGGCCGGCGAGGAGGTACCCTTCCTCGTGCGCTGGCCCGGCGTAATCCGTCCCGGACAGGTCAACCACGATTTTATCTCCTCGGTCGATATCCTGCCCACGATCCTGGACGCAGCCGGCATCGCACCGCCGGCGCACCGGGCGGGCCGTTCGCTCATCCCGCTGCTCACGGGATCCACCCCGGCGGACTGGCGCAAGACGCTCTATGGGGAATACACCGCCCATGCCGCGCAGCACTTCTATCCCCGCCGTTCGATCCGCGACCGGCGTTACAAGCTGATCCGGAATCTCGATCACACGCGCCCCAATCCCGTGCCGCAGATCGGACCGGTCGGGATCAAGTTCGCCGAGGACGACGAGACGCGGCAGGCGTACGAGACGAGCATGCATCCGCCCGAATTCGAGTTGTATGATCTCTCGAAGGACCCGCACGAGATGCATAACCTCGCGGGCAATCCGGAGATGAAACCGGTACTGGAGCGGATGAAGGCCGAACTGCAGCGGAGGCGGGAAGAAACCGACGACCCGCTGCTCGACCCTGAAGAACTCGTTCGGCTCAAAGCCGCACATGACCTGTAAAAGGAGCAGACGATGAAAAGACGTGATTTTATTTCGGCACTGGCGGGATCGGTGGTCATGGGCTCATGGGCGGCGGGGGCGGCGCGCCGATCCAGGCCGAATGTGCTGTTTCTCTGCGTGGACGATCTGCGTCCGATGCTCGGCTGTTACGGCCATGATTTCATGAAGACGCCGAACATCGACCGGCTGGCGGCGCAGGGGATGGTTTTCGACCGCTCGTACGCGCAGTTCTCGATCTGCGGCCCCTCGCGCGCGAGCATGCTCACCGGCCTGCGTCCGGAGCACCACGGGATGCAGGACAACGCCGTCTCGCTGCGAGGCGTGTCACCCGACATCCTGACCCTGCCCCAGCACTTCCGCCTGCACGGATACCGCACCGTCGGCATGGGCAAGATCTTCCATCACGGCGGGGGGGGCGACGAACGCTCATGGGACGAGTGGAAGGCCTTTACCGGACGCGGCTACTTCGACCCCGAAAACCTCGCCGAACAGAAGCGCAGGCGGAAAGAAGTGCAGAATCGGATCGATGCCGGCGAGGATTTATCGCCACACCAGCGCTTTGCCCTGACCGTCGGCCCGTGCACCGAAGCGTATGATGCGCCGGAAGAAAAATATCCCGATGGAGTCATCGGGCGGATGGCGGTCGAAAGCCTGCACGAACTCGCCGGAGAAGAGCAGCCGTTCTTCCTGGCCGCCGGTTTCCTGAAACCCCACCTCCCACTGATCGCGCCGAAGCGCTACTGGAATCTCTACGACCGCGCCTCGCTTCCGCTCACGCTTATGGAGAACCCCGCGGGAGCACCCGACTTCCACCCGCACAACGCCTATGAACTGCGCATGTACCACGACGTTCCAAACGCCGGCCCCCTGCCCGAAAAGCTCCGGCGCAGGGTGATGCACGGCTACTGCGCCTGCACGTCATTTATCGACGCGCAGGTCGGACGCATTCTCCGTACGCTGGATGAACTGAAGCTATCACGTGACACCGTCATCGTGCTGTGGGGAGACCACGGCTTTCACCTCGGCGAAGTCGGCGTCTACTGCAAGGACACCAACTACGAGACCTCCCTGCGCTGTCCGCTGATCGTGCGGGTGCCGGGGATGGAGACGGCGGGGCGGCACAGCGACGCGCTGACCGAGGCGGTCGATATTGCGCCCACGCTCTGCGAACTGGCGGGCCTGCCGCCGCCCGGCCGCGCGGACGGCATGAGTCTCACGCCGCTGCTCTACGACCTCGATCTGCCGTGGAAAAACGCCGTCTACGCCATGAACCGCCGCGCGTGGCAGCATCCGTACACCGGACAATCCGTCCGCACCGACCGCTACCGCTATATCCGCTGGATCGACGAAGATGGATCGACGAAAGCCGAGGAGCTTTACGATTATCGCGACGAACCACTGGAGACGCGGAACCGGGTTGATGATCCGGAATATCGGGACGCGTTGGAGCGCCTGCGTCCCATGTACGACCGGATGCTGCAACGTGCGGGAAGGGCAGACCGTGGGAGGGGGTAAAGACCATATCAGTACAAAGCCCCCCGCTAATCCCATTCTGTTATCCGTGCCCTTCGTAATCCGTATTAATCCTGAAGTTACGGCCGTGGCCGCCATGCCGGGTGTCATTCGCTGTGGAATTCATGAAGTAAAATAAGCGGAACGGTATAAGGTACGGGCGTTGCCGATTATAGTATGGCCGTTCGTATAGTTCGGGAGGAGACAGATGGGCTGGCGCAGAATTGTCATCAGCGGAGTGCTCCTGACGGGGCTGGCGGCGGTGGCCGGCGAACGTCCGCCCCGCACGGTACTCGGGCCCTGCGCGGATACGGAAATCCGCGGCGGGGCGTACGCCGCACGACATTTCGGAAATGCGCGCGAACTTTGGGTTCAGCGCGGAAATGCGGCGGAGGAGCAGCGCTCCATCCTGCTGCGCTACGACCTCTCCACCCTTGCGCAGACCTCGACGGCGAGCGCCAGGATCTGGTTTAAGGGAACCGCGGAGGGCACGGGATCAAACCCCTCGTTCTCCGTGTACGCCATCGATTCGGAATGGGGCGAGTCGTCGGTCACCTTCGATACGGAACCGCGAAAACTCGAACGGGTGGCCGTGACCACCATCAGGCCGGATACTTCGGGGCCGGTCCCTTTTGATCTCACGGATTACGTGACCCGTCATCTCGACCGCACGGAACTCTCTTTTCTGATCGAAATGCGCAGCGCTCCCGGATTCTCCCGCCCGGTGCACTTCGGTTCGAAAGAGGCCGGCGGCGACCGCGCATGGCTGGCGATCGCAGAAGAACCCCGCCCGCGCTACGGGTTCGCGGCCGCAATGCGTCCCCTCTGGTCCAACCCCGTCATTCACCGGGAAACAGCCCTCCCCCTTTCGAAGGAGGGCCAGGCACCCCGGGCGCGCCTGGCCTTCCGCCCCGAACGCATCCTCCGGGTGGAGGATTACGCCCTCACCCGCACCTACGAAGAGGGAAAGGATTTCCGCGTGGATGGGCGCCATTTAATCGTGCGGCCCGGGAGCGACATGCCGGTGACCCTCCGACGCGAACTCTTTCCGGACAGCCCCGACGCGAAGCCGGGCGTGATGAAGCGGCGGGACGGCGGATACCTCGCGTTTTCCGAATCCTCATGGTTCAACGATCGGCAGATACGAGTCACCTACCGGCGCGGGGAACCATGGCGCGGACCGGTACCGGAATATGGCGGCGACAGGCTGCCGCGCACGACCGGCCGGCTGCGGGCGGGCGCGCCGCTTAAGATCGTGCTCTTCGGCGACAGCATCGCGGTGGGCGCCTCCGCCAGCGCCAAAGCCGCCCGTCCGCCGTACATGCCCTCGTGGGGACGCCTGCTCGCGGAACAGCTGCGCCGCGAGACGGCTTCCTCCATCGAGCTCATCAACCCCTCGCTGGGCGGAATGACCTCGGCGTGGGGGGCGAAGACGGTCGACGGACTGGTCGCGCACGAGCGACCGGATCTGTGCATTCTCGCCTTCGGCATGAACGATGGCGGTCATGTGCCGGTCGAACGCTACATCGAAAACACGAAGGCAACCATACGCGCCATCCGGACTCAGAATCCGGACGCTGAGTTCATCCTGGTTATGTCGATGTTACCCAACGAGCAATGGCGCGCGCTGGAGCCCATGCGCGGCTATCTTCCCGCATTGAAGCAACTCAAAGGCGACGGCGTGGCGGTAGCCGACCTGTGGTCGCTGCACGCCTACCTGCTCCGGAACAAGATCTACGCGGACATGACCGGAAACCACGTCAATCACCCCAACGACTTTCTCGTGCGGCTCTACGCCCAGACGCTCGCGACTATGCTGATTGAATGAGCTTAAGCTGGATTATTCACTGCAAATGGTTTAGTCCCGCGCCTATCGAAGAAACAGCCCCGGCTCAAAACAGGATAATACCCATGAAACTCAAAAGACCGTTCCTTGTCTGGGGCCTTCTTATCATGGCCGCCGGCGCGATGGCGGCGGGCGGCGGACCCGACACCCCCACGAACGCGGTCGCCTTTCCGGAGACGCGGCTCGACCCCTTCACCTCTGACGGTCCGCGGGTCCGCGTGGAGGGTCACGGATCACAGCCGTTCCGGATCTATTTCGGGAACAATCAATTCGACAAGGACGAGATCATTCTCGAGGAGATGCACAAGGCCCGTGATGCCGGGGTGCGGGTGCTGTCGGTCAACGTGGGACTTCCCGAGGCGACCTCGCCGGAAAAGATCCGCGCGACGCTGGATTACTTTTTCGAACCCTTCCCCGAGGCCCTGATTCTTCTGCGTGTCTGGCTGGGACCCTCCGAGACCTGGCACAAAAAACATCCGGAGGAGCGGTTCACCTACGCCGACGGCAGCACGACGAAGATGGCCTCGCCCGCTTCAGAGGTCTGGCGGAAATACGCCCACCGGAATGTGCGGGAGCTGCTGGATATCATCGCCGACTCCCCGTATGCGGACCGCTTCATCGGGCTGATCCCGCTCTACTACCTGACCGGCGAGTGGCAGATGTGGCACCCGGAAAAGTCGGGCGGATACTCGGCGCCGATGACCCGCGCCTTCCGTGCGTGGGCGCGCGAAACCTACGGTTCGATCGGGAAGGTCAACAAGGTGTGGGGCACGGAGCTGGAGTCCTTCCGGGAGATCGAGGTGCCCTCGCGGGACGAGCGCTACGAGGGCGAATTCGGCATCTTCCGCAACCCGGCCACGCAGCAGAAGGTGATCGACTTCACCGTCTTTATGAACAATCTCATCCCGGACGTGATGGGCGAGATGGCGGCGACGATCAAAGACGCCACCGCGGAACGTTCGCTCGTCGGCTATTTTTTCGGGTATCTCTTCGAGCACGCCTGGACCGGGAACTGGCCGCAGCAGATCGGGCATCTCGGCACGAGCCGCCTGCTCGCCTGCCCGGACGTGGACTTTTTCGGCAGCGCCTATTCCTACAACATGTACAATCGGCGCTTCGGGTTCCCGATGGACGTCCACGGGCCGCGCAGCAGCGGCCCGCTGCACGGCAAGGCCGTCTTCCTGGAAGAGGACACCTTCACCCACCTGGCCGAAGAACCGGACAAGAGCCTCGCGGCCCCCGGCTACCCCCAGCGCACGACCCACATGGAAGAGACCATGGCAGTACTCAAACGCAATATGGGGCTGATGATCGCCCAGAATGAATTTCCGCACTGGCAGAACCTGCTCTCGGACGGGCGCTTCAATGACAAGCGCATCTGGAACTGGTACGACAAGGTCCACGACCTGATCGAACGCGCTTCGCTGAACCCCGCCTACGAGCCGTCCGTCGCGGTGGTGCTGGACGAGAAGAGTTACACATGGCAGCGCGTCCCCGCCCGCGCCGTGTACGGTCGCTGGGTGTATGAAACCCGCATGGCCCTCTCCCGGACGGATGCCGCCCTGGGATGGTACCTGCAGAGCGATCTCGACCGCATCCCGGAATCGGTGCGCTGCGTGATCCTGCTCACGCCCTACCATCTCGATCCAGCCGAAAAAAACGCGCTGCGCCGACGCTGGATGAAGGATGGTCGGATGATCGTCTTCTGTTACCTGCCCGACCTGTTCCGAGCCGGCAAGGCCCCTTCGCTGACGAAATTCACCGGGATCGGACTTGAGTTGCACAGGGACGAGATCGACCCGGAGTCCCGCCTGGTGCAGGGGACGCTGATGGAGGAAGGATACGACCCCCGGCTCGGGGAGGCGACCGACCTCTCCTACAACTGGAATGAACCCGGGGCGAAGCTGGGACCCGTGTCGCCGTGGTTGCACGTGGAGGACGAAGAGGCCGAGGTCTTCGCCCGTTATATTGATGAGGAGCTGCCCTCCTGTGCGATGAAGGAAATGGACGGCTGGACCTCGGTCTACCTCGGCACGTCGCGCCTCACGCCGCGCATCTGGCGCGAGCTTTTCCGGCGCGCGGGATGCCATCTCTATCTGGACGAGGTCTCCGACAAATGGATGAAACCCGATTTCATCCAGGCCTCTCCGCCCTTCCTGATGGTGCAGTCTTTCCGGGGCGGCAGAAAGACCGTATACCTTCCGCACCGCGCCTCTGTGGTCGGCGAGTGGCGCGACGGGGAAACACGCGTGCTGGGCCGTGACACCGACCGGGTGGACCTCGATCTGCGACCCGGCCATCCGGCCTACATCCTCTGGCGCCGGGGCTCGATCCGATGAGTGCGGCGACGGATCAAAACTCTGTCGCGGGGATTCCCGAATGGCTCCGCAGCGCGGTGATCTACGGGGTCTTTCCGCCGAGTTTCCGTGACGCCAACGGCGACGGGATCGGTGATCTCCCGGGGATCGTCGAGAAGCTCGACTACTTTACCGAACTCGGGGTCGATGTGCTGTGGCTCAACCCGGTCTTCGATTCCCCCTTCGAAGACGGCGGGTACGACGTATCCGACTTCTACCGCGTGGCCCCGCGCTACGGAACGAACGAGGATCTCGAACGGCTGTTCGCCGAGGCCGGAAGACGCGGCATCCGGGTGCTGCTCGATTTCGTCGCCGGCCATACCTCAATCCGCCACCCCTGGTTTCAGCAGTCCGCCCGAGCCGAACCCACCCCCTATTCCAACTGGTACATCTGGACGGATCACATCTTCGCCCCCTGCGGCGAGAAGTTCATCGGCGGGCTCTCGCCGCGCTCCGGCCGCTATCACGCCAACTTCTTCTATTTCCAGCCCTCGCTCAACTATGGTTACGCGCATCCTCGCGAATCCTGGCAACTCCCCGTCGATCACCCCGACGTCCTCGCGATGAAGGAGGAGATGCGCCGGGTGATGACCTTCTGGCTCGATAAGGGCGCGGCGGGATTCCGGGTCGACCTGGCCTCGACGCTGATCAAGGATGAAATGGGCGGCGAAGCCCTGAAAGAATACTGGCGGGACGTGCGTGAATGGATTGATCGCGCCTACCCGGACCGGGCGCTGGTCGCCGAGTGGTCTTCGCCCGAAGACGCCATAGATGCCGGCTTTCATGTCGATTTCGCCCTGCACTGCAACGGCGACGCCTATAATTCGCTCTTCCGCATGGAGACGGGAACCAATGTCCTTCCCGGCGCGGGCAACAGTTATTTCCGTCGCGAAGGCAAGGGCGATATCACACCGTTCATGGAGTGGTTCGAAACACACGCGCGGGGGATGGGCGGTCGCGGATTTCTGTCGATTCCCTCGGGCAACCATGACCTGCCACGGCTTTCGTATCGCCGCAACCCCTCGGAACAGAAGGTCGCCCTCGCCTTTGTGCTCACCATGCCCGGCGTGCCCAGCCTCTATTACGGCGATGAAATCGGACTGCGCTACCAGCCCGATCTGCCGTCGAAGGAGGGCGCCTACCTGCGCACCGGTTCGCGCACCCCGATGCAGTGGGACCCGTCCCCTAACGCGGGATTCTCCACCGCCGACCCCGCGGATCTCTATCTCCCGATCGATCCCGCGTCCGATCGCCCCACGGTCGAGGGTCAGCGCGACGATCCGGACTCGATCTGGCGCCTGGTCCAGGCGCTGCTGAAGCTCCGCCGCGAACACCGCTGCCTGCGGGCCGATGGAGGATTCGCCCCGCTCTACGCCGAACCGCACGCCTACCCATTCGTCTTCGAGCGGACTGCGGAGCAGGAGCGGATGATCGTCGCCCTCAACCCCTCCGCCGAACCTGCCCGCGCCGGATTCACGTGGCCTGAGGACCGCGCCACCCCGACCGCCATCGAAATCGGAACCGCGCCGGAAATCTTCCGCGACGGACCGCGCCTCATACTCGACCTGGCCCCCGTGAGTTTCTGTGTCCTGGAAGCACTTCCCCCTTCTCCCCGCTTGCATCCCCGCGCCTGAACGACGAAACTCTTCCCCCGTGAACATACTCCTCTGCAACGACGACGGCATTCACGCCCCGGGGCTGCGGCTGCTGCGCGACACGGCGCGGGAGTACGGCGAGGTCTCGGTGGTGGCGCCGGAATACGAGCGAAGTGCCGCCGGACATTCCATTACCCTCGCCGACCCCCTGCGCACGAAAGAGATTTATCACGGCGACGATTTCTTCGGCTGGGCGGTCAGCGGGACGCCGGCCGACTGCGTGAAGCTCGCCGTGTGCGCCCTGCTCGATGAACCCCCGGACATCGTCCTGAGCGGAGTCAATCTCGGCTCCAATACCGGCATCAGCGTCCTCTACTCAGGCACCGTCTCCGCCGCGACGGAGGGGGTCATTCTGGGTATTCCCGGCATCGCCTTCTCGCTCTGCACCTATGAAACGCCGCACTGGGAGACGGCCGCCGGGGTCGTACGCCGGGTGCTGGACCGCTTCCTCCACAACGGGCTGCGTCCCGGCAGCCTGTTGAACGTCAACATCCCGAACCTGCCGCACGGTGAGCTGCGAGGCATGAAACCTGCGGGTATGGGTAAATCGCGATTCGTGGAGAAGTTTCACAAGCGCACCGATCCGCAGGGAAACACCTATTACTGGCTCGACGGCGAACTGGAGATTCTCGACCGGACCGACGACATCGACATCCGGGTCGTCGGCGAGGGCTACGTGGCGCTCACCCCGATTCACTTTGATCTCACCGACCGCGACTGGCTCGATCACCTCCGCGACGCGTCGGAGCACACGGAGTAAACGGGAGCGCGAGAATGGCCGAAGCCGACACCCTGCAGCCCGATATCGTGTACATGCGCATGGCGCTGCGGCAGGCGCAGCAGGCCGCCGATGAAGGTGAAGTGCCGGTGGGCGCGGTCATCGCACTCGACGGCGCCATCCTCGGCCGCGCCCGCAACCAGACCGAGACGCTGAAAGACCCCACGGCGCACGCGGAAATTCTCGCCATCACCCAGGCAGCCCAAGCGGTCGGCGACTGGCGCCTGAACGGCTGCACACTCTACGTGACCAAGGAACCCTGCCCCATGTGCGCGGGGGCCATCGTGCTGGCGAGAATTCCGACCGTAGTCTGGGGCGCCGACGATCCGAAACGCGGCGGGGCGGTCTCGCAATTCACCATACTTCAGAGCACGGAACTGAACCACCGCCCCGAAATCCGGCAGGGCGTGATGGCGGATGAATGCCGGGCTGTGCTCCAGGTTTTTTTCCGGAAACGACGGGCACCGTCATGAGTCTCTGAGGTGCCTGAAGCTCGATACCCAAGGGATGGCGTTTTTACAAGAGGACTTCCGCGGGGAACACATGCCCGGAACGCACTACAGGACGGAGCGGGCGCACGGGGGCTTCACGCTCATCGAACTGCTTGCGGTCATGCTGATTATGGCACTTCTGCTCACGGTCTCGCTCCCGGCGTTCAGGAACCTGGCCCGGGGGCGCGGCATCGACCGCGCGGCGCGCGAGGTGGCGAGCGCCGTGCACATGGCGCGCCAGCGGTGCGCGCTCGAGCAGAAGCACACCTTTCTCGTTTTTGCGGACAAAGACGTCGCCGAGGCGGCGGGGCGTCCCGATCTGGCCTACCGGGCCTATGCCCTCTTCGCCGGGTCCGAAGACCGTAACACGGCCGATGAACGGTTGACCTCGTGGCGCTTTCTTCCCGATCATACCGTATTCGATCCCCTGCATACGCCCAACGATTCCAATCACGGGAATATCATGAACCTGTACCGGAACCTGGAGATCAACACCGAAGATCTGATGATCTCGAAAATGGGGATGCCCTCGCTCACCTACGGGTCCAAGGCGAACATCCAGACCCTCAGGGATCACCCCTCTTACGGAAAGATCCGGATCTATATCGCCGAAGGCACGCCGGAAGAGATCGAACGCGGCAGCCTGCGCGAAGGCTTGCGGGCGATTATCGAAGTGGACGATTACGATACGAGCATCGCCACGGTGCACACGGAAGACTATGACCAGTACTGATCAGGGGCACGCAAACCGTTTCCGGAAGCAGGGGAAAAGAAGCGGGTTCTCGCTTCTGGAGCTCGTGCTCGCGATCGGCATCCTCTCGTTCGGACTCCTCGCGCTGTTCGGGGTTTTCCCCTCCGGCCTGGACGCCGTGCGCAAGAGCACGGAGGAGACGGAAATCCACCTGTTCGCTTCAAGCGTGCTGGAAGCCTGCAAAGGAACACTCGCCGCCGCACCGCGGGATGCCTGGGACCTCCCCGCGACCGTCCCTGTCGATGCGGCCGACAACAGCCCGTGGGAACCCGCAGCGGTGACGGTCAGCTCTGACCCGGACTGGGAGGGTCATCTTTCGAAGATCACCTTCAAAGACATCGCCGGCGACGAAATCCATTACTACTACCACCTCTACGTGGACGACCTGAACGCGCGCCATAAGCGCATCGCGCTGCGCGCATGGCGGTCCGCGGCGGCCCCGCAGACCGAGGAGGGATCGGTCTTCTTGTACACCGAGGCGTACCACACCATGGAATTCAGGCTCTATCCGTACCGATGAATGTCTGTGCCCACGAAAGAGAACGGTTCCCGGGCGGCGGGAAGGCCTTCACGCTCGTGGAGATGCTGCTGGCCACGGCCATACTCTCGATTCTGCTGATGGCCCTGGTCTCCCTCTATCTGCAGACCACCGGGACGGCCGACCGCGCCCGTGCGCGGATAAAGCTGGCGGTCCAGGTCAACAAGACTTTCGACCGAATGCAGGAGCATTTTTCCACCTGCATCCGGGACTGCCCGATGGGGCTGGACACACCCGGCGAGAGCGTCGCCCATCTCGGAGACTATGCCGGCACGGAGTTCGCGTTTGTATGCCTCAACGGCACGGTCGACCCGCCGGCTTCCCGACTCGCGAGTTCCCAGTTCTATTACATCGACCATCAGACGGACATGGCGGGTCGTGAAGACCCGACCCGCTTCGCGCTCTACCTGCAGAATCAGAGCCGCGCCCGGACCAACCGGGCCTTCGGCGTGCGGCACAAACCGATGTCCGGTTTTCTCGACCGGCGGCGCCGCGACGCCTCCGGGTCGAACGCGGGATGGCAGAGCGCGCAGCCGCTGCTGCCCAACGTCGTCAGCATGTACGTCTACGTATACCGCTATCGGCCCGACGGCACTCTGGAAAACATCACGCCGGGGATGGACGGCAACCCGGACCCCCCGAAACAGTGGACTCCCTGGCCGACCGATATCCCCCCTCCGGAGGACGACCCCGGGATCCAGGCCACCTCGATCGAAGACATGCCCGACGCCGTCGCCGTCGAACTCGGGGTGCTCACGCCCGAGGACGCCGACGCCCTGGCCCGCCGTATCGAATTCGGCGAAAGCGTCTCGCAGGTCATGGCGGACGATGAAGACAACATTTCGTGCCGCACCTTCCGGAGGCTGTTCGTCTTCAACCGGAGCCCCCGCACCCATCTGCAGTCGGAGAAGTAATCATGCGCACGTCTCAGGCATACGGAAACCGCGAACCGCGAGCGGGCATTGCGCTGATCGCCGTCATCGGCGTGCTTTCCGTGCTCATGTTGCTCGCCGTGTCTTTCGCGGCTTACATACGGACGGAACGCCTCATCTCACACGGCCATATCAACGACGGCAAGGCCGTGCAGCTCATGGATGCAGCCATCGCGCGAACCGCGGATTATCTATACGAGTACATGAACGAGGAGGTCGACGGAAAGAAACGGCTCTGCACGGAGAGAGACGGCGACCGCCCCGTCGTTCTGCGCAGCGGCACGGGAGTCGACGTCCACATGTACGGAAGCAGCATCCACGCCACGGCCCATCGATACGTCCCGCTGAATTTCACGGACCACCCCGACGACGGCGCCGGCTGGGAACCGATCCGCTACGGGGGCAGGCTGATCGGACGTTACGCGTTTCTGGCCTATGACTGCTCGGGTAAAATCGACATCTCGCACGCGGGAGGATACGACCCCGCGAGCGGAATGCGCGCCCGTTCCAACGCGGCCTCCGCCGCCGAACTGCAGCTCAGCGCGTCCGTGATCGCGGATATCGACGATGCCGAGGCCTATCTCAGCGACCGGCGGCAGTATCTGCGCCGATTCGAATCACCGCTCGAAACCATCATCCCGACGGGCACCGTTTCCCGCGCCGGGGACGAACTGAACTGCCGCCGCGGCCGCGCCCGCGATCTCTATCACTTTTCTTTCTACCCCGCCTGGCGGCCCGGTTCCGACTCGCCCCGATTCGACCTCGGCAAACCGCTCGAGGCCTCCGGGGCCGACGCGGTCGCGGCGATATTTCAACACCTGGAAGACGAGGATCTGCTTGATTTCGGCGGCTGCACGTTCGGGGGCGAAGAGAGGGCCTTTACGGCCCGCGACATGGCGCGCAATCTGAGGGATTATGTCGATGCGGACCGGATCCCGGGCGACCTCGCGTCCTTCTGCACGGAATCGGTGCCCATGGCCGGCGAACTCATGGTCAGCAACAGCGTGGAAAAAGCGGGCAACACGTTCCGCCTCTATCTCGAAATGGCCTACCCCTTCCCCACCAACCGCAACGATCAGAGCTTCGCGGTCGAAGTGGAGGGCCTGCGCGTAACCTGCGGCGGTCAGGTGCAGGAGTACGACTGGGATTTCAGCTACACCCCGGACACCGAATCCGTCCATGTGGAAGAGAAATCCGTGACGCACCCCTCCACGAACTTCCCCGCCCGCGTGGACCTGGACCGCATCGTCACGCGAATGGGCGGGGACATGGTCGATGTCGTCAGCAATCTCACGGGCCGGATCAGCATGGAGCAGGGCGAAGCGAAAACTGTCGCGGTCCGCGACCCGAGGATCAATTTCGCGGGCACCGACACGAACCAGTGGGAAAGCGTTTCAACCAATTCGATCGGACGTCCGAACCACGACGATGTGGACTTCATGTACGTCGCGGACCGCCCGCTCCGCAACGTGGCCGAACTCGGATACCTCAGTCACGGCATCCCCCGCCGGACGATCCGGCTTTACGGCCCGCAGCTCTGCCCGGTAACCGATTATTTCGTCGCCTCGAGCCGTCCGCCGGAGCAGGGGCTCATCCCTATCAACACCGAAAACAGAAACGCACTGATCACCGCCTTCCTCGGCGCCCCCGTCTACGGGCAGATCTACCACGCTTTCGGGGACGACTGGAAAAACAGACGTGAACACAAGGTGAGTGAGTCCGAGGCGGCGCAGCTCGCGGATTTCTTCACCAACCTAACCCGCACTGCGGCGTTCACAAATTCGCTCGACTGGGCGCGCAATGAGGGGTTCTTCAACGAGATCGGATACGAGTTCGAGACCGAAGAGGCGCGCGAAGCCTTTGTGGGCATGATCCAGACGCTCATCGGCACCCGGAACGCGGTCTATACCTGTCTGATCAAGGTCCAGGCGATCGACGACCTCGACCGCAGCGGATCGTATACGGAGGGCGGGGATACGATCCTCGGCGAGAAGAATGTCGCCGCGGTCATCTGGCTCGATCCGCGCCAGACCGACCGGCGCGATCAACCCCGCCTCTTCGTCCAGATGATCGACTGGAGGGTGGGGCAATAGGTTTCAGCTCAAGATCGATCCACACGAGGTAATGATCCGAAGCGTGCGGGCCGGTTATCCATGCCCTGCCCTCTTCGCCGTTCGAAGGGCGGAACACCCTGCCGGCCTTTACGCGCCACCCGGTTTTGGAGGGCAGGACGTAGTCGACCCTTAATCCCCATGCGGCGGTTTTGTCCGCGGGCTGTTTTCCGGTACTGATGCGGGGATGCTCAAGCAGCTGTTCGATCGCGCCGGGGCGGCTTTGACCGTGATCGGGGTCGGCGTTGTAGTCTCCGAGTATGACGAACCGCGCATCTTCCGGAAGCCCACCCCGCACCCCGGCATCATCACGGATGTATGCGGATCGGGCTGGACCGATGTAGTCGGCCCAGAAACGGATCTCGTCGTGATTGCGGCGTCCGTTGAAGTCCTCCGGCCCGTCGAACACCGGCGGCACGGGATGGGCGCAGAGGAGATGCGCGGTCGCGCCGCCGATTCGTACCGGCACGTCCCAGTGACTCTTCGACGAGAGCCGGAATCGACTCGCAGCCTGCTCCGGAAGGGCGGCCGGCCCCAGCGCACCGGGCATGTCCGCCCACCGGAACCGGCGGAATGTGCGGACGTGCTCACGCTCGATCGGGAAGCGCGACAGGAGCGCCATCCCGTACTGTCCGGGATAGAGGCCGTAACCGAAGGCGTCCTTCGCGCCCTCGCCGCGCCGCCCGTCGCCGTTCAGATCGAAGCCGGAAGGCACGCCCGTATTGACCGCCGCCGTAAACGCGTGGGGGTACGTGATCGGGGGCGGCCCGCCATCCGGCGCTTCGAGGTAGTGGCGGCGGAACCCGTCCAGCACCCTTCCCCCGGCGTCGTAATCGAACTCGTTGAGCAGGAGTATATCCGGCCGCACGGCGCGGATGATGTGCGCGACCTTCTCCGCGCGAACGTGACCCGGAGCGGTCAGCTTCCGGGCCATTTCCCCCGCACGCTCTCCGTGAAGTGCGACGTTAAACGTGGCGATGCGGATCGTATCCGCGGATTCCCCGGGAGACGACGGGATCAGCATCCCGGCGTACATGGAAAAGACGATCGTCCGCGTCACAGACATGAACGCGATGATGACCGGCCCTTATTCAGGGATCGTTAGGGCCGGCTGCATTTACGCCGTTTCGCGGAGCGAGCGGAAGCGTTCGAGCGCTTCCCGCCAGGGGGCGGAATCGCCGGGTTCGAGCGTTTGCGTCGGGAAGGAGTTGCGCACGACTTCTCTTCCTTCGGCGATCGAGCCGATATCCCCCATCGCCTCCATCTGCGCGAGCAGGTTGCCGATGGCGGTGGCCTCGACGGGGCCGGTGACGACGGTACGGCCGAGCGCATCGGCGGCGAACTGCGGCAGCAGCGGATTCTGCGAACCGCCGCCGACGATATGAAGCGTGTCGAGCGTCCTGCCGGTAATCCGTTCGAGGTCCTCGTACAGGTGGGCGTAGAGCAGCGCCAGCCCTTCGAGCGTGGCGCGGATATACCCGCCGGGAGTCGAGGGCGGCGTCTGGCCCGTCCGCTCGCAGTAGGCGTCGATCCGCGCGGGCATATCGCCGGGCGGAAGGAAATCAGGATGGCTCGGGTCGTACACGATTTCGAACGCCGGGGCCTTGGCCGCCATTTCACCGATCTCGTCCCAGGAGTACTTCGTGCCCGCCTCGGCCCAGACGCGGCGGATCTCCTGCTGCACCCAAAGTCCGGACAGGTTCTTGAGGAAGCGGATGGTGTCGTCGACCCCCACCTCGTTGGTGAAGTTGGCTTGAAGGGCTTCGTCGGAGATCACCGGCTCGTCGAGTTCGGTTCCGAGCAGCGACCAGGTGCCGGCGCTGAGGTAGGCGAATTCTTTCCCCGCGGCGGGGACGGCGGCGACGGCGCTGGCGGTATCGTGACAGCCCGGCAGCACGACGTTCAGCCCCTCGGCGCCGGTCTCATCGGCCACGGCTGTGAGCAGCTGACCGAGACAGGTGCCGGGATTGCGCAGTTCGGGCAGAAACGAGGACGGGAGGCCCATTTCGCGCAGCATTCCGGCGGCCCATTTCTTCTCGACGGGATTGTAGAACTGGGTGGTGCTGGCGTTGGTGCGCTCGGCCACCGCGTGGCCGGTGAGCCAGTAGTGGATGAGGTCCGGGATGGTGAGAAAGGTGCGCGCCACTTTCAGCACGGGATCGTTGGCGAGAACCAGCGAGAGCATCTGGTAGAGCGTGTTGATCTTCATGAACTGGATGCCGGTTTCCCGGAAGATCTGTTCGCGCGGCATGCGCTGGAAGGCGGCCTCCATCATGCCGTCGGTGCGCGAATCGCGGTAGTTGACGGGATTGGCCAGCAGGTGGCCCCGCTCATCCAGCAGACCGAAATCCACGCCCCAGGTATCCACCCCCATGCTGACGAGTTCCCCGCTCGTCTGCGCAGCCCCGGCGCGGATGCCGAGCTTGATATGGTCGAAGATCGCGAGCACGTCCCAGTGGAGCGTGTCGAGTACGCGATGCGGGCCGTTGTCGAACCGGTGCACCTCTTCGAGGCTCAATTTCGATCCGTCGTAGCGCCCGATCAGCGCGCGCCCGCTCGATGCTCCGATATCCAGTGCCAGATAAGCCCGTGTCGCCGCCATGTCCGCTCTCCTTCCGGTCCGTTTTAACGCAGTCGGATTGGAACTTTAGCGAAACGCGCGCCGGTCTTCAATCTCCGCGTCGGATCAGGAAAACGGGAAGATCACGAACGCCATGATATCGAACACGGCATGGCTGATGACGTTGACGGTGATCGAACGGAGGGTGCGAAAGAGCAGCCCCCAGTAAAGACCGCAGACCGCCGCGGCGATCAGAAGGATCCCGTTGCCGGTCGCGAGGTGTGCGGCGGCGTACAGCCCGGTCATGACGAAAAGGCCGGTGCGGAGCCCCGTGGTCTTTTCCGCGTAGGACTGGACGAAACCGCGCCAGAAGATTTCTTCGCCCGGTCCGATCAGGAATCCGAGGATCAGCATAAGTTCGACGGGCGACCGGCCCGCGCCCCAGGTATACACGCCGGCGATCCGCTCGACGCCTCCGCTCCAGAGCAGCGCGACGCCCCACCGCCCGGCGGCGAACACCCCGTAGAGGAGCACGCCGGCGAAGGCGCCCAGGACCACCTTGCGAAAAATCCCCTGCCTGAGATCGTCGAGCATCGCGCGCGCGTACTCCTGCCGGCGGCCCATTGCGCTCATGATCAGCAGCAGAAGCGCGGCGCTCAGGCCCCACCAGACATCGAGCAGACCCGCGCCGTGAAAGACGAAGAGCGTGTTAAAGACGGCCACACCGAGCAGGCATACGGCGGCGGGGGGGATACGCGGAAGCGTGCCGGCCGTGGAGGATATGAAGCGCTGCAGCCGTTCAGCCACGTCGTCTCCGGTTCCGCAGGCGGGATTCCAGTCTGAACACGAAATCCCAGAATTTCCGTTCGCGGGCGGCGTGTCGTTCCAGCCGCTCCGCGCCACGCGCCTCGTCGCGCGCCCTGCGCGCCTGCGTCCACGCGTCCGCTTTCGACCAGGCGGCGTCTTCGATCGCGCGGAAAAGGGCCGTCATTTTCCCGAAACATCCGGCCTCCGGAGCCGCCCTGCGGGCCCGGTCGCGCATCGCGATAAAGCCGCGTTCCATGGAAATCCAGATCGATGCCGACCCGCGCGTGTCCTCTTCCAGACTCCAGGCCGGCGGAGCCGGGATCGCCCCGTCCTCCCTGCCGACCAGCCGCTTCACGAAACGCCTGCGCAGCAGACGCATCAGGCCGAGGCCGAACGTGGACAGCAGGACCGCCGCCGGCTCCGGTATGACCTGCCATCCCATATCGGTCATCATCGCCCATTCGAGATCGGTGGGTTCGCGCACCAACTGCCCTGCCCCGATCTGCGGGCTCATGAGCGCGCCGGGAAAGGTGCCTTCATCCAGGTGGCTGAGCGAGGAACCCGACGAATAGGTCTCCGGCGCGTAGATCGGGACAAGCCCGCCGTAGAGATTGGTCGCCGTGTCGCCATCCCAGTAGACCGGATTTCCGAGTTCATCAAAGTTATCGGGCACCCCGTTGGTCCCGACCGCGGGCCGATTACCCGCCGAATCGACAAGGTTCACATCCCAGGCCGTAAGGCCCTCGTAGACAGGGTCTCCCATTGCGTCCCGACCGACGTACCCGAAGAAGTCCTCTTCCGAAAGGTAACTGCTGGTGACGCCGACGGAGTGGCCCAATTCATGAGTAATGACGCTGCGGAAATCAATCTGGCCGGGACCGGGACCGTCCTCTCCGAAATTCCAGCCCACGCCCGCGGCGTCCACGTCGTACCGGATCAGCGAATCCACGTCTATTTCAATGCCGTAATTCGCCGGATCGTCCTCTTCGCGCCATATGAACTCGCCGCTCTGCCAGCGCTGCCCGCCTCCGTAGACCTGGCTGCTGCCCGAGGATCCCAGCACGCCGGAGGGGAGGTCGTCCCAGAGGAGGTGCAGCGAGATCTGGCGGCCGGCGGTGTTCTGGATGCCGGCATCCCAGGCCTGAATCGCGGATTCGACGTCGGCCATCTGTTCCGCGGTCCAGTCCTGCTGGTTCGTGGTCGTCCCGTAGACATCACCCTCTTCGTAGAAGCTGACATCGAAAGGACCGTAGGTCTCAACGACGATCGCATCGGCCGGAAGACACAGCCCCGCCAGAAGCGCAAGCGCCCCCGCCCGTGCCGTGAAGATACGCATGCTCATTTAGCTCCCCCCTCGGGTGGGAGCTTCCCATCTTGCCATCACGATTCAAAGCCAAAAAACCGCCGGGCATTGCCTGACGAGGCGGAAGCTATCTTTTCACGCGCCGAGCCGTGCAGCGAGGCCACCGAGGCCAGCACATCCGGCAGTCGGGCGGGTTCGTTGGGTTTGAGCTGCTTCTCCGCGGAGGGCGAGCAGGGAACATGATCGGGCGCGTCGGTTTCGATCAGCAGGCGGTCGAGCGGAACCCGCGCCACAATCTGCGAGGCCCGATGGTCGTCCGGCCGCGTGACCGTGCCGGAAAAGGAGATGAATGCCCCCATCTCCAGCAGCGCCTCCAGCGCCGTCGGCGGCGCCGCGCAGCAGTGGATCATCATCCCGCCCGGAACGGATACCTCCCGCAGCACGGCGGTCAGCCTGTCCCAGGCCCCCCGGCAGTGAATGGTGACCGGCCGTCCGAGTTCGGCGGCCACGCTCAGATGGTCGCGGAACACGCTTTCCTGGTCGGCGTGGTCCGGAACCTCCTTGGTGAAATCGAGCCCGGTCTCGCCGATCCCCGCCGCCGGGTAGCGCAGCAGAAACCGGATCAGCGTCGCGCGCCAGTTTCCGGTTCGCCCGCCGCCGTGCATCGGATGGAGGCCGAACGACGGATGAACGCAGGGGTACTGATCCGCGAGCGCGGCCACACGTTCCCAGTCGCGCTCCGTCCGGCCCTTCACGGCGATGCCCGCAACGCCGGCCTCCGCCGCGGCACGCAACACGGCTTCGCGTTCCGGGTAAAGCCGGTCGTCCTGCAGGTGCGTATGCGCGTCAAAGAGCTTCATCGAACCCGACATGTATCGTCGATCAGCGGGGAGCGCAACTTCGGGATGCGCATTTCCTGAGGACGCAGCAGTTCTCATTATGGCCGCATTCCGACCGCGGACGGCGTGGCAGCCGTCCCTCCCGAGTCGATATCCGACGCATTTTCGGGCACTGGGAGGGTCGGGTGCCACCCCGACCGAAAAGGGTGAAGCCATAATGAGAATCGCTGCTGAGGACGCCGGGTTCTTGCCGCGGGCGGGGCGGCGGTGATAGCCTGACCTCTCCTTCAGGGAGTGCGCTTATGTTCCGGTGGCTGCTGATCGACGGATACAACCTGATGCACGCCGATCCCGATTTCCGGGACCGGCGCGGCGGCACCTTTGAATCGCGGCGCACTCAGTTCGTCTCGCATGTGGCCAAGCTGGCGCCGCTGACCGCGCACCGGGCGACGCTGGTGTTCGACGGCCGGGCGGCGGCGCAGGAACCCGCGGTTCGCGAGACGCGCGGCCCGATGGACATCCTCTACTCGTCGGGCAGCCGGAGCGCGGACGGCGAGATCGAGCGGCTGGTGCACCAGGACCCCCGGCCGGAAGGCATCGTGGTCGTGACCGACGACCTCGCCGAGCAGGACAGCGTGCGGGCCGCCGGAGCCCATGTCCTCGGCTGTGCCGCCTGGCTCGAGGAATGCCGGCAGCGGGAACGGGACGCCGTCCGCCGCTGCCGGCGCCGTAAACCCTTCCGGTCCCCGCGGCTCGGCGATCTGTTTCCCGAATGAACCGCCGGGCGGATCGGCCTGCGCTCACATCGTGGAAAAGATCTGAAATCCACCGTAGGCATCCATCGCGTGCTCTCCGATGTCGAGCCCCTTGAGTTCCTCTTCAAGACTCACCCGGATGCCGACGGTCTTTTTCAGGCCGTAGAAGATCAGCCACGCCATCGGGAAACAGACCACAGCATAACTGATCACGCCGAGAAACTGCGTACCGAACGAGATCGTGTAGCCGAGTTCGGTCCCCATGGCCGTGGTCGTATGGCCGTGGGCGAAGGCCCCCGCAAACAGCGTGCCCAGCACCCCGCAGACGAGGTGCACCGTGGTGGCGCCGACGGGATCGTCGAGGTGCAGATGGTCGATCCCGATCACCGAAAGCACGGCCACCACGCCGCAGGCGAGACCGATCAGGATGGCCGGCAGCACACCGACCACGTCGGCGCCGGCGGTAATGCCCACCAGCCCCGCCAGGCAGCCATTGAGCACCATCGAGACATCGGGCTTGTGCTGAACGGTCCAGGAGCAGCCGATTGCGCCCGCAATCCCCGCGGCGGCGGCGAGCGATGTCGTAACCAGCACGTAGGACACTTCACCCGGATTCCCCGAAAGGACGGACCCGCCGTTAAATCCGAACCAGCCGAGCCAGAGGAGAAAGACGCCGATCGTCAGCAGCGGCATGTTGTGCCCCATGATCGGCTTCACCTGGCCGTTGACGTATTTTCCGGCCCGGGGACCGAGCAGCATGATGCCGGCGAGCGCGGCCCAGCCGCCGACACTGTGTACGAGAGTCGACCCCGCGAAATCGTGGAACCCGCGCTCCGCGAGCCAGCCCCCGCCCCACTTCCAGGAACCGACGGCCGGGTACACGAACATCACGTACAGAATGCTGAATATCATGAACGGCCCGAGCCTGATCCGTTCCGCCACCGCACCCGAAACGATCGTCGCCGCCGTCGCCGCGAACATCCCCTGAAAAAGAAAATCGGTCCAGTAGGTGTACCCGCCCCCCGCGTACTCTACGCCAAGACCGTTGGCGGGCATCACCAGTCCCAGCCCGCTGCACCCCAGCACCCCGTTCCAGAACCACGATTCGCCCGGATACATGAGATTGAATCCGATCACCGTGTAGGTGAGCAGCCCGATCGAGATGATCGCCGTGTTCTTGAAGAGGATGTTGACCGTGTTCTTCGCCCGCGTCAGCCCGCTCTCCACGCTCGCGAACCCGAGGTGCATCATGAACACCAGAAACGTCGATACCATCATCCATACATTGTTCGCCGTGAAGAGCGCCGCGTCCGCCGCGTCACCACCCTCCCCGGCGTGAGCCGCCGCCGCAAACGCCGTCACCAGCGCCCCGAGCCCCAGCACCCGCCTGTTCATACGCATGTCTCCCTCCCTCTTTCCGTAAGAGTTCCGCCTTATCCGTTCGACGGAATCCTCTTATGCACGGATCGTGCCAGCGGGGAGAGAGCAGGCGCTGAACCGCATGCTTGCCGTTGACCCGCAACGCCTTACGATAATTTTATCGCAGCGGAGCATGAACGCGAGGCGCATACATTTATGTTCTAGTCCGGGCCGCGCATGAACAGAGATGTAAGAAATCCGGCCTACATGACCAGCGCATTCACCTTGGCCGCGCAGATGAAGTCGTTCTCGGACATTCCGCCGATGGAATGGGTCGAGAACCGCGCGGTGCATTTCTTGTAGCTCACCTGCAGGTCGGGGTGATGGTCTTCGCGGTTGGCGATCCAGGCCACGGCATTGACGAACGCGATGGTGCGATAGAAGTTCTTGAACTCGAAGGTCTTTTCGATCGCGCCGTCCCTGTATTCCCAGCCTTCGACGCTCTTGAGCATCTCCCGGATCTGTTCCTCGGTCATCGGCTCGACGCCGCCTTCGCAGGCCCGGCATTTTTTCTGTGTGAGATCACAGGCTTCACTCATGGGTACCTCCTTTTGCTCTCAGTATAGTGGAACTGACGTCTTCACGAAACCCCCGCTCCGGGAGGCCGTCGAAGAGGAAGCCCCATCCGTCCGGGATCCGGAGGTCCTCCGCGGTGTGAAACCGGTCCCGGAAGAGGCGTCCGGCGACCAGGAAACGTCCGCCGCGGCGGGCGATATCGCGCAGGACGCCGCAGACGTCCATCCCCGGCGGGGCGTAGCGCCTGTCGAGAAGACGCGCGGCGGTGTCGAACCCGATCAGAAACATGTTTCCGGGGCAGGCGCGCGCCTTTTCGACAAAGGTCGGCGCACGGGTCAGCACGACGGGGGCCTGACCGCGCATGTCTTCGAGGCGGCGGCGAACCTCTTCGTCGCCGATCGGCGGTTTATCGACATTGACGACCGAGAGTTCGAACCGGCCGGGGCGCCGGGTCCGCTCCTCCGCGGCCGCGAGCATCTTCAGGTGGCCTGCATGGACGGGATTGAATGAGCCGGGGAGCAGCACCTCGCCCTGCGGCGGGTCGTGGCCCTCGACCGCCCCGTCGCGCGCGAGGCGCAGGAGGCCGGCCTCACCGCGAAGGAACCTGTCCGCGCCGTGCTTCATACCCGCCCGATAAACTCCTGCCACCGGCGCAGGATGACCTCTTCCAGTTCGCGTTCCTGGGCGGCGCGGGTTGCGGATTCGAACCGGACTTCGACATGGGCTTCGCCGCGGCATCCCTTCGCCGCCAGGTGCGCGCGGTCCTCGCCGCGCCGTTCGCGTAGCGTATGCAGCGCGGCGGTGCAGCTCAATCCCAGCGGCCTGCGCTCTTCGGCGTACGACCGCGCCCGCTCGTACGCCGCCCGCGCCATCGCGCGCGCCGCCTCCTCCCCCGCGATCTGCGGCGGGAGGCTGCCGATCCAGTGTTCCAGCGCGGCGGTGCAGTACGGGATGCCGACCTCCGCCACGAAGCGGGACGCGCCGGGGCGGCTCATGAGCGCTTCGATCGCGCGGGTTCCTCCGCCGGAGACGAGGATCACCGCCGTCCGCCCCGACGTATGGATCTGCTCGACGAGCGGGTTGCGTTCCGCGGCCTTCACAGCACGGTACCCTCCGGGATGATCGTATCGCGCGGGATGACGATGATCCCGTCGCGCACCCAGCAGAGATCTTCGCGCACCTCGTCCTTCCCTTCCGGCGAGATGACCACGTTGTCGCCGATGCGCACGTTCTTATCGATGATCGCGCGTTCGATCCGGCAGTTGCGGCCGATGCCCACTGCCGGCGCGTCCGGGGGGGTGCCCCGCTCGTGCCCGTAGTAGTCCGCACCGAGCAGAATCGAATCCGAGATGCGCGTACCTTCCCGCACCACGGCACGCAGGCCGACCACCGAATGCTCGATCGAATCGGCGTCGATGATGCTCCCCTCCGCGAGCAGACAGCGCGCGACGGCCGCATGATTGATCTTGGTGGGCGGGAGAAATCGCATACGGGTATAGATGGGGGCGTTCATATCGTAGAGCGTGAACGACGGGAAATCCTCGGTCAGCGCGAGCGAGGCCTCCCAGTAGGCACGGATCGTACCGATATCCTTCCAGTAGTCCTCGAAGACATAGCTGTACACCCGACGGTTGCGGATGGCCTTCGGGATAATCTGCTTGCCGAAATCGTCACCCCGCGAATCGCTCAGCAGATCGCAGAGCGCATCCACGTTGAAGACGTAGATCCCCATGCTCGCGAGGTAGCGCTCCTCCTCATACATCGGCGCGCGAAGCTGCGTCAGGGAATCGCCGTCGCCGGGCTTCTCGAAGAATTCGACGATGCGCTGCGACCGGTCGACCTGCATGATGCCGAGCGAGCCGGCCTCGGACCGCTCGACCGGCTTGGTGCTGACGGTCACGTCGGCCCCGGTCTCCAGATGGGTGTGTATGATATCGCGCAGATCCATACGGTAGAGGTGGTCGCCGGAGAGGATGACGACGAGATCCGGTTCGGCGCGCATGAAGTGGTGAATCGACTGGCGCACGGCGTCGGCGGTGCCCTGGAACCAGCCGTTGGAGCGCATGGTCTGTTCGGCGGCCAGCAGCCGCACGAAGCCGCGCGAAAACTGGTCGAAGTTGTACGTCGCCTGCACATGCCGGTGGAGCGAGGCGCTGCTGTACTGGGTGAGCAGGTAGATCTCGCGGATGCCGCTGTTGATACAGTTGCTGAGCGGCAGGTCGACGAGCCGGAACTTGCCCGCGATGGGCACCGCCGGCTTGGCGCGCTCCAGGGTCAGCGGCTGCATCCGGCTGCCTTCGCCGCCCCCGAGGATCACTCCGATCGTACGCGCGCCATCCATAACGGCATTATAACGGCCCGTTCCGCGAAATCAATGCCCGCGGTCACCGCGGCAGCCGTTCTCATTATGGCCGCATTCCGACCGCGGACGGCGTGGCAGCCGTCCCTCCCGAGTCGATATCCGACGCCTTTTCGGGCATTGGGAGGGTCGGGTGCCACCCCGACCGAAAGCGCCATCACCATCGCCCACACAGAAAAACCGCCCGCAGACCGTATCAGGCCCCGCCGCACTGCTCGCATAATACACCCCCCGTTGAGTTCATGCAGGGAACCATAAGGATCGGGATTTTGTTCGAAAAGTTTTTACTTCCAAACTCTCGTGACCGCGGCAACCTCCGTGATTCATCCGCCGTTCAGTCACCGAGACCGATACGCTCGACGTCGACGGGGCAGTCGGGCAGCGAGCGCAGGAAGAGTTTGCCGTAGTTTTTGGCGATCACGCGCCGGTCGAGCACGACGATGGTACCCTCGTCCGTGCCGGTGCGGATGAGGCGTCCGACGCCCTGCCGGAACTTGAGTACGGCCTCGGGCAGCGAGTAGTCGCGGAACGGCGAACCGCCCTGCTCGCGGATGCGGTCGAACCGCGCCTGCAAAAGCGGCCGGTCCGGCACGGCAAACGGCAGACGGGTGATGATGACGTTGCTCAGCGACGCGCCGCGGACGTCGACGCCCATCCAGTAGCGGTCGACGCCGAGCAGCACGCCGGCGCCGTGTTCGCGGAACCGGTTCAGCATCACGCGGTCGGTCCACTCCCCGCCCTGGATGAACAGCCCGTAGCCGCGCTCGTCGCAGAATTCCCGCAGCTGTTCCCCCACCCGCCGCATCATCGACGCGTTGGTGAACAGGACGAACGCGCGGCCGCCCCCGGTCTCGATGTAGTGCTTCACGGCGCCGGTCAGGCGCTCCTCGTACGCGTCGTCCGCCGGCAGGGGCATGTCGTCGGGAATGCGGATCCGCATCTGGCGCGCGAAGTCGAACGGCGAACCCACGGCCAGCCCGCGCGCGGACTGCGCACCGACGCGCGACTGGAAGTAGTCCAGCTTCCCGCCCACGGCCAGCGTCGCGCTGGTCATTACCACGCAGCCATGGGTGTCAAAGAGCATCTCGCTCAGTGCGCCGGAGACCTCCACGGGCGCCGAGTGGAGCACCGTGCTGCGTCGGCGTCCCTCCAGCGCGGTCCAGTATACGTGGTCCTCGAGGCTCTGATCGCCAAACGCGGCGAGTTCTTCCTCCAGCGCCGCCCCCTGCATCCGCGCCCAGGTGAATTCCGCGCGCAGGTCCTCGTTGTCCTTTGCCCCTTTCTCCGTCTCGGTGATGCGCGAGAGGAGCGCGGGCAGCGAGTCGTGGATCGGGCACGGGAGGTTGAGCGGTTCCTGCAGGCGGCATTCCGACTGGTTCGGGCCGAGGGCGCAGGCGCGCCTGACCGATTCGTAGTAGGCGTCGACCGCCTCGCCGACGCGCACCACGGCCTGCTGGCCGTCGTAGTCCTTCTGCGCGGCGAGCAGGCCCTTCTGCTGTTCGGGGCGGTAGAGGCGGTTGAGCCAGTAGCGCCAGGCCTGCTCGGAGAGGCGCAGACCGAGGTGGTCGGAGGCGACGGACTCGACCTGGTGGGCCTCGTCGAAGACGACGGCGGCGCAGTCGGGCAGGAGCGAGGAGCCGCGGGCGCGGATGGCGAGGTCGGAGAAGAAGAGGTGGTGATTGAGGATCAGCAGGTGCGCGCGGTGCGCCCGCTGGCGCGCGCGCTGGAGAAAGCAGCGGCCCTCATATTCGCACTGGCGTCCGAGGCAGTTGCCGTGCTCGGCGCAGACCGCGCTCCAGACGTCGCCCGGAGGCTGCTCGTCGAGATCCTGCAGGCTGCCCTCGTCGGACTGCTGCGCCCACTCGCGGATGCGTTCCAGCTCCGCGGCGCGCGACGGGCGGAAGAGATCGCCGCCCATCCCCGCCGCGAGACGAAGCCGCCGGAGGCAGAGGTAGTTGGTGCGGCCCTTGAGGACCTCCGCGCGGAAATCGCGGCCCAGGTAGCGGCGCACGAGCGGGATGTCCTTGTGCATAAGCTGCTCCTGCAGCGCGATCGTATAGCTGGCGATCGCGGTGCGCGTGTCGTGTTCGATCGACGCGAGCACGGCGGGTACGAGGTAGGCGAACGACTTGCCCACGCCGGTGCCGGCCTCGACCACGAGGTGATGCCCCCCGGTGAACGCTTCGGCGACCGCGCAGGCCATTTCCTCCTGCTGGGGGCGGTGTTCGTAGGCCAGCTCGGAGTCGAGGCCCTGCTGCTCAAGCCGTCCGCCCGGACGGAAAAAGGCCTCCGTCTCCAGGCGCGCGGAAAGCGGGTGTTCAGGGGTGTCGGGATTTCGCGGTGCGATCATCCCGCCCAGCTTACGGCGCGGAAGGGGCGGGAGCAAATGGAAAGAGAGAAGAAGCGAAATCGGTCCCCTCCACGAAGTGGGGACGGCCATGAAGGTTGATCCGACAGGGGGGGACAACCACGGCTGCGCCCTCAGAATCGGGATCGAAATCGGGTTTCACCGCAGCGAACACAGAGTCAGGGGCCGGGCCTACCGGCTGATCCGCCGCGACCACACGGTGTTCCACGCATGCTCGGCGCGCAGGAGGACGTCGCCCAGCACGTCGCGAGACGAGCCTCCCGCCCGCTCATCCGCCCCGCTCCGGAATCGGATCCGCGTCCGGTCGTCAAACCGCAGAAGCAGGGAGCCGAGCACGTCGCCACGGGCGGGACGCACGGCACTGCGAGCGACCGGGGCGCTCGCCCGTTCCGGCGCGCGGTACGGAAGACCGCATTCCCCGGCGGGCAGCCGCCTCCCGCGCCGTCTGCGCACGATTACCCCCGCCGCCAGCGCGGCGAGCGTCAGCACGCCGGTGGCGGGCTCGGGAATCGCAAAAACCCCGTAGGTGGAGGCATGATCGATATTCGCCCAGACGAGATTGTGTTCGGTATCCACGCCGTAGTCCCCGGTCACATCGGTCGGCGCTCCGAGCACCAGTTGCCCTCCGGGCGATACGTTGCTGTCCGGCCCGGCCTTCACCCAGGTGCTGTTGTCCTCGTCATACCAGTAGAGCCGGAGATCGTCTTCGGAAAGCCCGGCCTCCGCGACATCGGCCTCTTCATACGGCAGCCTCAATGTCGCGTTATTGGTAAGGAGCGAAAAATTCTCCAGCGCGATGGTCTGTCCAAGGCTGATGGCTCCGGAAGGAAGTCCGGCGACACCGAACTCGAGTTCGCTGTATCCCTCCGCGTTGAAGGTGCCGTCCGCGAGCGCGCCCTCGAGGATCGCCCCGGGCTTGAGCAGGAATCCCTTCTGGTCCGAGGTGGCGTTCTCCCTCGCCTGGCCGACGATCGCCCCGCGGTCGTTGATGTCGTAAGCCACTTCGAGCGTCAACCCCGCGTTTGTGGCGGCGGGGGCCAGCGAGTTCAGGTCGATCATCCCCGTCAATCCGCTGTACACGTAGGCGCGCGAGGACCCGTCGGCGGTATTGGCGGTGCCGACGACCACGTTCGCCTCATTGATGCCGAAGGCGTCGCTCTCCGCGCCGCCGAGCGTGCCCAGATCGGTCAGCGTGCCGCTCTGCCAGATGAAGGCGTGGCCCTGATCCTCCGCCACGGTGGAATCGCCGACCACCACCCCGCTGCTGTTGATATCGCGCCGCGTGGTCAGCGCATGGACCACCTCTTCGCCGGGAAGTGTCCCGTTGACTGTTGAAACTTGAAGGCGGTCTCCTGAGCGTCCATGTTGGACGCTCGGGGCAAACCAACCCGAAAGGAGACCGCCATGAGTGACAATAGCGTCCTTGAAGCCCTTGGACAAGTTGAACCGTCTGCAGCAGGAGATGTTTTCCGTGACTGGCTGCGTGGTGAAATGCGAACCCTGATCGCCGATATTCTGGCTGAAGAGGTCACAGAACTGTGTGGTCCGGCCTACAAGCCGGCAGGGGACAGAGGCTGCCGACGTGCCGGCGGAACCCGCGTAGGACTTCGAATTGACGGTATTGATGAGGAGATCCGCAAGCCGCGTGTACGTCGCCATGAGGCAGACACATCGAAGGAGGTCAGGCTTAAAAGTTACGACGCGGTCAACAGGGCCGACGACCTTCGTGACCGTATCTTGCGTGCCACAGCTGCCGGAGTCAGTTCACGTGATCAGAAAACCTTGTATCCCGATTCAGCGCCCGGACGCAGCAGGGTTTCCCGCGCCTGGATTGTCGAGGGCCGACAGCGCATACAGAAGCTCCGTGACCGCGACCTGAAGTCCGAGAGGTTCTTCTGCATGCTGCTGGACGGCATTGTACTGTCCGAGGATCTCAGCGCCATTGTGGGGCTGGGCATTACGCTGGACGGCCGCAAAGTTATGCTGGATTTTGAAATAGGCGCACAGGAATCGACAGAAGTGTGTGACGCATTGCTCGACCGCAGCCGTTCTCATTATGGCCGCATTCCGACCGCGGACGGCGTGGCAGCCGTCCCTCCCGAGTCGATATCCGACGCATTTTCGGGCACTGGGAGGGTCGGGTGCCACCCCGACCGAAAAGGGTGAAGCCATAATGAGAATCGCTGGCTCGACCGGCTTGTCCACCGCGGTCTTGAGTTCGAGGGCGATCCGTTGGCGGTTCTCGACGGTTCTCGGGCACTTCATAACAGCGTCTTGAAGCATTTTCCGCGAGCGCGCATTCAACGATGCCTGGTGCATAAGGAACGAAATATTAAGCGTTGTCTCTCCAGGCGTCATCACGGCAGCGTGAGCGACGTTTTCAAGCGTCTCCGCTCCGTGGAAGGCGAAGAAGCCGGACGTGAAGCACTCGCCGATCTGGAACGCTTTCTGAGCCGGCACAGCCACAAGGCCCTGGAATCCCTGCACGAGGCCGGTGAGGAGCTCATTACGGTTCACAAGCTGAATGCGCCGTCCACTCTACACACCACGTTGACGAACACAAACTGCATCGAGAACCCGTTCCGAAACACACGCGCAAAAATCGGGCGGGTGAAGCGTTGGCGCGCAGAGACGGATCAGGCGGAACGCTGGCTGGCCTATTCGCTTCTGAGGGCCGAGAAAGGGTTCCGTCGAATCAAAGGCTATCGTCAGATCCCGGTGCTTTTGAAATCCCTGGGCTGGCCATCGGAAGCTGTTGAGGCGTCGCTCCGCTCCGCCCTTGGCCCTCCGGGCCATCCCGCCTCCGGCGGGAACGGGCTCCACTCCACGACGCCTCACCCCCAGGCAGAGAGCGAAGCGAACTGCCGAACAGGGACTGGACAAGTGAATGACAAGGAACTACATCGAAATGAAGACCGAGACCGCCAACGAGTTTCAACAGGATTCGGGACATCCCCCGACGCGCGCGCGAAGCGAATGCGTCCAGAGCACGAGCAGATAGACCGCGATCGCTTCGACCAAAAGTATGACTACACTGTGATTCATAGCCCCTTCGGTTAAACAGGATCATTGTACTCGGGTTTTTCGGGTCCGGCAACAGCAATGAGACACCGCACCGGACCGCCCGGATCACGCCAGCAGCGCGGCCAGCAGGCCGGAGATGACGATGCCGTCGAACGTCCCCGCCCCGCCGATGCTGGCGAACCCGGTGCTGACGCGGCCGATCTCCCGCAGGTGCAGCAGGTCGGCGCCGATCAGCGGACCGAGCACGCCCGCGGTAAAGGCGACGGCGGGCGCAGCCTCCGGCGCGAAGAGCAGCGCGTAGGCCGCGGCGACCAGGCCCGGCACGAAGGCGGGCATGGCGATCCCGATGCCGGAGACGGGGCGGGCGAGGTAGTAGCACACCGCGGTATTGAGCGCGATGCCGACCAGACCGGTCATCAGAACGCCGCCCGGGAGTCCCGCCAGCCGCAGCAGTTCATAGGCGGCGATCAGTACGGGAATGACGCACCCGCCCACATTGACGGCGATGAGGGTATAGGGGCGCAGCGCGGCCGAGTGATGAAAGAGGCGGTCGAGGCCGAGCAGGCCGGAGGGATTGATTTCATAGACCTCGTCACGCGGGATCTTCTTCACGGGGATATTCATCATCCCGCCGACGAAGATGCCCACCACCAGCAGCAGCGAGGTGCGCGGACTCAGTCCCAGCCGCATCAGGGCGGTCGACATGATATCGGCCAGAAAGAGCGGGAACAGCAGGATAAGCACGAAAAACAGGATCAGCGACAGGCAGCCCAGTCGAACCATGATATCTTCATCCTCCGGTTGATGCTATTACACCCCTATGCTTCGAGCCCTCGCAGCCGACGGACGTTCATTATCCGCGCGGCACCCCGGTTTCGCAAACTCCGCGATGAAGCTTCTCTTCAGCTTTGATCCGGTTTAGGGTGGCACCGTTGCATGGTGCCGCACAAGCGCGCCTCACACCGAAAGGAGCCCGGAGATGAAAAAGCTGATTCCCATTATCATAATCATCGCGGTTGCCATCTTTGTCGCGGAGTTCGCGGTGCGCCGGATGGCCGGGCCCGCGCTGCCTCCCGGCAGAACGCTATACGCGCCGAATACCTTCTACTATTTCGGCATGCAGAACGCTCCCGGCATGGGAGCTTACCTCGCGATGACCGATCAGGGTGAAGGACTGAGCGAGACCTTCGACATGGACACCGCGGAGGCGGAGGCCTGGGAAAGCTGGATCGACCGGATTCGCGGCGTGCATTTCGGTGTGGAATCGTTCGCTGTCGCGCCCGTGGCGGTACATGCGGCGCTGGTGCTGGACGGCAGCTTTGAGACCTCCCCCGTGCCGCTGCTCCCCGAAGAGGCTGCCGAAAAACTGAAGCCGCTCGAGCCCTACCGCGAAGTCGGCATCACCTCGGTGGATATGCCCGCCGATGCGCCCGGGGAACTGGGGATATTCATCACCGAACCGCACCAAAACCGGGTGGTCGTCGGCCTGAGCCTCGAGACCGTGAAGGGAATCATCGACCGCATGGAGGACGGCGGACCGTCGCTCGCCGACAGCGAGGCCCTGCAACGTCTCTACCGCGAGGTCGGCGCCGGGAAGGCCGACATGGTCCAGTACGTCGATACGCAGCGCTACATTGACGAACTCTTCGCCGCGCTCACCGCCCTGCCCTTCCCCACCGGCCAGCAGGGGCTCGGCTTCATGAACAAGACGCTGCGCGAGCAGGGTCTGTCGATCATCCGCGACATCTTCCGGCTGGAAGACTTCGGTCCGGGGATATCGGTAAGTGACGCCCCGTTCCACCAGGTGACCTCCTGCAGCGAAGTCGATCCCGACAATCCCTTCTACCGCCTGCTCGAGCCCGACGGGACGATCGAGCTTCCGCGCGTACCGGCCTCGGCTTACCGCGTGCAGTTCTGGCGTCTTTCGGACCCCGTACTGGCCCGGGAAAAACTGGAGGGACTCGTCCGGGAGGCCTTCCGCAGGATGCGCGAAATCGCCGGACCGCAGACCAAGATCCCGGGTGCGCCGGTGGCCGCGTTCGAGGCGCTGGCCGGGTTCAGGCTTGCGGACCTGGATGCCCTCTGGAACGGCGAAATCGGACTGTGGCAGGGCACCAACCCCGCGAATCTCCAACAGCCCAGAATGTGTTTCGTCCTCGGGCTCAAGGATCCCCCCGCGATGCAAGATTTCCTGCGCCATCTTCCGGCGCTCAAAAACGCGGAGCTGACCGAACGCGGGGGCATCACCTCGTTCGGCCAGGCGGTCCACTGGCATTACACCGGCGGCGACCGTCTCCTGATCTCGGCCGACCGGGCGTTCCTCGCGGAGAGCATCGATGCCTCCGCGCAGGTGCTCAACGACCGCGAGTGGTTCCGGAAAAAACGGGCCGCGCTTCCGGATGAGAGCACCCTGATCCAGTACACCGACTACGGCGCGATGCTCTCGCCGGCCTTCGCCCGGGCCGCCACGACAACAGCGCCTCTCCGGGATCTCTTCTCCGCGATGGAGGACTTCCGCGTCATGGCCGGGACCCACGCCGCCGACGGGCTCCTGAAGACGCGCACCTGGAGCAGCTTTGAGTTCGACGCCGACCGCTTCCGTCGCGCGCTCGAAAAGCTGGCCGCGGAACGTTCCGGGGAATGAACAAAACTAAACAGAAAACAATCAATGATCCCTTCCAATCGCCAGTCATGCATTAGGCGGACCCCTTTACTGTCTGGGGAACGACCCGCCTGAGCCTCGCCGGTGGAGCGCAGCGGAACCGGCGTAGCGCTCCAGGCGGATGTTCGGCGCCCTCATCGCCCGAGAATGACGTCAATTCCGTTGATGACGGCAGTCACATGCCGGGGCGCCAGTTTCCCAACTCGCTCTGCGATTTGGCTGCGGTCTAAGGCAACGATCAAGGAGACCTTCGCAACGGAGTCCTTCGGGAGCCCCGTCGCCGACGACTTCAGCAACACATTGCCGGGAGCTGAGGCCCATTTGGTGTCGCTTGTGAGGGGGACGCAGACAACCGTGCCGATTCGGCTTCGATTGATGGCATCGCATTGGACCACCAAGACCGGGCGGCTGAAACCCGGGCCTGAGCCCGTTGGCTCGTCCAGTTCTGCCCAGCACACATCGCCTTGGCTGACTACCATTCGGAACGCCGCAACGTCTGCCGTGCGGCCCTCCGGGTGAATTCGTCAGGTTCTGCCCCGACCTCCTCCAGAACGGTGTTCATGGAGGAGGTGATTTTGTCGTCCTCGTGCTGGACGACGAAATCGGCCAGCGCTCGCGCGTACAACTGACTGCGCGACGTGTGCAGGCGGCGGGCAAGCCGCTCTCCCTGCTCGAATACGTCATCCGGAATAGATACTGCGGCTTTCATACCCGTAGTATTACCTCTGAATGCGATGGCGTCAACTCGCTTTCCTGCCGCCGAACGGCCGCGTCGCAATCAACGCGGCCATTCCCCGGACGCTGGCGTCCGGGGAACGCTTCACCTAACGGGAAGAGAGGGTTATCAGCCCGCACATTGCGTCATTTTATCCCTGGATGTGCAGGTTTTTTAGAGGGCGGCAATCCTCACGGATCAGGAGGCCAGGTGAGCGAAAAGGGACCAGGGTGAATATGATTCGCCTTCGTACTCGTACGCATACTCGGAGCGTCGAAGACGCGATCCTTTTTCCAACTCAAGAGATCGAGCACGAGTACCGCTTCGCTGAGTACGAGTACGATGTGACGCGAGCGGACTTGCCGCCGCTCACCATAAAAATCCACGAATAACCTTTTTTACGTTATTCCCCCCGCACATCACATGATACACCACACCTCACCGCTCATGACGACTCCTCGACCTTGACATGGGAGAAAGCTATCACCGGAACGAAAAACTTTTCGTCATTCCAAATGACGCAATGTGCGGGCCTTTCTCTTTCTGCTACTTCTCCCGGTTTCTCTGATCGAGCAGGTACGTCCGGAGCAACCGTTCTGATCGCATAACGCACAGAATGTACACGGCATCTCCCTCGATACGGTAGAACACGCGGCACGGCGGGACGACGACTTCCCGGTAAGGCGAGCGTGGCAGCTCAGGTGGTCGCTTCCCCGATTTCTGGTGGGCTTCGAGTCGTTCGACGCGATCAAATACTCTCTGGACGTATCGGGATGCGGCAAGAGGATCGTCGAGCGCAATGTACTCGGCGATCTCCTCAAGATCCAGCAACGCGGGTTCGGTCCAGATCAACCGAGCCATTTCTTCATCTTTCGTCTAGCCTCGGCATGCGAGAAGGTGCGCTTTTCCAGCATCGCGCGCTCTCCGCGCGCGATGCCCTCAAGAATGCGCATCCGATCCTGCATGAACTCGTATGAATCCACGTCAACCAGATAGGCCGAGGGTTTCCCGTGTTCCGTGATGAGCACCGGTTCACCCGTGTCATGGAGGTCCGACAAAACGCGAGTCGCTTGGCGCTTGAGCGTTGTGACAAGTTCTGTTTTCATAATGAAGTGATACTATAGTGACACTTTTGCGTCAAGTCTTTCTCTCGCTTCCAACGCAGCGTGAGAAGTGTAATGTGAAATGCCGCAGGTATAGGAGAGAGCGTTCCATGCCGTGGTTCGCTATCCTTTGTGGTCTTACAACAGGACAACAGAGGAAGGAGACGGCATGGAACAGAATCAGAATAGCAGGAAGGGCAAGCACTTGACGAGGGTGGAGCGCATGGTGATTGAGCGGATGTCCCGTGGGGGGATCCCCCCACGGGACATCGCGGCCGCCTTGGAGCGTCACCCGCGTACGATCCAGCGTGAGCTCAAGCGCGGGACGGTGACCCACCGGGACTCGGAGTGGCGGGAATACCGGACCTACAGCAGCGATCGCGGCCAGGACCTCCATGATTACCACGCCACCGCAAGGGGGCCCGGTCTGAGGCTGGGCCGCAACTATGCGCTGGCCGAATTCATCCGTTGCCGCATTGTGGAACATAAGGAATCGCCCGATGTAGTCGCCTTTCGGATGCGTCAGGCCGGTCTGGAGGAGGTGGTGTGCACCAAGACGATCTATAACTACATCGATAAAGGCGTCATTTTCGGGCTCAGCAACGAGTCACTGTGGGAGAAGCGTAAGCGAGCCAAGCGGCGCAAACGCGGCGCTCGGCGGTTGGCGAAGCGGATTTCCAAAGGCAAAAGCATCGACCAGCGTCCCGAAGGAGCCGAGACGCGCGAGGAGTTCGGACACTGGGAGATGGACCTGGTGACCGGCCCCACGCGCGGGTCCAATGCCGCCCTATTGACCCTGGTGGAACGCAGACATCGGATCACGATCATTCGCAAGCTGCCTGATAAGAGCCAAGCCAGCGTGCTCAAAGTTCTCAGAGGGCTCGAGCGTGAACATGGCTCCCGCTGCTTCCGTCAGATCTTCAAGACCATCACGGTCGACAACGGCAGCGAGTTCCTGGACTTCGAAGCCTTAGAAGCCTCTTCCTTCTCGAAGCAACAGCGAACCCAGATCTTCTACGCCCACCCATACTCATCCTGGGAACGCGGATCGAACGAGAACGGCAACAGGATGATCAGACGGTTCGTGGCCAAGGGCCGGGATATCGCGCGCTTTACCAAGCAGAAAATCCGCGACATCGAGCTATGGATCAATAACTACCCGCGCCGGATCCTCGACTTCATGACCCCTCACGAACTCTTCACGAACGAACTCAAAACGATCTCATAAATGAAACAAGACCACTACATGCGGCATTTGGGTTTACAACCTACCGCTTCCAACGCAGCGCATGAGGCTCAAAATGGAAGAGAGGGTCCCCCATTAGAGGCCGCGGAACATTCCGGGGAATGAGCAACAAAAAGAGGCGCAGGATCGCCTGATCCTGCGCCTCCGGCGTTCCCGGACGGGAGGAGCGTTCAGCCCTTGTAGGCCCCGGGTTCGATCATCGCGCCGTACTGTGCCTTCGCCGCTTCGATCCGCCCGATCGCGGCGTTCCAGCGGTCGTAGACATGCTGCGGGCAGTCCGGCACGTTCGCCTTATAGTAGTCGATCGCGCGGTTCAGTTTCGCCATCCACGCGTCGCAGCGGAAGGTGAACTGGTACCGGTAGTCCTCTTCCGTGTACGTCTCGCCGATCAGCGATTCGAACAGCGGCTTGAGGTCCTCGTACTTCGGGATACGGCCCGTGGGGGTCTCGTACACGTCCACCTCGCCGTGAACCCGCTTCTCGGCCCAGTGCAGCCAGACCTTTTTCGCGAGCTTGCTCGTCGCGATATTACCTTCCGCATCGCGCAGAAAGTAGTTCGTCGCGAAGATGCTCGGCGCCGCCTTCATATCCTTGACGAAATCCAGGTTGTTCTGGATGTAGCGTCCGAGCGGGTAGCTGACGAAGTCGAGGTTCGCCATCGGCTGCGGCTTGCGCACCCCCTCCTGTCCCAGCGTCGCCGACGTAGTCTCCGACTCCAGGGTGCAGGCCTTCATGACGACCCCGTCCTCCCAGTCGAAGGACTCCTCGACCGGCACGGAGGTATCTGAATCACGTCCGCCGTAGAGCACACCGCCGACGGGCACGCCGCTGCGGTCGTTCCAGGCGGGATCGAGATTGTCCAGGTACTGCATACGGATCGTGTAGCGCGCGTTGCCGTGCGAGAGCGGAATCTCGTTCCCCTTCTGGTCCTTTTTGCCCTCGAACCATTCGCCGGAGTGGTTGAAGCCCTCTTTGGGCGTCTCCACGTCCATGCCCTGCCAGTACGGCAGGTTGTCGGGACCGGTGAGGACGTTCGAGAAGATCATCTCGCGCGGCATCTGCAGCGTATTAAAGATCACCGGATCGTCCTTGGCGTTGACATCGCGGATGATTCCGAAGATGCCCCGTTCCACGTTCGCCGCGCGGAACTCGCCGTCGATGTTCCGAAAGTAGGCGATGTCGTCGCCGACGATCGTCTCGCCCGGGATCATGGCCGTGGACGTCTTGCCGCAGGCGGAGGGATACGCGCCGACGAAGTAGGTGGTGCGATCGGTGTTGGCGTTGCGGCAGCCCATGATGAACATGTGTTCGCAGAGCCAGCCCTCCTGCCCGGACTTCTTGATCGCCAGGCGCATGGAGTGCTTTTTCAGCCCGACCGAATTCCCGGCGTACTGGGCGTTCATCGAGTAGACGATGTTGTGGTCGAGGTCCTGGTAGATGCGTCGCTGGTCGAGGTTGACCGAGCATCCGCGCTCATCCAGTTCGCCCGCGCTGTGGCAGAAGCGGAAGAAGTCGTCCTTCTCGTCGTCCTTCATATTCATGAAGTGCTCGTAGCCGCGGCGGTAGAGGATATCCTCGGAATGCGCCACGTAGCACGAGTCGGTGATCTGCGCGCAGCCGATCGAGAACGGGCTCATCGTCGGGCACTCGCAGAAGAGTTTCACGATGACCTGCTTGCCCTTCATGATCCCCTTCGCGATGTCGCGGATCTCGGCGATGCCTTCCTCGTATTCGACGCAGTTGAGATTGCCCATGTCGCCCAGCGTCTCGCGGCTCACCATGAACTTCGTATTGGCCTTGTCGCGCGCCTGGTCGCCGTAGCCGTCGTAGTGAATCGTCTGTCCGTCGCGGGCGAGTTTCGACTCCTCGCCGATCTCCAGCGACCGCTGACGCACGTACTCCGCGTCCTCGTCGCTGTCGTCGCACATGTAGACCGAATCGGGTTCGCACAATTCCACGTACTCACCGATGAAATTGAAGAGTTTCTCGTTCTCCAGCGCGGTGAGTTTTCGATAACTGTCTTCGCTCATTTTGCTTTTGAGCAGGTCTGCGTGTGTTGGCTCCATCTGGCGCTCCTTCTGCGTTGCGTTTCCGTGATCCCGTGCGATGCCGCGGGGCGGATACACCCGTGCGCGACCCCCCGAAATTTGCGCGTGCTTTTGTCATAAGCAGCGTGTCAACGCAAACACGAAATGGAAGAAAATACTGGAACGGCGCTCATCAATTCGACACACTCCTCCGGAATCGCAGTCGGCGGAGCGCGTACTGCTCCGTCGTCGGACGAGGAGGAGTCATGGCGAAACAACCACGCGGACTGGGCCGCGGCCTCAGTTCTCTGATGCAGGACGAACCGGAGGCCTCCGGGGGCGGCGCCGTGACGGCGCGGGGCGCGGAGGCGGTCGCCGTAGCCGCGATCCGGGCCAACCCGTCCCAGCCCCGAAGCGTCTTCGGCGAGGAGGCCATGCAGGATCTCGTCCGCTCGGTCCACGAGCACGGCGTGCTCCAGCCGCTGATCGTGCGGCCGCTCGACGACGGATACGAACTCGTCGCCGGCGAGCGCCGCCTGCGCGCCGCCCGGATGTGCGGGCTCGAAGAGGTGCCCTGTCTCGTACGCGCATCGACGTCGGCGCAGGATTCGCTCGAGATCGCCCTGATCGAGAATCTGCAGCGCGAGGATCTCAACCCCGTCGAAGAGGCGGAGGGCTATCGCCGTCTCATCGACGCCTTCGAGCTGACGCAGGAAGAGGCCGCGCGCCGGGTGGGCCGCTCGCGCGCGGCGGTGACCAACGCCCTGCGACTGCTCGACCTGCCCGACGGCGTAAAACGGATGCTCGCTGAAGGGCGAATCTCCGAGGGGCATGCCAAGCTCCTGCTGGGACTCGAGGCCGATCAGGAGCGGGAACACATGGCCGCCCGGGTCGTGCGCGAGGGGTTGTCGGTACGCGCGCTGGAGAAGATCCTGCGCCGCGGCCGCGCAGCCCCGCGGCGGCGCAAGCCCCCGGCCGGAGAAACCGATCTCCCGGAAGAACACGCGCGCGACCTCTCCGACCGTCTGCATCGCCATTTCGGCACCCGCGTGCGGCTCACGCCCAGCCGCACCCTGCCCGGCGGACGCAAGCAGAGCGGCCGCATCGAGATCGAGTTCTACGGCAATGACGACCTGCACCGGCTGCTGCAGACGTTCGGAATGGCCGAGGACGTATGACGCAGGAGCATCCCCAGCCGGCCGATCCGGAAAAGGCGCGCCAGTACGAGCGCATGCAGCACACGCTGTTCGCGGTCAAGATCATCGCAGGCGCCGCGCTGCTCGCCGCCTACCAGTTAAGCGGCATGTCGGAAACGCTCGCGGCCGGCCTCCGGCTCCGTTTCGGCGCGTGGCCGGTGGTCAACGGCGCCTACATCCTCATCTCGGTTTTCGGCATGGCGGCGATCCTCTTCCCGCTCTCCTACTACGGCGATTTCGTGCTCGAACACCAGTTCGGGATGTCGCGGCAGCGATTCAGTTCGTGGATGACGGACTACCTGAAGTCGCTGGCGATCGATCTCGTCTTCGCGCTGGTGTTTTTCGAGATCCTCTACGCCCTGCTGCGCTGGACTCCAGAACTCTGGTGGGTGTGGGCGACGGCGGTCTACGTGGCCTTCAGCGTCGTCCTCACCGCCGTGGCGCCCGCACTGATCCTCCCGCTTTTCTACAAGTACGAACCGCTGGACCGGCCGGAGCTGAACCGGAAGATCGAGGCGATGATGGCCGCGGAGGGGCTGGATGTGATCGGCGTCTACACCTGGGGTCTGGCGGAGAAGACGCGGGCCGCGAACGCCGCACTGGCGGGACTCGGCCGCTCGCGCCGGATCATCCTCGGCGACACGCTGCTGGAGCACTACGACGAGGACGAGATCCTCGCGATCCTGGCCCATGAGCTGGGCCACTACCGGGGCCGCGACACCACGCGCCTGATCGCGGCGGGCACGGTGCTGGCCGCGGCGGGGTTCTACCTCGCCGACCTCGCGCTGAGTTACCTGCTCGAACAGCTCGCCATCGGCGCCGTGTACGATATCGCCGGGCTGCCCGTCCTGCTCTTCTGCCTGCTGCTCTTCTCGGTGGTCTCCATGCCCCTGTCGAACGCCTACTCGCGGAAGCGCGAGTTCGCCGCCGACGCCTTCGCGGCCCGCAGGACGGAGAACGGCGAGGCGCTGGCGCGCGCGCTCGACAAGCTCGCCGACCAGAATCTCGCCGACCGCGAGCCGCCGCGCTGGATCGAGTTCCTGCTGCATTCGCATCCGTCGATCGGACGGCGGATCGCCGCGATCCGCCCGCCCGACGCGCGAAACTGACGGTCGGGAAAGGGAGTCGGAATCAGAGTTTGAATCAGAATCAGAATCAGAATCAGAGTCAGAGTCAGAGTCAGAGTAAGAGTAAGAGGGAGTGGGAAACCTGAGACTTGAGACCTGAGTAAGATGCTGTCTGGATCGAACTACACCTGACTTCAACATGGCCCGAAAACGGCGGACGGCTTTCTGCTGTCCAGCAGAATCCCTACCCTCACGCGCGGGAAACGGGGCCGGCCCTCCCGGACAGGAGGACCGGCCGATTGCGATCAGATGTCGTAGTACAGCGCGAATTCCCACGGATGGGGACGGAGGGCCAGTGCCTGAACCTCGTTCTCCATCTTGTACTCGATCCACGTGTCGATCACGTCCTGCGTAAAGACATCGCCCTTGAGCAGGAATTCGTGGTCCGCCTTGAGCGCCATGAGCGCCGCGTGCAGCGATTCCGGCGTCTTGTCGACCTTCGCCATCTCCTCCGGCGGGAGGTCGTAGATGTCCTTGTCGAGCGCTTCGCCCGGATCGATCTTGTTGACGATCCCGTCCGCGGCGGCCATCAGCATGGCCGAGAACGCGAGGTACGGGTTGCAGCTCGGGTCCGGACAGCGGAACTCGAACCGCTTCGCCTTGGGCGAATTCGAGTACATCGGGATCCGCACCGCCGCACTGCGGTTACGGCTCGAGTAGGCCAGGTTCACCGGCGCTTCGAACCCGGGGACCAGGCGCTTGTAGCTGTTGGTCGTCGGATTGGTAAACGCCAGCAGCGCCGGGGCGTGTTTGAGCACCCCGCCGATCGCGTACATCGCCTGCTCGGACATCCCGGCGTAACCGTCGCCCGCGAACAGATTCTCCCCGTCGCGCCACAGCGACAGGTGGACGTGCATGCCCGTGCCGTTGTCGTTCCAGAGCGGCTTCGGCATGAACGTCACCGTCTTACCGTGCTTCTTGGCGACGTTTTTGATGACGTACTTATACTTCAGCATCTTGTCGGACATCTCGACCAGCGGGGCGAAACGCATATCGATCTCCGCCTGACCGCCGGAGGCCACTTCGTGGTGCTGACACTCGATGTCGATGCCCAGATCCTCCATCGTCAGCATCATCTCCGTCCGGATGTCCTGCATGCTGTCGGTCGGCGGGACCGGGAAATAGCCCTCCTTGTAGCGCGGCTTGTACCCGAGATTCGGGTCCTCCTGCCGGCCCGTGTTCCAGCGCCCCTCCACCGAATCGATGAAGTAGTAGCCCGACTGCACGTTCTGATCGAACCGGATGTCGTCGAAGATGAAGAATTCCGCCTCCGGACCGAAGAACGCCGTGTCGGCAATCCCCGACCCCTGAACGAACGCCTCCGCCTTCCGCGCGATGTTGCGGGGATCGCGCGTGTATTCCTCGCCCGTGATCGGATCGCAGATGTTGCAGATCATCACCAGCGTCTTTTCCGCAAAGAACGGATCGACAAACGCCGTCTCCGCCACCGGCTTCACCAGCATATCCGACTCGTTGATCGCCTGCCAGCCGCGGATGCTCGATCCGTCAAACCCCAGCCCCTCCTCGAACGCGTCCTCGTCGATCTCGTGCGCGGGCACCGAAAAGTGCTGCCACAACCCGGGAAAATCCATGAACCGAAGATCGATGACCCGTATGTTCTCCTTGTTCACAAACTCCAGTACGTCTCTCGGCGTCTTCATTGTCCTTCCTCCATTCCGCTTGGCTTCATTTCACCGGCGTCCGCCGCAGGATGCTCCACCCCCGGCACATCATCCGCCGACCTTCCGTTCTTCATTGGCAAAGAGCTAAGCAATGCCCATGCCACTCCAACATCGATCATTCACAAGTACCTTTCCTGCAAAGATATAAAAAATTAATCCCCATTTCCTCCAAATCATTATAATACATTAATGTATATGTAAGCCCCATCATGATACATATTTGTTTTAGCTATAGATATGTCTTTGATACGATTCCGTAACTCTGTGTCTGATTCGGTTCAGCTCGCGGATCAGGTCTTCGACGGCGGCGTCCGCACCCAGCAGGCAGCGCGCGAAAGAGGCCAGCTGGTCTCTGTTTTCGGGGAGGCGGTGGATCTGGCGATCCTCGAGGATCTGGAGGTAGTGTTCGGCGCGGCGGAGGAAGGCGTAGTCGGACTGCAGGGTGGCGGCTTCGTTCCGGTCGAGCAGACCGTGGGCGGCCAGTTTTTCGAGGGCGTTGCGCGTATTGCCGTCGGGGAGGTCGGGGCAGTCGGGGGCGTGGACGAGCTGCAGGCCCTGGGCGAGAAATTCGATATCGCGTATACCTCCCCTGCCCTGTTTGATATCGAACCCGTCTTCATCCTCGGACGTACGGGGGCCGCGCATCTTTTCGATTTCCGCGAACACCCGTTCTTTCTCCGCGACGGGTTCGAGCAGGATGTCGCGGACGGCCGCTTCCACCTCGCGGCCGAGCGCCGCGGAGCCGGCGACGCAGCGAAGCTTGAGCAGCGACTGCCGCTCCCACAGCGCGGCGGCGTTCCGGTAGTACTGCAGCAGTCCGTCGCGGGTCGGCACCACGGGTCCCGAACGCCCGTGGGGGCGGAGGCGCAGGTCGACCCGGTAGACGTATCCGCAACCGGGGTGCGCACCGAGCTTCGCGCGCAGACGGGTCAGGATCTTTTCATATTCACCCGGTTCGCGGGATTCCGCGCCGGGGCGCGAGGGGTCGCAGACGGCGAGCAGGTCGATATCGGAGCTGTAGTTCAGCTCGCGTCCGCCCAGTTTTCCCAGCGCGAACACCGCGAAGTCCTCGCCGGCCCGGTCCTCTTCTTCGAGCGCCGTCCGGATGACCGCATCGGCGAGCATGGACAGGTCGCGGGTCACGTCCTTGACGGGCACGCCGAGAATCATGTCGCGGGTTCCGATGCGGAGAATCTCGCGGAAGCGGAAGTCGTACAGGACGGCCCCCTTCTGTCCCTCCTCCGCACGTTCCAGTCTCGTCCGCACATCCTCGGCCATTTCCGCCGTGTCACGGCGGCGGTAGAGGATCTCGGGCGACGTGACGTGTTCGAGTTCCTCCGGGCTGCGGATCAGTCCCTCGGCCAGGAACTGGCTCCGGGAGAAGATGCCCAGCATGAACCGCAGGCGCTGCGGCTGCGCGAAGAGCATGGCGTAGTGCTCGCACGGGTCGCCCCCGGCCGCGTCGAGGAAGCGCTCCCAGTTATTCAGCGCGCGATCGGGGTCCGGTTCGCGTCGGAGGACGTCGCCCGCCAGCGTCACCAGCTCGAAAAAGATCTCTCGACGCCCGCCGGCACCCGCCAGACGCTGAAGGTTGAGGAAGGCGCGGTCGGGGTCGGTGAACCGGTACTTCCCCAGGATCGCACGCCGCACCTCCTCCGGCGAATCGCCGTCGAGAATCAGGTCCGCCAGGGTGCCCGAGGTCGGGACCGGCAGCGCCTCGCGGCCGAGGTGCACTTCGACGAAGTGGCGCACGCGGGCGCTGTGGCGTTCGACGTCGACGGTGAGCCGGTCGGCGGCCTCGAGGCCCGCTTCGCTCCGGTATCCCATCCTGCGCGCGAGGTGACCGAACTCGGGGGAGTCCTGTTCCGGGAGATAGAGATCGCGCGCGGAGCCCCGGAGCATGCGCAGGCCGTTGATCAGGGCGCGGAAGAACCGGTAGGCCTCGGCGAGATTCTGGTGTTCGGACGCGCTCAGTTCGCCGCTGTCGCGCAGGGCGTCGAGCGCGCGATGCAGGTAGGGCGTCCTCATATTCGAATCGCGCACACCGGCGGCCACCTGCAGAAGCTGAACGGTGTATTCGAGGTCGACGAGCCCGCCGGGACTGAATTTGGCGTTCATGCATCCGGGCCGGCACTTCTGCTCGAACTGCTTTTTGCGCAATTCGCGCAGTTCGCCCGGGTCGATGGCGCCGGCGTGGTAGACGAATTCATCGCGGAGCCGCTCGACCTGGGCGCCCAGTTCGCGCTCGCCGGCCACGGCCCTCAGGCGGACGAGCGCGAGGCGTTCGTAGGCGTGGGCCGTCCCGCCGGGGCCGTAATAGCGGCAGAAGCTTTCGAGGCTGACCGCCTTGGGTCCGCTCTGTCCGTGCGGGCGCAGGCGGAGGTCGATCTCGAAGATGCCCTCCCGTTTGGTGCGGATCATACCGCAGGCCAGATCGACCAGTTCGTTGAAGAATTCGGCGTTGGGCCGGGGGTCCTCCCCGTCCGTGCGCCCCCGATCACTGTAGAGAAACAGGAGTTCGATATCCGAGGCGTAGCCGATCGCGCGTCCGCCCATCTTGCCGAGTCCGAACACCGCGCACGGGACTTCCAGCCCTCCGACCGTGCGGGGGGTGCCGTGCCGCCGCGTCAGCTCGTCCCGCGCCGTCTCCGTGGCAAGCTTGACGATCGCCTCCGCGAGCGGGGTCAGGCTGGCGGAGAGTTTCCGGACGTCGAGTTCGCCGTGCAGGATGTGCCGGAGATCCGCGTCGAACAGTTCGCGGTCCTTGAAGCGATTGAGCCGTTCGGCCTTTTCCTCGAAGGATCCGGCATCCTCCATCGCCGCGCGCAGGCGGCTCTCGCAGTCGCCCGGTTCGGGGCCGTCCATGTGTTTCCACGGTTCGAGCACCGGGGCCAGCGACTCGTAATGGAGGCGGATGACGTCTTCCCAGAGGTAATCGCTCGTGCCGAGCACCCGGGCGAGATTCTGCATGCTGCGGGGGTCGGAGAGGCGCTGCGCCCATTCGCCGCCCGGCGCCTCCCCGCCGAAGAGGTTTTCGGCGATCTGCTCGAAGCGCACGAGCGCCGTGTAGGGGTCGGGCGCGCGGTCGAGGTGATAGGTAAACTGTTTGGTGAGGATTACGGACAGGCGCAGCCGGTTCAGGCGGGAGTCCTCGCGAATCGGGCGGCCCGCGCGGTCAGTGACCCGGAGGACGTCCTCGATCCGCCCTTCGGGCGAAGTCCGGATGTCGACGTGCTCGATCGACACGCGCTGCATCGTCAGCGCTGTGCTGACGGCGTAGAGAAAAGCCGGGGTGTCCTGCGATACCAGGCGCAGTTCGGTGGCCCGCTCGCCCGGAGACAGCTCGATGTCGACCGGATACATCGGGGGCTGCGCGCTGCGTTTGCGGCGGCGCAGGGCGCCGGTGACCCACTCGTTCACCTGCTGGCGCACCTCGTCGGCGGCCCGGCGGCCGCCGTCCTCGAGATGACCGAACATCCATTCCATGCGCCGCCGGACCTCGCCGGCCCACAGATCGAATTCCATGAGGGAGTTTGTTTCCCCTGAAAAATGATCGAGGATACGGCGGCGGGCGGCCCGCGTCGCCCCGCCCCGTCTTTTCCTCCCGGCCGGGACGCGCCGGGGTGCTGACGATTCTTCGCTCTGGCGGCGGTAGGTGAAGACGTCGCCGGAAAGGATATCGAAATCCAGCGAGGCGAGCACACCGGTGATCAGCGAGAACACCCCCGGGGCGTCGTACCCCGCCACCGTGCACTCGATCCGCCCGCCGCCCTCGGCCACGAGCACGTCCACCGGATGCTGCGGAGAGACGGCATGGAGCGCGCGCACGTGTTCGGCCCGGCGCGGTCCGTCGAACCGGTCGAAATACTCCGGTTCCATCCGCGCTTCAAACTCCCGGACGAATTCCGCCGGGATGTCCGGGCAGCGCGTCTCCAGGTCTGCGGCGCTCCGTGTCATGGCTGCACTATAACGCCTGCCCGCCGATCAGGCGAACCGCGAAGGAACACCTATTCATAAAAACTATTCAGAAGTCTGCGCGCGGCATATCGATTCGCAGGGGGCGGGGAGAGAAGCTCTCGCGGTGCACTTCGCCTTGTACACCTCCGGCCGCGGCGTTATGATCGGATCGCAGGAGGAGGTGCGGTGTTATGAAAACACACGGAAGATTCGCGGGTATCGTCATTCTGGTTTTTCTGGCGGTCATGGTCATTTATATCTGGCCGCCGAAACAGGAAACCGGGGAAACCGCCCCCGCCGCCCCGTCCGAAGAAAAGGAGGATACGGCGCCAACGGAGGAAGCCGGGGACCGCAGCGAACGCATCCCGATCGGCGAGGTGCGCATTATCCGCCTCGAGGAAAGCTCGTCGGAACCGCCGATGGAGTGGAGGATCAACGAGTTCGGCGAGGAGGCGAAGGGGCCGGATGCCGAGCAGCCCTCAGGAGAGGGCCTGAAGCCGGACGCCCTGGAGATCGCACAGCTCGACTGGGAGAAGGTCAAACGGTACGAAAAGCCGGGCTGGATGATCACGGCGGTGCGTAATATCGGACGCGGCCAGATCATCATTGAAACGCGTAAAATCGAAGAACCCTTCCGGCGGAAGAACTACCTGCTGGTGGAAGACGAGGCGGACTGGGGCATCATCGGCGTCGCGGAGCAAGCGGATTGAGAGCGACGCTGCGGGGCGCCCCGGAGCGGGACGCGGACCTCTGCCCCCCGGTTCCGGGTGTCATGTTTCTGCGGAGACTCCCCCGTCGAGCACCCTCTCCACCTCGACGCAGTCACCGAAATGCGTGTCGCGCAGCGCCCGATCGATCCCCCGCTGAATCTTTTTCATCTCCGCGCTCAGGGGGCAGTGGTCCTCGCGCGGACACCCCGGTCCGCCGGGCGTGCAGGCGTTGATCGATTTTCCGGACGGGTCCATAACCTGAAGCACATCATAGAGCGACAATCCTTCCGGCGCGCGCGCCAGGTAGATGCCGCCGCCCTGACCGCGCCGGCTTCTGACCAGACCGCCACCGACGAGACGCCGGACGATCTTGCGCAGGAACCGGTACGGGATCCCCATCGCCTCCGCGATCTCCGCCGAAGAAACCGCCTGCGTCGGATTCGTCGCCCCCTGCTGCACGAGCCGGAGAACCACCCTCAGTGCGTAATCTGCCTCACGTGTAATCATAACAACACCAATGTGGTGTCATTCAAATGCTTTGTCAATTACTAAGCTTCACTCCCAGATAGGAGGCAAGCGGATTGATCATGAAGTTGTCGCTGGGCGATATCGTCAAGTCCGGGCAGGTAACGATGCGTAGATCCACGCCGTGATCGCGGAAAGATTCCATCAGCGTAAGGACATCGAAAACGCTTCGCGAGAGGCGGTCGAGATACTCGACGACCACAATGTCGACACAGCCCGTCCTCACCGACTGAATCAACTCCCGAAGAGCAGGCCGATCCAACGTAGCGCCGCCGTATCCCGCATCGTCATATCGTGTTCCAGTCAACTCCAAGCCGATCGGCTTCATCGAGGCAATGAACTTCAGGCACGTATCGAACTGGGCTTTGCAGGAGGTTTCCCGATGACTGGGCTCGGAAGACTGGCGGGTATAGATGGCGCAGCGTTGTCTGCGCATCATTGCGACCTGTTTGCCGACCAGCCGCTCCCTGGAGTCCAGTGAAGGCGAAGCGCCTTGCCGAGGACGATGGATTTCAGGACCGGCGCGAGGAACTCGCGAATCGCCGGAACGACCTCGCCGAGTTCAAGGTCCGCCTGGTCGGGAATCGTACGGCGCAGGAATCCCTTCCACTGTGTCTGCTTGGTTGGGTTCGCCACAAATTCATCCTGAAGGCCGGGCGGTGTTTGCGACGGCAGTTCCCGGCCACGCCGTTTGAGAGAGGCATCAATCGCCTTGGCGAGCAAAGCGGCATCGAAGGGAAATCGCTGGGCCAGCGTCCAGAGATCGTAGTAGTCCTTCATTCGACTGTTGAGGAGCCCAAGCACGATCATGGCGTCGACCTTCTCCGCCACGACCGTTTCCCTGGGATATGTCTTCATCTCGGGACGTGGAAGATCGAGAAGTACGGGGTAATCGGACTTCTCCGGATCGGGAACGACGGCGTCGCCGAATCCAACATCGACCGAGACGTTGAGCCTGGTGTTTCCCAGTCGTCCCGGAATCTTGATCCGAAGCCCCTGATAGACCTCCGCCTCCCTGATTTCCTCGATCTCGATTCCGTCCTTGGAGAACTCGATCCCATCGTCTTCGACAGGCAACTTGCAAACATCCTCGAAAATGTTTCTCAAGTTGGAGGAGGAGAGATCGCCGAAGCCGAGCAAATCCAGGTCTTGCGTCGGACGATGCAAGTCCTCCAGCCAGAGGACGAACAGCATCGCTCCTTTCAGAACGAACCGGTCCGCGTAAGACGACCGGGAGAGGCGGTACATCAGGCGTTCGATTCCATAGCGCGTCAGCGTGTGGTTGTGGTTCACCTGATGCTCGCGCGAGTAGTTCAGCAGCCGGGCCTGAATCGAATGGGATCGGGACGTGCTCACAGAAGCGCCTCCAGATAGGGTTCCATGACGCGCTCGACGCGGCAGACTCGAGCGTATTTCGTCAGGTCGTCGATTGGCCCCTTGCGCTGGCGCAGGTAATCCCGGAGCGCTTCGGTGGCAACGTCCACCCCGATCTTGTTGCGGTACTTGAAGCAATCGGCGACGGTCTTCGCGGCGGAGAATACCCGCAGTTCTGCGCCATTCACATCGTGCGATTCGACGCCGGCCTTCAGCGACTCTGCGGAGAACCGCGCGATGCGAAGCTTGACAAGGCCGATCCGGGGAATCTCCTTCGACTCGCCAATGGCCAGCCAGACCTCGAAAGGGCTTTGCGTGGTCATACCGTGAAACTGAAGCGCCGAAATCAGACAGATCACGCCATGGGGCACGATCGTGCAGACCTCCACCAAACTGCGGTGCTCCGTCTGAATGGCGCCGGGAAGCGCATAGAGGCCGCGATCCCGTCGCTCCAGCAGCCCCCGCTCGCAAGCGATGGATAGATACTGACGCGGGATACCGTGGTCAGCGAGGTCACGGGCGCGGATCAGCCCTTTGGTTTCGGCCACGCGCATGAGGTTTTCGAGGTGCGTCGTCATAGCGTGGCGATTTTACGTACTCCCTGGACTTGTTGTCAATCCCATTGATTTAGTCAATCGCGCCTGATCTCCGCAACGGATTTCGCATGGGTTGCACCCGATAAGCGAGCGAGAAAGGGTTCTTAACCCGTTCGGGGTGTTAATCCGAGAATCTCAGAGTTCCGCGGAGGTTGCCTTCGCAGACCGGGTGTAAATGACCCTGTTGTGCCCGGGCCGCCGGAAATGTGGTTGCGAAACAGAGAGTAACGGGACATGTCGTGAAGCGCGCAAGTGGTTCAATGACAGGCGGATACGGCAAAGGCCCGAGACTTATCGTCTCGGGCCCTTGCGTTAACCTATTGTGACCGCAGCTACGCGGTGAATTTGTCTGGCTCCCCGAAAGCAACCCCTGTCGAAACCATCGCAGCGGCTACTCATATCATTATGCCAGTCAAATTCGATTGTCAAAGAGCGGGTTGCGGTTCAACGCTACGTTCACCGAATCGGAATCACGTTTGCTTCGCCAATATGGGCGTATCTCTCGGGTACGCAGGTAAAGATCACTATCTGGCAGTTCTTAGCCGCCTTTGCCAGGACCGCGCCCATTAAACGCAAGCGATCTGGGTCCGTGTATCCCAGTGCATCGTCCAAGACCAGTGGCATGCCGCCGTCTTTGGCCACGATAACAGAGCAGGCCAATCGAAAGATCAGGGAAAGCTGTTCCTTTGTGCCGCCGCTTAGGAATTCAAATGGCTCGGTGATTCCGCTCAGCGTTCGACTGGCTATCTGAAGGTCTTCGCTGATCTCTACTTGGAACGTGTCGTCGAAGAGCAGACGGCCAAGATGCTCAATCCCTTCCTTTAGCGGAGCCACATAAGCCTGCCGAGCCTTGTCGCGTTCCTCCCGCATTGTTTCGAAGAGAAGCCGTGCGGCAGCGGCACGCCGATTCAGAGCCCGATTACTGGCCTCGATCCGTTCCAAGCTGGTCTGCGCCGCGTGCAGTTTTTCATGAAGGCCTTCTTCACCATGAATGCGCAGCCGCTCTTGTGCTTGCGTCAGCTCTGTTTGGGCATCATTCCTTCGATTGCGAGTCGTCTGCAAAGAACCCTCGGCCGTTTCTGCCAACGCTTTCACTCGCTCGGGGTTCTTTGCTTTGAGGGCCTCCTCTGCTGAACGAACGCGCTTCTCCTCGCCAGCCACATCCTGGGCGGCCTTTTCAACGGCAGCGTTCAGGTCTTTGTCGGCGGCGGCCTTTCTAGCCCTGGCAAGGCTTTCTCCTTTTCGTTCCGCATCTTTCTTCAGTAAATCAATCTGAACACGAGCCTCCTGGTGTTTTGCGCTCAAGTCGTCTCGCACATTTCGCGCTGCATCCAAAGACGTGCGAGATGATTCCGATTGCTCGTTTGCCTCTTCCAGGGCTGACTCCGCCTTCGCACGATCATCCTTGGCGGTCCCCATGTCCGGGCTGATGGCAGGTTCTTTATCACGCTTGGAAAGATATTCAGGGACGCTTTGCTCAAGGCTGCGTAGTTTCTTCGAGAGATCCTCATAGGTCAGATCAAACAGATTCTCCTTCTCGACGCGATTCTTTTCCTCGACCTGGCGGGAAGCATCCTTCTTCGCTTCCATGGCCCGCCTTGCCTGTTCGGGGTCGGCAACATCCACAGAGCGGCATGCGTCATCAAGGTTCTTCTGAGCAGCGTCGACCTTCTTGGCATGTTCCTCCAAGCTTGAGCCTGCCGTGATTTCAATGTCGAGCATATCAGGAACGGTCAGCCGCAACCTGTCGGCAACGGATAGTGTCTGGACCTCGTCTTTGTCCAAAACTGTTTCGGCTTTGTCGATGTGGAGCGTGCTCTTGCTCAGTGCGCGAAGCAAGACGCTCGGGGCACGAGTGTCCAGGTGCGCTTTGGCGGTCGCCAGGTCCAGCTCAGCCTTCTCTATTGCCTTCAGCGCCTTGGGGTCGATCTTGGCTTGCGCCAGCGTTTCTTCCGCTTTGCCCGCACTTTCCCTGGCCCGGTCGATCCTTTCCTTGCGCTCGCGGAGCTGATCGAGAAAGAGCTTGTTTGTGTAGTATTCGTAATCCGCTCGCCGAAGGGATGCCCGCGCATCGGCCGTCTTCTTGTTCTGCTCAGATTTGTTGGCGGCTTTCTGGGCCTTCTTGAAGTTCTCCTCTGCTTGGTTCAATGCGGCAAAAGCCATCTTGCTGTTTTCCTGGAGTTCACCATGTTCCTTGGCGGCTTGGTCTGAAGCCTTGATGAGATCCTCGCGGGCATCTCTGTCACGGCGCGCCGCTTCCACAGTCTTGTTGGCGGATTCCAACTTTGCCTGAGCTGTCTCAAGGGCTGCCTCAAATCTTCCTATCTCATCAAGAGAAGCAGTATGTCCGGCAACCTCCTTCTTCAATTCTTCCTCTCTGTTCTTTAGACCCTCCAATTCATGCTGAAGCGTGTCCACACGGTCAATGTCGTGATACAGATCACCGAGTTTGCGTTCGACTTCGGCAATATCAGCTTCGATAGACTCTTGGGAGTTTCGCGCCTCCTGGAGATCTTTTTTCTCCTGACCGGTTCCGGTGTAATAACGGGCATACTCCTCACGAGCCTTTTCAAACAGATCCTCTTCTTCCGGGTCTGCGGGTTGGCCGCCTGCTGTCTTGTCAAGGGCGGCAGACAGGGATGTTTGATCCGTCAATTTCGGCTGGTCAATGGCATCGCCTTGCTGGATCGACAGTGCCTTCCACAGATTAACGTCAAGCGTTTCCTTGAGAATGGTCTCGGCACGATCATGAGCGTCCCGCCCCGTGTAGTTTTCGGGTTTCGGCTTTGTGACAACAAGTTTGGTCTCCGGTTTCTTGAGAAAGCGTTTGGAATAGGTGAATGCGTAAGGTCCGCTTTCCGCTTCGAGTTCGATCTCGGGGCCAACGTCGCGATGGACAGGAGAGATCGCCTTGACCTTCTTGTGTTTGGAATTATCCGGAAACTCAAAGAGTATCCAGGAAGCCTCGCTGAGGCTCGTTTTTCCAGCTTCATTGGGTCCCTGGGCGAGTGTGATGCCGGATGCGCCGAACGTAATCTCGGAAGCGTCAATGCCGCGATAATTGGCAATTCGAAGCCGGATGTATTTCATCACACACCCCTCCCAAGCCGAAGAAGGAGCATGAGCGCGTCCCGTGCCGTGGCGCTGTCGTCGCCATCTTCCTCGATGGTGCTTCGGAGCCGTTGCACTGCCGCATCCGCGAATCCGGAAAATCCAAGGTCGGTGAAATCCGTGTCGTCAGGAATCACAATTACGTTCTCATCCCGCACATCACAAGCGCCGAACACGTCGGCAGCGGAAGCAAGGTGATCTTGAAGTAAGGCGTGCAAGGAAAGGGTAAGCGAGCCAAGCAGATTCAGACGAATGACCGATCGCTCCTTATCCGAAACGTCTTCGAGCAGTTTCCGAAGCGATTCCACATCCTCGGCAGTATTCAGTTCACGCTGATGCTCGACAAAATGCCACTGGCCAACCTGCACTTCCTTGGTGGAAATCTCCCCATCGGCAATCTCGACCAGGTTGGCAAAGCCTGAATGCATCTCGGTGAAATCCGTGGATTCAGGTGTGCCGGAGTACCAGATATAGTCGCCGCCTACCTTTGTGAGGGAATGGCGGTCTCCAAGGGCCACAAACTGAACCTTGCCCTCTCCGATAGCCCGCTCGAGTTCGGTTACTTTCATGACCAGAGCGGAATCTTTGTCGGGGGTGAATTGATCGACGGCCCCATGCGCAACGCAAATACGAACAACTCCGCTTGCGGGAGTCAGAGATTCGAGAGTTCCCACGATAGGATTGGCCGACGGTCGCTTGGACATCCACGGCGCGCCGACTATTTCAATGCCGTCACCGAGATTGAGAGTGGTGGTATCTTCGATCACGTGAACATGGGACGGTTTGCGGTCTATGAAAACGCTTGAATGGTAGACAGACGCCGCGTCCAGTGGGTCGTGGTTGCCCGGCAGGATGTAAACCGGAACAGATACGTCCTTCAGAGCCTCCAGCGTGCGGGCAACCGTTTTTCTGTCCACCTGGTTCGACTCGAATGTGTCGCCAGCCACCACTATAAACTGGCAGTGTTCCTTCTTGGCAATGCGGCCCATGGTTCGAATCGCGTCGAAGCGCGCCTGGCTGTAGCGCTCCTGTGCCCCTTCCGAAAGGAAGTGGCGAGTCATACCCAGTTGCCAGTCACTCGTATGTAGAAATCGAGTCACGTGTGGTTTCTCCAGATCGCCGCTATCGAGAATCTCAGTGTTTGCATCCGCAGCCATACAACATGTGTGCGTTATGTGCGTGCATATCTATATGTTCCCTTGATGTTCTGTGCCAAGAAGCCCCCCTTGGATGGAGCCGCCTTCATTTGCTCAAAAAGAGTACTGGGCACGTCGAAGTACTGGTAGACACTGCCGTTTTTGAACTCAACAAACAACACTTGGCTAGCTTCATCGTATCCGAAGCGGGTAATGTTTGACGATTCCGGTGATTCGGTCCAATTTGTCATGGTTATGTCTCCTTGTCGTTTTGCGGTGGGTTAACAGTGTTGGGAGGGGCCTTCTTGTGTTCGTAATGGGGACTCTGTTTCCGCCACAGGCGAACGACTGCCCCGTAGTCTGGTACGTCACGCTTTTGATTCCAACCACCCGCACCATCAAATCCATCCAGTTGGAGACTTCCGCGCACAACCACTCGGGGGTCTTCACTATCTGGCTTCCGGTTCTTGGCGGGAGGATCAATCAATGTGCGGATTGGAAGAGAGACAGCTTCGCCCACAATGATAGCTTCACCTGTACGAAGCACTGGCAACATATCGAACAGGCCTTTGAGGCTGTCCGATGCGGCACTGGTCACATGGCCTCGGTCTGTCTCGTTAGCCAATCGCATGGCGCAGATGGTGCCGCATTGCGACAAGATTGTGGAATCAATCTCTGATGGGCGTTGGCTAACAAGCATCAGGCCAACACCATACTTCCGTCCTTCCTTTGCAATACGCCGCACCGCCATAGAAGCTGCTTCGGAACTATCTGCGCTCAAGTATGCATGAGCTTCTTCCAGGACAACGAGGAGTGGGCGTTCTCGGCCTCCTTCGGGCAGTTTTCTTGCCCAAAAAAGAGCATCGTAAATGATCCGCAGCAATGCTCCGACCAAGTCATTAAGTACCGCGGACGGAATACCGGAGAGGTCCAAGATCGTAATTGGGCTATCTCCACCAATCCAATCCTGTAGCAGGGCGTCGAGATCTTTTACTGTCTTTCCCTCAACGTCTGGTAGCCAATCGCCCGGGTTAAACAAGAAACCAAAACGAGGGTCGCGAAGTTTCGACGCCAAGCTGGCCAATTGCTGGCGAATTCCAATGCCCCCTGTTCCGTGTTGGACGCGTTCTTCCGCTGGCCCAGTTGTTTTTACAGTGCGGTATGCAGGAGGCGTAACAGACATGGCATCCCCAGTTTGCTCCGGTTGGCCACTCGAATCCAGGACGTAGGCTGGCTCCAGCTCACCCGCACTTCCGCCCGGCTTCGGGACAACAGTCAAGTGCTCTCGTTTATGAAGCTCAAGCCATAATTTGTGAACGCAGAACGGCACAGGGGAATCAACGGTAACTGTCTCTTTGGTTACTCCTTCACACGGGCTTTGTGTTAATGACTCTCTCTTAAGGAGAAGCACAGAGTCAGTAAGTGTGGCGGCCTTTTGTCCGTCAAGACCTCCAAAGCCAACCTTGATCAATTCATCGAAGCTTAATGCCCAGAAAGGGATATGCAGGGGGCGTTCGCCCTTATCCTCATCAGCAGCGGTGACACGGAACACTGTGCTGCAATCCGCGAGCGCCTTGCCGTACTCCCCGTGAATATCGAGCACAAGAATGCGCGCTGAAGGATAGCGATTCGAATCTGCGAGAGATGTAAGAAGTCCAGCGACGGTGGTCGACTTTCCTGATCCAGTTGTGCCAACTACTGCCGCATGGCGGGTGATTAGTGTGTTGATGTTGACAAGGGCGGGAATTGCCTCGGTGCTTGCCAAGTGGCCCACTGAAACAAAATCATCGGGTTCGCCTGGACCATAAATGCTACGCAGGTCTTGCTCTGTAACGAGGTGTGCGTTATCACCAATGGTTGGATATTGCGAAATGCCGCGCTTGAACTCGCCTGACCGATGACCTTCTCCGACAAGCTGAACCTTCATCCATCGATAACCGTAAGGCTCGATCTGTGCTAATGACTCGGGTACGGCACCCGCGCCGACCTGCGACACAATCCCGAAGAGGTCGGTGAAGCCGATCGACACGCGGACAAAGCTCCCGATCTGTCCGATCCGATAACCATGACCATCGATGAAGGCCAACCCAGATACTGTGTCCTTGTCAAGCGCGATGCTGATGGTTGCGCCTTGAACGTCCTGAACCGTTCCGAGATAGGTTGGGCTATTCGGCATTGGTAGCCTCCAATGACTGGCGGCTCTGCCCGACAAGTTCTCGCAGGAACTTACCCAATTCGGCGAAGTCACCAAGCGTGAAGTGTGTGATCCGTTTGCCTTGCTCATCCGCCGGATCAATGGGAGGCCAATCCAGGCCAGTCATGTTATTGGTAGGGACAGACTCCGAGTCTTTCTCCGGCCATTGGACTTCTTGACCGCTAACAAGTCCTCCATCCCTTGCCAGGAGAGAGAGGTTTGGTCGCCCGAGAGCGAGATCCTTGGCCTTTTTGTACTCTTCAAGTTTGTCGTAGAGCAAAGCAAAGGCGATAGCGGTCTGAGTACTTTGCAGCCCCTGCATGATTACTTCGTTGAGATGGTCGTCTCGGAATGAGTAACCGCACAGCACGAGTGCTGAAGAAGGCTGTTTCAAGAATGCCCTGAGCCTATCGATCATGGCCAGGTAAGGCATTCTTCTGCTCTCGTCGTACTTCAAGTGCGATGGGTGTATGACCCGGGGGAGATCTGATTTGCCCGAGGAACCCCGGAGAACTCCCTTCTCCACGTGTTGGAACCAGTTGACAGAGCCGTGCAGTTTCCATAGGCGGGCCCAGCGCGGTGGAAGTTTGTCCTCCTCCATCGCTCGTATATCAAAGAATGGACTCAAGGAACCCGCAAAGCCGTCGAAGTATGGAACGCGGCGGTCTTCAAACGCCTGTTCCATCAAGAGGTCGTAATTGGTTGTGAATATCTCGACAGGTATTTCCCGAGGAACGGCATCCGCCCACACGGCTGTGCTGTGGTATGGCGTTTCACTGGAAGGCAGGGCTTGGTCCACCAACTCATGGATGATCTGGCAGATATCCGCGTCGAGTTTGTCGAGGTCGTCAGCAGAGAGATCCCGAACCTTTGAGCCACCGGCAACCACACGCAGGGCGCGGATATGGCTAAGCATGTCCTCCACGGTTGTGTCATTTCGGCAATCTTCCTTGAAGTGCTTATCCAAGATGCCCAGAAGTGGTTTGGTTTCTTTGCCATCAGACAGTCTCTTGCGGACGACTTCCGTCAATCCCGCTATGTCCGGTATCAATGCTTTCTTGCCATCTTCGATTCGCACAGACACCGGGCAGCCAGCGCCCAGAAATAAGCCCAGAGGTTTCTTGTCGCTCGATAGGCATTGCTGCAAATATCCAACTTGTTTTTGGGGGTCACTATTCATGACATACTCTCCGGGATGGTAACGATCCTTGTTGAACTAGCGCCCATCATTCGATTGTGCTTTTGGTTCGTTATCGCCACCACAATCACGCACCGACTCATCGACTTCGGGCAGTTTGAACTGGAGCAGTCTCCCAACTCGGGCGCGACGCCGTTATGCGATGTTGGCACCGGGTCGTAGTTCATGTTTCGCCCTTTCTGCGTCTCATGCGGCGCTGTCGTCATAGGTCACACCGAAAATCGTGTCCGCCAGCCACTTCTTGAAGCCGGGGTTGTCGCTGAACTGCTTGAACAGCTCCGTGTGGTCGGACAGCATCCCGATCACCACCTTTTCCAAGGCTCGGTCGTGCTCCAGCCGCGCCGCCGATTTGCTGCTGTTCTTGATCGCGTTCAGGTATGCCTGGTCCTCTTTCACTTTGGCTGGGATGTCTTCGGTGATCACTTTGCGGATGCGGTCTGCGTCTTCCCACTCGATGTTGCCAAACCGGTCATTGAACGCTTTGATGATGTTGCTTAGCGCGTCCAATTCGGGTTCCGGCTTGCGTCCGCCGCCACTTGTCGGAACAGGGCCGATTTCGGCATCCGCATCCGGAAGCGTGAGCTGCATTGTCTGCTGCACTTCGGCGCGGTAGCTGTCCATGTCGATGGCTTCCAGAATGCCTTTTGAAAGGTCCGGCTCAACAGGGGCTGGGAGCTTGGGAATCAGAAAATTCAGGAAGATAGACAATTTCTCCCACGCGGCGTTGGTGTATGGCAGAACCGAGGCCAGAAACTGATACGTCCGAGTGAACGTCTTGGCTTTGCCCTTGAAATCAACCTGGCCATCCTCATCAAGTTCGTCGTTGTAGACGCTCACGCATGCGTCCAGAATCGGGTCCAGCTTGTCCCGATCTTCGCCGTCGAGAAACAGCCGGACCAGTTGGTCGACCTGTTCATCGGCATACACCTGGTAACCATCCAAAGCCGCTTTGAGGTCGTGCAGCTTGTTCGGATCGGTTTCTTCGCTCAGCACCGTCGTGCGGTAGTAGTCGGAGAACGCGTCGGTGATCGTGTCCGCATCGTTCATGAAATCCAGCACGAAGGTGTCGGTCTTCTGCGGATGCGCGCGATTCAGTCGCGACAGTGTCTGCACCGCCTTGATGCCGGAAAGCACCTTGTCCACATACATTGTGTGTAGCAGCGGCTCGTCGTAGCCGGTCTGGAACTTGTCCGCAACGATCAGAAATCGATACGGGTCTTTGCCGGGTATGCCCTTGATCTCGCCCGCTTTGATGTATTCCTCGATCTTGCCGCTCGGGAACCCGTTCATAGAGCCCTCGGTGATCTTCTTGCCATCCTGTTCGAAGTCGGAGAACGCTACGATTGCGTGGTACGGGCTCTTTCGCTCCTTGAGGTACGCCGTGACGGCGTCGTAGTACTGGATCGCCCGCTTGATACTGCTGCAGATAATCATGGCCCGTGCCCGCCCGCCGATCTTCCGCCGAGCAATCACCTGTTCGTGAAAGTGGTCGACCATGATCTCAGCCTTCGTCCGGATGGCGTGATCGTGCGACTCCACGTAGCGACGCAGCTTCTTCAGCGCCTTCTTTGTATCGAACTCCGGATCATCCTCGACTTCCTTGGCCAGACGACTCCAAGTGTCGACGGGGGTGTAATGCGCAAGAACATCCAGGATGAATCCTTCCTGGATCGCCTGCTTCATCGTGTAGCTATGGAACGGCTGGTGCGGAATCTTCCCGTCCACCGGCTTGCCGGGGATGCCGAAGATCTCCAGCGTCTTGTTCTTGGGCGTGGCCGTGAATGCGAAGTAGCTGGCATTCCCCAGCATCTTTCGCGATTCCATGATCTTGTTGACTTTGTCCTCGAAGGTCTCATCTTCTTCTTCGCCGCCCTTATCAGAAAGCGCCATGTGCATTTTCGCCGAAGTCTTCCCGCCCTGGCTGGAGTGAGCCTCGTCGATGATTATGGCAAACCGTTTCCCGCGATGCTCGTCTCCTATCTCGTCGAGGATGAACGGGAACGTCTGCACCGTGGAAATGATGATCTTCTTGCCCGCCTTCAGGAAGCTGCTGAGCTGTTGCGTCTTGCTGCCGGAGTCACCCGTTACCGCCCCGATCACCGAGGATACTTGGGCAAACTGTTTGATCGTGTTGCGGATCTGCTTATCGAGCACGCGCCGGTCCGTGATGACCACGACGGAATCGAAAATGGCCTTGCCCCCATCCTCCAGGCCGATCAACTGATGGGCCAGCCAGGCGATGGAGTTGCTCTTGCCGCTGCCCGCCGAGTGCTGGATGAGGTACTTCTCACCCGCGCCCTTGGCGGCCGCGTCGGCCAGGAGCTTGCGGACCACGTCGAGCTGGTGATAGCGCGGGAATATCTGCTTGGGGTGTTTCTTGCGGCCGCGTTCGTCTTTCTCTTCGACGATCTCGGCGTAGTTTTCCAGCACATCTGTCAGGCCGGGCTTGGTGAGAATGCGCTTCCAGAGGTAGTCCGTCTTCAGCCCATTGGGATTGGGCGGGTTTCCGGCCCCATCATTCCAGCCCTGGTTGAAAGGCAGGAACCACGAGTCCTTGCCCTTCAGGTGCGTACACATCTGCACCTCGTGGTCGTCCACGGCAAAATGCACCACGCATCGACCGAACTTGAACAGTGGCTCGTTCGGGCTGCGATCCCGCTTGTACTGCCGCACGGCGTCATCGACCGTCTGCTTGGTCAGCGAATTCTTCAACTCGAACGTTGCTACCGGCAGACCGTTGATGAAGATGCCCATGTCCAGGGCGAGTTGAGTCTCGTCTTGGCTGTAGCGAAGCTGCCGCGTCACACTGAAGATATTGGCTGCGTGCAACTGGGCCGCCTTGGTGTTGCCCGGCGTGGGGGTCCCGTAGAACAGGTCCAAGCTCACCGGCCCATGCTTGACGCCCTTGCGCAGCACATCGATGACGCCGCGCTTGGCTATCTCTGCGTCGAGGCGATGCAGGAACTGTGTCCGCTTTGGGCAATCCTGATCCAGCGCCAGGGTCTCGGCGGTCTCGGGCTGGGTGGCCTCCAGAAACTCGCGTAGCTTCGCCAGGTCGATTACATGCTCGCGGCCGTAGTCGGCATTGCTGCCCTGGACGTAGCCCGCATCGTTGACGAGTGACTCGACGATCAGCGTTTCCAGCCCTTTTTCGCTAGTGTCGGTCCATGCAGTCATGACAAATTCACTCCATCCTCTGACCGTTCCGCAACACATGGCAACTGGCCCGCTACAAGCTCATTCGCCGCGATAGCAGCCTCCTCTCGTATCGATTGGCTTAGCTGTTGATGCGTTTCTGCCAGCTGGATGAGGGATCTGATGCGATCGGCTATCTGAACCTGCTCCTCAATGGGGGGAATGGGTACCAGAATCTCTGAGAAGTCCTCGTATGTGATGTTCTTCCCTTGCCGAACTCCCGACACGGCGGTTGCAAGTTCGGCTATGAATCGCGGGGTCTTCATCAAGTATGTAAAAAACGCCTCATGAATACGGCGTTTCGGCCGCATGACAACGTAGGCTGGGCTCACGATGCCCCTACAAGCTGAGTACTCTATCCCCCCTTGGAATGAGCGGAGGCTTATAATGAAGTCCCCAGGCTGCACCAGCTTATAGCTGGATACATCGCCTCCGGGCATCACAACACTGATATCCAGCGCAGAGCGAGGCACGACCCCCTGCGACTGTGTGACCGACAATAGCTCTTCATCCGGATGGCCCTTGTCTACGACTTCCCGAAATACATGCTTGGCCTTCTCAATCTCCCAATGTGAAGGCACCCGCCCCATCCACCGCGTGCCGATGTTGTCAATATCAGGCCCATTATCCTCCAGCGATATCGGGGTATCCTGGGTGATCGCCTGTCGCACACCCGGCAGCAGTTGCTCTCTGGTATGTGTTCTATTATTTGCTTCAATCAGCAAGGCGTCAGTTTTAGCCGTTAGGCTATCGATGTCCTGAATGCGCGGGGGCTTAAAGAAGATCTTGTTGAATGGAATGCGATATCCCAAGACACGTGGGACTGAGAGCCACGCATCCGATGCATGGGGTAGAATCTCGTTCTGATAGAATGCCGGTTCGCCGCCTTGGTACATCAGCGGGATTCTCTCATGCTGCCTGAGTTCGGAATCCGGCTCGTACTCAACAACCATTGGGTTGCCGTCGCTCTCGATCTCATAGAGGCCGTAGAGCGGATCGATTTCGGCCTTGCCGGGCTTGTGGACCTTCTTGATGACCGGAGGTGCATCCTCAACCCGCCAACTCACGCTATTCAGGATGATCTTCTGCTCACCGGCGGACAGCTTGATGCCAAGATTCTTCAGCGCATCACTGACGGCATTGCGGAAGATGTTGTGATCGGTGAAGACATTCTCACCGAGTTCGTCCCGCAGGGCACGGGCGGCGTCATAGAGTTTTTTGTCCCGCTTCCAGGTGTCGGCCTTGAGCAGCTTCTTGCGTTTCTTCTCCGGGATGGCCGTTCGCTTGGGCGCATCGCTGTCTTCATCTCCGTCGGAGTCCTCGTCCCCGTTGCCGCCCCAATCGCGGAGGGTCTGCTCGACCTGCTTGCGCACGGACGAGAAGTTCTCGAAGAGCGCATCGCCGTATTCTTCGTGCAGGGCCTGGCGGATGTCCTCGTCGCCTGAAGCGTATCGCAGGCCCTGGATTGCCTTGCGGGTCAACTGGCTGTGCAGACGAAGTGGGCGTTCGACGCGAATCTTCCAGTAGCCGAACGCGGCATTGGGGAAGATCTTCGACTGCTCGGTTTCCTCGAAGGCGAGGAATATCTCACAGATCTGCTTAATCTGCTGGTCGGAAAACTCGCAGTTCTTCGCTCCCAGACTCTTGCGGAGGGGCTGGTGTATTTCTGTCGCGTCGATGAGTTGAATCCTACCCTTGCGGTGCATCGGCTTCGTGTTCGTGAGCACCCAAATAAACGTCTCCATCTGGGTGTTGTAGAACATGTTGTTTGGCAGCGCGATGATCGCCTCCAGCCAGTCGTTCTCGATAATCCAGCGGCGGATGTTGGACTCGCCTTGGCCTGCGTCGCCGGTGAACAGGGACGATCCGTTGTGGACCTCTGCAATGCGGCTACCGAGGGGGCTGCGGTCAGTGGGCTCGACCATTTTCGTTAGCTTATTAACGAGGAACAGGAGCTGGCCATCGCTTGAACGGGTGATGAGGGATAGCTCGTCGCCGTCGTGCTGGACTACAAAACGGTGATCGGACATGTCCTTCTTGCCGCCCATGCGGTCGAGGTCGGTCTTCCAGCTCTTGCCGTACGGCGGATTGGAGAGCATGAAGTCGAACTCGCCGGAGGGGAAGGCGTCGCGGGAGAGCGTCGAGCCGAACTTCATGTTCTCCGCGCCCTGGCCTTCGCCCTTGAGCAGCAGGTCGGCCTTGCTGATGGCGTAGGTTTCGGGGTTGACCTCCTGGCCGAACAGGTGGATGGAGACGTCCTTGCCGCGACTGTTGGCGAGGTCGCGGAGGGTATCCTCGGCGACAGTCAGCATGCCGCCGGTGCCGCACGCGCCGTCATAGACGCGATACGTGGCGGATTGGATGTCATCGGCGATGGGCCAGAAGATCAGGTTGGCCATTAGCTTGACGACGTCGCGGGGTGTGAAGTGCTCGCCCGCCTCCTCGTTGTTCTCCTCGTTGAAGCGGCGGATCAGCTCCTCGAAGATCGTGCCCATGGCGTGGTTGTCCAGGCCGGGCAGGCGGACGGTGCCCTCGGCGTCGCGGACCGGGTGCGGGCTGAGGTTGATGTCGGGGTTAAGGAATTTCTCGATGAGCGGACCAAGCGCATCCGCGTCAACCAGCGTGGGAATCTGGTTGCGGAACTTGAATTTGTCGAGTATCTCCTGAACGTTCGGGCTGAAGCCATCGAGGTAGGCTTCAAAGTCGGCCTTGAGCTGTTGCTGCTTGGCGCGGGCCTGGAGGTCGCGAAGCGTGAACGGCGAGTCGTTATAGAAGGCGTGGTTGGCGTCGGGACCGGCGGCTTTCGACAAAGCGCCGACCTTGTTGGCGACGCCCGCCTTGTCGAGCTGTTCGCTCATCTTCAGGACGTCCTGCTTAGTGGACTCCAGGCAGGCGTCAAGACGGCGGATGACCGTCATGGGCAGGATCACGTCGCGATACTTACCGCGCACGTAGACGTCGCGGAGCACGTCATCCGCAATGCCCCAGATGAAATTAGCAATCCAATTCAGTTGCCCGTTTTCCATGGCCTTTTTTACTCCTTGCGCATCTTGTCGGCATTCCCGGGTTCGGCGTCTCCGCCTGAACTCTCCCCGCCCCCTCGCCGGACCCACTCATCCACCTCCGACAGCTTGAAACGAAGCAGCCTGCCGACACGCTGCGCGGGCAGGCCCTCTTTTTCGACCCATCTATATATTGAGGGTTTCTGAACGCCCAGATGGGCGGCCACCTGATCTGCGTCGACCCACGCTTCCTGATTTGTCATCTCATTTACTCCTGTCCGGCACCATTTCCGATGAAGAGACAGAACAACAATATATCAAACAGCACTGGGACTTCAAGGAAATTCCCCCAAATGACAAGAAATGGTTTGACAGCACTGCCGTTTAGTGTAAACTAAACAGTCTTTGGCAGTGGAGTCGCTGACCAGGCACAGACTAATTGGAGTATGAGATGACCGACAATTTGGCATTCGGAAAACGGATAAGGGAGCTGCGGGAGGAGAAGCTCAAGACGGACCCGAAATTTACGCTCCGGAAATTCGCGGAGGCGGTCGGGATAAGCCCCACGTTTTTGAGCAAGGCCGAGCGCGGCGAATTCAAACCGCCCAAGGCGGAGAACATCATGAAGATGGCCCAGTTGCTGGACGTGGACCCGGACGAACTGCTGTCGCTGGCGAACAAGGTCGATCCGGAACTCGAGAAGATCATCAAAGAACGGCCGAAGGCCTTGCCCGATCTGCTCCGCACCGTGCGGGGCATGTCGGAAGAGGAGCTTCGCAAGCTCACGGACCGGGCACGCAAACAAAAGGACTGACACGCGGGGCGACCATGGCCAAGGTGAAATACCTCCGACATAGCGAGATCGAGAACGCCGCCCTGTGCCTGCTGGCCGAGTACGGCCGCAAGTACGGGGACGTGGTCGAGCCGCCCGTGCCGGTCGAGGAGATTCTTGAGGCCCATCTCGCGCTGACGCTCGACTTCGACGACCTGGGCAAGCGTATCGGCGTGCCCGATGTGCTGGGGGCGACGTGGATTCAGGACAAGCTCGTGCTCGTCGATCAGTCGCTGGACCCGGAAGAAAACCCGACCAAGGAAGGCCGGTATCGGTTCACGCTCGCGCATGAGCTGGGGCACTGGGAACTTCACCGCCATCACTTTCTGGCCAACGCAGGTCAGTCGTCGCTGTTCGGCGACAAGCCCGAGCCGTCCATCGTCTGCCGCACGAGTTCGCGGAAAGAACCGATGGAGTGGCAGGCCGACATGTTCTCCGGCTACCTGCTCATGCCCAAGGACATGATCTTCGCGGCGTGGGAATCGCGGTGCGGCAGCTTGGACCCGTACATCGCCAAGGATGAGATGGCCGACCTGTCGGCCAAATGGGGACTGGCGGAAGACGAGCAGCCCACGGTGGATATCGCAAAGGACCTGGCCCGGCAATTCAACGTGTCGGGGCAGGCGATGCAGATACGGTTGATCGGACTGGGCCTTATCAGGACCGAGGTGCCCGCGCCCGATCTGTTCACAGGATGACTCGGTCCATATTCTTTTTTGAGGCAAGCGTTTAGTGTTTAGGCGACGCGCTACGCTGGCCTGGAAAGGAGTCCGAATCGATGGCTCAGCAGTTTAACCCGAAGCGTGTGTTGCGGCAGATCTCCAATCCCCTGCTGAAGGATTTCTTCGAGCAGCAAGGCCATCCGCTTGATGTGGAATGGGATCAGCTGAGCAACACCCAGATGGACGACGTTTTCGATGCGTGGCAGCGTCTGCCCGACGCTGACCGCAAGGCTATCGAGATCGCCTTCCATGACGTCCACGAGATGGCGAACGAGGACGGCACGCGCGTCATCATCGAGGAAGGCCAGTACCACGGCGAGGACCTTTCGCCCCTGCTCGAACCGATGGAGAGCCGGTACGACAAGGCGCTCTGGACCTTCATGAATCGCCCGGCGGTCTGGGACGCGGGGGTTCGATTCGCCAAGGCTGACACGCTCTGGGGCGGTCGGTCGTGGGTGAAGCGCGGCAACATGCCCTGCGCCGATCCGAAGTCGGACGGGGAAGCCCTACGTGAGTTCCAGGAGGCCATGTCCGCGTTCTACCGTGACCGTCAGGGACGGGGCCATCACTGCAAGGTCGAGCATTTCCCGCGAGGCGGCGACCTGCACTACTACTTCGTTTATCTGAGCGACTACGCCGACACCTACATCAACTTCGACGACGCCGGTCATTTTCAGCGGACGCCGGAGCGGCGTGCGTTCGAGATCGTTTTCGCCTACGACAAGGACACCTGCACGTTGGAGATGTACGCCAAGGGCGGCAAAAAGGTCGTCGAGCCGCTGCAGCGTATCTTCTCGCGGATCATCCTGGACGAGCCGCTTCCCGCCGAGGAACCGGGCGTCCACCCCTACCAGCTCGATGGCCTGATGGACCGCAACTTCACGTTCCAGACCGATCCCGAAGATGGAATCGAACAGGTAACGCTGCGTGCGATGCGGCTGTCAATCCTGGGCCGCAAGCGCGGACGCATCACGTTGGAACCCGACCCGGAAGATGGGCGGGATCGAATCTATGAAATGCTGGAGGACGACCTGAATCGCCGCCGCTTGCCCAAGTCCATCCTGCACGTCACCAAGGCGACGATCAATTTCAAGCTGAACGGCAACGGGCACGGTCGGTCGCTGACCTTCGACGTGACGTACCCGAACGGCTGCTCTTTGAAGAGTAAGCGCGAAGACCAGAGGCTGCTGGGCGAGAAGTATCTCAAGAGGTGGGAAATCGATGTGGCATGACCCCTTGGACATCATCTGGCGAGCGGCTGACAACCCGCGCTCGGTCTTTGCCGCTGAGGACCTGGACGGTATGCCGCCGCAGATCAGAACGCGGTTGACGCAACTGGAAATCCTGCGCCCGTCCTCGACGGCGACGCACGTAGTCTGCGATGCGTGCTTCGACCATCATGTCGAGAAGGTCACGCCGATCCAGTATCCCGACAAGACAACGCGGTTCTTCATTCACTGCCCGGAGAACGGGCGGGTTGAGGTTCCGCGCGAGCGTCTCTTTCAGTGGACTGTCCATTTTGGGCCGATCCTGACCGGTCTGGCGACCGCGCTGTCGGCAAAGGGTTCGCCAGCCGAGATCGTGCCGGGGCGCGTCTGGAATCTTGGACGTGCGGCCTTGGCGGGCAAGTCCAAACCGGTATGGGTAGCGCGAGGGCTGGCCTGGCCTGATGCCGGACAGCTTGCTCAGTCGATACCTAAGGGCCGGTCACCGGTCCTCTTCTATCTTGGCCAGGCGGCAGACGATGGCCTGCTGGGAATTCCCCGTGAGTCGATCATCGAACTGCGAACGGTTGTTCATCTCGACGGCAGTATCGTTGTAGACCGTGATGCGATTGAGGTCCAATTGGTGGACGTTGAAGCACCGCCGAGCAAAAGGCAACAGAAGAAGCAGAGTCCTCGCGACGCCACGGTCGGCGCATTGAAGCGAGAATTGCACGAGCGGATTCTGTCGATGAAAAGCGCGATCCGCAGCGCCGACGACACGGGCTCGCTGTTCGATCTGCCTCGCGTGACCCAGAAGCAACTGGCTGCCGCGATCAAGGTAAGCGAATCGTCGGTGACGCGGGCAATCAACGAAAGCGGAGATCGCGAGTTGGAAATCATGCTCCAGACTATCGAGAGTGAAAACCTGATCCGGAAGTACTCCCGCTGAACGTGCGGAATTGCAGTTGCCACCGTTTGCTGCAACTGCAATCCAGAAATCTCTCGCCGTAACCGACGTGATGGCAGCCTGTTACGAGCACCGAAACATTTCAGGCCATCGTTTCCTGCAATTTCTCCCCAGGGTGTCGAGCAACGCAACGGGCGCTGCTCACGAGTGACACCCGTGTTGGAGAAGTGCTATGCAGGAACCTCGATCCATTCCCACCAAGTCTTGTCTGTCTGACTCGCAGGTCCGGCTCATTGAGCTGATGCAGCGGATCAACTTCGGCCGCATCTTTGATCTGCCGGTGCGCAACGGCCAGCCGGTCATGGACCCACCGCCGCGCGTCGTCCGCGAGATCAAGTTCGGCAGCGACAACGGGCCTCGCCCCGAAGTCGCCAAGGCTGACTTCACTCTCAAGGCCCAGGTCCGCGACCTGTTCGCCCAGTTGGAGGCGCTGGGCGACGGCGTGATCCCGTGCATCGAGATTCAGCGCGGTCTGCCGTTCCGGATGACCGTCGAGGAGGTGTGCGCCTGAGCAATGGGGAGCGGTGGTCCCGATAGCGGAGCCAGTTTTTTCGAACTTTAAGTCAGCATCAGGGCTCCCGCTTCCTGCGAGTGTTCTGCCACAACTCCGGCGAGTTGTCCATAGCCTGCGGCCGTCGAGAATGGGTCATTGAACTCGTCGGAGACGGTCGCATGGCTGTGGGCAACTCGCCTCTTCATGCCGCTCTCCATTTCGACTCCGCCTCGATTCCGAAGTACGCCTCATCGGGCGTTCGATCCCCGATCGATGAATGCGGACGTTCGGTATTGTAGCGCTCCAGCCACGCCCCCACGCCGCGCCCGGTTTCCCGGGGCGTTTCATAGCTTTTCAGATAAACATCCTCATACTTCAGGCTCCACCACAGCCGCTCGATGAACACATTGTCCACCCAGCGGCCCGTCCCATCCATGCTGATTTTTAAGCCCTCGTGCTGTTTCATCTCCCTGATCCAATCCGTCGACGTGAACTGCGAGCCCTGATCGGTATTCATGATCTCCGGCGCCCGTCCGGCCGTGGCCACCGCCGATCGAAAGGCCCGCAGGCAGAACGCGGTATCCATCGTGGTGCTCAGTTCCCACCCGAGCACTTTCCGGCTGTACCAGTCCATGACGGCCACCAGGTAGCAATACCCTCGCGGCATCGGGATATAGGTGATATCGGCGCACCAGACCTGATTCGGCCGCGTAACATCCACTCCACGCAGCAAATACGGATAGATGCGATGCCCCTTGCCCGGTGCGCTGGTCCGCGGCCGCGGGCGGAGAGCCGAGATATGCGCGAGCCTCATCAGCCGGCGAAGCCGCTTTCGCCCCACGTTCAGCCCCTGTTCGCGCTTGAGTAATCGGCGCAGCCCCCGCGTCCCGAACGTCGGGAAACGCAGATGAAGTTCGTCGAGCATCCTCATAATCCGTAAGTCCGTGATCGTCGCCCTGGGCTCCGGCGGCGTCAACCGGTTCCGGTTGACGCCCAGCAGAGCACATTGGCGCCGCAGCGAGCGTTGAGCATCAGAAGGATCCACCAGAGCCTTCCTCACGGATCGATCCCCAACTCGACGCATTTTTTTTCCATCCACTCCTTCTCAATCACCAGCTGACCTACTTTTCGCTCCAGCCGCTCGCAGTTCTTTTCCAGCCCGCGCTTTTCTAGGTCCGGCGCGTTCTTGCGCTCAAAGAGATCGGCTGCGCCCTCTGTGAGCTCCGTCTTCCATCGAGTCACCATGGTCGGATGCACGTTGTTTTCCGCCGCGATCTCCGCCACGGTCTTGATGCCGCGCAACGCTTCCATCGCGATACGCGCCTTGAACTGCGCGCTGTGATTTCGTCTCGGCTTCTTCATCGGTTCTCCTTTCGGTCTCCTTTTTACCGGGAGAACCCGATGCGGTCTATCCGCCCCTCACTGGCTCCGTTTTCCGGGACCACCGCTCAATGGATGCGGTCCCAGGACCAGGCATAACCGATGCAGGCGTTTCCAGCTTCACCGCCGGAGTAAAGCATCCACCATCGGCCGTCTGCCAAACGCTCCGCATGGCAGGAGGAGACGTAGCCGTTCGCGCCTTCCCAATCCTGAGCGTCGATCAGGCCGGAGAGGATCGGCGCGTTTCCATACAGTCGCCAGTCCAACCCGTCGTCCGAGTAACCCAGACCGAGACTGTCGTTGCCGCCGGTCGAGGCGATGAAGATCATGGCGTAGCGCCAGGTGAAAGGTTTGCGTAGGAACTCCTTGTGGTAGGATCGCGTCTCCTCGCCGAACACATCGAGATACTTCTCTCGAAGCTCGCCGACCGTCATCCGGGCGAGCCCCTGGATTTCTTGATATGTGGTTGTTTCCATCCGAAACCTCCTTGGTTCACGTTTCACCCGTCGCGTGCGGTCCTCCCGCACCGCAATCTCGGGGCGTTAACTCGTGAATGAATGAAGGCTTCGGTGGCCCGAAACATCAAGGCGTTTCTCCGTAAACGCCTCAGATTCTTGGACTTGCGCCACATTCCCCTCCGAATCTTGGGAATCAGAGGGAAGTCTTCGGCCTTTCCGGTAGCGCATGTAGCCCTGGGCCAGGATTGAGACGACTTCGGCGGTCAACGCTTCAATCGTGTCGGGGATGTTGGTTTCAGCCTGCATCCGGTCCTCCTTCGCGGAAGGCCGCTGGAAGGACCGTTGTGGATGCCGCGGGATGAACGACCTTGGTCAGGAACCGTTGGAGCCCGTCCGATATCGCTCGAGAGCGATTTCGCCGGCACCCACAACGGTCTCCGTTCTCACGGCCGCATCCGCTGTCTGGTGATCAACTTGCCGCCGAACCACTTGGTTCGGCTTCCGGCTGATACCTACCGGAGGATGGCGTTTGATGTCGGCGCAGGGGCTTTGGGGAACCGGACTGTTAAATAGCCGGATTCAAAAAACGGAGAATGGGAGAATCAGGAAAGGACATTTGTGAAAACCGAGGCTGACCCCCCACGGTTGCATCGCAACCCCGGGCGGAGAGCGTCGAAATGGAGAATCGGGAAGGATGTGGCTGGCGGCGTAAGTCGGCGAAGGCAGGGCAGAAATGACAAAACCCCGTGGGGATCAACCCACAGGGTCTTGTGTTAAATAAGAACCGCTGATTTCAGCGGATAGAATTTTGGCTCCGGCGGTAGGACTCGAACCTACAACCTAATGGTTAACAGCCATCCGCTCTACCATTGAGCTACGCCGGAACCGTAAAAAAGGGATGGGAGAAGATAAACGATCTGGGGTCGAAGTCAACCCCGATGTAGCGGATTTCAGCCGGGATTTCATTCGCGGCCGTCGTCGGCCGGACGGTGCGAAAGGATCCAGTCCGCGGCGGATTGCAGGTCTTCGACGATCACGGTTCCGTCCGGAAGTTCGCTGCGGTGTTTGCGTCCGTGACCCGTGAGCACGTAGAGGCCCTGCCCGCCGAAACGCGTGCCCAGTTCGACATCGCAGGGATGGTCTCCGACGCTGTATGAGCGGGACAGGTCGATCCCGTGTTCGCGCGCGGCCTTCTGCGGAAAGTAGGAATTCGGCTTGATACATGCGCAGCCGTCGTCCCGGTGGTGCGGGCAGACGTACACCTCCGCAAGGGTCACGCCCGAGGCGTGCAGGGTATCGACCACATGCCGGTTGACCCGCCTGACCTCGGTCATGGCCACCATGCCTCCCGCCACCCCCGACTGGTTGGTCACGATGAAAAGACGGAAACGGCGCTGCAGCGCGGCCAGCGCCTGGACGGCACGGGGAAAGAAAACCACCTGCGACGGCTCTCTCAGGTGGCCGCGGTCTTCGATAAGGGTTCCGTCGCGGTCGAGAAACACGGCCGCCGGACGGGTCCCTGCTCCTTTGTCGCTGCCTGCGATGCTCATGAGAACCTCCTGCGGATCGCCTGATGGCGCACACCTTCTCTCAACACCTTCCGCGGTTCAAGACCCAGTTCCTCCTTGCTTCCGCCCCCGCGCATCCGCTATAAGGTTCAGCCCTTCGACCGGGAGAGGTGGCAGAGCGGCTTAATGCGCTGGATTGCTAATCCGGTATACGCCGTAAAGGCGTATCGGGGGTTCGAATCCCCCCCTCTCCGCCAATTTGGAATCCGGCGATTTTCGGCGACGACGGACCACGGGGCCGGGAACCGGACATGCAAGACGGGATCGGTCTTCGAGCCGAGCGACCGGAAGAGCGTGACGGACTGACCGCCCGCCGCCTGACTGCCTCCTGACAGTGACGCCACGTCCGCCGGAAGGATCGGGATGAACTCCGACACGTCGCCGGACGCCGCCGCCGCGACCGTGACGCCGACCGCCGAGGGCTGCGAAATCGCCTTGTTTTCTTCGATTCTTGGACTCTCCAGCCGCTTCCCAGTGTCGGGACAATTCGGCGAGCGTGCGGCAGAGCCGCCGCGAAGCCCTGCGATGGGATTCCCGCCGTCGCCGAGGCTATGGCGGGCAAGCCGGGACGGGGCATCCGTCAGACTCGGACTCTGACACGCGCTCCGGCTTCCGTCGGTCTCGGTCTCCTGACCGTCCGCCGACCCGGACACGCCGCCGCCGGACAGAATCGCCGCCGCCAGAAGCAGGTTTGAACCGGTCTTTTTGTGCCAGTTCCGCAGATCCTCAAGGTCGTCCGTCTCGGCGTCGTACTTCGCTTGACGGGAAGCGGTTATGAAGTCGGCCAGAGGTTTGAACCGATTGGCCCCGTGACCCTCAAGCCGGGCCACCGAATCGGCAAGCGTCGCCTTTTCCTGAACGAGTCTTTCCTTGTGACTCGTGAAGTCCTCCTTTGTGATGGTGCCGTCGATGAACACGTCAAGGAGGCGGTTCAAGCGGTCGGTCGCGCGGGAGAGGTCCGCCCTGTGCCGCGCCAGCAATTCGGCTTGCCTCGCGGTGTCGGCGAGTTTCCACGCTTCAACCTCGGCAAGCATCGCATCGGCCCAGTCATCGCGAATCGAGGCAAGCCGGATGCTGGCGCGTAGGTACTGCGTCAAGGCTTCTTCCCGGATCGTCTTCAACTCGCAAGGTCCGCGCCGCTTGCCGCATCGGTAGTAGGAGTGGCCCTTCTGCTCGTCGGCGGTGATGGCGCATCCGCAATGGTGACACTGGATCAAGCCCCGGAACGGGTAGCGGGCGCGCCGCGTGTAGCGTCCGCGTCCCCGGTTCTTGCGAACCTTCTGCACGCGGTCAAACACCTCCCGCGAGACAAGCGGCGGGTGTTTGCCTTCGTACACCTCGCCGCTAAACCGGAAGACGCCGACATAGAACGGATTGGCGAGAATCGCGTGTACGCGACTCATCGAGAGCGGCTTGCCCCTGACGCCCACAAGCCCCCAGTCCTGAATCATGGCGGCGATCTCCGTAACCGTGTACTGCCCGGTTGCGTAGGTCTCAAACATCCGACGGAGAAGCGGCGCTCGCTCTTCGTCGAAAACGATCATGCGCGTTCGCCGGTCGTTCACGTAGCCGGGCGGCGGCATGTTCGGATAGATGCCTTCCCGGAGCTTCTTCCGTATGCCGCGCTTGATGTTCTCCGAAAGGTTGTCCACGTAGTATTTGCTCTGCCCGAATGCCACTTGCAGGATAAACTTGCCTTGCGGGGTGTTCTCAAACCAGAACGTCGGGAACTTCAAGGCGGCCAGTTTACCGGTGTCCAAGTCGTAGATGATTCGTCCTCCGTCAATGGAATTCCGGGCCAGCCGGTCGGGGTGCCAAGCAAGGATTGCCTGGGCGTCGCCGTCTTCAATCGCCTGCATCATCTCGTTGAAGACCGGGCGTCCCGGTTTCTTGGCCGTCTGCGCTTCGAGGTACTCGTGCGCCACGTCGAGCCGATCCTTGCTTGCCAGCATGCGGAGTTCGTCGAGTTGTGCGTCAATCGAAAGCACTTGCCGGCTGTCGTCCTCGGTGGACTTCCGGGCGTAGATGAAGAACTTCACGGCTTCGCCTCCTTCCGTTTGGCCTTCGCCTCTTCCGCTACCTTCGTAGCCTCTTTGGCCATCTTCCGAAACGCCGATACGTCCGGGGTTGGAATCGGTTTGAGCAGGATGTGTTCGCCGTCGGTGAACAGCGCCAGTTTGCTGCCTGCCCGTAGGCCAAGCATCTTCCGCACGTTCTCCGGGATGACGAATTGCCCCTTCGATGAAAGCCTCGCTATCTGATAGTGCATATGCCTCCCGACGTCGTAAGCGTCTCTTACGCGATAGGGAGACAATAGACCGGCGGGCGAAGTGATGCAACAGGTTTCTGCGTTCTTTGCAGGGGGACCCTCCCGGCGTGATGCAGGCGGCAAACGGAGCGCCTCGCAGCGGGCGTGACACCGCGTCTGCGCGGTGGCGCGACCGATGCGCGCGGAGTGGGTGGCGGTGACGGGGCGCGGCGGTTGGTTGCTGCTTTGCGAGTGTAACCAACAAGACCAGAGCAGCCGGCATCCTATGGGAGAAGCATAGCGTGAAGCGGATCGGAAATGCCGGGCTGTTGTCGCTGAAGTGGAGACACGGGGCGTTGACGAGGCGGAACAGGGAACGAAGCGCATTGCAGCGGGCGTGACACCGCGCCGCGCGGTGGCGCGCCCGGTGCGCGCGGAGTGGTGGCGGCGGTCGTCGGGCCGGTATGGTGTTCGTGAAGATTAGTGAAGGGAGCGGCAGGCTCGCCCCGCAAGCGGGTGCGTGGCGACGCCAGGAGCCGCCAAGCCCGCGCCGTGGGGCGAGTTTGCCGCCGGGGTTCCTTGGCGCGGAGCGCCCCAAACCTGCTTCTGGCGGCGGCGATTCTGTCCGGCGGCGGCGTGTCCGGGTCGGCGGACGGTCAGGAGACCGAGACCGACGGAAGCCGGAGCGCGTGTCAGAGTCCGAGTCTGACGGATGCCCCGTCCCGGCTTGCCCGCCATAGCCTCGGCGACGGCGGGAATCCCATCGCAGGGCTTCGCGGCGGCTCTGCCGCACGCTCGCCGATTTCTCCCGACATTGGAAAGCGGGTGGAGAGTCCAAGAATCGAGGAAAACAAGGCGATTTCGCAGCCCTCGGCGGTCGGCGTCACGGTCGCGGCGGCGGCGTCTGGCGAATGGTCGGAGTTCATCCCGATCCTTCCGGCGGATGTGGCGTCCCTGTCAGGAGGCAGTCAGGCGGCGGGCGGTCAGTCCGTCACGCTCTTCCGGTCGCTCGGCTCGAAGACCGATCCCGTCTTGCATGTCCGGTTCCCGGCCCCGTGGTCCGTCGTCGCCGAAAATCGCCGGATTCCAAATTGGCGGAGACTCCTTCCGCTCGTGCGAACCTCCGTCCTGGGCGATGAGTAGGCCATAACCGGGACCGCGTTTCAAGGTCGTTGTCCTGGTCGAGCGTGGGGACGTGTACACGGCCCCACGCTCGACGCTATCGCGGCTCGCGGTACGTGTCCCGGTCGTCGCGTCGCTGGTGTTGTCCTACCCCGCAGGAACCGTTCCCCGGTCCTGGCGTGGTCGGTGATGCCCTACCCGCACCCGCCGCGCCAACGTTCCCGTTGGTCACGTTGTCACGGCGGCTGCTACCCCGCTCCGCTCCACGCCGTCCGCGTCCGGCAGGGATCGTGCCGCCGGAGGCGTCACGCTCCCTGCTTGGCCGCTCCCGTCGTTCCGCTCCGCTTCCCCCCTCGCTACGGGCTTGCTCATGCCGCGTGCTTGTCCTCGAAGACTCGGACGGCACGCGGCCTGCCAAGCCCTCCGCTCGTCCCGTCAGTCGCAGGCTCCGCCACTCTGCCGTTGCCGGGCCGTCGGTGTCCGCGATGGTCAAGCGCGTGTCCACCGGCAACGGCAGGCGGCTTCGCACTGCTCCTTCCTCCGCGCCCTCCTGAACGTCGGGCGCGGCAAGGTGCGGCGCTGGGCCGCGCCGCTTGTGCTTGCCCCGCTGGGGCGGGGCTGCGCTTTCCGCCTCCGGCTGGGCCGCCGTCGGCGGTCTGGCCGTCCTCTCGCTTGCCTCGCCAGAGGCTCGGCGAAGGCGGGTCCGGCCTCTGGCGTCACGCTCTTTGACCGGCGCTCTTTCTCTCGCTCCCATCATCACGCCTTCCGCCAGCTTCCCGAACTGCCCGCCGTTGGCGGGCCTGTCGGTCGCCGCCTCCCGGCGGCTCCGGCCTGCGAAGCAGGCTCCGAATCCCAATCCCGGCGCGCGCTTCTTCTCTCCCCTCCTGTTCTGGATGTCTGACGCCACGTAGCCGGTTGCGCCCCGGACACGCCGTAGCCGCGCGCCGAGCAACGGACGGCAAGACCGGTGCCCGGTCCTCCGGGCAGCCCGGTTCGCGCCCCTGCGCGTACTGGGCGACCGGTCTTGCCGGCTGGGGCGAGGGAACAAGCGCGCTCTGGCGTGGAGGGGGCGCAACCGGCGGAGCGGCGGGAAGTTACCAAGTGGCGTTCAGCCACTTGACCGCTTCGGATATACCCACGGCTACGGCGTACTTGAGCAGTCCGGCAGAGAGCGATCGGGTTCCGTCGTGCCATGTGACGGTCGGTGTGTCCCGCGCTGGCGGTGTGCTCGTCGACTCCTATACGTCTGCAGCACTGGTCGCTGGCCATGTTCAGAATGTGGCGCGCAAGGCCACGCCAGCGAAGGGGAAGTTCTCCAGTGCCTCGTCACCGGGATATGGCTCAGGATCGGCATCAATCGCCCACGAGTAGGCGAAGGTCGCAACCAGATCGAGTCCGTCCTTGAGGGGCGTGATGGCCTCCAGCGATAATGCGAAGTGATTTGCACCATCATGGCCGTCGGCAATATAGCCCGAGTTCCAACCCAGAACCGCGGATGGCGCGAGGGTGAGCCGGTCCATGACTTCGTACTCTCCGCCCATGGATGCTTCGAAAAATGCACCTTCCGCCTCGAAAGAGTAGTAGCCATCGATGCCGTCGGCCAGCCCGGCAGGAAGCCCTGAATACGAGAAACCGATGCCGAACCAAAACCTCGCACTCCATATTTCTCTTTGTGGCGTGCGTTTTCCCGCACACATGCTCTGATCTTGCATTTCGTCACAACGTCAAGCACTCACTTCACCATCCACCTGACTTGTTCGAGATAGCGGCCAACGTGCGGGCGATTCTCGAAAGTCTGTGCCGCTTCGAGCAGGGATGCCGCACGGGCATACCGTTCGCGCGCGACCTCAATCTGCGCGTGGCGGATAAGGGCGTCTGCTTCGTAACCCTTGACGCGGGCGGCCCGCTCACATGTCATGGCGGCATCCTCCAGCCGCCCACTGTCCTGCTGAAGCTCGGCGAGCACAAGCATCGTGCGTCCATCAAGCGGGTCGAGCTTCAGAACGTCGTCACACAGCGCCATCGCGTCGTCGAAGCGTGCTTCCTGCTGTGCGAGTTCCGCCTTGAGACGCAGTAGCTTTATCTGCTGCGCTTCGTCAACGCTTTCGGTATCCGGTTCGAGGTTGCTCTCGGCTCGGGCAATCATGCTGGACGCTCGCTGCCCGTCGCCCACCATCAGGAAACCCTCGATGGCGCGGAGCATTCGCGCAATCGAGGGTGTATCGCCGGTGAATGCTGCCTCGTACGCGCGAAGCGCGTCTTCAGGTTGATCCTGGTTCAACAGGAGATCGCCCAGCGTCGCCAGCATTTCCGCGTCTGCGCACCCGAGGCGTCGTGCCTTTTCAATGGTCCGCGTGGCCTTGGTATGCTTGCCCATCGACAGGTAGGCGTTTGCCCGGAGCGACCAAAGCTCCCGATTCGCCGGGTCGCGCTGAAGAATCTCACCGACAAGCGCCAGCCCTTCCGCATAGCGCTCCTGTTGCATGAGGGCCTTTGCCATCCCGAGCATCGCATCGGCGTGCTTGGGACGCAGCAACAGCGATTGCCGGTAGGCCGATTCGGCTGACACCGGCGCGTTCTCCATCAGGAGCGCATGCCCGAGCAACAGCAGTATATCCGCATCGGCCTGGCCGTCCGAGACGAGTTGCTGATAGAGTGTGATGGCGTCTTCGGTCCGCTCCTGCATCAGGTAGACACGCCCAAGGTTCATGATCGCGCTGCGGAACTTCGGCAGCTTCTTGATTGCCGCCTTGTAGGCTGCCGCGGCTTCGTCAAGTCGTTCGTTCTGGAAATGAAGATTGCCTATCGCAAAATCCAACGCTGGGCTGGCTTCGGGTAGCTCTTTGGTCTGCAGCATCCGAATCGCCTGAGTGACATTGGTCCCAGCAACACGCATTGCTGTATTGAGCAAGGTGCTTTCTTCTCGCGTGACCGTCGGCTCGAACGGATCGTTCCCGTGCTGATACCCGTGACCATCACGGGCGACTGCCATCGTGCAACCGCTCATCAGTATCAGCATGACACCAAACACGTATCTCTTCCTGGCTTTCACATATCCCTCTCTTTTCAATGACCAATGACCAATGACTGCCGCGTAGCGGCCAAATGACCAATGACCTCTTTAGTCCAGTTTGAATGCGACCTTCTGCCGCACGCGCGTGGCCACCGCATCCCCGTCTTTGGTTCCGGGAGTGAAGCGCCAGCGTTCTATTGCGCGGACAGCCGCCGTCGCAAAGATGTCGCCCGGTCGCGATGAAACCACAACGATGTCCCGCGCCGTACCTTCCGCATTCACAATGAACTCGACGACGACCTCCCCCTCGATCCGGCGCATCCTGGCCTGAGGCGGGTAGATGGGCTTGAGACGTGCAAGCGGTCGTGGCGGTTCGTCCAGATCGCTGATCTCGAACACAAGCTGCCTGACTTGCTCGCCCAGTGAATCAGCGGATATCCCGAAATCCACGCTGAAGTCCCCGCCAACATCGCCGATGGCCATGCCGAGGTCCATGGCCGCCTGCATTGGGGCAAGCCGACGGCGGAGTTGTTGCATCTCCGGCTTTGGCGTTTGCGGCTTCGCCTCGGCGGCTCTCTTCTCGATACGTGGCGGCGGAGGCGGTGGTGGCGGCAGCTTGGCCGTGGTTACCGACCGGACGGAGGCCGCTTTCTCGGGAGGCGCGGAGAGCGTTTCAAGATACGGCAGAAGGAGATACACACCGAGTGATACCGTGCCGGCCAGCACTACAGAGCGCCACGTCCAGCGAGGTGCGAAAAAACTGGAGAGGTCATTGGTCATTGGTCATTTGCGCCTTCGTCGCGTCATTTGTATCCCATTCGGGGCCGGATTCCTTTACGCGGACTGTTGTCGGACCGATCGACTTGATGTAGGCGTTGAGTCTGCGGCCGAGCGTATCCAAAGCGCTACTCAGTTCCTGGAATGCCTCCTTCTCGATCAGGGATCGGTGGTGAGCTTTGTTGAGCCATGTTTTCGCTTCAAAGAGGGAACCTCTACTGTAGTAGCCGTATTGCTTGTTCTCCTTGTGATGGAAACGTCCGAAGCCTTCGCTCAGATTCGCTGCCATCGAGTCTGCCGCCCGAACCCACTGCTTCCCCACTGTGTCCTTTGCGAAGAAATCCCACTTCGCGACAATACCCCACACCACTTCCCCAATCCGCATCGCCTCTTGATACACTTCCAGTTCTTCCAATCGCATTTCCATATCCTCCCTCCAATGACCAATGACGCGGGCGGAGCCCGCAAATGACCAATGACTAATCCCGCCGCGAAGCGGCAATACTAACCTGCTTGGCTCCGGCCAGCTTGCATTCGTCGATCACGTCCACCAGCGGCGAGGTACGAGCGTCGCCATCGGCCAGAATAATCACAGGCGATTCCTTCTCTCGGAGTTGACGTGCCACAACGCCGCGTACGCCGTTGACGCCGATCTCGCGTCCCCCGAACACGACCCTTCCGTCAGCCGTCAGCGCAATCATGATGCTGTGTTTGTCCATGTCCTGAGCGCTCGCCGCCTGGGGCTTCTGGATCTCGACGCCGGTCTCCTCAACGAAAACCGTCGTCACGATGAAGAAGATCAGCAGGAGGAACACGCAGTCGATAAGGGGCGACATGTTGACCTCGACCCCACGTTCCGCCTGTTCGCTCAACGTGACGCGTTTCATCGTTCCGTACCTTCTGTCTCATATTCCAGAGTCTGTAACGCATGGCTTCGACATTCCGCGATGACCACATGGGCGTTCCGCAGCATGCGCTGCAAGCGGGCCAGTCCGAATACGCCGGGCAAGGCGACCACAAGCCCGAACTGGGTCGTGATCAAGGCCTGGCTGATACCGGCAGCCACGCGTGTCCCCGTGTTGCCGCCGATAGCCGCAACCGCATCGAAGGTTTGAATCATGCCCATGACCGTTCCCAGCAGTCCCAGCAATGGCGCGATGGCAGTCAAAGCCGCCAGCACAAGAACATCCCGCCGCATAAGCTCCATGCATTCGTTCTCGCGTGCCGCGAATGCTTCTCGGGGCGCTGCCCCGCCAAGCACGTCGGTCACCGCCGCCGAAACCATGGTCGCGATTCCGCCGGGGATTGCGCGCAACCCCTCGACAAGAGGGCGCGCGGGCCCGCCCAACGCGCCACTGTGTAGCGCGTTCCTCACGACCTTGCCATCACGAATCGTTCGGGCCAGCAACTCGCGCGAACGCAGGAACAGCCCCCAGATTCCGAGGCACACGATCCCGATAGGCAGCAGCAACGGCCCGCCCGCTCCCCAGTACGCCACCGTCTGTTCGAGCCATTCGTTCATCCGTCGATGCCTCGCACCTTGATATCGTTCACGATGCCCACGGCTGCGCGTTCAAGCGCACCGATAATGCCGCGAGCCCGCCGTGCCAGGAAGGCATGCACAAGCAAGACCGGGATCGCAATGGCAAGGCCCGTCTCGGTCGTGACAAGCGCTTCAGAGATGCCGCCGGAGAGAAGCTTCGCGTCACCCGATCCAAAGATCGTGACAAGCTGGAACGTATGAATCATGCCCGTCACGGTTCCGAGCAGGCCCAGCAAAGGCGCAATGCCGCCGAGTACGGCCAGTGTGCCCAGATTCCGTTCGAGCCGGGGCAGCGATGTGAGGACATGTTCATGCATGATCTCTTCGAGATGATCGCGCGGCGAGTCGCGGTGCTCGATGGCTTCCTCGACGAGCGACCGTAACGGCGGCTTGATTCCCGACGCCGCCTCGCGGGCCGCAGCCGTATCGCCCCGTCTTGCGGCTTCAATAGCGACAGCAACATCTTTGCCGGGTTGCACTCGGATGCCGCCAAGCTCCACGGCTTTCCAGATTGCCAGGGCGACAGCGATCACTGCCACGACCAGCAACGGAATCATCACGAAGCCGCCCTTCCTGACATGCTCCAGAAATGTCGGTTTTGCATCGGCGACCTTGATTGCATCACCAGCGGTGACATCTATCGGCACGCGTGCAGCGTCACCGGCCACCAGGGCCCGGATAGCGGCCGTCTGTGTGTCCGGGATGCGATCGTAGATCGCGGGTTGCGTCGCGCCGAACTGGGTCACCGCCAGACCCGTGGGGCCGTCGCCATCTGCGTCGAACCAGGCCACCGGGCCAAGCGTCGCGAAGCGTCCCTGTCGTTCGATCCCGTTGCCATCCAGGGCGACCCCGTCAAACAGGCATCCCCCGAACCGCTCGGCATTCCAATCCTCCGACAGCGCGAGCAGATCGCCGATGGCCTTAGCGAAACCGTCCGTCGTCTCTTCTGTTGCCAACGTCGTCTGTACAGGACGCAGTCGTTCGACAAGCCGCGCGCCTTCGGCTGCTCCGACCCGCGTTTCCATAGCACGGGCATATTCGACGAAGAGAGCGATCAGGAAATGGCATTCCTCTTCCACCGCAGTCGCTTCCGCTTCCAGCGCGGCCTGCTCCTTCTCCCCCTGGGTCCTGAGCCGCCGGATTCGTTGCACGTCGGCGCGGCGTTGTTTGACGGTGGCTTGCAGGGCCTCCAGTCGCTCCGCCAACGGCCGCCGCTGCTCCGCGATTCGCGCGCGAAGCTCGTTCAGTTCCTGGGTATCCCTCTCAATGTCGGCCTTCGCTTGAAGAACGGCGGACGACACCGTGTCGGGTTCCGATGAAACCGCTCCATCCGCCAAAACCGGGTGAAGAAGCGCGAGAAAAGCAAACCCACACATGGCCAATGACCTGCCTTCGCCAAGGCTGCGGCGGAGCCGCCAAATGACCAATGCCCAATGCCCAATGACTCCTCTCATGGCTCCACCTCCTCGGCGACCTGCATGGGAAGCACTACGAGCTGCGCGGTCTCCTGCCGGTTCAGAGTGTCAATCGCACGTCGAACGGACTGCCCGTCTCCAGTGGATGGCGTCCATGTCCAGCCCGCATCGGCGGGTACTCCCACCGCAGCCCAATCGTTCCCCGGGGAAACCGCGAACGCTCGTGCCAGCCCGACATAGAGCACGTCCACCCGTCGACGTTCGCCCTCGACATCCAGTGTCTCGCGTGTCGCATGGAATTGGTTCTGGAGTGTCTCGATCTGCGTGTAGAGCGCCGCCACGGTCTGAGCTCGCTTCGTCAGCGGCAGTCTCTCCGCTTCCGTCTGCGTCGAAGGCAGTGCGTCGAACCCGGTGACCGACGCCATCAATCCCGACGGTATCCGTGTGCGCCATCGGCGCAAATCGGCCTCGGCGCGATCCAATACAGCGCGAAGCTTCAGAAGCTCGGCGTCCATGTGCTCTTTGCGCGCCAACGCTGCCGCACGCTTCCTCTCGACCGTTGAGGCGAACGTTTCGCCGTCGTCGATCTCCTCCTTGAGCGTCTTGGATTCCTGTTCGAGGAGTGCGATCTCTTCTTCCCACTGCTCCCGCCGTGCATCCCAATCGCGTTTCTCTTCTGCAATGGTTGTGCGTAGTGCCATCCAGCGGCCGACCAGCGCATCGAGCTGGTTCAGCGAGCCATCTCCTCCATCTGCCCGCGCCAGCCACGGAAGCAATATCATCCCCGCCAGCATTACTCGCCTTGCTCGTGTCATTGGTCATGTCCTCGCTTTGCTCGTCATTGGTCATTTGCGGGCTTTGCCCGCGTCATTTGCTCACTTTGTTCGCGTCATCGGTCATCAGTCATTAGTCATCGGTTGTCTCCTCCATTGACCAATGACCAATGACTAATGACCACTTCTGTAGTCGCGCACGCCGCGCCTCCGTGCCGTGTCGTCCCCGACCTCCTCCTGCCAGCCTGAGCGGACGTTTTCTCGAAGATCGTAGCGGGCAATGAAGGGTTTGATATCCAGCAGAGGGGTGCCGTCCAGAACGTCCAGATCCTCCACGTGCAGCGTGGTGCCTTCTATCGACAGCAACCGCACGACGCTGAAACCGATATGGTTGGGACGGAACGGGGCGCGCGTGGCAAACACGCCCCGTTCCTCATCCTGAAGGTACGGGCGTACTCGGAGCTTCACCTGTTCTGCGCGGTGGAAGCGATACAGCAAGTAGACATGGGAGAACCCATCAAGGTCGAGCAGACCATCCGCGTACGCATCGTCCACCGTGACCGTGCCGCGAATCCCGCTGGCAAACACGGGCTGGATAGGCGTCTCTTTCGGGTTCTTGTGAGGTGAATGGATTTGTCCGATAGGCTCGATGGCAAACATGTCGTTCATCGTCGTCTCCCCATCTCGAGATACAGCGTGTCGTCGTCGCCATGCGGCAAGAAGAAGGTCTCGACGCGTCCGGCGAAGATCCTTTGCAGCGCGTCCTGGATCTGGCGGTCGCGATAGAAGGCGGGGTTGCGTTCATACAACTCGAGCATCACCAGAAACCGCTCCGATGCGCCCCGGACAAACTCGACTCCACGGGTCTTCGTAGCAAGAGCGGCTTGGATGATGGCTGCCGCCTGCCCGCTCATCTCGGAACTGAGCAGTACGCCTTCGACGCGCTCTTCGGCGGCCCGGATTGCAGCGGCGTCGCCATCCGCCTTGGCCTGCTCGTATGCGGCAATAGCCTCCAACATGGCAGGGGCGCCCATGCCCGCGACTTCGTTCAGCAGCGCAGTGCGCTGTTGTTCCGCCTTCTCGATCCGCTGTGCCTTCTTGCTCTGCGCCAGGTTGACGGCTTGGAAGGCTGCCGACACGGAAGGCGGAACCGCGCGGGCGTTCACCGAAACGTTGGCTATCACAAGCCCCGTATCCATGGCCTCAAGCGCGGCCTGCGCCGTGGCGCGAATCTGTTCGCCGGAAAGATCGCCTTTGTAGAAAGCCTCGATCGGGGTCCGGGCGAGCGCATGAACAGTGCCTTGTTCGAGTGCGTTGCGAACGACAGTCCGAGCGCGGTCCATGGACCCCGCCGTCTTCACGAAGCGCAGCGCGGGGGACCCGCCCACGGTTTCGCTCGGCGACGCGAGGCGATAGGCAGCGGACAACCGAAGGTGCACCAGGTTCTTGTCGCCCGTGACCAGCGATGCGTCCCATGCCGAAGACGCCGTGCGATACGGATAGGCGTACTCGCTCTGCTCGGCCCAGAAGCACGTATCGAGTTCGATTTGCTGCAGCGTCGTGGGGATGAAGAACACCTCATCCAGCGGGCGGGGCAACGAGAAATAGGGGCCGCCGGGCGTGAAGACGCGCGATGGACCGCTGTCGGCAATCCGTCCGAATCGCGTCCGGATGGCGACCTTGCCTTCAGGCACGAAGAAGACACCGCTCAAGGCAAACGCAGCGAGCAACAGGACGACGAACCACTTCAGCAGGGCGAATACGCGCAGCAGAGACGCCTCGACCGCCTGCAGTGTGGCGGATTTCTGTGCCGCGTCCGTATGGCGGGGCGTACTACTCATGCGTCGCCCCTTCCTGATGACCCGCGGGAGCGTTCGTCTGCGCGGGAATGAGCGTCTGGAGTAGATCGAACGGCTGGGTTTGGGGATCGATCAGAAACGTGGAGTTGTTGGAGAGCATGGTTTCGAGCGCTTCGAGTTTCCGCACGAACACGGCAAACTCCTCGTTGCGGGCAAACACCTCGTAGTAGCGGGCCGCGGCGGCGTCGCCCTCCGCCCGAAGGGCCTGTGCCTTGCGGTTCGCGAAGGCCAGGATGCGGTCGCGGTCGCTTCTCGCCTTGGCCTCGATCCCGGCCGCGATCGCTTGTCCCTCGGATTGCGCGTTCTGAGCCAATCGGCGGCGCGTCTGGCGCATGCGCTCGTACACCGAGTTCGCAATCTGATCGGGGAACTGCAGGCGCTTGATGCCCACCCGGGCGATGCTGATGCCATAATCCTTGCCGGCCAGATCCTGGCGCAGCCGCACCAGAATGCGCTCTTCGAGTTCTTGGAGCTTGAGCCGGGAGGGATCCGTGTTTGCCAACTCGTCCAAGGTGTAGTTGCCTACCTCCGACCGCGTGGTACGTAGGCGGTCTACGAGAAAGCGCGTGGCGTTCTCGTCGTCCTGCATGGAGCGCATGAAGGCAAGACCATCGCTTACGCGCCACACGAGGTAGGTTTTCAGAATCACGATCTGCTTGTCCTTGGTTTCCTGCTGTTCCAGACGATCTTCGATCAAGCGCAGCCTTGTGTCGAAGAACCGCACTTGCTGGATAGGCCAGGGCCACTTGAAGTAGAATCCGGCCGATTGGCCGTCGCGATTGCGAACATCCGCCTCGTCGGCACGACCGAAAGTGGTGACGACGGCCGTTTGGTCGAATCGCACAACGAAGCTCGTTGCGTAGAGCACCAGTCCGGCAACCACACAAAGGGCCAGCAACCATCGAAGAACACGGTTCGTTTTCATCTGTCGTACATCTCCTCATCTAAATCGGTTTCGGGACTCGACGATCGCCCAGGCCCGCCACGTTGGATGTCAAACTCAGCAGCCTCGTCCAGCCATCCGACCCCGTCTTCGAATCCGGCGAAGTTGAACCGCAGCACGCTGCGATCGCGCTGAGAGAGTAGAACGTACTTCCGGCTGTTGCGCATGCCGTTCTCCATCGTGGTCATGGTGCGCCACACCGGATACATCGTGGGGCCGATACGAAGAAGGGCGATTTCACGGCGAAAGCGTTCCGCCTTGCCCGCCTCCTCAAGCTCGCGGCCCCAGCGATAGGCGAGAGCGTCGGCAAAGATGCCGGCGACCCGTCCGCCGCCCTGCTCCAATAGAGCCTCCTGACTGCCGGCGCTCGGCAACGCGTTGCCGGATTGCTCGGGAACGTCCGCCCGGGATTGCGTTTCCGAATTCACCATCGAAGCAAGCAGGTCCTTCGCCCTTTGCTCGTCGCCGAAGGCCTCGACCAGCAGGTGCGTTGCGTGGCTCTCTGCGTTCTGAATGGACGTTTCCCTGCGCTGGCGGGCGATCACGGTATCGTGGAAAGCCGATGCCGTCTGTTGCGGCGGATGGATCCCCGACATGCCGACATGGAGCACCTCGATCCCCAGCTGCAGATCGTCGACCTCATCCTGTATGGACGCAGCCATGCGCTCCGCCGCTTCATTGCGGCCTGCTCCCAGCAGGCTGTCGATTTCGTGGCGAAAGAGCTCGCGGGATGCAGCCGTCTCCGCCACCGCCCGAAACGTGGCCTCCGGATCCCGAAAGCTGCGAACATACAGCCCCAGATCGCGAATCCGGTACTCGACACAGACATCGCCGCCAATCAGCGAAACGGTTGGCGGACGCTTTCTGTCGGTCGGCGACCCGGTCGAATCGGGGGGGGCGCTACCGCCCGCGATGTCAGCCGGCGGTGCCACGATCATGAGGCTCTCTTCGCTCAATCCGTGCAGATTGGCCCACAGGATGGGAACGTCGGGCCGGTACACATCCTGGCCGGCTTCAGCAGAATGCGAGCCCACATGGGTCCGCCTGATACGGCCGGTGTTCTCGACAACAGCGACATCAACCGGCCAGGGCGCTTTCAGGTGCAGCCCGGGGCCAAGCAGGCCAGGGCGGTATCTCCCAAACCGCAGGATCACTGCATGCTCTGAGGGCTCCACGATGACAATGCAGGATAGCAGCACGAGAACAGAACCGAGGCCGATGAACAGAGGGCCGGCGGCGCGGCCAGCCAAACGCGGCAACGTGGTTTGGGAGACCGCAAAGCCGAACTGATAGTCCAGTGCGTCCACGATGCCCGCACGCAATCCTTCTGCACCTGTCACGGCCACTAACAGCCGCGAGGAGAAGGCGGGGGGCGGTTCGACGCTCTTCGATCGGGGACGAATGCAACCCAGTACAGCACCCGCCAGCAGTTCTATCCCGATGAGGGCAGCGGCGACGTTCGCTACAGTTGCCGCGAGGCGATGCGGCAGGTGCCATCCCACGAGCTGCCCGGCGAAGCCTGCGCACAACAACACGCCAGCCCAGACATGTACATGCCACCAGCCTAGCCCGTCACGTATCCGCGGGCCTTCTCCACTGCGTGCCACATGTGACATAAAGACCAGCACGGCAAAGCAGAGCAACGCAAGAACGGCACTGACGACGAGGCCCGCCACAGTTTGAGAGTGGGCAATCGGGAAGCCAGACGAACTCATGTCACCGATCAACGAACGCGAGGTGTACAGCAACGTTCCACCCGCGAGTGCGCTGAGCACGGGCTGCCCAATGCGCTGCATGAGCTCCGCCCACTCGCGCGCTCCCTTGATGAGCAGCGCCGGATCCGTCGTGTTGTCCGAATCGCCCCATCTGTTCGCGGTCACATCGGGCTTGCGCGCGAGATCGGCCTCCAGGCCCGTCACCTTCCGCCGCCAATGCAGCATGAGGGCTACATGCCCCCATAGAGCCCCGCCCGCAATCGCCAGAACGGCGCCCGGGAAACAGCCGGCCGCGCCCGTCTTTCGGCCGACGGACAACCATGCCACGGCCAGCGCAAACTGAAGCGCGGCGCCGATCGTCACGAAACGCGTGGCGCACATACTCGCTTTGCTCGTGTCATTGGTCATTGGTCATGTACTCGCTTTGCTCGTGTCATTTACTCACTTCGTTCGGGTCATTGGTCATTGGTTGCATCACGCGCCGCAGGCGCCAATGACTAATGACCACTGACCTCCAAATCCTCCAGATCCTCGCCTTCCCGAACGAGGCGAGCGGAGTTGACGATCACGATGAACGTGCTTGCCGTGTGCAGCAGGACCGCGACGACGGGATGGATGATACCTGTTGCGCTCAAGGCGAGCATGCCGACCACGTACACGCTCGAGAACACTAGGTTCTGCCGCACCACGGAGGTCAGGCGGCGTGCCAGGTGGAAAAGGAAGGGAATACGATTCAGTTCGTTGTTCAGCAGAGCCATACGTGCCGCATGGATCGCGGCTTCGCTACCAGCCGCACCCATGGCAATCGAAAGATCGGCTTCGGCGAGCGCCGGCGCATCGTTGATCCCGTCTCCGACGGCGGCAACAAGCCCCTCGTCGGCACGAAGACGCTTCACCGCATCCATCTTCTGTCCTGGGAGCAGTTCGGCGACCACATCCGTGAACGTCAGATGCCTGGCGACCGCCTCCGCCACAGGCCGGCGGTCTCCCGTCAACATGACACAATGCGACACGCCTTCATCCCTCAACTGGCCGACGACCTCGGAGGCACCGGGCCGCAACTCGTCTTCCAGGACTACCCGTCCGAGCAGGTTCCCGTTTTTTGCGATGAGAACCACGCTGCCCTGACGGTCGTCCTCGTCGGATTCAGATGCCATCTTGACGCCTGCATCGATCAAGAACTCGCGGCGACCAGCCAACACCGTGTTACCACTCAAGACGCCACGGACGCCCCTGCCGGGCTCTTCCTCACAGTTCCGGATGTCGGCTGGGTGTATCTCTCGCTCTCGCGCGGCGCGCACAATGGCCTGTGCAGCGGGGTGGTTCGAATGCGCTTCGATGCCTGCCGCGAAACGCAGTAGCTCGTCCTCGGTAACTCCGTCGGCAGGTTGCAGGCCCACGACATGCAGACGCCCGCGAGTAATGGTGCCCGTCTTATCGAACACCACAGCCTTGATCCTCCCGGCGATTTCGAGATCGGCAATGTTCTTGATCAGAATGCCCAGGCGCGCGGCGGCGCTGAGCGCCGCAACGGCCGCGGTCGGGCCGGAGAGGAGGATCGCGCAGGGGCAGGCCACAACCAGCATGGCAACCGTCCGATCCATGTCGCGTGTGAAGAAGAGCACGATGGAAGCCAGAATGAGCACCAGCGGCGTGTACCAGCCGGCGTAGCGGTCGACCAGACGCATGACAGGAGTGCGGGTGGCTTCGGCCTCCAGGATCAGCGAGCGCACTTGCTCGAGGGTTGTGTCCTGCCCCGCCCGTCCGATCTCAACGTCCAAGACGCCCGTTACGTTCACCGTGCCCGCAAAGATGGAATCGCCTTCTCCCTTCTCAACGGGAAGGGACTCGCCGGTGATCGTCGCTTCGTTGAGCGTGCTTCGTCCTGCCACGATGATTCCGTCTCCCGGCACCAATTCCCCAGGCCGAACGCGGATACGCTCTCCGACGCTGAGCGCAGCCGCTTCCACCGCTTCCTCTCCCGATGGCGTGATGCGGCGCGCCGATGCGGGGCGGAGGCGAATGAGCGCCTCAATGCTCCTTCGCGCGCCGGATGCCGAGCGGTCTTCGATCATGTTCGAGATCTGCACGAAGAACGCCACAGCGGCGGCAGTGAGATGCTCCCCGGCAGCAAACGCCGCACCGATTCCCAGCGCCGCCATGACGTTCAGATTGGGTCGGCTCAGAGCCAGGTCGCGCATGGCCGTTGCCACTAAGGGAAGACCCAGTACGACGGCGGCCGCTATTGCCACGATGTCCGCGTGGAACGGGTGCGCGAAGAGCCGCGACGCAATCAGAGCCGCCAGCAGCAGCATGCCGCCAAAGAGAAGAACGACGGTCCGCAGCGTAGCTGCAGGCCGATGAGCATCGCTGCTACCATTGGGGCTGGCAGATGGATTCTCTGAGTAGTCAGTTGTCATTGGTCATGCACTCGCTCCGCTCTCGTCACTTGACGATGGCACGCCAGAGACCACAGCCGCGTGAGCCACAGCCACGAGTGCCGACAATACGGCAGCCAGCCATGCGGCAGCCCACCGAAGCAGGGGCAGCCGCTCGCGCGGAAACGCCCCACAAGGCAGAACCACGTGTTTCCGCCGCGAGGTGCGGCCCTCCCGTTCTTGCGGCGGCGCAACGCTCACGAGTAGGCGATAGTGATCGTAGCGAGAATGGTCACAGCCAATTGGCCGCAACAGCTCCGCCGTGCCTGACTCGACGAGATCTTCGAGGAGGCACGTGGCAGCGGCAACAGAAATACGCAAGTGCGCCGCAGCATCCGCGGCGCGTAATGCATGCTTCCCAGCGGCGAATTGAAGTAGCTCTTGTTTCTTGTCCTGTTACCTGTCGCCGGTTGTTATCCGTCACCCCTCCTTTCAGAATCTCGCTTTGACCATTACCTTCACGTTGCGGCCGGGCTGATCGTTGAGGCCGAATCCCTGCCAAACCGAAGATAGATGATCCTGGTACAGCTCGTCGGTGAAGTTCTCGACCGCCGCGACGAAGCTCCACGTCTCGCCGAGATCGACGCCCATGCGCACATCGCCACGCGTGTACCCGTCGGTCTCGCGCTCGTTGGGGCCGGTCTTGTCCTGATCCGATGCGGTCAGCCCCGCCAGCTCGACCCATAGCCCGTTTTCCGCGCCCAGTGTCGCGTCGTAGCGCACACCGTAGCGGCCTTTCAGCGGCGGGATGCCCGGAAGGTCTTCTCCTGTATCGTCGTTCTCGCCACGCACATACGACACCGAGGCGAAGGTCGAGAATCCGCCGCCCACGTCGTAGTCCACGCCGGCTTCCGCGCCGTACAGAGAGACCTCCGCATAGTTCATGTAGAGGTAGTTGCCATCGCCCTGGTTCTCCTTGACGATGTAGTCGTCGACCATGTTGTAGAAGGCGCTGACCATCGTTTGCAGCCGGTCGGTCCGGGTCTTCAGTCCGATGTCGAAGTTCCAGCTCGTCTCCGAATCGAGGTCGGGGTCTCCCAAATCGCTGCCGACGTCGTGCGGCCCGTCGAAGTACAACTCCAACAGGGTTGGTGCGCGGAATGCCCGGCCCACGTTGCCGTACAGATTGATTTCGTTGCTCAACTTGTACAGCAGGCCCAGGTTGCCGCTCACCGCGCTGCTTTCGGAGGTCTCCTCGCCGGCGAGTTGGTGACGCGGGTGCCCGTCCGTCTGCGCCTCTATCCAGTCGGCGCGGAGCCCCGGTGTGACGACCCAGCGGTCGCCCAGAGCGATCTCGTCCTGCACAAATGCCCCAACGCCCATGCGTGTAGAGTTCGGGATGACCGGCACGCCGTCGAACTTTGGATGCGCCCACGAGGATGCGCTGTCTTGGATCGTGCGGTCAGACGTTGCGTCCTCATAGAACGTGTCCAGACCGAACGTCACGCGGTGCGTATCGTTGGGAACGAGCACGACCTGCGGCTTGAGCGTATAGGTGTCGATATCGAGCCAGATGTTGACATCCAGGTCACCTCCACTGGCCTGAATCGGCGGCGGAAGCCCATCGACCTTGCGGCGGTAGCGATGCCGGTTATGCCGCTGCCAGCCGAAGTCGATGCTGAAACGCTCTGTTGCACCGGTGAAGTCGTCGGCCTCGAAGCCGAGCGCAAGGCGATGGTGTTTCTCGCCCTTGAAGTAGTCCTCGGCAAAAGCAGCGGGAGCGGGGATCCCGATATCCGCCTCCATGAAGGAGTAGTCGGCATAGGTCTTCCATCCGTCGCCGATATAGTTGCCGCCACCCCAGAGGGTGTAGCCCTCGTAGAAGCTGTTCGCCAGTTCGCCTTCGGGAGTCTCGATATTGCCTGCATCCTTGTAGGTTCCACCGACATAGCCGTTGAACCGGCCTTGCCCGAACCGTAGGTGCGCCGACTCCTTCCAGCCATCAGTGGCGCTTTCGTACTGCACATCGGCCTCGCCGCCGAACCGTGCTTCGGGCCCGGTCTCCTCGTCGGCTCCCTTCGTGATGAAGTTGATCACCCCGCCGATCGCGTCCGAGCCGTACAGCACCGACGCCGGGCCGCGGACAACCTCCACTCGCTGGATCTGGGCCGGATCGAGCGAGAACACATGGTTTCCGCCGGGGCGCTGTTCGGATAGACGCACACCGTTGACGAGCACCAGTACGCGCTCACCGCTCAAGCCGCGGATGATCGGATGCACGCTGCCCGGTCCGGCGGTTACGACATCCACGCCGGGTTCTTTCAAAAAGATCTCGGCAACCGTCACCGCGATCTTCTCGTCAAGATCACGAGACTCCAGTAGGTTCACGGGCAGTGACGTGTCGAACGACTCCTTCTCGCTTCCGGTCGGTGTCACGACCACATCGGTGAGCGTGACGGTCTCTTGGGCAAAAACAAACGACGCGCAGCACAACGCGGCTGCGACAAATATGGACATACTCTTCATCTTGAAATTCTCCCCTGTTGGTAGATTGGTCATTGGTCATTTGGCCGCTGCGCGGCCGTCATTGGTGATTGGTCATCGGTCATTGGCCATTGGTCATTTGCGCCTACGGCGCGTCAATAGTCATTGGTCAATAGTCATTGGTCATTTGCGCCTGCGGCGCGTCATTGGTCATTGGTTCTGGGTCATTGCCGCGAATGACTGATGACTGCGGGCGAAGCCCGCAAAATGACCAATGACTAATGACGCGGCCGAAGGCCGCCTCAGGCGGGAGGTCCGCAGGAGAAGGGCAGGAGGCGCGGGGTCTTGAAATCCGGCTGACTTGGTACAGCCGGCAGGGCGATCTCGACAGGTGCGAACTGCGGCAAGGCGATTGCCACAACCGCCGTATCGACAGGAGTCTTCGCGAGCTGACAGATCGAGCAGGTTGACGGGTCGTGCGGCTTCCTTTGCGGGTGAGAGTCGCGCGAACGCTCGGGCGTCTCGTGGCCGTTCGCGTGCTCCCGCGAGTGGTCGTGCGAGCAACAAGAATGACGGACACCTTTCGCAATGTCGTCGTCGGCACAGGCCAGCTCCAGCCTGTGCATGGCGGGAACAAGCAGTGTCCCCACCACGAACAGGAGCAAGCCACCGATTGCCAGTTGTCTTCTCTCTGTCATACACAAAACAAACGCGCTCTATCTCAACCAAGTTTGGGGCGCCTAACATACAACCAGCTACGGCAGGGGTCAATCCCAAATGGCGTGTGGCAAGCGGCATGAGAAGTGTAATGTGAAATGCCGCAGGTATAGGAGAGAGCGTTCCATGCCGTGGTTCGCTATCCTTTGTGGTCTTACAACAGGACAACAGAGGAAGGAGACGGCATGGAACAGAATCAGAATAGCAGGAAGGGCAAGCACTTGACGAGGGTGGAGCGCATGGTGATTGAGCGGATGTCCCGTGGGGGGATCCCCCCACGGGACATCGCGGCCGCCTTGGAGCGTCACCCGCGTACGATCCAGCGTGAGCTCAAGCGCGGGACGGTGACCCACCGGGACTCGGAGTGGCGGGAATACCGGACCTACAGCAGCGATCGCGGCCAGGACCTCCATGATTACCACGCCACCGCAAGGGGGCCCGGTCTGAGGCTGGGCCGCAACTATGCGCTGGCCGAATTCATCCGTTGCCGCATTGTGGAACATAAGGAATCGCCCGATGTAGTCGCCTTTCGGATGCGTCAGGCCGGTCTGGAGGAGGTGGTGTGCACCAAGACGATCTATAACTACATCGATAAAGGCGTCATTTTCGGGCTCAGCAACGAGTCACTGTGGGAGAAGCGTAAGCGAGCCAAGCGGCGCAAACGCGGCGCTCGGCGGTTGGCGAAGCGGATTTCCAAAGGCAAAAGCATCGACCAGCGTCCCGAAGGAGCCGAGACGCGCGAGGAGTTCGGACACTGGGAGATGGACCTGGTGACCGGCCCCACGCGCGGGTCCAATGCCGCCCTATTGACCCTGGTGGAACGCAGACATCGGATCACGATCATTCGCAAGCTGCCTGATAAGAGCCAAGCCAGCGTGCTCAAAGTTCTCAGAGGGCTCGAGCGTGAACATGGCTCCCGCTGCTTCCGTCAGATCTTCAAGACCATCACGGTCGACAACGGCAGCGAGTTCCTGGACTTCGAAGCCTTAGAAGCCTCTTCCTTCTCGAAGCAACAGCGAACCCAGATCTTCTACGCCCACCCATACTCATCCTGGGAACGCGGATCGAACGAGAACGGCAACAGGATGATCAGACGGTTCGTGGCCAAGGGCCGGGATATCGCGCGCTTTACCAAGCAGAAAATCCGCGACATCGAGCTATGGATCAATAACTACCCGCGCCGGATCCTCGACTTCATGACCCCTCACGAACTCTTCACGAACGAACTCAAAACGATCTCATAAATGAAACAAGACCACTACATGCGGCATTTGGTTTACAACCTACCGTGTGGCAAGCGGCAGAGGAAGGAACTGTCACCAATGACCAATGACGCGGCGAAGCCGCACATGGCTCATGACCGAGCGATTTGGGTATTGACAAGGTCATATATATCTGTATTCTGACCATTATGTACACCAGATTACTGAAGCAACCATGGGCCACTGGACAGAGTTTCTTCCTGTTTGGCCCGCGAGGTACAGGAAAGACGACCTGGCTGCATCGGGGTCTCGATGCCGAAGGCAGTCTCTACCTCGACCTGCTGAACGACGACCTGTATACCGAGCTGCTGGCTCGGCCGCACCGGCTGGACACGTTGGTTGGCGATCGGCGCTGGGACTGGGTCGTGCTGGACGAAATCCAGCGCGTTCCCGCGCTGCTGAATGAAGTGCACCGGCTCATCGAGAGCCGGGGACTCCGTTTCGCCATGACGGGTTCCAGCGCCCGAAGCCTGAGACGCAGGGGCACGAATCTACTGGCCGGGCGCGCTCTTACGTTTCACATGCACCCGCTGGCCGCGGCGGAACAGGGCGAGGACTTCGACCTCGCCCGCGCCATTCGGTTCGGACAGCTTCCGGGCGCACTGAAGAGTGCGGCGCCGGATGCACATCTTGCGTCCTATTTCCGCACCTACCTCCGCGAAGAAGTCCAGGAGGAAGGTCTGACGCGTCGACTGGGGAACTTTGCCCGTTTTCTTGAAACGGCGAGTTTCTCTCAGGGCTCCCCGCTCAACGTCTCCGCCGTGGCCCGGGAAGCGGCCCTTGACAGGAAGGTTGTGAACAACTACTTCGGCATCCTGGAAGACTTGCTCATCGGTCATCGGCTGCCGGCATTCACGAAGCGCGCGCGACGCAGGCTGACGTCGCATCCCAAGTTCTACTTCTTCGATGCGGGCGTGTATCGCTCGATACGCCCCATGGGGCCTCTGGACAGTCCCGAAGAAGCGGAAGGCGCCTGCCTGGAGACGCTGTGCTATCAGGAGCTGCGAGGCGTCAACGACGCGCTCGGCTTGGGATATGACCTGTACTATTGGCGCACAAGCGACGGCACGGAGGTCGACTTCGTGTTGTACGGCAAGGCCGGCATTCTTGCCTTCGAAGTCAAACGAGCCGCCCGCTACACCGCGAAGGACTTGAGCGGCTTGCGCAGTTTCAAACGCGACTACCCCTCCGCGCGCTGCTTCCTGCTGTACGGCGGGCATGACCGCCGCCAGGAGGGGGATATCCAGGTCTGTCCTCTCGATCAGACATTGCCCGCGCTTCCCGCCATACTTGCTTGACAAGACTATCGGCGTGGATATACTTATGCCGCGTGACATGAAGATCGTTTGTTCAGCGTTGATCGTGCTTGCCCTGTTTGGGCAGATGCCGTGTATGTGCGGGCCGGAGTGTTTCAGTATGCGGAGCGCATCCGCGGTCGAAGCACCGACGACGGAAGCCCCTTGCTCATGCTGCGCCAGCCACGGGGAATCCGCGCCTGAACAGGAAACCGAACCCGATGCTTGCGATTGTGTCGTCTGCAAGACGGCAAGCTCCGCGCCCGCCGTCACGGCGAACCATGACACGGTCAGGCTTTCCACCGTTGTTGGCGCGGCCCCCGTTCGGGATGGTACGATCCGGCCCCGCGAATCCCATTCCAGCGTCCACACGCCAATCGTGCGACCGTCCGGTCCGCCGATCTATCTTGCCCTCAAAGTCCTGCTGATCTGATTTGCCGTTCTACCTGCGGCGGATCCCCCATTGTGACAGTCCCCCAGGGACTGCTGTCTCAACATGCAGGATATCGAAGGATATGGAACCCGGAACGGACAAGAGACAATCAAGAAGGTATGGCGGGGCTCGATGGAAACCCGTTGTGTTGGCCGTGCTGCTTCTCGGCGGGCTGATCGCCGTCCTGGTCTTCATCTTCCGAGATCAGCTCACGCCCGCCAAGCCGGTCGGGACCGGCCGAGTCATTCTGCTGGCCGGCGATACGGATAGCGCGTCGTCACCGGTTGCGGGCGACGAGCTGCTCTTCCAGGCCTCGGGCTGGATTGAGCCCGATCCGTGGCACGTGGATGCCTTCACCCTCGTGGACGGCTTTGTCCTGGATGTCTACGTCAAGGAAGGCCAAGCGGTCACGAACGGTCAGATAGTTGCGCGTCTCGACCCGGGGGACGCGGAACTCGGCCTGCGGGTCGCCGCGGCGGCCGTCAGGGCGGCCCGCGCGCGTGTCGAGACGGCGCGGGATACATGGTCGCGGATCGAGCCGCTGCCCGCGCGCGACACCACCCCCGCGGAACGCGTGGCGGCCGAGAATGCCGTGGTGGAACTGGATGCGGAGCTGGCCGTGGCGGAAGCCAAACGGGACATGGCTCAACTCGCCCTTGACCGGACGGTCGTGCGCGCCCCGATAGACGGGATCGTGCAGCGGCTGTATGCGCATCCGGGCTTGAAACGGCGGGCGGGGAGCGACGATCCGGAAAGTACGACCATCGTGTCGCTATTCGATCCCGCCAGGCTCCAGGTGCGGGTGGACGTGCCTCTCGCGGAGGCCGGTCGGCTGTTCGTGGGACAGCCGACGCGCATCTCCACGGCGATGCTGCCGGGCGCGGTCTTCACCGGGCGGGTGACGCGCATCGTGGGCGAAGCCGACCTGCAACGCAACACGCTGCAGGCCAAGGTCGAGGTCCATGATCCGGATCCGAGAATGCGGCCGGAAGTCTTGTGTCGAGTCGAGTTCCGGGGGAGCAGCGGCAGCCAGGGGAATGCGCAAACGTCGGCCAACACAGGCCGACAGACCCTGTGGATTCCGGAGGAAGCCTTGGGCGATCCTTCACGCTCCGAACAGGACGTCTGGGTCATCGATCCCATCTCGGACCGGGCCGAGCGGCGCGCGGTACGCCTGGGGCCTTCGCGTCGTGACGGCTACCGGCGCGTCCTCGACGGGCTGCGTCCGAACGAAACGGTCGTCACGTCGGGAGCGGCTCAACTCGAAGCCGGCGACCGTGTCATCGCGCGCAACAAGGAGGATTCACCATGAGCGACGTCCTGATTCACTGCCACAAGCTGACCAAGCATTACAGGAAGGGGCCCCGCACCGTGACCCCGCTCGAAGCGCTGGACCTCGACATAGAACGGGGGGACTTCGTCTCGCTTATGGGGCCTTCCGGCTCCGGCAAGACCACGCTGCTGAACCTGATCGCCGGGATCGATACGCCCAGCGAGGGCGTGCTGGAAGTCTGCGGCGAGGATATTACCCGGTTATCGCGCGGCCGACTGGCGCGGTGGCGCGCCCACCACGTGGGCTACATCTTCCAGCTCTACCACCTTGTGCCAGTGTTGACGGCATTCGAGAATGTCGAACTGCCGTTGCTGCTCGACGACATCTCGCGACGCGAGCGGCGCGAACGCGTGGAGCAGACCTTGGCGATGGTCGGGTTGGGCGACCGCATGCACCACTACCCGCGCGAGCTATCCGGCGGTCAGGAACAGCGTGTTGCCATCGCGCGGGCGCTGGTCGCGTCGCCCGAGCTGCTGGTGGCCGACGAACCGACCGGCGACCTCGACCGCGAGGCGGGCGATGCCGTTCTCGCGTTGCTGCAGAACCTGCGCGCCGAGCACAATAAGACCATCGTGATGGTGACGCACGATCCGCACGCCGCGGACGCATCGGCCCGGGTTCTGCACCTGGAAAAAGGACAACTCCTGGAGGCGCAGCATGCTTAGCAAAGCGGGACGGCTTGCCCTTTTGGCAACGAAGCAGCTCTGGCGCCATCCGGTCCGAACGTCGCTGACACTGCTGGGCGTGGCGTCCGGGATGTTCCTGTTCACGACCGTGCAGACGATGCAGACGACCCTTGACCGCGCCACGCGCGTGCAGGCCGCGGACACGACGCTGGTGGTCTACCGCGAGAACCGGTTCTGTCCGCAGACCAGCCGGCTTCCGGAGTACTACGAGAACGAGATCCGGGCCATTCCCGGCGTCCGGGAAGTCATCCCCATCAAGGTCACCGTCAACAACTGCGGGGCCAGCCTGGACGTCATTACCTTCCGCGGCGTTCCGCCGGGCCAGTTGGCGCGATATGCTCCGGAGATCGCCGTGATCCGGGGGTCGTACGACGACTGGAAGAATCGTGACGACGGCGCCCTCGTGGGGAAGCAGTTGGCCGACAAACGCGGACTGCAGCCGGGCGACGCCTTCGAGGCGGTTGGTGTCCGGGTGATCGTGAGTGGCATCATCGATTCGCCCCTGCCGCAGGACAACGCCGTGGCCTACGTCCACCTTCCGTTTCTGCAGCAGGCCTCGCGACACGGCTTGGGAGTCGTGACGCAGTTCAACGTACGCGTGCAGCCCGGCGAGGATATCGAGCGCGTGGCCACGGCGATCGACAAGCGCTTCAAGAGCGAGACCGAACCGACCGTGACGCAGCCGGAGAAGGCGTTTTTCGCCCAGACGGCGCGCGAGCTGATTGACCTGATCGGGTTCACGCGCTGGATCGGCTATGGCGCCGTGCTTGCCGTCGTGGGGCTCATTGCCAACGCCGTTCTGCTCGTGGTTCGGGGGCGCGTCCGCGAGAACGCCATCCTCCAGACGGTGGGCTTCCCCGAAAGCGCAGTGGGCTTTGTCGTGGTCTCCGAGGGGGCGGTGCTGGGGTTTGTAGGGAGCTGCATAGGGATCGTACTGGCGTCCGGTTTTCTGGCGTGGCGCGGTCTGACCTTCGGCAACGAGGGGCAGACGCTGGCGCTTGTTCCTGACGCGTCGGTTATGGCGACCGGACTGGGGCTGGCGCTCGTTCTCGGGATGACGGCCGCGCTCGGGCCGGCCTGGATCGCCATGCGCAGACCGATTGTCGAAAGCTTGAGGAGCTGAGCTATGTTGCCGTTTGGCTATGCCGTCAGGAACCTGTTTCGCGATCCGAAGAGCCTCTTCCAGGCCGTGCTCGGGAGCGCGCTGGTTGTCCTCATGGTGATGGTCGCCGCCGCGCTGAACGACGGCATGGCCGGTGTGCTATCGGCATCCGGTTCGCCGCGGAACGCGATCCTGCTGGGCGCCGGCAGCGAGGACAGCGTGCTTCGTAGCGAGATCTCCGAACGCGCGGCCGGCATTGCCGAGTCGAGCCTGAACGGACTGGCGGAGATCGCGGGTGTCCGCGCGGTCTCGCCGGAGATCCATCAAATGACCCTGGTCTCGGCCGCCGGGTCGGATCAGCGGCAGGCCCTTGTTCGCGGCGTGACGGAACGCGCGCCACTGGTGTACACAAAGATGACCGTCACCGAGGGGACTTTCGCGCGGCCCGGCGGCGTCATGGTCGGCCGCCTTGCGTGGCGGAGGCTCGGCCTGCCGAAGGACGCCCTTGGACCCGGCCGGGAGATCGTCGTCGAGGATGTGACCATGACGGTAGCGGGCGTCTTCGCCGCGCCCGGCACGGTCATGGAGTCCGAGATCTGGATGGATTTGAACGACCTCCGATCGCTGTCGCTGCGGAAGAACCTGAGCTGTGTCGTCCTGCGCCTGGATGGCGGGGCGTTTCCCGATGTGGACCTGTTCGCGAAACAGCGTCTCGACCTTGAGCTCGCGGCGCTACGGGAGAGCGACTACTTCGCGAGGCTGTCCGCTTTCTATGCACCCATTCGCGGCATGACCTGGATGACGGCGATCCTGATTGCGACCGGCGCGTTGCTCGGTGGACTGAACACGCTCTACGCCGCGTTCTCGCCGCGCATCCGCGAGATCGCGACGCTGCAGGCCATCGGGTATGGACGCGGGGCGATTCTGTTCTCGCTCATCCAGGAAGCGACCCTTGCCGCCCTGTGCGGCGCCGTGGTCGCGGCGACGGCGGCCGTGTTGTTCCTGGAAGGGGTTGCGGTCTCGTTCTCGATCGGAAGTTTCGTCCTGCGCGTCACGCCGGTCGTGGCGGCGGTTGGGTTCGGTACAGGGTTGGGTCTTGGCCTGGTCGGAGCGATCCCGCCCGGACTGCGCTGTTTGCTCCCGCCGGTGCATGAGGCGTTGCGGTCGGCGGGGTAGGAAGGGGCATGGGTCCATGGTCATTGGTGATTGGTGCGGCAAAGAGAAGACAGGAACATGGAGGATAGGCGGATGAAGAAGAGATGGCTTGGATTGATGGTAGTGGCTGCGATGGTCGTCGGCGTGGGGTGCGGGAAGAAGGCGGAGCAGGGCTCGGTCGAGCCGGTAGCCGTGCCCAAGGCGTTTGTCAGTGAAGAGCCGGCCGGAGAGCCGACACCGATCCCTGAAGCACGCAAGCTGCCACCGGGGACGGATGTGCTTCTCAAAGGGCTCGTCATGGGTGTGCGCAGTCCGTTTGTCGAGGGCCGCGCCCTGTTCATTCTCGGCGACGAAGCCACGATCACGCCGTGCAACGCCAAAGACGATGACCATTGCTCCATGCCCTGGGACGCCTGCTGCGATCCGCTCGAGGTGCGTGCCGCCGGCACGGCGGCGATACAGGTGCTGGACGATACGGGCGAGGTTTTGGAGCAGGGCCTCAAGGGCGTGAACGGCCTCAAGGAACTGAGTCGCGTGACCGTCGCCGGCGCCGTGGCGCCACACTCGACGACGAACGCATTCGTCGTCAACGCCGCGTCGTTGTACGTGGAGCCCGAAGCAAGCAACCAACCAGAAGCCAAAGACGCCCACGCAACCTGCCCGAGCTGCCCCGCAAAGTGATGCAGGCCACAAATGACCAATGACCAATGACTAATGACCAGTGACCGCCGCGCAGCGGCCAAATGACCAATGACAAAAACCCGCACATTCGTGGCCATCGCGCTCCTGACCGTATGCTTATCGCCAGCCGAGGGAAGCAGCACAAACCGTGTCCCGTCCCTTCCAACCTGGGGCGAGGCGGTCGGTAGGGCCGAGCTGGACGCGTGGATCGCGGCCGCCATGGTGGCTGCGCCTTCACTGGACGCCGCGGAGCGAGCGGTACGCGTGGAGGCCGCGGGCGGCAGGGCGGCGCGTTCCGGGCGTTGGCCCGATCTCACGCTGGAAGGCGACCTGCGCGCCGGCCGGCGGAATACCGCGATGACCGGCGGAGAGACGCTTGACGTCGAATCCGTGGCCGCCCGCGCGTCGGCCGCATGGGACCTCGATGTCTTCGGGCGAGTGCGCGCCGAAGTCGGCGCCGCGCGCTTCGCGGAGCTGGCCGCCGACCACAGGCGGCGTGACCGCCGGATCGCCTTCGCAGCCGACATGGCGGAAGCGTACGTGCTGGGGCGTCTCTGGAACGACCGCCTTCGGATCCGTGACGAGGCCGTGGCGGCGCACGATGCCCTGGTCAGGTACGCGGACGGCCGAATGAAGGTAGGCCTGGCCCTGCCGGCCGAGCGCGACCGTCTCGAGGCCGAGCGACAGGCCGCCAGGCAGCAACGGGTACATGCGCAGGAAGAGATATCCGATCTCGACGCACGGTGGCGCTACCTCGTGCCGGAATACGAGGCGCCGGATCTGCACTCGCTTGGCGGCCTCTCGTCCGCCGAGCCTGTTTCCGCTCCGCCGGAGACGGCGATCCATGCGTATGCGGTGAATCGCCCGGATGTCCTGGCCGCGCACGCCCTCTGGCAGGCGGCGGGGGAAGGGGCGCGCGGCGCCGCGCGCAACCGGTTGCCGACGGTGTCCGCCATCGTAACGGCCGAGGGCGAGGGCCCGTCCCCCGTTGACGAACCCGAAGCCTGGACTGCCTGGGCGGGCGTGCGCCTGTCCCTTCCCGTCCTGGCGCCGGGTCGTTCAGCCCAGGTAAACATCCGGCGGGAAGAAGCACACATCCAGGAGGCTCTGTTCGAAGAGACCGTGGCCCTGGCGATTCGGGACATCCGTCAGGCCTACGCGCGCCGACTCCACGCTGAACAGGCATGGCGTGCAGCGCAGGTCTCCGCCGACCGCCTGCGGGAGTCGTTCGAATCTTTCAAGCGCCAGTTCGAGCAAGGACGTGTGCCGGTTCCCACCGTCGAGCGCGCGAAGCTGGACTGGCTCGCCTCCGAAGAAGCGATGCGCGTCCGTTATGCGGAAGTCCTCCTGCGCCAGGTCGATCTCGTCCGTGCATGCGGCGGCCCAACAGACACGGCACTCCACTCCGGCAACTGAGCCAGGCGGAAGCACCGCGCGCGAACGCGCCCGGTGGTCGTCTTGACGGGTGCCCGACAGACAGGCAAGACTTCCTTGGTCCAACGGCTGTTTCCTGCTTATAGCTATGTGAGCCTGGATCTGCCGGACCATGCTACATCTTCCCTCCGGTCGTGTTCTGTCACCTGGCTGATTTGCCGGGAAAAAACATGTCGGCCCGGGTACACCGCCGAGACGACGCCAGACAACACCGTCAAGGCTGCCTGCCTTCTCAAACGGACACGCGCATTCATGATCTCTGCGCCTCTTCACAACCTGACAGCAGGTAACGCCAGGCGGGAATGGAGTTGGGTTCGGCCTCGGACAAACCCGGCGCATACTCGTGGTAAACCAGGTGTCCCCGTGCCTCGGGCCAAAGGGTCCTTCCGAACTCCATGACGTTCTTCTCGCGCTCGAATGCGGCATCGTCGGCCAGGCTCCAGCACGTGTTCGCAAACCAGGCGCCCTCGCCGTCGCACAGGTCGACTTCATGAGCATTCGAGTAGTAGTAGAGGTCCCGACGGCGTCGGCGAGCCTCCAGAAAGACGGCCGTCTCCAGCTTGTGGCCGACGTCGCGCTGGGGGTATGCCTTGAAAGCCGCGACGAGACCGGGGTCGATCACATGCAACTTCTTGGGATTGTGCTCCTGCTTGCGCAACGACTCGTCGCGTTTCGGCACCATGAAGACCAGAGACGCATCCTTCAGGCAGCCGAGGTACTCGTGCAGCGTGTTCTTCGACACCGCCAACCCCAGCGATTTGAAGTCACGGTGTAGCTTGCTGACGTTGATCAGCGATGCCGTGTTCCGAAAGCAGTACCTTAACAGGGTTCGCATGACCTTCTCGTTCCGTACTCCATAACGCTCGACCACGTCCCTGAACAACATGAGCGAGGCGTACTCCTCCAGGATCAAGGGGCGCAGCGGCGCCTCGGCGAGCACGATCTCGGGGAAGCCGCCCCATGTCAGATACTCGACAAGCTCCGCGCGCGCGCGGCTCTCGTCGCGAGCGCTGAACGAGGATATCTCCACCTCTCGAAACGAGAGAAACTCCCTGAAGCTCAGGGGAAACACCTCCAACGTGATGCTGCGTCCCCGCATTGCGGCAGACAGGTCGCGGGCCAGAAGCCGGGAGGACGAACCGGTAACAAAGATCGATATATCCTCGGTATCTTTAAGCCGCCTGACCCAACGCTCCCAGCCGGGTACGTCCTGCACCTCGTCCAGAAAGAGGTAGGTCTTGCCGGAGGCCGTATCGGGGTACAACTCGTTCAGGCTGCGAAGCACAAGATCCAGTTCTTCGGCGCGCACGGGGTGCAGGCGATCATCCTCGAAGTTCAAGTACACGAGCTGTCGCCGGTCCACGCCTTGCCGGACGAGCCGGTGCATGGCGTCGAACAGCAGGAACGTCTTTCCGGAGCGGCGCGGCCCCGAAAGCCCCACCACTTTGCCGGTGTCCGCCGGGAGAGATCTATCGCGAGGACGACAAACCGGCAATTCGCCTTCGATGAACTGGCGCAACACATACTTCAGATTGTAACTGTTCATAGCGACAATATAGATACTCCCGTCCCTTTATGCAAGGACAATCTCGCATCTCGTTGGCCATTTGCGGCTTCGCCGCGTCATCGGTCATGGGTATCCCATTCCGGGCCGTTTCCTTTGTGGGCCTCTCACTCATTCAATCGCACTCCCATATCCTCCCACCATTGGCCAATGACCAATGACGGCCGCGCAGCCTGCCCGCATTGCCCGCCCGCAACGCTGGCGCGTAGCGACTGCGGGCAGGCTCCGCAAAGCGATGTAGGCGGGCGGCCAAATGACTACTGATTACACTCCCGGCAAACACCCAGCACGGTGATCCGGTGCGCTCGCTGCTTGAAACCCGCCTTGCGGCAGGCGATGGCGATGCGCTGGTGGATCTTGGGGTCGAGGAACTCGATGAACTTCCCGCACTGCTCACAGATCAGGTGCTCATGGTCTTCGAATCCCAGGGTCCGGTCGTAGTGCACCTCGCGACCGGCTTCGCGGATCTCGCGCAAGAGACCGGCACGAACCATCAGGCCCAAGGTCTGGTACACGGTGCCACGGCTCACACGGGCCGGGCCGGCATTGCTCAGATCCATGGCAAGCTCCTCGGCCGTGAAATGGCCGTCGCCTCTGAACACGCGATCGCAAACAATCCGGCGTGGCTGAGTGACCCGCAGACCCGACTCATCCAGGTAGTTGCCGAACACGAGCCAAGCCTTGCCCGTGGTCAATGGGTTTTTCTGCCCTGCCATCCTCTCTTCTCCGCGCACTGCCTGGGGGCAACGTGCCTCCTATTCAGACCAGATCTAAAGAATGATTCAGTAACGTGTTAGTGAAGACAAACTCGGCCATGGAGATCTACGGTATTGGTGTTGCGGCAAGGTGCGACGCTCGCATCGTGCCGGCAGCAACAACCCGAAGGAGGTACCATCATGGCCTACAAGATATCGGATGAGTGTACTGCTTGCGGTTCCTGCAAGGACGTCTGCCCGGTTGAGGCGATCAAGGAAGGTGACCCCAAGTACACGATCGACCCGGACATCTGCACCGACTGCGGAGCCTGCGAGGCCGAGTGCCCCGTCGAGGCGATCAGCGCGGGCTGAAGCCAAACCACGGAAAGTCGTGAGCGCCGACGCCCTCACGGGTGCCGGCGCTTTGCTTTTCCACAAAGTCGCAGTCACTCTTCGCGGCTTCCTTGCGACTGCCCTTCCCCTGATGCCGTCGTCTGCAGTGTCAGTTCGCTAAAGCCGAAACGGTGCCGGAGCTCCTTTGCGAGTTGATCCGTGATCTCGGTGCAATCCGTCACGCGAACGCCTTCCGCCATGACCAACTCGGCCGTGAAGGCGGTGACATCGTCCGTGATCGACCAGATCCTGACACGCTTGAGGCTCTCCACCTGCGGGCATTCGGCCGCGACAAAACGCTCGACGTCAGCAGTCGTGATGCGGCTCGGAGCAATCTCGAGCAGGATGCGGGAGGTATCCCGGAAAAGCCCCCACGCCCACGCGAGAATCACCATCGCGATACCGATACTGAGGAGGGGGTCGATCCAGGTCCAGTCCGTGACGGCAATCACCAGTGCGCCAATCACGATGACGACGGACGACACGGTATCGGCCGCCATGTGCACGAGCGCACTCCGGACGCTGATGTTCTTACCGTGGCCATGAAGCAGCAGGATGCTGGCGACGTTGACGGCGAGGCCGATCGCTGCAACGACAAGCATCTCCCGCGTTAGCACCTCCTGCGGATTGAGCAGCCGCGCCACGCCCTCGTAGGCGATCGTCGCAGTGACGGCGAAGAGGAAGAGCGCATTGGTGTATGCCGCGAGCACTTCGGCCCGCAGCAATCCGAACGTGCGGTGATGGCACGGCTTTGATGACGCCATGCGCAGGGCAATCGCGCTGATGCCCAAGGCGAAGACGTGCGTGAACATGTGGCCGGCATCGCTGAGCAGCGCCAGGCTGCCGGTCAGCAGGCCGCCCACGATCTCGATCGCCATGCCCGTCACCGTAATCGCCATCGACCACAACAGGCGCGCCTGCGAAAGGGAGCGGTACTGCAGGAGTTCATCCATCCCTCCAGCATGCGTGTGGCGATCCGATTCATGAGTGCGTCCCGTCGTCATGGCTTCACCCGTGAAGGGGAGAGGGGGCAGTCATTGCTTTCGATTCCGCTGATGAGCCTCGGCGGTGGGGCGCTGGCCCCATTTGAAGAATCGTCCTCATAGTCCCTATGGTCTACAGTTTCTCAGTGGTCGTCTTCGCAGGTCTCCTCCTGATCATTGCCGTCATTCTTTGTCGCGGTTGGCTTGCATGCTCCATGGTCGCAGCCGTCGTGCAACTCTGTCTGTGCGGCGTCGGGCTCGCCCCTCGCTATGACGATGCGGTACACAGCGGCAGCGGCAACTGCGGCGGCCAGGATGATGATTACGATGCGGGGCCATAGGGCGGATGGCTTGGTGCTTCTTCCTTCTGTCATGTGTCGGCTCCTTACTATCGGTCGTTGGTGTAGTACCGGCTTCGACAAACCCATCAGGAACCGTCCCGCAGTTCGGGGCCCTTACCTTCGCCGTAGGTCAGCAACAGGTAATCATGCAGGTCGTTCAGGAACTGATCGAACTCCCGTGCGGGCAGGTCCTTCCTGGGCCCCGTGAAACGCAGCACGGGTAGAAAGTCGTTCGGCATAGCCTTGAGCAGACTCTCGTTCAGCACGACCGAAACGGTATTGCTCCCCATCTCTACCATGATGTCCGCGTCCGCCTCGCGGCCAATCCGGATGCCATGACCTTCCGCAATGTGCTCGATCATGTGCGCGTGGCTGTGACCATGTCCGTGCTCTTCGTGGTGTACGTCCCGCCGACCGCAGCCGGCAAAGAGAGCCAGACACAACAGCAACAGGTGGCGGGGCTGGCGCCTTCTCATGATGACATCCTTCTTCGTCAGTCATCGGTCATTAGTCATGGGTCATCGGTACCCTCTTGCCATTGACTAATGACTAATGACCAATGACCATTCCCTCCGGCCGGGTGCGACTGATGTAATCCAGCATCCGCTCAATGGTCGCGGCCTGTTCCGTGACCTTGGCCCTCAATTCCCCAACCGAGAGATCCTCCGTGGGCACGGTGCTGTCCGGTGGCGCAATATCAGTCAGGGAAACGTCACAGCGCGGTCTGATCGCACTGAGACCGCGATGCAGGCAGGCATGCGCGACCGTCCTGCCCAACGTGAGCTTCTGCTCGCAGGGATCCGTGAGCAATCCCCAGAGGATCCCCGGAAGCTCGTAAGATTCCGCCGCAAGGCTGTCGAGGCGCTCCCGCACCGTGTCCAACGATGCCCGGGACACCCACGCCACTTCTTCCCGGAACTTGTCGTCCAAGAGATGGCTGACTTCCCGGCTGAACTCGTTTTCATGATGGGCGCCCTGGTGCGCTGCCTGCAGCAGCAAGCCCCGGTCTTCGGCCAGGCGCGACCCAAAGCAAGGGCACGCGCGAGGGATCACGGCGTTTTCGAGTTCATCCGTACTCAGGCCGATCCCGAGCATGGTGCAGATCGACGTGCAATCCAGCTTCCAGATAGGAGTGCGCTTGCTTGGTTTCTCGCTATTCTGTTCCATTTCCATGTCCAGTTATCCTTGGTCATTGGTCATTGGTCATTGGTCATTGGTCATTGGTCATCAGTCATCGGTCATTGGCGACTTCCGCCGCGCGTATGGCAGAATCCGCGCCACGCGTTTCGAGTAGTCTCGGTACGCTTCGCCGTATTTCTCTGCAAGCCATGCCTCCTCGCCGGGCAGCACAAGCCGCAGCACGACATACATGATGAACGGGATCGCCAGGAGCAGCGGGTTGCGGAAGAACAGGACGAAGCCCGGCACGAGAAACAGAATCCACGCCGCGTAGATCGGGTTGCGGCAGAGGGCGAAAACACCGCTCGTGCAGAGCGTCTCGGCCTGGTGCGCCTTTCTCAGCGTGATAGCGGAGATGAACCAGAACGGAATGCCGGCCAGCAGGATCGCGATGCCCGCGCCATAGAACCACCACGGTGAAATGGCTGTCACCACCAGCGATTCGCGGAACACGGCCGCGCAGACGACCACCGGCGCGGACGCCAGCAGGCTCCAGAGCAACCACTTGCCGCCTATTCCCCAAACCGTCATCTCTTTTCCTTCTGTCGGTCATATGCGGCTGCGCCGCCGTCATTGGTCATTTGCGCCTGCGGCGCGTCATTGGTCATCAGTCAATGGTCAGTGGTCGGAACAACCAATGACTAATGACCAATGACATTCTCACTGATGCTCCATCCGGCGGATTCCTGTTGCAGCTTCCACATCCGTGCGTAGAGCCCGTCCACCGCCAGCAATTCCTCATGGGTTCCCGACTCGGCGATGGCGCCCTTGTCGAGCACGATGATCCGGTCGGCGCGGCAGATGGTCTTCAGGCGGTGTGCAACCACGATCACCGTGCGACCTTCAATCAGGCGATCGATCGCCTTCTGCACGTCCCGCTCGTTCTCCGGGTCGAGCGAGGCAGTCGCTTCGTCCAGAAGCACGATCGGCGCGTTCTTCAGGAACGCACGGGCAATGGAGATACGCTGCTTCTCGCCGCCCGAGAGAGTGCACCCGCCTTCGCCGACCGGTGTGTCGTACCCTTGCGGCAGAGCAGCAATGAACTCGTGACAGCAGGCTGCCTTCGCCGCTTCCACGACCTCCTCGTCGGTTGCGCCTTCCCGGCCGAAGCGGATGTTGTTGCGAATCGTATCCTGGAAGAGATAGACGTCCTGGAAGACCATGGACAGACGGCGGAACAGTCGCTCGGGATCCATGCCGGTCATGGGTTCCCCGCCAAGGCGAACCGTCCCCTCGCCCGGATCGTAGAAACGGGCCGCCAGCTTGAGCATGGTGCTCTTGCCGCTGCCGGAGGGACCGACCAGGGCGGTGAGGGTTCCCGGCTCCATCCGCGCCGAAACACCATGCAACACCGGTTCGTCGTGGTAGCCGAACGAGACGTTGTCGAACTCGATATCCGCGGACTCCGGAGGCGCTTGCGTTCCGTCCATCTCCGGTTCGCGGTACAGGTTCAGGATGCGTTCGCCCGCCTGCTCGCTGTAGCGGACCAGGGCGAACTGCATGAGAGCCAGCGTCAGCGGATCGAAGATGCGCGAGCCGACGATCAGGAACGCGACGAAGACGAGCAGATCCAACGTTCCGCCGATCAGCAGATGCACGCCCACCAGCACCATGATCGTCAGTCCCGCGCGCATGCAGGCGATGGCGAGCATGAGGAAAGGTCCGACCCATCCTTCCAGCCGGATGCTCTGTTTCATCAACTCCCGGAATGACATCTCAAGGCGCGCGAAGCGCGTGCCGGTCAAGTTGTAGGCCTTGATGACGCGGATGCCGTACAGGTACTCCTGCAGGCGGTTCCCGGCGTCGATCTTGGCGCGCATGTGGCGGCGGCCAAGGGCGCGGACGATCTTTGTCGAACCCGCGAAGATCACCAGCGCCACCGGCAACGCCGAGAACATGGCAACGGCCATGCGCCAATCCAGAAAGGAGAGACCAATCACCGCCAGAACGGGCATGACCAGTGCGCCGATCAGTTGCGGCACGAAATGCGAAACGCTCTGCTCAAGCAGTGCAAAATCGCCCATCAGCATGTTCGCGAGATTCCCCGGGTCACGTCCGGTGAGGTAGCCCAGCGGCAATTTGCGCAGATGCTCGGCCAGTTCCGTCCGCCCCTCCGCCGACACGGAATAGGCCTGACGGAAGCAGGCCCGGTAAGCCGGGCGTTCGGCCAGGAAAATGAAGGGAAGCGAGACCGCCAGGGCGGCGCATGTCCACCAGAGGCTTGCCGTATCCAGCGGGGCGCCGGACGCGTATGCGCCGAAGATCGTTCGCACCGCCTGAAGCGCCAGCACGAAGGGAATCAGATTGACCAGGTTGGACAGAAGGACGAACGCAACCGGCTTCCGCAGCTTGTCGGGATGACCGACGGTCACATGATTCAGAAATCGGGCGATCATGCGGATTCCCCCTGTCGAAAGGCCCACATCGACGCATCGCTGTACGTGTCCCACATGCGCTTGTAGAGTCCGCCTCCCTTGAGCAACGCCTCGTGTCGCCCTTGTTCCACGATACGGCCTTGCTCCAGAACGACGATCCGGTCCGTATGGCGAACGGTCGACAAGCGGTGCGCGATCACGATGACGGTCTTGTTCCGGATCAGTTCCCGCAACGCCACGTGCATCTTGTGCTCGTTCTCCGGATCGGCAAACGCCGTCGCTTCGTCCAGTACGAGGATGGGCGCATCCTTCAGGATCGCACGGGCCACGGACACGCGCTGCTCTTCGCCGCCGGAGAGGTACACGCCACCCTCGCCGATTTTCGTGTCGTACCCGCTCGGCAGGCGCGCGATGAAGTCGTGGCACTGTGCCGCCCGGGCCGCGGCCTCGACCTCTTTGCGGCTGGCGCCGGGCCGGCCGATGCGGATGTTCTCGAACAGGGAGTCATAGAACAGAAACGTGTCCTGGAACACGAAGGACACCGTGTTCATCAGGTCTTCCCCTCGCATCTCGCGGATGTCCACGCCACCGATGCGAATGCGGCCTTCGGACACGTCCCAGAACCGCGGGATCAGGTTGGCGACAGTCGACTTACCCGACCCCGACGGGCCGACCAGTGCGGTGATGCCGCCCTGGGGCGCGCGGAACGAGATGGCACTGAGCGCCTCCGTCCGCGTCGAGGCGTCGGGCGCGTCGTAGGAGAAGGAGACGCCGTCGAACTCAACGTCGTACCCTTCGGGCCGCCGGGACTGCGCCGGCTCCACGGTTTCGGGCTCGGAGAAGATGGCGTCGATCCGGCTGACGCCTTCGCCGATGTCCTTGAGAAGCGACGACATGAAGAGCAGCTTGTAGAGCGGCGCGGCCGTGCCGGGCGTCATGACAAGGAAGAAGAGGACCGTCAGCGCCAGGGCCATGTTCTGCGGTTCTCGGCTCAAGAGCAGGGCGCCTACCGGCAGCACAAACGTCAGAAAAGAGGCCAGGATCGTCTTGTACGCGATGTAGCCATTCTGAAAGGAATCGGTCCACGCGGTGACCATATCGCGATAGCGGATCATGTCGCCGTGGAAGCGCCGGAAGGAGCGGACCGTCTGGCCGAACAGCTTCACCGCCGGCATCCCGCGTACATACTGGATAGCGGACGCGTTGATGTTCTCGAGCGCGTCGTGATACTTGGCCATCATCTCCCTGGCGCCCTCGCCAAACATCATCGATGCCTGAACGGCCACGCCGGCCAGGAGGGCCAGCACGCAGACCAGCGCCATCCATCCGTTCAGCCAGAACATGACGGCAAACATTACGACAACCGTAGCCGCAACGCCGACGAGGTCCGGGACTTGGTGCGCGACAAAGCTCTCGATCTTCTCCACGTTCTGTTCGAGCGTCTTCTTCACCGCCCCAGTGGATGTGCGGGAGAGATACCCCAGATGCAGCTTGCCAATGTGATTCGCCAACCGCACGCGCAGACCGTAGAGGATGCGGAACGCCGCAACGTGCGAGGCCATCAAGCTGACGTAGAGCACCACGAACCCCGCAACCAACCCGCCCAGGGCGATCCATCCCCACCGCGCCATGAGCGCGCCGTCGGCCTGCGCGGGCGCTCCCGCATGGCGCAGGAGTTCGGCCAATATGAAGTAGACCGCCAAGTATGGAACAAGCATGAGGATGGAGCTGACGGCCGAGAGCGCGCAGGAGAGAACGAGCAACCCCTTGCGCTCGCCCGCGATCTCAAGCAGCCTTCCCACGCCTTCGGGTTTCTTCTTCATGATTCGTCTCCGCCTTCGGTAGATTGCTCGAATCGCAGGCGCGCGATGCGCGGGGCAATGCGGGACCGGATAAAGGGCAGGCGGACAATGCAGAGGCCTTCGGCAATCAGTAGAACCGGGCGGCCGGCATCGTCGACCTTCTCCATCCATTCCGTATCGAACACCGAAGCGGTGAGGAAGCGGTAGCGATCGGTCTCCTCGAAGAAGCGGCGCCGGAGTTCCAGAGACTCGGCCAGGTCCGGTTCATACCAGTCCGTCTCGACGCCAAGGCGATGGCGGCGCGTATCCAGGCCAGCGCCAAGATTCACCACCACGCCGTCGGGATTGCGCCGCAGAAAGTCGCTCGTCGCCCGATCCAGAAGCATGGTGCGGATGGCGACGCCGAGTTGAGAAAGACGGGCCTTGGCGAACTTGGCGAAGTCATACTCGATTTGCCGCACCATCTCGGCCGCCTTGTCGTCGCGCACGATGGGGTCGGGCTCCTCGCCCTCGACGGCCCGCGCCCACAGGGGGATAAGGAGTGTCTCAGGGATGCCGCTTAGTTTTGCGGTCATTCTTGATCCCTCCCTTGTTCAGGCGCATAGTCGCGTATACCGCGTTCCCGGGCCGTGTCGTCCGCCACTTCGTCCTGCCAGCCGGAACGGACGTTTTCGCGGAGGTCATAGCGGGCAATGAAGGGCTTGATGTCCAGGAGAGGCGTTCCATCGAGGATGTCGACATCCTCGACGTGCAGCGTGGTCCCTTCGACCGAGAGCAGGCGCACGACGCTGAATCCGATATGGTTGGGGCGGAACGGGGCGCGCGTGGCAAACACGCCGCGTTCCTGATCCTGCAGGTACGGACGGACCCGAAGCTTCACCTTGTCCGCGCGGTCAAAGCGATAAACCAGGTAAATATGAGAAAAACCTTCCAGGTCGAGGAGACCGTCTGCATACCTCTCCTCTACCGTGACCGTGCCGCGTATGCCCCTGGCGAAGACCGGCTGAATCGGCGTTTCTTTCGGTTTTCTGTGAGGGGAATGAATATGTCCGATGGGTTCTATGGTGTATCGTCCGGTGCTCATTGTAATCTCCTTCCCCAGGTGCAAAGGGTTGGGGCTTCCGACGCGCCCCCATCATTGGGATTGTGCAAGATGATCTGCCGGACCTCGCTAAGCCCGGCCTTGGCAAAGCCGTCCGCGTACCGGGCTTTTGACCACATCTGCATGGGCACGCCCAGCCTTTCGGACCAGTCGTGGCTGGCGGCGTTTTCATGATAGAGATCCACCAACACCCACAGCCAGCCGCCCGGTGCCAGCAGGCGCGCGGCATGGTCCAGCCCCTCCTGGATACTGGAGAAGTAGTAGAAGACTTCCATGGAGAAAATGGCATCGAAGGTCAGCCCCTCACCCGGTTCCCAATTGATGAAATCGGCCGCTTCCAGTCGGACATTGCCCAGTCCGGCCGTGGTCTCTCTGGCCAGACGGATCATGCCCTCGCTCACGTCGATGCCCACGCATTGGCCGTCACGGTACTGGTTCGCGGCGATATGCCGCAGCCCCAGTCCGCACCCGCAGCCGACCTCCAGATAGTTCCCGTCGGAGTTCGGAATCATTTGCCATACCTGCCGGACGCGAGGCAGGTGGTTCTGCCACATTGGCCGTGCGCGGTCACCCGTTGCCCAGTGATCAAATAGTTGTGCTGCTGCATGACTATCGCTCATGAGCGATCCTTTGTTTCCATCATCTTCCTTTTTTTTTCAAAGTCTTCCGCAAAACGAGACCAATACGTCTCTTTCTCCATCGTTAGCTCCCTTTTCTTCCAATCGTCATTTCAACCGGCCCGAAGGCCGGCGCGTCGAGGTCGGTCAGGGTGCGCATCTCGGTCGACACGAATCCGGCGTCCAGCATGGCGCGGGCGACTTGTCCGGTCAGAAACGACATGTCGTGGCCCGTCACCTTGGTCGACAGCCAACTGATCACGCTCGCTGCCGGGGCCGTGCCGTCCACGCTCATCCCGTCGGAAGTCACCATGAAAACGCCCCCCGGCGTCAGCGCGTCGAGCACCTTGCGCATGATGTCGCCCAAACGGTCGCGGTAGAAATTCAGCGTGAAGTTCGCCATGACGAACTCGTAGCCCGTGCCGAAGTCGTCGGTCATGTAATCGCCGCCCTCCACGGTAACGCGGTCGCCCATGCCATACTCGGCGACCACCTCCTCGGCCACCTTGGCCACGGGCGGCTGGTCGAAGACAACGCATTGCAGCGACGGGTGGGCCGCCGTGACCGCGATGCCGATAAGGCCAGGGCCCGCCCCCATGTCGAGAATCTTCGTGAACGAGGGGAACTCGGGCAACGCCGCGACAAGGCGTGCGAGCCTTTGTGCCCGCCCGGCGCGGGTCAAGGCGATGCCGGCTCGTGCGCCCTGCTCCCAGATGGCCGGGTCGGCCAGGTCCTCCCTGGGCGGCGGGCCGTCCTGGAGCAGCTTCTTCAGGCCGCCGTTCAGCAGCGGCTCGTTCCAGCCCGCCATGTACAACATGGCCGCGCCGAGGGACGTTTTCTTGCCGCTGGCGAGAAGCGCCTCTGCCCGCGGGGTGTTCTGAAATCGCCCGTTCGCTTTCGTCAGGCAGCCGAGCGCCACCAGCGCGTTGAGCACATACTCCGTGTTGGCCGGGTGAAGCGCCAACGCCCCGGCAATCTCGTCCGCCGTGGCGGGCTCGACTGTCCGGTCAAACAGGTTCAGCTCGATGGCCGTCTTGAGCAGTTCCCACTTCACCGCCTCGTACGGCAAGTCCAACAAGGCGGATGAATCACAGGTTGTTGACGGCAAAGACTTCTTCATGTTCGCATCTCTCTCCCTCGGTGGGCATGGTCAGTAGTCATCGGTCATCAGTCATTGGCGTGCCCGCCAGCTCCCAATGCCCAATGACCCTCCGTCACTCTCCGAGCTATGGAGGGCACGCTATTGACCAGTATCATTCGCGATCGACGGTGCATTCGCGATCGAGGAGTCCCAGAAGACGGTCGCCAAGCCTTCGCGCGCCAGCCCGTCCCGGACCATGATGGTGTTGCCCCCGGTCCCGCGCGACGTATGCGTGTAGGTCGCCTTGTCGGCCGACTGCGCCACGATACTGCCCATGGACGAGTCGCTGACGGACCATTCGAGAGGATACACGATCGGTTCGGGATTCGTATCACCGATGGAGACGTCGGCCGTGAGGATCACGGTTTTCTCGTCGCCGGTCAGGGTTGTGGTGGCGGGCGTCACCGGCAGCTCGCCGCGGACCTCGTCGTCATCGGGCTCGCAACCCGCGCACAGCAATATAAGCGGTAGTATTATCAGAATCAGATGGTGTCGTTTCATCGTGTACCTTTCCGTTTCGGCGATTGGCCGGCGTGGCGATCGAGTTCTTCAAGCAGATTCGCCTTGTCTTCGCTGTATTCGAGAGCCGTGGCGCGGTCGATCTTGCGGCGTTGCAGCAGGGCCAGCAGCGACTGGTTGAGCGTCTGCATGCCGTGTTCGCCGCCGGTCTGCATCGCCGTGCGCATCTGGTGCGTCTTCTCCTCGCGGATCATGGCGCGAACGTTCGGGGTCGCCACCAGGATTTCGGCGGCGAGCGACCGTCCCCCGCCGTTCGCCCACGGGACGAGCTTCTGGCTCAGCACCACCTGAAGCGTCGATGCAAGCTGCACCCGAACCTGGGCCTGATGCGCGGCGGGATAGGCGCTGATGATGCGCGAGACGGATTGCACGGCATCGGAGGTGTGCAGCGTCGCGAAGGTGAGGTGTCCGGTCTCGGCCAGGGTCAGCGCCGCGGTCATGGTTTCCAGGTCGCGCATTTCGCCCACAACGATCACGTCCGGGTCCTGACGCATGCTGCGCCGCAACGCTTCAGCGAAGCTGGCGGTGTCGCGACCGACTTCGCGTTGCGTGACGAAGGACTGGAGGCTCCTGTGCCGGTACTCGATGGGATCCTCAATGGTATGAATATGGCAGGGCCGTGTCTTGTTAATCTCGTTGACCAGGCTGGCGATGGTGGTGGACTTACCGCTGCTGGTCGTTCCCGTGACGAGGATCAGCCCGGAATGCATCGCGCAGATGCTCTTCAGCAGTTTCACGTCCAGACCGAGCTCGTCCAGCGCGAAGAAGCGATCGGGCAGCAATCGAATGGCAGCGGCGAAGTCGCCCTGTTGGCGGTAGGCGTTAATACGCAGGCGCGTTCCGTCCTGGCGCTCGAAGGCGGCGTCGAGCTCGCCGGTGTGCCGCAGCCGGTCCAGCGCCTCGTCGCCGACCGCGCCAGCGATGACGGCGGCGATCGCCTCGGCGCTCAGCGCGGCATCCCCCTCGCCGACACGCTCCAGGCGGCCGTGCAGACGGAGCACGGGCGGATTGCCGGCGGCGAGGTGCAGGTCGCTGCCGCCGCGCACGGCCAGCTCGTCGAGCCAACGATCCAGATCAATGTTCATCTGTCATCTTCCCAAGGCTGTCGCGAAGATTCACCACGGAGACACGGAGACACAGAGAATTCGTCTCCTTGCTCCGCGCACTCTCCGTGCCTCTGTGGTTCAACTTGCTTCAACATCCTGCACTCCCGTCTAATGCCTAACGCCTAACGCCTTCTCCCTAACCCCTCCTTCAAGCGTGGCGCCATCCGAGCCGACCGTTTCGAGAAACTGTTTTGACGCCGATTCCGCGTCGCCGGGTGCAAGCACGACGTACGGGCGAATCAGAACCAGCAGTTCGCTGCGTTCGTCGCTCTTGACCGTGCGCTTGAACAGGTTCCCGAGCAACGGAATGTTCATCAGCAACGGCACGCCCGTCTCGCGATCTGCCTGCCGCTCCCGAATGAGGCCGCCGATGGCGACGGTGTGCTTGTCCTTCGCGAGCACGGTTGTCGTAACGGAGCGTTCGTCGATGTCTTGGGTTCTGAACTGCTCCCCTACGTCGCCGTACTCGATCGTCCGCTCGTCACCCAGTTTGGTTTCCTCCTGGAGTATCCGGATGGTCACCGTCCGGTCGGCGTGAATCTTGGGCGTAATCAGGAGCGTGGTTCCAATGCGCTCCTCCTCTGTTTGAGGCTCCGTTTCGTAGTCGAGGACCAGGCCCGTCTCGATATCCCGTACGGCATTGAGCTCAACGCTCTTGAGTATGGTCACTTCGCTCCCGATGAAAACGCGTGAGGCCTCGTTGTCGGCCACCAGCAGGCTGGGCGTGGCCAGCGAATGGATGCGCTGTTCATCCTGAAGGAGTTGGATACGCGCGCGCACATCGGCGCTGACAAACGAGAACACGGAAGCGAGCGGGTCGATGCCCGTGCCTTGCGGGACCAGGCTGAACGGATCCGAGGATCGAATGCTGTTGCCGGGTTCCGCCGTAATGCCGGTGGCCCGGCCGCCACTCAGCATCTGTCCGTCTCCCGTGGAGTTCTGGAACAGCCAATCCACTCCCCGCGCGCTCTCGTCGTCGAGCAGGATGTCGAGCACCTTGACTTCCAGAAGCACCTGCGGCTTGGGTTTGTCGAGCTGTTGGATCACGGTCTTGATCGTCTCTACGGACGCCGCGTCGCTGGACCGCAGGATCAGCGCGTTGGCGGAGGGCGAGGCGGAGATGTAGACCAGTCCCGGCCGGTCGTTGCGTCCGCCGATGTCCTCGGGTATCCCCCGCACGGCCTGCTGCGCTTCCAGCGAGCGCTGTTGTTGCTCGACCACTTCTTCGACGGTCTGCTCTTCCGTCGCACGACCGGACCGACTGCCGTAGCGGCCGGTTCGATCCCAGGTGTCACCGGTCCGTCGGCGGTATGAGGAGCCGTCGTATCGATCCCGATAGCCTGTCGTCGTACCGCCGAGGTTCTCGGAGTCAACCAGCGTGGCACGGTCAGCCATGGTGTCCATGCGGTCGAGGGCGCTTTCGATGCGCGGCATGTCGTCAGCGATGTCTTCGGGCGGCGGGTCCCAGACCACCCGGTCCTGGAACAGTCGCGCCAGGGCGTCGCCGATCTCCTCCGGCGCGGGATACATCACCGGGACGACCTCGACGGCCTCGTCGGCATAGAGATTCAGACCCTCTCGGTATTCCTCCATGGTTTCGATCTGGATGATGTCCGATCGTCGCGAGCGGCGATACCAGAGCCCGTACGTCGCGCAGATCGAACGGAGGGTCTCGTCGATGCCTGTATCGGACAGGTAGAAACTGATGCGCTTCTCGCCCGCCTTCTCGCTGACCAGCACCTTCCAGTCCGCCTCGCAGCCGCGCGTCATCAGCTCGGCGAAATCCCGCAACGCCATGTCGCGAACGAAAACCGATTCGATGACGATGGCCTCGTTCGTGTCCTGGGCCTGCGTCGAAGCGACCGGCAACCCCGCCAGGAGCAGCGCGACGCATAGAGCGGGGAGGATGGTGTGTGGGAAGTGTATGGGTGTGTGTGGGGTTGAAGAGAGGGAACGAACATCGAACATCGAACACCGAACATCGAACATCGAAGTCAGAGGTTGTCCGGCTGTTGGACGTTCGATGTTGGACGTTCGATGTTGGGCGTTCGCACTCATTCCCAATGCGTTATGCATGAACCGAGAAAGTCGGTTCAACCAATGACCAATGACTAATGACCAATGACTCTTCATCGGTATATCCTCACATCCTGCGGCCGGGTGCGCGGCGCGATTTCGATTTGACTGGCGGTCACCGATTTCACCAGCAGGTATAACTGCGCATCGGTCGCCCCCGCGGCGGCGCCGCCTCCGGCGGCACGGTCCACCTGAACGATGTCGCCTTCGCGGACGAAGTAGAGGTTCTTCACGCCGGGGATGGATATCGCACCCACTGGCTCTTTGCCGGCCACGGCCAGAATTCCCACTACGCGGATGCCTGGCGGAAGCGCGGCAGGTCCGGCGCTGACGAAGCCTTCGTCATCCGTCAGCCCCCGCATCGCAAACGGGTCGCCGGTCGGCATCCGGGGCGGAGGCGTAACCTCCGCCGCGGCGGTTCCCGCCGGCGCAGCCTTCTCTACCGCATTCGTCGCGACGCCAGCGGACACGCCGTCCTGCGCCATCGCCGGAACGGCAACGGCCCCCCATAGCCACAGAAACCATATCGCTTGTTTCATCGTCTTCTCCAATCACTATTGACCAATCACCAATGACTAATGACCAATGACCATGTCCTACCTCGCCGCCCGCGTGGCCGTCAGCACGGCCAGGTAGAACCCGAAATATACGAGCCCGACAAAGCCCCCCACCACAACGAATACGGCGGGTTCGACCAGTTTACTGAGCAACGTCACACGGCGGGTGAGCTGATCCTCCGAAAATCGGCCGACCTCCAGCAGACTCTCGTCCATGTGGCCGCCTTCCTCGCTGACGCTGACCAGCGTGTGCGCCATCGGCGTGAGCCGGTACAACTCCGTGGCCTCGATGCTCTTGCTCAAACTGGAACCGTCGCGCAGCATCGCGCGCACGCGCTCGAACTGCGCCGCGTAAATCCAATTGCTCATCGTGCCCCGCACGAGATCCACGGCCGCCAGCACGTCGAGGCCGCTGCCCAGCAGCGAACCCATCGTGGAACACCACATCGCGTTGGCATGGAAGCGCAACACACCGCCCAGCAGCGGAACCCGCAGCGCGATCGCGTCCACCCATTCGCCGGAACGCGCCGTGCGCCGCAAGGCCACCACAAGCACGACCAGCACCACCGGGGCGAGCAGGACATACAACCCGTACTCGGTCAGGAAACCGTCAAGCGCAATGACCATGCGCGTGGGCAGCGGCAATTCGACGCCTTTACGGCTGGATTCGATGAACTTCATCACCGCCGGAAAGACCTTGCGCACCATGAACGCGCCAATACCCATGGCCGCCACGAGCACGACGGTGGGATAGCTGAACGCCTGTAGAATCTGCTCGCGGGTCTTGCGCGCGCGCTCCTTGAGCCCCGCCGCATGCACGGCCATGGTGTCGAGCGTGCCGTTGGCCTCGCCCACGCCCAGCAAACCGATGGTCACCCGGTCGATCCCCGGCAGATTCTCGGCCAGGGCCTTGCTGAACGACTTGCCTTCGCGAATGCGTTCCGCCGTGTGCCGCAGCGCCTTTTGCATGGGCGGCGGGGCCGTGCGCGCCAGGGCGGTCAGCGCCGTGAGGATCGGCACGCCGGAACGCAGGAGCGAGCCGAGTTGCCGCAACACCAGCTCGACGCTGCTGGATCGGATCGTGATGCGGTCCAGCAGCCGTTCCAGGAACTTCGATTTCCCCGAACCCGTATGGCCGGCCGGCGCCGGGGCCAGCGACAGCACGCTGGCGCCGTCGGCCCGCAGGCGTTCGGCCGCTTCGCGTTCCGATGCCGCCTCCAGCGTGCCTTCACGCCGTATGCCGCCCTGCAAAACGATGTAGCGGAATCCAGGCATCAGACGTCAACCTCCCCGACGAACGTCACCCGCCGCACTTCCTCCGGCGTGGTGAGCCCGGCCGCCACCTTGTCCGCCCCGTCCTGCGCCAGGGTCGGCAGCTTGCGCTGCTCGAATGCGAAATCGGCCATGCTATCCTCCGATGCATCGGCCACGACCAGGTCGCGCAGCGCGCGGTCCACGGGCGTCATTTCGTAGAGCCCGAGACGCCCCGCGTACCCGAGCTGGCCGCAGAACGCGCAACCGCGCGCGCGGGCAACCTGCGGCGGCGCGGCCGGATTCCAGCCGAACTCGGCGCATTGCGCTTCGGTTGCGGGCTCGCGAACGACGCAATGCGGACAGGGGCGCCGGACGAGCCGCTGGGCCACCACCAGCCGCAGGGTCGAGGCCGCCAGTTCCCGCGACACGCCGAGATTCAGCAGGCGCGTGATCACGGACACCGACGTGTTGGCGTGCAGCGTCGCCAGCACGATGTGCCCGGTAAGCGCGCTCTTGACCGCGATGTCCGCCGTTTCCGGGTCGCGGATTTCGCCGATCATGACGATATCCGGGTCATGCCGCAGCACGCTGCGCAGCGCCTTGGCGAACGACACCCGCTCGCCGTCGATCTGAATCTGGTTCACGCCTTTGAGCGGGATTTCGACCGGGTTCTCGATGGTCAGGATATGCTGCGTGCCCGGTTCGCGCAGATGGCGCAGCGCGGCGTACAGCGTCGTGGTCTTGCCGCTGCCGGTCGGCCCGGACAGCAGAATCACGCCGTAGGCCTGTTCCAGCGCGGCGCGCATCATGCCGTAGTGCATCTCGCTCATGCCGAGCGCGTCCAGCCGGTCCAGCTCTTCCGATACGGCCGCCGTGGCCAGGATGCGCAGCGTGACCTTCTCGCCGTGCGTCGTGGGAATCACCGCCACGCGCATGGCAATGGACTCGCCCAGGCTGTCCATCACGATCTGGCCGTCCTGGGGCGCGCGCCGTTCGGAAATGTCCAACCGCGCCGCCACCTTCACCGCCGAGATCAAATCCGCCATGAAGGCGGGGGGATATTCGCTCACGACGCGCATCATGCCGTCCACGCGCATGCGCGCCACGCCCATGCCTTCTTCGGGATCGAGATGGATGTCCGAACAGTGAATCTGGATCGCCCGGTTGACCAGCCGCTCCAGCGCGGCCAGCGCCGTCGGCGTCTCGTCGCCGGCCGCTCCGGCATAGTATCGCTCGATCGCGCGGGCAACCGCTTCCGGGCGCGAGGCGGTCACCGTCCGAACGCGCATGCCCAGCCGGCTTTCGAGTTCCATGACGCCGATGGGATCGTCGGGATTGGCCTGCGCCACGGTCAGCGTCTCGCCCTCCAGCGCCACCGGCAGCAGCCCGTAGCGCCGGGCCAGCCGCGCCGGGACCCGCGCAAGGGCCGCCTCCGCAATGGCGACCTTGGAGAGATCGACTGTCTGTTGCCCGCTCATGCGCCGCCCCCTCCGTACAGATGGAGCACGAGCGTGAAGCGCAGCACCAGCGGCGGCGCGGTGGCGCCGCCGAACCCGTCGCTCTCCCTCAACAGTCCGATCGAGACATCGCGCAGTTCCCACAGGAGCGGCTCGCGGCGCGCCTCGTCGAGAAACCCGTAGATCGCGCCGAACCGCCCCGCCAGCTCGTACGCCGAGGCCACCGTCGGGACCGGAGCGTCGCCGGGGCTCTCCACCGCCGTATTCTTCAACACATGCAGACCGTGCCGGCCCGCGAGCGCCAGCAGCGCGGCATTCGCGTCCGCCTTGCCGGCGTCCAGCCGGTAGGCGCTGGTCTTTTCGACCTCCGCCAGCTCGGCGGCGCGGTCCTGGAGACTGCGTTGCAGGTTTTCGGCGCGCAGTTCTTCCTCCTGGATCTCCGGGTCGTCCGCCGGCGCGGGCACAGTCACGGGCACGCCCTTATCGGCCAGGGTCTTGCGCTCCGCGGCCAACTCGCGGTCCAGCGGGTCGAGGACTTTCGTCCGGGCGGCGATTACCACGCCCATGGCGAGCACGATGCCGATGATGATTCGGTGAAACGCCGTGAAGCGTTGCCAGAACGTCAGAAACTCGCGTTTCCACTGGCGCAGTGCGCGCCTTAATGCCCGCATCATGATGCCACTCCTGTTGGCTGAAAAGAACTCACCACGGAGGCACGGAGGCACGGAGCCGACGCGCTGGGAATAGGCTGATTGTTCAAAGCTTCAGCAATGAACTCAGTGTCTCCGTGTCTCTGTGGTGAATTTGACGACGGGAGAGGGGGACTCACCACGGAGGCACGGAGGCACGGAGCCGACGCGCTGGGAATAGGCTGATTGTTCAAAGCTTCAGCAATGAACTCAGTGTCTCCGTGTCTCTGTGGTGAACTTGACGACGGGAGAGGGGGACTCACCACGGAGGCACGGAGGCACGGAGAAGAGAAGACAAGAGAGGAGATTTTCATAGAACCATCCGTTTGATGCCATGCTTGAGCACGGGAACATTGAAATTGATAAGCAACCCGACTCTGCATCCGGTCAGCTTCATGTAGGTGAGCAATTGCGCTTCGTGAATGGGCTCCAGTTCCTTGACGGCCTTCAGTTCCACAACCACTTTCCCGTGCACGACGAGGTCCAGGCGCAAGTCCTCGCCGACTCGCTCACCCTTGTACAGCAGGGGCAATCTCACCTGGGTCTCGGACGCTACGCTGCGAAGGCGCAACTCGTGGCATAGGCTTCTTTCGTAAATCTCCTCGTACAGACCGGGACCCCAGTGCTTGTGCACCTCGATGGCCGCCCCGATGATCTGCTCCGTCAGCTCTGCTTCCACCATGCCCATTCCATCTCCTCTTCCGCGCCCCCAAACACTGCTCCGTGCCTCCGTGTCTCCGTGGTGAGTTCTTCATTCCGGCACCACCGTATAGCGGAAGCGCTGCGCGTATTGGCCTTCGATCGTTTCCAAGCCGCCGAACTCGCGGCGCAGCCCCTCGCGCCGCCCCATCTCGCGCAGCGCCGCGTCGAGCTGGGTCAGTCCGTCCTGCCAGCGGGTGAGGCCCACGATTTCGAATCCGCCGCCCTCGCGCTGTTTGACCGATCCCAGGCACGAATAGGCCGGCATGTGCTGGGCCAGCGTCTCCAAGAGTGGCAGCAGTCCGTGCGGCAGACAGCGCCGCCCGGCCAGCATCTCCTTCTTCGTCACGATCGCGGTCTGGCGCTTCCGCAGCGCTTCGCTCTCGCCCGCCGCCTTCTTCCGCGCGCTCTCCAGCGTCTCCCACGCCTTGAGGTTGGCCTGCGCGCGGCACAGGTCGTGGTGCAGGGTCTGCCGCCGCCATCCCACCCAGACCAGCGAGAAGGCCAGAATGATGAAGAGCAGCACCGTCCCGTGCCGGTGCGGATCGCGCGGACGCGGCGGAAGCCCGATCCACGGACAGGCGTCTTCCACGCCACCGACGCGCCCGCCCGCAGTCCCGCGCAACGCCGCTTCCTCAAGCTCCGGCAGCGCGAGGTACTCGACATCCGCGCACGAGCCGATGTAGGGCGCAATTCGGCCTTGAAGCTGTTCGACCTCGCCCGGCAACACAACCGTCATGGGCACGGCATCGTGTACACTCAAGCGCTCCCGTGCGCGCTCCGCGCGTTCGCGCGCCGTCGGGTCCGATGCCGCGTCCAGCCCCAGCGGGATCGTCGCCGTCATGAACGGCTGGGGATCGTTGGCCGGCACGGCGTAGAAGCTCGTACGCTCGCGAACGATGAGCAGCCGCCGGTTCGGCGCGCGATGCGCATGCGCGGCCAGTATTGCCAGTTCGAGCGACCCCGCGCCCTCGAACGCCACGCCCTCGCTTTCCGCGTCCGCCACGAAGCGATTCAGCCGTTCGATCTCGAACGACGCGGCCAGCAGCGCCTTGCGGTCGCCGCCCATCTCGTAAAGATGCGCCCGCGCCGCCGCCAGCCGATGCCCGGCCGCTTCCAGTCCCGCCTCGCCCTGCGCCTCGTAAGCCAGCGCGGTCTGCAATTCCTCGTCCGAGGCGTCCTCCGGCAATTCCGCCAGAAGCGCATGCACATCACCCGACAGCAGCACGCGCAAGCGCTTTGCCCGGGATTGGGCAATGAAATCCAGAATGGTCTTCGGCAACCCGCGCCCGGCGCGCGACGCCTCCTCCGCGCGATCGACGCACGTCCATTCGCCATGCCCGCGTTTCAGGGCATACGCCCGCCACGCCAGCCCGTCATGGACGGCGACCACCAGCGATTTGCTCTGTCCGGGTAATCTCATGGCTGTTCTGACCTGTTATTCATGCTCACCACGGAGACACGGAGGCACGGAGGAGAGATGAAGGGGATTCTCTCTGTGCCTCTGTGTCTCCGTGGTTGTTCTCTCTTCAACGGCATCATCATGCTACGGCTCCCTTTGGAGTTGCTCCGCTAGATAGAGGGTGATGAAGTTCGCGCCGGGCCGGATCTCAACGGATTGGGCTCCCGAATGCCACGCGTTATTCGTTGTGCCGCCGCCTGCGTTGAACCCGTACGCAAAGACCTGCCTGATCCCCGGAAACAGGTTCGAGAACACAACCGGGGTTCCTGCCGTGAGCGATTTTGACAGAGGCCCCGTTGTATTGGGAACGGCCAGGAGGACGTTTCCAGCAGTCAGAAACTCGTGCTGGGGCAATGCATACCAGTTTGTACCGGTCACGGACGGAGGTTCATTGCTGTTCGTCGACATACAGACATAGACATCCGCGTTGGTGCTGCACAGGTCGCCCGGAAAGTAGTTTGTGGTGGACGACCAGAGGGATGGCGCATTCGTGTTGGGGCTCATCCATGCGCAGAGAGCGAGTCGTGGGTTCCTGTGCAGAGCACGTACCTCCACCCGTAGCCAGCAGTTCGAAACGCTCGCAAAGGAGTATTCCACGTCATTGGTCAGCCAACCCGCACGGTCTTTCACTCTCGCCACGAGCTGTGTTCCGTTGATCAACTCGATCGGCTCGCCGAATCCGTCGTAGAAATTGGTGTCCGAAGCAACCACATAGGGTCCGGCCCAGCCCGCGTGTAAACCGGCAGTAATGGGCGCATAGCCAGGCACATCGAAACTATACGAAAGGTGCTGGAACGTGTTGGTGCTGGTAACGAGTTCACCCAGCGAATTCGGCAACCTCCCCATGTCGCGGACGAAGCGGCCGGCTTCCACGCCGTTGCCGACGACGGCTTCGCGGATCAGGCGCATGCGCGTGACCGTTTCGTCGTAGCGGCCCCGGTTGGCGAGATCGCTGGCGCCAACCAGCATCATGCTCGCCAGGCCGGCCATCAGGGCCAGGACGACCACCAGCTCGATCAGCGTCATGCCCGCGCGCGGGTCTGACGCCGGTGCAGCATCGGCGGAAAGCGGACGCTCACCACGGAGGCCACGCCTCCGGCGTGGTAAACACGGACCTTGCCACGCCAGGGGCGTGGGCACGGAGAAGCGTTTGCTATTCCTCGCCCTCTGCGGCACTCCGTGCCTCGGTGTCTCCGTGGTGAGTTCTTTGGAAAGCGGACGCTCACCACGGAGGCACGGAAACACGGAGAAGACTCTGCGCTTCCGCTCTCTCTGCGGCCCTCCGTGCCTCGGTGTCTCTGTGGTGAGTTCTTTCATATCTTCTGCCCCTCCAACCGGATTACTCGTCGAACGTCAGTTGCCGTTTCAGCTCTTCGCGTTTCTCGGCGTTGAACCTCCCGCTGTTCGTGCTGGGGTACAGAAACAGGTTCGTGAATCCGGCGGACGGATAGTCGTTGCTCACCACCACCTCATACGGATCCCCATACGGGTCGAGCAATGCGCGGTAGCCGGCAGCGTTGGTTCCTTCGGACACGGCATAGGGTCCGCGCCAGCCGCGGTTCTTCGCCAAGTCCCACTCTTCATAGCTAAAGAGCGAAGGTGAATTGGTGTCCGTTTGCGTCAGGAGCGGCGCGAGATCGACGGCGGCCCAGTCCGCCATGTTGGTTGGCCCTCCCGTAGCGAACTCGCAATGGTTGTAGAACCGGATGAACGTGCGCTGGATGTCGTACATCTCGCTCTGCACGACGGATTCCATCGATTTCTCCTTGTCGACTTTGAGCAAGGGGAGCATCAGGGAGGCCAGCGCGCCCAGCAGCCCGATCACGATCAACAGCTCGATCAGCGTGAAGCCGGAAGAGGCGCTTCGCGCCGTCATTGGCGATTGGTCATTCGTCATTCGTGAAGAGCCCAGTGCGTTTCGTGTCTTGTTCATGGTCTTGCCTCCATTGTTGCAACGCTGTTCTTTCTGCTTTTGCCATCCGCGCGATGCACGCGGGACAGGGATTGCCCGTCAGGCAGCCCGTGCAGCGACCGCCTCCGTCGCACCGATGGTCGTGGTGATCGCGGTGATCGTCGTCCGGCGCTTTCCCGTCGGGCTCGCGCTCGCTATCGTATCTCTCTGCTATCATGAGTTTCTCCAAACCTGGATTTCACCACAGAGGCACGGAGGCACAGAGTTCAATCTCTGCTCCGTGTCTCCGCGCCTCCGTGGTGAATCTTCTCTTCAGTTGTTCTGTAGGACCTCTGGCAGTCCCTTCCAATGACTAATGACCAATGACTAATGACCAGTTCAATGATGCTCATGTCCGTGTCCATGGTGATCGTCCGTGTGGATGAAGGCGGCCGCCGCGATGTGAGGCCGCAGCCATTCCTTCAAAGCGTTGTCGTCCTGGTAGCCCAAGCGTCGATCAGTGGACTTGCCGCCGACATAGAGGCGCGTGTCCGGTATGGCCTCCACACCGCTTTCGCGGGCGAGAGCCCTGTGAGTGTCCGTGTCGACCAACACAACACGCATGGTGCCCGGCAAGGCGTCGGCCAGGCGATGCAGATTCGGCTTCAACGCCCGGCAATGGCCACATGCTTCGCCCCCATAGCTCACCAATACAAGGGGCGTACCGGTCAGCAGATCGTCCAGATTCGCGTCTTCGGCCAGCTCCACGACGTGCGCACTGGGAACCACCTCGCGCGCGGCCTTCTGCCGGTGCAACTGCACAACGACGATCACCGCGAAGGCGACCGCCGTGATCACGAGGATGCGGACGGCGCGGAACAGGATGCTTTTCTTCGTTGTCATTTCATCAACTCACAAACTCTCAGGCTTTTCCGGGCCGCCATTCAGGATCATGAAATAACTGTAGTCTTTCCGGGCATGGCGCCCCAGGAGGTCTTTGACGAGTCCCTGCCGAATCTGGCTCATCTCGTCCTTTGGAAGCGTTCCGGGGTTCGTTTTCCCTTCGAAGAAACGTTGCAAACGGGCCTTGGTGTCGTCATCGTAGGTGAAAACGATTCGCTTCCCGTCAGATAGCCGTTCGGCGAAAAAGACCATCGCCTTCGGCGAGGGGCCCAGAACGCCACGCTCGCGGGAAAGCCGACGGCCTAGAATCAGTTCAAACGCATCCCAGATGCCCCCCATCTTTCCTTTGCATTCGATGCGCAGATCGTCCATCAGCGGCACTTCGTCGCCGTACAGCTCGCGAATGGCGAAATCCATGGCCAGGAATCCGCTCAGTGCGCCAGGGCAAAGCCCCGCCTGAGGCAGTTCGAAATCCACCCTCTTGCCGGCCTTGACCTTTTCCTCTGCCACGGCCACGAGGGCGCCCATTTTACTCTGGGCATGGTACTGCAGGCATTGCATCAGGGAGGTGGTTCGCACCATACCGAGGACGTTCCTGACCGATACCGTCTTGTCCGCCAGCAACCGTTTAATCTCCTCCGTGAAATGCGCCTTCAACGGAAGCGTCCATTGCGGATGCAAAATCAGATCAGAACTTTCGGACGCAGTTTCACCGAATTTGGCGTCCGCGGCACCGGCCGGGATAATCGGGCTTGCCAGAGCGGACAACTCGGGCGCGGACTCACCGGCCTTCAGCACGATCCCATCGCGTTCAACGGAATGTCCCGGTTCATCGTCGACAAAGCGGACCACATAGGGCTCCATCATCTTCGGGCACTGCAGTGCGCCTTCCGCGTTCAACGAACCCTTCCACAGGACTTCGCCATTGGTCTTTGATTTCAACAGTATCGGCGCGCCCGCCCCCGATTCGCCGTCCGAAAAGCCTACGGTGACCGTGAACGTTCCATTCTCGTGGTCCTCGATCATCATCAGCGGCTTGTGGGCGTACGCTGTCGCGGCCAGCATGGCCAGAAGCAGCAACGGCAGGCCTCGGCGAAGTATTCCCTTGCCCGTGTTTTTGTATGGTTTCAGCACCTTAGTCTCCATTCTTTCAAGTGGTTGAGCGAGCGGGGCGGCCCGCGGCGGCCGCCCCGCCAACGCCTTTGGTTTATCTATGGGTTCAGCGGCTTTCCGCACATTACTCCGATCAGTTTCGCGGGCTGGATCCCGTCCGTATCGTCGTCGTCCACCAGGAAGTGCGCGGTGTAGTAGGCGAAGTTGACCTCATTGCCGCCTTCGGCATCCTCCGTCGGCACGGGCGCCTGGCCCTCCATGGAGATACCGAGTTCGACGTTGCCCTTGGTCCAGTCGGTATTGTCACCGCTGCCGGCCTGCCAGTCGATGGTGGGCGTTACCCAGCAGGGAATGATGACCCCGTCACTGGCCCCGCCGTTCATGTCCGTGACCCACTCGTCCAGCGCACGTCCTTCGAACGTGATCTTGCCCTTGCCGGTACTTCCGACGTGCGGCGTGAAGTGCTTGTGCAGCCACTGCTCGCCGTCGGGATTGCAGGACATAACCACATAGTCGCCAACCGCCAGCGTTCGGGAATTGAAGCCGCTGTCATAGCAGAGGCTGGTAATTCCGGCCGCATTCAGCGAGGCGACCATGTTCGTGGTCAACGGCTGAATCGATGCTGGCTTCGGCCCGCCCCCGTTGCTGATGTTGAACGCCATGGACTTCTGCATGCCGGGCATGCGTCCGCCGCTGGCCGCATTCGTCAGACCACTGTGCATGTCGTTGGGATATTTGCCCGTGATCTCTTCGTACTGGTACAGCGTGCGGATCGTGCCCGCCTTGTTGTACTGGCTCACATCCATCATGGACTCCCGCCGATCGGCCGTGAGCTTAGGCAGGACGAGAGCGACCAGCGCGCCCATCAACCCGATCACGATCAACAGTTCAATGAGCGTGAACCCGCTTTTCTTGTTTCGCTTCTTCGTATTCATTCTGTTCTTTCCTCTGTTTACCGATGACCAATGACCAATGACCAATCACTAATGACCCATGACGCGCCGCAGGCGCAAATGACCAATGACCAATCAGGAGAGGCGCCGGGGGCGTGGAAGCCCCCGGCGCCGGGTTTGGGTTTACGTTACGGATTCAGCACGCCGCATTCAGGGCATGAGGTGCCGATCAGTCGGGCCGCTACTGCTGGAGCCTCGTCGTAGACCTTGAAGTAGGCCATGTAGTAGGCGAACTCCACCTCTTCGCCGCTGGCCGCGGAGACCGGAATCGGGCACTGGCCTTCGAGGCTGATGCCGTAATTGACCGCACCCTTGGTCCAGTCGAGGTTGTCGCCGGCACCGCCCGACCAGTCAATCGTCGGCGTGATCCAGAGGCACACCACTGTGCCATTTGTCGTATCCCAGCCAGGCGTACCGGTGGCGGTTTCCCAATCCGCGACAGTGACGCCGTCGAACTGGTACTGCGCCGGCGTATCATCCAGCCAGTTGGTCGTGCATCGCGCAACGTGAACGCCGGCAGCCAAGTTTGTGACTTGATAGCCAGTACCATAGGCAACCGTGTCGATACCCGCCGCGTTCAGCGAGGCCACTTCGTTCGTCGATAGCCCATAGCGGGTCGAGTCGATCTGACCGATCATGTTGGTATGCTGCGCTTCCGGCAGCCCTTTAATAGCTGACGCCGTCGAACCCGTGCCATCCAGCCCGTTGTGCATGCCGTCGGGGTACTTGCCGAACATGTCCGCGTACTGATTCAGCACGCGGACCGTTCCGGCCTGGTTGTAGTCGCAAACGTCGCCCATGGCTTCTTCCCGATCCGCCGTGAGCTTGGGCAGGACGAGAGCGACCAGCGCGCCCATCAGCCCGATCACGATCAACAGCTCGATCAAGGTGAAACCACCCTGACCCTTCTTCGTCTTTTTCGTACTCATTCTGTTCTCTTCCTTCATCTTTCTCGGCACCATCATGGCGCCTTCGTTCTTGTGGACGGCTCCCGCTCGGTCAGCCCGCCCGATATGTCTTGCGAGTTCAATGGCGCGGGAACCGCTCCCGCAACCGATGTCTCACTCGATACGCAGCTCCTTTCCGGTCATGGCCGCCCCGCGCCTCGCGGGGCCGGCCTTCCACCGGCGTTCGTTTTCGCCTGTATTCTTCAACCCTGGCGGGCGCCACGCCCGCTCTGTATTACATCCTTGAGATTCACCACGGAGACACGGAGGCACGGAGAGAAATGCAGAGCTTCTCTCCTGTTCTCCGTGCCTCCGTGTCTCCGTGGTAGGTCTCATTTTCTCCCCGGCCCGGTTTCTTTGCGCGGCGACTCGTGGCACGGGCATTCCTCGCCCGTGGGGCAATCGCACGGCACGACGAAGCGGTACTGCTTGCCGCACTTGATCAGCACTTCCTTCTCGTGCTTGCGCAGAAAACGGATCTCGATGCTCATGTCGCCGTATCCGCTGTGCGCGAACAACATGCGATAGAGTTCCTCGATCCGCGCCAGCACGGCGTCATGCGACGATGGCATGGGCTCCCACTCCTTTCCTGCAAATCAAAGTCATGCGTCGCCCCCTGATCCACCAGGCTCGCGCATGGGCGTTCCGTTCTTGTCATTGGCCGCGACGAACTCGAGCAGCCGGTCCGTGACCTGCTTGGAGACCCCGTGCTCCAGACGGCAGGCCGTGGCATCGGCTTCTTCCTCCTCAACACCCAGCGTACCGGTGAGGAATGCCTTCCATGCCCCGTGCCGCCGCGCCACGCACCCAGCGACCTGCTCGCCTTCGGGCGTCAGCGTGACGTAGCCATACGATTCGTGTTCCACCAACCCCCGCTTCTGGAGCGCATGCAGCGCGCCGGAGACCGAGGACCGGCTGACGTTCAGCCGGGCCGCGATGTCCTTGGACCGCGCGACCGAACGCTCCCGCGTCAAGGCGAAGATGGCCTCCAGGTAGTCCTCCTGACTGCCGCTCACGCTGTTATTCGTTTCCTGCATCGCCAATCCAATCTCCCGATGACCTTCCCGAAGGCGCTAGGCGCCGCCGCGCGAGTTCGTCGTTGCACACAGAGTGCGGCTAGGCGAACTCGCGGGGCCAAAAAAAGGCGCGTGCGCCGACCAGCATCTTTTCCGCCTTTCATGTTCGTCGCGCCAAACATAATACGCCCCGCCACACTACGTCAACAACTTTTTTTCACCTTTTTTCGACCGCTGCGTTTGCGTCATTGGTCATTGGCCATTGGTCATTTGCGGGCTTCGCCCACAGTCATCAGTCATTGGCAGCCAACGGAAAGCAATGACCCGCAACCAATGACTAATGACCATTGACTACTGACCAATGACCAATGACTAATGACCTCCCCTACGCCGCCCCCATCAGCACCGCTTCCAGCGCCGTCGGACTCGTCTCTCGCAGAGCCATGAATTGTCTTCCCGTCTTCTTGCACAGTCCCTTTACGACCTTCAGTGCGGAGTGGCTGTTGACGCGGGTGATGAAGATCACCAGGTCCGCCTGACACACCGCCGTCCTCAACCTGTGACAGCCGCCTTGACAGTCGCCGTTATGGAAGAGGAACTGGCCGCCCATGGCTTCGACCACGCGGCGGTAATGCGGCTCCAAGCGATCCAGACCACCGATTACCGCAACGTGCATGGCATCGAGCGGACAGGGATCTGCTCCCGAGGCGGCGCAATGGGCCAGTTCGGTTTCGCAGGCTGGAACGGCGCATGGCGGCGGCGGCTCCTCGCCGAACGTGGGCGCGCCGGACTTGTCGGACAAGTCCAACAGATCGGACTCGGCCGGTGCTCCCGCAGACGTCATGACCGCAGGTTGCTGCCGCACTTCCTCCAACTCATGCTCCAGAATGCGGATGCGCCTGAGCAGTGCCGCCTCGCGGTCCGGTTGCGCCTCCAGTTCGGCGATGCGCTGCTCGTGACGGCGGCAAGCGGCCTTGAGATCGTCCGATTCGCGCTCAGTTTGCCGGAGTCGCTCCCGGAGCGCGTCGGCCGCCGCCTTCTGCTTCGCCAAACTTGCCCGCGCCTTGTTCTCCGCCATCTCCGCGGCTTTCGCCTGTTCCGCTTCCCGCAGCGATTCCAGAGAGCGTTGACGGGAATCGCGGAAAGCACCGTAGGCGATCTGGTGAACAAGATACACGCCCAGGTGTTGGAACGACTCGCGGGGATCGGTGAGCAACGCCCACATGATTCCTGCCGGCGTCTGCTTGATCCAGTCTTCGAGCTGCGCCAGGATCCGATCCTCCGATCCCTCCTCCGTAGCCCTGACGATTTGGATGATCCGCGTGTACCGTTCGTTGAGGAGTTTGGTCAGGCGCTTCGGCAGCAGGCCGCCTTGCTCGTGACAGGCCTTGTGCAGCAGGTAGAAGCCGAAAGACGAATCAACACGCTTGCCCTGCTTGGAGAGATTGAACTTGCGGCAGAGCTTGCCCACGTTCTTTGCATCCAGAGCGAAGCCGAGGACCGTGCAGATGGCAATACAGTCCAGCGACCAGATGTGTTGATTGTCGTTGCTCATGCGATCAGCCCAACGCGGCCTGCGGCCGCTGGACCGCAGCCCAAGAAATATCCTCGAATCCGCGAAGACTCACCACGGAGGCACAGAGGCACAGAAAACTCGCCTCCGCCCACCGCGCGTTCTCCGTGTCTCTGTGTCTCCGTGGTTCAACTGTTTCTACATCCTGCGCTCTCGCGTGGGTCATGCGATCATCCTTTCCACGAATGGGGCTTCCTGGGGCGTACTCCGTGGCGGTTCGCCGCCGGCGCGCGCCCGCTGGAGATAGCGGTCGCACTGCTTGATGCGGTCGTAGCCCAGCATGATCCCGAGCATGAAGTCATGTTCGGGGCTCAGGCTGGAGAGATTTTCGCAACCGATCCGCCGCACCACATCTACGCAAGCCGCATTGCCGAAGAACACGTTCACGCGGGTCTGTCCGACCGGGCAGACGAGGTAGTCAATGCCGCATTTCCGCAGCTTTGCTTCCATGAACTGGCGTTGTTCGGCAGCCCCGGTGAAAAGCACCAGATTGCGCAGTCCCTTCCTGTATTCGTAGATGTGGTGCAGGAAGACCTTCATCAGCTCATCCCCAGTTCCTGCTTGAGTTGCGTGACCCAGGCCGCGATCCGCGCGTCCGTCTGGCCGGCTTGGTTGTCGTCGTCGAGGACCAGCCCGACGAACTGGCCGTCGACGACGGCTCGCGATTCGCTGAACTCGTATCCGTCCGTGGCGCATGCGCCCACGACGGTCCCTCCGGCCGCAATGGCCGCGTCGTAGAGGTCGCGCATGCCGTCAACGAAGCTGTCGCCGAATCCGTTCTGATCGCCGAGGCCGAAGACGGCAACCTTCTTGCCGGCGAGGCGCGCGCCCTTGAGCGCGTCGAGCGCGCCCACCCAATCGTCCTGCAAATCGCCGACGCCCCATGTTGACGTGCCGAGAACCAGTACGTCCGGCTCGCTGAACGCGTTAGCGTCCGCGCCGCTGACATCGCGCGCCTCTGCTCCATCGCCCAGGGCGGCCGCGATCGCTTTGGCAGCACTACCTGTGTTGCCGGTCGTGGATCCATAGAACACCGTGATCTTCTTCATCTCTGACTTCCTTTCTCGCTAGCTAGTTATTTGTCATTGGTCATTAGTCATTCGTGCATCCATCTGACGAACAGGCTTTTTCCAACGTGGGTGGCTGATTGACTCAAATGACGGATGAACGGACGGGGAGCTTCACCACGGAGGCACGGAGACACAGAGAAGACTCCTCCGTTCCGTGCTCTCTTCCGGCCCAACCGTTGCGCGGATTTGCCACGGGGCGCGGTGGATCCTTGGGGCGGAAGTCTGTTTCCCATCTGCCGCACGCCGTGGCAAATCCGCGCAACACACGGCGGGGAGGCGGCAGAGGAAGCTCCGCTGGCCCGCTCCCATCCGGAACTCCGTGCCTCCGTGTCTCCGTGGTGAATCCTCGCATCGCTTGAGTCAATCAGCCACCCAGATTCCCCATTGCAAGAGGCGCTCCGTTCCGCCGCCGCCGCGAGTTTGCCGCCGCACATAGAGTGCGGCCAGACAAACTCATGGGGCCAAAAAACACGCCTGCGCCGTACCATGTCCTTTCCGCCTTTCATGTTCGTCGCGCCAAACATAATACGCCCCGCCGCACTCCGTCAAACGTTTTTTTCACTATCGTTCCATACGGGAAAGCGACACTCACCACGGAGGCACGGAAGCACGGAGAAGGCGCCGATCCTCCGTGCCCTCTTCCGGTTCAACCGTTGCGCGGAAAATACGCGCACCACTCGCCAGGGAGGAAAGGGGATAACCCGCAGTCTCTCTCCTGCCCGACACTCCGTGACTCTGTGCCTCCGTGGTGAGTTCTTGCGGCCCGTGATCGGGTTCTGGAGCCAGCGCCGCAGCCGGTTATCCAGGCCGCCGGCCCGCCTGACCGGGCAAACCCGCCCAGCCCGGTTGTTCGACTTGATCCTTTTCGCCGCGTTTTTCCGCATTCCCATTTAGCTCGTAGATGAGCATGTCTTCACGGCAGGCCGAGGTGCAGCCCGCGCAGGGCTTGGCGCAACCGCCCGCGACCAGGCGGATCTGCCCCTTATCCACCAGCGTCTCCAGCATCTTCTCCAGCGCGCCGGCGTCCATGTCGAAGTGTCGGGCCAACTCACGCAGGGTCAACCTGCCGTGTTTCGCCAAGAGCTGTTTTGTTTCCCTCAGCACGGCTATGCCTCCACGGTCAGGGTCCGCGCCCGGGCGCGCAGACCGGCGTACAGGGCGGCCAGTGATGTCAGGCATGCGGCAATCCAGCCCGCCGAAGCCCCCGGGTGTTGCGAGAAGGTCGCACACTGATAGAACAACGTTCCGGCAACCCACGCCAGCAGCGTGAGGTAACCCACCGAGAAGGCCGCCCAGTTGAGATTGGTCTCGCGGTAGATCGCCGCGATGGCGGCCACGCAGGGCGCGTAGATCAGGATGAACAACAGGTAGGCGATGGCCCCGGCCTTGCCGTCGAAGTACTTCGCCATCGCCGTCACGGTGCCCGACTCGATCTCCATCTCCTCGGCCACGGCTTTCGTATCGCTCAAGTCGTCGTCGATCCCGACCCCCAGCGGGTCGGCCAGACCTTCGCCGAAACCCTCGAACCCGGCCGGGATGGCCGCGAAGGCAGCGGCGATACCGCCCCAGAAGTCGAATGCCTCTTCGGCTTCGGCTTCCTCGCCGGCCGCGGCGGCCTCGGCGGCGGCCTCCTGCTCGGCCATGGCCGAGTAGAGCGTGTCCAGCGTTCCCACGACCGCCTCCTTGGCGAAGAGCCCGGTGAAAAGCCCCACGGCGCCCGGCCAGTTCTCCTCGGTCAGCCCCATCGGGCGAAAAACGACGCCGACCTTCTTGCTCACCGCGCTCAGGGCCGAGTTCTCGGAATCCTCGTTGCCGAAGCTGCCGTCGGTCCCGATCGAGTTCAGGAAGCTCAGCGCCACGACCACAACGATGATGACGCGTCCCGCCCGAAGCATGAAGCTCTTCAGCCGGTTCCACGTGTGGAACAGGATGCCGCGGAAGGTCGGCATGTGGTAGGGCGGCAATTCCATCACGAAGGTCGAGGTTTCGCCGTGCAGAATGGTCCGCTTGAAGAGCAACCCGGTCAGCACGGCCAGCACGATCCCGGTGAAATACAGCCCGAAGAGGACGGTTCCGCCGTGACGTGGGAAGAACGCCGCGACGAAGAGCGTGTAGACGGGCAGTCGCGCCCCGCACGACATGAAGGGATTCATCATGATCGTCAGGATGCGGTCGCGGTTGTTCTCGAGTGTTCGGGTTGCCATGATGGCCGGCACGTTGCAGCCGAAGCCGACCAGCATCGGGATGAACGCCTTGCCCGGCAGCCCCACGGCGCGCAGCAGGCGGTCCATGGCGAAGGCCGCGCGCGCCATGTACCCCGAATCCTCCAGGAAAGCGAGGCACAGAAAGATGAAGAAGATCGGGGGAATGAACGTCGCCACGGTCTGGATGCCCCCGCCGATCCCGCCGGCCAGCAGCGCAATCAACCACTCGGGGGTCTTCATTGCGCCCAGCAGATGTCCGAATCCGTCCACGAAGATCGTGCCGCAGAGCCCATCGAAGAAGTCAATGAACGGCCCGCCGAGGTTGATCGTGGCCACGAAGACCAGATACATGACCGCCAGGAAGATCGGAATGCCGGCCACGCGGTTGAGCACCACGCGGTCGATCGCGTCGGACACCGTGCGGCGCACTTCGCTGTCGCGGCGCACCACGTCGCGCACCAGGCCATGGATGAACCCGTAGCGGCCGTCGGAGATCACGATATCGAGGTCTTCGCCCGTGTGTTTCTCGACGCGCGCGGTCTCGTCCGCGACCATGCGCTCGACCCCGGCGTCTTTCACCATGCCGAGCGCCAGCTCGTCCTGCTCGAAGGTCTTGATGGACAGCCAGCGAGCGTTGACGCCCCGTTGCGCGGCTACCGGCCGCACCTTGTCCTCCAGCGCGGCAAGCGATTTCTCCAGCTCCGCGTCATACGCGACGTGCGCCGCCGAGACCTGTTTCGTCCGCGCCGCCTCGACGATCGCCGCGCGCAGCTCGGGAAGCCCCGTGCCCTTCGAGGCCACGATCGGGACCACCGGACACCCCAGATGCCGGGCCAGGTGCGCGGTCTCGATGTGGATGCGCCGCTTCTTGGCGATGTCCACCATGTTGAGCGCCACCAGCACCGGCACGCGCATCTCCAGGAGCTGCGTGGTCAGATAGAGGTTGCGCTCGAGGTTGGACGCGTCAACGATGTTGACGACCACATCGGGCGTATCCATCAGGATGTGCTTGCGGGCGATGGACTCGTCGATGGAATAAGCGGAAAACGAGTAGATTCCCGGCAAATCCGTCACCTCGACGCGGGTGTCGCCTTCCATGTAGTGGCCATCAATACGTTCGACGGTGACGCCGGGCCAGTTGCCGACATGCTGCCGCGAGCCGGTCAAGGCGTTTAACAACGTCGTCTTGCCGCAGTTCGGATTGCCGGCGATCGCTATCCTTAGCTTATCCACATCATGACTCCCTCTGGCCGGGTCATTGGTCATTGGTCATTGGTCATTCGTGCCGCATGACTAATGCCCAATGACCACTTCGACGTCCACGACGTCGGCTTCCGCCTTGCGCAGCGTCAGGTTGGACCCGTTGATCTCCACCTCGACGGGATCTCCCATCGGGGCCTTGCGCACAAGTTTGAATTCCACGCCCTTGCGCAGGCCCATTCGCAGCAGCTTGTGCCGGTAGGCCTTGTCCGTGCCCGTAAACGCCGTCACCTTTCCCGTCTGCCCGGGCTGCATATCCCTGATCTTCATCGTTCGTCACCCCGTCGCTTGACGATGACTTTCTGCGCCATGCCATGTCCGAGCGCGATACGCGTATCGCCGACCGCCAGAACCATGCGGCCATCGTCCCCGCCGATGAGCACGTCCGCTTTGCACCCGATGTACAGCCCCATGCTGCTGATCCTCTCCTGGAACCCCGCCCCGCCGCGCAACGCCAATACGGTCAGGCGGGCGCCGTCCTCGGCCTCGGCGAGGGGGAAGCTCTTGCCCGCGCGGTCTTGTGCGCTGTTCATTCCGATTTTGCATCCGCATGGGAGCCACACCGCTTGCAGGGCTCCTCGTTCTGCGCGTGACGCTCGCAGCGGTAGCCGAAGTCCTTCACCCACTCGACGTGCGCCGCCTCGGGGCAGGTCTTCACGAACTCGGCGAAATCCACGAAGCGATCCACGATTTGGTTGGATATCCCGTGCTCCATGTTGCAAGCCGCCTCGTCGGCCGCCACCTCATCGATGGACAGTACGTTCACCATGAAGTCCCGCAGCGCCTCGTGTCGTCTCCGAACGCGCTGGGCGATGTCGGCCCCCTCCTTCGTGAGCGTCACATAACCATAGCGCTCATGGTTCACCAGCCCCCGGTCCCGTAGCGTCTGCAACATACCGGTCACGGAGGATCGGTTCACACTGAGGCGCTCCGAGATGTCTTTCGACCGCGCCACCGTATGCTCCTGGATGAGGAGAAAAATCGTCTCCAGGTAATTCTCGATGCTAATACTCAACGCTTCCGTCATGGCGGCCATCTTCCGATCTCATTCCTTTCTGGAGTTCGCGCCGCCAAACATATTACGCCCGAGCGCACTTGTCAACAGCCATTTTCTGATTCTTTTCCGGGGCACAATTCTGAGTTGCGTTCAACGAAACGTGTTTGCCTTGGCAAACATAATCGCGTATAAGGCAAGACCTTATGGACATGGATCTGAAGCAACTGACAACGCTGTATCTGTTCGCGTGTTGGCACGTGATCTTGCCGGGACACGGCAAGACACTGTTGGTCGCCGTCTGTATCTCCGGCGGGCCGCGCCTGCGGCTGCTGCGGGTCGCGGCAGGCTACAGCCTGTCCCACGGCATCATGATGGGCCTGGCCGCCATGTCCGGGCTCCTGCTTGCCGACCGGCTTGCCCATTTGGCCGGCCGCCATGGCCTGCTGATCAAGAATCTGTACTTGCCCATTCTGTTGCTGGTGGGGCTGCATTTCGCCGTCAAGGCGTGGAAAGGCATGCGACAACGCAACATGAGGCAAGCGCAGGGCCGGAACGAGCCCTGGGAGCACGCTGCGGCCGATGCTCGCCTGGACTTCGCGCACAGGCGACCGTTCCTGACGGGCCTCAGCGTCGGAGTGATCCCGTGCAGCGATGTTCTCGGACTCGTGGCAATCAGCCCGATGCTGGTGAGAGCACACGAGAACCTGCTGGCTGCCGGGACAACGGTATGGCTGGGAGTCACGACCACGGTCATGGCGATTGCCGGGGCGCTCCGACTTCTCCCCACCGACAAGCTGACGAAGAAGATTCCCGACTGGCTGGCGTACGGCGTCGCGGCTCTGATTTGCTTCGCCGTACTGGCGCACAGAGGATGGATGATATGGCGCGACTACGTATTGCTCTACCGATAGGCTTGATGCTCCTTGTCGCCGGCTGCATGCCGCAACAACCGGCCGAGCAGGCCCCGCAAGGCCCAGCCGACGTGAGCATGGCCAAGCACATCACCGCCGCGCATGGCGTGCGCATCGGCGAAGACGAAGCCGCCGATATCCTCGTTGTGGAGACGAACGCGCAAGTGACGGTCAGGTTCAGTCAGGACTTCCTGGGCCGGGTGGAACGCGACTGCCTGATGGTTCTGAGATTCAGCGGTCCCGAGAAGACCTTTGCCAAGCCCGAATACCTCAGTTTTCTGGATCAGCTTCACGCCTATCTCGTCCTCACCCCCATCAGACGCCGAGAAGGCTCAAGGAGGGATTGAGGCGGCGGATTCCCGCAACCTCGCGACACACGGATGGCGGCGATGCCCCGGAACTGCCGTAGCGCCCGCCGCATGGAGGGCCGGAGAAGCGAACTGCGCCACCGGCGCAGAGGCGGCCCGGCGCTTCGCTGGGTAGCCGCCGACCGTTTCGACGGCCAGGAATGCGGAAGCAAGGGCGCTCAGGCAGGGAGGGGCACGGCGGCGCGGAGCCCGGAAGGACAGGCCATGTGGCCGGTGCGGTGAATGAGCGTAGGGCGCGAAGCGCGCTCAGCGAAAGAGCCGGGCCGTGCACTTGGCCGCTTCGGCGTTCAGGCAAGAACCGTATCGGGATAAGGCCCGAGAAACCGCTCTCCGTTGAAGTGGACAACATGGTTGGCATCCTGAAAACGGCGGGTGCAGGAAAGCACTTTTCGAACCGAAGCCCCCACTTCCTTCCGGGCTTCGGGGTGAAAAGTGGCGGATGGAAGAGACCGAAGGTCGGTGAATGTGGTGAACAGAGCGCCCAGCAGCGGGCGTGACACCGTGTCCGCGCGGTGGCGCGACCGGTGCAGCGCGGAGTGAACGCCGTTGCCTGGCGCAGCGTCGGGGTCCGGGTCTGATCTGTGGTGATGGGGGTCTTGTCTGTCTTGGGGTAGATGGGTTTGGATGTTGGTTGTATTGTCAGGACTCGTAGATTCCTACCACGGAGCGCGAAGCGCGACCCCAGCGCAGACAAGCCTGCGCAGGCTGCGCGGCCCGGCGCGCCGTCTCAAAAGAAAAAGGCGCGCCGGGGGCTCTGGCCGCCGGTCCGCCGTAGGCGGATCAAGAGGGCCTTGGCCTTTTGGCGAAATCTGCGGCGACAACCCGGCTTCCGGGATGGCGATGCAGAACAAGGCGCTCTTGAAGGCGGCTCTTGGGGCGACACTTTCGGAGTGACGGTTCTGCGGCGACGGGAGAGAAGCGGCCGACTGGCCGGAATGCTGGGCAACCCCGACCCGAACCCGGCGACGCCGTCTTCGGCGGCGACGGGTGAAGGGCGAACACCAGCCGCGTTTGCCTGAGCGTGCCCCTCCTGGGGCTGCGCCAGTGCATTCGCAGCGGCGATTGCGGTTCTGCGCGGATGACGCCGGCGTCTTCGTCGGCGGCAGCCGACAGACCGCAATGGCCGCGCACAGGCGCAAGCGAAGGGATACGCGGATGGTGTGAGTGCTTGCATCGGGGTTGACCGGCATGGAGGACAGGCGACGCGAACGGACGGCGCAAAGAAACGGCACTCGGAAAGTGGCGGGGGTCTTCTCCCGTTCTGGTAGCGCCAGAAAGCAGACCGGCAGGCTTCCTGATTCCGTGAAGGTAGCCTGACGGTTTGTCGGGGTGTGAACGTGAGCGGCGGAAACAACGGCGGAGCCGTTGGCCGCCGCAATGTCTTTCTTCTCTTCGCGCGCGCCGGGATTGGGATTCGGAGCCTGCTTCGCAGGCCGGAGCCGCCGGGAGGCGGCGACCGACAGGCCCGCCAACGGCGGGCAGTTCGGGAAGCTGGCGGAAGGCGTGATGATGGGAGCGAGAGAAAGAGCGCCGGTCAAAGAGCGTGACGCCAGAGGCCGGACCCGCCTTCGCCGAGCCTCTGGCGAGGCAAGCGAGAGGACGGCCAGACCGCCGACGGCGGCCCAGCCGGAGGCGGAAAGCGCAGCCCCGCCCCAGCGGGGCAAGCACAAGCGGCGCGGCCCAGCGCCGCACCTTGCCGCGCCCGACGTTCAGGAGGGCGCGGAGGAAGGAGCAGTGCGAAGCCGCCTGCCGTTGCCGGTGGACACGCGCTTGACCATCGCGGACACCGACGGCCCGGCAACGGCAGAGTGGCGGAGCCTGCGACTGACGGGACGAGCGGAGGGCTTGGCAGGCCGCGTGCCGTCCGAGTCTTCGAGGACAAGCACGCGGCATGAGCAAGCCCGTAGCGAGGGGGGAAGCGGAGCGGAACGACGGGAGCGGCCAAGCAGGGAGCGTGACGCCTCCGGCGGCACGATCCCTGCCGGACGCGGACGGCGTGGAGCGGAGCGGGGTAGCAGCCGCCGTGACAACGTGACCAACGGGAACGTTGGCGCGGCGGGTGCGGGTAGGGCATCACCGACCACGCCAGGACCGGGGAACGGTTCCTGCGGGGTAGGACAACACCAGCGACGCGACGACCGGGACACGTACCGCGAGCCGCGATAGCGTCGAGCGTGGGGCCGTGTACACGTCCCCACGCTCGACCAGGACAACGACCTTGAAACGCGGTCCCGGTTATGGCCTACTCATCGCCCAGGACGGAGGTTCGCACGAGCGGAAGGAGTCTCCGCCAGCCTGCGCTCCTGCGGAGCTTCGGCCGGCACGCCGGGACGCTCGACTTCTTCCTGTCTTCAGCAGGCTCCCCACAGGCTCTTTCAGCAGCAAACATCCCGACTTCGTGCCCGGCACGACGGCGGAATGTTTGGTGCTGAAAAAGAATCGGATGCTGCGCTGGCGCACGGCGGCGGTGCTCGCCGCGATCTTTGTCGTTATCGGCGCGATCTCCCGGGGCGAGGCCGGGGTCGAGACCCTTTCCGAACTGACGGGTCAGACGCCGGAGACGGCCACGATCACGGTGCTCGCGGCGCTCTTCTACTTCCTGCGGCACCTGCAGCATGCGCCCTGGCCGTCCGCGATCCAAAAACACCGGGGAAGTTGCGGCCGGGACCGTAACCGCGCCTCACACCTGAAACGTCCGGCCTTCGCGGGCGATCTCGATCGGGATGGGTTCGTCGAGCCGCGAGAGAACTTCCTGCCGGTATTCCTCGCCGGACATCTCCACAAAGTGGTTGAGCACCAGCTTGCGCGGCCGGGCCTCGCGGACGAGCTGCGCGGTCAGCGAGGGGCACATATGGCCCCACTCCTCGGCCAGCTCGCGGTGTTCCTCACGAAACGAAGACTCCAGTACGACGAGATCCGCGCCGGCGCAGAATTCCGCGAGAGCCTTCGAGTAGGAGGTGTCTCCGGAGAAGACCGCTGAACGGCCGCCGTCCTCAATCCGGTAGGCATAGGTGAGCTTGGGGTGGTTGGTCACCACGGCCGACAGCGATGCGCCCATCCACATCTCCGGCACCTCCGAGGTCTGGTCGTAGCTCTCGATCGCGCCGAGTTCGGAAAAGACCATGTAGTCGCGGATCGATTCGGGGGCGACGAACGTACAGCGGCTCGAGCCCGTCTCGCCTGCGGCGTGCATGGAGATGCGGCCGATGATGTAGCTGCCCAGCATGGCGATGTGGTCGGGGTGGAGGTGGGTGATCAGCACGTGGTCGACTTCATGGATCAACGAGGCATCGTCGAAGATCCGCGGCGACCCGAGGTCGACGAAAAAACGTCCACCGGACACCTCGACCAGCGCGCAGTTCATCTGGTCCTCGCGCGGATACACCCCGCGCACGCCGTAAAACGTTATATTCATAGTGCTGGATTGCCGTTGCTGATTTCCGCTTTCCGGCCGCCGGGCTGCGGGCTCACTAACTCATAAATCTCCACCGGTTCGCTCCGGCCCCGCACGGTGACCCGGTCTATGAACCGGGTCTCCAGCACGCGGGACACGCGCCGATTGGTCTCCTCGCCGATGATAATACGGGTTCCGTATTTTTTATTCAACGGTTCGTATCTCGACGCCTGGTTTACCGCGTCGCCGAGCACGGTGTACTCGAAATGGGTTTCCGACCCCATGTTGCCGGCGACGACCGGACCGGTATTGATACCCATACGCACATGCCAGTCGATCCCGTAATCACGGCGGAATTCGTCGCGCAGTTCGTCGATCACGCCCTGCTGCCGCAGGGCCGACTCGCAGGCGCGCAGGGCGTGATCGGGCGTGGCGTACGGGACGTTCCACACCGCCATCATTGCATCGCCCTCGAATTTATCGACGTAGCCGCCCGATTCGGTGACGACTTCGGTGGCGCGGGTGAAGTAGCGGTTGAGGATTTCGGCGACCTGTTCCGGTTCGAGCGATTCGGCGATCGACGTGAAATTCGCGGCGTCCGAAAAGAACACGGTGGCCTCCGTGCGCACGCCCTGCAGGGACAGGTTTTCGGGGTGTTCGTCGAGGTAGCGCAACACCGACTCGGAGACCATGCGCCCGAACATGGAGCGCAGCCGCCGGCGCTCGACTTCCTCGTTGCGGTAGCGGACGACGAAGACGGCGGCAAACAGCAGCGCCCAGGTCGAGATCATCGGGGCGGGATGGGCGATCATTCCGAACCGGGTGAGCAGCACCCAGGCCGCGACAGTCACGGCCGGGAAGACCGCGACCACGAGCAGAACAGCCCAGCGCATCCGCCAGCGCGCGACGGGAATCAGCCAGAGCAGCCCCAGGAGGGCGGTGGCCGCAGCCGTGGTTCTGCGCCCCCCCGGAAGCGGGAATACGCCGTCGCCGGCGAGAAGGTTGTCGAGCACGTTGGCGTGGACCTCGACCCCGGGTATCTCCCCGCGTACCGGCGTGGCTACGCGGTCGAAAAGCCCCGCCGCGCTGCTGCCGATCAGGACGATCCGACCCTCGAGCATCTCATTCGGCAGTTCACCCGCCAGCAGGCGTTCCACCGGGACGGTCGGCGGGGGAACGGAGCGGAAAAAGACGCCGACCACACCCTCCCGGTCGGTGGGAAAAAAAGCGGAACCGAGCCGAATCCCGCGCAGGCGGCCGGTATCCCCGCGACTCTCCAGCACCCCGTTCGGCGCGTCGAACGCGACGCGCAGCATCTCGAGAGTCAGAGCGGGATAAAGGCGCTGCCCGCGATCCGCGGCCAGCAGCGGCACGCGCCGCAACACCCCGTCTTCTCCGGAAAAGGCGTTGACGAATCCCACCCCGGCGGCCTTACCGACCAGGGAAGGCACCGGGTAACGGACCAGCGGAGCGTGCGGGACGGGTTCGACCCGGGCCCCGCCCCTCAGGACGTAGCGCCCCACGTACCCCTCGGGGAGAGAGGCTTCCGCTCCCGGCGGCGGCGCGAAATCCAGAAAACAGCCCAGTACGTGCCGCCCCCCCGCCAGGGCCTCGTGCAGTTCACGCGGACTTCCGGACGTGTCCTCCTTGCGTTCCTCGTCGAGAAACAGCACGTCCCACCCCACCGCCGCCGCACCGGCGGCGTTCAACCGATCCGCCAGCCTGGCCAGCCGGGTGCGCGGCCAGGGCCACTGCCCGTACTTCCCGAGCGCCTCTTCGTCGATGTCCACGACCACGACACCACCGGTCCACTCCGGGCGGGCCGTCAGCCGGAAAAGCAGGTCGCACCCGAGGCGGTCCCACGCCCGGAGCGCGGCCGGGTTCCAGATCATGACCGCCAGTCCGATCCCCAGAGCCGCCAGGCCGGCCCACCATGGACGTATGCGTCTCACTCGCTGGCTCCGGTTAAAAAAAACGACGGCGCCCGTGAAGGACGCCGTCGCTCGGTTCCGTGAATGGTCTTTCCCCGATCAGGAAGGCGTAACGTCGTCTTCGTCCTGGGTCTCATCGTCATTCGTGATATCGGGGAATCCCTGCTGCGGGAAGGGAGTTTCCGGAGGCCGTCCGCCACCGCCGCCCGGGTCGGTGCGCTGCCGGTTTTCGTCCCCCTGCGCGTCAAATTCATCGCCCTCGAGCGGATCCGTGCCTCCGCCGTCATCGACCTGAAGACCGTTACCCTGAAGCAGCGGTCTTCCGTTCACGAGCATTTCGTGACCGGGCGAGAGTTCGAACGGAAAGATATGATCGAAGCCGTCCAGTACATTCACCCCGACGTGCGAACCGCGGATGGCAATTACGGACCGCGGCGTCTTCAGCGTGAACCCGTCCCGGTTCAGTTCCGGAATCCGGCCCGTCTTTACGCGGAAGTATCCCTGATCGAGTTTCGCCCGGAACTTGTTGGCTTCCGGCTTCGCGGGCTTGAAGACATATTCATCCAGCACCGACACACTGTTCATGCCCTGCCGGTACTCAGTACCGTCCCTGAGGATGATCAGCAGTTTCGCATTGCGCCCGGTTTTGATCTTATCGCCGAGATTGACGTTCGACTGCGGCCTGAGTTCGCGCGCGGTCCCGCCGTCGCTGATCGCCTCCGCCTCGCCCTGCATTTTGGAAACATACCCGATGACCTCAGCCGCTTCGACCGTGAACCCCGCCAGGGCCACCGCCAGTAGAACCATTCCTGCTCGCCACAATTTCATCGTACCCTCCTCAGTTTGACTCGACCGTACACGCTGTCCCGAAAAATGCAATTGCAGATTCGGCTCATAATGTATTCAATCCACTCAGCCACGCCAAGGGAAAAACAGTTCAACCTGCGGGGTTACGGGAGCATATGCAGCAGAGCCACCCTTTTTTCGACCTATTTGAAGCGCCGCGCCGGGAGGAGCTGGCCCACGCCATGCGCGTCCGCAATCTCAGGGAAGGCACCACCCTTTTCGAGGACGGAGAGGTCGCGACGGAATTATATCTCCTCTTTTCGGGCCATATTCACCTCTCCAAGCAGGACCAAAACGGGCGGGCGTGGATCCTGGCCGAGGTGGGACCCGGAGAGTATTTCGGGGAGTTCGGCGTGTTCGACGGCGCCCCCCGCAGCGCCCGGGCCGCCGTTATCGTGTCTTCCTGCGTCGGGGTCCTGGACCGGGAATGCGTCCTCGACGCCGTCCGCAAATCGTCCGCCGCGACGGCCCTCGACCTCATGACCCACCTGACCCGCAAATTGCGCACGGCCAACGATTATTACCTCAGGGAGCGTATCCGCGAGGAGCGGCTGGCTATGATGGGGCGGACGCTCAACATGATCGCGCACGATCTGCGCAACCCCCTCGCCGCAATCTCCATGGCGGCGGAATGCCTGCTCAGATCCGCGGACGGCGGGGAAAACGAATATTACGGTCAAACGATTGTCGAAAATTCCGAGCGGATTCACAGCATGATCGAGGATCTCATGGACTTCGCGCGCGGTGAACACCGGCTGACGGTTACATCCTTCCGGCTGAAACCGTTCCTTGATTCGGTGGCGGAGACTTACCGCAGCCGGGCGGAGCAGTGCGGAGTGACGCTGGACGTGGAGGCGCCCGAAGTCGAAGTGCGCGGCGATGAGCGCAAGCTGAGGCGTGCGGTTCAGAATCTGGTCTCCAATTCACTGCAGGCTTCGCCTTCCGGAACCGCAGTGAAAATCAATGCCCGCAAACGCGCATGGGGCTACACCATCCGGGTTGAAGACGAGGCCGGGGGCATTCCGGAAGAACTGCGCCAGCACCTGTTCGACCCGTTCGTCACACGCGGGAAAACCGGCGGGCAGGGACTCGGTCTCGCCATCGTTCAGTCCCTGGTCCGTGCGCACGGAGGGTCGGTCTCCTGGGAGGAAACGGCGAAGGGCACGCGCTTCCGCGTGGACGTCCCCTCCGACCCGGAATCCTGACCGGTCCGATACGACCGCCCTTTTCGGGTTCAACGTTCCTCGGCCCGGGTGGGAAGATTCCATTCCCCGATACGGCGCGTTACGGTTTTTTTCGGGGGAGCATCCTCGACGGGCCTGTACAGATCCGGAACCTGCTCCCGCAGGTGAGCCTCCACGGTCTGAATGGTCGGGCCGTAGCCGTCGGCGTAAATAAACTCCTCGAGGGCGCGCGCCGCATCGGCCGTCCGCGCGTAGCGATGTTCCGGGTCCGGGGCGAGGAGGCGCCGCAGGATCGACTCCAGCGCCGCCGGCGTACCGGGAGGAAGACGGTTCCAGGGCGGCTCCACCCGCAGAAAATCGTCGCGCGCGGGGGTCATGTTCCCGGGCCGCACGGTAAAACCGGAAAGCATCTCGAAGAGTACCGCGCCGAGCGAATACTGGTCGGAGCGGAAATCGAGGGGATGGCAGGCGGCCTGCTCGGGCGACATGTAGGGGACCTTCCCCGTGATCCAGTTGTCGCCCATGACGCTGTTCGAACTGGCCTTGGCGATGCCGAAGTCCGTGAGTTTCGCCAGCCCTTCGGAACTGACCAGGATATTCCGCGGGCAGACATCGCGATGGACGATGTCCAGCTCTCTGCCGCGGCGGTCGCGGAACTCATGGGCGTAGGCCAATCCCCTGGCGACTCGGCTTGCGGTGTGGACGGCCAGATCTTCCGGAATCCGCTCTTCTTCCGTACGCAGACAGGCCATCCAGTCGCGCAGCGACAGACCGTGCACGTATTCCATCACCATGAAATAGTCGCCGTTGTCCAGCCGGTCGAAGTGATAGATCTGGACGATATTTTCATGGACGAGGTCGCACACCAGTCGGGCCTCTTCGAGGAAAAGGCGCATCATACGCTCATCGCCCTCGTGCGCCGGGCGCAGCCTCTTGACGGCGACGCGCTTGCGGAACCCCTCGCCGCCGCATTGAAACCCCTCGTAGACGGCGCTCATCGCACCTTCGGCGATCTCCCGCACCAGCTCGATACGCGTCTCGTGCACAATGACGTCCGGCTCATTCATCGGCATCCAGCGCTTCCGCCAGTCCGGGGGTGCCGAACGTGAACCCCCCGTCTTCCAGCGTCTTCGGTACGGCCCGCACGCTCGCGAGGAGCATTTCCCTGGCCATGTCGCCGGCCGCAAGTTTCAGCAGCGGGGCGGGCGCCGAGGTGACAAAGGGGCCGCCGGTGCGTTCCCTGAGCCGTTCCGCCCACTCCGTGTTTCGAACGGGGTTCGGGGCCGCGGCGTTCACCACCGGCCCGACTTCAGGGTGGTCGAGCAGCCAGAGGGCGGCGCGCACGGCGTCCGCCAGCCCGATCCAGCTCATGAACTGGCTCCCGGAGCCGAGGCGGACGGGAAGGCCGAACCGGGCCGCCCGCAGCATCGGCGGCAGGGCCCCTCCCCGTCCCGAGAGCACGATGCCGAAGCGCATGCGGGCCACGGCGACGCCGGCGTCTTCGGCGGGCGCCCAGGCGTCTTCCCACTCTTGGCAGACGGTCGCAAGAAAGCCTTCTCCGGGCGGCGCGGACTCATCCAGTTCCTCGTCGCCCCGGTCGCCGTAATATCCGACGGCGGAGGCCGACACGATACGGGAGGTCTTCAGGGAGCCCTCCGCCACGGCCGCGGCCAGCAGGCGCGCGCCGTTGACACGGCTGTCCCGGATGCTCCGCCTCCGGTTCTTCGTCCATCGCCCCGCCACAGGGGTGCCCGCGAAATGTACCACGGCGTCCGCCTCCGGCCAGCGGCCCGGACCGGCCCCCTCTTCCGGCGACCAGGTGAGGTCGCCGCTTCCAGCGCGATGGCTCATGAGCATGACGCGGTCGCCGCGTGAACGCAGGGCGCGTGTCACCGCACTCCCGATCAGTCCGCTGCCGCCCGTCATCAGAACGTTCATGCCGTCACCCGGATATGAATCAGCAGCAGCACCATCGCCGCCGCGATTTCGATCCACCCCATGCGCGCAAGGCGGATCATGGGGATCCTCTCCTGCCAGCGATCCGACATCAGCACCCCCAGGGATCCGTCGATCAGCAGCAGGATCACCGTCCATATGCGGATCGTCTCAAGCATCATTCATCCCCGCTCACCGTGATCACCACCGTTCGGCGGCGGGGTTTGACGTCGCACTCCAGATGAAAAATCTGCTGCCAGGTTCCGAGTTCGGGGACCCCGCCGGAAAGGGGCACCGTGAGCGACGGGCCCTGCATCGTCGCCTGGAGGTGTGAATGACCGTTGCCGTCGTGCCAGGCGCGCTCGTGCCCGTAATGGCGCGAGGGCGGGACCAGCCTTTTCCAGACCGCCGGGAGATCCTCCTGCAGTCCGGGCTCGAACTCGACGGTACCCACCGAGGCCGTGCTCCCGATGTTGAAGATATGGATCAGACCTTCCCGGACACCCGAATTCCCGGCAATCCGCTTTACCTCGGGGGTGAGATCGTGCATGTCTCCCTCACCCGACGTCTCGACCTCGATTCGTTCCCGGTACATGGATGCCCCCCTCAAAGCGGGATGCGTCCGCGACATGCGGCCCCCCGCGTCCTTACAAAAACTCACTCAGCCTGAAAATAGGATGAAAAGCCTGCCGAACAAACCCCAAAAAACTAAAAATCGCGGGCTGCGCTTTCTTCCGGGAAAGGATGTTCCACGATATCCGGCACCTCTCCCTCCGACTTTCCCGCGACGGCCAGGGCATAGCCCGGCGAACCGGCCAGTGTGCGACACCACCATAAGGCGCCCCCGGCATCCGGCCCGTGGAATGCCTTCATGATCGCGGAGGGATCGCCCGGGCGGTTGGCCCACAGCCCGCGTCCCCGCGCCTTGGTCAGGGCCTCCCAACGCACCCACCACTCGAAGAACGCCCGCCCGGACCACGCTCCGCCCCCGGCCTCCGGACCGAACAGGCGTCGTCCAAGACGATCCGTATCGAGTTCCGGCCGCACCCTTTCAATATCGATCCCCACCGGATCACGGAAACTCGCGATCATCACCCACCATCGGCTCGAATGGGAGAGGTTGAAATAGACCTCCTCCCCTGCGAGGCAGGGCTTCCCGTCCGGGCCGTATTTGAACCGGAATGACGCCGGTGCGCGGTCGAGAATCTCCCCGAGCACGGTGCGCAACCGGAAGCGGGAACAGGCGGCCGCACGGCGTACGGCGGGCACGCGCAGGCGGTCGAGTCGCCCGCGCTCATCCTCCGACAACGGTTCCCGAAGCCCGTTGAGCGGAGTCCCGCAGTCCAGCGGCGCGCGCCAGATGTGCCAGCAGCCGCGCCCACTCCCCGCTTCGGCGGATCTTGTCGTCTCGTCGCGATTCATGTTTAATGCTGTCCGGATGTTGCGCTCCGGTGATAGAGGTGCGCCGCAAACCCCGTACGATCGGATCGGCATGAACCATTTGCACAGAATCGGATTCGGCGCGCTGATAATGTATACGGTCGCACTTTTCGCCGTCGAGAAATTCACGTCGTTCGAGACGGTCTATCATTTCATGACCGACATCAAGGGGCCGGTGCCCTACTACGCGATCAATACCAGCTTGAGCACGTTCTTTCTGGGCGCGGCCTCCCTCCTGTTCCTCTTCCAGTGGTCGGCGACGCCCCGCAGCGGCCGCCGGGACCGCCGGGCACTTTTCGCGCTCGGACAGTGTTACCTCTTCGCGTTCCTGGCGCTGGACGACCGGCTGATGGCCCATGAGCATTTCGCCTGGATCACAGGCATTCATGAGATCTTCTGGTTCGGATCGGCGGCGCTGGCCGAAGCCGCACTGGTGCTGCTGCTGGCCGACGTGGCGAAGTGGCCGCGGCGCGCGGTACACTGCTTCGTCGGGGCCGTCGGCGCGTTCGGAATCATGATGCTGACCGACCTGTTCGTTCCCCGGATGCTGCTCTGGCGAATCTGCTTCGAAGATCTCGCCAAGCTGTGGGCGGCGGCGCTGCTGTTCATGTTCGCCTGGGAACTGACCCTGGAACGGATTACGCTCCGCAGGGAGCTGAAAGGGGAGCCGGATGAAAGTTCGTGAACTGATGCGCGCACTGTTCGTGCCCGCCCTGGCCGTCTCGGCCCTCTTCGCGGCGCTGACCTTTCTCAGTGCCTTCGCGCAGTCCACCGACGCGCCGGAATGGCTGCGCTTCCTGCTCGAACGGCTCGAACTGCGCGAGGAACGCACCATCGGCACCTGGTTCCAGAGTCTGCTCTTCATCGCGGCGGGGGCGGGCTGGTACCTGATCGGCCGTTCCCCGGAGACCGGCCTGAAGCGTGCATCGCGCGAGTATCTGCGCTTCTGCGCAGTGGTGATGCTGTTCCTTTCGGCGGATGAAATCCTCGCGATCCACGAATACCTCGGCTATCGCCTGGAAGTCGATGCGGGGCTCGGCCGCAATACGCCGCTCTACGGCATGGGATTCACGTGGGTGCTGATCTACATCCCCCTCGCCCTTACCGCCCTCGTTTTCCTCTCCCTCGTCTACCGCCGCCTCATCCGCCATCTTCCCAACTGCGGACCGCGCCGCAGGGCGAGGCGCATGCTCACCCTCACGTGGGCGCTTTTCATCTTTGTGTCCGGAGCGGAAATGCTGGAGGCCGCCATCTGGTACGAAGGCTTCAAGGCCTACCTGCTGCCCTGCTTCGAAGAGACCATGGAACTCGCGCTTCTGATGACGATCTGGCGCCTTAACCTCGTCATCGCAGAAGCGCGAGGTCTCTGAAGCTGGACCGGATTCAGTCCTGCAGCGGCTTGTGGCAGAACCACCAGTCGTAATGCTCGAACTGGCCGGCGTTTTCTTCCGCCGACTTGACATCCTTGGCGGGCGGCACGATCACGCGATCACCGATCAACTCGTTGTCCGGCCAGTTGGCGGGCAGGGCTCCCTGCGCATCCGAGGTCTGCAGGGCGCGGACCGTTCGGACGATCTCGTCGATATTGCGGCCCACCTCCTGGGGATAGTAGAGGATCGTGCGCACCATGCCTTCGCCGTCGACCACGAATACGGCCCTTACCGTGTTGGCGCCCTTGCCGGGATGCATCATCCCCAGCCGCAGGGCGATGTCCTCGGTGGCGGCCACTACGGGAAACTCGATCTCCACGTTCAGCTTCTCTTTAATCCACTGCACCCACTTGATGTGCGAAAAGACCTGGTCGACGGACATCCCGATCAGGCGGCAATTCATCTCGCGGAACCGGTCGATCCGCTTCTGAAAAGCCACGAATTCCGTGGTGCATACCGGCGTGAAATCCGCGGGATGACTGAACAGCACAAACCATTCTCCCTCCAGGTCATCGGGCAGATGCATCATCCCCTGCGTCGTGTTCACGCTCAGTGCGGGAAACCGCTCGCCCAGCGTCGGCATCGTGTACATATCTCCGTCCATTCTCTCTTCCTCCTTCGGCTCATTGCCTTTTTCTTGCTTCACCTGTCCGGCCTGCGTCCGCACAACCGCGGCACAGGCCGCTCCAAACCACCCTTCCCGAATGCACCTCGCCGACCCCGTCCGGGACGGACTTCATGTCGGGGGCCCCGACGTCCGGCACATCCAGGATACATCCGCACTGTTCACACACGAAATGACCGTGCGGAGCGACTGCGGCATCGAATCGGTACCGGCTGTCCGGGGTATCGATCCGCTGCACGAGCCCGCGCTGTTCAAGATTGGCAAGCACCCGGTAAACCGTATCCCGCGACAGGCCGGGCATACCGCGCCTGACCTGCCGGTAGAGCGTGTCCGCATCCGGATGGCTGTCCGAGGCGGCAACTGCGCGATAGACCGCCTCGCGCTGAGGCGTCAGCCTCCATCCGGTCCGGCGGCAGTGTTCGCGCAACCGCTGGATCCCCCGCTCCCGTTTTTCCGTACCTGCCGTCATCCTGCCCCGTTCCGAGTGTTTCGAACTTGTACTGATTAGGATTTATTCTTATTATGAGTATGAATCAAGAGACAAATGATAAAAAAAACGAACCCCGGCCCGGTACGCGGGGTCGAAGTGAGAACAGATCATGAGCGCAAAAAACATCCATCCGATGGTGGCCCCGGTCGTGCTGCTTCTGCTTGCGTGCCTGTTTCTTCTGACCGGCTCATCCCCACAGGAAAAAAGGATCGAGGAGGATACGATGAACCGGGCAGAAAATCCGATCGCCACATTCGCCGCGGGGTGTTTCTGGGGCGTGGAGGCCGAATTCCGCAGGATTCCGGGCGTCGTCGATACGGAGGTGGGCTATACCGGGGGGCACACGGAGAACCCGTCCTATCGCGACGTCTGTCGCGGCGATACCGGCCATGCCGAGGCGGTCAGGGTGTGGTACGACTCCTCCCGGGTCCGTTACCGCGATCTGCTCGACGTGTTCTGGAGGATTCACAATCCCACCACCCTCAACCGGCAGGGCGCGGACGTCGGTTCCCAGTACCGGTCGGCCATCTTCACCCATTCCCCCGAGCAGGAACGTGAAGCGCAACGCTCGCTTCAGAAGGAGGATCGTAATACGCGTCGGGACATCGTCACGCAGATCGAGCCGGCGGGACCCTTCTACCGCGCCGAGGAATATCATCAGCAGTACACGGAAAAACACGGCGGGGGATGCCATCTCTGATTCGCGGTTGATTTAATGCGGCACAATCGCATAATAGCAGCCAACAACCCAACAACCCAACAACCCAACAACCCAACAACCCAGCAACCCAACAACCCAGCAACCCAGCAACCCAAAACCCCACGGAGGGCAGCATGAAGAAGTCAGTGATCGTTTCCGCGGGACTTGCGGCCGTACTCGCATTCACGAGCGGCTGCTTTGTCTCCAGCCGTTCCGGGCAGGTTTATTCGCGCGATCAGGCGCGGCAGATCCATCAGGTGGAAGAGGGCACGGTCAAAGCGGTCCGGCCGGTGACGATTGAAGGCAGCCGCACGCCCGTGGGCGCCATTGCCGGCGGCGTACTCGGTGGCGCGCTCGGACGCAATATCGGTTCGGGCGGCGGACGCGATCTGGCCACGGCAGCGGGTGCCGTCGGCGGCGCGGCCGCAGGCGCGGCGGCCGAGCAGCAGCTCACGAAAAAGAAGGGGCTGGAAATTACCGTCGAACTCGACTCGGGCAGAAACGTGACGGTCGTTCAGGAGGCCGACGTCCAGTTCTCGCCCGGCGAACGCGTGCGGGTGCTGACCGCCGGTGACGGCAGCGCGAGGGTGACCAAGTAGAGCGCCCCGGCAGCGGTTCACCAAAGGAGTTTTGCGGACGGCCTTCTGCGGTCCAGCAGAATCCCTACCTTCACGCATGGGTTCGGCCTGCGTCTCTTGGGTAGGGCGTGATCTCCGAGCGCGCCGCTCTTCCGGACGGCCCGGAGGTCCGTCCCTACCTTCACGCACGGGTTCGGCGCTCCCCCCGAAAGAACAGGCCCGCCAGCACGATCATGATCGCCGCGTTGCGGATCAGCAGCACCCATCCGGTCTCCATCCCGCCCGTGGGATCGAAACACCCGCAGGGGATCGATTTGCCGCGCACGAGCAGGACGGTGACGGCCGCGGTGAACACCGTCATGAGACCGAGCAGCAGGAACAGCCCGGCGCGCCGGGTGTGAGAAAAAAATAGAGCGCCGCCGGCGAGGACTTCGATCCAGGGAATCCAGAGCGCGGCGGGGTTGACCGCCGCATCCGGCAGGAGCCGGTACCGGAAAAGGGCGCGCGCAAAGGCCGGAGGGTCCGCAATCTTCACCACCCCCGAGTAAAGAAAGAGCGTCGCCATGATCCACGCGACCAGGACCGCCATCCGACCTGCCGCGCCTGTTCCCTCCGGCATCCTCTTAATCTTCTTCATCCCCGGCTCCGGGCATCCTCTTCGCCTCCCCTCCCCGCTCCGCCCACGCCTCCATGCCCCCCGCGAAAACCGCGACACGGGTACAGCCGGAAGCGCGAAAGTCCAGCGCGGCACGCAGGGCATCTTCGCACCGCGACCCCGAGCAGTAAAACACCAGCCGGTCTCCGGAGGCGCATAACGCGAGTTTCCCTTCCGGCTGCCGGGGAACCGGAACCGCGCCGGGAAGGTGCCCGCGGCGCCCGTCCTCACATGGACGGACATCCACGAACGTGACCCCGTCGCGGCCGATCCAACGTTGCACCTCTTCGACGCCGACGACGTCGAGACCCGCGTCCAGGGCGCGGCGGTCCACCGGTCCTTCGTCCCGCACCGGAGAAAGCGGTTCGCTGCGTACCGCGTTCGACACCACGGCACACAGAACAGAGGCCAGCAGCAACAGCCCGGCCTGGCGCAGGTCGTAGCGGTTCATCGGGAATACGATCATCAGCAGGACTCTTTTTGAGATCGACGCCCCTCAGCGCGGTTCGAGTATCACGTACGTCGGCAGCCCCTTGACGTCCAGCTCGTCCAGCACCGCCTTCGTGGCCGGCGCCGAGGGGTCCTCCGCCTGGTAACGGATCATCTCGAACCTCCGGAGCGCCTCTTCCACGCGCTCCTCTTTGAACGTCGTCTCCTCCATCGCCGTGCAGTTCTTGCACCACGTAGCCCAGAAATCGATCAGGACCGGACGACCCCCGCGCAGGGCCGTCCTGAGTTGTTCAGCCAGGGCGCGGTTCTCCGCGGCCGGTGCGGCTTCCGCACCCGTCTCCGCCGCCGCCAGCGACGATGCACGCTGCTGCCATAACCGGTACCCCGTGTACCCGTAGTAGAGCGCCAGCCCGAGGATCAGGACGCCGAACAGGTTGCGCACCACGGTCATCCATCCCCCCGGTTTCGGAAGGAACGAGAGGCCGGCGCCCGCAAACGGCCAGGGCAGCGCCATACCGAGTCCGAGCGCGAACGGGAGGAACAGGCCGATTCCGATCCCGCCCGCATAAAGATCGCCGGCCAGCAGCAGCACCGCCAGCACGACCGGGGCCACACACGCCCCCGCGAGCAGCGCGGCCACGGCCCCCATGCCGAGGGCGGCGAAATAGCGCGCCGCGCCGTGGCGTCCGCCCGCCGCCGGCCCGCTTTTCTGAAAACGCGAGAGATCGATGGTGAACACATCGAACATCGCCAGGGCCAGCACCAGGAAGAGCACGGCGATCGCGACATTGAACACGGGCGAAGCGTTCAACGTGCCGAACTGCGAACCGGTCAGCACCACCAGCAACCCGAGTGCGCCGTAGACCAGGGCGATCCCCAGCCCGTAGGTTCCGCCGAGCAGAAATCCCTGCAGCCTGGAACCCGCCCGGGCGCCCGCACCGATGATGGCGAGATTGACCGGGATCACCGGCAGCACGCACGGGGTGAGATTCAGCGCCGCCCCCCCGACCAGGATCAACACCAGCGTCCATCCCCAGCCGAACGTCTCGAAGAACGACCGCGGCGAGGAAAGAAACGTCCCCCAGGCCCCCTTTTCCTCTTCCGCCAGCGCCCCTTCTTCGCGCAGGAATTCAAGAAACGGATCCGGTTTCATGTAGCCCACCGCGCGCTCCCGTTCGCGAAACTGTTCGAGCGCTGCGCGCCACGGGCTTCCGTCATCCGCCCCCGCCTCCGCCGGCGCCCCGGCGGGATCTGCCCCGCCCTCCAGTGCGAGATCGACGGTGACCGGCGGGAAACACACTTTGTCATTACAGCCGAACAGATCCACCTCCAGAGCGCCGCTCCCCGGATACGGAACCGTCAGGCTGAAGGACTCCTTGTACACGCGCTTCCGCTCGCCCGTGAACGGGTCCTCAGCCATGACCGGGTCGGGGGCCTCCAGCGGCTTGAGCGCCGCGCCGCCCCTCTCCCGAACCGCGAACTCCTTCGCGTATAAGACATGTCCATCAGGTATGGTGATCTCGACCCGTACCGCCCGTTCGCCGTCGCGGCGCGTCACAGAGCCCTCCGCCTCGAACGGCACCTGCGGCTGAGCGTGACCGGCCGCCGCCGCGAGGATCATCAGTAAAAGCGGCATGTGTTTCATAAGCTACCTCCTTGGTATCATATTGATGATGAACGCTCGGGCTCCGGTGTTCAACATTTTATCCCGGGAAGATTCTTTCCTAATATACGGTTGACGAGCGCTCGTATTCTAATGTATTCGATATATATACAAAAGATGCGAGGTTTGCGATGTCAAAGACGGTAACCCTGAGACTGCCCGAATCGACCTACGAGCGGTTCCGCACCCTGGCCCAGCGTGAAAATCGGCCCCTCTCGAACTTCATCGAGACTGCGGCGTCGCGCTATATCGAGACAGAGCAGTTCGTGGACGAGTTCGAAATGGAGGAAATTGAAGCGAACGTCGATCTGAACCGCAGTCTGAAGCGCGGAATCAAGGATGCCAAGGCCGGTCGAGGGCGGTTTGTCTGATTTCCGGATATTCGAGACCGGGGAATTCCAGAAGAAGCTTGGCAAGCTCCCCCCCGATGCAAACCGGTTTGTCGAGAGAAAGCTGACGGAGCATGTCTACCCCCAGCTTCGCCAGAACCCCTTCCTCGGCCCCAATATCAAAAAACTCAAAGGATACGATCCCGCCACCTGGCGGTATCGCATCGGCAAGTACCGGCTGTTCTTCATGGTTGACCAGGCTGAACGCGTTATTTTCATGCTCTCAGTCGATAATCGGCGCGACGCCTACAGGTAGAGAAAGGATCGTATCTGCGTCCATTACAATTCGTAAGAGTACCCGGAGCGCCAAAGGCACGATCCTGCCGGCCGACTCCAGGAAATCGAGTACGAGGCCGCGTGACCGGTGAACCCATGAACGAGCCGACACATCCTGCTTATGAGACGGCGTTGCGCGTGCTCGCGACGCTGCGCGAGGCGGGTCATAAGGCCTGGTTCGCGGGCGGCTCCGTGCGCGACCGCCTGCTCGGCCGCGAAGCCAAGGACTACGACGTGGCCACGGACGCCCTCCCCTCGCGCGTGGAGGAACTTTTCTCGCGCACAGTGGCCGTCGGCAAATCGTTCGGCGTGATCGCCGTGGTCGAAGACGACATCCAGATCGAGGTCACGACGTTCCGCAGCGAAGACCAGTACGAGGACGGCCGACGGCCGGGCTCCGTCACGCCGACGACGCCGGAAGAGGATGCGCAGCGGCGCGATTTTACGATTAACGGCCTCTTCTACGACCCGGTCGCGGACAGGGTTATCGATTACGTGGGCGGACGCGAAGACCTTGCACGCGGCCTGGTCCGGGCGATCGGAGACCCCGGGGAGCGGTTCGGCGAAGATCACCTGCGCATGCTGCGCGCCGTCCGCTTCGCCGCGACGCTGGAATTCGAGATCGAAACGCGGACGCGTGAAGCCATTCGAGCGCTGGCGGGGCGGATCGACCGCATCAGCGCCGAGCGGATCGAAATCGAGCTGACCCGCACCCTGACCGAATCGCCGCGCCCCGGCCGGGCCCTGTGCACCCTGCTGGATACCGGGCTGCTCGCCGAGGTGATCCCCGAGGCGGTCCCCATGGTCGGCCAGGAGCAGCCTCCTGAGTTTCACCCGGAGGGCGACGTGTTTACCCATACCTGTCTCATGCTGGACCGGATGGGAGCCGGTGTGAAAGAGCCGGGGGTCGACCGGGCCGAACTCGCCTGGGCCCTACTGCTGCACGACGTCGGCAAGCCGCCCGCCTGCGTCCATTCGCAGTGGCCCGACGGAAGACCGCGGCTTCGTTTCGACCGCCACGCCCGGATAAGCGCGGACATGGCCGAGGCGGTCATGCGCCGGCTGAAAATGCCCGCGAAGCGCATCCGGAACGTGGTCACCGCCATTGATCGTCACATGCGTTTCATGCATGTCGAAGAGATGCGCGAGTCGAAACTGCGCCGCTGGATGGCGGAGCCGGTCTTTCCGCTGGAACTCGAACTGCACCGGCTCGACTGCGAGGGGAGTCATGGAGACATGAGCTGCTACCGGCGCGTGATGGATCTGCGCGAAAAGATCAGCCGCGAACCGGTACTCCCCGAACCCTGGGTCAACGGACGCGACCTGATCGCGATGGGACTGGAACCGGGTCCGGGGATCGGGGAGCTGCTGGACGAGGCCTTCGAGCGTCAGCTTGAGGGCGAGGCGGCCTCGCGCGAAGAGCTGCTGGCATGGCTGCGGGAACGCGTCGCGCAGAAATCGAACCAAGCCCGCAAGCCGGATTAAGGATCCCGCGCCGGGGCACGAACGGCAGGCCTACGACCATGATGACGCTGCAGGACATTGACTGGGAACACTGGACGCCGGTGGAGGACGCGACCCTGCTGTTCGTCATCCGCGGCGGGCGGATCCTCCTGATTCACAAAAAGCGCGGATTCGGCGCCGGCAAGATCAACGGACCCGGCGGACGCATCGAACCCGGCGAGACTCCGGAAGAATGTGCGCTGCGTGAAGTTGAAGAAGAACTGCGCATCCGTCCTCTGAACGTGGATTACGCCGGCCTGCTTCAGTTTCAGTTCGTCGACGGCTTTTCAATCCGCGGCCACGTCTATCGAGCCGCGGATTTCGAGGGCACGCCTGTGGAGACGGACGAGGCGATCCCGCTCTGGTGCGAGACCGACGCCCTGCCCTTTGAGCGGATGTGGGCCGACGACCCCGTCTGGTTCCCCCACCTCCTCGCCGGACGCAGATTCTCCGGCCGGTTTATTTTCGAGGGAGAGCGGATGGTCGAGTACCGGGTGGTGGAGGAGGAGGAAGAGTTTGAGTGCGAAACCTGAGACCTGAGACCTGAGTAAAACGGGTTCTACCTGAATTTTACTCAGGTCTCAGGTTTCAGCATTCACACTCAATAAAGCATCCCCGCGAACACCACGTAGACCACGAGCATCAACCACGAATAGATACCCAGCCGGAGGAAGGTGCGGCGGCCGGGGCGGCGGACGGCGGCGATGAGCAGGAGGGTAAGGAGCAATACTTCGAGCGCGGTCAGCCAGTGATCGCCTGCCGCGTAATAGAGCAGCGCCTCGCCCCGCAGCGCGATATCGGCGACGAAAAGGATCAGCAGGTTGAACATATTGCTTCCGAGCACGTTGCCCACAGCCATATCCACGAAACCGTAGCGCACCGCGGCGGCGCACACCACCAGCTCGGGGAGGCTGGTGGCGATCGCGAGAAAAAGCGTACCGATGAAACTCTGTTTCAGACCGAAGCCGCCCAGCTCCGGCGGAAGGGCCATGCGGTCCGCCAGCGCCGAGAGCACGGCGCCGCCGAGGACGATCACCAGCGCCAGCGCCAGCAGTCGGCCATAAAACGCGGCGGCCGGCATTCCGATCAGGCGCGACTCGACCGCCTTCATTTCGGGCGGCCGGGGCGGCTCGCGCCGCTGGTAGCCGCGAACCATGTATACGTACGCGAGCGGAAGCAGCGGTATAAGCCATCCCGTGCCGAGCAGCGGGATCGCGAGACCGTTTCTCCGGTCGAACGCGAACGCGGCGGCAAACAGCCCCAGCAGGATCAGTCCCGAAAAGGCCGACCTCAGGTGGCGCGGGTTGACGCGGGCAAGGACAGGTTCACTGCGCCGGATCGCGTCGAGCACGACCAGGATCATCAGGTTGAACACGTTGGAGCCGAGCATATTTCCCGTCGCGAGGTCGGCCCCGGCGGAAAGGGCCCGTACGCGGTCGGCGCCGGCAAGTCCCTGCGCATTGAAGCCCGCCCGCACGACGGAGGCCACGGACACCGCCAGTTCGGGAAGACTCGTCACCGCCGCGAGAAAAATCAGCCCGATCAGCCCGGCGCCGATTTTCGTGCGTTCGCTGAGCGCGTCGCCGTACAGGCTGAGTCGCACGCCCGCCCGCACCACGACGGCCGCGGTCAGCACAAACGCGGCCGCGAGGACCGCCGGAAATTGAAGCCAGGAAACCATGCGCGGAATGATGAAGCGGAGACCGGTTCAGATCAACAGGAGAAGAGGTCTCCCCGCGATTATTCCGTCCCCGCTGCCGGGTCCGGGGATTCAGGTAAAGGGCAGCTCGACCTCCATGCCGTCGCAGGGCACGACCCCCCACTCCGGGAGCCGCGACTGCAGCTCGTCGTGATCGAAATGGTGCGTGATGTGGGTCGGGCAGAACACCCGCGGCCGGAGACGGCGCGCGGCGGCGAGACTCTGCTCCAGCCCGAAGTGCGTGGGATGCGGCTCCGGGCGCAGGGTGTCGAGGATCAGGACGTCCAGATCGTCCAGCAGCGCCGCGGTTGCGTCCGGGATGCCGCTGCAGTCCGGGATATAGGCGACCGCCGCGCGGTCCGCGTCGATCCGGTACCCGTAGATCTGTGCCGGGCCGTGCAGGACCGGGAGCGGGCGCACTACGGCCTCGCCCGATCCGGCGGACAGCCGGACGGGAGCATCCATCGGCCGGAAATCGACCCAGGGCACGGCGCCGAACGAATGGCCTTCCGAATGCACATACTCGAATCTTCTCTCCAGCAGGCGAAGCGTTTCGGCCGAAGCGTGGACGGGAAGGCGCCGGCGCTGCATCTGGCTGTAGCGGCGCAGGTCGTCGAAACCGAATATGTGATCGGCGTGCGCGTGGGTGATGAAGACGGCATCCACGCGCTCCACCCCGCAGCTCAGGGCCTGCTCGCGCAGATCCGGCGGCGTGTCGAAGAGCATAGAGAGGTCGCCCGCCTCCACGTGGAGACTGCACCTCCGCCGGCGGTTTCTCGGGTCCTTCGAGCTGCAGACCGGACAGTGGCAGCCGATCATCGGGATCCCGTGCGAAGTCCCCGTCCCCAGAAACGTGAGCTTCATGAGCCGTGTCCCTACTCCGCACCGGCGGACTCAAGATGGTCCCGCACGTAGCTGCGGATCCCGTCCTCCAGCGCTGTGAACGCCTGCCGGTATCCCGCTTCGCGCAGCTTGGTCAGGTCCGCCTCCGTGTAATACTGGTAATTCGGCCGGATCGATTCGGGCATGTCGATATAGCGGATATGCGGTTTACGCCCCATGGACTCGAACACCGCGCGCGCGAGGTCGTTCCAGCTCCGAGCCCGTCCGGTACCGCAGTTATAGAGGCCGTTGATCTCCGGATGATCGCCGAGCCAGAGCGTGAGATCCACCGCATCGCCGACATGCACGAAATCGCGCACCTGCTCCCCGTCCGCGTATTCCGAACGGTGGGACCGGAAGAGCCGCACCTCGCCCCGTTCGCGCACCTGCCCCCACGCCTTGTGGATCATCGAGCGCATATCGCCCTTGTGGGCCTCGCCGGGGCCGTAGACGTTGAAGTATTTGATGCCGGCCACGCGATCGAGCGCTTCGTGGCGCAGGGCCCATAGATCGAAGCGGTGCTTTGAATAACCGTACATATTGAGCGGGCGATAGGCCGGCGTGCTCTCGTGGCGGTCGGAGTAACCGCGCGATCCGTCGCCATAGGTGGCCGCGCTGGACGCGTAGACGAAGCGGGTCCCCGCGCGCAGACAGGCCTCGCACAGCTGACGGGTGTACGCGTAGTTGTTGCGCATCAGGTAGTCCGCGTCGGCCTCCGTGGTGGAGGAGCAGGCGCCCAGGTGATACACCGCCTCCAGCCCCATCCAGGGGATATCGGGCAGGGTCTCGAGGAAGGCATCCTTGTCGATGAAATCCTCGAATTCGAGTCCGTTGAGATTCCGCCACTTCAGGCCGCTGCCCAGCCGGTCGACGATCAGGATGTTCGTCTCGCCGCGTTCGTTCAGCGCCCGCACCAGGTTGGAGCCGATGAAGCCCGCTCCACCGGTGACGATGTATCTGAGTTCCGTGTTACCGTTCATTACGTGGTCCTCCGCACAAGTTGATCCATGAGCCGTCACGGTAACAGAGAAGCGGATGGAGCGGTAGGATGTAGTTCATGGCCGTGCGGGCGGGGAGCGGGTGGACATAAGCAGAGTCATCCGGTACCCTGCCCGGGTATGGCAGAACAGAAAGAGCAGCACAGACGAAAAAAGCAGGACAACCAGGACCCATCCCCTCCTGCACCGTCCGGTGTCGGCAACTTAGGGCTCTGGCGCTGGATTCTGGCCTTTCTGCTCATCTGGGCGGTCACGTCCGTTTTTCAGCGGATGATGGCCCGCCGGGCGGAACGGGTTCCTGTTTCCTACACCGTGTTCAAGCAGCAGGTGCGCACAGGCAACGTGGAACGCGTCACCCTTCAAGGACCCGAAATCCGGGGCGAATTCGAGTCGCCGTACCACCCCCCGGCTCCCGAACAGGCCGACACCGAACGGACAAAAGAGGGCTTCGGGCGCTTCCGGACCACCCGCCCGCCCGTGGAAGACCCCGACCTGATCCCGCTTCTTGAAGAAAAGGGCGTGGGAATCGAGGCGAAGGCCGTGAAGCAGCAGGAATGGATCGGCATGCTGCTGCTGATGCTTCCCTGGCTGCTGCTGATCGGCTATTTCGTCTACGCCGGCCGGAAGATGCGCCGGCAGATGGGCGGAGGGGGCGCCGGGGGAGGTCCCGCGGGCCTGTTCAATATCGGCCAGTCCAAAGCGCGCCGCGTGCAGAAGTCGATGTGCCGCGACCGGTACGACGACGTGGCAGGCAACGAAAACGCCAAACGCGATCTGCGTGAGATCGTCGACTACCTGAAAGACCCGGGAAAGTTCACCGCGCTCGGCGCGCACATCCCCAAGGGCGTACTGCTCACAGGCCCGCCCGGGACCGGCAAAACCCTGCTGGCGCGGGCGACGGCCGGCGAGGCGGAAGTGCCTTTTTTCAGCATCAGCGGCTCTGAATTCATCGAAATGTTCGTCGGTGTGGGCGCCTCACGCGTGCGTAACATGTTCAAGCAGGCCAAGGACAGCGCACCGGCGATTATCTTCATCGACGAGATCGACTCGATCGGACGGTCGCGCGGCACCGGGCTCGGCGGCGGACACGACGAGCGCGAACAGACGCTGAACCAGATCCTCTCGGAGATGGACGGATTCGAGCCGCATGAGTCCGTGGTCGTGATCTCCGCGACCAACCGGCCGGACGTGCTCGACCCGGCCCTGACGCGACCCGGCCGTTTCGACCGCCGGATCGTCCTGGAACCCCCGGCGCGCGAGGCACGGGAGAAGATCCTCGGCATCCACGCCCGCGAGGTACCGCTGGCGGAGGAAGTCGATCTCAGTAACGTCGCCGCGCGCACGGTGGGCTTTTCCGGGGCCGACCTGCGGAACCTCGTCAACGAGGCCGCCCTGATGGCGGGCCGCCGAGAACGCAAGCAGGTGACCACGGAGGACTTCGAGGACGCGCGCGACAAGCTCATGCTCGGCGCCCGGCGCGAGGAGACGCTGGAAGAGGAGGAGAAGAGACGCATCGCCTGGCATGAGAGCGGCCATGCGCTGCTCGCCGAGCTGCTCGAGCATACCGACCCGCTGGAAAAGGTCACCATCATCCCCCGCGGCCGGGCGCTGGGGGTTACCGAGCAGTCGCCGGAAATCGAGCGCCACCAGTATGTGAAAGACTACCTGCTCGACCGGATCTGCTCAGCGCTGGGCGGACGCGCCGCCGAAGAAGTGGTTTTCGGCGACACCTCGAACGGGGCGGCGTCCGATCTCGACCAGGTCACCCGCATCGCCCGCCACATGGTCTGCCGCTGGGGCATGAGTAAGAAAATCGGGCCGATGACCCTCGGCGGTGAACAGTCGAACGTCTTTCTCGGCCGCGAGATCACCCAGCAGAAAGAGTACAGCGAAGAGACCGCGAAACGGGTCGACGACGAGGTGCGCCGGATCGTGAGCGAAATGGAGGAGCGCGCCGTGGACCTGCTCCGCCGAAACCGCGCCCGTCTGGATGCGCTCGCCCAGACACTGCTCGAGGAGGAGACGGTGCCCCGATCGCGCATCAGGCAACTCCTTGAGGAGACCCCGCCCGAAGGGGACCACGCATAGACGTTCAATCCACGGTACGTCTGACTTCTTCGAGCATCTCTCCCACGCGCCGCACCCCCTGAATCCTCCGCATCAGCTCGCGGCGGCCGCGTATTCCGCGCAGGTACCCGGCGAGATGCGCCCGTCCCGCGGAACAGGCCTTACGCTCCGCGCGGTCGCGATCCAGACCGCTGCGCACGTACAGGTCCCGCAAACCGCGCAGGTGACGCTCGATCACGGCGCACCGCTCCCCGGTTGAAACCGGCGGTTCACGGTTTGGGAGCAGTTCGCGGAAAATCCAGGGACGACCGATCGCCGCCTGGCCGATCATCACCCCGTCGACCCCGGTCTCCCGGATCATGCGCTCCGCATCCTCCCTGCCCGCGATGCCGCCGTTGCCGACCACCGGGATCCGCACCGCCGCCTTCATCTTCGCGATGCGGTCAAGATGGACGGGCCCCGCATGCCGTTTCGTCGCCGGCCGTCCGTGCACGATCAGCAGGTCCGCCCCGCCCTCCTCTGCCGCACACGCCACGGCTGCGGGATCGTCCTGTTCGCAGTAGCCGATGCGGGTCTTAACGCTGAGCGTACCCCGGACGGAAGCGCGCACGGTCTCGACATAGCGCCGCAGCCCCGCGACGTCGCGCAGCAGACCGGCGCCCGCGCCCTGCCCCGCAATCTTCCGCGCCGGACAGCCGCAATTGAGGTCGATCCAGTCGAACGCCCCGGACCTCTCGACTTCGGCCGCGGCCCGCGCGACGCTGTGTGCCTCGGCGCCGAACATCTGCGCCGCCGCGGGGTGGACCTCGCCGAACGTTTCCAGGATGCGCGCCGTGCCCCCGGACCCGCGCACGAACCCCTCGGCGCTGGCGAGTTCGGAGACGACCGCCCCCGCGCCGTATTCGCGGCAGATTGCGCGGAAAACCGGATCGGTGTAGCCCGCCATCGGCGCGAGGAACACCGGCGGGTCGGCCGTCACCGTCCCGAACTGCAGATGGGAATGAACAGGGCCTTGGTTCACGCGCGGATACGTGCGAGGACCTCGTCGCGTTTCTGTTCCATCATCTCCGCCGTGCGGGCTTCCAGATTGAGTCGCACGAGCGGTTCGGTGTTCGACTTGCGCACGTTGAACCAGAAATCATCGAACTCGAAGGAGAGCCCGTCGAGTTCGATGACCTTGCCGGTACCGTACTCGGCGCGCAGCCGTTCCAGCACCTCGTCGGGATCGCCGACGCGGGAATTGATTTCACCGCTGGCGCAGTAGCGGGACACCGGTTCGATAAGCTGTGAGAGCGTCTTTCCGGTATCGGCGATGAGGTTGGCGATATGGATCGCGGCGAGCGAGGAGCATTCGGCGAAGTAATTTTCGCGGAAGTAGTAGTGGCCGGACAGTTCGCCCGCGAACAGCGCGTCCGCCTCGCGCATCTGGTTTTTGATGAAGGCGTGGCCGACGCGCGACATGCGCGCCTCCCCGCCGGATTCCTCGATGATTTCCTTGACCGCCTTGCTGCTGCGCAGGTCATAGAAAATCACGCCGCCGCCCTTGCGCTTGAGCAGCGATTCGGCGATCAGCGCGGTGATCTTGTCCATCGACACCACGTCGCCGTGTTCATCCACAAACCCCGCACGGTCGGCATCGCCGTCGAAGGCGATCCCGAAATCGCACCCCTCTTCGCGCACTTTCGCCTGCAGGGGCTCCATGGTTTCGAGCTTGAGCGGGTTCGCCTCGTGGTTCGGGAAACGGCCGTCGTACTCCTTGAAGAGGGGGACGATTTCGAACAGTCCCTCGAGTACGTCACCTTCGGCGATCCCCATGGCGTTCGCGTAATCGACGGCCACTTTTAGCGGTTTCTTCACATCCGCGTATTCACGAATGGCCGCGATATAATCGGCCTTCACGTCATGGGTGCTGAGTGCGCCCATCTCCGCGGCGGGATCGTCATAGGCGTCTTCGTTTACAATGCGCTCGATATCCTCGATGCCCTCGGGTCCGCTCAGCGGTATCGCGGCGTGCCGGCACATCTTGAATCCGTTCCATTCCTGCGAATTGTGGGAGGCGGTGATAATGACGCTGCCGTCGGCGCCGAGTTCCCCGTTGGCGTAGTAACACATCGGGGTTGAGACGAGACCGATATCGATCACATCCACGCCCTGCTGGCGGAGGCCGAGCGTCAGCTTGTCGAACAGCGCCTTCGAGTGCGGGCGCATATCGTAGCCGACCACGACCTTCCGGGGTTTCAGGTACGTGGCGAAGGCGCGGCCGATCCTATAGGCCGTGTCGTCGGTGAGCGTGTCGCCGTAGATGCCCCGTACGTCGTAGGCCTTGAAGATCCCTGCCATGGAAGTGTTCCTTTCGTTTTTTGCGGCGCGCCGTTACTGTACATAACCCTTTACCGGGATGACGATCCGGCTGCGGTCCGGATGGTCCACGTCGATCCTGATCGCCCCGTCGATACGGCCCTCGGGATACGGCGGTGCCGCGGTAACTTCCACGACGTAGATGCGCGACCTTTTGAGTTCGAGCACGTTCAGGTCCAGAAATCCTACCGAAGTCGAGGCCTCGCCGACCGCGGTGTCGCGGTCGAACTCGAGCGTAATCCGCCGGGCCACCTCATCGCCGTCCGAAAGGGGCAGCCAGAGCTGCTCCGGATTGACCCAGATCGGCGGCTGAACGAAGCCCTCGATCGTGACCTCGAAGCGGGGCTGCTCCGGGTCGTTCGAGATCACCGTCACCTGCTTGTGCTGTTCACCGCTACGCCCGGAGGGATTGAATCGAACCTCGAGGTCTGTGCTTCCTTCCGGGGGAATCTCCCTGGAACCGACTCTCGCCCGGGTGCAGCCGCAATCCGCCTGCACCTCCTTAATCACCAGGGTTTGATCGCCCGTGTTGCGCAGCACGAAAGAGTGGGTCAGCACTTCCGCGTCTGAGGCGTAGTCAAAGCGCCAGTGAGGATTCTCGCAGACGAGATCCGGAGCCGCGACCGCTCCGGCACCGATGAGTGCCGTCAACGCCAGTACAATCCATGTTCTGCCTGTCTTCATGATTCGCAACGCCTCTAAAAATCGATGTGGCCGAGCAGCCATGAACCGGACCCCATCCGGTTTTGCAATTATGATAATACAGGTGGCGGGCAGGCGAATGCAAGGGGTGAATGAATATCAGAACCCTATTGCCAACACGTGCTTTTCCGGTGATATTGGACGCCTATGGTACGGACCGGAGACATCACGGCGCACTGGCTCGGCGAGACGGGTCTCTTCTCTGAAGACCAGATCCGCCTTATACTGGAGCGGCGCAGGACGGAGGGTGAGAGCCTCGCCCAGGCGGTCACGGCGCTGGGACTGGCGGACGAGGAGGACTTCCTCGAGGCGCTGGCCGGGGCCATGGGTCTGACGTTTCTGCGGCTCCGCGACCGGAAGCTGGACGAAGATCTGCTCAGTCGACTCCCCGCCCGGGCGGCGGTTCAGTATCATGTCGTGCCCGTAGGGGCGGAGGAGGATCTCCTTCGGGTGGCCACGCATACCCCGCTCAAGCCGGGGCTGATCGACGCCCTGCGCCTCGCCACCGAATCCCGCATCGAACTCGCCCTGTGTCCGTCCCCCGACCTGGCCCAGGCGATCAAGGCTTTTTACGGCGTGGGCGCCGAGACGATGCAGAGCATGATGGAGGAAGACCGGATCGAGGTGACCGCGGAGGAACCGCTGCTCAAGCAGGACCTGAGCGAACTCGATCAGGAGGCCTCCGTCGTCAAATTCGTCAACCAGATCATCTGGGAGGCCCTCCAGGAGCGCGCCACGGACATCCATCTCGAGCCGATGGAAAACGATCTGAGGATCCGCTACCGGATCGACGGCGTGCTTCACCAGACCCCGGTCCCGCCGCAGATCAAGCAGTTCCAGTCCGCCATCATCTCGCGGATCAAGGTGATGTCGAACATGGACATCGCCGAGAAGCGGCTGCCGCAGGACGGACGGATCAGCCTGCGGGTCCGGAGCGAAGATCTGGACGTGCGCGTGTCCACCATGCCGACGGTCTACGGTGAGAGCGTCAGCCTCCGGCTGCTCCAGCGCGGCGGGTCGATGATCCGCATGTCCGAACTCGGTCTGGACGACCGCAACGAGGAGCTGCTGAACCGTCTCATCCACAGGCCGCACGGCATCCTGCTGGTGACCGGTCCCACCGGTTCCGGGAAATCCACCTCGCTCTACGCCTGGCTGCACACGATCAATTCCGTCGACCAACGCATCATCACGGTCGAAGACCCCATCGAATACGAGATGGCGGGGATCAACCAGATCCAGATCCGTCCCGAGATCGGGTTGACGTTCGCCCGCGGTCTGCGTCACATCCTGCGCCAGGACCCCGACGTCATCATGGTCGGCGAGATTCGCGACAAGGAGACCGCCGAGATCGCGATCCGCGCCGCGCTCACGGGTCACCTGGTCTTCAGCACGCTGCACACCAACGATTCCGCCGGCGCCGTGACCCGGCTTCTCGACATGGGCATCGAGCCCTTTCTCGTCGCCTCCTCGGTCGAGGCCATCGTGGCCCAGCGGCTGGTGCGCACGCTGTGTCCTCACTGCCGCAGGCCGTGGACGGGCGAGCGGTCCATGCTCGAGCGCGAGGGGTTCCCGGTGGACAGGCTCTCCGACCACACGATTTACGAGGCCGCGGGGTGCGAAGCCTGTCTGCACACCGGCTTCCTCGGCCGCGCCGGCATCTTCGAGGTCCTCCCGATCACCGAACGCGTACGGCCGCTGATCGTGGACCGCGCCTCGGCCGCCCGGATCAAATCCTCCGCCGGACGCGAAGGACTCAAATCGCTGCGGCACGACGGCTGGGAAAAAGTGCTCGAAGGGAAGACCACCATCGAAGAAGTGCTGCGCGTGACGGAAGAGGACGAGGCCCTGGCGGGGAACTAGCCCACCCCCTCTTTCCCTTTCACGCAAGCCTGCTTTTGTGATACAAGTCTGCGAAAGGAGTGCGGGAGATGTATCTGATCTACAAGGACGACGAGGGGAAGCGCGTGGCGGTGGAACTCGGAGAGAGCCCGATTTCGATCGGACGCAGCCCGGATGCGGATATTCAGATCGTGGATGACCGCGTATCGCGGATGCACACCGGGGTGCGCCGCTGGGAAGACGATGTCTACGTGAAGGACCTCAACTCCAAGAACGGGACCTATCTCAACGGCGAACGGATCCGGGACATCGCCAAGCTGAATCCCAATGATGTGATCACGGTCGGACCTACGCGGATCCTGGTCGACGTAAAACCCGGCAAGGGGACGGAAACCATCCTGCAGGAAGTTCAGCAGGAGATGGAGACCGGGAAGGGCTACAACACCATTCTCCGCGAGATCGTACAGGGAACCGGGTCGGAGGCGGAGGACGATGAAAAGCAGAACGAGTCGTCCTGAGGGTCTACCCCCCGTACGCCCCCGCTCCGCCGCGCATCGGCGCTTTCTCCTGCCCGCACTCGTGCTTCCGGCGCTTTTGCTCCTCGCCTCCTGCGGTCCCGCCCCCGAAAATCCCGATGCCCGCGACGAGCGCCGGCCCGCCTTCCGCAAGGCGGTGCGTGCAAGAGAGGCGGGGCGCACCGAAGAGTCGATCGCCCTCCTCCGCACGGCCCTGCGAAAGCACCCGGACATGGCCCGCGCGCACCTCGAGCTGGCCCGTATCTTTCACGAACAGCGCTCTGATTATGCGCGGGCCATCCACCACTACCGCCGCTATCTCGAACAGCGGCCCGAAGCACAGAAGAAGCCGCTGGTCGAGAACTGGATCGAGACCGCTCGTGCCGATTTCGTGCGGGAGATGATGCGTTCGGAGGCCGCGCCCCCGGTGATCGAGAAACTCAAAGTGCTCGAACGCGAAAACCGCGCCCTGAAAGCGCGGCTGGCCCGCGGGGAAGCGCCCGCGGAAGACAACGCCCCTCCTGAACGCGGAACGCTCTCCCGATCCGGCCCGGAAAAAGAGTCGGCGCGGCCGTCCCCAAAATCCGCCCGGAAAAAACGGACGTATGTCGTCCGCGGGGGCGATACGCTCTCCAGGATCGCCGCCAGGGTCTACGGCGACGCCGCCCAGTGGCGGCTGATCTATGAAGCCAACCGCGACCGCATGAAAAGCGAGCGCGACCTCCAGATCGGCCAGGTGCTGACCCTCCCACCGCCGGATGAATGAGACCTCGAGCTGAAATGAACGAGGACCTTACCCTCCCCACGAGCTGGGGACCCATTGAGATCTCCATCCGGTCCGGATTTCCGGTTGTTTGTCGGCTACCCGTCGTCGGGGAACCTATCGACATCCCTTTTGAAGCTGGAGATCCCGTGAACCCCTCCGGCGCATCCCGCGTCTTCGTGACCTACGCCTCCGCATTGCTGAGGGGTGAAAAGATGCAGCCCCCGCCCTTCCCTCTGCCCGAAGGCGCGCCCTTCTACCGGCAGGTATGGCACGTCCTGCGGACCATTCCCCGCGGCGAGGTCCGCACGTATGCCCGGGTTGCGGCCGACGCCGGATGCCCGGGCGCCGCCCGGGCCGCGGGTACGGCCTGCGCGCGCAATCCTCTCCCGCTGTTCATCCCCTGCCACCGCGTGGTCGCCGCGCACGGCCCCGGCGGTTTCGGTGCGGGCCTCGCATGGAAAAAGCTGCTCCTGAAAAACGAATCGTCCTCAACCAGGAAGGCCCGTTACAGCAAGCTGAAAAAATAGAATCTTACTCAGCATTCAGGCTCCCCCTCTTACTCTCACTCCGACCCTGTCTCTTACTCTGATTCTGACTCTGATTCTGTCTCTGATTCTGTCTCTGACTCCGCCTCCCCTCCCGGTGCCCGACGCAGTGCTTCGGCAAGCTCGGCGAGGCGGATGGGCTTGGCGACGTAATCGCTCATCCCTGCGTTGAAGCATGCACGCTGATCCTCTTCGTAGGCGTGGGCGGTCACTCCGATAATGTAGGGCGAACGGGCGCCGAACTGCGCTTTTATTTTCCGGGTCGCGTCGAGCCCGTCGAGCTCGGGCATTTGGATATCCATCAGGACTACGTCGAAGCGGCGCTGTTGTACCCTTTCAAGCGCCTCGCGCCCGTTTTCCGCGAGTTCGGCGCTGTACCCGAGACGGCCCAGCATGCGCATCGCCACCATGCGGTTGACCGGGTTGTCTTCGGCCAGCAGGATGCGCAGGGGATGGCGCCGTCCGAGGTCGTCGTCCGGGGCAACCTCCGCCGGCTCGGCCTGCATGGATGCGCCGGCTTTTTTCTCGCCGCGCTGCACCCGCACGGTAAAGGTAAACGTGGAACCCTCGCCGGGAGTGCTCTCCGCCTGCAGATCGCCGCCCATCAGTCGACACAGTTCGCGGGAGATGGTGAGTCCGAGGCCGGTGCCGCCGTACCGCCGCGTCGTCCCCGGATCGGCCTGCACGAACGGATCGAAGATCTTTTCGAGCTCTTCTTCCGTCATGCCGATCCCGGTATCGCGTACGGCGAACGCCAGTGTGACCCGGTTCTCCTCCTCCCTGCTCTTCCAGACCCTGAGTTCGATTTCGCCTTCGCGGGTGAACTTGACGGCGTTGCTGAGCAGATTCAGAAGCACCTGACGGAGGCGGTCGGCATCCCCGCGGGGATGCGCGGGGACTTCGTCGGCGACGGAAAAATGGAGTTTCACCTGCTCCGGCGCCCGACGCGATCGTACGATGTCAAAGGCGCTTTCGATACATCCCTTGAGATCAAAGCTGTCCACATCGAGTTCGAGCTTTCCGGATTCCAGCCGCGAGACCTCGAGCAAGTCGTTGATGATGTTGAGCAGGGCGCGCGCACTGGAAAACACCGTCTGCAGCGAATCCCTGTGTTCGCGCGGGAGATCGGCCTCCATCAGCAGTTCCGTCATGCCCAGCACCGCATTGAGCGGCGTCCTCAGCTCATGGCTCATGCGGGCGAGAAAATCGCTCTTCGCACGACTGGCCTCGGCCGCCTCTTCGGCCGCGCGCTGGGCCTGCTCCATGGAGCCGCGCAGTTTTTCGTTCACAACCTGCAGCTCGTCGCGCGCGCGTTCGAGGTCACGCTCGGCGCGCTTGCGTTCGCTGATGTCGAGCACCGCGCCCTCGAGCGTATCCGTCTCCGCGTAATAGCGGCCGCTCAGGATACAGTCGCAGCTCGTCCCGTCCCGGCGGCGGCCCTCGAATTCAAAACTCTCCACGCGGCCCTCGCGGCGACTCTTTTCCAGCATCGTCCAGCGGTCGGCGGAATGTTCATAGCATTGAGACGGCCGGCCCTCACGGAGGAGTTCCTCTACCGATCCGTAGCCGAACATGCGGGCGAGTTCGCGGTTGGCGTTGAGAAAGCGGTCTTCGTCGGCTTGGGTGCGGTACAGCCCCACATGCGCGGTCTCGTAGAGATTGCGATAATGCGCTTCGCGCTCGCGCAGCTCGGCGGTGCGTTTGCGGACCTCTGCCTCCAGGGTGCGGCGATGCGCCTCCAGCTGACGGTCGCGCTGTTCTATTTCATCGAGCATCCCGTTGAACGCATCCACAAGGATTCCGATCTCGTCCCCGCTGCGCTTCTCCTCGCGGATCGAATAATCCTTCTCACGGGTGATATGCCCGGCCATATCCGTCAGTCTCAGGATCGGACGGGTGATGACCCGCTGCAGCATGCGCGACAGGGCCACCGCCAGCAGCAGCGCGCCCAGCAGGATGGCCGCCGCGATCTGCGCATAGGTCACCATGCGCCCGCGCAGCTCCCCGGTGCCTTTGCAGAGAACGAGCTTCCCGACGCGGCGCCCGTCGACGCGGATCTCCCGGTCGTAACACACGAGACCCTGCGCGTCGCCCTGCTCCTCGGGCGACTCCGCGTCCTTCGCCCAGCGCACAGCGCCCTGATCCAGGTAGGTGGCGAACACGCCGCCCGTGGCGTCGTAGACCCTCGCCGCCACCATCTCCTGGTTCGCGTCCAGCGAGGAGAGCGTCTCTTCGGCCGCGCCCGGATCCTCAAACAGCAGCGCCGCCGCGCAGTTGGCGCCGAGGATATCCGTCAGCGAGGAGAGTTCCTCCTCCGACGCGCGCCGCATCATGAGGTAATCGTGAAAGAAAAATGCCCCCGTCGCCGCGAAGAGCACGACCGTGCAGGCCGCCACCATCAGCAGGGTAAGCTTGTCGCGCAGAGGGATGTCGCAGAACGGCCGCCAGCGCATCACCAACGGGGAATCGCCGCTCTGATGTTTCACGGGCGCACCTCCATCGCCAGCCGCAGCAGGTGCGAACTGAATTCGAGGTCCGCGTGCTCCGCCGCCTCTCTGTTGACCAGGAACCTCACTTTGCCCTCGCGGACCACCAGCTCGATCATCCCGCCGCGCAGCACGAACCCCGGCGCGTCGGAAACGGTGAGCACACCGCGCCGGCCGAATTCTTCGAGGAGGGTCTCCATCCGCACCGCCTCCGAGCGGGCGATGAACACCGCGTGCACCCGGGACCCCTCCGGCCGCTGACGCCCGTGCAGGATGCGCAACGGTCTCTGTTTCACGCCCCGCTCCGCCGCGCGGATCAGCACGGCCCCGAACGGGTCTTCCCCGCAGACCATCAGCCTGAACGGGGTCTGTTCATCCTTGAAGCAGGTCTCCGGCCATTCCACGTACAGAAGGAAGTTGTACAGAAAGGCCGCCTTCACCTGGTATTCGCGGCTCACCGCCTTTGTTTCCGGTTGCGCCGGGGAGGGAGTGACCATGCCGATCAGCAGCATCAGCACCGCCCCCCCTCGTTTCATCGTCGATCTGAAGGACATTCTCCCCATAATCACCCCTGTCCGCACTCTCAAAAGGTCCACGTCGCCCGCACATACACGCTCCGTTCAACCTCCGTGCTTTCGCTGTTCAGGATGAGCGACGACGCATATTCGCGGTGGGCGGGCTCCAGAAGGTTGCGTCCCACAACGGCAAGATTGAGCCGGTCGTTCACCTGCCAGCGCAAGCCCGTATCCATGGTGAGATAGGGGTCGATATCGTAGCCCGCATAATTGTTAATGTTTCCGGTGTACCGGAGCCACGCGTCCCACGCCAGGCGCTCCGTCAGATCCACGGTCGACAGCAGGTGGGCCATATTCTGCGGCACGTCGTTCTCGAAATTCTCGGTAAACGGATCGTTGCTCCCCTCTTCCGGATGAAGATGCATCTCGATAAAGCTGTAGCTCGCGTCGAGCGTCCAGCGATCGCAGACGTCCCAGCGCGCTGAAGTCTCGAACCCGTAGGACTCCCCGCGCACGCGGTTATCGATATCAAGCACCGCGGGCGGACCGGTATCGACGAGCTGCAGCGACTGCATCTCGTCGTAGTCGAAGTAGAACGTTGCGATATCCAGCATGACATTCTCATGCGGACGCGTACGGTAGCCGAGTTCCCAGGCGACCAGGTCCTCGGTGCCGTAATCGGAATTTCCGCGGATCACCAGCGGGACCCCGTTCCAGACCTGGCGCAGGGTCCAGTCGTGCTCCACCCGTGCAGGCGTCCGGACCGCGCGCGTTACCGAAGCCCACCAGGTATCCCTGTCGGTAGGCGTCCAGGCGAGCCGCGCCCCCGGCTGCCATTCGAATCCGGTGTAATCGTTGTGCTCCAGCTTCGTGCCCAGCGAGAGCGTGAGCGCATCCGGCCGGAGTTCGTACTGCTCCTGAATAAATCCGCTGAACAGCTGGGTGGTGCGCGATTCCTCATCGAACCGGTAACTGAACGATTCGTCGAGATCGTCGTCCACCAGCCGGTATCCGAACCCCCAGATCCGCTCGCGGCGCGGCGAAACCCGGAGCTGGTGCTGAACATCGAGATCGAAGGTGTTCACCTCCATCTCGAGCGTGGACTCTTCGCGGTGCCGGTGATCGATGAACGTCTGCAGCTGGAATTCCTGCGTGATGTCCGGCGTACGGGTCCAGCGGAACAGGAGATCTCCGCCGCTGACGCGTGCGTCCTCCGCATCCTCGCGGGTAACGGGGAACGGCCAGAACGCGGGGTCGGGGCTCGTCACGCTCTGCCCCAGCAGCCCGCGGTAGTAGTCGCCGCGCATCATGAACCGATCCGCCTCGCCCCCGGTCCAGTCCATCCGGAACCCGCCGCGCCCCATGCGCCAGTCGTCGTGCCCCTCGTCACCGCCCACGGGGGCCAAATCGCGCTCGAAGCCTTTGGCATACACGCGGTAGAAGGTATTGGAATCGATCCGTCCTCCGTAGCGGGTGCGCAGGTTGATGCGTTCTTCGGTCCCGGCGGTAATCCCGGCCAGGCCGCCCTGAGTCTCTTCGGCCGATTTCGTGACGATATTGACGATGCCGTTGACGGCATTCGCCCCCCAGAGCGTCCCGCCCGGACCGCGGATGACTTCGATCCGCTCGATGTCCTCGAGCATCAGGTCCTGCAGCTCCCACATCACGCCGGAGTACAGCGGGTGATACACGCTGCGGCCATCGATCATCACGAGCATGTACCGCGCGAAGCGGCCGTTCAGTCCGCGTGCGCTGATGGCCCACTTGTTCGCGTCCATGCGCACGACCTGCACCCCGGGTGCAAGGCGCAGGACCTCCGGTATGGTGGTGGCGCCGGACCGCCGGATCTCCTCGGAAGTGATTACGTAAACGGCGGCCGGGGTGTCGAACCAATGCTCGGGCTGCCGGGCGACCGTCGTCACTTCGACCTGCATCAGCTCCTCGAGTCCCAGGGCAAACAGGTCCGCACCGGGCGCAGACTCCGCGGAACCGGACAGGAGCGGCATCGCGGCCGTCACCGCCGCGACGGCCGCCTTCAGGACGACTTTGCGCTTAAGACTGCGTGCCATCGAAAGCCCCTCCATAGAGCATCGCCACGATGATTGAGTCCGGCGCCGAGATTGTCATTAAAAAAGCCGCAAAAAACGGGGGTTCCGTTTCCTGCGGCTCTTCTCTTCAGCCCGGGTTCAAGTTTCAGGTCTCTCACTCAAACCACGCTCACTCTTTCTCCCCGCCCTCTTCTTCCATGGCGGCGCGGCGGCTGAGGCGGACTCTGCCCTGCTGGTCGATATCGATGCACTTCACGCGCATGGCATCGCCTTCCTTGCAGATATCCTCGACCTTGCCCACGCGGTAGTCGGCGAGTTCGCTGATATGGACCAGGCCCTCTTTGCCGGGCAGGATCTCTACGAAAGCGCCGAATTCGCGCACGGTGACCACGCGGCCCTCGTAGATCTTTCCGACCTCGGCTTCGGCGGTGGCCATTTCGACTTCCTTGATCGCGCTCTCCATCGCGTCCTTGTCCGCGCTGTAGAGATTGACCGTCCCGTCTTCCTCGATATCGATCTGGACATCGTAGGTGTCGGTGATGCGGCGGATATTCTTCCCGCCGGGACCGATCAGTGCTCCGATCTTCTCGGTATCGATCTGGACCGTCTTTACCTGCGGCGCATACGGAGAGATCTCCGCCCGCGGCTCGGCGATCGTGGCGGTCATCGCATCCAGGATCTTCAGACGGGCTTCGCGCGCTTTGGCGAAGGCCTGTTCCACGAGTTCCCAGCGCAGGCCCGGGATCTTGAGATCGACCTGGAATCCGGTGATGCCGTTACGGGTACCGGCCACCTTGAAGTCCATATCGCCGCAGTGGTCCTCGGCGCCGAGGATATCGGTGACGAGCACCGGGCGGTCGCCCTGTCCGCCGAAGAGTCCGACCGAGATCCCGGCCACGGGACTGCGCATCGGGACGCCGGCGTCCATCAGCGAGAGCGTGCCCGCGCAGATGGTGGCCATCGAGGACGAGCCGTTCGAGTCCATGATCTCGGAGACCACGCGCACGGCGTACGGGTAATCTTCGGGAAGCATCGGCTTCAGGCTGCGTTCGGCCAGGTTGCCGTGACCGATCTCACGGCGCTTGGTGGTCCCGAGCCGCCCGACTTCACCGACGCAGTACGGCGGGAAGTTGTAGTGCAGCAGGAACGTCTTTTCCTGCGCGCCGCCGGTGACGGCGTCGAGGCTCTGCGACTCTTTCTTGCCGGCCAGGGTTGTGATGGCCAGCGCCTGCGTGTCGCCGCGGCGGAATACGGCCGAACCGTGCGTCCGCGGGAGGATACCCACGAAGCCCTCGAGTTCGCGGATATCGTCGAGTCCGCGGTTGCCGATACGGGCTTTGCGCTCGACGACGCGTTTTTCGACGATCTCGACTTCGAGCTGGTCGAACATCTGCTCGAAAGCGCCGTCGGCCATCTCCGGGAAGCTCTCGATCATATCCTCCTGAAGGCGGGCCTTGATCTCGTTGAGCTTATCCTGCCGCTCCTGCTTGCCGGCGATATCCATCGCCGCGTCCAGGTCCTGTGCCGCCAGTTCGCGGGCGTGATCCAGCGGCGCGGTCTCCCTCTCGGGGGCTTCGACCTTCTTCTCGGGGAGTCCGAGTTTCTTCCGGAGTTCGAGCTGGGCGTCGATGATCTTGACGACCTCGGCGTGGGCGAGCTTCATCGCCGCCACGAAGTCCTCTTCGCTGACCTCGTTGGCGTTACCCTCAATCATCAGGGGCAGATCGCGCATTCCGGCGTAGGTGAGATCGAGATCGCTCTCCTCGAGCTGCTTGTGCGTAGGCGCGAGCACGAATTCGCCGTGGATCCGTCCGACGCGCACCGCGCCGATCGGGCCCTGGAACGGGAGTTCGCTGATCGTCAGCGCCGCGCTCGAGGCGTTGATGCTCATGACATCGGTCTCGGTCTCGCCGTCGCAGCTCAGCAGCGTGTTGTTGATCTGCACTTCGCGGTAGAACCCGTCCGGGAACAGCGTGCGGATGGGGCGGTCGGTGACGCGCATCGTAAGGACCTCTTTTTCCGAGGGGCGCGCCTCGCGTTTGAAGTAGCCGCCGGGGAATCGACCCGAGGCGTAAAACTTCTCGCGGTATTCGACCTGCAGCGGGAAAAAGTCGGTGCCCTCGCGGGCCTCTTTTGCGCTGCTCACGGCCGAAAACAATACATTGTCGCCCACCGAGCACATTACGGCGCCGTCGGCCTGCCGGGCGAGCTGGCCGGTCTCGAAACACATCGTCGCGCCGGCTGCCTGAAATTCAACTTTAGTCGTATTATCCATGTCCTGTCTTCTCTTCCTTCTTTCTCTCTTTTCCGCTTCGATGCGGGGCGGATAGGCAAAAACGGCTTACCGAGCCGTCGCGCGGTCGCGCACCACCTTTTCTCCTGTCGCACGCGCCCTGAACGCGAAAGTGGTGCCCATCGGATTCTGATCCGACGCACCACTCCCGCTCGCCGACCGCATCTTGATGACTTACCTGCGGAGTCCCAGCCGTTGGATGAGTTCGCGGTAGCGACCCTCATCCTTGCGGGCCAGGTAATCCAGCAGCTTGCGGCGCTTGTTCACCAGCATAATCAGGCCGCGCCGCGAACTGTGATCCTGTTTATGCTTCTTCAGATGTTCCGTAAGCTCGGTGATGCGACGGGTCTGGATGGCGGTCTGTACCTCCACCGAACCCGTGTCGCGATCGTGCTGCCGGTAGTCGCTTTTGACCTGTTCTTTGACCGACTGATCCATGCTCTGTCCTCGTACGTTGACCGGATGTGTATTTCGTTCGATAAGGCGGAACTTTATACGCCGGTTCCGGCCGGTTGTAAACCCCTATATACTAAGCCGAACGGCCCTTGACGCCCTTCGTCGACTTCGTGACTTTCTTCGCCCGCTGGTGAGGACGCAGTTCGCGCACCTTCTCGCCGGTGCTCCACATCTCGGAGTTGTGGATTTCGCCGAGTTCCTTTGCCAGGCGGTCCTGGTAGTCCTGACGCCCGCACATCCGCATGACGCGGGCGGCCTCTTTCTCGCTGGCCACCGAGTCGTAGAGTTCCTTGAAGACCGGCTTGACGGCCTTTTTGAACTTCGGACGCCAGTCGAGCGCGCCGCGCTGCGCCGTCGCCGAGCAGTTGGAGAACATCCAGTCCATGCCCTTCTCGTCCACCAGCCGGATCAGGCTCTGCGTGAGTTCTTCGACCGTCTCGTTGAACGCCTCGCTGGGCGAGTGGCCGTGCCTGCGGAGCACGTCGTACTGCGCCTCCATGACGCCCGCCAGCGCGCCCATCAGGACGCCGCGCTCGCCGACCAGGTCGCTGGTGACCTCTTTCTCGAACGTCGTCGGGAAGAGGTAGCCCGAGCCGATGCCCACGCCCAGCGCGAGGCAGCGCTTCTCGGCTTTACCGGTCGCGTCCTGGTAGACCGCGTAACTGGAGTTGATGCCGTTGCCGTCCAGGAAGTTCCGGCGGACCGAGGTACCGGAGCCCTTGGGGGCGACCATGATCACGTCGACATCCTCCGGCGGGATCAGCTTGGTGAGGTCGTTGTAGACGATCGCAAACCCGTGCGAGAAGTAGAGCGCGTCGCCCGCGCTCAGATTCTTCTTCACCGTCGGCCAGATCGCCTTCTGGGCGGCGTCGGTCACCAGCATCTGGATCACCGTGCCGCGCTGCACGGCCTCTTCGATATCGAAGAGGTCCTTGCCCGGCTTCCACCCGTCGGCCACCGCGCGGTCCCAGTCCTTCTTGAACCGCTTCGCCTGGCCGATAATCACGTTGAACCCGTTATCTTTGAGATTGAGCGCCTGGGCCGGGCCCTGCACGCCGTAGCCGATCACCGCGATCGTCTCGTTCTTCAGGACGCTGCGCGCCTTGGTGAGATTGAATTCCTTCCGCGTCACCACGGTCTCTTTGACTCCGCCGAAATCGATGGTCGCCATCGCCCGTCTCTCCTTGCTTCCTGTTGCTGTTCTCCGGGCCCCGCCGCCTCCGGCGCAAACCCCGTTCCGTATTATGCTCGACAAACGAGGCACTGTACGGCGCAACCCGCCGCGGGTCAAAAGTTTTCACCGTACAGTTCACTCAACACCCCGGCATAGATCTCCGAGGCCGCGACGACCTGTTCGAAATCGATGCACTCATCGCGCGTATGGGCGTCGGCGAGCCGGCCGGGGCCGAGCACGACCGGGCGGCAGCCGGCGTCGTAGAGCAGATTGGCGTCGGAGTGACTGGCGAAGGCGGCGGGAGACCAGGCGCGGCCGGAGCCCTCCAGCACGCGCCGGAGCGTTCGGGGCAATTCCGAGGCGGGATCGACGCGAAACCCGTCGGCCAGCGTCGGAAATTCGATCTCGTAGCGCGAGGCGCGGCTTTCCTCGAGCGTCGCGTCGACGAAGCGGCGCAGTTCCTTCGCGTACGGCCCGGCGCGGGTGTCGGGCGGGACGTGCAGGTCCACGCCGGCGGCGCAGAGGTCGGGCACGGCGAACCCCGCTTCGGAGCTGCGCAGGTCGCGGATGTTGAGCACGGTGTCCGGTTCGTCGCGCTCCACGCGCTCCTCGATCCGCAGCAGCAGACGCAGAAGTGCGCGTATGGCGTTGGTGTCGCGCGTGGACATGGCCGCGTGACGGCGGGCGCCGAACGCGCGCACGAACATCTCCACGTAGCCGTAGTGCGCGAGGCACGGGCGCAACGCCGTCGGTTCACCGACCAGCGCTTCACGAAAGCGGTGCGATTCGAGCAGCGCACGCGTCCCGTCGCCGGTTTCCTCCTCACCCACCACCAGTGCGAGCGCGGCGTCCGCGCCGAGCGTGCCCTGTTCCGCAGCGGCGGCGAAGGCCTCGATCATCGCCGCGCAACCGCCCTTCATGTCGGCGGTGCCCAGTCCTCTGCAGAGACTGCCGCACGCCGAAAACCCGTAGTGCTCGATATCGCAGGCGGGAACGGTATCAATATGGCCGAGAAAGAGAAGCGACGGCGATGCGCCGGCAGAGACGATCAGGTTGCGGCGCGTCTCGTCGACCGGCTGCGATTCGACCGCCAGCCCGCACGCGCGAAGGTAGTCTTCCAGAAAAGACGTCAGTTCGTCTTCCTTGCCCGACGGGCTGTAGAGATCGACCATATCGCCGAACAGGGCGAAGAGACGATCGCGACGGATCGCCGAACCGCTCATGCTTCGTCCTTCCGCAGGTTGAGCGTCATGTAGACGTGGTCGGTGGGGTTTTCAAACCCGCGGCGGCGGAAAAAATCGATCGCGGCATGATTGTCGGCCTGGGTGTCGACCAGCAGCATGCGCACCCCCCCGGACTCCATGACCTCACGGAAGCGCTCGAAGAGCCGGCCGCCGATACCCTGCCGGGCGAAGTCGGGATCGATACCCAGCCAGAGCAGGTGACCGTAGTTCCAGGCCGAGCGCGCTTTCTCGATCGTCGTACCCATGGCGAAACCGACGACCCTTCCCTTCGCCTCCGCGACGACGAGGTGTTCCGGTTCGCTGTTGAACAGCGCGGTCACCTCGTACTCGTCCCACGTGCGGTAGAGGTTCGACACCTCCTGCGAAGTGAACACCTTCTCGCCCAGGTGGAAAATCGCCGCCAGATCGTCGATCGTCGCCGCGCGGATTCCAATATCGCTATCGGGCGCCACTCTTTACTCCTCCCGGAATGCGACCCGGCCGGAGGGCCCGGGGGAAGAAGCCGAAATCATGGGGCGCCGGCCCGCCGCCCTATTCCTCCGCGGGTTCTTCATGCTCCTTCACCTCCGGCATAACGCCGGGTCATCTTCCGGCTGGGAATAACGGTTTTCAGGCCTGTTCGGCCACTATAAATGCTGTAGATCAAAACGTGAAGGGGGGATTACGATTACGCAGCGATTCTCATTATGGCTTCACCCTTTTCGGTCGGGGTGGCACCCGACCCTCCCAGTGCCCGAAAATGCGTCGGATATCGACTCGGGAGGGACGGCTGCCACGCCGTCCGCGGTCGGAATGCGGCCATAATGAGAACTGCTGACGATTACGAGCAGGATTACGATTAAGGTGCTGCAGGATGAATTTCGATATCGGGTTCAGGACCGGTGCCGATCGCGACCGCGACTGAGGGAGGTCCTGTTTTTTCTTGCCATGTGAACGAACGTTCACTATACCTGATCCCCGCACTGAAAAAGGGGATGGGCTCATGGACGAACGCACGGTGAAACTGCACCACAAAATTCAGCTATTGCGCGAGTTCTGCCGCGAAGAGCGGCGGATGCCGACGTATGCGGAGATGCTCGCGCTGTTCCGCTACCGCTCGAAGAACGCGGTCTACCGGCTGGTGGAAAAGCTGGCGGGGCTGGGTTACGTCGAGCGCGACCGGGCGGGCAAGCTCGTACCGACGCCGCGGCTGACGGGCTCGCTGAAGCTGCTCGGCGCGGTGCAGGCCGGATTCCCCTCCCCCGCCGAGGAGGAGCTGGTCGACGTGATCAGTCTCGACGAGTTCCTCGTCGCCGACCCGAAATGTACCTTCATGCTGACGGTACAGGGCGATTCGATGATCGACGCCGGGATCCAGCCCGGCGACCTGGTGCTCGTGGAGAAGGGCCGCGAGCCGAAGAAAAACGACGTGGTGATCGCGCAGGTGGACGGCGAGTGGACGCTGAAGTACTACGGCCGCGACCGCAAAGGCGTCTACCTCGATCCCGCCAACCGCAACTATCACCGCATCCGCCCCGAACAGTCCTTTGAAATCGGCGGCGTCGTCCGCGCCGCGGTCAGGAGGTACCGATGAGTCCGTCCGAACAACCCCTCATGCTGAAATCATTTCCGCGCGCGATCCTGCACGTGGACGGCGACGCGTTTTTCACCTCGGTCGAACAGGCGCTGCACCCGGAGCTGCGCGGACGGCCGGTGGTGAGCGGCAGGGAGCGCGGGATCATCGCCTGCGCGAGTTACGAGGCGAAGGCCCTGGGGATCAGGCGCGGCGTGGCGCTGCACGAGGCGCGGCGGCGCTGTCCCGAGCTGGTGGTCCTGCCCAGCGACTACGAGACCTACAGCCTGTTCTCGAAGCGGATGTTCGCGATCATGCGGCAGTACTCCCCCGCGGTGGAGGAGTATTCGATCGACGAGGGGTTCGCAGACCTGACCGGCGTGCGGCGCGTCTTCCGCGCCTCCTACCCCCAGATCGCCGCCATGCTCCAGGAACAGGTCCGGCGCGAACTGGGCATCACCGTCTCACTCGGCCTCGCGCCCTCCAAGTCGCTCGCCAAAATCGCCTCCGACTACCGCAAGCCCGAAGGTCTGACCCCGGTCGCGGGCCGTCACATCCACCATTTCCTGCCGCGTGTGCCGCTCGAGGACGTGTGGGGGTTCGGCAAAAATACGGTCGAGCTGTTCCGCAAACACGGACTGGAGACGGCCTGGGATTTCGTGCAGCGCCCCGAGCGATGGGCGGCGCGCATGATGGGAAAAGCGGGACGCGAGATATGGCGGGAACTGCGCGGCGAGGCGGTCTGCGCGGTGGAGACGGAGGCGAAGCCGCGGCGGTGCTCGATCAGTAAGTGCAAGACCTTCACCGAACCCTCGGCGGACGCCGACGAGGTTCGCGCGCGGCTGCTGCGCAACCTGGAGTCGGCGTTCATCAAGCTGCGCCGGCACCGCATGAAAACGCGCGAGATCGCCGTCTTTCTGCGCCGGCGCGATTATCACGAGCGGGGCTGGTCGGTACGGCTCAACCGCGCCACCGGTCTCACGCGCGAGGCCGTGCCGCATGTGCGCGCGGTCTTCGACCAGCTCTTTCAGCCGGGAACGGAATACCGCGCGACCACCGTGGTGCTCACCCGCCTCGAACCGGACGCACACGACCAGTTCGAGCTGTTCGACGATCCGCTGCAGGTCGAGCGCGCCCGCAGGCTCACGAAGGCCGTCGACCGGGTCAACGCGCGCTACGGCAAACACAAAGTCGCGCTCGGCGCCTCCCTCTACCTTCCGAAAGCACCCCGCAACGACCGTGAGGACCCCGCCTGGCGCAAGGCCCACCTGCTGCGGGGCGAAAGTGCCCGCCGCCGGCTGGCCCTGCCGCGGATGGACGTGGCATGCTGAGGACATGCTTGGAAATGGGTTATTCGTGGATTTTTATGGAAAGTCGTTGGGGGGAAAGGACGGGGTGCGGAAGAATCGCGATCGTGGGGAGAGAATGGGATTCACCATGAAGGCCATGAAGAGCATGAAGGGGTGAACATAATCCGTACTCGCACTCGTACTCGTACTCATACTCGGAGCGCCGAAGGCGCGATCCCCCTCCCCCGGTTCGAGGAACTCGAGTACGAGTACCGCTTCGCTGAGTACGAGTACGAATTATGTCTGTGAATCCCGATTTCGACTTCGATCCGGATTTCGAGATCCCATCCGTGTGATCGGTGTAATCCGTGGTCGAAAACACAAGAAAGGTCTCTCGCAAAGGCGCCGGGATCGCAAAGATGAATGAGAAGAGCACGGGCAAAGAAATCGTGCTCCCCCAAATGAATAAATTCCTCGGCGACCTTGGCGGCTTGGCGAGAGAAAAACAGGTTGAAGTCACTTCAGCGGACGGAGGCCGCCGCTGACAAAAAAACACAGGAAATGACTCTCGCCAAGGCGCAGAGATCGCAAAGATGAATGAGAAGAGCACAGGCAAAGAGATCGTGCGTTCTCTCTTACGTTCGTAGTAGGCCCGCAGGCCTGCGAAGCAGGGCCAGGGCCGTTATCTTCACGCGCCTGGCCTGCCGGGGGGCAGGCTTACGGCGCTACTACGAACTCTTCCTCACCCGGAAATGCACACAAAGGCATCGACGTCCTCCGCTCCTGCTAGTACACTTATTTCCGCATCAAGCGGGCACATGCGGAAAGGAGCGCGTTATGAAGACGACGGTTATCAGAGTGTATTTGACCCTCGGTCTTGTTTCTCTATTGACCGGCTGCGGCGAATCGGACCGCAGGGAGGAACCGTCCCCTCCCCCCACAACCGAAGACCTGAAAGAACAGGTGGGGGATGCGGGCCGTACGGCCTCCCGCTACCTGCAGCAGAAACAGCAGGAGGCGGTGGACTCGGCCGGTGAAAAAGTCGATCAATGGCGGGGGAACGTCGATGACATGAAGCAGCAGCTCGAGGACAAGACCGCCTCCGCCACGGCGAAGAGCAAAGAGGACATCGAGCAGCTCCAGTCCGATCTGCAGGACCGGATGAAAGCGCTGGAATCGAAATGGAAGACGGTACAGGCGGAAGGCGCGGAGGCCTGGGGTGAGATGCAGGCGGGGTTCGCCGCCGCGGCCGAAGAGCTGAAGCAGGCCTACGACCGTGCCGCGGATGAGCTGAAGAAAGAGTCGCAATGATCCGGCGTCTTTTGTTCCTGCTGGTCTTCGTTCTGCTCGTGCCGGCCGCCGGCGCTCAACAGGACGTGCCGTCCGAGGTATGGCGCGTCACGATCGAGGACGAGGCCGTGACCCCCGGCATGGAGCGCTTCGTGCGGCGCGTCCTCGGAGAGGCCGAAGAGGCCGGGGCGGAGTGCCTCGTGATCGAACTCGATACGCCCGGCGGGCTGTTAACCTCGACCCGCCACATCGTTCAGGACATCACGGGCAGCCGGGTCCCGGTCGTGGTCTACGTCGCGCCCTCCGGCGCCCGCGCCGCCTCGGCGGGTCTTTTCATCACCCTCTCCTCGCACGTCGCCGCCATGGCGCCGGGCACCAATATCGGCGCCGCGCACCCCGTGCAGCTCGGTCCGCCCGGCATGCCCTCCCCCTCCCCGCAGAAGCCCGGCATGCCCGAGCGCCCGAGGCCGGACGAGGGAGACTCACCGGACGAGGACGGAAGCGCGGCGAACGGAGACGGAGAGGCCGACACCAACCGTCCGCCCGCGCAGTCCGATATCATGACGGCCAAGCAGGTCGAGGATGCCAAGGCGTGGGTGCGCTCGCTGTCGAAACTGCGCGGACGCAACGCGGAATGGGCGCAGAAGGCGGTCGCGGAAAGCAAATCGGCCTCCGCCGAAGAAGCGCTCGAACTGGGGGTCATCGACCTGATCGCCGAAGATACGGAATCGCTGCTTACCCGGATCGACGGCATGGAGGTTGAAGCCGGCGGCACCACCCGCACGCTCGCGACGGCCGGCGCGCCGGTCCGCGACGTGTCCCGGTGGTGGGGTGAGAAACTGCTCGCCGCGATCTCCAACCCCAACATCGCCTTCCTGCTGCTGATGTTCGGCTTTTACGGCATTCTGTTCGAATTCTATTCGCCCGGCTGGGGCGTGGGCGGCGTGGTGGGCGTACTCTGCCTCCTGCTGGGCTTCTACGGCCTGTCCATCCTGCCGGTCAACTACGCCGGGCTCGCGCTGCTGATCGCCGCCGTCGCGCTGTTCACCGCCGAGGCGTTCGTTCCGAGTTTCGGCGCGCTGACGATCGGGGGCGCGGTGTGTCTCGTGCTCGGCGGCGTCATGCTCATCGACTCGCCGCAGGGATTCATGAAGGTCTCGCTGAAGGTGATCGTTCCGGCCGCCGCCGCCACCGCAGGCATCACCCTCTTTCTGGTCGGAAGCATTGTGAAAGGCCACCGCCGCAGGCCGCTGACCGGAGACCCCGGAGCCGCGGAGCAGACGGTGGAGGCCCGCGACGATTTTCAGCCGCACGGCGGCGCGTACCGCGGTCATGTCTACTGGAACGGCGAGTGGTGGAGTGCGGTGTGTGAAACGCCCGTAAGCGCCGGGCAGAATGTGAAGATTGAGAAACGCGAGGGTCTTACGCTGTACGTCAAAGCCCCATAAACCAGGGAGGTCGCCATGCAACCGGTCGGTATCGTCATTGCCATAGTCATTTTCTACCTGCTCTCCTGTATCCGCATTCTGTTCGAGTACGAGCGCGGCGTGGTGTTCCGGCTGGGGCGTGCGCTCCCCGAGCCGAAGGGACCGGGCATCTGCTTCGTCTTCTGGCCGATCGACCGGATGGACCGCGTAACGCTGCGGACGATGGTGCAGGACGTACCCTCGCAGGACGTCATCACCCGCGACAACGTCTCGGTGAAAGTCAACGCCGTGGTCTATTTCCGCGTGATCGATCCGATGCTCTCGGTGCTGAAGGTTGAGGACTACTTCTACGCGACCACGCAGCTCTGTCAGACCACGCTGCGCAGCGTACTGGGGCAGGCGGAGCTCGACGAACTGCTGTCCGAACGCGACAAGATCAACCAGGAACTCCAGGAAGTCATCGACCAGCAGAGCGACCCCTGGGGCGTCAAGGTCTCCATGGTCGAAGTCAAGTACGTCGAGCTGCCCGAACACATGACCCGGGCGATGGCCAAACAGGCCGAAAGCGAACGCGAACGGCGGGCGAAGGTGATCCATGCCGAGGGCGAGTTCCAGGCCGCCGAACAGCTCCGCGAGGCCGCGAAGGTGATCCAGGACTATCCCCAGGCGATGCAGATGCGCTATCTGCAGACGCTGATCGAGATCGGCACCGAGAACAACACCACGGTGATGTTCCCCTTCCCCATCGACCTGCTCACGTCTTTCATGAAGAAAGTTAAAGGTGAGTCTGAATCGGGTGGCGAGTAACGTGGTCTACGCCCCGTAGAGGCTGGACGCGCGACGGAGGAAGCCGGAATCGGGATCTTTAAGCCCTGATCCTCTCCGCGGCCGGCCCTTGCGGCGCTTCCATCCTATCGACGGTTTGGATTTCCTCCCCGGCGCGATTCAGGCTACGATCCGGGCATGAAACTGAAACGCGAACTGGGTCCGGGGGCGGTGTTCTGCATCGCGACCGGCGCGATGATCAGCTCGGGGATCTTTGTCCTGCCGGGACTCGCCCACGCGCAGGCGGGGCCGGGCGTCGTATTCTCGTACGTGATCGCCGGCGTGCTGACGGGGATCGGGATGGTCAGCGCGGCGGAGCTGGCCACGGCCATGCCCCGGGCGGGCGGCGACTACTTCTTCATCACCCGCGCGCTGGGCCCCCTGCCCGGCTCGATCGCGGGACTGCTGAACTGGTTCGCGCTCTCGCTCAAGAGCGCGTTCGCGCTGGTGGGCCTGGCCGCGTTCGCGTCGATCTACGTGGACCTGAATCCGCGCTGGACGGCGGCGGCGCTGACGCTGGTCTTCACGGCGATCAACCTGACCGGAACCCGTCATTCGAGCCGGATACAGATCGGACTGGTGGTCGGCCTGATCGCGCTGATGAGCTATTACGTGGCGCGCGGAATCCCGCACGTCCGCGTGGAGAACGTGATGCCGCTGATGCCGTACGGGTTCCGGGGCGTCATCGTCACCGCCGGCTTCGTCTTCGTCGCCTACGGCGGTCTGATCAAGATCGCCGTGATGGCCGAGGAGATCCGCAATCCGTCGCGCGTCATCCCGCGCGCGATCTTCTCCTCGCTCCTGTTGACCGTCCTGCTCTACGTATTAATGGTCTGGGTCACGGCAGGGGTCCTTGCGGATGAACAGCTCGACGCCTCCCTGACGCCGATCGCGGACGGGGCGCGGGCGTTCCTGTCCGCGCCGGGCGTCGCCGCGATCGGCCTGGCGGCCTGTCTGGCGTTCATTTCGACGGCCAACGCGGGCATCCTGGCGGCTTCGCGCTACCTGTTCGCGCTGAGCCGCGACGGACTGCTCCCCGCGGGGCTTTCGAAACTGACGCCGCGCACCGGGACGCCGGGCGCGGCGCTGCTGATGACCGGCGCGTTCATCATCGGCTCGCTGTTCCTGCCGCTGAAACTGCTGGTGGAATCCGCGTCGCTGGTCATCCTGCTGGGCTTCATCATGTCTGCGCTCTGCGTGATCGTACTGCGCGAGGGGCGCGTCCAGAACTACCGCCCCGGGTTCCGCGCCCCGTTTTATCCCTGGCTCCAGATCACGGCCCTGCTTTGTTACGGGTTCCTGCTCTTCGAGCTGGGACGCGAGGCCTACCTCATCTGCGCCGTCCTGCTGCTGATCGCGCTGGTGACCTACCATCATTTCGGCCGCAAACAGGCGGACCGCGAATACGCGCTGCTGCACCTGATCGAACGCATCACCTCGAAGGCGCTGGTGACGGGCACACTGGAACGCGAGCTGAAGTCGATCATCCGCGAGCGCGACGAGCTGACCGCGGACCGGTTCGACCGCGAAGTCGGCGATGCACGCGTCCTGGATATCGAAGAGGAGATGGACTACGAATCGTGTTTCCGCCAGACCGCCGAACAGCTCGCGCCCGAACTCGGCATCGATCCGCAGACGCTGTTTCGTATGCTGATGGAACGCGAGCAGGAGAGTTCCACCGCACTGACCCCGTTTCTCGCGGTGCCGCACATCGTGGTGCCCGGCGAACAGCGATTCCGCATGATCCTGATCCGCGCCCGCGGCGGCGTGCGATTCCCGGAGCGCGAGGAACCGATCCACGCCGTCTTCGTGCTGGCGGGCACAAAGGACGAGCGCAACTTCCACCTCCGCGCCCTGGCCGCCCTCGCACAGGTCGTCCAGGACCGCGACTTCGAGAAGCGCTGGCTGGACGCCCGCGGGACCGAAGGCATTCGCGACGTGGTGCTTCTCGCGCGCAGAGGCAGGAGCGGGAATTAGAGACTGAGAGCCGTTTGCATCCGGCGGGGCCGTCTCATAGCATGGATGATGGAGTAACACGAAAGGGGGGCGGCATGGCAGTGCATAAAGTGCGGTACGAACCATCGGGTACGGAGGTGCGGATCGATCCGGCCTCCGCGCCCTTCTCCGGAACGGGCGAGCCGGGCAGTCTGCTCGATATCGCGCTGGCGAACGGCGTGGAAATGGAACACGGCTGCGGCGGCATGGGCGCGTGCGGGATGTGCGCGGTGAAGATCCTCGCAGGGGCCGAAAACCTGACCGCGCCGGATGAGGACGAACGCGATACGCTCAGGACCTTCGGCAAGGGCGGCGCTATGCGCCTGGCCTGTCAGGCGATCGTCAAAGGGGATGTCGAGGTACGGGTCCAAACGTGACATGCCGTTGTCCTCAGATGCCATCGGCGGGATATCCCCCTGCATCCGATTCGGGAGCCTGAAAAGGGGTTGGAGGCCGGGTCGCCCTCGACCTCCGTGCCCGATGATTCGAAGCGCACTTTATACGTCGGCATGAGCCCCCCTTTTCGTCCGCCTCAGCCCAGGATCGCCTTCAGGTCTTCTTCGGGCGTCGAGATCGGCTTGAGACCGAACTTATCCCCCAGCACCTGCAGGACGTTCGGGCCCACAAAGGCCGGCAGACTCGGGCCGAGACGCATGTCGCGAATACCGAGGTGCAACAGGGTAAGCAGGATGCACACGGCCTTCTGCTCGTACCAGCTCAGGATCATCGAGAGCGGCAGATCATTGACGCCGCAGTCAAAGGCATCCGCCAGCGCCTGGGCGATCCGGATCGCCGAGTAGGCGTCGTTGCACTGTCCGCAGTCCAGGAGCCGCGGGATACCGCCGATATCGCCGAAGGACAGCTTGTTGAACCGGTACTTGCCGCAGGCCAGCGTGAGGATCACGCAGTCTTCGGGTACGCTCTTCGCCATTTCCGTGTAGTAGTTGCGGCCCGGCTTCGCGCCGTCGCAGCCGCCGATCAGGAAGAAGTGGCGGATCGCGCCGCTTTTCACCGCATCCACGACGGTTCCCGCGTTCTCCATCACGGCATTGCGGGCGAAACCGATCGTGATCTGATGATCTTCAGCGTCCTCCGCGAATCCCGGTGCATTCTGCGCGGCCTCAATGACCGGCGAGAAGTCCTTGCTCCCGTCTTCGTCTTCCGGGATGTGCGTCACTTCGGGCCAGGCCACCAGACCGGTGGTGAAAATGCGGTCCCTGTAACTGTGCTTCGGTTTCTGGATGCAGTTGGTGGTCATCAGGATCGCGCCCGGAAATTCGTCGAATTCCCTGCGCTGGTCCTGCCAGGCTCCACCGTAGTTGCCGACGAGGTGGTCGTATTTTTTCAGCTCCGGATACGCGAGGCACGGGAGCATCTCACCGTGGGTATAAACCTTGATGCCGGTGCCCTTCGTCTGCTCGAGCAGCATCCCGAGATCCTTGAGATCGTGCCCCGACACGCAGATCGCCTTGCCCTCGACCGGCGTCACGCGCACCTGCGTCGGCTCGGGATGGCCGTACGCGCCGGTGTTCGCCTCGTCGAGCATCTCCATGACCCGGAGATTGACCTCGCCCACCTTCAGGACCATGCCGGTCAGCTCGTCGACATCGGACGGACGGCCGGCGAGGTAATCGAGCGCCCGGTGGAAGAAATCGTAGACTCCGTCCTCCTCGACTCCGAGCAGACGGGCGTGATCGGCGTAGGAGGCCATGCCCTTGAGCCCATAGGTAATCAATTCCTGCAGTCCGGCCACGTCGTCGCCGAATTCATTGATCCGGTTCTGGATCGTCACCGACTCTCCCTGATCGATCATCCCGTCGATGTCATCGGCCGGTGTGGTATCCTGCGCCCGCTCGACGACCGCGGGATCGAGTGCACCGGCCGCCTCGCAGAGACCCCGCGCACGGTCACGGACTTCCGCCGCGCGACCGATCACCGACGCGACGCGCCGGGGATCGAAGTTGACATTCGTGACGGTCGTAAACAGGGCTTCCAGAATAAAGCGGTCCACGTCTTCATCTTTTTCGCCTGCCTGCCGGGCGGCATGCGCGTAAACCGAGATGCTTTTGGCCATGTGGACAAGCAGGTCCTGAAGCGATGCGGTTTCAGGGTCCTTGCCGCACACGCCGTGGGCCGTGCATCCGCTGCCCTGGGCCGTCTGTTCGCACTGATAACAGAACATATTCATGGTCGTTCTCCTTGTGGTTTCGGGTTCCGTTTTCCAACTCTGACTCTGATTCTTACTCTGATTCTGACTCTAATTCTGACTCTGATTCTGACTCTGACTCTGACTCTGATTCTGACTCAGATTATGACTCTGACTCAGATTCTGACTCAGATTCCTCTTCCTTCCCTTTCCATCCTTTCGCCAGGTCGCCGATGGTGGTCGTCCCGAAATACTCCCGGGCCTGGCGGTTGATGGAACTGACGAGATCGCCGAACAGGCATTCGTGCCGGTCGCAGACGGGGCGGCCGAACACGCAGGGGCCGCTCTCCAGTCTTCCCTCCATACTTTCATAAAGTTCGAGCAGGGTGAGTTCGGCGGGGTCCCGATCCAGCACGACTCCTCCGCGCGGACCGCGGTTGCTGCGAAGGATGCCGACCCGCACAAGCCGCTGGTGCACCTTTGCGAGATGGTGCACCGAAACACCGAACGTGTCCGCGATCTCCTGCGTGCGCACGGGCCCCTGACCCCGCCGCGCGAGATAGAGCACGCTGTGCAGCGCCAGCGAGACCGCCTCCGAAACCTTTATGATACCGCTCATGGTATTTTGGTACCGCAATACTGAATTCTACGCAAGTAGAATTCCGTTTTTTTAGGTTACCCGCAGGATCGAAGCTCCGAAGGAGCGTAGACTGGTACCCCGGAGAGGACTCGAACCTCCGACCTACGGATTAGGAATCCGCCGCTCTGTCCACCTGAGCTACCGGGGTGTTAAGTGGTTAGTTGTTGGTTATTAGTTTTTTATACAAAAAGGCATTTCGGCGCTGTTTTCGGCTTATGCCCCTGAGTTGTAACCCCATAATTTCTGTTCATGACGACATAAAAGCGTGATGCAGATCGGCTCGATCGAGTGGGCGAATGCCTCTACCGCTCGCAAAAATCCGGCGTATATTACGCGATCATTAAGCGGGGTGGCAAACAAATCAGACGCTCGCGGCAGAGCCTGCCCCCCCTCAGTCGTCGGGTGGACTCTCATCCCCTGGCGGCCCTGCTGCGGCACGTGCGCGCAGATCATCGTTACCGCAGTTTGTGTTGGGTCAGGGGTCTGACCTCCGCAGTACTCGTGACGAGATAGATGGGGTGTATGGTCATTGCTTTCACAGGCTTAGAGGGTTAGTGTCGATACCGAAGCGGGCGGTTTTATAATGTCAGGGGGCTGATCCTCGCGATCCGTACGACCGCGGTTCGCGTCGGGATCTGTCGGCATCGTCTGCGGCTGCAAAACCGGCATGGGACATGGATCACGAAGGACCGCACAGCGACCCGAAACGGAGACGTACACGATGCACGACCATGATACGTACCGAGAAGGGACGCTGTTCGCCGTGCTTGCAGTTGCGGGGGTCGCGGCGGCGCTGCTCCATGTCCACATTCCCCATACGGACGTTCTGATCGACGGGCGCTGGGCCTTCGGCTTCATCGGTTTTGCGCTGTTGCGCCGATGGCGGGCGGCGCTGGCGCTGGCGGCCTTGCTTTCCTATCCGTATGGAACCCCGGACATTCCGGTCTGGGTCGGTTTCGGCGGCAATATGCTCTATGCGGTTCCGGCACTGCTGACGATCCGGGCGCTGGCGGCCTGGATGCTGCGGCGCTGGGGGGCGGGGTGGCGGTTCGGACTGGGTTGGGTGGTCCTGGTGCTGTTCTGCTATCAGGTGTTTACGACACCCGCGGTCTGGGGGGTGGTCGCCATGGTCGAGGATCGTCCGGTTCCAGCGGGCATCCTCGATGGCTGGCGCACACAGCCGTTCTTGATCGAGTCGTTACTGGTGGCCCTTTTTTCGGCCGCGACCATGGTGGCGACGCTGGCGCTGGGACGACTGAACGCCGAACGACGGCGACTTGAAGACCTCACCAGGAGTTTGAGCGCCAGTGAACAAACCACACATGCTCTGCTGAACGCCACGGCCGATGCCGCGTTTCTTATCGACGACTCGGGGACGATTAAGGCTGCCAACGAGGAGATGGCCCGACGTCTCGGGCAGGACAGGCAGTCTATGATCGGAACGAACATCTACAGCCTGCTGCCGCCGGAGACCGCCGCCCGCCGGAGGGAATGGGTCGAACGCGTCGTGCGCAGCGGACGTCCCCTGACGGAAGAGGATGAGCGCGCGGGGCGCGTGATGCACCACAGCCTGTACCCCGTGCTCGATGATGCCGGGGATGTGACGGCCGTAGCGGTTTTCGCACGCGACATCACCGAGCGCAGGCAGGCTGAAGCTGCGCTGCGCGCGAGCGAAGCACGGTTTCGAAGCTATGTCGAGCACTCCCCCTACGGCGTGTTCGTTGCTGACGGCCGGGGCCGATACGTCGATGTGAATCCGGCCTCGGAACGCATCACCGGCTACTCCGCCGAGCAGCTGACCACGATGAGCATTCCCGACCTCATCCCGCCCGAAAGCCGGGAAACGGCCGCGGCCCATTTTCGGCGCCTGACCGAAACCGGCGAGGCCAACACCGAAGTGGCCTTTGTGCGCGCCGACGGCAGCACCGGCCGCTGGACCGTGGCCGCGACCCGAATCGGCCCGGATCGTTTCCTGGGCTTTGTCGAGGACATCACCGAGCGCAGAGAACGTGAAGAGCGCATCGCGCTGCTGGGAGGTATGCTGGACGACGCGCCGGCCGCCATCACCATCCACGACACCGACGGCCATTTCCTCTTCTCCAACCGCCAGAATTGGCTCATGCACGGCTACGAAAGTGAAGACGAGTTCCTCGGCATCAATCTCCACCAGCTCGACGTGCCGGAGAGCGAGGCGCGGCTGGCCGAACGAATCCGGCACATCGCCGAGCGCGGCGAAGCCCGATTCGAGGTCGAACACTATCGCAGGGACGGCTCGACCTTCCCGCTCGGAGTCCTTGCCAAACGCATCGAATGGGAGGGCCGGCCGGCCATCCTGAGCATCGCCGCCGATATCAGTGAGCGAAGGGAAGCACATGCGGCCCTGCAGGAAAGCGAGGCGCGCTTTCAGAAGATTCTCTCTCTCGTGCCGGACCTGATTACCGTGCAAGACGCGGACATGAACATCCTATACAGCAACTGGAACGGGTTCGGCTGTATTCCGAAAGAACAGCGGGCTCTGAACACGAAATGCTACAGGACCTATCGCGGATACGAGCGGGTGTGCCCCGACTGTGAGGCGCTTGCCGCCTTGAAAAGCGGCGAGATGATTCATCGGGAAGTGCAGTTGCCCGATGGCCGTTGGTATGAACTGAGAATCATGCCTGCGCTGAAAGAAAGCGGTGACGCGGAAGCGTTTGTAGAGTGGGTGAGAGATATCACCGAGCGCAAGACCGTTGAAGCACAGCTTCGCCAGGCGCAGAAGATGGAGGCCGTCGGGCGGCTGGCGGGGGGCGTGGCCCATGACTATAACAATATCGTCATGGGCATCCTCAACTACGCACAGCTCTGCCGCGACGGCATCGTGGCCGACCACCCGATCCGCCCGTGGCTGGACGAAATCACCAGGGAAGCCCAGCGCTCCGCGAACCTGACGCGGCAGCTCCTCGCCTTTGCCCGCAAGCAGACCGTTGCCCCGCAAGCCGTCGACCTGAACGACGCGGTGGGGAACATGCTCAAAATGCTGCGCCGCCTCATCGGCGAGGACATCGATCTGGCATGGAAACCGGGGGCGGGCCTGTGGGCGGTGCATATCGACCCGGGGCAGGTCGACCAGATCCTGGCGAATCTCTGCGCTAACGCGCGCGACGCCATTAAAGGTGCCGGCAAAGTGACGATCGAAACCGGGAACGTCGCCATCGATGCCGATTACTGTGCGGAACACGAGGGCTTCAAACCGGGCGACTTCACGACGCTTTCAGTCAGCGACGACGGGTGCGGCATGGATCGAGACACCCTCGATCATATCTTCGAGCCCTTCTTTACCACGAAGGGCATCGGAGAAGGAACCGGGCTGGGACTGGCGACCGTCTACGGCATCGCCAGGCAGAACGACGGGTTTGTCAACGTCTACAGCGAGCCCGGACAGGGCACGACCTTCCGCATCTATCTGCCACGCTTCGAGGGCGGGGAGCACAAACATGCGGAGCGCGAAAAGGCGGCGGAGTCACTCGGGGGCAAAGAGATCATCCTGCTGGTGGAAGACGAGAAGTCCATCCGCCTGACCATGCGCCTGTTCCTGGAGAAGCTCGGCTATACGGTGCTTGCGGCCGAAGATCCGAAGAAGGCCGCTGAGCTTGTGCGAGAACTCGCCGGCTCCCCCGATCTGTTGATCACCGATGTCGTCATGCCGGAAATGAGCGGGCGGGAACTGGCGGAAAGCCTGACCGGCGACCATCCCGATATGCGTGTACTCTACATGTCCGGCTACACGGCGAACGTCATCGCACACCGGGGTGTACTCGAAGACGGTGTCGACTTCCTGTCCAAGCCGATTACCCACGATCAACTTGCAGACAAGGTCCGTGAGATATTGGATCGCGTGTGATATACGTGACGAGGTATGCCGTGAAGGGTACCGGTCGAGCCACTGAGATTCCAGCGGTTCCGAACTGAAAGGAGAATAATGAGAACATCATCATCAAGGAAAATGTCGCCCGGGAAAAAATTCTTTTTCTCACGGATATTCCCCCTCGTTTTTGTTGTCATAGGAGCCGGCACTGCCTTCCTTGGCATACGCGGTCTCATCAGGGCCAAAGCCAGTGTGGACTGGCCTTCCACTCAAGGCAAAGTGGTAGAGTCTTCTGTTGAACGCCGTCGCAGCAGCGGACGCAAGGGGGGGAGCAGCACGACCTATCATGCGGAAATAATGTATGAATTCACCGTTGAAGACACCCTCTTCAATGGTGACCGTGTTGCGTACGGAGACTACAGTTCCAGCAGCCCGTCCCGTGCTCGCCGCATAGTAAACCGTTACCCGAAAGGCAAGAGCGTTACCGTGCATTACATGCCCGGCAATCCAGAAGAATGTCTGCTGGAACCCGGCGTGAAAGGACAATCATGGTTCCTTCCGGGATTCGGAATACTCTTCTTCACTGCCGGCAGTCTGATGGCGGCATTTCTGCCCGGGACAATAAATAAACAGGAACTCGCAGAACAATCACCTGAACCTGACAATTGAAAGACGCGCCTTTCAGGGCCTATCTGAGCGGCGGAGAACAGCCGCCCGTCTGAGCAAGATCTCCGCAGAGACCGAGCCCCTGACGGCATGATAATCGTCGAAATCGCAATCCCGATCTCTGATCGGACGATGATCTGGAGGGAATCCGGGATTCCGTGCTCTTTATGGTTGAGACGGGGCGACAGACGGCGCGTTGCCAAAGAGGGCCCGCTCCCGCCTGCCGGCGGGCGGGTCTGGAGTAGAAAAGGCAGGGAGCGATTACGCGTACGAGTACGATTATGATGACGAACACGGGAACCACGGGTGGAAGGAGCAATCGCGCCCTTAAAGGGAATCCCGCCGACCGTTTCAGCCACCAGGGTCCCGGTCGTTCCCTGAAATTGGACGTGGCTGGCTCCACCCCTATCACATAAGGAGGTATCCTATGGAACAATGCGCACCCTTATTCTCACTGGTTGCAGTGGCTCTGTCTCTTCTCTCGCTGCTCTGCACAACCGTCATGGCCATGGAGGCACACCGCAGCAGCAACCGCCGGGCCAATGCGAGTTCCCTGGTCCAAACCTGGCTGGATATGCCTGAGGGAGAGGGCGATCCACTGAAGTTCCACGACATCTCGGCGAAGGATCTCAAGGAAGCCGATGTAACCCGGTCTGAGCTCTGCTATGCGGTCGCCAGCCTTATGGCCGGCTGGATCGAATACGACGCGGCACCGTTCTGGAAACGCGAGAAGGTGAAACGAAGTCAATTCGAAGTCGGCAGCTACCGCGGTAATTTCGTCCGCTCAATAGCTATGAAAAAGGCCTGGAAACTGATCTACAAAAAAATACTCGACCGTAACGACCCCTACACAAAAGCGATCCTCTACATCGTCGGCGACCCCGCCTAACCCGGCGTCTGCCGGAACCGCCGGCAAAAAATACGGCGCCCCGCGCTTGCCCTGAACGGACCGGACGCTAGTATGCGGCTGAACGACCATACGAGAGGTACATCGACCGGCCGGCGCCGGAGGAAGCGAGATACCGTCATGGGTTCGAACGGTTCCGGGATCGCGGCCCGCGTCGTGGAACCGCACGAGGACGAGGCCTGGGACGCCCTGGTGGCGTCCTCTCCCACCGCCAACCGCTTCCTGCGCAGCGACTGTCTCCGCATGCTGGAGGAGACCGACTCGCTGGGCATCCGCTTCCGGCGCGTGGGGGTGTTCGACGACGCCGGCGCGCTGCGCGGAGGCTGGGCTTTGCCGACCATGCAGCGCATGGGCATCCGGGCGTCGACCTACTTCGAATTCTTCTACGCCGGCCCCATGCTCGCCCCCGACCTCGAGACCGGCTCCGTCCACGTCTGCCGCGAACGACTGGACGTGCTGCACGCGCTGGCGCAGGCCCAGACCCGGGAGCTGCACCTGATCGAGGCCGAGGGGCATCCGCGCTTTGTCGACGCGCGCGGGCTCTGGTACGCCGGGTTCGAGCTCCAGACCCTCTACACCCACATCTGGCATTTCGGAAACCCGGACGACGTCTTTATGAAGATGAACCGGGAGCGCCGAAGGCTGATCCGCCGCGCCGACGAGTCCCTCCGTTTCGGCCTGCTCACATCCGACGACGTGGCGGAGGGGTTCGTACCCCTCTACAAACGGCTGATGCAGAAGTTCGACTGGCTGCCGGGCGAGCAGTGGAGCCGCGACCTGCAGGACCGCCTGCAGTGGCTCTGGGACCACGACGTGGGCGCGGTCTACGGCGCGTGGGACGAAAACGGCGCGCTGTGCGGCGCGGTCATCGTCCTGGTGAGCGAGGAGGACCGCACGATCTACCTCTGGCGCTGCGGCTACGACACCTCCCGCAAAGGCAATACGATCGTCCCGGCCCTCTACTGGCATGCCGCACAGCACTGGCTGCAGCAGTGGGGCGAACCCCTGGCCTGCAACCTCGGCGGATCGCCGCTGATCAGCCTGGCGCAGTTCAAGGACTATCTCGGCGCCGACGTGGTCCCGCACCTCCGGCTCGTCTACCGCCCCCTCCGTCCCCGCCCGGTCCTGTGGCGACTCGGTCGCGGGATCAAGGAAACCAGCCGCCGCAGACTGACGCGTACGCGCGTCTCTCTGCTCAATGAAGAGTAAGATTAAGGCCCGACACTCTTGCACGGCATCGGAATCCTCCACCGCCGCATCGCGCAGCGCCTCCGGCCGGAAGAAGGATCCGGCCGATCTCGAATAAAAAGGTTCTTCGCAGATTTTTGTGGTGGAGCCGTTCGGGGAAGAGGCGGGATGGGGATTCACCACAGCGGTCACAGAGGATGCCGGGGTCGGGATGGGAGACGACAAACGTTCGTAGCAGCGCCGCAAGGCCCGGAGGGCCAAGGCGCGTGGTATCGTTCGTAGTAGCGCCGCACGCCTGCCCCCCGGCAGGCCAGGCGCGTGAAAGATAACGGCCCTGGCCCTGCTTCGCAGGCCTGCGGGCCTACTACGAACTTTTTCCGCTGCGCGGACCTGCGGGCCTACTACGAACGTAAGAGAGCGCGCACGATTTCTTTGCCTGTGCTCTTCTTATTCCTCTTTTGGGATCGCGCCTTCGGCGCTCCGAGTACGCGTACGAGTACGAGTAAGAGTACGAATTATGTTCACCCCTTCATGCTCTTCATGTCCTTCATGGTGAATTCCGTTCTCTCTCTCACTCCGATATCCCGCATCCCACCTTTCCCGGGAGCCCTTCCAAAAAAAAATCCAAGAATAACCAATAAAAAAGGACGCGGCTATGCGGCTTTTCTGCGCTTCCAGAGGGTCAGGGCGACAAAGAACGCAGCCAGCAGGAGCAGGGTCAGGGCGATCGGGCGCCCGCCGAAAAAGGCGTAGCTCCCCTCCCCCAGCACCAGCGCGCGGCGCAGGTTGGTCTCGGCCATGCCTCCCAGAATCAGCGCCAGCAGGAACGGGGCGGCGGGAAATCCCGTTTTGCGCATCCCGACGCCCAGGACGCCGAATCCGAGCGCGACCCAGCAATCGACCGGATTGGCGCGCAGGGCGTAGGCCCCCATAAGCGAGAGCAGCAGGATGCCGGCGTTCAGGAAACGGCGATCGATTTTGAGCGCGCCCATGACCAGCCGCGCGGTCGAGAGGGCGGTCACGAACACGGCCAGGTGGGCGAAGAGCATGATGGCCAGGATAGAATACGCCAGCGGACCGTGATCCTGGAACAGCAGCGGGCCGGGCTGGATGCCGTGCAGAATAAAGGCCCCGATCAGCACGGCGGTCACCGAGTCGCCCGGAATGCCCAGCGAGAGCAGCGGGATCATGGCCCCGGAGGTGGCGGCGGTCTTGCCCGATTCCGCCGCGGCGATCCCCTTCGGCTCGCCGTCCCCGTAGCGGTCGTCCGGCTTGGACTGCTGATTCGCCGCGCTGTAACAGAGAAAGGCCGCGATATCCGCCCCGGCCCCGGGCGTGCTGCCCGTAAAGGTCCCGATCAGCGAGGCCTTGAGGTTCATCCATCCGCAGCGCTTCATGTCGCGCCCGTGCGGCAGCTCGAAGAGTTTCATCTTCTTTCCGGCCGGAAGTTGCGGTGCGCCGCGGTCCGGAGAAAAGACCTCGGCTATCGCAAAAAGCCCGATCAGTACCGGGATGAACGGCATGCCCTCCATCAGGCTGACACTTCCGAACAGGAAGCGCGGGTAGCCGGAGACGGGGTCCATGCCCACCGTCGCGCAGAGCAGTCCCGCCAGGGTGGCGATGGCCCCCTTGAGCAGTGATTCGCCCGAGAGCGCGGTGATCAGCGAGAGCCCCAGCACGGCCAGCGCGAAGAACTCGGCCGGTCCGAAACTGAGCGCGAAGCGCGAGATCTGCGGCGTGAGGAAGATCAGCAGCAGCGTCCCGATCACCCCGCCGATCAGCGCCGACCAGGCGGACAGCGCCAGCGCCCGGCCGGCCTCGCCGCGCTGCATCATGGGATAGCCGTCCATCAGCGTGGCCGCCGAGGCGGGCGTCCCGGGGGTGCGGAAGAGGATCGCGGGCACGGTCCCGCCGTAGATCGCGCCGCAGTAGATGCCCACCAGCAGCGCGATGGCCGGCATGATGTCGAGTTCGAACGTGAACGGCACCAGCAGCGCGACCCCCATCGTGGCGGAGAGCCCCGGCACCGCGCCGACCAGCATCCCGGAGACGACTCCCGCCAGCAGACAGATCCATACGGCGGGCACGAGCATCAGATCGAGCGAGCCTGTCATGATCTCCATCATCAGCCTATCCATCCTTCCGGCAGGGCCACGTTCATCAGGCGTTCGAAGACGGCGTACAGTACAAAGGCGGCGATGAACCCGGCCGCGAGGGCCCGCACGGGGTTACGGTAACCCAGCACACGCAGCGCGGCCGCGAAGAGCAGCGCAGTCGAACTGATAAACCCCAGCCAGGGCATCAGCACCAGGTACAGCGCCGTCAGTCCGCCCAGCAGCGGGAGGCGCCGCCCGTCCCCCGCCTCCTCCGCCGCGCCGGACTCCGGCGGATTCCTCAGCGTCCCGATCAGTCCGCCCAGCGCCAGCGCCGCGAGCAGCACGCCCAGAAAGAGCGGGAAGCTGCCCGGTCCCGAATGGGCGTCCTCCGGACGCGGAAAGGTCAGCGAGAGCCCGACGGTTCCGGCCCCGATGATCAACACGACGAGATACGCCATACGTTCAATCGTCGTTCGCCGCTTCATTCCACCAGCCCCAGTTTACGCATGGTCCGGGCCACCTCTTCGGACTGGCGTTCCGCGAGGGCCCGGAAGTCCTCGTGACCCGCGACATGCAGATTCATGCCCGACTGCGCGGCGAAGGTCTCGAACGCGTCGGATTCGGCGACCGCGCGAAACGTCCCGGCGAGCACGGCGCGCCGGTCGGGCGGCACGCCCTCGGGCAGCGCCAGCCCGCGCCAGGTGCCGAACACCAGGTCGTAGCCCTGCTCGCGGCAGGTGGGCGTGTCCGGGAATCCCTCCAGCCGCCCGTCGCTCATGACCCCCAGCAGCCGGACCTGGCCGGACTCCACGTAAGTCTTCAATTCGGCGGGACTGACGGTGACCGCATCGATATGCCCGCCGATGAGTGAGGTGATGGCCTGGGAGGCACCGTTGAACGGGACGTGCACCGCCGGCATGTCCGTGCGATCGGCCAGCATCGCGGCCGCGAGGTGCCACACCGCGCCCGCCCCGGAGTTCCCGATACTCGGCGGCTCGCCCGTCTTCGCCCCGCGCACGAATTCCTCCAGCGTCTGCGCCGGATGATCGCTGCGCACCGCCACTGCGGCGGGGTCCATGTTCAGCAGCATCAGCAGATCGAAGTCCTCATGGGTAAACGGCGCGAGCCCCTGCACCGGGAGGGAGATCAGCTCGAACGTGGTCATCAGCACCGTGTAGCCGTCCACGGGCGCCACCCGACCGGCGGCGTGACCGATCGCCCCGCCCCCGCCGGTCAGGTTGCTCACCAGCACCGGCACGCCGAGCCGCTTCTCCGCCTCGTGCGCCAGCTTGCGCGAGAGCAGGTCCGTGCCGCCGCCGGGCGAAAACGGACAGATCAGGGTCACCGGCCGTTGCGGAAAGCTCCCGCCCGCCGCGCGACGCTGCCAGTTCATCCACGCCAGCGCGACGATCGCGATAACGATCACCGCCCAGGCCCACGCATTTTTGCGATCAAACATCGTTCCCGTGCTCACTCTCTTCAGGTCATTGAGGACACCGCGTTTTTCTATTCACTTTGTATTCTCTTTGTTCACTTTGATCTGTGGTGAATCTCGATCCCGATTCCGATCCCGACACCGATTTTAATCCACATCCGTGCTATCCGTGCCCTCCCCCGGCCCGATCACACTTCATGTCCTTCCCGTCCTCACGGCGGGCGCCGATCTCGATTCCAGGGGCGCCGTGTTCTTTCTCACGGCTCCAGCGCCGCGCGGCCCACGGTGTCCGTCGCCCCGGTGTAGCCGGGGCCGCCGCCGGCGAGGTAGCCGTCGCTGCGGCCGGAACGGTCCCGGCTGACCCAGAACGCGTAGAGTGAGCCGTCGGTCAGCTCGAATTGGAAGCGGACGGGTGTGTCGGCCAGTTCCGAGAGATCGGCGCCGCCCTTCCATCTGACCGCCGCGAGCGTGCTGTCGACGGAGAGCGGTTTGCAGTTCTCGAGGGTGAACGGGGGGATCGGCTCGCCGTTCTCGTCGAGCACGGCGGCGCGCAGGCGACCGCCGGGCGCATCGACATTCACGAAGAGGCGTTTGCCGGAAAAGGTGACCGGGCGGGTGGTCAGTGTGCCGGGATCCGCCCCGGCGTCCATTGAGGCGAACCCGTCGCGGCGCAAAACGGCGAGACCGGTCGCGCTGTTATCGTAAGTACCCATCCTATTGCCCGGTTTTCCCCGGTAACCGGTGTAGTAGAAAAAGAGCTTGTCGCCCATGATCGTACACACATTCCCCAGCGACTGCACATACCCGCGGGCCCAGGCATCGTGGCGTTCGGCGGGGATATGGACTCGGCGGTCCGGGCGGTGGAAGTGGAAGCCGTCGCGGCTGTAGGCGAACTGCAGCTCGGTGATCTTCGGCAGGCCCGCTTTGTGGCAGATCTCGTTCGGCGGCCCCCAGTGGAGCTGGAACTGGCCGAGCATGATGCTCTCGTAGGCCACCGCGTCGAAGTTGTAGAGCTGGGCGGGACGTCCGGTGAGGTAATCCACCTTTACGCCCCGATCCTCGTCGAGCATGTCGCCGTCGTTCTCGTCGGCGGTCAACCACGGGACTTCCTCTGCGTCCGTCCGCTGTGCGCCCGCGACGAAGTCGTCGCATTCGTAGTATTTGCGTGCGCGGCCGCGTCCGGGAAATCCGGCGCGGATGCTGTAGACCCATTTTTGGCGGAAGGGATTATAGAAGTGGGTGCTGCGATCGCCCGCCGTGCCGGATTCGGTCCGCCGGTCCCAGTGGATGCCGTCCGCCGAGGTCAGACAGAATCCGGGTTGCGGCTTGCCGGGCGGCTGGATGAAGAGCGTCCATTTCTCCGCCGGTCGCGCAGCGTCCCAGTTGCGAACCACCGTCCAGGAGTCCGGGGTAATTCCTTCGGGATGAACGAGATTACCCTGCTCGGGCCACACATCATAGTTCGGACGTTCCCAGTGAATCCCGTCGCGGCTGGTCACTAGGGCGATCGGCCCGAACCACGAGGTCTCGTACCAGAGTTTGAAGTGCCCGGCGTCCGGATCCCACCAGCACCCGCCGCTCTTCGGGACCGCCCCGGCGTTGCCGTGTCCGGACGGTTTGGAGTGCCCCTCCGGCTCGACCTCGCCCCGCTCGACCGGCGTCTCGGGCTTGAGCACCGGGTTGCCCGCGTATTTCTCGGGCCGGTGGAAGGTCCGTTCGAGCGAGGTCTCCGCGATCAGGAAGTCGTCGATAAAGAGCTGGCGGCCGACGTCGATCGGGATGACCTCCGGCGGATGGTCGAGGTACGGCACCGGCATCGGGCTGGTGTCCGAAGGATCGATATTCCGCGGCGGCCATTCCTCGGGCAGCCGGATGCCGTTGTAGAGCCGTTCGCCGGTATTTGCGCTCCAGGGTTTCTCTTCGTATTGAATGGCCTCCCCGAGCCCCACCGCCACGACAAACTTGTTGAATACGAATCGCTCCCCCGTGCGGACCTGTTTGCGGTAGGCGGCCACCCGGTTCCACGCCTCGTCGCCGAACAACTGAAACGAGGCGGAGTCGGGCACCCGCTCGAACCCGGCCGCTTCCAGCGCCTCGGCCTGCGATCCGTATTTGGCACCGGGCACCGGCGTCAACACCGTCAGCGACCCCGGATCCAGCACGAGCCAGTCCTCCGGCTGAGCGATGCCGTTGCGCAGGAACGGCAGGCCGTGCAGGTCCTCCGGCACCTGGTCGGTGAGCGTGTAGCCGCGGTCGGTGAAGAGTTTGACGCCCGGTTCGAAGCGGGCGACCTCGCCCTTCCCGCGGAATTGAAGCGAAGCGCCGGAATCGGCGTATGCGGGAGAGGCAAAGATAACTGAGCCGATCAGGATCAGGCAGGCTGCGACTGGAGCTCTCTTAATTTTGGTCATTTCTTCCATTGATCAACGCGGATCGATGCATCCCGTTCCCTCGAGGTGCTTCAGACTGTGCCTCATATTTTCGACAACCTGCTCCTCCGACGCGGATCCGGAGTTGAGTTCCATGGCGGCATACACGGGTTCCGCGCGGTCGCCCAAAAGATCGGCGATTTTTTCAAACGACAGCGGATTGCCGTCGAGGACCGGCAGGGCCTCGCCGTCGCGGGCGGACTTGAGGTGCAGATACGAAATCCGGTCGGCATAGCGCCGGATGAACGCGGCGGCCTCTTCCGGCGAGGCGGGATGATCGCCGGTGAACAGGTTGCCGGTATCGAGCTGCAGTTCGACCGCGGGATCCAGTTCGTCCAGCAGCCGACGCATCCCGATGACGCCGTCCGCGCTTCCTTCGAGCACGACGTCGGCATTCTCGATCATCAGCCGGCGTCCCTTCGCCTGCGCCTTTTCCGCGGCCCAGCGCGCAGAAGCCAGCACCTGTTCAAACTCCGCCCGGCTCCAGCCGGTGTCGCCTTCCCCGAGCAGCGCCAGTACCCGCATCCGGCTGGGCCCCTCGAAGCAGGCGGCGTTGACCAGCGCCCGTTCGAACACCGGTTTGAAGTCTTCGGCCAGCAGACCGCGCTGCATGGAATACAGGACCTCCAGCCCCCGCTCGCGGGCGTCGGCGGCAATCCGTTCGCAGTCGGCCTTCGACAGCGTTGCGTCCGGGTCGCGCAACTCGATCCACGACAACTCGAGTTCGCGCGCTATATCCAGCTGCCGGCGGGCGGTCTCGACCGAAACCGACACCGTCGGGATGAAGTTCTGGGTCGTATAGCCGATCTTCATTTCGGACTCCGTGGGTGAAAAATTCGAAACACATCCCGCGCCGAACAGGACCGCGAACGCGACGCCCGTCGCAAACATCCTCATCGCACCACCCTCCCCGACCCGCTGCCGCGCATCAGCGCCTCGACCTCCGCGCGACGGCTGTGATTCCAGTCGCCCTTGATCGAGTGGGCCAGGCAGGAGGCGGCCACGGCAAAGGCGATGGCGTCGGCATGCTCAGTATATTCCCCGCTGTGGAGCGCGAAGATCAGTCCGGCCGCGAAGGAATCGCCGCCGCCGACGCGGTCGACGATGTTGCGGATTTCATAGGGGCGGTATTCCCCGTCCCTCATCGGCGCGAACACCGCCTGTTCGCTTTCGGTGTCGTAGAGCATCGCGCCCCAGTTGTTGTGGCTGGCGGAGATGCTCTCGCGCAGGGTAATCGCGACCTTGCGCACGTTCGGGAACTGCCCGGCGATTTGACCGGCCACCTCGGGATACTTGTCGATCGCCAGTTCCCCCGACTCGACGTCCGAGTCCCCGGCGCGAATGCCGAGCACGTCCTCGGCATCACCCTCGTTGCCGATCACCACATCCACAAACGGAAGGATGTCGCGCATCGTCCGCCCGGCCAGCTCACGCGGCGACAGGGTTTCGTCCCATTTCCAGAGTTTTTTGCGGAAGTTGAGATCGCACGAAACCGTCAGTCCGGCCTCCTTCGCCCCGCGCACGGCGGCGAGCGACGCCTCGGCCGCGCAGCGCGAGAGCGCCGGCGTGATGCCGGAAATGTGCAGCCAGCCGGCGTCCGCGAAAATCGCGTCCCAGTCATAGGCGTCGGCGGGGGTCCGCGACACCGCCGAGTGTTCGCGGTCGTAGATCACGTTGCTCGGCCGCTGATTGGCGCCGGTCTCGACGAAGTACAGTCCGAGACGGCCGGAGTCCGTTCGCACGATGTGCCGGGTTTCGACGTCCAGCGCCTTCAGCGAGCGGACGCAGGCGTCGGCGATCGCGTGGTCCGGCAGGGCGGTGACGTAAGCGGACGATCCGCCCAGCATGGCGATCGACGCTGCCACGTTGGCCTCCGCGCCCGCAAACGTAAGGTCCAGCCGGCCCGGGCAGCTCTGGCTGAAGCGGTAGAATCCCTCCGGGGCCAACCGCCCCATTATCTCTCCGAATCCGACAACCGGCTTCATGCTTCTGCTTTCCTTTCTGTTGTGCGTCATCTTTTGCATCTCCGGCAGGGCGTGTTCTCCGAATGCGGCGCCTTTCCTTTTTCGCTCAGGCCACGGCCGCCGCGGCGGCGGCCCGTTTCCCGATCTCCTCCCAGCGGTGTTCACGGATCAGGTCGCGCGGGGCGATCCACGATCCCCCGACCGCGCAGATCAGGGGGCTTTCCAGCCAGCCCGGCAGGTTGTCCTGGTTGAGCCCGCCCAGCGGGATGAACTGCAGGTCGAGGTGCTTGTACGGTCCGGCGGCCGATTTGAGATACTTGAGTCCGCCGCAGGGTTCGGCCGGAAAGAACTTCAGCGTGCGGCACCCCAGCTCCACGGCCGCCTCAATCTCCGACGGGGTCATGACGCCCGGCGCGAACGGGAGTTCCGCCGAGGCCGCTTCTTCCATGACGTCGCGGTTGAGTCCGGGAGCGACGGCAAAGGCCGCCCCCGCATCCCCGACCCGGCGCACCTGCTCCCGCGTAAGTACCGTACCCGCCCCCACCAGGATCTCAGGAACGCGTTCACGAATCACGGACATCGCCTCGAGCGCGGCCGGCGTGCGCAGCGTCAGCTCCATCGCCCCCACCCCGCCCTCGAGCAGCGTCTCCGCCAGAGGGACCGCATCCGTCGCCTCGTCGATCACCAGCACCGCGATAATCCGCTGCCCGGCCAGCAGCTCCCTGAACCGATCCATTTCACCCCCCTTATATACTATTGCATATTATATAACATACGAAAAGATAATATACACTGATAATGAATCGCGGCCGACGGATCAAGTTGAAAAGGGGCTATGGGTGGATTTTTATGGAAGGGTTCCCGGGAAGAGAATGGGATTCACCACAGCGGTCACAGAGGATGCCGGGGTCGGGATGGGAGACGACAACCGTTCGTAGTAGCGCCGCAAGGCCCGGAGGGCCAAGACGCGTGAAGATAACGGCCCTTGTCCGCTGCGCGGACCTGCGGGCCTACTACGAGCGTGAAGAAGTTCGTAGTAGCGCCGCACGCGCCCGAAGGGCCAAGGCGCGTGAAAGATAACGGCCCTGGCCCTGCTTCGCAGGCCTGCGGGCCTACTACGAACGTAAGAGAGAACGCACGATCTCTTTGCCTGTGCTCTTCTCATTCATCTTTTGGGATCGCGCCTTCGGCGCTTCGAGTACGCGTACGAGTACGAGTGCGAGTACGAATGATGTTCACCCCTTCATGCTCTTCATGTCCTTCATGGTGAATCCCATTCTCTCTCCCCCTCCGATCTACCGCATCCCACCTTTCCCGGGAACCCTTCCATAAAGACCCACGAATGACCGATTTTTTACTAGGGTTTCAGGTCTCGGCCGACCTGCCCTTCCCGGCACCGCTCATTCAGCCGCGAACAGCGGCACGGCCCATTTTCCGAATTCGATCACCTCTCCGGCCGCGCATGTCTTCTGGTACAGCGAGCACAGGTTGGCGGGATAGGACGTGTGCTCGAAGAGGTTGAATTCGGACAGCGCGACTTTCTCGAAGCCCTGGGCTTCGAGCTTCGCCGACTGGCTTCCGCTCGGATTGCGGTCGGGCAAAGGCGTGGCGAAATAGACCACCCCCGCCCGGGAAACGGTCACCGATTTATCGCCGTCGATCGGCACCTGCAGGAAGCGGGCTCCCTTGAGCGCCTCGGGACATTCGGACAGCGCGTAGCCGCGGTCCGTGAAGAGCTTCGCGCCCGGATCGAACGCGAGTACCTGCACTTCGCCCGCGGCGAACGCGCCGACGGGTGAGCGGCGCAGCGCCGCTCCGTCGGCGTTGTCGCGCGGCGGGTTTTCGTCCCGCTTCCACTGCGGCGTCGCCTCCCGGGCGCCCTGATGGCGCGGGTTGCGGGCCAGCCCCTTGTCGATCACCTGCCGGAAGAGGGCCTTTCCGGAAACCGGCTCGCCGGCCGCGACGTCCTGCTCGGTGAAGGCCGCCATCAGGATTTCTTTCGCGTGGTGGCGCTCGCGGTCGTAGATCACGTAGATCGTGCCGTCGTCGGCCTGCGTGGCGTCCGGGTAGGAAACATGGGAGCGCTCGTCGATCATCAGGCCGCCGGTCCAGCTCTCTCCGTCGTCGTCGGACAGGAAGGCCATCAGGCGCTCGCGCCGCCCGGTTTTCTCGCCGGGTTCTCCGTGCTTGACGAGCAGCAGCTTACCGGACTGCAGACGGCCGATGTAGAAGCGGGCGACGGTGTGCTCGATGTCGGAGGGCTCCATCGGGGTCCAGGTCTTTCCCTGGTCGCGGGAAAAGCTCTCGCCGATGCCGTAGTTCATGCGGCTGAGCAGCCACAGCGAACCGTCCTCGCGCTGCACCACCTGGTTCTCGTCGCAGTTACGCCCCTCGGGCATCGGCACATGGCCGCGGAACTCGAAGGTCCTGCCCTTGTCGGTGGAAAACAGCGGCCGGAACGGCAGCCGTCCACCGCCCTCGGCACGGGTCAGCGTACCCACCGGCCAGACCCAGGTGCCGTCGGAGAGCACGGTCGGCTTGTTCATGTGGCCGTAGTCGGTGGCGATAAGCTGCGGCGAATCCCACTCCGGCGACGGGTCGCCGGGGTTATCGGTGGTGATCGCCCACAGCTGCATGCCGCGGCACTGGTTCTCGAGCACAAAGGTCCGGTAGGAACGGATATCGTCGAAGCGCTTTTTCATATCCGCGGCGTTATCAGTCGTATAGCGGATCGGCCAGATGCTGAAGGTGAACCACATGCGGTCGTCCGGATCCATCCAGAGCCCGGCATAGGAGGCCCGGAACGGCGGATCGATGACCATCTGCGGATCGGACCACGTGCGGCCGCCGTCGCCGCTGGTGGCCAGCATCACGATATTGCTCCAGCCCTCGCCGGTGTCGCCCGAGTCCCACGTCGCCCACAGGCGTCCGTTGGGGGCGGCGCTGATCCCGAACGAGCAGACGAACATGCGGTTTTCCGCATCGTACTCCGGACCGGGATCGGTGACGACATAGGGCATATGCGGCCAGCGCGGGGCCTGCTCCGGGTCGCTGTAGTCGGCGGCCGGCAGCGACAGTGCGGACAGCAGGACGGTCAGGGCGGTCAGTTTTTTTATCGTCTTTTTCATGGCATCTCCTGTTTGCGGGATCACATGATCCCGTACGTATCGAAGGCCTCACGGGCGCCCATTCCGCCCCGGATGGCCTTCAGCACGGTCTTTTCGCCGCGGGCCTTTTCGATCGCCCGGACGAACACCTCGGTTTCGATCTCGCGGGGAACGACGCAGACACCGTCCATATCCCCGAAGACGATATCGCCGTCCGCCACGCGCACGCCCTCGATCTCCAGCGGGACGCGGAAATCGAGGACCTTGCCGCGCGGGGCCTGGTCCTGGGCGTAGCGCCCGTAGGAGAAGCAGGGGAAGTCCTGCGCCAGGATACCGCGCGTATCGCGCGAATAGCCGTTTACGACCGCGCCGGTCGCCCCGCGCTGAATCGCGCACGCGCTCATCAGCTCGCCCCACAGGGCGTACGACGGCGATGCACCGCTGCAGACATAGACCTCGTTCGGGCGCAGGTCGTCGAGCGCCTCGAGCATCAGGCCGAACGGTCGTCCGAGCAGCGGGTTGCGCTCCGCGGGTTCCGCGATCGGCGGCACATCCGCCTCCAGCACCGGCATCGCCCTCCCGACGGCCACCATATCCTTCCGCAGCGGTTTGATCCGCGGCGGCAGGAACTGGTGCAGCAGCCCCATCTTATCCATGATATCGCCTACCACGGCGGTGTACAGCTCCCCGCGCGCGAGCGCGAACAGCTCCTCGTCATCGTTCCACATCATCGAATCACCCTTCCTCATGACGCGATCAGTTCCATCAGCGCGACCACGGCGTTTCTCGACATGACCAGCGCGAAGATCAGGGCGGTCCCCATGCCGGCGTTCAGCCAGAACCCGGCCCTGCGCTCGCCCATGATCGACCGCTTGTTACAGAGCACGATAAAGAGCGCGACCACCAGTGGGAGGATGAACACCTGCGAGACCTGCGTGGCGATCTGGGCTGCGATCGGATTGGCGCCCAGCACCGGCACGACCAGGCCCAGCACACAGGCCACCGCGGTCAGGATGCGGAACAGCTTCGACTTGCTGTCGAACACCCCGTTGCGGTAGTCGCTGATCAGCAGCGGGGCGACCATCGCGGCCGGGAATACGGACGAGAGCCCGGCGCTGAGCGTCCCGACCAGGAACAGCGCCACGGCGTAGCGCCCCGCCACCGGTTCCAGACTCTGCACCATGTCCAGCACATGGTGGATCTCCATGCCCCGGCGGTGCAGGGCCCCGGCCGCGCAGGCCATCACCGAACCGCTGACCACGAACATCAGCGCCGCGCCGCTGAAGGCATCGATCGACTGGCGGCGGTGATCCTCCGCCCCCCACCCCTTGGCCTTGAGCAGCAGCGGGCGGACGACGAAGGTCGGTGCCGCCATGGTCGTGCCCACAAACGCGGCGATCATCAGCGTCGCGCCGGGCACGTCCGGCACCGTCGGCACAAACCCGCGAACCACCTCGCCGGCCGGCGGGAAGACGATGAACATGGAGACGATAAAGGAGAGTCCCAGGATGGTGACGAAGAAGATCAGCACCTTCTCGAAGAAGGAGTAGCCGCCGTGCCAGAGCAGGGCGTACATGGTCGCCATCACGACCGCCGCGATGCCCAGTACGGGCCAGTAGGCGTTTTCGGGCAGCGAAGGGATGAAGAGCCGCAACGCCTCGTAGACCGCGCTGGAGGAGAGGCCGACCAGGCCGGAGAGACAGCACCACTGGCCGACGACGACCCCGATCACCACCAGGACGGCCAGGACGTTTCCGGCCGGCATGTGCCGCCGGCAGCCGTGGACCGCCGTATCCCCCGAACACAGCGCGAAGCGCCCGGAAGCCTCGAGCAGGATCCACGAGAAGAAACAGCTGAGGGCCAGCACCCACAAAAGCTGCATGCCGAACTGACTGCCGGCCTTGCTCATCGAGGTCACGCTGCCGGTGCCGACGGTATAGCCGATGGCGAACAGCCCCGGCCCGATGCCCGCCAGTGTGCCCAGGATTTTTCGGGTAAGGTTCATGACCGGCTCCTCGTTTCAGCTTTAGCGATATCGTACCGTCGCGCTTCGTCGAGCATCACAAAATACGAGTCCGGCGGGATGTAGGCGGTGACCCAGTTTCCCGCTCCGAGAAAATAGCCGCCGCCGGGATGGCAGGCGTCGAGGACCGTCCGGGTGCGCGCGCGGATGGCCTCTTCGCTGCCGCGCGCGAGCAGATCGACATCGATCCCGCCCAGCAGCGTCAGGCGGTCGCCGTAGCGCGCCTTCACCTGCTCCACCGGCACGATGTTGTCCTCGAACGAGTGCTTGGCGTCGATGCCCACGTCGTCGATATAATCGTCCATCAACTCGTACATGTCTCCGCACGCGTGAAGGAAGAACAGCTTCCCCTTTTCGTGTGCCAGCGCCGCCAGCCGCCGGTGCCACGGCAGCAGGTAGCGGCGCAGCGAGCCGGGATCGATCATCAGGCCGGACTTGTACCCCATGTCGTCGGCGATGTAGAGCGCGCCGAACGAATCGAAATCGCACAGGCAGGAGGCCACCGACACCACGAACGAACCGACCTTTTCAAACACCGCCCCGACCAGCTCCGGGTTTTCGTAGAGCGCGAAGCAGAGCGACTCGAATCCGAACAGATCGCGGACCACCTCCCACAGGTCGAGCACGTGGAACGCGCGCATGTCGTCGGGTCTGATCCCGTCCAGCTTTTCGAGCACGGCGTAATCCGCGTCCCCCGGATCCGGCCAGGGAAACGACTCGAATTCCTCCCAGGTGGTGATCGCCCCCTTTCCCTCCTGCGACCACTCGCCCTCCAGCTTCGGGGCCGTCATGCGCGCATTTTCCGGAAAGACCCGGAACAGCTCGTGACCCAGGTGGCGATGGACCGCCAGCCTTCGCTCGAGGTCCTGATCCGGATCGTCCGGCGACCCTCCCTCCCACAACCCCAGCCGCCCGGCGATCTCCGCCATGACATGATCGGCGATGCCGTGTTCGAAATAGTGGACGCGGTCGGGCGTACCCTCCCGTCGTACGGTCCGCATAAAACCGTCCCAGTCCGGGGTCACCGCCGGAAGGCGGACTCCCGTGTTCGCTCCTGTACCCATACTGAAAACCTGTCCCGTCAAGAACCGCGGCGTGGCCGCATGCGTGTGCTGTGTTCCGGCCTGTATATGGGAATCGGAGCCGCGCAGGAACCTTTTTCCGTTCTCTTGAAGCAGAATGTGCTCTTCCGTATAGTCCGTGGTTCGTTATTGTATATATCGACCCCCGATGAACACGGAGCACTATTTTAAATCGGTCACCCGACTGCGCATCGCGCTGGAGGAGTTCGCGGCGGGCGAGATCATGCGCAGCGCGGCGTTAAAGAAGAAGGCCGCCGGGGCACTGAGCGCCCTGACGACCGATTTCAGACGCGCCCTGAAGGCGGAGGATTACGAGGCCTTCAATCGAACGGACTACCGGCTCCACCACACGCTGGTCGAACTCCCCGGCCTTCCGGTGCTGGTGGAGAACTGGGAGGCGGTATGGGAAGTCCACGCCGGGCTGCACCGCGACCGGCTCCGCGAGTACTGGCCGAATCTGCGGATCCTGGTGGAGGAGCAGGAATACCTGATCGAAGTCCTCTGCTCGTTTGATCCCGTAGCCATCCAGGACGCCATCCATAATCATCTGGAATCACTCTGGTTCCGTATTTACGAAGGCTATGCCGCTCCGCCGGCCGAACCCGAGAATCCGCTGCCGCGCGTACGGTCCTATCTCTCCTACCACCTGCACCGTCCGCTGGATCTCCGGGAGATCGCGCGCAACGTGGCCTTTACGAGCCCGGGACACCTCTCCCGTCTGATGCGGCAGCAGTGCGGGGCGGGATTCAAGGACTACGTGCGCAATCTCCGCATGGAGAAAGGCGAGGAACTGCTGCGGCGAACCCGACTGCCCGTCAGGCAGATCGCCCGGAGGACCGGCTACCCCTCCGCCTCCCGCTTCTGCGAGTATTTCAAGCGCACGTACGGGATGACGCCGACGGCCTACCGCAGGAAGCACCCCGACGCATGACGCCGCCACCGACCCGCCTTTCCCGGCGGTCCCCTTTCCTGACTTCAACATTGCCCGAAGACGCGCTCGAATCCCCCTGTGAACATTGAAGTGAGTTTTGAATCAGGGTGTCCCGGCGGAAAAAAAGGGTTATTCGTGGATTTTTATGGAAGGGTTCCCGGGAAAGGTGGGATGCGGCAGATCGGAGGGGAGAGAGAACCATGAAGAACATGAAGGTTGGTTGAGGAGGGGGACATATACTCGTACTCGCACTCGTACGCGTACTCGGAGCGCCGAAGGCGCGATCCCACTCCCCCGATTCAAGGAATTCGAGTACGAGTACCGCTTCGCTGAGTACGAGTACGATATTCCCCCGGGTGTCCCCATGTTGAACTCAGGCCCTTTGTCAGGCAGGAAGGTCCGACCTGTATGCGGCGATCCACCCGCCGCCGAGGACGCGGTCGCCGTCGTAGAAGACGGCGGCCTGGCCGGGGGTGAGGGCGAACTGCGGTTCGTCGAAGCGGACCTCGGCTTCCCCGCCTGCGTACTTCACCTGCGCGAACCCGCCGCGGTGGCGGTAGCGCGGCTGAACGCGGCATCGCAACGTTCCCTCCGCGGGCGGATCGACCAGCCAGTTGAGCGCGCGAACCGTGCACGAGGAATGGAGGAGGTGTGACCGGGGCGCGAGTGTGATCTCGTTTTTCGCGGGGTCGATATGCGCCACATGGCGGCGTTCACCGGTGGCGACCCCGATGCCGGTGCGCTGACCGAGGGTGTAGAGGTGATATCCACCGTGTTTTCCGATCACCGCCCCGGTCTCATCGCGGACGAGGCCCTCCCCAGTAAGATCGGGGTGCAGCGAAGCGACCAGCGCGCCCCGCGATACGTGATCGGTGAAACAGAGGTCCTGGCTCTCGCGGCTGGGCCGGACGGGCAGGCGGCGCCGTCTCGCTTCGGCCTTCACGTCCTCCTTATGCCACGCGCCCAGCGGGAAGCGGATCTTCGGAAGGCGGGGGCGGTCGATCCGGTGCAGGAAATACGACTGATCCTTGTGCGAATCCGCGCCGCGGAGCAGCCGGACCTCCCCTTTCCGATCCTCGAGGCGGGCGTAATGACCCGTGGCCAGCAGCCCGCAGCCGTGTTCCGCGGCGGCGTCCATCAGGAACCCGAACTTCATGGTCTCATTGCAGACGATGCAGGGGGAAGGCGTGCGGCCCGAGGCGTACTCGCGGGCGAACGGAAGAATCACGCTCGTGCGGAACCTCTCGCGCGCATCGACCGTGACGTGCCTGATGCCGAGGTGTTCACAGATCTCCTCCGCCCGGCGGGCGTCGTCCCCGCCCCCGCCGGGCGGATCGACAAACCGCGCCGTCAGGCCCAGTACCTCCCGGCCCTCGTCGAGCAGCAATGCGGCGGCCACAGCGCTGTCCGTCCCGCCGCTGAGTCCGATCGCGATGGTATGTCGGGGGTTGGACAATGGGTTCAGGGGTTGGGGATGGGTTTTCGGGTTGCCGGGTTGTCAGGTTGTCGAGTTGCCGGATCCCGTCGGCGGCCGCCTTCTCTTATTCCGGCTGACTCAGGTCTCAGGCCTCAGGTTTCAAACTCTCCCGAGGATCAATATCCCTTCTTATGCAGGGGTTTGGTAACGCGCAGCATTTCATCCAGCGAGGTCTCGCCGCGGCGGACGAGTTCCCAGGCGCTGTTCCAGAGGGTGATCATACCCTGTTCGATCGCGCGCTCCATGATCTCGCCGCTCGAGAGGCGGCGGGAGATCAGCGAGCGCAGATCGTCGGTGAGCACCATAATCTCGAAGACCGCGCGACGGCCGCGGTAGCCGGTGAAGCGGCAGTACGGGCAGCCGGGTGCCTGACGGCAGTTCGCGTCGTCGATCCCCTCCAGACCGGATTCCCTCAGATCCTGTTTGACGCCCGCGGGCAGCTCGCACTCCACGGCGCAGCGCGGGCACAGGCTGCGCACGAGGCGCTGGGCGATGACCCCCTGCAGTCCTGAAGCCACGAGATAGGGTTCGATACCCATCTCGATCATCCGCGTCACCGCCCCGCCGGTATCGTTGGTGTGCAGGGTACTGAACACGAGGTGTCCGGTCAGGGCCGCACTGACGGCGATCTCCGCAGTCTCGGTGTCGCGGATTTCGCCGATGAGAACCACATCCGGATCATGGCGGAGGATGGATCGCAATCCGCTGGCGAAGGTAAATCCTATGCCGCCGTTGACCTGGAGCTGGGAGATCCCCGGGATCCGGTATTCCACGGGGTCCTCGAGCGTGATGATTTTGCGTTCGTTATTATTGAGATGGTCGAGTGCCGCGTAGAGGCTGGTGGTCTTCCCGCTTCCCGTGGGGCCGGTGAACAGGATCACGCCGTGCGGCTGGGCGAGCATATCGTCGACCCAGCTCCGCTGTCGTTCCGAAAGCCCCAGTTCGTCCAGGTTGATAAACCGGGACTGGCGGTTGAGGATGCGCAGGTTGACCGTCTCCCCTTCGGTGGCGGGCAGCACCGAGACGCGGACGTCGATATTCTGATCGTCGAGATCGAAGCTGAACCGTCCGTCCTGGGGCAATCTTTTTTCGGCGATATTGAGCTGCGCCATGACCTTGACGCTGGACATCAGCGCACGGGCGTGTTTGTTCAGCCCCCGCGGCGTGGGCACCGTATAGAGCACGCCGTCGATCCGGTACCGCAGGCGGAACCCGTCCTCCTCGGGCTCGAGGTGCAGGTCCGTCGCACCGCAGCGGATCGCGTCGTGCAGGATTTCACGCACGAGGGCGGGCATGTCTCCTTCCGCGTCGCTCCGAGACCTGCGTCCGGATCCTCCCTCCATCCGCAGGTAGGTGGCGATTCCGACCCCGTAGTAGTGCTTGATAAACTCCGAGAGTTCCTCCGACGTGCAGAAGACCCAGCGCAGCGAGTAGCCGAGCAGCACGCGGAGGTGTTCCTCCTCCGCCGCCGAGCGGACGCGGTCGGTCGCCAGCACCAGGACGCCGCGTTCCAGCGATACGGGCATGACGCGAAAATTGACGACGGCCTTAGGCGGAACCTGATCGACGATTTCCGGCGGGATCTCGTGGTCCGCGGACGCCAGCACCGGGATGCCGGTCAATTCCGAGAGGATCTCGAGCAGTTCGCTCTCGGCGAGGACCCCGTCTCTCAGGATCTGCCGGTCCAGCGGCTGTTTAAGCCACGCCGCGCGGTCGCGGTATTCCTTAAGGCGCGCCTCACTGATTGTGCCGCGGCGGACGAGCGCTTCCCCCAGCCGCTCCTGGAGGTCGGAGCGGGCGGAAGGGCCGGCGGATGAGGATGTCGACCGCTTGCTCATGACCGTCAGGGCTCCGTGAATTTCACGGGATGATCGCGCTGGAGTGTCTTTTTGTGGTCGCCGGAGACGACCACCAGGCCCGACTTCATAATGTCGCGGACCTCCACCCAGTCAATTTTGGCCCCCTCGCCGTAGAACGCGCTGCCGGAGCCCTGTTTCTCGATGAGCGCCCGTTCGACGCCGTCGGTACGCTGCAGGTATCCCCGGTAGATCAGGGTCATCGTCTTCTTCGGCGGAGGTGGCGGGGGCTCCTTCTTTTCCTGTTTCTCTTCCTGTTTCTTTTCCTGCTGCGCCTTTTTGCGTGCTTCGGCGGCTTCGCGCGCCTTGCGTTCCGCCTCGCGCTTTTTACGCAGCGCCTCCATCCACTGATTGATCTTCTCCGTCAGGTACGCGGACCGGAAGGGGTTTTGCGCCGGGTCGACCTCGATCCGCGCATAGGCGCGCCCTGCCCCGGCGAAATCATCCGACGGCCTTTCCGCTTCGGCCTGCAGGTCCGGCCCGGAGACCTCTCCCGCCCGTTCGTAGGCCCTCGATTCGCGCTGTCCCCACCAGATCAGCACCGCGCAGAACATGGCGGCGGCGGCGGCGGCGACCCAGCGCACGTCGAGTTTCTGAAGGCGCTGCCAGAAAGCGGCCATCATTCCGCCTCCTCCGCGGGTTCGGGCGCTTCGGGTTCCGGCTCCGGTTCGGGCCGGCGGGCACCGACCGCTTCGTTCTTTTCAGGCTCCGTCTCCTCTTCCGGTGTATCGAGTTCCTCCTCCAGTTCCTCTTCCGTGCGGGTACTCTTGAACCGTTCGGCGCCGCATATCATGCGGAGCTTGAGCACGGGCCCGTTGGTGGTCCCCTGCCGTTCGGCCCAGAAGCGGCGCAGCGCAAAAAAGTTATTAGTCGAGGAGAGGTCTTCGAGAAGTTTCAGCGTGCCCGGATAGTCGGCCACCGCCTCCACGGAAACGGGGTACTCCACGAGGGCCTGTTGGTTGGTATGGCCGATCACGAATTGTCGCGGCTGATCCTGTTCGAGGGCAGTCACCTCCGGAATGGTCGTTTCGAGAAAACGGTCCATGAGCACGGTGGTGGACGCCAGCTGCCACAGGCGTGTCTCGGTGCTCTCTTCGGCGCCGATATTTTCGCTCATCCCCAGATCGGCCGGAACCGCAACCTTCTTTTCAGCGGCACGGGCCGCGATCCGTTCGCGGGCGGCGTACAGCGCCACCTTGTAATCGATCAGTCCCTCTTCGGTCGTCGAGAGAATATCGGCGAGCGTCACCCCTTTGCCGAAGGTCCGGACGTGGGCCTGAAGCCTCTCCCAGCGCTTCCGCAGGCGCTGGTAGCGGTTGCGTTCCCACGACACGAGGTAGCGCAGGCTCTCTTCTTCCGGCACCTCGGTATAGGGACTGAGCCTTGATTCCAGTTCCACGATCTGTTCGAGGTGCTGGAGCTTGCGGCTGCGCATGGGCCGCCAGACCGCCAGCAGCAGGACGGCGATCACGACGAGCGTGACGAGCACGATGGCTACGATCCCGCGTCGTTCCCACACACTTGCGCTGAATGGTCTCCGGTCCGTCACGGCTGCATCATCTCGATTTCAAGGGCGAACAGCGTGGCCTCGGCAAACGACCAGCGCTCTTCGCGTGTTTCGCTCTCTCTGACCTGGTCGTCGGGGAGCAGGTCCACGTCGGCCACCAGCGGATGACTGCGCAATTTCTCGATCATGCCTCTCACCGTAGAGAGATCGGCCACGGGGGTATAGCCTTCGACCACCAGATGGCGGATGCGCGGTCCCATTTCCGTGTTTTCCTGCAGCTCCGCGTCCTGATCCTGCGCCTCGTCATCCTCGTCGACCCCGCGCGCTTTCCGGTAGGAGCCGAGGTCGGAGACCAGCGTAATCCAGTCGTTCTCGTGCTTGGATCCCGACACGGCCGCCAGCGCGGCCTGCAGTACGCGCCCGTTACGCACTGCAATTTCGAGCGGTTTCACCCGTCGCTGGAGCCGGCTGTTGAGCTGGCGGTAACGTTTGATTTCCTGTTCGAGCTGGCTGAACTGTTCGAGGCGTTTCTGTTTGCGGTGCAGGGAGGACTGCAGGCGTTCAACCGTGTTGCCCTCGGAGGTGATCACAATCATGGCGGCGAGTACGGCCAGGAGCCCGGAGAGGATCCAGTATTTCATCTGCCACTGGAGATTGATCTTTTCCCTCAGCGGTTCGGGAAGGAAATCCAGATCCAGGGGGGCCTTGCCGATACCCCGCAGGGCCAGGCCCGCCGCGGCGGCATACCGGGTCGGCTCCTTGAGCCCCGGCGCGCGCCAGGACTTGGGGAACAGCGTGCATTCCAGTTCCGCGCCGTCGGAGATCCGCTGCTGCCAACGCCGCGGAAATTCGCTCATGCCGCTGATGACAAGGCGGCCGGGATAGAATTTACGGGCCGGGTAGCGGGTGCGGAACGACGTCAGGCAGGCGTGGAGTTCCGAGTACCATTCCTCGAAAGCCGTCTCGGGCGAACCGTCCTCGCCTCCCTGTTCCAGTTCGGCGTGACCGACCAGGAATCGCCGGCTGAACAGCGGTTCCCGGCCGTGTCCGAAGATGACCTCCGTATACTGCTCCGAAATCCATGCCGTGGCGAAGGCCTCGTCCCGTCCGGCCAGCAGGAGAGCTGCCGCGTTGAACGCCGCCGCGGGGCGCGGGGCGAGGCCGACGATCTTCAGGCGCGAGTTGCGCGGCAGTTCCAGCGCGCGGCGGACCGATTCCTCTCTCGTCATTGAGAACAGGAGCCGACGTCGGCGGCCGAGTTTTTTGAGCGTCCGGCTGGTGCTCACCGTCCCCTCGCCGCCGACCCCTTCGAAGTGTTCCTCCTGCTCCTCGACGATTTCCCGCGTTCCGCGGGGATCATCGGGTTCGACCTGGATCAGGCGGAGCAGAAGCGCGTCGCCGCTCAAGCCCGCCACGCAGGGACGACCGGCCACGCCTTTGCTCTCGAGGAAGCGGCGCAATACATCGCCTTCCGCCTCTTCGTCCCCGGCGAGACGGAGAAACCCCACCGTCTGCAGCTTAAGAAACGGGCCGCGGCGCTGGGCGCGCACCACCGCCACCCCCTGCGAGGTGATATCAAGTCCAAGAGCTTCGGTGTACGCGGGCATACTGGACCGGGCTAGCCGGATTTCCCTTCGGCTTTCGGCGCTGGCTTTTTCTCGTCGGCCTTGTCCTTCTCCGGGGCCGACTTTTCGTCGGGCTTCTTCGCGGGAGCGGATTCTTCAGCCGGCGTTTCCTTCACGACGGCCTGATCTTCCGTCACCGGAGCGGCGGCGGCCCGTGGCTCACGGGGGGCGGCCTGCTCCCCGGCGGCGGGGCGGTTAATCGACGAACGGCTCAACCGGTTGGCGGGCAGCAATGATTCGCCGCGCTCGGACAGGACGGTCGCCGTAACGAAAATGAGCAGGTTGCGCGTCTGCTCCGAGGTGTGCTCCTGGCGGAAGGCCTTGCCGATATACGGCAGATCCCCGAGCAGGGGCACCTTGTTTTCGGTGTCTTTTTCGACCACGTCGATGAGACCGCCCATGACGACGGTCTCTCCGCTTTCGACCACCACGCGGGTCTGGACCTCTTTGCGGGAAAACTTGGGCAGCTTGACCTCGATCTGCTGGACCTGCTGCGCACCGGCGACAACGTTCGTGGACTGGTAGCTCTCAAAGCCTTCAAACTGTGCGATCGTGGGCTGGAGCAGCAGATTGATGGTACGGAGGTCGGCGCCGACGCTGGGGACCGCGACGAGGGTGATGCCCAGTTCCTCCATCTTCGGCGCGCCCGAGGGCATCAGGGCGGTCACCGTATACTTCCGGTTGTTCGCGTCGACCAGCGCGAATGCCTGGGCCTTGAATTCATCATAGAACCGGAAGTCCTGGCCATTGCGCAGTTTCGCCGGGGTGTTGTTCAGGGTCGTCACGCGGGGGACCGAGAGCGTGCGGCCCTTCCCCGAGATGTCGAGGGCATGAAGCACGGCCTGGAACTGGGCGTTGTTCAGAATGCCCTGGTACGTCATATTCAGACCCTGGTCGGCGAGGCTGAAGCTCTGGTCGGAATCGTTGAACACATCGACCGGCGAGAGTTCGTCCTGTCCCGTGAAGCGGTCAAAGGACACGAGCGGATCGTTCGGCCCGCCCCCCACGATGACCTGGTCGGAGTGAAACGTGCTGAAGTCATCGTTCAGAATCCATTCGACGCCCAGCTCGCTCAGGTCCGAGAGCGTGGTCTCGATAAAGCGGGCCTCGATGAGAATCTGCGGCGGATAGGTATCGAGCGTGCGGATAATCTCTTCGGTTTTTTTCAGGTTGACGGGCGTGTTCTTCACGACCAGCGAATGGGCGTCGCGGTCCAGCAGCAGCGCGGCTCCCTTGGGCTGCGGTACGAACTGCTTGATTACCTTTTCAACGGAGGTTTCGCCGTCGGGGAGTACGGTGGAGAGCGAGGAGAGCCCGGCGATTTGATCCTCCTTGCCCTTCTCCGTCCCTTTCCAGTCCGAAGCGTGGAGCAGCAGTCCGCGCTGCAGTTTAAAGATGCGGGTCTGGAACATCGGCCCGTCTTTCGGGTTCGGCTTGGTAATCCAGAGAATATTTTTTCCGAAGTAGAACTCCACGCCGAAATTGCGGGCGATATAGTCGAGCACCTCGGAGAGCGGAGTGTTGCTGACTTCGACGTCCAGTCCTCCCTTCACGGACAGGTTCTGGTCGGCGATGACGTTGAGGTTGCGGTCTTCGGATATCACCCGCATGAACTGGTTGAGCGAGGCGTTCTTGAGGTGGATGGTAACCGGCTTGTTCAGCTGTTTCAGGAGGGGATAGTCCTCTTCGAGGTTTTCGACCTCGTCGCGGTCGACGAAACGACGCATTCCGTAGGTGCCGGGTAGATCCCATCGCTCCCGCGCGTCCTGTGCCAGCGCGCGGGTGGTGGCTTCCTGCTGGGCGTCCAGTTCCTTTTCGCGCTGCGCCTGCAGGGCCTCGAGCACCTCCGCGCGCAGGGTGCGGAGGCCGGGGGTCTCCGGAGCGGTGTAAGATATATCGACGCACCGCATCAGGGCGCGTCGGTAGCGGCCCTGTTCATAGAGCGCTCTGGCCTGCTCCATCATACCCGCCGCTTCCTCGTGGGTGATCTCGGGACGCGATTCGGCCGCCGAAGCCTCCCGGGAAGCGGAGCCGCCGCCCGTGTGCATACAGCCGGCGGAGAGCGCGGCGGCGAGAACGAGCGTCCATGCGGAAGTGAATATTACAGCCCTGTGTGTGGATTCAGCCCTTTCGTGAAAGGTGCGCATCAAGGAATCCTCCCTTTTGGATCTGCGGCCCGAGGTGCATATGGGAGACACCATCGCCGATTTCAGCGATTTTTTCAATACCGGGGTCAGCAGTTCTCATTATGGCCGCATTCCGACCGCGGACGGCGTGGCAGCCGTCCCTCCCGAGTCGATATCCGACGCCTTTTCGGGCATTGGGAGGGTCGGGTTCCACCCCGACCGAACCCGACCGAAAAGGGTGAAGCCATAATGAGAATCGCTGTACCGGGGTCGCGATGAACGGGTGGACGAAAAAAGCCCGGGGCTCACGCACCGGGCTTAAGGGGAGGACGTGAACCGGACTTCAGCCGGTCTGACCGACGGATTCGGCGGCCTCCACCCATTCGATGAGGGCCATTTCGGATCCGTCGCTCGAGCGGGCTCCGAGCTTGAGGATCCGGGTATACCCGCCGGAGCGATCGGTGAAGCGGGGAGCAAGCTCATCGAAGAGCTGTTTAACGGCATCCTCCTGGTGCAGCTCAGACAGCGCGTGGCGGCGGTGCGCCAGCGTGCCCTTTTTGCCCAGCGTCACCATCTTCTCCGCCACGGGGCGGAGGGCTTTCGCCTTGGTGAGCGTCGTCCGGATCCTGCCGCGCCGGATAAGGTGACACACCTGGTTGGCGAGCAGCTCGTTGCGGTGCGCCGAGGAGCGCCCCAGTTTTACATTTCTCTTCCGGTGTCTCATGATCGCGGTCCCCTGTCCTTATTCTCCGGCATCCTCGCTTTTATGCTGCAGCAGCTCGGGATCGAACGACATTCCGAGCGAGAGGCCCATTTCGGCGAGCTTGGCCTTGATCTCGTTGAGGGATTTTTTGCCGAAGTTGCGGTACTTCAGCATCTCCGATTCCGTCTTGGTCGCGAGTTCGCCGACCGTGGTGATATTGGCGTTGTTGAGGCAGTTCGCCGCGCGCACGCTCAATTCGATCTCGTTGACGCTGATGTTCAGTTTGCGCCGCAGTTCCTCGCGCTCCTGATCGACCTGCTTCTCGCTTTCCTCGAACTCGATGAAGTCCTTATCGTAGCTTACGAAGACGTCGAGGTGGTGGCGCAGGATGGCCGACGCCATGGTCAGCGCCTCATCGGGCGTCACGCGTCCGTCCGTCCAGATCTCCAGCACGAGCTTGTCGTAGTCGGTCCGGCGTCCGACACGGGTATTTTCGTCCATGTACTTGACCCGGCGCACCGGCGAAAAGAGGGCGTCCATCGGGATCAGGCCGATTTCCTGCTCCTCTTTCTTATTCCATTCCGCGGCGCAGTACCCGCGGCCGACGCGGACTTCGAGCTCCGCCTGGAAGTGCCCGTCTTCCGCCAGCGTGGCGATCGTGAAATCGGGGTTGAGCACTTCGCTCATCCCGTCGGTCTGGATATCGCCTGCCGTCACCGGCCCCGGACCTTTCTTATCGATCCGCAGACGGCGCGTTTCGCGGGTGTAGACTTTAAGCAGGACCTTTTTGAGGTTCAGGATGATGTCCGTGACATCTTCGAGCACGCCCGGCAGCGAGCAGAACTCGTGGGGCGCGCCCTCGATTTTCACCGAGGTAATGGCGGCGCCTTCGATCGAGGAGAGCAGCACGCGGCGGAGCGAATTTCCGATCGTGCGCCCGTAGCCGGCTTCAAAAGGTTCGGCATGGAACCGGCCGTAGGTATCGGTGCAGACCGCTTCGTCGCGGACCACCCGCTTGGGCATTTCAAATCGTGCAAGTCGTACTGGCATAATGACGTCCTCCCAGGCCCGGCCGTTACCCGAACCGTATGGTTTTCGTCCCTTGGTTCTCGTTTACACCCGGCGCCGCTTGGGAGGGCGGCATCCGTTGTGGGGCACCCCGGTGGTGTCCTTGATGGCGGAGATATTGAGTCCGGCGGCCTGCAGGGCGCGGATCGCGGACTCGCGCCCGGCGCCCGGCCCCTGTACTCGGATCTCGACCTCGTTCATTCCCTTTGAGATGGCATCGCGGGCGGCCTCACGCGCCACGGTAGTGGCCGCGAACGCCGTGCTCTTGCGCGAACCCTTGAACCCGCACCGGCCGGCGGCGCTCCATGCGACCACGTTGCCCCGCTTGTCGGTGATGGACACGATCGTGTTATTGAAGGTGGCCTTGACAAAGGCGACCCCGGACGGAATATGGCGCCCGCCCTTGCCGCGTCCTTTCGGCTTCGCCGGCGCCGGTTCCTCTTCGCCGAGCAGATCGGCGGCCGTCGCGGACCCGCCGGATGCCTCCTGCTCCGAAGCCTGCGGCTGCGCCTCGGTCGGCTTCGTGTCGGTGGACTCGGCCTGCGGCTCTTCCGCCTCGGCGGACTGTTTCTTTTCTTCGTCAGCCATGATGGTCTCTCGCCTCCGGATGGTTGCTTATCGAGTCAAAAGCGGCGGGGTCTGCGGTCAGCGGGTCGCCTGTTTGGCCGCTGCGCGGGCCTCTTTGCCGCGGATGGCGCCGACCGTCTTCTTGCCGCCCTTGCGGGTGCGTGCGTTGGTTTTGGTGCGCTGCCCGCGCACGGGAAGTCCGCGCCGGTGCCGCAACCCGCGATAGGAGCCGATGGAGATCAGCCGGCGGATATTCTGCGAGACCTGGCGGCGCAGGTCCCCCTCCACCTGGTACCCGGACTGCAGCACGTTCGAGAGCCGGGTAATTTCTTCGTCCGTCAGTTCGTCCGCCTTCTTGGCGGGATCGAGTTCGGCCTGGCGGGTCACCTGCCGCGCCATCGTGGGGCCGATGCCGTAAATATAGCACAGCGCGTATTCCAGACGCTTGCGTCCCGGGATGTCCACTCCGATTACTCGCGGCATACGTTCTGCTCCTCGTTCAGCCCTGGCGCTGTTTATGCCGGGGGTTGCTGCAGACGATGCGGACCACGCCTTTGCGCCGCACCACCTTGCACTGTTCACACATTCTCTTGACTGAAGGCCGGACTTTCATGATTTACGCTCCTCTGCTGAAGCGACGATACACCCTTTCGACATATCGTAGGGAGACATCTCCACCGTGACCATGTCTCCGGGCCGCCACTTCCGCGGTCCGCATTCTGTACGCCCGATAAACGCCACGACGCGATGACCGTTACGCAATTGCGCACGAAAGGCGTTACGGTCTATCACGGCCTGCAGACGCGCGTCCAGTAAAATTGTCTCTTTTTTCTCTTCGGCGCGGCTCATCAGAAGTCCGGCACCGGGGTCAGGATCTCGGGTTCGTCGCGGCCCACCGCCACCGTGTACTCGTAGTGCGCGGAGGGGCGGCGGTCACGCGTGACCACGGTCCAGTCGTCCTCGAGCACCTGCACCGCGGATCCGCCCATATTGACCATCGGTTCGATGGCCAGGGTCATGCCCGCTTTGAGCCGCGGGCCTTTGCCCGGCGGACCGAAATTGGGGATCTGCGGTTCTTCGTGCATCTCGCGGCCGATCCCGTGGCCGACGAACTGGCGCACGATTGAAAACCCTTCCTCCTCCGCGCGCGACTGCACCGCATGGGAGATATCCGAGAGGCGGTTGCCTTCCACGGCCCGGGCCACGCCGGCCTTCAGGGCCTCCCGGGTGGTGCGGCAGAGGCGGCGCACGTCCGGATCCTCCACCCCCACGGCCACCGTCGTGGCGCAGTCGCCGACGAATCCGTCGAGGACGATGCCGATGTCGATGCTGACGATATCGCCGGGGTTGATGCGGCGGGCGGCCGGGATCCCGTGGACGACCTCTTCGTTGATTGAGACGCAGAGGTGGGCGGGATAGCCGCGGTATCCGTAGAAGGCGGCGGTGCCGCCGGTATCGCGGATCATCTCGCGGGCGAGTTCATCGAGTTCGCGGGTGGTGACGCCCGGTGCGACGCGGCCGGCGACGGCCTCCAGCACGCCGGCCGTGGCGCGGCAGCTGCGCCGCATGGCGTCCAGCTCTGCGGGGGACTTCACGGGAATCATGGGGACGCCCCGAACGCCCGCTGCACCTCTTCAAAGGTTTCCCCGGCCGTGCCGCCGGCCTCGATCTCGTACAGGATGCCGCGGCTGCGGTAGTAGTCGCGCAGGGGATCGGTCTGTTCGCGGTAGACCTCGAGCCGGTGGAGAATGGTCTCCCGGCGGTCGTCGTCGCGCTGAATCAGTTCACCGCCGCAGCGATCGCAGACCCCCTCCGTTGAGGGCGGATTATTACGGACGTGGTACACCGCTCCGCAGGCGCGGCAGACGCGCCTGCCCTCCAGGCGTTCGACGACTTTTTCCCCGTCGATCTGAAGCAGGAGCACGGCCTGAATGGTACCGTTCAGTTCGTCCATCAGGCGGTCGAGCCCGCGGCCCTGTTCCACCGTGCGCGGAAAACCGTCGAAGAGATAGGTGGTGTCGGCCGGGTCCGATTCCATCCTCCGGCGGATGATACGCAGGATCACTGCGTCGGGGACCAGTTCGCCGCGGTCCATATACCGCTTTGCTTCCAGACCCTCCGGCGTCTCGGCGCGCACCGCCTCGCGGAGCACATCGCCCGTGGCCACATGCTGAAGCTCACGCTCATCCCGGAGCTGCTGGGCCAGCGTGCCCTTGCCTGCCCCCGGGGGACCCAGAAGTATGATCGCGTCCATCGCCTCTACCTCCGCGAGCGGAGTTTGCCTTTCTTCAGGAATCCGTCGTAGTGCCGCATCAGCAGGTGCGACTCGACCTGGCGCATGGTGTCGAGCATCACGCCGACCATGATCAGCAGGCTGGTGCCGCCGAAGAAGGACGAGATCACGAAGGGAATCCGGAACTGGATCGCCATCACGGTCGGTAGCACGGCGATCACGGTAAGGAACAGCGCGCCGGCGAGCGTGATACGGCTCATCGCGTTGTCCAGGTATTCCGCGGTCGGTTTGCCGGGACGTATTCCGGGCACGTACCCGCCGTACTTCTTCAGGTCATCGGCGATCTGTACCGGATTGAACTGGGTCGCCACCCAGAAGTAGGAGAAGAAGAGGATCATCAGCCCGAACAGCACCATGTAGGGCACCGTGCCGAAGCTGATCGCCGCCGCCAGCCGGTTGGTCCACTCGCCGGGCGCCCACTGCAGGATCTTGGCGGGAAACATCAGGATCGCCTGCGCGAAGATGATCGGCAGCACGCCGGCGTAATTCACGCGCAGCGGCATATAGGTGTTCTGTCCGCCGTACATCTTGCGCCCGACCACGCGCTTGGCGTACTGGACCGGGATTTTACGCTGGGCCTGGGTGACCGCGACGACGCCCGCGATCACGGCCACCATCATGGCCGCGAAGAAAACGAGATGGAAGAACCCGTATTCCCCGGTCTGGAACTTATTGCCCAGCGCATAGATGGCCTGCGGGAGGCGGCTGACGATATTGACCGTGATAATCAGCGAGATCCCGTTGCCGATACCGCGTTCCGTGATCTGTTCACCGAGCCACATCAGCAGCATCGTCGCCGTGGTCATCGTCACCATCGTCAGCAGGATAAAGCCGACGGGCGAGAAGGAGGCGCTGACGATCTGGCGGCTGATGCCGATCGCCTGCGGGTTCAGCAGCGTGCGCGCCATCAGGCCGCCCTGGAAGAGGCAGAGGCCGACCGTGGCGTAGCGCGTGTACTGGGTGATCTTCTGCCGCCCGACCTCGCCCTCGCGGGCCAGCCGTTCGAGCTGGGGCACCACGGCGGTCAGGAGCTGAAAGATGATCGAGGCCGAGATATAGGGCATGATCCCCAGCGTTCCGACGGCACACCGCTGGAGCGCCCCCCCGCTGAAGAGGTTGTACAGCCCGAAGAAGCTGCCGCCGGACGTCTGCTGCAGTTCCTGTATGACCCGCTGGAGCGCGCTGGCGTCAACTCCCGGCGTGGGCACGTTGGCAATCAGGCGGCAGATGAAGATGAGGCCCAGCGTAAAAAGGATGCGCTGCCTCAGCTCCGGAATCTTAAAGCTGTTGGCGAAGGCGGAAAGCATGGGCCGGCCTCAATTCTCACTGGATGGTTTCGCACTGACCGCCCGCCGCTTCAATCTTCTCGCGGGCGGACTTGCTGAAGGCGTGGGCTTCGACGGTGAGTTTCCGGTCGAGGTCCCCCTCGCCCAGTATTTTGACGCCGTCGCAGTTCCCGTTCACGAGACCGCTCGCTCGCAGCGCCTCCACATCGACCCGACCCTCATCAAAACGGTTCAGGTCGCCGACATTGACCGGGCGTATGACCGGGGCGGAAGCGTGGTTGAAGCCCCGCTTCGGGATGCGCCGGATCAGCGGCATCTGCCCGCCTTCGAACCCGAGTTTGCGCCCGCTGCCCGAACGCGACATCTGGCCTTTCTGTCCGCGGCCCGACGTTTTGCCGACACCGGAACCGCGGCCGCGCCCGACGCGTTTGCGACGATGCGTCGATCCCTCGCTGCGTTTCAATTCGTGCAGATTCATCAGAATGTCTCCCGTTCCTCTTCAGAGCTGCCGGGCCGCGAGCGCCTCTTCCCGGGTTCTCATTTTCCGGAGCGCGCACAGTGCGGCCTTGGTCACGTTGAGATGGTTGCTGCTGCCGAGCGACTTCGCGATGACGTCCTTGTAGCCGGCCAGTTCGAGCACCGCGCGTACGGCCCCTCCGGCGATCACGCCGGTACCCGGCGAGGCGGGACGGATGAGCACGCGTGCGCCCGTGAATTCCCCGATCTGGTCGTGGGGCACCGTATCGCCGTTCATCGCCACCGGCTCCATGTCGCGTCGCGCCATTTCGGTGGCCTTGCGGATCGCGTCGGCGACCTCGTTAGCCTTGCCCAGCGCATACCCAACCCGGCCCTTGCGGTCGCCCACGACGACGAGGGCGCCGAAGCTGAAGCGGCGTCCGCCCTTGACCACTTTCGACGAGCGGTTGATATTGACCACCCGCTCCTCGAATTCGCTCTTCTGTTCTTCTCTCTTCTTCGGATTGGCCACTCGTGCCCTCCTGAGCCTTGATTCAGATATTGAGACCCGCCTCGCGGGCGCCGTCGGCGATCGCCGCCATCCGTTTGCCGAAACGGAATCCGCCGCGATCGAACACCGCGCCTTTGATCCCCTGTTCCAGTGCGGCTTCCGCGCAGCTCTTGCCGATCTTCCGCGCCGTGTCCGCATCTTTGCCCCCGTTTCCGGAGGAGTCCGCGGCAAAAAGCGTCGCGGCCCGTTCGTCGTCGATCAGCTGCACGTAGATCGCGCGGTTCGAGATGAACACGCTCATACGCGGGCGTTCCGCCGTACCGTGCACTTTCCTGCGGAGGCGGAGATGCCGCCGTTTCCGGTAATCTTTTCTGGTTTTGATCTTCATCGTCTTTACGCCACCGCTTTGCCTTCCTTGCGCCGGATCCGCTCGCCCTTGTAGCAGATGCCCTTACCCTTATACGGTTCCGCCGGCGCGAAACCCCGGATCCGGGCGGCTACCTGGCCGACGATCTGTTTGTCGAGACCGGTGACCTTGACTTCCGTCTGAGAGGGCACTTCCACCGTCGCCCCTTCGGGAATGGTATATTCCACGTCGTGGGACAGGCCCACGGAGAGCACGAGCGTGTTCCCCTTGAGCTGAGCCCGGTACCCGACGCCTGCGATCACCAGCTCGCGCTGGTAGCCGTTCGTCACACCCTCGATCATGCCGGCGATCAGGCTGCGCGCCGTGCCGTGCATCGCCCGGCTGCGCTTGTCGTCGTCGCGCCGTGTCACCACGGCCTCGCCGTCCGCAACCTTCACCGCGACCCGATCCGACAGTTCGAGCGACAGCTCGCCCTTCGGGCCCTTGACCCGCAGGACGGAACCGTCCACGTTCACTTCGACGCCGGACGGCACCTTTACCGGTTGTCTGCCGATCCTCGACATAAATTCGTTCCTCCGTTTCCTTTACCAGATATAGCAGAGCACTTCCCCGCCCACGCCGGACGAGCGCGCTTCCCGGTCGCTCATCAGCCCGCTCGAGGTCGTCAGGATGGCGGTGCCGATACCGCCATAGACGCGGGGCACTTCACGATTATTGACGTACACGCGGCGGCCGGGCCGGCTCACGCGCCGGATGCCCTGAATCACGGGCTGCCTCCGTTCGCCCCGGTACTTGAGGTACAGGGTGAGCATGCCTCTGCCGTCGCGGTTCTCCTTCACGAAGTCGGAGATGTACCCCTCCCCCTTGAGGATTTCCGCAATGGCGTTATTCATGTTCGCAAAGGGGATCAGCACCGACTCCTTGCCGGCGGTGCTCGCATTGCGAATCCGCGTCAACATATCCGCTATGGGATCATTCAGACTCATCCGTACCGCCTTACCAGCTCGATTTCACCACACCCGGGATCTTCCCTTCGAGGGCCAGTTCCCGGAAGCAAATACGACACAGTTCAAATTTCCGGATATAGGCGCGCTGCCGACCGCAGCGGCGGCAGCGTGTATAGCCCCGCACCTTGAACTTGGGCGGCTTGTTCGCCTTTACGACCAGTGATTTCCGTGCCACGTCTCTATACCTCCGCTTCAGCCCGCCGCCGCTGCGGCAAAGGGCATTCCGATCAGGCGCAGCAGGTCGCGCGCCTCCTCGTCGCTCTCCGCCGTGGTGACGATGGTTATATCCATTCCATGAATCTGTTTCACCCGGTCGGGATCGATTTCCGGAAAAATGGTCTGCTCCCGGATTCCCATTGAAAAATTGCCCCGCCCGTCAAAGCCGCTCGCCGACACCCCCCGGAAATCCCGGATCCGCGGCAGCGCCGCATCGATAAATCGCTCCAGGAACTCATACATCCGGTTGCCCCGCAGCGTGACTTTGGCTCCCAGATTGGTTCCCTCGCGGAGCTTGAAATTGGAGACGCTCTTGCGGGCGCGGGTAAGCACGGGCCGCTGTCCGGCAATCTTCGCCATGTCCTCGGCCACGGCCTGAAGCACGTCGCGGTCGTGATCCATCCCCACGGACGAGTTGAGCACCACCTTCACGAGCGACGGCACCCGCATCGGGTTTTCGTACCCGTGGTTTTTCTTCAGCTCCGGAACAATCCGGCTCCAGTATTCTTCCTTTAGACGCGGTACCATTGGTCCGATTCCTCCGGGGCAACGCCCTAAGACTTGCGCTCCACGACCTTCAGATTCGACACGTGGAGCGGCGCTTCCTTGTCCACGACCCCGCCCTGGGGGTTATCCTGGGTCTTGCGCATATGCTTTTTGATCAGGTTCAGGCCCTCCACCAGCGCGCGCTCGCGCTTCGGGTAGACTTCGAGCACGCGGCCCTGCTTCCCCGCGTCCTCACCGGTGCTCACCTCTACGGTGTCGCCTTTTTTAACATGACATCGATACTTCATCGTCTCTTCCCTCACAGCACTTCCGGCGCCAGCGAAACCAGCTTCATGAAGTTCTGTTCCCTGAGTTCCCGCGCGATGGGGCCGAAGATGCGCGTGCCGCGCGGATTGTTGTTCTCGTCGATCATCACGACGGCGTTGTGATCGAAAGAGAGGTACGAACCGTCCGGGCGACGCACGGGACTCTTCGTCCGCACGATCACGGCCAGGCCCAGCGCTCCCTTCTTGAGCATCCCATCCGGCTGAGCCTCCTTGACGGTGACGCGGATGATCTCGCCCACCTTCGCGTAGCGCCGCGGGTGGCCGAGGATGCGGATGCACTGGACGCTGCGCGCGCCCGTGTTGTCCGCCACCTGTAGTCTCGACTGCTCCGAAATCATTGCGCGAACTCCTTACTGCCGCGGCTCCGTATCGCCGCCGACCACGTCCACCAGCCGCCAGCGCTTCCGGCGGCTGACCGGTCTTGTTTCCATGATGCGCACCTTGTCGCCCACCTTCGCGGCGTTGTCCTCATCGTGAACCAGAAACCTGCGGCTCACGCGCATCTCTTTTCCGTACAGGGGGTGCCGGACATGGCGTTCCACCGATACCGAAATCGTCTTGTCGCCGGAATTCCGGACGACATGGCCGATACGTTCCTTGCGATTGCCCCGTGACTGCGTCTCCGTCATGATTCCGTCTCCGCCCGTTGATGCTCGCCCAGCAGCGTGAGAATCCGCGCCGCCGTACGGCGCAGTTCACGGATACGGGCCGGATTTTCGAGCTGTCCGGCGGTCTGCTGGATGCGGAGGTTCACCAGCTCCCTGCGGGTGTCCTCCATCTGGTGCCGGAGCTCTTCCGGCGTCATATTTCTGAGTTCAGCTGTCTTCATGGTTTACCCCCGGAAGCACTCAGGCGTGTCCGTCCCGGTGCACAAAACGCGTGCGCATCGGCAGCTTCGCCGCGGCCAGTCGCATGGCGTTTCTTGCGAGCGACTCGCTCACGCCGTCCAGCTCGAACAGCATGCGTCCCGGCTTGATGACGGCGACCCAGTGCTCGACGTTGCCCTTGCCCTTGCCCATGCGCACTTCGAGCGGTTTTTCGGTAATGGGTTTGTCGGGAAAGATGCGGATCCAGAGTTTGCCTTTGCGCTTGAGCGAACGGTTGATCGCCACGCGGCAGGCCTCGATCTGGATGCCCGTGATCCATCCCCGGTCGAGCGCCTGGAGACCGTACGCACCGAAGGACAGCTCCCGTCCCCGCTGCGCCACCCCGCGGCGCGACCCCTTCTGCACCTTGCGGTGCTTTGTCCTTTTCGGCATCAGAGGCATGAGTCTACTCCTGAACTGCTTCGTCTTCCTTGCAAATCCAAACCTTCACGCCGATTTTGCCCGCCTTGGTGTCCGCCTCCGCATGCCCGTAATGAATGGGGGCGCGCAGCGTATGCAGGGGCACCTTGCCCTGCTTGTAGCATTCGGAACGGGAGAGCTCGGCCCCGTTGAGCCGTCCGGAGACGAGGACCTTGATCCCGTCCGCCCCGAGGTCCATGGCGAGCTGGATGGCGCGTTTCATGGCGCGGCGAAACGACACGCGGCGCTCGAGGTGCATCGCGATGTTTTCAGAGACGAGCTGGGCGTCGACGTCCGGGCTCTTCACCTCCTGGATCTCGAGGTAGACTTCCTTGCCGGTCTGCTTGACCAGTTCGTCGCGAAGCTTGTCGATCTCCTCGCCCTTGCGCCCGATCACCAGCCCGGGCCGCGCCGTCCGCAGCGTGATGCGGATGCGGTTGGCGTAGCGTTCGATCCTGACGGCGGAGATCGCCGCATCCCGAAGCCGGCGGCCGATAATCTCACGGACGGCGAGGTCCTCGTGCAGCAGCCCGCCGAAACCCTTCGCGTCCGAGTACCAGCGTGAATCCCAGTTGCGGTTCACCGCGACCCGGAGCCCGATCGGATTTACTTTCTGTCCCAAAACGAAACCTCCCTCAGCGGCGCTTCGGCCGCTCGTCGGTGAGTACCACCGTGATATGGCTCATCTTCTTCTGAATCGGGCTGACCATGCCCCGGGCGCGCGGCCAGAACCTCCGCATGCGCGGACCTTCGTTCACCCGCGCCGTCTTGACGAACAGCTGCTCGGCGTCCAGCTCTTCGTTGTTCTCGGCATTGGCGACCGCCGATTTCAGCGTCTTCCCGAGCAGCGTCGCCGCCTTGCGCGCATTGAATTCCGTAATCTTCAGCGCTTCGGGGACGGGCATCCCCTGAATCGTGCGCGCCAGATCCCGCGCCTTGGAGGGCGAAATCCGCACAAACCTCGCTGTCGCCGATACTTCCATAACTCGTTTTCCCTTTTCGTCCGCGGGTCCCGTTCAGGGGAAAGCGGACAGTCTACATATTTCACCGTTGAGTACCAGAACCTACTGTAAAAAAGTTCCGGAAATCCCGTACCGCGCCGCGGCTACTTCAGCGAGACGTTCTTGTCCGTCGCCATGCCGTGGCGCCGGAAGGCCCGCGTGGCCGCGAACTCGCCGAGCCGATGCCCCACCATGTTCTCGGTGACGAACACGGAGATGAAGTTCCGGCCGTTGTGGACCAGAAAAGTGTGGCCCACGAAATCGGGCAGGATCATCGAACGCCGGGACCAGGTCTTGATCGGGCGTTTGGCGCCGCTCTGGTTCATGCGGTCGACCTTCTTCTGCAGCTTGGGATATACGTAGGGACCTTTTTTCAGTGATCGCGCCATGTCAGGATCTCCGCTTTACAATGAACTTATCCGTGGCCTTCTTGCCGCGCCGGGTCTTTCCGCTCTTGGCGAGCTGGCCCCACGGGGAGGTCGGATGGCCGCCGCCGGAAGTACGCCCCTCGCCGCCGCCCATGGGATGGTCGACGGGATTCATGACCACGCCGCGCACGGTGGGCCGCACACCCTTCCAGCGCTTGCGGCCGGCCTTGCCGCTCATGAGGTTTTCGTGCTCGGCGAAACCGACCGCGCCGACGGTGGCCAGGCTCTCGACGGGCACTTTCCGGATTTCTCCGGAGGGCAGTTTAACGTTCGCGTACCGACCCTCGCGGGCCATGATCCGCGCGGATTCCCCGGCCGAGCGGACGATTTTTCCGCCGTTGCCGGGATTGAGTTCGATGTTGTGGATCGGCATACCGATCGGGATCTCGGCGAGCGGGAGCGCGTTACCCGCGGCGGGCTCCGAACCCGGACCGGACACAATCTCGGCGCCGGGCTTCAATCCCGCGGGTGCGAGAATGTAGCGCTTTTCGCCGTCGCGGTAGTGCAGCAGCGCCAGCCGCGCGGAGCGGTTGGGGTCGTATTCGATCGCCGCCACTTTCGCGGGGATCCCGTGCTTATCGCGTTTGAAATCCACCTGCCGCAGCCGGCGCTTGTGTCCGCCGCCCCGGTGGCGCACGGTGATCCGTCCCGAACGGGAGCGGCCGCTGCCGCGTTTCTTGGATACCAGCAGCGAGCGTTCCGGCCGGTCCTTGGTGACCTCCTGAAAATCGGAGAGCACCATAAATCGGCGGCTCGGCGTAACCGGTCTATATTTTTTGAGTCCCATCGCGTACTCCTCGAACTTCCTGCCCGTCTAGATAATCTCGATCTGTTCGCCTTCGCGGAGGGTCACCACGGCGCGCTTCCAGGCGGCAGTGCGGCCGAAATGGAGTCCGCGCTCCCGCTTGATCTTACCCTTGCGGTTCATGGTGTTCACTTCCTCCACATGCACCCCGAAGACGTCCTCCACGGCGCGCTTGATTTCCGGCTTGTTGGCCTTCGGGTGGACCCGGAAGATATACTTGTTCTCCGTCTCCGAGAGCCGGGTCCCCTTTTCGGTCAGCAACACCCTCTGAATGATATGATACGAATTCATGATCTGCGCCCCGTTTTACTGATCCGCTCCTGAAGTTTCCCGAGGGCCCCCGAGTCGACCAGCATCCGCGGGTAGCGCAGCACCTGGTAGGTGTGCACCGATTCCGACGAGGTCACTTCGACGCCGGGCAGGTTGCGGGCCGCCAGCAGCAGGGCGTCCTCCGGCCGCTCGGCCACGAACAGCACGGGCGCCTCGAGCTTGAGGGCCTTGAGCAGCGCCGCCGCGTGACGGGTCCGCGGTTCCGGAACCGACAGTTCGTCGATCACGGTCACCGCCCCCGAGAGCAGGCGGTCGCTGAGCGCGCGCCGGAAGGCGAGCCGCCGTTCCTTCTTCGAGAGCCGGGCCTTGTATTTGCGCGGATGGGGTCCGAAGGCCACGCCGCCGCCCCGCCAGATGGGAGATCCGCGCGAACCGGCACGGGCGCGCCCGATACCCTTCTGCCGCCAGGGTTTGGCGCCCGATGCGATGACCTGTGCGCGCGTTTTGGTCGACGCCGTGCCGGTCCGCGCCGCGCGGCGGTGCGCCACCACGGCGTCGTGCACGAGATGCTCTTCGCCTTCGCGCAGCAGGGCGTCCTCGACGAACTCGACTTCGCCGACCTGCTCGCCGCCTGAATTGTGCACTGCAAGTTTCATGATGCCTTCCGTCCCTGTTTCTTGCGGGCCTCGCGGACCTCGACGATGCCGTTGTTCGGCCCCGGGACGGCGCCGCGCACCAGCAGTACGTTATCCCCGGTCCGGACCCCCATGACCCTGAGGTTCTGCGTCGTCACCCGCCGCGCCCCGGTCTGTCCGGGCATTTTGCGGTTTTTCATCACGCGGGCCGGTTTTTCACACATGCCGATCGATCCGGACATGCGGTGCATCCCGGAGCCGTGCGATGCGCGGCCGCCGGAGAACCCGTGCCGCTTCACTACGCCCTGGTAACCGCGCCCCTTGCTGAGCGCGACCACATCGATAAAGTCCACGTCCTCGAACATATCGACCGTGAGCGTCTCCCCCTCGCCCGGGAGGTCGTCGCCCTCCGCGAAGCGGAACTCGCGCAGTACGCGGTGCGGGGCCGCGCCGCCGCGTTTGAAGTGGCCCTGCAGCGGTTTCGTCACCCGCGTCTCCTTCTGCGGGCCGAACCCGAGCTGCACGGCCGGGTACCCCTCCTTCTCCGCGGTCCTGGCCTGGACTACGGGACAGGGGCCGGCTTCGATGACCGTCACCGGCACGGCGCGACCCTCTTCGGTGAAGATCTGCGTCATGCCCACCTTGCGTCCTATCAAACCCTTCATCGGCCCATCCTCAGATCTTAATGGTGATATCCACCCCGGCGGGGAGATTCAGTTTCTTCAGTTCGTCCACCGTCTTCGCCGTGGGATCGATAATATCCAGCAGCCGCTTATGCGTCCGCATCTCGAACTGATCCATCGACTTCTTGTTCACATGCGGACTGCGGTTGACCGTGAACTTCTCGATCCGCGTCGGAAGCGGGATCGGGCCCGCGACCCGCGCACCGGTCCGCCGGGCGGTTTCGACGATATCCACCGACGAGGCGTCCAGCGCCCGGTGGTCGTATGATTTAAGCCGTATTCTGATCTTCTGTCCGTTCATGGCCGCACTCATCGTTGTAAAATCTCCTCCTGCAACGACGGGGGAACTTCAGCAAAGCTGTGAGGCTCCATCGTGTAACTCGCCCGTCCCTTGGTCAACGACCGCAGATGCGTGGCGTACCCGAAGACCTCCGAGAGCGGTACGCCCGCCTCGATGATCTGCAGGTCGTCCCGCGATCGACTTTCCCATACCTGTCCACGGCGCCCGTTCAGGTCGCCGAACACATCACCCATATGATCTTCCGGGGTCACGATCTCCAGTGCCATGATCGGCTCGAGGAGCACCGGGTCCGCCTCGGCCGCGGCGCGCCGCAGGGCCATGATCGCCGCGGACCGGAACGCTACGTCGGAGGAATCCACCGGGTGGAACGCACCGCCGGTGACGGCGACGTCCGTATCCACCAGCGGGTAGTTGCCGAGCACCCCCGTCGAAAGCGCGTCGCCCAGCCCGCTGCGCAGGGCGTCGTGATACGCGGCGGGCACTTCGTTCTCCGGCGCCTCGATCCCGATTTGATTGCCTTCGCCCCTCCCCCGTGCGGACACGCGGATACGCACACGGGCAAAATGCCCGCGGCCTCCGAATTCGCGTTCGAAGACCTCTTCGGCCTCGCCGCCGGATTTAACGGATTCGCGGTAGGCGACCGAGGGCCGTCCGACCTTGGCCTGCACTTTGAACTCCCGCAGCAGCCGGTCGCGGATGACTTCGAGATGAAGCTCGCCCATCCCGCTGATCAGCGTCTGACCGGTCTCCGGGTCCACGGAGACCCGGAACGTGGGGTCCTCCTCCGCGAGCGCGCGAAGCGCGTCCTGCAGGTCGTCGCTGTCCGCCTTGGTGCGCGGTTCGACGGCCATCGAGACGACCGGTTCGGGGAATACGATCTGTTCGAGCACGATCGGGTCGTTCTCCGCGCAGAGCGTGTCGCCGGTGGTCGCCTCCTTCGGCCCCACGATCGCGCCGATTTCGCCTGCATAGAGCGTATCGACCTCTTCGCGCTGGTTGGCGTGGACGCGCAGCAGCCGCCCGATCCGCTCGCGCCGGCCGGTGCGGGGGTTGAAGACGTTCTTGCCTTTTTTAAGGGTGCCCGAGTAGACGCGCGTAAACGCGACCTTGCCGACGTACTCGTCGGTGGCGATCTTGAATACGAGCGCACTGAGCGCCGCCCCGTCGGCGGCCTCGCGGGTCAGCGTCTCCTCCGATTTAGGGTGCCGGCCCTCGACGGGCGGCACATCCGCGGGCGAGGGCATATAGGCCACGACGCCGTCGAGCAGCGGCTGGACGCCGCGATTGCGCAGGGCCGTTCCGCAGAAGACGGGAACTATTTCGCCCCTGATCACGGCGCGGCGGATGCCGGCCCGGAGCAATTCCGCGGAGACGTCGCGTCCGTCCTCAAGATACGTTTCCAGGACCGCCTCGTCCTTCTCGGCGACCCGCTCGATCATTTCGGCGCGGCGGCGTTCGGCCTCCGCGGCCAGTGATTCGGGGATAGATTTGAAATCCACTTTGCGGCCCAGCGACGCCGCGTCAAAGGTGACCGCCTGCATCCGGATCAGGTCGATCACACCTTCGAACCCGTCTTCCGCACCCCAGGGCATCTGGACCGGGACGACCGGCGCGGCGAGGCGCTCGTGGATCTCGCGCACCGTACCGTCGAAGTCCGCGCCGGTGCGGTCCATCTTATTGATGAACGCGACAAAGGGGACATTGTAGCGGCGGGCCTGCCGCCAAACGGTCTCGGACTGGGGCTGCACGCCGCTCACGGCGCAGAAGATGCCCACGGCGCCGTCGAGGATGCGCAGCGAGCGCTCGACCTCCACCGTGAAATCGACGTGGCCGGGGGTATCGATCAAGTTGATCTGGGCCTGCTGCCAGAAGAGCGTGGTCGCGGCGCTGGTGATGGTGATCCCGCGTTCCTGTTCCTGACTCATCCAGTCCATGGCGGCGCTGCCCTCATGGACCTCGCCCATCTTGTGGACTCGTCCGGAGTAGTAGAGCATGCGCTCGGTGGTGGTCGTCTTACCCGCGTCGATGTGCGCGACGATCCCGATGTTGCGGACATCACCGAGGGCGTACGGACGCGAGGGATCCTCATCCTTCGAGGATACCTTTGCCTCCGCCGTCCTTTTGGTTGCTGCCACCACGTTTCCCGTGCTTTCCCTGGGGGTCGGTTACCATCGATAATGGGCAAATGCCTTGTTGGCCTGGGCCATCTTGTGCGTATCGTCGCGTTTCTTGACCGCGGCGCCCTGGTTGCGGTAGGCGTCGAGCAGTTCGTTCGCCAGCGCGCGCTGCACCGGAATGCCGCGGCGGCCGGTCGCGTACTGGATCAGCCAGCGCAGCGCCAGTGCGACCTGGCGGGCCGGCTTGACTTCCATCGGGACCTGATAGGTCGCGCCGCCGACGCGCCTCGACTTCACCTCGAGCCGCGGCTTGATGTTGTCGATGGCCTGTTCGAACACCTCCAGGGGTTCCTCGCCCGTCTGCCGGCCGAGTTCGTCCATGGCGCCGTACACAATACGCGCGGCCGTGTTCTTCTTGCCGCGGCTCATCACTTTATTGATAAAGTTCGCCACCAGCGTGCTGTGGTACCGGGGATCCCCGGCCACGTCCCGTCGTTCTGCTCTTCGCCTTCTGGCCATAGTTTCTTACCTGCCGTCCGCTGTTCAGGTCCTGGGCTGTTTGGCCCCGTATTTCGAGCGGCCGCGCTTGCGCCCGTCCACACCCTGCGCATCCAGTGATCCGCGCACCACGTGGTAGCGGACCCCCGGACAATCCGGCACGCGTCCGCCGCGCACCAGCACCATACTGTGTTCCTGCAGATTATGCCCTTCGCCCGGAATGTAGGCGGTGACTTCGAACCCGTTGGTCAGCCGCACACGGGCGATCTTTCTCAGAGCCGAATTCGGCTTCTTGGGCGTCATCGTCTTCACCTGAAGACAGACGCCGCGACGCTGGGGGCACTTGCGCAGCGCCGGCGCTTTCGTCTTCTTCGTCGGCGCCTTGCGCCGCTTTTTCACGAGCTGATTAATCGTCGGCATTCCTGTTCCTTACTTTTTTATGGACAAGGGGCGGGAATGTATCAGAGCCCGTATGCCCCCGCAAGATATCAATGTCAGAATTCCTCGGGTTTTTCCGCCAGGAGGTGTTCTCCGACCGCCTCTTCGGCCGAGAGTTCCTCGCCGAGTTTCGCCAGCCGGATATTGCGGTACATCGGGAAGCCCGTCCCGGCGGGGATCAGGTTCCCCATGATCACGTTCTCCTTGAACCCGCGCAGGCCGTCTTCGCGTCCGAGCGTGGCCGCCTCCGTGAGTACGCGGGTCGTCTCCTGGAACGAGGCCGCCGAGATGAAACTCTCGGTTTCGAGCGAGGCCTTGGTGATCCCGAGCAGCACGGGGGTCGCTTCGGCCGGCCGCTTTCCTTCGGCCATGGCGGACTGGTTGACCTCCTGGAAGCGCGTTCGCTCCACCTGCTCGCCCCACAGGAACTCGGTGTCGCCCGGTTCGGTGATGCGCACCTTGCGGAGCATCTGCCGCACGATGACCTCGATGTGCTTGTCGTTGATCTCGACGCCCTGCAGCTGGTAGACGGACTGGACTTCGTTGACCAGGTATTCCTGCAGTTCCTGGGGTCCGCACACGTCGAGGATCTCCTGCGGCACGATCGGTCCTTCGGTGAGCTGCTGGCCCTTGTGCACGAAATCGCCGGGGTAGACGATGATGTGCTTGCCGATCGGGATGAGGTGCTCCTCTTCCGCGCCCGTGCTGCGGTCTTTGACCATGAGCTGACGCCGCCCGCGAACCATGCCGCCCAGTTCGACCACGCCGTCGATCTTGGCGATCTCGGCGGAGTCTTTGGGCGTGCGCGCCTCGAAGAGTTCGGCCACCCGCGGCAGACCGCCGGTGATGTCCTTGGTGCGCGTGGCTTTGCGGGGCGTCTTGGCCAGGCTGGTGCCGGCCTCGACTTTCTGGCCTTCTTCGACCATGACGTGCGCGCCGGCGGGGCCGGGATAGTATCCGCGCGGATCGCCGGTGTCGGGATCGCGGATCACGATCCTCGGGTGGAGATCCTCCTTGTGCTCCATAAGCACCATGCCCTCGACACCCGTGGATTCATCGCGTCCGCGCCGGACGGTGATCCCTTCGATAAAGTCCTCGAACGCCACGACACCGCTGTGCTCGGAAATGACGGGAACGCTGTAGGGGTCCCACTCGACGAACGTCTTGCCCGCCTCGACCGTCCCGCCGTCCTCGACGGAGATCACGGCGCCGATCACGGTCGAGTACCGTTCGAGTTCGCGGTCGTTCTCGTCCACGATACGGACGGCGCCGTTCTTGTTGAGGACGATATGGCCCTCGGCGATCTGCACGCAGCGGAGGTTCTCGTAGCGTAGCGTTCCGCTCTTTTTGGCGGTAATGCGCGGATGCTTGAACACGGAGCTGGCCGTACCGCCGATGTGGAAGGTCCGCATCGTCAGCTGGGTGCCCGGCTCTCCGATCGACTGGGCGGCGATGATACCGACCGGATCGCCCAGCCTCACGGGGAGGCCGGTAGCGAGATTGCGTCCGTAGCAGCGTGCGCAGATGCCGCGGCGCGCCTCGCAGGTGAGGGCGCTGCGGATTCCGACCGTTTCGATGCCGGCATTCTCGACCTTCGCCGCCAGCACCTCGTCGATCTCGGCGCCCGCCGGGACGATCACCTCGTCGGTGCGCGGGTCCACGATATCCTCCTGCGCCGAGCGGCCGGTGATCCTCTGTGCGAGCGACACGAGTTCGTCGTCGCCTTCGCTGATGGCGCGTACTTCGATGCCGTTCAGCGTGTTGCAGTCCTCTTCGGTGATGATGATGTCGTGGGAGACGTCGACCAGTTTCCGCGTGAGGTACCCCGAGTCGGCGGTCTTGAGCGCCGTATCGGCGAGGCCCTTGCGGGCGCCGTGCGTACTTACGAAATACTCCAGCACGGTCAGTCCTTCGCGGAAGTTCGAGAGAATCGGCTGTTCGATGATCTCGCCGGAGGGCTTCGCCATCAGTCCGCGCATGCCCGCGAGCTGACGGATCTGCTGGCGGCTTCCGCGCGCGCCGGAGTCGACCATCATGAAGACGGGGTTCAGGTCCTCGCGCTCGTCATTGGCCTCGATGGCCTCGAACATGACCCGCGTGATCTCTTCGTTGGCGTGCGTCCAGATATCGACGATCTTATTGTACCGCTCGCCCTCGGTGATCAGGCCCTTGCGGTGCTGGGCCGTCACCTGGCGCACCTGCGCGAAGGCGTCGTCGATGATGTTCTGCTTAGCGGGCGGGATGATCATGTCGTCCAGACCGATCGAGGCGCCCGCCACGGTCGCATAGTGGAAGCCGAGGTTTTTGAGGGCGTCGAGCACCTCCACCGTCCGGGTGTGGCCCGCGGTCTGGTAGCACTGCCAGATCAGTTTGCCGAGGTCTTTCTTGGTGACCATCCGGTTTACGAAGCCGAGTCCTTCGGGCCAGATTTCGTTGAAGAAGACGCGCCCCACCGTGGTGGTGATGACGGCGGCGGCGGAGTCTCCGTAGATGGTTTCCATCCCGCGGTCCGGGTTGCGGAACCGGATCCGGGACCAGATCTTCACGGCGTTTTCATCGAAGGCGGCGTGCACTTCGTGCAGATCGTTGAAGATGGGGAGGTGTTCGTGCTCGCCGCCGGCGCCGCCCTCGCGGTGCATACGGCGTGCCTGCGACTCGCTGGTCAGGAAATAGCAGCCGAGTGCGATGTCCTGGCTGGGCGTCGCGATCGGTTTGCCGCTCGACGGCGAGAAGATATTATTGGGGGCCAGCATGAGCGCGCGCGACTCGACCTGGGCCTCGATCGAGAGCGGGACGTGAACCGCCATCTGGTCGCCGTCGAAGTCGGCGTTGTAGGCTCCGCAGACGAGCGGGTGCAGCTGGATGGCCTCGCCCTCGATCAGGATCGGCTCGAACGACTGGATACTCAGCCGGTGCAGCGTGGGCGCGCGGTTGAGCATGACCGTATGCCCCTGCGTGACCTGGTCGAGGATATCCCAGACCACGTCTTCCTCGCGCTCGATCATCTTCTTCGCGCTGCGCACGGTATGGACGAGACCGCGCTCTTTGAGGTGGCGGATGATGAAGGGCTCGAAGAGCACCAGGGCCATCTTTTTGGGCAGGCCGCACTGATTGAGTTTGAGTTCCGGCCCGACCACGATCACGGAGCGGCCGGAGTAGTCCACGCGCTTGCCGAGCAGGTTCTGGCGGAACCGTCCCTGCTTCCCGCGCAGCATGTCGCTGAGCGATTTCAGCGGACGGTTGCCCGACCCGTTCACCGTGCGCCCGTGGCGCCCGTTGTCGAGCAGCGCGTCGACCGACTGCTGCAGCATCCGCTTCTCGTTGCGGATGATCACCTCGGGCGTCTTGAGCGCCATAAGGTTCTTCAGGCGGTTGTTGCGGTTGATCACCCGGCGGTAGAGATCGTTCAGATCCGAGGTGGCGAAGCGCCCGCCCTCGAGGGGCACCAGCGGGCGGAGGTCCGGGGGGATGACGGGAAGGACCTCGAGGATGATCCACTCCGGGCGCGCCCCGCTGTCGAGCAGCCCGTTGAAGACCTTCATCTGCTTGACGAGCTTCTTGCGGGTCTGCTTGCTGCGGGTACGGCTTATCGCCTCTTCGAGTTCCTCGATCCTCTGTTCGATATCGATCTTGCGCATGAGGTCGCGCACCGCTTCCGCGCCCATGCCCGCCTGGAACGAGCCGTCGCCGTACTGTTCGAGGGCCTCGCGGTATTCCATCTCGTTGAGCAGCTGCTTCTCTTCGAGCGGGGTATTGCCCGGATCGGTGACGATATAGTTTTCGAAGTAGATCACGCGCTCCAGGTCGCGCGCCGTCATGTCCATGACCAGGCCCATGCGGCTGGGGGCGGTCTTGAAGAACCAGATATGCGAGACGGGCACGGCTAGGTCGATATGGCCCATGCGCTCGCGCCGCACGCGGGAGACCGTTACCTCGACGCCGCAGCGGTCGCAGACCACGCCCTTGTGCTTGATGCGCTTATACTTCCCGCAGCTGCACTCCCAGTCCTTGGTCGGGCCGAAGATGCGCTCACAGAACAGCCCGCTCTTCTCCGGCTTGAAGGTCCGGTAATTGATCGTCTCCGGATTCTTGACCTCGCCGGAACTCCAGGAGCGCATTTTCTCCGGAGAGGCCAGCCTTATACGCACGCTCTCGTGGGCGCCCTGTACATCGAATCCCAGAATGTCTTCCGCGCTTCGGTTATCCACGGTGATCCTCCTGCATGTAATTCATCCGGTTCCGACGGGTGCGGTCACTCGGCGGCCGCGGTGTCGTTTTCCACTTCGACATCCAGACCGAGACCCTGCATCTCGCGTATAAGGACGTTGAACGATTCGGGGCGGCCCGCCTGAAGCACGTTTTCGCCCTTCACGATCGACTCATAGATCCTCGTGCGGCCGGAGATGTCGTCGCTCTTGACCGTCAGGATCTCCTGCAGGGCGTGGGCCGCCCCGTAGGCCTCGAGCGCCCACACCTCCATTTCGCCGAAGCGCTGTCCGCCGTACTGCGCCTTTCCGCCCAGCGGCTGCTGGGTGACCAGCGAGTACGGGCCGACGGCCCGCGCGTGGATCTTCTCGCTCACGAGGTGGTGGAGCTTCAGCATATAGATGTAGCCGACCACGACACGCTGGGCGAAGGGATCGCCCGTGCGGCCGTCGTAGAGCACCGCCTTGCCGTCGCCGCCGACGGTCTTTTCCTCGCCCGCGGCCTCCTCGGCCTCATTGAGCAGTTCGTGAATGGACTCCTCGCTGATCCCGTCGAAGATCGGGGTCGTGGCGTGGAACCCGAGCTGCTTGCACGCCCAGCCGAGGTGGGTCTCGAGAACCTGCCCGACATTCATGCGCGACGGCACACCCAGCGGGTTGAGCACGATCTCCACGGGGGTTCCGTCGGGGAGGAAGGGCATATCCTCTTCGGCGACGATCCGCGAGATGACGCCCTTATTCCCGTGGCGGCCCGCCATCTTGTCGCCCACCGAAAGCTTGCGCTTCTCGGCGATGTAGACCTTGACCTGTTTGATAATGCCCGCGTCCATCTCTTCGCCGCTGCCGACGCGCTCCATCTCGCGGTCCATTTCGGACCGGGCTTCGGCGAACTTGTCGCGGTACTGGTCGATGATCTCCATGAGCTTGATCCGGATCGGGCTCTGGTCGATCTCGATGTTGTCGTAGTTGGTGGCCAGCTTGCGCAGAAGCGTCTTGGTGATTTTACGGTTCGCGGGGATGATGACGTCCCCGGTGCTCATATCGACCACGTCGAGCGGGATCTTCTCGCCGAGCAGGATATTGCTCAGCGCCTCGGTCAGGCTCTCGCTGATCTCCTGCGCCTTTTTGCGGTGCTGTTCCTCGATCTGACGTTTCTGGTGAGCGGTATCTTCGCTCTCTTCCTCCTGCGCCTTGATCTGGCTCTTGGAGGAGACCCGCACATCCATGACGATCCCCTCGGTACCGCTCGGGACGCGGAGCGAGGTGTCGCGCACGTCGGCGGCCTTCTCGCCGAAGATCGCCCGCAGCAGCCGCTCCTCGGGGGCGAGTTCGGTTTCGCTTTTGGGCGTGATCTTGCCGACGAGGATATCGCCGGGATGCACTTCGGTGCCCACGCGCACGATGCCGTCGTGGGTCAGGTGACTCAACGCCTCTTCGCCCACGTTGGGGATATCGCGCGTGATCTCCTCGGGCCCCAGCTTCGTATCGCGGGCGCCGCATTCGAACTCCTGGATGTGGATCGAGGTGTACACATCCTCACGGACCAGTTTTTCGCTGATCAGGATCGCGTCCTCGAAGTTGTAGCCGCACCAGGGCATGAACGCACAGAGCACGTTGCGTCCGAGGGCCATCTCGCCCTCGTCGGTCGAGGCGCCGTCGGCGAGCACATCGCCGGCTTTGATTTTGTCGCCGGCCTTTACGATGGGCTTCTGGATCATGCAGCTTCCCGCGTTGGAGCGCATAAACTTGATCAGCCCGTACTCCTGCACATCATTCTTGGGCGTGCTCTTCTTCGGCATCGAACCGTCGGCGGTCACAATTATTTTGTCCGCCGAGGCGTACGCGACGGTCCCGGCCTTTTCGGCAATGCAGAGCACGCGGGTGTCGCGCGCCATGCGGCCTTCCGATCCCGTGCCCACGAGGGGGCGCTCGGTCTTGAGCAGCGGCACGGCCTGGCGCTGCATGTTCGAGCCCATCAGCGCGCGGTTGGCGTCGTCGTGCTCGAGAAACGGGATCAGGTTCGCCGCGACCGAGACGACCTGTTTGGGCGAGACGTCCATGTACTGGACCGTCTCCGCGTCGGCCATCATGAATTCCCCGCGGTAGCGGGCCATGACGGTATCGGAGGTGAAGCGGCCGGCATCGTCGAGCGGCGCATTGGCCTGCGCGATGATGTAGTTCTCTTCGCGGTCGCCGGCGAGCCATTCGACCTTCCCGGTCACGCGTCCGCCGGAGACCTGCCGGTAGGGGGTTTCGATGAACCCGTAATCGTTGACGCGGGCGAACATGCTCAGCGACGAGATCAGGCCGATGTTCGGTCCCTCCGGCGTCTCGATCGGGCAGATCCTTCCGTAGTGGCTGCTGTGGACGTCGCGGACCTCGAACCCGGCCCGTTCGCGGTTCAGTCCCCCCGGTCCGAGGGCGCTGAGGCGGCGTTTATGGGTCAGTTCGGAGAGCGGATTGGTCTGGTCCATAAACTGACTGAGCTGCCCGCGGCCGAAGAAATCCTTGACCACCGCGGAGAGGGCCTTCGGGTTGATCAGGCGCTGGGGGGTCAGCGTTTCCACCGTCGCGTCGAAAATCGTCATGCGCTCTTTGACCAGGCGCTGGATGCGGGCGAGGCCGACGCGGCACTGGGCCTCGAGCAGTTCGCCCACCGTCCTCACCCGGCGGCTGCCGAGGTGGTCGATATCGTCGAGGGTCCCTTCGCCCAGGCGCACTTTGATCAGGTAGCGTACGCCTTCGACGATATCCTCATTTTCCAGCGCGAGGCTCTTCTTCTCCAGGCCCAGCTTCTGCTGCATCTTGTAGCGGCCGACCTTGCTGAGGTTGAACCGGCTCTCATCGAAGAAGAGGCGCTTGAGGAGCTGACGCGCGCTGGCGGCCGTGGGCGGATCGCCGGGCCGGAGCTTCTGGTAGAGTTCCTTGAGCGCTTCGTCGGTGGACCGGGTCTGGTCCTGCTCGAGGGTGCGCAAATACAGGCCGTTGTCCCAGGAGACGTCGACGGCGTCGACGGAGCTGTAGCCCGCCACGCGCATGCGTTCGAGGATATCCGGGGTGATGTACTCGAAGCGGCGCCCGATGATCGACTGCTCGTCGGCGTCGATGATGTCCTCTTTCAGCGCCAGGCACTCGAGATCCTCTTCGGAGTAGCTCTTTTTGAGCGAGAGCGGCTTGACCTCGTAGTACAGGCCGATCAGTTCCTCGTCGGTGCCGTAGCCGAGCGCGCGGAGGAAGGTCGAGATCAGGAACTTCCTGCGCCGGCGCTTCCGGTCGAGATAGATGTGCAGGCTGTCGTGCGCGTCAAACTGGACTTCGATCCAGGACCCGCGGTCCGGAATAATGCGGAACGAGTGAAGGATCGAGCCGTTCTGATGCCGGGTACTCTCGAAACAGATCCCGGGCGAGCGGTGCAGCTGGCTCACGATGATCCGTTCCGCGCCGTTGATCACAAAGCTCCCGCGCCTGGTCATCAGCGGGATCTCGCCCATGTAGAGCGTGTCCTCGCGCTCTTCCCCGCCCTCTTTCAGCCGGAAGGTGACGTAGAGCGGGGCCGCGTAGGTTTCACCCGCACGCAGCGCTTCTAGGTCGGCGAGCTGCGGCGTCTCGATGTCGTAGCGAACGAAATCGAGTGAGATCTGCCCGTCGTAGCTCTCCACGGGAAAGGATTCCTTGAGCACCGCCTGGAGGCCTTTATCCTCGCGTTTCGACGGCGCCTTCTCGTCCTGGAGAAAGTCGCGGTACGACTTGAGCTGGATCTCGATCAGATCGGGAGCCTCGATTGCGTCGGTGAGTTTGCCGTAATTCGTGCGCTGCGCCATGCCGCTTCCCCCGGTTCGGGATTAAAGACAATACAGACAGGGCGCGCCCCACCCCGAATGGGGCGCGCGCGCTGTCCTGTGTTCGGATCGTAGTCGGGGCGACACCCGTCTACTTGATCTCGATCGAGGCGCCGACCGCTTCAAGCTTTTCCTTGATCTGATCGGCCTCCTCTTTGGCCACGCCTTCCTTCACCGGAGCGGGCGCGCCGTCGACCAGGGCCTTCGCTTCCTTCAGCCCGAGCGACGTAATACCGCGGAGTTCCTTGATGACCTGGATCTTCTGTCCGCCGGCTTCCGTGAGCACGACGTCGAATTCCGTCTGCTCGGCGGCCGCTTCGCCGCCGCCCTCGGCCGCCGCCGGGGCCGCCACTGCGGCCGGTGCGGCCGCGCTCACGCCGAGCCGGTCCTCAAGCGCCTTGACCAGCTGCGAGAGTTCGAGAACCGAAATGCCCTCGATCCAGTCCACGAACTCGGCCATTTTGCCTTCGAGCTGGACTTCTTCCTGCTGCTGGACTTCCTGCTGTTCTTCTTCGCTCATCGTTCCACCTCCGATCGCGGGTCGGCTACTCTTCACCGCCCGCCTGTTTCTTCTTATCTTCAACCGCCTTCAAAACGTAGAGAAGGCTGCTTACCTTCTGATGCATCACGCCCGCGAGCTGCGTCATCGGCGCCGCAAGGGTGCCGACGAGCTTGCCCTGCAGCACCTGCTTCGGCGGAAGATCCGCCAGCATCTTCACATCGTCCGACGATACCGGCGCCCCCCGGAGCAGCCCGCCCTTGACGTCCGGGCGCTCATGCTCTTTCGCGAATTTCTTCAGGATTCTGGCGACCTCCACCACGTCACCCGAACCGTAGACCAGCGCGGTCGGTCCCTGCAGCCACTCGTCGCGGAGACGTTCCCCGCCCCACTCGCCGGAGTACCGCAACAGCCGGTTTTTAACGACGCGGCATCCCGCGTCCGCTTCGCGGAGCTGCTGACGCAGCTGCGTGGTCCGGGGCATATCCATGCCCTTGCAGTCGGTCAGAATGACGAACAGCGAACCGGCGACTTCCTCGCCGACCTCACCCGCCATCGCCTTTTTCTCCGGCCTGATCTCGCGTTCCCTCTCACTCATGATCCATCTCCTTACGCCGCGACTCTTCGCAGGGCCACCTGTATTCCGGGGCCCATCGTGGTGGCGATCGTGCAGCGCCGGATGTACGCACCCTTGGCGGCGGCGGGTTTGGCCGCCATGATTGCGTCGACCACCGCGTTGGCGTTGTCCACGAGCGCCTCCTTCGAAAACGAACGCTTCCCGAACGGCACCGAGATATTGCCGTGCCGGTCCATGCGGAACTCGACGCGCCCCGCCTTCGCGTCCCTGACCGCCGCCGCCGTGTCGTCCGAGACCGTGCCGGTCTTCGGATTCGGCATCAGGCCGCGGGGGCCGAGCACGCGGCCCAGCTTGCGGACCTCCTTCATCGTCTCGGGCGTGGCCACGGCGATGTCGAAGTCGAGCCACCCGTCCTGAACTCTCTGCACGAGGTCTTCAAAGCCCACTTCCTCGGCGCCGGCTTCGCGGGCCGCGTTGGCCGCCTCGCCGGTCGCGAAGACCACCACGCGCACCTTTTTGCCCGTGCCGTGGGGCAGCCCGACCGTGGAACGGATCGCCTGGTCCGACTTGGTCGGATCGACGCCCATCCGGAAACTCAGTTCGAGGGTCTCGTCGAATTCCGCGGCGGGGTGACCGCGGAAGAACTCCACGGCCTCTTCGATCGGACGCACCTCGCCGGGATCGAGTTCCGCCTTGATCGCCCGGTATCGCTTTCCGTGTGTAGCCATGTCAGTCCGTCACCTCAATTCCCATGCTGCGCGCGGTACCCGCAATAATGTGTACCGCCCGGTCCGTGTCGTGCGCGTTCAGATCGTCCTTCTTCCGCTCTGCGATCTCCGCGAGCTGGGCTCGGGTGACCTTCGCAACCTTTTCACGGTTCGGTTCGCCCGATCCCTTGGCAATCCCCGCCGCTTCCTTCAGCAGCACCGCGGCCGGCGGCGATTTCGTGATATAGGAGAACGACCGGTCTTCGTAGACCGTGATCTCAACGGGGATCACCGTGCCCGTCTGCTCCTGCGTGGCCGCGTTGAAGGCCTTGCAGAATTCCATGATGTTCACACCGTGCTGACCCAGCGCCGGTCCGACCGGCGGCGCGGGGTTTGCCTGCCCCGCCGGGATCTGCAGCTTGATCAGTCCTGTAACCTTCTTGCCCATGCGCGCCTCCGCTCAGGTACGCTCGACCTGCCAGAATTCCAGTTCCACCGGGGCGGTCCGCCCGAATATCGAGACCGACACCTTCAGTTTTCCCCGATCCGAATCCACTTCTTCGATCACACCGGTAAAATTGACGAACGGGCCGTCGGTGATCTTGACGGTCTCTCCCGCCTGGAACATCACCTTCGGCTGCACCTTCTGCTTCTTCTCCTCGACCTGGTGGAAAATCATATCCACCTCGTCGGGGCGGAGGGGTACCGGCTTCTCGCCCCCCACGAATCCGATGACGCCCGGCGTCTGCTGAAGGAAATACCAGGGGCGGTGATCGAGACGGTTGTTCTCATCGTACAGGGCCACACTGATCAGCACATAGCCCGGAAAAAACTTACGGGTGGTCGTCCGTCGCTTGCCCTGTTTGACCTCCGAGACCTTCTCCGTCGGGATCACGACCTCGCCGATGTAATCCTCCATCTCCTCCTGCGCCACGCGGCTCGATATATTATCGCGAACCTTCTGCTCATGACCGGAAAGCGTATGTAATACGTACCACTGCTTTTCCATAATCCCCGTCCCGGCCTCGACGCCGTCCGTTCCGCTCACCGGAGCACCAGCCTGATGGCCCACATCAACACCGTGTCGCTCAGTCCGACGAACACCCCGAGCAGGGCCACCGTCAGCAACACCACGCCCGTCGAACCGGCCAGCTCACGCCGGGAGGGCCAGGCGCACTTCTTCAGCTCCGCCCTCACCTCCGTGAGATACGTCCGCAGTTTTTCAACCCATCCGAAAACGCGTTTCATCCTGTCATCCTTACCGGACCTGGCAGGCCAGGAGGGACTCGAACCCCCAACAACCGGTTTTGGAGACCGGTGCTCTGCCGAATTGAGCTACTGGCCTTCACTATTAAAAACTACCGGGTCTCACGATGCGCGGTATGCCTGCGGTCGAACGGGCAGTACTTCCGGAGTTCGAGCCGACCCCGCGAATTCTGCCGGTTCTTCGTCGTCGTGTAATTGCGCCGCTTGCACTCCGTACACGCGAGCGTGATGATTTCCCTGGGCATGGTTCGATCCCCCGGCCGTTAAGACGCGCGGTCCGCGGCCTGTGCCGCGGACCGCCCTGCCGCCTGGATTTACTCGACCACCTCGGTGACCCGGCCGGCGCCGACCGTGCGGCCGCCCTCCCGAATCGCGAAGCGCATGAACTGCTCCATGGCGATCGGCGTGATGAGCTTGACTTCCATCTGGACGTTGTCGCCCGGCATCACCATCTCGACGCCCTCGGGGAGCGTGATGTCGCCGGTCACGTCGGTCGTACGGAAGTAGAACTGGGGACGGTATCCCCGGAAGAACGGCGTATGCCGTCCGCCTTCCTCCTTGCTCAGCACGTAGACTTCCGCGTTGAAGTGGGTGTGCGGCGTGATCGAACCCGGCTTGGCGAGCACCTGCCCGCGCTCCACCTGGTCCTTCTTGACCCCGCGCAGGAGGCAGCCGATGTTGTCGCCCGCCTGTCCCTCGTCGAGGATCTTCCGGAACATCTCCACGCCCGTGACCGTCGTCTTCTGCGTATCGTGAATGCCCACGATCTCGATGTCGTCGCCGGTGTGCACCATGCCGCGTTCGACGCGACCCGTGACGACCGTTCCGCGACCCTCGATCGAGAAGACGTCCTCGATGGGCATCAGGAAGTCCTGGTCCACGAGGCGCTCGGGTTCCTCGATAAACGAATCCAGCGCGTCCAGCAGCTCCTGGATGCACTTGGTCTTCTCTTCATCCGTGGGATTCTCCAGCGCCGGCAGCGCGGAACCGCGGATGATCGGCGTGTCGTCGCCCGGGAACTCGTACTTGTCGAGAAGCTCGCGCACTTCCAGCTCCACGAGATCCAGCAGCTCCTCGTCGTCCACGAGGTCGCACTTGTTCAGAAACACCACGATCCGCGGCACGCCCACCTGGCGCGCGAGCAGAATGTGCTCCCGGGTCTGCGGCATCGGTCCGTCCGCCGCGCTCACCACGAGCACCGCGCCGTCCATCTGGGCCGCCCCCGTCACCATGTTCTTCACATAGTCCGCATGGCCCGGGCAGTCGACGTGCGCGTAGTGCCGGTTATCGGTCTGATACTCCACGTGCGACGTGGCGATCGTCAGGATCTTCGTCGCATCGCGACGACCCTGAGATTCGGAAGCCTTCGCCACCTGGTCGTACGTGATGGACTCCGCCATGCCCTTGGCGCCCTGCGCCGCGGTGATCGCCGCCGTCAGCGTGGTTTTCCCGTGGTCGACGTGACCGATGGTCCCGACGTTCACGTGAGGTTTTGTCCGCTCGAATTTCTCCTTAGCCATCTCAGGTTCCTCCTGACTCTTTCCGTTCTTTCCTGCCGCTCAACGTGGAGCCCACGAGCGGGTTTGAACCGCTGACCTCATCCTTACCAAGGATGCGCTCTACCGACTGAGCTACGTGGGCCGAATCCGACTCGCATCCCGCTTCATGCCCACGTCCGCCCCTGCAGGCCGCCCGCTTTTCCGCAACGGGAGGCCGGGACCACACGCGGCTTTACATTTTGTTCCGCCGACGATAAGTGTCTTTTTTCCGATGCGCGACGAAACACAAGCCGCCATCGCCAATAAAGAGCGAAAAACATACCTTAATGAGCAAGACTGTCAACCTATAAGACGAAAAAATTGAGGGGAAATTCAGATGATCCGCGAATGCGTCCATAAACTGCTGGCGGGCGAAGCGCTCTCGGAGCCCGAGGCGTATGAAACCATGGGCGATATCATGGAGGACCGCGCGACGGATGCCCAGATCGGGGCCTACCTCGCGGCGCTACGGCTGCGCGGACTCAGCTCGCCGGTGTTCGCGGGATCCGCGCGGGCGATGCGCGAACGGGCGGTGCCGGTGGCATCGCCGGACCCGGTGACGGTCGATATCGTGGGCACCGGCGGCGACGGGTCGCACACGTTCAATATCTCCACCACCGCGGCCTTCGTGGCCGCCGGCGCCGGGGTGACGGTGGCGAAACACGGCAGTTACGGGGTCTCGAGCCGCTGCGGCAGCGCGGATGTCCTGGCGGAACTGGGCGTGAACATCAAGTATCCGCCCGAGACCATGGAGCGCGGCCTGCGCGAGATCGGGCTGGCGTTCCTGTTCGCCCCCTCGCTCCATCCCGCCATGAAACGCGTGGTCGGCCCTCGCCGGGAACTGGGTTTCTGGAGTCTCTTCAACGTGCTCGGACCGCTATGCAACCCGGCCCGCGCGGCCTACGGGGTGCTCGGCGTCTTCCGCCCCGACCTGGTCGCGGTGGCCGCCGACGCCGCGGCCCATGTCGGCGTGCGGCACCTCTACGTGGTCCACGGACAGGACGGACTCGACGAAATCAGCACCACGGCCCCCACCTTCGTGCGCGAAATCCGCGGCGAACGCATCGAATCCTACGAGATCGCACCCGCCGCGTTCGGCCTCACGCCCGCCCGCTCCGAGGACCTGGCGGGGGGCGACCCGGCCGTGAACGCGGAAATGATCCGCCAGGTGCTCGAGGGCGACAGCGGCCCGCGCCGGGATATCGTGCTGCTCAACGCCGCCTTCGCGCTCGCCGCCGCCGGAAAGGCGGACAGCCCGAAAGAGGCGCTCCCCCTCGCGGCCGAATCGATCGACTCCGGCGCGGCGATGAGTAAACTGGAGCAGCTCCGGGAATTGAGTTGAGGAACCACGGGTTAGACTTGACCGCGCACGAGGCCGAACCCAAACTCTTCCACTTTGCGCGAAACAGATACGCACCGCCGGGAGACAGACCGTTGAATTACGTGCAACGCGCTTGCGAAATCATCGACACGGAGATTGAAGGGCTGGAGCGCCTGAAAGCGCGGCTCGACGGCTCGTTCCGCGAGGCCGTGGAGTTGATCCTCGAACGCGTCGCGGCCGGGGGCAAGGTCGTCATTACCGGCGTCGGCAAGAATACCCATATCGGCCGCAAGATCGCGGCCACCCTGACCAGCGTCGGCACCCCCGCCGTGCCGATGCATCCGATCGAAGCCATGCACGGCGATTTCGGCCTGCTGTGCGAACCCGACGTGGTGCTGGCGATGAGCTACAGCGGCGCCTCGGAGGAACTGCTGAACCTCATCCCGGCCATCCGGCGCAACGGCAATCCGATCATCGGCGTAACCGGATTCGCCGATTCCCCCCTCGCCCGGCACGCGGACCTCGTGCTCTCCGTCGAAGTGAACCGCGAGGCGTGCCCGTTCAATCTTGCCCCGACGGCCAGCACGACCGCCGCGCTGGCTCTCGGGGACGCGCTCGCCATGGTGCTGCTGGAAGCCCGCGGATTCCAGCGCGAGGATTACGCCAAACTCCACCCCGGCGGCGCGATCGGACGCTCGCTCCTGCTGCGCGTCTCCGATGTCATGCGCTCGGGCAAACGCCTCGCCCGCGTGCACCGCGACGCCAGAGTGCGCGAGGCGCTCGTGGCCATGACCGGAGCCCGCTCGGGCTCGCTGGCGGTGGTCGATGACGACGAACGGGTGGTGGGCATCTTTACCGACGGCGACCTCCGCCGACACCTCGTGGAGACGCCCGACCTTCCCGAACAGCCGCTGGCGGAACTGATGACCCCCGACCCGGTCACCGTGCGCGCGTCGGGGCTTGCGGTGGACCTGCTGCAGATCTATGAACAACACAATATCGACGACGTGATCGTCGTCGACGACGACGACCGCCTGGCGGGCATGGTGGATATCCAGGACCTGCCGAAGATGAAGATTCTCTGAGTACGCCCAACAAAGGAATGACCCATCATGATGCTTGCCCGCTTCCATAAGATCATCCAGTCCAAAGCCGTCTGGACGGCGATCTGCATACTTATCTGTATCGCGTTTCTCGGTTTCTTCGCCCCGGGGATGGGCGGCTCGGGAGGCGGCCGGGAACGCTCCCGTGCCGCGGGCGAACTGTACGGGAAGGAGATCAGCTCCCGGGAATTCCGCAGCGCCTACCACGACGTGTACCTGCGCTACATCCTGATGTTCGGTCGCGAGCTCAGCATCGACGAACGCATGGATACGCTCCTCCGTGAGGCGGCCTGGCAACGGCTCGCCATGCTGCGCAAGGCGGACCGCCTCGACATCCGCGCGAGCGACGAGGAGGTGCGGGCCGCGATCCGGAGCCAGCCGATGTTCCGGGGCGAACAGGGGTTCAACCGCACCCGCTACGACAACTTCGTGAACGCCATGCTCCCCCGGATGGGCTACAGCGTCTCGGCGCTGGAATCGCTGTTCCGGGACGAGGTCCGGCTCCAGAAGCTCCGGTTCCGCCCCGCCCTGGCGGCGCTGGTGACCCCGGGCGAGGTACGGCAGGCGTTCCACAGCTATGCGGACGAATACGAACTGGAGTATGCGCTGGTCACGACCAATCAACTGGAGGAACCGGTGACCGTGGCGGAGGACCGCGTCCGCGCGTACTATCAGAATCATGCCGACCGGTTCAAAATGCCGGAAAAGGTCCGCGTGCAGTATGTCCGCTTCCCGGTCGAACCCTACCTGGACGAGGTGGAGGTCGCGGAAGAAGAGGCTCGCCGCTTCTACGACCGCAACCTGGAACAGTACCGCGCCGAATCCGGACAGGAGGAGGCCTCGACCAACGACGCCCCCGCCTATCTTCCTTTCGAGCAGGTGCGCGGGGAAATCGAGACGGAACTGCGCCGCCGGCGCGCGCTCAACCTCGCCGCGGATGAAGCCACCGAGCTGGTCATTGACCTGACCCCCGGCCGCGAGGGAAAGGCGCCGGCCTTCGAACAGGCGGCGGAGGGCCGCGGCCTCGAAATCCGCACCCTGCCCGCCTTCGCGCGCGACGCGGACCTCAAACCGATCGCGTCGGACCGCGCGTTCATCGAAGCGGCGTTCAGCCTGCAGAACACCGCGGACCGCTATTTCAGCGACGCCGTGGCGGGAGAGGATGCGGTGTATGTCATCGCCCTCGAAAAACGCCTGCCGTCGTTCGTACCGCCTTTCGACACGGTCGAGGCACAGGTTCGGGCGGCGGTACGTCGTGAAGCGAGACGCGAGGCTCTTGAAGCCAGAGCAGACCTCATCCGAGACCGGGTCGCGGAGGCCGTGTCGGGCGGCAGGACCTTCGCGGAGGCGCTGAAGCCGTTCGGCCTCACCCCGGAACGCACGCCGCCGTTCAGCCCCATGCAGGGTCCGGAGGACGATCCGCTCGCCCCCTGGCTCAGCACCGCCGCGACGCGCGCGGGCGAGGGCGAGATCGCTTCGCCGCTGCCCTTCCGCGGCGACCGCTACCTGATCGCCCATGTCGCCGCCTACACGCCCGGCGACGAAAGCGGGACGCTGCCCGGGCTGCGTCCCGAACTGGTGTCCTTCCTCCGCCGCGACCGGATCAACCGGCTGCTCACGGAGGCGGGCCGCTATACGCTCGAGGAGGCGGGGTTCCGCGACTACCGCGCCGAGCGCGAGGCGGAAGGCGAGCAGACCGCGGAAGATTGAGCGCGGGGATCAACCGCAGGCCGCAGCCGTGAGCCCGTCGATGGCCGCACCGGGGTCGCGGGCGTTACAGACGGCGCCGATGACGGCGAAGGTGCGTATGCCCGCGGCGCAGATACGGGGCACGGATGCGGCATCCATGCCCCCGATCGCCACGCACGGAAGCGCGGAGGCGCGGATCAGTTCCGCCGCGCCGGCAACCCCCAGTACGGGATCGCGCACAACTTTGGTGCGCGTCGGAAAGACGGGCCCCACGCCGATGTAGTCGGCACCGCGCATCTCCGCATCGCGCACCTGGCGCGCGTTGTGCGTCGAGATCCCCATCCATGCGCCGGGATCGGGCCAGAGCCTGCGCGCCCGTTCCGGATCCATGTCGTCCTGGCCGAGGTGGACTCCGTCGGCCGCGCACTCGCGGGCGAGTTCCACGTCGTCGTTGACGATGAAACGCGTCGCGCTGTTCCGGGTGATCCGGCGCAGCCTGCGGGCGCACGCGAGCCGCCCCTCCGCGCACTCCCGCACGGGTCGGTACTGCAGCCAGGGCACCTCCCGGGCCACCGCAGCCTCGGCGCAGGCCTCATATCCCGCGACGGGTTCGGTGAGGATAAGGTAGAGGCCTTCGGAAAACCCGCCCCGCGCCGTCATGAGGATCTCCTCCCGCAGACCGGGCAATCCGCGTTCCGCTTTACGGGTAGGCGGCGGAACGACATCTCCGCCAGGTCCATCCTGAGCAGCACGCCGGTCAGCAGCGTCCCGAACCCGCAGATCAGCTTGATGGCCTCCATCGCCTGCAGCGCACCGAGCACGCCGGGCAGCGGGCCGGGCGGACCGACAGGGCGGTCGTTTCCGTCCGGAGGCAGTTCGGGAAACACGCAACGATAGCACGGGCTTTCGCCGGGGCGGACGGTCATCACTTCGCCTTCGCACCCCGCCAGTCCGGCATGCACGTAGGGCCGCCCCAGCCGGTGCGCCTCGCGGGCCAGGATGGCGCGCGGCGCGAAGCGGTCCACCGCGGCAAGCACGACATCGACCCCCTCCATCAATGAAGGCGCCGCAGCCTCGTCCAGGGCGCGCGGTTCGGATTCGACCCGGATGCCGGGGTTGAGCGCCGCGAGCCGTTCCGCGGCCGCTTCGGCCTTGAGCCGCCCGACGTCCGACGCCGCGTACAGCACCTGGCGCTGAAGATTACTCTCCTGCACGCGGTCAGGGTCCGCCACGCGCAGCCGTCCCACCCCGGCCGCGGCGAGGTAGAGCAACGCGGGGGAACCGAGCCCGCCGGCGCCGGCGACGAGTACGGCAGCGGCGGCGAGCCGCCGCTGCCCCTCCGGCCCGATCTCGGGCAGGTCGAGCTGACGCCGGTAGCGTGCTTCGAAGTTCACCGGTAGACCGCCTCCCAGTTCTTGAAGACCGGCTCGAGGTTCGCGGCCCGGAGCATCGCGCAGAACTCGTCGATGCCGCGTCCGTCGCTCACCTCGAACTGCCCCTCGGAGTACTGCGTCCGGCCGCTGTAGCCCCCGACCGTCGTCCGGCTGGCCACGCTCATTTTCGAAATCCCCACGCCGGCCATGCCGTCGCGCAAGGCGGGGCGCTCCCGGGTGGACAGCACCAGCGGGACATCCGGGAGACAGAGTCGGAAGGCATAGATGAACTGGGCCAGCTCGCGATCGGACACGGGAAAGTCCGGCCGGAACCCACCCTCCTGGTCGCGGATCCTGGGGAACGATATAGAGATACCGCTGCGCCAGTACTGTTTGCGGAGCGCCGCGGCGTGCCGGTAGAGCGCGAGCAGATCGTAACGGGGATCCGAAAGGCCCAGCAGAGCGCCGAGGCCCGCGAATCGAAGACCCGCCCGCAGCGCCCGTTCCGGCGCGTCGAGTCGCGCGCGATAATCCCGTTTCGGCCCCCAGCGGTGAAATCTCTCGTATCGCCCGGGGTCGTACGTCTCCTGGTAGAGCGTCAGGCCCGAGCAGCCGGCTTCGGCGAGGCCGCGGTATTCCCCGGTTTCCATGGGGAAGACTTCCACATTGACGTTATGGAAATGGCGGGCGGCCCGCGCGACGCAGTCGCGCACATAGGCGTAGTCCGCGCCGGGACAGCGCTCCCCCGTCAGGAGCAGCACTTCCTCGAACCCCATCGATTTCAGCGCGTCCATCTCGTCCTCGCTCTGTTCCGGCTCGAGACGATGACGGGGCGCGGCGCGGTCCGAGGCGAACCCGCAGTAGAGGCAGCCGCCGGGACAATGGCTGGAAAGGTAAAGAGGAACATAGAGCTGAACGGTGCGGCCGAAGTGACGCCGCGTCAGCGCCTGCGCCCTGCGTGCCATCGGTTCGAGCAGCGCCCCGGCCGCAGGCGAAAGCAGGGCCGCCAGCTCCCGCGGCCCGGGTTCATCCGACGCGAGGGCGCGCATCGCATCCTCGCGGCGTGCTCCGCCGCGGGCCGCAGCGAGCCACGGCCGCGGGTCGATCTGTTCAGGCACTTCGTTCATTCGTCCCTGTGCTCCGCCCCGAGAAACGAGGTCAGAGGACTGGTCGCTTCCGCCGAGGCGCCCTGCGCCATGAGGCCGGCGCGGCGCGCCGCGCGGCCGGCGCGCACGGCGTCCGCGAAGGCCGCCGCCATCGCGGCGGGGTCCTCCGCCGCGGCGACCGCGCTGTTCACCAGTACGGCGTCGCAGCCCGCCTCCAGTGCGGCGGCAGCTTCCGACGGCGCGCGCAACCCGGCATCCACGATGACCGGAATCCGGCTCTCGCGGACGATCAGCCGCACCATGGCCATCGTCGTCAATCCCTGCCCGGACCCGATCGCGGCGCCGAGGGGCATCACGGAGGCGCAGCCCGCCTCCTCCAGCCGCTTGGCCAGCACGGGGTCGGCCGCGATGTAGGGCATCACGTGGAAGCCTTCCTTCACGAGCCTTTCCGCCGCGGCCAGCGTCTCGACGGGATCGGGCATGAGGTGGTGCGGATTGGGATGGATCTCGAGCTTGACGATATCGCTGCCGCTCAGCTCGCGCCCCAGCCGGGCCGCGCGGCACGCCTCGTCCGCGTCCCGCGCGCCGGAGGTGTTCGGCATCAGCGCGATGCCTTCGAGGGACGCGAGCGGCGCATAGAGATCGTCCTCCGTCTTCTCCCGATTGAACCTGCGCAGCGCCACGGTGATCAGTTCCGCGGCCGAGGCGCGCACCGCGGCGCACATGCTGTCGCCGTCCGCGAACTTCCCCGTGCCGAGGATCAGGCGCGAACTGAACTTGTGAGGCCCGATTTTCCATTCATCCTTCATACGATACGCTCCCTTGACCGGACAGCCTACCCGCCCCCGGCGAACACGAGAATCTCGACGCCGTCGCCATCTTCCAGCACGGTCGAAGCCCGCTCGGCGGAGGGCACGACTTCGCCGTTGCGCAGCACGGCCACACGGCGTTCGGCGGCGCCGAAGGCGCGCACCAGCTCCTCTGCGGTCGCTCCGTCCTTCATCTCCCACGATTCGCCGTTCACCGTCAGGTGCATGGTCCGCTCCTCCGAAACGCGAAAGGGACGCCGTTTAACGGGCGTCCCTTATCATGCTCCAACGCTCCCTGCGCCGGCATTATCCGGGTCAGGTTCATCGGGTATGATCTCAGCTCTCCGGCCCGCGCCGGGGCACCCCGTTTCAAGTACGCCGCCGAGGGTAGCTGCCGGAGGCTTCAAAGTAAAGGGCCGACTGCGGATGCGGATCAGCGGGGCGCATCGAAAACCCGTTTACCTGCCACGGTTTCTCTCCTACGCTTGTCGCGATGCCGCATGGGTCAGAACAGACGTCGTCCTAATAACAGTCCGCCCGAGAACGAGGCCGTTTTTCGTTTCTACGAGGAACTGAACGACTTCCTTCCGCCGGAGAGCCGGAAGCGCGATATCCGGTATGCGTTCGGCGGCCGGCCGGGGATCAAAGATCCCCTTGAGGCGCTCGGAGTGCCTCATACGGAAGTCGATCTGATCCTCGTGAACGGAATTTCCCGGGGCTTCGACTACCGGCTGTGCGACGGCGACCGCGTCTCGGTGTACCCGGTCTTCGAGTCGCTGGACCTCGCGCCTCTGATCCGCCTCCGGCCGGGACCTTTGCGGCGGACGCGTTTCGTCCTCGATGTCCACCTCGGCAAACTGGCGCGGTACCTTCGCTTGCTGGGGTTTGACACCCTTTACCGAAACGACTACGGCGACCCTGAACTCGTACGCATCTCTGTCGAAGAGGGGCGGATTCTTCTGACGCGCGATCGCCGGCTGCTTTTTCACCGCGCCGTGACCCGCGGGTACTGGGTGCGATCCACGCGGCCCGAGCGGCAGGTCCGCGAAGTGGTGCGCCGTTTCGACCTTGCCGCGCGGATCAAGCCTTTCCACCGCTGCGCCGTCTGCAACGGGATCATCGAACCCGTGGCCAAAGGAGAAATCGCCCATCGTCTGCAACCGCTCACCCGGAAGTATCACCGGGACTTCTCGCGCTGCCGGTCCTGCGGAAAGATCTACTGGAAGGGCTCGCATTACGAACGGCTTCTGGAAAGGCTGGAGATCGGCCATTAGGCCTCGCCCAGGGCTTCGAGATCAGCCAAGTCTTTCTGCCGGCCGGAGGCGCGTTTGTTTGCCACGAACTCTGATCTGCCGATGTAGGCCACGGGAACGTCACCGAATACGCCAAGCTCCTTGTGAGCCTGCACTTCCTCCCATGTGACCCCGGATATAGACGTGATGAGGTCCACCCGAACCGGTGGAACGCCTAGTTGCACCACCTTCTCAGGCTTCTGAAAATCCTCAGTGTCGAGATCGGAGGATTGAAAACCGAAAGCAACGAGGGCGCTTAAAATGCGCTCCGCGTTCTCCGGTGCAGGACGCACAAATACGTCGATATCACCTGTGAAACGTGGTGCACCATGAAAGGCCAGCGCGTATCCACCCACGATGAGGTATTCAACCTTGTGCGCGTTCAATAACTCGAGCAGATCTCTGAAGTCTGGTTGTACTTCCATGGTATTGACGGCGCAGCAGTTCAACCGTGCTGACGCGCTCCTCAGGGCTCCGCGACATCCAATAGGACAGATCTTCATGTCCGGATTGATCACGCAAGCTTCGCTTCGATATGACTCTCTGCATCATGCCTGCATGCTATCAGAATAGAGGGGTAAGTAAATCAGTCTCTCTTGCCGAACGCCCTCACCTTCGGCACAACGGGCTCCTTTTTCGGAGACCGCCGCTCGGTGATACATGCGGGCATGTGGATTCAAATTCGCTGTCGGGTTCGAAATGGGATAGACCATGAAGGACATGAAGGTTGTTTGAGGGGGAAGGAGGAATCAGAGTAAAAGAGAATTGAAATCGGGATCGGGATCCAAATTGAGCTTCACCACAGATCACAGAGAACATGATTCGTACTCCTACGCGTACTCGGAGTGCCGAAGGTACGATCCTGTTCCCCGATTCCGGGATCTCGGGCACGAGGGCCGCTTTACTCTCTTTCTGACGCTGACGCTTCCTGCTTCTCCCACCGCTCCAGGGCGTTCCGGTACACGTCTCGGTCGGATTCGCTGAAGCAGCAGAGAATGACTTCCATGCGGGGATGATCCGACAGGAAATCCCCGATCGTCCGCACCGCGATCCCCGCGGCTTTTTCGACGGGAAAACGGTAGGCGCCGGTACTGATTGATGGGAAGGCGACGGAAGTAAGGCCGCGTTCGGCCGCCACTTCCAGCGAGCGGCGGTAACAGCATTCGAGCAGGTCCGCTTCACCAGAACGCCCGCCTTTCCATACCGGCCCGACCGTATGGATCACGTGGTTCGCGGGCAGATGGTACCCGCCGGTGATCTTCGCCTCGCCGGTGGGGCAGCCGCCGAGTCTCCGGCACTCCTCCAGAAGTTCGGGGCCCGCGGCCCGGTGGATCGCACCGTCCACCCCGCCTCCGCCCAGGAGGCGGGTGTTGGCGGCATTGACCACCGCGTCGACCTCCAGCGTGGTGATATCGGCGCACAGGACCTTTATACGCGTTTTCATCGCGACCTCCCTTTCAGCGACAGCTTAACACAAAACCCGAGGGAAACTTTTCACGAAAAACGATTTGAGCCTGGTAGGGAATCTGCTAGGTTATGCGCTCATTTTTCGGTGACCCCTTCGTCTAGTGGTCCAGGACACTGGGTTTTCATCCCAGAAACACGGGTTCGATTCCCGTAGGGGTCGCCACTTCCTCGCCACAAAAAAACCGCGCCTCCTGAAAGGGCGCGGTTTTTTTGCGTTTCGCGACCGCGGCCGCGATTCAGCGCGAGTAGAATTCGATCACGAGCGGCACTTCGCAGATCACCGGGATCTCTTCCCGCGTCGGCACGCGCTCGAACGTGATGCTCATGTTTTTCGGATCCACGCGCAGATACTCGGGGGACTGGGTTGAATCGAGCGCCCCGCGAATGGCATCCACTTCGCGGCTCTTCTCGCGCGGCGTGACGACATCGCCTTCACGCAGATGGTAGGACGGGATATCGACCTTACGGTCGTTGACCCGAAAGTGGCCGTGATTGACGAGCTGGCGCGCCTGAAAGATGGTCCGCGCGAACCCTCCCCGAACCACGGCCGCATCGAGCCGCGACTCCAGAAGCTGCATCAGGATTTCGCCCGAGTTGCCCGGCCGGCGCACGGCCTTTTCGAAGTAATTGGCGAGCTGCTGTTCGCGGAGGTTGTACTGGTGACGAAGCCGCTGTTTCTCGAGCAGCTGCCGTCCGTAATCCGAGAGCTTCGGCCTGCGCCGCGCCGTTCCGTGCATACCGGGGGGGTGCGGCCGCCTTTCCATGTACTTGTGCGCCTTCGGCGTGAGCGCCACGCCGAGCCTCCGCGAGACCTTGATCTTCGGCTTGTTCATGATCTGTCCGATTCCTTTGTTTGAGTTTCCTTCCGCCGCCCGCCGGACCGTCGCGGGATTAAGCCGGAACCCCTCCGGCCGCCGATCGGCTCTCCGATTCGTCTTCGGCGCTCGCGCGTATGCGAGAATCCTCCCGCCCCGGCCGCGTCGCGGGGACGCCGCCTTGAGGCAGACCGCGCATTTAAGTATGATCGCGCATGCGTGTCAACCGTCGTCGGCCGGATAATCAGGTTGCGCGGATTCAGGAAGGACCGGGAAGCCGGGGAGAATTAAACCGCGGAGGAACAGAGATTATGCTGCATGAAAACCGGACGCTGACCGTTATTGTGGACGTTCAGGAAAAACTCTTTGACGCCATGGCCGGGCGCGATGAGCTGCTGCGCGGGCTCCGCATCCTGGCGCAGGGTTCGCGGGCGCTCAGGGTCCCCCTGCTCTACACCGAACAGCTGCCCGACAAGCTCGGCCCCACGGTGGAGCCGCTGCGGGAGCTGCTGCCGGAACCGGCGACGGCCTCCAAAAGCGCCTTCAGCTGCTGGCGCGAACCGGCCTTCGCCCGGGCCGTCCGCGCCGCCGACCGGCCCGAGATTCTGCTCGCCGGCATCGAGACGCACGTCTGCATCCTGCAGACCGCGCGCGACCTGCTCGACCGGGGATTCGCGGTGCACGTGGTCGCCGACGCCGTCTCCTCGCGCAGGACGCGCGACCGCGACCTCGCCCTGCAGGCGATGCGCGACGAGGGCGCCCGGATCACCTGCACGGAGGCGGCACTGCTTGAAATGCTGGGGGACGCGCAGCGGCCGGAGTTCAAAGAAATTCTTGCCCTGATTCGTTAGCTTCCCCAATGTAGGGCGCTCTTTTAAGGAAATGCCTGCGGGCGAGGGTCATCAACAAAGGAAGGGTTTCAGTCATGGCCGCGAAAAAAGAACAGATTACCGGGAACATGCTGATCGCGCAGAGCGGCGGTCCGACCGCCGTCATCAACCAGAGCCTGGTCGGGGCGGTGCTGGAAGCGAAAAACCAGGACTGCATCCAGCGCATCTACGGTGCGCGCCACGGCATCCAGGGCATCCTGAATGAAGATTTCATCGACATGAAACGTGAGCCGAAAAAGGTGCTCGAACAGGTCGCGCAGACGCCCTCGTCCGCACTCGGTTCCGTGCGCCGCAAGCCGACGGCGGAAGACTGCGCGAAGATCTTCGACGTCCTCCAGCGTTATGACGTGCGCTACTTCTTCTACATCGGCGGCAACGACTCCGCCGAAACCGCGCATATCATCAACGAGGAAGCGCGCAAGGCGAAATACGACCTGCACTGCTTCCACATCTGCAAGACGATCGACAACGATCTGCGCCAGAACGATCACACCCCCGGTTTCGGCAGCGCCGCTAAATTTGTGGCGCAGGCGTTCATGGGCGACAACCTCGACAACCGCGCCCTCCCCGGCGTCAAGATCAACGTCGTCATGGGCCGTCACGCCGGATTCCTCACCGCCGCCTCCGCGCTGGCGCGGCAGGACGAGGACGACGGTCCCCACCTGATCTACCTGCCCGAGCGCCCGTTCCGGATGACGCAGTTCGTCCGGGACGTGAAGGCGACGGTCAAGCAGTACGGCCGCTGCGTGGTCGCGGTCTCGGAGGGGATCGCCGACGGCAATGGAACGCCGATCGTGCAGAAAAATCTCAAGACCGGCGAAAAGGACTCGCACGGCAATGTACAGCTCAGCGGCACCGGCGCACTGGGCGACATTCTGGCCGCGGAGATCAAGGACAAGACCCCCATCAAGCGCGTCCGCGCCGACACGTTCGGCTACCTGCAGCGCTCGTTCGCCGGCTGCGTGTCGGAAGTCGACGCCGCCGAAGCCCGGCGCGTCGGCGAAGAGGCCGTCCGGTGCGCCGCCACCGGCGGGAAGAGCGGCAGCATCGCCATCAAGCGCAAAAACAGCAAGCGCTACGCCGTCGAGTACAGGCGCGTTCCGCTCAAAAGTGTGGCGAAAGAGACCCGGCACATGCCTGACTCGTTCATCAACAAAGACGGCAACGACGTGACGAAGCGTTTCATCGACTACGCCCGCCCGCTACTCGGTGAAATTCCTTTGATGGGCCGGCTCAAGCAGGTCGTGGTGAAAAAGAAGGACTGATCCCGTCCCGGAATCGCGAAAGGCCCGGCTTGAAAGGCCGGGCCTTTTTTGTGCCTGTCATGGAGTCGCCGTGTCGATATTTACGAGACCGATTCAGATCAGCGCCTGCTCGCTCTCGCGGTCGAAGATGTGGGCGCGGTCGATCATCAGGGACAATTTTATATCCTGATTCACCCCGGGGTTCTCGGTTCCCTCCACGCGCGCAACAAACGAATGGCGTTCCGTGGAGAGGTAGAGGATGGTCTCAGATCCCATCGGTTCCACGACTTCCACACGCGCCGTGATCTGCTGCGCCTCGCTTTCACCCGAGGCGTATACGGCATCCTTGATGTCTTCGGGGCGAATTCCGAACGTCACCTCCCGACCCGCATGCGACTGCAGTTCCGCTGCCTGGCGGGATGAGAGCGCGAGTTTGAAATCGTAGCCGTTGAACATCAGGCCTTCCGGGGTCTGTTCCAGCTCGCCGTCGAAAAAGTTCATCGGCGGACTGCCTATAAATCCGGCGACGAATTTATTGGCGGGGTTACGGTAGATTTCCATCGGTTCCGCGACCTGCTGGATCAGGCCGTCTTTCAATACGCAGATCCGGTCGCCGAGCGTCATCGCCTCCACCTGGTCATGGGTCACGTAGATCATCGTCGAGTTCAGCCGCGTGTGCAGCTTGCTGATCTCGGTGCGCATCTGAACACGCAGCTTCGCGTCGAGATTCGAGAGCGGTTCATCGAAGAGGAATGCGGCGGGTTTGCGAACGATCGCGCGCCCCACAGCCACACGCTGACGCTGTCCGCCGGAGAGGGCCTTAGGTTTCCGTTCCAGATATCCGGTCAGACCGAGGATCTCCGCCGCCTCGTGCACGCGGCGGTCGATCTCCTCACCGGGATACTTCCGCAGCTTCAGCCCGAAGGCCATGTTCTTGTACACAGACATGTGGGGGTAAAGCGCATAATTCTGGAACACCATGGCGATGTCGCGGTTTTTCGGCGGCACGTCGTTCACGTGCCGGTCGCCGATATACACGTCCCCGCGCGTGATTTCCTCCAATCCCGCCACCATGCGCAACGTGGTCGATTTTCCGCACCCCGAGGGGCCGACCAGAACCATGAATTCCCGGTCGCGGATGTCCAGTTCGACATCTTTGACCGCCTCCACCTCTCCCGGAAAAACCTTCCAGACCTTGTCCAGCCTAACCTGCGCCATCGTCCACGTCCCTCATTTGTAGATAATTTAATAATTCAGCCCGTTAATCTGCAACAATTTGTCCGCGACTTCAAATGAAAAGAGGGGGGTTGCGGCAGCATCTCACGGCATTTCGGGAGAGCACATCACGCTTGAAACCGGTCCTGCTTTCGAGGATTATGCGCGTTTGGATCGTTCGAGGATACAGGTATGTCCGTACTAAATCCCATAGCGTTTCTGGCCCCCGGAGGCCCGGAGCTGGTTATCATCATGCTGGTGCTGATCATGCTGTTCGGCGCCAAGGATGCACCGCGCGTACTGCGCAAGATTCAGGACTTCTTCGACCACGTGCGCCGGATCGCCAACAGCTTCAGACACGAGATGATGTACAGCGACCTCCACGAAGACCGCGCGGGGTCGGCGGAAGATCACACCCTCCCCGAAGACTACGAAGACGCCGAATTTCTCGAGTACGAGGACGGCGAGGAGGGGTGGAATCCGGAACCCGGGCCTGAATCGCCTGAACCGGAGGGCGGGGCGCCCGAAGATACCGGACACGGATCCGGGAGCGAACCCGAACCGGACGGGCGGGATCGCGCCCCCTCTACGCCGCCCGAATCGTCCGACACACCACCCCCGGCCGGGCCGCACGATGAGAAAGATTAAGCAAAAGTGGACGGAGCGGTTCGCCTATGACGAGGAGGACCGCCCCTTTCTCGACCATCTCGAGGCCTTCCGGGTGACCCTGATCCGGTGCGTCATCACGGTCGTGGTGACGATGCTGATCTGCATCCCGCTCGCGCCGTTCATTATCCGGACCCTGCAGCGCCCGCTGAAACGGTCGATCGAGGATCCCAGCTCGCTACTGATCTCGATGCAGGTGGCGGGTGCGTTTACGCTGACCATGAAGGTGGTCTTCGCGAGCGGGATCATTCTCGGCGCCCCGGTGCTCCTCTTCTATATCGGCGAGTTCGTGCTCCCGGGAATCAAGGAGACCGAGCGCAAATGGGTCCTGCGCTTCATCGCCGCCTCCGGCGTCCTGTTCGCCGTCGGCGTGGCGATGGGCTACCTCGTCACCCTCCCCCTCGCCCTGCGGGTCATGCTCAAGATCCATGAATGGATTCATGTGGGGCCGATGTGGACGATCAACAGCTACATCGGGTTCGCGCTCCAGCTCCTGCTCGGGTTCGGGCTCGCGTTCGAGCTGCCCGTCATCCTTTTCATCCTGGGCAAAATGGGGATTGTGGATTCGCGCCAGCTCAGACGCTACCGCCGACACGTGATCATCGGCCTGCTCGTCATGGCCATGATCCTCACCCCGCCCGACATCACGACCCAGGTGCTGATGGCTCTGCCCTTGATCGTGCTCTACGAGTGCTGTATATGGTTACTCTGGTTTACGGGGGAAAAGCAGGAAACGGAAGACGCGGAGCCGGAGACGGCGCCCGATACGACCGGAACGGATGAGGGCGCGTCGCCGCCCGAAGACTCGGGAGAGGACATATGAACACTGTCGGCTTTATGGGCGGTCTGCCGGGCGGACCGGAAATCCTGATCATTCTCTTCGTAATCCTGCTGCTCTTCGGGGGCAAGAAGCTGCCCGAACTGGCGCGTTCGCTCGGCAAGAGCCTGGGCGAGTTCAAACGCGGCCAGAAAGAAGGCAACGAATCCCTGAGCAGCCTTGAGGATAAGACCCAGGACGAGCTTGAGGAAGGCGAATCCAAAGGGGCCGGTAACGACGAAAAAACCGCCCCGCAGAACGCCGGGTCGGGAACGGAAGACCGGACCAAGGTGTCCTCCTGATCGCCGCTCCGAGCCCTCCCGCACTTCCGGCTTGACTCTGTTTTTCGGCTCCGCTACCCTTTCTTTCCTTAACGGCTAACGGCTGATGGAACGCGGATCGCTCAGGCGGTACGCTGTTCGCTTGCCGGACGGTCCTGCGCGGAGACCTTGCGCTCCCGCACCGTCCGCGAGTCGCCCGATATTTCCGCCGCAGAAAGGCGCAGGCGTCTACCGGACGCGCGCCGCGGCCTGCAGATGCGCGAAAGGAGCTGAATCGTTCGCGCGCCACTAATACGAAAGGAGAAACGTTTTGGAAAAACTCAAACACGATAAGCCGGGGCTGCCCTCTTCGCTCTACCGTCCTCTGACGGAAGGCGGCGTGGAGAACATCGCCGACGCCGCGTTCGAGGTGCTCGAAAAATCGGGCATGGCCGTCTACTCCGAGACCGCCTTCGAGGCGCTCAAAGCCGCGGGCGCGCAGACCGATTCCGCCTCCCGGACCGTCCGCTTTCCCCGGTCGATGGTCGAGGACGCGATTGCGTCCAATCCCTCCTCCGTCACGCTTCACGCCCGCGACCCCGAATATAATGCCGTACTGGAAAAGAACCGGGTTCACTACGGCACCGGCGGAACCGCGATCTATGTGATCGACCCGATCACCGGCGAACGGCGCCAGTCGAATCTCTCCGACGTCGCGCTCAATGCGCGCATGGTCGACGCGCTCGATCACATCCATGTCTTCACGATCAACGTCTTTCCCAACGAGATCACCGATCCCGATCTGATCGACACCAACCGCTTCTTCCACGCCCTCAATCACACCCGCAAGCACGTCATGGGCGGCATCTACTCGATGAAGGGCTGCCGCAGCGTGGTCAAAATGGCCGAGATGATCGCCGGCGGCGAGGGCGCGCTGCGGGCCAAACCCTTCGTCTCGTTCATCACGCTGATCATCAGCCCGTTCAAGATCGACGACAGCTACGGCGAGATCACCTGCTACCTCGCGCAGGAGCACCTCCCCGTGGTGGTGCCCACAGAGCCGATCTGCGGCACGACCGCCCCGATCACCCTCGCGGGCAACGTCCTGACGCACACGGCCGAGACGCTCGCAGGCATCACCCTCGTGCAGTCGGTCAGCCGGGGCGCCCCCGGCATCTGCGGGAGCGTGGGATCGACCACCAACCTCAGCAACATGGACCATCTCGGCGGATCGATCGAGCGGGCCATGATCAATTCCGCCGTCTCGCAGATGGCGCAGCACTTCGAGATCCCGCTCTATTCGACCGGCGGCACCTCGGACGCGAAGGAGGTCGACGTCCAGGCCGCGTACGAAACCTCGATGTCCAGCCTGCTCGTGGCCATGTCGGGAGCGAATTACATCCACGACATCGCCGGTCTCATGGAGGCCGACCTCACCGTGGCCTACGACAAGCTGGTGCTCGACAACGAGATCCTCGGCATGTGCCAGCGGGTACTCCGCGGCGTGGAGGTCAACGATGAAACCCTCGCCAAGGACCTGATCATCGAAAAGGGACCCACGGAGGATTACCTCACGGAGGAACATACCATCGAGCACATGCGCGACGAGTTCTTCGTCCCGAAGCTCGCGAACCGGGATAAGCGCGAGCACTACGACGCCGGGAACAGCGCCCTCGCCCGCGCACGCAAGTACGTGCAGGAATTCTGCGAGACCCCGCCCGGGAATCTGCTCGACGAGAATCTCCGGACGCAGATCCGCACGGAATTTCCGGAAATCCGGGACGTATAGCGCGAACCGTCACAGAGCAAAACGGAGCAGTCCGTGCCCCTGCACCTGCGGGGGCACGATCCTACCACGAAACGACAGGAGCAGATGACGATGACGAACGCCACGAAGCAACGCGAAGGGGTGCTGGTTAAACCGAAGTGCCGGCTCTCGGAAGACCAGATCGCACAGATCGACCGGATGTCCCGCGAACTTCTCGAAAACCCGGGACTGATCTGCTACAATGCGCAGACGGCCGAACTGCTGAAAGAGGCCGGGGCCGAGGTCCAGGAGGAGACCTCGGAATACACCCGCATCCGCATCCCCTCGAGCCTGATCGACCGCGTCGTCGAAAGTGCGCCCTCAACCGTCACCCTCGGCGCCCGCAACCCGGACAACCGGCTGGTCCTCGACGCGCACGAGCCGCGCGTACGCTTCGGCAGCGGGTCGGAAACCAATTTCTGGCTCGATCTGGATTTCGAAAACGGCAAGCCTGTCTTCACGCGCAAACCCGGATCGATCGAACAGCTCTGCCGGACCGCCCGGCTCTGCGACCGGCTCGAAAACCTCGATTTCTTTATCCGCTGCATCAATATCCGTGACCGGGACATCGACGAGACCAACAAGGACGTCAACAAGTTCCTCGCCAGCCTGAATAACATCACCAAACACGTGCAGGCGGGCCTCACGTCGCTGGACGCGCTCGAGGATGTGCTCAACATCGGCCGGATCATCGCGGGCGGCGAGGACGCCTTTCGCGAGAACCCCGTGCTCTCGTTCATCACCTGCGTCATCAAGAGCCCGATGCAGGTGACCGACGACACGGCGGACAAGCTGATCGCCATCGCACGCGCCGGGGCGCCGGTGGTCATCTCGAGCTGTCCGATGGGCGGCGCGACGGGGCCGTTCGACGAGTTCGGCATGGTCGCGCAGATCAACGCCGAGCTGCTCGCCGGCGTCTGCATCAACCAGTGCGCGAACCCCGGCGCCCCCGTCCTCTACGGGGCCGTTCCGGTGCGCACGCGGCTGGACAACCTGAACGACATGTACGGGGCTCCGGAATTCGTCCATTACAACCTCGACTGCGCCCAGATGGCCCGCCACTACGGCCTCCCCTGCTACTCGACCGCGGGCGTGGCCGACACGTCGGAACCGGGCATCCAGGCCACCGTCGAAAAGATGCTGACCTACATGACGGTGCCTCAGGGCGGTGCGCAGTATATCCACTACGCCTTCGGGCTGCTCGAGCGCACGAACACGTTCTCGCCCGAACAGGCGATCCTCGACGACGCCCAGATCGGCATCGCGAAGCGCGCCCTGGCCGAACCGGACGTGTCGGAAGAGCGGTACGACGAGGTCCGCGATACGATCCGCGAGGTCATGGACTCGGACCACAAGTCCTACGTCTACCACCTCCCCCTCCCGACCGAGGAACCCGTCTACGTCGCCTACCCTTACGAAGACGGCGACGAGGGACCGCTCAAGGCCGCGCAGGAACGCTACCGCGAGATCCTCGCCGAGCCCGCGGAACCGCTTCCGGAAGATATCCTGCAACGGCTGCGCGACGAAGTGCCCGGCATTCTCGACGCGACGCTCAAGAGCTGAAGCGACCCATCCCCAACGACGACAAGGAGCGACATCATGGCCCCGAACTACAAAGCCGACGACCAGATGCCCGCCTACAGCGAGGCCGTAAAGAGCGGACTCTACGCCAAGAAGAGCGGGCTCACCGGCAAGTACGACAACGTGCGGCGCTACTGGGAGGACGAGATCACGCGTCATTTCCTCTACCGCCCCATCCACCAGGCGGTGGAACGCTGCCGCTGCGAGATGCGCCGGCTGCGCATCATGGACCTCGGCTGCGGAAGCGCCGACGGCTACGAGCTGCTGGCCGGCATCCGCGACCGGGATTCCGACCTGCAGGACGACGAGGTGCACCTGCTCGACCCCGATGTGCTCGGACTCTATCACGGCACGGACCTGAACGAGGATCTGCTCGACCAGGGCCGCGCGATCTACGGGAACGATCCCAAGCTGCGCTTCTCCCAGGCGGACTTTTCTCAGGGCATCCCGATCGAGAAAGGCGACAAGCCCTACGACCTGTACTTCACGTCGTTCGGAACCTGCTCGCACCACACCGACGACCGGAGCTTCGTGCGGATGATGACGGATATCGCGCGCAAGACCGAGAGCTACGCGGTGGTGGTCTGCGACTGGCTCGGGCGTTATTCGTATGAATGGCAGACGCTCTGGACCAACGATCCCTCACAAAACCGGGTGATGGACTACGTGGTCTCGTACATCTACGACAAGGAGGAACGCGAGCAGCGGCGCGATGAACTCCAGCACCTGAACCTGCGGCTGATGAGCCGTCCGGAGATCGATAAGCTCATCGCCCAGGCGTCGCAGCGCGCGAAGGTCGAGATCAAGCCCACGCGCTTCTTCGACCGTTCGGTCTTCGTCGGCCGCCACCTCGACACCGGCGAGTACAATCCCCACGCGCAGCCGATCCGCGCCGCGGTCAACTCGCTGCACGAACCGAACCAGCGAACCGACCTCAGCACGCTGCTGATCAACTACTGCCCGCGCGAGGGGTTCGAAACCATCAACGACTACTTCGAAAACCTCCAGCTCTGCTGGAACACGGTGGTCAAGGACGCGATGAAGCAGCTCGTCAATTACAACCCGGACCGCCAGGAATACATGGAGAAACCGCCCCCCATCCCCAATTCCTACCCCCAGGTGCTGCGCACCGCGCTGGAACGCATGCGGCGGATCATTGAAGGCGTCGGGTGGCTGCACGCCGGCCTGCCCCGCGAGAACATCATCGAGCCCCAGCTCGGGTACGCGCTCCGCTCGCTGGAGATGGGCCTCCAGCGGGGACAGGGCTGCTCGCACGGCCTCGTGGGCGTGTTCGAAATCGACAAAACGGGGAAATAGCCATGTGCGGAATCGCCGCTCTCTGGAATCAGCGCAACGACGCCATGCTCGACGCCATGCTCGAGCGGGTGGTTCACCGCGGGCCCGACGAACACGGGACGCACCACAACCGCCGCGGGTCGCTCGGCCACCGGCGTCTTTCGATCATGGATCCGGAGGGCGGACACCAGCCGATCCTGTCCGGCGACGGCCGCCGCGCCGTCATCGCCAACGGGGAGATCTACAACTTCCCGTCGCTCCGCCCGGAGCTGGAGAAGGAGCACCGATTCCGTTCGCGCAGCGACAGCGAGGCTCCGCTCCATCTCTATGAGGACCTCGCCGACCGCGCCGCGGACCGGCTGGACGGCATGTACGCCTTCGTGGTGGCCGACGACGAGCAGCTCTATGCCGCGCGCGATCCGGTGGGCATCAAGCCGCTGTACCTGGGCCGGACGCCGGAGGGACCGGTCTTCGGTTCGGAACTCAAACAATTCGACGGGCTCACCTCGGAGGTCAGGGAATTCCCCCCCGGCACCTGTTATCACACGGAACACGGCTGGCGGACCTTCGCCCCCATCCCCGAGAGGGAACCCGAAGAAGGCCGGAGCACGGAGGACTGGTGCTCGGAAATCCGCACCACCCTCACGAACTCCGTGACTAAACGCATGATGAGCGACGTACCCGTGGGCGCGTTCCTCTCCGGCGGACTCGACAGCAGCCTGATCGCGGCGATCATCCGTCGGCAGGTCGAGGAGCTGCACACGTTCTCGGTGGGGGTCGAGGGCAGCCGCGATATCCAGGCCGCCCGCCTCGTGGCCCGCCACATCGGCAGCATCCACCACGAGTACGTCTTCACCGAAGAGGAAGTGCGGGACGCCCTGCCCGAGATTCTCTATCATCTGGAATCCTTCGACCAGGACCTGGTGCGCAGCGCGATCCCCTGTTACTTCACCTCGCGCCTCGCCGCGCAGCATGTGAAGGTCATCCACACGGGAGAAGGCGCCGACGAACTTTTCGCGGGATATACCTATGTGAAGGACATCGATCATCACGACGACCTGCACAACGAACTCTACCGCAGCGTGACCGCGCTGCATAACATCAACCTGCAGCGGGTCGACCGCCTCACCATGGCCCACTCACTCGAAGGCCGCGTGCCGTTTCTGGATCTGGACATGATCGAACTGGCCCAGCGGATTCCCGCCCGCTTCAAGCTCTGGAGAGACGAGCAGGGTCAGCCGGTGGAGAAGTGGATTCTGCGCAAGGCGTTCGAGGATTTGCTCCCGGAGGAAATCGTCTGGCGCGGCAAGGAACAGTTCGACGAAGGCAGCGGAACGGTGGATATCATCGAGCGCGGCATCCGCCATTTCATTCGTCCGGAGACGGCCGCGGAGTACAGCCGCTCGCAGTCCGGACACCGTCTGCGCTCCCCGGAAGAATGCGCCTACCACAAGGTCCTCGCCGACCAGTTCGAAACCCCGGAACTCGTCCTCAGCAATGTCGGCCGCTGGGCCGACCGCCCGGAGGGTAACGAACTCCCCGGTTAAACTCAGCAGCGGCTTCCGTCCTCTGAAGTGACTTCAACCCGTTTTTCTCTCGCCAAGCCGCCAAGGTCGCCAAGGATTTTCTTCCTTTGGGGGAGCACGATTCCTTTGCCTGTGCTCTTCTCATTCCTCTTTGCGAGATTCATTGCTTATGTTTATGAACTGATCTTCATTGTTCCCTTGCACGCCGGGTAACCGGAGCAGCCCCAGAAGGGCTTCCCGGCCATATTCCCGGTTTTCGCGGTGCGTTTGATCATCGGCTTGCCGCACCTGGGACAGTCCGGCGGTGATCCGGAGCCGCCGTCACCGGACCCGGAGTTCTCCCGCGGGCGCGCGCCATCCCCCGCCCGCGCCAGCGCGTGTCCTTCGCGGTGTCCGCCCTGATCCCCGAACTTGTTTTCCATCGAAGCGATCCGGCGATCGAGCAGGTCGTTTACCCGTTCGATCAGGCAGATCACCGCGTTGGCCGTTACGGCCGGATCGTCGTGTTCCAGCCAGCGTGCGTAAAGGGCTTCGCGCTCCTGGTCGGTCAGATCCGACCGACCGGATCCCTCCACGGCCTGCACAGCAGCCGCTTCAGACCCCTCGTCCTCCCAGAGCGGCAGGCGCCGGCGCCGCAGGATGTCCTCAAAGTCGAGCAGCAGCTCCTCCAGCCTCGCACGCGCCGCATTCATCCGCCGGAGTTCCGTCCGGGGAGAGGACGCGGAGTGGCGGCACGCTCCCACGATGTGCAGCCGCCCCGAACGCGCGGCCCGGATCATCCGTTCCGCGGCCCCGGATTCCGATTCCAGGTGTTTTCTGCCGAACCGGTACGTGGCGTCGTAGATGAGGGTGGCGGTCTGGAAGCTGCGGGTGCGGCGGTATCCTCCGTCGGTGCGTGGTTTTCCGGACATGGGACGGCTCCTGGTTGGGGGTGAAAAACCGGGAGTGGACTCGGGAAAAGTTCGAGACGGATAAGCAGACGACCAGAATCCGGTTAAACTCTGTTGCCCTTTTGTCCGCGCCCCGCATTCAGGATCAGTCCGATCATCGCGCCGGTGACGATCAGGCTCGATCCGCCGTAGCTGATAAAGGGCAGCGGAAGACCTTTGGTGGGAAGACAGCCGGTGACCACCCCCATGTTGATCAGGCCCTGAAGGGTGATCATGAAAACCACGCCCAGCACCGTATGGCGCATAAACCGGTCGCCGGCCGCCGTCGCCACACGCATGCCGCAGAGAAAGAACACCACGAACAGGAGGAGCACGGCGCCGCTGGCGATGAGCCCCAATTCCTCCGCCATGATCGCGAAAATGAAATCCGTATGGGCCTCCGGAAGGTAGAACCGCTTCTGAATGCTCTCCCCGAGGCCGACGCCGCAGAGCCCGCCTTCTCTGAAGGCGCACAGCGAATTGACGAGCTGCCACGCGTCGCTGCGCACATATTCACCCGGATTGAGAAAGGCCAGGATGCGGCCCATCCGTTCCGGGTTGTGCATGATCAGGATGCTCAGGGCCGACATGCCGAGCAGCCCCACAATGATGATATATCCCACGTGCGCCCCCGCCGCATACATCAGCAGGAGTCCCGAAAACAGGACCAGCATGGTCGTGCCGAAATCCGGTTCAAACAGGATGAGCACGCCGGTGAGCCCCAGGCAGGCCAGCGGCATCAGGAATCCCTTCCGGATCTCGCTTCCCTTCCTCCACCGCGGCGACATCCACCAGGCGATCAGCAGGATGGATCCCAGCTTGGCGGCCTCCGAGGGCTGGAACGTGACCGCGCCCACTTTAATCCAGCGATGGCTGCCGTTCACCTCGTGGCCGATCACGGGAAACCAGACCGCGAGGAGCAGAAGCAGCGAGACCCCCCAGGCCGGAAGGGCCCAGCGCCGCAGATAATCCGCGGGGATACGGGCGGTGATCAGCGCCGCCGCGAATGCAAGGACCAGCCATATCGCCTGTCGCTTGACAAAAAAATAAGGATCGCCGAAGCGGTGGGCGGCGCTCACGCTGCTCGCGCTGGCCAGCATTACGAATCCGAAGGTGGCGAGAATAAGCACGGCCCCGACCAGAAGCCGCAGCGCATAGGATCCGTCCTGACCGCGCGCGGCATCCTGATCGGTCGAAGACCACGCCATGCGCCTCAATCTCCGACGGGTACGAGGATGGTCTGCCCCTGCTGAAGCTGAACCGGGCCTCTGAGCTCGTTAAGGTCCCTGAGTTTATCGACGGTGGTCGCGTACTGGCGGGCGATCTCCTCGAGCGTCTCACCGGGATAGACCACGTGTTCCATGACCGTCGGGGCCGCGGCCGGGGACTCCGCCTCTTCCTCCTCGGCGGGGGCCTCCCCTTCGGGAGCCGCGGGAGCCGCCGGTTCCGGCGTCATCGCCGGGGTGGACTCTTTTTCGCCGTCTTCCGGTCTTTCGCGTTCAGGCGGCTCCGCGGCAGACGTTGTTGTTCCGCCCGGAACCACCAGTTCCTGGCCGACGATGATCCGGTCGCCGCGAAGGCCGTTGACGTCGCGGAGTCTGTCGAGGGCCACGTTAAAACGCTGCGCGATTTGCGAAAGCGTGTCTCCGCTCTTGACCACGTAGATCTCTCCGTCGCCGGCCTCCGCGCCGGACTCCCGCACCGCGCCGGGCGAAGGCGCCGACGGCCGGGCGGCGGGTTCGGCCGCATAGGGAGGAAGGAGCAGATCCTGGCCGACCACGAGCCGGTCGGGGTTCTGAATCTCGTTGAGTTCGACCAGCGTAGACACACTGATGTCATGCCGGTACGCAATGGCAGAGAGGGTATCGCCCTTGCGGATGGTGTAGTGCTTGTACTCGGGCTCGGGCATCGGCGCCGGCTCCGGGGCCATGTCGCTCTCGAAAATCGGTTCCGCGGGAGCCACGGGTTCGGGCTCGCTCACTTCCGGGGGCAGGTCGGTCGGCGGCGGGGGATCCACATGCCGCGGCACACTCACGTTTTCCATCCATTCCGGGGTTGTTGAGCACCCCTGCACCAAAAAAATTCCCGCGGCTACCAGCAGATGCGCCGCCATGACCCAGAAAAGAGCTTTCATCAGTACGTGGCCTCCCGTTCGGTGTGACGCCCGGTGCCCCGAGCGCTTCGCTCTATTTGTATTCATGACACCCCCTCCGGTTCAATGCTTTTCTCGACCAAAGCCCTGAATCGATCGCCGCGCTCCTCGAAATCGCTGAACTGGTCGAAGCTCGTGCCGCCCGGCGAGAGCAGTACCGTATCGCCGCGGCGGGCCTCCCCCGCGGCCGCCCGCACCGCCTCGTCGAGTGTCGAGCACCGGCGGCACGGGCAGGATTCGCGCCACGCCGCGTATAAGGCCTCCTCGGCTTCTCCAATCAGATAGGCGGCCGCCACCCGCGCACGCATCAGCGATGCCAGTCCGTCCGCGCCGTGCTCCTTCATCCGCCCCCCCGCAATGAGTCGGACCGGCCCGGGCTGTGCGCGCACGCCCGCTTCCAGCGCGGCGAGGTTGGTCGCTTTGGAATCGTCCACGAACCGGACCCCCCCGCGCACGGCCACCACTTCCGTGCGATGCGGCAGCGGCGCGAAATCGCGGGCGGCGTCTTCCGCGGCGGTGGGCGGAAGGCCGAGCGTGTCCAGGGCGGCGGCGACGGGGGCGGCTCCTCCGGGGCCGCGGACCGGATCCTCGAACCACGTCCCCCGCACATCCATCCGGAACCCGTCCGGACCTTCCACGCGGCCCTGCGCATACACGTAATCCGCCTCCGTCTCTCCGAAGCTCACCCGGCGCCCCCGGGCGCCGGGCGCGGCCGCAAACAGCCGGGCCGCCTGCGCCGCGGGGGCAAGACAGGCGTCCTCCGGACCGCTGTTCTCAAAGATCCGCGCCTTGAGAGCCAGGTAGGTCCGCATGTCCCCGTGCCGGTCAAGGTGGTTGGGCAGCACGTTCAGCACCACCGCCACCCGCGGGCGAAAGCGGTCGACGGTCTCGAGTTGAAACGAACTGACCTCGGCGACCAGCCAGTCGGCGGACTCCCGCACCGCGTCGCTGAGCGGCCGGCCGTAGTTGCCGCACGGCAGGGCCTTCAGTCCCGCGCGGTCCAGCGATTCCGCGAGCCACTTCACCACGCTGCTCTTGCCGTTCGAGCCGGTCACCGCCAGGATCGGCGCGTGCGCGAATCGAGCCCCGAGTTCCAGTTCCCCGATCACCGGCACCCGCGCCCGGCGGCAGGCCTCGACCCACGGATGGGAGCGTTCGAAGCCGGGACTGACTACGGCCACGTCGGCGCGCAGCTCCGCGGGCGGCGGCTCCTGTTCTCCGGCGGCGACCGTGACGCGCACGCCCTCTGCTTCGAGCAGGGCGGCGGCCGCACGGCCGCTGCGGCCCCATCCCAGTACGAGGGCGGTCTGGTACGGCGCATTCATCGGATCTTGAGGGTGGCAATGCCCAGCAGCGCAAAGATGATGGCGAGAATCCAGAACCGCACCACGATCCTGTTCTCGATAGAATCGGGCGTTCTGCCCTCCGCCTTCGCGCGGGCGAGTTCCTGCTGTTCGAAATGATGATGCAGCGGGGCGCACCGGAAAATGCGCCGGCCTTCCCCGTAACGCCGGCGCGTGTACTTGAACCACCCGCGCTGCAGAATCACGCTGAGGGCCTCGAGCACGAAGACCCCCCCCACGATGAGCAGCACCAGCTCTTGTTTCACGATCAGGGCCACCGCGGCGATCGAACCCCCGATCGCCAGGCTGCCGGTGTCGCCCATAAACACCCGCGCGGGATGGCAGTTGAACCACAGAAATCCGAGCCCGGCGCCCAGCAGCGCGCCGCAGAAGACCGCCAGCTCACCCGCTCCCGCGACGTGAGGAATCTGCAGGTATTCCGCGAACACGGCGTGTCCGGTCGCATAGGCCATGACCAGGTACGCGAGCACCGCCGCGTTACCGCAGCCGACCGCCAGTCCGTCGAGGCCGTCGGTCAGGTTGACGGCGTTGGACGAACCGGCCATCACGCCGAACACGAAAACCAGCGTGAACACGAACCCCATCGCCGGCACGACCGGATCTTTGAGAAAAGGAATAAAGAGCTGCTGCGTGCGCTCGCGATTGGCTTCGTCCTGCCACAGGTACCACAGCAGCGCCAGCGCCCAGAGGCCCTGCAACCCGAGTTTGCCCCACTCCCGGAGCCCCGTCGAATTGCGGCATCGGATCTTCAGCACGTCGTCCATCGCCCCGACCGCACCCATGAATACCATCGTGGCCAGGCAGCACCAGACGAGCGGCTCTCCGGGGCGGGCCCAGAGGATCGTCGCCGCCGCCGCGCAGCCCACGATCAGCACTCCCCCCATGGTCGGCGTCCCCGCCTTCACGCGATGGCCGCGCATCACCTCGTCGCCGCGGATCTGCTGGCCTATGTTCCACTGGCTCAGTCTGCGGATCACCAGGGGGCCGAAGATGAGGCTCAGCACGAACGCCGTACCCGCCGCCCCGAAGGTCCGCACGGTGATGTAGCGGAAAATCCGCAGCACCGACCAGACCTCGGTCCACTCATGCAGATCATAGAGCATATCCGACGAATCCCCTCCACCACCCCGCGGGGTGTCCTCGCTTGCCTTCCTACTCCGTGAGCGTCCTGTACCGGTCCAGCACGGTCTCCAGCCGCTCGCTTCTCGATCCCTTGAAGAGCACGCAATCGCCGGGCGCAACCCGCTCGCACAGCAGCCGCGCGGCCTCTTCGGGCGTATCCGCGTGGACCCAGTGACCCGGACCGGCATCATGAATCATCCGCGCCCGGGCGCCGACCGTAATCACCTCCGCCAGGGGAAGTTCCGCGGCGACCTCCGCGATGGCGCGATGCTGTTCGCCCTCCATGTCCCCGAGTTCGCTCATTCCGCCCAGCACCGCCCAGCACCGGCCCCCGTCCGCCATCCCGGCGAGGGTGCTCAGAGCGGCGCGCATCGACACCGGGTTGGCGTTGTAGGCATCGTTGATCAGCCGGACCCCGCCGCGATCCGTCATCTCCCACCGCATCGGCGCGGTGCGGTATCGCGCCAGCGCCTCCGCGATGTCGTGCGGATCGATACCCTGTTCCAGCGCGGCCGCCGCGGCCCGGGCGGCGTTGCCCGCCGTATGCAGGCCCGGCACCGGGATTTTGAAATCGTGACCGTTCACCGTGATGCCGCCCTCGCCGACCCGTACGCGGTAATCCGCGTCGGCCCGCTCCGCCCAGGTGACGCAGCGTCCGCGCAGCAGCGAGCGGAAGCGCCTGAACCAGCGACTGTCGGCGTCCAGCAGCGCCCACCCGCCCTCGGCCAGTTCGGCGAGCAGCGAGGCTTTCTCTTCGGCGATATCCTCCACGGAATTGAAATGCGCCATGTGGACCGGCCCGATCCGGGTCAGCAGCGCGGCGTCCGGCCGGAGCGTACGGCTGAGCATGCGGATCTCGCCCGGGCGGTTCATGCCCAGTTCGAATACCGCCGCCGGGCCGTCGGAGGGACACTTCAGCATACTCATCGGCAGGCCGATATGGTTGTTCCAGTTGCCCGGCGACCGGAACACCTCGCCCCGCACCGCGAGCATGGAGGCCAGCATCTCCTTGACCGTGGTCTTGCCGACGCTCCCGGTAATTCCGAACACCGTGCCGCTCCACTGGCGGCGGTACCCCGCCGCGAGATCGCGGATGGCCGACAGCGGGTCGGCCACCTTCAGCAACGGACCGGACTCGCCCCGGCGGGGCGTGGGTGCGGGGCGATAGTCGCCGGAGACCAGTGCGGCCGCCGCGCCGTGGCGGAAGGCGTCCGGGACGAATTCATGCCCATCGCAGCGCCCCCCCTTCAGCGCCACGTACATCGACCCCGGCGTCACACACCGGCTGTCGTGAACCACGCCGCGCAGGACCACCGGCGGAGCGCCCTTCCACGCCCCCCCGCTCCAGCGGGCCAGGTCTTCCGCTTTGAATTCCGGTATCGGCGTCATCGCTTTTTCTTCTCCGCCAGGTATTCCGCGGCGACTTCACGGTCGTCGAACGGGATCCGGGTGTCCGCGAACTCCTGTACGGTCTCGTGTCCCTTGCCCGCAATCAGCAGGAGGTCGTCTTCGCCGAGCCGTTCGATCCCGCGGCGGATCGCGTCGCGCCGATCGAGCACGATCTCATATTGGTCCTCCGAATCAAAACCCTTTGCGATCTCCGCCGCGATTTGAGCGGGATCTTCGCGCCGGGGATTGTCCGTCGTGATCACCGCCCCGTCGGCCAGGCGCGCCGCCACGCGCCCCATCCTCCCGCGCTTGGCGGTATCGCGGCAGCCGCCGCAGCCGAAGACGACGAACAGCCGGCCCCGGCGGAACTCGCGCAGGGCACCGAGTACGTTCTCGAGCGCATCGTCCGTGTGAGCGTAATCCACCCATACGCGGCGGTCGCCCGCGACGGGTTCCAGGCGACCCGGCACGGGACGCATCCGCTCGAGCGCATGCACGGCCGCGGCGGGGTCCACGCCGAGCGCGCCGCAGGTGGCGATGGCGGCCAGCGCATTGCAGGCATTGAAGCGTCCCGGCAGCGGAAGCATCAGTTCACCGTCGCCCCAGGGGGTCCACAGCCGGAGCCGCGTGCCCTCGCGGCGGATATCGACGACCTCCCCGCGCACATCGGCGCCGGGTGAACATCCGAATCCGATCCGGCCCGAGGCCCCCGCCGGGAGCCGGTCCGCGCGGGGATCGTCCGCATTGATCACGGCGCAGCCGGGTTTGCGCTGCTGTCCGAGCATGGTGAAGAGGCGTCGTTTGACCTCGAAATACTCCTCTTCCGTACCGTGGTAATCCAGGTGTTCCGAGCTCAGGTTGGTGAAGACGGCCGCATCGAATTCGATCCCCCAGACCCGATCCTGGGCGAGGGCGTGGGAGGAGACCTCCAGCACCGCGCTCGTACATCCGTGGTCGACCATCCGCCGCAGCAGACCCTGCAGTTCCGTGGCCTCCGGGGTCGTCCTCGACGCGGGCATCCGGTGTTCGCCGATCTCGTAGCGCACCGTGCCGATCAGTCCCGTCTTTTGTCCCGCCGCCCGCAGAATCGTGCGCACCATGAACGCGGTGGTGGTCTTGCCGTTGGTGCCGGTAATGCCGACCAGTTCGAGATTCGCGGAGGGCCCCTCGAAGCAGGCCCGGGCCAGGGCCGCCAGTGCGCGGCGGGCATCGTCCACACGCACGTAGGGCACGCCGCATTCTCCGGGCTCTTCGCCCGATCCGACGACCGCGACGGCGCCCCGCGCCACGGCCTCGGGAATGAAATCCGCCCCCTCGTGCTCCTGGCCCGGCACGGCGACGAACACATGCCCCGGACGGACCCGGCGGGAGTCATGGCTCACGCCCGTGATCTCCCGGTCCGGCGGCCGCCCGCCCCGCAGTTCGACGTGTTCTAGAAGCTCGCTCAGTTTCATGTCTTACTCAGGTCTCAGGTTTCCCGCTCCCTCTGACTCTGACTCTGACTCTCCCTCTGACTCTGATTCTGACTCTGATTCTGATTCTGACTCTGATCCCCTCAGAATCCTTCCGCCGTATAGAACTCCTCCGTTCCGTCGGCCGGGATGCCGAGAAAGCGGAGCGTCTCTTCGCCTATTTCCGCGAACGCGGGTGCGGCGACCCGTCCACCGGTTCCCCCGTCCTCGGGATCGTCCACGACCACGATAATGCCGATCTCCGGCCGGTCGGCGGGCACGAATCCGACGAAGGAGGCGACGGTGCGGCTGCGCAGGTAGCGGCCGTCCGGTCCGATCTTCTGGGCCGTGCCGGTTTTGCCTGCCACCTCGAACCCCTCGATCGCCGCCTGCGGCGCCGTGCCGCCCTCTCCGGTCACGCGCGCCATCATCGCGCGCATCTGATGCGCCACGCGCGGGGAGACGGCCCGGTCGAGTGGTTCGCGGCGGTTTTCAAGAACTACATCTTCTCCACCGCGGGTGACGCGCTTGATCACGCTCGGACGCAGTCTGCGCCCGTCGTTGGCGATCGTGCAGACGGCGTTGAGCATCTGCAGGGCGGTGACGCCGATCTCGTGTCCCATCGCGAGGCGCGTGATACTGATCTTCGACCACCGTTCGGCGGGGGCGAAGAGCCCGCCCTCCTCGGCCGGGAGTTCCGTACCCGGTTTTTCGCCGAAGCCGAAAGACCGGAAGTACCGTTCCAGCGGTTCTTCCCCGAGGCGAAGCGCGATCTTGGCCGCGCCGATATTGCTCGATTTCTTCAGCACGTCGGCCACCGTGAGCGGGCCGTACGCGTGACCGTGGTATTCGCTGAGCGACCTCCCGCCGTAGTACCACCGTCCGGCCTCGCAGTCGATGATCTCATCGGTCCTGACCGCTCCGGCGTCGAGCGCCGAGGCGACGGTGACGGCCTTCATGGTCGAACCCGGTTCATAGACGAACTCCACGGCCCGGTTGCGGCGCCATTCCGGCCTCGCGTCGCCGTAGCGGTTCGGATCGTAGGAGGGAGCGGATGCCATGGCGAGAATTTCACCCGTCCGGACCCGCTGGACGACGGCCCAGGCCCCGGCCGCGCGATGCCTGGTGAAGGCCTTCTGGACCGCGCGTTCGGCGATGTACTGGATCTGCTGATCGAGAGTGAGGTAGACGTCCGCCCCCGATTCGGGGGGCTGCTCGAGCACGCGCCGCGAATAGATCTCGCGGCCCGATCCGTCGCGCTCGCCCACGCGGCGTCCCGGCGTCCCTTTCAGGTAGCGGTCCATCGCCAGTTCCACGCCCGCGCAGCCGTCGTTGAGCGTATTGGCGAATCCGACGACGTGGGCCATCAGCGGCCCCTTGGGATAATGGCGGCGGTAGGCCTCCTCGAGAAAAACGCCCGGCAGTTCGAGCGCCGTCACGGACTCCGCGGTCTCGGAACTCACATACTTGCGCAGACGGACGTAACGCCGTTTCGGGCGGTCGAGTTTTTCCGCGATTTCGGCTGCGTCGGTCCCCAGAACGCCGGCCAGCCGGGTGGCCACCGAGTCCACCGCACCGTGGCCGAGAATATAGGCCGGATCGGCGCAGACGTGTTTACGCGCCAGATCGAGGGCGAACAGATTCCCGCGGCGGTCCAGTATACGTCCGCGGCGTGCCGCGACCTCCTCGTTGATCTGCTGGGAACCGCGGATCGTCTGCTGGTAGGGCGCTTCCAGGTGAAAGTGCAGCAGGTAAAGGCGGAACCCGAGGCCGGTGAACGCGGCCGCGAAGAAGATCGTGCACAGCACTACCCGTGTTTTACCCCGTCGATTCTTCATTCATATTGCATCCGCCGGCCGGATCCCGCGTCGGAGCGCGCCAGCGAAACCACCCGCTGATCGCCGTCGAACGGATGGATCACGCGGACCACCCGGTCCGCCCGCGGCCGCACCATCCGCAGGTCGTGACTGTGGAGAATACGCTGGAAATTCGCCGGTGTGATCAGGTTGGCCCAGCGGTCCTGCTCGTTGCTCAGTTCCTTGGCCAGCGTCTCGTACCGGGTCTCCATCCGCGTTATGCGGCTGCCCAGCGAATCGCAGCGGAGATTCAGCCACAGATAGACGAATCCCAGGGCCGCCCCGGCGACGAGGAAAAGCGCGAGCGAGACGACCCATACCGGCCCGCTTCTGCGGCGGGACGACCGGCGCCGGTTTCTGCGTTTCTTTTTCATTCCTCTTCTCCCGGTTCGCGCTCCGCGACCCGAAGCTTGGCCGAGCGCGCGCGCGGATTGGCGTGCCGTTCCTCATCACCGGCCATGACCGGTTTCTTCGTAATCCACTTGACGGGGGGCATCAGACCCTCGCGCCGGACCCCGCCCTCCTGCAGGCTGAGCCAGCGCACCCGGTGCGCCCCGACCGTGTGCTTGACGCAACGGTCCTCCAGGCTGTGAAAACTGATCACCGCCAGCCGTCCGCCGGGCGCGAGCACCGACAGGGCCCCCTCCAGCCCCGCCTCCAGGTGTTCCAGTTCGCGGTTCACGACCATCCGCAGCGCTTGAAAGACGCGCGTGGCCGGATGAATCCGCCGTTCGTGACGCCGCCGGGCGCGACAGACGATTTCCGCGAGCCGCGCGGTGCGCGTGATCGGCCCCGACGTGCGCTCGCGAACGATGGCGCGCGCGACCGCGCCCGCCTCGCGCTCCTCGCCGTAGCGGCGGAACCACTCCGCGAGCTGCTCCACATCGGCGCCGTTGACGAGATCCGCGGCCGTGGTGCCGCCGCTGCGGTCCATTCTCATGTCCAGCGGCCCGTCGTGCATGAAACTCATGCCCCGCTCCGCATCGCCGATCTGGAACGAACTGACGCCCAGGTCGAGCAGCACGCCGCTGATCCTCCCCCGCAGCAAGGGGTCAAGCGCGTGCTCGAGTTGCGCATAATTCGCATGGATCATATCGACGCGGTCTCCATAAGCTGAAAGCCGACGGCGCGCGCGCGCCAGGACTTCGCGGTCGCGGTCCATCCCGATCAGCCGGGCCCCGGCTCCGAGTTCCGCCAGCGCGGCGGCGGCATGCCCCGCCCCGCCGATCGTGCCGTCCACGTAAATGCCGTCGGGATCCGTGATCCAGTACTCCAGCACTTCGTCGAGCAGCACCGGCACGTGCTCGTTGCAGTCCGGGTCGGGCTCAGCCGCGGGCTCTGCGGGACAGGCGAACATTTCGCGACTCCTCTCAATTGATCCGGTCAGAATCCGGCGTAGCGGGCGGCCTCCGCCAGCCCGCCTTCCGCGCTCTCCCTCGAGACACGGTCGAACTCCCCGGGCGACCATACCTCGAACCGGAAAAACGCCCCCGAAAGGACGACCTGCGCCTCGATTCCGGCGTGCTCGAGCAGGGCGTCGTTGATGCGGATGCGGCCCTGGGAATCCCACACCGCCGAACTCGCCTGGGAGGCCACCTGGCGCAGCAGCGTGCGGGCCTTCTCGTCGGCCACCGACAGGTCGCGCACCTTCTGCATGCGGCGGGTCATCTCCTGGGCCGTGTAGACATAGAGACATCTTTCCTCGATGCCCGGGATCACGTACACGCGGTTCGTCTCCGCCATCAGTGCGCGCCACTCGGACGGAATGGTCAGCCGGCGCTTCGGATCCAAAGCGTGCCGGTACGTCCCTACAAAGACGCCCTGTTCCATTCCGTCCATCAGACTGCACTGCCTCCCACGGTCCTTCCTTTCGCCCCACTTTGTGACACTTCGCCCCACCTTGTGTCAATAAACTTTTTTCTTATTTGTTAAGAGGGAGTTAGAGAACGTCACCCCACGGAGGACCCCGTGTGCGCGAAAGACGGGCTCCGGTGCAATGATTTAGGACGCAGGGGTTTACGCGCCGGGAAAGCGGGGAGCGCTCAATGCTGCGCGCGGGCCCTAAGCTGGCCGCAGGCGGCGCCGTGGTGGACCCCCCGGGAGCGGCGGAGCGTGGCATGGACCCCTGCCCGGTCCAGTTCGCGGATAAACCGTTCGGCCTGTTTCGGGTCGGGCGCGCAGCCTTCGTACTCTTCGACCGGGCTGAGCGGGATCAGGTTGACGCGGGAAGGAAAGCGGGAAAGCCGGCGCGCAAGTTCGCGGGCGTGGGCGGGCGTGTCGTTGACGCCGGCGATCAGGGTATACTCGAAGGTCACGATCCGGCCGGTCCTCCCGGTATAGTCCGCGCAGGTCGTGAGGAGTGCGTCGAGCGGCCAGCGCCGGTTGGCCGGCATCAGCCGGCTGCGCAGTTCGTCCTCCGGCGCGTGCAGCGACACCGAGAGTTCAAACTGTTCCGGCTCGCGGGCCAGGCGTTCGATTCCCGGAATGACGCCGCAGGTGCTGAAGGTGATCCGCCGCGCGCCGATATTCGCGCCGTCGGGGTGGTTGAGAATACGGGCCGACTTCAGCACCGCTTCGAGATTGTCCAGGGGCTCCCCGACGCCCATATAGACCACGTGGGTAACCTTGCGCTCCGCCGACCCGTCCTCGGAGATCCGTTCGGCGGTCCGCCACTGCGCGATGATTTCCCCCGGCTCCAGGTCCCGGATGAAGCCGGCCCTGCCGCTCGCGCAGAAGGCGCAGGCAAAGCGGCACCCGACCTGGCTGGACAGGCAGAGCGTCATGCGTCCGCGGGCGGGGATCAAAACCGACTCGATCCGGTGTCCGTCGCGCAGGTCGGCGACCAGTTTGCGCGTATCGCCCGCCTCCCCGTGGACCTCGACCTCCGCGAAGGCCTGAAGCTCGAGGCGGTCTGCCAGCCGCCTCCGCAACGCTTGCGGCAGGTTGGCCATGGCATCCCAGGATCCGGCCCGGTGCACGTACAGCCAGTTCCAGAGCTGCTTCGCCCGGAACCCCGGCTCGCCCATCTCTTCGCACAGCGTGGCGAGTTCGTCCCGGCTGTAATTATGAATCAGCGGCTTCATCGGACCAGCCTCGCACGAAACGCCGCGGCGGGGAAGGAATCGATGCGGACCCGTCTTACCCTCACGGGGAACGGGAAAAGCCCGCAACGGTTTTTACTCGGATGAAAAACCGGGTTTGTTAGACTTTTCCGCGGAACCATTGGGAATAGAGAACTATGCGCAGCGACAGCATTTCATACATTTTTGATGTCGCAGGAAATCAGCTGCCACACGCGGGCGTGGACTTCCTCATGATCGGCGGCCACGCCGTCAACTACTATGGATTCAGCCGCGCGACCATCGATGTAGACTTCATAGTGGCCGCTGAGGATATGGGGACGGTACGCACCGTCATGAAAGAGGCCGGATTCTCGAATATTTCCCAGTCGGAAAATGTGGTTTTCTTCAACAAACCCGGCACGCCCGTTCGGGTCGATTTCCTGCAGGTTGACGCCGACACCATCAGGGCCCTGCTCTCCGATGCCCATGCGGTCGAATATGGCGGATCAACGATCAAGGTCCCCAGCCTGAACGACCTGATTTCGATGAAACTCTTCGCGCTGAAAAACGGAACTGCTGAACGATGGGAAAAGGACTTCCCCGACATTGCCCATCTGGCGGCTGAAAACAATCTGGACCCTGAACAGGACCTCAAACCCCTCTGCGAACGGTTCGCGGACGAAGGGATTTACTCAAAACTTGCTGCTCGGATAAAGGAACTCGACCATGATTAGGCATCCCGACATGCATGGCGTCCGGGAACCCCGGAAAAAACGGATGTCGCCTGCGGAGTACATCAGCTTCTGCGATTTCTGCATCAGGAACAATCCGCGGATCACACCGCAAAACTGCATGGAACGCAAAACGGGAGAAGAAACCATAACGACTCCCTTCAAACGATTCGGTTCTTCGTAGATTTTTTATGTTCACCCCTTCATGTCCTTCATGGTGAATCCCATTTTCTCTCCCCCTCTGAATCTCCCGCATCCCACCTTTCCCGGGAACCCTTCCATAAACACAGCGAAGGGTCTGTCCCTTCTTGACTCGCGCGGCGGGCTCGAACATGGTAACCCTGAAAAGAGGTGACCATGAGCAGGAACACATATCTCGACTCCTTCATGAAGTCTTTCGAATACATGGGGCTGACGTTCGACGACGTCACCTTGGTGACGCAATACGCCGATTTCCTTCCCGCCGAAACCGGGCTCGGCGCCGATTTCACGCGCCATATCCGCATGAACATTCCGTTCGTCAGCGCCGCGATGGATACGGTCACCGAGGCGCCGATGGCCACGGCCATGGCGATGCAGGGCGGAATCGGCGTCATCCACAAGAACCTCGACCCTGCGGAACAGGCCGCCCAGGTCTCGCGGGTCAAGCATTACCTCAACGGCCTGATCAATCAACCGATCACCTTCCGCGACTCGAACACGCTCAGGGAGGTGCGCGAGCGACGGGAACGGAAAGGGTACAAGTTCAGCGGCTTCCCCATCCTCGACGCCGAAGACCGGCTGGCCGGCATCCTCACCTCCCGCGACATGAAATTCGCCTCCGACCCGAACGCGAACGTGAGCGAGCTGATGACCCGCGAAGTCATCACGGCCCCCCGCGGCACGTCGCTGCAGGACGCCTATGCCATCATGCGCGGGAACAAGGTCGGCAAGCTTCCGATCGTGGAGGACGACGGACATCTGGTCGGGCTCTACAGTTATGCGGACGTGCAGAGTCTGGTCGAAAATGAACGCCCCTTCTATAACCGCGACTCGCATTACCGGCTGCGGGCCGCCGCGGCCGTGGGCCCCGGCGACGAACTCCGGGTGGAGCAGCTGGCGGAAGAGGATGTCGACGCCCTCGTGGTCGACACGGCCCACGGACACTCCGAGGGCGTGGTCGCCATGACCCGCTGGATCAAAAAACACTATCCGCATATCGAGGTCGTCGCAGGCAATATCGCCACCGGCCAAGCCGCGCGCGACCTGTGCGACGCCGGAGCGGATGCCGTCAAGGTCGGGATCGGTCCGGGATCGATCTGCACGACGCGCGTGGTGGCGGGGGTCGGGGTCCCGCAGATTTCGGCCATCTACGAGGTCGCCCGCGAACTGGACGGCGAGATCCCCGTGATCGCCGACGGCGGAATCCGCCACTCCGGCGATATCGCGAAGGCGCTCGTGGCGGGCGCAAACACGGTGATGATGGGCTCGCTGCTCGCCGGCACGGAGGAGAGCCCCGGTGAAAAAATTCTCTACCAGGGACGTCAGTACGTCATTTACCGCGGCATGGGCAGTCTCGACGCCATGCGCTCGCGCGCGGGCAGCCGCGAACGCTACGGCCTCGGGGATGCGGAGGAAGACGAACTCGTTCCCCAGGGCATCGAGGGTATGGTTCCCTACGCCGGCACCGTGCAGAAGGTCATGATCCAGTTCTGCGGCGGCCTGCGCTCCAGTCTCGGATACTGCGGCTGCCGCAACCCGGCGGAACTGGGTGAACGGGGACGGTTCCTGCGGATCACGCCCGCCGGGGTCACCGAGGCCCACCCGCACGATGTGAAGATCACCAAGGAAGCCCCGAATTACCGGAGCTGAAGCCACAAAAGGGCACGGGAGAGTTTAAGAGCGGAATCGCCACAAAAAGGCACAAAAAGGGCACAGGAGAATTAAAGAGGGGAATCGCCACAAAAAGGCACAAAGGGGCACAAGCCGGATCGCGCCACCCGCTTCCCACAATCCCCTCCCGGCTGCATGAAAATCGGGATCGCTCAGATCAATATGACGGTAGGCGCATTGCGCCGCAATGCCGATCGCGTGCTCGAGTACGCCGGGAGGGCGGCTGAAGCGGGAGCGGAGGCCATCCTCTTCCCCGAGCTCGCCGTTTGCGGCTATCCGCCCGAGGATCTGATTCTCAAGCCGCACTTTCTCCGCGACTGCGCCCGCGAGACGGATCGGGTCCGGGAGCATCTCCCCGCCGGCATCACCGCGCTGGTCGGGGCGCCGGTGCGCGAAGGGGACGCGATCTACAACGCGGTATCGGTCCTCCGCGACGGATCGGTGCTCGGCATCTACCGGAAAAACCTGCTGCCCAATTATGCGGTATTTGATGAGAAGCGGCTCTTCACCGCCGGCGAGGCATCGCTGCTTTTCGATCTCGGCCCGCTGCGGGCCGCCGTGCAGATCTGCGAGGACTCCTGGTTCCCGGACGGGGCGGCGGTGGCGCGGCTCGCCGACCGGCGGCCGGACGTGGTGCTCAACTGCTCGGCATCCCCCTATCACCGCCGCAAACACCGCGAACGCGAAGCCACCTTCCGGGCCGTCTCGCAGCGACTCGGGGCGCCGCTGATCTGCTGCAATCTGGCGGGCGGACAGGATGAACTGGTGTTCGACGGCGGATCGCTGGCGCTCGAACCCGGCGGCGAAGTTCGCTGCCGCGCCCCCCTCTTCCACGAGGACTTCCGCCTGGTAGAACTCGAATCACGCGGCGGGAAGGGGCTTCGGATCCGGGGCGAATGCGCCCCTGAACTCGACGAACACGAAGAAGTGTACGGGGCGCTGGCCACCGGCCTGCGGGACTATGTCGACAAAAACGGATTCCATGCCGTACTGATCTCCGCCAGCGGCGGGATCGACTCCGCCTTCGCCACGGTGCTGGCGGCGGACGCTCTCGGCGCGGATCGGGTCAAAACACTGACCATGCCGTCGGCCTACTCCTCCGAAGGCACGCAATCGGACGCCGCCGCCCTGGCGGAAAACCTCGGCACGGAATTCTTCCGCATCCCGATCGGAGAGGCCTTCGAGTGCTGTGAAAAGACGTTGCGCGGGGTGTGGGGCGAACGCGAACCGGACATCGCCGAAGAAAATATGCAGGCGCGGATCCGCGCGGTCTACGCGATGGCCCTGTCGAACAAGTTCGGCTGGCTGCTCCTGAGCACCGGCAATAAGAGCGAACTGGCGACGGGCTACTGCACGCTGTACGGGGACATGGCCGGAGGGTTCGCGCCGATCAAGGACGTGCCCAAGACCATGCTTTACGCGCTCGCGCGCTGGCGCAACCGGACGCACGGAGCGGTGCTGCCCGAATCCATCCTCACCCGGCCGCCCTCCGCGGAGCTGCGCCCGGACCAGAAGGATTCGGACTCGCTGCCGCCCTACGACGAACTCGACCCGATCCTCGAGGGCTACGTCGAACAGGATCTCGGGATCGATGCGCTCGTCGAGCAGGGATACGACCGGGCGCTCGTGGAGCGTGTGGTGGATTTGGTGGACCGCAGCGAATTCAAGCGCCGGCAGGGTGTGCCCGGCACGCGCATCACGCCCAAGGCCTTCGGACGCGACCGCCGGCTGCCGATGGTCAACGACTATAGAGGGTAAGCGGAAAACGGGGTCCGCCTGCTTCAGGCCCCCGCCGCTCCCCGAAGGCCGGAACAGATTCGTCACACCGCGTACATACCGAATCAGGCGGACTGATCCTTCTCCTGCCGGGCCTGTTCAATGACCTGCTGGGCCACGTTGCCCGGAACGCGCTCGTAGCGGTCGAAGTGCATATCAAACGTGCCCTGCCCCGCGGTCAGGCTCCGCAGTTCCGAGCAGAACTTGAACATCTCGGCCTGGGGCACGTCGGCGGTGATGATCTGCATGCCTTCCTCGGCGCCCATGCCGAGAATCCGGCCGCGTTTGCTGTTGAGCACGCCGGTGATATCGCCCATGTACTGCTCGGGCACCATGACGCGCACATGCATAATGGGTTCGAGCAGCACGGGCTTCGCCTTCTCGAGGGCCTCGTGCAGCGCACGCGAGCCGGCGATCTTGAACGCCACCTCCGAAGAGTCCACGTCGTGATACGATCCGTCGTACAACTCGACCTTCACATTGATCACCTCGGCCCCGACCATGGGTCCCTGCTGCAGGCCCTCGACAAATCCCTTCTCGCATGCGGGGACGAAATTACTGGGGATGGCGCCGCCGACGATCGCGTTATGGAACCACTCTTCGTCGGAGGGGTCGCGCGGCGCGACGCGCACATAGCACTCGCCGAACTGGCCGCGTCCACCCGACTGTTTCTTGTGGCGGTAGTGGCCCTCACCGTTCCCTGTGATCGTCTCCTTGTACGCCACTTTCGGCGTGTGGTGATCAAGCTCCACATTACTGCGGTCGCGGATACGCTCGAGGGTGACCTCCAGGTGCATATCGCCCATGCCCCACATCACGGTCTCGTGCGTTTCGCGCGTGCGCTCGATGAAGATCGAGGGGTCTTCCTCCGCCGCGCGCTGGAGGGCGATCCCCAGTTTATCCTCCTCGCCCCGGTTCTTCGGGAACAGGGCGTAGGCGGCCACCGGATGGGGGAACTCGATCGGCTTGAAGGTCACCTTGTGCGCAGGGTCGCAGAGGGTGTCGTTCAGCTCCGTATTCTTGAGCTTGGCCAGCGCTACGATGTCCCCGGCCTTCGCCTCCTGCACCGCGTCCTGCTTGCGGCCGTTAATATAGAGCATCGATCCGAGCCGCTCTTTCTGGTCCTTGGCCACGTTGAGCGCCTCGGCATTGAGTTTGAACGTCCCGCTGTAGACGCGGAGAAAATTGAGATGGCCCACGTAGGGATCGTTGACACAGCGCCACACCAGGCCCGCGAACGGCGCGTCTTCCCCCGTCGGAATCTCATGACCCTCAGCGTCGTGGACCACGATATCCTCCGGCGAGGGAAAGAGCCGCCCGATCGTCTCGAGCAGCGCATGGACGCCCTTGCCCGTCTTGGGGCAGGCCGCCAGCACCGGGATCACCCCTCCGTGCGCGACGGCCCAGCGCAGCCCTTCGCCGATCTCTTCGGCGCTGAGCGGCTCGTCGGCGAGATACTTCTCGATCAGTTCGTCCCGGGTCTCCGCCGCGCTCTCGACCAGCCGTCCCTTGAGATCGGACACCCGTCCGGACACCTCATCGGGCAGCGAGGAGGGATCGGCATCCAGCACGTCGATCGTATCTTCCATCCCGTTCACGGGCAGGACCACGGGCTCGCAACGCTCGCCCCAGACCTCCTGGATCGAAGCCAGCGTCTGTTCGAAATCCGTGTTCTCCTTGTCGAGCCCGGTCACCACGATCGCGCGCGGCTTGTTCTGCTTTTCGCACAGCCGCCAGGCACGGGTCGTGCCGACCTGGATGCCCGAGGCGGCATCGATGACGATCAGGGCGGCATCGGTCACGGCGGCCGCGGAGTGGAGCTGTCCGGTAAAATCGGCGAAGCCGGGCGTATCGACCACGACCAGACGGCGGGTGCGGCCGCTTTTCCCTTGAAAGGTGCCGTCGAAGGGCTTGGCCCAGATGCTGATCTCGTGGCGCTTTTCCTCTTCCGTCCAGTCGGCGTTGCTCGTGCCGTCCTCCGGCGAGCCGGCGCGCTCGACGACCCCCATGTCGGCCAGAATCGAATCGATGAGTGTAGTCTTACCGCAGCCCGTGTGTCCCATGAATGCCACGTTGCGAACGTCCGTCACCGGAATATCTTTCATCGGTATGCCCTCTCCTCGCTGATTCGATTCCCACAACACAAAACGCACCGTGGCAAGCGGCGCGCCAAAGGTCGACACCGTAAGGATTTCCGGCCGCAGTCGTCAATCTTTTAGCATCTACAGGATTTATTCCTTAAGGCAGGGACCGATTACGCGTACGCGTACGAGTACGAATTATGTTCTCTCTGAATCCCGATTTCGACTTCGATCCGGATTTCGAGATCCCATCCGTGTCATCGGTAATCCGTGGTCGAAAACTCAAGAAAGGTCTCTCGCCAAGGCGCCGGGATCGCAAAGAGGAATGAGAAGAGCACAGGCAAAGAAATCGTGCGCTCTCTCTTGCGTTCGTAGTAGGCCCGCAGACCCGCGAAGCAGGGCCAGGGCCGTTATCTTCACGCGCCTTGCCTGCCGGGGGGCAGACTTGCGGCGCTACTACGAACGTTTGTCGTCTCCCATCCCGCCTCCTCCCCAAACGGCTCCACCACAAAAAGCCGCGAATCACCAGGGCAAATCGCGCCCTCAAAGGGGATACTGAGAACCGTTCCAGCCAACAGGATTCCGGTAGTTCCATCTTCTACGGGCGGGGCGCGAAGACCATGGGGTCGCGGAAGAGTTCCGCGCCGTTCCGGTGCGAAGCGATGGCTGCCCGCAGCTTGCGTGCCGAGTCGACGTCCGTCGGCACCGCATCTTTACTCAGCAGCCGGACCTGCAGCTTGCCTTCCACAAGCTCATACGCGGCGTACTGGTACACCCGCCCTCCCTCGGGCATCGACCCGTCGGCCGCGCCGAGCCAGCGAAGCTGCACCAGCTCCACCCCGGCGGGCTCCACGTGGTGAGCGCGGGCATAGATCGCGTCAGAACCCGAAGGATCGAACACCACCAGGTACGTCTTTTCATTCAACGGCAGGACGGTCAGCCGGTCGACGTCGCCACCCGCTTTCACCGATTCCCAGGCACCGGTCAGGCCGGGATCTCTTGCACTCGAAGGCTTGTCCGAAAGCGATACGGTGTACTCGCAGGCGCTGAGCAGGCATGCCACAAGAACCACCGATGCGAGCGTGCCGAACAGCCGTACGAAAAGCTTAACGTTCCTGCGCACCCGTTCCGTTCCGTTCCGCCCCGACCCGCGTGAACCGGCAGACGTACATCCGTTCCCGCACCATTCAAACGCGCTTTTGCTGTCTTCGTGTCTCATGGGTTTTCCTCCTGTTTTTCAACCGGCTGCAGTGTCCTCCATGAAATCGGGCGGCCGGTCCGTCGCCCGCCGGATCAGGCCGGGGATGCGTTCCGCATCGAAGCCGATCCAGTACACCCGCCATTTCTCCACCGCATGACGTCCGTCGGCGAGGCGGTCATACCACTGGTTCACCGGATTGCCCCGGTGCGAGCGCCAGAACAGTGCCGCATGGCTGCGCCGGACCTCGCGCCACAGTTCCTGTGCGATCCCCTCGCCCCGGGCCTCCGCGCCGACGGCGAACTTGGAGAGGTAGCATCCTTCGGGGAGCGTCTCGAGCACGACCGCGCCTCGGTAGTCCTGTTCGAGGTAGCACTCGGCGCATTGATCGAGAATCGCGGGATCGCGCAGCGGACGCCCGAAGCTCTGCTCGAGCAGGGCCGCCAGACGGGCGCGGTCCACGCCTTCCAGTCCTTCATGCCGGACGATGACGCTCCCGCGCCGGACGACCGTGCCCGCACCGCGCACGGTAAAGATCTCCGGCAGGAGATGAATAGGGGACGTGAATGAAATGTGCAGGTCCGGACGACGCTCCAGAAGCTCCGTCGCCGTCCGCGCCGCCGGCTGGTCGCTCTCGCTCACCTGTACGCCGTTCTCCCGGGCGGTATAGAGGTAGAGAATTTCGCGCCCGCCCGCGTCGCGCAGCCCGCCCGCACTGCGCAGGAAATGGATCCGGGTGGCCGAAGAGGTCAGCGTCTCTCCGATCGCCTCCTCCATCCCGGCCTCTTCGCGCACGAAAACCGGAATGAGACCTTCCGCCGCCACCGCATCGAATTGCGCCGGGTCCCCGACGCGCCGGAATGGCGGCTCGCCGTGGCCTTCGAGCCGCGACCAGGCCTCTTCGGCTCCGGGTCCGGCCAGCAGGAGCGCGGGCATCAATTCGAGACGCGTGAGAAAATGGAGGTCGAACGCCAGCATCTCGCCCGCTTCCCCGATCAGCCGCGGTTCGGGCACGAGCAGGGCGAAACAGCGCCCCCCGGCCGAGCGGAATTTCTCGAGGTAGAACTCGTATTCCTCCCGGCGGCCGATGCCGTCGAGGAACAACCGGATGGTCTTGTCGAGCAACATGGCCGTGATGATAGCACGGGGCGGGTCGCGGAACAATCGCCGCGCCGCCACGGCGCGGGATTATTTCGCGTTCCGCGTATGCGTGAGGAGGCGCGATTGCGAGTACGAGCAGGATTACGATTACGATGATGGGGGATGGATTCCGGTATCGCGCCGGATCACTACAGCGCAGACGTACTCCGAATTATCTTCCGCTGTGCCCGCCCTTCTGCTACGAATTTCATCCTTTTCAAACCCATGAAGGGAGCTGGCATGGCTGACCATTATCGTATCGTCCTGCTGCCCGGAGACGGCATCGGCCCCGAAGTCTGCGCCGAAGCAGTCCGTGTACTGAAGGCCTGCACGGAAGCGGGCGGACCCGCGTTCGCATTCACCGAACACAACGCCGGCGGCGTCGCCATTGACCGGGACGGAGACCCGATGCCGGACGACACGCTCGCGGAATGTGCGGGGGCGGATGCCGTACTGCTGGGTGCCGTGGGCGGGCCGAAGTGGGACGAACTGACCGGCCCCATGCGGCCGGAGTCCGGCCTGCTCAAACTCCGGAAGGCCCTCGGCGCCTTCGCGAACCTCCGCCCCGTATCGATCCCGGCCTGCCTCGCGGACCACTCGCCGCTCAAGCGTGACCGCATCGCGGGCGTCGACCTGCTGACCGTGCGCGAGCTGACCGGCGGAATCTACTTCGGGCAGCCCGTCGGGCGCGAGGGCGAAGGCGACGACGAGCGCGCATGGAACACCATGCTCTATTCCGCGGACGAAATACGGCGCGTGGCCCGCGTCGCGTTCGAGTGGGCGCGCAAACGGCGCGGCGTGGTGACGAGCGTCGACAAGGCCAACGTGCTCGAAGTCTCGCGCCTGTGGCGGGACACGGTGCGCGCCCTGCATGAAGCCGAATACGCCGACGTGGAACTCAATCATTTGTATGTCGACAACGCGGCGATGCAGATCGTGCTGCGTCCCGCGCAGTTCGACGTCATCCTGACCGGCAACCTGTTCGGCGACATCCTCTCCGACACCTCCGCGACGCTCGGCGGCTCGCTCGGTCTCCTGCCCTCGGCCAGTCTCGGCGGCGGCACGGGGCTCTTTGAGCCGGTGCACGGCAGCGCGCCGGATATTGCGGGCGAGGGCAAGGCCAACCCGCTGGCCATGATCCTTTCGGCGGCCATGATGCTCGACGATCTGGGCGAGGCGAATGCGGCGGACGCGGTCAGGCGCTCCGCGGACCGCGTACTGGAGGCGGGCTACCGCACGGCCGATCTGCGGACGCCCGAATCCAAATCCGCCTCCACGTCGGAGCTGGGTCGCATGATCGCCGAAGAGGTCAAGGACCGAATCGGGAGCTGACATCCGTGAATCCCGCACTCAGGCTCTGGCAGCGGTTTCTCAAGACGCCCTCGCGGGTCCCCGTAGCCGGCTTTGCGCTCCTGATCGTCCTCGGCACCCTGGCGCTCTCCCTCCCGGCGGCTACGCTCGCGGAGGGTCGGCTCGCGCTGGAGGACGCGGTATTCACCGCGACTTCCGCGGTCTGCGTCACGGGACTGGTCGTGCGCGATACCGCGCTCGATTTCACCCTGTACGGACAGCTCGTGATCCTGGCGCTGATTCAGGTCGGCGGCATCGGCATCATGTCGATCTCCACCCTCTTCCTGCTGCTGGTCCGCCGGCGCACGGGGATGACGGAGCGGGTCGTGCTGCGCGACTTCTACACCCACACGGGGGAGTACAGTTCGAAGGCGATCCTGATCCACGTCACGAAATTCACCTTCGCGGCCGAGACCCTCGGCGCCCTGCTCCTCTACGGCCGTTTCATGAACGGATACCCGCCGCACCAGGCCCTCTATCTCTCGGTGTTCCACTCGGTGAGCGCCTTCTGCAACGCCGGCTTCTCGCTGTTTTCCGACAGCTTCATCAATTACGTCGACGACCCGGTCGTAAACCTCACGCTTGCGGGCCTGATTATCGCGGGCGGTCTCGGGTTCCTGGTGGTGGCGGAGCTGCAGGCGGGCGCGCGCCGCAAGCCGCACCGCTGGCGGCGGCTCAGCCTGCACACGAAGCTGGTACTGACCTCGACCGCGGTCCTGATCGCCGCCGCTACGACCCTGATCTTTTCCATGGAAAGGGGCAACACGCTGCTTCCGCTCGAACCCGCCGACCGCCTCATGGCCTCGTTCTTCCAGGCGGTCAGCTGCCGCACGGCCGGATTCAACACCCTGGATATCGGGGGCATGACCAACGAGACCCTCTTCTCGCTGATGATTCTGATGTTCATCGGCGCGGCTCCGGGTTCGTGCGGGGGGGGGATCAAGGTCACCACCGCAGCCGTACTGGTCATGCTGGGGTGGTTCAGTCTCCGCGGGCGCACCTCCCCCCGGGTCTTCCGCCGGACGATCCCCGAGGAAAGCGTCTACCGCGCGCTCAGTCTTTTCATCGTCGGTATCGTGGTCGTCGCCGCGGGTACGGTCGCCCTGCAGATCACCGAACTCGCCGGCGTCCCCCACTCCGAATCGCACGGCCGCTTCCTTGAGCTTGCCTTCGAGGCGGTCAGCGCGTTCGGAACGGTGGGTCTGTCCACGGGACTCACCGCCTCGCTGTCCGCCGCGGGCAAGGGGGTCATCACGATCCTGATGTTCGTCGGCCGGCTCGGCCCCCTCGCAATTGCCCTTGCGATCAGCCGTTCACGCCCCGCATATTACCGCTACGCCGAAGAGACCATCATGATCGGATAAGGGAGAGAGGCCCATGCGCCAATTCGCCGTCATCGGACTGGGAAATTTCGGGACTTACCTGGCCGCGGAACTCTACCAGAAGGGACACGAGGTTCTGGCGATCGACCGCAGCTCGGCCCGGGTTCAGGATTTCAAGGATTCGGCCAGCCGCGCGGTCGTGGCGGACGGCGCCGACCGCAGAGCGCTGGAGCAGCTTGACATCGCCGAGATGGACGCGGTGATCGTAGCGGTCGGCAGCCTGGTCAGCCAGTCGATCCTGATCACGCTCAACGTCAAGGAACTCGGCGTGCGTAAAATCTACGCCAAGGCGATCAGCGAACCCCACGGCCGCATCCTGGCCCGGGTCGGCGCCTCGGAGGTGCTCTTCCCCGAGAAGGATCTGGCGCTCACCCTGGCGGAGAAGCTGCACAATCCCAACGTGCTCGACTGGCTGAAATTCAGCGAGGAATACAGCATCAGCCAGTTCGCGGTGCCGGACAGCTTTATCGGCAAGACGCTTCGCGACCTCGACCTGCCTCACAAATACGGCATCCAGGTGGTCGCCGTCCGCAATGAGGCCCAGGAAAAACCGCATACCGTGCCGGATGCCGACTATGCCTTCCGCAGCGGCGATACGCTCATCCTGATCGGCCCCAACGAGGGACTGGCGAAACTCCGCGACGCGTAGGGAGAAAGAGACGGAGGCCGAGCGCTCTTCAGCCCTCCACCCCCATGCGGTAGGTCTGTCCGCCGCCGAACTCGAGGATGCGCCGGACGTATTTCCCGAGGATATCGGCTTCCAGGTTAACTTTGGTGCCCGCCTCGAAATCCGACATGTCGGTCTGCTCCATGGTGTGGGGGATAATGTAGACCACAAACCCGTCCGGCCGCAGCTCGGCGACCGTCAGCGAAATCCCGTCGAGAGCGATGGAACCCTTGTAGACCAGCAGCATCTGCATCTCGCGCGAGCATTGAACGGAAAACTTCCAGTCCCGCTCGACGCGGTCGATCGCCGCGATCTCACCCAGCCCGTCGACGTGGCCGGTGACCATGTGGCCGCCCAGCGTGTCGCCCAGCGCGAGGGCGCGCTCCAGGTTCAACCGGTCCCCCGCCTTCTTTTCGCCGAGACAGGTCTTGTCGAAGGTCTCCTTGAGCACATCGAACATCAGCCACTCGCCGTCCATTTCCGCAACGGTGAGACAGGCACCGTTGACGGCGATGCTGTCGCCGACCTTCACCGGGCGCTCCCACGGCCGGTCCGGTCGCAGCGTGATTCTTCCCGCCTCGCCTTCCATCTCGATCGACTTCACTTCGCCGAGCCGGTCAATGATTCCCGTGAACATGTCTGCCTCCCTTGTTCTGCGCCTCTTTGCGGCCGCCCTCTTCTGTGAATTCTGTGCCTGTTTGCGGCCACTCTCTTCTGTTATCGCCGTGTCCCTTTGCGGCCCGGATCATCAGGTCCTCCCCCACGCGGCAAATCTCCTCATACTTGAGCGCGCGTGCATCCGCGAGGCCGAGCCCCATAGGGGCGAACGCGGGGCGGGCGTCTCCGCCGAGGATCCGGGGAGCCATGAAAAAGATATACTCGTCCACCAGCTGCGCACCGGCGAGAGCGGCGGCGATCTCCCCGCCGCCTTCGCAGAGGACGTGCAGCAGCCCTCTTTCGCCGAGGGTGTCCAGCACGGCTCCGGGGTCGCAGCCTCCGTTCGTCTCCGGCACTTCGATCGGCTCGACCGGCAGCTCGCCGCGGGGCGCGCCTTCCGGCGTAAACACCAGCGTCCGCGCGGAGGCCTCGTCCTGAAACACCCGTGCGCCGGGATGGAGCCGGCCGTCCGCATCGAGGATCACCCGGTACGGTTCCCGTCCTTCCGCGGGGCGCGGCAGCAGCGAGGGATCATCGTGCGCCACCGTGCCCGAGCCGACCATGATCGCGTCCGCCCTGCGACGCAGGGCCTGGACGCACGTGCGGGCCTCCGGCCCGCTGATCCATCTGGAACGACCGTCACGATCCGCGATCCGGCCGTCGGCGGTCATCGCGAGTTTCAGGGTGACGCGTGGGCGGCCGCTCACGATCCATTTCGCGAACGGCGCAATCAGGGCCTCGGCCTCGTCGCGCAGGACGCCGCACTCGACGTCGACCCCGCCCGCGCGCAATTCCCGCAGCCCTTCGCCCGCGTGGGAGGGATTGGGGTCCTCCGTTCCGACCACGACCCGGCCCACCCCGTGTTCGAGGATCGCGCGCGTACAGGGCGGGGTGCGGCCCTCGGTGGAACAGGGCTCCAGGGTCACGTAGAGGGTCGATTGCGACCACTGCGCCGGAGTCAGCCGGGGGGCGCTTGCGAGGCACGCGGCCTCCGCGTGCGGGCCGCCGGCGCGTCGGTGGTATCCCGCGGCGATCTCCTCGCCGCCCCGGACGAGCACGGCGCCGACCGGCGGGTTCGGGCGCGTCAGCCCCTCGCCCTTCCGCGCGAGTTCCAGTGCGCGTTCCATGGCCCGGCCGTCCTTCATACGCCTTCGTCGTCCTCTTCAAATATCGATCGTACGAACGATTCCGGATCGAAGGGCGCGAGATCCTCCTCGCCCTCGCCGAGTCCGGCGTAAAGGAGGGGAATCCCGAGTTCGCGTCGCACCGCGAAGACCGCCCCGCCTTTCGCCGAGCCGTCCAGTTTAGTCAGGATCGCACCGGTCAGCGGCACGGCCTGATGGAAAAACTTCGCCTGCGCCACGGCGTTCTGGCCGATCGAGGCATCGAGCACGATCCAGGTCTCTTCGGGCGCGTGCTCCCGCCCCTTCTCGAGTGCGCGGGAGATTTTGCCCAGCTCGCGCATCAGCGGTTCGCGGGTATGCATACGGCCGGCGGTATCCACCAGCAGCGTGTCCGCCCCCCGCGCGAGCGCCGCCTGCTGGGCATCGTAGGCCACGGCGGCGGCATCGGACCCGCGCTGCCCCCGGACCACGTCGCAGCCGACGCGTTCCGCCCACAGTGCGAGCTGTTCGGTGCCGGCGGCCCGGAACGTATCGGCCGCGCACAGCAGCGGTTTGCGGCCGTTTCCCGCCGCCCGCCGGGCCAGCTTTGCCGCGGTGGTCGTCTTGCCCGAACCGTTCGCGCCCACCAGCAGCACCGTCATCGGGCGCGGCGCCTCCGCCCAGGAGACCGGCGCGGCCGGTCCCAGTTCCTCGATCAGGCGCCGCTCGATTCCCTCACGCAACCCGTCTCCGCCCGACGCCTCCGCCGTCTCGACCAGCTCCATCGCCAGCCGCGCCGGGAGATCGGCGGCCAGCAGGTTTTCCTCCAGCTCCTCGACCGCCTCTTCGGAGGGCCGGCCGCCCCCGAACAGCGTACCGAGACCCCGGCGTACGGTGCGGCGGGTCTTGCGCAGGGCTTCACGCCAAGACGCCATCACTCCTCTTCCTCCCCCGTCACCGGCCCCGGACGCACCGTCCGTGCCGGGCGGCTGATCGATTTACGCACCTTGTCGAGAACGCCGTTGACGAAGCGCGCGGATTCGTCCGAACTCAAATCCTTGGCGATTTCTATGGCCTCGTTGATGGAGACCACCGGGGGGATATCGTCGCGATAAAACATTTCGTAGAGGGCCACGCGCATGATGTTCCGGTCCACACATCCCATGCGCTCCACCTCCCAGTTGGGGGTGAACGACTGCAGCCGCGCGTCGAGTTCCCCGCGCCTCGCCATGACCTCGCGCACGGTCTTCTCCGCAAAAGTCCGGAATCGCGCCACCGGCCGCTTGTCTTCGAAAAAGGAGGCGAACAGCTCCTCGATCGGCGACGGGTTGAGGTCGGCCTGGTAGAGCATCTGCACGGCCCAGCGACGCGCTTCGCGCCGTCCGCGGGCCGGCCGGGATTCCGGCTCAGGCTCTTCGGAAGGAGGTGGCGGCGACGGTTCGTCGCCGGGCTGCGGTTCCCCGCGATCCGGCCGGGCCGAGGGCTGCCAGATCTCCGGCTCCGCCGCACCCGTTTCCGGGACTTCCGGCGAGGGGGTCGGTTCAACCGGCGGAGGGGGCGAGACCGGCGGGGGGTGCGGGGCCCGGATCCGCCGGTAGAGATTCGCGGTCTCGACCGCCGCCTCCGCTGCGTACCACCCGCGGCTGCCTTCACCGTAGCGGCAGCGCGCCTCGGCATGCGCCCAGGAGGGCGCGCCGACGATCTCGTTGATCACCGGGGTGCCGGTGCTCCGCGCCAGCTCCTGCAGGGCGAAGCCGGTCGACCGGATGATCATCCGCGCGTGGGAGGTCTCGCCTTCGATCACCGCCCCGAGCGCGATCAGGGCGTCGAAGGAGCTTTGTTCCGCGAGTGCGGCGAGAACACCCGGGAGTTCGCCGGCGCCGGGCGCCCAGCATACCGTAAGGTCCTCCTGGCGGGCGCCCGCGCCGCGGAGGGCGTCGACCGCACTGCGCGCCAGTTCGCCGGTCAGGGCGAGGTTAAACCGGCTGACCGCGATCGCGAAGCGCAGACCCTGCGCGCCTCCGCGCCCGTCGCGTGTCTGCGCCGCCAGTGCCGGCAGGTCCTCGAATGATTCCGCCATGCCCTTCTGCTCGTTCATACGTACGATTCCCCTTGCGGGAAGGCCCGGTTCACGTTTGAACCATCCCATTCCCTGTTGTTTTCACGGCGTCTTCGCCGTCATGCTCCTGTCGGCGCGTGCGCGGCGACAGCTCACAGCATATGCCGTAGCTTTTCCCTCTTCGTCTTCAGGTAGCGCGCATTGTACTCGGAACACGGAAGGATGAGCGGTACGCGCTCCTCGACCCGGATTCCGTATTTATCGAGTCCCTCGATCTTCGCCGGGTTGTTGGTCAGCAGCCGGATGCGGCGCATTCCGAGGTGCCGCAGGATCTGCGCGCCGATTCCGTAGTCGCGCAGATCGGGCTGAAATCCGAGGTGCTCGTTGGCCTCCACGGTGTCCATGCCCTTCTCCTGAAGTTCGTAGGCGTGAATCTTCTTGGAAAGACCGATCCCCCGCCCCTCCTGGCGCATGTAGACGATCGCGCCGTAGCCGTACTCACTGACGCGGCGCATCGCGGTCCTGAGCTGCGGACCGCAGTCGCAGCGCTGCGACCCGAAGACGTCGCCGGTGAGACATTCGCTGTGGACCCGAACCATGGGATGCGGGCGTTCCTCCGTCGGTTCCCCGCGGATGAGGGCGAGGTGGGGCAGCGGGTCGACTTCCGAAACGTACATGCGCATCCTGAAGTCGCCGTAATCGGTCGGCATTCTGACCTCGCGTTCCAGTTCGACGAGATCCTCGTGGATAAATCGGTGGCGGGCGATTTCTGCAAGCGTCGTAAGTTTGAGCCCGTGTTCGCGCGCGAACGTGACCAGGTCGTCTCTGCGGGCCATGGTGCCGTCGTCGTTGAGGATCTCGCAGCACACCCCGACGGGGCGGCACCCCGCCAGGCGCGCCAGATCCACCGTCGCCTCCGTATGCCCGGCGCGCTCGAGCACGCCGCCGTTCGCGCTTTTGAGCGGAAACATATGGCCGGGCTTCAGAAAATCGTCCGCAGCCGCTTCGGGGTCGGCCAGGGCGCGGGCGGTGAGAGCGCGTTCCGCGGCACTGATCCCGGTGGTCGTGCCTTCTTTGACGTCGACCGAATCCATGAACGCGGTCTTATACTTATCGCCCTCCTCCTGAAGCGGCATCATGCGCGTCAGCCCCAGCCGCGACAGCTCGCTGCCCGCCATCGGCACGCAGACCAGGCCCCGTCCGCGGGCGACCATGAAATTCAGCATTTCGGGCGTGACGTGTTCCGCCGCGCAGATCAGGTCGCCTTCATTCTCGCGGTGTTCATCGTCGACCACGATGACCATCCGTCCGGCGCGGATATCCTCGATCACTTCCGGCAGCGGGTCCGGCACCAGGGCTTCTCGTTCCGTTCCTTCAGCACTCATATACAGGGGCTCCCTTCCGGCGCTTCATAAAAAAATCCTGAAACGCCTTCGCGCTTCAGGATCTTGCCGCGCCCTCCGGGGCGGAACAGCCGCGCTTCTACCATCCAGACTTTACTGTCGGCCGCAGAATCTCACTGCGTCAGTCCCTCTCGGGAGTCGCGGGCTTTCACCGCCGGTCGGGAATCGCACCCTATCCTGAAGTCGCGAACCGTCACTTTGCCCCGCAGCGCCCCGGCGAGGCAAGTCAAATCCGGGGGAAAGAGGAGAGAGGATAGATCAACCATGAAGGGCATGAAGGGGTGAACATAATTCGTACTCGTACGTAGCGAAGCGGTACTCGTACTCGATTTGCTGGACTGGAAAAAAATCGCACCTTCTTCGCTCCGAGTACGCGTACGAGTACGATATTCCCCTGAGTGCCCCGATGTTGAATTCAGGAGGGGGACCGGAGGTCACCCGACGATTGTGACGCGCTCACCAAGCTTCACCACCCACGGAGTGGTGGTTCGTTCCGCGGTGAGAAGCCGGGCGTCGACGGTCAGGGCCAACAGGATGTACGCAGCATCATAAGCGGTCGCATCATAGTCATACGCCGTCTTAAGCAGTCCGGCACGCGGGGGATCCGTGACCTCGAGGGGGGCTTCACAGTGAAGCCCGTAGATGTCCTCGGCCAGTTCCGGGTCAAGCTCACCGCGTTTTGTGTACGTTCGAAGAACGTTCGCGAACTCCTGGTAGTGCAGCGTCGGGACCATCACCCTATCCCGTCCTTCCGCACAACGGGTCTGCCAGCGGCGCGCCTCAAACGAGAACGGCTCATTCAGGTACCAGGCGATGGCCACGCTCGTATCGAGAACGATTCTCATGCGTCACGCTTCCTGTCCGCCCGTATCGCCTCCACCGCCGACAGGCTCATGCGCCGTTCGCCCACGCGCCGGCGCACATCGGCGAGCCGTTCCTGATACGAAGCCCGCTTCTGTTCTTCGCGCTTCACGACCACAAAAGTAGCCAGGGCCTCATGAACGAGCATCCGCTTGCTCCGAGCCGAGGAGTATTGCATCGCCTCCTGCACCAACGCATCGTCCAGAACTATATTGGTTCTCATACACTTCTCTATACACCCTACACATTTTATGTGTCAACACATGGGTTCGTGCCACCCGGCAGCCCCGAGGAATCGATCGACTTGACCCCCCTTTTACATTTCGTTATCTTTAGCCGTGAGGTGTGTGGAATCAGGTACACTTCACAAGGGAGTATGAGATGATGCGCTGGTGGGTGGCGTGGGCGGTGTTATGGATGACGGCGTGGGGGATCGCAGAACCCGCGAGTGAACCGATCCGTCCCGGCAGCCCGGGCGAACAATTTTTCTGGAACGAGTACTCGTCACGGTTCATCTATCCCCCCGCCTTTTACATCAAGGCAGACCCTTCACCCGTTCACCAACGATACCGTTATACGCTTCGTGCGGCGGGAATGGATGAAAGGTGGACCTTTGAAGCCCGGGTTCCCTACGCCCCTCTGACCCCGCTCTGGGACGAGCTTCCTACGGGACAGACCACCCTCACGGTTGAATCCCTGACGGCAACGGGGAGCGTGGTCCGCGTGGTCGGCGAGCGAACCTTCTTTAAGGCCCCGAGCTACAACGGGCCGTATGGCCCCGCAGACACCCCCTACGCCAAGAGTGCACGGAAGGCCCTGATGTTCCAGTACAACCAGCCGCACTACCGGCACTGGCGCCGGGGCGAGCCCGGCTATTACCACTACGGGTGTTATCCCTCCAAGACGTTCGGCTCTGCCGTACGCGGCATGGTAACCCTGGCGAAACATACGGAAGACGCACAGGTTCGCAGGGAAGCGCGCGCCGCGGCCGTTTTCGTCGCCGATCTGCTGCTGGACATGGCCTTTCCCGGCGGGACTCCATTCGCCGGACTGGTTCCCACCTACGACGACGAGCACCGTGTGGCGCAAAATTCGGACTGGTGGGACGACCGCGCGAAGGGGCGCCTGATGCTGACGGAGCCGGTCGACAGCGCCTCGTCGCTGCTCGATCTGTACGAGTTCACCGGCGACGCACGATATCGCGAGGCCGTATGGCGCATGATGAGAACCTATCGCCGCACCCAGCTTCCCTCCGGAACATGGCCGTTGCGCGTGCTCCATGCCACCGGAACACCCGATGCCGCAAACAGGATGATCCCGGCGCGCCTGATTCTCCTGCTCGACCGGCTCATCGAAGATTACGAAGCGGAGGAATTCGTCGAGATGCGCGACCGCGCCGTGGCATGGATCGAAACCCATCCCATGCGGAATTTTCACTGGGAAGGGCAATTCGAGGACATCCCGCGCTGTGCCCCCTACCTGAATCTCTCTCATTACGCCGCCGTGGATTACGCACGCTACCTGCTGCGTCATCGCAAAGAACGTCCCGGAAATGTCGAACGTGCCCGGGAGCTGCTGCGCTTCGCCGAAGACCAGTTCATCATCTGGGAACCGCCGACCCTGCGCTGGAGCAACGCCATGACCCCCTGCGCCCTCGAACAGTACTGGTGCTACCGTCCGATCAACGCCTCCGCCGCCCACATTATCCACGGGTTCATCGAGGCCTATGAAGCCATCGGCGATGCGCTCTATCTCGAAAAGGCGCGTTCCCTCGCCAACACCCAGGTCGCCGCCGCCGATCCCGAAACAGGTCAATACCGCACCTTCTGGTACTCCGACGGGACGAACAAGGGCAACAACTGGGACAATTGTGCGATCGATACCGCCCTCGCCCTATTGCGTCTGTCGGAGGTGGAGGGAGACGAACCCTCTTTGCGTCCGTGACGGGCTGACGCGTCGCGGCCCGTTCAGCCCGCGGGCACTCCACCGGAGATGCTCCCCTTTTTTCCGCTCACCTCCGGGCTCTCCTGCGCTTTATTCTTGCCCGCGCGCGAAGTCCCGGTAGTGTTTCCCGCTGTATCCGCGCGGCGTCAGGCCGCGGCACACAGATCATTTCAACCGACGAGGAGGTCGTTTTGAACAGAGAACTTATCGCGAACACGATCCGGGGCCTTTCGATGGACGGCGTGGAGGCGGCCAAATCGGGTCATCCCGGAATGCCGATGGGGATGGCGGACGTCGCCACGGTGCTGTGGACGAAGTATTTGCGGCACAATCCCGCCAACCCCGACTGGGCGGACCGCGACCGTTTTGTGCTTTCCGCCGGTCACGGATCGATGCTGCTCTACTCGCTGCTGCATCTGGCCGGATACGATCTTCCGCTCGACCAGCTCAATCAGTTCCGCCAGTGGGGCAGCCGGACGCCCGGCCACCCCGAGTACGGCCACACGACCGGCGTCGAAACCACCACCGGCCCGCTCGGCCAGGGATGCTGCAACGCCGTCGGATTCGCCCTGGCCGAGCAGATGCTCGCGGCGCGGTTCAACACGGACGAGACCTCCGTGGTCGACCACCGCACCTGGGTGATCGCCAGTGACGGCGACCTGATGGAGGGCGCCTCGCACGAAGCCTTCGCGCTGGCCGGCCACCTGAAACTCGGCAGGCTGGTCGTACTGTACGACGACAACAACATCAGCATTGAGGGCGATACGGATCTGTCCTACAGCGATGATGTCCGCAAACGCTTCGAGGGCTATCACTGGAACGTCCTCGAGATCGACGGCCACGATTACGACGAGATCGACGCCGCGCTGGAGAAGGCCTGCGCCTGCGTGGACGCCCCCACGCTCGTCATCTGCCATACCCGCATCGGAAAGGGCAGTCCGAACATGGAAGGCTCGGAGGCGACCCATGGCGCCGCGCTCGGCGAAGACGAGGTCGAGGCGACCAAGAAGGCGCTGGGACTGCCGACGGACGAACTCTTCCACGTGCCCGACGAGGTGCGCACCGCCTTCGCCGAAGTGGCGGAACAGGGCGCCGCGGCGGAGCGGGAATGGAACGAACGCTTCGCGCAGTGGCGTAAGGCCGACGGCGAGCGTGCCGCGCTCTGGGATCTGCACATGAGCGGCGACGTGCCCGCCGATCTCGCCGCGCACCTCCCCGAATTCAAGGCGGGCGACAAGATCGCCACGCGCAAGGCCTCCGGGGCGGTGATCCAGAAGATGGCCGCCGCCTACCCTCCCCTCGTCGGCGGCTCCGCCGACCTGGCGCCGAGCAACAAGTCGCTGATCGATGACGGCGGCGACGTCGCGGCGGGCTGCTTTGGACCCCGCAACCTGCACTTCGGGGTGCGCGAACTGGGCATGACCGCGATCCTCAACGGCCTCGCCCTGCACGGCGGCTTCCGCCCCTACGGCGCGACCTTCCTGGTGTTCGCCGACTTCATGCGCCCGGCGATCCGGCTGGCGGCGCTGATGAAGCAGCCCGCGGTTTACGTCCTGACGCACGACAGTTTTTACGTCGGCGAGGACGGTCCCACGCACGAGCCGATCGAGACCCTGGCCAGCCTGCGGATCATTCCGAACATGACGGTGATCCGTCCCTCGGACGCCACGGAGACCGGCGCGGCCTGGGTCCAGGCCTTGAAGCATCGCGAAGGGCCGACGGCGCTGCTGCTCACCCGCCAGGGGCTGCCGGTCATCGACCGCGAGGAGTGCGCGCCGGCCGCGAACCTCGAGCGCGGCGCCTACACGCTGTGGGAGAGCGGCGACGGCACGCCGCAGATCATTCTGATCGGCAGCGGCTCGGAGGTGGATCTCGCGCTGCAGGCGGGCCGCCGCCTGGCGGACGAGGGCACGGCCGTCCGCGTGGTGAGCATGCCTTCGCGCGAGCTGTTCGAAGCCCAGGACGAGTCGTACCGGAAGAGCGTCCTGCCGCCCGAAGTCGAGTGCCGCCTGGCGGTCGAGGCCGGCGTGACATACGGCTGGGAGCGGTATACGGGGGCGAAAGGCCGCGTGATCGGCATCGATCACTTCGGCGCCTCGGCCCCGGCCGCGCGCATCGCACAGGAGTTCGGATTCACCGTGGACCACGTCTACGAGACGGCCTGCGAAATGGTGAAATGAAGCCCGGCGGGATGAAATGACATGCCGTCCGCTCCCCATCCGCCCCGCCCCGGCGGTGCGGCCATGTTCAGCCGCATCGCCCCGCGGTACGACCTGCTGAACGGGCTGCTCTCGCTCGGCCTCGACAGGGTCTGGCGGCGCAGGGCGGCCGCGGCGCTGCCGGAACGTTGTCCGCGCGTGCTCGACCTCGCCGCCGGTACGGGGGATCAGGCGATAGCCGATCTGCGGGCGCGTCCGGGAGGACGGGTGGACGCCGTGGATCCCTCGCCGGAGATGCTCGACCGCGCGCGGCGGAAGGCGGCGGACGCCGGCCTGTCGTCGATATCCTTTCAGGTCGCGGCGGCGGAGGGACTGCCTTTCGACGACGCGGTATTCGACGCCGCCACCTGTGCGTTCGGAGTGCGCAATTTTGAGGACCGGCCACGCGCGCTAAGGGAACTCCGGCGGGTCCTCCGCCCGCAGGCGAGACTCGTCGTGCTCGAACTCACCCGTCCCCGGGCGCCGGTTTTCCGCGGGCTGCACGCCCTGTACTGCCACAGCGCGGTTCCACTGGCGGGGAGGATACTCGCCGGCGATGCACGGGCCTACCGCTATCTCGACCGGTCCGTGGCGGCGTTTGACGCGCACCGCTTCCGCGGCACCATGGAAGCGGCGGGATTCGGAAACGTACGTGTGAATCCGCTGACCTTCGGCGCGGTAACGGTATTCACCGGCGAGCGGGTCACCCCGTGACGAGGATCTTCTCCACGCGGGCCACGCGCAGGATGCGGAGAGGCTTTTCGCCGAACCCGTGACACGACCAGGCCACACCGTCGACGTCGGCGCGTTTCTTCAGGCCCGCCAGCATGCCGACGGCCGCTGAATCCAGGAAGTCGAGGCCGGACGCATCGATCTCGCAGGACTCCAGCGGGCGCCACTGCTCCCACATCGCCTCGCAGCGGCTTCGCAGTCCGGGGACCTCCACGGCGGTGAGTTCCCGCGGCAGCCGCACGCGCATCCGGCCCGACTCGACCTCGACTCCGGCGCCCGTCTTCCAGGCGGCACGCTTTTCGAGCAGGGAACAGGCGGTGGCGGCATCGGCGAGCACCTCCATGTAGTGGTCGAGCCGGCAGGTGGAGAGCACGCGGTGCACTTTCGGACGGGGCCGCACGGCGACAAACTCGCCGCCCGCCTCCCGGCAGCCTTTGCGCACCTCGATCATCGCCCCCAGCTCCAGGCTCGAGAGCCAGGGGCGTTCGCCGAGATCGATCACGACCGAAGGTCTGGCGGGCGTAATCTCCTTTACCGTTTCGGCCACCCACGCCGCGGCATTCCTTTCCCGGGCCAGCGAAGGCATCATGCGAAAGACCGCGCCCACGCGGTCCCATGGCAGCTTCGATTCCGCGGGCGGCACCTCCGCATCGGGGGTGCGCCGCGCCTTCGCGATCCGGTGCGAGGCGCCGAGGAGAAAGGCGGCATTGCGGGCGTAACGGCCCGCCAGGCGTTTGGGATCGCTGAGCATGCGCCACAACCACTCCATTCTCAGCTTTTGAAACGCCCGGGGTGCGCGGCGCTGGGTTCCGGCCAGAAAGTCGAAGGTCCCCCCCACCCCGATCGCGACCGGGACATCCCAATCGCGGAAATGCATATTGATCCACTTCTCCTGTTTGGGCGCGCCGAAGGCGACCAGCAGCAGATCGGGGGCAGCCTCGCGCAGACGCCGGCGCAGGTCCTCATGGTTCATCTCGTGCAGCGGGGCGTAGGGCGGGGAGAAGGTGCCGACGACCTTGAGTTTCGGGTAACGCGCTTTCAGCGCCGCCGCCGCGCGCTCGGGGACCCCTTCTCTGCCGCCCAACAGGTAGACGCGCCATCCTTCGCGCGCGGCACGTTCCGCGAGCCGGGGCGTGAGGTCGCTGCCGGTCACCCGTTCCTTGAGCCGGGGGCCGAAACGGGAGGACGCGGCCACGATCGGCCACCCGTCGGCGATCACGAGATCGGACTCGATGAGAATACGCTGCAGCTCCGGATCGCGCCACGCCTGGCTGAGGAAATCCAGGTTGGGGGTCGTCACGCAGGCGGGCCTTCCCGAGCGGATCCGCTCCGCCACCCACCCCACGGCCTCCTCGAAATTCACATTATCGAACGGGACGCCGAACAGGACCAGGGGTACGCGGGTCGACACTGCGTCATTCGATTTCATGGGTTCGAGCCTACACCGCCCCCGAAACCGCGGCAACAGGGAAACGGAGGAACCATAATGCAGGTTTTCATTTTAGCGCGAAAACGTTATCGTCGGCGCACAGAAGCCTCGTACCGTTGTCCCGCGAAGAAGGGTGCCGCCATGAATACCGTCTGGGCCTCCATCCGAAAAAACATCCTGATCGGGCTCCTGCTCGTCACTCCGCTGGCGGTCACTCTGTTCCTGATCCGGTTTTTGTACAACATCGTACACGGCCCGCTGAGCACGCTGCTGCCCGAGGCCATGCGCCATCCCGTCATGCAGCCGCTGCTCGTGCTCGCGGCGATAGGGCTGGGCATGCTCTGCCTGTTCCTGCTCGGATTCTTCTTCCGCAATGTCGCGGGCAGGCGATTTTACCGGTTCGCCGACCGGGCCGTGAGCCGCCTGCCCCTGATCAATAAAATCTATGTGTCCACACGCGACCTCACCGCCGCGCTTTTTACGCAGCGCCAGACGCTCTTCCGCTCGGCGGTATTGATGGAATACCCGCGCCGCGGCATCTACTCGATGGCCTTCGTCACCGCCAACGTGCCCGCCTCTTTCCGCCGGCGCGCTCAGGCCGAACTGCCCGGGGATGAACTGGTCACGCTGTTCGTACCCACCACCCCCAACCCCACCTCCGGCGTGCTGATCGTCGCCCCGCGCTCGGAGCTGGTCGAACTGGATATCACCGTATCCGAAGCGATGAAGCTGGTGATTTCCGGCGGCGCGGTCTTTCCGGGCGACGAAGCGGAGCAGAAGGGGGCCACCCTGATCGACCTGCTGGACACCTGGGCCCATGCCAGGGGCCTCAAAAAGGACGGGGGCACGTCATGACCGATCTGAACCGTCTCAAGCAGCAGATCTCGTTCTGTGCCCGCGGCGACCTGTGGGAGCAGGTTCCGCGTTTCCTGCAGGACCTCCACCCCGCCGACCTGGCCGAAATCATCGCCGATGCCCCGCCGGAAGCGCAGGGACCCATTTTCGAGCAGATCGACGACGAATTGAAGCCGGACGTGCTCGTGGAACTCGAAGGCGCGGCGGAGGAGAACGTGCTGCGGTCGCTGAGTTCGGAAGAGATCTCCGACTTCGTCGAAGACATGGCCCCCGACGACGCCGCCGACATCCTGGGGGAAGTGGAGGAACGCAGCCAGGAGATCCTCGAGCTGATGGAGGAGGAGGAATCCGGCGACGTCCGCGAGCTGCTCCAGTATGAGGAGGACACCGCGGGCGGGATCATGACCACGGACTTCGTGGCCGTGCGCAACACCATCACCGCCGGCGAGGCGGTCGAATACATCGCCTCGCTCGAGCTGGACGAGCCGTTTTACTACGCCTACGTGGTCGACAGGGAAGACCGGCTCGTGGGCTGGGTGGAGCTGTGGGACCTGCTGAAGCCCTCGAACCGCAACAAGCGCGTGGTCGATCTGGTCGAACACGACGCGATCCCGGTGCATGTGAGCACGGACCAGGAAGAGGCGGCGCGGGTGGCGGCGAAGTACGACCTGAGTTCGCTGCCGGTACTCGACGAAGAAAACCGGCTGGTGGGACGCATCACGATGGACGACCTGCTGGACGTCATCCAGGAGGAGGCGTCGGAGGATCTGTTCAAGTTCGCGGGATCGAACGAATCCGAGCTGGAATACGATTCGCCGCTGCGCGCCTGCCGGGCACGACTGCCCTGGCTGCTGATCACGCTGGCAACGGGGTTCCTGAGCAGCGTCATTCTCAAACACTTTATCGCGCAGATTACAACCGCCGAGGTGCTCTCGCTGAGTTTCTTCGTGCCGATCATCATGGCCATGGGCGGCAACACCGGCATCCAGTCGTCGACACTGATCATCCGCGGCCTCGCGGTGGGCACGGTGCGCAACCAGAAAATCCTCAAGCTGCTGTCGCGCGAAATCATCGCCGGCGCCCTGATGGGAATCTGCTGCGGACTGATCATCGGCCTGTGGGCGAAACTGATGATCGACCGCACCGTGACGGATGCGATGGCGTTTTCGACCTTCTACCTGTCGTTTACCGTGGGCATTGCGCTGTTCGCGGCCATGTCGTTCGCGGCGGTGTTCGGCGCGCTCGCCCCTATACTGCTCGACCGCAGCAAGGCCGACCCGGCGGTGGCATCGGGTCCCTTTGTGACGGCCTCCAACGACGTGATCGCGCTGATCATCTACTATCTGGTCACGCTGCTGATGCTGGCGATGCACGGATGACCTCCTACCCCGCAACCCGCAAACTATAACCCGCCGCTTACCCATGATCCTCAAAACCCCCGCCATCCCGTTACGGATCACGCCGTACAGCAACACGTCGCGGGTGGTGCGCTGGCTGACTCCGGAGCGGGGCCGGCTGGGCACGCTGATCAAGGGAGCGCTGCGTCCGCGCGGGGGGTTCCTGGGGCAGTACGACTATTTCGCGACCAGCGAGCTGCTCTACTACGAGCGCCGCAAGGAGGGGCTGCACATCGCGCGGGAATGCACGATGACGGAGCGTCGCCCCGAGCTGAGAACGAACTGGCGCGGCGGGGTGTGCGCCTCCTACGTGACGGCCGTCGCCGACCGCCTCACGCCGGACGACGCTCCGTCGGCCGAGCTGTTCGCTTTTCTTGAGCGGGCGCTCGATCACGCCCGGTTCGTGACGGAGCGCGCCGCGGAATTCCTGCTCTGGTTTGAGCTGCAGTGCTGCATCCGGGAGGGGCGCGCCCCGCGGCTGGAGTGCTGCGCCGCCTGCGGCAGCCCGATCGCGGACGGGGATGAGCTTGGCTTCGACGTCGCCCGCGGCGGCGTCCTTCACACCGCCTGCCGCCGCGGCGGGGACTCCGCGCAGCCTGTGGCCCCGGATGTACTGGCGCTCATGCGCGCCTGGGCCCGGGCTGCGCAGCCCGGGCAGGCGGCGCGCACCCGAACGCGCCCCCGCCAGCGGGAGACGATCGGCGCCCTGCTCGGCGCCTTCCTCGAATACCACCTCGAACTCCCCGCCGCGCCGCGCAAAGCCGCGTACTTCGCCCTGACCGCGGGCGAGACCCTCACCTGACAAGCTCCCCGCTCCGGCCTTGCTTTGAGCTTTACCATTCCGGAGTGCATTCCATTTTAGCGTTACTATTATGGAGTACATTCCGTTTCAGAACACGGACCCCGGTCAAGCCCGCCGCAGGAAACAGTGGATGGTCCCTGAACATCAGGACTCCGCCAGGGGGCGCAGCACCTCGTGGGTTCGGTGGATATCTTCCAGCCGGACCCACAGATCGCGTACTTTTTCCGGCACCGCCTCTTCATCACAGACGTGATGCCGGAGATCGCCCCGCAGCACTTTTCCGGTGGCCTCCACGGCACGCTCTTCATCCCACGGCTCCTCCAGAAAAGCGAACAGGCGCTTCATTTCGTCCATGCGCGTGTCCGGGTCCATGAACCGTTCATAGCGGACGGCAACGAGCGGGATGCCTTCCGCGGCGGCGAAAAAGCGCTCGTGGTGCAGGCGCCACAGCCACAGCCCGAATCGGCGGGGAATATGCTGCCGACGCTGAAGAGAGCGGGCGACCTCGGCGGGGTGGCGGAAACAGAGCAGCAGGCGCTCTATGTCGGCGTACTGCCGCCAGACCCCCAGGGTCAGGGTGAACCGGACTTCTTTGATATATTTCCCAGCGTATTGGCCGGCGGTCCGCCGCAGCTCACGTTCCAGCCGTGGTCCGCGCTTCTCGATGGTGGCGGGGTCGGGCTTGAGGAAGGCGGGGATATTCAGCGCACTTCTCAGCCCGTTCTCGAGCCGTTCGGGAAGACCGCTTCTGAGCACGCGAAAGTACATAGAGGTGGGGAGATGACCGAGAATCATCTCGTTATTGAGCCGCAGCACTTCAAGGTTTTCGAAGTACCCCTGCTCGTTCCACCGATCACGTTCGAGCAGCAGGTCGGGGTCTCCACAGTCCGCTCCCAGCGCCTGAATCAGGTGGGTGATGAACGAGGTCCCGCTCCGGTGCATGCCGGTGACGATGCGCATAGGCCGTTCCGTTCAGAGTTCTTTTCTGCTCAGCAGGTAGAGAGGCCGCTTCTTCACTTCCTCGTAAATCCGACTGACGTACTGGCCCAGCATACCGATGGCGAAAAGCTGTGCTCCGCCCAGCAGCAGCACGGCCGCCATCAGGGACGTCCAGCCCGGCACCATCGCCGCCGGATCGACCCACTTGATAATCACGATCCGCAGCAGCCAGAGGACGCCGAGGATGCAGGTGATGATGCCCAGCCACGAGATGAGACGCAGCGGAGCGGAGGAGAAAGAGGTGATGGCGTCGAACGCCAAATGCAGCGACTTCCAGACGGGGTACTTGGTCTCGCCGTCGTGGCGCGCCTCGCGGTCGTATTCGACCGATCCCTGGGTAAAGCCGATCCAGCAGGTGAGCCCGCGCATGAACCGGTGCTGCTCGCGAACGCCGCGCAGCGACTCGACCGCGCGGCGGTCCAGCAGCCGGAAATCCCCGGCGTTGAGCGGAACATCCACGCGCGCCAGTCGTCGGAACAGCTTGTAAAAACCGGCGGCGAGCGTCCTTTTCAGCCAGGACTCTCCCGCCCGCCTGCGCCGGACGGCGTACACCACCTCGCATCCCTCCCGCCAGCGGCGCAGAAGATCCGGAATCACCTCGGGGGGATCCTGCAGATCGGCGTCGATAATGACGACCGCATCGGCGTCGGCGTGGTCCATGCCCGCAGTGATCGCCACCTGGTGGCCGAAGTTGCGCGAGAGCCGGAGCAGCCCGACGCGTGGATCTTTTTCCCTCAGTTCGAGCAGTACATCCGGGCCGTCGTCGGTGCTTCCGTCGTCCACGAATATGAATCGGACTTCTTCGGGCTCCGATTCGAATACGCGGATCGTACGCTCGTAGAGTGTGCGCAGATTTTCGCGCTCGTTCAGGAACGGAACCACCAACGCTACGGTTTTGTTTTGATCAGCCATGATACGGGCCCACTTTATACGGTGGCGGCACGGGAATGCCAACCATGATCCTCGCCGATAAAGACTTGTCGCCCATCCCCGGAAACCTCAGTCTGACGGCGCGATGAAGCACAAGACCCTAAAGTACACGGACCATGCCTTTTTTGCCCTGGTCCTTCTGGCGGCGGCATTCGTGCGCCTGTTCCGGCTGGGCCGCTGCGCCTTCAAGGGCGACACGATCAACTATTACCGCAACGCCGCGGCCGGCACCGGCGTGTTCGAGATCTGGAGGGACTATCCCTGGCACAACCAGGTCCCGTTCACGGAATCGTTCATGCTTGCGTTTCTGAAGGTCTTCCAGCTCCCCGTCAACCATTTCACGGTCCGGCTGCCGTTCGCCCTGATCGGCATCGGGGCGGTCGCCGTGCTCTATTATTTCGTGCGCCCGCGCTGGGGCCGGATCACGGCGTTGCTCGCGGCCCTGTTCTGCGCCTTCGCGCCCTATCACGTCTACCTCTCGCGGGAAGCGTATTACTACGCCGGGGTCGTGCTGACCTCGGCCCTCGCGCTGTGGGCGTTCTGGCCGGTGTGGACAAGGGCCCTTCGCACCGAACCCCCCGACTGGAGAGCCTTCGGGCTGTGGTGGGCCGCGAGCCTTCTGGCCGCGCATACCCACATGTCCGTCTGGCCGGTGTTCGGGGTCCAGTGGCTGATGCTGGCCTGGTCCGCGTTCAAAACCCACCGCGCCGACCGCGATCTGCTTCTCCAGTGGTCCAAACCGCTGGTTCTCACCCCGCTGCTCGTAGCGGTGGTGCTCTCCCCCTGGATCTACCGCCTCTTTACCGCCTCCCGCCTCCATCCGCCCGGTCACGAAGCACGCTTTGTGGAGTGGCTCGCGTCCGTGGCCGGGATCGTACCGGTGATGACGTTCGGGACGCAGTGGTTCGCCCTGCTGTGGCTGCTCGTACCCGTGTCCGGCGTTGTGTGGACGGTGTGGCGGGGAAGCGAACAGGTACGCCCTCACACGCGCCGTCTGCTCCTGCTGAGCGCGTTTCAGGCCGTCGCCCTGCTGAGCGTTTTTACCGTGCTCGGAAAAGGATATCCGCTGAAACACACCTATTGTGCCCCGCTTTTCGCGCCCGTTGCAGTGCTGACGGCCATCGGGATCGCGGGATGGGGGTCATGGTTGACCGCGAGCCGTAAAACAGACGGCCGCATCGTGGCCGTCGCACTCGCCGCAGTCTGCGTCGCGCTGTGGCTCGTACCCGTCCGCGCCAACGTAAACCTCCCGGGCAAAACCAAAATGTTCCGATACGTGGAGCGATGGTTCGAATCAAACGCCCGTGAACAGACCCCGCTGGTGGTCGCCGACCAGTTGACCGCGATCCAGATGAGCGCCGCCGTACCGGAAAAGGCGTATCTGACGTTCCTTTCACCACAGGGCAGGATGTCTGACCCGGAACAGCGCCGCAAAGTCCAGGCGTTCCGACGGGAGCGGCTGCGCGAAATGATGGACCGTTTCCCGTCGGCAATGTACGTCGACTACCTGGACCACGCAAAGATGCAGCACCCCGGCGAATCGACCTGGAACCCGCGGGAGTTCTTCGCCCATACCGTCGTCTTCACCAACCGCGAAGCCCTGACTCTCCGGCGATGGGGCGTCGCGCCGCGGCCCGACTTCTACGGCGAGGGCACGGAGGGCATGATCACCCGCATCCACTACAACAAAGCGGAAGATCTGGCTCACCGGGCCGCAGCGCAAGAGACTTCCCTGCTGCCGCTCTACGGCGAGGGCTGGTCGTACGTCAAAACACGCGATTTGCGCGACTGGGCGATACTGGGTTCGCGCGCCACGCTCCGGGTTCTCAATGGCGGAGATCAGCCGCGGCGCGTAAATCTCTCCATCGAAGCCGTCCCGCTGGGCGGGATGAAGACGATCACTCTTTCCGATGGCGCGGAATTTACCTTCGAAAACCGGGCGCTCGGAAAATGGGTGACCGAAGCGATCGAATTCGCGCCGGGCACGAACCGCGTCACGCTGACCGATGCCTCGCCGGCAACGGGCGACACGCGCCCGCTGCTGATCCGGTCGATCTCGTTTGAGTGAAGAGGCCTGCGTCTCCCGGGTAGGGCGTGATCTCTCCGCCTTCGGCTCTTTATGCCTTCGGCGGACAGGCTAAGCTCTTTTGCGGACGGCCTTCTGCTGTCCAGCAGAATCCCTACCCTCACGCCCCGTCGTCTTTGCCCCCTGTCAGGGAGAAATCTCAAACCTGTGCCGGAGATAAACCTTTTTCCCGTCCGGCTTCCAGGCGGGTACGCGTATTCCCACCGCCCCGGCCTGCATGCCGACCCACGGGTTCGGCGCGATCGTGATGAACGGCAGTTCGGGAGGCCCTTTGACGCCGCGGTGCGCATAGACGTCCCATCCGGAATCGTCGTATCCGCGTTCCGTCCACCCCGATTCGACGTCATCGGCATACTTCCAGCCCGCCTGCGTCGTCACATTGCCGGCGTGCGTCCTTAGACAGAGCTGCACCCAGGGCATCCGCCGGGTCCGTTCGGATTCGACGGCCAGCGCATGGCCCCCGGCATCGAGTTCGACCGGCCAGGCATGAAAGACGGCCGGATGATCGATCCGCGCCGCCTGCTCGCCGTCGAGAAACACCTTCGTCAGCGCGTTGGCGTACACGCCCAGCAGGGCGCGACGCTCATCCGCATGAAACCACTTGAGCTGCCGGGCCTGTTCGCGGACCGCACCCTCCCCGCTCGCAATTACGGCCTTCAATTCGTCGGCGTGCGCCGCGAGACCGTCGCGGCGGATCCGGTAGGCGAGTTCGCGCAATTCCAGCATCTCCATGGCCTCGAAGTCCGGATGACGCTCCATGAACGCGCGCAGGTAATCATGCGCGCCCTCGAAATCCCCCAGCCATTCGTGGTTGATCAGCGAAGTCATCAGCGTCTGTTCGGCGTAACGGCCGGGGGGCACCGGGCGCGCGTCCGGCCCGGACGGCGGGGGAACCGGGGCGGGCGCGTCGAGGTAATAATACGCCACGCTCTCCATCGTGCCGGGGCTGTCATGACCGGGGCCGCGCTCGAACTGCACCCGGATCGACTCGTCGAAGGTCACCGGGTCCGGCCCGTGGAAGCGATACTGGACGGTCCGGAACGGCTCGCGCATAAGCAGTCCGTGCATCGGACGGGCCGCCGCATATTTGTAATACCATCCGCCGTTGAAGTAATCCTCCAGTCCCGTGCCCCGCCACTGCGGGCGGGCGGCGCCGTCGAGGGTGATGGTCTCATCGCCCTCGAGGATCCACCAGCTGTCCTTGCGGCTGTCGACGTAGAGCATGGTCCCCGCATAACGTCCGCGGCCCTTCGCGTCGAGCACGGTATGCGGCGTCCCGAGATCTTCCGGCGTGGAGCGGCGGTAGACCGCGTGGAAGTATGCCCGCGCAGTTTCACCGTCGTCCGGCACCGTGCGGCGGCAGGCCAGTTGCACCGGCACAACCGGCCCGCTTCTGTTGATCACCTCGATCTCCGCCGATGAACGGTAAGTCATCGGGAACCGGCAGATGAAACGATCCGCTTCCATGCCCAGCCAGTGAGACTCGTAGCGCACCCGTCGCCACCCGCTGCCGAAAAACGCAGCCAGCGGCACGTGGACGGAAGGCGAAGACGCACCGTCCCAGGTCATGCGGAGTTCAAGCGACGACAGCGCCGCTTCAGCGGCCGTGGCCGACTCAAATCCGGAGAGATCCGGCTCGACCACCAATTCATCGATCTTCGTCGGCCCGGCATCGAGATGGAGGACGAGCGGTCGGTCCGGGGCCACCTCCGCCGCGACCTGCTCCTGCTCTTTTGAAACCGCCGGTCCTTTTTTCCAGCGTTCCAGGACCTCGCGCAGCGCCGACTCGTCTTCGGCGGAGAGTTCTTTCGGGTAATCGGGCGCCTCGTCGAGCGACTGATGATTGATCTGGTAGAACAGGCGCGGGAATCCTCTGCCGGAGTAGCCGCGATCACGAACCATGATCCGCAGGCGTTGGCGGTACGGGATGGGAACGTAGGAATAGAGGCAGCTCTGCTCCCAGTTCGCGAGCGGGGCGGTGAACGGGAACTCTCCTTCCAGGGCCTTGCGGCGCGTGAGGACGATGCGCGGCCTGCGCTCCCTTCCGAACAGAAAGCGGATCTCCTGATCGGGCTGGATCCCGGTCATCCAGAAACGCGTCACCACGCCCGGCCCCTCGAGATCGGCGACCAGCTTCCATCCGTCCGGAGCCGGTCCGGCGAAGTGATTGAAGTCGTCGTTTCCGCCGGTGGGATCGACGGAGGATTCGAGTGTCGTGCAAGGCTGTGCCGGAGCATCGATTGCGGCGCTCGAAAGCACCTCGTGAACCACTTCGGCATAGGGCCGGTGCTGAGGTTCCTGCGATCCACAACCGGCGGACAGAAACAGGCCGGCGATCACAAACGAAAAAAGAGCCGTTTTGAGCATGGAAGATCGAAGATCCTTCGACATAATAACCGCCTTTCAACCGGACAGGATCCAGTAAGATCCATAGAATGTAATCAAGCCCGTTGACGTATACATGATTCCCGCCATAAAAAACATAGAAGTCTTTTCTGTGACTCTTGTGCCTCTTTGTGGCTATCCAATCCTGTCTTGAGGAGATCTTGATGGCGGAGAATGAGCTTTCAGAACAACCGCGCGTGGCCCTGATCGTCTCCGCACGGAACGAAGAGGCGGATATCGGCGACTGCCTGCGGAGCCTGCTCGCGCAGGATTACGTGAACAAGCAAGTCATCCTGGTCGACAACGCGTCGACCGACCGCACGGCGGAGATCGCGCGCGGGCTTGGGGTACGCGTGGAGGACCGGGGGCCTGAGCGCAGCGCGCAGCGCAATCACGGCGCCGCGGTGTCGGACGCCGGATTCGTCTGTTTCCTCGACGCTGACATGATCTGCCCGGAAACGATGGTTCGGGAATGCCTGGCACAGATGGAGGATGCGGCGGTCGGCGCGGTGGTCATTCCCGAGGAATCGTTCGGCGAGGGATTCTGGTCGCAGTGCAAGGTACTCGAGCGGAGCTGTTACCCGCCCGGCGCCTATGTGGAAGCCGCGCGCTTCTACCGGCGCGACGTCTTCGATGCGCTGGGAGGATTCGACGAAGGACTCACGGGGCTGGAAGATCTCGATCTGCACCAGCGTTGCGCCGCACAGTATGCGATCGGGTACAGCGCAACGCCGATCCGTCATCATGAAGGCCGCATCCGTTTCCTTGAGCAGATGGGCAAGAAGTACCGCTATGGCCGCCTTTCGCCGGCTTATGCCCGCAAGCATCCCGAGGCCTTCCGCCGGCAGGGCAACCCGTTTCGCGGCTACTTCTGGCACGAGCGGAAACGGCTTGCGCGCACTCCGTTTCTGACGACTGCCATGCTCTTCATGAAGTGTTGTGAATTAGTCGCGGGGGGCATCGGGGTGCTGATGGGTCATCTTCGGGGGCGATAAACCGCGGGGGGCTCAATCACGGATCAGCGATCGCGCCAGATCGAGGGTCTCTCTCCCGGTGATCTCCCAGGAAAACCCCGACGCGTAATCCAAAGCCTCGGCCGCCTTTTGTTCCAGCGCCCCGGGATTGTCCAAAAGCTCTGCCGCGCACCGGGCCAGGGCCTCGGGATCATCGACCGGAACCGTTTCCATCCCCTTTTCGAAGACCGCGTATACGGGGAGGTCGTAGGCCACGACCGGCAGGCCGCACTTCATGGCCTCGAGATTCACTTGGCCGAAGCTTTCAAACCGGCTGGGCATCAGGAAAAGCCGGGCACTCTGGAGTACGCGCCATTTCTCATCGCCGTCCAGAAACCCCTTCCAGTCGATGTGCGCGTCCGCCTTTTCGCGTTTGATCTGCTGCTTGAACCGGCGTTCCAGGGTGCGGTCTCCCGAACCGATAATCACGGCTCGAAAACCGGGGCGCTGTCGTCCGATCCTCGCGCACACGTTCACCAGATCCTCCAGTCCCTTCTGGGCGTGGAAGCGTCCGCACCAGGCCGCGTCGTACTTCTTATTCACATTGAACTCGGGTACATCCGCCCCGCTGTAGCGCGAGACCACATGTATCCGCTGTGCCGGGAACCACTGCCGGAGCTGTCGCTCGTAGAGGGGATTGTTGGTAAGAAGGGTGGCCCGCTTCGGGATGCGGCTGCGATATCGCCATTGTTCGAGCCTGTAGCGAATCAGCCTCGGGTCCGGCAGGTGGACAGACCCCGTGTACTGCCCGTTGTATCCCCGCCACAGGTCGGGGGCGAGCATATGAACCCAGGCGATCAGCGCCGCCTCCGGCCATCGGTCGGCCAGACGAAAAAACGGCGTGCGATTGGGAAAAAATTCGTTATGGCAGAGCAGTACCGTATCGGGTTTCCGTTCGAGGCGCTCGATCAGCCGAAGGGCGTGGCGGACCCGACGCATGTACGCCTGCATGATATCGACGGCGCCCTCGGCTCCGCCACAGGAAGGCACGGGGTGCAGTCTGCAATGCGGATGACAATCCAGACCGAGGGAGGCATAATTGGGCACGGCGCTGCCGGGCAGCAGGACCTCGTTATCGACCCCCTGTCCCGCCAGATAGCGCACGGTCTCCAGCGTGCATCGATCGCCGCCGGACATGCCTGAGGTATAGGCCAGATCAAAGTGGATCAACCTCATACATGACCCCCTTGGACCTCAGCACGTATCATCATCGCTGAACGGCCTTGAGGCATCAGGGTTTCGCCCCTGCCCGGCCCAGCAGAATGCCGAATGTTCGCGCCCCCTTGAATTCCGCCGGACCCCGCCCCTGGTTCCACCAGCCGCGTACGCTGAATCCCGCCGACTCGCAGAGATCCTTCAGTGCCGGCGGGGAAAACGCGCGGATATGGCCGGCCGGAACGAACGGCGCCACCTTCTTCTTCAGAAAACCCGGACGAAGACCGTACGTGATCGATTCGTCGCCGACCTCGGGCCCGAGGGGCTGGCCTCCGCACAGCATCATGATCCGGTTCAGCCAGGAGGTCAGATTGGGGGTGCTGATCACGACGAGCGCTTCGTCCGCGGCGATTCGATAAAGCTCGCGCACCAGGTGTTCGGTATGAAAAACGTGCTCGATGACGTGATTGCAGAAAACGAGGTCAAAGCTCCGATCGGGTGCCGGAACGGGGTCTTTATTCAAATCACATACGTGGAAGGTGAAGGGTTTTCCCCGGTACGCGAAATCCGCGTCGACGGGGACCACATCCGTCCCGCAGACCGTCTCGACCGCCAGCTCTCTGCGTTCCAATTCCGCAACCAGGTCACGCAGGAAAACCCCGCGACCGCAGCCGGCATCCATGATCCGGATCGGGCTGTCCCCCCGCACGCGGAGCCAGTTCCGCATGGCGCGGCCGCGGAAGAGGGCATCCAGCCTGTAGGTGCCCTTCGCATACTCCGATTCGTCGCAGAACTTTTGTCTGTAGAAATCTGCATCCATGAATCACCCGGAGCGATTTTTCCGATTCCGAGAATCCAGCCACCCGCCGGCGCCCCCCAGCAGGATGGCCGCCGCGAGGCTGACGAACACGGCTCCCGAAGCCAGGCCTCTGAACGCCGGGCGCGGGGCGAACCGGAATTCCACCTCATGCCGGCCCTCGGGGAGCAGAACGCCGCGCATCAGGTAGTTGGCGCGGACAGCCCCTGCTCTCACCCCGTCAATATGCACCCGCCAGTCGGGGCTGTATCGCGCATTATGCAGCAACAGTGAGGGCCGGTCTGCGTCCACCCTTACCCGGGCGTATCCTCTCCGGGATTCGATCACCCTGCCCGCCCGCGGTTCCGCGGTGCCGTTTACGGCACCGGCCGAGGTCAGCGGCGTTTCCGTCAGCACCGTCCGGGCGGGATGCCGGGCCTCATCGGCAAGGCGGCTCAGCACCTCCTCGGGTCCCGGCTGCACCCTTACGTTTTCAAATACCGCAAAGCGCGGCAGCGCGCCCTGCACCCGGTATACGTAATGACCGCGGCCTCCGAGATCTTCACCCTCCGCCACCTTTTCCAGCGCCGGATTTTCATTCAGCAGCGGTTCCAGACGCACCGGTTGCCGGGAGAGGCCGTAGAGGTATCCGTCCGTCACCACGTACTTTACATTGCACAACTGCCAGAACCGGATATTGCGCTCGAGCAGTTCGCGGAACATCTCACGGCCCCCTTTTTGCGGAGCGCCAGGGAGGACCGCGCGGAAAAAGGAGCGATACTCGGCAGCCACACGTGACTGCGGGGTATTCTCCATCGTTTCAATCCCGTAATAAGGGAAATGATAGGTAACGTAGCGGCCTCGATAGGGCGTCAGGGGAAGCGGAATGGCCTGACCGCCGTGAAACACCTTCAGCGAAGCCGCGACGCGGAACGGCGCCTGTTCTTCCTTCTGCGTATTCAAAAAGCGCAGCACCGTACCCTGCGCATAGAAGTCGTCGGGCTTGAACAGTGCCCGCCGCAGGTAAAACCCGTCCACGGCAAACAGCTCGATCACCAGCACCACTCCGATCAGGGCGACCCCCGCGGACCGAGCCCATTTCCTATCGCGAAAGCGGATCGTCATCCAGACCGCCCCCAGCACCAGGACCGCCCACACGACCATGCGTAACAGCGACGCGGTTCGGGCCTTCGCCGCGGCCGCCCCCGCCTCCGCGGACCCTAGCTGCGCGCCGAACCCCTGCGCGAGGTCGGGCTGGAAGGCATAGGTGCCGAGCAGCCCTACGAAACCCGCGACCGCAATTGCGACGAGACCATTGCGCAGAAGAGCGAGAAACCGCGTACGGTCCCGGCGAAAGGCCTCGCTAAAGTACTGAACACCGAACCCCGCCAGGAGCGACAGCGAAAAGGTCGCCACACTCATGAATTTGACCGGGGCGCGAAAGCGGTCCATGAGGGGCAGCTGAAACCAGAGCTGAAACAGCGGGCGACCCGGCCAGAAGCGTCCGCACGCGAGCAGCAGTGCAAGCAGGGACAGCACGGCGAAGAAGCGCACCCTCGAATCCCGCCTCACGCCTGTGAGGATCGCCACGGCCGCCCAGAAGCAGACCGTGAATCCCGCGGCGTCGCTGTTGTGCGAGACCGGCTTGGTTCCGTGATAGGGGCGCGCGGGATCGCCGCTGAGTTCCCCGTGGTAGCCGGGGACGAACAGATCAATCCACTCCGCCGGATGGTGGGACCAGCTCGTCGAGAACTGCCACTTCGCCTCCTCCGTCCGAGTTCCGGCGGTCGTGACGCCGCCGGCCATATTCTTTCCGCCCGCCTGACGCTGCAGCTCGAAAGAGAACACCGAAAGCATCACACCGGCGGCCAGTCCCGCACGCAGCCAGAAACCCGCCCCGAAAGCCGCCCGCAACCGCGACGGGAAGTTTATTCCGTCGGGGCAGTCGCTCCACGCCCGGAAGAGCAGGTAGGCCGCCGCCGCGAAGGAGAAATAGAGACCCCGCTGCGGGTCTTCGTTCATCAGCATCCCCCAGGCACAGCCGCCGGCCAGCGCCGAGGCCGCGCGGTCCAGTACCCCCCGCCCCCGCTCCGTCCAGCGTGTGATGAAGTAGAACAGCGCGGCAATGAAGGCGGGGGCGCTCAGCACCGTGAGGTGAACCGGGTAGATCAGCGTGACGAAATGCGGCGTGAACCCGAAGGCCGCGGCCCCGATGACCGCGGGGCCGCGTTCGAGCCGGTATTCGCGGAGCAGCAGATACGTGAAGAGCATGGCCGTCGCCCAGGAGGCGATGCACAGCCCGTACAGCATCCCCCCCGGATCGAGCAGCCGGGACGCGAGGGTCCACGTCTGGACGCCGAACACCCCCGATCCGCCGAGCCAGTAGGGCGTCCACCAGCCCTCGAACCCGTCATCGATCCATCCGTCGCGTACGCTCCGGATGGAGAAATTTCCGTCGACCCCGAGTACGGGGCGGAATTCCGGAACCAGGGCGGGGAGAAAGAAGACCGACGCGAGCAAGAGAAAAAGCAACGACACCAGCAGGGTTTCACGTGACAGGTTTCGCATCATGGCTCCTTTCTACACACCTTCTGCAGCAGCGACAACCATTTGTCGGCCGAGCGGTCCCAGGAGAATTCCGCCGCCCACGCCAGGGAAGATTCGGACCAAGCCGCGCGGCGGTCCGGATCATCCAACAGCCCCCGTATCTTATCCGCCAGCACGTCCGCCGCCCCGTAGGGAAACACGTCCCCGTTCACCCCGGGCCGGATGGAATCGCGGATGCCGGGGACGTCCGACCCGAGCACCGGGGTTCCGCAGGCATTCGCCTCGAGGTTCGTGATACTCCATCCCTCCATCATACTGGGGTTGACCGCGATCCACGCCCGCTGAAGAAACCGGCGTTTATCCTCCTCGCTCACCCGGCCCTCGAACCGGACGCGGTCGCTGATCCCGTACTCGCGGCAGATCCCCCGCAGGCGGGGTTCGTCATCGCCGTGACCGATCAGTCTGAAGAGCACCTCAGGGGCATGCAGTAGGCGGACCGCGTCGAGCAGCACGTCCACGGACTTATAGCGTTTGAGCCGTCCGAGGTAGACGATCTCCGGCCGCTGCGCCTTATCTCCGGGCGTCAGGTCGCCGGAAAAGGCGTTATAGATCACCTCTACCGCCGTCTGCGCGCCGAACAACCCGCGTATCATTTCAGCGGAACTCGGCGACACCGTAACGATCGGGCGGCCGCGATATACCTTGGGCATGACACGGCTTTCGAGAAATCTTCCCAGCAGGGCAAGCGGGGGCGTCAGTTCACGCCGCCAGACCTCGGTGTGGACGTGGTGAACGAGCAGGACTACGGGGCATGAGACGTACAGGGGGGAGAAGAATGGGATGCCGTTTTCCACATCGATGACCACCTCGGGGCGCGGACGCAGCCGCCGGAGGGCGGCCTGCGCTTTCATGTAGATGGTGTATTTGCCCCCGACGCGGCGGAAGCTGATCCCGTCGTGCACCTCCTCCGCCGGCGCGCCCCGGACCCGCGCGGCCAGCCAGTCGACGCTATGCCCCTGCGCCGCCCAGCGTTTCGCCTGTTCGTGGAGATACACCTCCGACCCCCCGGCCTGGGGATGCCGGAAACACCGCCAGTTGAGGACGGCGATCTTCACGATCGTGCTTCCTTCTGCAGTATGCGCTTTCCGCGTCCGCCGAACATCGAGATCATAAGGAAGGCGATCGACAGCCACCCCCCTGCCGCCACACAGGCGATCATCTGACGAGGAGTCTCATGGAAAGCGAAAAGGGCCATCAGATAACCCGTCACGAGCGGAAGCAGGCCGAGCGTGCGGCCGGTCAGATGACGCGCCCAGAGGTACTTGGACACGATACCGACCAAGCTGATGGGAAGCGCAGCCCAGACGTAGAGGCGGGCGCAGTCGAGATAGGCGCCGCCGTCGATGCCGTACATCAGGCGCATGGGAACGGCGGGGACAAGCGCGATCAGCACGGCGGCCGCGAGTGAACTCAGGAGCGCGAACAGAAAAGGCGCAAAGAAGATGGCCCGCCGCGCAGAGGTCACCGCACGGGGGAACATGGCCAGCGCCACGGGCTGGGCGAGGAAGAGCACGGTTCGTGAAAGGGTGGCCGCCTTGCCGTACACCGCCAGCGCCTCCCCCTCCAGAAACCGCTTCGACATCATGATATCGCCGTGCATCAGGAGAAAGACGGCGCCCTGCCCCAGCAGTACCGGCCAGAGGTATCGGTAGATCGGGCCTGTGTCGTAATCGGGTATGGCGGTTGTTTCCCTGACCACGCGACGGAAGGGAATATTACCGATGGCGAGACTCAGGAAGGTCGCGAGAAGGACGCCGGTCATAACCCCGTCGACGCTCCCTCCCCACCAGACGATCAGCGCGCAGAGCAGCAGTCTGAAAAAACCGCTGCTGAAATTGGAGGCGGCCAGCCAGCCGAAATTCCGGGAACCCTGGAGGGCGCCGCCGATGATCGGCCGGTAGAGCATCAGCACTGCGATAGTTCCGAGCAGGATGATCGACCAGATGCTCGGCGCCTCGAAAAGCCGTCGCAACCAGGGTGAGAACAGGATCCAGGCCGCGAGCCCTCCGCACGCCCAGAAGCTGACCCGCCGCATGGCGCGCTTGAAAATGGTAACCCATACCTGAACCGCGTTCTGGTGCGCGTGCTCGGCGATGTAGCGCGCGATCGTAATCTGCATCGCGGCCGCGGGCAGCCCCAGCACACTGAGCAGGCCGAGCAACGCGACGACGGCTGCGTAGTCCACCCCCGGCATCATTCGGCCCAGCACCACGTGCACGAGCAGATAGAAAAAACCCGTCACGGCTCCGGTACCGATCAGCAGCCCGCTGTCCCATGCAAACCGATACCGGTCGCGCAGATTCTTCACAAACCCGATCATTCCGTGGCCTTCCGCTGATCCGCTTCGAGCCAGTGCGATAAGTCGCGCCCCGTCAAATGCTCCAGCACCCCGACGTCCTCCCGATACACGCGGCAGAGCCGCCGACGCATCGCCTCCGACATACGCACGGGGCGAAGATTACGGCTCCGCAACCGCTCTATACACCCGGAGACGGTGTCCTCCGGCAAACCCGCCCGGATTATGAGATCTTTCAGCTTCAGTTTCCATGGCGACGGCTTGAAAAAAACTTTCTGGATCCATCGATTTACGGGAACCCCGGAACGGTTCAGTGCCGCGACATCGGGAGGGCGGAAAGCGGAATCGAGACCGAGCCATTCGTAGACGCCGGCTATCCAAGGGTCGAAACGTTGTATCATGTCCTCGAACAGTTCCACCCTCACCCGGGAAAAATGCTCCAGATAGGTTCGCACCGGATCCGCGTAATACCCCATCGCGATGTAATGCCGGTTCCAGGGAATCGCGTCGGCGCCTCCGCTGAGTTCCTGCTCGACCGCATCCTCGAACGTGCGCAGTTCGTTCATATCGCGCACATAATGCATGTAATTGGAATACGCCCGGTCCACCGGATTCCTGAGCAGAATCAGGATCCGCACGTCGCCCACCAGGTCACGGATCGTCGGCGCGGACTCGCGGTGCGTGTAAAGATAACTGCTCGCCACCTCGCCGGACACGGGCGCACGTTCACCGGAGACCCTTCCGAACAGCGCCCTGTATTCCGCTTCGGTATAGATCCGCCCCCGGAATCCGGGCAGCCTCCGCACGGCATCCCGGTTGAACAGATAGGTGTCCTTGGTGGGCACGTAACATCCGGGATGGGCACGAAGATAGCGATAGAGCGAGGTCGTTCCGCACTTCTCTCCGCCCGGCACGATAAAAGCAGGCGATGAAGGGCTCCCGGCGTTCATGACCCCCACCTCATGACCCGGCTCACCGCGCGGCCCAGCACCGGGACGAGAAAACGAAAGGGCGAATACACCAGCCTCAACCGCACCAGCGCCACGGCCATCTCCGTACTCGCCTTGCCCATCCGCAGCTTCGACCCCGCGGCGTCGCTCCAGGTGGTGGGGATCTCGCGGATCGTCCCGCCGGCGCGCCGTACCTGGTAGAGCAGATCGACGTCGAAGGCCCAGTTGGTCGTGCCGAGCTTCGGAAGCACCCGCTGCAGTGTCGCCCCGCGAAACAGTTTGGCCCCGCACTGGGTATCGTGGAGCGCGAGTCCGAACAGGAGCCGTACCAGCCCATTGAACACGCGCGACGCGGCGCGGCGCGAAAGGGGCTGTTTCGGCTCGACGCGCGAAGCCGGAAGCCAGCGGGAAGCGATGATCGCGTCCGCGTCGCCGATCCGGTCGACCAGATCCTGAAAGGCCTCCGGCGGCGTCGCGCCGTCGGCGTCCACAAACCCCACGAGTTCCCCGCGCGCCTCGCGGAATCCCATCATCACCGCCCCGCCCTTCCCTACCCGGCCGGGTTCGATCAGAATTTTTATCTGCGGATACTGCTTTCCCGCTTCGCGCGCCACCTCCGCCGTGCGGTCGGTCGAGCCGTTGACGCACACGATCAGTTCGACATCATCGCCGTACCGCGGCGAGAAGTACGAGGCATACCGCTCCAGCGCCGGCCCGAGCCTGCACTCCTCATTGAACGCCGGTATGATGATGGAGAGTTTCATCCTCGATCCATATACGATCTATGCTTCCCGCCGCGTCAGCAGCATGACCAGTCCCGCCAGCGCACCGTAGGTCGACGCGGCCAGCGCCATGGCCACCTGGCCGGTCGTCTCGTGGAAGAGTGCGACCCCGGCAATAAATACCGCGGCGGCGCCTCCCACCCACAGAATGCACGCGAAACGATGCTGGGCGAGTTCATAATTGAGTAAAACGAAAATCAATCCCAGCGGCGCCATGGCCACGCAGACACCCCGGAGGAGCTGCACGAGCCCCGGAGCGGGGTCGATCACCCCGAACAGGATGCGGAGCGGTACGGCGGGGAACAGCGTCACCGCCGCCACGACGCCCGCGATCAGCAATCCGGTCAGCGCCAGGGCCTTGAACAGGGTCTTGCGGTCGGCCGCCGCACTCGCGCCGGTCGAGATCACCTTCGGGAACAGCGCGAACCCGACCGGCTGGCATAGAAAGACGATGATCCGCGCCACGGCCGAGGCGCGGGCGTAGTCGCCGAAATCGATCTCCGCCGGGAAGAACAGTTTGACCAGCACGTTATCGCCGTTCATCAGCAGCGCGTAGCCGAAAAGCGCCGCGAGCGAGAGCAGGAAATAACGGTTCGTCGCGACCGGCTTGCCGGGGTCGCCGGCGGGCGCGGGCAGCCGGCGCGCCAGTACCGCGCCGCCGATCGCGATGCACGCGACCATCCCCAGCAGGTGCGCCGTCAACCCGCCGGCCGCCGTCGCAAAACCCAGCCCCACCGCGATCCCCCCGAACAGGAGGCGGAGGAAGGTCCAGGCGTTCACCGTCACGCTCATCCAGAAGAAATGCTGCAGACCCTGCAGCACCCCGCTGAGCACCGGACGAAACGCCGCGACGAAAAGCACCGCCGCCAGCAGCGCCACCGGCAGGGCCGAATCGAGATACAGCGCCCGCCGGATCGGCCCGCCCGCCAGGAGCAGCAACAGGAGGAGGGGGCCGGCCACGAGTAAAACCCGTTTCAGCCAGCTCTGCAGCAGGCGACGTATCTCGTGCTCGCGGCCCTCCTTCTCCAGCCGGCCGCAGAAGTGGGCCAGCGTGCTCTGCAGCGCCATCAGCGGGACGGAAAAGACGAGAAACGCGCTGAGCATCGCCGCCAGGACCCCGTACTCCGCCCGCGAACAGGTCCGGCCCATGAGCAGGTGAAAGAGGAGATTCGCCACACTGCCCGCGTGCCCGACCCCCATCAGGATCAGGCTGTGATAGAGCAGGTGATCGCCGTCCCACCGGTCCCGCACGCGGCGGAGACGGCTTCTCATAGTTCCACGCGCCTTCCGTTCGTTCATCAGAGTTCCCAATAGGGTATCGCCTGGATGTTTTCGCCGAGCTGCATCCGCCTCCGACAACGGCACACGACAAACCCCCTGCGGGCCTGCGGTCCGGCGGTCGCGAGAAAGGTCCGCAGATGGCGCACATCCTTACCCGAAGGCCTGTCCGTCCACTTCACTTCGACCGGCATCTGTTCGCCGTCCAGTTCCACGATATAATCAATTTCCGTTCCACTCCGCGTCCGCAGGTGAAAAAGCCTGCCCCGGCCGAGATAGTGAAGCCTCTTGATCAACTCCTGCCCCACCCACTGCTCGAAAATCGCCCCCGCGTCATGGCGAATCGTCGACTCGGAAAAATCGAGGCGGGCGGCGGCATTGCGTACCCCGGTGTCCATGAAACACATCCGCGGGGTCGAACACAGACCCTTGCGTCGGCTGCTCGAAAAAGCCGGTATCCGGAACGCGATGAACATGTCCTCGAGAAGTTCGTAATAGGACCGGATCGTCGGGAGGGCCACACCGATCTGACGGGAGAGGCTCGACATGTTGACGATCGAACCCGATTCTGAAGCGGACAGCTCGAGGAACCGGACAAAGGCGCCCCAATCCCTCACCAGCATCTCGCGCCGAATCTCCTCCTCCAGGTATATCTGCGTGTAACTCCGGAGAAGTTCGCCCTTCATCTCGCGGGCCGCCTCGGCAATCCCCGGCAGATCCCCGAAAAGGAGCCGGTCTTCCAGCGATACGGGATCGAAACGAGGATTCGATGAATCCCGTTCCGTTTCAAACGGCACGGTCTCCCCGCCCGACCCCTCGGGAAACGGACGTTCCAGCGTGGTGAGCGGCACGAGCCGCCGATAGATCGCGCGCCCCGGGAGAAGATTGGCGCCGGTTTTGCGAAGTCTGCGGGCCGAACTTCCGCAGAGCACAAACTTCCACCGCGAAGCGTCCTCATCATACAGATGCTGCACCGCGTTGAATATCTCCGGTACACTCTGGGCCTCATCGACGACCACCGTCGTCCGCTTCCCGCCGCCCAGGGCCCTGCATTCCTGCTCGAATTTTTCGGGAGATGCCAGATACGCCGATCGCTCCGCAGGGCTTGAAAGATCGATCCAGAGATCGGCATCGGAAAACGCCGAGCGCAAAAGCGTGGATTTGCCTACCTGTCTGGCGCCGAAGAGAATGAGCACGTAAGGCTCCTCCCTCAGCCGGTTAATCCCCGCTTCCAGAATCCGCCATTTCATAACATCACCTTAATATTTACTGTAAAATCTAAGGTGACCTATTAAATATGTCAATATATTGATGTGTAGATTCTCAGAAGCGTATGCCCCTGCCCGAAATGCTCGATCTCGCGCACCGGACGGAAGCGTTCCCGCACCAGCTCATAGAATCGCTCCGTCTCCTCTGCGGGCAGCGGCTGTATTTCGGGACAGGCGATGGTCAGCCCGTACCCGCTGAACGCGGCCATGGGGGCGTCGGCGGTGCGGAGCCGTTCGGTGAGCATGGCACGGTTGAGCAGGTGAAGCCGCTCCGCCCTTTCGCGTTCCATGTCGGGATAGTAACTGAACGGCCCCATTTCCATTTCACGCGGCACGCGGCGGTCGGCTTCGACGGCGAGATAGGCGTCCTGCGTGAGCAGGATCGAGCCGGCCGGGGTGCGTGCGCGGATGAACGCGCCCGCGTCGCGCAGTTTGACCAGGTCCGGCCGCTCCTTGAACTTCCACCAGATCCGGTCGCGTCCGCGCACGAACCACTGCTGATTGATCGGCGACGAACCCGCGCCCGCCAGCGAAGCGAGCACCACCAGCACGGCCAATCCCGGAAGGAGGCGGCGCGGGATGAGCGGCACCAGCGCGACCACCAGCGCGACCGCGAGCACCGGGTAGATGATCGCCTGATAGTCGTCGTACGGAAACGGCGCGATCAGGTGCACCAGCGTCACCGCCGCCCCGCCCGCCCAGAGCACGCCCGGCGAACAGGCCGGAGCCGACGTCCCGCTTCGCTCCCGGTCGCGTCTGAACCGCAGCAGCATCGACGCCAGCGTCAGGACGGCCCACAGGTAATACGCCTGTACGAAACGGGAGACGAACCCCGCCTTCAGGACCAGGGCCTCCATCAGGCCCCCGGGTTCACGGCCCGAATGATAGCCCAGCATCCCGAACCGGAACTCTTCCGGTGCGATCAGGAGGAAAGGAAGCATCCACAGCGCGAGCACGAATGCCCCGCCGATCCCGAAGCAGACCCAGTTGAGTTGCCGTCCGAGGTACTGCCCCCGGCTGTTGAACCGCTCGCGGTTCGCTTCCGCCTCGCCGCTCCGGGAGATGAGCCAGACGCCGACGACCGGGAGCAGGATCCCTGCGGACAGGCGCGTACCGGCGGCGAGCGCGAAAAAGAACCCCGACCAGAAACACGCCATACCGCCGAACCGGAGGCTGCGCCGGAACGTGAGGGCGAGGAATCCCGCGGCGATCCATGTCGCGGCCAGCCCGTAGGTTTTGACCACGGTCGTGAAATAGCTCTGGTAGCAATTGAGCAGAATCAGCGCCAGCGTCGCGCAGGCCGCGACCGCCGCATAGTCCTTTCCGCCCGCCGTGCGTTCGCGCACCGAGCGGAACGCCGTCCACGCCGCCAGCAGTGCCGCCGCCGCGCCGAAACACGCCGTGATCAGCCGTCCGCCCGCCACGCCCCACGCGCGGACGAGCGGGGCGAACACGGCGTACACAAACGGCAGGACCGGTCCCTGCGTAAACGCGAAATCCGCGTACGGGATCCGCCCCTCCGCCACCGAACGCGCCGCAAGGAGATACCAGCCCTCGTCCTGGTTCAGATCGCCCAGCCACAGATTCGCCCCGCAGAGCAGAACCGCCGCGCCCGCGGTCGACAGGATCAGAATGAACATCAGGGTACGCATCGCCGGGCTCGACGATGACAGAAGCCCCCGCGCGCGACAAGGCGTTTAAATTCGGTTATTCGTGGATTTTTATGGAAAGGTTCCCGGGAAAGGTGGGATGCGGGAGATCGCAGGGGGAGAGAGCATGGGATTCATCATGAAGGACATGAAGAGCATGAAGATTGGTTGAGGTGGGGGGGGTGAACATAATTCGTACTCTTACTCGTACTCGTACGCGTACTCGGACCGCCGAAGGCGTGATTCCATCCCCCGATTCAAGGAATTCGAGTACGAGTAGGAGTACGATGTGACGCAGCACTTCTCATTATGGCCGCATTCCGACCGCGGACGGCGTGGCAGCCGTCCCTCCCGAGTCGATATCCGACGCATTTTCGGGCACTGGGAGGGTCGGGTGCCACCCCGACCGAAAAGGGTGAAGCCATAATGAGAATCGCTGGATGTGACGCGAGCGGACTTGCCGCCGCTCACCATGGTTTGGTTACATACGGTCGTCTCTTCGGCCTCATCCTTGAAAACCAGTTCGGGCTCCACGCCGGAATTGTCGAAGCAATGCAGGGTGTCGGCGAGGGGTCGGTACAGTGCCAGCAGGTTCGGCAACGTCCGGGCATATCGACGACGCACATCCGGTTCCGGCACATGATGCCCGCCGCCTCACCCCATCATTTCTTCAGGGGCGGGAGGCGGTAGATCTGGACATCGTTGAGGCGCGCGTGCATCCCCCCGAAATGGATGCCGAACCAGCCCCGGCTCAGCGCCTCGGGATCGACATCCTCGAACAGGAGCGTGCGATTCCGGTACACCGCGACGCGCGGCGGATGGATCACGAGGGCGAAGCGGTAGCGCGGGCCGGGCTCGAGCAGGTACAGCTCGTGTCTCTTTTGCCCCAGCACATCGGCGGTGCGATCTCCTCCCGCCAGCCGGGCGAAACGGGTCACCTTGTTGTCCGCCATGCCGTATCCCAGAAAGTAGGAGCGCAGATCACCGAAGTGCTCCAGTGCGCGGGGATCGCGCGGCGCGAAGGGGGGATCGTTCGGCGACGCCGGATCCCGGGCCGGCGCAAAGAACGAGAGATCGGTGCGGCCCTCCCCTTCGAGGTCAAGCACCTCCACCTCGAACTCGATTCGAAGCGGCGCGACCAGTTCCGTTTCGAACCAGACCGTCGCCCCTTCCGGAGCAAGGACATCCAGGCAGCCCGCCTCCCGGTCGTATCCGACCTCGCCCCCCGGCCCCACCGTCCAGCGCCAGCGGGCCCGCGCCCGTTCGAAGGACTCACGGTAGAGCAGGCGTGCCCCGTCGATGCGCTGCGGGGATCGGTCCAGCATCGCACACCCCGACAGGAAGAACGGCGACACGAGAAGCATCAGGACCGCCGCCCCGGTTCTCAGCGCACGTCGGCCCCCGGGCCCAGATCCGATTCGGGCGAGAGCAGGCATAATCGGTCTCCCTTGCTGGCGGCCAGGACCATCCCCTGAGATTCCACCCCGCGCAGCCTGGCCGGCTTCAGATTGGCGACCACCACCACGGTTTTCCCCGGCAGATCCTCGGGAGCATACTGCGCTGCAATCCCCGCCACCAGCTGGCGCGGTTCATCGCCGAGGTCGACCTGCAGCTTCATCAGCTTGTCCGTGCCTTCGATCCGCTCGGCGGATTCAATCCGCGCGGTCTTGAGCTGCACCTTCGCGAAATCGTCGATCGTAATCGTCTCCATGGATATCCCTTCCTTCTTCTCCGGCGGCGCGGCCGGTTTCCCGGCAGCGGCCCCGGTCTCTTCCGCCATTTCGGCGCGCGGAAAGAGTACGGCCCTGCGTTCCACGGCGCTGCCCGGCTCGAGTTCGCGGCGGTTGCGCAGGTGTCTGACCTCCGGCGCGCGGCGCTCCATCCCCAGCGCGGCGCGCAGATCGAGCATTTTCGCGGGCATTACGGGGTACAGCAGCGCCGCGGCCACGCGCAGCGACTCGGCCGCCGCGTACAGCGTCAGGGCCACGTCCTCCTGCGCGCCCTCCTTCCAGCGCGTCCAGGGCGACTTGCGTTCGAGATAGCGGTTCACTCCCCGCACCGCCTCCATGACGGAGGCGAGTCCCGAATCGAGTTCCATCGCCGGGACGGCGGCTTCCATGGCGTCCACCGCCTTCTGCGTCAAGGCCCACACCTCCTGCTCCTCATCTCCCTCCAGCGCCTCCGCGTCGACCGCGGGGATCGTCCCTCCGCAGTAACGGTGGAGCATATTCAGCACCCGGCTGAGCAGGTTGCCGAGGTCGTTGGCGAGATCGCTGTTGTAGCGCGTGATAAAGGCCTCCTCCGTGAACGAGGCGTCCTGACCGAGTTTCATTTCGGCGATCAGAAAATAGCGGAACGGGTCGACGCCGTAGCGTTCGATCATCTCCATCGGGTTGACGACATTCCCCAGCGACTTGCTCATCTTCGTCCGGCCCGTGAGCCACCATCCGTGGGCGAAGATGCTCTCCGGCATCGGCAGCCCCATCGCCTTGAGCATGGTAGGCCAGTACACGGTGTGCGTGGTGAGGATGTCCTTGCCGATCAGGTGGCAGGAGGCCGGCCACCAGCGGCGGAACCGTTCGTCGTCGCTCCCGTACCCGACGGCGGTGACGTAATTGAGCAGGGCGTCAAACCACACATACGTGACGAAATCGCGGTCGAACGGAAGCTCGATGCCCCAGGTGAGCCGGGTCTTCGGCCGCGAGATACACAGATCCTGCAGCGGCTGTTTGAGGAACCCGAGCGTCTCGTTGGCGCGGAAGTCGGGGCGGATGAAGCCGGGGTGGCTTTGGATGTATTCGATCAGCCAGTCCCGGTAGCGGCTCATCCGGAAGAAGTAGTTCGACTCGCGAATCGGGTCGACCGCACGGTCGCATTCCGGGCAGCGTCCTTCGACGAGGTCCTTTTCGGTGTAGAACCGCTCGCAGCCGACGCAATACCAGCCCTCGTACTCCGCGCGGTAGATCTCGCCGCGGTCGTAGAGATCCTGCAGCACGGCCTGCACGATCGTCGTATGGCGCTCCTCCGTGGTGCGGATGAAGTCATCGTGCGTGATCTCCAGCCGCTCCCACAGTTCCCTGAAGCGGACGACCGTATCGTCGCACTGCTGCTGCGGCGTAATGCCCTTTTTCTCCGCCGCCTGCTGCACCTTCTGCCCGTGCTCGTCCGTGCCCGTCAGGAACCAGGTCGGGACCCCGAGCAGGCGGTGATAGTTCGCCAGCACGTCGGCGAGGATCGTCGTATACGCATGGCCGATGTGCGGCCGGTCGTTGACGTAATAAATCGGCGTCGTGACGTAATAATGTAAGGGCTCGGTCATCCATTCGTCCTTTTTCTGTGCTCCGCTCCCGAGCGGGCAGATGTACTAATTATCGGGGGACAATTAAATCAAAATCCTTTACGGTGAGCCCCCGTATGAACTGGACCATCATCGACGGCATCGGGCCCTTTTTCACCTGCGACCGGCGGAAACGCATCAACTGGTCGAAGGCGCCCTTCGAAATCCTCGAACACAGCGGGCTGCCCGATCCCCGCCGGCTGGCCGCGGTCGAGGCCGCCTTCCGCACCTTTGCGCGCCGCGTGGCGGAGGAGGGATTCAATACCGTCACGCTCGACGACCTCGCGCACCTGGCCGACCTCCCCGGCTACCCGCCCGCGCTGCGACGCAGGCTCGCGGGCTGGCGTGCGTTTTACCGCCGCCTGTTCCGGATCGCCGCGTCCCACGAACTGCGCGTGCTGATTACGACCGACGTGGTCTTCGAGCCGCCCGGGTACAAACCCCGGCCCGGACGCGGTCCGCGTCGCGCCGCGGCGTTTCTCGGCCGGGCCTGCGACGCGGTCCTGCGCGAGTTTCCCGAAGTCGCCGGCATGATCTTCCGGCTCGGCGAGGCGGACGCGGACGAGGTCCGGCACGAGTTCCGCAGTCGGCTCGCCCTGCGCACTCCCGGTCAGGCGCGGCGATTCCTGAAGCGCATGCTGCCGGTATTCGAGCGCAACGAGCGCTGGATGATCGTCCGGACGTGGACCGTCGGCGCGCACTTCATCGGCGACCTGATCTGGAACCCCGACACTTTCGATCGCGTCTTCGCCGGCCTGGACAGCGGGAGACTGATCATCTCGATGAAGTATGGAGAGTCCGATTTCTTCCGCTTCCTTCCTTTGAACCCGCTCTTCTTCCACAGCAACCACCGCAAAATCGTCGAGCTGCAGGCGCGGCGGGAATACGAGGGATTCGGCGAATACCCCTCCTTTACCGGCTGGGACTACGAGCGCTACGCCTCGGAACTGGTCGGCGCCGTGAACGTGGAAGGCCTCTCCGTCTGGTGCCAGACGGGAGGGTGGAGCGGCTTCAGGCGGCTGACCTACCTGGACGACTCGGCGCTCTGGGCGGAGGTCAATGCGAACACGGCGCTGCGCATCTTCCGCGACAACATCTCCGCCGACCGCGCCGTCCAGCTCTTCTACAAGCAGCGGTTCGGCGACGTGCACTGGGGACCGTTCCGCGAGCTGCTTCAGCTCTCCGACGAAGTCATCCGCGATCTGCTCTACATCGACGACTTCGCGACGCGGAATATCTTCTTCCGCCGGCTGCGCGTGCCGCCGCTGTTCGCCGTATACTGGGACCGCATCCTGATCAACCACCCGGTGCGCAAGCTGATGCGATGCTTCGTCCGGCGCGGGGAGGAAAAAGTGCGCCAGGGCTATATCGCGCTGGAAAAAATCGAGAGAATGATCGAACTCGCGGAACAGCTCGGGCTTCCGTCCGACGACCTCCGCTTCCAGTACGATACGTTCCGGATCATCGCCGCCGCCCGCGAGTACTACTTCCGCCCGTTCACCGCGGAAATCCGGGACCGCATCGAGCAGCTCAAGAAGGACTACAAACGACGCTGGCCGAAACCGCGGTACAAGGTGCACACCGACTTCTCACGGTTCGCGCTCAAACGGTCGCGAATGAAGGCGATCCTGAAAATCATGCTGCGCCGCCGCAGCGGGTACCGCCGCCTCGACCGCTTGTTCACCCTGCGCGTGCTGCTCCTGCTCTACCCGCTCGTCGCGCGGCTCGTCCCGAAATTCATGCGACGCGAAGCGATGGGGCTGTACTCGGTGTTTCGGTAACGGGTTCGGACGATGCGGGAAGGCGGGGAGTCCTCACCGCGGAGACGTCCTGCCGCGCGACAGGGCAGCAGGACTCGTCGAAATCGTGACACGAGACCCGCGGCGCCGTTGACCCGTATTCAGCGTCCCGCGTAATCCCCGTGTTTCCGGCACAGGTCGATGAACGTTTCTACGCGTTCCGGGGCGACGTCGTTCCGGATGATGTGGGCCGGGGAGATCCTATAGCCGCCGCCGGGGCGAGAAGATCGAGTTCTCCCCGGCGAAAGCGCTGCGCTAGAACGAGCGCAGCGCAGTCGAACGGGTCAACAGCCATCTGCACGAGAAACACGGAGGGCGGCACGTTCGAGTGCGCGGCCCCGGTCAAGGTGGCGGCCCACCTGGCCTTCGGCCTGCTCGTCATCGCCGCCGAGCAGAGGTTCAGAATGCTCGGGAAGCTCCTTCGCGTGCTGCAGGGCATCGAAAAGCCCGGTCGCGAAAGCCGGGATAGACGGAGTGCGCTCGAAAAAAGCCCTGTTCGGCCCCTCACACTTCCGAACGCACCGAAATGTGCGCGGGCGCGCCATGTTCACTTACAAAACCCCTCGTGGCGACCGCCGCAGGCGGGCGACGCGAGGGGTTTTGCAAGAGCCTCTTCTCTGTGAACCCCGATTTCGACTTCGATTCGGATTTCGAGATTTCATCCGTGTCATCGGTAATCCGTGGTCGAAAACACAAGCAAGGTCTCTCGCAAAGGCGCCGGGACCGCAAAGATGAATGAAAAGAGCACAGGCAAAGAGATCGTACGCGCTCTCTTACGTTCGCAGCAGACCCGCAGGTCCGCGCAGCGGGAAAAGTTTGTAGTAGGTCCGCAGGCCTGCGAAGCAGGGCCAGGGCCGTTATCTTCACGCGCCCTGGCCCTTCGGGCCTTACGGCGCTACTACGAACTCTTCCTCACGCTCCTTCATGCTCTTCATGCCCTTCATGGTGAATCCCATTCTCTCCCCGCGACAGCGATATTCACGCAGCCACTCCCCCCGATCTGTGGGCGTTTGCGCGAACACGAGGTCTATTAACGACACTCTAACTTGCGGGACGCACGCGGGGGACGTATGGTTCGCGAACCTTTCCCATTCCTCTCTCATGCTCGCCAACCTTCATTCCGGCACCCTGTATGGCGTCGACGCGGTCCCCGTCGAGATCGAGGTCAACACCGCTTACGGCGAAGAGGTCAGAGTCGTCATCGTGGGGCTCCCCGACACCGCGGTGCGGGAGAGCACGGACCGCGTCTGGTCCGCGCTGATCGAGTCGGGATTCATGCCGCACCGCGGCAGGACGATCATCAATCTGGCCCCGGCGGACATGAAAAAGGAGGGTCCGGCTTTCGATCTTCCGATCGCGCTCGGCGTGCTCGCGGCCAAGGGCGATCTCGCCGCCGGCCGGCTGGACACCCTGTGCATTGCGGGCGAACTGGCCCTGAGCGGAGAGGTGCGCGCGATACGCGGCGCTCTTCCGCTGGCGCTGGGCGCGCGGGAGCGGGGGCATCGCGCGCTGCTCCTGCCCGCCGACAACGCCGATGAAGCGGCGGTCGTGGAGGATCTCGAGGTCTATCCCGTACGGACGCTGCGCGAGGCCGCGGATTTCATCGACGGCCGGATCGCGATTGAGCGGCGGCGGGTGCCGGAACGCGCGTTTGAAGAGGGCACGGCCTACGACGAGGATCTCGGCGAGGTGCGCGGGCAGGAATCGGCGCGGCGGGCGGTCGAGGTGGCCGTGGCGGGCGGACACAATCTGCTGGTAATCGGGCCGCCGGGCACCGGCAAGACGATGCTTGCGAGGCGCATCCCCTCGATTCTGCCGGAGATGACCCTGGACGAGGCGCTCGAAGCGACCAAGATCCACAGCATCGCCGGCACACTCCCCCGTTCGAGTCCGCTGCTGAGGCGGCGTCCCTTCCGCTCGCCGCACCACACCATCTCCGACGCGGGTCTGCTCGGCGGCGGCACGCATCCCGCGCCGGGCGAGGTCAGCCTGGCGCATCACGGCGTGCTCTTCCTCGACGAGCTGCCCGAGTTCCAGCGCGCCGTGCTCGAGGTGCTGCGTCAGCCGCTCGAAGACGGCGAAGTCACCATCGCACGCGCCGCGGCGACCGTGACGTTTCCCAGCCGGTTTATCCTGGTCGCCTCGATGAACCCCTGTCCCTGCGGGTACTACGGCGACCCGCGCCGCGCGTGCCGCTGCACGCCGCGCCAGATCCGGCGCTACCGCGACCGCCTCTCGGGACCGCTTCTCGACCGCATCGATCTGCACGTCGAAGTCCCCGCCGTCTCCGCGCGCGAATTGCAGTCGTCACAGAACGGCGAATCTTCCTCCGCCGTACGCCGGCGCGTTGTGGCGGCGCGGCAGCGGCAGCAGCGCCGCTTCGCGGCGTCGCCCCCCGTACGCTGCAATGCCGCCATGCCCGCCCGGCTGGTGCGCCGGAGCTGCCGGCCCGACGACGGCGCCGCGGCGCTGCTGCGGATGGCGATGGACGAGCAGCACCTGAGCGCGCGGGCGCACGACCGCATTCTCAAGGTCGCACGCACCATCGCCGATCTCGAGGGCTGCGAGGACCTGAAACCGGAGCACATCTCCGAAGCCATCCAGTACCGCAGCCTGGACCGGCAGTACGGGCTGTAGGTGTGAGTGAGAAGGCTGAAACCTGAAACTTGAGCAAGAAGGAAAAACTACTGCTGGATTAGAAATCCGCTCGCGTCACAACGTACTCGTACTCAGCGAAGCGGTACTCGTACTAGAATTCCCTGAATCGGGGGAGTGGGATCGCGCCTTCGGCGCTCCGAGTACGCGTACGAGTACGAGTACGAATCATGTTCTCTCTGAACCCCGATTTCGAGTTCCCATTCGCATCCGTAATCCGTGGTCGAAAACACAAGAAATGACTCTCGCCAAGGCGCAGAGATCGCAAAGATGGATGAGAAGAGCACAGGCAAAGAAATGGTGCGTTCTCTCTTACGTTCGTAGTAGGCCCGCAGGCCTGCGAAGCGGGACCAGGGCCGTTATCTTTCACGCGCCTGGCCTGCCGGGGGGCAGGCGTGCGGCGCTACTACGAACGATATCACGCGCCTTGGCCCTTCGGGCGCGTGCGGCGCTACTACGAACGTTTGTCGTCTCCCATCCCGCCTCTTCCCGAACGGCTCCACCACAAAAAATCTGCGAAGAACCCTCTTTACCCGTCGCGAACTGGCGCGTTTGTATATTTTATCAAACCTGATATTGGATAATATGCGGACAGGACACCGGGGACATTATGCGTGCTCGACTTCGTGGTAACGGAGAGGTTGGGATGCGTCATAAAGCGGGACGCCCCGCTGAGGAGGACAGGGATAATGCGCACGGGTACACCAGCTCTTATCGCCTTACTGATGACTGCGGCCGTCGCGGCGGGGCGGGCGGAAACCCCGGCCGCCCCGCAAGCCCGGACAACCGACGCACCGGATCAGACGGTCGCGATCGTCCTCGCGGACCACCCCTCCCCCGCCGAGCAGATCGCCGCCGCGCATCTCGAGCAGACCCTGACCGCCCTGTACCCGTCCGCGAACTTCACCGTATCGAGCGCGGACGCCGGTGCCGGGGCGCTCATTTTCGTCGGAACCCCGGATTCGCTGCCGACCGTGCGCGACTGGGTCGGAACCGGAACCCTGGAGGGTGAGGAGGACTTTGTGATCCGCCACGCGAGCCGCGGCGGGCGGCAGGCCGGTCTGATCGCCGGAAAGACCGGGCGCGCCGTGCTCCACGGCGCCTACCGCCTGACCGAGGCGCTCGGCTGCGGACATTACATCACTGAAACCACGATGCCCGCTCCGCGCGAGGTCTTCACATTCGAAGGCTGGGACATGGAAGACCACCCGCTGGTGCGCGAACGGATCGTGTTTAACTGGCACAACTTTCTCTCGGGCTGTTCGGGGTGGGATGAAGAGCACTGGCTCGAGTGGATCGAGCAGTCGCAGAAGATGGGCTACAATGCGATTATGGTCCACGCCTACGGCAACAACCCGATGTTCACCTACACCTTCCGCGGCATGGAAAAGGAAGTCGGCTATACGGTCACGACCCGCCGGGGCCGCGAATGGAGCAATCAGCACGTCAACGATATCCGCCGCCTGCCGGGGGGGCCTATCTTCGACCGCGCCGAATTCGGCAGCGAGACCGCGCTCGTTTCCGGGGAACGCCGGATCGAGGCCAAGCAACGACTCATGCAGACGGTCTTCACCGAAGCCGAACGGCGGCAGATGCGGGTCACCTTCGCGCTGGATGTCGACACCGGTTCCGTACTGCCGCAGGAGATGATCACGGCCCTGGACGCCGACGAGCGCTTCAGGAACGGTCATATCTGGCTGCCGCGGCCGGACACCCCGGGAGGGTACGAATTCTACCGGGCGCAGGTGCGCGGTCTGCTGGAGCTGTATCCCCAGATCGACCGCATCGCGCTTTATCAGCGCCCCAATGGCGCGCACTGGGGCCTGTTGAAGAAGGTCGACCAGCTGCCCGAACCCTGGCGGGCCGAGTACCGCGAGCACGTGCGCGAACATCCCGACGCCGCCGGGCTGGAGCAGTCGATCGGCGCCTTCGCGCTGAGCAAGGTCTGCGCCGCCTTCCGCAGGGCCCTCGACGAGATGGGCCGCGAAGACATCCGCCTGGGCTACGGGAGCTGGCACACGAAATGGATGCCCGCGGTGGTGGAGTTCTTTCCGGAAGAGGTCGACCTGATGCCGCTGGATTGTACGAACACCCCCGGGAATAAATCATTTTTCGACCGGGACGATTCCCGGGCCGATCTCATGCAGGCACGCGGACGGATCATCCCGATCATCTGGGCGCACCATGACGGCCAGGGCTATATCGGACGTCCGTTTCTTCCGCATGACGATCTGCTCCAGCCGCTCTCCGACCTGGAGGCGGACGGATTCGCCGTCCTGCACTGGATGAACCGCCCGATGGATCTCTATTTCAAAAACCAGATCAACCAGGTCTGGAGCCTGCGCCGGAGCGAGCCCCTCGCGCACACCTGCCGGGTCATGGCGCGCCATTTTTTCGGTCCGTCGCACGAGGAAAACCTCGGCGAATACCTGCTGCGCTGGATTCACGATGCGCCCTCGCTCGGACGGGTAACCCGGGACCACTTCTTTCTGCTGAGCCAGAACCGGATCCGCGAGCCCGAAGCCAAAATCCGCGCATGCCGTGAACGCCTGGAACGGCTGCGCTCCGTCGATACGTCCGACATGAATCCGCGTCAAAAAGAACGACTCGACTATTTCAAGACCCTGGAGCAGGTGATCATCGGATTCTGCGAAAACCAGGCGCTCGCGTACCGTCCCGCCTACGGCGCGATCCGAGGGGGCGACTATTCCCGCGCCCGCGCCCTCCTGCGCCGGGCGGACCCGGCCCGCACGATCGAACGCTACGCCGAGCTGTCCCAAATCGGGAAAGCGGACCGCGGCGAAAAGGCCCTGGTGCCGTCTCTCGGTACGCGCTGGATGACGGATTTCATCGCGGCGCGGCAGGCCGCCGGGATGGAGACGGTACGCATCCATTACGGCCCCACCCGGCACGAAGACCTGGCCATGGATCCGGGGAGCTACACCTATCATATCGACACCGGCGGACGGTACTGGTCCGTACGCGGGGAACGGGAGGTCTCCCATCCCGTGATGACCCTCGCCTCCGGCACACGCCTGGATCCCGCCGCAGCCGACGCGGCGCCGGACGCGGCGATCCTGCGCAGCGGAATCTGCATCGACGAATCCGCCGCACTGGCCGTCTCACCGATGGTCGCACTGTTCGAGGAACTCGCCCCGGGCGCGTACCGGGTGCGGGCCTGGCTGAGTGCCGCCGACGGTTCGGCGCGGTGCAGGCTCGGGATCAACGCCCTCGTCTCCGCCCCCCACGTGGATACGGTGCGGATCGAGCCGGTCCGGGCCCGGCTGCTGAGGGTCGAATGCCATAGTTACGAGGCGGACAACTGGAACAGCATCTATGAAATCCGGTCCGACGCCATCGACCGCGCGGCCCCGGGCGGCGCAGCGGCCAGCACGCATACGCCCGGATACCCGCCGGAAGCGGTTCTCGACCACGACCCGACGACCCGCTGGGCCGCGCAGGGGGAACAGTGGATCCAGGTTCCCCTCGATCCCGGCGAACCGCTCGAGAGCGTGAAGATCGCCTGGTACAAGGGCGAATCGCGCAATTACCGTTATACCCTGAAGGTTTCCGATGACGGCGAGCAGTGGCGCGAAGTGACCCGGCTTCCCGATTCCGTGGCGGATGCGGGCGAAAATATCGGGCCGGCCCGTGAAGTCCGTCTGGACCGCCCCGCGGACGGGAGCCGTACCGTGACGGCGGCCGATCTCCCCGTACGCCTGGACCACCCGTCGAAGTTGCGGCTGCGGGTCGATCCCCTGGACGGAGCCGTCCTCCTGCACGCGCTGACCTGCAGTCCGGAACGCGAATGACAGGATAGCGCAGCGTCCAAAGCACCCGCGGTCTACCGGTTCATCCCGCGATCGCCCTCCTGCGGAAGGTGCGGCTGAAGGACGGTGCGGTTCGCCTGCCGGGCGGTGCGGAAGGCCTCGCATGCCCGCCGGTGGAGTTCGGCCTGGCTGCGCACTTTTTTGCGTTTCGCCGCCTTCGTACGGCTCCAGTTCCCGTCGGGTCCCAGCGTCCAGCTCTTTTCCGAATCGCTGAAGTGGACATCGAGGATCTTTCGCAGCCGTTTCCGGGAGGGGGCATCGTCGACCGGCACCAGCACCTCGACCCGCCGGTCGAGGTTGCGCGGCATCCAGTCGGCGCTGCCGATATACGTGAGGTGTTCGCCGCCGTGGCGGAAGCGAAAGACCCGCGCATGTTCCAGGAAGCGGTCGATGATGCTCAGCACGGTAATGTTCTCGCTCAACCCTTTCACGCCGGGTCGCAGGCAGCAGATCCCGCGCACGTTCAGCCGGATGCGGACGCCCGCCTTTGACGCCTCGTACAGTTTCCCGATCATGCCGGGATCGACGAGCGAATTCATCTTGGCGTCGATCGCCGCCTTCTGTCCCTGCCGGCTGCGCTCGATCTCCTGCTCGATCAGCGCGACGAGGCCGTCGCGCATATGGATCGGCGCCATCAGCAGGCCGTTGAAATGCCGGGGCTGCGAATAGCCGCAGACGGCGTTGAAGAACGATGACGCGTCCGCGCCCAGGTTCGGATCGGACGTCATGTAGCTCAGATCGCCGTAGACCCGGGCGGTCACTTCGTTGAAGTTTCCGGTCCCGTAGTGGACATAGCGGACGATTCCGTCCGGCTCGCGGCGCATGACGATACAGACTTTCGCGTGCGTCTTGAGTCCGCGCACGCCGTAGATCACCTGGACGCCCGACTGTTCGAGCTGGCGTGCCCACTCGATGTTGCGGGCCTCGTCGAACCGCGCGCGCAGTTCGACCACGGCCGTCACGTATTTATTCGACTCCGCCGCGCGTTTGAGGGCCTCGACGACCGGGCTGTTCCTGCTGGTGCGGTAGAGGACCTGCTTGATGGCCAGCACGTCCGGGTCGGCGGCCGCCTCCTCGATAAAACGGACCACGGGGTCGAAGGATTCGTACGGATGATACAGCAGCAGGGACCGCTCCGAGATCTGGTCGAACATGGGCCTGCCGGGATCCACTTCCGGCGAAGGCTGCGGCGGCCAGGGCTCGAACTTGTGTTCGTCGAAGCCCTCCATATCGGCCAATGCGCCGAAATCGTTCAGGTTCAGGGGACCGTGGACGGGAAACACTTCGGGGCGCTTCAGTCCGAGCCGATCCTGCAGGCGGGACCGGAGTTCATGGGAAGCCGCGCCTTCGATCTCCAGCCGCACCGGACCGCTCTGTTTGCGCGCCTCCAGCACCTCCTCCATGCCGCTCAACAGGTCCGGCGCCTCGTCCTCCTGGACCGCCAGGTCCGCGTTGCGCGTGACCCGGAACGCCGCGGCCTCCTGCACCGGCCGGCCGGGAAACCACTCGGCCGCGTGCATGCGCACGACATCCTCGAGCGTCATGTAGTGGTAGAGTTCATCGCGGGACGGCAGCGAAAAGAAGCGGTGGGTGGCCCTTCCCAGGGGCATCACCGCCAGTTCCGTGCCGCCGTCTTCTCCGCCCGAGAGCAGGACGGCCATATGCAGTTCCAGGTTATGGATCAGCGGCATCGGCCCCTCGGCTTCGATCGACATCGGCGTGATCAGCGGGAAGAGCTGTTCCTCGAAGGCGGAGCGGAGAAAGCGGCGCGGCTCGCTTTCCACTTCCTCCGGACGCGCGCGGCGTATGCCCGCGCGCGCCAGCGCGGGTTCGAGGTCCTCGCGATAGCATGCGTACTGGGTTTCGACCATCGACCGCACCCGCTTGAGTATCGCCTTGAGCTGGCCGGCGGGCGTCAGCCCCGAGGGGTCTTTTTTGCGCTTGCCCTCCCGGCGCTGGAGCTGCAGTCCGCCCACGCGGACCATGAAAAACTCGTCGAGGTTCGAGGCGGTGATGGACAGGAACCGGAGCCGTTCGAGCAGCGGCGTCCCGGGGTCGCGGGCCTCGGCGAGGACGCGGTCGTTGAAATCGAGCCAGCTCAACTCCCGATTGATGAAATGCGAACGATCGGGCGCCATGGTATCTACTCCCCTCTGCGGGAAGGCCGCAGCACGACCTTCCGTCCGTAAATCTGCTCGAAAAACCGCCCCTTTTCACGCAGGGCCATGTTCTCGAGGGTGACATCCCCCGGCCGGGCGGCCTCGATCACGACCCGGTCCGGCTCCACCGTCACACTCATATCGCGCAGATGCTGGGCGTGCCCCCGGTCGAGGGCGTCGGCTACGCGAAGGATCGAGGCCAGTTTACTGACCGTCAGCTTCCGGCTCCGGTCGAGCTGCATGTAGTCCTCGTGCGTCGGCCGCGGAACGGCGCGGCGGTGATAGCGCGCCACCAGCGCAGCCAGTTTGAGATCCTCGCCGCTCAGTCCGAAGATGTCGCTGTTCTCGATCAGGTACTGGGTGTGTTTGTGATGGCTGCGGTTGCTGATGTACGTGCCGATGTCGTGCAGCCAACCTGCCACGATGAGCAGCACTTCGTAATGAAAGGAAAGCTGATGCTCGTCACGGAGCGCATCGAAGAGTTTGCGCGCGGCCGTAACCACCACTTCCGCATGCGCGTAGTCGTAGTCGAATTTGCGCCCGACCTCCTGGACCGAGGCCAGGATCTGCTCGACGAAATCGGAGGTCCACGCGCTTCCGGCGGCCATCTCGGCAATCAGTCCGTCGCGCAGCGTAGGAGTGCCGGTGTACACGTAACGGAGGTTCAACGCCTCCGCCAGGCGCACCTGGGTGAGCAGCGCGGGACCCAGCGTCTCCGCGTCGCTGTACGAAAGATGATAACGGCGCACCAGCTCGTCCACGGAATAGCCGAGCATCTCGTCGGCCAGTTTAGCCAGCCGGGTGACGGCGATGCGCTGCACGGCGCCGCCCTGTTTCGCGCCGAGGCGCGCGGCGGCGAACCGCGCCTCGCCGCCCAGGTAGAGAATAACCGGGGATTTCCGCCCGCGGAACGTCTCGCGTATCTGGCGCACGCCGGTACGCGCCTCGGAGTCGAGGATCTCGCGCAGCTGCGCCTGCGGCTGGCGGTAGTCCTCCAGCATCTCGCGCAGCCGGAACGCGCCGATGCGGTAGGTGTGAGCAAAGGCCACGCGCCCCTGGCGGAACCCGAGGATTTCCGTGCTGCCGCCCCCCACTTCGACCACCAGAAGCTGGTCGCTGAGGAGCGCTTCGTGCTCGCGCAAAAGGGCCTGGACGCTGAAGAACGTCAGCCGGTTCACCTCCGCCCCGTCGATGGCCTCGACGGGGATGCCGGTGGCGATGTAGAGGCGGTCGAGGAAGGCGTCGCGGTTGCGCGCCTCGCGGACGGCGCTGGTGGCGACGGCGCGCAGGCAGTCGGGGTGATCGATCCGGTACTGGCGGAGCACCTCGCGGAAACTGCGCAGCACCCGCACGCACTCTTCGGTCGTCGAGAGCCGGATCCGTCCGGTGGTAAAGGTGTCGCGTCCGAGACCGACGCCCTGCTGGAGCGACTCGAGCATCTCGACGGATCCGTCTCCGGCGATCTGCGCGACCGCCATGCGCACGGACGTTGCCCCGATATCGATCACGGCCCGCACCCGGTATTCCACCTGCTCTGTGGATCCCTGCTTCAAGATACTACGTCATCCCGTGGAGGTTTTTCTGATGTTCTTCGGACGTGTAGGCCGCCCACAGTTCCTCAAATCGCGCCCACGCCTCTTCGCGTTTACGCCCCAGCAGTTCGCACAGTCTGGCGGGCCGGTGTTCGTCTTTTGTTAACGCCTCGAGATGCACGTCGCAGTCGTGGATGTCGCCGAGCGCCGTCGCCAGGTCGTCGAGCCGATCGGCCAGGTCCTTCATGCCACCGCCGAAGACGGGGGCCGCGAATTCGGCGAAGTAGCGCAGCCGGCGCACCCGTTTCCTGAGATGGTGCAGCGCTTCGGGGGCGTCGCGCAGCGGGCCGGTCTCCGTGGCGGCGATCTCCCCGTTCAGCTTGCGGATTTTCTTCGACATGATTCCGGCGGCGGAGCGGGGTTTGTCTTCGCGTATCCGCTCGGGGATTTCGACGCGCGTCAACCGCACCAGATCCTCGACCAGTTCCGCGTACCACTCCGTCTCCAGGATCTCCGGAAGCTTCTTTTCAAGCTCGTCCCTGCGCGCACGCTGACGGTCGAGATAGGGAGGATATTCGGGATCGCCGGCCGCCGCGGACGTGAACTCGTCCGACTCGAGCATCTGCACCCAGACGTGCTGATCCCGGGCCTCGCTGAGCTGGTTGCACGCTTCCCTGATGCCGCGCTCGACGCGGGAGGCGGCGGTTGTTTTAAGCGGCCCCCGGAACAGACGCAGCACCATCCGGAACCGCCGCGCGGATACCCGGTAGTCGTGGAGATATTCGGGATCCTTCCCCTCCAGCATCCCCGGCGTGTTGTCGCGCATCAGATCGTAGAGTGCGCAGAGCAGTTTGCGCGCCGCGGGCAGCGCATCGTCCTTCCCGCGAAGCACGCCTTTGAAGTTCGACGTCTTCTGCTTCCCCTCCCCGCCGCAGACCCGGAGCGGGAGCGGAAACACCTCGTCCCACAGGTCGGCCTTGCGCTGCGCGCAATCCGCGTTCGCGCGGTACCAGCGCGTCTTGACGTCCAGCCGCACCGCATCCTCCCGGAAGGACATCGCGCGGATCTTCGCGTCCTGAATGTGTCCGTGATCGAGTCCGTCCGCGACCCGGAGAATCGCGGCCAGACGCCGGACGCCGGGATCTTCGAGTTCCGGGGCCAGGTCCGCGAGCATGGACGATGCCGCTTCCGGGGTTCCGCGATGAGAGGCCGCCACCGCGGCCACGCGCCGCACCCGGCTCTCCTCCCATTCGCCGATTCCCTCGCGAAGGATAATCTCGGCGCTCATGACCTCGTGCTGCGGGGGATTCAGGGCGAACCCGATATCGTGCAGCCTCGCCGCGGTTTCCAGTACGTCCCGGTCGCCGGCCTCGAGCCCGAACACCGGGGCGGCGGCGTCAAAGAGGGTCCGGGCCAGCCTCGCCACATACTTCGTATGCGGGTCCTCGTTGCGGTAGAGCCGGCACAGCCTGTTTATTTCCTTCTTTTTCATCCTCCCGATTCTCTCACTTCGCCCGCATCTGCGGGAAGAGGATAACGTCCCGAATGGCCTCCGAACCGGTGAGCAGCATGAACAGGCGGTCGATTCCGATGCCCATGCCGCCCGTCGGCGGCATGCCGTATTCGAGCGACTCGAGGAAGTCGACGTCGATCTTCGACGGGTCTCCGCCCGCCTGCGCCTCGAAGCGCCGGCGCTGCTCGGCGGGGTCGTTCAGCTCGCTGTAGGCGGGTGCGATCTCCCGTCCGCCGATGACCAGTTCGAATACGTCGACAAAACGCGGATCGTCGTCGCACGGTTTGGCCAGCGGGACCAGTTCGGCGGGCAGCCGCGTCACGAACGTGGGCGCGGTGAGGTGCGGTTCGATCTCGTGTTCGTAGATCTCCTGCGCGATTTTGCAGACGCTCCAGTCCGGCTCGACCTCGATCCCGCGCTTCTCCGCCTCGGCGCGCAGCTCTTCGGCCGGGCGCTCCAGCGCTTTTCCGCCGATCTCCTCCTCCAGGAGCGATTCGAACGTCACTTCACGCCACGGAGGAGTGAGATCGATCTCATGGCCGTACCACTCGGTGGTGAGCGATCCGAATATCTCCTCCGCGACTCCGGCGATCAGGTCCTGCGCGAGCCGCTGCATCGTGTTGCGGTCGCCGAAGGCCTCGTACAGCTCCAGCGCGGTGAACTCGGGATTATGGGTGCGGTCGAGTCCTTCGTTGCGGAAATTGCGGTTGAGTTCGAACACGCGGTCCAGGCCGCCGACGATCAGGCGCTTGAGGTAGAGTTCGGGCGCGATCCGGAAGTACATGTCCGCGCCGAGCGCCTGGTAACGGGTCTTGAACGGGCGCGCGGCGGCGCCGCCCGCCAGCGGCTGGATCATCGGCGTTTCCACCTCGAGGTACCCGCGGTCGCGCAGCATCCGCCGTAACGCGTCCATCATCGCCGTCCGCTTCCGGAAGAGTTCGCGGACGTCGTCGTTCGACATGAGATCGAGATAGCGCCGGCGGTACCGGGTTTCGACGTCCTGCAGCCCGTGCCACTTTTCCGGCGGGGTGCGGAAAGCTTTGGCGAGCAGTTCCCAGCGGTCGATGCGGATCGTCTTCTCGCCGGTTTTCGTCAGACAGAGTTCGCCTTCGACCCCGATCCAATCGCCCAGATCGAGCCACTTGAACGCCTGAAAGGCGTCGGGGCCGACCCCGTCGCGCTTGACCATGAGCTGCAGACGCGCCGAGCCGTCGTCGAGATGCGCGAAGGCCATCTTGCCCATCTTCCGCACGGTCACGAGCCGGCCCGCGGCCCGCACGCGTCTCCCCTCCTCGAAGCTCGCCGCCAGGCCTTTGAGCGTATCCGTGCGTTCGAAGCCGGCGCCGTAGGGCGCATACCCCGCCTCCTTCAGCCTCTGCATGTTCTCCTCGCGCTGGGCGCGATACTCGTCCGGATTGCCAGCCTGGTCGTTCTCGGTCATAATCTAACTCCTCATGGTGAAGGCGCCTCAGGCTACAGGGAAAGGGACGAAGATTCAACCGGGGAAAGAAGACATGAGGGAACGGAAAACCTGAAGGCTGAGCATCCCGACGGCCCTGAGTGTGAAACCTGAGCGTAACACGGGACACTCAGGTTTCTCTTACTCAGGTCTCAGGTCTCTCACTCTACCCCATTCTCTTACTCAGGTCTCAGGTCTCAGGTTTCTCACTCAGGATTCAGGTTTCTCACTCTCTTACTCAGGTCTCAGGTTTCAGGTCTCTCACTCAGGATTAAGGTTTCTCACTCTCTTACTCAGGTTTCAGGTCTCAGGTCTCTCACTCAGGATTCAGGTTTCTCACTCTGACTCCACCTTCCCCCTTCATCATCCGCGCGGCATGGATTAGTATGACGACCATGAATTCTTCCACCGGAATCCGTGACGAAATCGAGCGCCTCCGGCGCGAGATCGAGCGGCACAACCGACGGTACTACGTCGAGGCCGCGCCGGAGATCTCCGACCGCGAGTACGATCGGCTGATGGACCGGCTCGAACAACTCGAGACGGAGCACCCGGAATACGCCGACCCCGATTCGCCCACCCGGCGCGTAGGCGGCGAGCCGCTCGAAGGATTCAGAAACGTGCGCCACCACATCCCGATGCTCAGCCTTGCCAACACCTACAGCAAAGACGAGCTGCGCGATTTCGACCGCCGCGTCCGGCGGCTGATCCCTGAAGAGGAGTTCACCTACGCGCTTGAACCGAAAGTCGACGGAGTCGCCGTCGCTCTGCGCTACGAAAACGGAAGGCTGGCGCTCGGCGCCACGCGCGGCGACGGGACCACCGGCGACGACATTACCGCGAACCTGCGCACGATCGCCTCGATCCCGCTGCGCCTGTCCGGTTCCGGCCGGGTTCCCGAAGTGCTTGAGGTGCGCGGGGAGGCGTACATGACGCGGCGGGGGTTCGCGGAGATCAACCGAACCCGTGAAGAAACCGGGCAGAACCCTTTCGCCAACCCGCGCAACGCCTGCGCCGGTTCCCTTAAGCAGCTCGACCCGCGGGTCGTCGCCGAGCGTCCCCTCGGCGCGGTCTTCTACGGCGTCGGCGCGACCAGTTTCGACCTGCCTGCGACGCATCATGAACTGCTCGATCAGTTGAAGGACTTCGGAATCCCGATCCTGCCGTTCCATCCTGTCTGCCCCGATCTCGATGCCGTACTTCAGCGCCTGGACGAACTGCGGGAGCGGCGGCATGACTTTTCGTTCGAGATCGACGGCGGGGTCATCAAGGTCAACGAGCGGCGGTTCTACGACACGCTCGGCACCACCGCGAAAAGTCCGCGCTGGGCGGTGGCCTACAAGTACGAGGCCGAACAGGCGGAGACCACGCTCAGGGATATCCGCATCCGGATCGGCCGGACCGGCGTACTTACGCCCGTCGCGGAACTCGAGCCGGTCACCGTCGCCGGCTCCACGATCCATCGCGCCACGCTGCACAACCCCGACGAGATCGCGCGCAAGGATATCCGCATCGGCGACCGCGTGATCGTGGAAAAGGCGGGCGAGGTGATTCCCGCCGTCGTCGGCGTCAACAGAGACGCCCGCGACGGCGATGAACCAATCTTCGACATGAACGAGGCGTGCCGGCGCGAAGGCATCGTGCCGGTAAAAAACGAGCACGAGGTGGCCTGGCGTCTCGCGGGCGGGCATCAGCCGGAACGGGTGAAGCGCGCGCTCGAGCATTTCGCGCAGCGCAATGCGATGGATATCGACGGACTCGGCGAAGCGCTCATCGGACAGCTCGTCGACCGCGAGCAGGTCCGCTCCCCCGCCGATCTCTACGAACTCACGAAGGACCGGCTCCTGGAGCTGGACCGGATGGCCGACAAGTCGGCGGATAACCTGCTCCGGGCCATTGAAGAGAGCAAAAAGCGTCCCTTTGACCGCGTGCTGTTCGCGCTCGGCATCCCGATGGTCGGCGCACGCACGGCGCGCGTGCTGGCCGACGAGTTCGGCTCGATCGACGAACTCGCCGAAGCTTCCGAGGAACGTCTGGAGCAGATCGCGGACATCGGCCCGATCATGGCGCGCAGCATCGCGGAATTTTTCGCCGGGGATGAGCATCGGAAATGCATCGAGCGCCTGCGCGAGGCCGGGGTACGCATGGAGCGCGAAGGGCCGCGCGAGGACTCATCGTTCCTGGGGGGGATGACCTTCGTGCTCACGGGTTCGCTCGAATCGATGACCCGCGACGAGGCGGCGGACGCCATCGAACAGCGCGGCGGTCGCGTCACCTCCAGCGTCTCGAACAATACCGACTACGTCGTGGCCGGCGCGAACCCGGGATCCAAGCTGGACAAGGCCCGGCGGCTGGGGGTGCGCGTGCTCGACGAGTCCGCCTTGAAGACTATGCTTTCGGCGAAAGAAACCGCGAACATGGAGTAACTGCACCATGACCATAAACAAGCCGATCATCAGGATCGCCCTGCTGGCCCTGCTTCTCACAACCTGCGCCGCCCGTGCGGCGCAGGCGCCCCGCAACGTCATCCTCATGATCGGCGACGGCATGGGTGTCGCCCAGCTCACCGCGGGAAAGATCGCGGCGGGCGAACTCGAGATGGAACGGATCCGGACGCTCGGGCTGATGACCACTCACTCGGCGAACGCCCTGGTGACCGATTCCGCCGCGGCCGGGACGGCGCTGGCGACCGGGCACAAGACGGACAACGGGGTCCTTGCGCAGACGCCCGACGGAAAACCGCTCCGCACCGTGCTCGAGGCCGCGGAGGAGCGGGGGCTGAAGACCGGTCTGGTCACGAGCTGTTCGCTGACGCACGCCACCCCCGCTGCCTTCGGCGCGCACGTTCCGGACCGCGACAGGGACGTCCGCATCGCCGAACAGGTGGCCGCCTGCGGGGTCGATGTCCTGTTCGGCGGCGGCGCGAAGTTCTTCAGGGCGCATTTCGAGTCGATGCGCGGGGAGGGATTCACCATTGTGACGACGGAGGAGGCGTGGAATGTGATGGGCGCTCCCGCGCGTGCCGCGGCGTTCCTGGCGGAGAAGCATCCGCCGCGCATCACCGAAGGCCGGGTGCCGCTGGAAGAACTCACGCGTCGCGCACTCCTGATCCTGGAGGAGTCCGGCCCGGGATTCTTCCTGATGGTCGAGGCCTCGCAGATCGACTGGGGCGGTCACGCGAACGACACCGAATTCATTCTGAGCGAGATGCTTGACTTCGACCGGGCCGTCGGCGCCTGTCTCGATTTCGCGGAATCGGAAGGGGATACCCTGGTGCTCGTGACCTCCGATCACGAATGCGGCGGGATGGCCGTCCATGACGGTTCCGTCGAAGACCGTACCGTCACCGAATGCGGCTATACTACGGGGTATCACACGGCCGTGATGGTCCCGCTCTTCGCCTTCGGTCCGGGAAGCGAGGCGTTCCGCGGTGTGCTGGACAACACGGAGGTGGGCGCGCGGCTGCTCGAGTGGGCGGAGGGAATCCGATGATCCGTTTCTTTGAGAACCGGGGCCTCCTCGCTCTGATTCTCGTGGGGCACCTGTCCTGCGTATGTGCCGGCGATGAGCTGTTTCCCGATGTGCCCGGTACGGTGATCCATCACAGCCCCGCCTCAAGCGGCCAGTACATCGGAAGCCCCTCCATCGCGCTGCTTCCCGACGGTTCCTATGTGGCGGCCCACGACTTCTTCGGTTCCGGCCCCGACGTTCACGATACCCGGATTTACCGAAGCGAAGATCGCGGCGAACACTGGCAGCACGTCTCGACGCTACGCCAGTTCTTTTCCACGCTCTTTGTCCACCGCGGAACACTCTATCTGATCGGCCGCGATGCGGAGGCCGCCCGCGCCGTCATCCGGAAGTCGGAAGACGGGGGCCGGACCTGGACGACACCCGTCGACCGGCGTTCGGGCATCCTTCTCCGTGGCCGCATCCACTGCGCACCCGTCCCCGTACTGGAGCACGACGGCCGGCTCTGGCGGGCGATGGAGTGTTTCGAGGATTCCGGCACGTGGGCCGAACGATCCCGCGCTTTCATGATGTCGGTGCCCGTCGACGCGAATCTTCTTAATGCGGAACACTGGCGCTGTTCGGAAATGCTCTCGTACGATCAGAAGCACTGGAAGGGCATGGGATGGATCGAGGGCAATGCCGTCGCCTCCCCCGACGGGGAAGTCCTGAACATCCTCCGTGTCGCCCGGCTTCAGGGAAAGGCCGCCGTGATTCACGTTTCGGACGACGGTCGGGACGCCCGGTTCGACCCCGACACGGACTACATCCGCCTGCCCGGCAGCGCCAAGAAATTCACGATCCGCTTTGATCCCCACAGCGGCCGATACTGGTCGATCACCAACCACGGGCGCTGGTACGACCGGGTGCGCACCCTCCATCCGGGCTGGGTGCGCAACCGCGCCGTTCTGATTTCCTCTCCGGACCTGAAGCACTGGACGGTTCACGAAACCGTCGTGCAGCACCGCGATGTCTACCGTCACGGGTTCCAGTACTGGGACTGGCAATTCGAGGGGCACGATATCATCGCGGTTTCAAGGACGGCGTTCGACGACGGCATGGGCGGTGCACACAACTATCACGACGCCAACTTTCTCACGTTTCACCGCATCGAAAACTTCCGCCTCTGCTTCGATCGCTGAGCGTGCGAGCGGAAATGCAGCGTCAGGCCTGCCGCATGCATTCCACGGCATTGAGAAAAAGCTTGAGTCCCTCCCCGTATTCCGGAAACCGCCCCTCACCCTTCCTGTGATCCCAGCGCGGATGGTTCTCCGGGAAAAGGTACGCTTCGGGGTGCGGCATGAGGCCGAAGAGGCGGCCGGTCGGATCGCAGAGTCCGGCGATGGCGTTCAGCGACCCGTTTGGATTGGCGGGATAGTCCTGCGCCGGCCGGCCTTCGGCGTCCGCGTAGCGCACCGGCACGCAGCCCGCCTTTTCGATCCCCTCCAGCACCGCGGCGTCCGGCGTGAAGACCTTGCCCTCGCCGTGGCGGATCGGCAATTCCATGCGTTCCAGCCCGCGCGTGAAGACGCACGGCGAGTCCGGCTCGAACCGCAGGTCGACCCAGTAGTTCTGAAAATGGCCGCAGTCGTTGCGCATCACGGTGACCGACGGGTTGAGCAGCTCGCCGTCGGCGGCCGGGACCAGCCCCATCTTCGCCATCACCTGAAACCCGTTGCAGACCCCCAGGATCAGGTGACCGTCCTCGACAAACCGTCGCAGCTCGTCGCGCAGGTGATGCCCCACCCGTACCGCCATGGCGTGGCCGCTGCTCATGTGGTCGCCGTAGGAGAATCCGCCGATAAACATCAGCGCCCCGAAGTCGTGGATCCGGCCCGGGGCCGCAAGCAGATCGTTCAGGTGAACCCGGACGGGGCGCGCGCCCGCGCGCTCCCAGGCCAGCGAGGATTCCGCCTCGCAGTTCACGCCGTATCCCGTGATGATCAGTACGCTCGGGGTCATCGACGTCCCTTCCTGTGCACATGGGGTTTCCGGTCTGTCCGGCGCCGTTCGACGAGTCCGTGTAACGCCCGAAACGTCTCGTTCGCCTCTTCCAGCCAGTGGAGGCGCTGATCGGGCGTCATCTCGCGGAACCCGGTATGGCCGTCATAATCCTGCGGGCGGGATTCTCTAATGATCCTGACGGTGCGTTCATCCATTTTCGCGGCCTCCAGCCAGGAGATGTTCAAGGGCGGCGATATCGAGCAGGTCCTTGTCCCGCGGCGGATCGATGCGCTGCTTCAAAGACAGCAGTCTGCTCTTTGAGGCTACGCGCACCCTGCGCCCCTCAACATCCACCTCATCCGCATCTTCATCGAAGGCCTCGAAAGACAGCTCCTCCTTCAGAAAAAGGTCGAGGTGTCGCGCCGGCTCTTTCGGATCGAGAAAACTGAATACCACTGCGTGCTTCTCTTCGACGATCATACGGATGGTCTCCGGATCCAGAAGCGTCTCGGGCTCAAGGGGCACACGAGGCTTCAGTCCCAGGTCCTCCATCACCTTGATGAACCGTCTCATGTTTCCCTCGGTGAATCGCACGGCGACATCGAGATCAAGGGTGAACCGCTCGACGCCTTGAAGCACGCAGGCCACGCCCCCGCCGATGACATAGTCGACCTCCGCATCCGATAACGCCAGAATGATGGTGCGAAGGTGTCTCATCACACCCCCTCCAGGGTTCCCTTGAACGTCGCGCGCAGGTCTTCGACGTCGGCGTCCATGACGGCCTCGCCGTCGTGGCCGCGCACCGTGAGCCGCCCGTGGCCGCGCACCGTGCCGATCCGCGCAAACGGCGTGCCGGCGAACCGATCCTTCAAGGCCTCTTCATCCTCCGGCGCGCAGGTGAGCACAAACCGGCTGTTGGTCTCCGAGAACAGGCGCACGGCGTCGTCGAGTTCACCTTCTACCGGCAGCGCGCCCAGTTCAAGGTCCGCGCCGCAGGCCCCGCCGAGGCATCCCATGACCAGCGCGAGCGCGAGCCCCCCCCGGGCCGGCGTGGTCGCGGAACGGAGCAGCCCGGATTCCGCCGCACGGTGAACGGCCTCAAACCGCCTCCAGGCGGACGCCGGATCCACGCCGGGGGCGCGGCCCCCGCAGGCCAGCGGCGACCCGGCATCGGCGGCCAGCGACCGCGCCCACGCCGAGGCCCCGGTCTCGTCCATCGTCACGCCGGCGACGAAGATCGCGTCGCCGGCCCGTTTGAACGGGGTGGTCACCGCGGTGCGCACGTCATCGATCTGCCCCAGCGCCGAGATCAGCAGCGTCGGCGGGATGGAGATTTTGCGGCCGCCACGGGTGGAGTCGTTCTTCATGCTGTCCTTACCCGAGATGAGCGGCGTACCCCACGCGGTGCAGAGGTCGTAGAGCGCGCGGTTCGAGCGCACGAGCTGCGCCATTTTATAGGCGCCGTCGGGCGTCTTTTCGGATTCGACCGGGTCGGGCCAGCAGAAGTTATCCAGCAGCGCGATGCGGTCCGGCCGCGCGCCCGCGGCCACCGCCCGGCGCACCGCCTCGTCCACGACGGATACCGTCATCGCATACGTATCGAGATCGGAAAGCCACGGATGAATGCCCTCGGAGAGGACGATGCCGCGGTCGGAGTCATAGCGCACACGCAGTACGGTGGCATCGGAGGGCGTGTCGGCGCAGACACCCATGAACGGCTTGACGACGCTCAGACCCTTCACCTCGCCGTCGTACATGCGCGACTTGTATTCGCGCGAACACTGGTTCAGATCGGCGAGCACGCGCTTCAGGCGCGGCGTCAGATCGCGTTCCTCGGGCCGCGGCGGCGCGGAGATCTCCGGCGTCGTCCAGCGCGCGGGAATCGTCATGCGCGGGCAGCCCGATTCGTAGAGAAAATCCATGTCCAGCGACGCCACCGTCTCACCCCGCCACATCACCGTGAAGTAGCCATCGTCCGTGAACGCCCCCATGACGGCCAGCTCGACATCGCGCCGCCGCGCCAGCTCGAGCAGTTCATCTCTGTGTTCGGGGGACACGGCGAGCGTCATCCGCTCCTGCGCCTCGGAGAGCAGGATCTCCCAGGGCTGCAGTCCCTCGTACTTGAGCGGGGCGTCGGCCAGCTCGCAGCGGCAGCCGCCGCTGAGCCGACCCATCTCGCCGAACGAACAGCTTATGCCGCCCGCCCCGTTGTCGGTGATGCAGCGGTACAGTCCGCGATCGCGCGCCTCGAGCAGAAACTCGTACAGCTTGCGCTGCGTAAGCGGGTCGCCGATCTGCACGGCCTGGGCGGGCGACTCCATCCGCAATTCCTCGGAGGAAAACGTGGCCCCGTGGATCCCGTCCTTGCCGATCCGTCCGCCGCACATCACCACCAGGTCGCCGGGCTCGACCTCCTTGCGCTCGGCCGGCCCACCGGCGACCTCCACCGGGGTCACGCCCACGGTCCCGCAGTACACGAGCGGCTTGCCGAGATACCGTTCGTCGAAACACTCGAATCCGCGGCTCCAGGGGATGCCGCTCTGGTTGCCGCCGTCGATCACGCCCTGGTGCACGCCGTCGCGGATGCGGCGCGGGTGCATCAGGCCCTCCGGAAGCTCGCCGTCAAAGAACGGCGATCCGAGACAATAGCCCCACACGTTGGTCAGCAGCGCACACCCCATCCCGGTACCCATCGGGTCGCGGTTCACGCCCACGATCCCGGTCATCGCCCCGCCGTAGGGATCGAGGGCGGAGGGGCTATTGTGCGTCTCCACCTTGTAGGCCACGTGGACCTCGTCGTCGAACCGCACGATCCCCGCGTTGTCGGAGAACACCGAGACCAGCCAGTCGGCGCGCTCGGCCACCTTTTCGGTCGCGGCGCGGATGTACGTCTTGAACAGCGAGCGGATGTGCTCCTCCTCGCCCGTCTCCTCGTCGCGATACTCCACCTCGGCCGCGAAGATCTTATGGAAGCAGTGCTCCGACCAGGTCTGGGCGATGCACTCCAGTTCGACGTCGGTCGGCCAGTCGGGGAGGCCGAGTTCACGGCGGTGGGCGCGTACGGGCTCACTGAGGTAGTGGTCGCGCACCGAGCGCATCTCTGCGAGGCTCATCGAGAGGATCCCCTCGCGGGAGATCCGCATCAGGTCCTCGTCATCGCCGGACAGATCGAACGTATGGACCTCGAGGGCGGGACGGTCGGTGAAGACCGGCACCGAGCGGTCGATGTCCGAGTTCACCCATTCCTGCCGGCTGAACACGCGCACGTCCTGGATCAGCGGATTGGCGAGCAGATCGCGGCCGAGATGTTCCGCGTCGCCGCGTTCGAGCGCCCCCCACAGAAAGACCTGCCGCGAGGTGAACACCTGTTCGCGCCAGTCCAGTTCCCGCTCGATCAGGTCTTCGAGCACGCAGCGGGCCGTGCGCCCGACGTTGTCGGTCACGCCGGGCTTGTAGCCGATCTCGATCAGCCAGTCGAACCCCTCCGGCGACGGAAGACGGTCGAGCGCCGTCTCGGCCACCACGGGGTCGCCGAAGGCCGCGCGGACCATCCCGGCGCGATCCGGGTCCAGTTCGGCGCGGATGCGGTAGACCTCCCGGCACCGGCAGCGCCGCACGTCGAATCCGAACCACTGCCGGGCCTGGGCTGCGATCCCCTGACCCGCCGCGTCCGGAACCTCTTCCCTGAGTCCCGCCTCGATGCGTACCGTCTGTTCGGTCACGTCCTGCTCCTGTCGCCAAAACGTACAGAATATCCGCGATGCCGGACGGGGCCAAGACGATTCACTCCGCTTCCCCGGCCACCAGGAGTTCGACCCGGTGAAATCCGCGTCCCGCCGGCTCGAGTCCGCCGTAGATCTCTCCGAACAGGCGACGGTAGTCGTCCTCATGCCCGCGCGGGTGGCTGATCATGAGCACCACGCTATCCGCCTGACGCAGGTCCGGGCAGGCCTCGAACAGTGACTCGCGTGCATCGATGCGGCGGTCGGGCAGTCCGGTAAGTTCGAGTTCCGGTGCGTAGAATCCGAGCGGAAGCGTCATGTAATCGCAGTAGACGGCCACGGCGTCGGGATCGATCGCGCGCAGTTCCGCCGCCACGGCGCGCCAGTCGGGTTGCGCCCGCGCCTCCGCGCGCGCGACGCGCACGAGGCCCGCCGTATTGACCGCCAGGAACAGGGCCGCGGCCGCGAAGATCAGGGGACGCGCCCTTCCCCGCGCCAGCGTCAGTCCCGCGGCCAGCGGGACGAACAGCGCCGGAGCGCCGGCGGCGACGTAGCGGGTGTCGTCGTAGAGCCCTTCCATCCGGAAGGAGGCCAGCCAGACGAGCACGAGCGGCGCGGCCAGCAGCACGGCCGCGCAGACGACGGGCGCGGCGGCGGCGCGTTCGCCGCGCCGCCGCCACAGCACACCCAGCGCCGCGAGGGGAAAGAGCGCCAGCAGCAGCCCCGGGATTGCGGCGCGGAGCGCCTCCGCGCGCCCCGCGAGTTCGACCAGCCCGTGTCCCCCCGCAAAAGCGAAGAACGTGAAGGGGATAACAAGTCCCGTGGAGGGGTACCAGGCGCTCCCCCCGCCCTTCGCCGCCGCCTGCAGCAGGAAGCCGGTCAGCCAGTAGGCGTACAGTCCGGCGAGCACCAGCCCCGCCGCGCCCCAGCGCGGCCAGGCGCGGGGGCGAAAGGCCGCCAGACACGCCCACGCACAGGCGGCGTAGACGATCCCGAGGTAATGACTCGCCATCGTGAACCACCCCGCGAGCACGAGCCCGGTCAACGCCCCGGCGCGTGGACGGTCGTCGCGCAGGCACCTGAACAGAAAGAAGAGGAGCCAAGCCCCGCCGCACTCCAGCAGGGCGTACATGCGTGCCTCGCGGGCCAGCAGCACGGAGTATACGCTCAGCGCGGCCAGCAGCCCCGCTGCCAAACCGGCCCGCCGGCCCGCCCACGCGCGGGCGGCGGCCATCACCCCCGCCACCCCGGCCAGGCTGACGAGCACCGTCATCGCACGCAACGCCGTCTCCCGCGTGGCGCCCGACGATTCGAGCAGGGCGTATCCGCTGCGCAGCCACCCCCAGGTCATCGTGTAAAACAGCGTGGGGTGCGGCTCGCTGCGGTTGACCTCGGAGAGCGGATCGAACACCTGCCGCAGGGAGGCGCGCTCCGCGAAGCGGAATGAATAGGCCTCGTCGAGATTGAACGTCCGCGCAGGCAGATTCCACAGGCGCGGGAGCAGCGCCAGCAGCAGACAGAGTATCCATCCCGCGATCTCGACGCGTCGGCTCATGCAGTCCCTCCCGGTTCGCGGCCGATCCTAGCCTCCTTCAGAAGGCCAGACAAGTCCGACGGGGCTGTCGGAATACCCTTCTTTCTAAGAATCGCCTCTTTCCATTGCGCTGCGCGGTGAGCCGGGTACACTCACCTCACCGGAAGGAGCGATTATTTGAACGCAGACGTCATGCGCCGGATCGACCGGCTGGCGGGGGTGCCGCTGTGCTTTGCGGCGACGCTGCTCCGCGGACTTCGGCACCTCGTCGCGCCGCGGCGCGACCGCCGCCCCGAACGCACACTCTTCATCCTGCTCTCCGAGATGGGCAGCGCGATCATCGCCGATCGGGCCATGCGGCGGGCGCGCGACGAACTGAATTCGGAACTCTACTTCGTCGCGTTCAAAAGCACCGCGGGAACGCTCCGGCTCCTGAATACCGTGCCCGCCGATCATGTGTTCACGATCCGCGACGACCGCCTGGGAGCGCTGCTGGCGGATGCGCTGCGCTTTCCCGCATGGGCGCGGAGGATGAAAATCGACGCGGCGGTCGATCTGGAACTCTTCGCCCGCGCCTCGATGCTTCTGAGCTGGCTGAGCGGGGCCGTACGGCGTGCGGGCTTCGACGCCTTCCACCAGGAGGGGCTCTATCGCGGCCGCCTGCTCACGCACCGCGTGATGTACAGTCCGCACCAGCACGTGGCGAAAAACTACCTGGCGCTTGTAAAGGCGCTGGAAGAAAAACCCGGCACTCAGCGCCCTTTTACCAAGCGCGTCGTGAGCGACGACGAAATCCGGCCCGTGAAACGGCCGGTCACGGAGGCGGAGCGCGAGGGGGTGCTGAACAAGATTCGCGCGGCGACACCCGGCTTCGACCCTGCGCGCCATCGACTCGTGCTCTTCAATGCCAACTGCAGCGACCTCGTCCCGCAGCGGAACTGGATGCCGGATCGGTTCGCGGAGACGGCGCGGCGGGTCGTCGAATCCTTTCCGGACGTGTTCATCCTCTGCACCGGCGCCCCGGCGGAACGGGAGGGGGTCGATTTTGTTCCGCGCGAAGTCGCCAGCCCCCGCTGCATTAATTTCGCGGGGGCCGTGGACTTCGAAGAGCTTCCCGTACTCTATTCGCTGTCAGAGCTGATGCTGACCAACGATTCCGGTCCCGCGCATTTCGCCTCGATCACCGACATGCCCGTCTACGTCCTGTTCGGACCCGAGACCCCGAACCTGTACGGCCCGCTCGGTAAGGGCGAGGTCTTCTACTCCGGCCTCGCCTGCTCGCCCTGCCTGAGCGCCTACAATCACCGCAAGAGTCCCTGCCGCGACAACGTCTGCCTCAAGGCCCTCACGGTCGACCGCGTCTTCGCGCGACTCAGGGAAGCCCTGGACGCCGGCCCGCGCAGCGGAAAAAGTTCGTAGTAGGCCCGCAGGCCTGCGAAGCAGGGCCAGGGCCGTTATCTTCACGCGCCTGGCCTGCCGGAGGCAGGCGTGCGGCAACCAACCTTCATGGTCTATCCCCACCCGAAGCCGGTTCAGTGCCGGAAGTGACGCATGCCGGTGAAGGCCATCGCCACGCCGCGCTCGTCACACGCGGCAATTACCTCTTCGTCGCGTTTCGATCCGCCCGGTTCGATCACGTAACGCACTCCGGCCTCCGCGGCCTCTACGACGGTGTCCGGGAAGGGGAAGAAGGCGTCGGAGATCATCACGCATTCGCTTAACGCCGATTCGAGATCCTCCTCCGTCATGTCCGGACTTTCGAGCAGCAGGTTTTCGCGGGCCTTCGTCAGCGCCAGCTTGCGCAGGGCGTCCACGCGATTCGGCTGACCCGCGCCCATGCCGAGGACGCGGAAGTCGCCTTCCCCGCGGCCCTGGACGAGGACGATCGCGTTTGATTTGACGTGCTTGCAGGCGCACAGGCCGAATTCCGCCAGGTCGCGCATCGGGGGCGGGAATTCCTTTTGCGTCACACTGCGCCACTGATCGACCAGTCCGAGGTCGACATCCTGGAGCAGCACTCCTCCGTTGACCTGCTTGACCATGGTTCGCGGCGCCGGACCCGTCATCGGTTTCGTCAACCGGATCAGACGGATGTTTTTGCTCTTGTTCCGGAGGTATTCCAGCGCGTCCGCCTCGAAGTCCGGGGCGATCAGCGCCTCCACGAAGCGTCCCTGCAAAAGTTCGGCCGTGGCGAGATCGACCGTTTCCGTGACGGCGATCACGCTTCCGAACGCCGAGACGGGGTCGCCCGACCAGGCCGACTCGAAGGCGCGGTGGAGGGTCGGGGCGGTGGCATACCCGCAGGGATTGGTATGCTTGATCACCGCTACGGCGGGGCGTCCCGCCAGTTCCTTGACCGCCTCAAGCGCGGCGTCGCCGTCCACGTAATTGTTGTAGGACATCGCCTTACCGTGGAGGACCTCGGCGTGGGCGATCGAACCGTCCGGGGCGGACGGGTCGCGGTACAGCCAGGCGCGCTGGTGGGCGTTCTCGCCGTACCGCAGGCGTTCGCCGGCGGGCCAGGCGCGGGCGTACGGTCCCCCGCTCGCACCCTCGGGATCGAGACGATCCGAGAGCCAGGAGGCGATGGCCGCGTTGTACTGCGCCATGCGCGCAAACACCTTGCGGCCCAGTTCGAGGCGCAGGGACTCCGTCGTCGCCCCGTCGTGCTCGCGCATCGATTCGAGCACCCGGCCGTAATCGCCGGGTTCGGTGATGACGGTGACGTACTTCATATTCTTCGCCGCCGAGCGGATCATGGTCGGCCCGCCGATATCGATCTGCTCGATCGCCTCGTCGAAATCGACGTCCTCCTTCTCGACGGTCGACTCGAACGGGTAGAGATTCACACAGACCAGATCGATCGACTTCATCCCCTGCGCCTTCATCGTGTCGGTGTGGTCGGCGTTGTCGCGCACATAGAGCAGTCCGGCGTGCACCTGCGGGACGAGCGTCTTGACGCGCCCGTCGAGGATTTCCGGAAAGTGGCTCAGTTCGGATATGTCGTGGACCTCCAGTCCGGCCTCACGCAGCACGCGCGAGGTCCCTCCCGTGGAATAGAGTTCCACCTCCATCTCCGCCAGTCCGCGGGCGAATTCCACCACGCCCGCCTTATCCGACACACTGATGATCGCTCGCTGAATCCGGTTCATCGCCCCACCTCGCTCTTTTTCGTTGCGCACGGACTCTTGATAGCGTCCCCGGCGGCGCGATGCACGTAAAAAGAAGAACCGAGTTCAAACGACGAAGATTCTTGATCTCTCAATAGCTTTCCCGTCATCGTGGACCCCGCAGGAGGAGCAGGAGATATGAAGACGCTACTGATGACGCTGACCGCCGCGGGCCTTCTCATCGGCACCGGGACAGCCGGGTCCACGCTCGACGGATCCCCCTGGAGCTGGGACAAGGACCCCGGGAAGAGCCTGACGCTGACGGGCCCGTCCGGGGTCGTCTGCCGACTGAACTTCGATGCGGACGAACCGAAACCCTGGATTCATCCGCTCAATACGACCGACGGGCGTACCCTGACGTGGCTCAGCCCGCCGGACCACCCCTGGCACTGGGGCCTGTGGTTCTCGTGGAAGTACATCAATCACGTCAATTTCTGGGAAATGAACCGCAAGACGGGAAGGATCGCGGGCCGGACGACGATCCGCAACGCGGAGATCGTGCAGGCCGACCGGGAGGCGGGCGTGGTGCGCATGACGCTCGAGTACGCGCCGCGCGACCGCGAGGGCGAGCCCTGGATGCGCGAGACGCGCACGATCCGCATCGGCACGCCGCGGCCGGACGGGAGCTACCGGATCGACTGGGCGATGCGGTGCACCGCCCTGAGCGATCTCGAACTCGGGCGCAACCCGAAACCGAGACGCGGATACGGGGGCTTTTCCTTTCGCGGCGCGAAAGGGTTCTTCCCGGTCACGATGCGCGGCGCCGGAGGCCGGCCCGGGAATGACCTCTTCGGCCAGCGCGCGCCGTGGGCCTCCGCGTCGGGTCCGGTCGACGGCAAAACCGCCGCCGTGGCGATCTTCGACCACCCCTCCAATCCGGACCACCCCGCGCACTGGTTCGTGAGAAGCCGCAAGATAGGCGACGGACAACCGTACACGTTTCTCAACCCCGCCCTGCTCTACGAGGAGGACCGCACGCTGCAAGCGGGCGAGACCATGGACCTGATCTACGGCGTACTCGTGGTTCCGCACGAAGCGGAGGACGAGGTGCTCGAGGCCGAATTCGTGCGCTTCGGCCGGGAAACAGAACCGTAGACCTGATGGAGGACACGAAATCCCCGCACCCCTGACGCCGCGCCCCTCCGCCGGACCCGCGGCCGGGGCGGCGCCCGCTACCCGCGCGCGCGAAATGATTTCGGCGAAACCCCGACGCAGCGACGAAAAACCGTCGCAAAGTACTGGCTGGTCGAGAACCCACAGGCCATGGCGATCTCGGTAATGCTTCGATCGGGCGCTGCGCGAAGCAGGTTCCTGGCACGTTCGATTCTCAGGTGATTGAGATACTGCATCGGGGTCTGGTTGGTGATCTCACGGCAGTAATGCGTGAACCGTGTCACCCCCAGCCCGCAATGCGCCGCCATGGTCTCCAGCGTCCACGGCTCCGCGGGATCCTCCGCCAGCCGCTCGAGAAACATTTTCGTCGATCTCGAGGCATGGCTGAGCGAAGGACTCAGCCGCAGTCGGCTCTCGCGCAGCGATTCGAGCAGAAGCAGCAGCAGTTCATTCACATAAATTGCTGCGCGCGAAACCGTACTCTCCCCACCCGCTCCGGACACCGTATCACCGAGCTTCGAGAAACATCGGCGCATCTCGACCGAGGCCTTGCGCACCGGCTCCTCGTTCTGGCGGAGGTAACGGGTCAGCTCACGCAGATCCGGTCCCGCCATCACCAGCCAGTCCGGCCAGTGCCAGGCCTGGTGCGGTTGCCGGACCCCGACGTCCAGAATCAGCCAGTACAGCCGCCCCGGCCCCACCGCGGGATCGCCGAGGCAGTGAGCCTGCCACGGACGCGTGATCGCCATATCGCCGGGTTCCAGGTTTCGCCGCGCGCGCCCGACCCGGAAAGCCGTCCCGCCGGTCTCCTGCAGGGTAATCTCGATGCCCTCGTTGCGGTGCCACGGAAGCCCCCAGCTCTGCGGGCGCGCGGCGTCCCAGAATCCGACGCTGCGCAACCCCTCCAGGTCGCCGCTCCTGAGACGCCGGCCCGGATAGGTGCCGCGCGCCAGGGCCTCCATGTGAATCTCGCCGCCGCGCGCCGCCTCCGCCATCGGCGCGCAGGTGTCGGCGTGATACGTACGCCGCCCGGCATGATAGGATGGAACTTCACCGCCGATCATGATCCGCCTCTCTCTCCCGCTGCGTCCCGCGTCCCGACGCAACATTCGCCCCAACCTCATCTTCCCCATTTGTATAATATCTTTCAACAACGGAATTCGAACGACAAACGCGGTCATCCGGTGCGATGATGCCGCACCATAGAACAAAGTCATCGAACCGGGAGGTCGAATTATGGATGTGGGACTGTTTCTTCTGATCGAGCCTTTCGCGAGCGTGGAGACGCAGCTTCAGCGGGTAAAGGAGCTGGGCTTCAGGCGCGCGGACATCACCGACACGAACGCCGGCGGGAGCATGCTTGGCTCGGCGGGCTTTTCGCCGACGGTGAGCCTGGACGAGAACCCCTTCGAGGTAAAACGCCTGTTCGAGCGCCACGGCATCACGCCGAGCGCCGTCTGCGCCCACGCTCTGCTGCTGGAACCCAGCAATCCCGGCAAGTACGGGACGGCGGAGATCATGAAGGCCATACGGTTCGCCGCGGCGATCGGCATCAGGGATGTGGTCACGACGGAGACGGACGCCCGTTCCGAGTGGGCGCAGCAGCTCACCTACGAAGAGAGCATCTTCACCGTGGCCGAGAAACTCTACACCCCGGTACAGATGGCGGGTGATTACGGGGTACGGATCCTGCTCGAACCGCACGGCCCGATCACCGACACGATTCGCGGAATGCAGGACATCTTCGACAGGCTGGGCAATCCCGACGCCCTCGGCGTAAACCTCGACACGGGCAACGCGTGGCTAGGCGGCACCGATCCGGTGGAAATGGCGCGGGTGTTCCGCGAGAAGATCCACCATGTCCACTGGAAGGATCTGGGACCGGAATGGGAGCCGAAGCGCGGCACGATGTTCGGATGCGGTTTTTCGAACATCGCGCTCGGGGACGGCGTCATCGACCTCCAGGGCGTCTGCGAAGTGCTCAGGGGGTGCGACATCGAGAGTTCGACGCTGGAGATTATCGGCGGCGACGACGTGCTCGTGCGCAGCGCGGAATTCCTGAAGGATCAAGGCGTATGAAAACTCTACGGGTTACGCTGATTACGACAACCTTACTGACCGGTGCGGTAACGGCCGGATCGACGCTGCAGGCCTCGCCGTGGAGCTGGGAAAAAGCGCCGGGCAAAAGCCTGACCCTGATGGGCCCGTCCGGAGTGGTCTGCCGTTTGAACTTCGATGCGAGCGAACCGAAACCGTACATCCACCCACTCAACACCTCGGACGGCCGCGGACTGACGTGGCTGAGCCCGCCGGACCACCCCTGGCACTGGGGCCTGTGGTTCTCCTGGAAATACATCAATCACGTCAATTTCTGGGAATTTCAGCGCGACACCGGAGAGATCGCGGGGCGAACGACGATCCGCAACGCGAAGATCGTGCAGGCCGACCGGAAGGCGGGCGTGGTGCGCATGACGCTCGAATACGCACCGCGCGAACACGAGGGGAAACCCTGGATGCGCGAGACGCGCACGATCCGGATCGGTACGCCACGCCCGGACGGGAGCTATCGCATTGACTGGGCCATGGCGTGCACCGCCCTGCAGGATCTCGAGTTCGGACGCAATCCGAATCCCGGACGCGGATACGGGTGCTTCTCCTACCGCGGGGCGAAGGATTTTGTGCCGGTCACGCTGCAGGACGCCGAAGGCCGGACCGACGGGGAGATCCATGGAAAGCGGGCACCGTGGGCGGTTGCGGCGGGGGCCGTGGACGGACGTGAGGCGGCCGTCGCAATTTTCGACCATCCCTCGAACCCGGGTCATCCCACGCGGTGGTTCGTCATCAACCGCGCCCTCGGCCACGGCCCGTTCACCTACCTCAACCCCGCCCTGCTCTACGCACAGGACCGCAGCCTGAAGGCGGGCGAGACGATGACCCTGACGTACGGCGTACTCGTGGTTCCGCACGAAGCGGATACTGAGAGGCTCGAGGCCGAGTTCGCAGAATTTGCCTTAAAAAAGGAGTAGACCGGATGAAGGAAATGAAATCTCAATCTCCGCACACCTCGCGCCGCGCCTTTCTCGGAGCCGCGACCGCTGCCGCGGCGGCCCCGGCCATCATTCCCTCCTCGGTTCTCGGAGCGCAGGCGCCATCGAATCAACTCACCTTCGCCGCGCTCGGCGTCGGCAATCGAGGCGCCGGGATCAGCAAAGGCTATTTCGCCGGACTCAAGGATGTACGCGTCGTCGCCGCGGCCGACTGCTGGAAGAGTCGGCGGGAACGCTTCGCGGCCGAGATCGACGAGATGGAGGGGGGGCGGGTCTGCACCCCCTATGCGGATTACCGCGAGGTGCTCGCGCGCGACGACATCGACGGCGTGATCATCGGCACGCCCGATCACTGGCACGTCCCGCTGGCGATCCTCGCCGCACAGGCGGGCAAGCACATGTACGTCGAAAAGCCGCTCGGCACGTCGATGAAACTCGCCTGGCGGCTGCGCGACGAGATCCGCCGCAGCGGCGTGAAATTCCTCTACGGCACCCAGCAGCGTTCCCAGCCCCACTTCCGCAGGGCCTGCGAACTCGTGCTCAACGGCTATATCGGCGAGATTACGCGCGTGGAGGCCTGGTCGCCGGACATGTCGACCCAGTATGGGGTGCCGCACAATCCTCCGTACGGATCGACGATGGAGGCGCCGGTGCCGGACGATCTGAACTACGACATGTGGCTCGGCCCCGCACCGATGAAGCCGTACACGGTGGACCGCTGCGTGCGCGGCGGCCAGTGGCATATCTATGACTACGCGCTCGGATTCATCGCCGGCTGGGGCGCCCACCCGCTCGACATCGCCCAGTGGGGGCTGCAGCGGGATCACACCAGCCCGGTGCGCTACGAAGGCACCGGCCATCAGCCCCCGCGCGGCGCACTCTGGGACACCACCGAATCGTGGGACATGACCTGCACCTACGCCGGCGGGCTGCCGATGCGGTTCATGGATTGTCGCGTCGCGAAACCCCTGGTGCGCGAGTACCACTACACCTTCCGCAATCACGGCACGACCTTTCACGGGACGGAGGGATGGATCAGTGTCGACCGCAACGCGCTCTATTCCTCCGGACGCAACCAATACACGAAGATCGAACTCAAGAACGGCGACACGCGGCTGCATGCGAGCGATCATCCCGGACGCGATCTCGTGCAGGCGATCAGGACCGGCGGCGAGACGGTGTGTCCGATCGAGGCGGCGATCCGGTCCGACACGATCAGCCATCTCACCGATATCGTCGCCCGGACCGGCCGTTCGATCGAGTGGGATCCGGAACGCGAAAAGATCATCGGTGATCCCGAGGCGGAGAAGTTCCTCGACCGTCCGATGCGCACGCCGTGGACCGTCTAGTCCGGGGAACGGACAGGAGGCGAGACAACGGACTGGTGAGAGTGATTCGGATTAATTTTCGGATTCAGACCGGCCGTTTCTGTTGTCGCAAGAATTCTTCGCAGTCCAGGCACACCCCTTCCAGACTGGCCTGGCTACACCTGTCAACTGGAGTTCCCTCGCGATCCTTTTTACAATCCAAATAATCGGGCACGGGCAGAGCTTCGCTGAGTACGAGCACGATGTGACGCGGGCGGATTTCTGGTCCAGCCACTAAAATTCCAGCAGTTCCACAAATCGTTATGAACGGGTGGTATGACACGTTGAACAAGCCGGCGCTGACCCCACCGGGCTGGGTCTTCTCTCCGGTGTGGACCGTGCTTTACACCATGATCGCCATTGCGGTGATCCTTTACTACACCGCACCCCGGCGCCAGTACGTCGTGCAAACCTCGATCCTGCTCGCGGTACACCTGGCGACCAATTTCGCCTGGCCCTGGATCTTCTTCGGCCTGCATTCCCCGGAGGCGGCCCTTGCGAATATCCTGCTGCTGGACGGAACGCTCATAGCGCTGATCCACCGATTCCTTCATACGCGACGCGCAGCGGGATTCCTGCTGATTCCTTATCTGCTGTGGGTTCTATTCGCCACCGGCCTGAACCTCGGGCTGGTGCTGCTGAATTGAAGAACCCGCTCACTGCGCGCCGGGGGGCCATTGCCGCAGACGGCGGCCGTGGTACAGGAAATAACGATGCACCTTGCCGGGGCCGTACGGAACTTCGATCTCCTCCAGAAACCGGAGTTCATCGAATACCCCGCGAAGCTCGTCCGGGAATGCCTCCGGCGTGTGATTGGCCATGATCAGGGCGTCGTCCCCGATGCGGTCGACCGGACCCGGCCAGAGTTCGTACTGGGAACTGATATTATCGCCGCTCTTCCAGCGATGGATAAAGGGCTGATCCGGAAGGTAGAAGGCCGTCAGGCTGACCGGCCGGCGGTGCGTTGCCGAGATCAGAATGGAGTCTTCGGGGACGGCTTCACTTTCGCGGACCTCCTGAATGCGTTGCGCGAGCTGCGGCCACCCGCGCAGCCGGTCGGCCGGGTCGAGATCCGTTCCCGCCCCTCCTGCGAGGCGGACGACGACGGGGGAGGCGTAGGTCAGCAGCGAAAGCACCAGGCCCGTCCACAGCGCGGCGCGCCCCCACCCTCCGGCGCGGCGGGGCCGGCGCGCGGTCGCCAGCGCGCCGGAAAGCCATCCGCCGGCAAGTATGACCGCGGTGATATAGAACGGCGCGGGCCAGTTCGGATTGATCTCCCGTACGAGCGCGAGCGCGTAAATCGCCGCCAGCGGGGCGGGCCCCATAGCGAGCAGGAATCGCTCCGCCGCCGGCGCGCGCCTCCAGCGGAGTCCCGCCCCCAGGGCCGCCGCCACCGCCAGCCCCCAGGTCACCGGAGAAACAAGGGCGATCTGCGATCCCGCAAACTCGGCGAAATGACTGAGCTTTTCCCCGAGTTTCACGGTTTCGGCCTCGAAGTGGCTTCCCGTGTGCTGAAACATGATCCAGCCGTGCTGCGCGTTCCAGGCCAGGACGGGGACGGCGAACAGGAAGGTCGTCAGCAGGTAAAGCGGAAACCCGCGGACCAGGTGGCGACGGTACGGGCGATGCATGACGAGGAGAACACCGGCAAGCGCGGGCAGCGCGACGGCCGTCTGTTTACTGAGCAGCGCCAGACCCGAGGCCAGCCCCGCCAGGAGCCAGCGCCCCGGGGCGGCGTTTTCCGCGGACACCGCCGCCCACAGGGCCCAGAGCGCAAACGACCAGAAAAACATCAGCGGCGCGTCGATCGTCATGATCAGGTTCAGCGCCCCGTTGGCCGGCATCAGCAGGAGCGCGAGCAGCGTCCATCCGGCCGCCTGGGCGCCGAACAGGCGCGCGGCGAACCGATAGAGGGCGGCGAGCGATACCGTGCCCAGCAGGGCGGCGGCGATGCGGACCCCGAACGTGGTGGCGCCGAAGAGCGAGGTCGAGGCGCCGATCAGCGCGGCGATCATGGGAGGCTTGCTGTAGTAGCCCCACGCCAGGCGGCGGCTCCAGTCCCAGTAGTACGCCTCGTCGGGAGAGAGCGGCAGGCCGCACCAGGCCGTATACGCCGCGCGCAGCGCCAGCACCGCCAGCAGCAGCAGCGCCGCCCGCGCCCCGGTGACCGACGGCGGAAGATCTTTGCGCTTCAGTTCGTACTGTTTTTCCGTCATCGCTTCACCCCACAGCCTGGGTCCAGATTCTCAGAACACCGATCTTCGGAAAAGTGGTTCTTCGTAGATTTTTGTGGTGAGAGACGGGGAGCATGCGGTTGCGGCCCGTGCTTAATCATGACACTAACTCTGACTCTGACCCCGGCTCCCTCTTCATCCCCCCGGCCAGCACGAACGGGACGGCGCCGGCCAGGCTGACGGCGGACTGGGTAAAGAAGACGAGCAGGCTCAAGGTAAACGCCTGCTCCGGCGCGACACCGCCGATCCCCAGCATGGCGGCGTAGCCGGCCTCGCGCACCCCGATCCCGTTCAGTGAGACGGGGAGCAGGGTCAGCACGGTAGCGGCGCTGAACGCCAGCGCCGCGAGCGGGAGCGGCAGTTCCATGCCCAGCATCCGGGCGTAGAGGATTACGATGGCGACCCCGGCGCCCTGGATCAGCAGGGAGAGAGCCGCCACGATCAGGGGCGTCAGCGGGCGGCGGTAGATCATTCGCGTCCCCTCCGCCAGCCCCCGGATGTGCCGGACCCGCTCCAGCGGGACCGCCAGCTTCGGGGCCAGCATCACCGCGCACAGGGCGCCGGCTCCGAGCGCGGCAAACAGGGAACGGAGTCCCGGCACCGTGGCCGCGGCCGGGACCCGCCAGACGGCGGTGCCGCCGATCCAGATCAGTGCCAGCAGGCCGAAGCCGCGATCCGCCAGCACGCTGACCAGCGACATCCAGCCCTTCTGTTCGCTGCGCCATACGCGCCAGGCCTTGAGTACATCGCCGCCCATGCTCGTGGGGAGAAACAGATTGCAGAACATCCCCGCGAAATAGGTCGCGGCCAGAAATCGCCACGGCGCGCGGAAACCGAGGCTTCGCCCGAGCACGTACCAGCGGAAGCTGCTGACGAGCTGGGCCGCGGTGTACACCGCGACGGCGGCGAGGACGTGGGCCGGGCGGACCTGCGCGAAGGCCGCGCGCAGTGCGGAAAGGTCCATGCGCGTCAGCAGCACGGCCATTACGCCGGCACTGATCAGCAGCCGCGCGGCGGCCGATACGATGCGCCGCATCTCGCGGGTCACTCCACCACCTCGCGTATCGAGTAGATGGTGCGGCCGGAGGTCTCGTAGTAGGCGCGCATGACGATCTCCGAGACCAGCCCGATGCCGAGCACCACGAACCCCGAGATAATCAGCAGCGCGCCGAGCTGGAGCAGCGGACGGTCGCCGATATCCTGTCCGAAGCCGAACTTGAGCACGGTGAGGTAAAGTTCGATCAGCACACCGATCCCCAGCATCAGCCCGCCGCCGCGCCCGAAAAACTGGAGCGGCCGGGTCTGGAACCGCTGGAAAAAGAGCATCAGCATGAGATCGAGTACGACGGTGGGCATCCGGCTGAGGTTGTACTTGCTCTCGCCCCGGGTGCGCGCGTGATGGCGCACCACGACCTCCTTCATGTTCGCGCCCCGCAGGTGGAGCAGCACGGGGATGAAGCGGTGCAGCTCTCCGTAGACGACGAGGTCGCGGACGAGGTCGCCCTCGTAGGCCTTGAGCGAGCACCCGTAGTCGTGGAGCCGCACGCCCGTGAGACGTCCGATGAGACGGTTGGCCCACTGCGACGGAATCCGGCGCGTCAGGAGCCGGTCCTGGCGGTCCTTTCTCCATCCGCACACGATGTCGTATCCTTCCTGGAGACCGCTCACCAGTTCCGGGATATCGGCGGGGTCGTTCTGCAGGTCGCCGTCCATCGACACCACCACGCGGCCGCGCGTGTGGTGAAAGCCGGCGGTCATGGCGGCGCTCTGTCCGAAGTTGCGCCGGAAGAGCACCGCGCGGCATTCAGGCTGTTCGCGGCAGATGGATCGGAGCAGATCCGGTGTGCCGTCCGTGCTTCCGTCGTCGACCAGGATCACCTCGAACGGAACCGCCATTTCGCGGCCGACGGCGAGGATACGCTCGCTCAGTTCGCGGACGTTGGGTTCCTCGTTGTATACGGGCACGACGACCGAGAGTTCCAGGTCGTCGCCGGCGCCGGTCCGGTTCTGTTGATGCTCCATGGTCTGCCTCCTTAACGGACCCGTCTTTATCCGCTCTATGTGCCGCGGCCGATTCCGCCCGTCCCGAGCCCCCTCAAGACGCTGCGGCCGCGCCGGCTTCATCCTCCACGTCTCTACGCGAGCCGAAACGGAACAGCTTCGCGAGGAGGTACCCTCCGAAGTAGACCACGGCCCAGGACCACAGCACGTCGCTCGGGAAATGTTCGCCGCGCGCGACCCGGCAGAGACCGGTCAATAGACCGTGCACAAGGCCGACCGCCAGGAAGAGACGGGCCAGCCGGTAGCGGCGCCACTCGCGGAGGATGAAGTACGGCGTGAGGATGAAAAAGCCGGAGGCGGCATGCCCCGAGGGAAACGAGCGGCCCGCCTCGCGGCCCCCTTCGAAGTCGAACTCCAGCACCTTAAGCAGTTCCCGCTCCCCGCCGAACGGGCGGGTGTCTTCCGGGCGCGGGCGTCCGGTCCGGTCCTTGAGCACGGTGTTCACCACCAGTCCGGGAAACAACACCAGGGCCAGAAAAAGATAGCAACCGGACCGGCGCCAGCGCCGGAGGCGGACGACCCAAAAGCCGGCCGCCGCAACCAGCAGTCCGCCGATCCCGAGGACAAGGGCCGGCCACTGGGCGGCGTCGTTATACACATTCAGAGCCGGATTCCGTTTATAGATCCAGGCTCCCGTGTCCGGATCGTAGAAAAATTCGAGAATCAGGACATCCAGGCCGGTGACCCGGAAGAGCGCCGTAAGGACGACGAGTAACGCCAGGGGGAGCGCCCACACCATGAGTTCATTACATTTACCGGATCCGTGCATTGCGGTCCTTTCAGTTTAGTCGCGCCAGCCACAGGCAACCGAGCCCCTGGCCGAGCACGACAGGTGTCCAGATCACCAGGTCGGGCCGCAACTGCGGCCGGTCGCCGAGACCGTCGGCGAGGAGCAGAAAGGCGTAGAAGAGCACCAGGACGACCACGCCCCATACGATACCCAGCGAGGAGTCCTTGCGCTGTCCCTGGACCCCGATCGCGGTCCCGAGCAACGCGAAGGTCAGACACGAGAGCGGCAGCGTGAGACGCCGGTTGGCTTCGGTGATCAATTCCATGCGTTCGATGCGATAGGCCTGCGGCGCACCGGGATAGTCTTCCTTCCGCAGGCTGGAAATGCGCTCTACGAGTGCGGGAAAGGCCGTGTTGTTCGCTTTCGTCTTCACCTCGCCGCGGCGTGTGAGTTCGGCGATATCGACCCGCAGGGGATAGCGTCGCGCGCTGATGTATTTCGTATCCCCCCCGCCCTCCTCTTCTCCGTGAAGCTGGATACGGACGTTTTCGAGTTCGATCCGCAGGATGCCGTGCTGGTCGTCGACCCGGATCGATCCACGTTCGGCGCGCACGCTGCGCCGGACGCGCTCGCCGGCGAGCTCGTAGGCGAGCACATCCTCGACGTCGCGCCCGTCCTTGCTGCCGATATAGATCATCAGCCCCGGAAGCTCCCTGACGAAACGCCCTTCCTCGAGCAGGTCCACCGGGTTTTCCAGTCCGACGCTGCGCAGAAGCTGCCGGTTCGCGTGGGCGCTGCGGGGACTGAGCCAGCCGCTGAAGAGAAAGCACACCCCCGAAAACAAAAGCGCCCACAGCAGGACGGGGGCGACGACATTCCACAGGCTTACCCCGCAGGATTTGAGTGCCGTGATCTCGCCGTCGGACGACACGCGCTCGAACATCAGCAGCGTACTGATCAGGATGCCCACCGGGATGGTGAACATGAGCAGTTTCGGGATGTTCTGCAGAAAAAAACGGCCGACCAGGGCGATGGAGATCCCGCGGGCCATGAGATCGACCGAGCGGAGCAACGCACCGACACATAATACAAAGGTCACCACCAGCACGGTGATCAGAAAGGTCACCAGGAAATCGCGACCCACATATCGGTCAAGAATTCGCAACGACGCGCTCCGCGGCTTCGACCGTGTTCTGCAGCAGCATGGTGATGGTCATCGGCCCCACTCCGCCGGGCACCGGCGTGATGGCGGCGGCCTTTTCCCGGACCGCCTCGAAGTCCACGTCGCCTCTCAGCCTGTAGCCGCGTTTGGCCGAGGGATCCTCGATGCGATTGACGCCCACATCGATCACGACCGCGCCTTCACGGACCATGTCGGCCGAGATCATGTTGTGCTTGCCTGCCGCAGCGATCAGGATATCGGCCTGGCGGGTGATCGCGCCCAGGTCTTTCGTCCGCGTGTGGCAGACCGTCACCGTCGCATTGCCCAGCTCCCATTTGCGGCTGAGCAGGTTGGCGACGGGTTTGCCCACAATGTTACTGCGTCCGACCACGACGGCGTGGGCGCCCTCGATCGTGACCCCCGAACGCTTCAGGATCTGGAGTATACCGTGCGGCGTGCAGGGAAGCGGGGCGGGCAGACCGAGCATCATGCGTCCGACGCTGACGGGATGAAACCCGTCGGCATCCTTTTCCGGAAGAATCGTCTCGATCACGTCCGCCTCCATGGCGCTGTCGGGGAGCGGGAGCTGAACCAGAATGCCGTGGATGCGCTCATCCGCGTTGTATCCCCTGACGACCTCGAGGATCTCCTCCCGGCTCGCCGAGGCGGGCAGGACGGTCTCCTGCGAGTGAAGCCCCACCTTTTCGCAGGCGCGTTCCTTCGCGGTCACGTAGGACCGGGAGGCGGGATCGTCTCCCACGAGGAGTACGCCGAGTCCCGGCGTGACGCCCGCTGAAGTAAGCTCCGCCGCGCGCCGTTTGAGTTCCTCGCGTATGTCGGCCGCGATCTGTTTGCCGTCGAGAATGTCCGCGCTCATGATCTCCCCCTGCTGTCTGTTGACTCCGTACCGTAACCGACGTGAGGCGCACTATACGCCCTGACCCTCACGCAGACAAGACGACGCTGGTCTCGCGCAGCGATTCTCATTATGGCTTCACCCTTTTCGGTCGGGGTGGCACCCGACCCTCCCAGTGCCCGAAAATGCGTCGGATATCGACTCGGGAGGGACGGCTGCCACGCCGTCCGCGGTCGGAATGCGGCCATAATGAGAACTGCTGGGTCTCGCGAAGAAAATAGAACCATTGAAGTTCTTCGTAAATTTTTATGGTGAGCGGCGGCAAGTCCGCTCGCGTCACATCGTACTCGTACTCGTACTCAGCGAAGCGGTACTCGTACTCGAATTCCTTGAATCGAGGAAGTGGGATCGCGCCTTCGGCGCTCCGAGTACGCGTACGAGTACGAGTACGAGTAAGAGTACGAATTATGTTCACCCCCTCAACCCGCCTTCATGCTCTTCATGTGAAGGCAGGGATTCTGCTGGACAGCAGAAGGCCGTCCGCGCTCCACCACAAAAATCTGCGAAGAACCTTCATTGAGTGAACACCGGGGGCTCTCCTATAGTGCCCGTATGCCGTGGCTGAGTCAGACGGACGACGGGGTCGTGCTTCGTGTACGCGTAAGCCCGCGGTCCTCTAAAACGGGCGTACAGGGCGAATACGGAGATGAACTCAAAATCCGCCTTCAGTCGCCGCCGGTGGACGGCAAGGCCAACAAGGCCCTGCTCAAATTCCTGGCGGAAAAACTGGGCACGGCGCCGGGGTGCCTTGAGCTGCGATCCGGAGAGCGCGGCCGGTCCAAACGCATCCTTGTGCGGGGCCTCGGGTGCGAGGACATACGCAGGAAACTGACTTAGAGCTCAATGCTTGTGATCGGTGGCGTCGATCACCTCGGTAATCTCGGGGATCTGTTCGCGCAGAATCTTTTCGATCCCGCCCTTCATCGTCATCCGCGCGCCCATGCAGCCCTTGCAGCCGCCGAGCAGTTCGACGTAGACCTTCCCGTCTTCAACTTTAACGATCTTCGCGCCGCCTCCGTGCATGCCCAGCGAAGGGTTGATCGTCTCGCGGTTGATCTGCTGCACCTTTTCATAGATTTCTTCGTCGGTCATAATACCTCCCGCTTGCCATGGTCGGGGGAAATCGCTCTCCCCCTCCCCCTGCCTCTGCCTCTTACTCTAACTCTGATTCTGATTCTGCCTCTGCCTCTGACTCTGACTCTGACTCTGATTCTGACTCTGCCTCCCCCTGTCCTCTTACTCAGGTCTCAGGTTTCAGGTCTCTCACTCAAACCTCCCCCCTCTTACTCAGGTCTCAGGTTTCAGGTCTCTCACTCAAACCTCCCCCCTCTTACTCAGGTCTCAGGTTTCAGGTCTCTCACTCAAACCTCTCCCCCTCTTACTCAGCCATCAGGTCTCAGGTTTCAGGTTTCAGGTCTCTCACTCTCTCCTGCCTGCTCAGGTTTCTCACTCAACCCGTTCAGCTTCCTGCGCAGGGCGCCGAGGGCGAGGGCGAGCAATGCGATGCCGGCGATCACCGCCCCCCACCAGCCCATGAGCGAGAGCGTAGTCATGATAATACCGGAGATGAGCACACCGAGAAAGATCGAGAGCATGGCGTGACGGAACGAGAGGCCCATCAGGAACGCCGCGACCGCCCCGGTCCATCCTCCGGTCACCGGGAGGGGAATCGACACGAATACGGTCAGCCCCAGCGTCTCGTATTTCTCGATCGACGCACTTTTGCGCCGGGTCCGCGCGAACAGCCAGTCGAAGAAGGTCTTCCCGGCGGGAAAGCGCATCAGCCACCGCGATACAGGTCCCAGCAGGAGAAGGATGAACGGGACCGGCAGCATGTTGCCGGCGACCGACAGCGCGTAGATCTTGACGGAAGCCGCAGCCCGCGCGGGCCCCGCGAGGGACGGGACGTCCATCAGGACGTGGCCCGCCGGCACGGCGCCGCGGAGTTCCACGATCGGCAGCGTCGCGATACCGAAGATCACGACCTCCTCCGGCAGCCCCGCCTCCTCCAGGCCGAGGGCCAGGCGTTCTCCGATCGACGCGTGCTCCCCGGACGGCGAAGGCGCGGCTTCCGTACTCAGGGCCGCGCACACGAGGCATAAGGCCAGCCATATCGCGCGCATCATGAACTCCAGAGGGTTTCGCCGGGCGCGAAGCCCTTCTGACGCCGGCGGTGGCGTTGGACGATCGAAAAGAAGCGCAGCGTATCCCGCACGGGTCTCACCCTGCTGGGTTCGCCCTCGTAAATAGAACTGATCCGCACGTTGTCCATCCGGATGCGGCGGGAGGCCATATTGAGCAGCATCTCGAATTCGGCACCGAAGCGGTCGTCCTCGGACTGGATGTAGGGGAGTACATCGGCACGGTAGAAGCGGAACCCGCACGGGGGATCCGGCAGATACACGCCGGTGGTTTTACGCAGGCTGTGGCTCATGAAACGGTTCACGGTGCGTCGATAGAGGGGCATCGGTCCCGGCGCCGCCATGCGGTTGCCAATCAGCGCGGGGATACCGGTCCGGCGGTACGCCTCGAGGAAAAGCGGGATCTCGCCCGGATCGTGCTGCCCGTCGCCGTCGAGCGTGATCACGGCGTCGCACTCCGCATCGCGGATACGGTCGAACCCCGCGCGCAGCGCGGCGCCCTTGCCGCGGTTGGACTCGAACCGGATCACCTCGGCCCCGGCCTCCTCCGCCCGGCGCGAGGTGGCGTCTTCAGAGCCGTCGTCGACCACAATGACATTCAAACCGCGGGCCCGGGCACCTTCCACAACCTCCGCGATGCGCCGCTCTTCGCGGAAGGCGCAGATCACGGCATACACATGTTCGAGTGTGCGGGCGCGGACCATATCAGTGTCCCTCTCTGCGCGCACGGGAGACGGTCTCCCACATCTCACGCGCCTGGTAGGAGGACCGGACCATCGGCCCGGAGGCCACGGCCTCGAAACCGCACTCGTGCGCGCGGCGGGCCCATTCCTCGAAACGCTCCGGCGGCACGAACCGCTGGACCGGCGCGTGCCCGCGCGTCGGCGCGAGGTACTGGCCCAGCGTGAGCGCCCGGCAGCCTGCGGCGTGCAGGTCGCGCAGCGATTGCCCGATCTCCGCGTCGGTCTCTCCGAGCCCGAGCATCAGGCCCGACTTTACGAGCACGGCTTCGCCTCCGCGCTCCGCGGCCGCGCGCAGCACGTCGAGTGAACACCCGTAAGAGGCCTCCGGACGCAGGGCGGGCTGGAGGCGTTCGACCGTCTCGAGGTTGTGGTTGAAGACCTCGGGGCCGGCGTCGATGACGCGGTCCACGCAGGCGCGGTCGCCTCCGAAATCCGGGGTGAGCACTTCCACGGTGACGCCGCCGGGCTCGTGCAGCCGCTCGATCGTACGCGCGAAAAGATCCGCGCCGCCGTCCGGGAGGTCGTCGCGCGTCACACTGGTCACCACCACGTGGCGCAGGTTCAAGCGCCGCGCCGCCTCCGCCACGCGCTCCGGTTCATCAGCCTGCGGCGGCGACTCCGGCCCGTGGGCCACTGCGCAGAATCTGCAGTTGCGCGTACAGCGGTCCCCGAGAATCATGAACGTGGCCGTGCCTCCGCTCCAGCACTCGTGCCGGTTCGGGCACTGCGCACTCCCGCACACGGTATGGAGTCCGAGTTCACTAAGGACCGCACTCACACCCCGGTAGGCGTGCGCGGTGCGCAGCGGACGCCGGAACCACTCCGGCAGCCGCCCGTGCCCGGTCTCTTCCTGCCTGGTGCTACGCGTCATAGGCCGTCCCGGTCAGGCGTTCCGCAGCGTGCCGATCAGCCGTTTCAGCTTGCGGCTCTTCTCCTGCAGCTCGCTTTTGCGCTGTTTCTGGGTGTCCACCACTTCGCGCGGCGCTTTGTTCAGAAAGTTTTCATTTTCCAGCTTGCGGTTGACGGCCGTGAGCCCCTGTTCAACGGTCTCCAGCTGCTTATGGAGTTTCTGTATCTCGGCCTCGACATCGACGAGTCCCTCGATCGACATATAGACCGTGCCGAGACGGCTGATTCCGCTGGGCATCGCGCTTTCGGGATGGAATTCGCGGTCGACGACCACTTCAGCCGCCGGGAGCAGGTCGGCCACCGATCCGCGGTCCTCGTGCAGCATGTCCGCGAAGCGCTCCTGCGACGGGCGCACCCGGAAGGCCGGTCTCTGCTTCGGCTTGAGATCGTAGTCCGCGCGCAGGGTGCGGCCGACGCGGATGAGATCGTGTTTCGCCTCCACGTACTCGACCGTCGCGCGCCGGACGCCCCAGGGCTTCATCTCCTCGTATCCGAACGATTCCGGCCACTCGGCCGTCATGATGCTTGAAGACATCGCGGTGTAGCCCATGGCGTGCCAGAGTTCTTCGGTAAGGAACGGCATGATCGGGTGCAGCAGCCGCAGGGAGGCGCAGAGGACGTAGTGCATGACGCGGATGACGTCCTGCTTGCGCTGTTCGTCCTCCCCGTAGAACACGGATTTCGAATATTCGACATACCAGTCGCAGAAATTATGCCAGAGGAAGTCGTAGAGCGAGAGCGCGGCATCGTTGAACCGGAAACGCTCCAGGTTCTCGGACACCGAGGCGATCGTCTCGTTGAGCCGGGCGATGATATGCTGATCGTCCGGCTCCAGCGCCATCTCGTCGAACGGCGGACGGCGCGGATCGAACGCGGCGCCGTCGTCATTCATCTTCATGAAACGCGCCGCGTTCCAGATCTTGGTGCCGAAATTGCGCCCGATCTCGAATTTCTCGTCCGAGAGGTACACGTCCTGGCCGGTGGCGGTGAGCATGATCAGACTGAACCGCAGCGCGTCGGCGCTGTAGCGGTCGATGATATCCAGGGGGTCGATGGAATTGCCGAGGCTTTTGCTCATCTTCACGCCGTCGTCGTCGCGTACCGTCCCGTGGATATAGACGCGGCGGAAGGGGATATCGTCCATGAACTCGAGACCGGACATAATCATGCGCGCGACCCAGAAGAAGATGATTTCCGAGGCCGTGACCAGCGTGTCGGTCGGATAGAACTGCTCCAGGTCCCGGCTCTCTTCGGGCCACCCGAACACACTGAACGGCCACAGCCACGAAGAGAACCAGGTGTCGAGCACGTCCGGGTCCTGGCGGATCGCGCCGGAAGCGCACTTCGGGCAGACCTCCGGCGTGCCGCGGTCGGCCCAGACGTGGTCGCAGTCGTCGCAGTAGAACACCGGGATCCGGTGCCCCCACCAGATCTGGCGCGAGATACACCAGTCCCGGATGTTCGTCATCCAGTCCAGGTAGACCCGGGTCCAGCGTTCGGGGGTGAACTTGATGCGGCCGTCCTTGACGGCTTCGATCGCGGGACGCGCCAGCGGTTTCATCCGCACGAACCACTGCGGGGAGAGGCGGGGTTCGACCATCGTATCGCAGCGGTAGCAGTGCCCGATCGAGTGATCGTGTTCTTCGACTTTCTCCAGCAGGTTCTGTTCCTCGAGGTCTTTCAGGAGCTGCTCGCGGCACGCGAAACGGTCCATGCCCGCATACGGGCCGGCGGTCTCCGCCATCGTCCCGTCGTCCTCCATCACATCGATCGGTTCCAGCTCGTGCCGCACCCCCATCTCGAAATCGTTGGGATCGTGCGCCGGCGTGACCTTGACGACCCCGGTGCCGAACTCGGGGTCGACGAAATCGTCGGCGATGATCCTGAGTTCGCGGTTCAGGACCGGGAGCAGCACGGTCTGTCCGACGAGTCCCTCGTAGCGTTCATCGCGCGGGTTCACGGCCAGGGCGACGTCACCCAGCATCGTCTCCGGCCGGGTGGTGGCGACCCGCAGCCGCTTTTTGGATCCTTTGATCGGGTAGCGGAGATGATAGAGCTTGCCGTTGACGGGGCGATGCTCGCTCTCCTCGTCGGAGAGGGCGGTCCGGCAGCGGGGGCACCAGTTGATGATGTAGTGGCCGCGATAGATCAGGTTTTTCTCGAAGAGCCGGCAGAACACCTCCGTCACCGCGCGGCTCAGGCCCTCGTCCATGGTGAACCGTTCCCGGCTCCAGTCGCAGGACGCGCCGAGCTGTTTGAGCTGGTTGACGATCGTGCCGCCGTACTGATCCTTCCATTTCCAGACCTCTTCGAGGAAACGTTCGCGGCCGAGGTCCTCGCGCGTTTTACCTTCCTTGTGGAGCTTGCGTTCCACCACATTCTGGGTGGCGATCCCCGCATGGTCCGTACCCGGAACCCAGAGCGCCGCGCGACCCTGCATGCGCCACCAGCGGATCAGGACATCCTGGATGGTATTGTTGAGCGCATGCCCCATGTGCAGAATGCCGGTCACATTGGGGGGCGGGATCACGATACAGGCCGGATCGCCCTGCCCCGCACCGGCCTCGAACAGCCCCTGTTCGCGCCAGTGACGGTACCACCTGGGCTCCACCTGCTTCGGATCGTACGTCTTCGCCATTTCGGTCATAGCCATCATCCCGCTGAAGTTCGCCCGCCCCGCACGCATTCGGAGCGGAACAGAGGTTCACGCTCCGCCGCCGCCCTCGGGGCCGCTCTCTTCCTCCAGGAAGAGCTTGTACTCCACGCTGTCCACGAGCGCCTCCCAGGAGGCCTCGATGATATTCTCCGAGACCCCGACGGTACCCCAGACGCGCCGGCCGTCGCCCGATTCGATCAGCACCCGCGTGCGCGCGGCCGTGGCCTCCTCCGGATCGAGGATGCGGACCCGATAGTCCTTGAGCACCACGTCTGCGATCGAAGGGTAGAAACGCATCAGCGCCTTGCGCAGCGCCTGGTTGAGCGCGTCCACCGGACCGTCGCCCTCGCCCACGGTGAACTCCGTCTCCCCGCCGACGTTCACCTTGACGGTGGCCTCCGACATGCAGGGCTCGCTCTTGCTCCGCTTCTCGACCATCACCCGGAAGGCCTCGAGATCGAAAAAGGTCTTGTGCGACTTGAGCACCTTCTTGATGAGCATCTGGAACGAGGCATCGGCCGACTCGTATTCGTAGCCTTCGCGTTCGAGCTTTTCGAGCTGCTTGAGCACCTCGCGCACCTCGGGCGACTTGCGGTCGACATCAATCCCCATCTCCACGGCTTTGAGAAAGACGTTGCTCGCGCCCGAGAGCTCGGAGATCAGGACGCGGCGCTGGGCCCCCACCTTTTCCGGTTCGATATGCTCGAAGCTCGCCGGGACCTTGCGCACGCCGTCGACGTGCATCCCCGCCTTGTGCGCGAAGGCGTCGTCGCCCACGTAGGGCGCTTTGGGATAGGGACGCATGTTGGCCTCTTCCCACATGAAGCGGGCCAGCGATTTGAGGTGGCGGAGCGATGCTTCGCCGCACAGACAGTCGCAGCCCATCTTGTAGAACAGCGCGGGCGCGATCGATACGAGGTTGGCGTTGCCGCACCGCTCGCCGATCCCGTTGATCGTTCCCTGGACGTGGGTGGCTCCGGCGCGCACCCCGGCGAGGCTGTTGGCCACACCGAGTTCGGCGTCGTTATGCGCGTGCACGCCCAGCGGCGTCGTGCAGGCCTCCGCCACCGCCTCGGTGACGGCATGGATCTCCTCGGGGAGCGACCCCCCGTTCGTATCGCAGAGCACCAGACGGTCGGCCCCGCCCTCTTCCGCGGCCTTGAGCGTCTTCAGGGCGTACCCGGGATCGTCCCTGTACCCGTCATAGAAGTGCTCGGCATCGTAGATCACCTCGCGGCCCTGTTCCTTGAGGAAGCGGACCGAGTCGCGGATCATCGCCAGATTCTCGTCCTCCGTGGTACACAGGACCTCGCGCACGTGCAACAGCCAGCTCTTGCCGAAAATCGTGCAGACGGGCGTCTGCGCCTCGATCAGCGCCTGCAGACCGCGGTCCTCGGACGCGGCGGTATGCGCGCGCCGCGTGCTCCCGAACGCCGCCAGGCGGGCGTGACTCAAGCCCTCCTCGCGCAGCCGCCGGAAGAACTCCATGTCCTTGGGATTCGACGCCGCGTACCCGCCCTCGATCACATCGATGCCGAATTCATCGAGGCGGCGGGCGATGCGCAGCTTGCCCACCAGCGAAAACGATACGCCGGCGGCCTGCTCGCCGTCGCGCAGCGTCGTGTCATAGATTTCAATGCGTTGCTTGTTCATCGACTCACCCTCCCGACGCATCGGCCGTCCCGGACCGCTTCCCCGCCGCCCTGTCGCAGAACAGCGGCACGGGACGCCGCGCACACGGCGCGACTGGAAAGATTCAACTCCTCCGGCGGGTCACTCGAGTTCGAAGGATTTATGAAGGACGCGCACCGCCTCGTCCGCGGAATCCCGGGCGATGACAATCGAGATTTTGATTTCGGAGGTGGAGATCATGCCGATGTTGATTCCGTGTTCGGCCAGCGCGGAGAACATGCGCGAGGCGACGCCCGAGTGGCTCTTCATGCCGATGCCGACGATGCTGACCTTGGCGATGTCCTCGTCGAAATCGACGCCCTGCGCCTCGAGTTCCCGGGACAGTTCGTCCGCGGCGGTCTTTGCGCGCTTCATGTCCGAGACGGGGATCGTGAACGAGATATTGGTATGCCCTTCCTCGCTCACGTTCTGGACGATCATGTCCACGTTGACATCATGGTCCGCCAGCCGGTGAAACACCCGGGCGGCGACGCCGGGACTGTCCGGCACGCCGTGAAGGGTGACCTTGCACTGCCCTTTATCCGCCGCGATTCCGCGTACGACTACATCTTCCATCGAACTATCTCCTTCCACGATCTCCGTGCCGGGGCTTCGCTTGAAACTGGAGAGCACTTCGAGCCGGACGCCGTATTTCTTGGCGATCTCCACCGAACGGGAGTGCAGAACTTTGGCGCCGAGGCTCGCCAGTTCGAGCACCTCATCGCAGGTGATCCGGTCCAGCTTGCGCGCACCGGAACAGATGCGCGGGTCGGTCGTGTAGACCCCGTCGACATCCGTGAAAATCTGGCATTTGTCAGCCTCCAGGGCCGCGGCCAGGGCCACCGCGGTGGTGTCCGAGCCGCCCCGACCCAGCGTCGCCACGTCCGAGGCGGGCGTCAGCCCCTGGAATCCCGCGATGATCACCACGCGCCCGAATCCGAGCGCCTGGTGCACGCGCGCGGGATCGATGCCCGTGATCTTCGCCCGCGTGTGGGCCGCATCCGTGCGGATCCCCGCCTGGGGCCCGGTCATCGAGACCGCCTCACAGCCCATCGCATGCAGCGCCATGGTCAAAACTGAACTGGAGATCTGCTCGCCCGCCGCCATGAGCTGATCCATCTCGCGGTCGTCCGGACTCGCATGCACCTCCTGCGCAAGCTGAATCAGCTCGTCGGTGGTGTCGCCCATCGCGCTCACGACCACGACCACGTCGTTCCCCGCTTCGCGGGTCTCGTGAATCCGCTGCGCCACCCGGCGCATGCAGTCCGCATCCGCGACCGAAGATCCGCCGTATTTCTGTACGATCCGTGCCATACCGTCCCCCGGAATATCCCCGCCTGTTAACCGGATTTACCGGGCCAATGCAACCCAAAAGCACCGGGCTTTCGGCGCGCGAGGACATTAAAACCCAGTCCGAACCACACCCTCGCATTTTCCTCATCAGCATCAAACAGACAGAGGTTCCAATCAGCCCATTCCGGCAGCGTCCCGAACTCCCGGCCCAGCGCAAAAAAAACCGCACCCCCCGACTGCCATGACTCTTCCACGCTACGCCCGAGGCAACGGCCTTCGGCCTCGAGAAAACGCTCCGCTCGTGAAAACGGCGGCTTTCCCGACTGCCACGAAATCCCCCGACTGCCACGATCTTCCACGCTACGCTCGAGGCAACGGCCTTCGGCCTCGAGGAAACGCCCCGCTCGTGAAAACGGCGGCTTTCCCGACTGCCACGACATCCCCCGATCCCCCCGATTGCCACGAGGCCCGTGAGGGCCGTTGCCACGATTTCCCCGATTGCCACGATCTTCCACGCTACGCCCGAGGCAACGGCCTTCGGCCTCGAGGAAACGCCCCGCTCGTGAAAACAGCGGCTTTCCCGACTGCCACGAAATCCCCCGATCCCCCCGATTGCCACGAGGCCCGTGAGGGCCGTTGCCACGATTTCCCCGATTGCCACGATCTTCCACGCTACGCCCGAGGCAACGGCCTTCGGCCTCGAGAAAACGCTCCGCTCGTGAAAACGGCGGCTTTCCCGACTGCCACGAAATCCCCCGACTGCCACGACTGCCACGATTTCCTCGATTGCCACGATCCCCCGACTGCCACGATCTTCCACGCTACGCTCGAGGCAACGGCCTTCGGCCTCGAGGAAACGCTCCGCTCGTGAAAACGGCGGCTTTCCCGATTGCCACGAACCCCCCCGACTGCCACGATCTTCCACGCTACGCCCGAGGCAACGGCCTTCGGCCTCGAGGAAACGCTCCGCTCGTGAAAACGGCGGCTTTCCCGATTGCCACGAACCCCCCCGACTGCCACGATCTTCCACGCTACGCTCGAGGCAACGGCCTTCGGCCTCGAGAAAACGCTCCGCTCGTGAAAACGGCGGCTTTCCCGACTGCCACGATTGCCACGATCCCCCCGACTGCCACGACATCTCCCGATCCCCCCGATTGCCACGAGGCCCGTGAGGGCCGTTGCCACGACCTCCCCGCCTGCCCCGATTCCCCCATGATCACCCCTGCCCTTCACCCCGACGATGCATGGCCGGTCACCGAGCGCCACCTGCAGGCGATCTGGTATGACCGGGCGCTGCGCCCGGACCGTCTGACCACAACGGCGGGGGTCCCTGTGCGCGTGGTTCATCCGGGACGCTGGAACCTCGAGGCGGGGCCGGACTTCATGGATGCCCGGGTCCTGATCGGCGACCCGCCGCGGCCCGTGGCCGGTGACGTGGAAGTGCACCTCCGCGCGGCGGACTGGGCACGGCACGGTCATGACGCCGACCCCCGGTACTCAAAGGTTCGGGTTCACGTGACGCTCCATGCCGGGAGCGCCCCCCGGCTCCCGCTTCCACCGGGCTGCGAGGAGATCGCCCTGGCCTCCTTTCTGGAAGAAGACCTCGAGCGGATCTGCGAGCGCATCGACGTCCACTCCTATCCCTATCTCAAGCTCCCGTCGCCGACCCGCTGCGGAGAACTCCTTTCCGGCCGCCCCCCGGAGTTCAAAAGCGCGCTGCTCGAGGCGGCCGGCCGGCAGCGGATGCGGAGGCGCATCGATCGTTTCACCGCGCTCCGCGAACGGCACGGCGCCGCCGAGACGCTGTACCGCGAACTCATGGCCGGTCTCGGCTACCGCGTGAACAAAAGCGCGTTCCGCCGGGTGGCCGAGGCCGTTTCGCTCGAGCGCCTACGCGCCGCCGGCGGCCCTCTCGCGGCGACGGCCGTACTGACCGGCGCGGCCGGACTGCTCCCCGATCCCGCCGATCCGCGTCTGACGGAGGAATCGCGCCGCCGCGCACGGATCCTCTGGGACCTCTGGTTTGTGCGCAAACCGGTCTGGACCCCGCCGCTGCCCGGACGGGACGACTGGTGCGCGGCCTCGCGTAGACCGGCCAACGAGCCCGCCCGCCGCCTGGCCGCCGCCGCGCTGTGGTTCGGACCTTCCCCGGGACTCGAGGAACGACTGGCTGCGGCGCCCGCCGCCGATGCCGGGGGATTCATACGCAGGGCGATGGAGGAGCTGACCGCGCCGCGCGACCCGTTCTGGGAACGGCACTGGACGTGGACCTCGGCTTCGCGGCAGGCGCCGACGGCGCTCATCGGTCCGGGCCGCGCCCGAACCCTGCTGATCAACAGCGTCATCCCCTGGCGGCTCGCCGGTCCGGAGCCCCGCTCGGAATGCGAAACCTGTTTCCGCACCATGCCCGCCGAACCCTGGAACAGCACCCTCCGCCGCGCGGCGCGTCTCGTCCTCGGCCCCGACCACCCGTCCACGCTCTGCGCCTCCGCACTCGCGCGACAGGGCCTGATCGAGCTGCACGACCGCTACTGCCTGCCCGCGCGCGGCGTCTGCGACCAGTGTCGGCTTCCGAAAGCTATCTGTGAGTGGGAACCCTGAGTGGAAGGTTCGACGTAAACTTTTTTGGGGTGTACGACGGGAAATCCGCTCGCGTCACATCGTATTCGTACTCACCGAAGCGGTACTCGTCCTCGATTTGCCGGTTTGGAAAAGGGATCGCGCCTTCGGCGCTCCGAGTACGCGTACGAGTACGAGTACGAGCAGGAATTATGTTCACCCCCCTCACCAACCTTCATGCTCTTCATGTCCTTCATGGTGAATCCCGATCCCCCCCCGTGGTTTCTCTGACTCTCCTTTCTTACTCAGGTTTCAGGTTTCAGCTTTCTCACTCATACCTTCACTCAGATTTCCAACCTTGATTCCCGCCGCCCATTGCATTACGTCATATGGGCTCACGAAACGGCGGGCGGAGGATATCGCGGATGAAAGTACTGGTCGTGGGAAGCGGAGGACGCGAGCACGCGCTTGTGCGGACGCTGGCGTCTTCGCCCCGGAAGCCCGAACTCCTCTGCGCCCCCGGAAATGCCGGCACGGCCCGTCTCGCCCGCAATCTTCCCGTCAAAGCGACCGACCTCGACGGCCTGGTGTCGTGCGCCCGCGCTGAACGACCCGACCTTACCGTGATCGGTCCCGAAGCACCGCTCTGTGCCGGGCTCACCGATGCGCTGGAGGCCGAAGGACTCGCGGTCTTCGGCCCTTCGAAGGAGGCCGCCCGCCTCGAGGGGAGCAAAATCTTCGCCAAGGAAATCATGCAGGCCGCCGGCGTACCCACCGCGCGGGCCGAGTCGTTCGACGACCCCGCGGCCGCCTGCGCCTGTCTGCGCGAACACGGAGCGCCGGTCGTGGTCAAGGCCGACGGCCTCGCCGCCGGCAAGGGCGTGACCGTGTGCGCCTCGATCGACGAGGCCGAGCGCGCGGTGCGTGAGGCCCTCGAGGAGAAGCGTTTCGGGGACGCCGGGGGCTGCGTCCTGATCGAAGACTGCCTCCGCGGCGAAGAGGCGTCGATCCTGGCCCTCACCGACGGCGAGACCGTGGTGCCGCTGGCTTCTTCGCAGGACCACAAGCGCGCGTACGACGGCGACCGGGGTCCGAACACGGGGGGAATGGGAGCCTACTCGCCCGCGCCGGTCGTCAGCGAGGACGTATGGCGCCGGGTCATGGACGACATCTACCGCCCCACGCTGGCCGAACTCCGGCGGCGCGGCATCCGCTACAAGGGCGTGCTCTATGCGGGACTGATGATAGAACACGGTCGGCCGCGCGTGGTCGAATTCAACTGCCGCTTCGGCGATCCCGAGACGCAGGTCGTCCTTCCGCGCCTCGATAGCGACCTTCTCCCCGCGCTGCAGGCCTGCGTCGATGGAGATCTGGCCTCGGTCGAGCCGCAGTGGAAATCCGAGGCCTGCGTGTGTGTGGTCATGGCCTCGGGCGGCTATCCGGGGCCTTACGAGAAAGGGCTCCCGATCGAAGGCCTGAACGCGGCCGAAGAAGCCGGGACGATCGTCTTTCACGCCGGGACGGATGCGGATCCCGAAGGCCGGGTCGTCACCGCCGGCGGCCGCGTACTGGGCGTCACCGCCCTGGGCGCGACGCTCAAGACCGCGGTCGCCTCCGCCTACCGCGGGGCGGGAAAGATCTCCTGGGATCATGCTTTTTATCGAACCGACATAGCCCACCGCGAACTGGAAAGGGAGGAACCATGACGCAGAAAAACGGAAAGAAGATCGGAATTGTGATGGGAAGCCGCTCCGACTGGAAGACCATGGAGCACACCGTCTCCACGCTTCAGTCCTTCGACCTCGAGTGCGAGGTGCGGGTCATGTCCGCGCACCGGACGCCGGAGGACGCCGCCGAATGGGCGCGCACCGCGCGGGAGCGCGGCCTGAAAGTTATTATCGCCGCCGCGGGCGGAGCCGCCCACCTCGGGGGCGTCGTTTCGGCGCATACCTCGCTGCCCGTGCTGGGCATTCCGCTGCAGGGCTGGGCGCTGGACGGCATGGACGCGCTGCTCTCCACGGTGCAGATGCCGAAAGGCATCCCGGTCGGGACGCTGGCGATCGGCAAGGCGGGCGCCATCAACGCGGCCATGCTCGCGATCCGGATTCTCGCCCTCGAAGACGACACGCTTCAGCTGAAGCTCGAAGAACATCGCGACCGGATGGCCGAAGAAACGCGCCATGCCGATCGGGGCCTCAATGAGGAACTGGACGGCTCCTAGGGCCCCGAAGAAGCGCAGAAGAGTTGTCCGGCCACCCCAGGGCACAGGAAGCACAGAAAAGTTCTTTGGGCCACGTAGAGGCACCCTGGGCACAGAAGAGAAGTCCAGCCAGTGAATTATGAGTGAACACGCCGTCATTGATCCCGTAAATCCGGACCCGGCCCTGCTGGACCGGGCGGCGCGTCTTCTCCACGACGGCGAACTCGTGGTCCTGCCCACGGAGACCGTGTACGGAGTGGCGGCGGATGTGCGGGCGCCCGGGGCCCGCAGCCGGCTCTTTGCCGCCAAGGGAAGGCCGGCGGGGAAACCCTTCGCCCGGCTCGCGGTCGATATCGATCAGGTGGAAAAAGACGGCGCCGAAGTGGGCGAATTCGCCCGGTCGCTGGCGGACGCCTTCTGGCCCGGCCCGCTTACGCTCGTTCTGCCCACGGAATGGGCGCCGCGGGGGTATCGCGCCCCGGATCATGCCGTACCCCAGGGGGTCGGGCGGCGGCTCGGGCCCCAGGTCGCTCTGACCAGCGCCAACCGCAGCGGACAGCCGCCGGCCTGCACTGCGGACGAAGCGGTCGCCGGACTGGACATCAAGCCGGCGCTCGTGCTGGACGCGGGACCCTCCAGCGGCACGCCGAGCACCGTGGTCAGCCTCGCACACGGCTATCCCGAATTGCTGCGCGAGGGCACGATTCCCTTCGACCGGATTGAAGCCGCCTGCACGGGGGCGCGACGACGGGTCATCCTCTTCGTCTGCACCGGAAATACGTGCCGCAGCCCGATGGCCGAACACCTGTTCCGCGAACGGCTGGGGGATCGCGCCGAATGGTCCGCGCAGTCCGCCGGCATCAGTGCGGCCGAAGACATGCCCGCGACGCAAAACGCGGTCCATGTGCTCCGGGAGAAGGGGATCGACATGTCCGGCCACCTCAGCCGGCGGCTGACGACCGCCCTCGTACGCGATTCGGATCTGATCGTGACGATGACGGCCGCCCAGCGGGAGGAAGTCTGCCGGCTGGCCCCGGAATGCGCGAGCCGGGTCAAACTGCTGACCTCGTTCCACGTAAACGGCGGCGGCGAGGATGTTCACGATCCGATAGGCGGCGATGAAGAGGCCTACCGGCAGGTCAGGGACCGTATCGACAGCGCGCTCTCGGATCTGATACTCTATCTGCTTGATTACGTGTGAACGAAAGAATGGGTAAGGAGATTGCATGAAGATCGCTATCGGCGCCGACCACGGCGGCTACGAGCTGAAACAGGAGATCATCGAACGACTCGGGAAACGCAAAGGCCTCGAGATTGAAGACTGCGGCTGCCACAGCCGGGAGTCGGTGGATTATCCCGACTACGCCCGCGACGTGGCCGGAAAAGTTTCGGAAGGCTCGGTCGACGAAGGCATCGTGGTCTGCACGACCGGCGTCGGCGTTTCCATGACCGCCAACAAATTTCCCCACGTCCGCGCCGCGCTGTGCGTTACGCCGCACATGGCCACGATGGCCCGCCGGCACAATAAAGCCAACGTCCTGTGCATGGGCTCGACCACCGTCGAAGGCGAGGCCGTGCCGGGCATCCTCGAGGCCTGGTTCGCGGCGGAGTTTGAAGGCGGGCGGCATCAGCGCCGCGTGGACAAGATATCCCAGTGCGAAACGACGCTCGCGGAACTGATCGCCCTCTACGACACGGATCCGGAAGTCTACAGCGGCGTGCGCGCCGAAGACCGGCGCCAGGAGGAGAACCTGGAACTGATCGCCTCCGAGAACATGGCCTCCCGCGCCGTGCGCCAGGCGCAGTCCTCGCGCATGACCAATAAATACGCCGAGGGCTATCCCGGGAAGCGCTGGTACAACGGATGCGAGTGCGTCGACGAGATCGAGCGCCTCGCCATCGACCGCGCCCGGGAGATCTTCGGCGGGGAACACGTCAACGTCCAGCCCCACAGCGGCAGCGCCGCGAACATGGCGGCCTATTTCTCCGTGCTCGAACCCGGCGACACCATGCTGGCGATGAGCCTCGCGGAAGGGGGCCACCTCACCCACGGTCACCCGATGAATTTTTCGGGGCGGTTCTTCAATATCGTCCCCTACGGGGTCGACGAAAAGACCGAGCAGATCGATTACGACCGCCTGGCGGAGCTGGCCTCCGAACACAAGCCGAAGATGATCGTCGCCGGCGCCAGTGCGTATTCGCGGCTGATCGACTTCAAGCGGCTGCGCGCGATTGCCGACGACGTCGGGGCGTACCTCACGGTCGACATGGCGCACATCGCCGGACTCGTCGCCGCGGGTTGCCATCCGAACCCGGTGCCGTATGCCGAGTTCGTGACGACGACGACCCACAAGACGCTGCGCGGGCCGCGCGGCGGCATGGTGCTGTGCCGTGAGGCCTTCGCGAAGGAAGTCGACCGCCAGGTCTTTCCCGGCATCCAGGGCGGGCCGCTGATGCACACCATCGCGGCCAAAGCCGTCTGCTTCCACGAGGCGCTGCAGCCGGAGTTCAAGACCTACCAGCAGCAGGTGGTGCGCAACGCGCAGGAACTCGCCGCCGCCCTCCAGGAACAGGGTATCCGGATCGTGTCCGGCGGGACTGACAATCACCTGATGCTCGCCGACCTGACCTCGGTCGAGATCTCCGGAAAGGACGCCGCCAACGCGCTGGATAAGGCGTCGATCACGGTGAATAAGAACTCGATCCCGTTCGACGGCAAGAGCCCCTTTGTGACCTCCGGCATCCGGCTGGGCACGCCCGCGGTGACGACCCGCGGCATGGGTCCGGAACAGATGCGGGAGATCGCCGGGCTGATCGCGGACCTGCTGCAGAACGCGTCGGACCGCAAGACCATCGCGCACGTGCGCGAAAAGGTCCTGCACATGACGTCCCAGTACCCGCTCATCTAGCCCGCGGAAACCGGGGCTTGCACCGGGCGCATTCCTGTGTTACGCACGGGTCCACCTGAGGTGAGGAGCGGCATCCGAACCCGAGGGTACAACCCGACCGCTGAGTGTGCGATCTGAGACCCGGGAGAGCGGAGCTCTCCCGTCATTCGAGGAACGCGCGCGGGACGCCGCTCCGCAGCCTGAGGCTGACGGAGTTTTTTTGCGGGAGGGTGTCATGGAACGACGGCTGGGCTTTATCGGTATCGTACTGGAAGACCGCGAGCACGCGGCCCCGGCGGTCAATGCCCTGCTTACGGAATACGGCGGGCTGATCGTATCCCGCACAGGGGTGCCCTACCACCGCCGCCACTGCGCGGTCATCGCACTGGTGGTCGACGCCACGACCGACGAACTCGGCAAGCTCACCGGACAGCTCGGACGCATCGACGGCGTCTCCGTGAAGTCGATGCTCAGCAAACACGCGCCGACGGCCGATCGGGAAGGCTGCGGGGAGGGTCTGCCTTCATGACCGCCGCCACGAAAAGAGCTCAGGAAACGCGGACGGAGCGGGACGCGCTCGGCGAACGCCGGATCGCCGCGCAGGCTCCATGGGGGATTCATACCGAACGGGCGCGGGACAATTTCCGGCTGACCGGCCGACCCGTACGCCGCGCATTCATCCTCGCCCTTCTGGACGTGAAGCGCGCCTGCGCCGAGGCCAATCGGGAGCTGGGCCACCTCGAGGACCGTGTCGGCGAGGCGATCGTGTCCGCGTGCGAGGACCTGATCGCGGACTTCACGCACGAGGCCTTCCCGGTCGATGCGCTGCAGGGCGGCGCGGGGACCTCGCTGAACATGAACGTCAACGAAGTCGTCGCCAACCGCGCCCTCGCCCGGCTTGGCCGCGCATCCGGGGACTACGGCACGGTCCACCCGCTGGACCACGTCAATCTCCACCAGTCCACCAACGACACGGTGCCCACGGCACTGCGGGTGGCGGCCATCCGGGGCCTGCGCGAACTGAGCGCCGCCTTCGCGGAGCTGCAGGGCGCGTTTCAGCGGAAGGAACAGGCCTTCGCGAATATCGTCGCCCTCGGGCGCACCGAGCGCGTGGCCGCGGTCCCGCTGACGCTCGGGGCGGAGTTCTCCGCGTTCGCGGGGGCCTTCGCGCGCGACCGCTGGCGCACGTTCAAATGCGAGGAGCGGCTGCGGGTCGTCAATCTCGGCGGCACGGCGGTCGGTACGGGGCTGACCGCCCCGCGCGACTACATCTTTCTGGCCATCGAGAAACTGCGCACCGCGACCGGGGTCGGGCTCAGCCGCGGCGAGAACATGGTCGACCAGACCGCCAACGCCGACGCCTTCGTCGAGGTCTCCGGCGTGCTCGACGCCGCGGCCTCGAACCTGATCAAGATCGCCGACGATCTGCGCACGCTTTCCATGCTGGGCGAAATCCGGCTCCCCGCCGTGCAGCCGGGGTCCTCCATCATGCCGGGCAAAGTCAACCCGGTGATCCTCGAATCCGTGATCCAGGCCGCGATCCGGGTACGGGCCCACCACGGAACGGTCGCCGACGGCGCCTCCCGGGCCTCGCTGCAGATCTGCGAGTTCCTGCCGCTGCTCGGCGACGCGCTGCTGGAGTCGATCGAACTGCTCGCGAACGCGGCGCAGAGCCTGGCCGTTCACGCGGACGGCATCGAAGCGGACGCCGCGCGCTGCCGCGAACACCTCGACCGCAGCCCGGAACTGATCACCGCCTTCGTCCCGGAACTGGGCTACGACCGCTGTGCCGGTCTGGTGAAGGACTGGAAGTGCACGGACCACGGGGATATGCGGGCGTTCCTTAAGGAGAAACTGGGCGACGATGCCGTAAGGGAGAGGCTCTCCCCACAGGCCCTGACCGCCCTGGGCCACCAGGAGGCTCGGAAAAAATACTGAACCGGGCCACAAAGGGGCACAGACAAAATACGTTAGATGGACGACAAGCAGATCTTTGCACTCTGCGACACCATCCGCAGCACAGCCTGGAAACTTCACCGTTATCTGAGACACGGGCATGCGGAAAAAGTTTATGAAAACCACACCTAAAAGCCTGCGCCTGCACCTGGCCATCTTCGGTCGCACGAACACCGGGAAGTCGAGTTTCCTGAATCTCGTGGCCGGTCAGGATGTGGCGATCACCTCCGACGTGCCCGGCACGACCACCGATGTGGTGGAGAAACCGATGGAACTGCTGCCGGTCGGGCCGGTGGTGTTTCTGGATACGGCGGGGCTCGATGACGTATCCGCGCTCGGCGAACGGCGGATTGACAAGACCGAACGGGTGTTCGACCGGGCCGATGTGATCCTGCTGATCACCGAACACGGACGCGAGACGGATTTCGAATCGGAAGTGGAGCACAAGGCGGCCGAACGGAACACGCCCGTGCTGCGGATCCACAACAAGGCCGATCTCTACCGCCCCCCTGCCGATCATGACGGCATCGCCTGCTGCTCGGTCGACGCGGGTTCGCGCACCGGGGTTCTCAACGCGCTGAAGCGCGAGTTGCTGAAAATCTGCCCCGAGGATTTCGTCCGCCCCCCGCCGCTGGTCGGCGATCTGCTCCCGCCGGGCGGGCTGGCGGCACTGATCGTGCCGATCGATCTGCAGGCGCCCAAAGGCCGCCTGATCCTCCCGCAGGTGCAGACGATCCGCGACGCGCTGGACAGCGACGCGGCCGCGCTGGTGGTCAAGGAACGCGAATACCGGGCGCTTCTCGATCGGCTTTCCGCCCCGCCCGACCTGGTCCTCTGCGATTCGCAGGTCGTGCTCAAGATGACCGCCGACACCCCGCCGGAGGTGCCCTGCACCACGTTTTCGATCCTCTTCGCGCGGCTCAAGGGAGACCTGTCCGCCTTCGCCCGCGGCGCCGCCGCGATCGACCGGCTGACGGGGAGCAGCCGCGTGCTGATCGCGGAATCCTGCTCGCATCATGCGCTCGAGGACGACATCGGGCGCGTGAAGATCCCGCGCTGGCTGCGCCAGTACACCGGAGCGGCGCTCGAATTCGAAGTCTGCGCGGGCCGGGATTTTCCGGACGACCTGGACTCGTACGACCTCGTCGTCCAGTGCGGCGGCTGTATGCAGAACCGGCGCGAGATGCTCTCGCGCCTCGCCAAATGCGCCGAGGCCCGCGTACCCGTCACCAACTACGGGATGGCTATCGCCTCCACACAGGGCGTGCTCGAGCGCGTCCTCACCCCCTTCCCCGCCGCGCTGCTCGCCTGGAAACGCGAACGGGATCGAACGAACACACCACCGCAAACCGGGGAAACCGCATGAGCACACTGAAAGAGAAGATCATCAAGCCCGACGAGATTACGAAGTACATGGACGGCGATCGCGACTTCATCGACGACGGCGCGATTGAGCGGACCCTAGCCCAACACTGCGACCCCGATCCGACGCAGGTGCGCGACATCCTCGCCAAATCCCGTGCCGTCGAGACGCTGACCCCGGACGAGACGGCGGTGCTGCTGCACGTCGAAGACCCGGAACTGCTCGAGGAGATGCGCCAGACCGCGCGCGAGGTCAAACTCAAGGTCTACGACAACCGCATCGTGACCTTCGCCCCGCTCTACATGAGCAACCTGTGCGTCAACAACTGCGCCTACTGCGGATTCCGAACGGGCAATCCCGACGCCGTACGGCGCAAGCTATCGATGGACGAAGTCCGCCGCGAGACCGAAGCGCTCGCCGGCGAGATCGGGCACAAAAGGCTGATCGTCGTGTACGGGGAACATCCCGAAACCGGGGCGGAGTACATCGCCGACACCATCCGTACCGTCTACGACGTCGAAGTCCCCGTCCGTCACGGAAAGGGCTGCATCCGCAGGGTCAACATCAATGCGGCCCCGATGTCGATCGACGACCTCAGGATGCTTCACGACGTCGGCATCGGCACGTTCCAGGTCTTCCAGGAAACCTATCACCACGACACCTACGCCTCGCTGCACCCCGCCGACACGATCAAGGGCGATTACCGCTGGCGGCTCTACTGCATGCACCGGGCCTTCGAGGCCGGCGTGGACGACGTCGGCATCGGCACACTGTTCGGCCTGTACGACTGGCGTTTCGAGGTGATGGGGCTGCTGCAGCACGCCCGCGAGCTGGAGGATAAATTCAACATAGGACCGCACACCATCTCGTTTCCGCGGCTCGAGCCGGCCGGCGGCTCGCCGTTGACCCGCCATCCGCGGCACCGCGTATCCGATGAGGATTTCCGCAGGCTGGTTACGGTGCTTCGGCTGGCGGTGCCCTATACGGGACTCATCATCACCGCGCGCGAATCGGCGGAGCTGCGCGACGAGGTGCTGGTGCACGGCTGCACGCAGACCGATGCCTCGACGCGGATCGGGATCGGCGCATACAGCGAGACGGACGAGGACCAGCACGAGGAACGCCAGCAGTTCATGCTGGGCGACACGCGCAGCCTCGAGGAACTGATCGTCGCGCTGGCGGAAAAGGGGATCATCACCTCCTTCTGCACCGCAGGCTATCGCTGCGGCCGCACGGGCGAGTGCATCATGGACCTGCTGCGCACCGGACAGGAGGGCAGGTTCTGCAAGCTCAACGCCGTACTCACTTTCCGCGAGTGGCTCGACGACTTCGCAAGCGAGGAGGCCCGCACACTCTGCGAACCCGTGGTTCAACAGGAAATCGCGGAAATCCGCGAGCGAGTTCCGCAGGTGTACGAGAAGTTCATGGAGCACTACCACAGGACCGCGGCCGGCGCGCGGGATCTGTACTTCTAGGATGCGGGATGCATAGCGATAACTCCATGGATCGCCCCGCAATCGAGCAGCGGCTGCGTGAAACGCGCGCGGACCGGCTGGCCGATTTATGGCAGCGGGCCGACGAAACACGACGCCGCGAAGTCGGCGACGAGGTCCATCTGCGCGGACTGGTCGAGATCTCGAACCACTGCACGCGCCGCTGCCGCTACTGCGGCATTCATGCGGACAACCGCACCCTGCCGCGCTACCGGATGCGGGCGGAGGAGATTCTCGAAGCCGCGCAGCGAGCGGCCGAATTCAAATACGGCACCGTCGTCCTGCAGGCGGGCGAGGATCCCGCGCTGGACCGCCCCTTTATCGCGAACGTGATCCGCCGCCTGAAAGAGGACCTCGGACTCGCAGTGACCCTGAGCCTCGGCGAACGGAACGAAGGGGACCTGGCGGCCTGGCGCGAAGCGGGGGCCGATCGCTACCTGCTCCGGTTCGAGACCTCGCGCCGCGACCTCTTCGAGCGCATCCACCCGCGAGGCCCGCACTCGGTCGACCGGTTCGAGCAGCTGGCCGTACTCCGGCGTCTGGGCTACGAGACCGGCAGCGGGGTCATGATCGGCATCCCGGGACAAACCTTCGCCGACCTCGCCCGCAGTCTTGCCCGGTTCGCCGAACTGGACCTCGACATGATCGGCGTGGGACCCTTTATCGCGCACCCGGACACCGATCTGGGACGCGGGGCCGCGGACTGTCCGCCCGCGCCGGAGAGCGACCAGGTGCCCCCTTCGGAACGCATGGCCTACAAGGTGCTCGCCCTGACGCGCCTCGTCCGGCCCGATGCCAATATCCCGAGCACGACCGCCATCTCCACGCTCGATGAACACGGGCGCGAATTGGGCCTCGAGCGCGGCGCCAACGTGATCATGCCCAACCTGACCCCCATGCGCTACCGGCGGCTCTACGAGATCTATCCCGCCAAGTCCTGCCTCGCCGAAGACCCGGCCACCTTCGACGCGGAGCTCAAACGCCGGCTGCGCGCTATCGGCCGCGTCCCCGGCCGCGGACGCGGCGATCGGGTGCGGTAACCGGGCGGGGGAGGCTCGTTACGGGTGGCCGGTTGTCGGGTTGTTGGGTTGTTGAGTTGTTGAGTTGTTGGGTTTTGGGGTTTTGGGGTTGTTGGGTTGTTGAGCAAGCCCATTTGAAGTAAGCTTCCGGGCGATTTTGAATGGAACGGGGGCCTGAGCCATGAGCGGACTTCTGATAGCGGGATTAACGGTGGGCGCGATCGCGGCGCTTTCGGGCGCATGGGCCCTGGCGCGTCCGGAGCAGATGCTGGGCGCGCTCAAGGCCTTCCCGCGCGACGCGAAGGCGGCGGCCGTCCTGACCGCGGTCGACCTGGCCTGGGCCGCGATCGAGCTGAACAGGATGTACCTGGGCACGTTCGACCGGTTCAAACCCGCGCTCTGGATTCTGACCCCCCTGCTGATCTTTCTGTGCATCAAATACATGGACGAGCTGCTCGCGGCCCGCGCGCTCGGCGGACTGCTGCTGCTCGTGGCTGCACCCATCCTCGACGCCGTACGCTGGTTCCCGACGGCCGCCGACCCCTCGCCCTGGCGGCTGGTGATGGCCGTTCTCGCCTACCTCTGGATCGCCTACGGGCTGCTGCTGCTCTGCGCCCCGTACTGGTTCCGCAAACACCTCGAATGGTGGACCTCCTTCGATCCGCGCCTGCGCGTCGGCGGCGCGCTCAAACTCCTGGCCGGCCTCGCCCTGATCGTACTGAGCCTTTGCTGCTACCGCGGATGACGGAAACCGGAGTGACGCTTTATGAAATGGCTGCGATTCGATTCCACCGGCGGCGCGAGCGGCGACATGATCCTCGCCGCGCTGATCGATCTCGGCGCCGACGCCGGGCGCATGCAGGAGGCACTGCGCAGTTTTGCGCCGGATGCGTTTTCTATTGAGACTTCGGGGGAGCATCGCGGCGGATTCCGCGGACGGCGCGTCGAGGTCGTCGTGCCCGACGAACATCACGCCCACCGGCATCTGCGCCATATCCGCGAAGCAGCCGAAGGGAGCGATCTCCCGGCGCCGGTGCGCGAAATGACGCTGAAGGTCTTCGGAACGCTGGCGGAGGCGGAAGCGAAGGTGCACGGCACCACGCCGGAAAAAATCCATTTCCATGAAGTGGGCGCGGTGGACGCGATGGTCGACATCGCGGGCGCCTGCTGGGCGCTGCACGAACTCGGCGTCGAAGCCGTAAGCGCAGCGCCGCTCCCGCTGGGCTGCGGCACGATCGAATGCGCCCACGGCACGATGCCCTGTCCCGCACCGGCCACGGTCGAACTGCTGCAGGGCATGGCGACGGTCGCCACGGAAGAACCCCACGAACTGGTGACCCCCACGGGCGCCGCGCTGCTGAAGACCTGGACGAAGTCGATGCCCGCCCCGGCCGGGGGCCGGGCGCTGCGCTCGGGATACGGGTTCGGATCGCGGGCGCTGGAAAACCGTCCCAACCTCCTGCGCGCCACGCTCCTGGAGGGTTCGGCCGATTCCGGCCGCCCCGACACCTGCCTGGTCCTGGAGAGCACTCTCGACGACCTGACCCCGGAATTGACCGCCGTGCTCTGCGACCGGCTTCGCGATGAGGCGCTGGACGTGTTCTGCACCCCGGTCCAGATGAAACGCGGCCGGCCCGGTGTGAACGTGACGGTGATCTGTCGCCCAGAAGACCGCGCAGCCTGCGTGGGACTTCTGTTCCGTCACTCCACGACGTTCGGGGTGAGAGAGACCGAGGCGAAACGGCATGTACTGGAACGCGAGCGCCGCGAGGCGGAGACCCCCTACGGCAGGATCGCCATCAAAATCGGACGACGCGGCGACGAGATCTGTTCATGCACCCCCGAACTGAAGGACTGCGAAATGAGGGCGGCCGAACACGACGTCCCGGTCCGCACGGTCTACGAGGCCGCCTCGGCCGCGGCGCGGGAGTTGGCCGATGACGGCTGAGGGCCTCGATGCACTGCGCGGTCACTTTCTGGCCTATGTCCGCGATCAGCGCTCCGCGGCGACTGCAGAACGCCAGCCGCTGCACGAGCTGAAGGAACAGCATTCGTGCAGGGTGGCGGCCCACGCCCGTCGCATCGCGGAACGCGAGGGCTGGGCGGAACGAAACTGCACGATCGGAGAGGCGGCCGGCTGGTTGCACGACACGGGCCGCTTCGATCAGATCAACCGCTACGGGACGTTCAGGGACAAGGAATCGGTCAATCACGGGGAACACGGCTTTCGCGTGTTGAGTGAACTCGCCTGGTTTACAAACTGCGCGGGCGGCAACGGGCTGCGCGCGCTGCTGCTCGATGCGGTGCGCTATCACAACCGCCGCGAGATTCCCGCGCACGTGCCGGACGGCCACCGTCCGATCCTTCATCTCGTCCGCGACGCCGACAAGCTCGACAACTTCGGCGTGCATTATCGGGCGATCACCTCGGGCGAAGCCGACCGCTATCCCGAGCTCCTGCTCCATGCGGGTCCGGGGCATCCCCCCACTCCGGAAGCGCTCGAGGCACTGCTGCGCCGCGAGACCGTGGATTACGGCCACGTGCATTCACGCACGGACATGGTCCTGCTGCATCTCTCCTGGCTCTACGATCTTCACTATCCGTCTTCGCTCCGTCATGCGCGCGAAGAGGGGGTCGTGGACCGGGTCCGGGCGCTGCTGCCCGACGACCCCGATATCGAAGAAGCGATCCGCGAAGCGGAACGCTTTCTGGATGAGACGCTATCGCAGTAAGGTCTGCACGCGCTGCGCTTCGGTCGGCGCATATCCGTGAGCGTCGTTGTTGAAAAAGATGTACACCTCTTCCGCTCCGCGATCCGCGTAATCACGAGCCAGTTCCGCGATCTCCTTCAACTCCTTTTCCTCGTACTTGTCGTCGTACCAGCTCCGTCTCCCGTGCAGTCGGACGTATCCCTTCCCGCCGGTGAGCAGGCCTGAGGGCCGCATGTCGGGTGAATCGACGGAGCAGGACACAGCCCCGGCCTCATCGAGCCGTTGTGTAATCTCGTCGCGCATCCAGCGTTCGTGGCGGAATTCGACACAGATCCTTCCGGGCATGTCGAACCGTTCGAGCACGTGCCCCAGCCGGTCGGGCTCATAGGGCATTTTCGGGGGAAGCTGAAGCAGGATGAGACCGAGCCGGTCGCCCAGGATATGAACGGACCGCCGGAATTCATCGATCAGGTCATCGCAATCCCTGAGATATTTCCGATGCGTGATCAGGCGCGGAGCCTTCATTACGTAGGCAAAACCTTCGGGTACCCGGTCACGCCATTTCTCATAGGTCGAATCCCTGAAGCGGCGGTAAAACGTGGCGTTGACCTCCACCGCATTGAAAACCGAGGCGTAGAACTCGAAGCGCCGGCTTTTGGGAAGATCATCGGGATAGAAGATCCCCTGCCAGTGGTCATACGTCCATCCGGAGGTTCCGACGAACCAGTTGGCGCCTTTATTCCTGCGCGGCATGGCGAAAAAAAACGGGAGGATCCGGCCCAGCCGTCCCCTCCCGCTCTCCGTTTGATCCGAAATTTACTCTTCGATCGAAATGGCTTCGACCGGGCAGCTCTCCGCCGCTTCGCGGCAGGTATCCTCGGCTTCCGCCGGGACCTCATCCACCTTGACCTCGGCGACGTCGCTGGTCAGCTCAAAAACCTCCGGGCACATATCCGGGCAGAGCCCGCAACCCGTGCACAAATCGGCATCCACTTTGGCCTTCATCATACTCCTCCTTTTTCTGGGTGTCCCCTCTCGGGCCTGAAAGCCTCAAACACAATACACCGTCATAGTAACAATGCCCGAGCAGACGCGACAATCCAAAAACCCGTCTTCCATGCTCACCCAATAAACGCGCGAGGATTGCAAAAACCGGCTCGCTCAGGCATAATCGTCGTCAATCAACAACCCACGCACGATCCTCCCCCGCCATGCCACCAACAGGTCAAAACGGAAAACAACGCCTGCCCAGTCACATCTTCGATCTCCCTGTTCAGGAGATCCGCCGGGGCTATCGCAGCGACATCTACTTCTGGCGCGAAAAACGCGCGCTGGAGGAGCACGGGATGCATCCCGAAGTGACCCTGCAGGTCTTTCAGAAGAAGGATGCCATCCTCTGCGGCATCGACGAGGCCATCGCCGTGCTCAAACTCGGAAGCGGGACCTACAGGGACTTCGACCAAGCCTGCAAGCTGTTCGACCGCTACCTGGAGCTCAAACACGAGGCGCGTAAACATTTTCTCACCGACCGGGAAAAATACATGGCGACCGTGCGCGAGAAGACGGAGATTTCGGCCCGGCTGGATGATTTGTGGACACCGCATTACGAGGATCTGGTGCTCGAGGCTCTCCACGACGGCGACAGGATCGCTCCCTGGGAAACGGTGATGCATATCACGGGCGACGCGAGCCTGTTCGCGCACCTCGAAACCGTATACCTCGGGGTACTCGCGCGGCGGACCCGCATCGCGACGAACGTCCGCCGCACCGTGGACGCCGCGGGCGACAAGGTCGTGCTCTTTTTCCCGGCGCGGTTCGACCACTGGGCGGTACAGGGCGGCGACGGCTATGCGGCCCATATCGGCGGGGCCGGCGGCGTGTCCACCGACGCGCAGGGGGAGTGGTGGGGCGAAAGCGCCAAGGGCACGGTTCCCCATGCGCTGATCGCGGCCGTGGGAGGCGACACCGTTCAGGCCGTGAAACTCTTCGACGATTCTTTCCCGGACGTGAACCTCGTCGCGCTGGTGGACTTCGACAACGACTGCGTCGGCACCTCGCTCCAGTGCTGCGAGGCGCTGGGCGACCGCCTCTGGGGCGTCCGGCTGGACACGGCCGGAACCATGGTGGACCGGTCCATGATCCCGCGGATGGGCGAGGAACCCCCGACCGGCGTGACGCCTCAGCTCGTGGAAAGCACCCGCAGGGAGCTGGACCGGCACGGATACGAGCACGTCCGGATCATCGTCTCCGGCGGCTTCCACCCCGACCGCATCCGAATGTTCGAGGACATGGCTGTCCCGGTGGATGCCTACGGGGTCGGCAGTTCGCTTATGCGCGGTCACTGGGACTTCACGGCCGACGTGGTCCTGCGCGAAGGCGAGCCTTGCGCCAAGCAGGGCCGCACATATCATCCTAACGCACGGATGGAGCGTGTAATGTGAACGATTCCTGTCGCTATCTTTTCGGACCGGTGGTGTCGCGGCGGCTGGGCCGCTCGCTGGGCGTGGACCTCATTCCCGCCAAGACCTGTTCGATCAGCTGCATCTTCTGTCAGCTCGGCCCCACGCGGAATCCCACCCTCGAACGGCGTGAATATGTGCCCACCGAGCAGGTCATCGCGGAACTCAGGGCCTGGATCCGGGCGGGAGGCGAGACGGACTTTATCACGCTGGCCGGATCGGGCGAACCGACGCTTCACCTGCACTTCGACCGCGTCCTTAAATTCCTCGAACCGCATCCCTTCCGCACGGCGCTGCTGAGCAACGGCACCCTGTTTACGGATCCCGCCGTGCGGCGCGGCGCGGCTCATGCCGACGTGGTCAAGCTCTCGCTCAGCGCATGGGACCGCACATCGTTCGAACGCATCCACCACCCCCACCCCGACCTCGACTTCGAACCTATGATGAAGGGTTACCGGGATTTCCGGAGCCTTTACCGGGGCGCACTATGGCTTGAAGTCTTCGTCGTACCGGGACTCAACAGCGGCGAGGAGCAGGTGAAGCGCATCGCCGCCCGGGCGAAGGAGATCCGTCCCGACCGGGTACAGCTCAACACGGCGGTTCGTCCGGCCGCAGAGGCGGGCGTTCGTGCCGCGTCGCCTGACAAGCTCCAGCGACTCGCCGCGCTGTTCGATCCGCCGGCGGAGATTGCCGCGCCCCGGGCCCACGGCGGCACGGTCTCGCTGCCGCTGAGCGCGCAGACGCTGACCGGCATCCTGCAGCGCCATCCCGCGACGGCCGCACAGCTCGCGGAGATGATCGGTCATCCCGAAGAGGCCGTGCGGGAGCTGCTCGAGGACATGGTGCGCGCGGGCCGCTGCCACACCCGGGAACAGAAGGACGAGACCTTCTTCACGCGCTGACCACGTCGCAGGTGTCACCGCCGCAGGGAAGCGCGGCCCGCAGGTCGGTCTGGTCCTCTTCCTCGCGCATTTCCGTGAAATCCACCGGCCGGAACTTTTCACAGATCTCGCGCCAGCGCGCCTCGTCCTCCTCCGTCCGCACTTCCTCGTGCGGCGCCTGGGGATACTGCTTGTCGCCGCTTGCGGCGAGCAGTGTGAGGCCGCTGAATTCCTCCCGGTGTTCCCATATATAGGAGGCCACTGCACTCCATTCGTGGTCCTCGACGGTGACGGTGTTCGAGACGTTGTGCATGAGACCGGGCGAAGAATCCGGCCGCGCCGTGCCCGGCACGACCCAGTTCCGCCGCGTGGCGCGGACGAGATCGAGAAATTCGACGGCGGAGAGCTCGGAGCGGACGCGCGCGTCTTCCGGCGCCTCGACGCAAAACGTGATCACCTCGTCGGTCCCGCGCGAACTCCAGACCGAGTTTTCGCACATGTGGGGATTGCGTTCGCGGAAAAAAGCGTACACCGGATCCTCGCGGTTGGCCTGGATACGCCGGAAGTAGCGGCGGGCATGTCGCGGATGGATGCCCGAGGCGGTACCGAGGAGAAGGGAGGTCGAACCGGCGGGTTTGACGCAGGTCACGCGCGCGGCCGGACGGATCCCGAGGCATGCCGCGGTCTCGCGATTGACGTCTACGGCATAGCGAGCCATCCGCTGCTGCAGCTGCGGTTCCAGGGCCGTCGCGGGACGGTCCATCATGCCCGTGATCGAGATGCCGAGCAGGGACTCCTCGCGGCACAGGCGCCCGGTTTCGCACCCGACGTACGGAAAGTCCGTGTAGCCCGCCTGGCAGGTTCCGATAATCGCCGCGGCGCGCACGGCGATCCGGAAGTCCTCTTCCGAGTGCAGCTTGTCGCCATTGATTTCGGTGAGGTTGCAGAACTGCCACCCGGACGCGCCGCGTCGGCCGTCGCGCGTGCGCGTCCAGGCCTTAAGACCGATCTCGCAGCAGGGGTTTGTTCCGTACTCCGGCCGTTCGGCGAAGTAGAAGCCGGGTTCACCCCATTCCCGGACGCGAGAGAAGATCGCCATGAACTGCTCGCGCGACGTCGCCCCGCGCAGCAGTTTTACGGAGTTGTTCGAGCGCGCGCGATGCGGGTGGGTCTCGATCCAGTCGCCCCGCTTGGCGTTCATCATGGCCTCGTCGCCGGGAGAAAACAGGCAGATGGTGGCGCTGCGGCGCACCCCGCCCGCGAGCACGGCGTCGGCTGCGTGCATCATGATGTCGTAGCATTCGATCGGCTCGAGCGGTCGTCCCGCCGCGCCCTCCAGTATACGGTCGCACTGTTCGAGCGCGTACCGCAGCGGTTCGGGTCCCGGCGCGCGTCCGCCGGTGACGCGCAGCGGTTCGCCGCGCGGACGGATCTGCGCGTAATCGAACTCAACCGCCCGTCCTTCGATCCGGGCCCGGACCAGCCGGTCCAGGGCGTCAGCCCATCCCTCGATCGAATCCGGAACCGTGAAACGGTCCGGCGCACCCCCGGGGCCCTTCGCCAGGGCGGGCAGCCGGCTCACATGTTCGTATTCGACGCTGATTCCGACCCCGGCGCCGCACAGCAGCAGGAAAAGCGCCTCGCGGAAGAACGACGGCCGGTCGCAGACGCTGAAGGCGCAGTTGTACATGCGCGCGTGATGGCGTTCGAGCGCCTCGCCTCCGAACTGCATCGAACGCATCGACGGCAGGCAGCGTTTCTCCAGTACGCGGTCGAAGGCCCAGTCGATCTCACCCCCCGCGGAAGGATACCGGCGCAGATGCATGGCGCGGACGCGGTTGACGGCCTCCTCGAACGTCTCGCGGCGGCGGCGCTGCGGGTCGTGCCGTGCATAGCGGCTGGCCAGCACGTAATCCTGCAGGGCCCGTTCGACCGGTGCCGCGTCCGCGCTCTGCTGTCGGCGCCAGGGATTCATACCTGAGGGTCAGTCTACCACGGATCCCGCTTCGTGATAACCTCGGCCTGCCGTTCATCCGACTCGGTAGGATCCGCGTGTAGGACCCGGGATAAGATCTTGCCTCGCGTAGGCCTGCATGCTATGGGTACGCGTCCTTGGAAGGGGCGGTAGCTCAGCTGGGAGAGCGCCAGAATCGCACTCTGGAGGTCGTGGGTTCGATCCCCATCCGCTCCACCATCTCCATTCATATTGAACGCGAACCCCGTGTTCATGTCTGACCGAACACGGGACATCCGCGGTTGTCTGCTTGTACGTTGGCGTCTTTTGTGCGAAAAAAATCGCGGCAGGTGGAATGCTTCAAGGGAGTTTTCGGAGACGTGAGCAACGGTCATACGCTTTCAACAGGCCTCCCCGGGGGCGCCGCGCCGGGCATCTGGAGCGAGCGCTGGCGGCTGGCGGCTATTCCGCGCGAGGAGATGCTGCGGCTGCTGTTTGTATCGGTGATGGTCGGACTCCTCTACGTGATGTTTCATTTCCTCGGCAACACGGTGGAGAACGTCCAGAGCCGGTCCGCGTTTCAGTGGATGTTCGCGCGCTGGAGGGACAAGATCTCGTTCGGCGCGGACTATTCGCACGGCTATCTCATCCCCTTCGTCAGCCTGGGCGTGCTCTGGTATAAACGCAGAGAGCTGTTCGCCGCGACCCGGCGCATCAACTACCTCGGTCTCGGCGTCGTCGTGATGGCCCTGGCCATGCACTGGCTGGGGGCCAAGATGCAGCAGACGCGCATCTCGCTGATGAGCCTGATCCTGCTGCTCTGGGGCATTCCCTTCTATCTGCTGGGATGGCAGACCGCGAAGCTCCTCATTTTCCCCTGCGCCTACCTCATCTTCTGTATCCCGCTGAACTTTCTCGACACGCTCGCCTTTCCGCTGCGCATGTTCGCCTCGACCACCTCCGCGCAATTCCTCAATTCCATCGGGATCGCCGCGGTCCAGCGCGGGAGCGCGATCTTCTCGGGGGCGAGCGGTTTCGAGTTCGATGTGGCCGACCCCTGCAGCGGCCTCCGGTCTCTGCTGGCGATGACGGCCCTGACGGCGGTGTACGCCTATTTCACGCAAAAGACGCTGCTCAAGAAGTGGCTTCTCTTCCTGTGCTCCATTCCGCTGGCGGTATTCGGTAACGTGGCCCGCATCACGACGATCGCGATGATGGCCGAAGCGTTCGGGCAGCAGGTGGCGCTGGGTATCTACCACGACTATTCGGGCTACATTCTCTTCGCCGCCGCGATCGCGCTGATGGTGGCGCTCGGAAGCCTGTTCAACATGAACTACCGGGAGCAGTTCGAAAAATGGAAAAGTTCTCTTTTCGCCCGTACCTGATCATCATCGGACTGATGATCGTGACTTCGTTCCTGCTGGCCTTCACGGTCGACGTGGAACTGATCGACCAGCCCGGGGTCCGCACGGATCTGCCGCGCGAGATCGCGGGGTATACCGGCAGTCAGCGCCTGTTCTGTCATAACAAGGATTGTGAATGGTCGGGCACCATGGACCAGCTCGACGTGCCGGACATCTGCCCGGACTGCGGCGAACCGCTCTACGCGATGAGCTGGCCGGAGAAGGAGCAGCTCCCCGACGATACGGAGTTCGTGAAGTACGAGTACACGAACGACACGGACCGGACGGTCTATGTCTCCATCGTGCTGAGCGGGCGGGAGCGCAGCAGTATTCACCGCCCGCAGCGCTGCCTGCCCGGCCAGGGCCACAAGGCGCTCGAAGAACACGACATCTCGGTGCCCGTGGAGGACCGCCGCAAGCCGCTCAACGTGCGGGTGATCGAGAGCGTGGTGCCCGTGCCGGGCGAGACGGCCGCGGCCACGCCTCATTATTACGCGTACTGGTTCGCGGGCCGCGGACGCGAGACGGCTTCGCACTACGCGCGCATGTTCTGGCTGGCCTGGGACCGCGTGGTTCACGGCGTGGCCCACAAGTGGGCCTACATCTCCGTGGCCGGCGTGCGCGAGGAGGACTCGCGGGACTACGAGGAACAGCTCAAGCCGGTCATCGCCGAACTTTACCCCGCACTGACGCTGACGGACAAGGAACTCGAACGCCACTGACGCGTTGGAACAGGAGCCCCATGCCACGGTATTTTCTCGGACTGGACTCCAGCACGCAGAGTCTCACGGCCCTTATCATCGACCCCGCCGCCGGGTCGGTCGTCCATGAAACCACTGTGGTCTATGACCGCGAGCTGCCCCGCTACGGAACCCGGCACGGGGTACTCCCCGACGCTGACCCGCGCGTCGTCCACGCCCCCCCGCTGATGTGGGCGGAGGCCCTCGACCTCGTCTTCCGCCGCCTCCACGACGAAGGGGCGCCGCTGGACCGGATCGCCGCCGTCTCCGGCTCCGGCCAGCAGCACGGTTCGGTCTACGGGTCGGAGCGGTTTCCCGAAGCCCTGAACGGCCTGGACCGGCAGCGGGGTCTGGCGGGATCAATTTCAGGAACCTTGAGCCGCACCACGGCCCCGGTCTGGATGGACTCCTCGACCGCCGCGGAGTGCGAAGAGATCACGCGGGCGCTCGGAGGGGCCGCGGCGGTGGCGGAGGCCACGGGATCGGCCGCGTTCGAACGGTTCACCGGGCCGCAGATCCGCCGCTTCCACAAGACCGACCCCGAGGCCTACGAAAAGACCGCGCACATCGCGCTGGTGAGTTCCTTCATGGCCTCCCTGCTGCTCGGCCGCCCGGCGCCGATCGATCACGGGGACGGGGCGGGCATGAACCTGATGGACATCCGGCAACGACGCTGGCACGGAAAGGCCCTCGCGGCCACCGCGCCGGATCTCGAGCGGAAGCTGCCGCCGCTGACGCCTCCCGATGCGGTACTCGGACCCGTGCATCCCTATTTCAGCCGGACCGCGGGCCTGCCTTCGGACGCACAGGTCGTGGCCTGGTCCGGCGATAACCCGTGCAGCCTGGCCGGGCTGGGTCTCGTGGAGACGGGACGGCACGCGGTAAGCTGCGGGACCAGCGATACCTATTTCGGCTTCATGCCCGAGTGCCATACCGACCCCCGCGCCGAGGGGCATATCTTCGGCGCACCGACCGGCGACTACATGAGCCTGATCTGCTTCAAGAACGGCTCCCTGGCCCGCGAGCGCGTGCGCGACGCCTTCGGCTACGACTGGGAGGCCTTCTCGGCCGCACTGCGCCGGACCCCGCCCGGAAACCACGGCCGGATCATGCTGCCCTACTTCGAGCCGGAGATCGTACCGCGGGTGGCCGGGGCGGGGATTCGCCGGAAGGGGCTGGACGAGAACGACGCCGATGCGAACTGCCGTGCCGTGGTGGAGGCCCAGATGATGTCGATGCGCCTGCACTCCGCCTGGATGGGCAGCCGCCCCCGCGAACTCTACGCCACCGGCGGGGCCTCGGCGAACCGGGAGATCCTCCAGGTGATGGCCGATGTACACGGGTGTCTGGTGACCCGGTTCCGCGCCGGGAACAGCGCGGCGCTGGGCGCCGCGCTCCGCGGCGCCCATGCCTTCGCCGCCGCCTCGGGCGAGGCCTGCGACTGGCAAACGCTGACCGCTCCGTTCCTGGACCCCGACCCCGAACTCGCGGCGAACCCGCGACCGGAATCCGCCGCCGTCTACGAAGACCTCATTCGCGCGTATGCCGATTTCGAACAGGAGGCTCTGGCATGAATCGATGCAGATACAGGATCGCTCTGACCCTGACGGTTCTCTCCGCACTCGCCTGTACGGCGCCGGCCGCCGAGGTCCGCGTCGTCAAATCGGCGGGCGAAACCACGCGGCTTGACGTCTCCGGCTTCAGCGCCCGCGGAGCCGCGGCGTCCACATTCCGCGAGACCCTGATCCGCGATCTCCAGCTTTCCGGCTGGTTCGACCTGCGCAGCTCCGCCCCCGAGTTCCGCCTGACGGGCGCGGCGGCGGACAACGGCGAACGGGTCGAAGCGCGCTGCACGGTGCGCGACGCCGCGGGACAGACGGTCTTCGCCAAACGCTACCAGTCCGGCGCCTCCGCGGCGCGCCGGCTGGCGCACCGGGTCTCGGACGCCGTGGTTAAAAGCCTCACCGGCCGTCCGGGCATTGCCTCCACGCGCATCGCCTTCGTGGGCACCCGTTCGGGGGCCAAGGAACTCTATCTCTGCGACGCCGACGGCGCCGGGGTCCGGCGGATCACCCGCGACGGGGCGATCTGCGTGGCGCCGAACTGGGGTCCGCGCGCCTCCCGGCTGGTCTACACCTCATACGCGCGCGATTTTCCCGACATCCATCTGCTGGAGCTGGCGAGCGGCCGCCGCCGCGTCATCGCCTCGTACGGCGGATTGAACACCGGCGCCGATCTCGCACCCGACGGACGGCATATCGCCCTGATCCTGTCCAAGGACGGCAATCCGGACCTCTACGTCAAAGACATGAAAAGCGGCGCTCTGCGCCGGCTGACGCGCACCGCCAACGCCGCCGAGGCCTCGCCTTCGTGGTCGCCGGACGGCAAACACCTCGTCTACGTCTCCGACCACTCGGGCCGCCCCCATCTCTACATTATTCCCGCCCGCGGAGGGCGTCCGCGCCGGTTCACCAGCATGGGCACGGAAAACGTGGCCCCCGACTGGGGCGAGTACGGCTGGATCGCGTGGTCGAGCCGCCGGGGCGGACGTTACCGCATCGCGCTCGCGAATCCCTCCACCGGCGAACGGCGCGAGGCCGGTCCCGCCGACGGGGCCGACTACGAGGAACCCTCCTGGGCGCGGGACGGACGGCATATCGTCTGCACGCGGACGAGCGGCTATCGATCCGCGCTGTACCGGCTTGACACTGTAACCGGCCGTTCGATACCTTTAGTCACTATTTCGGGAGACTGGTACACACCGGCCTGGTCGCCTTGAAAATCATGACACACAACCGGGGGATAAGGCGTAATGTCGACCAAAGTACACATGCTGTGGCTCGGACTGGTGATCTGCGGACTGCTCGCAGGGGGATGCCGCAGCCGTAAACCTTCTTGGGACGTCTACGGATCGACTCCTTCGGGTGATTACCCCGGTTCGGCCTACTCCGGATCGATGATCGGCGAGGAGGGCGCCATCCCGCTGGGATCCCGGTTCACCGGCGGCGAGGAGCACCGCGAGGTCTTCAGCCCGGTTCATTTCGCCTATGACAGTTCTGCGGTCCGCGCCTCCGAGCGCGCGACGATTGAGGAGGCGGCCGAACACCTCAGGAACCATTCCGAACACGCCCTGATCGTCGAGGGGCACTGCGACGAACGGGGAAGCCGCGAATACAACCTCGCGCTCGGCGAACGGCGTGCCCTGGCGGTCCGCGACTATCTGGTGAATCTCGGCATCGAACCCGCCCGCATCCAGACCAAGAGCTACGGCGAGGAAAAGCCGGCGGCCATGGGCCACAACGAGCAGGCCTGGAGCAAGAATCGACGCGCGGAGCTGGTGCTCTACTACTGAGCGCCTCCTCATGGGACTTCTCGCCGTCACCGTAAACTGGGATTTCCTCCTGTCTCGTGCGGGCGAGGTGCTGATCGTGGTGGCGATTTCCTTCGCGGTGCTCACCGTGCTGATGAGTCTCTACCGCTACCAGACGCTGATGGAGCGCTCCTCGTCCGAAGGTGAAGCCGCGCCGCGCTTTCCTGACCTGGAGGGAGATCCGCTTCGTCTGATGGTGGCCCGCCGGGTTGGCGCGCTGACGGACCGATCCAGGCATTTCGGGCTCCTGCTGATGGATCCGACGCCCCTTGCCGGTGAACAACTCGAACGGCTCGCCGACGGACTCCGTAAACACATCCGAAGCAATGACGATCTGGCCGTGTCCCCCGACGGACGCATCGGCATCCTGCTGGAAACCGGCATTGAGGGCATGCGCCGCTGTATCGAACGCCTCGACCGTGTGATCCGGCGCGAATACACCCTCACAGACGGGGAAGGAAAACTCCGCATCGGCGCGGCGGCCTGTCCCGTGCATGGCCGGAACTCAAAAGCGCTGATCGACAACGCAGCCGGCGCGCTGGATGAGCCGGACAACTTCCCATCCACGCCCGGGCGGGATGAGCCGGAGGACGCGGAGGAAGAAGATCTGGCGGCCTCGGACAGGGCCATGCTGGATCCGCTGACCGAGGTCTTACGTCCCGATAAAGTGGCCTCCTTCATGCGCAAGTTTCTCGGCCAGCAGCGCAGGGGAACGGAACTCGCCCTGTTTTTCCTCGGGTTGAACAACATGGAAGAGATCGAAGAATTCGAGGGAGAGGAAGCGGCCGACGCCGTACGCAAGGGACTCAGCGACATCATGAAACGGGCGCTGCGCGAGGAGGACATCCTCGGCCGTTTCGACGCCGATCACTTCCTCGTGCTTCTCCTCTGTTCCCAGGACGCGGCCCCCGGCGTGGCCCGCCGGCTGCACGAGACCGTGCGACGGGAGCGGGTGGAATGGCAGGGGCGCCGCCTCCAGGTCTCGATCAATATCGGCGTCTCACTCTGCCCGGAGCACGGCAAGAATATTCCCCGGCTCTTCCGCGCCGCTCATGCCGCGTACCGGACCGCCGTCGAACGCGGCGGATCCATGTGCGAGGTGTTCGGCCATTCATCCCGCCAGACCCTCGTAAACTGAAGGCAGCATCCCTGAGGATCGGATCAGTAGGTCGTGTACCTCATCCGAATCCGGCGGCGGAGGAAACCCAGGCCCAGCAGCCCACCGCACCACAAGAACATCGATGCCGGCTCCGGCACCGCCTGGAAGTCATCAAAGTACGCCCCCGAACCTGCTATCGCCGGATTGTTACTCCAGACGACCAGTTCCATGGAAAACTCGAATTCCGTGGGGTCGAGCCATCCCGACGCATCATTCGTCCAAAACGCATTCCCCGGGCCGAACCCGGTCGAGCTGAAATAAAAGAGGTCGTTCGTGTAGGTCATGTAGAACGTGCCCGAATCCTCCGTCGTCGTCTCGACCTTCGCCGCCCCCGCCACCTGGACATCATTGGTGAACTTGGTCGCTACCCAGACGCGAGAATCCACGCCGAAGGTCTGCAGGCTGTGTCCGTTCCCGAAAACGAGGAAGTCATCCTCGCGGCCGAGATTCTCGACATTGATGTTAAGAAAGGTCTCGTTCGTGCATTCAGACGAATTGAATTTCACTGAAACCTCGGCCCAGTCTCCGGAGCTGACCGTATGAACGAAGGTCACCCCGGCGCTGAGATCGTCCTGGTCGGCGGGGGCGATCAGTTCAAGACGTCCGTTCTGCTCCGCGTAGTCCAGCGGCGCATCTTTGAAGGTACTCCAGAGCGAGGAGTCGATGGTGCCGTCCTCAAAGTCATCCGAATATTGAGCGGCCGCGAGCATCGGCACCATGAGCATTACGATCAGAAATGACTGCAGCTTCATTGGCTGGGTTCCTTTCATTAAACTCCCACATCACGTCGAGCCGGGGCGGCCCCGATGCCGCCTGCACCGCCGCTCATTATACGTGCTGCCTGCTCCGAATCCACAAAAAAACCGTCCGCTCTTGCGAGCGGACGGTTTTCATCGACCATTTTGGAGCCGATCAGAAGTAGTAGTGGATACCCATCGTGACGTTCACGCCGTCCAGGTCCACATCGGCAGAGCCGCCGGGCGTGTCGACTTCGATGTCGTTAAACATATACGCGACTTCGAAGTTGAACCCGACCTGCGAGTTTTCCGAGAAGAACCATTCCGCGCCCATCAGCGGGCCGTACAGCCAGTCGTCGGCGTCGAGATCATTACCGCCCTGTTCGGCGTCCAGATCCCAGTAACCGAGTTCGGCTCCGACGTAGAAGTCGGAATAGTTATTCTCAACCAGCGAATAGAGGATCTTACCCGTGATCGAGTAGAGATCGCCTTCGCCGATATTGACGTCCGAAAAATCGCCGCTCCAGTGACCCAGCATCAGCTGACCACCGATCGGCATCGGACGCATGCGCAAACTCGCGTGGCTCAGAAACTCGCCCGCATACTGACCCTGGTAACCAATCCCGTACGGGCTGGTTTCCGGACCCTGGGCAGCCGTCGCCACACTCGCCATCATGATGGCTGCAAATGCAACACACAGTACCTTTTTCATCGTCTCCTCCATGGTTTTCCCTCTTTTCCGGGCATCCTCCCCGTTCCCTATCCGGTTCGGAAACCCTCCCCCTGACCGGTGCGCCGACAACCCTTATGCCGCGGCCGATCACCCAATGTTCGTGCTTATTCTGACTTCCCTCTGCGTCCTCTGTCAACTGATTAATAACGGCCAAAACCCTCTTAAAAAATCGGTAAAAAGTCATCTTCCGGCCTACAGCCGGATGCGGATATGACCCATCCCAAGCCCGCTGGCGGCACCGAAGAGAAGGATTTCATCGCCGGTGCCCCAGCGCGTCTCTCCGCTCTCGATCAGCATGTGGAGCGTCAGGGGTATCGCGGCCGCGGCCGTATTTCCGAACTCATCCGCCGTGATGGCTACCATGTCCATATCCGCGTGCAGATTACTGACTACTTCCTCGATCAGGCGGCGCGAAATCTGGTGCGGGACCACCTTTTTCAATCCGTCGACGAAATCTTCTTCGCCGAACAACTCGCGCCTGTGCTGCCGGTATTCCTGAAAGTAGTTTACGCTGAGATCCTTGACAATTCTGGCCAGCGCGCTCATGTCCAGGTAGAACCATCCGTGGATACTTCGCGGCGAGGCGGCCCGCCAGTCGATGTTTTCGGGCACGTGACACAACCGCCAGTGTTCGCCCAGCGTTACGAGATTGATCTCCTGGATTCCGGCCCCGTCGTCGTCGGCGGGTGTAAGCACGACGGAGGCGGCGGCATCGCCCAGGGTCAGTCCGCCCATCTTGGTTCTGAGATCCTGTTTCCGGCGGATGTCATAATTAATCCAGTGACTGCCGAGTTCCGCGGCGCACACCACCACGCACTGCGCGCCCCCGGTCGCGATCAGGCTGTTGCCGACATTGACCGCCTGCAGAAAACTGTTGCAGGCGTTGCTCACATCGAAGGAATTGATGACCGGCCAGCCCAGTTTCTGCTGCAGGATATTGGCCGTGGCCGGTTCGAGCTGGTCCATATCGGTGCTGGCGTAGATCAGTGTATCGACGTCCGAATGCGCGATCCCGGCGTGTTCCATCGCGCGTTTGGCGGCAACTGCCGCCAGGTCGGAAGGGTATTCGCCGGGGCCGGCATGTCTCCGCGAACGCACGCGCGTCGTGCGGTCGATGATTCCCGGAAGGCGTTTTCTGAGCCGTTCCGGCGCATTCACCTGCTCCGCCAGGGTTTCGTTGTCGACGATCTTCTCCGGAAGGTGAATCCCCAGCCCCGCGATTCTGGTGAGGGGACGCTGAAACACCTGTATATGGTTCATATATCTCAAGGAAGGACCTGCCTTTGACTGACGTCCGAGTGAAAAGGGGGGGATCTGCCTGTCTTTTTGTTCGCGTTCTATTAAATGAGCCGGGCGGTCGAGTCAATCGCTAAATAATAGAGCGGGCGGAGCGGCGCCTGCGATTCGTGCATGATAGGGTTTGCCCGAGCCATGATTCCGTGAAATTCTGCGCCCATGCAGCCGTCCATCCATCAGGCGAATATCATTTCCCGGCTGCTCTTCGGCCGCGCCTTCCGCGACCAGTGGGTTCTGCCCGCAGGGCCCGGCCGGCTTTTTTCCCTCCTGCTGCGTTCCTCCGAATTTCCGGCCCGTATGCCGCGCGAGTCCGGACCTCCCGACCGCCCGGTCTTTCTCGTCTCCCTGCCGCGCGCGGGTTCCTCGATGCTGCAGGACCTGCTGTGCTCACACCGTGACGCGGGGTACTTCACCCAGATGATGCACGCCTTCTGGCCGCGGTTCTGCGGGGCGGAGATCCTGCGCAGGCGGCTAGGGCTGGATATCCGCGGCGAGCGGTTCATCGGAGACAGCGTGAAGATCTCCGGAGGCACGCCCGCCGACCCCGTACAGGTCTGGGCGGACTGGCTGGAACTCGACCCGTGGTCGACCGAGTACTGCGAGCGGCATGCGGAGGACTTTTCCGAGGAAGACCGCGCGCGCATGTATCTCGATATCCGGCGCTGCCTGTGGTGTTTCGGCCCCGGGAAGAAACGGTTTTTTTCAAAGAATCCGGCCCTGCTCCCGCATATCGACCTGCTGCCCCGCCTTTTTCCCGGGGCCAGGATCGTATATCTCGTGCGCGACCCGAGGCCCGCCGCCAACTCGCTGATCAAACTCTACCGCCGCTGCGAGGAACAACGGCGCGGCATGTCACGTCGACGCCGGCGCCGCTTCCCCGACCGGCCCTTCATCCCCTACCCCCGGCTGCCGCGCCTCACCGAGTATCTCCGCGAGTACGGACCGGAGGACATCCGCACGACCGCCGGTCTGTGGCGAGACGCCGCCTTTTACGTGGACGAGCGCCTCAGGGCGGTGCCGGAGGTCATGACGCTCCGCTATGAGGACTTCCTGGCAGACCCGGGCGAACAGGTCGCCCGCCTCCTCGACTTCTGCGAACTGCCCGCAGCGGGCGCTTCAAATCCGGCCTTCCGGTCGCGCCTTGAGGAGGTCGGATGCATTCACCACTCCAACCGCGGCTACGGGCGGTTTGAGGAGATCGAGGCGATCTGCGGAGAGGCCATGGAGCGACTGGGCTACCGGAAGTAACCGCACCGCGCGCCTCATGGATCCCCGGCGTCCGCGAGCACCTCGCGCACCGGGACCGGGTAATGGCGCAGTACGCGGTCGGCCCAGCCGGGGCCCCAGCGCGTGGCCGCCTTCAGCCAGCGGACCTCGCCGATGCAGATCTCTTTCCGGCCCCGTTCAATTCCCCTCAGAGCCTTCCGGGCCACCGCGGCGGCGGACATCTTGTGCACCGCCGCCCCGCGGGTCATGCGCGTATCCGTCATCGGCGGCAACACCTCGAACACCTCAACCCCGGTCCCGGCGAGTTGCACCCGAAGGCTGCAGGTGAAGAAATGGAGCCCGCTCTTGGCGGCGGTGTAGCCGGGAGCCACGGGGGCGGGACGCAGCGCATACCCCGAGGTCACGTTGATCACCGCCGCCTCGCCGGCCTCCATAAGCACAGGCAGAAAACGATGCGTCATTCTCACCGGGGCAATGAGATCGATCTCGATCTCGCGCCGGGCGCGCTCGCCGGCGTCGGGTGTGCGGGCAAAATCATAAGCCTCGCCGACCCCCGCGTTATTGATGAGCACATCGATACGCCAGCCTTCCGCCGTCAAACGGTCCTGCAGTTTGCGTCGATCGTCTTCGACCGCGACATCGCAGACGAGGCCGCGGGCGCCGGGAATCGCGCCCGCGGCCGCCTCTACCGCTTCCGGCGTGCGAGCACAGAGCGCCACCCGGTTGCCGCGCCGGGCCAGCTGACCGGCCATCGCAAAGCCGATGCCCGTCGCGCCTCCGGTGATCAGGATCGTACGCCCTTCCAGTTTCATGGTGGCGGAGACTATCGCATTGACTCTATTCCGTCCGCAAGCCCATCATCGGCGTCCGAGAGGAGGAGCGCCGGGGCGCCAGGCATCCCGGACCCATCATGGCCCTGATCCAATTCGAGCAACTGAGCCGCCGCTACGTGCTGGGCGAAACGGAGGTCACGGCCGTGCACGGCGTGGATTTCGCGGTGCCCGCGGGCCAGTTCGTCGCGCTCTGGGGCCCCTCGGGTTCGGGCAAATCAACGCTCTGCAACCTTGCGGGAACTCTGGACACGCCCTCGGAAGGGCGCGTGCTCTTCGAGGGGAGCGATGTGGCCGCCCTCAGCGACGACGCGCGGTCGGACCACCGCCGCCGCAACCTCGGATTTATCTTTCAGCAGTTCAATCTCGTCGAGGTACTCTCCGCCCTTGAAAACGTGATGCTCCCGCTCCAGATCCGCGGAACCCCACCCGGCGAGTGCCGGGAGCGGGCGCGCGAGGCCCTGGCCGGAGTCGGCCTGGAGGCATGGATCGATCATCGACCCGCGCAGCTCTCCGGCGGGCAACAGCAGCGCGTGGCGGTTGCCCGCGCGCTGGTGACCCGGCCCCGGCTCGTGATCGCGGACGAACCCACCGCCAACCTCGACTCGAAAACCGCGTACCGGATCGTCGAACTGATGCGCTCGTTCAATCACGTACAGGGTACGACCTTTCTATTCGCCACGCACGATCAGCGCCTGCTCGACCAAGTGGACCGCCGTGTCCACCTCCGGGACGGGCGCATCGAAACGGATGAAGACGCGACGGCATGAACCTCTGGATCAAAATCGCCTGGCGCAATCTCTGGAAGAACCGGAGGCGTTCGCTGTTCACCCTCTGCGCGATCGCCTTCGGCTACGCGGCGGTGAACCTGTTCGGCGGATTCACCACGTATATTTTCCGGGGACTGGAGGAGGCCTACGTCTACGCGCACGGGAACGGACACCTGAAGATCTTCAGGGAGGGATTTCTGCAGCGCGGGTTCGCGGAGCCCGGGCGGTATCTCTTCACTCCGGAAGAGGCGGAGACGATACGCGCCGTCTGCGCGAAGGATGCGCGCATCGAGCTGGTAACGCCCGAACTGCACTTCACCGGGCTGATCAGCAACGGCGACGTCTCCACCATCTTCGTCGGTGCCGGGCGGGATCCGGAGGCCTGCGACCGTATCCGTAACGCCGCCCGCAGCTCCATCGCCGACGTCACCATGTTCCGGGGCCGCCCGCTGACCACCAACCGGGTCTACGGCGTCGGCCTCAGTTCCGGCCTGGCCGAGCGGCTGGGTGTGAGCACCAATGACCGGGTGATCCTGATGGCGACGACGATCGACGGGCAGATGAACGCGCTCGACGGGGAGGTGCGTCAGACGTTTGACGCGCCGCTGGAGCTGCTCAACGACAAGACGGTCTACACGACCGACGGCTATGCCCGGAAACTCTACGACACGGCACGGTCCGACCGCTTTTCCGTGCTCCTGGACCATAAGGCCGCGCCCTCCGCGGTGCGCAGGGACCTGGGGCAGGCGCTGTCAGCCCGGGGCATCGAAACCGAAATCAAAACGTGGGATGAACTGCGCGTCTCTTACCTGCGCACCCGCAGGATGTTCAACGCGATCTTCATGTTCGTCTTCGTCGTCGTCTTCGTCATCGTCGTGCTCAGTGTAATCAACACGCTCAGCATGACCGTGCTCGAACGCACCCGCGAGATCGGCACGCTGCGCGCGCTCGGACTCCGGCGTGCGGGCGTGGCGACGCTGTTCGCCACGGAGAGCGCGCTGCTCGGTGTACTGGGTTGCCTGCTTGGAATCGTGATTACGGTCGCGGTCTGGGCCGCGATCCAGGGAATCCAGCCCACCTGGATCCCGCCCAACATGCCGATGCGCGTGGTATGGGAGGTCCTGCTGGTACCCTCTTATCTCCTGACGACCTTCGGACTGCTCGTGCTGCTGGCCGTCGCCGCCGCGGTCCTTCCCGCCCGACGCGCTTCCCGGATGTTAATCATTGATGCCCTCGGCCACATCTAGCATCATGTCGGCCATGAAGTGTGCACCACCGATATGGCTCGCCCTCGCCTCCATCGCCCTGCCCCTGATCGCGGCCGGTGCGACCCCGGATGCGGAACCGGACTCCGCGCACCTGCTGGAACAGGCCGACCGCTCCAGGGGCAATCTCGAAGGCGTCCGCTGGACGGTGACCCTGATCACGGGCGGGGAGGACGCACCGCGCGGCCGCACCTACCGCGTCGCGGCCCGGGATTTCGACTTCCTGGCGGAGTGCGTCGCCCCGCCGCGGCGCCGGGGCTACCGGCTGCTCCAGACCCGTGGAAACATGTGGTTCTACAAACCCGACCTCAGCAAGCCCGTGCCGATCTCCCGTCGTCAGAAACTGATGGGCAACGCCGCCTACGGCGATATAGCCGCCACCAATTACTCGGAGGATTACGAAACCGTGTCCCGCGAACCGGCGCGTCTCGACGGCATTCCCTGCTGGGTTCTCGATCTCGAGGCGAGAGGGAGCCACGTGACCTACGACCGGATCCGCTACTGGATCGAGCGCGACCGGCGGGTGGGACTCAAAGCCGAGTACTACACGGTCTCCGGCAAGCTCTTCAAATCCGCGGATATAGAGTACGGCCATCGCGTCGAAGATGGACCGACAGGGTCGCGGCCGTTTATTTCAAAAATGACCATCCACGATGAATTGACCGGCGGCGAGGACACGATTCTGGAATTCGCCGACCCGCGCCTGGAGGAGATCGACGCCGCGACCCTCAGCGTGAACCGGCTCGGAGAATAAAGGGAGATCATTATGCGCTGTCCCGCCGCTCTCGTTTTTCCGCTTTTTGCCGCCGCGCTCGCCCTCCAACCACTGCAGGGCATCGCGGACGAAACTGAGGCTGAGTACGGCGCAACGACCTCGCTCGTGGAGCGCGTCGCCGGCGAGGTCGAGCTGCGGCCGCGCATCCTCACGTTCGGGACGATGCAGGACACCGCGCTGACCGGGCCGGAGGCCGCGCGGATCGACCTTCGCAGTCTCCGCGCCGAAACCGACCTGCGCCTCGATGCCGAGTGGCGCTCGGACCGGCTGGACGTGCTGCTCAAACCGCGGCTGGACGTCTTTCACGAGGAATGGAAAACGGGCGACCGGGCGGGCGCGAACGACCGCGATGCCGACCTCTACCTCCACGAGTGGCTCGTGCGCCTGCACCTTCCCTCCGATCTCGCGATCGCCTACGGACGTGAAAACATGCAGTGGGGACCGTCGTACCTCCTCTCCCCGTCCAACCCGTTCCTCGCCGAAAACGGGAAGAACAGCCCGAAAACGGAAGTCCGCGCCGCGGAGTACGCGATGCTGCACTGGACCCCCCCGGGCCGGTTCGCCGCCGAGGCGATCGCCCATACGGACCCCGGCCGTCGGTCGGAGCCGTACGAACCTTTCGATCCCGCGTACGCGCTGAAACTGGACTGGACCTTCTACGGCAGACAGCTCGGCCTGATCGCCTCCCGGCGCGAAGCCGAAGACCCCCGCGCAGGGTTCTATACGACCTGGAACCTGAACGACGCTCTGCTGCAGTACAACGAGGCCGGGTTCACCTCCGGCGACGCCGAGTGGCTGAGCGGGCTGACCTGCACGTTCGCGAACGGCAACAGCGTCAGCGCCGAGTATTTCTACAACCAGAGCGGCGAGAGCGACGGCGATTACCGCAACGCCCTCCCCCCGGCGGAGGACGCCTCAAACCGGGAAGTCTTCTTCCGCCGCCACTACGTCCTGCTCCAGTTCACCGACCCGATGATCAACGACAACCTCGACCTGACCCTGCGCTATATACTCAATGCCGACGACACCTCGGGCGCGGGTCTGCTGCTGGCCGACTACGCTTTGACCGACCGTGCGACCGCCTTCCTGCACTCGACCCTGTTCAGTGGAGACCAGGACACGGAATTCGGGTACCTTCTGGAGCACAGGATCCAGTTCGGCGTCGAATACGCCTTCTGATCCAGCGAAACAAACCATAAACATCAGGAGGCCCGGATTATGAAAAAAACGCTCGCGGCGTGCGGCCTGTTGCTGCTGACCCACGCAGCCTGCGCCGGACTCTCGCTCAGCTTTGAGCGTGAAGTCCTCGCCAAAGCGCAGCCCGACGAGTGGTTCTACGGACAGGGCCATCCAAGCAACACCTACGTCGATGCCGGCATCGATCTCGACCACCCTCCGTCCACCCACGCCCGGCCCAAGGTAAACCAGGCCCACGTCTGGGGACTGACGCGGAGCGGCGATACGCTCTGGTTCGGGACCGGCCCGAACATCCGCGCGCTGCTTGCCGGCACCTATATGGGCCACACCGATGTCGTCCACCGCGCCACACACGTTCATGAATACGGGGAGAGCCGGTTGGCGAAAGCCGGCGTGGTGCCGCCGGAACTCGGCGACTGGCGGGTTCCCGATATCTTCGCCTGCGACCTGAATACCGGGTCGCCGACCAATCTGGATGCATCACTCCCGCCGTACGCCACCAACCTGCTGCATCACACCCAGGGACTGAGGTCCGCCGGAGCGTCCGCATCCAACGCCGTTCACTCCGAAGGCGTCGTGATTCTCGCCGGTCCGAGCCTGACCGCGACCAACGGCGGGGGCATCGTCGCCTTCGCGTTCGACGCCGCCACGAAGGACCTGATCGACGCCCGGCGCCTCACGGACTATGCGAATATCCGCAAATGGAAACTCCATGACGGGGTGCTCTACACCACCGTCACGCTTAACGACGGCGACGGCCAGGTCCTGCGCTGGATCAACGATCCCGAGGATCCCGATTATCCTCTCGCTTTCGAGAACGTCGGCAACCTGGACAACGGGGGCGCGGAACTCTGTGTCCATGAAAACCGGCTGTTCGTCGGCACCTGGCCCGGAATCCTGGGGCAGAAGGAGTTCACGCAGGAAGACCTTCCCGAGATCGAGCAGGAATCGCCGGGCCTCTGGATGAGCCGCACCATCCCGGACCAGGGACTCAAGAAAAAACACCGGGATCAATGGTACAAAGTCTGGAACGTCTACGACTACGAGATCGACCTGGTGACCGGGGCCGTTTACGGGGTCGGCGCGATGGCCTCGTTCGGCGATTACCTCTTCTGGGGCACGGTACACGTTCCCGGCCTCGGCGACTTCGCCCACACCAAGGTCTACGGTGCCCCCACCAACGCCGTGGAGGCGCAGCGCCAGTTCGAGAACAGCGAACGGTCCCTCATGATTTTCCGGGGCAGCAATTTCGATCAGGGTTTTCCGCCCTTCTCGGACCCGGATATGGACGCGGAGCTGCTCTACGGCTGCGAACAACTGGCGTGGCGAGACATCTACCGACACCCCAAAAAGAACTGGCGGACCAATGAGAACGCCCTCGGCACCGCGCCTCTCTTCGGGGAAAGCGGCTTCGGAAACGCGGGAAACCGTTACGCGTGGACGATGGGCGTGTACCAGGAACAGCTCTACGTGGGCACGATGGATTTTCCGGGGCTGACCGAGGACGGGCAGCCCGGCGATGCTCAGCCCTACGAGGGCGCGGAACTGTACTGCTTCCCCACTCCGACCAATCCCGCGGCCAAGGTCAGCGGCGAGGGCGTGGGCAATTACTCTAACTACGGCATCCGTACGATGCGGGTCGACTCGAACAGCCTCTACCTGGGCATGGCCAACCCGTTCAACCTGATGACCGACCCGGACGACGACCAGCCTGATGGCGGCTGGGAGCTGGTCCGGCTGACGCGCACGTTCGACGACGGAGACTGGGACGACATGCCGGACGACTGGGAGGCGGCGTATTTCGGCGGTTCGACCAACGCCGCCCCGGACGGGGACGGGGACGGCGACGGGTTCGACAACCGGGCCGAATTTATCGCGGCGACGGACCCCGGCCGCGGGGACGATTTCCCGGCCATTCACGGGTTCAACCGTGCGTCCGATACTGAGGTGCGCTTAACCTGGAACGCGCACACGGGACGGGTATACCGCGTCTACGCCTCGGATTCGATGAACGGCCCGTGGCGGGAGGTCTACCGCGGCCAACCCGAGGAGGGCGTGGTCGACTTCTCGCATAATCCCTCGAACCGGCCGGCCGCTTTCTATAAACTGGGTGTTTCGCTGCCCAACCGTTGAACTCGGAGACTCATGCTCAGACTCGGCGTCAACATCGACCACGTGGCCACGCTGCGCAACGCGCGGGGTACGCCCTACCCCGACCCGCTGGAGGCGGCGCGGCTCTGCGCCGCGGCGGGGGCGCATGGAGTCACCATGCACCTGCGCGAAGACCGCCGCCACATCCGGGACGACGACGTGTTCCGAGTGAAAGAGGCGGCGGTGCTCCCGCTGAATCTCGAGATGGCGAATACGCCGGAGATCGTCGATATCGCCCTGAAGCTCCAACCCGCCGAGGTCTGCCTCGTACCCGAACGGCGCGAGGAGCTGACCACGGAGGGCGGGCTGGACGTGATCGCGAACCGCGACCGGCTGGAGCCGACGGTGCGCAGACTCGGCGAAGCCGGGATCGAGGTCAGCCTGTTCGTGGAACCGGACCCGGAAGCGCTCGACACCGCCGCGGCCCTCGGCGCGCCCGTGGTGGAACTGCACACCGGGGCGTACTGTGACGCCGCGGAATCATGCAAACCCGCCCTCCTCGACCCGCTCATCCGCGGGGCGGAGTACGCGCACGGACTGGACCTGCGGGTGAACGCCGGGCACGGAATCCACACCGGCGTCATGGAAGGTATTCTCCGAATACCCCACATCGACACGCTGAACATCGGCCACAGCATCGTGTGCCGCGCGGTCATGACCGGCATGGAACAGGCCGTACGCGAAATGCTGGACTCCATGAACGCTCACGAAAGGAGAACGCCATGACCCCGCTACTCGCCGTCAGCCTGAATACCGAACACTGGATCGGAGCTACCCTCACCCTGCTGATCGGACTGGGCATCACCGGCGGACTGCACTACCTGCTGCGCCGCCGCTTCGATCAGCTCGCCGGCGCCGAAGAAGCCTCCGCACGACGCACGGCGTGGCGGGCGGTCTTCGAAATCGCGTTTCCGCTGGCCTATTTCAGCGTCGTTTCCATCGCCGTACGCGCCCTCGAACCCGGTCCTTCCGTGATCCGCACCCTGGAGGTCGCCGCGGCGGCGCTGCTGACCTTTCTCGCCATCCGGTTCATCCTGATGGCCCTGCAGATCGCGATGGAGAAGTTCTACGTCGGCAAAGGCAAACTCACCCGCGAGATGACGTCCGGGCTGATGCTGATCGCACGCATCCTGGTGTGGGTCTTCGGCATCCTCTTCCTGCTCGATAACCTCGGATTCCAGGTCTCTTCGCTCGTGGCAGGTCTGGGGATCGGCGGCGTGGCCCTCGCGCTCTCGGTGCAGACCGTCCTCGGCGACCTGCTCAGCTACTACGCGATCCTGCTCGACCGCCCGTTCAAGCTCGGCGACTTCCTGATCATCGGCGACCTGCTGGGGACGGTGGAACACATCGGAATTAAAACGACGAGAATCCGCAGCCTGAGCGGCGAGGAACTGATCTTTTCGAATACCGACCTGCTGAATTCACGAGTGCGCAACTACATGACCATGCAGCGCCGGCGCGTGGTGTTCAAGCTGGGCGTCACCTACGATACGCCCGCAGAGAAACTGGAAAAAATCCCCGGTATGATCGAATCGATCATCCGCGATCAGCAGGACACGCAGTTCGACCGCTGCCACTTCTCCGCCTACGGCGACTTCAACCTGATCGTCGAAACCGTGTACTACGTGATCGGCGCCGACTACGTGAAGTACATGGACCTTCAGCAGGCGATCAACCTGCGGATCAAGCGGGCCTTCGAAGCCGAGGGCATCGAGTTCGCGTTCCCCACCCAGACCATCCATCTCAGGAACGAGTCCGAGCTGACGGAGGGCGGGAGCTGACGCTGAGGCCGGGGAACCGCGTTATCGCTCACCAAGCCCGTGAACGACCTCACCCCGCGGCGGCCTCGCGGATGGCGGCGATGATCTTCTCGGACATTTGCGGATCGTTCTTCAGCGTCTCGCGCGCGGCGTCGCGCCCCTGACCGAGCTGGGTCCCTTCCCACGAAAGCCAGGAGCCTTTCTTCTCGATGACGTTGTGCTGCAACCCGGCATCGATCACGCTGCCCGCGTAGGAGATGCCTTCCGCGTACAGGATGTCGAATTCCGCTTCCGTGAACGGCGGGGCCACCTTGTTTTTGACCACCTTGACGCGGGTGCGATTTCCGTAATGCCGGCCCGTACCGTCCTTGAGCGCGCCGATGCGGCGGATGTCCATCCGCACCGAGGAGTAGAATTTAAGGGCGCGGCCGCCCGGCGTGGTCTCGGGGCTCCCGAACATCACGCCGACTTTCTCGCGGATCTGGTTCGTGAAAATACAGGTGCAGCGGGAACGGTTGATGGCGCCGGTCAGTTTGCGGAGCGCCTGCGACATCAGCCTGGCCTGCAGACCGACGTGCGAATCGCCCATCTCCCCTTCGAGTTCCGCGCGCGGCGCCAGGGCCGCTACCGAATCGACGACCACCACGTCCAGCGAATTGCTGCGCACGAGCGCATCGCAGATGTTCAGCGCCTCTTCGCCCGAATCGGGTTGAGAGACCAGCAGATTGTCCAGATCGACCCCGATCCGCTCGGAGTACGCCGGATCGAGCGCGTGCTCGGTGTCGACGAACGCGGCCGTCCCGCCCTGCTTCTGCGCATTCGCGATAATGTGGAGCACGAGCGTCGTCTTGCCGGAGGCCTCCGGGCCGTAAATTTCCACCACGCGACTGCGCGGAACCCCGCCGATGCCCAGCGCCATGTCCAGCGTCAGAGATCCGGTCGGAATGGACTCTACCGGCTTGCGCCGACCCTCGTCCCCCAGGCGGACGATCGCTCCGTCGCCGTATTGCTTCTGGATCTGCGCGATCACCGTGCTGAGCTGCTGCGCGCCGCCGGATTCTTCTTCCTTCTTCTTCGCCATCGAACGTTCTCCCGGTTGGCCCCGCGCCCCTGCCGAGGCTTTATCTTGCTGATTGTGAACGATTTGAGAACAGATCGCGGGGCATCATGTAAGACGGCATACTAAAAGACCCGCACGCGGTATGTCAATCCGCGCCCGCGAGAGGCAGCGATTCTCATTATGGCTTCACCCTTTTCGGTCGGGGTGGAACCCGACCCTCCCAATGCCCGAAAAGGCGTCGGATATCGACTCGGGAGGGACGGCTGCCACGCCGTCCGCAGTCGGAATGCGGCCATAATGAGAACTGCTGCGCGAGAGGACGTTACTCATCCTTCCATCTTCTGTGTCCCCTGTGCCCCTTTGTGGCCCCTTTTTCTCTCCCTCGTATTCCCGGCGCGGCCGTGATAGACTTCGCCCGCAGATCACACGAGGAGGCGATAGCATGAGAGGACGATGGATTGCAGCATGCGTGCTGATCGCGGCCGCGGCGGCGCCTGTATCCGCGCAGGAGACGATTACCGTCAGCGGCCGGGCCGAATCACTGGAGCCGGCCGACACGGCCTTTGTCTCCATGTACGTCATCGGCACGGGCGAAGACATGAGCACGGCGGCGGAAGACGCTGACATGCGTCTGCGCGACGTGCTGGACGCCCTCCCGGAAGCGGGCGGGAACACGGTCCGCGAGCGCACCGTCTTCGATGTGTGGACGGGCGCGCAGCCGGTGGACTACTTCACGCCCGTGCCGCAGGACGCCCTCTCGCAGCCGCAGGTCATCCGCCGCATCCTGCTGGAGACCGCGCCCGAGCGCACCGCGATCTTCGGCATGATCGACGACGCCATGTACGCCGGGGCGCGCATGGAACTGCCCGCGCCTCCGCAGGAAGGCGAGCCGGGCGTGAGTACCTACAAGCATAATCTCGTCGTCTACGGGCTGCGCGACGCGGCCTCCGCCGAGGAGGCCCTGCGTGCGGAAGCCCTGGAGGAGGCCCGCGCCCGCGCGGGTGAAATGGCGGCCGAAGTGGGCCGGGATCCGGGCGGTATCACCCGGCTCCGCGCGGAATATCACGGCAGGAGCCTCGAACGCGACATGGAGATCCCGCTGCGCTATTCGGGTACGGATGCCGACCGCATCAGGCTGGTCTGCCGCATTGAGGCTACCTTCGCGCTCAAGGCGCGCGAACCGGACGCAGAAGACGAAGAAGAATAAGGGCCGCGTACGGGACGAGATGCCGTCCGCCGGAAACCGGGATCTTTGACACCGGAGTGCGCTGACGCCGTCAGCGCTTTTTTCAGAGCGGTGACGTAAGTCACCGCACTCCAGAACGCTTCTCGATTCTCTCGCCACCCTTCTCGCGGTCTGGAGTGCGCTGACTCAGTCAGCGCTTTTTCCAGAGCGGTGACGCAGGTCACCGCACTCCAGAACGCTTCTCGATTCTCTCGCCACCCTCTCACGGTCTGGAGTGCGCTGACGCCGTCAGCGCTTTTTCCAGAGCGGTGACGCAGGTCACCGCACTCCAGAACGCTTCTCGATTCTCTCGCCACCCTCTCACGGTCTGGAGTGCGCTGACGCCGTCAGCGCTTTTTCCAGAGCGGTGACGCAGGTCACCGCACTCCAGAACGCTTCTCGATTCTCTCGCCACCCTTCTCGCGGTCTGGAGTGCGCTGACTCCGTCAGCGCTTTTTTCAGAGCGGTGACGTAAGTCACCGCACTCCAGAACGCTTCTCGATTCTCTCGCCACCCTTCTCGCGGTCTGGAGTGCGCTGACTCAGTCAGCGCTTTTTCCAGAGCGGTGACGCAGGTCACCGCACTCCAGAACGCTTCTCGATTCTCTCGCCACCCTCTCACGGTCTGGAGTGCGCTGACTGAGTCAGCGCTTTTTCCAGAGCGGTGACGCAGGTCACCGCACTCCAGAACGCTTCTCGATTCTCTCGCCACCCTTCTCGCGGTCCTCAGCGATCCTGCGGTGTTGCGCATAAGAATTCCGTTAACCATCCCTTGCATGATGCCGCGTGCTTGATCCTTTCATCGCACCGCTTGATAATTGCTCTTCATGAACGCTCCCGCCGACTACTGGCCTCACGCTCCCATGCATCGTCTCTCTGAGAAAGGCGGTTATATGGTCACGGCGGGTATCTATCAGAAACGGCCGATCCTGAATACGCCGGAGAAGCGTACACTCGTGATGAAACAGCTGTTCGAATCTGCGAACCATTTCGGATGGAGGCTGCAGGCGTGGGCCGTGATGATTAATCACTACCATTTTGCCGCCCTTTCGCCCGAGGATCCTTCCAATCTGACCCGGATGATTTCCTCGATCCATAAGTGGACCGCCCTCGAACTGAACCGAATCGATGGTATGCGCGGCCGCCGGGTCTGGCACAATTACCGCGAGACGCATGTCACATTTCAGACATCGTGGCTGGCGAGACTGCGGTACATTCATCAAAATCCGGTTCATCACGGGCTCACGGACCATGCTGCCAGCTACCGGTGGTGCTCGCAGGCGTGGCTTGAGCAGAAGGCGAACCGGGCCTTTGTGCATACACTCAGCCGGATCAAGACCGATCGCATTCATGTCGCGGATGAGTTCTGATTGTCGCGGCCTGGAGTGCGCTGACGCCGTCAGCGCTTTTTCCAGAGCGGTGACGCAGGTCACCGCACTCCAGAACGCTTCTCGATTCTCTCGCCACCCTCTCACGGTCTGGAGTGCGCTGACTCCGTCAGCGCTTTTTTCAGAGCGGTGACGCAGGTCACCGCACTCCAGAACACTTCTCGATTCTCTCGCCACCCTTCTCGCGGTCTGGAGTGCGCTGACGCCGTCAGCGCTTTTTTCAGAGCGGTGACGTAAGTCACCGCACTCCAGAACACTTCTCGATTCTCTCGCCACCCTTCTCGCGGTCTGGAGTGCGCTGACTCCGTCAGCGCTTTTTTCAGAGCGGTGACGTAAGTCACCGCACTCCAGGACACTTCTCGATTCCCATCGCCGCCCTTCTCGCAGTCTGGAGTGCGCTGACTCCCTCATCGCTTTTTCAATCCACTTCTACGCTCCCCGATCGCGGCAGAGCGCGCGGACGGACCGGTTGTAGGTCGCCTCCCCTTCGGCGCTGAAAAAGCAGCCGGGGATCTCGCCCGCGGCGCGGTGCATCCTGACGCACTCACAGCACAGCCCCTTCTTTCCGCATGGATAGGTGCAGGTGCATTCCGCCTTGTTGCGTTCAATATTCGGACAGTCGGCCATCGTTGCCTCCCATGTCTGACATTGCTCTGCTCGAATGAAAAAGCCGGGGCCTGTGAGGGCCCCGACCTTACGCCATGATTCCGATCAATCAGTCCCAGGAATTCAGGTCGTCGGTATTGTCCCCCCCGCCCTGATCGTTCTGGTTCGGACCGCTCGACCAGACCGCGACCGAGCGGCCTTTCAGATTCACGGACGGCCCCGCCGTGATCTCGTTGTCATAATTGCCGTCGTACGCCACCTGATACTCCTCGCCCCACGGATCGACGAAATCACCGTCGTCGAGACTCTTCTCGCCCACTTCGAGAAAGACGATGCGCCGCGGGTTATCCTCGCTGAGATCGGCATCGTCATCGGCGCGGAGGATATTGACGAGCTGCTCGTCCGTACTGAACGTGCCGTCCGACGCGCCGGTCTGATTCGGATACTTCCCGTACTCGCTCTCGTACGCCTTGACCGCCATTTCGATCGACTTGATCTCCGTGCGCGCCTTGGCCTTCTGCGCGTTCTCCTTCACCTTGGAGACACCGGGCACCACGATCGCCATCAGGATCGCGATAATCCCGATCACCGTCAGAAGCTCGATCAGTGTAAACCCGTCACGACGTTTTTTGCTCTGCTCTTCCATCATCGGCCCCTCCCTCACTGATTCACGTAGATGTTGTCGCGGTTGTTCAGACTGTCCCGGTCCTGATTGGGACTGTCGTCGCCGTCCGGTCCGACGGACCAGAGTTCGTAGCTGTAACGGCTCAGCCGGTTGTAGCGGTACTGGCTGCCCCACGGATCGATGAGCCGGATTTCATTTCCGACCTGATTGGTGCAGGTCAGCGCCATCGGCATGCGGTACAGCCGGAGAAGTCCTTTGCCATCCGCTTCGCCCTCGCTGTCCCCCACATCCTTGCGAAGAAATTCCAAGGTGAGATTTATGTAGTTTCCGCTGTTCTCCGGGTAGCGCCCCAGCTCGATTCTGTACTCTTCGAGATAGTTGCCGATCTCCTGCAGATCCGCCTGCGCACGCGCCTCGGCCGCCTTTCGGGATGCATACCCCGAAACGCCGAGCACGATCCCCGCCAGCAACCCGATGATAGCCATCACCGTGAGCAGCTCGATCAACGTAAATCCCGCATATCGCCTTTGCATCGGCCCTCCCCCGTGACTTGCAGGCTTTCAATATAAGCGCTGTTGCGATACCTGTATAGGTCAAAACGATTCTGAAGGAAGAAGGAAGAATCAGAGTCAGAGGAAGAGGAAGAGTCAGAGGAGTGGAGCGGTGAAGTATTATATAGCTGAATCAAAAATCGGACGGGCGATTTCGCGGGCGCGCTTTCTGATAGCGCTGGGGATCGCAGCGGGGGCGGCGGCGAACGCGGGGGCCCACTTTCAGACGCTGCTTCCCGCGCCGGCCCTGGTCTCGGAGGCGAACGAGGTCAGGTTCGACATCCGGTTCACCCATCCGATGGAAGGCGGGCCGGTCATGGATATGAAGCCGCCACGGCTCTTCGGGGTACTCACGCCCTCCGGCCGCCGGGATCTCACGGAGGACCTGCAGGCCCATGAACTGGACGGAGTAACCCGTTATTCGGCGCGCGTCCCGATGCGCGAACCCGGCGATCACATCTTCTACCTCGAACCCGCTCCCTACTGGGAACCCGCCGAGCAGAAGATGATCATTCATTACACCAAAGTGGTGGTCAACGCGTACGGCCTGGAGCAGGGTTGGAACCGCACGGCGGGACTGCCGGTGGAAATCAGGCCGCTCACCCGCCCCTATGGCATCTGGGCCGGCAATCTGTTCCGCGGCGTGGTCCTGCACAAAGGCGAACCCGTACCCCACGCGGAAATCGAAGTCGAGTACTGGAACGAGGACGGGACAGTAAAACCGCCTGCCGCACCCTACATCACCCAGGTGATTCATGCCGACGCCGACGGCGTGTTCGCCTACGCCATGCCGCGCTCCGGCTGGTGGGGGTTCGCCGCTCTCCTGGACGGGGAGGAACCCATGCTCAATCCGGAGGGGGAGAACGTCGACGTAGAACTCGGCGGGCTGATCTGGATTTATGCGGACGATATGGAGTGAGGGGAATGTGCGTTTGAGGGATGAAACCTGAGACCTGAGTGAGAGTGAAGAATCGGTATTCACTACGTTAGAGAGTGAGTCAGAATCAGAGTTAGAATCAGAGTTGAAGTGCGGGAAGGGTATTGGATTTTCGCCGCGCCTGCCACGAATCGCCCACGCCGTTGCCGCGAAAGTCACGAGGCTTCATGCATCTCGCCGAAGGCATACTGAGCGCCCCGGTCCTCGCCTGCGGCGCCGCCGCGACGGCGGCGGGCACCGCGGCGGGACTTAAGGCGATGCAACCGGACGACATCCCGCGCACGGCTGTACTGACGTCCGCGTTTTTCACCGCCTCGCTGATTCACGTGCCGCTCGGGCCCGCCAGCGCCCACCTCGTGCTCAACGGGCTCTGCGGCCTCCTGCTCGGATGGATGGCCTTCCCCGCCATTCTCACCGCCCTGCTCCTGCAGGCGCTGCTGTTCGGATACGGGGGGGTCACGGTCCTGGGAGTCAACGCCTTCAACCTGGCTCTCCCCGCCGCCCTGTTCGGCACGCTCCTGCGTCTCCCCCTCAGGAATCCGCGCGGGCTGCGGACCGTCTTCGCTGCGGGATTTGCCGCAGGCGCCCTCGCCCTCGCCGGAAGCACCCTGCTGGCCGCGCTGAGCCTGGGGCTTTCCGGCCGCGAGTTCCGGGCCGCCGCCGCGCTCCTCGTCGCCGGCCATGTCCCGCTGATGATCGTCGAAGGGTTCGTCACCGCCTCCGCCTGTCTCTACCTCTATCGCGTCCGCCCCGAAATGCTGGGGGCACCTCCGGGAGGCGAACATGAAACCTGAAACCGTATGGATCTCCATCCTGATCCTCTTCCTCTTCGTTTCGGGCGCGGCGGCGCACCGTATACACGTGTTTGCCTCGCGCGAAGGCCCGAACGTGGAAGGGCGTGTCTACTCCTCTTCGGGGCGGGGAATCCGCGCGGACGTACGCCTGTACGATGCAGCGGATGACCTCGCAGCGCGGACGCAGACTTCGGAGAACGGCACCTTCCGGTTCGACGGACTCGACACGAAGGTGACACGCGTGGAAGCGGTGACTGACGACGGCCACCGCGCGGAACGCGCGCTGAACCCCGTCCCCGGCGGAGCCCCCTCCGAGTCGGCCGTATCCGCCCCCGAGCAGGGGATACGCCTCCGCGACGTGATCGCCGGGCTCGGCACTATCGCCGGCCTCGCCGGCCTCGCTCACTTCTGGAGTACGCGGAGAAGGGCGCGGGGCGGGAAGACCTGATCCCTTCCTCATAACCTTTCGACAAACCGCGCCGTATCCCCTACCCTGCAACGTTCTCGCCCGAAATGGACTTACCGAGAGACAGGAGGATTCATTCATGACACGTCCAGCCATTGCCGAAACCATCCGATCCGGAACGCGCCTCGTGTCGGACGGCGCCTGGGGCACCCTGCTCCAGCAGCGCGGACTTCAGGCCGGGGAATGCCCGGAGGGCTGGGTCCTGACCCGCCCCGACGACGTCCGCGACGCGGGCCGCGCCTATATCGAGGCGGGCGCCGACATGATTCAGGCGAACACATTCGGCGGGACGCGCCTCAAGCTCGCACACTACGATCTCGCCGAAAAGGCCGCCGAAATCAATGAGCGCGGCGCCGCGCTCTCCCGCGAGGCCGCCGGTGAGGATCACTGGGTCATCGCGTCGATGGGACCGACCGGCCGCATGCTGCTGATGGGAGATATCACCGAAGAGGACATGTACGAGGCGTTCCGCGAGCAGGCGGTGGCCCTCGAGCGCGGGGGCGCCGACGCCGCCTGCGTGGAGACGATGAGCGACGTGCAGGAGGCCGCCCTCGCGATACGGGCCGTGCGCGAGAACACCGCCCTCGAGATCATCTCCACATTCACGTTTGAGAAGTCGGTGCAGGGCGAATACCGCACGATGATGGGCGTCGCGCCCGCGGAGGCCGCACAGGCGGCGCTCGACGCCGGTGCGGCGGTCATCGGGTCCAACTGCGGCAACGGCATCGCCGGCATGGTCGAAATCGTAAGCAGTCTGCGCGAATCGTACCCGGAAGCGCCCATCCTCATCCACGCCAATGCGGGCATCCCGCGGACGGAGGGCGACCGGACGATCTTCCCGGAAACGCCCGAGGAAATGGGCCGCCAGGTTCCCGCGCTGCTCGACGCCGGCGCGTCGATCATCGGCGGCTGCTGCGGGACCGGACCCGACCACATTCGCGCCGTGCGCGCGGCGGTCGACTCGCGGAGCGGTCAAGCGTCGGAGCCGGAAGACTGCAGTTCGTAGTACCGCGCGTAGTGGCCGCCGAGGCGGATCAGCTCGTCGTGCGTCCCCTCTTCAATGATCCGCCCGTCTTCGATGAAACAGATGCGGTCGGCATTGACGATGGTGCTGAGCCGATGCGCGATCACGAAACAGGTCTTGTCCTTCATCACCCGCTCCAGCGCCTCCTGGATGAGACGTTCGGTCTCGGAATCCACGGACGAGGTGGCTTCGTCGAGAATCAGGATCGGCGGGTTTTTCACGATCGCGCGCGCGATCGAGATGCGCTGTCCCTGTCCTTCGGAGATCTTCACCCCGCGCTGGCCGAGTTCGGTGTCGTATCCGTCTGAAAGCCGCTGCGCGAACTCGTCGACGTTCGCCTGCCGCGCCGCCTCCTTGATCTCCTCGGGCGTGGCCTCGAGCCGTCCGTAGGCAATGTTGTTGTAGAGCGTGTCCGAGAACAGAAAATCGTCCTGCATGACCAGGCCCACATTCCGGCGCAGGGACGGGAGCTTGATGCGGTTGACGTCCACACCGTCGATGCGGAGCGTTCCTTCGTAAGGCTCGTAGAACCGGGGGATCAGCCGGGTCAGCGTGGTCTTGCCCGTTCCGCTCGGCCCCACCAGCGCCACGGTCTCGCCGGGCGGCACCTTCAGGCGGATATCCCTGAGCACGGGCGTCGTGTCGTAGCGGAACCAGACGCCGTCGAATTCGACCTCCCCCCGCGCCCGGCCCAGATCGACGGCGTCCTCCACGTCGGTGATGTCCGGTTCGCGGTCCATGAACGAGAAATAGCGCTCCACGCCCGCGAAATACTGGATCAGGGCCTCGTTGATCAGGAACAGCATCAGCAGCGGGAACATCAGACGCTGGAGGTACATGACGAACGCCGCCAGCGTACCCACGGTCATCGCGTCGGGATTGAGGATCGCCGTGCGCCCTCCGAGTCCCAGCGCGAGGGCCAGGGCGAACCCGAGGATCAGGATGGACGTGGGAAACAGCCAGGACCACCAGAAGATCGCCTTCATGCGGCTGCGATAGTGGCCCCGGTTCTCCTGCTCGAAGCGGTCCATCTCATGGGATTCGCGCACGAACGACTGGATGATGCGCACGCCGGAGAGGTTCTCCTCAGCCTGCGAAGACAACGAGGCCTTGTGTTCGCGCACCCGGCGTTCGGCGCCGAACATGCGCCGCGAGACCCACCACGCCACGAAGGCGACCAGGGCGACAATGACCATGCACACCGCCGCCAGCGACGGATGAAGCATCAGCAGCAGCGCGGCCGTCAGCACCAGCGTCACGGTATTGGTCACCCACGTCTGCGGCGCGTGATACAGGACCTCCTCGCCGCGGTTGAGATCGTCGATCAGCCGCGAAACCAGCTCCCCGACCCTGATGTTGTCGTGGAAGGAGAAGGACAGCTTCTGCAGGTGCCAGTAGAGATTGTTGCGCAGCCGGTAGGTGACCCGCTGCGCGACCATGTGGCCGATGTAGTGGCGGAACCAGTCGATCACCGCCGCCAGGGCGAAGATGGCCATCAGCGCGCCCGCGGCAAGCCAAACCAGGCCGATGTCCTTTTGCGGGATCGCACGGTCGATCACCGCGCGCACGACCAGCGGCGGCAGAACGAGGAGGATCGCAAAGAGCACGTGCAGCACCCAGATCCCGTAGAACTTTCCCCTGTAGGGAGGCAACCCTTCGCGGTGAAACCGCGCAAACAGCCCCAGCGTCTCGCGCATCTGTCGTATGCTCTTCATCATCAAACGTCCCGTGCGTAAAAGCGGCCTATTTTCTCCGCCCGCCGCCGCGCGTGCAAGGCGATAACGCGAAAACGGGGAAACTCGTGGCAACCGTGGCAACGCCACGCCTGGCGGCGGGCTCGGCGTCGTCGGAAAACTCGGGGAAACTCGTGGCAACCGTGGCAACGCCACGCCCGGCGGCGATGCTCGGCGTCGTCGGAAAACCCGGGGAAATTCGTGGCAATCGTGGCAACGCCACGCCTGGCGGCGGGCTCGGCGTCGTCGGAAATCCCGGGGAAATTCGTGGCAACCGTGGCAACGCCCCGCCCGGCGGCGGGCTCGGCATCGTCGGAAAACCCGGGGAAACTCGTGGCAACCGTGGCAACGCCCCGCCCGGCGGCGGGCTCGGCGTCGTCGGAAAACCCGGGGAAAATCGTGGCAACCGTGGCAACGCCACGCCTGGCGGCGGGCTCGGCGTTGTCGGAAAACCCGGGGAAATTCGTGGCAATCGTGGCAACGCCCCGCCTGGCGGCGGTGCTCGGCAAAATCGCTCCCCCGATTGCCACGCTCTCCCCCCGACTGCCACGACTTCCACGATCCCCCGACTGCCACGCTCTCTCCCCGATTTCCACGACTCCCCGCTCCCCCGATTGCCACGCTCTCCCCCCGCTCCCCCGACTGCCCCGATTTCCACGACTCCCCGCTCCCCCGACTGCCACGCTCTCCCCCCGACTGCCACGATTTCCACGATCCCCCCGATTGCCACGATTTCCACGATCTCTCCCCGCTCCCCCGACTGCCACGATTCCCACGATCTCTCCCCGCTCCCCCCGACTGCCACGATTTCCACGATCCCCCGATTGCCACGCTCTCCCCCCGACTGCCACGATTTCCACGATCCCCCCGATTTCCACGACTGCCACGATCTTTCCCCGCTCCCCCCGACTGCCACGATTCCCACGATCCCCCCGCCCCCGCTCCCGGATTGATCCGCGGCCTTCGATCCTGCATGCTCACCGGTGATGAGTTGTATCACCCCATGGCACCGGCCCCCGCGCCTGTCCGGGATCGATCCGCGGCTCCGTCTGGGGGCGGCGGCGGCGTTCGCTGTGACGGCGGCGGTGTGCGACTCCACGCTGGCGCCGGCCGTGATGCTGTCCTTTTTCGTCCTGCTGGCCCTCGCGGAACAATTTCCGCTCCCGTCGCTGATGCGGCGTCTTCTTCCGCTGAATGTCTTTCTGTTGTTCGTCTCGCTGACGGTCGTATTCAGCGGGGCCGGCGGGGCGGCCACGGTGGCTGAAATCTACATCAAGGGTAATGCGATCATGCTCAACATCGTGCTGCTGATGGGCAGCATGGACATCTTCACGCTCGCGCACGCCCTGCAGCATTGTCACGTGTCGCCCAAAGCGGTCCAGGTACTGCTCTTCAGCTCGCGCTACCTGGAACTGATCCAGCATCGCGAGTACAACCGGATCTACGACGCGATGCGGTCGCGCGGGTTCAGGCCGGCACTCAATCTTCATACGCTGCGCTGTTACGGGATGCTCACCGGCCAGCTCCTGATCCGGGGGCACGACCGCGCCGAACACATCCTGCAGGCCATGCGCTGCAGGGGCTTCAACGGCGTCTTTCATCCGCTCGACGATCTCGAATTCCGGCGGCGTGATCTCTATGCCGCGCTCACCGCCGCCGCGCTGTTCATCACCCTTGTTCTGCTGGAAACCGGAGTGACGCCATGATCGAAGTCCGCGACCTGCACTTCCATTACGCCGGCGGCCCGTCCGTGCTGAGCGGATTGAACCTGCGGATCGATCAGGGGGACCGGCTTGGACTCTACGGCGAGAACGGGGCGGGAAAAACCACGCTCTTCCACCTCATCATGGGGCTCGAATTTCCCGGACAGGGGCGCGTCATCTGTTTCGGCGAACCCCGCACCACGGAAGCCGAATTCCAGGACGTCCGCCCGCGGATCGGCCTGCTCTTCCAGGACGCGGAAGACCAGCTCTTCTGTCCCACGGTGCTCGAAGATGTGGCCTTCGGCCCGCTCAACCAGGGGTGCCGCCGTGCGGCGGCGGAGGAGCGGGTTCAGGAGGCCCTCGAAAAAGTCGGTCTTCCGGGATTCGAGGACCGCCGCATCCACACGCTCTCCGGCGGGGAGAAAAAACGGATCGCCATCGCCGGGCTGCTCGCAATGAAGCCCGACGTGCTGCTGCTCGACGAACCCGCCGCGCAGCTCGACGCCGCGGGGCTCGAGATCCTGCGCACCATTCTCCGCGACTGGCACGGCGCGCTCGTCATCGCGTCGCACCGCCCCGTGGTGTTCAAAGAAACCGTGACCCGCGAAGTCTTTCTGAAGAACGGAGTCATTACGGGATAAAGGAGTGGCCGATGTCACGATTAGTGATCGAAGGAGGACACCGGATCGGCGGGTCGTTCGCGCCGCTGGGCAACAAGAACGCCGTGCTGCCGATGATCGCCGCGTCGCTGCTGACCGACGAACCGCTGCACCTCCGCAACGTACCGGACATTCGCGACGTGGCGGTGATGCTGGAACTGGTCGAGTCGCTCGGCGCGGAAGTCCACCGCAATAAACGCGAAGTGGAAATCCGCGCGGCGGGGGTGCGGCACACCGAGGTGCCCGAAGCGCTCTGCCGCCGGGTGCGGACCTCGATCCTGCTCGCCGGCCCGCTGGCCGCGCGCCATGGCGAGGCCACGCTGTTCCCGCCCGGCGGCGACGTGATCGGGCGGCGGCGGCTCGACACCCACTTCTACGGTCTCCGCAAGCTCGGCATCGAGGTAGACGCCGGAGAGCGGTACCGCTTCCGGAACACCGGGCTGCGCGCCGCCGACCTGCTGCTCGACGAGGCCAGTGTGACGGCGACGGAGAACATCGTCATGGCCTCCGTCCTGGCGCCGGGCACGACCACCCTCTACAACGCCGCCTGCGAGCCGCACGTGCAGGACCTCTGCCGCATGCTGAACAAGATGGGCGCGCGCATCTCGAACATCGGCGCCAACCGGCTGACGATCGAGGGCGTCGAGGCGCTGCACGGCGCGGAACACGCGATCTGCCCGGATCACATCGAACTCGGGAGTTTCGCCGCGGCCGCGGCCATTACCGGCGGGACGCTCGACGTGACCGCGCCCTCCGACCCCGTCACGCTGCGGGTGATCCAGAAGTCGTTCGACAAACTGAACCTGCGTTTCGTGCCGCAGCAGGACGGGACCGTACGGGTGCCCGCCCCGGAAACGCTTCGGGTGGAGCACGACTACGGCAACGCGATTCCGAAGATCGAGGACGGCATCTGGCCCGCCTTCCCCTCCGACCTGATGAGCGTGGCGATCGTCCTCGCGACACAGGCCGGGGGCACCATCCTCTTCTTCGAAAAACTCTTCGAGAGCCGGATGTACTTCATCGACCACCTGCTCGGCATGGGCGCGCACATCGTGCAGTGCGACCCGCACCGCGTCGTCGTCACCGGCCCCGCCCCGCTGCACGGCACGCGGCTGACCTCGCCGGACATCCGCGCCGGGATGGCGATGATCATTGCTGCGCTGTGTGCGCAGGGGACGAGCGTAATCGAAAACGCCGCCATGGTCGACCGCGGCTACGAGGACGTCGACGGCCGCCTGCGCTCACTCGGAGCCGTGATCGAGCGGGAGGACTGAGGCATGCTTCCCCCGGCGACTTCGGGGGCCCGGCCGGTCAGGCGGAGCGAGCGGCCTCGAGCGCGCGCTCGTAGTCCGGTTCCTCCGTGATCTCGGATACGAGTTCCGTGTGAAGCACTTTATTCTCCGCGCTCAACACGACGACCGCCCGGCAGGTGAGGCCCTTGAGCGCCCCGTCGACGATCTCCACGCCGTAGTCGCGCCCGAACGAGGACCGGAAGGTCGACAGCGGCACGACCTCGGTCATCGATTCGCATACGCGTCCGGCCGCGAACGGGAGGTCGGCGGATACGTTGAGCAGGACCACGTCGTCGAGATCCGCAACGGCATCGTTGAACTTCTTCGCCATCGTCGAGCACACGGAGGTGTCCAGGCTCGGTGTGATGCTCAGGACTTTCTTTTTGCCCTCGAAAGCGCCGAGCCCGATATCCTCGAGATCGGTATGGGTCAGCTGGAAATCGGGTGCGGTATCCCCGACAGACGGGAGTTCCCCGCTCGTATTCATTTTATTGCCCTTGAATGTTACTTCGGTCATGTCGCCCTCCTCGTTTGAAGACAGTGTAACAGAGAGCGGAAGGGGCACAAAGGGTTTCCGTTTTTCATCTACCGCTTGCAGTTGTGGCAATTTTATGTTATTTGGCAATATAGTCTCAAAGGGGGATCTCCAATGGAACTTGTTCTCGATCGCTTCGGACGCGTCCTGCTGCCCAAATCGCTGCGGCGCGACTACAACCTGCGCCCGGGGAGCCGGCTCTACGTCGACGAAGAAAGCCGGGCGATTATCCTCCGTCCCGAAACGGAAGAGGAGCCGCTGCACAGGGAGAATGGCGTCCTCGTCTTTGCCGGCGATGCCTGTGGAGATTTGGACAAGGCCCTTGAGCGATCGCGCCGGGAGCGCATGGACAAGACGGGCGGCAGGCAGGCGTGAATATCCTCTTCGACACCTCGGTGTTGATCGCGGCTTTTGTCGATACCCATACCGCCCACGGCCCCGCGCTGAAGCGGCTGGCCGCGGCCCGGCGTGCCGGGGACACGATCATGGTCAGCGCACATTCGCTGGCTGAACTCTATGCGGTCCTGACCCGGCTTCCGCTGCGCCCCCGCATCCGTCCCTCCACCGCGCGCCGCCTGATCGAGGAAAACACAAGGGACGCCAAGATCGTTACGCTCTCCGCACGGGATTATTACCGGGTGATAGCCCGTCTGGAGGAAGCCGACATCAGCGGGGGCGTATGTTACGACGCCCTGATCCATCATGCGGCGTGCAAGGCGAAGGCCGAACTCCTGTTGACGCTCAATCCCTCCGACTTCAACCGCCTGCCGGCCACACGCGGGACCCCGGCGATCGAAGAACCGTAGGACGGCCCGACGTTTATTTTCCCAGGCAGAAGCGCGAGAAGATGCGGTCGAGGAGGTTCTCGTGAAAGGCGCGGCCGGTGATCGCGCCGAGCGTCTCGAGCGCTGCGCGCAGGTGTTCCGCCGCGAGGTCGGCCCGGGTCTCGCCACCCTCGCTCCAGCGCGCGCAGGCCGCCTCGATCTCACGGCGGGCTTCGTCGAGCAGCGCCCGGTGGCGCTCGCCGATCACGGCATGCGGCGGCGCGTGACGGTCGATGTTCCTCTCGAGAAACTCGGTCAGGGCGCGGCGTACGTCCTCCACACCCCGCCCCTGCGCGCAGCTCGTCTCGACCACCTCGAACTCGCTGAACGGAAAATGGAAATCCGGACTGCGGACATCGCTCTTGTTGAGCACGACGACCGTGCAGCCGGGATCGAGCAGCCCGAGCCGCGTCTCGTCTTCGGCCTCGAGCGGACCTGAGACGTCCACCACATACAGGGCGAAATGGGAGGCGCGGTGGGTCTCTTCCGCGCGCCGGATACCCTCGCGCTCGATGGCGCAGTCCGTCTCCCTCAGCCCCGCCGTATCGACCAGTCGCACGGGAAACCCGTCGAGCACGTATCCCTCTTCGATCGTATCGCGCGTGGTCCCGGAGACCTCCGTCACGATCGCGCGCTCGTATCCGAGCAGCGCGTTGAGCAGCGTCGACTTGCCCGCGTTGGGCCGGCCGAGGATGACGACCCGCGCGCCTTCGCGCAGCAGCCGGCCCTCGTCCCAGGTCGAAAGCAGGCGGTCGACCTCGTCCAGCCCGTGCTTCAACCGCGCGTCGAGTTCTTCAAGCACGCGCGCCGGAAGTTCGTTCTCCTCGAAATCCAGCGTCGCCTCCACATCCGCCGCCGCATCCATGAGATGATCGTAGAGCCCGTCGAACGACCGGCTCAGCTTCCCCTCCAGCTGTTCGGTCGCCGCGCCGGCGGCGCGGTCGGATTGCGCCCGGACCAGATCGCAGATCGCCTCGGCCTGCACGAGGTCGACCTTACCGTTGAGAAACGCACGGCGGCTGAATTCGCCCGGTTCCGCGCCGCGCGCGCCGGCGTCGAGCACCGCGCGCAGGATGCGCCGCAAATTGATCGCACCGCCGTGTCCGTGCAGCTCGGCGGTGTCCTCGCCCGTGAAACTGTGCGGCGCACGCATCACCAGACAGAGGCCGCGATCCAGTTCGGTCCCGTCCCCCGCCACGAATCGGCCGTAGGCGAAGGTTCCGGCCTCCATCGCCGCGGGTGCCTCGCCGCGACCGGCGCGGCGGAACACGCGGCCGGCCGTGCCGAGCGCGTCCGGGCCGGAAATGCGCACGATGCCCACCCCGCCTTCGCCCGGCGGCGTCGCGATCGCGGCGATGGTCGTGTTGTTCCCGAGGCCCGTATTCATCCTCTCCCCCGTTCGTTCCGGCGGGCATTATGGCCATGGGAGTCCGGGAAGGAAACCCGATATTCCGGGCCACGAAGTGATCTGGGAGTATGGAAGGCCACAAAAAGGCACAGGAGACACAGAAGAGGTTTTTTCCATCGGCCACAAAAAGGCACAGGGGACATGGATGAACAGACTCCCCTTTTCATCGCGCGCCGTTTCGCGCATGCTCGGTCCATGACTGAAAATCCGCATCCGCTATCGACGTTCCGAAGGTGTCACGACACGCTGGTCGGCATCGACTCCGACGGCTGCGTCTTTGACACCGTGGCGCACAAGCAGCACGTCTACGTCCAGCCGCTGATTATCGAATACTGGGGGCTCGAAGCGGCGGCCGACCGCGTACGCGAGCTGGCGGATCACATCAACCTGCACTCCACGCACCGCGGCGGCAACCGGATCGCGAACCTGCTTCACCTCTTCCTGGCGATGCGTGAGGACCGGGAGATTCGTCGTTCCGGCGCAACCCTGCCGCCCGTCGATGCACTGCGCGCCTTCATCGAGGCCGGTCATCCTCTGAACAACGAGGCGCTGGAGCGCGAGGCGCGGCGCAGCGGCGACCACGAGTTGCAGAAGGTGCTCGACTGGAGCCGCGAAGTGACCCGCCGGATGGCGGAGGAGATGGAACCGCTCCCGCCGTTTGAACACGCGGCGGAGGCGCTGCGGCTGATCGCGGAACGTTCGGATGCCGTCGTGATTTCGCGCACGACCGAAGACGCGCTGGTACGCGAATGGACCGCGAGCGGGCTGCACGGGCATGTCGATGCGATCGCGGGCCAGGAACGCGGGGAAAAGGCGGACATCCTCCGCCAGGCGGATCGGGACTATGCTCCCGGGCACGTCCTTGTGCTCGGCGACGCCCCCGGCGACCTGCGTGCCGCGCGCGAGACCGGCGCGCTCTTCTTCCCGATCCTGCCCGGCCGCGAGGCGGAGAGCTGGCGGCGCTTCATCGACGAGGGATACGAGCGGTACCTGAACGGCACCTTCGCCGGCGAATACGAGCGCGCATGGATTGAGGATTTCCGGTCGCAACTCGGCCGGGAGGGGTAAGCGGCGGTCCTTGAAAGATTACAATAAACCGCAGGATAATTCGTTGGGCGTGATGATGGGTCAGGGAAAACTCCGGGCATCGCGGGTGGCTGCGGATTCAATCTGCACTACCGTCACCCTGAGGGCTTTTCGGCGTCCACCCCGGATCGAGTCGAAAGCGGGAGAACATCAAAATTACACCGGGAGAAGCATGGGGGACGCGAGCCGGATGATCAGATCTATCGTTTTTTTTATCATGTCCGTCGCGACCTGTGCGGCCGGCCGTGATTCCTTGGACTGGGAGGCCTGTGTACGACTCGCGGAACAGCACCACCCCCGGCTCGTGGCGGCACAGGCCTCTGTGCGAGCCGCGCAGGCGGGCACGGACATCGCCGAATCTTCAACCCTGCCTCAGCTTTCGGTGAGCGGCAGCGGGCGGTACAGTGAATCGGGTGGCGCAGGGGTTCCGGCCACCGGCCGCGAATCCTACGGCGCCGATTTCGGCGTCAGTCAGAACCTGTACAGCGGCGGCGAAAACCGGGCGCGTATCGATTCGGCGCGCGCCGGGCTCGAGGCCGCGATCCGCTCTTACGAAATCACCGCCGCCGAGGTGACCCTCGATCTCCGCCGCGCCTTCATCGAGCTCCTCTACGCGCAGCAGCAGGTGGCGCTCAACCGTGGCATCCTCGACCGCCTGATCGGAAACGAGAAGCTCGTGGAACTCCGCTACGAGGGCGGCCGCGAACACAAGGGCTCGCTGGCCCTGAGCCGTGCCACCACCTACGAGGGACGCACCGACCTGGCCCAGGCCGAGCGGCAGCGGAGCATCGCCCGCGAGAACCTCGCCCGCACGATCGGACTCGACCACGTGCCGCCCGCCCTGGCCGTGACGGGCGCGTTCGAGGTCGACGGCACCCCGGTCTGGAGCGGGGGGCGCGAGCTCGCCCGTGCCACGCCTGAATTCTCGCGCCGCCTGGCCCTGCTCGATCAGTCGGAGGCCGACCTTCGCTCCGCGGAAAGCGGCCTCCGGCCCGACCTCGATCTGACCGGTTCGGCCGGCCGGGCAGGCGAGGACCTCTATCTCGACGAATACAGCTGGTCGGCCGGAGTACGCCTCTCGTTCCCCTTCTGGTCCGGCGGACGCGAACGCCATAGAATCCGGCAGGCCGAGGCGGGGCTCCTGCAGGCCGAGGCCGAAGTGCGCAATACGCTCGATGCGCTCACACGTACACTCGCCGACGCCTACCGGTCCTACGCGGACGCGGCGGAAAACGTCGAGGTACGCACCCGTTTCCTCGAGGCCTCCGAACTGCGCGCCTCGATCGCCCGCCGCCAGTACGAGAGCGGACTGCTCAGTTTCGAGAACTGGGACATCATCGAGAGCAACCTGATCCAGAACCGCAAACAGCTTCTCCAGAGTCAGCGCACGGCGCTGATCGCCGCCGCACAGTGGACGAGGGTCCGGGGTCTCAACGCCTTCGACCGCGCTGCCGTTCGGCGGAAGGAATCGTACGACCGGCGGGAGGCGCGGCCTGCGCAGAGGACGGAGGGGCCGTAGCGTCGCGCCCCGGGCAAGGGCCCGGACCTATTTGCGGCCCCGTGGCTGAACACACATCAGGGAAACGGACATGAAGAAAATTCTTTGGATCCTAGTCCTGGGAGGAATCGGCTTCGCGACGTGGTGGTTCCGGTTTCGTGAACCGGAGCAGACGGCGGACCGCACGCGGTACGAACCCGTGGAGCTGATGCGCGGCCGCATTGAATCAACGATTGAAACGACGGGGATCGTAGAGCCTCAGAACCGGATCGAGATCAAACCGCCGATCGGGGGGCGGGTGGAAGAGATCCTGATCGAGGAAGGCGATACGGTCGAGAAGGGGCAGATCCTATCCTGGATGAGTTCGACCGAGCGCGCGGCACTGCTCGACGCCGCGCGCGCTCAGGGCGAAGACGAGCTTCGTAAATGGGAAGACATCTATAAGCCTACCCCGCTGATCTCCCCGCTCGCCGGAACCGTGATCGCGCGTAACACCGAGCCCGGCCAGACCGTGACCACCGCCGAACCCGTCTTCGTCCTGTCCGACCGGCTGATCGTGGAGGCACAGGTCGATGAAACGGACATTGGCTCGGTCGAACCCGGGCAGCATGCGGGAATCACGCTCGACGCCTACCCCGGCATCGCGGTCACCGGAACCGTGCGCCAGATCGCGTACGAGGCCACCACGGTGAACAATGTCACCATCTATGAGGTCGATGTCGTGCCGGTCCGCGTACCGGACTGCATGAAGAGCGGGATGACCGCCTCGCTGCGGTTCATCGTCGCCGCGGCCGACGACGTACTGACCCTGCCGGTCGATACCGTCCAGCACCGCGGAGAAAAGAAACTCGTGCTCGTGGATGCCGACGACGACCCCGCGACGCCGCCTGAGCCCCGCGGGGTGCGGACCGGTCTCTCGGGGGACGGGCGGGTGGAGATCCTCTCCGGCCTGACCGGAGATGAACGCGTGGTACGGCCCGCGTTCGAGGTTCCGGCGGTGGACCGGGGCAGCGGCAGCCCCTTCATGCCCAAACGAAAAAAGAAGTAAATCACGCCATGATCGAAGTCCGCGATATCGTCAAAACCTATCGGATGGGCGACGTGGAGGTGCGCGCGCTGCGCGGGTGCTCGCTGCGCATCGACCGCGGTGAATTCGTCGCGATCACGGGCCCTTCGGGCTCCGGGAAGTCGACGCTGATGCATATCCTCGGCCTGCTCGACACCCCCGACTCCGGCTCGTACCGGCTGGAAGGACATGAGGTGAGTCGACTCACCGACGATCAGCTCGCGATACGCCGGGCCCGTTCGATCGGATTCGTCTTTCAGCAGTTCAATCTCCTGGCGCGTGTATCGGCCCTCGAAAACACGGCCCTGCCGCTGATCTATCGCGACCACCCCTCCCCCGCCGACCCGGAGGATTTGCTGAAGAGGGTCGGTCTCGGCGACCGGAAAGAGCACACGCCCGGCGAACTCTCCGGGGGACAACAGCAGCGGGTGGCGATCGCGCGCGCCCTGGTCAACCGCCCGTCGGTCATGATGGCGGACGAACCGACCGGGAATCTCGACTCCGCGAGCTCGGGGGAGATACTGACCATCCTGCGAAAACTGAACGAGACCGGACTCACGGTGATCGTCGTCACCCACGACCCCGAAGTCACGGCCGTCGCCTCGCGCGTGATCTCCATTCGCGACGGACGCGTCACCGAGGACCGCGGCCGGGTTCCGGCGGATTCGGCATCGGGCAGTGTGGCGAAGGACACGGATTTTGATTTCCGCGTCGGCGGCGAACACGACGCGCGAACCCACCCCCTCGGCTGGATCGGGCGCAAACTGGACGAGGCGGGGGCGATGTTCCGCCAGGCGGTCCGGGCCCTGATGGCCAACAAGACGCGCACCGCGCTCTCGATGCTGGGGGTGCTGATCGGAGTGGCCGCGCTGATCGCCGTGATGGCGCTGGGAACGGGAGCGCGCGAAGCGGTTGAAGAGCGCATTTCCCGACTGGGCGCCAACCTGCTGGTTCTGCGCCCCGGCGCGCGCCAGCGCGGGGCGGTCAGGATGGCGGCGGGGGCGACGTCGCGGCTGACGCTCGAGGACGCCGAAGCGTTGCCGCGGCGTCTGCCTTCGGTCGATGCCGCGGCACCCGTGGTGAACGGCATGGCCCAGCTCACCTGGGAGGGCCACAACTGGCGCACAAGCATTACGGGCACGACTCCCGCCTATCTCCGCATACATGATTATGAGCTGCTCTACGGACGAAACTTCACCGCCGCCGAGGTGGAAAACCGCGCTCGAGTCGCCCTGGTCGGCACCACGCTCGTACGCGAACTGTTCGATGGAAGCAACCCGATCGGCCGCACCCTGCGCATGAATCGCGTACGGTTTGAAGTGATCGGCATCCTCCCCGAGATGGGCGCCAGTTTCGGCCGCGACCCCAATGATATGGTGATCATTCCGGTCACTACGGCCATGAAACGCCTGTTCGGCAAAACATACATTAACACGGTCGAGATACGGGTCGTGGATCGGGATCACATGGAATACACCGAAAAGGCCGTGATCCGACTGATGAAAGAACGCCATCGGATCGATCCGGAACGCGAGGCCTTCAGCGTATTCAACATGGGCGACCTCCGGGAAGCCATCACCGCCACCAGCAAGACCATGGCGCTGCTGCTGGCCGGGATCGGAGGGGTCTCGCTGTTCGTCGGCGGGATCGGGATCATGAACATCATGCTCGTGAGCGTGACCGAACGCACCCGGGAGATCGGCATCCGCAAGGCCGTCGGAGCAAAACGTTCGGATGTGCTCGCGCAGTTCCTGATCGAGGCCGCAGTGATCGGGATCTTCGGCGGCTTTCTCGGGATTTTAACCGGATGGGGCGCGTCGCTGGCAATGACACGTTACGCCGGCTGGAATACGATCATCACCCCCCTCACGGTGGGGCTCGCGTTTACCTTCTCCGCCGTCGTCGGGGTGATCTTCGGCCTGTGGCCCGCTCGCAAAGCCTCGCGGCTCAACCCGATCGATGCGCTGCGGTACGAGTGAACACAGATCTCCACAAGAGGACGGGGTGGAACCCGTCCCTCCACACCGACCCCGCGGGAACGGACGGGGTGGAACCCGTCCCTCCACACCGACCCCGCGGGAACGGACGGGGTGGAACCCGTCCCTCCACACCGACCCCGCGGGAACGGACGGGGTGGAACCCGTCCCTCCACACCGACCCCGCGGGAACGGACGGGGTGGAACCCGTCCCTCCACGCCGACCCCGCGGGAACGGACGGGGTGGAACCCGTCCCTCCACACCGACCGCAAAGAGGACGGGGTGGAACCCATCCCTCCACGCCGACCCCGCGGGAACGGACGGGGTGGAACCCGTCCCTCCACACCGACCGCAAAGAGGACGGGGTGGAACCCATCCCTCCACGCCCACCGCAAAGAGGACGGGGTGGAACCCGTCCATCCAGAGGAGATCGTCCACTCAGGGTTCGGGCGTCCCGCTCAAATAAAGCTCCCGGGCCCGCGGGAGCAGCGCCTCGAGCTGCTGGACGCGTTGGGGAGCGGAGGGGTGGGTGGAGATAAAGCTGAGCGGCGAATGATTTCGACCCTGTTCCTCGACGACCCGCCGCCAGATGCGCACGGCGGCCTCCGGATCATAGCCCGCCCGCGCCATGTACATCATGCCTACGCGGTCGGCTTCGTACTCGGCCCTGCGAGAATAGTGGGTGACCACCACGCCCTGGTAGACCATGAACGTCCCCGCGAGGATGCGCGCGAATTCCTCCTTCTCCTGCGACTGCGCGTAGGCGGCGCCGATCGCGAACAGGATGCTCGGACCCATGTCGCGGGTCATGGCCTCGGTGGAATGGCGCGCGTTGACGTGCGCGATCTCGTGCGCCAGCACGGCGGCCAGCTCGTCGCGGTCGCTCACGAGCCCCTTTTCACGATCCCACAGTCCTTCAAAGACCATGATCTTCCCGCCCGGCGCGGCCATGGCGTTGGCGACGTTGGTGTGGATCAGGGCGACCTCGTACGGGAACTGCGGGATATCGGAGACGGCGACAATGCGGTCCACGATGGTCTGAAGCTCGCGAACCCGTTCACGGTCTTCGTTTACGGGAATCCCCTTTGTACGCATCTGTTCGAGGGTCTGCGAGTAGACCTCTTTGCCGATGCGGACGTCGTCCTCCAGCGTGTAGAAATTGTACGTCTCCGCCCCGGTCACGTAATCCGTCGTCGCACATCCGCCGCACAGGAGGAGCGCGGCGACTGCGATGATCCCATAGAGCCAACTTGAATGACGCATGGCACCCCCCTCCGGTCCATTCGCTGTTCGACGGTAAATAAGCCACAAAAAGGCACAAGAGGCACATGTTTTCTGGAAGTCACCCTCTGCGCATTCCGGACGGAGCGTGCACTCCGGGTTCTTTGCAGATTTTTGTGGAACTACTGAAATCGTAGCGGCTGGATTAGAAATCCGCTCGCGTCACCACGTACGCGTACTCGTACTCAGCGAAGCGGTACTCGTACTCGAGTTTCTTGAACAGGGGGAGTGGGATCGCGCCTTCGGCGCTCCGAGTACGCGTACGAGTACGAGTACGAGTACGAGTAAGAGTACGAAAACGGCGGACGGCCTTCTGCTGTCCAGCAGAATCCCTGCCCTCACACATTCCCCTGCAGCTGGGGATCGCCTTCCTGTTCGCTTTTGCGCCGGGCGAGTTCGAGCTGGATCTCGCTGACCCGTTCCCGCGTGAGCGGAAAGCGCAGGGTGAGCAGCAGGGCGGCCACGAGGAAGGCGAGCGGGACCAGCGCGAAAAAGCCGCGCAGGAACATCTGGGTCTGCACCCCCTGCATCGCCTGGTCGGGATTGTAGCCGGACCAGTCGATGATGAATCCGCTCAGCGCCATCACGGCCGCCAGCCCCGCCTTGACCAGCCAGGTGAAGACCGAGCCGTACATGCCCTCGCGCCGCAAACCGGTATTGAGTTCGTCGAGATCGCAGATGTCGGCCAGCATCGAGGCCGTCAGGATCCAGACGCAGCCGAGACTCGGCGAGGCCAGCACGGGGAAGATGAGCTGGAGTTCGGGGATGTCGCGGCTGAAGAGCAGCGGGCTGATGACGAATCCGAAGCTTATGATGCACAGCCCCGCGACCAGGGTGATCCGCTTGCCCAGCTTTCGGCTGGCGTAGTTGATCAGCGGCACCGACACGATCCCCAGCACGCCGTACACGGTGTTGTAGAGGCCGAACATCTGCGAGGCGGCGTCCTTGTCCCCGTCGTAGATGCAGGCGAGGTTGAGGTAGAGAATGAGCGGGAAGACGAGGAAGATCCCCATGATGACGGTGAACACGATCGAGGCGAGCATCAGGAAATGACGGTTGCGGAAGGTGACCGCCAGCGCGTGAAAGAAGGGGATCTTGCTTTGCGACTGCCCGCGCGCCTTCTCGCGGCAGAGCCAGGCGGGCAGGAAGGCGAAGATCATCACCATCACCCCGATCAGTATGCCGACATTTCTCGCGCCTTCGATGGGATCTTTCCCGAACATCGGCATGTTCATCATCTTCCACAGCCACGGCAGGAACAGCGCGCTGCCGATGTTCATGAAGAAGGTCTTGTACGACATCACACTGGTGCGTTCGTCGTAGTCGGAGGTCATCTCGTAGCCGAGGGCGTTGAAGGGGACGGAAAAGACGGTATAGGCGGTGAAGAACAGGAGCGAGGCCACCAGAAAATACCAGAAGAGCTGCATCTCGGACCAGTCCCGCGGCGGCATCCACATCAGTGCGCAGAAAAGGCCCGCGAGGATCCCGCCCGCCACCAGGTAGGGGCGTCGACGCCCCCAGCGCGTGCGGGTGTTGTCGGAGATGTTGCCCATGAACGGGTCGGTAAAGGCGTCCCACAGCCGCGGGAGCGAAACCGCCAGCCCGACCAGCGTGGCGGGGACCTTGAGTTCGACGTTGTAGAGCGGCATGGCGAGCTGGAACACCACGTTGGCCATGATCACGTCCGAGACGGCGCCGAGGCCGTACGACATCTTCTCGCCGATGGTCGGCAGCGCCTCTCCGGCACCGGACTGCCTCGCGGTTTTACTCACGTCCGCCTCCTTCGTGTTCTTCCAGCAGCAGCCTGCGCGCCGCGCGCAGGACTCCGCCATGATCCGTCACCATCTCCCAGTTGTACAGACACAACAGCCGGCAGCCTTCGGTGTACAGGGTTTTTCTGAAAGCCTCCCGCCAGGGGTCATGGGCCATCGGCTCGAGCAGCAGCCACTCGACAGCCCCCCAGTACGGGGCGTCGGTCGCCGCGACCCCGCGCATGATCCCCTCGTCCTTTTCGGGATTCCCCGCATGGGTGTACACACTCCAGCCGGGACAGGCGAATTCATTCAGGGCCGCGTCATAGAGCCGCTCGCCCTCGCGATACCCCACCCCGTGTGTGAACAGCCGGTCGCGGGGGATCCCCAGCTCCGCGGCCGCACGCGAGAGATCGCGCAGATGGAGCCGCACGACTTCGTACAGATCCTCTTCCGTAATGTCGCCTTCGGTTCGAAGACCCGCGGTGGACAGGGCGGCGTAGCCCTGCTGGACCATGCCGCGGCTGAGGAAATCGTCGGTGACCAGCTCACGGCTCGGATCGCGCCGGGGCGGCCGGTCGAGCCACTCGTTCCCGTTGGGATAATAGTAGGCGCTGGTTCCGATCGAACTCTCCCAGCCGACATTCAGGCCCACGAAGAGATGCTTTTCGCTGTCCCACAACGCTTCGTACCACTCGGCGATGATCGGTACGAGCCGCCGCATCTGCTCGTGACATGCGCGGCGGTATTCGGGGCTGGCGAGGTTCGGCGGCGGCAGGACCCGGATCTGACGGCCCCAGTTGCGCCAGGCGATCTTCATCGCGTGATCGGGCGACCACCAGGTCCATTCGACGTTACGCCGATTGTCGGGATCGTAGCCGGGCCGCGAGGGATCCCACCAGTTCCAGAGGTCGGGCCGCGCTCCCCACCACTGCTCGCCGTCGAGCTTGATCCATACCGGGACCCCGGTTTCCCGCGAGGCGGCGAGCAGTTCGCGCAGGGACTGCTCCAGTTGCGCGGGCTCGGCATTGAGATAGGAGAAGATCGTCCCGACGCCGAGCATGACTTCCGGGTTGCGGTCGTGCCCCTCGAAGTTCGCGGCGATCTCTCTGAGCACCTCTTCGTGCGACTGGGGCGAGCCGGGGGTCCATGTGCGCATGAAGCAGAGATAGCGCGTCTCCGGATCCTCCACGGCCCGCACGGATACCGCGGCGAAGGCCAGCCCCGCCGCGAGCAGGATGAACCCCCGGCAGAACCGGCTCATGCCCCACCCTTTCCGGTCAGTTCGATGGTGACGATCGCCCCCGCGCCGGCGGAGAAACGCACCCTGCCGTCCTCGAGTTCAAGCTCGGCATCCACCTTCTCTTCGAGGGTCAGCATCCGCGCCGCCGTGACGCAGTCGGGTACGGTGAGGGTCACGTCCGCCGCCTCGCCGGTGGGATTGTATCCGCGCAGGATCATCGCCTCGCCCGACTCCGCCTGCTTGAGCGCGCTGAACACGAAGCGCTCGCTGTCCCACTGCAGGAACGAGTGCCGCATCGGGAGCGTACCCTCGTGGCGCGTGCTGCTCACGGTCTCGGGCGGGACGACGAACCGCATGGCGCGGTTGGCCAGCTCGTGTTCGCCCTCGCCGGCGTCGTGCGGCGCCACGGCGTAGCGGAACCCATGCGTACCCGGACACTGCGCCAGCGGCTGCGGTTCGTACATCTCGGAATTGTTCCCGGCCGTCCCGAACGCGCGCAGCAGCGTCAGCGCCACCGCGCGGTCGGCGTCGTCGCTTACCTCATACTCCGAAAGACCCCGGTGCATGACCTGCAGACCGCCCTTCGCATCCTCCACATCCACGAACGACGTCGTCGGCAGCGTGCGTGCCGCGGCCTCATACCACCCGCTCGAATCCGGGATCGTGAAATCGCGCGTCACGACGTCGAACGCCGAATCGACCCGACAGGTCGTCGCCTCCGCCCGGCCGGTCGGGAAGAGCACGCGCAAGCGATGGTCCCGGACGGTATGATCGATCGTGGTCTCGAATTCCACCTGCCGCGCGTCCCTGCGCAGGGAAACCTCGGTCACCATGCGCATGGCGATTTTCCGTTCCGAGCGGCGCAGGGGGCCCTTGTAGATCCAGCGGTTGCCGTGGGGGACATGGACGCGGATTTCGGCGTCGAGCCCTTCGGGCAGTTCCCACTCGCGTTCGATCCGGTAACGGCTCCGTACCGGCCCGTTTTCGATACAGGCGATGCGCGCCGGCAGACCCTTCGTGGTCCAGGTCTGATCGCTCTCCGGCCGGTCGTGCGTCAGCGGCCCGCCGCACTCGCCCTCGTCCTCGAAGACGTGCAGCCCGGCGTAGGTCTCGCCGCTGGCCTTGTCGAAGAGATCCAGCGACCCGTCCGGAAGGATTTCGGCGCGCAGATGGTCGTTCTCCAGCCGGCGCGGCACCGGCGAGAGCAGATCCACGGGCCGATCCTGCGACTGTTCGGGACGGACCGTGAACGATGCGTAGCCCATCGGCGGCAGGTCGTCGGCATGAAAAGCGATCCGGAGGCGTGTCACGTCGAGGTCCATGTGCGAACCGTAGCGCAGGTAGGCGAAGGCCGTCTCGTCCTCCAGGTGCGAGATCTGGGCGCGGACGGGGTTGCCGTCGGCGTCCGCGAGCTTGACCGCCATCGGCCGGACGTAGTGCGTGCCGGGATCGATGCGCAGGCCCCACTCGTGGGGGACGTCGATGACGGCCTCGACGACCTCGGATCGCCGCTGCGCGGTGGGATTGAAGACCGTGAGTCCGATCTCCTTTTCATCGAGCCCGCTGAAATCGATCCGGTCGACGACCGGGAACAGCCCGTCGCGCATGGCGACCTCGGCGATATCCCGCACGTTGCGGTAGCGCTCCTCCATCGCCTCGCTGATCCGGTCGACATGACACCCGCCGATCCCGTCGTGCTGCTGGTTCTGGAGCAGTTCCTGCCATCCTTTGCGCAAAAAGAGCCGCGGATATTCGCCGCCGAGCCAGGCGTTCCAGGCGGAGGCGGGTTCGGCCCATTTCTCGAGGCGGGTCTGCGCGGCGGCGTTCATCATTTTGAGCGGCATCCGGGCGGAGAACACGCCGATGTAGAGCGGGGCGAAGGGGTCGCCGCTTTTTTCGACCGAGAGCATCTCGCCGGTAAAGGTCTTGAACGACTCGCCCGCGCCGCGCGACTCGATGTCCTCGCGCGCCAGCCGGACGTACTCGGGGAGACTGCTCACATGCAGCTTCCCGCAGTCGAGCCGTTCGTTGATCTTGTCTACGAGGTCCGGCACGATCGGGTCGGGGTTCTCCTGGTCGAACCCCTGCAGGAAGAGCAGGTGGCGGGTCGACGACTTATGGCGCACGCTTTCGATCAGCCGTTCCATGCCCTCCATGGCCGCATCGAGGTCCTCGCCGTGGGGCTGGTTGCGGACGAAGTGGTTCAGGTCGTCCGCACCGGGCGTGCAGCGTCGCAGGAGATAGCCGCCGTGTTCGGTGGTGTTTTTGAAATCGAGCGCGGGCAGCCCGCCGTTGATATACGGGCGGTAGGCGAAGACCCAGAAGTTGAGCCGATGGTACTCGCCGAAGGTGAGGCCCAGCGCCTTCGTCCCGTCGGGCGCCTCCCACCAGAACTCGAGTTTTTCGAGGTTCGACTGGTCGATGCCGCGGTAGAAGAGGATCGTATCCATGCCGAACTGGCGGTAGATCTGCGGGAGCTGGGAGACCTGGCCCCAGGAGAAGATATTGTACGCCGTCTTCATCACCCCGCCGAGTTCGCCGGCGATCCGGTGGCCGAAGAGCAGGTTGCGCACCAGCGCCTCGCCGCTGACGAGGTATTCGGCCGGCAGCGTGTACCACGGCCCCGCCAGCAGGCGTCCCTCGGCCATGAGTTTCTTCACGCGTTCGCGGTTTTCGGGCCGCAGTTCTAGGTAATCGTCGACGAACGACGCCTGCGAGTCGGCGTGAAAGTACGCGAAGCGCGGATCGTTCTCCATGGTCTCGACCAGGATATCGCCCGCTTCGCGCAGCCGCATCTGGGTCTCGCGGAACGACCAGCGGTACTCGCGGTCCCAGTGCGTATTGATAATCAGATGCATATCATAAGGCGGTTCTGCGGCAGCCATCAAAAACTCTCCCGTCTGTGTCCCTGCATTCCTGTTCAATTCTCATATCGTGAAATCGTTTGCCAAAAGAGGTTTTTCGCTGATCGGCGGGCGTTTTTCAAGCCTTAAAATATCGTTCGCAGCAGCGCCGTACGCCTGCCCCGCAGGCAAGGCGCGTGAAGATCACGGCCCTGGCTCCGCTTCGCGGACCTGCGGGCCTACTACGAACCTTTTCCGCTGCGCGGGTCTGCGACTCAGCGATACACGGCGTACTTCTTCCTGTACTGAGCGGGGCTCATTTTCTTCTCCTGCCGGAACAGGCGGGAAAAGTTTTTTGAGTCCTCGCAGCCCAGCTTGAGGGCGATCTCGTGGATCGGGAGGTTGCTTTCAATGAGAAAGGTCGAGGCGCGATCCACGCGGACCCTTCGTATTTCGGCATAGATCGATCTGCCGAGCCGGGCCTTGAACCGGCGATACAACACGCGCCGCGAAACCGGCACATGCCTCAAAACGTCTTCCACATGAATATTTTTCGTGGCGTGGTCCCTGATGAACCGCAACGCTGCGGCGAAATGAGGGTCGCCCGGGGCCGCGATATCGGTCGACTGCCTCCGCACCACATGAAGCGGTTCGGCGCAGACATCGTAGCCCTCCCGCGGGATGGTTCCGTCCATCATGCCGGCCAGCAGCTCCGCGGCATCATAGCCGGTCTGTTCCGTATTCCAGTAGATACTCGATAAGGGCGGATCCACGAAATCGCATATCAGCTCGTCGTTACCCACGCCCACCACGGCCACGTCCTCAGGAACGCGCAGGCCCGCATTGTGACAGGCCTCAAAACAGTCGACGCAGCAATCGTCCGTACAGACCATCAGACCGAACGGAGTCGGCTGCGAAGCCAGCCAGTCCCGCAATTTGCGCTGCCGCGCGGCACGGTCCATCCGCATCCGCTTTGAATCGAGATCGTATACGGCGCAGGTGCAGTCAGCGACCCCCTGCGCGGCCCCGGTAAATCCAAGTCTCCTCCCGTTTGACCAATGATACTTTTGCTCCAGCCCATAGAAGGCCAGATGACGATATCCGAGCCCGAGCAGATGCTCCACAGCCATGCGGCCGATCGCCGCATCGTCGGTCAGAATATTGGGATAGCACGATGAGACCTTCGTATTGGGCGCATAGACACACGGGATATCGAGTTTACCGATATCCGGCGATACGTCCGATTCTCTCCATATCACCCCGTCGGCATCCCAGTTCGCGAGATCATCCGGCGACACCCGGCTTTTACCGCCGGAGGCCAACGGGGTGCGCCGCAACAATGTCCACGGGCCGTGCAGGTGGGAATAATTAAGGACCCCCCGCACCAGCCCGCGCTCATAGGCGCGCGCGGTATCCACCAATAGTATGACTCTGCGCTTGGCTCCGGACATCCTCCCCCGAACCGTAGCCGGACACGCAGGCCCGTCAAGCACAATGGCACACAATGAAGGTAAAAAGACACTGAGAGAGGTTGCCCTTATGGGTCCCGCCCCGTAAAGATCGCCGCAGGAATCGCGAGCTTCCTACTTATGGGCTTATGACCTGCGGGGATCTATCATGAACGGCAGAGAACGAATGAACGCGGTGCTGAACCACGAACCGCCCGACCGGGTCCCTTTCGTCCCGTCCATTTACGAACACGGTGCAAGGGTTATCGGCAGAAGTCCCTACGAGACCAGCCGATCGGCGGCGCTTACCGCTGAAGCGGCGCTGAAATCATACGAGATCTACGGACACGACCTGGTGACCGTCGGCATCGATATCTACAACGTCGAGGCCGAGGCCTTCGGCTGCGAACTCTCCTTCGACCCGAAAAAATATATTCCGGGCATAAAATCCCATCCGCTGGCGGGTTCGACCGCCCTGGATGCGGGCGGACTGGACATCCCTGCGCCGGGAGAGGGAAATCGCTTACAGCTGATCGTGGACGCGACGCAACGGGTGGTCGACGAGGCAGGCGATGAGGTATGGGTTCTGGCGACGATGTCCGGCCCGTTCTCGCAGGCCGCGGAATTGCGCGGATTCGAAAACCTCATCTGCGATATGGTGGACACCCCGGAGCGGGTGCATGAACTCATGAACCTGACGACCGAGCTGTCGCTTCAGCAGGCCCGGCGCATCTCGGAAGTCGGCGCGGGCGTGAGTATATTCGAATCGTGGGCCACCATCCCGCTGATCACCTCGGATATCTTCGCCGAGTACGTGGTGCCCTACAACAAGAAGGTCATCGAGATGATCAAGCGGGATTATGAGGTGCCGCCGCCGGCAGTCATCATGGGCGGCGATACGGCCATGCTGATGGACCACTTTATCGACGTCGGCACCTCGCTGGTCGTCGCCGACTACATGACGGACCTGGAACTCATGAAGGAGAAAACCCGGGATCTCCAGATGATCGTGCGGGGCTGCGCCGACCCCAAAATGATTGAGCGCGGGCAGTGGGAGGGGGTCCAAGAATCGATTGACGGACTGGCCCGGAAGAAAAGGGGCATGAATAATTTTGTGTGGGGCTGCGGTTGCGTATCCCTCGATACCGGCACGGACGCCCTGATGAGGTTTAAAAAGATGTGCGCCGAAGCGGGGGGCCATTGACCGCACACAGCGGGGTTCCCGCTCGTACATCCCGGCGAAAAGAAACGCTGAACATCGGAGAGGATCATTATGTGGCTGGGCCTTGATTATGCCATCTGGTGTGTAGTGCTGATCTACCTGCTGGCCATGCTGGCGCTCGGCTGGTGGAGTCGTGGCAGGGCCTCGAGCCAGGACGGCTATCTGATGGGGGAAAGAAAATTCAATACCCCGATGATGATCATGCACTCTTTCGGAGCCGGCACGAATCCGGGCGATGCCGCCGGCGTCGTCAGCGGCAGCACCCAGGCGGGGGCCTCGGGCGTCTGGGTGTCGTGGCTGTGGATGTACGGAACCCCTTTCTACTGGCTGATTGCGCCGATGGTGCGTCGGATGCGCTGCCTGACCATGGCCGACTACTTCGAGGAACGCTTCGGAGGGGCCGCCAGCGCCCTGTACATCCTGGTCTCCGCGTCGGCCATGGTGGTCTGTCTTGCCAGTGTCCTTCTGGCGACGACCAAGACCGTGCAGGGCATGATGGGCAGGGTGGGAACCCCGGATGCGGAACTGTGGTTTTACGGAATACTGATCGTTACGACGCTTACGTTCATGCTGTACAGCTACTGGGGCGGCATCGTAGCGGCCATCCGAACCGATTTCATCCAGGGGCTGATGATGATCGTCCTCTCTTTCCTGGTGGTCCCGGTTGCGCTGAACCTGGAGACCGTCGGCGGCATAAAGGGAATGCAGGCGACGCTGGCGGCCGCATCCCGGGAGCACGGGACAGATTTGCTCTCTATTTTCGGACCCGACCGTTTCAACCTGGGGGTCGTCCTGATGCTGTGCATGCAGGCGCCTTTGAGTGCGATGGCGCTGCCGCATCTGGCCACGGTATGCGGGGCCGGGAAGACGGAGTGGCAGGGACGCATGGGCTTCGCCGGCGGCAATATGCTGAAGCGTTTCTGTACCATCGGCTGGGCCCTCCTCGGCATGGCCTGGCTGGCGCATTTGATCTCGCAGGGCGTGGTGGTGGATGCCGCGGTCGCCGACGCCGCCTTCGGCGATGCCATCCGGGCCCTGCTGCCCCCGGTGCTCCAGGGCGTGATGCTCGCCTGCATCCTGGCTGCGGCCATGTCTTCCGGCAATGCCTTCCAGGTCACGGTTGCCGGCCTCTTCAGCGAAAATCTGTACAAGCGCTATGTCAACCCCTCCGCCGGCGACCTTCAGAAACTGAGGGTGACTAAAACGGTCGGGCTGATCTATGTCCTGCTCGCCGTACTGGTTGCCATTCTGATGCGCGATGTGGTCCAGACGATTATGACCTACTTCACCATCCTGGCCCTGGTCGGGATTTCGACCGCCATGGGCATGTTGTGGCGGCGCATGAATCAGACGGGGATGATGACCGCGACCCTGCTGGCCGTGGCGGTGTTCGCGGGCACGCGGCTGAACGTATTCCATTTGCCGTCGGGTCTGGCCATCGGCGCACCCATCGCGGCCGGCGTAATCGGCGGCATTGTCGGCTCATTGCTGAGTCGACCCCCGGACCGGGAGAAAGTGGACCGTTTTTTCACCAAAATCTACACCCCCGTCGGGCAGGAGGACAAACTGGGGCAGTCTCTCGACGAGGCGGTGCCGGCCGATCGGCGCTGGCTGACCGCCGGCGGACTGTTTGTGGTGAAGCCGTCCCGTCAGAGCTGGGTCGGCTTCCTGGCCTTCTTCGGATTATGCATGGCCAGTCTCTGGACCATGCTGGCCCTGCTGGGAGGATAAAGAGGAACTGTACCCCGGACTTTGTTTAATTCGCCGCCGGAAGGTTCCGGTGCACGCACAACCAAACCATGGAGATGCTATGAACCCCAAGACCGCACCCCTGACACGACGCAAGTTCAGCCGGGCGTGTCTCGCCGCCGGGGCCGCCCCGCTGGTGCTGCCGGGACGGGTCCGCGCGCGGCCGTCCGCGAACGACCGGATAACCGTGGGCATGCTCGGGGTCGGGCGTCAGGCCTACCATGCCAATATGCCGGCTTTCCTGCATATGCCGGACGTTCAGGTGGTGGCGGTCTGCGATGTGGACGACTGGCGGCTGCAGAACGCGCGTAAACGGGTCGAGACCCACTACGCCGAACAGCGGCCCTCCGGCGGATACCGGGGATGTGCCGTCTACCGCGACTTCCGGGAGATGCTGGCGCGACCCGATATCGACGCCGTGATGATCTCCACGCAGGACCACTGGCACGTGCCGATGTCGCTCGCCGCGATCGAGGCGGGCAAGGACGTCTCCCTCGAGAAACCCATTACCGTGAGCATCCGCGAGGGGCGCCTGCTGTGCGATGCCGTAGCGCGTTATTCGCGCGTGTTCCGGACCGACAGCGAGTTCCGCTCCCGCGACCGATTTCGCCGGGCCTGTGAACTGGTACTGAACGGACGCATCGGCACCCTGCGCCGTATCCGTACCGGCGCCCCCGCCTCGGACCGGGCCTGCCCCCCGCAGCCCGCGCAGCCGGTTCCGGAAGAACTGGACTACGACCTGTGGCTCGGTCCCGCGCCCCGCACCCCCTACACCGAGAAAAGGGTGCATCCGCGCAAGGGATACGGACGTCCGGGCTGGATGCGGGTTCGGGACTATTGCGACGGAATGATCAGCAACTGGGGCACGCATCTCAATGATATCGCCCAGTGGGGCAACGGCACGCAGACCACCGGCCCGGTCGAGATCGAAGGGACGGGCACGTACCCGGACGACGGGCTCTGGGATGTCCTGACGGGATTTGAAGTCACCTACCGCTACGCCAACGGCGTGGAGATGCTCTACACCTACAGCCACCCGCACGTGCGTTTCGAGGGCACGGAGGGATGGGTGCAGGCGGACCTGGGCGGCCGCGGCCTGACCGCCAGTTCCCCCGCCATTCTGAACGCCCCCATCGGGGCGGGAGATATCCATCTCCCCGCCAAGACGGACAAGCGCGACTTCATCGACGCGGTCAAGACGCGCGGCGCGACGATGGAAACGGCCGAGATCGGGCACCGGACCACGACGGTCTGCCATCTCGGACATATCGCGATTCAGGTCGGCCGACGGCTTCGCTGGGACCCCGATGCGGAGGTCTTCCCCGACGACCCGGAGGCCAACCGCATGCTGGATCGTCCCCGCCGCGCGCCATGGGTCATCTAATGAGAGGAGCCACCATGAAAATGAAAAGAGGATCGCGGACGGTCACACTGGTGAAGTTTGTGCTGGTCGGCGCATGCCTGCTCGCAGCCGGACAGGCGGCCCGTGCCCTGACCGATGAGCTGTTCGCCTTCGACAACGGTCTGCAGGATATCAAGGGGCTGGAGGCCAAGGCACAGACGCTGAAGGAATTGGGCTATTCGGGCATAGGCTGGCGTCCCAACGGCGAGACCGCGGCTATGCTGAAGGTGCTGGACCGGCACGACCTGAAGATGGTCAGCACCTATGTAAGTCTGCGCGTCGGGGCCGACCCCCTGCCCCTGAGTGACCGGATCAAAAACGAGCTGCGCGCTCTGGAAGGCCGGGACACGATCGTGTGGCTGACGCTGCTCAGCGGAGAAGGCGGCACGGATGAGTCGGCCGTCGCCATGGTTCGGGAAGTGGCGAAGATCTCGGAGGAAGTGGGACTGGAGGTGGCGCTCTACCCGCACGCCGGCTGTCATGTGGAAACGGTCGAGGACGCGCTGCGGATGGCGGACGAGGTGGACCGCCCGAATGTCGGCGTCTCGTTCAACCTCTGCCATTTCCTCAAAACCGGATCGGACCAGAACCTGAAGGCGGTCCTCCGGAAAGCGGCGCCGCAACTGCGGATCGTGTCCATCAACGGCGCGGACCGCGGGGACACGCACGCGATGGGGTGGGCCCGGCTCATTCAACCGCTCGGAGAGGGAACGTTCCCGGTCGAGCGCCTGCTGGCCGCGCTGGACGAGGTCGGCTATGAGGGTCCCATCGGCCTGCAGTGCTTCAACGTGCCCGGGGAAGACCGCGAACATCTGCGCCGTTCGATAAGGTCCTGGCGCCGCCTGATCGCCCCCTGGAATCGGGACGCCCTGTTTTCCAGGGCCGCGGAATCGGAGTACGGCCAGAGCCGCGCCGCGCTGGCCCGGATCGTCGAACTGATCACGGACGCGCCCGCGGACCGGCAGCGGGAGTTTGAAACGCACAGCGTCGCGCTCCTGGAGGATCCCGACGCTTCGTGCCGCAGCAAACGAACGGTCTGTCACCTCCTGAGCCGGATCGGTACGGCGGAGTCTGTGCCGGCGCTGGCCGCCCTGCTCACCGATCCGCAGCTCTCCCATGACGCCCGCTACGCCCTGCAGGCGCTGGCCTGTCCCGAGGCCGATCGCGCTCTGACGACGGCACTGGATCGCGTCCCGGCGCCCCTCACGACCGGGGTGGCGGCGTCGCTGGGCACCCGCCGCGTCGAGGCCGCCGTTCCCGTCCTGGCGCAGCGGCTGAGCGACGACGGGGGCGATCCGGCGCTGCGCCATGCGGTCCTGACCGCGCTCGGGCGAATCGCGTCGGACCGCGCCCTCGCCGTCCTGCGCGAGGAGTTCGCGCGGACGCCGTCCGGGCCGGTCGGCCACGCCCTGATTCTATGCGCGGACACGCTGACCGCGGACGATCGGCGGGAGATGGCCGCGGAGCTGTGTCTCCATCTCTGGCGGGAGGCGCCCTCGCCCCTCTGCCGGGCCGCGGCTCTGCGCTCGCTGGCGCACTGCGCCCCCGACCCGGCGGCGGAACGGGTTGCCGAAGCGCTGCGGGACCCCGCAAGGCCCGTACGGGAGGCGGGCGTGGCCCTCGTCTCCGGGCTGCCGGTGAAAGCCACCCTGCACGCGGCCACGGAAGCCCTGCCTTCCGTACCGGACCGGCTTAAGGTCCGGCTGCTCACGGCCCTGCGCGAGCGCGGCGACCCCGCTGCCCGGCCGGCCGTGCTGGCCATACTGGATCACAACCACGACGACGTGAGGCTGGCCGCCCTGCGGACGATGGAAACGATCGGGGCGCCCGAAGATACCGGCCGGCTCCTCGAGATAGCCCTGTCCGGCGACGGCGACGTGAGCAAGGCGGCCGGACGCGCGCTGGCGCGTCTGCCCGGACGCGACGTGAGCCGTCGGCTGGCCGAGGCCTTCCGTCGCGCGGATGTAGAGCGGCAGCCCGGGATCTGCAGCCTCCTGGCCGCGCGGAACGATCCCGCCGACCGGCCCCTGTTCCGCACATGGATCCGCCACCCCTCCCCGGAGGTGGCCCGGTACGCGGGACAGGCGCTGGGACGTCTGGGCGAGGCGTCGGATCTGGACCTCCTGTTCGGCATGCCGGGCAGCCCGGACTTTCCCGGAACGTCGCGTCCGGCCGTGGAAGCCGCCGTGATGTCCATCGCAGAGCGCCTGCCGGCGGATGAGGCCGCGCAACGCGTACGGGACGGCCTCGACAAAAGCGGACCGGAGGAGCGGGCGATGCGCCTCAGGATCCTGGCCGAAATCGGGGGCGAGGCATCCCTGGAGGCCGTCGTGCAGGCGAGCCGCAACGAGGACGATCGGGTGCGGGACGCGGCCGTGCGCGCGCTGTGTGCCTGGAAACGACCGGAGGCCCTGAACCCGCTGCTGAAGATCGCGGCGGACACGGACAGCCTGACGCATCATGTACTCGCCCTGCGCGCCTGCCACCGGCTGCTGCAGAACAACCCCGAACCGGCCGGGGAACGGCGGAGCGAAGTGGTGGAGGCCGCGGCGGCGATCGCGCGCCGGGAGCAGGAAAAGAAACTGTTCACCTCCCTCGTCGTCGAAATCCACGACCTGCAGGTCCGCTCCCCGCGCACGTGGCGCGTGCATCCCGCCGGACTGGTTCCAGGGGCGGTGTGGACGAGTGACCGTGATTACACCTTTGTGAAAGTGCCCGACGGCGTATGGGGACACACGTATCTCGAGGGGGTCATGCAGGACCGCGCCATCGGCGGGGACGAACCGTTTATACGCTTCCGCATTGAGACCCCGGCCACCGTGTACGTCGCCTACGATCACCGCTGCACCGATCTTCCGGACTGGCTGGCCGACTGGGAAAACACCGGCGAACGCCTGACCTCCACCAGTACGCCCTCGGACCTGATTCTCTACCGTAAAAGGTTCCCGGCCGGACCCGTAGCCCTCGGTTCCCCGGCCGCGCCGGGAACGCATGCCGTCTACGTGGTCGCCGTGGTCCGGCAGGAGATCTGAGCAGGACACAACGAAAAGGTGAGAACATACATGAAAAGACCACATTTACTCCGTTCGCTTATTACGGGAATGGCCTTCCAGATCGCACTCATCCCCTCTCTGCTGAGGGGTGCCGATCGGCCCAATGTGCTCGTTATCATCAGTGACGATCAGGGATGGGCGGACATCGGCTACAACAATCCGAAGGTCTACACACCGAATCTCGATACCCTGGCCCGGACAGGGGTAACCTTTATCAACCATTACGTCATGCCGCAGTGCACCCCTACCCGTGTGGCCTTACTGACGGGACGATATCCCGGACGCTTCGGCACTCAGGCTCTGCAGGCCCACAACGGCCCCGCGTTTCCCATTGGCACCCCTACGATCGCGAGCATGTTTAAGCAATCCGGCTATGCCACCTTCTTATGCGGAAAATGGCACCTTGGTTGTTCCCCGAAGCATGGACCCAATTTCCACGGGTTTGACCACAGCTACGGATCGCTCGCCGGCGCCATAGGGATGTATGACCACCGCTATCGCGAGGGACCGCTCAGTGACACCTGGCATCGCGACCATCAGCTCATAGAAGGACACGAGAACGGGGTTCATGCGACAGATCTGGTTACCCGGGAGGCGGTAGACATTATTGAGAAGAAACGTGATAAGCCTTTCTTCCTGTATCTTGCCTTCCATGCCGTTCATACCCCGCTGGATGAACGGGGACCGTTTGTCGATCAGCCCACGAAACCGGACCCGAATAATCCCAACCGCTGGATCAACGAAGACAGGATCAAGTGGTTCAACGATCCCGAGGGCAGGATACAAAGCGAACCGGATCCCGAGAAACGCCTCCTGCTGGCAGCCGCTTATCACCTCGACCATGCGATTGGCGAAATCGTCGATGCTCTTGAGCGCAGCGGAAAAAGAGAAAACACTCTGATACTCTTTTCGTCCGACAACGGCCCCCAGGTCAACTGGGGAGGGAACGCCTATCCGGACGATCTTAAGCTGACCGATTTTAACCAGCCCCTTCCCATGAAAGGCAAGAAGCTCGACGTCTGGGAAGGCGGCATCCATGTGCCCGCCTTTGCCAACTGGCCGGGCAGGATATCTCCCGGAGAGCTTACGGACTACGTACACATCATCGACTGGTTTCCTACATTGGCCTCGATCATGGATTATCAACCGGAAGAGTCCATACCGTGGGACGGCATCGATATTTCAGAGGCTATATTTGCCGACGAACCCCTTGAAAGCCGGGATCTCTACTGGATCTGGAACCGACGGATCAATCGATGGGCTTTGCGCTATGGTGACTGGAAGATCGTGAAATACGGACGGGATGAACCCACCCATGCCGGCGCATGGCAGCTCTTCAACCTCAAGAACGATCCGAAAGAAAAGAACAACGTGGCCGCCACCCACCCTGAAGTCGTGGAAACCCTGCACAAGCGCTTTCTGGTGCAGCGAAGCAAGGATCTGCAGAAGCATAAATGATGAGGCGCGGCACCACTCGCACGGTCAACATATCGAATCCGCATCCGCTGAAAGGATCGGATTCACCATGACCTGAGTTCCCCATGGAGACCCCCGGGGGAGTATCGTACGCGTACGCGTACTCGAATTGCTTGAATCGGGGTGAAGGCAGGGATCAGCAGTTCTCATTATGGCCCCATTCCGACCGCGGACGGCGTGGCAGCCGTCCCTCCCGAGTCGATATCCGACGCATTTTCGGGCACTGGGAGGGTCGGGTGCCACCCCGACCGAAAAGGGTGAAGCCATAATGAGAATCGCTGGGCAGGGACGGACCTCCGGGCCGTCCGCAAAAGAGCGGCGCGCTCGGAGAGCACGCCCTACCCAAGAGGTGCAAGCCGAACCCGTGCGGGAAGGTAGGGACGGACCTCCGGGCCGTCCGCCGTGTGCGTACGCGTACTCAGCAAAGCGCTACGCCTTCACCCATACGGGGGTGGACCAGGCGCGTTCGCCGTTGTCCTGTTCGACGCGCACGTAATAGAAGTGTTCGCCGGGGCCGGGATCGTCGTCGAACTCGAACTCGACGACGCCGTTCTCACTGCGTTCGCGCCTGATCTCCTCGTTGTCGCGGAGGAACACGACATCCATACCGCCGTCGCGGCCGGCCACCTCACCCGCGAGTCGGCATCTCCCGCCCGATTCCGTCTCCTGCCCCATCGGGGTGCCGTTGACGCTGAAATCGAGGTAGATCCGGTCGAACGTGGTGGCGTAGACGCTGCGGTTCCACAGCGCGTCCCAGATCGATTCCCGGTCGAGCCGCGGCGCGACGAAGGCGGTCATGCCGTTCTTGGTCACCATCCATTCGCAGCGTCCCGGACGCGAGACGTGGGTGTCCGAGCAGGCGATCACGCCCGTGCGGATGCCCTGCGCGAGCCCCGCCTGGAGCGTTTTATCCGGATCGAGGTTGGGAAGACTGCGCGGATTGCCCGCGTACTCGGCGGTTCCGTGGCACGAATAGACCTCGGCGAACCGGCAGGAGCGCGGATCCCATTCGCCCCAGGGATAGGTCTTCTCGCCGCGGTCGTAGGCGAAATGATGCGGCCCGGCGGCCATCACGGGCCCGCCGCGATTATACTGCTCCCACGCGAGTTTCAGGCATCCCCCGTATTTCGGCGTGTAGTACTCCGAGTGGGGCGCCTCCACGGTCCGGTGATAGAAGTTGATGTGGTCGAAGTGCGTCCCGGCCTCCTCGGCGAGCAGCGTCACGTAACGGCCCGGCTCATAGAAATCACGCACGATCTGCTGCGTCCCCGGCCAGTCGTAGTGCCAGTGATCCGACAGCGCGCAGACGTCGAGATTGGCCTCGTCGCGCCCGAAGCGGTAGTATTCCTCCATCGTGCCGCAGCCGTCGGAGACGCGCGTATGACCGTGGATGTCCCCGAACCAGATCCGGTTCGCGGGCGGGTCGTTGAAGACGCGGATCGGCTCGCCGCGTCCCTCGAGTCCGCCGCCGCGCAGCCGCAGGCGGTGCGGACCCTCGTCGCGCAGCTCGATCCGGATGCGCGCCATCCCGCGCCGCAGCCGCACGCCGCGCCTGAGGACCGATCCGTCCTCGTCGCGCACCTCCACCTCTTTTTCGAAATCGACGGCGGTGTTGTAGAAGGCGTCCTCGGCGCGCACGAGCAGTTCGAACGGCTCGCCGCGGACCTGCACCATCGGGGCCGTAGCGATCAGGTGATCCGCCGCGGCGGGCTCGATATCCCGCGCCGGATACTCGCCGATTCCCTCGAACACGCCGTCGGCGTCCGAGTCGGTGGCGACAAAGAACTCGTGGTTCGGGTCGGCGGTACTGGGCACGCGCGCCTTATGGCGATTCGCGCCGAAGATCACGCGCACCTTTTCGCCCTCGCGCAGGGCGCGGCCGCTGATTTTTGTCTGGATGCACTGGTGATAGATCAGCGGCGTGGAGCCCGACCAGTCCATCGCCGGCGGTCCGCCGGGGGCGCGGTGCATCGATTCGTTCGGCGCCCATCCGTACCAGTGGTTTTCAAGCTTCACGCCGTCCGGCCCCTCGACGCCGATATAATTCGGGGCGTCGGGGTTATCGACCTGAAATTTCGAGATATGACCGGTGCGGGTGTTCCAGAGCGCGGCGTGGTGGACGCCGACCCAGATCCCGCCGCCGACCGGGATGCCGCCCGCGCCGACGGCGACCTCGACGACCACGCGGGTTTTCGTCCCGGCCACGAGCCGGTCCGGCTCGAGGATGCGCGCCGATCCCGCGCCGCTCCCGTCGTAGGCGCGGGTGACAAAGGGCGTCAGGCCGGTCGCACCGGCGGCGACGCCGAGCTGAGCGATAAATCCTCTGCGGTTCTGTTTCATGACGGTTCTCCCTGTCAGTTTCTTCAGACGGGGCGGTTCGGCTGCATACCCGAACCGCCGCAATAACGGCGCGCTCAGCCTGTCCGCCGAAGGCATCAAGGCCGAAGGCGGAGAGAGCACGCCCTACCTTTTCGCCGCGAGCATCGTCTCGAGCCGCTCCACGGTCTCTGCATACTCCGGGTGATCCACTACATTGTGGTGTTCTTCGGGGTCGTTCTTATGATCGTAAAGCGCCCGGCCGCCCTCCCGTCCGGTCCACTCGCAGTAGCGCCAGCGTTCGGTGCGCACCGACCACAGGTTGCGGCCGAACTGTGTATAGGCCGCACCGCTCCATTCATCCCAAGCCATCGTCGGCTCACGCAGCAGCGGCACCAGATTTCGACCTTCGAGTCCCTCCGGCCGTTCAAATCCGGCCATGCGGGCGAGCGTCGGGTAGAGATCGAGGAATTCCACGACGCGGTGACAGGTCCGGCCGGCGGTGGGCATGCCGGGATAGGCGATCATCAGCGGCGAGCGCGCGGACCGCTCGAAGACCGTGGTCTTGCCCCACCAGTCCTTCTCCCAGCAGTGGTACCCGTGATCGCCCAGGAACACGACGATCGTGTCCTCTTCGAGGCCGAGTTCGCGGAGGCGGTCGAGGACCTGGCCCACGGAGTCGTCCACATACGATATGCAGGCGTAGTACGCGCGGAGCAGCTCCTTCTTCTCGACCGTCGTGAGCTGTTCGTAGGCCTGCCCCCACTGCCCGATCGGGAACGCGCCGGCGGGCGGGTCGTCGGCGTCGGCGGGTTCTTCGGGAAGACGCAGCTTTTCGACGGGGTAGGGTTCGAAGAACCGCTGCGGCGCGAAATAGGGGTTGTGAGGCCGAATGAAGCCGCAGGCGAGGAAGAACGGTTCTTCCTTCTGCGCGCATACGTCGAGCTGATCCAGGGTATGACGCAAAATGCTGTCGTCGTACGTATCGCCCTCCGTGACCTCCTTCCAGAGACACCACCCGAGCTGGTGCTCGTGATTGCGGGTGGGGTTGTCGAACGGACCTTTCGTACTGCGCAGCTCGTCGAGCCACCACTCGGCGGCAAAATCCCAGCTCTTCGGATCCTTCTCGCCGACGTGGAACGTTTTGCCGATCGTGGCGGTATAGTAGCCCTGTTCGCGGAAGAACTGCGGAAGGCTGACCACGTCGGGGTTCAGGTCGCGGAAGTTGTCCTTGTTGTTGACGACCCCCAGCGTCTCCGGCCGCAGGCCGGTCAGGAACGACGCCCGGCTGGGATTGCAGACGGAGAACTGACAGTAGGCGTGGTGGAAACGGACGCCGCGCCGGGCCAGCGCGTCAAGGTTCGGGGTCTGCACGATCGGGTGTCCGTAACAGCCGATATCGGTGTTGAGGTCGTCCGAGATGAGAAAGAGGACGTTTTTACGCCCGCCCTCCGCCTTCGCCGTCAATCCCGCCGCCGGTCCCGCGGCCGCGATCCCCGCGCCCGCCGCGGCCATCCGCAGAAAATCCCGCCGGCCCAGTCTCGTCTCAGCACCGTGATTCCGCCGCATCTCATCCTCCTCTCATAACCGTTTCATTATGATCCCCCCGTCCCCGGAGTCAACGGGAAATTGCTATCGTTTGCACGCCTTCCGGCAGGATGCGGGGATAGACCATGAAGAACATGAAGGGCATGAAGATTGGTTTGGGGGAGGCGAAGGCGGGCTTGCGGGCCTGCTACGAACGTTCTTTTTCCTTCATACGGTACTGGCGCGGGGTCATCCCGAAACGCTGCCGGAAGATGCGGTGAAGATACTCGGGCGTGTTGAATCCCGATACGGCGGCGATATCGGAGACCGAATAACTCGTCTCGCGCAGCAGCTGGCACACGCGGTTGACCCGCAACCGCATCAGCTCGCCGTGAATGGTCTGGTTCAGACGGGCCTTGAAGCAGCGCTGCAGCGAGCGGCGCGAGGTCCCCGAAGCCTCTACGATGTCCTCGACGCTCAGGTCGCGATGGAAGTTGGCGTGGAGGTAGCGCAGCGCACGCACCATGCAGGGATCGTTGATCGCGAAAATGTCGCTGCTCTGGCGTACGGTAATGCCCCGGTGCGGGATGGTGATGATCCTGCGCGCGGAGGGCTCCCCGCTCATCAGCCGGTCCAGCTCGGCCGCCGCCCGCCTCCCCAGCTCTTCGAGGTCGTGATTGATGCTCGACAGGGGCACCGCGGCCGTCGGGCAGATCAGCGGATGATTGTCGGTGCCGAGTACGGCCACTTCATGCGGAACCTGAATGCCGCCGGAGACACAGGCATCGAGAAGATCGGCCGCCTGAACGTCGTTGTAGACATACGCCGCACACGGCAGGGCGGCGACCGCCAGCTCGTCGTGGATCCATGCCTCCAGCTTCTCCCACGGAGGGGTCCGGGTGCCGAACTGCGCATCGACGACCAGCCGTCGACAGTTGAACCCATGACGCGCCAGCTCCGCCGTGTAGCCCTCACAACGTTTACGGGCGGGGGCATGGTCCCGCGCCGAGAACCAGAGAAAGCTCCTGAATCCGCGATCAAGAAAATGGAGCGCGGCCTCGCGTCCCATCGCCTCGTTGTCGCCGGTCAGGTGCGGCATTGCCAGACGATCGCGGATGATCGACAGATCGACCTTCGGAACGCGGCGACGAAGCACCGCGCCGGTCAGGGGATCGTCCGGATCCAGCACCGCCACGATCCCGTCACACCCCCGCCTGCGGATGGGACCGGGGTCCGTTCCGAAGAGATTGGTCAGGTGCCAGCGGTTCCCGCTCGCATACTGAGCCACCCCGCGATGGACGCGCATGTTGTACCGCTCGCCCATCACCAGCAGAACCCGCCGATGCCTGATCAGTCTGTCCATGGCCGGCCATGCTGCCCGACTATGGCGCGATTGTACATACTTTTTTGGCAGAATTTACATCTAGGAATTAACCTCAGAGCAGATCACACTGACCGACGTCTTAATGGGAAATCGATTGCTCGCGCTTTCAGCGCATGAGCAATGGACGGGGGAGAGGTAAACCAAGCAAAGGGAGAAAGAACGATGAAGATACTGAGAATCATGTTTGTGTTTGTATTGACGCTTGCGCTCGGCGCCACGGCGTGGGCCACGGATTACACCTGGGACGGTACCGGCGACGGTACGACCTTTGATGACGCGGGAAACTGGTCTCCGGCGGGGTCCGCATTCACCACGAATGATCATTATACAGTAGACGACGGATCGGCCGTCAGCGTCACCGGAACACTGGATATCCAGTCCTTCTTTTTGGCTGGAAACGACGGAAGCATGACCATCGAGGAGGGAGCGTCGGTCTCCATCAACAAGAGCGCAGAAACTCATATTGATTCGAGCTCTACGCTGACGATTGACGGGACGCTCTCGACGGGCGCCTATCGTTACGACCTTCGGGGGAACGGCGGTACGCTCAACATTATCGTCAATGGAACCCTGGACAGCGAACCCGCCAACAACCTGATGAGCACGGGATGCAATATGCTCATCGATGTCCATGGATCCATGGACTTTGGGGTAGGTCCAATGGGCCGCGTAGCCGGGGGCGGTCAGCGGGATCACACCATCAGCATTTTCACCAACGGCGTAGTGACCATGCAGAGGGACCTCCAACTCCAGGCCACGAATGGTCATACCGCCTCGGTCCGTCTGATCGGGGGGGATCTGGATATGGGTACGCTGAGTTACCTCTATGGCGACCTTAACCTCTCGGACGAGGATAACGGGATCATCTTTCAGTCCGCCGAATCCTCCGTGTTCATGGACGGGGACCAGACGAACACCGTTCAGGGCTGGATCGACGACGGCGCGCTCTCGTCGACGGTCGGGGACCTCCAGGTCCGATACGATGCGGGCAGCGACCTCACGACCGTCATCCCCGAACCGGCGACGATCGGTCTGCTCGGCGCGGCGATGGGCGGCCTGATGCTGCTCCGTCGGCGCATTCGATAGCCCGGCGACGCAGCGGAGCGTTCCATTCATACCCGGCATGGAAACATGCCGGGGTCTTTGTACACGGATAAGTACATTATCGCGGCAGGGAGAGGTCTCATGAAATCATTCAGCGCGCGGCTGGTTTGCATGCTGCTGCTTTCCGTGGCGGTCATACCGGCGGGGGCGGCGCCGTACAGCTGGGACGGCGGAGGCGACGGCACAAGCTTCGGCGATGCGGGGAACTGGAATCCGGCGGGGTCGTCGTTCACCACGGGAGACGATTACGCGATCGGCGACGGATCGTCCGTGAACGTCACCGGGACGGTGGAGGTCGGGTCCATCCGGCTGTACGGAAGCGAAGGGAGCCTGACCATTGAAGAAGGCGCGGCGCTCTCCATCGCCGACTCGACCAGCGGGACGATCTCCCAGATCGATGCGTCTTCGACGGTGACGATCGACGGGACGCTCTCGACCGGTTCGCAGCGTTACGATATCCGCGGACAGTCGGGTACGGTCAAGATCGCCGTCAACGGAACCTGGGACGCAGCCCCCGCCAACAACGGGATTACCGACGACGCCAACGTGCTCTTCGAGGTCAACGGCTCCATGGATTTCGGGATCCGCCACAGCTTCGGCCGCGTAGCCGGGGGCGGTCAGCGGGATCATCGCATCAGCATCTACCCCGGCGGCACCGTCACGATGCAGCAACCCCTTTCGCTGCAGGCCGCCCACGGTCATACCGCCTCCATCCGCCTGACGGGAGGGACGCTCGATATGGGCGGCGAGACCTACGAATACGAGAAGCTGGATCTCTCGGACGAGGATAACGGGATCATCTTCCGGGATGCCGACTCGACCCTCCGGTTGAGCGGCGATCGGAGGGATCGCGTTCAGGCCTGGATCGACGACGGCGCCCTCCGCTCGGAGGTGGGCTCGCTTACGAGCCGATACGATCCCGCCGGGAACACGACGACCGTACTGCCCTCCGCGGCGGCCCCTGCGGCCCCTGCTGAGCCGGCGGAGCAGCCCGCCCGTCCAACGCAAGCCGCCGCGAAGGGGCGTGTCCGCATCCATGCCGACACGCCGTGGATCGTTCCTGACGCCTATCGCCGGCAGGTCACCGTCGGCAACGAGCCCGTCATGCGGGCGCTGGAAGACGTGAAGCGCGACTGGTACAAGGTGTTCGGTCACCGCCCCGTCGTACGGCCCCGGGCGCCGCAGAACTGGGACGGTCCGATGATCGTCTTCGGCGTAACCCCGGACGGAGACCTCCCCCGGGGGCCCGAGAGTTTCGCCCTGCGCGTGCAAAGAGATTCCGGCGGGCCGCGCATCCTCGTCAACGGAAACGACACCCGCGGACTCATCTTTGCCGCCTATGCCCTCTCGGAAGAAATCCTCGGTGTGAACCCGTGGTATTTCTGGACCGGTCACGAACCCGAGGCGCGGCGGCATATCGACGTCCCGGCCACGCTGAACGAGACGTTCGGCCCTCCGACCTTCCGTTACCGCGGATTCTTCATCAACGACGAGGATCTGCTCGGCCGTTACTCGCCCGATCCGCTGCGCGAGACCGTCTATTCGCTCGACATGCTCGACCGCATCTGCGAGACGATTCTGCGCCTGCGGGGCAACATGATCGTGCCGGGCACCTTCAACTTTCCCGACGAACGCTGCTGGGAATTCGCCTCCCGCCGAGGTCTGGCGCTGAACATGCACCATATTTCCGTGGTGGGACTGCTCACCTGGCGCTGGCCTGAGGATGTGCCCTATTCCTACCGCAAGCATCCGGAGATTATGGAGCGCTACTGGCGCCAGTGTATCTCCGCCTTCGAGGGCTTTGAAACGGTCTGGACCGTCGGATACCGCGGCAAACATGATCGTCCTTTCTGGGAATATGAGACGGAGGTCAAAACCGCAGAGGAACGGGGAGCCGTCATCACGGAGGCCATGGCCCGCCAGGTGGAACTCATCCGCGAGGTGGACCCGGACGGCATGATCATAGCCAACCTCTGGGAGGAAGGCAGTCAGCTCATGCACGAGGGGCACGTGACACTGCCGGAGGGCGTGGTGCGGGTCTGGGCCGACAACGGCGGCGGGGTCATCGACGACGACGGTGCCGCCCGGGCCGGAGACGGCATCTACTATCACACCGCCATGATGGGGAGTATGCGCAACCAGCTGACCGAGCTGGTTACCCCGAGCCGGATCTACCGGGAACTCGGCCGCTTCGCGCGGGCCGGGGGCACGAGTTACCTGCTGGTCAACGTCAGCGACGTTAAACCGGTCCCGCTCTCCACCGAATGCGCGATGCGCTTCGCGTGGAACGCCGATCCCTACCTGGACCGGACGGACGAGCAGAACGGGGACGCGTATCTGCTCGAGTGGAGCCGGCGCGAGTTCGGGGAGGAAGTGGCGGAGGAAATTGCGGAGGTCTATGAAGGCTACTTCAATATTCCTTACAAGCGCAAACCACCCCACCGCGGCGCCAACGCCAATCACACCGTTCTCAGGCGCCAGCTCGACGGCCCCGCCGCGCCTCTGCTGGCCGCGGGCGAACCCCTAACAAAAGAGATCCTCGCGAATGCGGAGGAACTGCGGGCCTTTGCCGCATCCAATATCGCCTACGTGAAAAAACTGGCGGCCGAAGCCGAGCCGATTCTCGATCGGTTGCCCGAGCCGCGGCGCGCATTTTATCAGGAGCATGTGCTCGCCCAGATCCAGTTCCATCTCCAGGGCCTCATCATGCTGGAACAATACTGCCTGGCGCTGGAGGCGTACGATCGGAACGACACCGCCCGCGCCGTCGCCTGCGCCGAACAGGCGCTCGCGGCGTGCGAGAGGATTATCGAATCCATGCATGAGGCCGAATCGGGCCGCTGGACGACCTGGTATTACGGCGACGGCAAGGTGAACGTCGAGGACAGCCGCGACCGGATACGGGTATTGCTGGCCCGGCTGAATGGCGAGCCTCCGCCTCCGACGCGGCCGCGCAGACAGCATATCTTCGACTACCAGGAGCAGGAGAGGTTCGAGGGCAACTTCCCCTACCTGTACCCGCACTGCGACGGGAAACGCGTGATCGAGTAGGTCCGACCGCCTCTGCTCACAGACCCGCAGCGGGCCGCGAGGTGCGGACGCGTGATCGCACGCGCCTCGCGGTTCTTCAAATCCACTCCGGAAAACACCCCCGACCCCTGAGTTCAACATTGGGAGACCCGGGGGAATATCGTACTCGTACTGAACCCGCGCCTGAAGGCAGGGATTCTGCTGGACAGCAGAAGGCCGTCCGCCGTGTGCGTACTCGTACGCGTAATCGGTCCCTGCCTTTTCTACTCCTGAGAAGGAACCTCATCGGAGCAAGGCCCGCCATCCACTAAAAATCCTGCTCGTAGTAGCGCCTGGCCTGCCCCCGGCAGGCCAGGCGCGTGAAGATAACGGCCCTGGCCCTGCTTCGCAGGCCTGCGGGCCTACTACGAACGTAAGAGAGCGCGCACGATCTCTTTGCCTGCGCTCTTCTCATTCATCTTTGCGATCTCTGCGCCTTGGCGAGAGTCATGTCTTGTGTTTTTTGTCAGCGGCGGCACTCCGTCCGCTGAAGTGACTTCAATCCGTTTTTCTCTCGCCAAGCCGCCAAGGTCGCCAAGGAATTTCTTCCTTCGAGGGGGGCACGATTTATTTGCCTACGCTGTCCTCATCCATCTTTGCGATCTCTGCGAGAGACCTTTCTTGTGTTTTCGACCACGGATTACACCGGGGACACGGATGGGATCGCGCCTGCGGCGGTCCGAGTACGAGTACGAATTATGTTCACCCCTTCATGCTCTTCATGTCCTTCATGGTGAATCCCATTCTCTCTCCCCACGATCGCGATTCTACGCTCCCCCTGATCTTCCGCACCCCCCCTTTTTTTGGCGCAAATGTGCATTATTTTATTTTTGAAGGTTAATTATGCATGCAGACTGAAGTCGGACTAATATGCATAGCATATACGAGGGTAATTCACAGCGGCAAGACTTGTGGATTGCGAAATGCAGAAAACAGACAGGGAGGAGAGCGATGACAGGTACAGGTTTATTCAGGCCCATGCTCGCCCTTATCGTCACGGGGCTGATTACGGGAGCGGCGCATGCCGGCCTCATTACCAACATCACTGAAGGATTCGAGTATACCAATACTACGGAGCTTTACGACGCGGGATGGTCACACCTCTATGGCGACCAGGGGGACATGGTTATGGCGGACGAGAACGTCAACAACCGCCTGCCTCGCTCCGGTACGTACTGCCTGCTCGCACCCTCGAACCATCAACCCAATATCGTGCAGAAGACGTACTTTGCCGGCGGAGTCACCAACGCGACGGTAGAGTTCTACCTGATGCACCGGAATATCAGTTACCTGAATTCAGCCGACAGCTGGATGCGCCTCTACGCGGATGACGGCACTTATATGTACCTGAAGATCAACTCGAGCAACGGAAGCCTGATTTACGATCTCAATGGCGCGGGTGATGTCACGGCTCCCGACGACGTTACGGACCACGATTCCAACGGCGGACTCTGGAACAAATTTACGTTCGAGTATGATTCCGAGGGCACCTGCGTGATGTCACTGAACGATGATGTTCAGTTCACGAACGCAAACGCCAAAAACTTCAGCAAAATCGCCCTCGGAAAATCCTGGAACGATGATTTGCGAGGACGCCAGTCAGCCTACGATGATCTGAGCATTTCGGTCATTCCCGAACCGGCCGCCCTGGGACTGATGGGGCTGGGCGTCGCGGCGCTGCTTCTCCGCAGAGTGCGATCTTAAAGGATCGAGACGCGCGGCGTGCTCGGTGAATCTGCCGTAGAGCGGCTCTTCGAGTCGCTCTTTTTTGCTCCCTGCGCGTGTTGACCCGCGCCGGGACCGATACTAAAGCGGGGCGACGCCCCCTTCAGTTTACAGAAGAGATCGGAACATGCATGCCCTACAGAAACGATCCGTCAGACTTACAGGCCTCATACTGCTGCTGTCGACCGCCGCCGCGGGGGCGCAGTCGTCCTCCCGCCTTACCGACTTTTCCTGGGCGCCGGAACCGGGCGGCGACTGGCGGGTCGAGGACGAAACCCTGACCGGCAAAGACCGTCCGCTGACGGCGGACGTGGATGCGCACGACTACGTTTTTCGGGGAGAGGCCCGCTGTATCGAGCGGGACGGGGTGGCGCAGATCTGGCTCTCATTCCGCTACCGCGACCCCTGGAACCGTTACGCGGTGGCGCTGCGCGGCGGACTCATGGACGACCTGATTCTGTACCGCTACCGGGAATCGGACGGCTCCAGCCCCGATATCCACCTCGGACACTTCGCGCCGCTGGGTTTTGACCTCAAGCCCGGACAATGGATTCCGTTTGAGATCCGGGTCGTCGGCCCCTCCATCACCATCAGGGCGGGGGATGTCGCCGAACCCCAGATGGTCTTCGAGGATACCGGGGGGCTCACCCGCGGCGGCATCGCCGTCGGCGGCAGCTGGCACCGCTGTGAATTCCGGGATCTCTCGATCGAACCCGTCGAACCCCGCACTGCGGGCCGGTTCTCAGACGAGGCGATCCGGATCAATTTCGTCACCCCGACCAACCCCGCCGCCTCCGGCGATCTCGTATCCGACGGAAGTGCCTTCAACGAAGCCGCGGGGCTGGGCTGGAACCGGGATGTCCGGCGGTACACGCGCGCTCGAAAGGACCGCGAGGACGTGCCCGCGGAACAGTTGTCGGGGGTGTGCGTGGCCCACGGTCTGGATCGCGCGACGTTTCGCTATCGGCTTGAAAACGGCCGCTACTGGGTGACCCCCGTGCTGGGCGACGTGGAGTATCCCTCCCGCGCGGAGGTGCGAATAGACGAGCAGCGCGTGCTGGAACAGGAACTGGCGCGCAACGAGTTCCTGCGGCGGGGGTTCCCGGTCGAGGTCACGAACGGGGAACTCGCGCTGACCTTCGTGTCCAACCACCCCGACGGTCAACAGGGGCTGTTCCTGTCCGAATTGATTATCGAACCCTGGAAGGACGTCGGGGAAGATAAGCTCGCCTCAAAAGAGGAGAAAGCCGCTGCGGAGCGGCGTCGGCTGAAACAGCAGCAGGAGAAACGGCTTCGCCGGCGTCAAGGCTACCGCGCTCGGAGCATGGACGCCGACACCCTGACCCTCGACGGCGACTGGCTGTTTCTGCCGGGGCGGGAGACCGGAGAGGCGGACCGGCCGCAGGCGCCGGCCGAAGCCGACGAGGACTGGCATGTGGTGGACGTGCCCGCCTTTCTCAATCCGATCTCCTTCTGGTGTCTGACCGGAAACCGCGGACAGGCCTACGGATTCAGGCATCACGAGATGCGGCGCGTCGAAGACCTCACCTTCGACGTCCGCGACCTGCAGTCCGGCTGGTATCGCCAGTGGTTCGAACTCCCGGAAGGAGGATCCGGGGACGGGCTGATCGCGGAGTTCGACGCGGCGGCCATGAACGCCGCCGTTTACTGCAACGGCGAGCCGGTGACCCGGCACTCCGGAATGTTCGGGCGTTTTGAGGCGGACCTCACGCCCTTCGTGCAGTGGGGCCGAACCAATCTGCTGGCGGTCTACGTCTCCAGCAACACCCGCCAGTTCAGCCGGGAGGTGGACACGGTGGCGGTCTCCGTGGAGGTGACCGAGGATATGCTCAAGTCTCTTCCCCGCGGGTTCTACCATCCCGCCTACGACGGCATGGGGCGCCGGGTGACGGACCGCCCGATCGGCCTCTGGCAGCCCGTACGCCTGAAGCGGGTATCGCGCCGCGTCCGGCTGGAGGATCTCTTCTTCAAACCGCGCACCGACGGGGCGGACCTGCAGCTCGACCTGCGCAACACCGGCCGCTCGCGCGAATCCCTGCAGATCGAAGCCGAAGTGGCCGGCCGGACCTTCACGCGCAGCACGGAGGTGGAGCCCGATCAGACCCGGAGAGTGACGCTTTCTCTCGATCCGGACGGCATCGAGCCGTGGTTCCCCCACGACCCGAATCTGTATACCTTGAAAACGACCGTCCGCGCCCTCCGTGACGGATCGGTCCTGGCGCAGGACACCCGGGAGGTCGGCTTCCGGACGATCGAGGTGGAGGGCACGCAGATCCATATGAACGGACGACCCTACTGGCTGGGCGGCGCAAACATGGGACCGCTGGCCTACCGTCCGAACGACGCCGCACTGGCCCGGCGCTTTCTGAAGCACATGCACGAGGCCAACCAGCGCATTATGCGCTCGCACGGCTTCCCGCCGACCGAAACCTGGGCCCGGGCCGCCGACCGGTACGGGGTGGGCCTCTCATCGGAAGGCGTCTGGCCCTGGCTGATGATCCGCAACTCCGAGATCCCGGACCGGGCCCTGCTCGATCAACACAAGCGGGAGACGATCGAGATCATCAAACGGCTGCGGAATCATCCCGGCATCCTCGTGTGGACCGTAGGGAACGAGCAATACTTCATGGATGATCGCGATCCCGAGCGGAAGAAAAAGAAGTGGGCGTACTTCCAGGAACTGCTCGACCTCTACCGCACGTACGACGGCACCCGTCCGGTCATCCTCACCTCCGGGTACGTAGCCCACCCGGGACAGGCCGAATACGTCGAGGCGCACGGATTCGATGACGGCGATCTGGCCGACCCGCACCTCTACAGCGGATGGTACACGCCCAGCGTGTTCTCCGATCAGTACGCGGAAGGACGCTACCTTCCGGCCACCCGCAAGCCGATCCTCAGCCAGGAGGCCTCGACCGGCTATCCGAACGACGATACGGGCACCTCCGAGCTGCACTACATCAAGCTCTTCGTCCCGCAGATCTGGGTGGGCGACGATGCGTTTCCCGACCGGAACCCGGACCGCTTTCTGCGTCACCAGGCCGTGGTGACCAAGGAGTGGATCGAAGACGTACGGCGCACCCGCCGAACGGCGGGATGGATGATGTTCAGCAACTTCAACTGGTTCCGCAACGCCTGGTCGGCGGAACACCTGGCCCCCTACCCCGTCCAAGAGTACACCCGCAGCGCCTACGCGGACGTGCTGATCTCCGCCCGCTTCCGTAACCGCCACGTCTACGCGGGGAACGGGATCCGGGGCGAACTGGTGGTCGTCAACGACTCCAACCGCTTCCGGGACCTCTCCCGGCTGACCTGCACCATGGAGCTCCGCGACGCCGGAGGGCGGCGGCTGGGACGCCGCCGGTTCGAGCTGCCCGACTGTCCCTACTTCCGGAAAAGTACCGCTGAATTCTCCTTCCCGATCGCCCGCGACCGGGAAACCGACCGCGGCCCCTGCCGGCTCGAACTGTCCCTGCGCAGCGGCGACCGGATTGTGGCACGAAACCACTACCGCATACTCGTGGGCCCGAAACGCATCGACCGGCCCTTTGAAGGGCAGCGAAGGGAGCTGGTCGTGCTGCAGAACAGCCCCCTGAACGAGTATCTCAACCGCCGCGGGATCCGGTTCCGAACCGGCATGAAATCCACCGCCCATCACCAGGGTCCCCGGCTGGATCCGCAGAAGGACGTGATGCTCATCAGCGGACCCCCGGCGCCGCGGCACGACACCAACCGCGGACGGATTCTGGACTATTTCGTGCGCACGGGCGGCCGCCTCGTTCTCCTGGAAACCGGTGACGCGGCCGACCTGTTTCCGGACGACGGCATTCTCAAATATATCCCCCGCAACGTGGAACAGGCTAATATCGAGGAGACGGAGCATCCCCTCTACAAGGGCCTGCGCCACGGCGATCTGAAATGGTGGAACTCGGAGTGGTCGGGGCCGAAGGTCGCCCTCGGCACCTATGAACTGGAATGGGACGCGCCGAACCTGGTCCCGCTCGCGGAAGACATCCGCACGCACGCCTATGGATGGAAGGGACCCAAGACCTATCCGTGTTTCCTGTACAGGTCGGGCGAAGGCGAAGCACTCGTCTGCGAACTGCGCGCATCCGCGTGGAAAACCGATCCGCTGGCGGAACGTCTGCTGTCCAACCTGCTGGACTGGGCGCTGAAGTAATGCCGATCGAAACGGTGGAGTATACCGATGATAAACAAGCATCCTGACGATTTGAACATCACACCGAAGGGAAGGTTCTGATGAGCGGAGCTGTGCAGGGAATACTGGAGCGTCGTGATCCGGGGCGGGTGGTCTACGCCCCGAACTACTGGCAGTGGTATGCGCACCACCGCCATCACGGGACGCTCCCCCCGGAACTGGCGGACACCCGGACCCAGCTCGAGGTCATCCGACACCTCGGACTGGATGTCTTCAGCCGCAATCTCTACTGCGATCAGCGGCGCGGCTGGTTCGGCGGCCTGCTGAACCCGGTCTGGAGCGCACCGGTCACCGCCGCTGAACACGAGGAACAGGACGGCCGCGATCTCGTCCTGGAACAGCACTGGCAGACCCCCGCCGGTCCGCTCCACGAGCGCAGACGTTACGTATGGGAGGAGTCCACCCTCGTGCAGGAGGAATTTCCGATCACGGACTACGAGGAGCAGGCGGAGGCGCTGGAGGCATGGCTCGAGCACCGCACCTTCCGATTCGACCGGGATCGCTGGGAGCGCGAGACGGGGCGGCTCGACGACGGCGACGTGCTCTGCGCGGGCGAGGTCTTTTCGCCGCTGAAGCTGCTGCACCTCCTCATGGGTCCGGAACAGACGACCTTTCTGCTGACGGATCTGCCCGAACGCGCGGAGGCGTGGATGAACACCCATCACCGCCGGCAGATCGACGGCCTGCGGACGATGCTCGAGTCGGGCGTACGCGCGGTCATGGCGATGGACAATCTCGACACGATGTTCCACCCGCCGCATTACGTCGAACGCTGGAGCGCCCCGTTCTACGAAGAGGCCGCGGCGCTCTGCCATCGGTACGATGCAACCTTCTGGATCCACGCCTGCGGAAGCCAGCGCGCCAACCTCGAGCTGATCGCCTCGCTCGGAGTGGACGGCCTCGAGGGCGTGGCCTTCCCGCCGCTGGGCGACGTGACCCTGCCCGAGGCCTTCGAGATGACCGGCGACCGGTTCCTCATCACCGGTGGCATCAGCGCGATCGAATTCGAGTCGCTGCAGACGCGCGAGGCGGTCTTCGAGTACGTGAAACAGCTCTTCAGAAGCCTGACCCCGTACCGCCACCGCTTTATGTTCTCCGCAAGCTGCAACACGCCGATCAATGCGCGCTGGGAACAGATCGTCTGGTTCCGCGACGCGTGGCGCGAGTACGCCTGACACAGAGGAGCACTCCATGAAGTGGAACACGAAGACCGTCATGGCCGCCCTGATCGCCGCCGTCCCCATGTTCGGCCGGGCGGGATTCGCGGCCGAATTGACCGCACGGGCGGATGACGATCCCGTCCGCACCGCGGCGATCGTCATCCCCGACCGCCCCTCGCCCGCCGAGGAGATCGCCGGCGCGTACCTCGAACAGGCCCTGTCCGCGCTGTACCCGGCGACGTCCTTTGCCCTGTCCGGGACATCCGGCGACGCGGACGCCCGCATCTTCGTCGGGACCCCGGACTCGCTGCCTGACGTCCGCGCATGGATCGGACCCGAAGCCCTCGACGGCGAGGAGCACTTCGTGGTCCGGCACGGCGTGCGCGACCGGCGGCCGGCCGGGCTCATCGCCGGAGCGACCGGACGAGCCGCGCTTTTCGGGGTCTACCGCCTCACCGAGGCGCTCGGATGCGGCCACTACCTGAGCGAAACAACCTTCCCCGCCCCCCGCGAATCCTTTTCTTTCGAGGCCTGGGACCTCGAGGACCATCCGCTGGTGCACGACCGGATCGTCTTCAACTGGCATAACTTCCTCTCCGGCTGTTCGGGATGGGACGAAGAGCACTGGCTGAGCTGGATCGAGCAGTCGCAGAAGATGGGCTACAACACGATTATGGTCCACGCCTACGGCAATAACCCCATGTTCACCTACACCTTCCGCGGCATGGAGAAGCCGGCGGGGTACGTCGCCACGACCCGACGGGGACGGGACTGGGGCAATCAGCACGTCAACGACGTCCGCCGCCTCCCCGGCGGGGAGATCTTCGATTCCGCCGAATTCGGAAGCGAGGCTGCCCTCGTCCCCGAAGATCGACGGATCGCGGCCAAGCAGTCCATGATGCAGCGGGCCTTCGCCGACGCCGGGCGACGGGAGATGCGCGTCTGTTTCGCTCTGGATATCGACACCGCATCTGTGCTGCCGCAGGAGATGATCACGGCCCTGGACGAGGATGAGCGCTTCAGCAATGGCGATATCTGGTTGCCGCGGCCGGACACCCCCGGAGGGTATGAATTCTACCTGGCGCAAGTGCGTGCGCTGCTGGAACTTTACCCGCAGATCGACATGCTCTCTCTCTGGCGACGCCCCGGTGCCGCCGAATGGGGAAAACTCCAGGAGGTCGGCCATTTGCCCTCGGCATGGCGGGAAGAATACGAGGCCCATGTGCGGGAGCATTCTCATGTCGCCGAGATGGACATCAAGCGGGTTCTGCCGGCCTTCGCTCTGAGCAAGGTGGCCGCCGCCTTCCAGCGCGCGTTCGTGAAACTCGGACGGGAGGACGTGCGCCTGAGCACGGGCAGTTGGCACACGGACTGGATGCCCTCGGCATTGGAATTCTTTCCTGAGGAATTCACCATGATGCCGATCGACTCGCAGAGTATGAATCGCTATAAAGGCGGCTCGTTCTTCTATCGGGATCGGCCCCGCAAGGTGCTTGAAAGCGCGCGCGGACGGGTGACGCCGATCGTCTGGGCGCATCACGACGACGGGGAATACATCGGTCGGCCGCTCGATCCGCATGAGGATTTGAACGACACCCTTTCCGACCTGGAGGCGGGCGGGTTCGGCATCCTGCACTGGATGAACCGACCGCTGGACCTCTACTTCAAAAACCACGTCCGCCAGGTGTGGGACCGGTCGCGCAACGAGGCCCTGTCGCGTACGTGCCGGATCATGGCGCGTCATTACTTCGGCCCGGAACACGCGCAGACCCTCGGCGACCACCTGCTGCGCTGGGTTGAGGACGGGCCGATTTTCGGCCGGGTCACGAGCAATCACTTTTTCACGGAGGAGCAGTATATCCCCGAACCGGAAGAGAACATCCGCGAGTGCCGGGAGCGCCTTCAGCGGCTTCGGTCCGCCGACACCTCCGGGATGACCGCGCGTCAGCGTGAGCGCCTCGAATACTTCAGGACGCTGGAAGAAGTGATCATCGGATTCTGCCGGGACCAGGAACTCGCCTACAGCCCGGCCCGCGAGGCGATCGAGCGCGGCGAGTACGAACGGGCCCGCGCCCTCCTGAATACGGCGGACCCGGTCGGCACCATTGAACAGTACGCGGAGCTGTCTCAGATCGGTCGCCCGGATCGCGGCGAGGAGGCGATGGTCGTCTCGCTGGGTACGCGCTGGCTCACGGACTTTATCGCCGCGTCCCAGGCCGCCGGCCTCGGGGCGGTTCGAATCCACTACGGCCCTACCCGCCACGAGCCGCTCAGCATGGGCGCGGGACGCTACACCTATCATATCGATCGGAGCCGCCGGTACTGGTCGGTCCTCGGCGAACGGGAGACCGGCCTGCCGGCTGTGACGGTACCGGACGTCGTCGCACAGCCCGCTCCGAACGGCGGGACCGCGCCGGAGGAGGCCTTTCTGCGCCGAGGGGTCCGGATCGACCGGCCCGCGACCCTGACCGTCGCACCGATGGTCGACTTCTTCCGGGATCTCGCCCCCGGCGCATATCGAGTGTGCGTCTGGCTCAGTCCCGCCGACAAAACGGCCTCGTGCTGCCTCCGGGTCACCTCCGGCCCCTCCGACCCGGACGTGGTGCGGATCGAACCCGTTCGGGCGCGGTTCCTGCGGATCGAATGCCGCGGGTACGGGACCGGCGACTGGAACAGCATCCATAAACTGGAGGCCGACGCCCTCGATCGCGAAGATACCGCGGCCGTCACGGCCAGCGACTCCATCGACGGTTATCCCCCGGAGGCGGTGCTCGACGACGACGACGAGACCCGCTGGGCCACGCGGGGCGATCACTGGATCCAGGTTCCCCTGGATCCCGGCAAACCCCTCGAAACCGTGAAGATTGCCTGGTACAAGGGCGAGTCGCGTTCCTACCGCTACACCTTGAAGGTGTCCGATGACGGCGAGGACTGGCAGGAAGTCTCACGGTTGTCCGGCGGGGAAACGGACGTCAGGCGCGAGATTACTCTGGGCCACTCAACAGGGGGAGCGACCCGCGTATCGGCCTGCGAGATCCCGATCCGCCTCAAACGCCCGGCCTCGATCCGGCTGCAGGTCGAGCCCCGCGACGGCGCCGTCGTGCTGCACACGCTGACCTGCACGCCCGAAGGCGAATAGTGCGAGGGAATGGGCGGGAGGGTTCTGCAGAGGCGCCGGTTTTGCGGCGGTTTCGGAAAAACGGCCCTACCCTGCACGCTTTCATCCGCCCTAGGCGTCCCCGGTAGGGCGCAATCTCCGAGCGCGCCGCCATCCGGACAGCCTTCTGCCGGACAGCCGGATCTCTACCATACCCCTTCGTCAGCGGGATCGAAATCGGGGTTCGGTTCCGGGATGCGCGCGCCGGTGCGACGTCGCCAGTCGCGCAACAGCGCGGCCAGTTCCGCGCACAGCTCGGGCTGCGACGGCGCGAGGTTTTGTCTTTCGGAGAGGTCCTCACGCAGGTTGTACAGCTCCAGCGATCCGTCCTCGAAGTTCTCGATCAGCTTGTAGTCGCCGCGGCGCACCACGCTGTGCGGCCGCGCCCGCAAAGGCAGGTAGCCGGGGAAGTGCCAGAAAAGGGGGCGCTCCGGAAACCGCTCCGGACGGCTTTCCAGCAGCGGCCGCAGGCTCCGCCCGTCCAGTCTTCCGGGGATCCCGCATCCCGCCAGTTCAAGAAAGGTCGGATAGAGATCCGTGAGCGCGACCGGTGTACGGCACACCGCCCCCGCCTCAATACTTCCCGGGCAACGCGCGATGAACGGCACGCGGATGCCGCCCTCGTAGAACTGTCCCTTCTGTCCCCGCAACGGAGCATTGCTTGTGATCCGGCCGTTGACGGTCCACGGTTTCCCGTACACCCCGGTCGCTCCGCCGTTGTCCGACGTGAAGATCACCAGGGTGTTCTCCGCCAGACCGTGTTCCTCGAGCGCGTCGAGGACCCGGCCGACCGCGCGGTCGAGCAGTTCGACCATCGCCGCATAGGTGGGGTTGTCGTGCGTCTCCGAAGCCGGAATCCGCTCATAGTTCGCCACCCGCTCCGCCGGCGCCTTGAGCGGGCTGTGCGGAAGGATCGAAGCCAGGTAGAGGAAGAACGGCCGGTTGCGGTGATCGCCGATAAACCGGGCCGCACGACCGGACAGCACTTCGGACATCAGCTCGCCGGAGTGGGCCGGGCCGTCTTCCGTCACGACGGAGGCGTGCAGGTGGTCGAACGACCGTGCGACGACGGCCTCATCGAATCCCTTTCGCCGGATGTATTCGACGTCTTCCGCGGCGATGCGATGCATGTGGGGGACGTGTCCGCGGCGGAAGAGGGCGTGGACCTTTCCGAAGAGCGCGGTTGCGTAACCCGCCCTCCGCAGCGGCTGCGGCAGCAGGATCGCGTCCTCCGGAACGGCCTCGGGGTTCGCGCAGGCGAGCAGCTTACGCTCGCCGTACTCGAGAAACTGCTCGTGGCCGTCAAACCGCTCCGGCGGACCGACCGTGTACACGCCGTGGCGCGGGACGTACCGGCCGGTCAGGAGACAGGCGCGGGTCGGGGCGCAGTTGGCCGCGTTCGCGTAGGCGTCGGTAAACCGCATTCCCTGCGCCGCGAGACGGTCGATGTTCGGCGTCCGATGATAGGTGTTGCCATAGCATCCCGTGTCCGCCCACCCCAGGTCATCCGCCAGAATCAGGACGATGTTCGGGGGACGTTTCTCTGCCGCGTTCGTACGGAGAACACCGAGCGCGCCCGCCCCGAACGCCATGTGCAGGAAATCACTTCGCTTCACCTCATCCCTCCGCAACTCACCCGCTGATCGTATCGATTCGTTTCCGGGATTCAACGGGAAAGGCTATCGTTTGCACTTTCTCGAAAACCGGAAACTGTGAGATTATGTCTTTTAAACATGAGGACACTTCAACCCAGATGGTTCTGGATCTTTGCGGTCTTCACGTGCGCAGCACTTCTTGCGCGCGGCGAAGGGGCACTGCTGCTCGAATACAACTTCAGCGACGATCCCACGCCGTCGAAGATGGACGCGGAGTATATCGATCCCGATCTCGCAGCCACAGACATCACCGAATACGGCGACCCGGACGCCAGCGGGACCTCGCCGGAGCTGGCCAATTTCGCGGGCTATTCGCTGAACATCAAGCGCAACGCGCTCGATACGCATCCTATGAATTCCAGCGATTACCTGACGTTCACGGTCCGCACGGCCGACACGAACCGGCTGATAGATCCCGATCACGCCGAGCTGCGGTTCAACCAGTTCAGTGACGACTTCTCGTTCGTGATCTACGTCGATGCCGGCGAAGGTTTCCGGGAGGCGGCCACTCTGGGCGGAGCGAGCAACAGCTCTCTGCGGGACACGATCCGGGATCTCGACCTGGATGCGGTACCGGCCTCCACCTCGCTGGTCTTCCGGATCGAGTGCGCCCATGCCGCACCCGGTTCCGCCCTCAACACCACCCTTCAGTTCGCTCACGTCAAGCTGTACGGCGAACTCAGGAATGCGGGGCAGCGGGATTCCGCGCGGCGTTTCCCCCGACTGACGAGACTCGCCGATGCGTCGGACCGGCTCGCCCTCCGGTGGCCCGGCGTGCAGGGATCCGTGTACAGGGTCGAGTCCACGACCCACCTCGTCGGAGGCACCTGGGGCCCCGAAGCCACGAACCTTGTCGGCGCGGGGGGATTCTGCGCGGTCACAAACACAGCGGAGGGCAATCGACGTTTCTACCGCGTCCGAAAGACGGCAGCCCATGCCCCGGCTTATGCGTACCACGACATCCGCGACTACGGGGCGGTTCTCAACGACGGGCTCGACGACTCGGACGCGGTTCAGGCCGCGATCGATGCCGCCGCCGCCAGCCGCTGGAACGGGACGGTCTATTTTCCGCCCGGTGTCACGACGATCACCCGGCCGCTGGAGATGCGGATCTTCGTCAGCCTGCTCGGCGCCGGCACGCCCGGCGAAGCGGGAGGCTCTGTCCTGCGTGCCGCGCCGTCGGCCGAACTCACCTCCATGCTTTGGGGCCGCGACCCGGCGGTGCGGTTCCTGAGCATTGAGCATCTCACCTTCGACGGCGCCGGGCTGGAGATCCCGTGGATCATCGACTTCGAGGACGCCATCAATCTGCGTATCGCCAATGTACGCATCGAGAACGTCCGCGGCGGCGGGATCCGCCAGCTCCGCTCGGACGGCGATCCCTGCTGGGTGAATTTCTATGAGAACATCGAGATCGAAATCCGGGATCATTCCGGGACCGGTTTTATTCACGGCGACAGCGACAGCCACCTGGCGGATCTCAGGATCAGCGGCGCGGACGTCGGCATCCTCGAGATCGACGGCGGAGCGAATCTCTATCGCAACTGCGTGGTCTCGAACTGCATGACCGGAATGGTCCTTGCCGACGGCGCCGACTGGCGACACGCAAATTCAGTCTGTGACAGCATTTTCCGGGACAACGTCGACTACGGCCTTGCGGTAACCAACGCCGCTCCGGCACACATCGTAATCAACGGGAACGTCTTCCGGGACAACGGCGAACGCGATATCTTTCTGCAGGACGCTTCCTGCCTGGCGATCCGGGGCAACGAGTTCCAATCGGCCCTGCCCCGCGACGCGATTTTCATGGAGCCGGGCACGGTGGACTCGGTCGCCCTCACCGGCAACCGCTTCGCACGCTCCTCGCAATCGCTCGAAGGCGCGAAAAGCGTCCGGACTGAGAACGTCTTCGGTCTCACCGGAAGTGAATTCGAAGGCATTGAGCGACTTGAAATCGGTCCGCCGCCGATCGTGCCGGGAGACGTCCCGTGCGATATCAACGTGAAGGACGCACCCTACCTCGCCGCCGGGAACAAGAGCGATGACGACACCGCCGCGCTGCAGGCGGCGCTGGACACCGCGCCGGACGGGTCGATCGTCTATATCCCGCCCGGGCGCTACATGATCACCGAACCGCTTGAAATCAGGTCCTCCATCACCCTGCTCGGAGAGTACGCTGCCACATACATCGTGGCCGACGCCCCCATGGACTGCATAATCCGCGGCGCCCCGGAGTCCGGCTTTCTGGAGGATGTCCTGATCAGCTCGCTGACCCTTTCGGGCAACAATACCAACGTGGCCGCGGCCGTCCGGCTGGATGGACTGCGGCGCAGCACGCTGGATCGCGTCGACGTACGTTACCTGCCCGGACACGGCATCGTGGTTCCGGAGGGCTGCGACGGGAATCTGATCCGTTCCTGCAATATCCACAGCGCCGACACGCAGCTCGTCGTTGAGGGCGCGGGCACCACGATCGCCTCGGTCTACGCCGGCGGCGGGATGTACTACGACGAGCTGGAAGGTTCCTTCTGCGGGGTGCGGCTCACGGGTGATGCGCGATTCACGCGGATCTACACCTCGCACATCGACCACACCCGCAGGCCGGGCAATATCGCGGCGCTGCACTTCACTCATCCGACCGCCTTCGACCAGAGCGCCATCATCCGCAACAGCTACTTCGACCTTCACGACCGGGGACTGTTTTTCGATTACGACGAGCCTGCGACGGCCAACATCCTTTTTAAAGGCAACATATTCCGCGCGGTGAACGACTACAACTACCTGAACGGGAACGCAGACGGCGTGTACCTGTACGGCAGCGTGTTTCTCGATAATCACTCCGACGCGTACATCCGGCACGAGTCCGGCGAGCTGGATTATATCGAAGTCATCGGGAACGTCTTCCGCGAACCGCGGTCGTACAGCCTCCCCGGCTCGCATTCAATCGACGCGGCAAACACGACGCAGGAATAGCTTTCCCGCCCCTGCCTTCACGTTTTTACCCGCCCCGGGCGTCCCCGGTACGGCGCGATCTCTCCGCCTTCGGCGCTCCGAGTACGCGTACGCGTACGAGTACGAAAACGGCGGACGGTCTTCTGCTGTCCAGCAGAACCGCCGACAAAAAAACCCCGCGGAGCCTCAGCTTCCGCGGGGTTGAATCCGATTCGCTACTGCCGGTCAACTCGCTCTGCGGCGCAGAATCGCGAGTCCGGCGCAGGACATGATCAGCAGGCCGATCGTGGCCGGTTCAGGGATGACGGTCGTTTCGTCGCTGATGCTGTCGTAACTGTACGTCAAACCGCTTCCGGCATTGTCGACGAACAGACCGTCGTCGATCCATCCCTGCACGGCGTTGGTGGCATCGCCGCCGAACACGATCTTCGATCCCAGTTCATCGAAGAAAATGCCTTCCGTCGCGGTAGGTCCGGAATAGAAGTTCAGGGCATTGCTCGAAGTAAAATACAGCTCCCCGCCGAGCAGATTGACCTTGGCCTCTCCGCTGACGACGCCGAAATCCCACTGGCCCAGCGATCCCGTGCCCGCCAGACTGTTGGAATAAACATTCACATGTACCGTCGCGTCAATTGCTTCAGGGGTCCCGAGATTGTCGGTGCCCATGAAAAACTTTCCGCGATACTCCCCTCCGTTCATCACATTGAGGGTGAATCCGTTGTTGGTATTGGCCGCCGATGCGGCATAGAACGGATAATTCCCCAGGCCGCCTCCCTGCCAAGACGATCCGGATCCCGTGATCGTCAGCGTAGCCGAAGAATTTTTCAGCCCGTTGAGCGTCACCGCCCGTGTCTGCCCTAAGGCGGCATTAACCACCGCGCCGTTGGTCACGATGATCGTGGTATCGCGCCAGTCCTGAACGCCGGCGGGCGCGAAATTCGACGAGATCAGCATGTCCGAGTTGCGGATATTGATCCCGCCCGGAGCCGCGTTGGTAGGGTCGGCGGCGATTACATACGCCCCGCCCTCAATCACCGCGTTGCTCTGCAGCGGCAACGTGTCGTTCTCCCAGTTCAGCGGGTTGTTCCAGCGATTATCACCGGCGTCGTTGTCCCAGTGATTCTCCGCAGCCTGAACCGTCAGCGCAGCCGCCGCCAGAACAAGCATCATAATACTCAGTCTCTTCATGCCTCCTCCTCTGTTTAATGCACTCGATTGCCTTGTAAGACTACACCCACGCGGCCGTCAAGTTTTTTTGTTCAGGAATATCAAGGAACACGATGGCGGCAGCGCCGCGATCCCGTTCGCCGCAGATCCGCGCAGCGGAAAAAGTTCGTAGTAGGCCCGCAGGTCCGCGCAGCGGAGCGAGGGCCGTTATCTTAACCCGTCTTTCCCCGTTCGGCGGCCCAAACGTCTTTTTTCGGGGGTGTGACCTCCGTTTCGTCCTTTGTTTTCAAGGGGTCACGTTCCAAAAGGGGCTGTGGGGCAGACCTTGCCGGTTGACGACTTGATTTTCTGTGAAAAAATCGGGTTGTGTATTTGAAGTGCCACAGGCGACGCAAAGACGGCAAAGAGCACCGCTACTGGAGCATCGTTGAAAGTGTGCGGACCCGGCGCGGCGTCATGAAGCGTCCGCTGCTCTATCTGGGCGAACTCAACGACAGCCAGAAGGCTCAATGGTGCTCGGCACTCGACGTGCTGGATGAATCGACCGATTCGGTTCGACAGATAAGCCTGTTCCCGGAAGACCGCACGCCGCCGCCGGAGGTGTCCCATCCCGTTCGGATCCGGCTTTCCCGGCTGAGCTTGCATCATCCGCGTCAGTGGGGCGGATGCTGGCTGGCCATGGAGTTGTGGAACGAGCTGGATCTGGACCGTTTCTGGAGCCCCCGTCTTCCCGCGAGCCGCAAGGGCACCGGCTGGCTCCACGTGCTCAAAACGCTGGTGACCTATCGTCTGCTCGATCCGGGCAGCGAGTGGCGGCTGCACCGCGACTGGTTTAAGGCCAGTGCCATGGCGGACCTGCTCGGCGAAGATGAGTCCATCGCGGCCAAAAACACGCTCTACCGCTGTCTCGATAAACTCGGTGAACACAAAGCCGATCTGTTTTCGTTTCTAAAGACACAGTGGCGCCTGTTGTTCGACGCTTCCTACGAGGTGCTGCTTTATGACCTGACCAGCACCTATTTTGAATGCGACGTGCCCGAACGCGAAGGGCTGCGCAAGTTCGGCTACAGTCGGGACAAGCGATCCGACTGCGTGCAGGTGGTCATTGCGCTGATCGTCACGCCCGAGGGCTTTCCGGTCGCCTACGAGGTGATGCCCGGGAACACCTCGGATAAAACGACCCTGCCGGACTTCCTGCGCAGGATCGAGGCGCAGTACGGGAAGATGAACCGGCTCTGGATCATGGACCGGGGCATCCCGACCGAGGACGCGCTCGAACAGATGCGAGCAGAAGGCGCGAGCTATCTGGTGGGCACGCCGCGCGGGCGGCTCAGCAAGCTCGAGGACCAGCTCTTCGGTCAACCGTGGAGGCAGGTGCAGGAGCAGATCGAGGTCAAGCTGGCCCGCGACGGGGAGGATCTTTACGTCCTCACCCGCAGCGGAAGTCGCTGCGATAAAGAGCGCTCCATGCGACAGCGCAAACTCAAGAAGCTCTGGAAGCGCCTGCATCAACTGGGGGGCATGAAAAACCTCAAGCGCGACGAACTTTTGCTGAAACTGGGTGCCGCCAAACAGGAAGCGGGCAAAGCCTGGGGTCTGGTGGACCTCCGCCTTCCCCAACCCCGCGAGGCCGTTACGCCGGAGAGCTTTCACTTCCGGCTGAACCGCAAAAAACTGCGTAAAGCCCGTCGAGGTGAAGGCACCTACCTGTTGCGCACCAATCTGGCGGCCGAACAGCCCGAAGAGCTGTGGAAGCAATACATGGTCCTGAACGAGGTCGAGCAGGCCTTCAAGGAGCTGAAGAATGATCTGGATATCCGCCCGGTGTATCACCAGAAGGATGAGCGGATCGAAGCGCACATCTTCGTGTCATTTTTGAGCTACGCTCTGCAAGTCACGCTGAAACAGCGGGCCAAAGCCAGGGCCCCGGGCTTGACCCCCCGCGCCATCCTGGAAAAGTTCAAAGCCGTGCAGATGATCGATGTGCACCTGCCCACGACCGACGGGCGCACCCTGATCCTGCCGCGCTACACGCAACCGGAGAAAGACCTTCAGCTTCTGCTGCACCAGCTCAACCTGACGCTTCCGGAACAACCACCCCCTCGGCTTGAAGAGCTGAAGAAAAAATGTGGGGCAGACCTTTGAACTGAAATCGAAGAAAAAAGGCGTTTTCGCCGCCGAACAGGGAAAGACGGGTTAAACGCGCCTGGCCCTGCTTCGCAGGCCTGCGGGCCTACTACGAACGATATCACGCGCCTTGGCCCTTCGGGCCTTACGGCGCTACTACGAACTCTTCCTCACGCTATACAAAAAAAGCGGCAGACCGTCGCCGGTCTGCCGCTTCCGTGCGATCCATCTTCGCGCGAACCCTTACCGCAGACGCCGCCGCACGATCATCAGACCGCCCATCGCCGCGCCGAGCAGGCCGATGGTCGCCGGTTCGGGAATGACGGTCGTGAGGTCGCTGTCCGCATCGTAGCTGACCTGCAGATCGCCGACGGTCGACGAGAGCGCGCCGTCGCTGATCCAGCCGTTGACCTCGGTCACCCGGTTGCTATCAAGCGTGATCTTCGAATCCGGCGCCGTGAAGATGATCCCGTCGTCGCCGTTGATGGTCAGGTTGGAATAATCGTACCCATCCAGCCCCGCCAGCCGGTTATTGAAATTCAGCGTACCGCCGTTGAGGTAGATCGCCGTTTCGTTATCGGTACCCGACTTCATGATTATGTCGAAATAAACATCGAATAATCCGCCGGTGTTCACGGAAACCACATGGCTGTAGGTGCTGTAATCCGATCCCATTCCGCTCCCTTTGAACAAAAAGTCACCGTTTACATCGATATTCACAAACACCTGTTTTCCCCAGAAACTGTTGCCCGGGTTGATCCAGTCCCCGTTCACGGTGATATCCACGGTCTTACCCGCGGCACCGGCGGGTTCGAGCCGGTTTCCGCCTGCGTCGAACGTACCGTCGACGATAAGCGAACCTTCATAGAATTTGGTTACGTTATTCTCGTTTATTGTGAACGTCGACCCGGACGTTATCCGCAGCGAGCTATCGTCCGTGAGTTTGAATCCGCCGACACTGAAATTGCCGTCGGCGGTGGTAATGCTGGTCTCGTTCGTCAACCGGTAGTTGTCATCGGTCGCAAACGAGGTGCCCGCCGGCGTCCAGTTTCCCGCGTCGCCGAAATTCGTTGACGTTCCGCCCTGCCACAGATAATCCGTCGCCTGCGCGGTCATCGCCAGACCCGCCACGCCGATCAGCACGGCCATCACTCTCATCGCCTTCATCGTTCCTCCTTCCGTTTAATTCGCACCCTCGACTTTATGCAAACTGCCATCGTTTGCACTCGATATACTAACATCTATATTTGAGGGGGTGCAAGTTTTTTTTCGGGAATATTTGATCGAGAGTTGCAGACCGACGTACAATTCCTGCGGGGAACGGGATTTCACCAGAGAGCGGTTGAACTCAGCGGCGGCACTCCGTCCGCTGAAGGGACTGGTTCGAACCTGTTTTTTTCTCGCCAGGCCGCCAGGGTCGCCAGGGATTGTCTTCATTCGGGGAACACGATTTCTTTCCGCGCAGCGGAAAAAGCTCGTAGTAGGCCCGCAGGTCCGCGCAGCGGGGCCAGGGCCGTTATCTCAACCCGTACCGAATGCGAGCGATTGCATTTAACATTGTCCGCGTGCTGCGCAGCCCGCATGATGACGGGAATGAGGGGTCAGAAAACATGGGTCGATGCGGGCCGAATGGGGCTTCTCGCGGGGGCGCTGATCGCCCTGCTCTTTTCGACGCCTCCGGCCCGCGCGACTGAGACCAACACCTGGCTGGGCGGCGACGGAACATGGAGCGATCCGGCGCCGTGGAGCCTGGGTGTCCCGTCGGCCACCCAGCATGTGGAAATCGCCGCGGGCGTAACCGTCACCTGCGCACAGCCCGCCAACCACGCAGGCTCCGTCCGCCTCCGCGGCGGTGCGTCCCTGCACATCGACTCGGACACACTCGACCTCTCCCCCGGCACCGGCGTCCGGAACCTCTTCGTCGGCGAGGGAACTTCAACCCTTTACATCGCCCACGGAGCTACGCTGGACAGCCAGGGTCTGGACCTCGATCCGGGCGTCGATCTCACGGCACGCATCGAGGGGCTGTGGGACGCATTCGGCGGAAGTCCGATCATCAGCACCGGAACCCTGCGCATGATCATCGGCGCCGACGGCATCTTCCGTTCACGCAACTACACCTCCCGCTGGGGCGATTTCCCCCACTCCTCCCACCTTCACACGGAAACCGATATCTTCGGTCAATTCATCTCCCGGATCGGTGCCATCGGTCATCCCGATGCCGATCATCAGTCGATCACCTTCAATCTCTACCGCGGCGGTACGATGGATACCTGGGACCGCGGATTGACCCTCCGCGAATCTTCAACCAGCGAGATCACGCTCAACCTCTACGGCGGACAGCTCCGGGTGCGGGGCGACACGGGAGTCGAGTTCAACGCCGAAGACGGCACGCCCGCCGGGGGGATCCTCTTTCACTCCACCGACGCGGAGATGCAGATCGACGGCGGCGATTTCACTGCCGCGGTCACGGACGCGATAACCGCCGGCGCGCTGCGCGCGGGCCCCGCACTCGACGATTACAAGCCGGAGGCCTCTTTTGACGGAACCCGCACCCGTGTCTACGCCGTGCGCGATTCCGACGTCGACGGCGACGGTCTTCCCGACCGCATGGAAACGGGCACGGGAACCTACCGCGGTCCTTCAGATCCGGGCACCGATGCCGACCGCGCCGACTCCGACGGCGACGGGGTCGATGACTACGCCGAGATCCACCACTTCCTGACCGACCCCGCTGATCCCGACGACCATCCGGCGGATACGGGGGCCGCCTCGCCGGACCGGCGCGTCCTCGAGATCCCCCTCGAGGCATACGTCGTCGCTTCGACCGAATCGACGGAATCGCTCAAATCCGATTCCGCGGCACAGGACTGGCCGGAGGCGGGCGAACTTTATGCACGCGAGACCTTTAATTTCCGCAAGGCGGACTACGACACCTTTCATGAAATGGCCGCCGACTACCCCGATTTCCCCTTTTCGCAGGAAGAGGCCTGTTACGGCGACAAGCGCGCGCGCCTCTTCCTCCGCTTCGACCTCTCCGCGCTTTCCACCGGCGACCTCGCGCACATCGAATCGGCCTGCCTCCGCCTGCACCAGCGGGGTCGGCGCCACGACCTCACCCGCTACCACGTCGAAGACATCGAGATCGCCGCGGCCGGGATACGGATCGCGCGCGTCGAGGCCCCGTGGGCCGACAGTCCCGGCCAATACCCCGTCTTCACCCAGGAGCGGACGACGTGGCAGACCATCGGCGGGTATTATGAGTTCGGCTGGGGACTCGATTCCGCGGGATTCTACTCGGGCGATACAGGCGCACACTGGGTCATGGACGACCGGATCGAGATGACCGGATGGGTTGCGGACTGGATCCGCCGTCCGGCAGAGAATCACGGGCTCGTCGTCGGGGTAGAGGACGGCCGCTACGCCGGCGTCTCGTGTTCCATCGCGGACGACCCGGCCACCCCGGAAAATGAAGCGCCCGCGCTGATCGTGACCTTTGAGACGCAGGAGGACGCCGGATCGCCGGAGCTGGCTCTCCGCCGCACGCGTGATCCGTCCACCGGCGAGCGCCGGACCACGGTATCGCTGTGCACTGAGTGCCGCCTGAACACGCATGAAGCGATCCTCTACTACTCGAACCATCTTCGCCGCTGGACGCCGATCGACTACGACAGTCACAGCGCGTGCTTTCCCTGGTGGACCTCCGATCGCGTCCCGGACTTCAGGGCCTCCACGGAAGAGCTTCCCGGAGGCAGAAGACATACCTCGTGGCGGCTTCCGGGTTCGATGAACCCGGGATTCTTCCGGGTTCAATCGAGACCGATCGCTGAGTCGGCCGATGGCGAGGTAACCGGCGCATTGCCGGTCGGGGCTCTGCACAGCCCCTACGCCTCCGAACGGGTGGTCGACCTCCAGATCAAACGCGGCTCGCATATCCGCGAACTTCCGAAAGGCATCCCGGATGCCGAAGTGGATCTTCCCTACCTGCACCGCCGCGCGGATCACGGACCTGAGTTTCTTTTCAAGGACCACCTCTACTTCGTGCGTTCTCTCGGCGGATACGGGGGGCAGTACGAGCTTAATAGCGGAGAGCTGCATACCAACGACATCGCCTACCTGCAGGACGGCGCATTTTACTTTGATCCCGAAGAGGTGAAAGAGCGGTTCGACATCTGGTTCCCGGTCCGCGACGAGTTGGGCGTCGACCAGCCCGACGTACAGGACTTCCTGCGCTACACGATCGTGATCGATACCATCCCGTGGGATTTCTCGTCGCTGCCGACCCCGAACGCATCGTTTGGCAACCGCGGTGCGCCCGAGGACATGGACGCCTGGTACCTATTCGTCCACTGGCTGTGCCAGACCCTGCTTGACCGTTACGAGCCGGAATTCGTGCGCGGACTGCGGTTCAGGATCGGCAGTGAAGCGCGCTACACGCTGTCGGAAGGCGACGAAGCCGCAGGACGCAACCGGGAGCAGAGTTACCTGCGCTACTACGACACCACGGCCGCCGCGATCCGCGATGTGCTTCCCGAAGCCCGGATCGGACCCTTCAACCAGATGGCCGCGGCCGAGCTGTTTACGCGCTATCCGACCGCAGGGGCGCCCGACGAGCTGGGCACGATCTGGAGCGTGGCCGAACACTGCGCGGGGCGGGGACGTTTTCCGCAGAACTTCGCCTGGCTCGAAGGTCGGGCGGGCGCCGAAGCGCGCCGGGCGCCGTACGATTTTGCCGGGGGATCGTGGTACAAGGAGAATTCCTCGGTCGCCGAACTGGAACGCGACTTCCGGTCACTCCGAAACAAGCTGATGGATATCGACGCCGACCGTTACCGCGATATCACGCTGGAGATGATGGAGAGCGACTTCCGCTCGCTCTACCGCGAGGCGGACAGCTGGGAGACCGGGGCGTACGGAGCGGCGTACCGATTCCGTTCCGCCCTCCGCGGCCTGCGTCACGGCATCTGCGGCGAGTGGGGCGCGCCGGAGTTCGAGGAGATCGGTGCCGTGAACGAATACGGCGACACCCCGTCTCATACCGTGCTCGGGAGCGCCCTCACCGGACACGGCTTTGTGCGCATCGTGATGACGCACATGGAGGACGGATATGGCTACATCCTTCCCGTAGAACGCACCGGTACGGCGGGCGGGGTCGAGGCCCTGATGGCGTACTTCCCCGCGGAGGACCGGCTGCTGATCGGGGTCGCCGCCTCCGAGTTCGATGAAAAGCCGCCCGCGCCCGATACCGGCTGGGCGATTCCCGAAGAGCACCTGCGCCGGGAATCCGTCTCCATACGGATTCCCGCTCTCCTGATCGAAGACCCCGCGGGCACCGTATCGATCCGGTCCACGGCGCTGACCTCGAACACCGCGGTCTACCGCTATCTGCGTCATAAGCTCGCCTCCTGGGGACTGCTGAGCGATTCGATGACGGAGACGCCGCAGGCCGTCGGGGGCTGGTACCAGATGATGGGCGGCAAGGGACGCGCCACCCGCCGCGAGGATGAGGAAGTCAATGCGCGGATCAACGAGGCCTATGATCACGTAGACGCCACGCTGATCGAAACCGTCCACACTATGAACCGTGATCTGCTGATGCTGGAGGACGACACGAACAGCGCGTTCATCCGCGACGGCGCCAGTTACCGGCTGAACGTCACCGTCGAATTCCCCGGCATGCATGTGTTCGAGATCGACTGGGCGCGTTAAGAAAGAAGGTTCGTAGTAGCGCTATACAAAAAAAGCGGCAGACCGTCGCCGGTCTGCCGCTTCCGTGCGATCCATCTTCGCGCGAACCCTTACCGCAGACGCCGCCGCACGATCATCAGACCGCCCATCGCCGCGCCGAGCAGGCCGATGGTCGCCGGTTCGGGAATGACGGTCGTGAGGTCGCTGTCCGCATCGTAGCTGACCTGCAGATCGCCGACGGTCGACGAGAGCGCGCCGTCGCTGATCCAGCCGTTGACCTCGGTCACCCGGTTGCTATCAAGCGTGATCTTCGAATCCGGCGCCGTGAAGATGATCCCGTCGTCGCCGTTGATGGTCAGGTTGGAATAATCGTACCCATCCAGCCCCGCCAGCCGGTTATTGAAATTCAGCGTACCGCCGTTGAGGTAGATCGCCGTTTCGTTATCGGTACCCGACTTCATGATTATGTCGAAATAAACATCGAATAATCCGCCGGTGTTCACGGAAACCACATGGCTGTAGGTGCTGTAATCCGATCCCATTCCGCTCCCTTTGAACAAAAAGTCACCGTTTACATCGATATTCACAAACACCTGTTTTCCCCAGAAACTGTTGCCCGGGTTGATCCAGTCCCCGTTCACGGTGATATCCACGGTCTTACCCGCGGCACCGATGGGTTCGAGCCGGTTTCCGCCTGCGTCGAACGTACCGTCGACGATAAGCGAACCTTCATAGAATTTGGTTACGTTATTCTCGTTTATTGTGAACGTCGACCCGGACGTTATCCGCAGCGAGCTATCGTCCGTGAGTTCGAATCCGCCGACACTGAAATTGCCGTCGGCGGTGGTAATACTGGTCTGGTTCGTCAACCGATAATTATCATCGGTGGCGAACGAGGTGCCCGCCGGTGTCCAGTTTCCCGCGTCGCCGAAATTCGTCGACGTTCCGCCCTGCCACAGATAATTCGTCGCCTGCGCGGTCATCGCCAGACCCGCCACGCCGATCAGCACGGCCATCACTCTCATCGCCTTCATCGTCCTCTCCTTCGGTTAGCCCGTCTTTCCCCGTTCGGCGGCCCAAACGTCTTTTTTCGGGGGTGTGACCTCCGTTTCGTCCTTTGTTTTCAAGGGGTCACGTTCCAAAAGGGGCTGTGGGGCAGACCTTGCCGGTTGACGACTTGATTTTCTGTGAAAAAATCGGGTTGTGTATTTGAAGTGCCACAGGCGACGCAAAGACGGCAAAGAGCACCGCTACTGGAGCATCGTTGAAAGTGTGCGGACCCGGCGCGGCGTCATGAAGCGTCCGCTGCTCTATCTGGGCGAACTCAACGACAGCCAGAAGGCTCAATGGTGCTCGGCACTCGACGTGCTGGATGAATCGACCGATTCGGTTCGACAGATAAGCCTGTTCCCGGAAGACCGCACGCCGCCGCCGGAGGTGTCCCATCCCGTTCGGATCCGGCTTTCCCGGCTGAGCTTGCATCATCCGCGTCAGTGGGGCGGATGCTGGCTGGCCATGGAGTTGTGGAACGAGCTGGATCTGGACCGTTTCTGGAGCCCCCGTCTTCCCGCGAGCCGCAAGGGCACCGGCTGGCTCCACGTGCTCAAAACGCTGGTGACCTATCGTCTGCTCGATCCGGGCAGCGAGTGGCGGCTGCACCGCGACTGGTTTAAGGCCAGTGCCATGGCGGACCTGCTCGGCGAAGATGAGTCCATCGCGGCCAAAAACACGCTCTACCGCTGTCTCGATAAACTCGGTGAACACAAAGCCGATCTGTTTTCGTTTCTAAAGACACAGTGGCGCCTGTTGTTCGACGCTTCCTACGAGGTGCTGCTTTATGACCTGACCAGCACCTATTTTGAATGCGACGTGCCCGAACGCGAAGGGCTGCGCAAGTTCGGCTACAGTCGGGACAAGCGATCCGACTGCGTGCAGGTGGTCATTGCGCTGATCGTCACGCCCGAGGGCTTTCCGGTCGCCTACGAGGTGATGCCCGGGAACACCTCGGATAAAACGACCCTGCCGGACTTCCTGCGCAGGATCGAGGCGCAGTACGGGAAGATGAACCGGCTCTGGATCATGGACCGGGGCATCCCGACCGAGGACGCGCTCGAACAGATGCGAGCAGAAGGCGCGAGCTATCTGGTGGGCACGCCGCGCGGGCGGCTCAGCAAGCTCGAGGACCAGCTCTTCGGTCAACCGTGGAGGCAGGTGCAGGAGCAGATCGAGGTCAAGCTGGCCCGCGACGGGGAGGATCTTTACGTCCTCACCCGCAGCGGAAGTCGCTGCGATAAAGAGCGCTCCATGCGACAGCGCAAACTCAAGAAGCTCTGGAAGCGCCTGCATCAACTGGGGGGCATGAAAAACCTCAAGCGCGACGAACTTTTGCTGAAACTGGGTGCCGCCAAACAGGAAGCGGGCAAAGCCTGGGGTCTGGTGGACCTCCGCCTTCCCCAACCCCGCGAGGCCGTTACGCCGGAGAGCTTTCACTTCCGGCTGAACCGCAAAAAACTGCGTAAAGCCCGTCGAGGTGAAGGCACCTACCTGTTGCGCACCAATCTGGCGGCCGAACAGCCCGAAGAGCTGTGGAAGCAATACATGGTCCTGAACGAGGTCGAGCAGGCCTTCAAGGAGCTGAAGAATGATCTGGATATCCGCCCGGTGTATCACCAGAAGGATGAGCGGATCGAAGCGCACATCTTCGTGTCATTTTTGAGCTACGCTCTGCAAGTCACGCTGAAACAGCGGGCCAAAGCCAGGGCCCCGGGCTTGACCCCCCGCGCCATCCTGGAAAAGTTCAAAGCCGTGCAGATGATCGATGTGCACCTGCCCACGACCGACGGGCGCACCCTGATCCTGCCGCGCTACACGCAACCGGAGAAAGACCTTCAGCTTCTGCTGCACCAGCTCAACCTGACGCTTCCGGAACAACCACCCCCTCGGCTTGAAGAGCTGAAGAAAAAATGTGGGGCAGACCTTTGAACTGAAATCGAAGAAAAAAGGCGTTTTCGCCGCCGAACAGGGAAAGACGGGTTAGGCTCTTTACGGCTCTTCATGCAAACCGCCATCGTTTGCATATGATGCACTTACATCTATATTTGACCGGGTGCAAGTTTTTTTCGGGAATATGTGATCGAGACTTACAGGCCGACGTAAAATCCCTGTGGGGATCGGGATTTCACCAGAGAGCGGTTGAACCCAGCGGCGGCACTCCATCCGCTGAAGGGATTGGTCGAACCTGTTTTTCTCTCGCCAAGCCGCCAAGGCCGCCAGGGAATGTCTTCCTTCGAGGGAGCACGATGTCTTTGCCTGTGCTCTTCTCATTCATCTTTGCGGTTCCGGCGCCTTGGCGAGAGTCACTTCTTGTGTTTTCGACGACGGATTACATCGATGACGCGGATGGGATCTCGAAATCCGAATCGAAGTCGAAATCGAGGTTCAGAGAGAACATAATTCGTGCTCTTACTCGAGTTCCCTGAACAGGGGGAGTGGGATCGCGCCTTCGGCGCTCCGAGTACGAGTACGCGTGCGAGTAAGAGTACGAATTATGTTCACCCCTTCATGCTCTTCATGGCCTTCATGGTGAATCCCATGCTCTCCCCACGCGGGGGGCGTCGTTCCACAAACCCTCGAGGTCGTAGTATTCGCGCATGTCGCGGCTGAACAGGTGCACCAGCACGTCCTGGTAATCCACGACCACCCACCCGCTCTCCGGCTGGCCGGCGGAGCGGATGCCGCCGCCGGCACGGCGTTTGAGGGCGGTCACGATTTCATCCTGAAGGGCCTTCAGATGCGGAACGCCGGTGCCGCTGGCGATGATGAAATAATCCAGGACATCGGAGAGGCCGCGCAGGTCGAGAACGGTGACGTGTTCGGCCTTTTTATCCTCCAGAATCGCGCAAATCTCGCCGACGTAACCGGGGTGCGTCTGCTGCGTGTCTCCGCTCATGAATCTGCTCTCCCTCGCTCATACAGATGATGTTCCGCGACGTAATCCGCCACGACCGGCGGCACGAGGAATCGAATCGACTGTCCCTCCGCCGCGCGGGTCCGCACCTCGGTCGACGAGATGCCGATCCGGTGCGATTCGAACACCCCGCGCATAACCCGCCGCTTCCATGGCTCTTCGAGCTGTACTTCGCCGCATTCGGCCTCCGCACGGCGGGCGATGATCAGGGTGCATCGCTCAAGCAGATCGCGGACCGCTTTCCACTTATGCAGCTCGGGAAGGCTGTCTCCGCCCACCAGGAAGAAAAGCTGGGCCTCCGGATATTGATCCCGCATTGCCGTCAGGGTGTCGATGCTGTAGGAGACGCCGGCGCGGTTGATCTCCACATCCGACACTTCAAAAGCGGGGTGTCCGTCGACAGCGAGGCGAACCATGTCCAGACGCCGTCGGGGTCCGGGTTCGTCCCCGATCGATTTATGAGGCGGGGCATGCGCCGGGATAAAGATCATCCGGTCCAGCTCGAAGCGTTCCAGGGCATCCTGGGCGATGATGAGGTGTCCGAGGTGGGGAGGATTGAAGGTGCCGCCGAAGAGTCCGATTCGCTGGACATGTGTGCCTGTCATAAAGGGGGCGTCCCTGGTTTGAGCCGCCTCAGAAAATGCTGCGCCAGACCCTGATCACGTCGCCGGCCTCGATCATGGGATCGCGCCCCGGATTCTTCTCGAGTTTCTTCGCATTGTAGAAATAGGTCTCGCCACCTCGGGTAATCTGGATTTTCCGTTCGTTGGCGTACTCGGTATAGCCGCCTGCGGCCGCAATGGCCTGGAGCAGCGTGGTGCCTTTGGTGATCTGGTACTGTCCCGGACTTTTCACTTCGCCACGCACATAATAGCTCTTGGCGTACATCATGACGTGGACGGTGACATCGCGGTAGATATCGTTGTCGATATACGCCCGCTCGATCTCGTCTTCAAGTTCCGCCGTACTCTTCCCGGCGGCCTCGATGGAATCGAGATACATCAGGTTGATTCGGCCGGACTCATCGATGGTCTCTTCGATCACGCGTTCGCCTTCCGGAATGCCCCTGAGCACGACATTGATGGGATCCAGCGGCTTGAGCCGGTAGGTTCCCACGTCACGTGAACTCTCGTCCCCGGACGACTGCGTATAGGTCAGACATCCCGCCGCCGCCAGCAATACGAGCAACCACAATCCTGCGCCAACCCAACTTTTCATCGAGCCACCTCTCAACCCTCAGCCGTTTCTGTTTCCTGCGGCGCCGATTCGCCGGAACGATAGTAGTAATAATTATAGTAATACGAGTGATAGTAGTAGTAGTAATCGTCCCGCATCACATTGATGTTGTTGAGCACCACACCCGAGACGCGGGCATTGCTCGATTCAAGAAGCTGCTTGGCGCGCATCGCCATATCCCGCGGATATTTCCGGTACTGGCAGACCATGATCACACGGTCCACGGCTGAAGCCAGGATCGAGGCGTCGCTGATCCCGATCACCGGGGGACTGTCCAGAAAGATGACGTCGAATTTGCTGCGGAGGTTGTGAATCAGTTCCTTCATCCGCTGCGATTCGAGCAGGCCCAGGGAGGTGCGCGGCAGCCGCCCGCTCGGCAGGAAGTGGAGGTTCGGCACGCTCGTCGGCTTGATCGTCTCCTCGACCGGCACGTCGCGCAGGAGCACGTTAGTCAGCCCGAACCGGTTGTCCGTATCCAGGATACGGTGCTGAACCGGGCGGCGGAGGTCCGAGTCGATCAGGAGAACCTTTTCTCCCCGCTGTGCGCAGATATAGGCGAGGTTGAAGATGGTCGTCGACTTCCCTTCGCCCGCTCCCCCGCTCGTGCACAGGAACGTGCCCTTCGTCTGGCCTTCGTTGGTAAAGGTAAGGTTCGTGCGCAGCACGCGGTAGGCCTCCGCGTGTTCGCTGTCCGGCCCCTCCTCGATCATCGGCCGCACCTTCTGCGGGACCAGCCCCAGCACCGGGAGGCTGAGATAGCGCTCGACATCGTCCGCTGTCTTGATCGAGGTGTCCAGATATTCAATGAAGTAGGCGAGGCCCACGCCGGCGCCGAGCCCGAGGAAGACGCTCATGAGCACATTGAGAAACAGGTTGGGGCTCACCGGCGATGAGCCGGGTTCCGCGGGTTCAATAACTTCGACGGCGGTGCGCGGGATTTCAAGGGTAATCCCCTCCTGCGTCACCCGGGCCTTCAACGCATCCAGGATCGAGCGCTGGATCTCAAGATTTCGACGGGCCTTATTGAAGGGAAGCAGGCTCTCGCGCTGCGTCTGTCGCTCCTCTTCCCTGATTCCGGCCAGCTCCTTTTCGAGCGCCTCATAATTCGCCCGGGCAACCTCGTAATCGGCCTTCAGCCCCTTGATCAGACCATCCAGCGCCTCTTCCAGCTTGCCCATCAGTTCCTCACGGGCCGCACGCAGACGCTTCACTTCCGGGTGGTTCTGCCCGTAATTCTCCGACATCAGGCTCAGCGAGACATCGGTATCCAGAATCTGTTTCCGCAGGTCGCTGAGATTGGGATCCTTGACGACATATTCCGAGGCGTTGAGAAGTTCGGGGCCTTCGAGCGCCTGCATCTGCTCGAAACGCGCCTTGCGCACCAGCATTTCCACCCGCGCCTGGATGCGGTCGCCTTCGAGCTGCTGCAGGCGCATCTTATCGACGCTCACGCCGCTCTGCTCATTGCCCACAAATGTTACATCGAGTTCCTGACGGATGCGCTCCATTTCCTGTTCCGCCTCATCCACCTTCGTCTGCTGTTTCTGAAGCTGTGTCCGAAGTTCCTCGATAGCGTTACGCATTTCCTTGCGCTTCACATCCCGGCGCATATCCCGGTAGACCTCGGCCACTTGATTGGCTATGCGCGCGGCCTCCTCGGGTTTTTCCCGCTCTGCGATGATGGAAATAAGCGAGGTGTCGGGCGCAGCCGACAGATTGATACTTCGGCGGAGAATATTGAGTGCGACATCCTCGGGAATTTTACGGTCTTCGTTGCCCCAGACCTTGCGAAGATTCAGTCTTTCAATCACCTCGTACAGAACGGGGCGCGAAGATATGATTCGCTGCTGTGTCCTGAGAAAGTAGGGGTTGTAAAGCGAGCGGCCGCCTTCGTTGCGAAAGACGTCGACATCCGTGCCCTCGTTGTTAACTTTAATCGTCGCCGTGGAGCGATAGATCCTCGGGAGCGTAAATGTGTATGCGGTGCCGACCAGCACCACCAGAAGCGCGACGGCCAGGATGATTTCCTTACGGGCGCGGATGACGCGCCAGTAATCGAGGAAGTGAAGACCGCCGTCAGAGTCCTTCTGCTGCTGATTCGGGTTGGGTTGATCCATGATTGTTTACCCCCGTAATAGAGACGGTGAGGCCTTTTGAGCCTCACCCGCCTGCCTGAGTCTCCCCGGATTAGTGCGCCGGGGCACCCTGTGTGTTCAGAATTTCATGCGCCATCCGAACTCGACCTGGTTACGGTCCCAGTCATCCCGGGTGGCTATATCGGACTGCAGGTCCGTAAACCGATATCCGACGTCGAACGAATGCATCCGGTTGAGGTCGTAAGTCAGACGTGAACGCACCTGAGAGTAATAGGTCTGGCCGTCCACCCCGATCGGAATCCCTGTACCGGGAATGAGAAACTCGGATTCGTACTCGTCGATATAGTAGGATCCGGTCAGATCAAAGGTCAGCTTGCCGGTCAGCTCGTGCTTCACGCCGAGCGCATAGTCCTGCCGGAGCGAGCTGGCGTAGGTAAATTCGGTGGACTCCTCGTTGAACGAATACCCCGCCCCGGCGTGAACCGTGGTACGCGGCGAGAACTGGTAATACACTTTGGCGCGTGCATAAGGCGCGAGATAGTCGTCGCCCCGCACATTGTTCTCGAATTCGGTCTGGGAAGCCCCGAGATAGCCCTCCATCGTAAGGTCCGGGTTGAACACGTGGCTCATACCGAGCGTCATCAGCATGGTGTCGGTGCCGGCATTGCGGTTGGCCCCCACGTATTCGGCCCGCTGGAAGCTCGCGTTCACGAAGCCCACGGTCTTGTTCGGAACGATCTGGCGCGACAGCGAGCCGCCGATCCGGTACTTGTCCATGTCGTGACGGTCGGAAAGCAAATCCTCGTCGTAGCGGAGTATTTCATTGCCCACGCTCAGGTTGAGACGAGAGTTGTAGTGCAGGGCGTGATCGGCGCTCAGGTTCACCTTATTCCGATAGTAGGTGCTCTCCGTATTCCGACCGGAAACGACCCGCTCCGGCTGCTCCTTGTACTGGAAGGTATCCGAAAGACGCAGCATCGTGCGCGGCGAGATCGAATGGTTGACCTGGCCGGAGAACTCGTGGAAGAGCTGCTGGTCGTCGTCTTTCTCGGGCGAGTACCGGTACGTGGGTCGGTAGTGGAGATAAAAGTCTGTACGGTCCGTACCCATTCTCGTCGAAAGCGTGAAGCTCTCGTTGAAACTCCAGCCATCGTCCTTGTCGTCATCCGTGTAGAGATTGTCGTCCCACCGGACATACATCCGGTTGCTGAGATCCCAGAAAGCGGACCCCGCGGTGAAGAGTTCGGTAATGTACCCGGGAAGCTGCCATTCCGTCTTGCCGCCCGCTTTCGGTTTCGAGGTCTTGCGTTTCTTGCGGGACGCCTTGCCTTCCTCTTCTTCGGAGTCCTCAGCAGCCGCAGCCATCCTGAAGTCGCCGTTCATGAGCCGACCGACCTCCGCGACGACCTGCCGCCCGGTCTCCTCGAATTTCGTGCCTTCGGTAACCACGTCGATGCCGAGCGCCGTCGCCTTGAAATTTTCGGGGCCGCCGCCTTTCAGTACTCCGGCCGAAACCCACTTGACCGTGCGTTCATCGCCGGTCTGCATGGATTGCTCGACGAGTTCCGCCGCCAGTTCCATGACGGCCTCCTCGCTGACGTCGCCTTCGACACGCGACTTAACGATCGCGGCCGCTTCATGGCCGGCCTTGCGCGCGTCGTCGCTCTGGATCGCGCTCTTGAACTGCCCCATAGACTCGGCGGCCTGCAGGTGGGAGACGGTCGCGAACAGCAGACCTGCCGTAAGCATGATTGAAATGCTGATGCGTTTGGGAATGCTCTCTAAAATAACAGCTGTTTTCATTGCTCTTCCCTTCTGTTTGGGATCTCCTCACCGTTCAACCGCCGGACATACGACGCATTCTCTCGAACGAAATCCATAAGCTTCGCCCATGCGTGATCAACGTTTATATCGTACAGGAGGCAATAGTCAACCCATGAATCCGCGTCCGGGGGCAGAATTACACGTCCGGATTCGTATTCCGCCTCCCCCGTCCGGACGAGAACCGACTGGGCTACCAGGCGCGCCAGCTCTTTCTTCGGAAGGGGTTCACTCAGCCCGGCGGAGTCGATGTGTATGCCGTGCGCGTTGAGAAACTGCACGCACTGATTCAGGCCGGCCTCGCGGTCCACATAGCGGTGAAATGTGCCGTGAGCGAGTACCGTCGCGGCCACGGCGTAGGTGACCCGCTCCTCCGGCGGGTTACCGCCGCCTGAGGGAGCCGCCGTGCACATCAGGCAGAGCATGCCCGAGACCGTGGCGCCCAGTATCCATTTTTCGATGGGGTTCATCATATTCAAGACCGAACCAAGCATGTACAGTAAACGCTCTTGTCTCTCATACGTCAAAGAATTATAGGTTTGAATTTCATGAAAAAGACGAGTTTTACACGCAAGCTGACACCCGAGCAACAGGAGTGCCTTGTGCGCATTCTGGACACGGGTAATTACCGTCCGGCGGAGACCCCTCACACCATCCGGGCGGTAAAGGGCCGGGACTGCAATATCAACCTGTACCGCAGCGGGAAGTGCGTGGTTCAGGGCCGGGGGGCCGAGGACTGGGTCTTGTTCACCCTGGAGCCGGAGGTCCTCCGCACGGCCGAAGTCGGTTACGAGGACGCCCTCGACCCCGCACTCAGAGAACCGCACCTCGGGGTCGATGAAAGCGGCAAGGGCGATTACTTCGGTCCGCTGGTCGTCGCCGCGGCCTACGTGAACGCCGAGCTGGTGGACGGCCTGCGCGGGCTGAATGTCCGCGACAGTAAGAACTATTCTTCGGACCGCGCACTCCGCAAATCGGCGGAACAGGTGCGCGAACTCCTGGAGGGCCGGTACGCGCTGGTTCCCGTAAACCCCTCGGCCTACAACCGCCTCTACGACAAGATGCGGAACGTCAACAGCCTCGTCGCCTGGGGTCACGCCCGGGCGATCGAAAACCTGCTCGAACAGGTCCCCGACTGCCCCCGGGCGGTGCTCGACAAATTCGGGCCGACGCACCGGGTCGAGCGCGCCCTCATGAAGCGCGGCCGCGGCATCCGGGTCGAGCAGCGGGTCCGCGCCGAAGACGACCCGGCGGTGGCGGCCGCCTCGGTCCTGGCCCGGGACGAATTCCTTTCGCGGCTTGAAGGTCTGGGGAAGACCTGCGGCGTCGCCCTGCCGAAAGGCGCCTCCGGAAAGGTGCGCGCGGCGGCCGAGCAGCTCGTGCGCGCCAACGGACCGGAGGTGCTTCGCGAAACCGCGAAATGCCACTTCCGCACCACGGACCGCGTGCTGGAGGCGTGCGGGGAGGAGATGCGGAGCTTGAGTTCTGAAAACGGAAAATCTGAAAGCGGAAATCCATGAAACTTGTACGATACGGAAATGCGGGCGAAGAGCGGCCGGGGGTGCTGCTGGAGGACGAAGTCATTCTCGATGTAAGGGCCGCGGTGTTCGACATCGAGGATTACGATGCCCATTTTTTCTCACACTACGGAATCGCCCGGCTTGAATCGCTCGTACGCGAGAAACCCGGGCGCACGGTGCGTCGGGACGAGGTCCGCCTCGGGCCGCCCGTGGCCCGGCCGGGTAAGATCATCGCCGTCGGCGAGAATTACGCAGACCACGCCGCGGAATTCGGCAGGCCGCCGCCCCCCGAGCCCATCCTCTTTTCCAAACCGGCCTCGGCCCTCGCCGGCCCGGAAGACCTCCTGAAACTTCCCGGCAAACCCGCCGAGATCGATGCGGAAGTCGAACTGGCAATGGTGATCGGTGCGCGGGCAAAAAATGTCCCGGCGGCGGAGGCGCATAACTGCATCGCCGGATGGACGATCCTGAACGATCTCACCGACCGCCGGGCCCAGCGGACCTGTTCCCAGTGGTTCGCCGCGAAGGGACACGACGGCTTCGCGCCCCTCGGCCCCTTCCTGCTCACCCGGGACGAGCTTCCGTGTACACCCGAACTCGATCTGGCATCAGAGCTGAACGGTGCACGGATGCAGAGCGGGAACACGCGAACGATGATCTTCCCGCCCGATCGACTGATCGAGTACATCACCCTGGACCGCGGAATCACGCTCGAACCCGGCGACGTGATCGCCACCGGCACGCCGCCGGGCATCGGCGCGGCGCAGGACCCGCCCAGACCCCTGGCGGAGGGCGATGAAATGGTGTTGCGGATCGAAGGGCTGGGAGAACAGCGGCTGAAAACCGCTGCCGCTACTCCTCAAAGCCCACGTACCTGAAATTCCCGCCAGGCCGGTCCGGGACGATATACGGGGATTCCGGGGTGAGATCGATTTCCTCCTCCGCCGTCTCGTTGGTCTGCACCATCCGGGAGAGAAGCTGTTCGCCGCCCGCGTTTTCCATCACGCGGTCGGCTTCGATCACCATGCCGTCGAGGTGACGGCCGGTTCCCCCGCCCGAACCGAGAAGGTTCAGGGCAAGGAAGAGGATGAAAAGGAGTGCAAGACCGTAGCGCGGCTCCGCGAAAAACCACATCCAGCGCCGCTCGCGCTCCCGGCCCTTTTCGGTCTCCGCACGCACGACGGACATGATCCGCGCGGCCGCACGGTCCTCCAGACCCCTACGCGGAGTTTCATAGGCCTTCAGCGAACACCAGGCCCTGGTCCGGGACTGAAGATGCCAGAGGTCGCGGCAACCGCCGCAGGTTTCGAGGTGCTGTTTCAGCTCGGGACCCGGATCGCCGTCGAGTTCCCGCCGCATTAATTTCCGTGCTCGAATGCAGTTCATGGTGCGAACTCAGCCAGTTTGCCCTGTAAGATCTGACGCGCGTAAAAGAGACGGGATCGCACCGTCCCCACCGAACATCCTACAATTTTTGCGATCTCGTTGTGCGGCAGTCCCTGGATGTCATGGAGCACCACCACCGTTCTGTGCTTGTCAGACAGGGACTGCAGGGCGCTGTTCAATTTTTTCTGGAACTCGGAGATGTTGGCGTTCCGGAAAGGGGACTCGTCGGCGTGCAGCCTGGTGTACGCGGGGTCCGTCTTCACCTCGCCGACCATCTCGTCGAGGCTGAGCGCCTGTTTGCGATTCCGCTTTTTGCGGTAGTTGATCGTCATATTGAGCGCGATGCGGTAGAGCCATGTGTAGAAGGAGGAACGCCCCTGAAATCTCGAGAGCGAGCGGTAGGCCTTGAGAAAAATCTCCTGGGTAAGGTCTTCGGCATCCTCGCGGTTGCTGGTCATGTTGTAGACCAGTCCGTAAATCCGGGCATGATGGCGCCGGACCAGATCCTCATACGCCCCGGCATCCCCCTGCTGGACGCGTCGCACCAGCTCGGCGTCCGGGGGGCCTTCCGCAGGCGGCGTCCGGTTGTCGTCCCCTTTACTCACAGCAGTCCCACCATAAACTCATCCGGGCCGGCTGCACAGGCGAAACCCGGGGCCGTCGCACAACTCCCCGGGCGCACCAAAAAAGACACCCGGCGGACCGGGTGTCTCGTTGGCTTGCGAGCGCGCGGTCCGGTTACTCTTCGATCGCGGCCTGCGCCGCCGCCAGCCGCGCGATCGGCACGCGGTAAGGCGAGCAGCTCACGTAGTCCAGTCCGCTCTCGTAGCAGAACCTGACGCTATCGGGATCGCCCCCGTGCTCACCGCAGATTCCGCATTTGAGATCCCCGCGAACCGAGCGGCCGCGTTCGACGCCCATTTTCACCAGCTGCCCGACGCCCTCCTGGTCCAGGTGCTGGAACGGATCGACGTCCAGAATCTTCCGGTTGGTGTACTCCGGAAGGAACGTGCCGACGTCGTCGCGGCTGAACCCGAAGGTCATCTGCGTCAGGTCGTTCGTACCGAAACTGAAGAACTCGGCCCGGTCGGCGATCTGATCGGCGGTGAGCGCCGCGCGCGGCACCTCGATCATCGTCCCGACCATGTACTTCACCTTCGCCCCGGTCCTCTCGATGATCTCGTCCGCGGTCGTACGGATCACGTTCTCGAGGTAGTCCAGTTCCGTCTTGCTGCCGACCAGCGGAACCATGATCTCGGGATGGACCTTCACGGCGTTCTTGAGCTTCGAGACCTTGCAGGCGGCTCCGATGATCGCCTTCGTCTGCATGACGCAGAGTTCGGGATAGGTGATCGACAGCCGGCAACCGCGGTGGCCCAGCATCGGGTTGAATTCGTGGAGCTGCCGGACGCGGTCCGCGACCTTGCGGGCGCTCACGCCCAGGCGGCGCGCCATCTCCTGCTGCTCTTTCTTTTCATGCGGCACGAACTCGTGCAGCGGCGGATCGAGCAGCCGCACCGTCACCGGCAGGCCATCCATCTCCTTGAAGATGCCCTCGAAATCCTTCTGCTGATGTTTCAGCAGATCCTTGAGCGCCTTCTCACGCCCCTCCCTGTCCTCGGCCAGGATGAATTCGCGGATCGACCAGATCCGGTCGCCCTCGAAGAACATGTGTTCGGTACGGCAGAGGCCGATGCCCTCGGCGCCGAAGCCCTTCGCGGCCGCGGCGTCCTTCGGCGCATCGGCGTTGGTGCGGACTTTCATTTTGCGGTGCGTGTCCGACCACCCCGAAAGCATCTCGTACATGCGGTAATAAGGGTGCTTCTTCGCGGCCGCCTTTCCGCCGATCACCGCCTCGACCACCGGGCTCGACTGTAGCGGGATCTCACCCTCATACACCTTGCCGGTCGATCCGTTGAGGCTGATGCTGTCGCCCTCCTTGTAGACCTTTTTGCCGACTGTGACCTGCTTCTTCTTGTAATCAATGTTCAGCGCAGAGGCGCCGCAGATGCAGCATTTGCCCCAGCCGCGAGCCACCACGGCCGCGTGCGAGGTCATGCCGCCGGTCGACGTGAGCACGCCGCGCGCAGCCCACATGCCGCCGACGTCCTCGGGACTCGTATCGCGGCGCACGAGAATGACGCGGGCGTTTTTGTCCTTCTCGACCGCCGCCTCGGCGTCGTCGGCGTCGAACACGATCGTGCCGCTCGCCGCGCCCGGCCCGGCCGGGAGCCCTTCGGCGATGACGTTCGCCTTCTTCTCTTCCTTCATGTCGAAGACCGGGAAGAGGAGCTGTTCGAGATCGGAGCCGCCGACGTTCATCAGCGCGTCCTTCTGACTGAGAATTTTGGTCTGCTTCTTTCCGGTGAAGACGTCCTTGCCGGTCGCCATCTCGACCGCCCAGCGCACGCCGGCGATCCCGGTGCGCTTGGCGTTGCGGGTCTGCAGCAGCCACAGCTTCCCGCGCTCGACCGTGAACTCGATGTCCTGCGGGTGCTTGTAGTGCTTCTCGAGCCTTTTCATGATCTGGATCAGCTCTTTGTGCGTCTTGCGCCACGCCGGCGACTTGTCCTTCGCCATGTCGTTCATGTGCTTCGGCGTGCGGATGCCGGCCACGACGTCCTCGCCCTGCGCGTTCTTCAGGTAATCGCCGTAGGCCACCGATTCGCCGGTGGACGGGTCGCGCGTGAAGGCCACGCCGGTTCCGCAGTCGTCGCCCATGTTTCCGAACACCATGGTACAGACGTTGACCGCCGTGCCGAGCAGGCCGCTGATCTTATTGATCTGGCGATACTTGACCGCGCGATCGGAGTCCCACGACCCGAACACGGCGCGGATGGAGAGGTCGAGCTGCTGTTCCGGATCCTGCGGGAAGGGCTTTTTGACCTTGTCCTGGTAGACTTTCTTATAAATACCGACGAGTTCCTTGAGCTGCTCGGCGGTAAGGTCGGTGTCCTCCTTCGCGCCGTACTTCTTTTTCAGCTTCTCGATCTCGTGCTCGAAGTGCTCGTGCTTGAGCCCGGTGTAGGGGCCCATGACCACGTCGCCGAACATGTCGATGAACCGCCGGTAGCAGTCCCAGCCGGCGCGCTCACTGCCGGTCTGCTTGATGAACCCCTGCACCGACTTGTCGTTGAGACCGAGATTGAGCACCGTGTCCATCATGCCGGGCATCGAAATCGCGGCGCCGGAGCGCACAGAAACGAGCAGCGGATTGTCGGGATCGCCGAGCTTCTTGCCCATGCCCTTCTCGAGCTGGTCGAGGTGAGCCCGGATCTCCTTCTCAAGGCCCTGGGGATACTTGCCGCCGTGCTCCGAGTAATACTTGCAGGCCTCGGTGCTGAGGGTGAACCCGGGCGGGACCGGCAGCCCCGCGTTCGACATCTCGGCGAGGTTCGCGCCCTTGCCGCCGAGAATCGCTTTCATGCTGCGATCGCCCTCGGTCTGCTCTTCACTGAGTCCGTAGAAATAGACGTACTTTTTCGCCATGTCCGATTCTCCTCCGCTTACGTTTCGTTGCACCGGGGTCCCGGCCGCACCAGACCCCGGCTTTCCGGTTCGCGCAAAATGAGTTCCGCCGCGCCGACCGCTTAAGTCGGCCATATTTATGAACTCGCGCGTTCATGTCAAGATGAGGGCGGGATTATGGGATTATGGGATTATGGGATGGAGCCTGAGTGAGAACCCTGAAACCTGAAGGATGAACAAGAGCGTCGTTCAGTTCCTGAGGCTGTGAATCGGCGCGGGGATGCGCCCGCCGAAGGCGGCCATGCGGCCGGAACGGCGGGGTTCACGGATGGTCATGATCGCGCTGGCGCCGAAGAGTCCGCCGAAGGATACCCGCTCGCCCGCCTCCCTGCCGGGCACGGGAATGATCCGCACACCGGTGGTCTTGTGGTTGACCACCCCGATCGCCAGCTCATCGGCGGTCAGGGCGGCGATCGTGGCCGCGTCGGTGTCGCCCGGCACGGGCACCATGTCCAGCCCCACCGAGCATACGCTGGTCATCGCCTCCAGTTTCTCGAGCGAGAGGTGACCCGCCTCCGCGGCGGCGGCCAGCTCGGCGTCCTCCATCACCGGCACGAATGCGCCGCTCAGCCCCCCGACGGCATGGCTGGCAAAGGCCCCGCCCTTCTTCACCGCGTCGGTCAGCATCGCCAGCAGCGCCGTCGTGCCCGGCGCGCCGATCGCGTCCACGCCCAGGATGCGCAGGATATCGCCCACGCTGTCGCCCACCGCCGGGGTCGGCGCGAGCGAGAGGTCGACCACCCCGAACGGCACGTCCAGGGCGGCGGCGACCTCGCGGCCGATCAGCTCACCGCAGCGGGTCACCCGGAACGCGGCCTGCTTGATCTCCTCGGCCAGGTCGTCCAGCCGAGGCCGCGCGCCGCCGGTCTCCCCGAGCCTCCGCTCCAGCGCGCGGGCCACGACCCCCGGGCCGCTGACCCCCACGTGCAGCACCTTTTCGGGCTGGCCCGCGCCGTGAATGGCCCCGGCCATGAACGGGTTGTCGCCGGGCTGGTTGGCAAAGACCACGCACTTGGCCGCCCCGAACCCGTCCCGTTCGGCCGTGGCGGCGGCGACGCCCAGGATGCGCTCCGCGAGCAGGTTGAGCGCGTCCATGTTGATCCCGTGCCGGCTGTCGGCGGCGTTGAAGGAGGCACACACCCGCCCGGTCCCGGCCATCGCGCGCGGAAGGGCGTCGATCAGCGTCCGGGCTGCGGGACTGACGCCCGAACAGACGTCGGCGGAAAACCCGCCGAGAATGTCCACGCCCACACCCTCAGCCGCGCGGTCGAGCGCCGCCGCGAGCCGTACGAACCCGGCGACGTCCATGCCGGCCCCGATCTCCGCCGCCGGGGTCACGGCGATGCGCTTGTTCACCACGGGCACGGCGTAGCGCGACCCGATCTCGTCGCAGTTCCGGACCAGATCCTTCGCCGACGCGCGGATCTTCGCCTCGACGGCGGCGCAGGTCGACTCGGCATCGCCGGTCCGGCAGTCACGCAGGTCGATCCCCATCGTCACCGTCCGGACGTCGAGGTTCTCTTTCTGGATCATCTCGACCGTGTCGAGAATCTGGTCGGAACGGATCATCGCCAGTACTCCCGGATTTCGTGCGTGGCCTTGAAGATGTCGCGGTGCTGCAGCACTACGGAGAGCCCGGCCTCTTCGCCGAGGGCCTCAAGCCGGGTGCGCAGCGCGGCGGGATCGTCTACCGGGGACAGGTCGAGCAGCAGGATCATGGTGTAGTTTTCGCCGGCCAGCGTGGTGGCGAGATCGAGGATGTTGATCCCGTGTTCGCGACAGAAGGACGAGACGCACGCCACCAGCCCGCTGCGGTTCGGTCCGACCGCGGTGAGCACATACTCGCCGCCCGAGTCGCGGGCCGCCGCGTCCGCCGGGAGCTCCTCCTCCAGCACGCGGATACCCACGTCAAACGCCTCCCCCGTCTCCGCGCCGCGGGCCTCGAGACGTTCGCGCACCTGCGCCGCTTCGACGCCCGCGGGGAAACGCGCGGCGAGGATCATCGTGAAATACCCGCAGAGCACGGTCTGGCTCAGGTCGGCCAGATCGCCGCCCAGATCGCGGATCACCCCCGTCACGTCGGCCACGATCCCCACGCGGTCGCGAGAGAGGATCGAAATCACGAAATGCCGCCGGTCATCCATTTCCCTCCGCCACCTTGCTGCGGTAGGCCTCGACCTCCCAGTTCTCGATAAACTCGCGCGCGCGGTCGTCCATGTAGCGGATCCCGCCGAAGGCCTGGGCGTACTGCACGATCAGCGCGCCGTCGCGCGCCAGTTCCAGCGCGCGGCCGGCGACCTTCTGCGACGGTCCCGCGCCGAACACGGCGGGCTCTTCGCTGATCACGCGCGGCGCGTACCCGTACTCTTTGCGAAACGTCTCCGCCGCCTCCGGCGTGCAGCGCCCGATCAGCGGGAAGGACTTCGCGTACACGATATGGTCGGGCGAGATCGGCCCGCCCGGCGCGGCGAATACGCCGCCGCGCGCCAGCCCGGCCGCATCGTCGCCCAGCGCTTCGCGGATGCGATCCGCGGCCTTGTCGCACGCCTGTTCATCCGCTTCGCGCTCGTCCAGTTCGGGGGCGATTTCCGCCGACTCGATTTCGCCGCGGAGGGCCTGCATGACCTTCCCGTACTGTTCGCGGATCTCTTCCGCGCTGTCGCCGGCGATGAACACGCCGTGGTTCTGCAGAAAGATGAGGCGGGTTTCAGCGCCCTGTTCCCGTTTCCACTCGCCGATGCGTTCACGGAGTACCGTACAGAGCGTATACCCCGGATCGATGTACTCGCACCACATCGCGTCGGGGAAAAGCTTCCGGCAGGCCTGTTCGCCCTGCTGCGCGCAGGTCATGCCGTTGACCATCGGCGGGTGGGTGTGGACCACGAACACGGCGTCGAACTCATTGTGCAGGGGGGCTTCGACCGAAGGCCGGCCCTCGTACCCGGGAAGCACCGTCTCCGCCATCAGGTCCTTGACCCACGTCTCGCGCGCAGAGGCGTCCTCCGGCGGCTCGGCCTCGTGGAGACGATCCACCTTCTTCCGGTCCAGCGCGACGAACGTCCCGGGGCTCATGCCGTCCAGGGTCGTCCCGGAAGGCTTGACCCAGAGGGTCGTATCGTTCTTGCAGGAGGTGTTCCCCCCCCCGCCCTTCACATATTCCTCCCCGCCGAACTCCGTCGAAAGTTCGGTGATGGTTTCCAGGTTCCGTCGTTCTTCCTCGTTCATATCCGTAATCTCCTTCGTTCCGGTGCGTCCTGCGACGCCTCCCTGCCGGTCATGGTTCCCCCGCCGCCGCGCGCATCCCGCACAGCGTTACGGTCTCCTCGTACAAGGCCTTGCCGACGATCGCGCCGACCAGGTTTGCGCAGCCCAGCGCGGCCAGCGCACGGACGTCGTCCGCGGTCGAGACCCCGCCGGAGGCGATAACCCCGCAGTCCACGGCACGGCACATCCGTTCCATGGCGTCCACGTTCACCCCCCGCATCATGCCGTCGCGGGAGATGTCGGTATAGACCAGCGTCCCGACCCCCGCCTCCGCGGCGCGGCGCGCGAGTTCCGGCGCATCGGCGTCACACGTCCCGACCCAGCCCCGGGTGCGGACTTTCCCGTCGCGGGCGTCCAGCCCCAGCGCGAGCCGGTCGCCGCCGAACCGCGCCGCGAGCGGCGCGAGGTCTTCGGGCCGTTCCGCCGCGCGCGTACCCAGCACGGCGCGGGCCGCGCCCGCCGCGAACACCCGCTCGAGATCCGTGTCCGTACGCAGCCCGCCGCCCGTCTGGACCGGGACCGGCGACGCCGCGCAGATGCGCGCCAGCGCTTCCGTGTTGCGCGGCGCGCCCTCGAACGCGCCGTCCAGATCAACCACGTGCAGCCACTGCGCACCCTCGCCGACCCACCGGCGCGCCATTTCCGCGGGATCGTCCGCGTAGACCGTCTCGTCCTCGGCGCGCCCCTGAAGCAGCCGCACGCACTTCCCGTTCCGTATGTCGATGGCGGGGTAGATCACCATAGCGCTTCACTCCTTTTCCGGCCCATGGCGGCCAGCGGCGTGACCTTCATTGCAGGTTTTCAAGTAATTGCGGAGCATCGCCAGCCCGGCCTGCTGCGATTTTTCGGGGTGGAACTGGACGGCGAAGACGTTCCGGTGTCTTACGGCACTGGCGTATTCGATGCCGTAGTGCGTCCATCCCGCCGCGAGAGCCGGATCTTCGGGGTCTACGTAGTAGGAGTGGACGAGGTAGAAGAACGCGTCGTCGCCGATGCCGGCGAACATCGGGTCGCCGGACTTCGCCTGGCGCACCCGGTTCCATCCGATCTGGGGAACCTTGAGCCGGGTGTGGCCCTCCCATTGACCGTGTTCAAACCGGAAACGGCGGACGGCGCCGGACAGCAGGCCCAGTCCCGGTTCGGCGGGAGATTCCTCACTGCCTTCGAACAGTACCTGCAGGCCGAGGCATATGCCGAGAAACGGGCGGCCCGCACCGATCCAGTCGCGGATCGGGTCGACAAAACCGTTCGCGCGCAGATGGCGCATGCAGTCGCCGAACGCGCCGACTCCCGGAAGGATTACACCGGCACAGTCCTCCATATCCCCGGGCTGCCGCACCAGCCGCGGTTCCGCGCCGAGATAGCGGCAGGCGTTCGACACGCTGCCGAGATTGCCCATGTTGTAATCGATAATGCCGATCATGCGCCGTCGCCGCCCCTCTCTGAAAATCCGGGATTCTCGCGCTTAATCCCCGGTGTGTCGAGCCGCCGCCTTGAAAAACTGGCGGGGGAAATGAAGGAACTCAGCGCAGAGAAGAGAGAGGATTACGTGTAAGAGGATATGCGATGGATCTTGATATTTTCACTCAGGTTTCAGGTTTCAGGTTTCTTACTCACACTCTTCCCGGCCCCTGGCGCGAACGCTTCACCTCACGGCTCGGGAATCTCCGGGCGAAACCAGTCGCCGCGACCGTCGTCAAGGCGCCCGCGGCGCACGCGAACGCGGCGTCCTCCGGGAAGATCGGCGCTGAAGGGCGGGGTCCGGCCGTAGAGCCATTCCGGGGCGCGCAGCTGCGCTTCGCGGAGCGTCAAATCTTCCTCTTCCGCGTCGTTCAGGGACAGACGAAGCCGAGGACCGGAGCCGAAGAGTTCGATGAACGCTCGTTCCAGCGCGTCGCGCAGCGACGGAATATCCAGTCCCGGCGCAAATTCGGCCAGGTTGGCCACGGGCGCACGGACCGAGGGTACGGCGGCGGTCTCGAGGGCGGGCAGCGCCGGGGTCAGCATCCGCTCCAGCCGTTCGAGATCGGCCTCCACCAGCAGCGTGCCGTGGTGCAGTGCGCGGCCGCGGCGAAAAGCGAAGGCATGCCCCGAACACTTGCGGCCCCGGACGTAGAGACGGGTTTTCTCGACCCGTTCCAGCCGGACACCGAATCCGGCCAGCGCACGTTCGGCCACCGCGTAGACCCGTTCGGGTTCGTAGCGGGTGCGGTCCGTGATCACGCCATAGTTCAGGTTGCCGGGGTCGTGATAAACCGTCCCGCCGCCGGAGACGCGCCGCGCCAGCGGCACGCCCGCCGCGGAGAGCGCCTCCGGATCGCACTCTCTCCAAGGATTCTGATTGCGCCCCAGCACCACGGCCTCGCATCCCGCCCACGTCAGCAGCAGCGGGCGGTCGAGGTCCGCGCGGTCGAGCAGATGCGCCTCCAGCGCGAGATTGCGCCATACGTCCGCCTGCGGAGAGTGGTACACCATCGACATAAATTGGGAGTATGCCCGCGACGACGCGAAAATGAAAAGGATGTATGGCCACGCGGCGCAAATTCCGGAAGGATGGACGGCTGTGAGCGCACTGAATTCCATCCTTGAAGCGTACGGCGATCTGGAGCGGCGCGTGCAGCAGCGCATCACCCGTCGGTGGGGCGGGGTCTGCGCGCATTGCGCGACCTCGTGCTGCCGCGTGGATATCTGCGAAGAAGCCCTGGAGAGCGTATTTCTGTGCCGCGTGCGCGAGCATTTCGACCAGCCCGGCGATTTCGATCCCCGCTTCGGATGGCTGGGTCCCGGCGGGTGCCGGCTCGAGGTGGGCCGCCCCCCGGTCTGCTACGCGTTCTTCTGCGACGAAATCCGTAACAGCCTCACCCCGGAGGCCCGGGAACAGCTCGACCGGCTCGGATCCATCATGGACCGCGTCGGCCGCGTCGGGCCGCGCGGGCTCCATCTCGTCGAACTCACCGACCCCGGCGATCTTGAAGAGATCAACCTCGATCGGTTTTTAAGCTATGCCGACCGGGCCCGACGCGCCCTGCACGGCGCCGGTCCATGACCGTTGCAATCCCGCCCCCGCTCGACGTGTGCACAGCTGCGCATCATATACACCCTTGCCCCTTTTCGCCCACCCGGCCTCCTGATCCGTGAGGCTTGCCGCCCACCAGAAATCCTGCCGATCCAAGGGAAAATGACACAATGTGCAGGGCCTTCACTTCGGGGAGCACGATTTCTTTGCCCGTGCTCTTTTCATTCCTCTTTGCGATCCCGGCGCCTTTGCGAGAGACATTTCTTCTGTTTTCGAACGCCGCGGATCTCGCGCGGCTGTAAGACGTCGCGGACATCCGGCTTGTTCGACTTCTACTCCAAGGTAAACGTCGGTTCTCCGCCCAAGTCGGCCAGGATCGACCGGGCCGTCTCCTCTTGCTTGGCTGTTCCGGAAATGGCCAGCCACACAGCGCCTTCTGCACCGCAAACGCCCCCAGCGGCAATCAATTCAGCGTTCGCGCGCGTGAGGATCGCAATGGCATCTATCTCCGTCACAACCTCGCCCGGTACGGGAAGCATCCGCGCACCACCTGTGCCCGGTGCATTCAGATGTGCGGCGATGCTGTTCAAGTCGGTCGAGACACGCTTCTCCAGCCCGACCGGAAGGATGAGGCGCACGCGCCTTCCTACAACAGCCTGCAGTGCCGCCACGATTGTGCCCCCCTTCGGATGCCCGATCAGGATGCCGGCCTGTTTGCGCGCGAGGTCAACGGCATTCGCCCCCTTCAAAATGACATCGCCTTCCTTCAGGTCATCAAGAACGTCAAATATCGTCTTGCCGGTTAACCACGCCCCTTTCTGGATGACGACATCACCGGGGAATGGGCTCTCGCCAGGCAACCGACCGGTATCCGTCGTCTTCTCGCATGGTGGCCGTGTGATTCCGCGGAAGAACCGTTGACGTGAGAATCCATTCGCATCCCCGCATGCCGACAGCAACTCTTCGGCCACGTATCCGTTTGTTGTTCCCGCGATGATGACTACGGTGCCAGACTCAAGTGCCGTATGCATCGCAGGGTGCCGCACAAGCGCTCTGGCAATCAACCGCTTCCCGGTAGCGGGCGTTACTACAGCTCGGATCATCTCCCTGCTCCTGTTCAGCGATGGCGGTGCTGATCGTCGCTTGTTGACGACCATTGCGATATTCACCTTCGTACGGCATTCCGAACGTTCGTAGTAGCGCCGCAAGCCTGCCCCCGGCAGGCCAGGCGCGTGAAGATAACGGCCCCGGCCCTGCTTCGCAGGCCTGCGGGCCTACTACGAACGTGAGAGAGAACGCTCCATTTCTTTGCCTGTGCTATGCTCATTCCTCTTTGCGATCCCGGCGCCTTGGCGAGAGTCATTGCTTGTGTTTTCGACGTCGCCGTTCTCGCGCGGCTGTAAGCCGTCGCGGGCATCCGGCTTGTTGGAGATCGCTATGGTTCGCGTTTTCTGAAGGTTGAACAGAATGTGTACTCGATAATCTCCGTATCGACGTGGATGAACCCCGCTGCTCTTGCGCAGTCACGATAGTAACTCCGGTCTCTCGTCTGTGTGGGCCATGGTCGACCATAGGAGGTCGCAGAGGCGATCCCCTTTACGATGTATTTAAGGCGGACCGCAAACAACGGCTTCTTCGTCCTTGGCAGGGCAGAAGTATCGACGTCCCAGATACGGAAGAGCCCTCCAGGTTTCAGCACCCTGTATATCTCGGCAAGAGCTGCTTCAAGATCGACGCTGTGATCAAAATACATCAGGGAGAAGAATGCCGTTGCCGCGGCGAACGTGTCGTCAAGAAACTGCAACTGTCTCGCGTCCATTACGATCTTCAGCGGGCCTTCGGGTGCTTCCTCGAGCTCGTCCCGTCGGCGGTCAATTGAGACAACTTGAGAGCCCTCCAGCCGTCCGATTACGCCTTCACCACCTCCGCCAATATCGAGGACATACCCATCGAAGGATAGCGATGATATCTCAAGTTCTACCGGCTTCAGGAACAGTATATCATCTTCGTTCATAACACCTTCAAGTAAATCCTTCTGACAGCCGCTTACGGGGGTCAGTCCCCGCCTATCTCTTGTCGGCGATCCTGCTCTTCTTGCTTGCGAGCTTTCCGCTCAGCCTGCTTCTGCTTCTTGTCCTTCACCATCTGTTCGATGGATCGGACATTGTCCGGTCGTGTTTTCCCAAAACGCTTCTCATACAGTTCCTCGATGAATTCGGGGAGAGGGAGTTTCCACGGCTCCTGCTTGTGGTTCACCTTGCCGCCAAGCTTCTTCGGATTCATGCCGAGTTCGCGCGCCATTTGGACATGCGCGTGGGAGAGGTGGAAACGCTTCCGCGCATCAACCCACGGTTGATACTTCGACGACAGGTTTTTCTTCCGTTTTGCCATCAATCACTTTTCGCCAACGTATCCCATAGCATCATATAGGGGTCCGCCTCATACGTCATTTTGTTTTTTAGGTTCTTCATAGATTTTTGTGGTGGAGTTGTTCGGGGAAGAGACGGGATGGGGATTCACCACAGCGGTCACAGAGGATGCCGGGGTCGGGATGGGAGATGACAAACGTTCGTAGTAGCGCCGTAAGCCTGCCCCCCCCGGCAGGCCAGGCGCGTGAAGATAACGGCCCTGGCCCCGCTGCGCGGACCTGCGGGCCTACTACGAGCGTAAGAGAGAACGCACCATTTCTTTGCCTGTGCTATGCTCATTCCTCTCTGCGATCCCGGCGCCTTTGCGAGAGTCATTGCTTCTTTTTTCGAACGTCGCGCATGACGCTCAAATCAACCGAGTTCGCGCGGTTGATTTGTAGCTGTCCATGCGTCTTGTTCGGAGCTGTCTACTCCCACTTCTCGACATCAAGACCGGGCACCCGGTCGAACTCTCGCAGATTGCTGGTGGCGAGGCGCAGGCCATGAGCGAGACACGTCGCGGCGAGCCAAGAGTCGTGGACTCCGATCATCTTGCCTTGTCGTGCCAGATCAGCCCACAGTTGTGAGTGGGACCGGGCGGTTGCCAGGTTGATGACAAGGATCGGCAGCGAGTCAAGCACTCCCTCCACAAACGCAAGGCGCTTGGCCTTGATCCGCTTGTCTTTGGCGCGGTGGACTCCGTGGAGCAGTTCGCTGGCCGAGATGACAGAGAGAAAGGCCTCTTCCTCTTCACGACCCTGGATATAGGCCGAGAGATCCGCATCGGATCTCTCGAAGTGGATAAGCACGCTGCTGTCTATCAGGACGCCCATGGATCCCTCAACGTGGTGGAGTTCAACTCCTTGCGCGCTGAGTCAACATCCCTCCCGAATGAGGACACGTCAGATCTCGACAGGCGCGGGACTGTATGTAGAATTTCAGGCAGATCGCCGAGCCTCCGGCCATGGGGCAGCGGACGAAGTTCCGCCACGGACTTCCTCCCCTTCCGAAGAACAAACGCCTCGTTCCGATATGCGACACGATTCACGTACTCTGAGAAATGTCGTACCGCCTCTGTCACGCTCAATACCTTCGCGTTCATTGGCGCCTCCGTGTATCTGATAATCAGATAGTACGATAATCAGGTTCCGCGGTCAACCGAGGTTTCTCGCTCCGAACGCCGGCGGTAACGGGTGGGTGTAAGTCGTACCGTCCACGGGCCTGGTTTTGGCAGACCGCCTATGGGCGGAACACTTTGAGTTTCAGGCCCTTGATGGGCTTGAAGGGCTTGGGGTTGCTTGAGCAGAGCATCATGTTGTTCTCTGTGGCCGTCGCCGCGATGAGAGCATCGGCGGCTCTGAGGCCGTGAGACAACGAGTACTCTTCGATGTATACGGCGGCTCGGTGGCCGATGTTGTCAGAGAGGGGGAGCGTCCTGAATCCGAAATCTCTCAGGAACTGCTTCGTGTAGTTGTGTTGCTCCTTGTTGTCCGTGCCCTGCAACAGTTCAAGATAAGTCTGCACAGAAATGAAGGGCTCATGCTCTTTCTCGACAAGACGTGCCGCCTTGCTGTTGCCCCGCTCGATCCAAATGAAGATGTCGGTATCAAATATCACGGTAGCGCCCTCCTCGAAGACGCTCCATTTCCGTTCCGACGGATTCCCGGGAGCCACGCATGTTGAAGAAGGGGTGCTCCTCAACCTTTGCCCTGGTCCGGTCTACCTTCGCCATCAGCACTCCTTTGGTCTTACCGCGATAGAGAATGTCGACATCTTCATTTCGGTCGAGAGCCTTGAGCACATCGTTCATGTGGTATCGCAAATCGACTACTGTTGCCTGCATGCAGGGCCTCCTTTATGTATAGTGCCACTATGCAGCATGAAGACCGGCAGATCAAGCTGCGAACGCCCGGCGTCACGTTTTGCCGGCGCCAGCGGCACTAACGCGCACGCTGATGTTGCCCCCCCTTGCGATCCATTCACAGCTCCGGCTCACCACGTTCTTCGATGGGAGTCCTGATCGTCTTCTCGATATGTTCCCGCAAGATCCGCAACTTTTCTCGCAAGGGCTGCACGTCCACTTCCTCAATCATGTTCCACCAGTCGAGATAGTCTTCCGGGTCTTCTTCGATTTCCTTCACGTCCAACAGGATGCCTTCAAGGTATGCGTCCTCGCTGCGGTACTGGCTGCATGCGGCACCCAGTTCAGATGAGAGCGTGTGAACGGCTTCATCCGCAAGACGAATGCAGTCCCGTGCCATAGGCGTCAGACAGTTCGTGTCAATCTTCTCCTCCTTCCCAACGGTCGAAATCACCGGCACAGTGACCGTACGCTGCGCGGTCCTTTTGTACGATGCATTTCTTGGTTAGGCTCCTGCCAGCTTGCCGTCATGTCCTTAGTACAGGGGTCATCCAGGGGTCACCCATTAGAGGTTCCGGTCATACACAAAAGTTCCCCTCGAGCCGCTGAAGTGACTTCTTCATACCTTTTCCTCTCGCCAAGCTTCACATGAAGAGCATGAAGGTGGGTTGAGGGGGGGGGTGAACATAATTCGTACTCTTACTCGTACGCGTACTCGGAGCGCCGAAGGCGCGATCCCACTCCCCCGATTCAAGGAATTCGAGTACGAGTACCGCTTCGCTGAGTACGCGTACGCGTACGCGTACGTTGTGACGCGAGCGGACTTGCCGCCGCTCACCATAAAAATTTACGAAGAACTTTTTTTGAGCGCACTCCGTCTATTACGGCTAACGATGGCGCGTAGGCTGAGGCGTCGTGCTTGCCCACGCGGGGCGGCGGGACGTTTCACCTTACAAAACGCCCCGCGACGCAAGCCGTCAGGCGCCGCGCTGCGGGGGATTTTGCAAGAGGCTCTTCTGTTTTCGAGCGCAATGCTCTGCGGAGACGCTTGCGACGTCCGCAGAAGCAATTTGTTCGCGTTCCTATGTGAATCGATGATCCGACTTCCGGTCTGAGACGCTCTTCCTGGCTGTTTCAAGCCAACCGGTTCGGACCTTCATTTGCGCGTCGAATTCCGGCACATAGGGCTTGATGTCCAGAAGCGGAGTTCCGTCGAGCATGTCAACGTTGCGGATATGAAGCGTGCCACCTTCGACCCGATCGAGTCGGACTACCGACAGGCCGATGGGGTTCGGTCGCTTGGGAGCACGAGTGGCGAAAAGCCCCCGAGCCTCCGTGTCCATGAATGGAACGACCTGCAGTTTGAACCCTTGACTGCGATGAAATAGGTAAAGGAGCACGATATGGGAAAATCCGTCGAGATTCTTCAGCCCGGGCTGGTACTCGTCGAAGACCTCAACCGTCCCGCTCACTCCGGCTGCGCCGGCAGGCTGGATTGGCATGCCCGTCAGATCGGTAAACGGTGTGTGAATCAGTCCTATAGGTTCCATTCCCATCTTCTCCCTGCGCGAATGTCCTCGGATGAGCTTCTCAGTCCAGGGGGCCGCGTTGGTGGCGGGCCTGTTGGTGGCGGGTCTGATAACCCTTTCTAATTCTTCATTTTGAAGGACTTACATCCCACAGCAATCGGTTTCCTGCCGCTTAGGGCCTCAATTCCATCGCCGGAAAAGATGTTGTCAGCTCCTCGCGCCTCACGGAGCGTCGCACATTCCTCGACCATACCTCCGTCGGACTCTCGCGATACGAAACAGAAATTTGCGCTTAAAACTCCGTTTTTGGGGCCATAACTGACCCCCTAAGACAAAATAAGCGCTTGTAACTACTCAGGTAGCCCCACCATGGCGCTACCACTGAAACAATCGTAGACTACCCCCCCCCGAGCGCAACAGAAAAAACCCGATTTTCTTCTGGACTCGGATCGCGTGGTCTTCTACGCTGATGACCATGGCACAGGCTATGGTCATTCAGGGGCGGAGAATCACGGACGGCGAGATCGCCTTGATCCGGGATTTGATGGCGAAGAACCAGGACTGGGGCCGTACCCGCCTGAGCGAAGAACTGTGCCGCTGCTGGAACTGGCGCAACGCGCAGGGCCGTATCAAGGACATGGCGGCGCGCTCCCTGCTGTTGAAGCTGGAGCGACGCGGATGCATCGAGTTGCCGGCGCGTCAACGCCCGTCTTCCAATCATTTCCGCAACCGGTGCGTGCCTGCCGTAGAACCTGCCGCCGAACCGATTCGCTCTGACCTGAGCGCATTGCGGCCCCTGTCGGCAGACCTTGTCGCCCCACGTTCGGATAACTCGCAGTTGTTCAAAGGGCTGCTGGGCCGATACCACTACTTGGGCCATCGCAACACGGTGGGCGAGAACCTGCGCTATCTGATCCGCGACCGGCACGGTCGGCTCGTGGCCTGTGCGCTGTTCGGTTCGGCGGCATGGAAATGCGCGGATCGGGATCGTTTCCTCGGCTGGGATCGGGCCTGCCGTGAACGCAATCTTCAGGCATTGACCAACAATACGCGTTTCCTGATCCTGCCCTGGGTCGAAGTCCCGCATCTGGCCAGCCACGTCCTCGGCCTCATTGCCCGGCGCATCCGGGATGACTGGCAGGGCAAGTACGCTCATCCCGTGCATGCCTTGGAAACGTTCGTGGACCGTTCCCGATTCAAAGGCACCTGCTACCGGGCCGCGAACTGGATGCGCCTGGGCGCAACGCAGGGGCGGACCCGCAACGATCGAGACCGCCGCATCCAGGCGCCGGTCAAGGACGTGTATCTGTATCCGCTCATCCCGGAGTTCCGGCGGGAGTTGTGCGCACCCGCCTGCTCCCGAACCGAAGGGAGGGCGGGCAGGTGATGACACGCCAAGAGGCCGAAGCGATCTACGACGCCGGCAAGGAAACCGTCGTGCGGGTACTGTTGATGATGGATGCGCGCATCCGTGCTCTGGAAGAACGCGTTCAGTCTCTTGAGAACCAACTCGCCAAAAACTCGCGCAACAGCAGCAAACCGCCCTCCAGCGACGGCTTCAAGAAACCTGCGCCCAAAAGCCTGCGCAAGAAGGGCAAGCGCAAGTCCGGCGGCCAGCCCGGCCATACCGGCCATACGCTCGCGATGGCCGACAAGCCCGAGCACACCGAAGTGCACCGTGTGAAGGAATGCGAACACTGCGGCCGCTCTCTAGCCGATCAATCCGTCGAGGGCATCGAAAAGCGTCAAGTCCATGACCTGCCACCCCTGCGGCTGATCGTCACCGAGCACCAGGCTGAAACCAAAACCTGCGCTTGCGGCCATCTGAACAAAGCCGCGTTCCCCGAAGGGGTCAACGCTCCCGTGCAATACGGCGAGGGGATCAAGGCTGCGGCCGTGTACCTGAAGAACTATCAGTTCCTGCCCTATGACCGAACCTGCGAACTGCTGAATGACTTCTTCGGCTGCCCGATGAGCGAAGGCACGCTCTGCAATATCATCACCCAATCCCACACGTTGGCCGCCGACCCCGTCGAGAAGATCAAGGAGTTGATCGAGCAGGCCGCCGTGGCACACTTCGACGAGACCGGCTCACGGGTAGACGGCAAGCTGTGGTGGCTGCATTCGGCCTCGACCGCACAGGCAACCTATTATGACATCCATCGCAAACGCGGCCGCGAAGCGATCGATGACATCGGCATCTTGCCCGACTTCCTCGGACGCGCCGTTCACGACTTCTGGAAACCGTACTTCGGCTACGACTGCCTCCATGGCCTCTGCAACGCCCATCACCTGCGGGAACTGATCTTTGCGCATGAGCAGCACCAGCAGGACTGGGCCGACCACATGATCGACTGCCTGCTCGACATCAAAGAGGCCGTCGATCTCGCCAAACAGTCGACCGATCATCTTGACCGGCGGCAGCTACACACCTTCGAAGCCCGCTACCAGCAAGTCCTCGACGAAGGCTACGCGCAGAATCCGCTGCCGCCGTTGCCGCGCAACGCGAAGAAACGACGGGGCCGCCGCAAGAAGACCAAAGCCCGTAACCTGCTCGAACGGCTCGACGAGCACCGCGATGAAGCGCTTGCGTTCATGTACGACTTCAACGTGCCCTTCGACAACAATCAGGCTGAGCGCGATCTACGCATGATGAAGGTGCAGCAGAAAATCTCGGGCATGTTCCGAACCGAGGATGGCGCCAAAGCCTTCTGCCGCATTCGAAGCTACATCTCAACCGCCCGCAAGAATGCCGTCGGCGCTATGGATGCGCTGACCCGCCTGTTCAGCGGAAACCCCTTCGTTCCGGCGCTCAATACCTCGTAGCCTCTGCCGCGGATGAACGGACCTCGCCGATCCTACTCGCACTCGCCCCCTCGCAAATCCAGGCGGAGCCATCCCGACTTGCCGCCATCGTCTCGATCCCGTATAGCCCATCTGGAATCGGCTAACGATAACGGGCGACGAGAACGGCTCACGAGTTGGAAGCGCCTATCGTCGACCGCTCTCGTCGCCCGTTATCGTCAACCGTCCTCTGGGAGAGGGGTACCTGAGTAGTCACCTTATTGTTTTAATCAAACATAACGTCCACGCTCTCCCTCACCTTGACCGTCCGCGGGCAAGGTGTAGGTGAGTAGCGTGTTGTTGGGCCATTCTGTCTCATTGCTGTGTCCGGAGTCCATCCTGTAATTTCTCCGTGATCCGGTCCCGCAGGCTCTTCGGGGCGAGCACTTTCACGTCGGGCATCCAGGACAGGACCCAGCGTACCAGTTCCTTGCGTCCTGTCGTCTCCAGCCGCATCTCGACACGGCCGTCCCGGCGCGTTCGGAACTCCTGGGTGGGGTGCCACTGCCGTTCGGTGATGTACACGGCCAGTTTCGGCTCGAAAAGCAGCCGGACCTTGATCGGCTTCTCGCCGCCCACGATGCCGAACGCCTGCCGGGCGTATGTCTCGGGGCTGAACTCGGCCGCTCGCGTGTAACCCTGTCCCGTCGCCGCGATCCGCCGGAACCGCGACAGGGCGAACGTCGCCACACGCCCCTTCTCCGCGTTCCACGACATCAGGTACCAGTTCCCATGGTAGGCGAGCAGGTGGTAGGGGTGCAGTTCGTACTCGGATACGCGCCCGTCGAAGGTCTGGTACGTCGCCCGGACCGCCTCGCAGCGTTCCACGCATCCAGCCAACTTCGCCCATACATCGGGATCGATCCGCACCCGGTCCTCGGGCAGGACGCCGACGTGCTCACTGAGCCAGTCGGGTTCGATGGTCACATCGCCCTCCAGCGACTCGGCAATTTTATCCAGCACCGAGCGCATGTCCAGGTGGAGTGGTGTGTCCTCGTAATGGGCCAGGAGCTTGCGGGCAAGCGCGAAGCTGAACGCCTCCCGGCGGCTGATCCGCACCGGTGGCAACATGTAGGTTTCGTCCGTGAGCCGGAAACCATGCCGGGCCTCGTCGTAGGCCAGCGGGGCGTTCTCCTCGTCGCGCAGGAAGTCCAGATCCCGCGCCACGGTCCGGCGCGACACCTCGAACTCCTTCATGAAGTCGCTGCTGTTCGGCAGATAGCCGGTCTCTGCGCCCTCGCGCACCATCTGGACCATGCGCCGGATGCGGTAATACTGGGGTCTGGAGCCTGCCTTCATTTTTCTCAAACTTTCTTCAGGGGTATGCCGTTAGATGACACACCCTCTTTTATACATTGGGCGGCATGGTGGATCAAGTCTATCGTCCGCGCCGGCCCAAGGCATCGCCCCTGTGGCAATGCCTTTCCGGGCATTTCGACGCGTTTCTGGAGCTATACGAGGAACAATACCAGCCCCGGTACGGCTTCCTGCGCCCCATCATCCCGGAGGTCGTCAACAAGTTCCTCGACTGCGGCGACCTGGAGCGCGGCTTCGCCCGCGTGCGCTGCGACGACTGCAAGCATGAATACCTGCTCGCCTTCTCCTGCAAAGGGCGCTGGTTCTGCCCCTCGTGCCACCTGCCTGCGCCGAAGCGGCTTCGGCAGGCAGGCCAGAAGAAAGTCCAGCTCTTCGGCGCGCTTGTCACCGAGACCATCCTGTTCCCAGTACCCCACCGGCACTTCACCTTCGCCCTGCCCAAGATGTTGCGCATCTACTTCCGCCACGACCGCGATCTGCTCAAAGACCTGTGCCGGATCGCCCACGAGTGCCTGCTCGAATACCTGCGCACCACGCTCAATCTAACCGAGGGCCTGCCCGGCATCGTCATGGCGATCCACACCTTCGGCGAATACCTGGACTTCCACCCGCACCTGCACGCACTCGTTGCCGACGGCCTGTTCGTGCGCTCGGGCCTGTTCTATGTCCTGCCCGATGTCAGCCTCAAGCCGCTGGAGGAATTGTTCCGGGCTCGGGTCATCACGTTTCTGGTGGACAAGGGGCTTCTGCCGCCCGAGCGGGCGAACATGCTGCGCGGCTGGGTACATTCCGGGTTCAACGTGCATCGCAGCCGACGCGTGCTGCCCGACGAGCGTGAAGACCTGGAGCGTCTGGCCCAGTACATCATCAGGAACCCCTTCTCCGTCGAGAAAATGCAGGTCAACCCGTCCGGCGGGACGATCTTGTACCGCTCCGGCATGAACCCGAAGATCCGGCGCAACTTCGAGGTCTTCACCCCCTGCGACTTCATAGCGGCGATAACCCAGCACATCCCGGACAAGAGCTTCCAACTCGTCCGCTACTACGGATGGTACTCCAACAAGATGCGCGGCCAGCGGGACAAACAGGCCGCCGAAGAGGCAAAGGCGCCAGGCCAGGCCGTGCAGATCATCGATGTATCCGACCACAAGCCGCGACGCATCCCGTCACCGAAATGGCGCGAACTCATCAAGAAAGTCTGGGAAGCCGATCCGCTGCTGTGTCCGCGCTGCGCCCACGAGATGCGGATTGTTTCGCTTATCGACGACCGCGCCGTCATCGAACAAATCCTCCGGCACCTCGGTTTGTGGGAAGAAGGGGTCCGGGTGCATACCGGCGCGGATCCGCCAACGGCCACGGTCGTCGAGCCCTGGCTCGATGACCCGTTCCCCGACTACGACACCGTACCCGTGTTGTTCGCGAACTGAGGCCATCGTGATGGGGGAGGTTTATATCTTTCCGCCCGAAAACATCCCAAACGTGCTGCCTCCGGTCGGTCCGGCCCCGGGGCCGGACCGACCGGAGGCAGCCAAACCCCGGAGCTTGACGTCCACCCCCGATTTTGCCACCCTCGCACCATGAAAGCGACACGATCAGCCAGCCTCGGACCTCAACAGCGGCCCCTCACCGGGAACCGCCTAAAAAGCAATTTCTTATCAAGGCCAATATCCCTAATTTAATTTACGAAACAACGATTTCGACGAATTGGGTGAACTGCCCGAACCACACGATGCCCGGAGAGACCTGCACCAATCAGACTCTGGTTGTCGTCACAAACTCCACCGCAATCGGTGGAGGAGTCATTTTCTATCGCACCTCAGCCAGTTCTGATGTCGATACCGATTCTGACGGCCTCGACAATGTCACAGAATACGATCTGGGCACGGATTATCAGAACTCCGATAGCGATGGGGACGGAATGCCGGACGGATGGGAAGTTCAGTACGGATTTAATCCTCTTTATTATGCCGACGGCGGGTTCGACTATGACTCAGACGGCCTGATCAATGCCGACGAATATTTAAACGGAACATACCCCAACGACACAGACTCGGAAGATGACGGTATGCCTGATGGCTGGGAAGTTGCCGGAGGCCTTGATCCGTTGACCGACGATACAAACGGTGACCCGGACGGCGATGGAGTCAACAATCTGGCTGAATATCAGGGCGGGACTCATCCGCAAATTGCTAACGTCTCGCCTCCCGGCGGTTCTCAGGGAAGCCTGATTTTCCGCTACGATGATGACGGGCGACTGATCGAATCGCACCTGAACAACAGTTCGTCCGAACTGTACACACTGACCCCGGCACATAACGTAACGAACTTGAATGTTTTTTCTACAAGCAACTGATTGAGAGGTACATATAAATGAAGGTTCTTTCTCGAATTTTGTGGATGAAAGCGTGAGACATCGCCCCAGATCTGCGCAAATGGTTGTGAACGCAATCATATACAGCAGGAGGAAGCGATGTCTCAGAAGTCATTGTTCACAGATTTGCTCGGGATTCAAGGATGGGGCGTAGTCGCCGGTGGAATTCGTATCGAGGAAGATGGCAGTGTGACGGTTCGAATCGATCGACGCAGTGTTGGTTACAGCTGTGGTCAGTGCGGGGAGGGGCTGTTGTTCACATACGACACGCAGCCACCGCGACGGATCCGGGACTTCCCGATCTGGGGCCGACAGTGCTACTTGGAAGTCGAGTTCGTCCGTGTGGATTGCCCTCGTTGCGGCGTGGTCATCGAGGGCTTGGACTGGGTTGAACGGTATGCTCGCCAGACCGTCCGTTATGAGAAGTACGTGGCAGGCTTGTGCGATCTGCTGCCAGTCAGCGATGTGGCCGCCCTGGAGGGCCTGAGTAAAGATGCCGTTTACCGAATGGACAAGAAGTGGCTGCAACGGCGTGATGCCAAGCGAGAGGAGCGCACGGTGCGATATCTGGGGATCGATGAGATCTCGCTGCGCAAGGGGCACCGCTACGCCACGGTTTTCTATGACTTGGAGCGCAAGGAGGTGATCGGCTTGGTAAAGACACGCAAGGAGCGCGCTGTGGGCGGGTTCTTCCGCTGCTTCGGTCGCAAGCGCTGCAAGGCTGTCGAGGCCGTGTGCATGGACCTCTGGCAGCCCTTCCTGAACAGCGTCCGACGGCACTGCAAGAACGCCGTCGTTGTCTTCGATAAGTTCCATGTCTACAAGTACCTCAGTGATGCCATTGAGGCCGTACGTCGCCACGAGCAGTCCATATGCTCTGACGAAGAGGGCAAGCTGATCAAGGGCACGCGCTGGCTCTGGCTCAGGGCCTCACGCAACCTGAAGCGCAAACACAAACAGACTCTCGAACAGATCATGGCAATCAACCGACAATTACAGAAAGCGTACCTGCTCAAGGAGGACTTCGAGGCGTTCTACGCGTGCTCGACACGCGAAGAGGCCGAAGCCTTCCTGAAGGGGTGGATCAAGCGGTGTAAGCAGAGCCGGCTGGAGCCATTCATCAAGCTCGCCAAGCGCCTGGTCCGGTGGTCGCACGGCATCTTCTCCTACTTCGAATATCGCATCACCAACGGCGTGGCCGAGGGCATCAACAACAAAATCAAAGTACTCAAACGCAGGAGCTATGGCTTCCACGATGAGCACTACTTCTTCCTCAAAATACTCAATGCAACTGGAGCCCTACCCAGCTTCGAGCAACTCAGTGACCCACAATTTTAGCGAAAGAACCTAAATGAATAACCGAATGCTCACTATTCTCGGAGTGGTTTTTTCTCTCGGCACGGCCTATGCCGGGATGGATTCTATCGGAGGATGGCATGCCGTTGGCAGTGACAACTCTTGTTTTGTCAGTAATGCGGCATCTCAGATTTTGGCTGAACCAATGGTGTTATCCACCATGGAAAGTGGCGGCAGCGTACTTCCGGAAATGGCAATCACGGAGGCCATTCGGTCCCAGGCTGCAGCATTAAATAATGATCCTGTTGAAATTTTTGAGTTTGTTCGCAACCGGATTGGCTACGAGCTTTATTACGGTTGTTTTAAAGGTGCAGAAGGAACGCTGTTGAGCGGGTTTGGAAATGATTTGGATCAATGCGCTTTGCTGGGATCTTTGCTCAAGGTGGCGGACGATTCGATTGATGTCAGTTATGTTCGCGGAAATGTAATTTATACGGGTGAGTTTTTAACGAATCTCACGGGTTGCCCAACGAACCATTTCCAACATTTGAACCCATGGTTTTTGATTCATGCGCCTGTACAGCGAGCTGATGGGTGGGAATTCGATAAACATTACTGGCTTCAGGCGGAGATTGACGGAACAACCTATCAGCTGGATCCTTCGTTTGTACCGCATGAGTCCGCTCCCGAGGATGCGGAAACTGTGCTGGCACAAGTCACTGGCTATACGCGAACCAATTTTTTAAGTACCGCATCGAATGGAGCCACTGTTTTTACTTCCGAACAGGTCCAAAATGTAAATGAGACAGCAGTCGAAAATCTTTTGCGTGGCTACGTGGCGCAGGTTCATCAGGCCCAAAATGATGGCGATTCTGAGGTTGAACAACTTGTCGGGCAGCGCATGCCTCAAAGTGAACCTCTTTCGGTTCTCAGCACGAATCTGCCACCGGACATGGTTCGGGTTGCGTCCTCCAGTGTATTGGGCAGCTTACCAGACAATATGTTTGCCCGCTATGAGCTGACGCATGAATCGGGTTTCAGTTCTGTTGCTTTGAAGGGGTATGAGCTGGCAGGGAAACGGATCACGATTTTTTATGATTCCGATGATGGGAACAGGCCGGTTCTTCGACTGGATGGAGAGGAAAAGGCCCGCGGAACAACGGCATTAACGGTTGGGTATGTTAAGAATCTCACCCTTAAAGTACTTCTGCCTTCGTTTTTTGGAATGTATGAGAAGGCCAATGCAAACAAGCCATGTGATTTGACCGTTGGTTACAGCTATAGTGTGGTTTCAGACCTCCTAATGGCTTCTCCAAAAGTGCTGGCGCGAGAGAGCCGTAAACTGGCGGCTTTCCGGTCACAGGGCTTAAGCGACGCTTCGGAAGAAGTGCTTGGAACCACGTTGCACCTGATGAATCTATTTTACTGTCGTCAGAACACGTTGCAAAACAAGCTTCTGAGTCGTCTGACCGGAATTCCGTCGCTGGGGCTTTTCCAGGGCGGAGTTGTGGCTCAGGAGGAAGGCTATTATATTGACCTGCCGTTGCTTGGAATGTCTTACGTAATGCAGATGCCGGATTCCTCGTCATTGTTTCAAGCCTCGTCGTTCATGGCCAGCGGTTTGGAGCATGGGATGCTGGAGCAGATCATGGGACCTGAGCGTCCGGGAATTTCTTCAACGAAGGGCATTGCATTGAATAATGCAAACGGGAAGCACACGTATTATGCGACCTCTGCAAACTGGACCTCCGGCCTGAACGTTAAGTCCAAGCTTTCCGGCTATACTCCGGCTCAAAAAACCGATTTAGGCACTGAAATCAATAAGGGATACAGGATGGTGCTTCCACGAAATGCAGTGACGGTCGGTAATTGGACGGGAATCACTTATTTCAAGGTTTATTCACAGGCTCTGGGTGCGATTATTTCAGGAGCCTACGGCACCCAGAACGGGGGTTATTCAGGTTATCAGGGATATGTGCCGCCGCCGGTTGTTAATACGGTCACTCGAACCACGTACATTCCGCCCCCGCCGCCTCCTATTCAGCTTTTCCGCCCCAAAAGCATCGAGCCGGTTGATCTCTATTCCGGCGACTATCTTCTGGATCACAAGGACTTAACATTATCCGGCCCGTTACCGTTGATTCTTAACCGTCATTATAACAGTGGGCAGGTTGCCGCAGATGGAGTGATGGGGCCGGGCTGGTGCCATTCACTTCAAATCGAAATCGACGAACACAGTAGCGGCGATTTTGCTTTTGGCGAACGAGACACGGCTGATGCCGCCGCCGTTTTAGCCGCCCAAATGATCGCGTTGGATCTGATGCGTAATGAAGACAACGCGAAAGGCTGGACGACGGCTGCCATTGCTGCAAAATGGGCTCTGGACTCCGCCGTGGAAAATACAATTACCGTTCGAATCGGCGAATCCGGAAGACAATTCACGCGCCTGCCTGATGGGGAATTCAATCCGCCCCCTGGATCAACAGATAAACTGATACAAACAAACGGCGTTTATATTTTACAGGAACGGAATGCCAACAAGTATACGTTCAACACCAACAATCTGATTGCCGAAATTGCGGATACAGACGGAAACACGCTTACGTTTACTTACAATGCACAGACCAACCTGCAAAGCGTTGTCAGCAGTTTTGGGCCGACCCTCTCTTTCAGTTATACCGGCGGGTTGCTGACGAGCGTGAGCGATAACTCGACGCCGACCCGCACCATTCAATACCAATATGATTCCAGCGACAACCTGACGAACTTTGTGGATGCCGTCGGGTTTGACTGGGGAATCGCCTATAGCGACACAAACCATCCGAGCGCAATTACTTCGCTAACCGATCCAGAAGGCATTACCACTATTCAGAACTTTTACAATTCCCTTGGTGTTGTGACTCAGCAGATATCCGCAACATCCAATATTTGGAAATTTCACACATCCAATGCCCAGAGCATCGAAGAAGATCCCGCTGGACGAAAGACAATCTACCGTTTCGATTTAAAGGGCCGCACCGTTGAAACACAGGCCGCAGACGGCAACAGCACATTCCGCAGATATAACGAACGCGATCAGGTTACAAATTCTGTTAATGCCGCAGGTGTGACCAATCTCCTCGTATATGACAACAGCCTGAACCTGGTCGAAAAGCGGGAATCTGCCGGAACATCCGAAGAGCGGGTTTCGGTTTATGGATATGATGCAAGCAATCGGCTGGTCTGCATCAGCAATCAGCTCAGCGCCACAGAGTGGCAGGTTTCCCGTTTTGAGTACGATTCCGAACACCATGTGACAAAAACAACAGATGCCCTCAGCAACGAAACAACCTTTGTTTATTACCCCAGCGGGCTGCTTCAGCAAAAGAGTGAAGGGAACGGCTTGCGTGTCACGTCATACACGTACGATTCATACGGAAACCCTGACACCGTCATTTCCACAGATTCAGGAACGAATGATTTCCTTTATAATGCCAGAGGAGAACTGCTCCAGCATACGGACAGCCGAGGGCAGACAACGGAAACCACCTATGATGCCAGCGGAAACCTGTTGCTTACCGAATTTTCTGACGGCACCACCGTCAGCAACAGCTATTGGAACAACGGGCTTCTCAAAACGGTTACCGATGCGAGAGGACATACCACGCACTACACCTATACTCCGGCCTACAAACAGAAAACAATCACCGCCCCGGATGGAGGAGTCGTCTCCAACGCATATGATGCCGCCGACCGCCTCGTTTCTGTTACGGATGCAAAAGGAAATGTTGTCAGTAATCTGCTGGATGACGTTGGAAGAACAATTGCCAGTTATTCAACGCTCACCACCCGGCAGTTCGCATACGATAAGGCAGGAAACATCACGAACTCTGTAATTGATCCTTCAGGGCTTAATCTTTGGGATCATACGGCATATGATGATTTCAGCCGCCCGGTTTCCAAATCCACGCCGCTGGCAACGGAGACGTTTCAGTATGACCCACTTGGACGGATGACCAATCGGATTGATCAGATTTCCAAACATTGGAAAACTGAATTTGACCCGCTAAGTCGCCCCATCGCGTCCGTGCGCCCCTCCGGCGCGCGTGAGGAAAGCGACTATAATGCGCTCAGCTTCCGGACGCAGTTCCGCAATGCCGAAGGCAACGTCATTTCCTTTGGTGTGGATGCGCAAAGTCGAGTTACTTCCATCACCAATGCCATCGGCAACGTGACCCGGTATCAGTTTGATAATAACGGAAACCTGACCAATCGCACCGATGCGGCAGGCCGATCAACGGCGTATATTTTTGACGGGATGAACCGGATCGACAGGGTCGAGTATCCTGACATGACACAGTCTGTTTTCGACCATGACGCGAGCGGCAATCTGATCCTTTCCTCCAATGAAAATGCCGAAATTACTTTCGCGTATGACACGATGAATCGACTTTCTGAGGCAGATGTTTCTCTGCGTTCTTTGAGTTCTTTCGCGGTTACAAACTCCTGCGATCTGAATGGAAACCGAACCAACATTCTCTATCCCGGCGGATTGAGCGTTTCGTACAGTTTTGACGAAGAAAACCGCTTGGAGAGTGTGACCGCGAATCACGCGAATTTCGCGAATGAATTTTCATTCGGATATGATGGAGCTTCGCGCCTCACCAACATCGTCTATCCAAACTCCGTGGTTTCAGCTTTTGAATACGATGCCGAAAACCGGATTGTGGGCTTCACTCACGGAACTTTCTGTGAGCATGCAATTCAGCGGGACGTTCGTGGCTTTAAAATAAGGGAGGATATTTACGAAGGGCTTGTTCCCAACTTCACGAATAATCTTCACCAAACCCTTACGCACAATGACGCCGATCAGCTTGTTTCAGACGGTTTGGACAGCTATGCGTATAACAATAACGGATGCCTTACCAATACCGCTGGAGCTGAATATCAGTGGGATTACAACGATCATCTTACATCCGTCAATGGAACAGAATACCTGTACGATGCGTCGGGTGCGCGGATTGGACGGATTTGGGGCGGGGTTACAAACTACTTTATTCTGGATTACCACGCTCCGCTCAAGATGCCGTTAGCCGAGGCGAATGCTGATGGGAGCATTACACGCTACTATGTTTGGTCGTCACACGGGCTGTTAGCGCATTTTGACCGCAACCCCGCCACCGGCGCGATCACATCAACTCGCTACTATCATGCGAATGAGCAAAAAAGCGTTCTCGCACTTACTGATGAAACCGGGAGCGTTACCGACCGGTTTGCGTATTCGCCATATGGACAGGTTCTCGGACGAACCGGCACCACAGATACGCCGTACCAGTGGATTGGAGGTCTTGCCGTTCGCAACGAAGGCGGCGGTTTATATTTTATGCTCAACCGCTATTACTCGGCTGACGTGCGACGCTTCCTCAGCATCGACCCCGCAGGTATCGACAGTTTCCCGAACCTCTATGCTTATGCGGATATTAATCCATTGGCGTTCGTAGACCCCCTCGGATTATGGCAGGTCACAATCGGTGCTGCATATGGCTATGGTGGACGTGTTACGTTTGGGAAGAATAATGGCCGGTGGAATGTGGGGGGTGCTGTTGGATATGGCCTTGGTGCTATGATTGATTTTGCTCCGGGAAATAGTGCTCCCGCATTCGCTTCTCAAGGCGAAGCATCTCATGTTGGCGTTGAAGTCTCAGGAGGTGCCAAACTCCTAAATGCACTTGATGTTTCTGGAGGCCTTCGGGTACGTGTGGATGCCGATGATGCAACTAATGTGGAAGGCCGAGGAGGACTGATTGGTTCGCTAACCATCCCGGGAACAATTATCAATGCTAATGGATCTGCTGACGTTGTTGTTCAAGGAAATATTTCTCAGAAGACTTCCGATTCATTTTTGGAAGCAAGTCCAGAGCCGACCAGTTTTGGATTTGGAGCTATGGTTTTTGGAGGGATCACTGGGGGTACTTCTTGGCAAAGCAAGCCCCCGCAGGGTAGTTCCCCAAGTACAACCCATGGACACACAACAACAGGATATTTGAAATGATTAAATTATCTCCAAAAAGCTGGTGTCTCATAATAATCTGTGTTTTCGGCGGTGCTGTTTTGGTGACAACAATTTTAAATATGCATGTTTACAAAAGACCCGAAATAGAATACTGCAAAGCTTTTTTAAACAAACAGAAGAATATTTTTCCAACGTCTATTGGGTCTGTTAAATCCGTTGACTATAGAAAACAAGCCGCAGCAAAAGTGTCATTTAGAAAAGATGGGATTCAGGGGTTCTATTGTTTTGATGTGTCTGGTGATACGGGAGAAATAAGGGTTCGCGTACATTGGAATAATACGAAAAACAATGATGATTTTCGAGTTGTTCGGGTTGAGCAGATTCGTGGAAGTGATTACCCTTTTCAAATTTGGCCGTAGGAAAAAGGAGAACGACTGTGTTAAGTCGAACCCGCTATCAGTTTGATAATAACGGGAACCCAACCAATCGAATTGATTCCATGAGCCGTTCCACCGGCTATGTTTTTGATGACATGAACCGGATGGTTCGGATTGATTATCCGAATGCAACACAGGCCGGTTTCGACCACGACAACAACGGAAACGTAACACTCTTCTTCAATGAGAATGCAGAGGTTGCTTTTGCATATGATGAGATGAACCGACTCGCCGCTTCGACCCAATCTGTGTCTTCTGTGAATTTTGTGGTTCAAAATTCGTTCGATTTGAACGGCAATCGAACAAACATCACCTATCCGGGTGGCCTTGTTGTCAGTTACTCATTTGATGAGGATAATCGTCTGACATCGGCTTCCGCTAAAAATGCGAATGGCACATACACCTTTTCTTTCGGATATGATGGAGCATCGCGGTTGACCGGCATTTCCTATCCGAACGGAATCAATGCAACGGTTGGTTATGATGCAGAAAGCCGCGTCACCAACTATGTTCACGGAACCGTTTTGAACCACGTAATTACTCGTGATTTGCGAGGTTTCAAAACCCGTGAGGATATTTATGCCGGACTGATTCCAAGCTTTACGAATGGCTTGCGCCAGACTCGTGCGCACAACGATGCCGATCAGCTTCTTTCGGCAGGTGATGAAGATTACGCCTATGATGCGAATGGAAACCTCACCAACGCCAGCGGAACGACGTATGAATGGGATTATGACAACCGCCTGCTCCGTTTCGGCCACACGGAATACAGTTATGATGCTTCCGGTGGACGGGTTGAACGCGTCGAAAATGGAACAACCAACTTCTTCGTGCTCGACTATGCCGATCCCTTGAAACGACCGCTTGCCGAGGTAGATGGTGCGGGAACTATCACACAATATTATATCTGGAGACCCGCCGGATTATTGGCGCACATTGAGGCAAACGGCGCGGTTTATTATTATCACCAAAACGAGCAGGGTTCCACATTGGCGCTCACCGATACCAATGCAGCCGTTGTTGCTCAGTATGCCTACAGCCCGCACGGAGAAATTCTTCAGAAAACCGGTTCAGTTGAAACGCCCTATACGTTCATTGGCGGCTTCGGCGTACGTGCTGAAAACAGCGACACATACTATATGCTCAATCGCTACTACTCCGTTTCTCAGCGCCGCTTCCTTTCGATCGACCCCGCTGGCATCGACAGTTTTGCCAACCTCTATGTTTACGGGAACCTGAATCCTTTGTTTGGCGTAGACCCAACTGGGTTGTTGACCGTTTTCGTTCATGGAACCTATTCGGACAGCTCGACGTTTAATCAGGCTACGAGAAATATTTATGCGGAAACATTTAATGATCAAAATCAAATTTCATTTGAGTGGAGCGGCATGAACAACACCCTTGCAAGAAAAATTGCAGGGCGGCGACTGGCAGGAAATATTAACGAATACCGCACACAGTATCCAAATGAACCCATAACCATTGTTTCCCATAGTCACGGAGGAAATGTTGCATTTGAGGCCAGTAAACGAGCTGGCATTGACAATCTGGTTACGCTAGGAACCCCAGCAAGGACATTTACTCACAATCCGAACGAGTCCAATATTGGTGAGTGGTACAATGTCTATTCCCATGGGGACAAGGTTCAGGTTTCAGGTGGCGGTTTGTTCCAGCCTTTTTTCCAGGAAGCAGGTCCGGCAGGTCGTACATTTAGTGGTGCCCATAACATTGAAACAAAGCACTCTTCTGGATGGGTACAAACACACCTTGATCTCACAGGACGCGTGGGTGCTGATGCCGTCGGAAACTACATGAATAGGCCTGCAAAATGAAAAAATTATTAATGGAATCTCTGATTGCTGGGGCTGTTTTACTCGGACTTATATCACTGTTGAATGTTCTTGTTATACCCCTCGTGTTTTCATCTTTGTATGCTATCAATAGCTTAGCGGTTACGTTTTATACCTTTCTCATAACAGCCCCTATTGCTTTTATTTTTGGGTTCTTTGTATGGTGGATATTTTCGAAGCTTCGATTGCCATGGAGATGCGTTCTGGTTGGGTTCTTTTTTTCAATCTACGTCTTTTTCAACGTAAAATTCTACCCCATGGAAAAGGTAAATAAGGAGGATAGGCTACCTACTTTTGAAGAAGTTCTGCGCAAGCCAGAGGGCGAGTTCAATGAGTTTTAGGAAAAGAGTGTCAGGTTTCACCAAACCTTGGAACCCCGATCGACCCGGCGCAACCGAGCAATTTATCTATGACGCTCTTGGAAACCTGTTACCGACCAAATTGATGTCGTAGAGCGTTGCCAAATTAAAACGGTATGATTTCGGCGGATTCCCACGCTGTGACTGTATAAATGTTCCCACTTGCGTCATAGGCTTGTTTCAGGTTTACGATGTCGCTGGCCCGATAAAAAATGACCGCACCGGTTTTTGCCGGTGCGGTCGTATTGTTTTCCGGGGTTTACGATGCCTGCGGCCTGCCTGTGCGTCGCACGCAGACAGGCTGTTTGAATGCCTCCAGTTTATCCATGGCCTGGCTGAAGCTCATGCCCATGACGCGGGTGAGCAGGTCGATGGCGTTACCGCCGGTTCCGGTGTCCGGGCAGACCCAGTAGGTTTCTTTGATGACGATGTCTGCGGGCAGGTCGTAAACTCTCCAGTTGCCGTTTGTGAGCTCCTGCATGGGATAACCCATTTGTTCGAGCAGGGGCGCGAGTGCGACGCGCCGGGCTGTGCGGATTTGTTCGTCGGTCCATTTATTGCGTAACGTCATGTTCTTTCCTCCAATGCGGCTGCATGAGGACGCGGTTGACCTGTTCGAGGCCGACTTCGCGTTTTCGGTCGCGGACGGTTTCGAGCAGGGAGCCGACGCAGAGGTTGCGCACGCGGCGCAGGACGCCTTCGGAGGTGCGTACGACAAGTGCGAGCGCATCGTCGGTGAAGACGGCGTGCGGCAGTCCGCAGCGGTCGAGCTGATCGCGGATGAAGGTTTTAACGTCGTCGGGCGCGAGGGGCTTGAGGTGCACCGAGTAGGTGATGCGGCTTCGGATGTCGTCGTTAATGCCGAGGCGCAGTTTGTGGATGAGCGGGGGCTGGGCGATGAGCAGCAGGTTGTGCGATTTGGTGTTACCGACCAAATTGATGTCGTAGAGCGTTGCCAAATTAAAACGGTATGATTTTGGCGGATTCCCACGCTGTGACTGTATAAATGTTCCCACTTGCGTCATAGGCTTGTTTCAGGTTTACGATGTCGCTGGCCCGATAAAAAATGACCGCACCGGGATTTTCTATGCCCAGGGCGTAAAGGCCAATGTGCTCTTCTTCGACCGCAAACCCGCGCAGGAAAAGCCGTGGACGGAGAAGCTGTGGATCTACGATCTGCGCACCAACATGCACTTTACCCTCAAGACCAATCCGCTCAAGCGCGCCGACCTCGATGATTTCGTGAATTGTTTCAATTCCGACAACCGACATGACCGCAAAGAATCCGAACGCTTCAAATGCTTCAGCTACGACGAACTGGTGAAACGCGATAAGGCCAACCTCGACATCTTCTGGCTCAAGGATGAATCGCTCGAAGATTCCGCCAATCTGCCGGACCCCGATGTGATCGCCCTCGAAATCACCGAAGACCTCGAAGCCGCCCTGGAACAGTTCGCCACCATCGCCGAGGATTTGAATAAAAGCGACTGAGCAATTTTAATTCAGGGAAGGTTGACCCCTAAATTCTTTCCGGCGTTTCGATGCCGAGCAGCGAGAGGCCCTTTTTCAGGATGGCGGCTGTGAGGGTGCACAGGCGGATGCGGCTTTCGCGCGGGCCTTCGTCGGCTCTGAGGAAGGGGACGTTCTGGTAGAAGGAGCTGTAGGCCTGACTCAGATCGTAGAGGTAGTCGGCCATGACGCTGGGGCGGTGCAGCCGCGCGGCGGTTGCAACGGCGGCGGGGAAGCGCGTGAGTTTGAGCGCGAGGCGGCGTTCCTGCTCTTCGGTCAGAATGATCGGGAAGTCGTCGGGATTCGTCTCCGGGAATTTTTCGGCGTACTTGTCACGAACCGAAGCGATGCGCGCGTAGGCGTATTGCAGGTAGGGCGCGGAGTTGCCGTCCATGGCGAGTGCTTTTTCCCAGGTGAAGGTGACGAGGCTCTGCGGGTTCTGGCTGAGGTCGGTGTATTTGATGGCGCCGATGCCGACGGCGCGGGCGACTTCTTTCTGCTGCGCTTCGTCCATGTCGGGGCTGGAGGCTTTGACGACGTCGAGGGCGCGGGCCTCGGCTTCGTCGAGCAGCGCTTCGAGTTTAATGACGTTGCCTTCGCGGGTGGAGAAGGTGGCCTCGGGCAGGCGCATGAGGCCGAACCAGACGTGGGTAAGTTTGGTTTCGATGCCGAGCTGTTTGCAGATGTGGAAGAACTGTTTGAAGTGGAGCTGCTGGCGTTCGTCGGTGACGTAGATGATTTCCGAAGGTTGGAACTCTTCGGTGCGTGAAATGACAGTGGCGATGTCGGTGGTGGTGTAGTTGTAGCCGCCGTCGGATTTGCGGACGATGGCCACGGCGAGGCCGTCGTCTTCGAGGTTGCAGATGAGCGCTCCGTCGGACTCTCCGCAGAGTTTTTTCTCTTCGAGCTGTTCGATGACTTTGGCGAGGTCGTCGTTATAAAAACTTTCGCCGCGGTAGAGGTCGAAGGAGACGTCGAGGCGTTTGTAGATCCTGTTGAATTCGCCGAGGGTGAGTTCGATGAATGTTGACCAGAGTTTGCGGTTTTCGGGGTCACCTTTCTGGAGTTTTACGAGCTCGGCTTTGGCGCGGTCGCGCCAGGTGTCGTCGTCTTTGGAGCGGTTGTAGCTTTCCACGTAGATGCGTTCGAGCTCTTCGACCGGCGCGGTCTTTAATGCTTCCTGATCGGCGAATTCGCGGTAGCCGAGGATGATGAGGCCGAACTGGGTGCCCCAGTCGCCGAGGTGATTGTCGGCAATGACGTTGTATCCGAGGGCGCGATAGAGGCGGTCGATGGCATTGCCGATGACGGTGGAGCGGATGTGGCCGATGTGCATCGGCTTGGCGACGTTGGGGCTGGAGTAGTCGATGATGACGGGTTTGCCGTTTCCAATGAAGAGGCGAGTTGCCCACAGCCATGCGACCGTCTCCGACGAGTTCAATGACCCATTCTCGACGGTCGCAGACTATGGACTACTCGCCGGAGTTGTGGCAGAACACTCGCAGGAAGCGGGAGCCCTGATGCTGACTTAAAGTTCGAAAACACTGGCTCCGCTATCGGGACCACCGCTTATTGTTTCATTGCTGTGCTCGTAGTCCATCCCGAAGCTTTTCCGCGATCCGAGCCCGCAGGCTCTTCGGGGCGAGCACTTTCACGTCGGGCATCCAGGACAGGACCCAGCGTACCAGTTCCTTGCGTCCTGTCGTCTCCAGCCGCATCTCGACACGGCCGTCCCGGCGCGTTCGGAACTCCTGGGTGGGGTGCCACTGCCGTTCGGTGATGTACACGGCCAGTTTCGGCTCGAAAAGCAGCCGGACCTTGATCGGCTTCTCGCCGCCCACGATGCCGAACGCCTGCCGGGCGTATGTCTCGGGGCTGAACTCGGCCGCTCGCGTGTAACCCTGTCCCGTCGCCGCGATCCGCCGGAACCGCGACAGGGCGAACGTCGCCACACGCCCCTTCTCCGCGTTCCACGCCATCAGGTACCAGTTCCCATGGTAGGCGAGCAGGTGGTAGGGGTGCAGTTCGTACTCGGATACGCGCCCGTCGAAGGTCTGGTACGTCGCCCGGACCGCCTCGCAGCGTTCCACGCATCCAGCCAACTTCGCCCATACATCGGGATCGATCCGCACCCGGTCCTCGGGCAGGACGCCGACGTGCTCACTGAGCCAGCCTGCCACGGCGTAGCCGAAGGCGAAGACGGGTCCGGTTCGATGGTCACATCGCCCTCCAGCGACTCGGCAATTTTATCCAGCACCGAGCGCATGTCCAGGTGGAGTGGTGTGTCCTCGTAATGGGCAAGGAGCTTGCGGGCAAGCGCGAAGCTGAACGCCTCCCGGCGGCTGATCCGCACCGGTGGCAACATGTAGGTTTCGTCCGTGAGCCGGAAACCATGCCGGGCCTCGTCGTAGGCCAGCGGGGCGTTCTCCTCGTCGCGCAGGAAGTCCAGATCCCGCGCCACGGTCCGGCGCGACACCTCGAACTCCTTCATGAAGTCGCTGCTGTTCGGCAGATAGCCGGTCTCTGCGCCCTCGCGCACCATCTGGACCATGCGCCGGATGCGGTAATACTGGGGTCTGGAGCCTGCCTTCATTTTTCTCAAACTTTCTTCAGGGGTATGCCGTTAGATGACACACCCTCTTTTATACATTGGGCGGCATGGTGGATCAAGTCTATCGTCCGCGCCGGCCCAAGGCATCGCCCCTGTGGCAATGCCTTTCCGGGCATTTCGACGCGTTTCTGGAGCTATACGAGGAACAATACCAGCCCCGGTACGGCTTCCTGCGCCCCATCATCCCGGAGGTCGTCAACAAGTTCCTCGACTGCGGCGACCTGGAGCGCGGCTTCGCCCGCGTGCGCTGCGACGACTGCAAGCATGAATACCTGCTCGCCTTCTCCTGCAAAGGGCGCTGGTTCTGCCCCTCGTGCCACCTGCCTGCGCCGAAGCGGCTTCGGCAGGCAGGCCAGAAGAAAGTCCAGCTCTTCGGCGCGCTTGTCACCGAGACCATCCTGTTCCCAGTACCCCACCGGCACTTCACCTTCGCCCTGCCCAAGATGTTGCGCATCTACTTCCGCCACGACCGCGACCTGCTCAAGGACCTGTGCCGTCTGGCGCACGAGTGCCTGCTCGAATACCTGCGCACCACGCTCAATCTAACCGAGGGCCTGCCCGGCATCGTCATGGCGATCCACACCTTCGGCGAATACCTGGACTTCCACCCGCACCTGCACGCACTCGTTGCCGACGGCCTGTTCGTGCGCTCGGGCCTGTTCTATGTCCTGCCCGATGTCAGCCTCAAGCCGCTGGAGGAATTGTTCCGGGCTCGGGTCATCACGTTTCTGGTGGACAAGGGGCTTCTGCCGCCCGAGCGGGCGAACATGCTGCGCGGCTGGGTACATTCCGGGTTCAACGTGCATCGCAGCCGACGCGTGCTGCCCGACGAGCGTGAAGACCTGGAGCGCCTGGCCCAGTACATCATCCGCAACCCCTTCGCCGTGGAGAAGATGCAGGTCAGCCCGCCGAACCGAGCCAATCTCGTCAACGACAACTACATGGCCCCGTCGGCGACAACTACACTTCCCCATGTTGACGGGGCTGGTGGGCCCCGGGTTTCCGGGGTTTGAGGGCGATGGGCCGATAGGCCCGAGCCTTCCCCCTCCCACCCCGCAGGGGCACCCCCCATGGGGGGTGCGCGATTCTCACAATTGCGATTTTCATCGTTTTCGATTCCGTTCGCCCGCCTTCCGGGCGCGGTAACTTTCGCCGTTGAGTTCCAGGATAGTGGAATGATGCACCACCCGATCAATGGCCGCCGCAGTAGTCATCGGGTCCTTGAAGATCTTGTCCCACTCACTGAAGACCAAGTTGGATGAGATCATCAGGCTGCGCCGCTCGTATCTCTCGGACAGGAAGGTGAACAACACCTCCATTTCCTCACGGCTCTGCTGCACGTAACCGATGTCATCGAGGATGACCACCTCGAAGCGGTCGAGCTTCTTCAGCAGCGCTTCGATCGCCAAGTCGCGCTTGGCGGTGAGTAGCTTCTGCACCAGGTGGAACGCCGTGGTAAACAACACCGTCGTGCCGTGTCGCAGCACCAGTTCGCGCCCGATCGCGGTCAGCAGATGCGTCTTGCCGCGTCCGGGTAAGCCGAACGCCAGGACGTTCTCGGCCCGTTCGACGAAACCGCCGTCCACCAGCGCCGGGATCTGACGCTGCACCTTGGTCGGAAGCAGCTTCAGGTTCAGCGTGTCCAGCGACTTGCCGTCGGGCAGGCCGGAGCGTTTCAGCAGCCGCTGCGTGCGCCGTTCGCCCCGCGCATGCAGTTCGCTCTCCATCACCGCGGCCAGGTAGCGCTCGTACGTCCACTGTTCCTGCGTGGCCTCCGCAGCCAGTCGCTCGTATTCGTTCAACACGTCCGGCAACCGGAGGGCACGCAATGTCATGGCCAGAGAGGCGGGCGTGGTCATGCGCACACCTCCTCCGGCGCCAGCAGTTCGTCATAGGCGGCCAGATCCACCGGCAACGGCGCATGCTCCGACAACGTCGGCATCGGACGCGGACACGCCGAAAGCACCACGTCCAGGCGCGGGATCTCCCCGCGGTCGCGCAAGCCGCACAGTGCCGCTTCCACCTCACATTCCATCGTGGTGGCCGCGTGCTTGAGGATCTGCAGGTATTCCCGTTCCGCAGTCCGATCGTTGACCGCCGCGCACAGTGTCTCGTACGCCCACTGGAACGCGGAGGACGGAAACAGGTCAGCACGGAACCGGTAGTTCCGGAACGCCCCGGGCTTGCGCACCAATGAACCGATCACATGGCGATAGTTGATGTGGTGCGCGTGTTCATCCCGCAGCCATGGCGCAGTGAGCTGGCGCACGCCCCCGTAGAACACCTCGATGTGTTCCGCGTAGCGATGCACCGTCACCGTGTACCCGATCAGCCGGCTGGGTACCGAGTAGATCCGGCGCTTCACGTTGATAGTGCCCCAACTGCGTACAACGCACCGATACTCCGTGTATTCCGGCAGCCGGTCCACGTCGAGCGCCCGCATGTGTTTGAACTCTTCGGCCAGGCGGACGCGCCGCGTCTCGTTCACCCGCTGAAGCACGCCATGAAGGAACTGCTCATACGCCGCCCGGCTGGCGAAGTCCCGCGACCCGCGCAACAACAGGTGTTGCTCGATCCGACGCTTCAGGGCGCCGTTCAGCGACTCCACATCCCCGTTCTCATGGGGACTGTCCACTTGGATCAGACGGGGAACCATCTCGAAGTGATCCATCAGCTCCAGGTAGGCGCGGTTGTACGCCCGCGGTTCTCCGCTGGCCTCCGCCGGCCGGTGGGTCGCTGCGCTCGAATGATCCATCCAGTGCTCCGCCGGCACACGGCCCAGCCGCGTCAGCGCGTTCTGAATCCCCGTACGCAGCGCCACCAGGCTTTCGCTATGGCAGATGCTGGCCCATTCCCAGTTCGAGTAGGTCAGCACGTTGTGACACAACTGGTGGTCGAACGGTTCCCCGGCGATCGTGATCCCCAGCCGGTCCATGTGCGTGAAGTCTGTGGACATCCGCACGCCCGGCCGGTGCTCCTGCGCGAAGTACACCTCCTGCTCGGGCCCCGAAAGCGCTCGCCATTCACGTACCCGCCGCTGAAACGTCCGCAGTTGACCCTCCTGATACTTACCCGCCCGCTCCCGGCACAGCCACTCGAACACCGTCTTGGCCTCCAGCTCCGGGCAGCCCTCGAACATCAGTCGGCACTCTTCCCAGTCCTCCGCGAACGGGTCCTCCCGGGTACGCCACCTGCGCTCAACCGGCATCTCTGAGGGCAGTTTCCCGCACCTCAGGTACTTCTGCGCCGTCTTACGGTCCAGATCGGCCCGCAACGCAGCCTTGGACACGTTCCCTGTCCTTTCGTATTCTTCCATCAGCTTCCTCACTTTCCGGTCCGGGGTGACCATCGGCCCTCCTTTCTTTCCAAAAAGAGAGCCTCCAGCACCCCCGGTTAGTGGGGAAGTCTAATTGTCGTCACTGGGGAAGTGTAATTGTCGCTGCGCACCAATCCAGAAGGCTCCGTGATCTACCGCTCAGGCCTCAACCCGAAGATTCAGCGCAACTTCGAGGTCTTCTCGCCCTGCGACTTCATCGCCGCCATCACCCAGCACATTCCGGACAAGAGCTTCCAGCTCGTCCGCTACTACGGCTGGTACTCAAACAAGATGCGCGGCCAGCGCGACAAGCGCACCGCCGAAGAGGCCAAAGGCGCGGGCCTGGGCGTGCAGGTCATCGACGTGTCCGAACACAAGCCCCGCCGCATCCCCTCGGCCAAGTGGCGCGAGCTCATCAAGAAGGTGTGGGAAGCCGATCCGCTCCTCTGCCCAAAGTGCCAGAAAGAAATGCGCATCGTGGCCCTCATCAACGAACGCGACGTGATCGAGCGCATCCTCCGTCACCTGGGCCTGTGGCAGCAGGGCGTGCGCGTGTCGCCGGCGAGGGCGCCGCCTGAGATTGCCGAATGGGTCATCGAGCCCTGCTACGATGACCCATTCCCCGACTACGACACCGAGCCCGTGATGATATACGCGAACGCCTGAGCGCTCGCGGCGGGGGAGGTCTGTTCTTCGCCGGTGTCTCTGACCCTGTTTTCGCCTCCTCCGGGCGGGCCGGGGCAGCCCCGGCCCGCCCGAAAAGCGATTTCTTATCAGTTTTCCTTGAGGCACCGCATAGCGGTGAGCGACCGTTTGAAATAAAATCAGATTGGAATGATATGATAGCAATAAAGAAAGTTCCACGTGGCGCCATAGTAGTTCTCGTTCTGCTTCTTCTATCAAGGCCGGTTTCCGCATCGAACGAGAAGGTTGTCCCTGAATCTGCGCGCGAGATTCCGGTCGCGGCCGAATGCGATGTCGTGGTGGTAGGCGGATCATCCGGGGCGGTGGAGGCCGCGCTCGCGGCCGCCCGCCAGGGCGCCAAGGTCTTTCTGCTGGCGCCGCGCCCCTATCTGGGCGAGGACATCTGCGCCACCTACCGCTACTGGCTCGATCCCGGGCAGGAGCTGTTCACCCCGCTTGCGGAGAAGATTTTTACTGGCGACCAAAAGCCGCGCCAGGGCCTCGATTTCACCTACACGGCAGACCAGCCTTCGGCACAGGCTCATCCAGACACTGATCCGCCGACGCGCCTTCGCGATGGGGTTTTGCGTAGTGCCGTCAAGCAAAGCGTTCAATACGATCAGGATGTGAATATCGTTGTGGATCTGGGCGAGGTTGCGCAGCCGCGCAGCGTCAGCGTCGCCGCATTCCAGCGTCCGGGCGAGTTCGAGGTGGCGAAAATCGATCTTGCCACCAGCAAAGACGGCGAGCACTGGCAGCCGGCCGGGACCGTTGCAAACCAGCAGCTGCGCGCGGGCAAGTTCGAAAACCAACCGCTGATTCTGACAATTCCCTTGGGAGAGCCAGCGCGATATCTGCGGCTGAACATATCCAAGACCGCAGATGCCGAGCGCATTCTTTTGAGCGAAATAATTGTCGAGGGCGACCAGCAGGGGCGCTATCCGCCGCGCCCCATGCATGTCAAGAAGGCCTTGGACGATGCCTTGATCGCGAGCAGTGTCGAATTCCTCTACTCCTGCCATCCCTCCGACATATTGCGCGACGGAGGCGGCCAGCCGGCCGGGATCGTGATGGCCAACTTCGCCGGCCGCCAGGCGGTGCTGGCGAAGGCGATCATCGATGCCACCGAGCGCGCCGAAGTCGCCCGGATGGCCGGGGCGCAGTTCACGCCCTATCCAGCCGGATCGCAGAATTTTACACGCATAATAGTGGGCAAAGATTTGCAGGAGGTGTCTGAAGGCGGCCGGCAAACGCGGATGCCCGCCCAGATTGGCCCCGGTTTGGAGGGCTTGCGCCACGAGCTGGAGATCGATATGCCGGACGGTTCCTTCGCGGCCTTTGCGGAAGCCGAGAATGTGGCCCGCGACCGCACCTGGCAGGCGGGTCAGATGGATGCCTCCGAGTTCCTCTTCCAGATCCCGCCCGACCATATCAAAGGCCGGGCGCGCGAATCCGGCCCTTGGCCGGGCTGGGATGGGCTCGATCTGGCGGCTTTGCAGCCGGCTGGCATCCCCGGCATATATGTCCTCGGCGGATGTGCCCATGTATCGCGCGCGGCGGCCGCCGAAATGCTTGAACCGCCGGTACTGATGGCAGTGGGCGGCCGCGTCGGCGTTGCGGCCGCAAGGCTGGCCAAATCCAGGCCGGAGCCGCAGGGGGTCCATCTGGCCGGGGACAGCCGCCAGCCGGCCGTTGCCGGCGACACGCGCGAGTTCCTGAACGGCATCCGGCCGGGGATCGATCGCGATGGCAGGCGAGTGCCTGCTGAAGAGCGCTCTCTGCCGGTTCTGGGCGAATACGATGTCGTGGTGGTGGGCGGCGGCACGGGCGGGGCCCCGGCCGGGATTGCGGCGGCCCGCGACGGCGCCCGCACCCTGGTGCTGGAATATCTCTACGACCTCGGCGGGGTGGGGACCTCGGGTCTGATCGGGAAGTACTACTACGGCTACAGAAAAGGTTTCACAGCCGAGGTGGAGGAGGGCCTTAAGGCGATGGAGGCTGTCTCGGCCACGGAGCGCAAGATGGAGTGGTGGCGGCGCGAACTGCGCCGGGCCGGGGCCGACATCTGGTTCGGCTGTGTTGGCTGTGGCGCCTTTTTCGAAGACGGCCGCGTAAAGGGTGTCGTGGTGGCCACGCCGCAGGGGCGCGGCGTGGTGCTGGCGGATATGGTCGTCGATTCCACCGGCAAGGCCGACATCGCCGCGGCCGCCGGTGCGGAGATCATGTATACCGGCGCCGACCATGCGGCCATGCAGGGATCGGGCCTGCCCCCGCACCCGCCGGGAGACAAGTATGTCAATACCGACTGGACCATCATCGACGACACCGATATGCTCGACCTCTGGCGCAGCTTCGTGCTGGGCCGCAAGAAGTTTGACGGCGCCTATGATCTCGGCGTGCTGGCCGACACCCGCGAGCGACGGCGCATCGTCGGGGATTTCGCCATCTCTCCGCTCGATATCATCAACCGGCGCACCTATCCCGACACCATCAATATCGCGCGCAGCAACTTCGATTCACACGGCTATTCGGTTCATCCGCGCTTCACGCTCAAGTTTATGGACAAGCGTGGACTTCACGCCTATATCCCTTATCGCGCCCTGCTGCCGCGAGGCTTGGAAGGCGTTCTGGTGACAGGACTGGGCATCAGCGCCCATCGCGACGCCATGCCGGTGCTGCGCATGCAGCCCTGTGTCCAGAACCAGGGCTATGCCGCCGGCATGATCGCCGCTACAGCAGCCGAAAATCAGCAGAACCTGCGCGATGTGGACATTGAAGCTATCCAACGACGGCTGGTGGAGAAGGATATCCTGACCGAGGAGGTTGCCAGTCACAAGGACAGCTTCCCGCGTCCGGCGGCGGAGATCATTGCCGCAGTCGGGCGCCTGCCCGAGGATTACGAAGGCATCGATCTGGTACTGGCCCAGCCCGCCGACGCGTTTCCACATTTGCGGGATGCCTACGAGAACGCCGAAAGTCCGCAGGCGCGTCTGATATACGCGCATGTGCTGGCCATGCTGGGGGATCCCTCCGGGGCCGAGACGCTGGCCCATGCGGTAAGAACTTCCGATTGGGACAAAGGCTGGACCTATCGCGGAATGGGCCAGTACGGCGCCAGCATGAGCCGGCTCGACAGCCTTATCATCGCCCTGGGCCACACCGGCAGCGATCTGGCGCTGGAACCGATACTTGAGAAGGCGCAGACATTGAAACCCGAGCAGGCCTTCTCGCATTTCCGCGCCGTGGCCGTGGCCTTGGAGGAGCTGGGCGACCGCCGCGCCGCACCGGTGCTGGCCGCACTGCTCGACAATCCGTCAATTGGAGGATACGCTGCCACAACCATTGCCAGGGCGCAGGCCCAAACGCCGCCCCACAGGAACGATACCACCGAGCGCAGCAACGCCTCGCGCGAGCTGGTTCTCGCACGCGCCCTCTACCGCTGCGGGGACCTTCAAGGACGGGGACGCGCCACGCTGGAGGCCTACAGCCGCGACCTGCGCGGCCACTTCGCCCGCCACGCCCATGCCGTGCTGGAAGAGGGCAGGGGAGATGGGTAATGGTAGATGGTTGATGGGTAATGGAGATGTGGGGAGATCGTTAAAAGTCGTTAAAAATCGTTGAAAGTCGTTAAAAATTGTTGAAGCAAATCTATGCAGTCCGAATGGATATGGACGGCGAGCGTCTCGCTGGGACGCTAGCCACAAATAATGAATTTGGCGCGGTGGATACGTTGATTAAAACACAAGTCGGACTTGTCCGACCAGTCCGACTTGCCTGTCAGATTATTTCTTATTGCGCGATTGCCAAGGCTCGTAACATTTGGGATTATCCCGGTTTTGCTGCGTCTCAAACCCAAAGCATGGAGAAGCTGATATGACAAAACAATCCGCTCCATCATCTCCATGTTCTGCGTTGGAGTCTCCGTGGACAGGTTGTACACGCCCAGATCGCTCTCGCAGTCGAGAGACAGCCAGCCTTGGGACGACTTTCCGGTTGTGTCGCGCTGCACGTACTGCTCCTGTTTCGGTTCGGGCCTTCGGCGGCGGCGATACGGCTTAGCCTATCTGTTGCCCCGGCTTTCGCCCTTGGGGTGCCTCACTAGCTTTGCCTGACGGCCCGCCTACTTTGCCTTCTGCTGACTCCTGCACGTCGGTCAGGCCGGATCTCTCCGACCTCAGTTCTTGCGAACAGCGTACAGGCCTCCCGGGGTAAGACACGTAACCTTCCGCACGTAGACGCCGGATTTATAAAGCAGGCCCTACTGGAGAATGGAGGACTTCCCTAGTCACGTGCCCGGTGGTCCCGAGCCTGCCACACCTCGTATCCGGTTCCTGTTCGTCGTCCCGTGCTTTCGCGTTGGGCTTCCTTCAGACCCCGTCTCGCGACGACGCCCTTGCCCTTTCGCTTCCCTTCGGCTTCTCCTTCACCTGGCGCGGGGACTCTCACCCCGCAAACTACGTGCCGTGCCCGGCACACACGTCCACGCTCTCCCTCACCTTGCCCGTCCGCGGGCAAGGTGTAGGTGAGTAGCGTGTTGTTGGGCCATTCTGTCTCATTGCTGTGTCCGGAGTCCATCCTGTAATTTCTCCGTGATCCGGTCCCGCAGGCTCTTCGGGGCGAGCACTTTCACGTCGGGCATCCAGGACAGGACCCAGCGTACCAGTTCCTTGCGTCCTGTCGTCTCCAGCCGCATCTCGACACGGCCGTCCCGGCGCGTTCGGAACTCCTGGGTGGGGTGCCACTGCCGTTCGGTGATGTACACGGCCAGTTTCGGCTCGAAAAGCAGCCGGACCTTGATCGGCTTCTCGCCGCCCACGATGCCGAACGCCTGCCGGGCGTATGTCTCGGGGCTGAACTCGGCCGCTCGCGTGTAACCCTGTCCCGTCGCCGCGATCCGCCGGAACCGCGACAGGGCGAACGTCGCCACACGCCCCTTCTCCGCGTTCCACGCCATCAGGTACCAGTTCCCATGGTAGGCGAGCAGGTGGTAGGGGTGCAGTTCGTACTCGGATACGCGCCCGTCGAAGGTCTGGTACGTCGCCCGGACCGCCTCGCAGCGTTCCACGCATCCAGCCAACTTCGCCCATACATCGGGATCGATCCGCACCCGGTCCTCGGGCAGGACGCCGACGTGCTCACTGAGCCAGTCGGGTTCGATGGTCACATCGCCCTCCAGCGACTCGGCAATTTTATCCAGCACCGAGCGCATGTCCAGGTGGAGTGGTGTGTCCTCGTAATGGGCCAGGAGCTTGCGGGCAAGCGCGAAGCTGAACGCCTCCCGGCGGCTGATCCGCACCGGTGGCAACATGTAGGTTTCGTCCGTGAGCCGGAAACCATGCCGGGCCTCGTCGTAGGCCAGCGGGGCGTTCTCCTCGTCGCGCAGGAAGTCCAGATCCCGCGCCACGGTCCGGCGCGACACCTCGAACTCCTTCATGAAGTCGCTGCTGTTCGGCAGATAGCCGGTCTCTGCGCCCTCGCGCACCATCTGGACCATGCGCCGGATGCGGTAATACTGGGGTCTGGAGCCTGCCTTCATTTTTCTCAAACTTTCTTCAGGGGTATGCCGTTAGATGACACACCCTCTTTTATACATTGGGCGGCATGGTGGATCAAGTCTATCGTCCGCGCCGGCCCAAGGCATCGCCCCTGTGGCAATGCCTTTCCGGGCATTTCGACGCGTTTCTGGAGCTATACGAGGAACAATACCAGCCCCGGTACGGCTTCCTGCGCCCCATCATCCCGGAGGTCGTCAACAAGTTCCTCGACTGCGGCGACCTGGAGCGCGGCTTCGCCCGCGTGCGCTGCGACGACTGCAAGCATGAATACCTGCTCGCCTTTTCATGCAAGGGGCGCTGGTTCTGCCCGTCGTGCCACCTGCCTGCGCCGAAGCGGCTTCGGCAGGCAGGCCAGAAGAAAGTCCAGCTCTTTGGCGCGCTCCTGTCCGAGGCGGTCCTCTTTCCCGTCCCGCACCGGCATTTCACCTTCGGCATCCCGAAGATGCTGCGCCCCTATTTCCGTCACAACCGCGACCTGCTCAAGGACCTGTGCCGTCTGGCGCACGAGTGCCTGCTCGAATACCTGCGCACCACGCTCAATCTAACCGAGGGCCTGCCCGGCATCGTCATGGCGATCCACACCTTCGGCGAATACCTGGACTTCCACCCGCACCTGCACGCACTCGTTGCCGACGGCCTGTTCGTGCGCTCGGGCCTGTTCTATGTCCTGCCCGATGTCAGCCTCAAGCCGCTGGAGGAATTGTTCCGGGCTCGGGTCATCACGTTTCTGGTGGACAAGGGGCTTCTGCCGCCCGAGCGGGCGAACATGCTGCGCGGCTGGGTCCATTCCGGCTTCAACGTGCACCGCAGCCGACGCGTGCTGCCCGACGAGCGTGAGGATCTGGAGCGCCTCGCCCAGTACATCATCCGCAACCCTTTCGCCGTCGAAAAGATGCAGGTTGGCGCCCCGAACCGGGCCAACCCCGACGGGTCCGTGATCTACCGCTCGGCCCTCAACCCGAAGATACAGCGCAACTTCGAGGTCTTCAGCCCGTGCGACTTCATAGCGGCCATCACACAACACATCCCGGACAAGAGCTTCCAACTCGTCCGCTACTACGGCTGGTACAGCAACAAGATGCGCGGCCAGCGCGACAAGCGCGCCGCCGAAGCGGCAAAGGCGCCAGGCCAGGCCGTGCAGATCATCGATGTATCCGACCACAAGCCGCGACGCATCCCGTCACCGAAATGGCGCGAACTCATCAAGAAAGTCTGGGAAGCCGATCCGCTGCTGTGTCCGAAATGCCAGAAAGAGATGCGTATCGTTTCTCTGATCGACGACCGGGCGGTGATCGAGCGCATCCTCCGCCACCTGGGCCTCTGGGAACAGGGTGTGCGCGTCCTACCGGCGAGGGCGCCGCCTGAAGTTGCCGACCGGGTCATCGAGCCCTGTTTCGATGACCCATTCCCGGATTACGACACCGAACCGGTGATGATGTACGCGAACGGCTGAGTCATCGCGACAGGTGCGGTGCGTCCCCGAACACCGCCGTATGCGTTTCATCGGGCCGTTTTGCCGTCACGAGGCTGTTCCATCCACGGCTTGATCGCGTTCGCAGCCCGTTTTTGCACCGACTGCACCGACTTGACCGATCCTGCCTCGGTTTGCTAACTTTCCCGACATGAAAACGCTCCTTCAGACCGGTTCCAGCGGGCGGGTGTCCGTGCCGCCTGAAAAGCGATTTCTTATCAATTCAAACTATGGGCCGCCGTTCGCTATTCTCCTACATGGCAACCATTATTGGCGGGGCATTGATTTTCGGGGTTTTAATTGATTATTTATTGCCGGCATCCTGGTTTACAGGTGCGTTACAACAGTTTCATGATCATGAGCATGATGTGTTGCCCTATTGGCTAAAAGTAGCCTCGGCAATATTGCTGACAGGAGCCATTGTTAATATTTATATACAGAAATATTGGAAAAAGCTAAGACCCCAAAAGAAATTTTCAAATGTAAAACCGGTATACATGAATCAGCACAAAGTAGAGGTAAAAGGCATGACTTGCAGTCATTGCAAAACAAATGTTGAGGATAGCATGGGTAAAATTGAAGGCATAAAGGATATTCGCGCAGACATTGATCTGAACGAAGTTACCTTTTCCGGTGAGCAGGTGGATTACGAAAAAGTAAAACAAGCCGTTGAAGAAATAGGATACCAATACGGGGGTAAAAAGTAATTTTCACTGTTCAAAAACACTTTGCCATCAAACAATTTTGCGTTAATTTGCATTGAATAATTAAATAACACATACAAAACATTTTATCATGTACAAATTGGTATTGTTACGTCATGGCGAAAGCCAGTGGAATAAAGAAAATCGGTTTACCGGCTGGACAGATGTTGATTTGACCGAAAAAGGCCAGCAGGAAGCCCGTGAAGGCGGTAAAGCACTAAAAGAAGCAGGATTTGAATTTGATATCGCATTCGTGTCCGTATTAAAAAGAGCATTACGCACGTTATGGCTTTGTTTGGAAGAGATGGATCAGCTTTGGATACCCTGGGAAAAGTCATGGCGTTTAAATGAGCGTCATTACGGCGGATTACAAGGCCTGAACAAATCTGAAACCGCAGCACAACATGGCGAAGAGCAGGTGTTAATCTGGCGTCGGAGCTATGATGTACCGCCACCACCATTGGAAAAAACCGATGAGCGATATCCGGGTAAATTGCGGGTTTATCAAGATATTCCTGAGAGTGAATTACCACTTACAGAAAGTTTAAAAGATACGGTAGCCCGCTTCCTGCCTATGTGGCATGATACCATAGCTCCTACTATTAAAACAGGGAAAAATGTAATAATTGCAGCACATGGTAACTCTTTACGTGCATTGGTAAAATACCTGGAGGATATGAGCGAGGAAGAGATACTAAAACTAAATATTCCCACGGGTATGCCGTTGGTTTATGAGTTGGATGAAAATTTGAAACCTACTAATAAATACTATTTAGGAGATGAAGACAAGGTGAAGGCTGCAATGGATGCAGTGGCTAATCAGGGAAAATCGAAATAACAGACATTTTATATATTCAATATGAGCCGAATAGCAATATTCGGCTTATTTTGTATCAATAAATAAATGATGCGAATTAAAGTATCGTTGACACATCAAACGTTTAAGCCATTCGTTATTACCAGTTATTATTATAAGTGATAAATCACATTTACCTGGTCAATAGTCATTTTTTATTCCATAACCATATCATCCTGTTGCCTGTCTTTATCCATTTTCCGCTTTTTTCTGTTCCCAACCCATGAAAACATAATACCCAGTATTACGCCCAGCAGTAGCGATAGCATGATAATAATGGCCAGGGAACCTTCCGATTTCCAGAACCATAATGTAATAGGTACGGTAACTGAATTTTGAAGCGCAAAGGTGACAGCAATAATGGCAATGATGACCGATCCGATGAGGTATTTTTGCATATTAAAAATGAATTAAGGTGTGAATATCGTAATTCTTGTTTAGTTTATCACGTCCTTTCAAAAAATCGAGCTCAATTATAAAATTCATGTATAATTCAGCTATCCGGAAGTCCAATGCCAGATTCTGAGCTGCTTCAGCTGTTCCACCCGTTGCCAGTAAGTCATCATGCATTAAAACCACATCATCTTTGGTGAGTGCATCGGTATGTATTTCAAGAGAATCTTCTCCATATTCCAACGTAAAACTTTTTGAGATGGTCTCGGCGGGTAGTTTTCCCGGCTTACGAATGGGCACAATGCCGGCATTTAATTTATATGCCACGATACTGCCAATAAAAAACCCGCGTGATTCGATGCAGCATACCTTAGTAATGCCCAGGTTTTGGTATTTTTTCACCAACAAATTGATAAGTGTTTGCAAATACACCGGATTTTGCAGCAGTGTGGTTATATCCTTAAACTGAATACCCGGCTTTGGGAAATCGGGGATATTCCGGATGGAGGCTTTTAATTCTTCAATAATTTTCGATTCGCTCATATTACTGTAATGTCAGTTTTTCAATTATGTCTTTTTGATCGGGGTATTTCTTCAGGAGCATCTGACGTTCTATCAGCTCAAAGTCATCGAAATGGAAACCTGGTGCAACCATGCATCCCATAAGGCAGAAGCCGTCAGGCTTTATCAGTTCAGCACCGAAAATGGATTGAGCCGGAATAATGACTTGCGGGTCGCCATGGCTGTTTAACGGTGAATTTAATAGTTTCTGCTTATATACGCCGAATTTATCAAACAGATGAACCCGCACCGGGTCGCCTGCATGAAAATACCATATTTCATCGGAAGTAAGCCGGTGAAAGGATGAAATCTGCCCGTCATGCAACAAAAAATAGATACTTGTTGCCAACTGTCTTTCGTCATTTATATCCTCCAGGCAACTGTGATCGATAGAATGATTGGAACGATAAATTTCTTTAAAATAACCCCCTTCCGGGTGTTTTTCCATCTTGTATTGTTCAATGATGTTGCTTGCTTGTTGATTCACTGTAGCTGATTTTGATGTATAGATAAAACGGCTGATCGGTAAATTATGTTTAACGATTCTAAAATAGAATTTATATTGATTCTTTGTATATAAAATGTTAATTTTAGAAGAATACAATCCATTTATCATCAAACAAACAGGGCCATGAAAGTCGACCTTATCAAGTATATGTCAGACCGGATGCAACAGGAACGCAAAAAAGTTCAGCAGCCCGGACCGGTTGTAACGATCTCGCGATTAAACGGTTGTCCTGCCAAGAAAGTAGCGGCCAGGCTTTCTGAAATGCTCAATTGCAAAGCTGAAGCTAACAACCTTAGTCATTCATGGAAATGGATCAGTAAGGAGATCATGGCTGAATCGGCCAAAGAACTTCAAATGGACCCGGATCAAATTAAATATGTGTTCGACTATGAAAAAAAGTCGCTTATCGATGAAATATTAAATGCGCAATCCATTAAATATTATAAAAGTGACCGGAGCATCCGATCCGCCATTGGTAAAGTAATACACAACATAGCTTATGAGGGGCATGTGGTAATTGTGGGGCGGGGAGGAGTTGCCATTACCAAACATTTTCCAAAATCGCTGCATGTTAATCTGGAGGCGCCGCTTGAATGGCGGGCATTACGGATAAGTGAAAAAATGAATTATTCCATTGATAAAGCCAGGGAATATGCTACGGATACCGATCATAAAAGAAAACAATTTCGGGAATATTTCGGCGGTAAAGGGACCGACTACAATTGGTTTGATATTACTTTCAATGCCATGACCCTTTCTATTGAAGAAATTGCAACGACCATTGTCAAAGTTTTGGAGTTGCGAAAAATGATATAATGCTTATCACTACGATTGGTTTTCTTTTATCCCCCGATTTAAATAGGCAATAAATGGGTGCATGGCCTCAAAAATATCCAGCGTTTTTTCAAATCCATCGGGCTTCATTAATTCTTCTGAGGTAGTTGTTAAGGCTACTGTATAACTCTTGTATCTTAATAAATCAATGTACTCAAAATCCTTATCGAATCCTTTTGGGGCTGTTTTAAGTTTATCACCATATATTTCTCCAAAATATTTTTTGAAATTGGGATCGTTTATGATTTTCAGGAATTCATCGGTGTAGTTATAAATTTCGGACCTTACTGCTTTAAGTGTTGGTGAAGGAGGCATGTGTAGCCCGCCACCAATAAAGCAGTTGCCAGGTTCAACATGCAGGTAATACCCGGCAAGGCCTGATTTTTTTCCGCCTTCAACAATAAATGCACCCAGGTTGGTTTTATAAGGCGATTTATCGGTTGAGAAACGTATATCCCGATTGATCCGGAAAGTACAATCTTTGGCAGTATTGTCTTTCACACTGGCATCGAAAGAGGCAATACCGGCTATTAAATCGTTGGTAATAGCAGCCATTTCTTTTTTAATGGCTTCATAACGCTTTTTATTGGCATGGAACCATTCCTTGTAGTTTTTTTCTTTGAGCGCTGTCAGGAATTGAAAGGTTTCTTTCGTAAACATGATGGTTATTATTAATCATTTGGTTTATCCGGCATGACGTAAAATTTGTTATTTTTCGGACAAGTTACCACAATTTTATTTCTAACAAATGGGTAAAGCAGTAATTATTGTAGCAGGAGGAACGGGTAGCAGAATGAATAATTCCACGCCCAAACAATTTCTTTACCTGGCCGGAAAACCTGTAATTGTGCATACCATTAACCGGTTTTTACGATTTGATCCGGCCATTACCGTAATAATTGTAATTCCTGAGGCCCAAATTAAACGATGGGATCAAATCAAAGAGGAGTTTCTGTCAACTACTGAGCTGGTAACCACAACGGGGGGCAATAATCGCTTCGAATCTGTTAAAAAGGGTTTGGCATGTTTAACCGACGAAGATGTGGTGGCTATCCACGATGGTGTTCGTCCGATGGTGACTATGCAAACCATACGTTTCTGTTTTGAGAAAGCGCGGGAACGGGGTGGTGCCATTCCGGTTTTAGCTGTACATGAAACATTGCGCCATCAAACTGATGGGAAAAGCATAACAGTGAACAGAAACGAATACTACACCGTGCAAACACCACAGGTATTTATCACCTCAATGATTAAAGCGGCTTATGAACAGGAATATTCTGAAGATTTTACCGATGATGCCGTTGTTTTTGAATCGGCCGGAAACAGGGTAACTTTAACAGAAGGTAATCGGGAAAATATTAAAATAACAACGCCAACGGATTTGATATTGGCGGAAGCATTGCTAAAGCATATTTTTTAATACCACTTAAATATCCTTAAGCCGATTGTAAAAAGCACCAATCCCAATGAGGTTAAAATAATGGTGCCCGGTAGAACCTGGACTACACCGGCCCCTTCAATAAACACACTGCGTATGTTATCGGCCAGTATGGTAAGCGGCAAAAGTTCAATTATTTTCACGATTGAATCGGGAAAGTTATGGTAGCTAAAGAAAATTCCCGACAAAATGGTCATGGGCAGACTAATAACATTGATTAACCCGGTGCCAACGCGTGAATTGGATGTTCTTGATGAAATTAGAACGCCAATGCCGGTAAATGCCAGGTTTCCGGCCAGGAAAATGAGGAAAAAAGCGACCCAGCTACCTTCCAGTTTAATATCGAAAAAATATTTGGAGAAGCCGATCAAAATAAAAGCCTCCACAAACGCCAGGCTGATGCGGGCAAAAAAGTGCGAAATGAGAAAATGTGATTTTTTCATCGGTGTTGCCACCAGTCGGCGCATGAGTTTTTTCACGCGCATATCAATCAGTGCATAGCTAATACCCCATAAAAAAGAATTCATAACACCCAGCGCAAGCAATCCCGGCACCAAAAAATCGATATAGCGCGTTCCCACCGTGGTAAGCGGCCGGATTTCGGCCATGGTATGCCTGGTTTGCTTATTTTCAATGCCTGCGTTTAATACCAAATACGCCAGTTTGGCTTCGCTGTTATGCGGGTCGAATATATAAATGAGTGAATCGGGTTTCTCTTTAAGGGTTAGTTGCGATTTGCCCTGTTTTAGCATCTGCACGGCACCGGCCGAATCAGTCGGGTAGAAATGAAAGGTGGATGCGCCCAGCTCTTCATTATCCAGTTTTTTGGCAAAAAAGGTATTGCCTTCTTCATTGGTTTGTGTCGATGCGGATTCCAAAAATTCCTGGAAAGTATTATTGGTTGTATGTTGGCTTTCAATCAGTGCAATGGAGGTGGGTAAATCGCTGTTGCCGGTAAAGGCCATGCCCAAACCCCAGGCCATGAGAATGGGGAATATAATGGTCCAGAACACAATACCGGGTTCCCGGATAAATTCCTTGTATCGGATGGCAATAAGTTTTAATAGCGGATGTCTCACAATTGATTTGATTTCCAGGTTTAAATATAATTTGTTGTTTTACTAGTCACTTAGCTTTCGTCCGGTCATGGATACAAATAAGTCGTCCAGGGTCATTTTTCGGCATTCGAAAGACCGCAGCTCATAATTGGCCCTTAGCTCATGGAGCACATTGGGAATAGCTGATACAATCGACTGCGGCGACCTCGAACGCGGCTTCGCCCGCGTACGCTGCGATCACTGCAAGCACGAGTACCTGTTGGCGTTCTCCTGCAAGGGGCGCTGGTTCTGCCCGTCGTGCCACCTGCCTGCGCCGAAGCGGCTTCGGCAGGCAGGCCAGAAGAAAGTCGAGCTCTTTGGCGCGCTCCTGTCCGAGGCGGTCCTCTTTCCCGTCCCGCACCGGCATTTCACCTTCGGCATCCCGAAGATGCTGCGCCCCTATTTCCGTCACAACCGCGACCTGCTCAAGGACCTGTGCCGTCTGGCGCACGAGTGCCTGCTCGAATACCTGCGCACCACGCTCAATCTAACCGAGGGCCTGCCCGGCATCGTCATGGCGATCCACACCTTCGGCGAATACCTGGACTTCCACCCGCACCTGCACGCACTCGTTGCCGACGGCCTGTTCGTGCGCTCGGGCCTGTTCTATGTCCTGCCCGATGTCAGCCTCAAGCCGCTGGAGGAATTGTTCCGGGCTCGGGTCATCACGTTTCTGGTGGACAAGGGGCTTCTGCCGCCCGAGCGGGCGAACATGCTGCGCGGCTGGGTCCATTCCGGCTTCAACGTGCACCGCAGCCGACGCGTGCTGCCCGACGAGCGTGAGGATCTGGAGCGCCTCGCCCAGTACATCATCCGCAACCCTTTCGCCGTCGAAAAGATACAGGTTGCCGAGCCCAACCCATCCAACCCAGACCTGTCTGCGTGCGGACACGCACAGGCAGACGGCTCGATCATCTACCGCTCCGGGCTCAACCCGAAGATACAGCGCAACTTCGAGGTCTTCAGCCCGTGCGACTTCATAGCGGCCATCACACAACACATCCCCGACAAGAGTTTCCAGCTTGTCCGCTACTACGGGTGGTACAGCAACAAGATGCGCGGCCAGCGCGACAAACAGGCCGCCGAAGAGGCAAAGGCGCCAGGCCAGGCCGTGCAGATCATCGATGTATCCGACCACAAGCCGCGACGCATCCCGTCACCGAAATGGCGCGAACTCATCAAGAAAGTCTGGGAAGCCGATCCGCTGCTGTGTCCGAAATGCCAGAAAGAGATGCGTATCGTTTCTCTGATCGACGACCGGGCGGTGATCGAGCGCATCCTCCGCCACCTGGGCCTCTGGGAACAGGGTGTGCGCGTCCTACCGGCGAGGGCGCCGCCTGAAGTTGCCGACCGGGTCATCGAGCCCTGTTTCGATGACCCATTCCCGGATTACGACACCGAACCGGTGATGATGTACGCGAACGGCTGAGTCATCGCGACAGGTGCGGTGCGTCCCCGAACACCGCCGTATGCGTTTCATCGGGCCGTTTTGCCGTCACGAGGCTGTTCCATCCACGGCTTGATCGCGTTCGCAGCCCGTTTTTGCACCGACTGCACCGACTTGACCGATCCTGCCTCGGTTTGCTAACTTTCCCGACATGAAAACGCTCCTTCAGACCGGTTCCAGCGGGCGGGTGTCCGTGCCGCCTGAAAAGCGATTTCTTATCAATATACAATTCGACCGAAACTTGCCCCGAAAAATTCCTGCTTTGGTTTCACCATTTGCCTTGGGATTACAAAATGAATTCGGGCCGCACACTTTGGGATGAAATGGTATATAAATATTACACTGGCGCCGATTCAGTTGTTTGGATGCAAGAAAAATGGAACAGCGTTGAAAGACACATCGATTTTGAAAGGTTCAACCATGTGAAACAATTGCTCGAAATGCAAAGGCAGGATGCCATTGAATGGCGAAACTCATGCGTTTTGTACTTCCAACAATTCTCAATAATGCCTATTCCTTCGGAATTTGAAAAACCAGAAAAACCGTTGGAATACTACCAAAACAAGAAAAGATTATTTGTGCCGGGTATATAATTCCGGCATAAACCAATAAATAGTTTAGTAGTTTAGAAAATATAAGATGAGTTATTTAGATCAGTTTTTTGGTTTAAGCGGCAAAGTAGCCGTTATAACCGGTGGCGGCGGTGTGCTTGCCTACGAAATAGGAAGCGGCTTATCGCAAGCCGGAGTTAAAATCGTTTTTCTCGATATTAACGAAGAAGCGGCACAAGCAGCAGCGACACGCATAAACGAAAAAGGCGGCGATGCCATTGGGCTAAAAACCAATGTACTCGACCTCGACGCACTGAAAGTTACCCGCGATGAGGTATTGGCCAAATACGGGAAAGTTGACATTCTGCTAAATGCTGCAGGAGGCAACATGCCGGGCGCAACCATCTCGCCTGAGCAAACCGTTTTCGACCTCAACATCAGCGACCTCGACAAAGTTACCAGCCTCAATTTTAATGGTACTGTTTTACCTTCGATGGTTTTTGGCGAAGTAATGGCAAAGCAACAATCGGGCAATATCATCAACTTTTCGTCGATGGCTGCCATGCAGTCGATTACACGTGTACTGGGCTACTCAACTGCAAAAGCAGCTGTTTCGAACTTTACAGCGTGGATGGCCATGGAAATGGCCATGAAATTTGGAGGAACCGTTAGGGTAAATGCCATTGCCCCAGGCTTCTTTATTGGCAACCAAAACCGTGCACTGCTCACCAACCCCGACGGCAGTTATACCGATCGAGGCAATAAGGTAATCAACAAAACCCCTATGGGGCGCTTTGGCGAAGCACGTGAGTTGGTTGGCGCTATTATGTTCCTTGCCAGCGATAGCGCAGCATCGTTTGTTACCGGCATTGTGTTACCTATCGATGGTGGTTTCAGCACTTTCAGCGGTGTTTAGTCTCCCCAACCCCATAGCTTTTGTGCTAAAAGCGACTGGCAAACTACCATTTTAAAACTTTGTACTTTACACAAGCAAAAAAATGAACAATTTTAACAATAATGCAGCTTACTCCTCCCCCTCTGGGGGGGCGGGGAATTATTCTTTCCTTTACTCATGGCGTTGGTTTGGCCCAACCGACCGTATTACATTAAACCAAATACGGCAAACCGGAGCCAGTGGCATTGTAAATGCCTTACACCAAATACCAGTAGGCGATGTATGGACAAAAGAAGCCATTTTGAAACGAAAAAAAATGATCGAAGACGCAGGGCTTACTTGGATTGTTGTTGAAAGTCTGCCTGTTAGCGAAGACATTAAAAAGAAAAGTGGTAATTACCTTCAACATATCGAAAACTACAAACACTCGCTGCGTAACCTTTCGGAATGTGGCATCAAAACGGTTTGCTACAATTTTATGCCTATTTTGGACTGGTCGCGCACCAACCTGAAACATATCTTCGACGACGGAACCTACACTTCGGGTTTTCAATATCATATTTTTGCAGCCTTCGATCTTTTTATACTTCAACGCGAAGGAGCAAAAAATGACTACCCTGAAGAAGTGGTTAAAAAAGCACAAGATTACCTGTATAACCTTCCAAAGGAAAAAGTTAAGGAGCTACAAGACACCATTCTTTATGGTCTTCCAGGATCGATGGAAACATACACCCCCGAAGCATTTAAAGAAATGTTGAAAAGCTACGAGGGCATTGACCGGACGATGTTAAAAGAACATCTAAGCTACTTTTTGAACGAAATTGTACCTGTTGCCGAAGAAGTGGGGATAAAAATGGCTGTACACCCCGATGATCCACCATGGAACCTGCTTGGTTTACCACGAATTGTTAGCACTTGCGACGATTTGAAAGAAATTGTAAATATGATCGACTCACCATCGAACGGTATTACATTATGTACCGGTTCATTAGGCGTTGGACATTTTAACGACCTTACAAAAATTGCTGCCGAATTGGCTCCGCACATCCATTTTGTGCATCTGCGGAATGTTGTTCGCGACAGTAGCCTCAACTTTCAGGAAGAAACATTTTTTGAAGGCGATATCGATATGATTGGTGTTGTAAAAGTTCTGGTAAAAGAAATGCAACACCGCCATGCACAAACCGGCGAACATGTTCAGTTGCCTGTTCGACCTGACCATGGCCACCAAATACTCGACGATGTTGGTAAAGAAAATTACCCGGGATACAGCCTTTACGGCAGGATGAAAAACCTGGCCGAAATAAAAGGCCTTACCATAGGAATAATGAATATGATGAAAGGGTAAGCATAAGCTTACCTTTTCTTTTTTGACAATATTTTCAATAACCCCTTAATAATGTATGATTAAAACTCGATTCATATTTTTGTATATTTGTAAAAAATGACACAAATGGCAACATATACTTTAACAATTGACGAAAAATCAAAAAAAGGGAAAAGCTTACTTAACCTCATAAAAGCAATGAACGAGGTAGTTCATATTGAACCAACAACCATCACGCAAGAATCACAGAGCCCTTACAATCAATCCTTTGTTAAGGAAATTCAGGAATCAAGAAAAAGCAAAGGTAAAGTCATCAAGACTGAAGATTTATGGAAGTAGTTTACAAAGAAAATCGCAAGACAGCACTCCTTTCAGAAGTTGCTGCGCCGACTCCTCCGTGACGAACGCGGGAACGTCAGCATCGTTGTTGCCCTCAGCATGATGACCATCATCTTCTTCGTGGCGCTCGTCTTCGATCTCGGATTCCTCACCTGGGTTCCGTCGAAGATAACAGCTTTTCTTATCAGCTTATCTTTCGGTTTTTCACCTTATGCTTTAGGAGCATGGCGCTGGACAGGAAAGCAGTTGCTCAAGGGTCCTGAATTAAACGGCGACACAGCGGAGCCGGCTATGGCCGCAGGGCTTGGTGTTAGGCTGGGAGGAATGAACTTTTATAAAGGTGTTCCGATTAAGAAAGCGCAGATTGGCGATGAAATCGAGCTGTTATCTATCCGGCATATTTATCAAAGCATCCGGGTGTCGTATGCAAGCGCAATCCTCATGTTGTTGGTTTCGATTTTTATTGCAGGAAGGGATATGATTTTATGAAAGTTGTAGGACTTTGGAGCGGCGGCAAAGACAGTTTTTATGCCTGTCATCTGGCAAGGAAATCCGGTCATGAGATTGTCGCGTTATTCAACTTTGACGAGTTTCAGGATGATCTGGATCAAGGTCCAAATCGTGACTCAGGTTATGTGTATGGCCCCCGGTTGCCGCGTACCGTTTATCTGACGGCTAACGTGGCGTTCTAAGTGATTCATTTGCCTCGCCACCTTCGGGTGGCGGGGATTTCTTTAAATAATAAAATGTGCTTCCGAACTCTTTAGGAAAAAAATGCGAACAAAACAGATACTTCATGCCGGAGCCGGATTTGCTTTTTCTCTGGCGCTCATTGTTCATGCGCAGCCCGCTACGTTAAATTTTGCGCCCATGGAGGAAGCATTGCCTATAAACTTTATCCGTTCACACGAAATTTGCGGCAACAATCCTATCCGTCTGGCGTTATTCCTTCTGATAAAGCCAACTTATTGTGTAACTACTCAGGTAGCCCCACCATGGCGCTACCACTGAAACAATCGTAGTCTACCCCCCCCCGAGCGCAACAGGAAAAAGTCGCGGTTTCTGCTGGACTCGGATCGCGTGGTCTTCTACGCTGCTGACCATGGCACAGGCTATGGTCATTCAGGGGCGGAGAATCACGGACGGCGAGATCGCCTTGATCCGGGATTTGATGGCGAAGAACCAGGACTGGGGCCGTACCCGCCTGAGCGAAGAACTGTGCCGCTGCTGGAACTGGCGCAACGCGCAGGGCCGTATCAAGGACATGGCGGCGCGCTCCCTGCTGTTGAAGCTGGAGCGACGCGGATGCATCGAGTTGCCGGCGCGTCAACGCCCGTCTTCCAATCATTTCCGCAACCGGTGCGTGCCTGCCGTAGAACCTGCCGCCGAACCGATTCGCTCTGACCTGAGCGCATTGCGGCCCCTGTCGGCAGACCTTGTCGCCCCACGTTCGGATAACTCGCAGTTGTTCAAAGGGCTGCTGGGCCGATACCACTACTTGGGCCATCGCAACACGGTGGGCGAGAACCTGCGCTATCTGATCCGCGACCGGCACGGTCGGCTCGTGGCCTGTGCGCTGTTCGGTTCGGCGGCATGGAAATGCGCGGATCGGGATCGTTTCCTCGGCTGGGATCGGGCCTGCCGTGAACGCAATCTCCAGGCATTGACCAACAATACGCGTTTCCTGATCCTGCCCTGGGTCGAAGTCCCGCATCTGGCCAGCCACGTCCTCGGCCTCATTGCCCGGCGCATCCGGGATGACTGGCAGGGCAAGTACGCTCATCCCGTGCATGCCTTGGAAACGTTCGTGGACCGTTCCCGATTCAAAGGCACCTGCTACCGGGCCGCGAACTGGATGCGCCTGGGCGCAACGCAGGGGCGGACCCGCAACGATCGAGACCGCCGCATCCAGGCGCCGGTCAAGGACGTGTATCTGTATCCGCTTATCCCGGAGTTCCGGCGGGAGTTGTGCGCACCCGCCTGCTCCCGAACCGAAGGGAGGGCGGGCAGGTGATGACACGCCAAGAGGCCGAAGCGATCTACGACGCCGGCAAGGAAACCGTCGTGCGGGTACTGTTGATGATGGATGCGCGCATCCGTGCTCTGGAAGAACGCGTTCAGTCTCTTGAGAACCAACTCGCCAAAAACTCGCGCAACAGCAGCAAACCGCCCTCCAGCGACGGCTTCAAGAAACCTGCGCCCAAAAGCCTGCGCAAGAAGGGCAAGCGCAAGTCCGGCGGCCAGCCCGGCCATACCGGCCATACGCTCGCGATGGCCGACAAGCCCGAGCACACCGAAGTGCACCGTGTGAAGGAATGCGAACACTGCGGCCGCTCTCTAGCCGATCAATCCGTCGAGGGCATCGAAAAGCGTCAAGTCCATGACCTGCCACCCCTGCGGCTGATCGTCACCGAGCACCAGGCTGAAACCAAAACCTGCGCTTGCGGCCATCTGAACAAAGCCGCGTTCCCCGAAGGGGTCAACGCTCCCGTGCAATACGGCGAGGGGATCAAGGCTGCGGCCGTGTACCTGAAGAACTATCAGTTCCTGCCCTATGACCGAACCTGCGAACTGCTGAATGACTTCTTCGGCTGCCCGATGAGCGAAGGCACGCTCTGCAATATCATCACCCAATCCCACACGTTGGCCGCCGACCCCGTCGAGAAGATCAAGGAGTTGATCGAGCAGGCCGCCGTGGCACACTTCGACGAGACCGGCTCACGGGTAGACGGCAAGCTGTGGTGGCTGCATTCGGCCTCGACCGCACAGGCAACCTATTATGACATCCATCGCAAACGCGGCCGCGAAGCGATCGATGACATCGGCATCTTGCCCGACTTCCTCGGACGCGCCGTTCACGACTTCTGGAAACCGTACTTCGGCTACGACTGCCTCCATGGCCTCTGCAACGCCCATCACCTGCGGGAACTGATCTTTGCGCATGAGCAGCACCAGCAGGACTGGGCCGACCACATGATCGACTGCCTGCTCGACATCAAAGAGGCCGTCGATCTCGCCAAACAGTCGACCGATCATCTTGACCGGCGGCAGCTACACACCTTCGAAGTCCGCTACCAGCAAATCCTCGATGAAGGCTATGCCCAGAATCCGCTGCCGCCGTTGCCGCGCAACGCGAAGAAGCGACGGGGCCGCCGCAAGAAAACCAAAGCACGCAACCTGCTCGAACGGCTCGACGAGCACCGCGACGAAGCGCTCGCGTTCATGTACGACTTCAATGTGCCCTTCGACAACAATCAGGCCGAGCGCGATCTACGCATGATGAAGGTGCAGCAGAAAATCTCGGGCATGTTCCGAACCGAGGATGGCGCCAAAGCCTTCTGCCGCATTCGAAGCTACATCTCAACCGCCCGCAAGAATGCCGTCGGCGCGATGGATGCGCTGACCCGCCTGTTCAGCGGAAACCCCTTCGTTCCGGCGCTCAATACCTCGTAGCCTCTGCCGCGGATGAACGGACCTCGCCGATCCTACTCGCACTCGCCCCCTCGCAAATCCAGGCGGAGCCATCCCGACTTGCCGCCATCGTCTCGATCCCGTATAGCCCATCTGGAATCGGCTAACGATAACGGGCGACGAGAACGGCTCACGAGTTGGAAGCGCCTATCGTCGACCGCTCTCGTCGCCCGTTATCGTCAACCGTCCTCTGGGAGAGGGGTACCTGAGTAGTCACAAGCGCTTTTAACGCACGCTTACTCATTCTCTTTGAACCGCTTACGGGGGTCAGACCCAGACCCCGCATCACTGGGATCCCGCTCACGGGCGGCAAGCCCGCTCGTTCTCGTGGGAAGGCAGGCAAGCCCCGCGCTCTTGAATGGGCCGCTCCGTCTCGGGCTTCTACAGAGCTTCGAACGATGAGGTCATCCGCCCCTGACCCGAGCCCGCAAAAAACTGGGACCGCCGAGCGCCTCGCGCGCATCGGGACAAGCCCGCATTCGCGTTTGAATGGGTGGGGCCAGGGCGAACCCGAGTGTTTTCTGGGCCGCTGTCGCGCGTTTGATGAGGCAGCCATGAGACGAGCCGGACAGACGCCGATCCCGACGCTCACGCGTCATCTATCGGCCGAGCCTGACTCCATCCCTACGGAGCCCGCATGGTTGTTTGGTCGGAAGACCCGCCAACCGAATTCAAGTCGGAACCCGTCATTCGGAGTCAGAAGAGACGGAGAACAGAAAATCCGCTACGGAGGCGTTTTTGTGTTGCCCACCGCCGGGCTTAATGGTTGTTCGCATCTCAGTTTTCCGCGTCTTCCATATCTTGCGCCACAGGGTTTTTGTCACCCTGCACCACCAGGAATGTGACGTCGTCACCTTCCTTCAGTCGGCAAAGTAGTGGATTCATTGAAAGGTATCAGTCAACCTCCCCTGTGAGAATCTCTACCATCTGCGCCCCGTTCGTTATCGGCGGCAGGCATTGGAACTTACGGCAGACATAGGCGGCCGCTTTACCATCTACGGGACTGTACGCTGAAACGTGATCCGGAAGCGGCTCGTCGGTGGAAGCCCCGCCGACGGGTCTCAGCATCGCGACCTTGTTTGGAATGAACCTCTGTCGGAGACCCGCGACCAAGGCTTTCGTGTCCGGGGCAGCCGGGTCTCCGGCGATGACGACTTCGAACGTCGGTCCAGTCGCGAAATCCAGAGCGCACATTAACATGGTGTGTGCAGACGGCTGTTCCACGGAACCGGAGAATGCGCGTCCAAGTGCCGCGGCATGTGCTTCGTACTCCGGTTCGCCCGTAAGGCGGCCGAGTCGCAACATGTTCAGCATGCAAACGGAATTTCCTGACGGAATTGCGCCGTCGTAGATCTCCTTACGTCGTGCGAGCAGTTTCTCGGCGTCGTTGGCCGTGAAGAAGAATCCACCCGACTCCTTGTCCAGGAAATGCTCGACCTGGACTGCGTGCAGATCCTGAGCTTCCCGCAGCCATCCAGGGTCAAAGGTTGCCTCGTACAGTTCCAGCAGACCCCAGACCAGGAAAGCGTAGTCGTCGAGATGACCTCCGATTGCTGCCTCCCCTTTCCGAAACCTGTGCAGTAGCCGACCGTCTGTCCGCATCTCGTTCAGGATGAAGTGGGCACACTGTCGGGCGGCCTCAGTGTAGTGCTGATCCTCGAATGCGCTCCCCGCCTTGGCGAGTGCGGCCATCACAAGCCCGTTCCAGTCGGTCATGATCTTGTCATCCCGCAACGGCTGGACGCGTTTCTCCCGGGCCTCTAAGAGCTTGGTGCGGGAGCTTTCAAGTCGTTGCCGGAGCTCCTGCTCCGTCTGTTGAGTGTGGCCGGCGATCCGGGCCAGTGGCAGCCGCAGATGAAGAATGCTGGCGCCGGTGCGATGTCCGGAGATCTCGTCGGTGAAGTTCCCACCCGCCTGTACGTTGTACACGTCCGCCACAAAGGCGGACTCCCGGGCGCCGAGCACGCTCTCCAGTTCCGCCAGGGTCCAGACGTAGAACTTCCCTTCTTCTCCCTCGCTGTCCGCGTCTTCGGCCGAGTAAAAGCCACCCGCAGGATCCGTCATGTCGCGCAGGACGTAGGTCAGGATCTCCCGGGCCGTCGTTTCGTACTCGCTCTTACCTGTAGCCTGCCACGCCTCCGTATAGGCCATGACGAGCAGGGCCTGGTCGTAGAGCATTTTCTCGAAATGTGGAACCAGCCATTCGCGGTCGGTTGAGTAGCGATGGAAGCCAAAGCCGATATGATCCCATATTCCGCCGCGACGCATGGCTTGTAGTGTCTCCTCGACCATCCGCAATGCCTGTTCTTCACCGGTGCGGTGCCAATGCCGCAGAAGAAACATCAGGTTGTGCGGAGCGGGGAATTTGGGAGCGCGGCCGAACCCACCGTATTCGGTATCGAAGCGGGAAACAAAAGACTGGAATGCCACCGACAACTGTGCGGTCTCCAGGTCCTCCCCGGGTTCGGGCTGTCCTATTCGCTGAAGGCCGGTCGTTATTTCGTCGGCCGATGCACCCAGTTTCTGGCGTTGTGAGGACCAGGCGTCGCTCAGTCGCGGTACCAATTCCAGCATTCCTATGCGCCCGAACCGGCCCTCGCGCGGGAAATAGGTTCCGGCGAAGAACGGCTTCTTGTCGGGAGTCATTACGACGGTCAATGGCCATCCTCCGGAGCCCGTGAGCATCTGGCAGACGGTCATGTATACGCCGTCGATGTCCGGCCTTTCCTCGCGATCTACCTTGATGCAGATGAAGGCCTTGTTCATGAGGTCAGCCACCTCGGCGTTCTCGAACGACTCGTGCTCCATGACGTGGCACCAGTGGCACGTGGCGTACCCGATCGACAGGAAAACCGGCTTGTCTTCCGAATGCGCCTTCGCGAACGCTTCCTCTCCCCATGGATACCAGTCAACCGGGTTGCGGGCGTGCTGAAGGAGGTAGGGACTATGCTCGTGGATGAGGCGGTTGAATCCCTGTCCTCCGTCAGGAGGGAGCGCCGCGCGCTCCTCGGGAGTTGGCAGTGTCCGCGTACCGTCATGTCTCGGGGTCGTCATGTCTGATCCATTGGTTTCAGTATCTTCGTCAGGGGTTCTTTCAGAGCAACCCGACCCGCACCCCAGCACAGGAGCAACAGCACCGATATCGCCACCCGGCTTGTTGGCGACTCTCTCACTGATCCGCTTGTTTCCGCTTTCCGACAGGCGCAATGTAGATGGTGAACTCTTCCTCTCCGTCGACTCCCAGGAGTTGGTCGCACGCGTGTTGGTCATACGCGGCGATGGCACAGGTTCCGGCACCCAGGCTCACGCAAGCTAGGTAGAGGTTCTGGCAGACGTGCCCGGCATCGAGAGCGATCACCTTGTGGGCTGCCAGGCCGTAGCGCCATTCCATGCGTGCAGGAACAGCTGTCCAGAAGAACGTCACGGCGGCATTTGCGACGAAGCCTTGGTTCAGGCAAGAGGATGCTGCGCTGCGACCGATCTGCGGGTCGGAAGCCAGTTGTGCCAATTGGCCGTCGAAGGGTAAATAGCGGTAAATGCCGGGAGTCAGGCCTTCAACCCGATCCACCGCCAAGTAGGTTTCGAAGGCATGTCTCGAGCCCGCGGAGGGCACGACACGCAATGCGCACTCCGGGCTCAACACCGTTCGGACGCCTTGTGTCGCCCACAGGAGGGCGGCCAGTTCCTCGAGCGTCAGAACGTCAGATGAGTACTTGCGCACGCTTTCTCGGCGGAGGATGGCTTCGCCCATCGACAGGCAGCTCAACCGAGCCAATGCCGTTGCCCCGTCCGGCACATCGATGCGCGTCGCATCCGGAGGGCAAGGCTTTTGTAGAGGCGGGGCAGGCAAGCGCTGGTTCTGGTCCGTACGAGAGAAATCGATCTCTAGCCGAATGGAGTCCTTGAGAAAGGTTCGGTTTGCTGTGAAACGGTCGTTCGACATGCGGTCAATACCTCTCTATGGCAACCCATCCTACGGGCACGTTACAGTGTTACGCCTCACCGGACTTGGACGCAAGGCGGCGGGTGAGGCAGCGGGTCTGATAACCCTTTCTAATTCTTCATTTAAACAGAAATTCGCGCTTAAAACTCCGTTTTTGGGGCCATAACTGACCCCCTAAGACAAAACAAGCGATTTCAACGCACGCTTACTCATTCTCTTTGAACCGCTTACGGGGGTCAGACCCCGCCTCTCCCGTACCGTCATGTCTCGGGGTCGTCATGTCTGATCCATTGGTTTCAGTATCTTCGTCAGGGGTTCTTTCAGAGCAACCCGACCCGCACCCCAGCACAGGAGCAACAGCACCGATATCGCCACCCGGCTTGTTGGCGACTCTCTCACTGATCCGCTTGTTTCCGCTTTCCGACAGGCGCAATGTAGATGGTGAACTCTTCCTCTCCGTCGACTCCCAGGAGTTAGTCGCACGCGTGTTGGTCATACGCGGCGATGGCACAGGTTCCGGCACCCAGGCTCACGCAAGCTAGGTAGAGGTTCTGGCAGACGTGCCCGGCATCGAGAGCGATCACCTTGTGGGCTGCCAGGCCGTAGCGCCATTCCATGCGTGCAGGAACAGCTGTCCAGAAGAACGTCACGGCGGCATTTGCGACGAAGCCTTGGTTCAGGCAAGAGGATGCTGCGCTGCGACCGATCTGCGGGTCGGAAGCCAGTTGTGCCAATTGGCCGTCGAAGGGTAAATAGCGGTAAATGCCGGGAGTCAGGCCTTCAACCCGATCCACCGCCAAGTAGGTTTCGAAGGCATGTCTCGAGCCCGCGGAGGGCACGACACGCAATGCGCACTCCGGGCTCAACACCGTTCGGACGCCTTGTGTCGCCCACAGGAGGGCGGCCAGTTCCTCGAGCGTCAGAACGTCAGATGAGTACTTGCGCACGCTTTCTCGGCGGAGGATGGCTTCGCCCATCGACAGGCAGCTCAACCGAGCCAATGCCGTTGCCCCGTCCGGCACATCGATGCGCGTCGCATCCGGAGGGCAAGGCTTTTGTAGAGGCGGGGCAGGCAAGCGCTGGTTCTGGTCCGTACGAGAGAAATCGATCTCTAGCCGAATGGAGTCCTTGAGAAAGGTTCGGTTTGCTGTGAAACGGTCGTTCGACATGCGGTCAATACCTCTCTATGGCAACCCATCCTACGGGCACGTTACAGTGTTACGCCTCACCGGACTTGGACGCAAGGCGGCGGGTGAGGCAGCGGGTCTGATAACCCTTTCTAATTCTTCATTTAAACAGAAATTCGCGCTTAAAACTCCGTTTTTGGGGCCATAACTGACCCCCTAAGACAAAACAAGCGATTTCAACGCACGCTTACTCATTCTCTTTGAACCGCTTACGGGGGTCAGACCCCGCCTCAAATAATTGACCTCCAATGGCCGATCAGATACGTTTAGTCCTTCTGCGATAGGTGAAGCAAGAAGCTGTAATTGACCTCCAATGGCCGATCAGATACGTTGATCAGCACCAACGTGCCGGAAGGTGCAAGCTGTAATTGACCTCCAATGGCCGATCAGATACGTTACGGGATCGGTCACGCCCCGCCGATAATGCGCTGTAATTGACCTCCAATGGCCGATCAGATACGTTCACGTTTCCATAACGTCGCTGTATCAGCGAGCTGTAATTGACCTCCAATGGCCGATCAGATACGTTGAACACGGGCGACCGGAACACGGGCAACTGGCTGTAATTGACCTCCAATGGCCGATCAGATACGTTTCATACGATCCATGCCAGTTGTGCCGGGACGCTGTAATTGACCTCCAATGGCCGATCAGATACGTTTTGCAAGGGTCATGGCACCGCGAACCAATGCTGTAATTGACCTCCAATGGCCGATCAGATACGTTGAGTCGTTTGAGTACGTGATGGAGCACCTGCTGTAATTGACCTCCAATGGCCGATCAGATACGTTTGCAAACGGTGTGAGCGACGCGACGCCAAGGCTGTAATTGACCTCCAATGGCCGATCAGATACGTTAAAAAAGTTGCGTTCGGGGGTTGACTTACCGCTGTAATTGACCTCCAATGGCCGATCAGATACGTTCTCTGCTTCGACAACATTGAGCAGCCCTTTGCTGTAATTGACCTCCAATGGCCGATCAGATACGTTCTTCCCTCCGGTTTTGCCGTGCTTCTAGGGGCTGTAATTGACCTCCAATGGTTGATCAGATACGTTCTGACAGGCTCCGACTCGTCAACGACAACTACATGGCCCCGTCGGCGACAACTACACTTCCCCATGTTGACGGGGCTGGTGGGCCCCGGGTTTCCGGGGTTTGAGGGCGATGGGCCGATAGGCCCGAGCCTTCCCCCTCCCACCCCGCAGGGGCACCCCCCATGGGGGGTGCGCGATTCTCACAATTGCGATTTTCATCGTTTTCGATTCCGTTCGCCCGCCTTCCGGGCGCGGTAACTTTCGCCGTTGAGTTCCAGGATAGTGGAATGATGCACCACCCGATCAATGGCCGCCGCAGTAGTCATCGGGTCCTTGAAGATCTTGTCCCACTCACTGAAGACCAAGTTGGATGAGATCATCAGGCTGCGCCGCTCGTATCTCTCGGACAGGAAGGTGAACAACACCTCCATTTCCTCACGGCTCTGCTGCACGTAACCGATGTCATCGAGGATGACCACCTCGAAGCGGTCGAGCTTCTTCAGCAGCGCTTCGATCGCCAAGTCGCGCTTGGCGGTGAGTAGCTTCTGCACCAGGTGGAACGCCGTGGTAAACAACACCGTCGTGCCGTGTCGCAGCACCAGTTCGCGCCCGATCGCGGTCAGCAGATGCGTCTTGCCGCGGCCGGGTAAGCCGAACGCCAGGACGTTCTCGGCCCGTTCGACGAAACCGCCGTCCACCAGCGCCGGGATCTGACGCTGCACCTTGGTCGGAAGCAGCTTCAGGTTCAGCGTGTCCAGCGACTTGCCGTCGGGCAGGCCGGAGCGTTTCAGCAGCCGCTGCGTGCGCCGTTCGCCCCGCGCATGCAGTTCGCTCTCCATCACCGCGGCCAGGTAGCGCTCGTACGTCCACTGTTCCTGCGTGGCCTCCGCAGCCAGTCGCTCGTATTCGTTCAACACGTCCGGCAACCGGAGGGCACGCAATGTCATGGCCAGAGAGGCGGGCGTGGTCATGCGCACACCTCCTCCGGCGCCAGCAGTTCGTCATAGGCGGCCAGATCCACCGGCAACGGCGCATGCTCCGACAACGTCGGCATCGGACGCGGACACGCCGAAAGCACCACGTCCAGGCGCGGGATCTCCCCGCGGTCGCGCAAGCCGCACAGTGCCGCTTCCACCTCACATTCCATCGTGGTGGCCGCGTGCTTGAGGATCTGCAGGTATTCCCGTTCCGCAGTCCGATCGTTGACCGCCGCGCACAGTGTCTCGTACGCCCACTGGAACGCGGAGGACGGAAACAGGTCAGCACGGAACCGGTAGTTCCGGAACGCCCCGGGCTTGCGCACCAATGAACCGATCACATGGCGATAGTTGATGTGGTGCGCGTGTTCATCCCGCAGCCATGGCGCAGTGAGCTGGCGCACGCCCCCGTAGAACACCTCGATGTGTTCCGCGTAGCGATGCACCGTCACCGTGTACCCGATCAGCCGGCTGGGTACCGAGTAGATCCGGCGCTTCACGTTGATAGTGCCCCAACTGCGTACAACGCACCGATACTCCGTGTATTCCGGCAGCCGGTCCACGTCGAGCGCCCGCATGTGTTTGAACTCTTCGGCCAGGCGGACGCGCCGCGTCTCGTTCACCCGCTGAAGCACGCCATGAAGGAACTGCTCATACGCCGCCCGGCTGGCGAAGTCCCGCGACCCGCGCAACAACAGGTGTTGCTCGATCCGACGCTTCAGGGCGCCGTTCAGCGACTCCACATCCCCGTTCTCATGGGGACTGTCCACTTGGATCAGACGGGGAACCATCTCGAAGTGATCCATCAGCTCCAGGTAGGCGCGGTTGTACGCCCGCGGTTCTCCGCTGGCCTCCGCCGGCCGGTGGGTCGCTGCGCTCGAATGATCCATCCAGTGCTCCGCCGGCACACGGCCCAGCCGCGTCAGCGCGTTCTGAATCCCCGTACGCAGCGCCACCAGGCTTTCGCTATGGCAGATGCTGGCCCATTCCCAGTTCGAGTAGGTCAGCACGTTGTGACACAACTGGTGGTCGAACGGTTCCCCGGCGATCGTGATCCCCAGCCGGTCCATGTGCGTGAAGTCTGTGGACATCCGCACGCCCGGCCGGTGCTCCTGCGCGAAGTACACCTCCTGCTCGGGCCCCGAAAGCGCTCGCCATTCACGTACCCGCCGCTGAAACGTCCGCAGTTGACCCTCCTGATACTTACCCGCCCGCTCCCGGCACAGCCACTCGAACACCGTCTTGGCCTCCAGCTCCGGGCAGCCCTCGAACATCAGTCGGCACTCTTCCCAGTCCTCCGCGAACGGGTCCTCCCGGGTACGCCACCTGCGCTCAACCGGCATCTCTGAGGGCAGTTTCCCGCACCTCAGGTACTTCTGCGCCGTCTTACGGTCCAGATCGGCCCGCAACGCAGCCTTGGACACGTTCCCTGTCCTTTCGTATTCTTCCATCAGCTTCCTCACTTTCCGGTCCGGGGTGACCATCGGCCCTCCTTTCTTTCCAAAAAGAGAGCCTCCAGCACCCCCGGTTAGTGGGGAAGTCTAATTGTCGTCACTGGGGAAGTGTAATTGTCGCTGCGCACTCCGACAGTTCCGACAGGCTCGCTGTAATTGACCTCCAATGGCCGATCAGATACGTTCGACCCTACCAAGGCCACCATGGGTGAGTGCTGTAATTGACCTCCAATGGCCGATCAGATACGTTCAATATATATATATACTGACAACTCCGACAGCTGTAATTGACCTCCAATGGCCGATCAGATACGTTGAGGAGTTGACGACGTGACCGTGAGTGATTGCTGTAATTGACCTCCAATGGCCGATCAGATACGTTGGTATGTATGGCATAGGCGATTGCATTTATGCTGTAATTGACCTCCAATGGCCGATCAGATACGTTAGATCGGCTCGTCCATGACGCGGCGTGTGAGCTGTAATTGACCTCCAATGGCCGATCAGATACGTTGGGTACCGGGTTTTTTGTTGCGGAGGATGAGCTGTAATTGACCTCCAATGGCCGATCAGATACGTTGAGCGTAGCCGGGGACAAGTCGCACAGTCCGCTGTAATTGACCTCCAATGGCCGATCAGATACGTTAAACGGAGGAACAGAGATGAGTATCACAATGCTGTAATTGACCTCCAATGGCCGATCAGATACGTTCAACGCCGAGGAATCTGACATCGGTCGGGGCTGTAATTGACCTCCAATGGCCGATCAGATACGTTTTGGCGATGGCGGCGCGTTTCAGGTGCCACGCTGTAATTGACCTCCAATGGCCGATCAGATACGTTCAAGTCAAATCGGTGGTGGCTGACAAGTCGCTGTAATTGACCTCCAATGGCCGATCAGATACGTTGGACTATGGTGACGGATGGATTATGTACGCGCTGTAATTGACCTCCAATGGCCGATCAGATACGTTGAACCGCTTGTGCACGCCTACCGGCAAGTCGCTGTAATTGACCTCCAATGGCCGATCAGATACGTTTGTAGGGCGTTGCAGTGAGTCCAACACATGGCTGTAATTGACCTCCAATGGCCGATCAGATACGTTAGCCCGACCGTCACGGGTACAAGTGCGGCCGCTGTAATTGACCTCCAATGGCCGATCAGATACGTTACGGCAACAGCGACGGAATGCGCTGGAACGGCTGTAATTGACCTCCAATGGCCGATCAGATACGTTGGAAGCCCCTTTAAGTTGTTGAGCTTAAAGGGGTTTTTCTATGATAAGATTGCTATAAAAACTCAAGCTGTGCAGGGGCGGGTTCGGTTTTTTCGCGTTTTTTCCCGCAGTAGACCTCCATTTTTCCGAATTGTTTGTCGGTTAACGAAAGGATGCGGATTTGTCCTTCATCCGGAAGATGCGAACTGATTCTCTTGCGGTGAACTTTTGCCACGTCTTCACTGGCGCAATAACGGGCATAGACCGAGTATTGCAACATACAAAAACCGTCTTTCAGCAGAAGGATGCGAAAGCGCGTGGCTTTTTGACGTTGCCGTTTGGTAACAACCGGCAAGTCAAAAAGTGCGATCATCCACACGCCGCGATATTCCGATAGGTTCAGACGCCTTCTTCTCTTTCAAGGAACATCGGCAAAAGAAGTTTTTTCTGTCTGCCCTGGAAAACATCGATCAGAGAGTTTGCAGATATGGTTGCGAGATCAAAAAGAGTTCGAAATTCTCCTTTGAATCGATACCGTTCCAACAGCGGTCTGATCAGCTCGCCCTTGGTTTCAGGTGTTAATTCCGGCGGTGCTTGGCCGAAGCTTTTAACGATCGTTTCGGCGGCCCGGTCCACAATGGGTCGGAACGGTTCCATCAAGTCGTCCGCCAGACAAAAACTGTTTTGCCGATTGTGATGGAAAATCCCCAGAGCCGGATAAAGCCCCGCTCCGCAAATACCTCGGCTGATTATTGCGCGAAGGACGGCGTATCCATAGTTGAGCAGGTTATTGGGAGGCTCACCGTACCGGTTACGGTGAAACGGGCGGCCGAAAAGATGTCGCCAATATATTTTGGCGGCGCGCGCTTCCCGGTTGTCGGAATCGCCGGAGCGGACTTCTTTCTGAAGGCGGTCAAGGCCGTAGTCCCTGTTGTGCAGCTTTTTCAGAAGGGTGGACTGTTCGCGGATTTTTGCGCAGACAATCTGTTTCCACAGTTGTTTCTTTGCAGGCTGGGATGCCCCCGCTTGTATTGCTGCCCGTTCCGCCTGAAGTGAGTGCCCGCCCAGGGGTAGACACATGCCGGAAGGCTGGTGTTTGTCATCACATACAATCAGTCCCGCTCCGTGTTTTGACAGACCGGTTAAAACAGGGTGCGTGTAGGTGGTTTGAGCGTTTGAAACAACCAGAATGGCGATGTCTTCCAGAGGAACCGTTTTTTCTTTGTCTTGACCCCGCTGCCGGATAACCAGCTGTTCATGGCGGATACTCAATGACGTTCCCTCTTTCGAGACATCTAGAATCCGGTTAGTCATTGGCTCTCCGTATTAGACCGGTCGGTGTGATGACGATTTTTTGGAGGTTGCTTGCGAATAAAGCTGAATCTGATTTTACCGTTATGGTTTCTTTATAGGGTATGTCGGCAGCTTTGCGTGCATCGTTATGTTTGCGGAATACATACTCTACGGTATTTGGAGTTTTTGACATTTTTTGAACAACAGCAGTTTCTCGCCCTCCGTTCCAGTCCAGTTGGACCGCTTCGCCGATGGATAGGGAGAATTTCAAGGGGTTGCCGTTCTGATCCTGCCGGACGATGACCGGTCGTTTTTCTTTTACCCGCTGCCGGGTGTCAAACAAGGAGATTACTTCGCATTTCCAAGTAGGGTTGCCTTTTTTGTCGATTACTTCAAAAATTTCCAAATGATGGTTGCCACCCAGTTTGACATGGCGGTTTTCTGCAATCTTAACCGGTTTTGCATCCTGATAAACCCGAACTTTATGAATGAAGCGCTTGTTGCCGTTTTTATCGATTATAAAGGGATGGTTGTTTCGGTCTTTGAATGCGGTTTTGGGCGGCTGGTCCAGATCTTTGAGCTTTTGCTCAATGAGTTTGCGGATTGAAGAATCGACGATCTCGGCTCTTTTAATCTCTTTGTCGGTCAGTTCGTGCAGCGGCTTTCTGAGTACGGTGCGGGTGTCGCCCGTTTTCCGGTCTTTAATGAGGCCGTAGAATGTTTCTTTGTGCAGCTGTCCGTTGGCTTTGCGGCATACTTTATGTGACACCGTAATTGAGTTGATTGCCTGCTCAACATCCTGCCGGAACGTTTCCCAAGGCAAAGGCATGTCAGAAAAAGCGTATCGCCGATGTTCAGGGGCCCGCTGATTGGCATCGCTTAACGCTTTGACCGTTTGCGGCGTGGTCAGCGCAACGACGACAGCATCTACCGCATGGTGCCGATGGTCATCACGGCTTTTGGTGCCGCCGTCTGACAGAATTCGGTTTAAGTCCCATGCATCGCGCAGATATTTGGTTGTTCCACCTTTTGCAATCTGAATGTGTTTGCGCCACTCTGAGCCGTATAGTTTACCCAGATATTCTCCAGCCAGCCGGGAGGCATAACGGGTGTCGTTGAGTTGAGATGTAGAGAATTCCTCAATAAAATCGGCTCTGGAATCGGTTTCGCGCGTATTGAAACGATCCAGCTTGATTTCTTTGTAATCGCCAGTGAAGCGTTTGACCCGACAGACCATTTCTTCGTGTTCCGTCTCGGATGCCGATTCATACGGCGTTTTGTTTCCCTTCACATTGCGGTTATAGTTCACATCACAAAGCGTTTTGTTTGAAAACGAGTTATCAAACGACCTGCTGAACGGGATGATGTGCTCAATATCGAATTGCGGGGCGTCGCCAAGCAACGTATTCATGCAGATGCGTTTGCCGGTATACGGACATTCCCAATTGCATTCTTCCGCTAGCAACACTTTTTCAATTTCGTGACGGCGGGGCGCAGGATTTCCGGTTTCTTCCAGAATTTTTTTTGCCGCCTCTTTGCGCTGGCGTTCACGTACGCGCATTCTGTCCCATGATTTCTCGCGGTTTTTAGCGGTTTGTTTCATGTCGCGGGCAAGTTCAATACGGATTTTGTCTGATTTCCCGTATTCCTTGATGATGGCGTTTACAACCCTGCGAAGTTCAGAAAGGGTTCGCTGGACAATCGGATTACGCAGATTTTCCAGTGGAGGCAGGGTGTCTGTACGCGGAAGATTCTTCTGATAATCCGGATAAGCCGCTTGAACGGCTTCCATGAGGGCATGCCCCCGTTCCAGCAGAGGCAGCAGTTTTTCGAGTGCTTTTCGTGAAAACCCGCAATATCCGTCTTCAAGTTCAGTCTCGCTGAACATTTCAGCCGTTACACTGTCCAGACCCCATGTTTTTTTCATGCGTCGAATGAGGGCATCTGTGTCGCCGATGGTCAGACGGTCCTCAACAATTTGATTTTTCTGTTCAGAAGAAAAATGATCCCAGGCCTCCCCGAACAGGTTGCCGAGAGCGGCTGCGGTATTATTCCCTTGAATGGTTTTTTCGCCGCCGCGTTCCAGGTTAAATTTGGTTCCTCTCAGATTCAGTACCTTGCGCAACGTTGTGAACTTCTGGTTGCCACGGCTGCGGAGCAGGGCAAGTGCCTGCTTTCGCTCTTCGTCTGTTAATAGGCGCTCGTCTCCGGTGGAAGAAACCACTCTCAAATGGTTGAGCGATTGAAGCAGGCGGAATTCCTGCGCCATAAGCAGCGCAAAGGGAGCACGTTTCCGACCGGGTTCCAGCTCGCATTGCCCGAGCAGATGCGCCTGCGATTTGAGCGGGCGCTGATAAAACAGGGCCTCTTTGACACGTTTGTAAAGGTCATCGGTCAACACATGAGGGTAGAAGCTTTGCTGTTTTTCCCAAATGAGGTCGAATTCGGAGGTATACCATTCCCTTAATGTGTAGTTGGTGCGGATTCTCTGCTCGTGCGGGTCAAGATGGCTTAGGTATTCGCCCCACGTCCGGGCTCCTTTTTGCTCCATATCTTCTGCAAAAGCCTTTGTCGCATCTTTCAGTTTGCCGCGGTCATCATCTTTCTTGAGTATTTTGCTGTTTGAAAGGAACCCCCTGCGATGAGCAAACTGATAAATGCATAGGCCGATCTCCTTAAGATCTATTTGTTCATCCAGTGCTTTCGCACGAAGACGATAAGGATTTCTGGCAAGCAGCATTTTCCATTCGGCATCTTTATGATCGGGTTTGTTGGCCGGAAGCATTCCAGCCTCTTGAAGGATGCGGCGCACTTTAAGAATTCTGCGTTTGCGCCGGTCATGCAGGCGGCGACGTTGCCGGGCATTTCGTCGTTCTGTATTCAGCGGGGTGCCCCGGCCATACGCATCAATTTCCAGACCGGCTTCAAAGATGCGAACTCCTTGCGCGAGCAGCCCATCAGGTTTTCCCTTGTTTAATCGGACGCATGCCCAGCCAATTGAATTGGTTCCGAGGTCCAGACCAAGAACATATGACGAATCACTCATGACATATCCTATATTTTCGAGTTGACCTCGTATCATAGCAAAGATATACAGACTGTCAACGTATCTGATCGGCTATTGATTTTGCTTAATTACAGCAAGGACTTTAGTCCGGAAGGTAAAGGCCTGCGGGCCTCCATGACGCCCTCTTCATCGAAGGGGGCGTCTTATTTTCCGGCCGGCATCAATCGGTCCTTTGGGGATAAGCAGTCTTTTCGCTGTGCTGATTCACAGTTATTTTGGTTCTTTCGCCAACCTTCTGGGCACGGAGCTGTTTCAGGGTGGGGCGGCGGCCGACATGGTACACGTTGATTCGGATCCACCCTTTTGGTCGGCTCGTATCTCACGACCGTGCCGGCACGCCCCGATTCATCGCAGCCCCGGACGGGTACACAAGGGGAAGCGAGTGCTGAACTCACGGCAGCCGAATTAGCCCGAATCACGCCTTGCGGGGGCAGACCGCCGCGAAACGGGCCCCCGGACTCGGACACAACTTACTGCTGCTGCGCCGTCAGATCACCCCACGTCCCCCGCGGCTCCGAACGGGTCGGATTATCGAAGAGATTTGTGGAGGGGGAGAGTACAGAGGAACCTCCGCAAAGGCGACAGGATGCCATCGCAGGCACGCGGGGCGCGTCAGGAGCAGGCCTTCAGATTCTTCTCGCCGGCCGCTTTCGCCCTTTTGTTCCGTTGCCTCGATTCCTGGTCGTCAGCGAAAAGCGCCTGAAGAGTCTCCGATTCCGGAATCGCCAGAACCGATTTCAACTGCTCGTAGCTGCTGCCAAACTTAATCGCGAAATTGAAGAGCACCTCGCCGTAGAACTGATGGATCTTGTCCGTGATCTCGGTGTCGCCATCGACCTCCCTGGCCAGTTGAACGAGGTCCTCAAGCAACTCATGGGTGCGGAACACACACTGCTTGATTCGCGCCGCCGCGGGCAGCGTCGCGTCGTCCATCACAAGACTCACATTCATCTTCATCGCGGCGAGATACCCGATGATATCGCCCCACTTCAGCGACAGATCGTTCCCCGCCTCGATCCTTGAGATCTTGCTCGAATCACAGCGCATCGCCTGTGCGATATCTTTCTGGGACAGCCCCTTCCGCACTCGCTCACGGACGAGCGCTGTTACAAGCGTGCGACGTGCGGTCTCCAGGTCGATCCGCTCCTTCGCTTCGGGGTCATCAGCCAGGAAGGCCGCCGCCTCAGACGCCGATTGGTACTTCGTGCTCATTGTGCTTCCTCTTAACTATTCAGAGGCCCTGATTCTCCCGATGGTCTTTTTTGCCTCGTTGATGTCGTTCTGTTGCGTTTCTTTGGTGCCAATCCTCAGGATGTAGACGATGCGGTTCTCCTCGTCCGGGTAGATATAGAGCCTGCTCTCTTTGGACGCCCGTACTCCCGTCTGGCCTATGCGATACAGTCCGTCTCCTTCGGAACGAAAGAACCCGAGTTCAAAGGCACCTATCCGACGCCCCGTGCCGAGCACCTGCAGCAGGACGTCGAGGTTCGTAAAGCATGCCGCGTATTCCGACGGGGATGTCCCGAATCCTGTTGAAACTCGTTGGCGGTCTCGGTCTTCATTTCGATGTAGTTCCTTGTCATTCTCTTGTCCAGTCCCTGTTCGGCAGTTCGCTTCGCTCTCTGCCTGGGGGTGAGGCGTCGTGGAGTGGAGCCCGTTCCCGCCGGAGGCGGGATGGCCCGGAGGGCCAAGGGCGGAGCGGAGCGACGCCTCAACAGCTTCCGATGGCCAGCCCAGGGATTTCAAAAGCACCGGGATCTGACGATAGCCTTTGATTCGACGGAACCCTTTCTCGGCCCTCAGAAGCGAATAGGCCAGCCAGCGTTCCGCCTGATCCGTCTCTGCGCGCCAACGCTTCACCCGCCCGATTTTTGCGCGTGTGTTTCGGAACGGGTTCTCGATGCAGTTTGTGTTCGTCAACGTGGTGTGTAGAGTGGACGGCGCATTCAGCTTGTGAACCGTAATGAGCTCCTCACCGGCCTCGTGCAGGGATTCCAGGGCCTTGTGGCTGTGCCGGCTCAGAAAGCGTTCCAGATCGGCGAGTGCTTCACGTCCGGCTTCTTCGCCTTCCACGGAGCGGAGACGCTTGAAAACGTCGCTCACGCTGCCGTGATGACGCCTGGAGAGACAACGCTTAATATTTCGTTCCTTATGCACCAGGCATCGTTGAATGCGCGCTCGCGGAAAATGCTTCAAGACGCTGTTATGAAGTGCCCGAGAACCGTCGAGAACCGCCAACGGATCGCCCTCGAACTCAAGACCGCGGTGGACAAGCCGGTCGAGCCAGCGATTCTCATTATGGCTTCACCCTTTTCGGTCGGGGTGGCACCCGACCCTCCCAGTGCCCGAAAATGCGTCGGATATCGACTCGGGAGGGACGGCTGCCACGCCGTCCGCGGTCGGAATGCGGCCATAATGAGAACGGCTGCGGTCGAGCAATGCGTCACACACTTCTGTCGATTCCTGTGCGCCTATTTCAAAATCCAGCATAACTTTGCGGCCGTCCAGCGTAATGCCCAGCCCCACAATGGCGCTGAGATCCTCGGACAGTACAATGCCGTCCAGCAGCATGCAGAAGAACCTCTCGGACTTCAGGTCGCGGTCACGGAGCTTCTGTATGCGCTGTCGGCCCTCGACAATCCAGGCGCGGGAAACCCTGCTGCGTCCGGGCGCTGAATCGGGATACAAGGTTTTCTGATCACGTGAACTGACTCCGGCAGCTGTGGCACGCAAGATACGGTCACGAAGGTCGTCGGCCCTGTTGACCGCGTCGTAACTTTTAAGCCTGACCTCCTTCGATGTGTCTGCCTCATGGCGACGTACACGCGGCTTGCGGATCTCCTCATCAATACCGTCAATTCGAAGTCCTACGCGGGTTCCGCCGGCACGTCGGCAGCCTCTGTCCCCTGCCGGCTTGTAGGCCGGACCACACAGTTCTGTGACCTCTTCAGCCAGAATATCGGCGATCAGGGTTCGCATTTCACCACGCAGCCAGTCACGGAAAACATCTCCTGCTGCAGACGGTTCAACTTGTCCAAGGGCTTCAAGGACGCTATTGTCACTCATGGCGGTCTCCTTTCGGGTTGGTTTGCCCCGAGCGTCCAACATGGACGCTCAGGAGACCGCCTTCAAGTTTCAACAGTCAACGGGACACTTCCTGGAAGGAGCAATCGCGCCCTTAAAGGATATCCTGCCGGACCGTTCCAGCCACCAGGGTCCCGGTAGTTCCCTTTTTGCAATTCAAGAAATCGGGTACGATGGGACGCGAGCGGATTTCCGGTCCAGCCACTAAGATTCCAGTCGTTCCACCAAATAGGAGGGGCGCGATATCCCGCTATTTTCCCAAAGCAACCCCTGCCGATTTTTTACAAGAAAAAAGGCATCTCATACAAGACGGAGCGGATATTGCGAAACTATCGTGGCATCATCTTCGGATACTAACTGTACACAGGAGAAGGCCAGCGATGAATGATCGACCTTCAAGCGTTTCGCGGCGCGGATTTCTGCGCCGATCCACCCTCGCCGCCGCCTCGACCGCCGCCGCACCCTACGTCATCCCGTCGTCCGCCCTGGGCCTGAACGGCATCGTTCCGCCAAGCGAGCGAATCGTGCTCGGCCTGATCGGGCTGGGCAAGATCTCCCGCGGCCACTTCGGCAGCATGTTGAACCATCCCGGCGTGCAGATCGCGGCCGTATGCGACGTCGACCGTACAAAGCGCGAGGACAAAAAAACCGCGGCGGAAAGCCGTTACGCGCAGAACCGGCCCTCAGGCACCTGGCGCGGCGTGGATGCGTACAACGAATACGAGCGGATCGTGGAGCGGGACGACATCGACGCCTGTTTCGTGATGACCCCCGATCACTGGCATGTACCCATCGCCATGGCCGCTGTGCGATCGGGCCAGGACGTGTACTGCGAGAAGCCGATGTCGCTGACCATCCGCGAAGGCCGCATGCTCTCCGACGCCGTGCGCCGCTACGGGCGCGTGCTGCAGGTCGGCAGTCAGCAACGGTCGAATACGGCCTTCCGCAGGGCGGCGGAGATCGTGCGCAACGGTTGGATCGGCAAAGTCCACACCATCTACGCGCGGCTGGGAACGTTCCCGCCCCCCCTCGCCCTGCCCGAACAACCCGTGCCCGAGGGATTCGACTACGACCGCTGGCTGGGCCGCGCCCCGTGGCACCCTTACCATCCCGAACGGGTCAGCGGCAGCTTCAGCCGTGGCTGGCGGCGGTTCTGGGACTACGGCAGCCGCAAGAACGGCGACTGGGGCGCGCATCATTACGACATCATTCAGTGGGCGCTGGGCATGCAGTACTCCGGACCCGAATTCTTCTTCCCGGTCGGGCATGAAGGCTCCGAGCACCAGGGATTCCGGTACGCCGACGGAACGACGGTGCTGCGCGATCATCCCGCCCCCTCCGGCCAGATGATCCACTTCATCGGCGAGGACGGCGTCGTGGCCGTCAGCCGCCGGGACGTCCTGATCACCGAACCGGCGCACCTGGCCACGCTCCCGCTGTCCCCCTCGGATGAACACCTGTACGTCTCCGATAACCACCGGGAGAATTTCCTCGAGTGCGTACGGAGCCGCCGCCATCCGATCGCCGACGTGGAGATCGGACACCGCACGGCGACGATCTGTCACCTGAGCGCGATCAGCGAGCGGCTCGGCCGCACGCTGAAGTGGGACCCGGACCGGGAGGCGATTCTCGGCAACCGCGAGGCCTCGCGATGGATGGCCCGTCCGCGGCGCGCGCCGTACACGCTCTGAACTTCGAACTTCTGAGGATTTAATTATGAACCGGAGGACTCGACTGTGAAAACCCGCCTGATTCCCGCCATCCTGTTTGTCCTGTCATTCGCCCTCGGCCTTGCCCCTCTCGAGGCCTCGGTGAACGAACTGCTCCCGCAACTCGCGTCGGAGGACCTCGACACCCGGCAGCAGGCCCGCCACACCCTGCTGGAAGAGGCCGCGCATGCCGCGCGGCCCGGAGCGGAGGCGGAGCGCGAAGCCTATTGCGAGAATATCTGCGCGGCGCTCCAGCAGCGTCCCCCGGTACCCGCCGCAACCGAACTGGTGCGGACGCTGGCGCGCTTCGGGCGCGGGGAATCGGTATCGACCCTCGCCGCCCTGATGGATCACTCGGACCGGCACCTCCGCGAGGCCGCGCGCCAGGCGCTCGCCGTCAATCCCTCGCCGGAGGCGGATCGAGCCTTGCGCGAGGCTCTGAAGGAGGGCGGGGACGCGCGCCGGGTCGCGGGACTCGTCTTCGCGATCGGATGCCGCGCGGAACCGGGCACGACGGGCGTCCTCGCGCCATACCTCCGCCATAAAGACCCGCGCGTGTTCGAGGCCGCGGCTAAGGGGCTGGCGCGAACCGGCACCATGGATGCGCTCCATGCACTTTTAAAAGCCCGGAAAACCGCCGGGGAAACGCGCCGGGCAACCCTGACCGACGCGCTGTTCGACGGCGCAGGGCGCATGGAGGCTGCCGGCGAAACCCGCGTTGCGGCGCGAGTCTATACCGGGCTTTACGGCGCGGATGAACCCGAACACGTGCGGGCGATCGCCCTGCTCGGCGCCCTCCGTACCCGCCCCGCGGCCATGGGCGGCGAGGCACGCAAGGCGCTGGCGTCCGGTCCCGACGCACTGCGCATGGCGGTGATTGAGGCCGCCGCGCAGACCGGAGACGCCGAACTGATCTCGCGGGTCGGTAATGCGCTCGACCGCCTCGCCCCCACCCTGCAGATCCAGGCCCTCACAGCCCTTCGCGACGAAGGGACCGCCGAAGAAGCCGGGGCCGTGGCAAAGCTGCTTTCCACGGACGACGAAAAACTGCGTAACGCCGCGGCCGTCACCCTGTGCGCCATCGGCGGCGCCGGGCACCTCGATCGGCTCCTGGCCCTGCCGGACGGCGCGGAACTGAACGAGGCCCTGATGCGCATGGACGCCCCCGGCGTCGACGCCGCCCTGAAGCGCAAGCTGGAGGACGGAACTCCGGACGAGCGCGCCCGCGCGATCACCGTACTGGCCGGACGTCGGCAACTCGATGTCCCCGCCCTGCTCGACTACGCCGCCGACGGCGATGACGCCATCGCGCGCGCGGCGGCCGACGCCCTCAAGCAGGCGGCGACCTCAAAAGATGTCTCCCGCATCGCCGGATTCATGGTCGGGACGGATCATGCCTCCGCCGCGCAGGACGCGCTTCGGGCCCTGATTGCCGTGATCGACGCCGCACACGACAAGAACCGCTTCGCGGAGATGCTCACGCCGCTGCTCTCCGACGCCTCCACACCCCGCCGCAAGGCGCTCCTGTTCCAGGCACTGATGCGTACCGGCACGGACGCGGCCCTGAAGCCCGTCGCCGAAGCCGCCCGCTCCGCCGAAGCCGAGGTCCGCGAACCGGCGCTGAAGGTGCTGCACGCCTGGCCGCGGCCCAATGCCCTGCCGGTGCTGAGCGAGATCGTGACCGCCCCGTACTCGGAGCTCCGCGACCAGGTCCCGGCCGTACGCGCCATGACCCGTCTGATGGGACGGTGCGAGACGGGCGCCGAGAAGCGCATGGCCGTCGACGCCGCGATGAAGGCCCTCGAAGCGGTCGAACGCGAACAGGAGAAACAGATGCTGCAGGCCGCGCTGAAAAAACTCGAGATCCCCGAGGCCACCCTCGCCGTGGAGGAGATCGAAGGGAAGCGGCGCGGGCGATGGCTCGACTGGGAGCTGTCGGGACCCTACGAGGCCGGCGGCGACGAGTTCGATACGGCCTTCGCCCCTGAGAAGGAAGCGGGCAACACGCAGTGGCGCCCCGTGACCGACCGGGACATGGACCGCGCCAACCCCTACATGATCAACTTCATGAACTCCATGCCCGGCCATAACCGCGCCGTGTATCTCAGAACCGTCATCGAGCGCGATGAGGCCGGGGCCGCCACGCTTTCGCTGGGCAGCGACGACGGGGTGAAGGTCTGGCTGAACGGGGAGCTGGTGCACGAGGTCGACGTGTCGCGCGCCTGCCGTTTCGGACAGGACGAAGTCCCGCTGGCGCTGAAGAAAGGGGCGAACGAGCTGCGGGTCAAGGTGGTGCAGATCGGGGGGCGCTGGTCGTTCATCGCCCGGCTGATCGGCGGCGGCGACCCCGGACCGGTCGTTGAGACGGCGTTCGCGCCCGACGGCGCACGCGTGAAGGTCCTGCTGGTGAGCGGTCAGAACAATCACCAGTGGGAAGCCTCCCTGCCGGTGCTGCTCGACATCCTGAAGTCCGGCGGGATCTTCGCTGTCGACGTGACCCTCCGGCCGCAGGATCTCGAGCCCGGCGACTTCGAGCCGTACGACGTACTGATCAGTCACTGGAACGGCTGGGGACCGCGCGCGAAGGTCACGGACTGGCCCGGGCCGACCCAACGGGCCTACCTCGATTTCGTGCGCGAGGGCGGCGGGCATGTGGTGGTGCATGCCGGATCGTCCAGTTTCTACGACGACCCCGAATTCCAGAAGCTCTACGGCGCCACCTGGAAGCGCGGCCAGACCGGGCACGGTCCGGTGCATGAATTCGAGGTCAGGATCGCCAACCCGGACCACCCCGTCACCCGCGGGATGGAGGGGTTCACCACAAAGGACGAGCTGTGGCACCGGCCCGGCGTCCAGCCCGGCGTGACGGTGCTGACCGAGGCCTATTCCTCAAAGGATCAGCGCGGCACGGGCGAATGGGAACCCTCGGCGATGGTCAACGACTTCGGCGCAGGCCGGAACTTCGTCCTGCTGCTCGGCCACAACGCGCACCCCATGCGCAACGAAGGCTTCGGCCGGCTGCTCCGGCGCGGTACCGAGTGGGCGGCCACCGGCGAGGTTCGATAATTCAGGCGGTCAGGCCGTGTCGGGCACCTCTTCCGGCGGGTGCGGCTCGATCTGTTCTGCGAGCCGGCGGTACATCAGGCCGTAGAACATCTCCAGGTAGCGGCACGTCTCCTCGTGCTCGAGGTGGGTGATGTACTTCCAGAACCCGTAGATGCGCGCGAACGAGAGCATCTTCGAGGCGTAGAGCGACCAGGTGTAGGCCTCCTCCACCCGCTTGATGGCGCCTTTTGAGAGCGTGTCCCAGTGCCCGGGCTCTTCGCGGCATTTACGGAAGAAATCCGCCATGAGGTGCGACGACGCCTCGCCGTGGTTGGGATCGATATGGAATCCCGAGTGTCCGTGTTCGATGATCTCGAGCGGGCCGCCGTAGCAGGTCGCGAACACGGGCAGGCCGGACGTCATCGCCTCGATCACGGTCAGGCCGAACGCCTCGAAGCGCGCCGGCTGGACGAAGACTCCGCGCCGGTCGGCGACGTAGCGGTACAGTTCACCGTTGAAATTCTTGTCCGACATCGCGTTGACCCACCGTACGCGGTCATCCAGCTCGAACTCGTCGAACAGCCGGTGCATATGCCGGCTCTCATCGCCCTGTTCGCGATCCGGCGTGTGACCGGGGTCCACATTGCCCGACACGAGGAAGAGGTTGGCCTCCTTCTGCAGGTCCTCGTTGCGGGCATACCACTCGACGAGTCCCGGCACATTTTTGATCCGGTCCAGCCGGGCCATGGCGAAGATGATCGGCTTATCGCGGTCGGCCAGCTCGCCGCGCGCGCCGTTTCCGGATTCCCCGTAGATCAGGGTTTCGATCTCATCGTGAAGCCGGGTCAGCCGGCGCTTCTTTTCCGTATAGGGAAAGTAGACGTCCTCATCGGCGCCGGGCGACACGATATTGAAGCGCGGATCGAAGACGTTGACCCCGCTCAGCACGCGGTAGAGGCCGGGCATCGGGAACGCGTGATAGCTCTCGTACTGGCCCGTACCCTCCTCCGTGCCGGCGATTTCCTGAAACGTCGACGTGATGATGAAGTCGGCGGTGTTCATCGCGATCAGGTCCGCGGTGAACTGGCAGGAGAAGTGGTAGTTCTCCTCGTGTTCGCGCCAGTGGAGCGCGGAATAGAGGTATTTCGTCTTCTCCAGCGCGTGGGCGATGTTGCACTGGGTAACGCCCAGCCGCCGGCTCAGGAGTGAGGCGACCAGGTTTCCGTCGGAGTAGTTGCCGATGATCAGGTCCGGTTTCCCGCCGAACTCCGAAGCCATTTCGCGCCCGGCGTCGGTGGCGAACCGCTCGAGGTACGGCCAGATATCGAACCGCGAGATCCACTCCTGCACGATCTCCCCGTTCGAAGTCCGGAACGGGACGCGGAGGATCGCCGCGTTCTCGGTCCCGATGATCGGCTCGAGCCGCTGATCGCAGGTGGTATCGCCGGCCTCAGGGATGAGGCGCGTGATCACGAGAATGCGGGGTTCCACGTCCAGCCCCTGCTCATGGAGATCGTGGCGCATCTGTTTTTCGAGCGCGCGCACCTGGTCCAGAATATACACCACCTGCCCGCCCGTATCGGGCAGCCCCAGTACGCCGGACTGGCCGAAATAGCCGTGGGGGCTGAGGATCGCGAGGCGCGAGACCATCGGCACCCGGCTGAGAAACTCCGCCAGCGTGTCCGGCGCCGGCGATTCGAGGATTTCGAGCAGCAGTCCCATCATCTCGTGGACCTGCTTCGCCGTACGGCCCCAGCCGGGTTCAAAGACTTTCACCGGAAGCCGGTCGACAAAATCAGCCCACTCGGCATCGTCGTGCTCCCATTTAAGGAAACGGCGGGTCTGCCGGACGGCCTTCTGGAGCTGCTCCAGCGAAGAGACCTGCTGGTTGAGCATGAGCTGAACGCCGCTGTACTGGTGAAGCTTCAGGAAATCGAGCAGCCGTTCGCGGTGTTCCTTGAACAGGCTGAAGGAGAGCTGGCGGTTGAGAAACTCCACGCCGTGCCCGATCGACGAGACTTCCTTCATGCGGGGAAATCCGCGTTCGAAGGGGGACAGGTCGAGTTCAAGGGCCCACTGATCCTCTTCCTCGCGGGGTTCGACCAGTCGCTCCTTGAACTGGAGGAACTCGCGCACGCCGATCTCTTCGCAGATGACGCTGTCGACCTGGAGCCGCAGGTAATGCCACTCCGCGATCGCGGGCCGGATGGCGAGATAGAGCCACCCCTCGCGGGCCACCGCCTCCTGCGCATCGACCAGCATGTCGTGCAGCGGGGTCCCCCGCAGCTCGTGCATACTCTCCGAGCCGGTCACCTCGTCGAAACCGTCGATCAGCTCCGTGCGGAGCAGGTGCGACTTTTCGAGACTCAACAGGTGCTTGAGCCACTGGTAGACCAGATGGCGATGCTGCTCCACATACGCCTTGAGTTCATCAAACATTCGTATCCCCTTCTTCTTCCGGTATGACGATTTCCTCCAGGAACCTGTAGTGTTCCAGGCCTTCGATAATTCCCCGTGCGTGAGAGGCCTCGGCGAAATAGATTCGGGGCGCGCCGCGCAGACCCTCGAGTTCCGGACTGTAATTGCCGACCACGACGCCCAGCGTCTCCCCGCGCAGCATCTCCTCATCATTCCCCGAATCCCCGGCTACGAGCAACCGCTCCGGCGGCAGACCCCACTTCAGGGCGAGATAACGAATCGCCAGACCCGTCGACGCGCGGATCGGCAGTATATCAAGGTACATCCCGAGTGAAAAGATCACCTTTACGCGCAGCCTGCGCTGGCGGAGCAAACCTCGAAGCTCCTTGAGTGAGGGGCCTTTTTCAGGATCGAGCGTGTAGCTGACCTTGTAGCGCCCCTGCTCGCCTTTTTTCTGCGGATAGATTCCGGGCAGTTCATCCAGTATTGCGCGCACGAGATCCGGGTTCCAGTAGTGGTCGATGTGGTGGTGCCATGAGCGGTCGGGGCGCAGGTCCTCGCCGTAGTAGATGTTGCATCCGGCGGAGGTGATCAGGATATCCGGCGTCGGCGCGCCGATCTCCTTGAGGAGCTTGAGCGCGCTTTTACGGGTACGTCCCGTGGCGATCCCGAACCCCACGTAATCGCCCGCATCATGCAGCAGGCGCACCAGTTCAAGGCACCCTTCCTCGTCGCCGGTGAGCGTGTTATCCACATCGGTGATCAGCACGCGGTCGATCGTCGGCAGACGGCTCCGGCGGCGGAGCGAGATCCTGCCGCGCCTGCCCTCGCCCTTGACCAGCGAACGGACCTCGGCCAGGTAGTGCTCCACGTGGCTCTCCCACGAAAAGGTCTCCCGCGAACCCTTGATCCCGTTTTTCGACCACGTCTCCCATTGCCGCCGTTCGCCGATCGCCTCCAGCAGGGCTTCGCTCAGCGCGTCGGGGTCGAAGGGATCGATCAGCACCCCGTTCCGGCAGGCGGCGATAATGTCGCGCGGACCGCCGTCGTTGGTCGCCACGATCGGCAGCCCGCTCGCGGACGCTTCAATCAGGGTAAGCCCGAAGGGTTCCGTCCAGGCGGGATTGACGAACACGCCGCGCCGCCGTGCCGCCATCCGGTAGATATTCGGCACGTCCTCCGCATCGTGCTGCTTGGGAAAGGCGACGTGGCCGTACAGATCATAGTAATCGATCAGGTAGAGGATCTGGAACAGCACCTTGCGCTGAGCCGCGGGGAATTTGCGGATGTCCTCGCGGTTTCCGAGGATCAGCAGGAGGTTCGCCTGTTCACGCAGCGCTTCGTTTTCTCCGTACGCGCGCACCAGGGTCTCGATGTTCTTGCGCTCATCGGGACGCGCCATCGCCAGGATCACCGGTTTTTCCGGATCGCGGAGAAACCGCTCCACCTCTCCCTCCATGCGGCAGCGGAAGTTTTCCTCCGGAGCCCGGAACCGGCTCAGATCGACGCCGGGGGGGATCACCTCCATCGTGTCCGGCCGGTAGAAATCGTACTCCTCGTACTGCTCGCTCACCTCCTGCCGGGTGCTGGCGCAGACCAGCGCAGCCGTGTCGAGTGCGGTCTCCTCGGCCTCGATACGCTCGATAAAACGGTACTTGCGGTCGATCTGCTCGGGATCGGCGCCCTGCTCGAGCAGCCGGCGCCGCTTGATGCGGCCCAGCGAATGACCGGTGAACACAAACGGCACCCCGAGCAGACGCGCGAGCTGCGAACCCGCATACCCCGCGTCCGCGTAATGACCGTGGACGACATCCGGCAGTCGCCCCATCCGGCGGAAATGACCGAGGGCGTGATCGACAAAGACCGGCAGATAGGGCCAGAGGTTCTCTTTGCGCAGGTAGCGGCGCGGACCGCAGGGGATGCGCACGATACGGGCACACTCCGAAAGCTCCTCCTCGGGCTGCGCATACTCGTCCCCGACACGCTTGTCCGCGACCTGCCGCGTGAAGAGGTCGACGCGGCCCACCTCCGGATGCTTCGCGAGGGCGCGCACCAGTTCGACGACATACGTCACCTGCCCGCCCGTATCGGGATCGCGTCCGAGTTCCAGATCGTGTCCGCGGATCAGACCGTGGACGCTCAGCATGACGATGTAGAGCCCGCCGTCCGATTGCTTCGCGCTCAAGTCACTCCTCCAGTCCGGCATACAAACCCGTATCCGAAACCGTCGCGCCCCGTATGCGGCAGATCTTCGAAGCGAACTCCGCCGCCCGGCGCTGTAAATCCGATGCACTGCGCCCGCGCATAAGACCCTCGATCACCATCGCGCTGAATCCGTCCCCCGCCCCGACCGTATCTACGAGCCCCTCGTTGCCCGAACCCGGGCACCGGCTGACCCCGGAGGCCGTCACAAGCGACGACCCCTCGCCGCCGCGCGTCAGGATCACGGCCTCGAGCCCGAAGCGGTCGATCCACGCGCGCGCCTCCGCCTCCATGTCCTCCGGTGACTCCGTCCCGCGGTCGCCGAGCACCCCGATCTCCTCGTCGTTGAGCTTGACCCAGCGGGCTTCCGCAACCTGCTGACGCACCGAGGACCGGTCCCACCAGGGCGCGCGCAGATTGACATCGAGAAACAGCGGCGCACCGGCCTCTTCGAGGAGACGGTCGAGTCCTCGCGCGTTGTGCCCGTACCGCCGTATGAGACTCCCCGCGCAACAGAGCGCGGCCCCCGCTCCGGCCGCGTCGCCGACCGCGCGACCCCAGTCGATCGCGTCATAGGCCTGATCGGGAAGGATTTCAAAGCTGTGCCCGCCGTCCGGATCGAGGGTGATGCGCACCTCCCCGGTCGGAGCGATGTCGTCGCGCTGGATCCCGGAAAGATCCATTCCCCACTCGCGCATGGCGCTTTCAATACGCCGCCCGCGCTCATCCGCGCCGACCCGGCTGATGAGCAGAGGCTCCAGCCCCAGCCCGGCCAGATGCCACGCCACGTTGAAAGGCGCGCCGCCCAGAACCTCCGTCCCGTCCGGGAAACAGTCGAATAACACCTCGCCGATTACGACCGGCCGCCCCTGCATGGGTTTGCGCTCGTGCATGGCCCTTATTTCACCAAATTGCGGACCGCACACCAATCTTAATCGCAAGTCAGACCTCTATTGGACCCTTGACCCGGCGAAAAAAAAGGATCTGCCGGATTTTTAGGGTTATTCGTGGATTTTATGGAAGGGTTCCCGGGAAAGGCGGGATGCAGGAGAATCGGAGGGGGAGAGACCATGAAGGACATGAAGAGCATGAAGGTTGGTTGAAGGGGGGGGAAACGAAATCCGTACTCGTACTCGTACGCGTACTCGGAGCGCCGAAGGTGCGATCCCACTCCCCCGATTCAAGGAATTCGAGTACGAGTACCGCTTCGCTGAGTACGAGTAAGAGTGCGATGTGACGCGAGCGGACTTGCCGCCGCTCACCATAAAAATTTACGAAGAACTAAAATTATCCCCTTTTTCCTGTTGCCAAGATCTCTATATTCGGCAATATAGTTACATCTTTAGCACTTCTATTTTATATGAAACTATATTGCCGCATAATCATATATTGCTGCACAGGAGGTTTTTAAGTGGCGGAACAGAAGACATCGGGGACCGGGGGGCGTGATGCGCTGATATTGATCGGCGAGAAGCTGCACTGCACGCGGGTGTACCGCACGGACGGAAAATTCGTAAAGAAAGACGGAGAAGACCACTATATTCGTTACCGCGGCGGGGACGGGGAGCGTTTGCTGCCGATCCCGGCGGGAGTGACGGAGGGGGATCTGTGGCAGCGCGGAAGGGTGCGGCAGTGTGCGGTGGCCATCGCGCAGGGGATGCGCGGTGCCGGAGAGGCGGCCGGGCTGGGCGTCGATTATCTGCGCCGGCTGGCACAGTCCCAGGAAGCGGACGGCGCGCATTTTCTCGATCTCAATGTCGACGAATACGCCTCTGACGACGGAGAGCGGCGCGAGGCGATGGTCTGGCTGTGCGGAATCGCGCAGGAGGCCTCCGGCCTTCCGCTGGCGATCGATTCATCGAGCGAAAGTGTGCTGCGCGCAGGGCTCGGCGCCTGCGACGAAGACCGGGCGCGGCCGATGCTCAACTCCGTCTCGCTTGAGCGGATGGATGCGGCGGACCTGGCCGCGGAGACGGGCGCGGAGGTGGTGGCTTCGGCCGCCGGGAGCGAGACGATGCCGGAAACCGCGGAAGACCGGCTGAATAATTTTGAGAACCTGGTGCGGGCGCTTCACGACAGGGGCATCGGGGATGAACGCATTCATCTCGACCCGCTCGTGATGCCGGTGGCCACCGACGCGGGCCACGGGCCGGCCGTGCTCGAGGCAATCCGGGGCGCACGGAAACGCTTCGGAACGGAGATCCATATCACCGGCGGGTTCAGCAACGTCTCCTTCGGTCTGCCGAAACGCAGGCTGGTGAACACCGTGTTCGCCCGGCTGTGCGTGGAGGCGGGCGCCGACGGCGGCATCGTGGACCCGGCGCACATCAACTCCGGCGCGCTGGACGCGCTCGATCCGGAAGGAACGCCCTTCCGCCTCGCCCGCGACCTGCTTACCGGTCAGGACGACTTCGGGATGCAGTTCATTACCGCGGCGAGGGAAGGGGAAATTTGAGGGAGGGAAACCTGCCTGAGTGGGAAACCTGAAACTTGAGACCTGAGTAAGATGGGAAAGAGGGAAGAAGAGGCAGAACCAGAATCAGAACCAGAGTCAGAATCAGAGTCAGAGGCAGAGGCAGAGTAAGAGGCGGAATCAGAATCAGAGCAAGAGATGGAGGAGTCGGCGAACATCTTTACCGACCACCCCTGCCCCGAAACCCGGGAGTGAAATCATGTTGATACGAGACATACTGGACGAGACGAGCACGGCGATAAGTTTTGAGTTCTTTCCGCCGAAGACGGAGCGGGGATGGGACAATCTGTTCCTGAACATCTCCAGCCTGGTGCCGCTGCACCCGGCGTACGTGAGCGTGACCTACGGCGCGGGCGGATCGACCCGCTCCCACACGCACGAGCTGGTGACGCGGCTGCAGCACGACACCGATCTCACGGTGCTCGCCCACCTGACCTGCGTGGGCTCCACGCGCGACGAGATCGCAGAGATCCTAGACAACTATGCGGCCAACGGCGTGCAGAATATCCTGGCCCTGCGCGGCGACGCGCCGAACGACGCGGACGAGCCCGTAGTCACGCCGGAGAACGGCTTCGATCACGCCTCCGATCTCGTGTCGTTCATCAAGGAACGCCACCCGGAGATGAGCGTGGGTGTGGCCGGGTTCGTCGAAGGTCACCCCGAGACCCCGAACCGGCTCCGCGAAATCGAGCATCTCAAGGAGAAGGTCGAATGCGGCGCTGATTTCATCATCACACAGCTCTTCTTCGAAAACCGTGATTTCTACGATTTCAGCGAGCGCTGCAGTCTCGCAGGCATCGACGTGCCGATCATTGCCGGGATCATGCCGATCACTTCGCACAAGAATCTCGAAAAGATGGCCGAACTGGCCGCCGGTTCGCGCGTGCCGGCCCCGCTGCTCCGAAGCCTGCAGTGGGCGGAAGGCGGCGAGTACGTGCGCAACGTGGGCATCCACTGGGCCACGGAGCAGATCCGCGACCTGCTGCACCAGGGGGTGGCGGGCATCCATCTCTACACGCTGAACAATTCGTACGCCTCCGCGAACATCTGTGAATCGCTGGGGCTGCGGAGCTACGAAAGGGTGACCGCATGATCTCGACGCGCACAGAAAAGCTCACCCCGCTCTACGACTGCCATGTCGAAGCGGACGCGCGCATGACGCCGTTCGGCGGCTATCTGCTGCCGGTCACCTACGAAGGCATCCTGGCCGAGCACCGCGCGGCGCGCGAAGGCGCCGCACTGTTCGATACGAGCCATATGGGCGAGATCATGATCGAAGGCCCCGCGGCGATCGCGGATCTGGAGCGCCTGCTGAGCTGCCGCATCTCGTCGCTCAAGCCGGGCCGCTGCCGGTACGGGCTGATGTGCCGCCCCGACGGCGGCGTGCTCGACGACCTGATCGTGTACCGGTTCGGCAACGAAGCGTTCATGCTGGTCGTCAATGCCGGAACCCGCGTGCGCGACCTCGAATGGATCCGCGGCCACACCGCGGCGGAGACGCAGGTGAAGGACCGCTCCGACTCCACCGCGAAGATCGACCTGCAGGGACCGGACGCGCCGCGCATCGCCTGCGCGCTGCTCGATCCCGCACCGAACTCGCTCAGTTTTTTCTCCTTCACCCGCACGCATTTCCGGGAACATGAACTGCTCGTCAGCCGGACGGGGTACACCGGGGAGGTCGGTTTCGAATTTTATATCGACTCCGAAGCGGCCCCCCGGCTCTGGAACGCCTGCCTCCGGCAGGGCGCCGAACCCTCGGGGCTCGGAGCGCGCGATACACTGCGCCTCGAAGCCGGACTGCCGCTCTACGGCCACGAACTCACGGAAGAACGCAACGCCGGGGAGAGCGGATTCCATTTCGCGATCGACGACTCGAAAGCGTTCATCGGCGCGGACGCCATCCGGAAGCGCACCCCCTCCCGCGTCCTCTGCGGCCTCGAACTCGACGGCCGCCGCGCGGCGCGCGAAGGGTCCGCCGTGCTCGACACACGCGGAGCACAGGTCGGGACCGTGACCAGCGGCTCGTTCGCCCCTTCCGTCGGAAACGCGGTCGCCCTGGCCTACATCGACCGTCGCGCCGCGGACGGGCACTCGGCATTCAAGCTGGACGCCGGGCGGAAGACAATCGCTGCCGAGCGGTGCGACACGCCGTTCTACCGCGGCGGCACCGCTCGCCAGCCCCTGCAGCGGTTCCTCGAAACGGCACCGGCCTGAGCGCGGGGGAATCACCCGTTCCGTCGGACACCAACCCGTAAGGAGATCCCTATGGCACCCGAAGACAGAAAGTACACGAAGAGTCACGAGTGGGTCCGGACCGAAGACGGCCTCGCGCGCGTCGGCATCACCGATCACGCCCAGCAGGCGCTCGGGGATGTAACGTTCGTCGAACTCCCGGAACCCGGAACATCCGTAAGCGCGGGGGACGAGTGCGGCGAGATCGAATCCGTCAAGGCCGCCGGCGAACTCTACGCCCCGGTCTCCGGCACCGTGGGCGAGGTGAACCAGGCCCTGGAGGACGCCCCCGAAAAACTCAATGAGTCCCCGTTCGAGGAAGGATGGATCTTCACGCTCACGGATTTTGATGCCGGCTCCGCGGAGCTGATGAACGCCGGGGAATACGCGGCCTACGTCGAGTCACTCTGAGCGGATTGTATCTATGAATTATATACCTCATACCGACGATGATCGCGCGGCGATGCTGGAGGCCTGCGGGCTTGAGTCCGCGGACGCCCTGTTCGCGGCGATCCCCGAATCGCTCCGTCCGGCCTCGTGGAACCTTCCCGAGGGAAAATCCGAGCAGGAGATCGCCGGGGCGTTCGCCGGGCTGGCGGCCGCCGGCGAACAAACCCCGCCCTCGTTCATGGGCGCGGGATATTACGATCACTACATCCCGGCCGCGGTGGACGAGCTGTCCTCCCGCAGCGAATTCCTCACCGCGTACACCCCGTATCAGCCCGAACTCTCGCAGGGTACGCTGCAGGCGATCTACGAATACCAGACGCATATCTGCCGGCTCACCGGCATGGACGCGGCCAATGCCTCGCTCTACGACGGCGGGACGGCGCTCTTCGAGGCCTGCCGGATCGCTCTCCGCAAGGGGAAACGCAACCGGATCGTGGTCGACGGCGGCGTTCACCCGCAGCATGTGCGGATGGTCCGCACGCACGCCGAACGGCTCGGAGTGGAATGGGACGTCCTGCCGGCGCATCCCGGTCCGGCCGACCGCGAGGCCCTGATGGCGCGCGTGGACGGCGACACCGCGGCGGTCGTGGTGCAGAACCCGAATTTCTACGGGGCGATCGACGATCATTCCGACATCGCGGCCCGGTGCCGGGAACACAAAGTCCTGCTCATCCAGTCGGTCAACCCCCATGCGCTCACCCTCCTCAAGACCCCGGGCGAAACCGGGGCCGACATCGCCGTCGGGGAAGGTCAGGGCCTCGGCAATCCGCTGTCGTTCGGAGGCCCGTCCCTGGGCTTCATGGCCGCGCGCCAAAAGCTCGTGCGCCACATGCCGGGCAGGCTCGCGGGGCGCACGACCGACCGAGACGGGCGCGACTGCTTCGTCCTCACGCTTCAGGCCCGCGAACAGCACATCCGCCGCCGGAAGGCGACGTCGAACATCTGCACCAACCAGGCGCACTGTGCGCTGCGGGCGCACCTCTATCTCAGCCTCCTGGGCCGGGAAGGACTGAAACAGACCGCCCTGCTCTGCCACCGGCGCGCGCGGTATGCGCACCGCCGGCTGACGGCGATCGACGGCATCGAAACCGTCACGCCGGAACCCTTCTTCCACGAATTCGCGATCGGGCTTCCCCGCGACGCCGGGGAGGCGGTCGAAGCCCTGGCCGCCCGCGGAGTCATCGCCGGCGTTCCGCTGAAGCTCTACGACCCGGAACATCCCCGCCGGCTGCTCGTCGCCGTCACCGAAAAGCGGTCGAAGCAGGACATCGATCTGCTGGCCGCCCACCTGGAGGACCTGCTGTGAACCTGATCTTCGACAAATGCCGGCGCGGCGCGCGCGGCGTGAACCCGCCCCCGTGCGACGTCCCCGACGAGCCCGCCATTCCGGACAGCCTGAGACGGGCGGAGGACGCGCATCTCTGCGAACTCTCCGAGCCCGAAATCGCGCGCCACTTTCACGAGCTGTCCACCCGTAATTTCGGTGTCGACAGCGGCTTCTACCCGCTGGGCTCGTGCACGATGAAATACAACGCCAAGGTGCTCGAAGCGATCGCCCGCCGGCCCGGATTCGCCGGACTCCACCCGCTCCTCGCAAAGGTTGCCGGAGGCGGACCCTACGCCCAGGGTGCGCTCGAGGTCCTGGCCTCGCTCGAAGAACGCCTGTGCGAAATTACGGGCATGGGCGCCTATACCCTGCAGCCCCTGGCGGGGGCGCACGGGGAACTGACCGGCATGCTGCTGGTCGCCGCTTATCACCACGCCCGGGGCGATGCCAAGCGCACCGAAGTGCTGATTCCCGACGAATCACACGGAACCAATCCCTCCAGCGCCGCGACCGCCGGACTCGAGGTCGTATCGATCCCCACCGATCCCTCGACCGGTATGCTGGACCTCGCCGCCCTGAAGCAACACCTCAGCGAACGCACGGCGGCGGTCATGCTCACGAATCCGAACACGCTGGGCATTTTCCACGCCCATATCCGGGAGGTCGTGGCCTGTGCGCACGAGCAGGGGGCGCTGGTCTACTACGACGGGGCGAATCTCAACGCGGTGCTCGGACGCTTCCGCCCCGGCGATGCGGGCATCGACGTGGTGCACGTCAACCTCCACAAGACCTTCGGAACTCCGCACGGAGGCGGGGGGCCGGGCGCGGGTCCCGTCGGCGTGAACGGACGGCTGGAGCCGTTTCTGCCGGGACCGCGCCCCGTGCGCTGCGGAGACGGGCAAATACGACTGGAAGACGCCGGCGGGAAATCCATCGGCCCCGTCGCCCCCTTCTACGGTCAGTTCGGGGTCTGCCTCAAGGCGCTGGCGTATATCGAGCTGCTCGGCGGCGACGGACTGCGTGCGGTGAGCGAGGCGGCGGTACTGAATGCCAACTACCTGCGGCAGGCGTTGAAGGACGACTACGAGCTTCCCTTCGATCATCCCTGCATGCACGAGTTCGTGCTTTCCGCTTCGAGACAGGCCGCGAACGGCGTTCACGCCACGGACATCGCCAAGGGTCTGATCGAGGCCGGCATTCATCCGCCCACCGTCTATTTCCCGCTGATTGTCGAGGAGGCAATGATGTTCGAACCGACGGAGACGGAAAACCGTCCCACGCTGGATCGGTTCATCGACGTCATGCGCGCGCTGGCGCGGCGCGCGAAAGAAGACCCCGGATCGCTGCAGGCCGCACCGCGCAACACCGCGGTTTGCCGCCCGGACGAGACCGGCGCCGCACGCCGCCCGGACCTGTGTTCCGCGTAACCCACAGATACCACAGAGGATACCGGGTTCGGGCTGGGGGACGACCACGGATTACGCCGACCGCACGGATGCGGATCTACCTCGCGGAATCACCGGCTGCGGAGCATCCCGGGCAGTGCAGCGCTGGGGGGATAGGCGCAGAATCCGTTGACCGCATTGACGATGTCGATCATGAGGATCATGACCGACTGCTGGATTCCGGGTGCGGTCGACTCGCGCGGGCCGGCCACATTCAGAACGCACTCCGCGGGCGGCCCCTCCGCGCCGGACGGTCCGTCGAACCATCGTTTGACCTGCCGGACGGCGGCTTTCCGCTCCGTCTGCCGGAGATTGATATGGAGCCGGGGTTTTCGGTGAGCGTCCGCGAGGTCGAGGGTTTTCAGACTTCCGCCGGAGGGTTTGCCGAAGGTGAAGACCAGGGTGGCGTCGGAATCGACCACGTTGGCCTCCGTCCGCGCGGCATAGACCCCGGACTTCATCTCCCGCATCCGGTCGAACCGATCCGGGACCCGTCCTCCCTTCTCCGTCTTGCGCCCGGCGGGGACCCAGCCTCCGTGGGGCAGCGAGCAATACAGCGCGGCCTCCAGTGCCCCCTGATCGGCCCCGGTCTGCCCGCCGCTGACTATTTTTGCGATCGTCATATCCCCGTCAGCATCCCGATTAGGCGAGCGAGATGCAAGCAAGCGATTTCATCAACCGTTCAACCGGCTCGCCGGAGGTTCGACTCCGGAGGTTCCGGGGACATCCGTCAGCGGTTCGAGGGGGAGCCGGACGGTGAAAACCGATCCCTCGGCCTCCCGGCTTTCGAGGCGTATCTGGCCTGCCATCAGTTCTGCGAGCTGCTGGCAGATGGCGAGGCCGATGCCGGCTCCGCCGTGCGCGCGCGTGGAGGAACTGTCGCCCTGCGAAAAGCAGTGGAAGATCTCCTCCCGCTGCCGGGCGGGAATGCCGATGCCGGTATCTTTGACGCGGATCTGCACTGCGGTTTTTCCGGACGTTTCCGGGAGCCCTCCCGCGGCATCGACACTTACCGCGATCTCGCCGGAATCCGTGAATTTGACGGCGTTCTGCAGGAGATGGCGCAGGATGAGCGTGAGCGCGCCGGAGTCGCACCCGAACCATTCCGGCATATCCTCCGCGTAGCGCCAGCGAAGCCGCACGTCCTTGCCCGCGCTGCGCTCGCGGAAACCGGCGAGTACCGTGCACACGGTTTCGCGCAGGTTGACTTCCTCCCGCCGGATCTGAACCTGGCCGCTCTGCAGTTTCGACAGCTCGAGGATATCGGTGAACAGGTCCAGAAGGTTCTGTCCGGAGTCCTGGAGGAGGTGTACGTATTCATGCTGTTCTTCGCTCAATTCGGTGCGTTCGAGCATATCGGTGAGGCCGATCAAAGCGTTCATCGGCGTACGCACCTCGTGGCTCATGTTCGCCAGGAAGTCCTGCTGCAGGCGGTTCGCCTTCTCGGCCCGCTCCTTGGCCGTGCGCATATCCTCTTCAGCCTGCTTGCGCATACTGATGTCGCGCATGTGCAGGACGACGGCCTCTTCGCCCTGATGGCGGATGACGGTGCCGCTCACCTCCACGGCGATCGACGTACCCGAGGCGTTGTTTATCTTCATTTCCATCCACTGCAGCGATCCGTCGAACCACTCCTTGAACCGACGGGCGACCGCGCCGCGCTCACACACGGGCACGAAATCAAACAGGGTGCGGCCGACCAGCTGCTCCGCCGTCCTGCCGCAAAGCGCGCAGGCCGCGGGATTGGCCTCCCGGATCCGGCCGGCGGGGTCCTGCACGAGAATCGGCTCCGGTGAGCGGTCGAAAAGCAGCCGAAACCACCTGCGGCTCTCCTCGATACGCCGCTCCCACTCGCGGCGCTGGGAGATCATCAGATTGAGCGCCTCGGCCATGGCACCCAATTCGTCCTCCCGCTCCACATCCGCATGCGTGTCCCAGTTGCCGCAGGCGACCTCCCCGGCCACACGCGCCAGTTCATGGACGGGCGCGGTGATCTGGCGAAGCATGAACCAGGACACGGCACCGGTGACCGCGAAGACGACCGCACCCGTAAAGAGCACCAGCGAACCCCGCCGCAGAAAGACGACGGCCGGGATGCCCTCCTGCATCCACTGCCTCAGCTCCGCCGTGCCGGTGCCGGCCTCGACACCGTCCGGCGAGGCCAGAAAAACCCATGCACCGATGAGCAGCATGGCCATCAGCGCCACGAGAAACTGGTACAGCAGCAACCTTCTGGTCAGCGTCCCGACCATTACGGATACGATCTCCTTCCTGAACGCGCGCACGCCCAATCATGAGAGGAGCAGATCATATGCCGAAGCCGACGCGAACACCGGAAACATGAGTATACCGGTCATTTACGAACGGCTGCGCTCGGGAGGGCGCATCCGATCGGTGGGCGCCTCACTATTGAGAAACTTTTTCAGAAGCGAGAAACGCCTCGATCCGTTCCAGCGCCGCCCGGATGTGGTCCATGGAAGCGGCGAAACAGCAGCGTACGTACCCCTCGCCGCATTCGCCGAAGGCCGTGCCGGGGACCACGGCGACGTCCTTTTCCTCCAGCAGGCGCACCGCGAATTCCTTCGACGTCATACCCGTATCGCCGATCCACGGCATCATGTAGAAAGCGCCGTCGGGCCTCATGCACGGCAGCCCCATCGCCTCGAAGCGGGAGTGCATCACATTCCGGCGGCGACGGTATTCCGCGCGCATGGATTCCACATCCTCATCACCGTTCTCCAGCGCCTCGATGGCGCCCTTCTGGCTGGGGGTCGGGGCGCAGAGCATCGTGTACTGATGGATTTTCATCATGGCCTCGATCAATTCCGCCGGCGCGCAGGCGAAGCCGAGCCGGTAGCCGGTCATCGACCACGCCTTCGACATGCCGTGCAGATAGACCGTGCGCTCTTTCATTCCGGGCTGCGAGATCAGCGAACAGTGATCGCGATCATAGGTCAGCTCACCGTAAATCTCGTCGCTGAGCACCAGCAGATCGCGTTCGCGGGCGAACGCCGCGATCTCCGCCACATCCGCGGGCTCCAGGGCGGCGCCGGTCGGATTGTTCGGATAGTTGAGCAGCAGCAGCCGCGTCCGTTCACCGGTACATTCCTCGAGTCGGGCGCGGGTCACGCGGAACCCGTGTTCGCTTCCGGTTTCCACGGCGACGGGCGTGCCGCCGGCCAGCCGGATGACGGGATTGTAGGAGACGTAGGAGGGCTCGTGGTAGAGGGCCTCATCGCCCGGCTCCAGCAGAGCGCGCATCGCCAGGTCGAGCGCCTCGCTGACGCCGACCGTCACCAGGATTTCGGTCTTCGGGTCGTACTCCACGCCGGTACGCCGTTTCACGTACGACGATATCGCGCGGCGCAGCTGCGGAAGACCGAGATTCGAGCTGTAGCTCGTCGCCCCGTGTTCGAGCGCGAAGATGGTGGCCTCGCGCACACGCCAGGGCGTGGCGAAATCGGGCTCGCCCACGCCGAGACTGATCACGTTGTCGCGGGCGGCAACCAGCTCGAAGAAATCGCGGATGCCGGAGCGGGGCAGGTCGCGCACGACCCGCCCCACCCGATCACGGGGAGACCTGGAGTCGTTCATACTCGTCCTCGGAATGCATTAATACACCGTTCTGCTTATACGTCTTCAACATGAAGTGGGTCGCGGTGGAGTTGATCCCCTCGATGGTGGCCAGCTTGTCGCTCACGAACAGCGCGACCTCATGCAGCGTGCGGCCCGTGACGAACAGGAGCAGGTCGAAGGCCCCGGACATCAGGAACAGCGACTGCACCTCCGGGAAGCGGCTGATCCGTTCCGCGATCTCGTTGAATCCGTGCTCACGCTGGGGGGTGATCTTGACCTCGATCACGGCGGTCACTACATCGACGTCCAGCCGGTCTTCGTCGATCACGGCCTGATAGCCGCGAATGATCCCGCGTTGCTCATAATCCGCGATTCTCTGCCGGACATCCTCTTCGTTCGTGTCCAGCATCTGCGCGAGATTCTCGGGGGTCTCCAGCGCATTTTCCTGTAACAGGCGCAGCAGTTCGTCCATGGTCGCCATTCCTCCTTCCGGGGCCGCGGGTGCGCGGCTCGACAATGCTGTCGGAATGTGATAGCAGACCTGTCGCCGTAATGACGAACGAAAACTTGACCCGGAACCCCACCATGAAGCGCGATGAACAGAGGATGCACCTGGTCGCCGGAGCGCGGCGCGTGGTCGTCAAGGCCGGCACGCGTACGCTGGTTCAGCGCAGCGGGCGGCCGGACAGCCGGAGGATCGACACGCTGGTTTCGCAGCTCGCGGCGCTCCGGCGCGAGGGGCGCGAGGTCGTCGGCGTCTCCTCCGGCGCCATCGGGGCCGGGATCGAGGCGCTTGGATTGAAGACCCGGCCGGAATCGCTCCCCGAACTTCAGATGGCCGCGGCCGTGGGGCAGACCCGGCTCATGAGCCTGTATGAGAAGAGTTTCGCCCGCCGCCGCTGCCGGGTCGGGCAGATCCTGCTCACCCACGACGGACTCAAGGATCGCGAACGGCACCTCAACGCGCGCAGCACGCTGCTTCAGCTTCTCCATCACGGCATCGTTCCGGTCGTCAACGAAAACGACGTGGTCTCGAACGAAGAAATCAAGTTCGGCGACAACGATCTGCTGGCGGCGCTGGTGGCGATTCTGATCGACGCCGACGTACTGATCCTGCTGACCACGACGAACGGGCTTCGCGAGCCGCGAGCCGACGGGAAGACGCGCCGGGTGCGTGCGGTCGAGGCCGTGGACGAGAACATCCTCTCGCTGGCCGGCGGCACGGGCGACGGACTCTCTACCGGCGGCATGGCCTCCAAGCTCCGCGCCGCCGAGCAGGCGGCGCATAACGGCATCCCGGTGATCATTGCGGACGGACGGCGGCGCGACACGGTGACGCGCATCTTCGCGGGCGAGGATGTCGGAACCCTGCTGCTGCCCCGCAAGGCGACGCTGTCGAAACGTAAACGGTGGATCGCCTTTTTCAACCGCGCCCAGGGCCGGATCGTGGTCGATGAGGGCGCGGCGAAGGCGATCCGCACCGGCGGCCGAAGCCTGCTGCCGATCGGCATCCTGCGGGTCGAGGGGCGGTTTCCCGTCGGCGCGATGGTGAACGTGGTCGATCGGGAGGGGGCGCTGATCGCCCGGGGCCTGGTGGAATACGGCAGCGAGAACCTGGAACGGGTCAAGGGCATGAAGACGGCGCAGATCGCCGAGGCGCTGGGGTCGAGTTATTACAACGAAGCGATCCATCGCGACCATATGGTGGTTCTGGATCGGGGGGAGGAGCGGCATTATGAGCCTGCATGAAGAAATCCGCGCTGTGGGGGATGCCGCCGTGGCGGCCTCGCGCCAGCTGGCCAAACTCACCGCCCGGCGGAAAAACGTCATCCTCGAGGCGATGGCCGACGAACTGGCGAACCGCCGGGAGGAGATCGCCGAAGCCAACCGGCGCGACCTGGATGAGGGGAAGGAAAGGCAACTCTCCTCTGCCATGCTCGACCGCCTCGAACTCACCGACAAGCGCTTCGACGGCATGGTCAACGGTCTGACCAACGTGGCGGCGCTCAAAGATCCCGTGGGGTCCAAGATCTCGCGCTGGATTCGTCCCAACGGCCTCGAGATCAGGAAAATCCGGGTTCCGATCGGGGTGATCGGCATCATCTACGAGTCCCGCCCGAACGTGACCGCCGACGCCGCCGGCCTGTGCATCAAGACCTCGAACGCCGTGGTCCTGCGCGGAGGCAAGGAGTCGATCCACTCCAACCGGGCCATCGCCGCCGCACTCCAGGAGGGCGGCCAGAAAAAGGGCCTGCCGCCCGGGGCCGTGCAGCTCATCCAGACGACCGACCGGGACGCCGTGCGCGAACTGGTGCAGCTCGACGACTGCCTGGACCTGGTCATTCCGCGCGGCGGCGAAGCGCTGATCCGCGCGGTCACGGAGATGGCCCGGGTCCCGGTGATCAAGCATTACAAGGGGATCTGCCATACCTACGTGGATGCGGAAGCCGACCCCGAAATGGCATTGAGCATCTGCGAAAACGCGAAGTGTCAGCGTCCGGGGGTCTGCAATGCGATGGAAACGCTGCTGGTCCATAAAGACCTCGCGCCGACCTTCCTGCCGCGTATCGCGGAGCGGATGCAGGCTCGGGGCGTGGAACTCCGGGGCGATGAAACGGCGTGCGGCATCCTTTCCGATATCGCCGCGGCTTCGGAAGAGGACTGGTCCGAGGAGTATCTCGATATGATCCTGTCGGTCGCCGTGGTCGACGACGTCGAGGCGGCGGTGGCACACATCAACCGTTACGGATCCAGCCATTCCGATGCAATCATCACGAATTCGGACGCAGCGCGGAAAACGTTTCTCGCAGAAGTCGACTCCTCCACGGTGTACGTGAACGCATCCACCCGCTTCACCGACGGCGGGGAGTTCGGCATGGGTGCGGAGATCGGCATCAGCACCGATAAACTTCACGCCCGCGGTCCCATGGGGCTCGAGGAACTGACTACCTACAAGTACGTGATCACCGGCAAAGGCCAGATCCGGGAGTGAGTTTTTTTCTCTTGCAAACAGTACGGCTTTAAGTACCCTGCGTCGTTCACTCTGACGACGGGGGCGTAGCTCAATTGGTTAGAGTCCCAGACTGTCGATCTGGTTGTTGCGGGTTCGAGTCCCGTCGCTCCCGCCATTCAATCCTCCGCTCATGACCGACCGGCCGGCAGTCCGCCGCCTTCACTCTGACTCCAACTCTGCTTCTTACTCTCATTCTAACTCTAAGTCTGACTCTGACTCTAACTCTGACTCTGACTCCGCCCCGGCCTCACCCTTCTCCTCTCCATTCGCGCACCGTTTCAGTCATTGCAATAAATCCCTCGGGCGGCACATAGGAGGAGATCTGGTTGCCGGAACCCAGGGCGACGCCGCCGTGTCCCGTCGCCGTCCGCTCCAGAACTGCGCGTACGTAATCCCTGATCTCGTCCGGCGTGCGCAGGCACAGGACGTTCATCTCCACCCCCCCGAAATTGCCGATCCGGTCGCCGTAACGCTCGACCCAGACATCGAAGCGGTCGATGGCATCCTCGTTGGAGTGTTTGGCGTCAATGCCCGCGTTCCCGATCAGGTCATCCATCACCTCGTAGATCTTCCCGCAGGAGTGCAGCAGGAATGGCTTGTTCTTCGAATGGACCAGATCGATGAGCCTTTTGTACTGGGGAATGACGTGTTTGCGGATTTCTTCCGGCTGCAGCAGCGTCGCGGACCGGAATCCGAGATCGTCGCCGAACCGGCAGACGGCGAAGCTGTCGGCATGGTTTTCGAGCAGCCACGACCACAGCGTGAACTGCAGGTCGCCGACCCGCTGCCAGAGCGCTTCGTAAGCCTCCGGATCGTCGACCTGCAGATAGGCGAGCTTTTCAAAAGGCACGAAATCCTGCGCCGCCTCGAAGATGCCGTTGCCCACGCCGCCGACCGCCTTCATCCCTTCCGGCAACGCCGCGCGCAGGGCGTCGTAATATCCGCTGAACCGATTGATGAACTCCGCGGGCTTTTCGTCCCAGGGATAGGCGTCGATGTCCCTCTTCGACTCAAACAGCGGCCCCTCCAGCCCGCAGAGACCGCGTCCATCCTGCACGATCCTGACCACGTTGCACTCGAACGGAACCACGTCGTACCCGTGCATCCTCGCGAACTCCGCCATCCGCCGGAAGCCCTCCGTCTTGTCGGCGAGGTCCCCCTCAAAAAGCGCGCCGACCTCCCTGCCCAAAATCGCTTCCATCACTTCGACACTGAATCCGTGCTCATAAAGCGGAAGCCGCGCCGCCTCACGGTTGTACGCCGCGTCTACCAGATGACGGTAATCCGGTTCAAACGTATGATTCATCAACCCTCTCCTTTTTATCATTACCAATCTTTTATCCCATAATAACCCAGCCGTTCTCATTATGGCCGCATTCCGACCGCGGACGGCGTGGCAGCCGTCCCTCCCGAGTCGATATCCGACGCCTTTTCGGGCATTGGGAGGGTCGGGTGCCACCCCGACCGAAAAGGGTGAAGCCATAATGAGAATCGCTGATAATAACCACGTATGTATTTAGCATAACCACTCAAATATGTATCATAAATGATCATGATGAACGGTACTACCCCGGAGATACCCGGAGGACGTCCGCACCGTCCGCCCGCTGCGGCCGAGCAGGAGCGGCTGAGTCGGTTCAGGCCTTATGTGCGTCAGGCGCACGAGGGCTTCCGTCCTGCGTGGCGGATTGGCACGCGGCGTCTTTTCGACTTTCTGCTGATCCATGTGCTCGAAGGCGAGATCCGTTTCAAGCTCGGGGACCGTCGGTTCACTGCGCGCGCCGGCGACCTGGTGTGGGTGCCTCCGGACACGCCGCACGCCATGCGGGGTCCGCCTCCGGGCACGCGGCTCCAGTACACGCATTTCGACCTCGAATATGATCCTGCCCGGAGTCATTGGAGCGCCAACCTGCCGGGGGGCGTCGCGGATCTCTCGCCCTGGCGCGAGCGGGTTCATCCTCCCGTGGAGGATCCCGTGATCGGCCACTGGTGCGGACGGCTTCGCTGCAGAAACACCGCCATCGTGGAGGACATTCTGAGGCGGGTCGTGCTGGAGTACAATCAGGTCCAGGTCTGCGGTCTGCGGGTTTCCGGGCTGATGACCCAGCTCATCGGTCACCTGCTGCACGAACGCCGGGCGGACTCCCCTCTTCTGGACGCGCGGCACGCTCGTGCTGTGGAAGAGGCCATGGATCACATCCAGCGCGGTTTCCGCGAACCGTTGCGGGTCGAGGCCCTCGCGAGGCGTGCACGGCTGAGTCCATCCCATTTCCGGAGGCTGTTCCGCGCCCACTGCGGCCGCAGCCCGCGCACCTTTCAGCTGGAAGTCAGGATGCGCGCGGCCTGCGACTACCTGATCTATTCAAGCTTGAACGTATCCGAAATCGCCCACACGCTGGGATTCGCGAACGTCCACAACTTCTCGCGGGCCTTCAGCAGGGCCATGGGCAGAAGCCCGACCGCCTTCCGGAGAGAGGGGAATTCAGGATGAGTCGCCCACATCTGAAAGGATCCGCCATGAACAACCCGCCCAAAGCCTACGAGAACATCCCGTTTATGAAGAGCGACCCCTGTCGGCCGATCCGGCTGCAGCTCGAATTCCTGCACCCGGAAGTGACCATGCAGGAACAGAACATCGAGTCGACGATCGTGCTCTTCGGCAGCGCGCGCATCCCCTCTCCCGAGGAGTACGATGAAAAGAAACATGAAAAGATCGCCGAATTCGCGCCGTTCTACGACGAAGCCCGCAAGCTGGCCCGCATCGCCAGCAGTACGTGCCAGATCGAAGACCGCCGCGAGTACGTGATCATCACCGGCGGCGGGGGCGGAATCATGGAGGCCGGCAACCGCGGCGCGAGCGAAGCGGGCGGCAAGTCGATCGCACTCAATATCACCATCCCCCGCGAACAGGAACCCAACCGCTATGTGAGCGAAGACCTCGTCTTCTGCTTCCACTACTTCAGCATCCGCAAAATGCACTTCCTGGCCCGCGCCCGCGCCGTGACCATCTTCCCCGGTGGATTCGGGACGTTCGATGAACTCTTCGAGGTGCTGACCCTCGTCCAGACCGGAAAAATACCCCCGCTGCCCGTCATCCTTTTCGGCACCGACTTCTGGCGACGGGTGGTCGACTGGGACTACCTCGCGGACTGCGGGCTCATCGATCCTCAGGACCTCGACCTGGTCACGTTCTGCGATACCGCCGGGGACGCATGGAACGCGATCAGTGAATTCCGCGCCGCAAAAACGCGATGATTCGACTTCAATCGGCTTCCGGCTGACGGGCCGTCGGTTTAACCAATGCCCACAGGCTCGAACGATACTTCGCAACCCTGCATTTTCCAACCATCGACAAAACTCATACCATCACAGATGGCGCGGATCAGAACAGCGTGCCTTGCGCAAAAAAAGCAAACGCGAAAGAAGATTGTGTTTCGTCCTGTTTCCCTTACCATGTCGGGATTGTTTCCGACCATGTCCACCACACGCTGGGGGCCTGATGAAAAACCGATGGATACGGATCTTATGGCTGGCCGTCTGCGCCGCGACCGTCGCGCCGGCGCAGGAGGACTACACGGATATCGGCACCTTCGAACCGTTCTGGCGCTACAGCGCGGCACTCGGCGGCTACAACGGCAATGACTTCCATTCCGGCGGTCAGGGGCTGGAGGTCGTGCCCGATCATCTCATAAGGAACAACGACTTCCCCTACCCTAAGCGTCCCTACCCCGAAGAGAACATGTTCGCTGATCACCTGAGCCTCGTGCGCATTCTGGGCGGGTTCACCGGCGGCGACAGCGACCCGGTCGTTCGGGCCCTTGACCTGGTCTACACCAATGCGGCCGGCGACTACCTGTTCCGCTCCGACCTGCTGGAGGACCGGCTGAGTCCCTATCTCGACAACGGCTACACGAACTTTACGGTCGTCTTCGACAACATCCCGTGGGATTTCACTGACGAACCCCGTACGGGGCCCTACGGTCAGGTCGGCGTCCCGCGCGACTTCGGGGACTGGACGGATTTCGTGACCACGTTCTGCTCCAATTTCGTCGACCTCATCGGAGCGGAAAACACCGCCGGCCTGCGCTTCCGCACGGGGACCGAATTCCACGCGCTCGATCGATTCCACGGGACGGAAGCGGAATTCATGGATTTCTACAACAGCTGCTGGCGCGGCGTCTCCAACGTCCTCCCTGAGGCGAGCTTCGGACCGTACAACTTCTATTCACCGAGCGTCTCCCAGATGGATACCCACGGCGGCGACCACAACGTCAACTCGCTGCTCATCCCTCAGGAAAAGGATCCCGCCGCGCCTTTCGACTGGGCCTCGTCCTCGACGTACTACAGTCCGGGCCAGTCCACCGCAAGCCGCCTCAGCGGTCTCTTCGAGGTCTGGGATGAATTCGAGAGCCGCTATCCCGCCATGCCCCCGCCTTCGCGCGAGATTCACGAGTTCGGCATCCTGAACAACAGTCACCAGGAACCCGGAGCGCTCGGCGGCGCAATGACGGCCCAGATGATCATGCGGCTGCGCGCACGGGGACTCGATAAGCTCTGGCACTGGTGGATGCTCGACAAGTTCCGCGACCAGGACAATGTCCTGCAGGGGTTTCTGATCGGCGACGCCTGGCTCTATTCCATCTTCGAGCACGCACGGGGAGGCGATTCATGGACGCTCTATCCCACCGGGTCCAGCTCGGTCGGGACCGATCACCTGGGTTTCTACGTCCGAAAGGGAAGCGAAGCCTTCCTCATTCTCTCGGCCTACAACACCAATCCTTCGCAGTACACGGCGGAAGACGTCACGTTCCGGATTCCGAACAACCACGCGTCGCTGGACACCGACCGCATGCGCTTCGTCGCACTGAACCGCGACACCGCGCTTCACGATGAAATCCACCGCGACCTGCGCGACCAGGGCCTGCTGACCTCGTACTTCCAGACCCGCCCCCAGTACTGCGGCTCGGTGCGGGAGATGGCCCGGGACGACGGCGCGCGGGAGGGCGAAAGCTATGTCGGTGAAAACCGCGCTCGCTACGAACGCTTCTGGCAGCACTCGCTGACACTCCGCCCGGTCTCCGAAAGGGGCAACATCAGCATCGTGGAGGACGGCGACGAGTACCGGGTCACGGCGCGACTCAACGTGCCGGAAGTCCTCGTCCTGCACATGCCGCTTAAACATGCAGCCACGGTGGAGTGGAACGATCCCGCCGCGGGCGGAGAATGGAACGAAGCGGAAAACTGGAACCCCGCCGCGACACCCGACGCGTCCTCCTCGGTGCTCTGGCGATACGACGACGGGGATCCCGCCCTCTCGGTCACTACCCCCGTGGAAACATTTCAGATCCGGGCCGAACGCTCCACCACGAACCTTTACGACAACCGCCACGGCGGGTTGCGAGTGCTCCGTTACGGAACCTATGCCGGCTCGCTTACGGTCGACGACGGCGAGGGGCTCATCAATATGCACGTCGATGACTGGTACGGGGCACAGCTCTATGTGGCCAACGCCGACTCCAACGCGGCCGCCTCCGTAGTGGAGGCCGCGACCATCGATCTCGACTCCTTCACGCTCGGTGCCGTTCCGGGCGGAAACAGCTACTACACGCACGAGGATGGCTACCTGGGCATGCAGCTCGATCTGACCCTCGGCGATGCCTCCGGCCCGACGACGAACGAGGCGGTCTTCCGCCAGACCGGCGGACAGGTCTTCGTCGGCCACCGGGACTATCCGCTGCTGATCGGAAACGCCAACCAGCCGGGCCGGTTCATTCTGGACCACGGGATTCTTTCGAGCGGCCTGTCGTTCGGAAATACAAACGGGGTCTTTGAATTCAATGCCGGGCGCGTGGACAGCGGCGACCGGGATGTGATCTGGGGCGGGGTCGCCAGTGCGACCGGCACCGTACAATTCGCCGGAGAGGGTACGCGTGAAATCTCGGTCCGCGCCGGGCGGACCCTGACCGTGAATCCCGTGGTCCGCATGGAGGACAACCCCCGTGCCGCCGGGAGTTTTCTCAAAAACGGGGACGGCACGCTGCGTCTCGCGGAGGGTACGGTCCTCGACCTCTCCGGAACCGTCCGGGTCGAGGCGGGAACCCTCGCCCTCCAGACCCGGGCGCTGAACCCGATGCTGAGTCTGATCGTCGACGAAGAGGGAACCGTCGACCTGGACTACCCCGGCACGGCCTCGGTGCGGCGCGTCTCTTTCGACGGCGGCCAAAACTGGACTTCGACAGGCGGCTTCGACAGCACCCACCCCCGCTTCACGGGCTCCGGAACGCTGGAGATGGTCGATCCCTACTACCACTGGAAAAATCCCCGGGCGGGCGGGTACTGGGACATCTCCACCAACTGGGTCGAAGGGGCCGTGCCTCCCCCGGAAGCCGGCGCCGTCTGGACCTACAGCAGCAACCGTCCCGTGCTGCGGATCACCAACGCGGTCCGGATCGCCGACCTGGTCGTCGAAAAGGAGACCCCCGAAACCGAAAACAACTCGCTCGGACTCTATGTCGAGAACTGGGACACCACCGACGGCTCGCTCACGGTCAAGGACGGCTTCGGGGCCATCGACATGGGCGGGGCCCACCTGAGGGTATACAACCACGACGCGGGCGGGGCCGCGGATATTCTGGAGTTTCACAGCTTCACCGGCCGCGGGTTCGATGTCTCCACCTACGGGGGCACTTCGTACTACACCCATGAATCCGGAGAGATCCGGACGTCGGTGACCATCGGCCTGAGCATGGCGAACAACCCCGCCAATCGCGTCGAATTCCGCCAGACGGGCGGGACGGTGTACTGCGACAACACCGACTGGTCGCTCATGGCAGGGAACAATAACGGTGCGGGATGCTATATCCTCGACGGCGGCACCTGTTCTTTCACTCTGTACTTACGCGGCGATACGTCCTGCCTGGAATTCAACGGGGGCACCTGGGCGAGCCGCGACCGCAATTACGTCTGGAAGGCCCCGGGCTATGCGGGAAACGTCTACTTCGCGGGAACCGGCTCGCATATCGTCGACGTGTCCGCCGGACAGAATCTGACCGTGCTTCCGGAAGTGATACTCACGGACAAGCCCGGCGAGCAGGGCACGTTCCGCAAGACCGGCGGCGGCGAAATGCTCGTGCAGAGCGGTCTCGATCTCAGTGGCGCAACCCGCATCGAAGAGGGTACGCTCACGATCTCCACCAACCGGATAAACCGCGACCTCACCGTATCGGTGGATTCCGGCGCACGCTTCAATCTTGCGTTCAGCGGGACGGCCGCGGTGCACGCCGTCTCGTTCGACGGCGGCGAAACCTGGGCCGCTCCGGGGGTCTGGGGCGGTTCTGGATCCGGCGCACCGAATATCGCGCCGCAACTCGACGGGGCCGGACTGATCCGGACGCTGACCGACGACCTGCTGCCCCGCTCCTGGAAGCAGACGCATTTCAGCGAGGAGGAGATCGAAAACGGCCTCGCAGGGGAGTCCGTCGACTCCGACGACGACGGACGCGACAACTGGCATGAATATGTCGCCGGAACCGACCCCCGCGATCAGGCCTCGAAGCTGGTCCTGCGCATCGTCCCGGGACACAGCCCGTCCGGATGCGAGCTGCACTTCAACAGCGTGTCCGACCGGAACTACGGCCTGCTCTACACCACCAACCGGCTGCCGGTCTCGTGGTCGCCGCTCGATACGAACATGCCCGGCACGGGGGAGGAAATATCGGTGACGCCGGACCATGAATTCAACCGCGTCTTCTACCGCCTGAAAGTGACGGCGCCGTAGCGCGAGGGCCGGGGCGAGCGACGCACACGGCCTCATTGCCCCGCCGTGTGTGAATGTGCACAGGCACCCCCTTAAGGGCGTAGTCAAGCTGGGCGTAAAGATCCTTCCTCAACTGCGTGGGCGTCAAAGCACTCACCGTTACCTCCCGTTTATAACGCACGTTATAAAACGCACGTTAATAGCCGCAAGAGGCATGGTGCCCTGCTCCCGTCAGCGCGAGACGGCGCGTTTGCGTTCGTGTTCCTTCAGCAGCTTCTTACGCATCCGGATCGCCTTCGGGGTAACCTCGAGCAATTCGTCCGCCGCGATGTACTCGAGTGATTCCTCGAGGCTGAGCCTGCGCGGCGGGGCGATTTTCATATTGCGATCCGATCCGGCGGCGCGGACGTTGGTCAGTTTTTTTGTTTTCTGGACGTTGACGATCAGGTCCGTCTCCAGGCAGTGCTCGCCGACGATCATCCCCTCGTAGCACTCCTCGCCGGCTTCGACAAAAAACTCGCCCCGGGACTGGAGCGCGTCGAGGGCGAACGACACGGCCGGACCGTTCTGCATGCTGATCAGCACGCCGCTGTTGCGCAGCGGGACCTCGCCGGCGTACGGGGCGTAGTGCGAGAAGCGGTGCGCAATGATCGCCTCGCCGCTCGAGGCGGTGAGCAGGCGGCTGCGAAGCCCGATGCATCCCCGCGTCGGGATGTGGAAGGTCAGCAGAACCCGCGCCCCGGCCGGTTCCATCGCCACCATCTCGCCGCGCCGCGATCCCGCCTGCTCGATAATCTTTCCGGACAGCTCTGAAGGCACGTCCACGGTGAGCACCTCGAACGGCTCCTCCCGCACGCCGTCGCGTTCGTGCCAGATCACCTCCGGGCGCGAGACGCTCATCTCGTACCCCTCGCGCCGCATGTTTTCGATCAGAATCGACAGGTGCAGCGTCCCGCGGCCGGACACCTCAAACCGGTCGTCCGCGAGCGGCCGCACCCGCAGCGCCACATCCTTCTGCACCTCCGTCATTAGCCGCTCACGCAGGTGGCGGCTGGTCACGTAGGTGCCGTCGCGGCCGAAAAACGGGGAGTCGTTAATCCCGAAACACGCCGCCACCGTCGGTTCGTCGACCTCCACGAACGGCAGCGACTCCGGATGCTCCGCGTCGGCCACCGTGTCGCCGATGTCGATATCCTCCATCCCCACCACCGCGCACAGTTCGCCGCAGGGGACCCGTTCGGTTTCGCGCCGCTCAAGTCCCTCGAAACTCAGGAGCTGCTTGAGCTGCGCCGGCTCGGTATCGCCGTTGCGGCGGATGAGCGTCAGCGGCATGCCGGTACGCAGCGTCCCGCGATAGACCCGGCCGATGCCGATACGACCGACGAACGAGTTGTAGTCGATCGACGCCACCTGAAACTGAACCGGCCCCTCGTGCACCTCGGGGGCGGGGATCTTCCCAATCACCCCGTCCAGCAGCGGCCTCAGACTCTCGCGTGCGTCCTCGAGCTCCTGCGCCGCCCAGCCGTCGCGCCCGCTGGCGTAATAGTGCGGGAAGTCGAGCTGCTCGTTACTGGCATCCAGCTCCACGAAGAGATCGAAGACCCGCTCGAGCACCACGTCGGGACGCGCGTCGGGCTTGTCGATCTTATTGATCACGACAATCGGCTGGAGGTCCAGCTCCAGTGCCTTCTTCAGCACGAACCGCGTCTGCGGCATCGGACCGTCCGCGGCATCGACGAGCAGCAGTACGCCGTCGGCGAGTTTGAGGACGCGCTCGACCTGGCCGCCGAAGTCGCTGTGGCCGGGGGTGTCGATCAGGTTGATCTTCACGCCCTCGTAGCGAACGCTGATGTTCTTGGACAGGATCGTGATCCCGCGCTCGCGCTCGAGGTCGTTGCTGTCCAGGAAACACTCGCGTACCTGTTCGTTTTCGCGGAACAACCGCACCTGGCGCATGATCTGGTCGACCAGCGTCGTCTTGCCGTGGTCGACATGGGCGATGATCGCGATATTTCTTAATTCGTTCATAGGCATGGATTCCGTGCTCGGGTACATAAAATGAGCGGAGAAGATAGCCCAGCCGGGGGAAAAGGCGAGCGAAAAGCGCGGGGCTGCAAAGATGAATGAGAAGAGCACAGACAAAGAGATCGTGCGCGCTCTCTTACGTTCGTAGTAGGCCCGCAGGTCCGCGCAGCGGAAAAAGTTCGTAGTAGGCCCGCAGGCCTGCGAAGCAGGGCCAGGGCCGTTATCTTCGCGCGCCTGGCCTGCCGGGGGGCAGGCATGCGGCGCTACTACGAACGGTATACGCGCCTCCGGCGCTCCGAGTACGCGTACGAGTAAGAGTACGAATTATGTTCACCCCTTCATGCTCTTCATGTCCTTCATGGTGATCCCCGTCCCTCTATCCCCCTGTCCTCCCGGGGGGACAGTCAAAATCGGCATGGACCACGGTATGGTCCGACGGGCGCTCCCGCCGCCGCGGTTCGAGATCGATGGCGCAACCGGTGCACCGCTCGGCCAGGGGTTCCGTCGCCAGAATATAATCGACGCGCCAGCCGCGGTTGGTCCCCAGCGCGTCCTTCACGCGGTAGTCGTAGAACGAGAACAGCTTTTCGTCCGGGTGGTGCCGGCGGAAGACATCCTCGAACCCGAATTCCAGCACCTCCTCAAACGCCGCGCGTACGTCCTCATGATAACAGACGTGCTTCTTTTTATTCTCCGGCTTCGCGACGTCGTTCGGGCCGCGCGCGACATTCAAATCGCCGACCCAGATCAGAGGCTCTTCAGAATCGTGCCGGCGCGCGAGGTAGCGCCTGAGCCGGCCCAGCCACTCCAGCTTGTAGGCATACATCTCGTGGTCGATGGACCGTCCCTGCGGAACGTAGGTGTTGATCAGCGTCAGGCCCGGCCAGCGGGCTTCGATCAACCGGTCCTCGTCAGCGGGTCCGCCGTCGTCGAACCCGAACCGGACCTCTTCGGGCTCGTCGCGCGAGATGACGGCCACGCCCGCCCCGCCCTTGAAGCCGCGATACCCGACGCGGTATCCGGCGGCTTCGATCTCTCCGGCCGGAAACTGGTCGTCGGGGGTCTTCGTCTCCTGCACGGCCAGCACGTCCGGCTCGTGCTCCTTCAGCCAGTCCAGCACGATCGGCAGCCGGGTGCGGATCGAGTTCACGTTGAAGGTGGCGATCTTCATGACCACAGCGGCGAGGGATAGCGGCCTTCGTCGACGAGCTGCGCGATCTCCTTCTGGACCGTGGGTTTGTCCTCGGGATAGGTGACCCCGAACCACTCGTCCTCCGACCGCATCACCTTTACGCGCGTCAGCCCTTCGCGGATCATCTCATCCACCACGGTGGGGATCAGATACTCCGATTTCATCTCCTGCCCGTGTTCCCCGAGAAACGTTTTGAACTTATCCTCCAGCACCGTGAAAATCTGCGGCGTGAACCCCCACATATTCATCGAGGCGATCTCATCGCCGGAGAGCTCCCGGACCTGACCTTCCTCGGTGCTGTGAACGCGCCCCTGTTCGTCCTCTTCGATCTTGAAGGTCTCCACCACGCGCCTCAGAAAGCCGTCCTCTACCTCGCACACCCCGCGCGTAACCGGCCCGTTCGGCGAGAGCGTATTGCGAATGCGGAACCCGACCATGCAGCTGTCGCCCGATTCGGGGTCCATGCCGCCGAGTTCCTCCGCCAGCAGCTCGAACCCCTGCCGCCCGTAGTAGTCGTCGGCGTTGATGACCGCGAACGGCTCGGACACCACCTCGCGGCAGCACAGCACGGCCTGGCCGGTGCCCCAGGGCTTCTCGCGCCCTTCCGGCACCGCGTAGGGATCGGGAAGGTCCTCCAACGACTGGAACACGTATTCCACCGGGATCTTCTCCGCGAGTTTATCGCCAATATGTTCCTTGAAGGGTTTTTCGATATCGCGTCGAATGATGAACACGACCTTGCCGAACCCGGCGCGGATCGCGTCGTAGACCGAATAATCCAGCACGATCTCCCCGTTCGGACCCATCGGGTCGACCTGTTTCAGCCCGCCGTAGCGGCTGCCCATGCCCGCGGCCATAATCACCAGTGTCGGTTTCATACGATCTTCTCTCCTTTTCAATACCGGGTTCCGGGTTCTGGTGAAGAAGATACGGAAATGAACCCGAAGTCGAAATCGAAATCGAAGTCGAAATCGATACCTGTGAACATTGAAGTGAGTTTTGAATCAGGGTGTCCCGGCGGAAAAAAGGTTATTCGTGGATTTTTATGGAAGGGTTCCCGGGAAAGGTGGGATGCGGGAGATTCGGAGGGGATAAAAAAGGACATGAAGAGCATGAAGGGGTGAACATAATTCGTACTCGTACTCGCACTCGTACTCGGAGCGCCGAAGGCGCGATTCCACTCCCCCGATTCAAGGAATTCGAGTACGAGTACCGCTTCGCTGAGTACGAGTACGAGTACGAGTACGAGTACGATTTTCCCCCGGGTGTCCCCATGTGGAACTCAGGAATCGGACGGACTTCTGCTGTACAGCAGAATCCCTACCCTCACGCGCAGCGGGATAAAGAAGGCGGGATCCCTAGGCCGCGATCAGCACGAGCGCGGCGGCGAGGGCGGCGAGGACCCAGGTTACGCGATCGGTCAGGGCGAACTCCACGGGGTCGTCGCGCAGCACGCCGCGTTTCGCCAGCAGCCAGATGCGGCCCAGCCAGCCCACCATCAGGGCCGCCACGCCCCAGAGCACAAAGGGCCGCGCGTACAGCGTCGAAACCTGGGCACTGGCCAGGTAGGCGCAGAACACGCCGACCGCGGCCGCACCCATCGCCACCCCGCACCCCAGCAGCAGACCCAGATCGCGGACGCGGTACCCCCGGCCCTTCACCCGGTCGTGCGTGTTCGCCTCCTTCACCTCGCGCAGTTCGGCGTAGCGTTTGACAAACGCGAGGCTCATGAATCCCGCCAGTGAAAAGGCGACGAACCACAGCGAACAGGGCACCCCGGTGGCCGCGCTCCCCGCGGCGAACCGCAGCGTATAGAAGACCGCCAGGGTAAGGACATCGAGCAGAAAGATGCGCTTGAACCCCCAAGAGTAGGCGAGGTTGAGCACGACGTAGAGCCCCGCCCATCCCGCGAAGGCGGGCGGCAGCGCGAGGGCGGTCAGCAGCGCCCCCAGAAGCAGGAGCGGCGCGGCGAGCAGCCCCCAGCCCGGATTGAGCGCCCCGGAGGCGAATGGCCGGCGGCGCTTGCGGGGATGTCGGCGGTCGGCTTCCAGGTCGGCCAGGTCGTTCATGACGTAGACGGACGAGGCCAGCAGGCTGAACGAGATGAAGGCCGTAATGCCGGCGAGGTAAAGCGCGGGATCGCCCAGCCGGTGCGCGAGGATCATCGGCGCGAAAACGAGGAGGTTCTTCATCCACTGGAAGACGCGCAGTGCCCTCGGCCAGGAACGACTCGGACGCGGGACCGTCTCCTCGGCAAAGACGCGCGCACTGTGCCGCCGCAGCCAGCGGCCCAGTCCCGGGGACGGCCGGACCGCGATCCGTTCCGCCGCCGCCTTCCATACCGGACGGTCCGCATTGCTGTCGCCGGCGTACGCAAAAGGACCGCCGCCGCAGTGCTCGAGAATGCGGTCGCGCTTGGCCGCGCCCTTGAGGTTGACCTCGCCGTCGCTGGCCAACACAGCGTCGAAACAACCGAGATGATCCGCCACCGCGTGCGCGATCCGCCCGTCGGCGGCCGTGGCGAGCACCAGGCGCCGCCCGCGCTTCTTTTCCGCCCGCAGCCACGCGATGAACTCTGTCTGCCAGGGAAGCGCGTCCACATCGAGCTCGGCCACCTCCGCGAGCCAGCGCTTCAAACCGGGGCGGCCCGCACGGGCACGGCGCCCCAGTTCCGCGATTCCGGACGGACGTCGGCTGAGAAACTGGAGCCCGGCCTCGAGAAAGACGTCGCTCCGGATCAGGGTCCCGTCGAGATCGACATACAGGGGCGGGATGAACGCCCCTTGCTCACGCTCCGCCGCCACATTATCCTCCGTTAAAAAAGATGCGCGTGAGTTTCCAGAAGCGGGGATCGACCGCGATTTTCGTAAAGCCGATCTCCCCGTCGAGCCACCGCGCCCATCTCATACGGAACGACTCGTATCCCTTCGAATCCAGCTCGCTCCGCAACGCCTCGCCTCGCTGCGCGAGCGCAGCGGCCAGCGCCTGCCTGTGCAGCGGGGAGGCCATCCGCCCGGGCAGGATTCCGAGCGCCTCCAGGTCGGCTACGGCCTCTTCGTTGCGGAGCAGGGCATGCAGCTCGGGATTCGTGGCGATACGGGCCGAACGCCCGGAGAAAAGATCGCGCGCAAAGCGCTCGCTCTGGATCAGCCGCTGCACGTCTTCGTCGCGCCAGAGTCGACGCCAGGTCTCGCAGGTGCGGCCCGGTTCGGACAGGAGTCCCGCGACCCCGACCGCCATACGCTCGCGTCCGACGCGCGGCCGGACCGCCGCGTAGACGCCACGCCGCACTCCCTCGCTCGACCAGGCCCGCGCGCGCGAGCGGTGGAACGCGGGCCACTCGCCCGCCTGAAGCGCGCCGCGAAAGGCATCCGTCATCCAGAACACGGCGACCACGAACAGGGCTCCGACGACCAGTCCCGCCGCCGCGCCCAGGAGCCGGTTCAGGAAACGGATCGACGATCCGCGGCCCCGCTTCTTCGCCCCGCTCTGAGGCCGCAGGCTGTTCGAGGCCGCCCCGAACACCACGAGAACCACCATGAACAGGGCCAGGCTCGTCACGACCGGGACCCACCACGCCGCAAAGCCCGCCCGGTCGTGGATCGCCGCCGCAACGGGGCCCGCGAAACAGAGCGCGGCGGCGATCCCGGCGACCGGGGCGCCGAACCGCAGCAGCGCCGCGAGACCGCCCAGCCTCAACCCCCGGACGATAAAGATCAGCAGGATCAGGACCGCCGCCGCGTCGAAAATCCATGGCTTCACTGTTCCGCCCCCCATTCCACCCGGTCGCGAACGCCGTCGTTATCCGTATCCGCGCTGGGGTGCAGATATTCATACGCCCCCATATCGTGATCGGCAACCCCGTCGTTATTGCCGTCCAGAGGGCGCGGGGTACCGTTACAATCTTCCATGACCCGATCCCGGAAGGCCCCGCGGTCTATACAGGGCGAGGGGTAGATGAGCCGGTAATCGCGCTGCGCGGGGTCGAGGAATCCGGGCGCTTCATCGATGTTGCCCTTTCCGCGCGGAAGCGGATCGCTGCAGGAATAGACGAACGCCGCCCAGAGGCTGTTGCGCGACCCGTGCGCTCCCCGATTGTACATCACAATCGAATTCTCCCAGGTGCCCTCGAACACCCCGCCCGCGCCGAACTCCGCGATGTTTCCGGCCACCGTGCAGTGCACGCCGTCGCAGCGATACGCGCCGCCGCCGAAGTGCTCCGCCCTGTTCGCGTACAGCACCGAGTTTATGAGTTCGGCATAGGCCGCGCCGCCGCCGCGTCTGGCGTGATTGTCTCTCAGGATCGTGCGCTCGATTCCGCCGCCGTAGATGCCGCCGCCGTACATGCCCGCCGCATTCGAGACGATCACGCAGTCGAGGATGCGCGCGTCCTCCGCGGCGTAGACGCCGCCGCCGCTTCGGGCCGTGACCGGGGCCTCGGGGCCGGCGGACGCGGTGCCGTTCCTGACGGTGATTCCGATGAGCCTTGAACCGCTCATCATCCGGACGCCCCGAACCTCCCGCGCTCCGTCGATCACCGTGACCTCCGCGCCCTCCCGTGACCGCAGCGTGACGCCGGCGGGGATCCGGACGCGGGAGCGAATCCCGTCCTCCGCCGTCTGGGCCCCGCTCCCGTAGACGCCGGGCGCGAGTTCGATCACATCGCCCGCCGACGCTTCCGCCGCCGCCGCGGCCGGTGTGCGGTACGCGCCGCCGGCGGGGTCGACATGAAGCGTCCTCGCCGCCGCACCTGCGGCGAGGAGGACAAAAACCGGGGCGGAAAGCCGGAATAATGCCGTGTGTATCATCATGGGTCGTCTCGCATGACCGACTCTCGCATACCCTATTCCACTGCGCCCCGGCAAGAAGAAGCCGCGGAGGACTGTCCGATGAAATATGAACCCTGACCGGCGGAAGCGTCGATTGCGAGATTGCGGGGCTTCCTGATCACCTCACAGCAGGCTTGCGGCGGTGTAGCCCGCCCATACCGCCAGCATCCCCAGCGACAACTGCAGCCCTGCGTTGGCGAGGGCCGCGACGGCGAATCCGTCGCGCAGAAGGACCATAGTCTCGTAACCGAACGATGAAAACGTGGTGAATCCACCGAGCACGCCGATGAATACTACCAGGCGCGTCTCCGCCCGGAAGGCCTCGATGTGGTCCGCCCAGCCGCCGAGCAGTCCGATGACCAGGCAGCCGGTCACGTTCACCGCCAGCGTCCCGACCGGGAAACGGGTGCCCTGCGCCCACTGCTGCACCCACACCGCAGCCAGGTAACGCAACACCGCCCCCGCAAACCCGCCGCATCCGACCAGCAATATGTTCCGTAGAAAAATCATTGAGCGTGAACCCTGAGTTGACCGGACACCGCACTTCGAACTTCCCGGTCCGAATGCCCCATCTACGCAATACGGGTCCGGTGTTTACAGGATTTCGGGTACGAGTACGATATTTTGATGACATTCGCGCCCATTCACCTCTATTCGCGGTTCTCTATACAGGAAACAAGGGCGACCCGCTCAATTCGCGGTTTTCGCCTGAATTCGAGTTGCGCCGTAACGCCGGGCATGAGAGGGTACAACGATGCGGATTTACGTAATCATTCCAGCGGTGCTCGCGGTCCTGTGCGGAGGCGCGGCGGCCGCGACGATTCTGGATGAGACGTTCGAACCCGCCGGCGGGATGACGAACGGCCCGGTCCACGGCCAGGGCGGCTGGATCGCCACGAATTCGGGCATCGCCGAAGTGCAGTCGACCGTGTCGGCGGGCGGGAGTCAGGCGCTGAGAATCGAGGATTCCTCGGCTGCGCATGCGCTTTCCAGCGCCGGTTCAACGTTATGGCTCCGTTTTCATGCCCGAATCGACACACTGCCCGCCGATCATGCCGGGGTGACCGACGCAAACACGAGCGCGGCTTTTTTCGTCGATACCAACCGCTGTCTCGTCGTCTACAGCAACACCACCCCCCTGAAACTCGACGCCAGGATGCCCCTGGGCGAATGGACGCGCTTCGATCTGTTCTGTGACTACGAGGACCTGATCTGGAACCTGAGCATGAACGGGACCAACATCGCCGCCGGGCTTCCGCTCTACTCATCCCACCGGCACGTAGACGCACTCAGGGTGGGGAGCGAAAACGGCGGATCGCTTTACGTGGATAACATCAACGTCTCCGACCGGCAAAGGGCGCCGGCCGACGCCCCGGACCGGGACGGGGACGGGCTCCCCGACTGGTGGGAACAGAAGTTCTCCGGCGGCGTCACGAACTGCAACCCCGGCGCCCTGTCCTCGAACGGAGGGCTCACCTTCCGCCAGGCCTTCATCGCCGGCGTCCGCCCGGACCGGCGTCAGCCCTTTCACACACGGCCGCCAGGCGGCAACCGCCGCGGACTGTGCTGGGACGAAATACCGGGGCGGCGCTACGACGTGTACTGGGCGCAAAATCTGACGGACAGCTTCGTGCTGCTGTCGAACGACGTTCCCGGCGGGGTCTTCATCGACACGGCCCGCCAGGAGCATTCCTCGGGGTACTACAAGCTCAAAGCGCGCGTCGATTCGCGCTGAACCCGCCGGCGGCGTCCATGTTCCTGTATCAGCAGACGCAGCGTTTTTTTGTGCAGATCGCCGGAGGGTTCGACGAAGTCGCGCGCGGCGAACTGACCGAACTCGGCGCGCGCGAGATCAAACCGGCCTACCGCGGCATGCATGTGGCGTCGGACCTGACCACCCTCTATCGCATGAACTACGAGGCCCGGACGGTCGTCCGCGTGCTCGCGCCCCTGGCGGGCTTCGACTGTCACAGCGACCGCTACCTCTACCGCAGGGTCAGAGGCCTCGAGTGGAGCGCGCTGATGGATCCCGACCGGTCGTTCGCCGTGCAGGCGATCACCGCGGACACCCCCGGCCTGAAGAACTCGAACTACGCCGCGCTCAAGGTCAAGGACGCCCTGTGCGATTATTTCCGCGATGAAACCGGCCGCCGCCCCCGGGTGGATGTCCGCAACCCCGACGTGGGCATCCACCTCTTCGTGAAGAATAACCACGCCACGATCAGTCTCGACACCTCCGGCGGATCCCTGCACAAGCGCGGATACCGGATCGCCCGCGTACAGGCCCCGATGGCCGAAACACTCGCGGCGGCGGCGATCCGCCTGTCCGGGTGGGACGGCGAACAACCGCTGGTCGATCTCATGTGCGGTTCGGGTACGCTCCTCTGTGAAGCGGCCATGCACTGCAGCCGGATTCCGGCCGGTTTCCTCCGTAAACGATGGGGATTCGAGTCGCTGCCCGACTTCGACCCGCGCGCATGGAAAAATGTGAAGGCCCATGCGGACGGCGCCATGCGTCCGCTCCCGCCCGGTCTGATCCGCGGCTCGGACCTCGATCCGAAAGCCGTGTCGGCCGCCCGCGAGAATTTCGATCGCCTGCCCGGATGCCGCAACCGGGCGAGCTGGGAGGTGCGCGACTTCCGGTCGATCGAGCGGATCCGGGACAGCCTGATCGTGATCAACCCCCCCTACGGCGTCCGCCTCGGCGAACGCGAGGATGCCGAGCAGCGCATGAAGGAACTGGGCGATTTCCTCAAGCAGCGCTGCACGGGCTGTACGGCCCTGATATACGCCGGGGACCGCCGGCTGCTCAGGAAGATCGGCCTCAAACCGGAGTGGAGACAGGATTTGAATAACGGCGGACTGGAAGGCGTGCTCGGCCGGTACGAGCTGTATTAAATGCGGATGAATTTGTGAGGAACCCGGGGAAAATCGTGGCCAACAAGGAGCTGAAGGCGACGCGGTAAACCGCGCGCCTTAGCGCAGCCGTTCGGCGGCAGGAAAGCGAGTTGACGCCATCGCATTCAGAGGTAATACTACGGGTATGAAAGCCGCAGTATCTATTCCGGATGACGTATTCGAGCAGGGAGAGCGGCTTGCCCGCCGCCTGCACACGTCGCGCAGTCAGTTGTACGCGCGAGCGCTGGCCGATTTCGTCGTCCAGCACGAGGACGACAAAATCACCTCCTCCATGAACACCGTTCTGGAGGAGGTCGGGGCAGAACCTGACGAATTCACCCGGAGGGCCGCACGGCAGACGTTGCGGCGTTCCGAATGGTAGTCAGCCAAGGCGATGTGTGCTGGGCAGAACTGGACGAGCCAACGGGCTCAGGCCCGGGTTTCAGCCGCCCGGTCTTGGTGGTCCAATGCGATGCCATCAATCGAAGCCGAATCGGCACGGTTGTCTGCGTCCCCCTCACAAGCGACACCAAATGGGCCTCAGCTCCCGGCAATGTGTTGCTGAAGTCGTCGGCGACGGGGCTCCCGAAGGACTCCGTTGCGAAGGTCTCCTTGATCGTTGCCTTAGACCGCAGCCAAATCGCAGAGCGAGTTGGGAAACTGGCGCCCCGGCATGTGACTGCCGTCATCAACGGAATTGACGTCATTCTCGGGCGATGAGGGCGCCGAACATCCGCCTGGAGCGCTACGCCGGCGTGGCTCAGGCGGGTCGTCCGCTCGAGAAAGGAGACCGAAAGGAGAGCCGACAAAGAAGCTGAGACGAGATCGCAGCGGAAAACGACGTGCATCCGACCATGGTGACGCGCTGCAAAACGATCGTCACGCTCGACTGCTTAAAAAACTGGAACGCGAATTCGAATCGTGGTGGACTAACAGAGCGGGAGGGCTTTGGTTTATGTCGACGCTGTATCTGCAAGCCCTCGAGTGGGTCTGCGGCGGACCGCTCGAACTCACACTGCGCGGCGGTGAGTGCGTCACGCTCTCCGGCGCCTCGGGAAGCGGCAAAACCACCCTGCTGCGGGCGATCGCCGATCTCGACCCGCCGGAAGGCGGCGAGGTTCGGCTCGGCGATATGGCACGCCATGAGATCGAGGGCCCCGCCTGGCGCAGACGCGTCGCGTTCCTCCCCGCCGAGAGCCGCTGGTGGGCGGACACGGTGGGCGCGCACCTGCCCCGGCCGCCCCTCGAAAACCGGTTCGACCGGCACGCGCTGGCGGAACTGGGGTTCGACGACGCGATCCTTGAATCCCCCGTGCCCCCCCTGTCCACCGGTGAACGCCAGCGGCTGGCCCTGTTCCGCGTACTCCGCAATCGCCCGCAGGCCCTGCTGCTCGACGAACCCACGGCGGGGCTCGACCCCGTGAGTACGGGAAAAGTCGAACGTCTCGTCCGCGAGTACGCCCGCGGCACCGGGGCGCCGGTACTCTGGGTGACGCATACCGCGGAACAGGCCGAACGACTGGGGGCGCGCCGGTATCAGCTGCGCGCAGGCAAGCTGCATACGGAAGGGGGCAAAGGATGAGCGTGATCGCCCTCAGTCCGCTCGACCTGATGCTCGCCGCCGGCCTCGTCCTCGCCCTGGCCGCCTGCAGTCGCGCCCTGCAACTGAACGTGCACGGCACCCTGCTGATCGCCGCCGGGCGCACCGTGATCCAGCTCCTGCTCGTCGGACTCGTGCTCAAGGCCCTCTTCGCCTACGCCGCGCCCGGCTGGGTCCTGCTGATGGCGACGATCATGCTGCTCGCCGCGGGTCGGGAGGTCATCGCCCGCCAGAAACGCAAACTGCGCGGACCCTGGGGCTACGGCATCGGACTGACCGCCATGTTCATCTCGTCGTTCGCCGTCACGGTGCTCGCCCTGACGGTCATCGTACAGGCGGAACCGTGGTATCGCCCGCAATACGCGATCCCGATGCTCGGCATGCTGCTGGGCAACACCATGAACAGCATCGCACTGGGCATGAACCACCTCACCCGCTCGGTCGTCGAACAGCGCGAAGCGATCGAAGCGCGGCTCGCGCTGGGACACACCCGCGACGAGGCCGTCGGCGACATCCGCCGGGAAAGCGTCCGCACCGGCATCATTCCCATCATGAACTCCATGGCCGCGGCAGGCCTCGTTAGCCTGCCCGGAATGATGACCGGTCAGATCCTCGGCGGAACCCCGCCCGTCGAGGCCGTCAAATACCAGATCCTCATCATGTTCCTCATCGCCTCCGGGACGGGATTCGGCGCCCTCGCCGCCGTCCACCTCACCGCCCGCAGACTGTTCGACGACCGCCACCGGCTGCGACTGGAGGAAAGCCTGAGGGAAAGGAAGTGAGCGTGAGCGAGAAGCTGGAAGCGCCCGAAGGGCCAAGGCGCGTGACACCGTTCGTAGTAGCGCCGCACGCCTGCCCCGCAGGCAAGGCGCGTGAAAGATAACGGCCCTGGCCCCGCTGCGCGGACCTGCGGGCCTACTACGAACGTAAGAGAGAACGCACGATTGCTTTGCCTGTGCTCTTCTCATCCATCTTTGCGATCTTTGCGCCTTGGCGAGAGACCTTTCTTGTGTTTTCGACCACGGATTACCGATGACACGGATGGGAACTCTAAATCGGGATTCACAGACATAATTCGTACTCGAGTTCCTTGAACAGGGGGAGTGGGATCGCGCCTTCGGCGCTCCGAGTACGAGTACGAGTAAGAGTACGAATTATGTTCACCCCTTCATGCTCTTCATGGCCGCGACGCAAGCCGTTAGGCGGCGCACTGCGCGGGGTTTTGCAAGAGGCTCTCCTGCTCAAGCTTCAGTTTTATCTTTTTTTACTTGATGTTGACATATATTTACATTCATTGCATCTTCGTCCTTATTTAAGCAGGAGATGATTATGCCTCACAATATTATGACTTTGGAGGAAGTGGCTGAATATCTGCGCGTATCGGAACGGACGGTGTATGACTGGGCGCAGAAGGGGGTGTTGCCGGGCGGGAAGCTGGGCACGGCGTGGAGGTTCAGGCGTGCGGATATCGAGGACTGGGTAAACCGCCGACTGGGGTCTGCATCGGAGGAGAGCGCGGGTTCTGCGAGGCGTTCGGGTCTGGGCGGGGTGTTGACGTCGGAACGGGTGATTTTCCCTGATGCGGACACCAAACAGGGGGTGCTCGAGACGCTGGTTGAAGTGCTTTCGACGGCCCCGGAAATCCGGGACGGGGACGAGCTGGAGAAGGCGATTTTCCGGCGCGAGGAGATGATGAGCACGGGCATAGGGTTCGAGGTCGGGGTGCCGCACGTGCGCATCGCCGGCGTCAGCGATCTGGTGATGGCCGTGGCGGTCTGTCCGGACGGGATTCCGGATTACGAATCGCTCGACGGCGCGCCGGTGAGGATCGTCTGCATGGTGGCGGCGCACCGCGATCAGCACGCCGGATACATACGAACGCTCGGGGCGATCAGTTCAGTACTCAAGCACGGCGAGGCACGCGAACGCATTTGCCGCGCGGGGTCGCCCGAGGAAGTCTGTCGACTGCTCAAGGGAGAGGGCTGATGGGTGCGCTCGACCTTGAGGTGCTGTCGACGCTGGGCCTGGCGGTGCTCGCGGGGCTGGCGGGCGCGGCGCTGTTCCGCAGGTTGCGCATGCCGCAGGTGGTCGGCTACATCGTGATCGGACTCGTCATCGGCCGCAGCGGTCTGCGGCTGGTGGACGGCGCGGCACAGGAGACGCTGGAGCCGTTCAACATGTTCGCGCTGGGAATTATCGGATTTCTGGTCGGGGGCGAGCTGCACGCGGACATCTTCCGCAAGTACGGCAAGCAATTCGTCGCGATCCTCCTCGGCGAAGGCCTGCTGGCCTTCGCACTGGTGGGGGTGCCGTGCGGACTGCTGGTCTACCTGATTACCGGCGATATGATGGTTTCGGTCTCCTCGGGGGTGGTCTTCGGAGCGATTGCTTCGGCGACGGACCCGGCCTCGACGATGGATGTGCTCTGGGAATACCGCGCGGCGGGGGCGCTGACGACCGCGATCATCGCGATCGTGGCCCTGGATGATGCGCTGGCGATGACCCTGTACGGGCTGGGCACGGGGGTTGCACGCATCCTGACGCGACACGGAGGATCGATCTGGCCGCAGGTCGTGCACACGGTCGTCGAACTCGGGGGCGCCGTGGTGCTCGGCGTCGCGGCGGGCTGGGGTCTGAGCCGCGGTATCCGCGCCGGGGTGCAGAAAGACCGGACCCTGGCCCTGACCCTGGCGGTCCTGATGCTCGCGGTCGGGATTTCGCTGACGCTGAAACTCGATGTCGTCCTGGCCGCCATGGCGACGGGGGTCACGCTGATCCATCTCGTCCCGCACCGTTCACGCGAACTGTTCCATGCGGTGCGTGCCTTCAGCGCCCCGGTCTATATCCTCTTCTTCGTGCTGGTCGGCGCGAGACTGGGGCTCGCCGCGATGCCCCTCTGGATCTGGGCGCTCGCCGCCGTCTATGTCATCGCCCGCAGCATCGGCAAGATGGCCGGCGCCTGGCTCGGGGGAACCCTGTCCGGCGCGGAACCCGTCGTACGCAACGGCCTCGGATCGGCCATCTTCGCGCAGGGCGGCGTGGCGGTGGGACTCTCGATCATGGCCGGCCACCACCTCTCCGGCATTCCGCTGGGCAACGGGATGAATGTCGGAGATATGATTATTTTCACGGTCACGGCCACGACCCTGATCGTTCAGCTCGTCGGCCCGCCCGTGACGAGGTGGGCCGTGCAGCGCGCGGACGAGACCGGCCGCAATGTGACGGAGGAGGACGTCATGGACGCCATGACGGTGGCCGATGTCATGAACACCGACATGGAGCCCCTGCCCTCGCACGTGCCCCTCCGGCGCGCCTACGACCTGTTCGCCGAAACCGATGCCTCGGCGTGTCCGGTCATCGGTCGCAACGGGAATCTCGAGGGGCTGATGACCTTTCACGGGCTGAAGGAGGCACTCTGCGAACCGGGATGCCTGGACTGGCTCCTGATCGGCGACGTGGCGGGTGCGGCGGACACGACGGTCGAATCGGGGCGCAATCTCGGCGAGGCCCTGCACGAGATGGACCAGATGCAGAGGGACATCGTTCCGGTCGTACTGAGCAGGGGCGACGAGATGCCCGCGGGACTGCTGGAACGCGGCCGCGCGCGGCGGCGGGTGCGCGAGGAACTGATGCGGCGCCGCGGCGGAACCGCAACGCGATGACGTCTTCTCACACCCTGACGATCTGGGGCAGCAGCGAAAAGTGGTCGTCGCGGGAGTAGAGGATCAGGTCGTGCTGCACGGCCAGCGCCGCGATCCAGATATCGTGCGTCGGGATCGGTCTTCCGAGCATGCGCAGCTGCGCGAAAATGCGTCCGTAGTGATGACTGGTATCTTCATCCGGCCTCAACACGGCGACCCGTTCCGAGTTGAGAAACGTCGTCAGCCCCCGCTCGTTGCGGCGTGCGAGCGTCCCGCAGAGAAACCCGGCCCTCAGTTCGGCCAGCACAATCAGCGGCATGAATATATTTCGGGCGCGCCGCACCACCTGCAGGGCCTCCCGATCTCCGGAACAGAAATCACAGTATCGGTTCGTGTCGATTAAAAGGTTCATCTCCACAGGTCCTCATCGATCTGCTCGAACGCCTTCAGGGCCTCGTCAAACGCGGGATCTTCCACCCAGCTCCCCGACACCGCATCAAGATCATGGTGTTCGATCGGCTCCTCGCCCACCCCCGCCGACGCCGACAGAGCCTCCACCGCCACATAATTCAGGCTGCGCCCTTCCCGGACGGCCTGCGCCCGCAGACGCCGGTCCACCTCCGGAGGCACATCGCGAATCGTATACTGGATTTTATGCCTCTTTTTCATGCCTGCTATGATGGCACTTTTTGCCTTCATCTGCAAGGATTACTGAGTAAAAATCAGTAAAAATCGAAATCGGGATTCACCACTGAGGCCACAGAGGATGCCGGGTTCGGGTTGGGAACCGCCGGCACGGATGCGGATGAAGAATCGGGACTCACCACGAAGGATACGAAGGACAACCGGGGGGGGAAGAACGAAGCCGGCCGGGTCAGGCTTCAGGACCGAAAATATCCCCCACCCCCTCGAGCACATGGCCCGGGCGGTAGGGATAGTTCTGCGGGGGTCCCGATTCGGAAGTCAGGAGTGCCGGTCTACTATGACGGACAGGATAAAGGGCTCGAGAAAGCGGTTCGATTACGTGTATCCGGGTAAGTGTTGCGGTGAAGAATGCGGTTAAGGGTTCGTGGAAGGGCGCAGTCCACACTTCAGCGGACCCTTCGTCGCCCACTTAACCGCCACCTTTACTCGGATACGCTTAATCGATCCGTCTTAAACGGCCTAATTTGGGATGATAACCATATAGAGGTTCTTTGAAATAGACGCTGGTCGAATGCAACGTACTCTTTGTTTAAGCAAAAACGAAAGGAGTACCGGATATGCAAACGACCAGCGCAAAGGAATTGTACGCAGGAGCCGACCTGCATGGAAACAATGTTTTTCTCTCGATTTGCGACCGGGAAGGCACGGAAGTCTTCCGGCGGCGGGTACGAACCACGCTCGATGCAGTCAATGAGGCGATGGATCCCTACTGGCCGCAGGTTCAGGCGATGGGGATTGAGTCCACGTTCAACTGGTACTGGCTGGTGGACGGCTTGCGTGAGCAGAACCGGGACGTGCGATTGGGGAATCCGGCGAAGATGAAACAGTACAAGGGGTTGAAACATGCCGATGACGCATCGGATGCTCGTTGGCTGGCCGAACTGCTCCGATTGGATATTTTCCCGGAGAGCTACATTTATCCGAAGGAGGTTCGTTCGATTCGCGACGCGCTTCGACGCCGACAGCTGTTTGTCAGGCGGCGCACCCAGGTTATGCTCAGCCTGCAAAGCCTGCTGGAGCGTTACGGATTCAAGGCGCCGGGATCGCGTGCTCTTCAGCAGTGGACGCAGGCGGATGTCGAGGCGACGGGCCTTGATCCGTTCGTACAGCTTCAACTCCGCACGTTGCTTGAGGCGGTCCAGTGCAGTGAGCGGCTGGCCGGACAGATCGAATCAGCGGTGCTGGGGTTTATTGAGCCCAACCCATCGTTTGAACAGGTTCAGACCGTGCCGGGCATCGGGAAGGCGCTTGGGATGACCATCGTGCTTGAAAGCGGCAACTTCGCCCGCTTCCCGAACGCGGGATGCTACGCCTCCTACTGCCGCGCCGTCAAAAGTGAGCGAAGTTCCAACAGCAGGAAGAAAGGTGAGAACAATAAGCGCAACGGCAATCCGTTTCTCGCATGGGCTTTCGTTGAAGCCGCGAGCTTCGCTCCGCGCTTTTATCCGGAGATTCAATCCTGGTATGACCGGAAGAAGAAAAAGCGCAACGCGATTGTGGCGAAGAAGGCCTTGGCGGCAAAATTGTCCAAAGCCGTTTGGCATGTCATGAACGGGGAGGAATATGTAATGGGAATGTTGTTTTAAAACCCGATGCTGCCGGGAACCGGCTAGGGGTCTGCTTAAATCAGCGGACTGATTGGAACCGGCGGCATCGCTTCAGCTTTTGCGGTCTGTCCTGTCGTCAGCCTTCAAGGGTCTGGAAGTCTGCGTGCAGATGAACCACGGTGACTGAATAGGCAACGAGCGGGAACAAACGGTTTTCTGGCTCCAATACGAGAACGGGTGGCGGCCATGGATCTGGAAAAGATTCGCCCTCACCTAAAAACCAGATGGGTGACTGAAACAACCGCAAACGAAAACCACGGTACGGAACGCAACGGTTGAGGCGACGGTTGAATCCGATCAAAACAAGGCATGAAGGGAAGCCGCTTGATCAGCGGCACGAAGGGGACTTTTGTGTTTGACCGGAACCTCTAATGGGTGACTCCTTTCATTCAGTTAGAAACAGCCAAGCTTTGCTTGGCGCACCGAAGAATACGAAGGACAACCGGGGGGGGAAGAACGAAGCCGGCCGGGTCAGGCTTCAGGACCGAAAATATCCCCCACCCCCTCGAGCACATGGCCCGGGCGGTAGGGATAGTTCTGCAGGTCTTCACGGGAGCTTACGCCGCTGAGGACGAGGACCGTTTCGATGCCGGCCTCGATGCCGGCGATGATGTCGGTGTCCATGCGGTCGCCGACGATGGCCGTCTCCTCCCGCCGGCAGCCGAGTTTTTTCAGCGCGCTGCGCATCATCAGCGGATTGGGCTTGCCCGTGAAATAGGCTTTGCGGCCGGAGGTCATCTCGATCGGCGCAATCAGCGACCCGGTGGCGGGTACGAGGCCGCCCTCGGCCGGACCGGTGACGTCGGGATTGGTTCCGATCAGCCGTGCGCCCTTCAGCACGAGCGAAGCCGCGTGGCGCACGCGCTCGTAATTGTAGCTGCCCGTCTCGCCGACCACGACGTAATCGGGACAGACCTCATCGATCGAAAACCCCGCGTCGTAAAGGGCATTCGTGAGTCCCGGCTCGCCGATCACGTAGCACGACCCGCCCTCGCACTGCGACGCCAGGAAAGCGGCCGTCGCCATCGCGCTCGTGTAGAAGTGTTCCGCGTCGACGTCGAGTCCCAGCCGACGGAGTTTCTCGCTCAGCTCGCGCGGCGATCGCTGGCTGCTGTTGGTGAGGAAGAGGTAATGCCTGCCGCGGTCCTTCAGCGCCTGCAGAAAATCCTGCGCCCCGGAGAGCAGCAGGTCGCCGTGATAGATCACGCCGTCCATGTCGCAGATAAAGCCCTTTTTGCCGGTCAGTTTCATGCGGCCATTCTGACGAAGACCCCCGGCCCGGTGAAGCTCATTCGGCCTGAATTTAAGTGAGAGATTTACGATTGCATCGTAAATGCGGATCAGGATTTACCATGAAGGACATGAAGAGCGTGAAGGCTCGAGCACGAATACGGTATTTCCCTGCGTGTCCCGATGTGGAACTCAGGCGGCCCCGCAGGGGCCGCCTTTCATGACGCTCGCCCACGGGGCTACTCGGCCCACGGACGCCGCCCGCCGCGGTCGCGGTCCCCGTCCGGACCGCCACGCCGCGCCCGTCGCTGCTGCATCTTCTCGCGCATCCGGCGATGGGCTCCATGCATTTCACGCGGGTCGAGTCCCCCGCTCTCGTCGGCGTCAATCCGGCGGAAGATTTCCGTGGACGAAGGCATCTTCGCGATCCGCTCGGGATCGATCCGGTCGCCCAGCCGCTCTTCGATTTTCGCCCGGCGCCGGTTATGAACGGCGCGGAATTCCTCGAGCGACAGCACACCGTCACCGTTGCGGTCCACCTGGCGAAAACGGTCCATCGCCTGTTTGCCCCGATCGCCGCGCGCTCCTTCCTCTCCGCGCCGCCCGCCCCGGGGCGGTCCATCCCAGTCCTGCGCCGTGGCCGCCGTAGCGATCAGTCCGGCGCATACGGCCGTCAGCATTTTTACTCCCGTCCTCATCGTACATCCTCCTGTTTGAGGGGAACCCGTCGAGAGCCGGCCCGTCCGTGCTCTCTTCCGGTGCACAGAACGCAGGGGGTGGCCGTTTATTGCACGCCGTCGGGGCATCAAGCCGCATGCGTACCGCGCGCGCTACTTCCGCGGCGAGCCGCAGGGCACATCCTCCATCCCGCAGGGTTCGTCGCCGGGCTCGAGTTCGAGCGTGGAATGGAAGATCTCATATCGGTCGAGTATTTCACGCGCTTCCTCGCGGATACCGCGCCGCCGCTCTCCCTTGAACGAGGGATCGATGACCACGTGGGCGGTAAATATATGGCGGACCCCGTCCATCGACCAGAGGTGGACATGATGCAGCGAGCGCACTCCTTCAATGCCGGTTAGTTCCGACTCGATCGCGACCGGGTCGAGATGCTCCGGGGTGCCCTGCAGAAAAACCTGCAGGATGCGCCGGAAATTGATCCAGACCCGGCGCAGGACCCAGATCGTGATCAGGATCGACAGGCCGGCGTCGAGGACGGGGATATCGCGGAAGACGAGCACGACGGCCGTCAACAGCACCGCGATCCAGCCGAGCACGTCTTCGAGCAGGTGCAGCAGCACGACGCGCGCATTCATCCCCTTCTGTCGGCGCAGCCGCAAAGCGGCCAGGCCGTTGACGATCACGCCGAGCACCGCGAATGCGATCATGCCTTCGGCGTGCACCGGCTCGGGATTGAGGAGGCGCGGAACTGCGCGCCAGAGCACCGCCATGCCCCCGGCAATCAGCACAATGGTGCTGATCAGTGCGCCGAGCAGCGAAAAGCGGCGGTAGCCGTATGAATAGTAGCGGTCGCGCCCGCGGCCGGAAAGACGTTCGAAATACCATGCCGACGCCAGCGCGAAACTGTCGCCCAGATCGTGTACCGCATCGGCGAGGATCGCCATGCTGTTCGTCCACAACCCTCCCGCAATTTCAAGAACCGTGAACCCGGCGTTCAGGAAAAAAGCCACGCCGATACCGCTTTCACGGTCATGCGCGTGCTCGTGATGATGGGAGTGGTGCCGATGTTCAGTCATCGTTCACATTCAGTATTCGATGCCTCCTCGACCTCCGCTTCCCTGAGTGAAGAAAGGTCGATGAACAGGCCGGGGGCATCAGGCCTCACGATGCGGAGGACAGATTCCGCTTCAACGCCTCGCGAACCTCGTCGAACGCGCGGGCCGAAGCGCTGCCGGCGGACTGCTGGTAACGCGTCAGCTCCCCGCGATCGCAGGCGCGCACGACGCCGGGATCGATCGGGATGCGGCCGAGAAACGGCACATTCATCTGCTGCGCCATTTCCTCGCCGCCCCCCTGTTCAAAGATCGGGCTGACTTCCCCGCAGTTCGGACAGGCGAAACCGCTCATGTTCTCGACCACGCCGAGCACCGGAGTCTCGAGCTGCCGGCAGAAGGAAACGGATTTGCGGACGTCCTCGAGCGCCAGTTCCTGCGGGGTGGTGACGATGACCGCGCCGCTGACCTCGCCGATCGTCTGGATCACCCCCAGCGGCTCATCCCCCGTGCCCGGGGGGCAGTCGACGATCAGGTATTCGCGCTCGTCCCAGTCCACTTCCGAGAGAAACTGCCGCAGTGCGGCGAGCTTGCGCGGGCCGCGCCAGATCACGGGGGTCTCGGGGGCCTCGAGCAGGAACCCGATCGACATCACATGCAGCAGCGGCGTCACCGGCACGGGCAGAATACGGCCCTCCGAACCCAGGACCTGCGACCCGGACAGATTGAACAGCCGGGGCACGCTCGGACCGTGGAGGTCGGCGTCCAGCAACCCTACGCGCTCGTCTTTCGAGAGAGCGGCCGCGAGATTCGCCGCCACGGTGCTCTTGCCGACTCCGCCCTTTCCCGACAGCACGAGCACCTTGTGCCGGATCCGCGCCATCGCGCATTTCAGCGCCATCTCCTGCGGATCGGCCTGCGCGCCGTCGCACTCGCCCGACGCCGCCGAAGGACATCCGTCACATGCATTCTCTTCGCTCATTCGTCTTCTCCCTGTACGAACTGGAAAAGCGGAGATTATACTGCGTGCGTGCCGGATATACAAGCCTCTCCCGCCGTCCCCATCCCTCCGCCGACTTCAGCATTTGACCCCGGCGCCGTTTCCAAGCAGAATGCCACGCTCATGTTACAGGAGCACACAGAAGTCTGTCTGCAGGAGCCGTACGGCGACAGCCCGTATCGTCTGCTGGGGCTGCGCGCGCCCGGAATCGCAGCGCGGGCCGCGCCGGGGCAGTTCGTCCACCTGCGCATACCCGAACTCCACGACGCCGTGCTTCGGCGGCCGTTCAGCATCTTCCGCACGGACGGGGAGCGGCTGGATCTGCTGTACAAGCCGGTGGGCCGCGGCACCGAAGCGATGCGGCGGCTCGAACCGGGAAGCATCGCGGATCTCCTCGGACCCCTCGGCAACGGCTTTCCGTCCCCGTCCGGGGATCGGCGCACGCTGCTCGCCGGAGGCGGGTACGGCGGCGCCGCGCTTTATAGGCTCGCGGAGCGCGCACCCGCTCCGGGCGACGTCTTTCTAGGCGGGCGCACCGATCGCGAACTGGTCGCCGCCCGGGAGTTCGAACAGCTCGGGTGGACGGTTCACACCGCGACGGAAGACGGTTCCGCCGGCCGCAAAGGGCTGGTCACCGATCTCCTCCGCGATGCGCTCGAATCCGGATCGGCCGCCTCCTCCGAAATCTTCGCCTGCGGACCGATCGGGATGATGCGCGCCGTGGCCGGACTCGCCGCCGCCTCCGCCTGTCCCGCGTGGGTCTCGCTCGACCGGACCATGGCCTGCGGGGTCGGCGCCTGCCAGACCTGCGTCATCCGGGTGGTCGACACCACACGCCCCGAGGGATGGCGCTGGGCGCGGTGCTGCCGGGAAGGCCCCGTATTCGAAGCACAGGACGTCCTCTGGGAGAACCCCGCATGACCCATCCCGCCGGAAAAGAACCCGACCTGCGGGTGGATATGGGCGGATTCGAAATGCCGAATCCCGTCGCCGTGGCTTCCGGAACGTTCGGGTACGGCTCGGAATACGCGGAACTCATCGACCTCAATCACCTCGGCGCCATCGTCGTCAAAGGCCTCCGCGAAACCCCCTGGATCGGAAACCCGCCGCCGCGCACACACGAGGTCCGCTCGGGCATGCTCAACGCCATCGGCCTGCCCGGCCCGGGCGTGGAAAGATTCCTGCGCGACCACCTGCCGTTTCTCAACCGCTACCAGGTGCCGGTGATCGTCAATCTATGGGGACTCGACGCGGAGGAATACGGGCGCATCGCCGAACAGCTCGACGACGTGGAGGGCATCGACGCGCTCGAACTCAATGTCTCCTGCCCCAACGTGAAGGCGGGCGGCGTGGCCTTCGGCACGGATCCCAAACTCTTCGCCGCCGTGCTCGACGCCGTGCGGCCGAAGACCCGCAAACCGCTGATGCCCAAGCTCGCCCCGCACGTGCCCGATATCGGGGTCTTCGCCCGCGCCGCCCAGGAACATGGCGCCGACGCGATCTCGGTGATGAACACCCTCCCCGCGATGGCCATCGATATCGAGTCGCGGCGCCCCGTGCTCTCCAACCGCCACGGCGGGCTTTCCGGACCGGCGATCCATCCCGTCGCCGTCAAACTCGTTCACGACGCCTCCCGCGCCGTCTCAATCCCCGTCATGGGCATGGGAGGCGTGACCTGCCCCGAAGACGCACTGGAACTGCTGATCGCCGGCGCGAGTTCCGTGGCCGTCGGAACCGCCAATTTCACCGACCCCGGCACCGCGGAACGGGTCGTCGCCGGCATTCGCGACTATCTCATGCGACACGACATGAAATCCGTAAGTGAACTGACCCTGGCGGAGTGAAGAGGTCCCTATGAAAGTCCTGGTCGCCGGCGGAGCCGGATACATCGGAAGCGTGACGACGCAGCTGCTCTGCGATGAAGGGCACGAAGTGTGCGTCTTCGACAACGGGGAGCGCGGTCACCGCGCGGCGGTGGACGAGCGGGCGGCGTTCGTGCAGGGCGATCTGCGCCGCGCGGACGAAATCCGCGGCGCCATGATGGAGTTCAGTCCCGATGCGGTCATGCATTTCGCGGCTTACATCGAGGTCGGAGAATCGATGAAACAGCCGGTGCCCTTTTTCCGGAACAACGTCTCCGGCGGACTGAATCTGCTCGAGGCCGTGCTCGAAGCCGGCGTGTCGAAGATTATCTTCTCCTCCACCTGCGCCGTGTACGGCACTCCGGAGCGGGTCCCGATGGACGAGTCGCTCCCCCGGCGCCCGGAGTCGGTCTACGGCGAATCGAAGCTCATGTTTGAACGCATGCTCGAATGGGCCGAAACCATTCACGGCATCGAACCCGTATTCCTGCGCTATTTCAATGCGGCCGGCGCCACGGAAAAGTTCGGCGAAGCCCACGAACCGGAGACGCACCTGATCCCGCTGGTGCTGCAGGTTCCGCTCGGCCGGCGCGACAAGATCTTCATTTTCGGCGACGACTACGATACGCCGGACGGCACCTGTATCCGCGACTACATTCACATCCGCGACCTGGCGCGCGCCCACCTGCTCGCGCTGAACCCCGGCACCCGGGGCGCGTTCAACCTGGGCAACGGCAGCGGCTATTCGGTGCGGGAAGTGATCGAGACCGCCCGCGCCGTCACGGGCCACCCTGTTCCCGCCGAAGTGCGGCCGCGGCGACCCGGCGACTGTGTCCGCCTGGTGGCGGACGCCTCGCGCGCGCGCCGGGAGCTGGGATGGACCCCGGAACATCCCGGCCTGCAGTCGATCGTGGCGGACGCCTGGAACTGGCACCGAGCCCATCCGGAGGGGTACGGGGACTGCGACTGAACCGTCATGATGAATTCATACCACCATGCCCTTCCCGACCAGTTCGCCGACGATCCCGCGCTCGGCGCGGACCCCGCGGCCGCACCGCCGGTCGTCTCGGACACCGTGCCCGAGGTCCTGCCCGTGCTGCCGCTCGACGACTTCGTGCTCTTCCCCGGCATGACGGCGCCGATGATGGTCGCGGACGAAAGCACCCGCAAACTGATCGAGGACATCCGCACCGGTCACCGGCACTTCATCGGCACGCTGCGCCGCAATCCGGACTCCGGCGCGCAGCCCCCCGATCCCGCCGACCTGCATACGATCGGCTGCGTGGGCCACGTGCTCAAGACGCTGCAGTTTCCCGATCACACCACCCACGTCCTGGTGCGGGGACTCAGCCGCTGCGAACTGACCAGGCTGGTGCCGTCCGGCCCTTACCTCCTCTCCCATTACCGCATGATCTCCGACCTGGAGGCGCCGTCCGACGTCGAACTGGAGGCGCTCACGCGCAACGTGTCGCAGCGCTTCCAGGAAGTGGTCGCCATGTCGCCCGCGCTGGCCGACGAGCTTCAGGTCGCGGCGTTCAACACCCCGGAACCGGGTCGGCTCTCGGACCTGATCGGCGCCCATCTCAACCTCTCCCTGGAAGAGCGGCAGGACCTGCTCGCCGACGCCGACCCGCGCGGCCGCCTGCAGGCGCTCACACGGCTGATCAACCGCGAGCACGAAGTCCTCGAGGTCGAACACCGGATCGAGCGCAAGGTCAGCGAGACGTTTTCCCGCTCCCAGCGCGAGAACTTCCTGCGCGAACAGGTCAAGGCTATCCAGAGCGAACTCGGCGAACAGGAGCCGGCCCAGCGCGAGCTGCAGCGGCTGAAGGAGAAACTGGAGGCCGCCGACCTTCCGGAAGAGGCGAAAAAGGCGGCGGATGAGGAGCAGAACCGCCTCGCCCGCATCCCCACGGCCTCTCCGGAGTACGGCGTGATCCGCACCTATCTGGAGTGGATCGCCGAAGTGCCCTGGAATACGCAGAGCGAAGACCGGCTCGATCTCCGCGCCGCAGCGCGCGTCCTCGACCGCGACCACTACGGGATGAAGAAAATCAAGGATCGCATCCTGGAGTACCTCGCGGTACTGAAGCTGAAGCGCGACCTGAAAGGCCCCATCCTGTGCCTCGTCGGCCCGCCCGGCGTGGGCAAGACCTCGCTGGGACGCTCCGTCGCCGCCGCGCTCGGGCGGAAGTTCGTGCGCATGTCGCTCGGCGGCATCCACGACGAGGCGGAGATCCGGGGCCACCGTCGCACCTATATCGGCGCGATGCCCGGCCGCATCATTCAGGGGTTGAAACGCGCCGGGACGCGCAACCCGGTGTTCATGCTCGATGAAGTGGACAAGGTCGGCGCGGATTTCCGCGGCGACCCGTCCGACGCGCTGCTCGAAGTCCTCGACCCGGAACAGAACCACGCCTTCCGCGACAACTACCTCGACCTGGATTTCGACCTCTCGCGCGTACTCTTCATCACGACGGCGAACGTGCCCGACACCATCCCCGACGCGCTGCTCGACCGCATGGAGACGCTCCACCTGCCGGGCTACACGCACCTGGAGAAACGGGAGATCGCGCGACGCCACCTTCTGCCGCGGCAGATCGAGGCCCACGGCCTGCGCGCCGACGACCTCAATCTCGCCTCCGATGCGCTCGATCGGCTGATCGACCGCTACACCGCCGAGGCGGGGGTGCGCGAGCTGGACCGCGTCCTGGCGGCGCTGTGCCGCAAGACGGCTCGGCGCCGCGCGGAGGGCAAAAGGCGGTCGGCCTCGATCGCCCCCCGGCGCCTCAAGCCCCTGCTCGGCCCGCCGCCCTACGAGCAGGACGCCGCCGAACGACGCGCCATCGCGGGCGTGGTCACCGGCCTGGCCTGGACCCCCGTGGGAGGAGAACTCCTGTTTATCGAGGCGACCCGCATGGCGGGTGAAGGGCGCCTTATCCTCACCGGCTCTCTCGGCGACGTGATGAAGGAGTCGGCGCGTGCGGCGCTCAGCTACCTGCGCTCGCGCGGCGCGCGCTACGGAGCGGATACGGAAGCGGACGACAAGCACGACATCCATATTCACGTCCCCGCCGGCGCCATTCCGAAGGACGGCCCCTCCGCGGGCATCGGGATGCTCCTCGCGCTGGCCTCGCTGTTTACGCGCCGGGCGATACGGCCCGATCTTGCGGTGACCGGCGAAATCACGCTGCGCGGCCGCATCACGCCGGTCGGCGGGGTGAAGGAGAAGGTCATTGCGGCGTCGCGCGGCGGGATCCGCCACGTCATGCTGCCCGGGCGAAACCGGAAGGATCTGGAGGAGATCCCGAAAGAGGTGCGCGACCGCATCACGTTCAAATTCGTCAACTCTCTGGATCAGGCCCTGCGCTACGCCTTTGAGTTGAGCGAAACCGGATCGCGCGAGAGCGGAACCCGCTCCTCCGCGCAGAAGAAACGGGGTTCGAAATGAGGCCTCGCCCGCGGACCGCGCTTCCCGCCCTCGCGGCCGCCCTCGCGGGCGCGCTCACCGCGGCCGCGGCCGAGTTCGGATCGGCCGGAGACGTATTGGCCTTCGCGCGGTCACGCCTGCCCCGGGAGCCGATGCGCGTGGAGGGCACCCTCAGGGCGAAAGCGCCGAATCATTTCACGCGCGCGACCTACAAAGTCGACTGGCTGCTGAACTGGGGCGAACGCGAGGCCTGCTGCGCCGTGCTGGACGAGCGCGGCCGATACCTCGGACAGCTTCGCGCGGAGTACCCCCGCGACGCCTCCCCGCGCTACACCTTCCGCCCCCGCCCCGAAGCCGATCCGGTATCGGCCCCCGACCTGCTCGAGCCGATCGGGAAGACCGACGTGAGCTGGAGCGATCTCACGCTGGCCTTCCTGTGGTGGCGCGAGGGGACCTACCAGGGCAAAGTCATGAAACGCGGGCGCGAGGCGGCCCTGGTCGAGTTCGCCGCGCCGGACCCGGACGATGAAGTACAGACGGTGCGCGTCTGGATCGACAGCCACCTCGGACTGCTGCTGCAGGTCAACTATTACGACCGGAACGAAAAACTGCTGCGCTCGCTTCGCATCTCCACCATCAAAAAAATCCGGGACGACCTCTGGATCGTCAAAAATCTCGACATGATCCGTCCGCTGTCCGGTGCGAGGACGAAGTTCACGGTGGAGGACGTAACCTTCCCCTCTTCTCCATCTCGCGGCGGGACGCGGCATTGACGACGTCCTGTTTACGAAGCCACGCGCGCCGCGCGGTCATGACCCCGAACCGCATGAATGCGTAGTCGTCGGTGCTGTGCGCATCGGTGTCAATCACCAGCTTCGCCCCCGCCTCACGCGCGCGTCGCGCGTATTCGTCGGGAAGATCGAGACGCTCGGGCTGGGCGTTGATCTCCATCGCCACGCCGTGTTCCGCGCAGACCGCGGCCACGCGGTCGAAGTCGTACGCGAGCGGCTCCCGCTTCCCGATGTGCCGGGCGAGCGGGTGTCCGAGCGCGTGCACGACGCCGCTTCCGAGGGCCCGGACCAGGCGTTCCGTCATCCTGTCTGAATCGAGGTTGAAGTTGTAATGGATGCTCGCCGTCACCCAGTCGAGCCCGGCCAGAAGCTCTTCATCGAGATCGAGCGAACCGTCGGGGAGGATGTCCACTTCGACACCGGCCAGCACGAGAATATCGTCATAGCGATCGTTCGCCTCGCGGACGGCGTCGGCATGTCTCTTCAGGCCCTCCGCGTCCAGACCGCCGGCCACGCGAACGGCCTGCGAATGATCGCAGAAGGCCAGGTAGTCGTAGCCCAGCTTTCGCGCGCCCTCGATCATCTCTTCGATGGTGTGCACGCCGTCGGTCGCCGTGGAGTGCACATGCAGGTCGCCCCGGATGTCGTCCGGTTCGATCAGCGCGGGCAGCCCGCCCTCTTCCGCAGCCTCGATTTCGCCGCGATCCTCGCGCAGTTCGGGGGCGATCCACGGCAGGCCCAGTTTTCCGTAAACCGCCTCCTCGCTGCGACCCGCAAGCCGCGTGTCGCCGGAAAAAAGGCCGTATTCACTCAGTTTCCAGTCATGTTCCCGGGCGCGGCGGCGCAGACGGATATTGTGCGCCTTCGAACCCGTGAAGTACATCAGCGCCGAACCGAACGACGCCTCCTCGAAAAAGCGGAAATCCACCTGCAGCCCGCCGGAGAGCCGGACCGAAACTTTTTCCCCGCCGCGGCCGATCACCTCCGCCGGCCGCAGGCTGTCCACAATGCGGTCCGTGGTCGCGGCGCGGTCGGTGGAATGCACCAGGATGTCGAGGTCGCCGACGCTCTCACAACCGCGCCGGAAACTCCCGGCCGCTTCCCAGCGGTCCACCGTCTCCTCCCCGTCCAGCAGACGGCCGATCATGCCCGCCTGCTCCGAGGCCTCCTTCAGCAAAATGCGTCCCTCCGAGGCCGCCAGCATATCCAGCCCCTTCAGGATCTGCGCCTCGGTCTTCCCGCCCATGCCCTCGAGACCGCGAACGCGGTGTTGCTCGCAGGCACGGCGCAGGTCGTCGAGATTGTCCACTCCCAGTTCCTCGTGGATCTTCTGCGCCTTCTTCGGTCCGAGGCGCGGGACGTCGAGCAGATCCGTCAGGTGTCCGGGAACCTGCCCGCGCAGTTCCTCCAGTTTCGCGCACGTGCCCGTCTCTACCATCTCACGGATCTTGTCGGCGATGCTGGAGCCGATATGGGGAAGCTCGCTCAGATCCTCGCCCTGCTCCACCAGATCCTCGACCCTGCCGGACAGGTCTTTGATCGTACGGGCCGCGTTGCGGTAGGACCGCACGCGGAACGGATTTCCGCCCTGAATCTCGACCAGGTCCGCAATCTCTTCAAACATCCCGGCCGCGTCGGCATTTTCCATCGTAACCTCCGACTCTTCAAAAGGCCGTTCGCATCCTGCCGATCAAGAGTCGCGCGAGAACGACAGGGCCGAGCCCAGGCGCGCCATCGTGCCGGGGAACACTCCCTGCGCCAGCACCACCAGCAGCGCGATGGAGCAGACCGTCCGCCAGGCGGCGGCATGCTTTTCGCGCTCGCCCAGCGCCGAACGGATCAGCTCGCCCAGCGGCAGGGCATCCGTCAGCCAGCCGAAAGCCAGGGCGCACAGCGTGAGCGCCGCGAGATAGCGGATCAGGCTCTGCGGGCCCATGGTCTTCCACAGCGTCGTCACCGTCGCGGCATTGGTTCCCGGCCCGGCAATCAGAAATACGAGCGCCGCGCCCGGTGAAGCGCCGGCGTGCATCAGGGCCATGGCGACGGGCGCGGAGGCCGTGGAGCAGACATAGATGGGTATGCCGACGGCCAGCATCACCAGCATGCCCGTAAAACCCGTGCCGAAACGTCCGGCGAGCAGGTTCTCCGGGAGCAGGACGCCCAGCGCGGCCGAGATCAGGATACCGAGAAGCACGGCCCGCCCGATCTCCTGCGGAAGGCTCACCAGCCCGTAGCGCAGTGCGCGGACCGCCATCCCGCCGCGCGGAACCGCATGATCCTCATCGCCGCCGGACGCATCGCCCAGCGTTTCCTCTCCGGACTGCATCGGCTCGTCGCGTCGGCGCCAGTCGACGGCGAACCCGCAGAAGATACCGGCGGCGAAAGCGGCCACGACACGGATCAGGGTGAACACCCCGCCGAGCAGGCTGTAGCTGACCGCGATGCTGTCCACGCCCGTCTGAGGGGTGGAGGCCAGAAAGGAGACCGAGGCGCCGCGGCTTGCGCCGTGCCGCCGGAGACCGGCGGTCACCGGAATGACACCGCACGAGCACAGAGGCATCGGCACCCCCAGCACCGAAGCCCGGACCACGGGCTTCCATCCCCGCCCCCCGAGATGCCGCTCGACCATAGAAGGCCGAATCAGTACGGAGAGCACCCCGGCCGAGACAAAACCGAACAGGAGGTAAGGCGACATCTCATTCATGATCGCCCACATCTCGCGTAAAAAATCAGCCGTTAACGTCACCGTGCTCACTCTCCGTTCCCGCGTCTTTACAAACCCCGTAAAAGACGGTTTGTCGACGTCGCGACACCGGACAGTCGCGGCAGCGGGCGGCACCCGTAACGCAGCCGCCCGTCAAACGCCGGATCCTGCCGCGTTCCACCAGCCGATCCAGCATCGGCTGCAAAGCCTGCGCATCCATGTCGAAACGGCGGGCCAGCTCCTCCCGCGTCACCGCGCCGCGGTCGCGTATCGCCTGTTCCACCTGTCGAATCATGACCTATTCCGTCCGGCCTCAGGACCGGATCATGATCAGCATCATCTTGAACGGCTCATCCGCACGCAGGGCGTGGGGTTCATTGGCCGGCATACGCAGCATCTCACCGGCGCGGACGGTGTGATCCGTTCCGGACACGGCAATCTCCGCGCGGCCGTCGAGGACCATGACCAGCGCATCGAACGGCGCCGTGTGCTCACTGAGCCCCTGCCCTTCGGCAAAGGCGAACAGCGTCACGGTTCCGGTATCCTTCTCAGCAATCGTCCGGCTGACGACCGAACCCTCCTGGTACTCCACCATGGCGGAAGGATTAAAAGCCTGCGTCTTCTCCATCATTCACTCCTGCTGGTTCCGTTCGCTCACGCGGGGATTCCGCACTTTTCCCTTCATCATTTCCGCGCTGTTCGGATCGCCCCCGAGATAACAGGGGCGCGCGGGAATGGTAAAGGGAACTTCATCCGAAGCGACCTTGCGGCCGTTCAGAAATACGTCCACGGCGGGGCCTTGCTTGACCACCCTGATTTGCGCCCATTGCTCTTTGGGAACACTCAGCGGGAGCCGAACAATCCGTTTCCCGTCATGAAACTGCACGCCGCGGTCCGGCACGATTTTCATAAAGCCATTCGCCTGCGGGCCCGGCGTGTGGCGGTTCCCCATGATCACCGCCCCGCCCCCGCAGTCTTTATCCACCCACGCCTCCACCGACCAGGTGAAGTCCGAGGCGGGCTTCAGCTCCGGCACCTCGCCCAGGAGCGCGTAGCCCCTGCCGCTGAAGTGGTAGACTCCGTGCGCGTCGGGTTCGACCCCGCGCAACCCGGGTTTTTCGCTCCCCCCGGCCTTCCACTCATCGCCCAGCCACTTCCGGTTCAGTCTGCGGAAGTCGTCTTCAATACTTTCGAACGCGCGGCGCATCGAGTTGAGCCGTTCGGGATACCGGTCGGCGAGGTCCGTCGTCTCACTGCGGTCTTCCGCCATGTGGTAGAGTTTGAACCCCTTGTGATCGCGCGGCACGCCCCGCACGATCTTCCAGTCGCCCTGACGCAGCGCATTCCCCCAGTGCGAGAAGTAGAGATAATCGCGCGGGATCGGGCGGTTCTCCTCCAGCGCCGGGAGGAAGTTCCGTCCCGGAAAAGCCGGCGCGCCTTCGTCGTGCGCCTTCGAGGCGTCCAGTCCGGCCAGCGCGAGAAACGTCGGGAGGATGTCGACCAGGTGCACGGGCTGATGGCGCAGTTCGTTCGCGGCCTCCAGTCCGGCGGGCCAGTGGACGATCCACGGCGTCGCGATCCCGCCCTCGTGGACGATCATCTTATGATACTTGAACGGCGTATTGGCGGCCGTCGACCAGCCCGGACCGAGACAGAGATAGGTATCCTTCGACCCCGGCACGGCCTCCGGGTCGTGACCGCCGCCGCGCTCGAGCAGTTCGGCGCTGGCGCCGTTGTCGGAACAGAAGACGATAAAGGTGTTCTCGAATTCGCCCTGCGCCCTGAGTTCATCGAGGATGCGCCCGATCTCGCGGTCCATGCGATCGATCATCGCCGCATGAATCGCCATCTTTTCGGCCTGGTAGGCCTGCTGATTCTCTTCAAGCGAATCCCACGCGACGGCGTAACGCGTCTCACCTTCGCCGTACACCTTCTTCAGTTTTTCCTGCTTCATGTGCGGGGCGGCGAAATCTTCGATCCGTTCCGAGAGCGGGCAGTCCACGATCCCCGCCTCGCGCTGGCGGCGGTAGCGCTGTTCGCGGACGCGGTCCCAGCCCGTGTCATAACGCCCGCGGTAGCGGTCGATGTCCTTCTGGGGCGCGTGCAGCGGAAAGTGCGGGCTGATGAAGGCGATGTAGCCGAAGAAGGGCCGGTCCGGGGCCTGGCGCTTGTGTTGACGCAGGTACTCGATCGCCTTGTCGGCAATAAAGGTGGTGGCGTAATAATCGTCGCCGGGTTCGACGGGCGGAAGGTTCTGCCCGTCCTCTGCGTGGGCGCGGGGCGAGAAAAAACGGTTGTGATCATTCAGGATGTACGAGCGGGCGAACCCCTGCTCGTTCGGCTGTCCGTACGCGTGCCATTTGCCGCTGATGAAGCTCCGGTACCCGGCGGGCTTGAGCCGTTCGGGCAGCATGCGGGCCCACTCCTGGGGTTGATGACGCTTCACGCCCGGGAGCGCGTCCATGCCGATCTGCTGCGGATAGTACCCGCTGAGCATGCAGGAGCGCGACGGCCAGCAGCGGCCGCAGTTGTAGCCCTGCGTGAAGCGCACGCCGTTCGACGCGAGGGCGTCGAGGTGGGGCGTGTGAATCTCGCCGCCGTAGCAGCCGGCGTCTGAAAAGCCCATGTCGTCGGCCATGATGAACAGCAGGTTCGGCCGCTTCGCCTTCACGGGCGCCGCGGCCCGGACGGTCGGCAGGGCGAGCGCTGAAGTGGTGGCGAGCTGTCCCAGGAAACGACGACGGTTGTTCATGTGGATTCCTTTTCTTTAGTATCCGCATTGGAAAACGGCGGTTATTACATCACATTAAGCTCGAGCATTGAATTCCAAAGTCCGGCGAACGGGCGGACGGCTCGGAGATCCGTCCCCACCCTGAGGAACGTTGCGTTATGGGTATCCCTCTTACAACTCCTCCTTCCTGCCCCCTCTGCGGGAAAGGCGAGCCGATCGCATTCCATCGCGACCGGGACCGCGAATATCTCCAGTGCCCGCAATGCCGACTGGTCTTCGTCCCGCCCGGATACGTGCTCCCCCCCGAAGAGGAACGGCGCCGCTACGAGCAGCACCGCAATCTCCCTTACGACGAGGGGTACCGGGCTTTTCTGCACCGCACCCTCGATCCCGTCCTCCGCCGCGTCGCGCCGGGCGCGGAGGGACTCGACTTCGGCTGCGGTCCCGGCCCCACGCTGGCGCTGATGTTCGAGGAGGCGGGCCACCCGATGCGGACATACGACCCCTTTTTCGCCGATCACCCGGAGGCCCTGCGGCGACGCTATGATTTTATCACCGCGACGGAAGTCGTCGAACACCTCCACCATCCCGGCCGGGAGTTCGGGCGGCTGTTCGGGATGCTGCGCCCCGGCGGGGTGCTGGCGGTGATGACCAAGCGCGTGCTCGACCGCGAGCGCTTCGCGACGTGGCACTACAAAAACGATCCCACCCACGTCGGCTTCTTCGCCGATGCCACGTTCGAATGGATCGCGGCGCAATGGGGCTGCGGGCTGGAGTTCGAGGGAGACGACGTGGCGGTGTTTTCCTCCTGAACCGAGACAGTGTCATGTCTCGCAAAATTTAACGCCACTGGAACATGGAACTCTTCCGCTAAGCCCCGATTCGGGGGCATCGGCCGGAAATCCGGCTCAGTGCCCGGTGCGAACCTGCATCCGCTCCCCCACATCCCTGGGAATCACGTAACGCGTGTCGCCCACGCGCACCAGCAGGCTGGGGTTTCCGGGATCGTTGCGCAGCACCTCCGTCTGCGCGCCGCGGCAGAGACCCATTTCGAGGGTCTTGCGGTCGGGATTCGAGCAGATCGTCGCATGCGTTCCGGGCTCGCACGCCGCCAGAGGCTGCGGCGCATCGCACCGCCGCAGTCTGCGCCTCCGGCCTCGTCTGAACCAGCCCCGTCCGCGTCTCATGACTCCCCTTCTCGCATCCTTTCGCGGCGGTCGGCAAACCTTTTCAGCGCCGACGCGAACAGCGCCGCGAGGGCCGCGGCGGCGGCGATCCAGGCGGACGAGGCGACGGGATGCGCGCCGAAGGTGCACACCTGGTAGAAGATCGTGGCCGTCACCCAGGCCAGGCCGGTGAGATAGACCACTTCGAACCACATCCAGTTCCAGCCCGCCTCGCGCCGGATGGCGGCGAGGGTGGCGCAGCAGGGCACGTAGATCAGGACGAAGAGCATGTACGCGAAGGCGGCGGCCCTGCTGCCGAACCGCTGCCTCATCGCCCTGAACGTCGCGGAGCGCACGCCGAGCGACTCCGCCGCGGCTTCCGGCGCGGCCTCTCCCGTTGCCGGGAGATCGACCAGGTCGACGTCGAAATTGCGGAAGCCTTGAACGAGTCCCTCCCACGCCCCGGACGCCCCCGCCCGCAGGATCTCCGCGGGCGGCGCTTCGGCATCGCCTTCCGCGGCCTCTTCCGCCGGCGCCGCGTAAAGGGCGTCGAGACTGGCAATCACCGTCTCCTTGGCGAAGATGCCCGTGAAGAGTCCGACCACGGCCGGCCAGTTCTAGTCGCGGATCCCCATCGGCCGGAACACGGGGGTGAGCGCGCGGCCGGTCTCGCTCAGCAGCGAGTTCTGCGGGCCCGCCCCTTCCGCATCCGCGCCGGGTGAGGGGAGATAACTCAGCACGCTGAGTATGATCACCACGATCAGGATCACCTGGCCCGCGCGCACGATGAAATCGCGAAGCCTGCGCCAGGCGTGCTGGAGGACGCCGCCGATCGCGGGGAGGTGATACGGCGGCAGTTCCATCACGAACGTGCCTGCCTCGCCGCGAAAGATCGTCCGCTTGAACAGCAGACCGGTCACGACCGCGAGCGCGATGCCCGTCAGGTAGAGGGCGAACACGACGCCCGCCGGGTTGCCGGGGAAGAACGCCACCGCGAACAGCGTATAGACCGGAAGCCGCCCGCCGCAGGACATGAACGGGTTGATCAGCGCGGTCATGATCCGGTCGCGCCGCCGGTCCAGCGTGCGGGTGGCGAGGATGCCCGGCACGTTGCAGCCGAAGCCGATCAGCAGCGGGATGAAGGCCTTGCCGGGCAGTCCGATCACGCGCAGCCAGCGGTCCATGACGAACCCCGCACGCGCCATGTAACCCGATTCCTCGAGCAGCGAGAGGCAGAGAAAGATAAAGAAAATCGGCGGGATAAACGTCGCCAGGATCTGCAGTCCGCCGCCCACCCCGTCCGTCAGCACGGCGGTGAGCAGTTCCGGCGCGCCAGCGGAGTTCATCCACGCCGCCGGGGCCTCGACGAAGACCGCGCCGCACAGACGGTCGAAGAAGTGAATGAACGGTTCGCCGACCTTGATGGTGAACAGGAAGACGAGATACATGACGGCGAGGAAGATCGGGACGCCGATCACGCGGTTGAGCACGATGGCGTCCAGGTGATCGGAGACCGCCCGGCGCCACTGTTCATGCCGCTTCACCACGTCCCGCGCCAGACCGTGGATGAACCCGTAGCGACCGTCGGCGATCACGATATCGGCTTCGTCGCCCGTGTGGCGGCGGGTGTGCGTCCTTACACGCTCGAGCACCTCTTCCGCCCCGCCCGAAGACCACTTCCGCACGTCGTCGTCGCCTTCAAGGAGTTTAACGGCCCACCAGCGCGCGTCGGCTCCGTGTTCCCGGGCCTCCGCTTCGATGAGCGGAACCAGCTCGGCGACCCCCTCTTCCACCGCGTCCTCGTAATGCACGTGCACCGAAGGCGGGCGGGCCTCGCGGGCCGTCTCCACCGCCGCCGACCGCAGGTCGTGCAGTCCCTCGCCGCGCAGCGCGACGGTGGGCACGACGCGCGAATCCAGGTGGCGGGCGAGGTGCTCGACCTCGATCTCCAGCCGGCTGCGTCCGGCCTCGTCCATCTTGTTGAGCGCCACCACCACCGGAACCCGCATCTCGATGAGCTGGGTGGTGAGGTACAGGTTCCGCTCGAGGTTGGTGGCGTCGACGATGTTGATCACGGCGTCCGGTTTTTCGCGCAGGACGTATTCCCGCGCGATGTGCTCATCCACCGAGCTGGCGGAAAAAGAATAGATCCCGGGCAAGTCGACCACGCGCACCGAGCACCCGCCGCACTCGTAATAGCCCTCGACACGGTCCACCGTCACGCCCGGCCAGTTCCCGACCCGATGGCGCGAACCCGTCAGCGCATTGAACAGTGTGGTCTTGCCCGAGTTCGGGTTGCCCGCAATCGCGATAATGAAATGCCGCTTCAATCGTCCCCCCGGAGGTCCGCCACCCCCCGCTTCGTTCCGGAGGTCTATCCCTACCGGAACACTCATCTTTGATAAAGGCTTATTTAGACAAAATCTAAATTAGCCCGCGTTAAGCACCCGCCCGTGCCTGACCTGGAACACATGATGGATCCATGCCCTACGGGGACCACCACGGATTGACCGGGTTTCACGGATAGGGGGGTCCGCTGACGATACATTTCCGTCGGAACTCCCGTACCGCGCACGGCCTTGACGCCACACCTCCCCGAAACTACGTTTTCATCATGCGCGCATGGCTGGCAGTGTGGATGCTGCTGACGACGATCCTTCCGGGAGCGTCTCTTTCCGCGCGCACATGGACCGACCGCGGCGGGAACCGCATCGAGGCCGAACTTGTCGAAGTCGCGCCCGACCGCACCGTGACCCTGCGCTCTTCCGACGGCGCCACGCGGACGATTCCCTTCTCCGCCTTCGGCGCCGAAGACCGCCGATTCCTGGAGTCGCGGCTGGCGGCCCCGGGCCCCGGCCGGGAAGAACTCAATGCGACGCTGGGGATGGAACTCTGGCGAGACCGTTCCTTGTGGGACGATGCCACGGCCGCGACCGCGGAGCGGCTCTCGGTGCCGCGCGAATCGAAAACCGGGTACCAGGAGAGTTTTCGGGCCTATCCTTCCGGCGAGTGGGAACTGTGTGGCGAGCCGGTCTACTCGCTCGCACTCTACGGAGATAAACATCACCTGCGCAGCCTCTCCGCCGTACTGGTCAACAAAGGCGATGTCATCGCGGAGCGCATCGATTCCGACAGCACCTTCGACCGCCTGCTGATGGCAGGCGATGAAGCGCGCGAGCGGATCGAAGAAGAAGTGGAGCGCTGCGGCGAAAACGCGCGGCGCCGGCTCCAATCGCTGCTGGGCGAACCGGAACGCGACCGCTACGGCGACGACCGCGCGCGGGAAAAGGTGTGGCGCTGGGACTGGCACGGACACGCCCTGCTGCTCTCGATCCAGGAAGGCGAATACGTCGCGTTTCGCGTGGTCCCGCCCGAAGTCGCCGATCGCGCGGGCCGTGCGAAGAAGATCAGCGACGAGGAGATCCGCGCGCGGCTGGCGGAACGGGTGGAGCGCCGGTCGAACGGCGACGTCGTGATCCGCGACATCCCGATGATCGACCAGGGGCCGAAGGGGTACTGTGTGCCGGCGACGTTCGAGCGCTACCTGCGCTACATGCACATCCCTGCCGATATGTACATCCTCGCCATGGCGGGTGAAACCGCCCCCGGCGGCGGCTCGCAGCTCGAACCCATGATCGAAGGCGCCGAACGACTGGTCAGCCAGAACGGACGGCGGCTGAAAGACATCTCGAAGCACCCCGAAATCGATGATATCCGACGTTACATCGACGAGGGCCTGCCCCTGATGTGGGTGCTGAACGCGACGCCGGATTTTCAGCAGACCGCCCACGACCGCACCGTCGCCCGGCGCGACGTCACGAATTGGGATGCCTGGGCCAGGCAGCTCACATCCCGGCGCGAGGCGGCGGAGGACGCCGAACCGCGCAACAGGCGACCGGAGTACGGGCACATCTGTCTTGTGATCGGATACAACGAGCAGACCGGCGAGATCGCCTTCTCCGACTCTTACGGCCCCGAATACCGCGAACGCTGGATCACCGCCGAAGAAGCCTGCCTCTACTCGATGGAGGCCATGTACGTGATTCACTGGTAGCGCGCGCACGATGAAGATGAGGATGAAGCCTCTTTCTCCCTTCCCTCCCTCCGTTCCCTCCGATAGAGTTCCCCTGTTTTTTCGCGGTGTAACCTGTAAACGCACAAGGAGAGTGGATCATGTCGGATATTATTGATGTAACGGCGCGGGAGATACTGGATTCCCGCGGTAACCCTACGGTCGAGGTGGAAGTCACACTCGAATCCGGTGCCTGCGGTCAGGCGGCGGTGCCGTCCGGGGCGTCGACCGGAGAGAACGAAGCGCTTGAGCTGCGCGACGGCGACAAGAGCCGCTACCTCGGCAAGGGCGTGACGAAGGCCGTGGACAACGTCAACGACATCCTCGGTCCCCAGCTCTTCGGCTACGAGGCCGCGGAGCAGGTGGTGATCGACCGCGTGATGATGGAAATCGACGGCACCCCCAACAAGGGCAAGCTCGGCGCCAACGCGATCCTCGGCGTCTCGCTGGCCGTCGCCAAAGCGGCGGCCGAGGAGCAGGGCATCCCGCTCTTCCGCTACATCGGCGGAACCAACGCGAAGGTCATGCCCGTGCCGATGATGAACATCATCAACGGCGGCGCGCACTCCGACGCCCCGATCGACTTCCAGGAATTCATGATCCGTCCCGTCGGCGCCCCCAGCTTCCGCGAAGGCCTGCGGATGGGTGCCGAGGTGTTTCACGCCCTGAAAAAGGTGCTCAAGGGCCGCGGGCTCTCGACCGCCGTGGGCGACGAGGGCGGGTTCGCCCCGCAGCTCGACGGGGTCGAAGACGCGCTGGACGTGATTATCCAGGCGATCAAGGACGCCGGGTACAAGCCGGGGCGTAAGGAAGAGGGCGGCGATATCTCGCTCGCGCTCGACGTAGCCGCCTCGGAATTCTTCGAAGACGGCGTCTACGACTTCAAGAAGGCCGGCAAGGGCGAGAAGAAAAGCTCCGAGGAAATGACCGACTACCTCGAGGAACTGATCGGCAAGTATCCGATCGACTCGATCGAGGACGGCATGGACGAGGGCGACTGGGACGGCTGGAAGATCCTGACCGACCGGATCGGCGACCGCTGCCAGCTGGTCGGCGACGACCTCTTCGTCACGAACACCGAGTACCTCGCCAGGGGCATCGAAACCGGCTGCGCCAACTCGATCCTGATCAAGGTCAACCAGATCGGCACACTCACCGAGACGCTGGACGCGATCGCCATGGCCCACAAGGCGGGATACACCGCCGTGGTCTCGCACCGCTCCGGCGAAACCGAGGATCACACGATCTCGGATATCGCGGTGGCGACGAACTCCGGTCAGATCAAGACCGGCTCCCTGAGCCGCTCCGACCGCATCGCCAAGTACAACCAGCTCCTCCGCATCGAGGAAATGCTCGAGGCGGACGCCGAATACGGCGGCTGAACCGCGGCCGCGGCGAAGCTCCGCAAAGGCCCGGTGTCCGGACGGGACGCCGGGCCTTTGCTTTGCGCGGCGAAGCCGGCCCGGTCATCGACGGTGGGGTGAATCCCGATTCCCTGAGTTCAACCTTGGGACCCCCGGGGGAATATCGTACTCGTACGCGTACTCGGAGCGCCGAAGGCGCGATCCCACTCCCCCGGTTCAAGGAATTCGAGTACGAGTACCGCTTCGCTGAGTACGAGTACGCGTACGTTGTGACGCGGGCGGATTTCTAATCCAGCCGCTACGATTTCAGTAGTTCCACAAATATCCACGAAGAACCCGGAGATCGCGCCCTACCCAAGAGACGCAGGTCGAACCCATGCGTGAAGGCAGGGACTCTGCTGGACAGCAGAAGACCGTCCGCCGTGTGCGTACTCGTACGCGTAATCGGTCCCTGCCTTTTCCTCTCCTGAGAAGAAACCTCATCGGAGCAAGGCCCGCCATCCCTGAAAATCTTTCCGATTATTTCCGATCGACCTTTGACATTACGCAGATATCTGGTTCTTTAGCGCCTCCACAGCGCGGATCTCCCCGTACGGGAGACCGCCGAGACGCCATGCGGACGCCCGCCGGAAAAGGGCGCACCCGCTGCACAACACCTCAAAGGAGGCTGCGTATGACGCAACAGAAAGAACAGCACTACGCCGAAGATCCGGTCCAGGTCCGCGAGACCGGTCAGTACCAGAATGAATACGTCCCCGGATTCGCGGAAAAATGGGACCAGCTCATCGACTGGGACGGCCGGGCGAAGAGCGAGGGCGACTTCTTCATCCAGACGCTGCGCGAACACGGCGCACAAAACATTCTGGACGTCGCCACGGGAACCGGCTTCCACTCCGTACGTATGATCGAGGCCGGATTCAACGTCATCAGTGCCGACGGCAGTCCGGCGATGCTCGCGACCGCCTTCGAGAACGGCAAAAAGCGCGGCCACATCCTGCGCACCATCCAGGCGGACTGGCGCTGGCTCAACCGCGACGTGCCCGGCACGTTCGACGCCATCATCTGCCTCGGCAACTCGTTCACCCACCTGTTCGAGGAACAGGACCGGCGGAAAACGCTGGCGGAATTCTATGCCGCGCTCAACCACGACGGCATCCTCATCCTCGACCAGCGGAACTACGATCAGCTTCTGGACGAAGGGTTCTCCTGCAAACACAAATTCTACTACTGCGGCGAGGACGTCGTCGCCGAACCGGATCACGTCGACGAGGGCCTCGCCCGCTTCGGCTATTCGTTCAAAGACGGCTCGAAGTATACGCTGAACATGTTTCCGCTGCGCAAGGACTACACCCGCCGCCTGATGGCGGAGGCCGGCTTCCAGAAGGTCACGACCTACGCCGACTTCGAAGAGACCCATCGGCAGGAGTCGCCGGACTTCTACATCCACGTCGCCGCCAAGAACGCCGAATAAGCGGCGGCTCCGGGAAACAGCGGAGACCCCGCGGCATGATCTGAGGAGGATTCACCTTTATGACGGAAAGCTATACACAGGCCGTGAACACGGCCCGGGACTATTACAACAGCAACGACGCGGACAACTTCTACTTCCACATCTGGGGAGGCGAGGACATCCACGTCGGACTGTATCAGCACGACGAGGAGGCCATTTTCGACGCGTCCAGAAGGACGGTCGAGCAGATGGCCCGGAAACTCGGCCGCCTCGATGAGCACACATCGATCCTCGATATCGGCGGCGGCTACGGCGGCGCCATGCGCCATCTCGTCCGCACCACCGGATGCCGGGCGGCGGTCCTGAATATCTCGGAGGTCGAGAACGAGCGCGACCGGCAGATGAACCGCGAGCAGGGATGCGAGGACCGGATCGATGTGATCGACGGCGACTTCGCAAACATCCCGTTCGACGACGGGTCCTTCGACGGCGCGTGGTCGCAGGACGCGATTCTGCATTCCGACGACCGCACCGGCGTGGTGCGGGAAACGGCGCGCGTGCTCAACCCCGGCGCGAAGTTCGTCTTCACCGACCCCATGCAGACCGACGACTGTCCGGATGGGGTCCTGCAGCCGATCTACGACCGCATCCACCTCGAGTCGCTCGCCTCGCCCGGCTTCTACCGGCGCGCCGGCGAAGAAGCGGGGCTGGAGTTCGTCGAGTTCGAGGAACACGCCGACCAGATCGCCCGTCATTACGGACGGGTCCTGAAAGAACTGATGTCGCGCGAAGCGGAGTTGAAGGACAAGGTCAGCGACGATTACATCGAGCGCATGAAGAAGGGACTCCGGCACTGGGTCGACGGCGGGAACGCCGGGTACCTCACCTGGGGGATCTTCACCTTCCGCAAACCCGCCTGATCGCGCCGGAACGCCCGGGAAGAGGCGGGAGGACGAGAGTCAGAGTCAGAGTCAGAATCAGAGTAAGAGAGAGTGGGAGACCTGAAACCTGAGATCTGAGTTTGACAAAATCGGGAGCGCTATCGGGATCGGGTTCGACCCCGATCCCGCGTGATCTCTTCCTCCCGCCTCTCAGCGCGATGCCTCCCGCACGCGGAAGGCATCGAAAATCGAATGGACATCGGAGCGCCATTCGGGCAGCACGAGGGTGATCGCTGTCTCCTCGACCGCGGAGACCATCATGACCGCCAGCGCCGCCCGGAAGACCAGCGGCGTCCATCCCGCGAAGAGGATCAGCGCGCCGACACTGACCGCGGCCGTGCCGAGTTTCGCGCTCCAGGTGTGGTACGCGGGCAGGTGGCGGTGTTTCGTGTACGCCACCGCGCCGGAGACGAGTCCGAGGGCCAGGACGGCGAGGATCGGCGGCGCCTCCCGCAGCAGCCGGTCGGGCCAGAGCATCACCGCCCCCCAGACGCCGAAAAGACCCATGAGGACATCCCCGCAGGTGTCCAGGTGCGCGCCGAGACGGGTCTGCAGGCGCCACATGCGCGCGAACAGGCCGTCGGCGAAATCGCTCGCGAGCAGCAGGCCGAGCAGGACGAGAAAAAATCCGCGCGCCTCCGCGAACCCCGCCGCCGCCAGCAGCGGGGATAATCCGATCCTGAACGCGCTGATCGTATTCGGAACCAGGGCGCGTCTCATCGCCGGCGCTCCATGCTTTGCTTCCACTTCATTTTCGGCTAGACTATGAACACGCAAGTCATACGAGACCAGCATAACCGGAGGGGATCCTCATGAAGACCGCACATTCCACGCATAGTTCCGGCACCATCCACCGACGCGGCTTCATCGGCGCGGCGGGCGCCACGGCGGCGCTGGCGGCCGGCGGGCCTGCCGCCGCCGCTGCGGGAGCGCCGTACAGGCAGCCTCCCCTTCCCTACTCCGAGAACGCGCTCGAACCCGTGATCACCTCACGGACCCTGAGTTTCCACTACGGAAAGCATCACCGCGGGTACGTCAACAACGTAAACGAGCTGGTCAAAGGCACCGACTGGGCCGGAATGCCGCTGGATCAGCTCGTCGTACAGACCGCCGACAACCCGGAATACGCCGCGGTGTTCAACAACGCGGCTCAGGCCTGGAACCACGCCTTCTACTGGAACAGCATGAGACCCGGAGGCGGCGGTGAGCCGCCCGCCGAGCTGAAGAAGATGATGCAGGATGTCTTCGGCGGCGTGAAGGCCTGCTGCAAAAAGCTCGCGGACGCGGCCGGATCGCAGTTCGGCAGCGGGTGGGCCTGGCTGGCGGTCGACGGCCACGGCACGCTTAACGTGCTCAAGACGGCCAACGCCGACACCCCGCTCGCCCGCGGCATGACCCCGCTGCTGACGATCGACGTGTGGGAACACGCCTACTACCTCGACTACCAGAACCGGCGCGGGGCCTACGTGGCCGCCGTCCTCGACAAGCTGATCAACTGGGACTTCGCCATGCGGAATCTCGAGCGGGCCTGAAGAGCATGTGAATGCGACGGCCCCGAACACGTGCTTCTGCGGGCCTGACCCCCGCTACATCTTCATTGTGAAGGACTTACCTTCTGCGGGTCTGACCCCCGCTACATGCTTCTGCGGGTCTGACCCCCGCTACATCTTCATTGTGAAGGACTTACATCCCACCTCAATCGGTTTCCTGCGCTTAGGGCCTCAATTCCATCGTCGGAAAAGATGTCGTAAGCTCCTCGCGCCTCACGAAGCGTCGCACATTCCTCGGCCTCTTCTATACGACAGGCGTCCACATCGATCCCGAACTCCCGTTTTACCCGCGCAATGTACGCAGGGCTTCCGAGCGCCAGTTTTTCGCTCCAATAATACTCACGGCTCAGCAACGAACCTCGTTCGCGGATTGCCGCATCCACACGCTCCCTTCGCCAGGCGCTCAGTTCCTCTTGATTAGATAACCCCGCCAGTTGCACCAGCAGGCTTCGGTCAATTCGCCCGTATCTCTTCGGTCTGCGCTCAAGCTCATGGTACCCGCCAAAGGACCATTCCGAGGGATGCCTGACCACTCCGGCCCGAACCATATTCAGGTCGATATAGGTCATACAGCGCCTCAAGTGGGTGCCATTTTCCACGGCCGTCGCGTGATAGCGGTCTTCCCAGAATGCTCCCTGGCGATGCTTACGCGCGTTATATTCCTGCGCCACACGGCCCGCCATAAGCTGCATCGCGCGGGGAATGGCCATCCGGTTGCCGGAACCGTGTACCAGAAGATGGATGTGATTTGACGTCACCACGTAATTGAGCACCTGAAGCCCATATCGTTTTTTCGCCTCAAACAACCAGTGCATCCAACGCCGTCGGTCTCTCGCGAAACGAAACAGAAATTCGCGCTTGTGACACCGGTGCGTCAGGTGCCAGGTGTGACCGGGAAGGTAGAAGCGGTGGGGGCGGACCATGGCGTAACCTTGCCACCTGCCCCCCTTGTCGTCAACGCGCCCGCGCTTAGAACTTCGTTTTTAGGGCCGTAATTGATCCCCTAAGACCAAACAAGCGATTTCAACACACGATTACTCATTCTATTTGAACCGCTTACGGGGGTCAGACCCCGTTTCACTACAGCGGCACGGATCATCCCCACGCGTGTGGGGAGAACGGTCGCGGCTAGCGCCATGAGGCTGAGGATATAGGATCATCCCCACGCGTGTGGGGAGAACTTTTCTTTGGTTGGTTATCCGATTGCATGAAGAGGATCATCCCCACGCGTGTGGGGAGAACGCTAGCGGAAATCGACAAGACACGCGCAGTGACGGATCATCCCCACGCGTGTGGGGAGAACGAAACTAAAAGCGGTGTCATTCCAAGTAAAGTCGGATCATCCCCACGCGTGTGGGGAGAACTCCCACAGGGTTTTGTCGGCGTTGTCGCTGTACGGATCATCCCCACGCGTGTGGGGAGAACATATTTTCGGAAGTTACAAGGAAAACAAATATCGGATCATCCCCACGCGTGTGGGGAGAACTCCTCAATTGGATTGTTAAGTCGAACTTGGTTCGGATCATCCCCACGCGTGTGGGGAGAACCCACGCCAAGGCGCAACGCTATTACCGACAAACGGATCATCCCCACGCGTGTGGGGAGAACCCACCATGATTTAATGAATAAACCCGATTGTTCGGATCATCCCCACGCGTGTGGGGAGAACTCCACAATTGTTACGACGAAACGCGGTATATGCGGATCATCCCCACGCGTGTGGGGAGAACTCTTTCAGGTCGGTCGCTTCTTGCGGTTCCAACGGATCATCCCCACGCGTGTGGGGAGAACGGGGGGTTGTTTTCTTGGGGAAATAAAAGCCGACCATCATCCCCACGCGTGTGGGGAGAACGGAGCAGCATGAGGCCAACGTCAATGCTCACTCGGATCATCCCCACGCGTGTGGGGAGAACGAACAGCGACTTGCGACGACGCCATGTTTTGTCGGATCATCCCCACGCGTGTGGGGAGAACCCTAATTTGCCGTTGGGTTGCCAAGGTCTTGGCGGATCATCCCCACGCGTGTGGGGAGAACTGCCCTCTATGTTCCGCACCTTCATTTTGCGCCGGATCATCCCCACGCGTGTGGGGAGAACGCATCGAATTGCAACCCTGTCGAACTCGATCTCGGATCATCCCCACGCGTGTGGGGAGAACCAGATCAGATCCGCGGAAGTGCTGGTAAAGAACGGATCATCCCCACGCGTGTGGGGAGAACGTTTGCAAGTGCTCCAGATAGGGTGAGTTTGCCGGATCATCCCCACGCGTGTGGGGAGAACGTTGTGGTGCTCATCATCATCTCTCCGTCCTCCGGATCATCCCCACGCGTGTGGGGAGAACTCGGCAGCGGCGCGGTGTACAGGGTCATCTGACGGATCATCCCCACGCGTGTGGGGAGAACTACACCCTGCGGTCCGCCATAGACCGTAAACACGGATCATCCCCACGCGTGTGGGGAGAACTAGCATCGCGCCGACGTACTGCCAATCAATGTCGGATCATCCCCACGCGTGTGGGGAGAACCTGCTAAGCAGGCAGGCATCGGGTTTAAGACACGGATCATCCCCACGCGTGTGGGGAGAACCAACACACATCACGCGGCCGTCGGCGGGTGCAGCGGATCATCCCCACGCGTGTGGGGAGAACAGTGGGTTTTTCTCTCACTGTCTAAGAGGGAACGGATCATCCCCACGCGTGTGGGGAGAACGGAGACAGGCGAAACCATACCGGGCGAAGGTGCGGATCATCCCCACGCGTGTGGGGAGAACGTTGACCGCGACCTAATCGACTACCCAGCATTCGGATCATCCCCACGCGTGTGGGGAGAACTGCACAACATTCTCGATGCGTTCAAGATAAATCGGATCATCCCCACGCGTGTGGGGAGAACTGTTCTAAAAGCGACAGACATCCAGATGCGCGCGGATCATCCCCACGCGTGTGGGGAGAACTAAAAGATGAACGGCACGTTGTTGTCCATAGCCGGATCATCCCCACGCGTGTGGGGAGAACATCGCCAGCGGCTTCTCGCAAACGTGCTTGCCCGGATCATCCCCACGCGTGTGGGGAGAACGCCAAGCGCCACGTCGGAACGGTATGGCAGAACGGATCATCCCCACGCGTGTGGGGAGAACGTCTCTCGCGTGTGCGCAAAGAAAGGGTGGAGCGGATCATCCCCACGCGTGTGGGGAGAACAAAGGCGGGGGCGGAACAGGGCACGCTGAAGTCGGATCATCCCCACGCGTGTGGGGAGAACTATTTATTACTACAGACAGACACGACAATTTACGGATCATCCCCACGCGTGTGGGGAGAACTGGCCCGTGTTATTTTTATTCATGTCTCTTTCCGGATCATCCCCACGCGTGTGGGGAGAACTTCAAAGCGTGCTTCCGTGGTGTTGTAAGTGACGGATCATCCCCACGCGTGTGGGGAGAACGGCATGGGAGGGCCTGCGGACAAGTCGGGTTTCGGATCATCCCCACGCGTGTGGGGAGAACAGCGACATTTTGTATCGCCGTTTATCTATTTACACAACATATTCGTTTTTCAAAGATCATCATCTCGCGAATCACTCCATTCTTCCGCGATTAGATAGAGGCCGGAGTACTGGCATTCTTTGCGACACGTTTTTCCGAATGTTCTGATTTTGAACCCTTGGCTTGATCTTTCTGGTGCGATAATGAGCATCCCCAGCCCTGGGGAATTACGCCGAATATACTGGATGGTCTTTTCGCGGGTTCTCATGTTGACTGAACCCACAAATACGTTTGGTTTTGGCTCGATGAACCAGCGCTTAAGATGCCCCCGAATGCGATCCGGCGTGTTGTTGCATATGATTACGGTCATCGCATATATTCCTCTATGTCGCGAGGGATGCATTGCAAAAGCTTCTTCGCTTCGATCTCCTTCTTAAGTTCGGCCAGCACTTCTGAGCTACCGGCCTCCGGATGTTTGCTGACTGCAGAAAAAGCAGCCGGAAGTGAAGTCACAGGCTTATACACATCCGCAACATCGAAGATGAACGGCCAAGTCCCGGATGTGTGTATAAATCCAAGGCTCGGGAGATATCCCATGGAACACACGATAGAAGCGGTTAAAGCGTAGAGACCTGCGTTCGCAGCAGAGACCGCTTTATTGATATTGTCCGCCACGTCCCAGTTGTCGGGATTGTACTGACGCCCTTTCCAGGAAATACCGTATCTGGCACCCATTTTTTTATATAGTGCACGAACTCGATGCCCCTCCATGCCGCGAAGTTCAGGAACGCTTTTGCCTTCTAAATCGACATCGGGAAATCGTTTTTTAAACATGCGCCTTGCAACTTCCGCGCTTCGAGATTTCGATGCATGAAGGCGACTCTGGAGACGGGCTCGACTGTTATCATGGGTGGGCGTGATCCCTGCAGCATAAAAACGAATGGACTCATCGCCCACCCAGCATACAGGCGTATTACAATCAGCGCATGCCTTTATCGCGGCATGAGTAATGGATGTTCCGGGGCCGAGCAAAACTGCACTCACCGTGGCAACGGGCACGCGCAAAACCGTACGATCGGCTCCGATCCACTTCACGCTGGAGTCATCCACCTCTATTCTTCCATGCTCGAAATAGATCGGCGTCCAGCGTTCTTTCGAAGGAGCCAGTGTCTCTTTCGGGGGTCTTTCAAAGATAGGCATGGATCAATCCAATACTTCATCCGCAACCCTACGGGTTCGAAATTCTCGCTCGAAAAAATTCACGGGGCAATCCATAAGGGATACTGATCCATCCTCGAACGAATCTGCATCGCGTACCACACGCCACCTATTTGCCGTATCTCCTTCCGGAACCATTTCGCGCAAACGAGCTTCCGCTGCTTCCTGCGAACTGAAAATACCCTCACAGACACGAGCGGCTGGCGGGCAACATTTCCGACCAAACCAGATCCCCCATCTCGGATCTTGAAGAGCATTCTCGCAGAACTGAAGTGTCGCGATACTTCCGGAAAGCAAAACCCCGAACTTGCAGTCCAGCAAATATTCCCGATCGGTGAGAATTGCGATGGATTGCTCACTTTTGCCCGAAAAAGAACACCCTGGATTCTTAGACAAATCATATCCGCCACCTACCGTATGATAATCAATCATACGCTCTCCGGAATTCCTCAAGGTGTATACCCTCATTCTCAATCCCGCAAGCCGGGCAATCCCGTTTTCATCATCGCGCTCAATACCGCACGCAGCGCAGAGCATACCGACAATTCCGCTCTTGACGGGCCAGCTTGCACTTGCTCTTCGATTATAACGGCTGGAATACCCCCAAGCCTGCATGGGAGCATCCAGATAGAGTAACAGGCATTTATCAGACATTCTCAACCAGCCCCCTGCAGAAGTTATCCAGTGATTTCTCCGGAATCCACAGCGCCGTCACAGGTTCATAGCCATAGGTATCCCGCATCCACTCGAATTTTTCCTTCATCCTTTTCACAGAGTTTTCGATATAGCCGTCCCCCCCGGCGTCAACGGTTCTTTCAAACGCGTTTGCCAGTGAGACAGGTTGACCTTCCCTGACGGTGCCAAGCACACACTCCGGGGGGTTAAAGCCCATCATAGAATTCTTTCGCGCATGGGGAACCGCGAGAAGCGCTGCCCGAATGAAGGACTCTATAACCTGACTGAACTCCTCATCCGCCAGACAACCCAGATGCGACTCACTTCTGAGGAGATCAAGGTTCAAGGCCATATAGCGATAATAGCAGGCCGAATTAAACTCATTCGCCCCCATGTGTCCGACGCCTTCGATATCCTCCGGATTACAATCGTCGACCGCTGTGAAAAAATCGATCTCGTTGCTTACGCGGTGCGTAGAAATAGCGTGACTAAACATACCGGCGCCTTCCAGTGTAAGCGAATGATCGTCGGCCACCATTCGCCCAAATATCGATATATCAGCCTTGTCATGAACCGGTATCGATGTATCATCCTTGTCACGAACCGGGCCTCTCAGGGTCTGGATCGCCGTCCTGACCTTCTTTTTGACGTCCTGCTCTTTGCAGTAGGCGCTCGCAAGCGCTTCAACCTCCATGGGCGTGATATAAAATAGCGTCTTTACCGCGCCCTCGTGTTTTTTATCCTTTTTACCCAATCCGCCTTTCACCAAGTCTTCCGCCGCTTTCGCGGCGGCATCTTCGTCAAATCCCTCTTTGACAAGTGCATCCTTGAGAGCCGGAATAATATAGCGAGTCCGGTCTCCTCCAAAGAACTCCGAAGCAGTTTCCTTTGCCATCATTCGAATGGCGCGCTTCCAGCACTGCGAGCTGACCCGGGCACGCTGTACGCCGCCGAAAACGGCTGTCTTCGGTGCTCCCACGTCGTCGCGATTCAGACAACTCACGGGGAATGATTGCAGGATGTGAAGTTCGAGCGTCTTCATGTCTATTCTCCTTTTCTCTTTATTGTTTAGTTCGCCGGACCCAGCACAAGCAGGCCGAAGCCGAACGCCTTGGCACTGCCTATGCCTTTTTTGAAACATTCTTTAAATCGCTCTCGATTCTCAACGGCCAGTAAGCCCTGATAATCGACACGCTTGTGATTACCGCGGCGTCCCTTTTTGATAAAAGGCTGATTAATCGGAGGGCCTATCTGCGTAGCTGGCCAGTTTACAGCAAACCCACCCTGCTCTGCTTTTCTGTTCAGCCAGGCCTTCAGTTCGGATTCCTCATATATCGCAGTGCGTGTACCATTTTTGCGACCCTCCCGCTTTCGCTTAACAGTCGGATTTGCGCACAACTGAAACCTATAGACGGGACGGCCGAGAAAAGACTCGGGAACGCGTTTCGTCTCCCACGCTCCCCAATCCGGAATTTGGGGTACGCTTTCAGAAAGCAGGTAAAGCCTGAATCCGCCGTCACATGAATCTACGCGATACAGAAAATCCCTTGTATCGTTCTGAGGGAAGACCTTCCAAAGGGCACGGTGCCACGAATAACTGTCTTTGATTCGCAGCCGCACCGCAGTGCGAAAATCAATTCGAATACGCGTCAGGACACTCATTTCCGACCTCCTTCTGCCCCCCAGTAGGACGAAGCCCATTTTAACTTCGGCGGATACTCGCCCTCCCACCAAAACAGATCACAATAAAGCTGTTTGTAGTTTACGGGTATATTGCTGGATTTTGCCGCACGAACAAACCCGGCCATCCAGTTGCATATCTCTTCCGTAGTCTGGCAGGAAATTAAACGCCGAAACCTTGCCTCAAAAGAAGACAAACCGTCCTTACCATTCATCCCAATCGCTATTTGACGCATAACTGTCCCCATATTTCCGTATACTGCTTCCTCGGGGTGCGTGGCGTACGCGGCACATACCGTTTGCACAGGAGTGCGGCTCTTATCCTCATCCAGTTGACAATACCCTGCGATGTGCGGCCATGCGCGATGTTGTTTTGCGCGACTGAATCCGCAGCGCAGGTCTGCCATAAGTCCACGATCCTTCCTGTTGCTTCGTAAAAAGTTCATCAGACCCTCAGACTTCTCCTGCACGGTTTTCATATGCCCTCCTTCCGTCGGTCTTTATTAATGCGGATACCGGAGCCTGCAATCCAAGGCCCTTCCTTGCGTCTTGTCAGTATAGCTCACGCAAGAAAATGATCTGCGGATACAATTTTTATATCTAACGCTCATGATCACCCTTCACGGTCTTCAAGCTTCAATAATTTTATTGCTCGAGCGTATGCCTGAATCTGACGTGGTGTTTCATGGGGACAGGATTGTTTAAACGCGGAATGCATGGCGTGATGCAGCAACCTCTTCCATGCATCAAGATTTTGCTCACTGGCCGAAGCGATAGAGACAAGCATCTGATATTTCGAATCCAAAACACTCCAGTAGCGCAGAGCCGCCGTCTTAAAATAACCCCTGGAACTTGAGTTTAGCATCTTTGCATAGCTGTACTTATTACCTTGAACCGCCTTTTTGAGTGTCGCTTCGCCTTTGGATGCAAGAGCCGTTCCCTGGGCATATTTCGCAAGAGCCGCCTTCCCGAGGAATGAGGCGGGAAACGAAAAGGTCCATTCGGCCATGTCGTATATTTTAGCCGCGCGTGCGCCCATCGCCAGCCCCCCGCACCAGATATCGACGGTCGAGTTTCCTGCATGCTCGAGATTGAGCAGGTTACATGGCGGCAAGCTTTCTGTTTTATTGTGAAGAGCCAAGATGCTTGCCAGCTCCCGCCAGACGTGTTTCGAGGGTTCGACATTTATGTACCGATGAGAACCTTTTGCTGAATATCTTATGGGCACATAGGGATCCCGGAAAGAACCTGCTTCATTTGAATACACATATTTTTTCGGGACCGGACCAATTATGCAGGACGTATCCTCACCATCGCCATGAAGCAAAACGAGCCTGGTCAGCGGAGTGGTTCGCCCCAAATAAGAAGAATAGGCATTATAGAACGCCTTGTCATCATTTGGAGATTTCGGCATAAATTCCCATACGGGCGTTCCCCATTCCGTGGAAATCTGCGACTTCGGTAAAAGATTAAGCCAGAGAGTTCCAAGTAAATTCTCACCCCTGATATATAGGTAAAGATTATTGAAGCATGGAGCGGCAAACGTAGACTCAGAGCTTCTTACACCAGCCCACACCGACTGCCCGATCTTTCCGCCCGCTGAGAAATTCTGGAATACAAGCAACGCCAAAGCCTTTTGCGCATCCGTAAACCTTCGTCCCTCCTCAGCCCTTTGTCCCAGAAATATGGGATTCTCACCGATCGATGTTTCGAACAATTTATCTAGTGACGCTTCCCTGTCTGCCGACAAGCCGGGTATTTGAAGAAATGGGTGATGACCGTACAGATCAAATATTCCAGCGCGTGAGAACAGATAATGACGGGATTCGGATCTGATGCGATTACGACATGTTCGCAACTCCTGTTCATCTTCCGGTCCCGCTAAAGCCGCTTGAGTAATGCACAGAAGCATTCGCATTAATGCTATGCGCTGCGGGGGATTAACACCCAGGTCATGAATCTTTTCAGCGTCGCGGTAAAGCGCATCCAGCGAAATCATTTCTGACTGCCCGTTTGCAAATATGATGGGTATCCAGGGATCAGTAATAAGATTCATTTTCATCCTCCATTTCGGTCGAATACGATAACGCGGATCCTCTGCACGGCCGCTTGTATACCCCTACGTCTCTGCGGTATCCCCACGGCACTTCGGCTCCCCTCAAATCGACTACCACGTTGTCTTCTTCGCCGTTCTTAAGAATGAGCACCCAAAGCGGACCGTATACCAACGATCTCAACCAGGGAGGCGGCATCGGTCTGAATCCGTGTCGGGCCGGAAGCGCCACGATACTTTGATGAAGGAGAACGGCCTTACCGTAATCTCGCTCACCTGAATGTACTTTGATTCTCTCGCCATTGCACAGGGTCAGATCGGCAGCGTTCCCTAAATCATCGCATTGGCGCAGAATGAGTGCCGGAAGGGTCGGACGTTCACTGTAACGGGTCGGGGCTCGATTTTCATCGTCCTCTCCGCAATACAGCGTGGTGGCCCCGAGGGCTGCCTCAGCCAGTTTTCGGCGCTTCTCGTCCAGTTCGCCTTTCAATTCCGTAGCCCACTCCGGACAGAGAGCGGAGTCGTCGTAGGTTTGCTTCAGCAAAGCACGCACATCGCCAGGCAGCGATACGGAGGACTTTGAAAGCCACACCTCAAGCGTCTTCCACAGGATGTAGGGAGCATACACAAACCGACTGGAACCCACATCTTCACAGAAATCCTCAGCCTTCTCCCACTCGAGTATATTCGGACCATAAATCCATACCTTTCCGCAACCCTCCGGGCGCTCCTTTCGCTCATGGCGACAAATTCGCCCCATACGCTGTAACAGCATATCCGTAGGAGCCAGCTCTGTGACCAGCATATCGGCATCGATATCGACGCTCTGCTCAACAACCTGCGTGGCTACCAGTATACAGCCTCGGGGACGAGGACCGTTTTTACCCAAAGCTTCCATCCATTTATCTTCGAGCTCGGCGCGTCGAAATGCGGGAAACCGAGAATGCAGCAAACCCGTCTCAAATGAATCTTCCCGCCTTTCTCCGTTAATTTTTCGGAAAATCTCTTGGGCATGTGCGACCGTATTGGCAATCCAAAGCACACAAGCTTTCGCCTCGGCCGCCTTTACGGCCTCTGCAACCAGTTGATCCTTTTCGGAACCGCGATATCGCAAGGCCAAGGATCTGTCCTCAGTTCCAGGCAACACAAAGGAGCGATGCGCAGTAGATGCCACCGGGTAAGCCTCTGTCGACGAACCTGCCACCCTGAAGGCCTTGCGGCGTTCGGCCGTCAACGTTGCCGAGAGAATTATGACCGAGCACCCTATATTCAATAACTCGTCTACGAGGCAGTCGAACAATGTTCCGGTATAAGAGTCATAACTGTGGACCTCATCAAGAATAACCACCTTGCCGGCCAGCCCGAAGGTACGTACGAAGTGGTGTTTGACCCGCAGTACACTCATCAGCGCCTGATCAATTGTTCCCACCCCGAACGGCGCGAGCAATGCACGCTTGCTTGGATGAAACCAGCTCTTCCCTGCCCTGAAGGCTATTGCTCTGGACTCGAGATTCATCCAGGCATGACCATGAGCAAGGTTCACAAAGCCGTGACCGTCCAGAATCCGCCCCATAAAAGACTGGACCCGCTTATGAATCCGGTAGCTGGTCAACCGTGTCGGCAAGCCGAAATAGAGTCCCCTATTCTTTCCGGTACTCATTAGTTTATAGGCCGCGTATAACGCGGCTTCCGTTTTGCCTAACCCCGTCGGCGCTTCCAGCACATAAGCACCGCGCTCGTCTACGCAGTCAATAAAAGCTCGCTGCATTGCATTAGGTGAAAATGGAAATACGTCGGAAAATTCCAGATCTGACCGCAGCCGAAAGTCCGACCAGCCACATTCATCCAGGGCCTGTTCTACCCGCCGGTTCAAATCCTCCCGCCCAACCTCGCCCCTTTCGGGAAAAAAAGTATCATTCGAGGCAATCCAGTCCGAAACACAGGTCAAGCCCGCAAGAAGTTTGATCTGTGCGGGAAGAGGCGGTTCATCGGGCAATCGCGACCCAAAGCGACCAAAAAGCGTGTCGATAAATTTCTTTCGTTCCCGAGCCCATCCCGGACCACCGTAGACTTCACACCCCTCGTTCTGCGGATAGCTTCTGGTCCCATGATGACTGCCGATTGATTCAGCCCACGCCAGCCAGTTCTCGGACTTACCCCGTTGCTTTGCCCAGGCCCGAAAAGCCGCCTCGCCGATTTCCGCATGATTTCTCGTCCACCCCGAAGCCTCTGTATCCATTTCGGCTAGAGCGGGACATAACCCCTGCAGAGCCGTATTAGAGCAATGCTTGAGAAAGCCGGGAGACCCCTTGCCCACGTCATGAAGAGAGACAAGAAAAGGGAGGTAGGTATTCCTGAAAAACTCAAACCCCAACCTTGAGCAGCAACGCGCCGCCACGTAACCACTGATTACACAGTGATCAAATAATGACATGCCGGCACCGCCATCAGTCGAAGATTTAGCGTACCAATCTCGCCCTAAAACCAGAGGATAGTTTCGGGCAGCCTTTCCTGCGGAATCCGCATTTCCGGCACTCACACTGAAGCGAGACATGTTTCGCTCCGATAGCTCTCATTTGAAGCAGCCGCGATTTCGTTTCCTGCTATTGCTTGCACGACATGGATTGCTCTGGGCAGCCACTCCCCTGCCTTTTCATCGCGTAAAAAGTCTTTACGGAAGTCATCTGTACTCCCGGCTTCGATTGTATTGAGAAGGTACATCACTACCCCCGTGCGTTTTCAGCTTTTCGCCAAATCAAAATATTAATCAGCAGGTGACCCCTAAAGATTTAAATGTCCTCTCTATTACCGAAATCTCTTCCGCACCCGGACACCGTTCTTTTGCACGCACAAGCAAATCGCCAAGACGACCATTGGGGGTGAGTATTCGTTGGCTTGAGTCGGGCTCCGAGTAATCTGTTTCGCGGTAATGAAGCTCAATGCGATGCTTGATATCGCGTTCCAACTCTGGCCTGATCAGTTCAAGCTCGCCAAGGCGATACAGAAAACTTTCGGCGGAAACACCAAATCGATGCTTGAGTCGGAGCAGCAAGGTATACGTCCACTCCTGCGGCTTTATGGCAAGCTGGTGCACGCTATTCCGGACTGCGGAAGCAGGCATCAAAAACTGGCCTGCAAAGAATCGGGCTGCGCGATGCTCGTTAAGCGGTTTCCCGCGTCTGTCAACAACTTCATCAGCTTGACAAGGCGTCTTCAAATCGCGCAACCGGGTGAAACAGTAAATTCGCCCCAACTCGTAGAGCAGAAGAAAAAGCTGGCGCTCAGCATTCAGCTCGGAATGTATAAAAATCACTGCATTCGCATTGGCGGCATCGTAACAGGAAAAGCTCTGCCCTCCGTCCTCCTCCAGCGTACAGAAAATAATGCGCAACCCCGCGTTTTCAAGAAGCTCCAGATAATCAAAAATTACCGCCTCGCTCACTCCAAGTATTCGCCGCACCGAACCGGCCAGCTCCCTGAGTCCTTCCACGGAAAAAACAAAGGGCAGCCGGAGCGGGACGGTTGCCGACTTGCGAGCTCCCGCCAGGTCTTCCAGCGCCAACACACTGTCCGTAAGTCGACCAAGCTTTCTCAGTGTTTCGTCCGCAATCTCTGCCCTTTCACTTCCACTCCTGACCAATTCCGCCGCCGGCCCGAGAGAGTCATCGGCAGCTGCCGCAACATACCCTCCAGGGCCTCCCGCAGCTTCGCCGCTCATCATCTTCGCGCCCCCCCCCGATTCAAAAAACGCATCCACCGGCACATCCAGCACCTCCGCCATATTACAGAGCACCGGTGCCGACGGAAGATTGTGCCCGCGCTCGATATTGCTGACCGGGCCCGGACGCATGTCGAGACGGCGCGCGAACTCGACCTGGCTCAAGTGTCGTCTCCTCCGGATCGCGCGCACGTTTTCTCCTATGCTCTGACAGGATTTTGAATTCATTATTCATGAATATATGAATTGCATGGGCTGTGTCAAGCACATATCTTTATATATATATGAATATTGAGGAAAGGAGACGGCGCAATGGACTGGTTCAGCCTCTATGTCGCGAACGAGGCGCGCAAGACGCGCAGAGATCAGCGGCGCATTGCAAAGCAGAACAAAAAATCATGAGGAGCAATTCACGTCCCGTCGCCCCGGCCGGAGGAGACGCGGGTTCAGGGATCGGATGCGCCGTACTTATCATCCTGCCGGCGGCGCTGTTCGGCCTCTACTGGATCATTAAGTCGATCTCCATCATCGCGCGCACGTTCACGGACGGGTTCTGACCCCGCCCGGAGGGACGGGTAATACTTGATGGTCCGGATGGACCCACACAGGAGGAGGCAGCACTCCCCTCAACCCACCTTCATGCTCTTCATGTGCTTCATGGTCTGCCCCCACCTCGAACCCGATAGCGATGCACACCAGGTCTCACTCAGGCTTCCGGCTCGCACTCTTCTGCAAGGCTTATCGTTTGCGCCGAAGGTTGGAGGGCAGGATGTTGAGCTGTTCGCGGTATTTGGCGACGGTGCGGCGGGCGATTTCCAAACCCTGCTCCCTGAGCTTCTCCGCTATGGCCTGGTCGGAGAGCGGGCGGGCGGGGTCCTCCTGTTCCACCAGGCGCGAGAGCGCGGCTTTCACGCCCTCGTTCGAGACCTCCGTCCCGTCCGCGCGGCGGTAGCCGGTGCGGAAGAAGAATTTCATCTCGTAGGTCCCCAGCGGCGTCTGGATGTATTTGTTCGACGTCGCGCGGCTCACGGTGGTCTCGTGCACACCCAGTTTCGCGGCGACGTCCGACATCCGCAGCGGCTTGAGGTGCGACACGCCGTGTTCGAAAAAGTCGCGCTGAACGCGGACGATCTCGAGCGCGATCTTGTAGAGGGTCTGCTGGCGCTGATCGATGCTCTTGATCAGCAGCATCCCGCCCCTGATCTTTTCGCGGACGTATTTTTTTACGTCCTGCGCGGTCGACGGATCTTCAAGCAGCTTCCGGTAGTAGCGGCTGATACGGACCGGAGGGATGTACTCGTCCTTCTGCCGGACCACGTACTCGCCGTCCACCTTCTGAATGCTCAGTTCCGGCACGACGTATTCCGCGCGCTCGGAACTGAACTTCCTCCCCGGCCTGGGTTCCAGCGTGGAGATAAAGCGGGCCAGCGAGTCGACCCGCGCGGCAGAAATATCCATCGTTCTGGCGATCTCGTCATACTTATGTGCACCCAGCAGATCGAGATGATGCTCCACCAGCGTCCATACGGGATCGCCCGGCTTTTTCCCCAGCCGGTCGAGCTGGATCAGGAGACATTCCTGTACGGTTCGCGCCCCCACGCCGAGCGGATCGAAATCCTGGATCACCTTCAGGACGCGCTCCAGACGGTCGCAGGCCACCCCGGTATTCCTCTCGAACTCCTCAGGATCGCTGGAGAGATAACCGTCGTCGTCGATGCTCCCGATCAGCAGCTCGCCGACCTTGCGCTCCGATGCGTCCACATCGGACAGCGTGAGCTGGTGCATCAGGTGTTCCTGCAGCGAAAGCGATTCGGTCACCGAATCCAGAAAATACTGCCGCTTTTCCTCGGCGTCCTGCGACGAGGGCATCACCGCCCGGTTCTGGCGGAAGTAGTCGCGCCACTCGTCGTCGAGCTGCGCGAGCTGCGCGAATTCGTCGGCGAAATCTTCTTCCAGCTCCCGCTCGATATCGCTGGTCCCCGGCTCCACCTCGACCTGCTCGGTCTCCTCCGCGGGGGGCTCCTCGAGCGTGGGGTTCTGCTCCATCTCGCGGCGGATCAGGGCGCGAAGATCCAGCACCGGAACCTGCAGCACCTCCAGCGACTGGCGCAGGTGGGGGGCGAGCACCTGTTGAAGCTGCTGAGTCTGACTCTGAGTTAGAACCTGCTGCGCCATGCGAAAATCAGTTCCGATTTGATTGGATCCCGGCGAAAGGTTAATAGAGAGAAGGTCCGGGAACAATCTTAATGAAGACCCGGTTCGTCGATACACGCGGTCGGACCGGACGGCGGGGAGACCCATGGCGCTGGAACTTTCCATCATCGCAAGCGGCAGCACCGGCAACTGCCTCTACGTGGGCACGGAGCAGACACGCGTGCTGATCGACGCCGGGATCAGCGGACGCCGCATCGTTCAGGGGCTCGAGGAGGCGGGCATCGATCCCGCGTCGATCCAGGCCCTCTGCGTAAGCCATGAACATGCCGACCACATCCAGAGCGTAGGCGTGCTGCACCGTCGTTTCGGCATGGACCTGTTCACGAACCGCGGCACGCTCGAAGGGCTCGGAGAACACAAGGTACTGCCCTGGAACCTTTTTTCCACCGGCCACGCCTTCGGGATCGGCGACCTCGTGATCGAGCCGTTCTCCGTCTCCCACGACGCCCGCGAGCCGGTGGGGTTCACGATCACCAGCGGCGCGACGCGCATCGGGATCGCCACGGATCTCGGCGTGGCCACACACCTCATCCGCGAACGCCTCAAGCAGTGCCGGGTGATCGTCTGCGAATCGAATCACGATCCCCTCCTCCTCCGGAACAGCCAGCGTCCCTGGCATACGAAAAAACGGATCGCCGGCCGCCAGGGCCATCTCTCCAACGAGGCCGCTGCGGAACTGATCAGCGGCGTGGCGGGAGAAAACGACCGCCTGGAACGGGTCTACCTCGCCCACCTCAGCGCGGAATGCAACCGCCCCGAACAGGCGGCGAAACACATGCGCCGCGCCCTCGACGACGCCGGCCACTCCCGTGTGGCCGTGGAACTCACCGCCCCCGACCGCCCCGCCAGGGTATGGAGAGAAGACGAGACCGGCCGCGATCGCGATTGAAACACGCCCCCCTGAGTATGCCATCGGGACACCCCATCCGGATCGCGCTCCCGCTCGCTATCGCGGCCTCCTTAAATAGAGACATCCCCTCCGTCGCAAGCCTGAAAACCGATGAGCCGGGACGGATTCGCAGCATGCTGGAATTTATCGGGAAATCTCCCGTGGACGGAATCAACTACAGCTCCCTTTCAAAGAATGCCGGGATCACCAAGTACAAGGCCCGACAGTACGTGCAGCTTCTTGAAAAAGCCTTCATCCTGCACCAGGTATTCCCGGCGGGAACCAATGTCCTGCGCGAACCCAAAGTGCTGATGGCGCTCCCGTACCGCCTTCTCTTCCGCCCATGGCGCGAGGCCCTGGGCGGCCTCCGGGAGGATTTTTTCGCCGGGGCCATGGAGCAGACGGAGACATCCTTCGCCTACCTCAAAAGCACGCGCGGCAAAAAGACCCCGGACTTTCTCATAGACGACCCATCGTGGAAAAAAACCGTGATCGAGATCGGAGGCAGGGGCAAGGGAAGAGAACAGTTCAAGGGAGTCGAGACCGGCCGCAAGATCATCCTCTCCCATGGCGGGGACACCGACGGGCTCAAGCGGCCGCTGTTCATGCTCGGTTATCTCGATCAGCGGGACAATTCCATTTGATTTCGCCGCGCGCATTCTTAGTATCGCCCCTTTCGAACGGCGGAGATTTGAATCCTTTACGGAAGCACCGACATGAAGTCCCGACCCGGAAACAACTCCGAAATAGACATCGCCTACGTCGCGGAGCTGGCGCGGATCGATCTGACCGATGAAGAGCAAACGGTTTTTCAGGATCAGCTCGACCGCGTGATCGACTACGTGCGCCACCTCGAGGAACTCGACGTCGAAGGCATCGACCCCACCGCGCACGCGGTCCCGCGCTACAATGTCCTGCGCGCGGATGAACCCGCACCGTCGATCGACCGGCGCGCCATGCTGGACAACGCCCCCGCCGCCACCCGCGATCAGGTGCGCGTGCCCAAGATCCTGGAGAACAGCTGATGGCGGATCTTCACACGCTCACCCTGTCGGAACTGCGCACCCGTCTGGCCACGGGCGACTGCAGCGCGGCGGAGGCGGCAGAAGCCGTGCTCGCCGCAATCGGGCGCGGCGACGCGCGCCTCGGCGCCTATGTGCGCGTGGACCGCGAACGGGTCCTCGAACAGGCGCGGGCGGCGGACGAACGGCGGGCGGCGGGCGAGACCGCCCCGCTGCTGGGCGTGCCGGTCGCGATCAAGGACGTGCTCAACGTGCGCGGCGAAGCGTGCACCTGCGGTTCGCGGATCCTGGAGGGCTACACGGCCCCCTACGACGCGACCTGCGTGGCGAAGCTGCGCGAAGCGGGCGCGGTCCTGCTCGGGCGCGTGAACATGGACGAGTTCGCGATGGGCTCGAGCACGGAGAACTCCGCGCTCCGGACCACGCGCAATCCCTGGGACCCCGGGCGCGTCCCGGGCGGATCGAGCGGCGGCTCCGCGGCGGGCGTCGCGGGCGGCCTCGCCGTCGCCTCGCTCGGCTCCGACACCGGCGGATCGATCCGCCAGCCGGCCGCCTTCTGCGGATGCGTCGGACTCAAACCCACCTACGGCCGCGTCTCGCGCTACGGCCTGACCGCCTTCGCCTCCTCGCTCGACCAGGTCGGACCCGTCACCCGCAGCGTCCAGGACGCCGCGCTCCTGCTGGGGGCGATCGCCGGCCACGATCCCCGCGACACGACCTCGCTCGACGCGCCCGTCCCCGACTACACGGAAGCCCTGGCGTCCGGGACGGACCTCAAGGGCATGACGCTCGGCCTGCCCCGCGAATACTTTGTCGAAGGTCTCGACCCCGAGATCGAGTCCGCCGTCCGCGCGGCGGTCGACCACTGCCGCACCCTCGGCGCGGAGATCCGCGAAGTCAGCCTCCCCCGCACCCGCTACGCCATCTCGGCCTATTACATCATCGCCCCGGCCGAGGCCTCGGCCAACCTGGCGCGCTTCGACGGCATCCGCTACGGAAACCGCGTCGAAGGCGCCTCGCCGATCGAACTCTACCGGCGCACGCGCGCCGCCGGTTTCGGCCCCGAGGTGAAGCGGCGGATCATCCTCGGCACCTACGTGCTGAGCAGCGGGTATTACGACGCCTATTACCTGCGCGCGCAGAAAACCCGCACGCTGGTGCGCGAGGACTTCAGGGACGCCTTCGGCCAGTGCGACGCGCTGCTGACGCCGTGCACGCCCACCCCGCCCTACCGGATCGGGGAGAAGACGGACGATCCGCTCGCCATGTATCTCGACGACGTGCTGACCACGCCGGCCTCGCTGGCAGGCATCTGCGGACTCTCGGTCCCGTGCGGATTCACGGACGCCGGCCTGCCGGTCGGACTGCAGATCCTGGGACCGCAGCTCGGCGAGGAGACGGTCCTCCGGGTCGGGCATGCCTACGAGCAGAGCACGGAATGGCACACCCGCCGGCCGCCCGGATTCGGCGGGACGGACGCTGCGGGAGGTGCCGCATGAACTACGAGGCGGTCATCGGACTCGAGGTGCACGTCCAGCTCAGGACCCGGACCAAGATCTTCTGCGGCTGCCGGGTGCACGACGAGGAGGCCGCGCCGAACACGCACGTCTGCCCCGTCTGCCTCGGCTACCCCGGCGCGCTGCCGGTGCTCAACGCGCGCGCCGTGGAACTCTGCTGCCGCGCCGGGCTGATGCTCGACTGCACCCTCAACCGCATCAGCAAGTGGGACCGGAAGAACTACTTCTATCCCGACATGCCCAAGAACTACCAGATCTCGCAGTACGACCTGCCGCTCTGCCTCGGCGGGCGCGTGGAGGCGGAGGTCGGCGGCGAACACCGCAGTTTCCCGCTCACGCGCATCCACCTCGAGGAGGACGTCGCCAAGAACACCCACGTCGGGACGGCCAGCCTGATCGATTTCAACCGCGCGGGGACCCCGCTGATGGAGATCGTCAGCGAACCCTGCATGCAGACGCCGGACGATGCGATGGCCTTTCTGACCGGGCTGAAGCAGATTCTCCAGTACGGGGGGATCAGCGACTGCGACCTCGAGAAGGGCAACATGCGCTGCGACATCAATGTCAGCGTCCGCCCGCAGGGCGAGACGAAACTGGGCATCAAGGCCGAGATCAAGAACATGAACACGTTCAAGGGCGTCCATAACGCCCTCGAATACGAGATCCGCCGCCAGATCGACGAACTCGGACGCGGGCTCACACTCCGGCAGGAGACGCGGCGCTGGGACCCGGACAGCGCGACCACTTCGGCGATGCGCACCAAGGAGGAAGCCCACGACTACCGCTACTTCCCCGAGCCCGACCTGCTGCCGGTGCAACTCAGCGAAGAGGGTATCGAGGCCTGGCGCGCGGACCTCCCCGAGCTTCCCGCCCACCGCAGGGAACGCTACGTCTCCGAGCTGGGGCTGCCCGAATACGACGCCGGGGTGCTGGCGGCGGACAAGGCCGTGGCGGATTTCTTCGACGCGGCACTGGAGGCGGGGGCCGCGCCGAAGGCGGCCTCGAACTGGCTCATGGGCGAGATGCTCCGCCTGCTCTCCGAAGAGGACCGGACGATCGGCGACGCGTCGGTCACCCCGGAACACCTCGCCGAACTGATCCGGATGATCGACGAAAAGACGATCAGCCACAGCGCGGCCAAAGAGGTCTTCGAGACTCTCTTCCGCGAGGGCGGCGATCCGCGCGCGATCGTCGAGGAACGCGGCATGGCGCAGGTCAGCGAGGATTCGGCCCTCGAACCGTGGGCCGATCAGGTCATCGCCGAAAACCCCGGCCCGGCCGAAGACTACCGCAACGGCAAGGAGGCCTCGATTAACTTCCTCATGGGCCAGGTCATGAAACTCAGCCGGGGCAAGGCCAACCCGCCCGCCGTGATCGAGATCCTGAAAAAGAAGCTCGGCGGCTGATCCGACGCTCCCGGTCTGGGAAACGCGGGAAACGGGATGCGGAAGATCGCAAGGGGATTCACCATGAAGGCCATGAAGGGGTGAACATAATTCGTACTCTTACTCGTACTCGTACGCGTACTCGGAGCGCCGAAGGCGCGATCCCACTCCCTTTGTTCAAGGAACTCGAGTACGAATTATGTTCTCTCTGAATACCGATTTCGAGTTCCCATCCGTGTCCTCGGTGTAATCCGTGGTCGAAAACACAGGAAAGGTCTCTCGCCAAGGCGCAGAGATCGCAAAGATGAATGAGAAGAGCACAGGCAAAGAGATCGTGCGTTCTCTCTTGCGCTCGTAGTAGGCCCGCAGGTCCGCGCCGCGGGGCCAGGGCCGTTATCTTCACGCGCCTGGCCCTTCGGGCGCGTGCGGCGCTACTACGAACGTTTGTCGTCTCCCCTCCCGCCTCTTCCCCGAACGGCTCCACCACAATAATCGGCGAATTTTCGTGGTTCAACATTTCGGGCGATGGCCCCATGAGCAACGGAGAATGGCTCTACGGTACAGAACACCGCCGACTGTGCCTTGTCATCGAACGACAAGAGGAGAGATCGCGCTCACAGAACGGGCCGCTTACGCCCGGGCGAGTTCCATCAGCAGGCGGCAGCCCGCGAGGTATTCGTCGAGGTCCGCGTATTCGTCGGTGGTGTGGATGGCGTGGGCGCCGGCGCCGAGGGTCACGGTCGGGATGCCGCGCTGATTAAAGAAGCTCGCGTCGAGCCCGCCGTCCATGATCACGGTCTCGGGGGTCAGGCCCGTAGCGTCGGCCGCGCGCTGCGCCTCGCGGACGACGGGCGCGGATTTATTCAGGCGGAAGGCCTCGTAGTCGTCCTCGAACTCAAACGACACACTTCCGCACTGCCCTTCGTGGTTCCTCACGCTCACGGCGGCGCGCTCGAACGCCGTGCGCCACGCCGAGGTGATCCGCGCCAGGAACTTCCTGCTGTGGCTCCGGCACTCGCCGGTCACGGTCATGTGGTCCATCACCTGGTTGTTCGCCATCCCGCCGTTCATCTTGCCCACGTTGGCGGTGCCGCGGCCGCCGCTCTTCCCGATGGCGCCGAACCAGCCGCGTTCGGCCAGGTCGGCCACCGCGCGCGACGCGATCAGTCCGGCGGATATTCCCTGTTCGGGATGCACTCCGGCGTGTGAGGACCGCCCGCGTATCTCCGCGGTCCAGCGCGTCGCACCGATCGCGCCGACGATCAGTTTGGCCGGGTCGCCGCCGTCGAGATTAAATCCCATCGACGGATGGCCGAGGTCTTTCTTCGTCACGTACCGCGCTCCGCAGAGCCCCACTTCCTCCGCGACGGTGAAAAGCAGCGTGAGCGGGCGGCGCGGGATACCGTGCCCGAGCAGGTGCTGCGCCGCCGTGACGATCGCCGCGACCGCCGTCCGGTTGTCGGCGCCGAGGCCGGTCTCGCCCTTCGATTCGATCCTCCCGCCCCGGCGCACCGGTTCCGCTCCGCGGCACAGCGGTACGGTGTCCATGTGCCCGGAGAACATCACCCGCGGGAGGCCCCTCTTTCCGGGAAGGCGGACGATGAGATTGCCGCATTCAAAGCCGGCGCCGGCCTTGCGGTGGGCGCTGTCGTGCGCGATCCATTCCGGCCGGCACCCGGCCTCGACCAGAAGATTCGCGACCTTCTCCGCCACCCGGGTCTCGCGTCCGCTCAATCCCTCGACCGCAAGGAGGCTGAGCAGGTTATCGACCGCGCGCCGTTCATCGATCGCCGGCGCCGTCATTCCCCTTCTCCGGCCGAAGACATCATCTTTGTGAACGGGTCGCTCGCCCCGATCTTCTCGCGGATCATCGCCACGACCTGTTCCGGGTTCTGGTCTCCGAAGATGCGGCGGGCATACTTCTCGCAGTAGTCGCAGCGGGTACAGTCGCGCGGGCAGAAATCGTCGCTGCGGGTAAACGGCTTCAGGAATCCGTCGAGGGCGCGGTTATCGACCTTGAAGGGAAAGAACTCGCGCGGGGAAAAGAGGAACATCAGGTCGGTGAGGTCTCCGTCGTAGCGCTCGTTGAAGTAGCACTCCACCGCGCGCACGGGATCGCCGTTCAGCACGCTCTGCCGCCCCTGGATCTTGAAGTGCTCGATCCCGGCGTCGGTGTAGTAATGGAGATCCTCCGGTCTGATCCAGGAGGCCTTGAAGTAGTTGGACAGATCGTCGAACAGCCGTTTCATGCAGCGGCCCGTGAAGTAATTGCAGCTCACCGGATTCGCGCGGTCCACGGAGTCGCCGGAGATCTGGTTGTAGTGAAAGGGTCTGAAATGACAGTCCTGCAGGCAGATCGAGTTGACGATGATCTCCACCGGCCCGTGGAAGGTCTCTTTAATATGGCGCAGCCGGCTGAATTCACGGGTGATGCTCTCGTCGACCGTCAGGCGGCTCACCCCCAGCTTCTTGAACATCATGGCCTTGTTGGGGTTCGTGATCTGGGCGATGACGGAGGCCTTGATCTCGAACTCATAACCGCTGCGCAGGACCACCTCCATCAGCGAGGGCATGGCGATGATCAGGCAGCGGATGCCGGCGTCGTGGAGCTTACCGAGGAAGCGGCGGATCTCCGCCACGCCCTCCGGCGTAAACTCGCGGTTCTGCATGTACGGGGCGTTGATCGTGTACGCGAACTCGATGCCTTTGGAGCGTGAATAGGCGGCGTAGTCGGCCAGCGTCTCGAGATCGACTTCGGGCAGCTTGTCGAGGTCGCGTCCCGAGCCGAAACAATTCTCGACGGTGACGTTGCCGTAGGTCTCGACCACGGCGCATTCGGGGTACTGCTCGTTGAGACGCGCGTAGGCATCGATCGTCTCTTTCCTGAAGTCCGCGGGCATACAGAAATGTTTCATGGCCATCCTGGTTCTCCTCCCTGTCCCGGCAGCCCGGCGCGGGGCTGCCCTGTTCATCCATAAATCATGCCGGAGCGCCGATCCGCAGAAAATCCCTCAGGGCGCGGTAGTCCCGGGTCATGATGCCTTTCACGATCCGCATGGCCGTCTCCTCCGGCGGGCGACCGGCGCGGTCGGCCAGGAGCCTATAATAGTCGGGCACGCGTGGAATGCCGAGGTCCTCGCGCACCCGCCGGGCGAATTCCTCCTGCACCGCGGCGATGTCCCCGAATTCGACCTCCTCCGCCGGGCGGCCCATCATGGCGTACGAGAACGGGAACGGCTTCCAGTGGCGCAACGGGACCTCGTACTTGATCGGGTACGTGAGCAGTTCCTGGATATAGTTCTCCCTGAGCCGAATGCCGAAGGCGTCCGGATCACGCCCCCACGCGGTGGTCGGATAGACCCCGGCCGGCAGACTGAGGACGGAATCGAGCACGTCGCGCATCTCCGCGATGCGCTCCAGGGTACGCTCCATACTCTCGCGGGTCTCCCCCGGCGTGGGACAGATGAAGCTCCCCACCGTGAACAGGCCCGCCGCGTGCGCACGCTCGACCGTATCCCGCACCTCACCGGGGGTGAACCCCTTGCGCAGGTTTGCGAGCACGGCGTCGTCGAGTGATTCCATGCCGAAGAACAGCGAGATAAACCCCGCATCCTTCATGGCCTCGAAATCCTCCTCGGCATTCTGATCGACGCGCGAAAACGCGCTCAGCCGCACCTTTCCTTTCAGCGACGACTCCCTGATCGCCTGCGCCAGCGCGGTCAGCGCCTTCGGCGGCGGCGTCGAGTCCTCGACGCGGAAATGGGTGGCTCCGAACCGTTCGTGCAGCGACCGCAGTTCGTCGAACACCGCCTCCGCCGGGCGGGGGCTCAGGGTGCGCCCGTAGTTTTCGGGGCGGACGCAGAACGCGCAGCGGTTCGGGCAGGCGAGATTGGAGAGCGCGAGCGAGAACACGGGGATCTTCTCTTCGATGGACCGGTACACACGGCCGTCATAGGAGGGTTTCGGGACAGCTCCGCCTTCGGTGACCGGTGCGGGATTGATGATCAAGCCCTCCTCCCCGCCCGTGATCATGCCGGGCACCGTACCCGCATCCTCGCCCGCCGCCAGACGCGGCACGGTTTCGTATCCCAGCCCCGTCACCAGTCCGTCCAGACGGTTCCCGGGGAGGTTGAGGATATGCTCGCGGAACCAGTCGACCTTCTGGCCGACGCCGTACAACGGGAGTGCGGGATCGCGCCGCTTCAGTTCGGCCGCCAGTTCCCGCGAGAACTTGAATCCGCTTCCGTGCCAGAGGTTGATCAGGACCATCTGCGGCCGTTCGGCCAGCACCGCCTCTGCTTCAGCGGCGGCCGCCGCCGTGAGGTCCGGATCGTCATCAAAAAAGCCGACCGAGCCGAGTGTGCGCATGAAGTCGGCACCCCGGGAAATCAGGTCCGCGAAATTGGCGCGGTCGAGCACCACCGCCTCATGTCCGGCTCGTTCGAGGGACGCGGCGAGGCGGGCGAGGCGTTCGTTCGGGAAGAGGTGCGAGACCTCGTCCAGTTCCCCGGAAAAATTGTAGATGACGCCGCGCATCGGATCACCCCCACGTCGCGCAATCTAGCACAGCCCCCGCCAGACGCCCCAGCCGGAATTAAGGACCGATGCCCTAACCGAGCAGCACGCGCAACACGTCATCGACGCCATAATCCCGTTCACCTTCGGGGCAGAACCGCGCTACCCCGGAAAAATCATCGCCCAGCGTAATCAGCGGCAGCTCCACTTCCCCGCCGCCGAGGGGCTGGGGCATGCCGATATTCGCGACCAGTGCATTACAGAGGCATTTGCGGCCCTCCGTCTTCTCCCGGAGACCGCCCTTGGCCGTGTAGGCTTCGACCGGTTCGGAGGGGCACCGGTACCCGATCGTACCGTTCTCGCGCCGGTAGGGCCGGCGCAGAAATCCGAGATCGCAGACCCGTTTTCTGCGGCGGTAGACCTCCGGGTCGGAGAGGGTACCCTCCAGCGCGGCGACCTTGAACGGGAACCCCGTCGGCGAAGCGGCGATATCGGTAAAGATCTCGCCCTCGCCCGCCAGCGCCTTGTCCAGGAGCGCGCGGCGGAACCCGGGGTCGATACCCGACTCGCGGCACAGCGCGAACGCCGTGCCCACCTGAACCCCGGCGGCGGACTCCCGGATCGCGGACCGGACGCCCTCCCGCGAGCCGTAATATCCGGCGAGCCAGAACGGGAGGCCGATTTCGCGGACCGCATCGAGATCGATCACGTCGCGGGGACCGTAGACCGGTTCCGAGTTCGCGCTCAATTGCAGTTTCCCGCGCGGCGGCGCGTTATGCCCGCCCGCCCGGGACCCTTCGAGAATAAATCCCGAAATGGCGTCTTTGCCCGCCTTGCGAAACAGGATGTTGGCGAGCGCATGGGAAGAGACGATCGGCACAAACTCCGGCCGGTTCAGCGGCGCGAGCGGCGCGGCATCCGGATCCTGAAAGTCGCGCGGGTCGAACTTCATGCGCGCATCCTCCGCGCCGCGGCCCGAACCCGCCACATCCACCACGTATTCCGCGGGTTCATGGCGACTGAGCCGCTCGATGGCGGCGGGAAACTGAGTCGGGATGCCGGCGCCCACGATCACCGCGCCGACCCCGGCCAGCATGGCGCCGTACAGCGACGGCAGGTGCGGGAGCTGAATCTTTTCGAGATAATTGATTCCGACCGGGTGCCCGTGGCCTTCGCGGGCCAGCCAGACCTCCACGTAATTGGCGGCGATGCACAACGCCTGGATCGGCCGGTTGCCCTCGACCGTGTGCATTCCGGGCGTCGAAAACGGCGCGTCCTCTTCCTTGCCGCCGGGGATGTAGAAGGTGTCGAAAATCCGCCGTGCGATGGAGCGGAGCGGAAAATGCTCCAGCGCCCGCCTCACATGGCCGCCGGGATCGCCCAGCTCGAGCCGCCGGATCATGATCTGATCCAGTCCCGTGCCGGAGACCACGCCGAGCTGTCCGCGCCGGCAGACCGCACGCGCCAGACGCCAGTGGGATACACCGGCACCCATGCCGCCCTGTATTATGGCCGGGGGGTCGAGTCGCATTTCATAGTCCGTTGCTGGCCGCGGTTTTCGCCCCGCAAATGAAAACGGCCACCCTCAACTATTGGCGGCTCAGTGTCAATCCCGCCGTGCCGATGTCTGCGCTCGATTTTATACAATCGGGCAGGTTATGTTTCTGATCCCATGAACCCGGAACGTCTCTCCAAAATCATGGCCCGCCGGGGACTCTGCTCCCGCCGCGAAGCGGACGGTTTTATCGAACAGGGTCTGGTCTTCGTCGACGGCGCACGCGTGAACAGGCTCGGGACGAAGATCGATCCGGAGAGCCGGATCGAACTGGCGGCCGAGGCGCGGACGAGGCAGGAAACACGCGTGACGATCCTGCTCAACAAACCGGTCGGATACGTGTCCGGTCAGCCCGAAGGAAAATATCCGCCCGCCGTCGCCCTGATCGACCCCGCGAACCGGTGGAAATGCGATCCCTCGACGCAGAAGTTTTCGCCTGCCCACCTGGAAGGAATCGCCCCCGCGGGCCGGCTGGACGTCGATTCGCACGGCCTGCTGGTGCTCACGCAGGACGGACGGGTCGCGAGACGGCTGATCGGCGCCGACTCGGAGGTCGACAAGGAATACCGGGTGCGCGTGAAGGGCCGCGTCACGGACGGGACGCTGGAGAAGCTGCGCCATGGACTCAGCCTGGACGGGCGTAAACTGAAACCCGCCCGGGTTGAGAGGCTGCGGGGCGACTCGCTGCGCTTCGTCCTGCGCGAGGGCCGCAAACGCCAGATCCGGCGGATGTGCGGTCTCGTCGACCTCGAAGTGCTGAACCTGAAACGGGTGCGGATCGGCCGGGTCCGCCTCGGCCGCCTGCCTTCCGGACGCTGGCGCTATCTCGGGGAGCAGGAGTCGTTTCGGGGCTGACGGAAGGGGGCGATCACGTCCATGTCCGGGAACCGCCCGCGCACGCCGGCCTCGTCCCGCTCCCGGAAGAGCAGCTTGACGTTCGGGCCGGCGTCGATGGTGGCGTACACCTCCGTGCCGGCGTCGCGCAGCTCCCGGACCCCGTGCAGCGCGGCCACCGTCTCCGCCCGCCAGTACAGCAGCGGCGGGCGCGCATCGAGCATCGTGGCGTGCATCGACATCGCGTTCGCCTCGGCCGTCGCTCCGAAGCGGGTAAAATCGCCGGCGCGAATCGCATCCCGCAGCAACTGCAGGTCGACCCGGCAGCGTTCCGCCCATTCACGGAACAGAACGGAGGTGGCCGCGGTACGGTTCATTCCCCCGGTCGAACCGGTCTCCTTCGCCTCCGCGCATACAGTCAGAATGCCGACCCGCAGTTCGGGCCATACCTCGGGAAGCCGTTCCGCCAGGCAGTCCGCGCCTCCGGGATCGCGGCCCGCGTGCCACAGGACGAAGCCGTCATACACCGAGCGCGCCGCGCTGCCGCTGCCGAGACGCGCGAGCTGCGAGAGCGGGGGTCCGGCGAGCTTCCACCCGAAGAGGCGGTCGAGCGCGAGTGTGAGCGCGGCGAACCCGGAAGCCGAGGAGGCCAGCCCGGCGGCGGTCGGTACGTTGTTTTTCGTGCTCACCTCGAACCGCGCCCCGGGGTCCGGGCGGAAGAGATCGAGGAAAGCACACAGGCGGCGGGCGAACGGCGTCGAGGCGTCCACGCATGCGCCGTTCAATTCCACCCGGTCCTCCGTCGCCCCCGCGTCCGCGCGGCGGACGACGGTTTCGGTTCCGAGCGGGCCGAGCGATATCGACAGGCTGGAGCATTGCGGAAGGTTCAGTTCCTCCTCGCGTTTGCCCCAGTATTTACACAGCGCGATATTCACCGGCGCGAACGCCCGTCCTTCCGGCTGCTCCGCGCGGGCGGCATCCCGCAGAACCTCATGTACGTATTCCCGCCGATGCATCGTATTCGCCGTCGCCTCCCGACCTCACGACAGGGTGCAGGTCACACCCGTATTATCCACCTTCAACCGGAACACCGGAAAGCGGAAATCCGGCGCCCGTTCCGCCCGCCCCCACCCTGCCGCGCAATCTCCGAGACCCGAGCCCGAGATCTTGGCCCCGAAAATGCCCGGCGACGCGCGAAGCGTCTTCGTAATCTCCGCGAGTTCGGGCGTCTCCAGCCCGAGCGCGCGCATGGCCTCCTGTCCTTCGTCCATCAGCGGCCCGATGCGCTCAGGCCGGTTTTCGCGCAGCGCCGCTTCCGCCGCCGCGGCGGTCCGGCCGATCGCATCGAAGCAGGCTTCCACGCGCGCCGGCTCCGCGGCGCGGCGCCGCTCGACCTCGGCGATCACTTCCGGCGTCGGCCGCTTGTACCCGCAGTACACCGCGGTCAGGGCCTGCGTTACTCCGAACCGGCGCGGCGCGGCGTCGCCGGGCCCCACGGCGGTCAGCCCGCCGTACACGCTCGCCGCGGCATCCGTCCCCGACGCCCTGCCCTGTACTGCGCGAATGGTGTCCACGCTCCGCCGGAAGACTTCCGCGCGCCACGGCCGCTCTGCTTCCTCCGGGCGCGTCCGGCGGAGGCACGCGCCGTGAAGCGCGGCGGTCACCGCGGCGGACGTGCCGAACCCCACGTCGGAGCGGCAGGCGGATTCGATATCGACGGCGAGGCCGCCGCGGAATACTTCAGCGTACGGGCGCAGGGCGGCCGCGACAAAGCGCAGCGGTCCCTGCTCCGGCAGGTCGCGCCACGTCCCCTCGAACCGGCCGGCCGAAGATACGATCCGCAGCACGTCCTCATCGAGCGGGCGGAGACACACGGTGATGCGTCGGTCGATCGCCGCCGCCAGCGCCGGGCGTCCGTGGAGGACGGCGTGTTCGCCGAAGAGCATGAGGCTGCCCGGCGCGGAGACCCTGATGGAACGCCGGTCCATCAGCCGATCATCCGCGTACCCAGGGGATCGCCGCGCACGGGCGAGACCGTGTAGCCGTACTCCCGGCACAGCTCCGCGGGGGCCTCGTCGGCCAGCACGAGCACGACGCCGCCGGCCTCGCCGCGCACCGCGCCCGCGCCGCAGATCTTGGCCGCGCCGCCGCGGGCCTCGACGGCATCGACGAACCGTCCGACCTTTTCGGGAACGACCCCCAGCCGCACCAGCTTGCGGTGGTTCTCCCTGACGCCGGCGCGGAGGCGCAGCGGATCGTTGTCGAGCACGGCACGGTCGACCTCCTCCGTGATCCCGGCGAACTCCGACCAGATCGAACTTGCAGCGAATTCCCGCGCCACCGCCTCCACGCATTCGCCGGTGGTGCTCTGCGGCACCCCCGTCTCGACCAGATACATCGGCATGCGCGGCAGCGGACGGGATTCGGCGCGCCCCTCCCGGAAGCGGGCGCAGCCGCCGTGGAGCGAGATATAGCTGTCGACACCGCTGGGCCGCCCGTGCTGCATGCGCTCCGCCTCGAGGCTGAAGTCGTAGTACCAGTCCGGGCGGAACTCCACGCGGAAGTAGTGGCCGAGGGCGCGGATCTCGCTGAGCACCGTGGCGGCGGACGAGCCCAGTCCGCAGCCCATCGGGATGGTGGACCGGACCTGCAGGCACAGACCGCTGTCGAGCTGGTAGTGAAGTCCGTCGAGCACCATGATGAAGGCGTACTTGAAGAGATCCACGGGTTTGGCGATCACGTCGCGGATACCCAGATCTCCGCGCAGAAACAACCGGTAGTTCTTCATCACGCGGCTCTTGAAATCTTCGAGCGCGAGCAGGGTGAAAGAGTCGCCGGCCCCCTCGCCGGGGAGGTCGAACGACACCCCCTCGCCGCGCCCCGGGAGCAGCACGGAGTGTGCGCTGCGGTCGATCGCCATCGCCAGCGCCGGCGCGCCGTAGACCACGGCGTGTTCACCGCTCAGGATCAGTTTTCCGGGAGCCACCGCTTTCATCGTTTCCTCCCGATGCCGCGACCGCGGCACCCTGCCCCATCCTCAACCGCACCCCGCCGCATGTCAAGGTTGCCGCGGACGGGGCCGGCTGTTCTCATCATGGCGGCATTCCGACCGCGGACGGCGTGGCAGCCGTCCCTCCCGAGTCGATATCCGACGCCTTTTCGGGCATTGGGAGGGTCGGGTGCCACCCCGACCGAAAAGGGTGAAGCCATCATGAGAATCGCTGGGACGGGGCGGTGATCACAGGCTCGGCGTACCTTCATCCACAGCCTCGTAGGTGCGTTTATGGTTGCTGATGCCGGCGAGGCGGTACGGTCCGGTGCGGTACTGCGGCAGCACGTGATCCGCACCGTCCTCGGGGAGCAGGAAGTGGTAGATATCCTCGTACTGGCGATAGGTGAGCGGTTCGCGGTTCGCGAGCATGGCGCGGTGCTGCTGCGTGTAGAGCGCCTGCCGGTAGCCCGGCTGCACGACGCCGCTGAACCACTCGCCGACGCATCCCGAACCGTAACTGAACAGGCCCAGGCGGCACTGCGCGAGATCCTTTCCCGGGGCGTCGAGCAGGGAGGTCAGCGCGACATACAGCGAGGCCGCGTAGCAGTTTCCGGTGACGCGGGCGTACTCGCGCGTGCCTTCCAGCCACTCCTCGATCCGCTTCCCGTCCGCCTCCGCATGCAGCGCGCGCGCGAGCCGGACCTGTGCCTTTTCGGCCATGCGGCTGAACGGCAGGTGGTAGCAGAACCGCTCGAAGTCCTCCAGCCCGCGGCCGCTCTGACCGGCGTAGTCCCGCCAGCAGTGCAGCATCGTGTCGATATAGACGCGCGTGGAGTACTTGCCGTCGACCAGCGCCTCGCGGCGGTAATTCGGCCGCCAGAAATCCATCACGTCCTCGGCATGATATCCCGCTTCGGGGTCCAGGGCGAGAACCGCGGGGTCGGCCGCGACCGTAAAGGCGACGGCCCCGCACCCCTGGGTGGCTTCGCCGGGGTTTTCCAGCTCGTAGCGCGCGACATCGGAAGCGATCACGAGTGCCTTGCGGCCGGGGCTCCCCCGCACGTGGGCTGCGGCGAGCTGGAGCGCCGCGGTCGCGCTGTAGCAGGCCTGTTTCACTTCCAGGACGCGGCAGCGGGAGGGAAGATCCAGCAGGCCGTGGATGAACAGGCCGCCCGCCTTCGACTGGTCCACACCGCTCTCCGTGGCGAACAGGAGCAGGTCGATGTCGTCCAGTTTCCCGTCGCGCCGCAGCGGGTGGGCCGCGCTGGCACCGAGCGTCACGGCGTCCTCATCCGGCGGCGCCACGCTCATGCGTTCCTGCCCGAGGCCCTGAAGGTACTTTTTCGGGTCGACCGAACGCGCCTCCGCCAGTTTCTCGAGATCGAAGGCGTACTGCGCGGTGTAGAAACTGATGCTGTCGATGCCGATATTCATGCCGGATGTATGCCTCCGCGGGGACCGGCTTCATATTCACCGTCTCCGACAATCCACTGTTCCTGTCCTATCAAATATTCCGGGCGGCGGCAGCCGAGCAGGAAGAGGGCCAGACGGAACTCCTCGCGGTAGCGTCGGATGACCGCGCAGACCGCGTCCTCCGACTCCATCGCGGGCGCCAGCAGCGGGCGCGCCGCGCTGCCCAGCGAAGCGCCGAGAATCATCGCCCGGGCGATATCGACACCGGACCGGATGCCGCCGGAACCGATCAGCGTCGCGCCTTCCGAGCGAAGCGGAGAGAGGCGGCGCAGCGCCTGCGGCGCGGGTACGCCCCAGTCGGCGAAGGCCGCGGCCCGCGCGCGGCGCTCGGCATCGTCGCCGCGGCGACTCTCCACATAGCTCCAGGAGGTGCCCCCGGCCCCGGCCGCATCGAAGTAGCGGACGCCTGCGGGGATGAGCGCACGCAGGTCGTCGGGGTGCAGACCGGCCCCCACCTCCTTGACCAGTACGGGCCGGTCGAGCGCCTCGGCGACCGCCCCGATCCGGGAGGCCAGTCCGCCGAAGGTGGGGGTGCCTTCGCGCTGCACTGCTTCCTGAAGCGGATTGAGGTGCAGGTAGAGGCCGTCGGCCGCGAGCACGTCCACGGCTGCGCGGCATTCCTCGATCCCCATCCCCTGCCTGAGCTGCACGGCGCCGAGGTTGGCGATCAGGGGCACCTCCGGGGCCAGCGGCCGCAGATCGAATGCCGCGCGCGCCTGCGGGTCCGAGAACATGACGCGCTGGGAGCCGACGGCCATGGCGACCCGTTCCCTGCGCGCCGCTGCGGCGAGGTTCCGGTTGATGCGGCGGAGCTGCCCGTCCGCTCCGCCGGTCATGGAAGCCATCATGAACGGGAACGAGAGGCGGTGTCCCAGGAACTCGCAGGACGGATCCACCTCGTCGAGGTCCAGTTCCGGCAGGGCGCGATGATCGAGGCGCAGGGCGGCGAACGCACCGGCACTGCGGTCCGCCGCGGCCTCTTCCGCCGCGATACGCACATGATCGGCTTTACGCTGACTCATCGGCTCCATCGCGGCGCGATACTCCCTTCCCCCCGAACCGGTGTCCACGTCAAAATCCGCTCCAAATCGTCGGGGCAGGATACGATCACGGGCCTTCGCTGCGGGATTCACGGTCGAGATCGAGGGCGTATTCCACCTCTTCCGCGGTCAGAGGACTGGTGACGCCCTCAAACGACTCGAACAGTTCCACCGGTCGGGTCGCCGACGGCTCTGCGGTTCCGGAAGGGCGCGCGGCCGGCTCCGGCGGGGGGGTGCGGGTCATCGCCAGCCAGCCTGCGGCGGCCATGACGGCGAGGACCACGATGAGGACCGCCAGCAGGTTGAGGGTCCGCTCCGAGCGCCGCAGCCGGGCGGCCATGGCCTCCTCGCTGCGCCTGCGCTCGTCGAGCTGGCCGCGGATATGTTCGAGACATTCGAGCGCGGCCGGGATCCGGTCGAGGTTCTCCGCCACGCGGTCCTGGAACTCGCGCTGGCGCCGCAGGTGGGACTGCACCGACTCCACCAGCTCGGCCATCCGGCGGTCCGTCTCTCCGGAGGCCTCCCCCCCGCCCGCGGCGGGAAGTCCGCCGCGTTTCCGGGCGGAGTCCGGTTTGACCGACGTCCACCCGCGGCTGGTCCTGTGTCCGGCACCCGTGAGTTTCCGCCACCAGCGGGTCCAACGATTCATGCGACACCTCCCGCGGCGATTGTACGGCCGCCTCAGCCGGTCTCCCGTGCGAGGGCGTCTTCCGGGGCGGTCTTCGGGTTCCCGTCTGATCCGGGGACGTCCCGCTCGACCGGAAGCGTGACCGACACCCGCGTTCCCTCCTGCCCGGAATCCACCTCGATCTTACCGTTATGGTCGACGACGATTCTTTTCGCGATGGGCAGGCCGAGTCCCATACCGCGGGCCTTGGTCGTGCAGAAGGGGGAGAAGAGTTTGGCGCGGAGTTCCTCGGGAATGCCGGCGCCGTTGTCCTGCACCGTAACCAGGACATACTCGCCCGACTCGCCGGCGGACATCCGGCGTGCCGTCACGCCGATGCGCGCGTCCCGGCCCGACTCCACCGCCTCGACGGCATTGACGACCAGGTGGCGCAGACATTCGCTCATCGCGGAGGCGTCGCCGGTGAGCACGGGCAGATGGTCGTCCACATAGAGGTCCAGGCTCAGGCCTTCCGCGTTACGGTCCTGCATGGCGCGCCGCACGGCCGTCTGCACGACGGGCCCCGGGGCGAAGGGCTCGTACTTCGGATTCGGGGGGCTGGCGAAATGGTTGATCTGATCGATGATCTGGTTGAGCCGGTCGACCTCCCGTTCGACGTTGAGGCTGAACTGATCGCGGAATTCGGGGTCGTCGTACCGCTCCGGGAGAAGCTGGGCGAAGGTTTTGATCGCGACCAGCGGATTACGGATCTCGTGCGACATGCTGGCGGCGAGTTCGTTCCAGAAGGCGACGCGCTCGAGCTGCTCCTCTTTCTCCTCGAGCCGGCGCTCTTCGGTGAGGTCCTTGATCAGCGCCACGGCGCCGACGCAACGGCCGTCGTCGAGCAGCCGCCGGGTCTCCGCCGAGAAGAGGCGCTGCGTGGCCGGATCGCTCCACTCGACCGGGTGGTGGATCTCCTCGCCGTCGAGCGCGCGGCGGAGGATATCGGAGAGCCGGCTGCCGAAGATTTCGACCGGCATCCCGCACACGCTCCCGGCCTCGACGCGCAGCGCGGTCTGGGCCGCCCCGTTGCACCAGCGGACTTCGCCGTCCTCGCCGATGGCGATCAGCCCGGCGGGGATCGACTCCAGCAGGGTTTCGCCCAGCGCCTCGCGCATGCGGGTGTCCTCGTGCTGGAGCGCGTTATCGACCGTCGCGCCGATATGGTCCGTACAGGTGGACAGGTATTCCAGGTCCTCGGCGCTGAACGGCCGCCCGGTGATCCGCGCGCCGAGGAAGAGCCACCCTTTGACTCTCCTCCGGCCCGAGAGCGGCATGATCAGCTCCGCGCCCATTTCGTGGAGGGCCTCGGCGACCATTTCGCGATCCATCGGGTCTTCGATCGTCTCGAGCGAAGAGCGCAGGACGGCCCTCCCGTTCCAGTCCAGCCACTGCACAAACCGGTCGCGGTCGGAGAAGTGGAGGCTTCGCAGATGATCGGAACACCGGTGGCCGCCGCGCAGGCAGTAGGTACCTCCGTCGCGCAGGGCGCAGAAGATGCCGGCGCGCGTGACCTTAAGGGCGGACGCCAGCCCGTCCATCAGACTGTCGTAGAGAGCCGCAGGGTTCTCGAAATCGCCCATCGCCCGCGAGAGGTGGCGCAGGATATCCGAGGAGGGCGCGGTCTCCTCCGGGCCGGGCCCGGCGGCCGGGGTCTCGCGGCGGCGGATTTCTTCGCGCAATACGCGATTTTCGCGCTGCAGCTCCAGTCGGCGGTGCGCATCCTCCACGATCCGCCGGAATTCGTAGGGCTCGAACTCGAGCGGCGAAACGGCGAAGACCTCGAGTTCGCGCGCCTCGCGCACGGGCGCCGAGCGGGCCTCGCCGAGCGTGATGACCGGCGCATCGGGATGCCGTTCGCGGATTTCGCGAAGCACATCGAGCGCCTCGGGGGCGCGGAGGTCGAGCACCACGACGCGGTGTGGGGTCCGGTAGAGGGCGCGGCTCAGTTCGGCGGCGCTGCCCGCGGCGCGGACTTCCGCCAGCTCGTGGAGGCTTCCGGTCACCCGCACGCGGACCTCGTCCTGCGCGCAGTAGAGAAAACAGGAGGGGCGCTGTTTCATGAATCCGGATCCCCCTCGTTTACAGTTTCGAACGAGATAAAGAAGCTGGTTCCCTCGCCCTGCGCGCTGCGGACCTCGACCTCGCCTTGATGGTCCTTGATGATCCCGTGGGCCACCGGAAGACCGAGTCCGGTCCCCTCATCTTTTCCGGTGAAGAAGGGGTCAAAGATACGCGGGACATCCTCCCGGGGTATACCGCACCCCGTGTCCGCGATTTCCACGCGGACCGCTGGCCGTCCGTCCCGCCGCTCGTTGCGCGTCTCCATGCTCAATACCCCACCTTTTTCCATAGCCTCGATCGCATTCAAGCAGAAATTGAGGAAGGCTTGAATGAGAAGCGAGGCGTCGCCGCGGATCAGATCGTTGGAAGCCTCCCACCGGGTGCGCGATTCGATGCCTTTCTGCTTCATGTTTTCCGCGACGAGGCTCTGCACGCGCTGCAGGATCTCCTGCAGGTGCACCGGGACCAGATGGGGGGGCTGGGGGCGGGCGAAGCGCAGCAGCTGATTGACCGTATTGTCGATCCGGCCCACCTCGTGCCCTACGAGTTCCGAGAAATTGCGGCGGAAGTCCGGGTCCTCGTAGCGTTCCGGCAGGAGCTGGGTGAAGGTCTTGATGGTCACCAGCGGGTTCTTGATTTCGTGGGCCATGCCCGCGGCGAGCGTACCTGCGCTGGCCAGGCGGTCCGACCGGCGCACCTGCTGCTGGAGGCGGTGCACGGCGCTCACATCGTGAAAGACCAGCAGCCCGCCCAGCCGGGCTTCGCCGCGCCCGGTAATCACGGCGGCCCCGAGCCGCAGGTGGTATTCTTCGTCCGCCGTCGAGCGTATGAGGGTATCGCAGTCGCGGCGCCCCTTCCCGGTGGCCAGCGTCTCCTCCATAAACTCGTTGAGGGGTTCGGGCAGTTCGGAGCAGGGCGAGCCGAGCAGGGCGCTCGAGGGGACCCCGGTGATCCGTTCCGCCTCGCGGTTGAAGATACTCACGCGGCCCCGCGAATCGGTGGCCGCCACGCCGGTGACCAGGTGTTCCACCAGGAAGTCGTTGTAGATCTTGCTGTTCTGGACCTCCGTGTAGAGCTGGGCGTTTTCCACCGCCACCGCGAACTGGTTGCAGAGGCTCTGCAGGGCATTCTGTTCGGGGGAGCCGTAGATGCGTTCCGATCGTCGCGGCCCCAGCAGCAGCATCCCGCGCAGGTACCCCTTGGAGTAGATGCCGATGCCGATCGCCATCCCGAGGGCCTGGAGCTCCGCGCAGGCCGCGGCGCGCTGTTCCGTGGTGCGCAGCCGTCCCTCGATCTCCGGAACGAGCGGTCTGCGCTGCTGGGAGAGCACGCGCACGACCGGCGAATCCTCGGCCAGCTCGAGCGGGTTCTCCTCCTTCAGTTCGGGCGGGGGGCGGTAGAACCCGTCCGGCTGGCGGAAGAGGAACATGCCGCGCTCCGCATCCATGGTCCTCAGCACCAGCCCTGACGCCTGGTTCAGCAGCGAGGGCAGTGTGGACACCGTCCGCAGCAGGTCCGAGGCCCGCCGCATCAGTTCCGCCGTGTCGATATTTCCGGCGTCGTCGAAGAGCTTACCGGTCATCCGGTGAACACGGTCCTTGAGGGGCGGAGCGAAAATGGCCGTGACCACCGCCGCCACGCAACAGGCCACGATATCCGGCATCGCGAACCAGCCGGTAAAGAGGAGGTCGGCGACCCACCACGAGAAGAGAAAGATCACCGCGAGATAGGCGGAGAGCACGATATAGCCCAAGGCCCGCTGCAGGAGGTGTGACACGTCCATGATCCGGTGGGTGGCGATCCCGTAGGCGATGATTACATTGAGCAGAATTACGCCGTAGGGTGCCAGCGGGGCGGTTTTCGAACTCCCACTGATCGCGGGTATGATAATTCCCAGCGTGATCCCGGTACTGATCCCCACGATGGCGCCCAGGCATACGAACTTGAGTTCCACCTGCCGGATCGACTTCGTGCTGCGGATATCCCGGATGAAGTGCCGGATCAGCACCGCCACCAGTGCGATATACATCAGGGAAAACAGGTGGAACAGCGGCCCGTAACGCGGTTCGGCAAACACCACGTTCAATTCGGTGTCGCGTGTCAGCACTACCTCGCGGATGAAAAGGTCGGTTCCGCAGAGCAGGGCCGCCAGGAGGTTGACGAGGATGAAAATTCCGGAGCGGCGCACGCTATGCCAGAAGCCTTCCGATTCGTCGAGCAGCGAGAGTCGCAGCAGGAAAAAGGCCGTAGGCACGAGAATGCAGACCCGGGAGGCCTGACGGATCCAGAATTCGGCATCCTCCGCCTCCTGCGCATTCAGCACCATCCACTGACAAAACAGCCAGAGCGCGATGATCACCGAAAAAAGCAGGTAGCGCCGATTCGCCCTGCGCCCGCTGTTGGTGAAAAACACCAGCAACCCGAGGGCAAAAACGGTGATCGTCGCACTTAGAATGGAGAAGTGAAAAAAGTTCATGGTCGGGTCACGCGGCTTACCACCAGGGAGCTGTTAATACCGCCCATGCCGTGCACGTTGAGCATGGCACAATCCGCGCGGTAGCGACGCGGTCGCAGGGGCACGTAATCCAGATCGCAGGCGGGATCGGGCTCCCTGTAATTCGCCGTCGGGGGAACAAGGTCGTCCCGAAACACCCCCGCGCAGGCGGCGAGCTCCAGCGGGCCCGCGGCCGCGAGAGGGTTGCCCGTGACCCCTTTAATCGAACTCACCGGTATCCGGTAAGCCCATGGACCGTATACCGCCTTGATGGCCTCCGTTTCGCGCTGATCCAGCTCCGGGTCGCTGGGGCCGTGCGCGCAGATATAGTGCACGTCCCGTGGCGCGGTCCCGGCGGCGTCGAGGGCCTCGCGCATCGCGTCCTCGAACCCCGACCCCACGGCCTCCGCCGAGCGATCCAGCCGGCTTCCCCATCCCAGGAGTTCCAGGCGCGGCTCCGCGCCCCGCGCCATGGCGTGGACGAGCGACTCGACCACGAAAAACGCTCCTCCCTCGGCCATCACACCACCCTCCCGCCGCCGGTCGAACGGGCAGCTTCGCGTGGCCGCATTCACGACCCCCCCGGGCACCATGCGGGTGCGGCCGAAACACGCAACCGTCAACGGGTTGATCGGGGCGTCGACCCCCCCGGCCAGGACCAGGTCGCTTCGCCCCTCCCGGACGACCGACGCCGCCTCGGCGAGCGCGTCCATCCCGGCTGCGCACGCCGTCGAAACCGTCATGGCGCGCGTGTTCAGCCCCATGTGCTCGGAGATGGCAGTAGCCACGGCATGCGGCTGACAAGCTCCGACGATATGCGGACTGACCTTGTTCGGGCCGCGGCGCGACATCTGTTCCTTACCCTGCTCAATCACCTCAATGGCACTGGTGCTTACGCCCACATAGATCGGAAGAAGCGAGCCGCTCTGGAGATCGGCCGATTCCCCGACCCGTGCGTCCTTGATCGCCATGCAGGACGCCGCAAGGGCAAACTGCGTGTGACGCCCCATGCGCTTCGGCTTAACAGGAAAAGGAATATGAATCAGGGGATCAAATCCGTCTACCTCGCCGGCAATCCCCACAAAATGTTCGGATGCATCAAACAATGAAATAGGCCCGATGCCGCTCCGTCCTTCGAGGAGGGCGGACCAGAAGTCCTCGACGCCGATACCGTTCGGCGCAAGAACCCCTATTCCCGTGATGACGACTCGTCGCGCGTCGACCAAGCCCTTCTCCCCTAAAGGCAGCGAAGCCTCCGGACCGTAAACCACCGCCCCCTGGCGGAAACATTTTACGGCTTGTCCGTATCATCCCGCCTGTGCTATCAAAACCCCCGTCGGAACGGTCAAGCCCGAAGCCTAAGCAACCCGGGAGAGGTGTACAATGTTTTATTTGCACGCGTCCAGATGGTCGACGACCCCCCGAATGGTCCGTGTTCTGCTGTGTGTCGCGGCGCTTATCGCGGCGGGGTCCGCTTTCGGGGACGGCTACCGCAATCCTCCTCCGACGGCGGAGGGGATCGGCAAGGGGGGCGCGAACCGCGCTTTTGTCGACGACGCCTCGGCGATCTTCTACAACCCGGCGAACCTGATGTTCCTGGAGCGCCCCGAAGTGGTGGGCGGCGTCACGATAGCCCGCGCTCACGGCGACTTCGACCCCGACAACCTCGCGGGATCCCGCGAATCCGAGGACCCGTGGCAGGCGATGCCCAACGTGTTCGCCGCCTGGCCGATGCCGGAGAGCGGCCTCGTCTTCGGCCTCGGCATCTCCACGCCCTACGGGCAGTCGGTGGAGTGGGACCGGGATGCGTTTTACGCTCCCATGACCCCGTCACTCTACCGCGCGGAGATGAAAATGGTCGACTTCGCGCCCACGGCCGCGTGGAAATTGAATGACAACCTCTTCTTCGGTGCGGGCGTCAACATCATGTACTCCACCTTCGACCTCGACCAGAACGTGCCGTGGAGCGATCTGCCCTCTCCGCCGTTTACCGGTCCCGACAGCACCGGCGAAATTGAAAGCGACGGCATGGGACTGGGCGGGAATGCCGGCATGACCTGGCTGATCACGGAACGCCAGCGCATGGCCTTTACGTACCGCTCCCGCTTCCAGATCGAATACGACGGCGACCTTCATGTCGGCAATTTCCAGCCCGGCGGGTACTTCGCGGCCGCCTCCAGCGATTTTTCCACCGACATCCAGTTCCCCGATACTTTCGCGCTGGGCTATGGCGTCCGCGTGACCGACCGGATGAACCTGGAATGCAACGTGGAGTGGCTGAACTGGAGCAGTAACGACGAGGCCGTGTTCGACCTCGGCAACAACGGTTCCCTGCCGGTCAACTACGACTGGGAAGATACGTTCACCTATGCACTCGGCGCCGACTGGTCGCTCGACGACCACTGGACCGCCCGGTTCGGGTACGCCTACATAGAGAGTCCCGTCCCGGACCACACCTACAGTCCTTTCTTCCTTGAGGAGGATCGTCACGTCCTGAGCACCGGCATCGGGTACCGTGCGGGCGGGCACCGGATCGATCTGGCCTACGCCTACAGCCTCTACGACGAACGCGACGTGAACACCAACACGGAAAACCCCCTCTACGAAGGTGAGTACGAGTACGACTCCGATCTGCTCGGCCTGACCTACGCCTACACCTTCTGATCAGCGGGAGCACGAGGATTCATGGCCACCGGGGAACCACAGGGCAAAGTGCTCGTGATCGACGACGAGCAGGGACCGCGGGAAAGCCTCAAGATGGTTCTCAAGGGGCCTTACGAGGTCGTCACCGCCGATCACGTGGATGAGGGCCTGCGCAAATTCGAAGAGGAAAACCCCGACCTGGTGATCCTCGACATCCGCATGCCCGGCCGCAACGGCATCGAGGCGCTCAAAGAGATCCGCGAACGGGACTCGGAAGTGGCCGTCATCATGCTCACCGGCTACGGGGCGCTCGAGACCGCGCAGCAGGCGATCCGGCTCGGCGCCAACGACTACCTGGAAAAACCCTTCGACATCAACAACATCAGAAAAATTGTCGACACCAATGTGGCGCATACGCGGCTCAACCGCCGCCGGAACCGTGCCGAACACGAGCTGGAGTCGCTGACCGAGCGACTGCAGTCCGAGATTGGCGTGAAGGACAACATGGCCTCGCTCGGCGTGGCCTCCGCCGAACTGGTGCACGATATCCGCAACCCGCTCACGGTCGTCCTCGGCTACGTCCAGCTCATGATGCACCAGCTCGGCGAACTGAGCACCGGCGATTCAGAACGCGACTCGCAGGATCTCTCCGAGTATCTCGGTGCGATCGAAAAAAATGCGCGCTACTGCGCCAAGCTGGCCGAGGACTGGCATATGCTGGGGCGCGGCGAGCACGATTCGGTCGAGCCGGTGGCGATCCCCGGGCTGCTGCGCGATGTGGTCGAGAACGCGCAGGCGGTCGATCCCGAGGCCGCGATCCGGCTCGAGATCGAGTCCCCCGAAGACGACCTCACCTGCCGTGCCGCCCATATCCAGCTTCAGCGGGCCCTGCAGAACATCGTCAACAACAGCGTCCAGTCGCTCCAGGGGCGCGACGTCAGGAACGTCGACATCCACTGCAGCCGCAACGGCGACGGACAGATCCGGATCGTGATCGCCGACACCGGCTGCGGAATCGCCCGCGAAACGCTCGAGTGGATTTTCGAGCCGTTCAAGACCACCAAGAAGGGCGTACAGAAGGGAACCGGACTCGGCATGTTCATCACCAAAAAGGTCATCGACCGCCACGGGGGGCGGATCGAATTCGAGAGCGAAGAGGGCCGCGGAACCACGGTTACCGTGCTGCTTCCCGAGCGGCCGCCGGATCACATGGACGAGGGAAAAAACGCAGACGCGTAAAGGGGGCATACATGGGGGACGAAGCGCGGAACATACTCATTATTGACGACGATCCCGACATCCGGCGGCTGCTGGAACAGTTTCTGGCGAGGGAAGGTTATAACATCCTGACCGCCTCCACCGGCGCGGAGGCCGAACAGATCTATCTGGAAAACCCTCCCGACCTGGTCATCACCGATATCATCATGCCGGATCGCGAGGGGATCGAGACGATCCGCGAGATGCGCCGCATGTACCCGGAGATGACGATCGTCGCCATCTCGGGCGGGGGACGCATCGATTCGCAGGACTACCTGGTGCTCGCCCGAAAACTGGGCGCCGACCGGACCTTCGGAAAACCGTTCGACCTCGCTGAAATGCTCAACTATATCAGAGAAGCGCTCGGCGATGCGTGAACCGCACGCACGCCCCGGCCTTCCGATCCGCACTCCGGAGGATAACGACCCGTGTATCTGAAATCGCTCGACCTGTTCGGATTCAAAAGCTTCGCCGAAAAAACCCACCTCGACTTCGAACCCGGCATGACGGCCGTCGTCGGCCCCAACGGCTGCGGCAAGAGCAACGTGGCCGACGCCGTGCGCTGGGTCCTCGGCGAGCAGCGCCCGACCATGATGCGCGGACAGTCGATGGAGGACTGCATCTTCAACGGCACCGACTCCCACAAGGCGCTGAACATGGCGGAGGTCAGCCTCACGATCGGTGACTGCCGGACGGAACCGAATTTCGAGTACGATGAGGTATGCCTGACCCGGCGCGTCTTCCGCTCGGGCGAAAGCCAGTACTTCCTCAACAGGCAGCCCTGCCGACTGAAGGATCTTCAGCGCCTGTTCATGGATACGGGCGTCGGCACGGACGCCTACTCGATCATCGAACAGGGAAAGATCGACCGTGTACTGAGCTCGCGCCCCCAGGACCGCCGCGCCGTCTTCGAGGAGGCCAGCGGGATCACGCGGTTCAAGAACGACAAGAAGGAGGCCCTCCGCAAACTCGAACGCACGGAGGCCAACCTGATGCGGCTGGCCGACGTCATTCGCGAGGTCAAACGCCAGATCATCTCGCTGCAGCGCCAGGCGGGCAAGGCGCGCCGGTACCAGGAGCTGCGCACGAAGCTGCGCGCGCGCGATATCCACCTCTCCAGACTCCGCCGGGACCGTCTGGCCCGCGAACTGGAAGAGCTGCACGAAAAATTGAAGGAACTGGACGGAGCGCTGGAGGCGAAACACGAAGAACAGCGCAAACTCGAGGAGCAGTCCGCCGGCTTCCGGGAACAGCTCGATCGGGCCGAACAGCAGGTGGCCGAACGGAATGACGCCTACCTGAAGGCGCGCCACGACCTCGAGCGCTCGCTGGAAACGGTCCGGGTGAACCGGGAGAGAATTTCCGAACTGCGGTCGCTCGCCGAACAGCAGAACCGCGAATCCGACGACGCGCAAAACCGGCTTGAAGAACACCGCAAAGCGCTGGAGACGGCGAAAGGGGAACTGGGCGGGGCGGAAGAAACCGAACGCAGCGAAACCGGACAACTCGAAGCGGCGCGCGGCCGGCAGACCGAGATCGACCGTCGGCTGGAGAGTCAGCGCGAGACGCTCGGCGAACTCCGCAACCAGAGCATGGAGTGCGAGAGCGAGGCCACGCGCCTGCGCAACCACCTCCAGGAACTGGAAGAACGGGACCGGCGCGAGACGATGCGCCGGGAGCGGCTGACGGCCGAGAAGAGCGAGCACGAGCGCAGCCTTGCGGCCCACCGGGAGCGACGCGAAGAGATGGCGCAGACGCTCGAACACCTGCGCAACGAGGTCGGCAGGGCCGAAGCCGAACTCGAACAGGCCCGCCGGGAGGCGGAAACGCGGCGCGAACAGAGGAGTCAAATCGAAGCCGGGCGACAGGAGGCCCTGACCCGCTGTGCCGCCATCGACGCCCGCCTCGAAATGATCCAGGAAGCGGAGTCCGGCGGCGAGGACTACCCTGCGGGATGCCGCGCCCTGCTCCACCCGCCCGACGGCGCGGAACCGCCCGGCGAGGTGCTCGGCCCGCTGGCCGATTTCGTCCGTACGGACCCCGCGGTTCAGCACGCCCTCGAGGCCGCGCTGCGGCCCTGGCTCGACGCACTGGTCGTGCGCGACCCGGAATCGGCGACGGCGATGATCGGCTGGCTGCGCCGCGGCGAACACGGTTCGGCCCGCCTGCTCTGCGTCGACGGCCCCGAGGCGCCGCCCGAACCCCCCGGACTGCCGGGCCGCCCGCTCAGCGAATGCGTGACCTGCGAACCGCACACCCTGCCGCTGCTGCGGCGCCTGCTCCGCGGCATCCGGCTGGTGGACGAACTGCCGGACCGCCCCCGCGACCTCCCCGCCGGGGCGGTGGCGGTGACCTCCGACGGGCGCCTGGTCTCCGGCCGCGGCGAGGCCGAACTCTGGATGCCGCGTGACGACCAGGCCTCGCCCGTGGCGCGTCGCCACCTGCGCGAATCGCTGGAGCGCGAACGGGAGGAACACCGAACGGCGATCGCCGGCCACGAGACCTCGATCCGCGGCCTGGAAGAGGAGGAGTCCGCGGGGCGCGAACGTCTCAAAAGCCTCGAACATACCCTCGAAGAGAGCCGCCGCCGCCTTTCGGTCCAGGAAGGCGAAAAACAGGTGATCGATCGCGAAGCCGAAGAAGTGCGCCGCCGACACGAGACGGTCGAGGCCGAACTGGAACAGCTCCAGTCGAAGAGTACGCCCGCCGAGGCCGAACGCGCAGACCTGCGGGAACGCATGCGCGCACGCGAGGCGGACCGCGAACACCTCGTGGAGCGCATCCGCGCCGCCTCCGAATCGCTCAATGAGATCGAACAGGAGCGCGGACGGGCCATGGAGGAGACCACCGAGCGGCGCATCGCCCACGCGCAGGCGCGGCAGAATGTCGAACAGTGCCGCGCACGCGTGCGCCAGTTCGAGGCCCGCATCGGAGAACTCGAGGAACTCATCCGCAACCGGACGGAGGGGAGCCGCGAGTATGTAGACCGGACCCGTAAGCTGGAATCGGAGGTGACCGCGGAAGAGGAACGCCAGGTGCAGCTGCGCGAACTCATCGAGTCCGGCCGCAGGGAATGGGAGACGGCCAGGGAGGAGCGCGAACGGATCGCGGCCGAGGCACGGCGCGTGGAGCAGGCGCAGCGGGAGTTGGGACGCAAGCTGGAGGAAATCCAGGAGCAGCGGTCAAAACACGACCTTCAGCGCGCCGAAAAGCAGATGCGACTCGACAACCTGATCGAACGGGTCACCTCCGACTGGCATATCACCGCGGAACAGATGGACGAAGAACCCCCGCCGGAATGGGACACCGAAGAAACACCGAACGAGGAGGCGCTTGAATCCGAAGTCGCGGAGATGCGCGCCAAACTCGATTCGATGGGGCCGGTAAACCTCGTGGCCATCGAGGAACACCGCGAACTCGAGGAGCGCTACGCGTTTCTGCAGCAGCAGCAGCAGGATCTGACCTCGTCCAAAGAACAGATGATGGAGCTGATCCGGAAGATCAACAAGACCTCGACCGAGAAGTTCACGGAGACCTTCCACGCGGTGAACGCGAACTTCCAGCAGACTTTCAAGCAGCTCTTCGGCGGCGGGAGCGCCAAGCTGGTACTGATCGACGAAGAGGACGTACTCGAATCCGGCATCGAGATCATCGCCCGTCCCCCCGGCAAAAAACTCCAGAGCATCTCGCTGCTCTCCGGGGGCGAGCGCACCATGACCGCCGTGGCGCTGCTGTTCGCGCTTTACCTCGTCAAGCCCAGCCCCTTCTGCCTGCTCGACGAACTGGACGCGGCGCTCGACGACGCCAATATCGGCCGGTTCGTGAAGGTCGTGAAGGGATTCCTGGAAACGTCGCAGTTTATCGTCATCACCCACAACAAGCAGACGATCGCCGCCTCCTCCACCATCTACGGCGTCACCATGCCGCAGAAAGGCGTCTCACGCATCGTGTCGATGAAGTTTGCGGACTACGAGGGGGAATAGACCATGAAGGCCGGTTGAGGGGCGGGGCTCTCCCACTCAGGTTTCAGGTTTCTTGCTCAGCCCCGCCCCGTCTTCACCCCACCGGAACAAACTCGATACCCTCTTTCCCGGCGCGGGCTTCCACCGTCTCGGCGTCCTCGAGCCTGCCGCGCAGGATGGCGTCGGCCAGCCGGTCCTCGACCTCGCGTTCCACGGTGCGTCGCATCTGGCGCGCACCATAGGTCGGGTCGAACCCTTTTTCGATGAGGTATTCCTTCGCCGAATCCGCCAGCCGCAGATCGACCTTGCGTCCCGCCAGGCGGGTGCGCACCCGCTCAACCTCGTTATCGAGAATCCGCTCGATGTGCGTGCGGTTGAGCTTGCGGAAGACCACGATATCGTCGAGACGATTGATCAGTTCCGGTTTGAAGACGTTGCGCGCCTCGGAGAGCATCGTGTCCTTGAGCTTCGCGTAATCCATCTCGCCCGAGATCTGGCCGAATCCCATGCCCCCGCCCTTTTTGACCAGCTCGCCGCCGAGGTTGGACGTCATGATGATCACCGTATTCCGGAAGTCGACGCTGCGCCCGAGGCTGTCGGTCAGACGGCCTTCCTCGAGGATCTGAAGCAGCATATGCATCACGTCGGGGTGGGCCTTTTCGACCTCGTCGAAGAGGACCACCGAATACGGCCGGCGGCGGACTCTTTCCGTGAGCTGTCCGCCCTCCTCGTGGCCCACGTAGCCCGGGGGCGAACCCACCAGCCGCGAGACGTTGAACTTTTCCATGTACTCCGACATGTCGAGCTGAATCAGCGCGTCCTCGTCGTCGAACACGAACCGGGCCAGCTCCTTCGCCAGCATCGTCTTGCCCACACCCGTGGGGCCGAGAAAGATGAACGATCCGATCGGCCGCGTGGGATCCTTGAGGTCCGCGCGCGAACGACGCAGTGAGCGGGCAATGGCGGTGATGGCCTCGTCCTGCCCGATGACGACGCGGGAGAGGGTGTCCTCCATCTCGAGGAGCTTCTTCATCTCCGCCTCGCCCATTTTGGCGACGGGCACCCCGGTCCACTTGGAGACCACCACCTTGATCTCCTCGTCGTCGATCGAGATCGTATTCTCCTCGCGCTCCCGGCGCCATTCGTTGACCACCTCGTCCAGCTTCTCCTTGGCGCCGCGCTCCCGGTCGCGCCAGGAGGCCGCCTCTTCGAAATTCTGGTCCTGGATCGCCTGATCCTTGTTCCGCCGGGCCTCTTCGATCTCGTCCTCCAGCTTCCTGATTTCCGGGGGCCGCGTCATGGTGGTGATCCGGCCGCGCGCGCCGGCCTCGTCGATCAGATCGATCGCCTTGTCGGGCAGGAAGCGGTCCGGGAGGTAGCGGGCCGAGAGTTCCGCGGCCGCCTTGAGCGCCTCGTCCGAGAACCGGGCGTGGTGGTGCTCCTCGTACTTCGAGCGCAGCCCGCGCAGGATCTCCACCGTCTCCTCGATCGTCGGTTCTTTCACCGTGATCGACTGGAACCGGCGTTCGAGCGCGGCGTCCTTCTCGACGAACCGCCGGTACTCCTTGAGGGTCGTGGCCCCGATACACTGCAGCTCCCCGCGGGAGAGCGAGGGTTTAATGATGTTGGCCGCGTCCATGGCGCCCTCGGCGCTGCCGGCGCCGACGATGGTATGCAGTTCGTCGAGGAACAGGATGATATTGCCCATGCGGCGGATTTCATCCATCACCGCCTTGATCCGCTCCTCGAACTGACCTCGGTACTTCGTGCCCGCGACCATGAGCGCCAGGTCGAGCTTGACGACTTTGCGGTTCGTGAGCAGGTCGGGCACTTCGCCTTCGACAATATTCTGGGCGAGACCTTCCGCGATCGCCGTCTTGCCGACCCCCGCCTCGCCCAGCAGTACGGGGTTGTTCTTGGTCCGGCGGCAGAGGATCTGGATGACGCGCTCGATCTCCTCCTTGCGCCCGATCACGGGATCGAGTTCGCCCTTGCGGGCCTCTTCCGTCAGGTCGAGGCCGAAGGCGTTCAACGCGGGGGTCTTCGACTTGCCCTTCTTCTCCTTGCGCGCCGTGCCGAGTTCGGGACCCGGCGCCTCCTCCTCGTCGCCCGGCTCATAGTTCGGGTCGAGTTCCTTCATCACCGCCATGCGGCTCTCTTCGAGGTCGATGCCGAGGCTCTCGAGCACGCGCGCGGCCACGCCCTCGCCCTCGCGCAGCAGGCCGAGCAGGATATGCTCGGTGCCGACGTACGTATGCCCCAGCGACTGCGCCTCGCGTCCGGCGAGGGCCAGCACCTTCTTCGCCCGCGGCGTGAAGGGGATGTTGCCGATCGTCTTCATCTCCGGACCCGTGCCGACGGCCTTTTCCACCTCCATGCGGAGGGTCTCCAGCTCGACGCCCATCGACTTCAGCACGCTGACCGCCACGCCCTGGTCGAGGCCGATCAGTCCCAGCAGGATGTGTTCGGTGCCGACATAGCCGTGGTTGAACCGCTCGGCTTCCGCGCGGGCGGCCTGCAGTACCTTCTGGGCTCTGGGGGTAAAATTATTCATGTCTGTTCCTCTCCGCGCAGCATACTCCGGATCAGCCCCGCGCGTACCCTGTCCCTTTCGCCGGAGGGCAATGTCTGCTTTTCGATCCGCTGCAGATGCGCCGGCTGCGTATGCACGAGAAGCCGGTCGATCTGCTCGCGGCGCGCGTAATCGATCATACCCAGATCGCAACCGAGCCGCAAGGCGGACAGCAGATCCAGCGCCTCCTTGGAGCCCAGGATGCGGGCGTGGGAAAGGATCCCGTAGGCCCGGCCGATATGATCCTCGAGCACCGTCTCGCGGGTCTCGAAAAGCCGTTTGCGGGCGTTTTCCTCGTGTTCGACCAGCTCCAGCGTAATCTGTTCAAGATGGTCGACGATGTCCTCTTCGCGCTTGCCGAGCGTGATCTGGTTGGAAATCTGGAACATGTGGCCGGCGGACTCCGTCCCTTCGCCCCACAGGCCGCGCACGGCCAGCCCGATGCGGGAGACCCCTTTGAGCACCGGGTTCATCTCCTCCATCAACACGAGGCCGGGCAGATGGAGCATGACACTGACGCGAATTCCGGTGCCGACGTTCGACGGGCAGGCCGTAAGGTACCCGAGCTTCGGCGAAAAGGCATAGGTGACTTCGCCCTCCACGCCGTCGTCGAGCTCATTGACCTCGCGCCACACTTCGTGAAGCGCGATCCCCGGGCGGATCACCTGCATGCGCAGGTGGTCCTCCTCGTTGATCATGACCGAGGTCCTTTCATCGGGGCTGATCAGCACTCCGCTGCCCGCGGCGCGCGCCACCTGTTCCCGGCTGATGAGATGCCGCTCGTACAGCAGTTCGCGGTCGACGTCATCCAGCTCGCCCATCTCCCACGCCGCCGCGCCGGCGATCCATTCATGGCTGAGAAAGAGTTCGCGCAGACCGCCCCATAGGCGGACGCGGTTCTTCTCCCCGGCCCAGTCCGGGAACCGTTCCCCCTTCAGGTTCCGCGCAAGGCGCGCCCGGCTGCTTATGACGGGGCCCTCGCGGAGGCCCGTCTCGAACCACCCCTCGCGGCGGCCGATCAGTTCCTCCGGATTCATTCGCTTTCGCTCCCCTCTTGCGAACCCAGCGCGCGCACTTCGTCGCGCAACTCGGCCGCCTTCTCGTATTCCTCGCGCGCCACCGCCCGTTCGATCTCCTTCTGCAGGCGGGCCAGCTTTGCGTTCCTGCGGGCCGCCGCCCCGGCGCGCGCCGGGATCTTGCCGGCGTGCTGATTGCTGTGATGCATGGCGTTGATCAGCGACATGATTTCGCCCATGAAGGTATCGTAACACCGCGGACAGCCGAGGCGGCCGATCCGCTTGAAGTCGGACCGCCGCATGCCGCAGTCCGGACAGGCCAGCTCCAGTTCCTCGCCTCCGCCCGGAGGGGACGCCTCTTCGCCGCCGGCCGATTCGCCCTGCCCCAGACCGAACAGGATGTCGGTGATCGAAATCGGGCTCTGCACGTCCCAGCCCTTCTTCTCCGCGCAGGACTCGCAGATGTGGATCTTCTTCACGACGCCGTTCACCACCTGGGTCAGGTGGATCGTCGCTTCCTTCTGATGACAGAATTCACACTTCATATCGGATCGCCGCTGTCCGCGATCACCCGCTGGAACCGCTCGAGCAGTTCGCCGGTGACCGGCCCCGGCTCTCCCGTCCCGATCCGGCGGCGGTCGATTTCCACCACCGAAATAAGCTCGGCGGCCGTACCCGTCAGAAAGACTTCGTCGGCCGTGTAGAGATCGTAGCGCGTCATCACGCGCTCCTCGACGGGATACCCGGTTTCGCGGGCCATCTCCATCACCTTGCCGCGCGTAATGCCCTCCAGCGCTCCGCACCACGTGGGGGGGGTGGCGAGCACGCCGTCGCGCACGGCGAAGACGTTATCCCCGGAGGCCTCGGCCACGTACCCCTGCGGATTCAGCATCAGGCACTCCATCACTCCGGCGTTGATGGCCTCGATCTTGGCCAGGACGTTGTTGAGATAATTGAGGCTCTTGATACGCGGGTTGATGGCCTCCACGTGATTGCGCGCCGTGCCCACGGTCACGATCTTGAGCCCGGTCTCGTACAGTTCCTTCGGATAGAGCTGGATGGCGGCGGCGATGATGATCACCTGCGGGTCTTCGCAGTTGTAGGGGTTGAGCCCGAGGGTGCCGCACCCGCGCGTCACTACCAGCCGGATGTAGCCGTCGCGGATGCCGTTGGCGCGGCAGGTCTCGAGCACGGCCTCGCGCATCGCCTCCCGCGTCATGGGTATTTCCAGCGCGATGGCGCGCGCCGAATCATAGAGCCGGTCGACATGCTCGCGCAGCAGAAACACGCGTCCGTTGTAGGCGCGGATGCCCTCGAACACCCCGTCGCCGTACAGCAGCCCGTGATCGAACACGGAGACGCGCGCCTCCTGCTCCGGAACCATCTCGCCGTTCATGTAAATCTGCATACCGTCCGCCTTTCCTCGCCGGGACCGAAACACCTGACCGTCCACGTTATCCTTCCAGCACACCATCCTTCAAGACCCGTTTGCGGCCGCAGTACGCCGCCACGGCGGGGTCGTGCGTGACCAGCAGCAGGGTGCGGTTCCGCTCTTCCGCGAGCTGGAGCAGCAGGTCCAGCACGCGGCGACCCGCCCCGGAGTCGAGATTGCCGGTGGGCTCGTCCGCCATCAGGATGTCCGGTTCATTGATCAGCGCCCTCGCGACCGCGGCGCGCTGGCGCTCCCCGCCCGAGAGTTCGGCGGGCCGGTGATCCATCCGATCCTGCAGCCCCACCCGCTCGAGAAGCTCCGCGGCCCGCTCGCGCGCCCGGGCGGGGTCCGGCCGCTCCAGCGCGAGGTCGGGAAGCATGCAGTTTTCGAGCACGTTCATCTCGGGCAGGAGATGGTAGGACTGGAATACGAAACCCAGCGACCGCGCGCGGAAGCGCGCCCGCCGCGCGGCGCTCAGCGCTCCGATCTCCGCACCCCGGAACAGGACCCGGCCCGAGGAGGGGGTGTCCAGCCCGCCGAGCAGATAGAGCAGCGTACTCTTGCCCGCTCCGCTCGCACCGGTAATCGCCAGCGACTCGCCGGCCTGCACCGAGAGCGACACGCCGTCGAGCACCGTCAGCGTGCGCGACCCCGCGCGAAACAGCCGGGAGAGCCCCTCCGCCCGCAGTACCGCGTCGCCGTGCCCCGGGGTCCCCTGCCGCGTCTCATTCATACCGGATCGCCTCCACGGGATCGAGACGCGCCGCGCGCCAGGCCGGCAGCAGCCCGGCGAGCGTGCAGATCGCCATCACGAGCGCCACCACCGCCACCACATCCGTCCAGACCGTGCGGGCCGGGATCTCCGCGAGCTGGTAGAGTTCTTCGGGGAGCAGTTCGACCCGGAACCGCGAGGAGAGCGCCCGCAGGAGTCCGTTCCGGTAGCGGAGGATCAGCGACCCGAGTCCGAGCCCCAGCAGCGAACCCGCCGCGCCCTCCATCCACCCCAGCCACACGAAGATACGCATGATGCGCCCGCCCGAAAATCCGAGCGCCTTGAGCAGGCCGATCTCGTGGGTCTTCTGCACCGCCAGCGTGATCAGGGTGTTGGTGATGCCGAAGGCCGCGACGATGGTGATAAAAATGAGGAGAAAGAACATCATGTTCTTCTCCACGTTGAGCGCGGAAAAGAGCTGGCGGTTCTGTTCCATCCAGGTAACGGCGGAGTACGCCCCCCCCAGCGTCTCCTCGATCTCCGCCGCGGCCTCCGGCGCGCGGTACGGGTCGCGGGTGCGCACCCGTACGCGGTGCACCCCCCGTTCGACGCCGTAGAGGTCGCCCGCGGTGGCGAGCGAGGTGAGCATGTAGCCGGCATCGAACTGGTACATGCCGACATCGAAGATGCCGCTGACCGTGAGCTCGACCGGGAGCATGATCTCGTCCTCCATCGCGAAGCTCTGCGGCGAGATCACCACCAGCACCTCGCCGACCCCCACGCCGAGGCGCGAAGCCAGGTCGGCGCCCAGCACGGCCTCCCCGTAGCCCGGATCAAAGCGGCCCGCGGTCACGCTCTCGGGTATGCGGCTCACGCCGGGTTCGAGTTCCGCGTCCACCCCCATCAGAAGCGGCGTGAAGACCCGGCCGCGATGGCGCACAAAAACCACGCCTTCCAGCGCCGGGGCCGCCCCCGTCACGCCCTCGATCCCGCGAATCCGCTCCATGAGCGGGCCGGGCTCGTCTATCTCGCCGCCCCACCGGGACACCGAGACATGGGCGTTGAAATCCAGGATCCGGTCCCGCCACATCTCGTCGAATCCCGTCATCACGGACAACACGACGATCAGCACCGCGCATCCGAGCGTCACCCCCAGCACGGAGATCACCGTGACCGCAGAGAAGAAGCTCCTCCGCGGACGCAGGTACCTCAGCGCGAGAAATAATGAAAAAGACTTCCGCATTCCATCGTCCGGATGTTGGGTCCGTAAGCCCGTTTATACCCTGCGCCGCGCCGGAAATAAATGGTATGAGTCTGAAAAGACACCGGAAGGGACTATGAGCAGGCTTCATTTCACGGGAATCGGAGGGGTCGGCATGAGCGCGCTGGCCCGCGCGGCCCTGCATCTGGGCCATGCCGTCAGCGGCTCCGACCGGACACGGGACCGCGGCGTGAGGACGCCCCTGCTGCAGGCGCTCGAATCCGAAGGCGCACGCCTCTTCCCGCAGGACGGTTCGGGCGTAACCCCGGAGACCGACGCGCTGGTCATCAGCTCCGCGATCGAAGCGGACAATCCGGAATGGACGGCGGCGCGGCGCCTGGACGTCGCCGTCCGCGGCCGCGCGGAACTGCTCGCGGACTTCTGTCGCGGGTCGGAGCTGGTCGCCGTGGCGGGAACCGCGGGCAAGACCACGGTGACCGGCATGCTCGGTCATATCTTCCGCCATCTGGGCCGCAGCCCGAACGTGTACTGCGGCGGCGAAATGCTCGCGGAAAACGGGCGGCGGCTCGGAAATTTCCTGCCCGGCTCGGAGCCGCTCTGGATTGTCGAGACCGACGAGAGCGATCGCTCGCTGCTCAAGTTCAGCCCCGATCATGCCGTGATCACCAATCTCGGCCGCGATCACTTCGACCTCGACGAGGTCCGCGAGCTGTTCGACCGGTTCGCAGCCGCAACCCGGCGCACGCTCGTTACGGACGGCGCACGGGAAGCGGCGTCGATCGAAACGCGCGCCCGCGGCGCGGGAACGGCCTTCACCTGGCGGGGCATGGAGTACACCCTTCCGCAGCCGGGGCGGCACAACGTCGAAAACGCCGTGAACGCGATCCTGCTCTGTGAGGCGATGGGATTCGCAGCGGAGTCGGTGCGCGACGCCCTCGCATGTTTCGGCGGCATCGCCCGACGGCTCGAACGCGTCGGGACGCGGAACGGCCTTCCCGTCTACGACGATTATGCCCACAATCCTCTGAAAATCCGCTCGGCATGGCGGACGCTGAGCGAACGGTGTGGACGGGTGGTCGGATGGTGGCGCCCGCACGGCTACGGCCCGCTGGCCGACCTGGCCGGAGCGCTGGAAGATACCTTCGCGGAGGTCTGCCGCCCCGATGACCGGCTTCTGGTCCTCCCCGTCTTCTACGCCGGCGGCACGGCCCGCCGACGGCTGAAGACGGACGACTTCGTGAAACGGCTGGCCGCCCGCGGCGTTCCGGCTGAATTTGCGGGCTCGTACGAAGCGCTCCACGCCCGCATCGGGGAACTGACGGGCGGACCCGGCGCCGGGGACACCATCCTGCTGGGCATGGGCGCGCGCGACCCCGAACTGGAAATGTTTGCAAGACGGGTGGCGTGCGTTTGATTGGCCCCTTCACCGGGCCGCCCCGTTCCGAAGCCGCGCCGCAACGCCGCCTTCTGCGCGCCCCTTGGTCAGCGCCCGCCGTTATCCGCTCCTGAAGCGCTCCACTCCCCGCAAGCGGAACCCCAATCCACGCCCTCGACCAACCATCGTTCCACGGCATCGATCCATCGTCGCTTCGCTCCATGGATAAAAGAAAGGCGCGCGAAGCAACTGGCAATAAGGGACAGCCAGATCAAATTGACGTTCTGATTGTGAACTTCAGACTCCCGCATTTCATTTGGGTGATGCAAATTGTTCCAGCGATTCTCATTATGGCTTCACCCTTTTCGGTCGGGGTGGCACCCGACCCTCCCAGTGCCCGAAAATGCGTCGGATATCGACTCGGGAGGGACGGCTGCCACGCCGTCCGCGGTCGGAATGCGGCCATAATGAGAACTGCTGAAATTGTTCCCTTGTGGCTGTACAAGAAGGGCTTTTGCGTGTCAGAAATAGTGTTTGATCAACGTCTGGCCACGAAGAGGATGGCCTCCTGTACATGCGAGTAGGCAGTGATTTCTCGACGGCGGAGAAAGAGGAGAAGAACGTTGAGCGTGCACGCGAGGTGTTCCCTCTTTATCGACACAACCTGGGAGAAAGCGTGATATGAGTGACAAAGAAGAGATATTGGATGGCTTCTGCCTAGACCCTGGGGAGTTCTTCAAAGACTCTGATTCCTGCACGATTCATGCGGAAGTCATGGAGCATGTCCGAAAAGAGCGTTCCGAGCAGTTTGTGGATCCTCGCCAAGTTCGGGACAATCAAGACTGGAGTTTTCTGGCCGACAAGGTCGTTGGCTCAGAGCTGCAGCCAACTGCATAGTACCCGTCTGTTTGAATTTCCGAAATCTGCATGGGCGGTACAGGATTCGAACCTGTGACCTACTGGGTGTAAACCAGTCGCTCTAACCAGCTGAGCTAACCGCCCGTCCTCTGCATCGGCCGATCAGGGTAGGTCAGACGCCGGAAAGCGTCAAGCGGCGGACGCGCCGGGACAGCGATTCTCATTATGGCTTCACCCTTTTCGGTCGGGGTGGCACCCGACCCTCCCAGTGCCCGAAAATGCGTCGGATATCGACTCGGGAGGGACGGCTGCCACGCCGTCCGCGGTCGGAATGCGGCCATAATGAGAACTGCTGGCGCCGGGACCCTCCCGCTTTTCTTGCCCAAACGGGTTCTTGATCACCGGGCCTCGCGGGAGTATGCATGGCGGAGCGCATCAGCCACAGGGAGACGCCCATGCTAAACCTAGCCGTATTCGGATCCGGAAGCGGAAGCAACCTGCAGAGCATCCTCGACGCCATTCGTGCAGGCCGTCTCGACGCGCGCCTGCGCTGCGTGATTTCCGACGTTCCGGACGCGTATATCCTGGAGCGGGCGCGCTCGGCCGGCATACCCGCCGTCCATCTCGACTGCGCTCCCTTTAAAACGAAGCTCGACGGCGAAGCACAGCAGCGGGCGATCGAACTGCTCTCGGAGCACGGTGCCGACACGATCGCGCTGGCCGGGTTCATGCGTATCGTCAAGTCCGGTCTGCTCGATGCCTATCCGCGCAGGATCGTCAATATCCACCCCGCCCTGCTCCCCGCCTTCCCCGGGCTGGAGGCCTGGAAACAGGCACTGGACTACGGCGCCAAGGTCGCCGGCTGCACCGTCCATTTCGTCGACGCCGGCATGGATACCGGACCGATCATACTGCAGCGCGCCGTGGAGGTACACGACGACGACACGCCGGAGAGCCTCCACGCCCGCATCCTTGAGCAGGAGCATGCCGCCTACCCCGAAGCCCTTCAGCGGCTCGCGGAGAACCGGCTCCGGATGGAGGGGCGGAGGGTCGTTCTGAGTGTAAACCCTGAGTGAAGCGATGCCTCAGTACTCCGGGCCCGGGGTTCCGCTCCCCCGGGCCGGCTTACGTCTCTCTTACTCTGACCTTCCTCTCCCTCTCCCCTTGCGCATCAGGCGCGGGATGTCTAACCTGTCGCTCATGGGGAAGGACAACACACCGAAGGCCCGCTCGGGTCCGCGCGAACTCGCGGGGGTCGTCTGGCTCGCGCTGTTCCTGATCGCCTGTCTGAGCTTCATCACTTATCACCCCGGCGACATTTCAGCGCTGCAGTCGCCGCCGGTGCGTCCGGCGCACAATGCGGTCGGACCGGTCGGCGGCTGGTTCGCCTACACGGGGATGCTCTTCTTCGGTCTCGCGGGCTACGGCATTCCGATAGCCTGCCTTCTGATCGGGCTGCTCGCCATCGTACGCTCGGACCGCCGGCTGTGGCCGCGGATCGCGTGGGCGCTGGGTGCGCTGCTCTGTCTCGGGACCCTGCTGGATCTGAGCGGCGCTATGGCGGCGGGGCTGGTGGACCGCCTGAACCTTCCCTCCTCAGGCGGGGTGCTGGGCCAGGCGATCGCCCACCGCACGCTCGGCGCGTGGTTCGGCGCGGCCGGGACGGGGGTTCTCGCCGCGGCGGGCCTGATCGTCTGTTTCGCGGGGCTCACGGACATCTATCCGCTCGCCCTCCTGCGCGGGTCCGGAACGTTGTTCCGCAACCTGCGCAAGTGGGGCGGCGCGCTCAAGGCCGGGCTCGCCGCCGCAGCGGCGCGTGTTCAGGCGGCGGTGCAGCGCAGGCGCGAGGCGGCCGCGACGCCGGAAGTCGATGAAGACCCGCAACCTGCGTCCTTCGGCGGAGACGATGAGGGTCTTTTCCCTGCCGCGCCCACGGCGTCCGGGGAGCGCGAATCGCCGCCCAAAAAGAAGCCGCGGAAAAAGAAGCCGGCGAAACCCGCCGAGCCGCCCCGCGAGGAGCCCGAACCCGAGCCCGAGCCGCGGCCGGTGTCGAAGGGCCCTTCCGAGTATGCCCTCCCGCCCCTCACCCTGCTTCAACAGCCCGCCGCGGGAAAGGCCGGGGGCGGCAACCCCGACACCGACCGCGAGTCGGAGGTGCTCCAGAGCACGCTGACCGAATTCAACGTGCAGGCCCAGGTCACCAACGCCGAGGTCGGGCCGGTGGTCACGCGCTACGAAGTCCGGCCCGCGCCCGGCGTCCGCGTCGGCCGCATCTCGCAGCTCTCCAACGATATCGCCCGCGCGCTGAAGGCGCGCACCGTACGCATTCAGGCGCCGGTCCCGGGCAAGGACGTGGTCGGCATCGAGATCCCCAACCCCGAGACCTCGATGGTCGTCGCGCGCCAGCTCGTCGAGACCAAAACCTTCCGCTCGGCCAAGACGGCGCTCCCCCTGATTCTCGGCAAAGACGTCAGCGGCAAGAACCTGATCGCCGACCTCGCCGACATGCCCCACATCCTGATCGCCGGCGCGACGGGCTCCGGAAAAACCGTCTGCATGAATTCGCTGCTGGCCGGACTGCTGATGTCGCGCACCCCGGACGAACTCAAGCTGATGCTGATCGACCCCAAGATCGTCGAATTCCAGCACTACCAGAACCTCCCCCACCTCGTCGTTCCGGTCATCACCGACCCCAAGAAGGTCATCTTCGGCCTCCGGTGGGCGATCAAGGAGATGGAGCGTCGTTTCCAGCTCTTCTCGAAAGCGGGCGTGCGGAATATCGCCGGATACAACGCGCGCCCGAAGGTGCGGCAGGGCCAGCTCTTCGAGGAGGGCGAAGACGAGACCTCCGAACTGCCCGAACGGCTCCCGTACATCGTCATCGTGATCGACGAACTCGCCGACCTGATGATGGTCGCGCAGGCGGAGATCGAGGGCGGCATCGCCCGCCTCGCCCAGCTCTCGCGCGCGGTGGGCATCCACATGATCATCGCCACCCAGCGCCCCTCCGTAAACGTCATCACCGGCACGATCAAGGCCAACTTCCCGGCGCGCATCGCCTTCCAGGTCGCGCAGAAGGTCGACAGCCGCACGATCATCGACGCCTCCGGCGCCGACAAACTGCTCGGGCGCGGCGACATGCTCTTCGCGCCGCCCGACGCCAGCCGGCTGGTGCGCGCCCAGGGGACCTTCACCACCGACGAGGAGATCGAGAAGATCACGGAACACTGGCGCGGGCAGGGACAGCCCGAATACGTGCAGGAGATCCACAAGAAACTCGACAACCCCTCCGCACCCACCGGACTGGAGAGCGAAGAGGAGAGCAAGGACGACGACGTGCTCGAGCAGGCGATCGAGATCATCCGCCAGACCAAGCGCGCCTCGACCTCGTCGCTCCAGCGCCGCCTGCGCATCGGGTACAACCGTGCCGCGCGCCTGATGGACCAGCTCGAGGAACGCGGCGTGGTCGGGCCGCCTTCGGACACCGGTCCGAGGGAGATTCTGATCGATTTCGACGGCGAAATCCCCCAGAACAGGGAATCTGCGGAAACCCCGCCCGCGGAATAACACGTTTATGGCAACGATCGGTCCACAACTCAGAAAAGCTCGCGAGGCCAAAGGCGTCACGATCTCCGAGGCGGCGCACAAGACCAAGATCCTTCCCCAGATCCTGGAGGACCTGGAAAAGGACGATTTCAAACGCATGGCCGCGCCCATGTACACGAGAGGATTCATCAAGATCTACTCGGAGTACCTGGGCCTGGACCCGGAGGCGATGCTTGCGGAATGGGCCGGGGAGGAGCCCGCGGAAACGCGGGAAACCCCCGAGCAACCGTCCGCGGGCCGCCGCTGGAGGCTCCCCCCCTGGATCCGCAACCTCCCGGCGAACATCCGTTTCGGACGCTTTGCGAAGAAGAAGCTGACCCCGCGTCTCCGCCTCACGCTCATCATCGCGTCCGCCGCGGCCGTGCTGGTCCTCCTCCTGCTGCTGATCCTTTCGAGTTGCGGTGCTTCGCGGGGCATTCCGGCGGAGACCGCCCTGCCTGCCGAACGCGGATCGAACCTGATCGCTCCGCCCCCCGAGGTCTATCTCGAGGGACCGGACACCGTGCGGACCGACATCCGGACGCGCGAAGGCGGGGAGGCTCCCGAATGAACCTCCCCAACCGGCTCACGGTCGCCCGCTTCGTGATGACCGCCTTCATGGTGGCGGGGCTGAGCCTCGATTTCCCCCTGGCGCGCACTGCCGCGCTGATCCTCTTTATCGCCGCTTCGCTCACCGACTGGCTCGACGGGGCCATCGCCCGGAAGACCGGGTCGATTACGGACTTCGGCAAACTCATGGATCCGCTCGCCGATAAGGTGCTGGTCGCCGGCGCCTTTGTGGCCCTCATCCCGCACGGTATGGTGGAGGCGTGGCTGGTGATCGTCGTGCTGGCGCGCGAATTCCTGATCACCGGCCTGAGACTGCTCGCCGCGGGGCGCGGCGTACTGCTCTCCGCCGCCTGGTCCGGAAAGCTCAAAACCACCTTTCAGATGATCGCCGCCTCGCTCTTCATGCTCGTGCTGGCCGTTCCGGAGTGGACCCCGACGCACGCCCCGGCGCCGAAGCTCCTGCTCCTGCCGGCCCTGGTCGCATGGTACGGCGCGGTCCTCGCCGCCGTGGCCTCGGGCGCCGAAGTCGTATGGAAAAACCGCGCGCTGTACGCGGATACGGGCTGACGGGGCGGGCGAAGAGCCCGCGCTTCGTCCTTTCGCCCCCGCCCGGTATTTCGTAGGCTGTCGGCCTCTTTCAACAGGAGACGAATACTCATGGCCGGCGATACCGCTTATTCGATCCGGAAACGCGCTCCGCAGTGCGCGGCGTGTGAGCGGCCGTTCGAGGACGGCGACACGGTGGACACCCGCCTGTTCCGGGGCGCGGAAGGGTACGAGCGGCGCGATTACTGCCCGCAGTGCGCGCCGGCGCCCGATGCGTCGGACCCCTTCAGCCACTGGAAGACGGTGTTTCATCCCCCTCCCCCGCCCGAGCCCGAACCGGTGCGGCGCGAGAGCGCCGAATCCCTGCTCCGCCGACTGATCGAGGAGGAGGAAGCGGGCGCCGAAGCGGCGATCTTCGTACTGGCGATTATGCTCGAGCGCAAAAAGCTGCTCGTCGAAAAAGCGGTGCGGGAAGAGGAAGGCCGCAAGCTGCGCTGCTACGAACATCGCAAAACCGGCGAATCCTTCGTCGTGGAAGATCCCGAACTCCGCCTCGCCGAACTCGAGCATGTGCAGGAAGACGTGGTGCGACGGCTGGAAGGGGATGGAGAACGCGGGGAACAGGGTCAGAGTAGAGAGAGTGTGAAACCTGAGACCTGAAACCTGAGTAAGAGAGGGTGGGGAACCTGGTAAGAGAGAGTGTGAAACCTGAGACCTGAAACCTGAGTAAGAGAGAGTGGGGAACCTGGTAAGAGAGAGTGTGAAACCTGAGACCTGAAACCTGAGTAAGAGAGAGTGGGGAACCTGGTAAGAGAGAGTGTGAAACCTGAGACCTGAAACCTGAGTAAGAGAGAGTGGGGAACCTGGTAAGAGAGAGTGTGAAACCTGAGACCTGAAACCTGAGTAAGAGAGAGTGGGGAACCTGAGACCTGAGACCTGAGTAAGAGAGGGTGGGAAACCTGGCAAGAGAGAGTGGGAGACCTGGTAAGAGAAAGTGGGAAACCTGAGACCTGAGTGTCCCCGCATCATGGAGCAATACGAACGCAGATTTCTTGTGGAGCGGCTGCCCGACCTCGCGGGGACGGCGGGCGAGCGCGTGGTGCAGGGATATTTCTATTTCGACCGCGGCGTCGGGCGGGTACGGCTGGCGGGCGGCGACCGGGCGTACCTGGCGCTGAAGTGTCCGGGAGAGGCGGGCACGCATCATGAATTCGAATACCCGCTGCCGCCGGACGACGCGCGGGAGATGCTGGAACGGCTCTGCGAGACGCCGTGGATCGATAAGACGCGCTACCGCCTGCCTCACGCGGGCAGGATCATCGAATTGGACTGCTTTCACGGCGCTTACGAGGGACTCATGATCGCGGAACTGGAGACGAGGCCCGGCGAGGAGGCCGTCGGGTCCCTTCCGGCGTGGGTCGGCGAGGAGATCACCGGCCAGCACCGCTGGTCGAACGCCGGCCTCGTACGTGCGGGGCAGCGCGCATGAAGGTCTTCGATCAGGTGCGCGCCTCCCTGAAGCAGAGCGGTTTTGCGGGGCGCGGGGCCACGATCGCGCTGGCCGTATCGGGCGGAGCGGACTCGGTCTTCCTTCTCCACGCCCTCCATTTTCTGGCCGCGCCGCTCGACCTGCGCCTCTGCACGCTGCACCTCCATCACGGTATCCGGCCGCGCGGGGCGGAACAGGATCTCCGCCTGGTCCGGGCGCTCTCCTGGCGGCTCGGCATCCCCTGCTTCAGCGCGCGGCGCGACGTCCCCGCCCTTGCGGAATCCGAAAACCTTTCCATCGAGATGGCCGCACGGCGGGCGCGGCGGGATTTCTTCACCGACGCCGGCCGGCGGCTGGAGATCGACGCCGTCGCACTCGGGCATACCGCCGACGACCGGGTGGAATCGGTGCTGCTGAAACTGAGCCGCGGGACCGGACTGCGCGGGCTGGCGGGCATGCGGCCCGTACACCGCGAGGATGCGCTTACGCTGCTCCGCCCGCTGCTCGACGTCCGGCGCGAGGAACTGGTCGCCGTCCTGCACGCACACCGCATCCCGTGGCGCGAGGATACCACCAACCGCGATCGGAAGATTCCGCGCAACATGGTTCGCCACCGCATCCTGCCCGAGATCGAGCAACGGCTCCATCCGGCCTTCCGGGAAAACGTCCTGCGCAGTCTCGACATCCTCCGCGAAGAAGAGGCCTGGCTCTCCGACATGGCGCTCGGGCTCATGAAATCCGTCACCGCACCGCGCCGCGGACAGCTCCTGGCCGAACGCCTGCGCGCCTACCCGGTCGCCGCCCGCCGCCGCATGCTGCAGGCCTGGCTGCACGAATGTGAAGTCGAAGTGGACGCACTGTCCTTCGAGACCCTCGAGCGCATCGATGCGCTCTGCGCCCACGACCGCGGCACGCGCTCCGTCCCGCTCAGAGGGACGCTGCGGGTCGTCAACCAGTACGGCAAACTGCGCGTCGCGCGTCGCGGGGAGCGCCGCAGGGCCGGGTTCCGGACGGAGATCCAGGTGGAGGGGGAGACCTGGCTGCCCGGTCCCGGGCTGCATGTGGCGGCGCGTTTCGGGCGCGGCATTCAGCGCGACCGCGCCCGACGCATCGGCGAATTCCCCGCGCGGGCCTCGATCAGCCGCAAGGCGGTGGGCGGGCACCCTCTGACCGTCCGCTCCTTCCGTGAAGGCGACCGCATGCGCCCGCTCGGCTCGGGCGGCACGCGCAAGCTCCAGGACATCTTCACCGACGCCAGGGTCCCGCGCGAGGAGCGGACGCAGATCCCGCTCGTCGAATGCCGCGGCGAAATCGTATGGATCCCGGGCTTTCGCATCGCCGAAAACTGGAAACTACACGACCCGCGCCAGAAAGCCGTGTGGCTCTCCATCGACCGCAAAGGGCCGGAAGAGGACGGCTGAGGAAAGAGAATGCTTTGTCAAACCCCCGCCCTGTTGCTAGTCTGGCCCGATTATTCAGCGATGGAAACGGAGTGTCATGAACAATAATCCCGACAAAAAGACCCCGGCTCCGGAAGGCGGAGGCGGCGGAGGAAACAAGAAGAAGGCGGGGCCCCGCAGCCCGTTCAAGGGTTTTGCGGTCTGGTTCCTGCTGCTCGCGATGTTCCTGATGCTCTTCCAGGTCTTTTCGAAGGGGTTTGAAGAAGCCGAGCGGCTCTCGTATTACCCGGACTTCGTCAGGATGGTGGAAGACGGGGAGATTGCCCGCTGCGTCATCGTACAGGAGGTCTCCGGGCAGGAATACATCCGCGGCGAACTGACGCGTACCGACCCGGACACGGGCAAGCCGGAGCGCTTCCGCGTCGATGTGATCGTCGCCGAAAACGTGCCCGACCCCGCATGGCTGCGCGAGAACGGGGTGGAATTCCGCTACGAGCAGCAGAACCCGCTGATCTTCCAGATCCTGACCGGCGTCCTGCCGTTTATCCTCGTCCTCGGCCTGCTCTACTTCCTCTTCGCCCGCCAGGTCAAGATGGCCGGCAAAGGCGCCATGAGCTTCGGGAAGAGCAAGGCCAAGATGCTGGGGCGCGAGCGGGTCAGCATCACCTTCGATAATGTCGCCGGCGTGGACGAGGCCAAGGAGGAACTCAAGGAGGTCATCGACTTCCTCCGTGCGCCGAAGAAATTCCAGAAGCTCGGCGGCAAGATTCCCAAGGGCGTGCTGCTCTCCGGACCGCCCGGTACGGGCAAGACCCTGCTCGCGAAGGCCGTCGCCGGCGAGGCCGAGGTGCCTTTCTTCTCGATCAGCGGCTCCGACTTCGTCGAGATGTTCGTCGGCGTGGGGGCCTCGCGGGTCCGCGACATGTTCGAGCAGGGCAAGGGCAACGCCCCGTGTATCATCTTCATCGACGAGATCGATGCGGTCGGGCGCAGCCGGTTCTCCGGGATCGGCGGCGGGCACGACGAGCGCGAACAGACGCTGAACGCGCTGCTGGCCGAGATGGACGGCTTCGACACCCAGGAGGGCGTGATCATCATCGCCGCCACCAACCGGCCGGACGTGCTCGACCCCGCCCTGCTCCGTCCGGGCCGCTTCGACCGGCAGGTGGTGGTCGATCTGCCCAAGCTCGAGGGGCGCACCAAGGTGCTCGCCATTCATACGCAGAAAATCAATCTCTCCCCGGACGTCGATCTGCGGCTCGTCGCGCGCGGAACCCCGGGGTTCTCCGGCGCAGACCTCGCCAACCTGGTGAACGAGGCCGCCCTGCTGGCGGCCCGCCGGGACGCGGAGGCGGTCGAGATGCAGGACATGGAGGAGGCCCGCGACAAGGTATGCTGGGGGCGCGAGCGGCGCAGTCACGTGTTCGACGAAGAGGAGAAGCGGCTGACCGCCTACCATGAAGCCGGCCATGCGATCGTGCTCTACCGCACCGACCAGACGGAGCCGCTGCACAAGGTCACCATCCTGCCGCGCGGGCGCGCGCTGGGCGCGACGATGCAGCTCCCGGAGAAAGACCGCTACACGGAGAGCCGCAAGCGCCTGCTGGGTATGCTCACCGGCCTGATGGGCGGACGGGCGGCGGAGGAAATCGTGTTCGGCGAAGTGACCACCGGCGGGCAGAACGACATCGCGCGCGCGACGCAGCTCGCCCGGGCGATGGTCTGTGAATTCGGCATGAGTTCGACGCTCGGCCCCCGCAATTTCGGCGCCAACGAGGAGGTGCTCTTCCTCGGGCGCGAGATCAACCGCAGCCAGAACTACAGCGAAAAGACCGCCCGGGAGATCGACGCCGAGATCTCGCGCATCCTGAACGAGGCACAGCAGCGCGCGATCGATATCCTCACCGCGGAGCGCGAGAAACTCTCCACGCTCGCGGAGACGCTGATCGAGCGTGAGACGCTGGACGGCCAGACGGTCGAGACGCTGATCGAAAAGGGCGAGCTGCCGGCGGAGGAGCCTTCGGACGAAGAGACGCAGCCCGTCGAGGAGCCCGGGGAGCCCTCGACGTCCGAGGACCCGGACAAGCCCGGGGACGGGCATCCCGGGTAATGCGCCCTTTTTCAAGGAGGGCCCCATGACCCCCCCCGCTGAATGGATCTGCCGCGGTCGCCGGGTGCGGACGGACGGTCCGCCGCTGGTGATGGGCGTGCTCAATGTCACGCCCGACTCCTTTTCCGACGGCGGACGCTATCTCGACCCGGACGCGGCGGTGGAGCATGCGCTGCGAATGGCGGCGGACGGCGCGGAGATCATCGACTGCGGCGCCGAATCGACGCGGCCGGGCGCGCGGGAGGTCCCGGCCGATGAGCAGATCCGCCGCGCCCTGCCGGTACTCCGTTCCCTGGCGCGCGCGACGGACGCCCTGATCTCCATCGACACGCGGTCCGCGGTGGTCGCCCGAGAGGCACTCGGCGCGGGCGCGCACATCGTCAACGACGTCTCCGCGCTGCGGCACGATCCCGCCATGGCCGCAACGGCGGCGGAGTTCGAGGCCGGGGTCGTGCTGATGCACATGCGCGGCACGCCGGAGACGATGCAGCGCGAAACCGGCTACACGGACGTGGCGGGGGAGGTGTGTGCGCATCTCGAGCGGCGCGTTCACGCTGCGCGCGAAGCCGGCATTGCCGAGACGCGAATCGCCGTCGACCCCGGAATCGGATTCGGAAAGACCGCGGAACAGAACGTCACGCTGCTGCGCGCCCTGCCCCGGCTGGTCGAGTCCGGGCGGCCGGTGCTCGTCGGCGCGTCGCGCAAGAGCTTCATCGGCCGCCTGCTCGACCGCCCCGCCGGCGAGCGCATGGCGGGCGGTCTCGCGGTCGCGCTGCATGCCGCGGCCCGCGGCGCCCGCATTATCCGCACGCACGACGTCAGGGAAACTTGCGATGCGCTCCGCATATGGGCTACACTGGCCCGCGAGGGCAAGGAGTAAGTCCCGCCGCGGCGGGACAGGCGAAACAGGAAACCGGGGCGAAAGGTGCTGGAGAATCTGCAGTGGCCGGAGTGGGTCGGGATCGTGGAAATCCTGATCCTCGCCGCAGCCATTTATTATATACTCTTTTTTTTCCGGGGTACGCGCGGAGCGGCGGTGCTCTCCGGTCTCGTCATCTTCTTCGTCGCCACGATCTTCCTGACGCGCCTGTTCGATCTCGACGTGCTCAACTGGCTGGTGCAGCGCATGCTGGTCTATCTGGCCGTGGCCCTGGTGGTCATCTTTCAGCCCGAGATCCGCCGCGCGCTGGCGCAGCTCGGCCGCCGGTCCGCCTTTATGAACACGGGCTCGAACCGCGAGGTCGTGGACACCGTGATCCAGGCGGCGGCCATGCTCTCGGACCGCAAGATCGGCGCCCTGATGGCGATTGAGCGCGAGATCGGGACGCGGGCGATCCAGGAGACCGGCATCCGCATGGATGCGCATCTGACCCCTGAGCTGCTGGCCTCGATCTTTTTCCCGCAGACCCCGCTGCACGACGGCGGAGTGGTGATCGCCGAACGGCGGCTGGCGGCCGCGGCCTGCCTGTTCCCGCTCTCCCAGCGCGAGGAGATCAGCCGCAAGCTGGGCACGCGCCATCGGGCGGCGATCGGACTGACGGAGGAGACCGACACCGTGGTGCTCGTGGTCTCCGAGGAGACGGGCGTGATCTCCGTGGCGTACAACGGCCGGCTGCGCAGGGGACTGGAGGAACCGCAGCTTCGCAGGGTGCTGAACTCGCTGCTGCGCCAGCGGCGCAGGGCCGGATTCCGCGCGAGCGCCGCGTCGGATCTCGCGTTTGATGAGGATGAGGAGGAAACGGGATTCAGCACGGAGTGAATCCCGGCGCACCGATGAAAGAACGCCTTAAAAAATTGCGCCGTCTGAGGATCCCCCACTTCGGACTGAAGCTGGTCTCGCTGCTGCTGGCGTTTTTGGCATGGCAGGGCGTCCGGGAGGCCACCAGTTACGAGACGAGGGTGTCGGACGTTCCGATCCGGATCGAGGTCCCGCCGGGGTGGTCGGTGCTGCGCCGCTCCTCGGAAACGGCGGACATCCGGTTCCGCGGTTCGCGTTCCGACATTCGCGAGCTGTCGGGGGGATTCGTGGAGGTGCGCTTCAGGCTGCAGAAAGTCCCCGAAGACCTGAGCGCCGAACTCGAAATTACACCGGACCAGATCGTCACCACCTCCGACGCCCGCCCCGTACAGGTCAGACCCGGACGGGTCAGCGTCGAGTTCGATCACGAGATCACGCGCCAGCTCCCGATCAAGCCCCGGCTGAAGGGCGACCTGCCCGAGGGACTCTCGGTCGAACAGACCGTCTGCCGACCCGCCTCGGCCACGGTGCGCGGCCCCCGCTCGCGGCTCGACCAGGTCGAATACCTCCGCACTGAACCGATTGAACTGGGAGGGCACGTCAGCTCCTTCGCGACCGATGTGCCGGTCGTCCTGCCGGGACGACTGTGGGATGCCGAACTGGAACCCGCCCGGGCGCGCGTCCAGATCACCATTGCCAACCGGATCATGACCCGCACGTTCGAACGGATTCCGATCTATATTCTGCACGGCGGCGACGGCCGCTTCACGTTCAGCGTACACCCCTCCACGGCACGTCTGTCGGTGCGCGGGTCCGGGGGGCGTATCGAGAGCCTCAACTCCGAACGCATGCGACTCTACGTCGACTGTTCCGGCATCGACGAAGCGGCCACCTATGAATTACCCATTGAAACCGACCTTCCCGCGGGGATAGAAAAGGTCGAAACCGTGCCGGATGCCGTCCGGGTCATCTGCGAAACCGGGAAGACAAAACCATGAATCTCTACAGCCGAATTTTTGCCGCGCTGCTGCTCGCCGCCGTGTTTACGGTGTACGCCCGGGACGCTGAAACAGAAGTACTGAACGAGGTGGATGCGCCCCTCGGGTCGGAAGAAGAGCCGGCTGAGCCCGATCTGCAAGTGGAACCGCGCGCCGGACTGCTTGAAGACCGGGAGACGCCGGAAAGTTCAGCCGAAGAGTCCCTGCCCGCCGGCCCGATGATCGAACCCGGGGAGGAGGAAACCGACGCTGACACGGACACGGACGCCGCACCCGCCCCGGAAGGGGAAGAGGAATTCGAGCCCGTACTGAGTCCGTTCCAGATCAAGCTCCGCGTAGGCCATCGGTATCGGTCGGGCGGGGAAAATGAGAAAGCCGTGGAGGCGTATCGCGCGGCGCTCGAACTCCAGCCCGACAGTTTCAGCGCGCGGTTCGGACTTGCCACCGTATACGCCGAAACGGGGGAATACGAGAAAGCGGAGCGCATGTTCCGCGAACTGCTCGCCGAGCGGCCGCACGACTACCGCCTGATGAACAATCTCGGGTGGATCTACGCCACGGCCGAAGATCCTGAGGTCCGCGACGGGGATCGCGCCGTCCGTTACGGGCTGAAGGCACTGATGGAGGCGCCCGACGACTTCCACGTCTGGAGCACGCTCGCGGAGGCGCGCCTGATGAAGGGGGAATACACAAAGGCCGTGGCCAGCGCCCGCCAAGCCTTCACCCTCGCCCGGATGCAGACCAAAGACGAGGAACAGATCAAGTACTACTACAGTCAACTCCAGAAATGCCGCCACGCACTGAACGCCAAGGAATTCCTGGAACAGCCCGGGGATGCAAACCCGGAACCGGAAATCGACGCCGAGCCCGAAACGGCACCACAAACCGTATTGCCGTAAGAGGCGGATCCTGCGGGGTTCTTATCGGGTTCGCCGTCGACATCGAGCTCGGATGCGACCCGACAGCGATCTTTCACAACATCTTACTCATCATTACCACATCCGGGATCTTTTCACCTTATGCTAACCCGGCGCTGACTTACTTCTAACCGTTCATGTTCCAGATAATACCCATGCCGCCATATATGGGGGAAGGGAGCATGAACGCTACACAACCGGCCAGCCGCGCCGATCTCCACGTGCACAGCCGTTACTCCGATCGTCCGAGCGAGTGGTTTCTGCGACGAATCGGGGCTCCGGAGAGTTTTTCCGAGCCGCGGACGGTGTACGACCGCTGCCGTGCGGCGGGGATGGACTTTGTCACCCTCACCGACCATAACTGCATCCGCGGCGCGCTGGAGATCGCCGACCTCCCGGGCACCTTTCTTTCGAGCGAGATCACGACCTATTTCCCGGAAAACGAATGTAAGATTCACATGGTCGTATCGGGCATTACCGAGCGGGATTTCGGCGAGATCCGGGAACTGCGCGCCAACATCTACGAGCTTCGCGATTTCCTGCGGCACAAAAACATAGTGCATACGGTCGCCCACCCGCTCTTCCGGGTAAACGACAAGCTGGACGTAGAGCTGTTCGAGAAGCTGATCCTGCTGTTCGACCGTTTCGAGACGATCAACGGCTCGCGCGACCCCCGCGCCTGCGATCTGGCCGCGGCGATCCTGCGCGCTCTGACCCCCGCCGACATGGAAGCCATGGCGGACCGGCACGGCATCACGCCCGTCGGGCTGGAACCGTGGAACAAGGTCTTCACCGGCGGCAGCGACGACCACAGCGGGCTCTATATCGCCGGCGCGCACACGGTCACGCCGCATGCGTCCAACGTCTTCGATTTTCTTCAGTTTCTGCGTGAAGGGCAGCACGAACCCGGAGGGCGCGGCGGATCGAGCATCCGGCTGGCGAACAGCCTCTACAAGATCGCCTACTCGTACTACCGCTCGCGCTTCATGCCGGACCGCGGCGACGACCACTCGGTGGTCGGCAGCGTGCTGCGCCGGCTCTCCGGCGAGGCCCCTCCGCCGCCCGTCGCGGGCGGGGGCTGGAAGCAGGTCGCCGCCGCCCGGGTTACGCGCTTCTTCACCCGCCGCCGTCGCCGGCAGCTCGGGGAGGTCGAGCGGCTTATCGTGGACGAGTTCACCCGCGTACTCGAAGACCGGTCCTCGGCGGACGGGCTGGGCGGGGGGCGGCGCCACGAGGACAATGTTCACTTCTACGCCGTCTGCGAGATCAGCCAGCAGCTCGCCTTCCGGTTTATGACCAAGTTCGCGGACAAGATCCGGCAGGGCAACCTGATCGACAGCCTGCAGTCGCTCTCCTCGCTCGGGCCCGTGCTGCTCGGACTGGCCCCCTACTTCACCGCCTTCTCCTCGCAGCACAAGGACGAAGGCTTTCTGCGCGCCGTCGCCGATCGTTTCTCCGTCACCGACCCGGCCCGCGCACAGGGAGCACGCAGGGCTTGGGTCACCGATACGTTCGCCGACGTGAACGGCGTCAGCCACACCATCCGCACCCTCGCCGATCTCGCCTGCCGGCAGGACGAATCGCTGACCGTGGTGACCTGCCTCGCCGATCCGCCGGATGCGGCCTTCCCGGTGAAGAACTTCAAGCCGGTCGGGGCCGTCGATCTCCCGGAATACGAATCGCAGTCCGTCAGCTTTCCGCCGTTCCTCGAATGTCTCGCGTGGTTCGAAGAGCAGCGCTTCGACGAAGTCATCATCTCCACGCCCGGAACGCTGGGCCTGTGCGCCCTGTGGGCCGCGGGCCTGCTCGGCATCCCGGTGCGCGGCATCTACCACACGGACTTCCCCCAGTACGTGCGGAACATGACCGAGGACGACGCGCTGGGCGAGATCACCTGGAAGTACATGCGCTGGTTCTACGGCGGGATGACCGCTGTCTACGCGCCCACGCACCAGTACCGTCGATCCCTGATGGAGGGCGGCTTCGAGGCCGACCGGCTCAAGGTGCTGCCCCGCGGCGTCAATCTGCACGATTTCAACCCGGAACGCCGCGACCCGGATTTCTGGCGGGAATGGGACACCGGCGACCGGTTCACTTTTCTCTACGTGGGACGCGTTTCCAGGGAGAAGAATCTGGATGTCATGCTGGAGGCCTTCCGCATGCTCTGCGACGAGGGCGCGGACGCCGACCTGGCCGTCGTCGGCGACGGCCCCTTCGCCGGGGAACTGCGCCGGCGCTACCATGACTCCCGCATCGTCTTCACCGGCACGCTCACCGGCGACCGGCTCTCCGCCGCCTACGCGAGCGCCGACGCCTTTGTGTTCCCCAGCCGCACCGACACCTTCGGCAACGCCGTGCTCGAAGCCCACGCCTCCGGGCTGCCCGCGATCGTATCCGACTGCGGCGGGCCGCAGGAGATCGTCGGCTCGCACCACTCCGGGATCATTGTCGACACCCACACCCCGGACGCCCTCGCGCAATCCATGCGCACCCTGCTCCGCGATCGCGAGCTTTACGAAACGCTCCGCTCCGGCGCCCTCGCCCGCGCCCGCGACAGCCGGTGGGAACAGGCCCTGAGCCTGCTACTCGAACGGGATGCAGAGAACCCTGCGAAACGGCCGGAATCGAGACCACAGCCGTCCTGCGCGAAATTCGGGTGATCGGGGAAATCGGGGGAGATCGTGGCAGTCGGGGAAAACCGTGGCAATCGGGGGGAAATCGTGGCAACGGCCCAAGGGCCTCGTGGCAGTCGGGGGGAAGGTCGTGGCAATCGGGGGAAATGTCGTTTCCTCGAGCGCAGCGTTTCCTCGAGGCCGAAGGCCGTTTCCACGAGCGCAGCGTTGTCCCGAGGCCGAAGGCCGTTTCCACGTTCCCTCGAGGCCGAAGGCCGTTTCCTCGAGGCGCGTAGCGCCGTTTTCACGTTCCCCCGAGGCGCGCAGCGCCGTTGGCACGAGCGGAGAAATTCGTGGCAATCGGGGGGAAACCGTGGCAACGGCCCTTACGGGCCTCGTGGCAATCGGGGGGAAGGTCGTTGCCCCGAGCGTAGCGTTTCCCCGAGGCGCGCAGCGCCGTTTCCACGTTCCCTCGAGCGTAGCGTGGAAGATCGTGGCAATCGGGGGAGATCGTGGCAACGGCCCAAGGGCCTCGTGGCAGTCGGGAGGAGAGTCGTGGCAATCGGGGGAAATGTCGTTTCCTCGAGCGCAGCGTTTCCTCGAGGCCGAAGGCCGTTTCCACGAGCGCAGCGTTGTCCCGAGGCCGAAGGCCGTTTCCACGTTCCCTCGAGGCCGAAGGCCGTTTCCTCGAGGCGCGTAGCGCCGTTTTCACGTTCCCCCGAGGCGCGCAGCGCCGTTGGCACGAGCGGAGAAATTCGTGGCAATCGGGGGGAAACCGTGGCAACGGCCCTTACGGGCCTCGTGGCAATCGGGGGGAAGGTCGTTGCCCCGAGCGTAGCGTTTCCCCGAGGCGCGCAGCGCCGTTTCCACGTTCCCTCGAGCGCAGCGTGGGAGATCGTGGCAATCGGGGGAGATCGTGGCAACGGCCCAAGGGCCTCGTGGCAGTCGGGAGGAGAGTCGTGGCAATCGGGGGAAATGTCGTTTCCTCGAGCGCAGCGTTTCCTCGAGGCCGAAGGCCGTTTCCTCGAGGCCGAAGGCCGTTTCCACGAGCGCAGCGTTGTCCCGAGGCCGAAGGCCGTTTCCACGTTCCCTCGAGGCCGAAGGCCGTTTCCTCGAGGCGCGTAGCGCCGTTTCCACGAGCGCAGCGTTCTTCTCATCGTGGCAACGGCCCAAGGGCCTCGTGGCAGGCGGGGGGAATGTCGTTCCCTCGAGCGTAGCGTTTCCTCGAGGCCGAAGGCCGTTTCCTCGAGGCGCGTAGCGCCGTTGCCCCGAGGCGCGCAGCGCCGTTTCCACGTTCCCTCGAGCGCAGCGTGGAAGATCGTGGCAATCGGGGGAGATCGTGGCAACGGCCCTTACGGGCCTCGTGGCAATCGGGGGAAATGTCGTTTCCTCGAGCGCAGCGTTTCCTCGAGGCGCGCAGCGCCGTTTTCACGTTCCCCCGAGGCCGAAGGCCGTTTCCCCCGAGGCGCGCAGCGCCGTTGGCACGAGCGAAGCGTTGCCACGTCCCCCTCCCCCGAGGCGCGCAGCGCCGTTTTCACGTTCCCCCTCTCCCCCCGACCCAAAAACGCTTCCCCGCCTCTACGCAATCCTTCATACTTCCGGCCATGAACCTCAACGTCGGATTCGTGTCCACCCGCTTCGCCGGCACCGACGGCGTTTCGCTCGAGAGCGCCAAGTGGGCGCGTGTGCTCGAATCCTACGGCCACCGGATCTTCTGGTACGCGGGACGGATCGACCGCGAGCCGGCGGTCAGCCACTGCGTGCCCGAGGCGCACTTCGAGCACCCGGAGACGGTCTGGTTCGAGCCGAGGCTCTGGGGACACACCGAACGTGATCCGCTGGTCAGTGAACGGCTGCGCGACGCGGCCGCCTATCTCAAAGCCACGCTCTACGACTTCCGGCGACGATTCGATCTTCAGGTCCTGATCGCGGAGAACGCGCTTACCATACCCATGCACGTGCCGCTGGGTATCGCACTCACGGAATTTCTCGCCGAGACGCGCATGCCCGCCGTCGCCCACCACCACGACTTCTACTGGGAACGGATGCGCTTCTCGGTCAACTGCATCTCCGACTACCTCGATTCCGTCTTCCCTCCGCGCGACCCCCAGATCCAGCATGTCGTGATCAATCAGGCCGCGCGCGAAGAGCTTTCGTGGCGGCGCGGTCTTTCTTCGCAGCTCATCCCGAACGTCTTCGACTTCGAGCGTCCGCCCCCCGAACCCGACGAGTTCACGCAGAACGTCCGGCAGGACCTCGGGTTTTCGGACGAGGACATCCTTATCCTGCAGCCGACGCGCATCGTCCCGCGCAAGGGCATCGAACACGCCATCCAGCTCGTCGAGCAGCTCGGAGATCCGCGCTGCAAACTGATCATCTCGCACGAAGCCGGCGACGAGGGCTTCGAGTACCGTCATATTCTTGCCGAGATGGCGCACGAAGCGGGCGTCGACCTGCACTTCATCTCGACCCGCATCAGCGAGATGCGTCATGTCACGGAGGAGGGCAAGAAGGTCTACACGCTCTGGGACCTCTATCCGCACGTCGAGTTCGTCACCTACCCCAGCCTCTACGAAGGGTTCGGCAACGCCTTCCTCGAAGCCGTCTATTTCAAACTCCCGATCCTGATCAACCGCTACGCGATCTTCGCGCGCGATATCGAGCCCAAGGGGTTTCGCGTCCCGACCATGGAGGGCTACCTGACGCGGCATGTACTGCGCGAAGTTAAGCGGCTTCTCGAGGATCTCGACTACCGCCGGCAGGTCGTCGAACACAACTACGCCGTCGCCCGGCGATTCTTCAGCTACGCCGAACTGCGCCGCTGTCTGCGGATGCTGATCACCAACATCACCGGCACGGAGGACGACGCATGATCAAGTCACTGTGCACCGCGACCATGCTGCGCATGCGGCAGCGATTCAACCGCCTCTACGGGCCGGCGCGCGCCGACCACTGTCTGGAGCGTATCGCGGCGATGGTCGGGCGTTACGGCGTGGGCTACGGCATCCCCCCGGCCTCCCGGGAGCGCTGGAGCGAACGCACGAGCGTGCTGATCACGTACGCCGACACGGTGCGGCGCGCCGACGAAGCCCCGCTGAAAACGCTGAAGCACTTTCTCGACCGCCACCTGCGGGAAGCGATCGACACCGTACACGTCCTCCCGTTCTTTCCCTATTCCTCCGACGACGGCTTTTCGATCACCGATTACCGCGCGGTCCACCGCGATCACGGGGACTGGGGAGACCTCCGCGCCCTGGGCCGCGACTACGGACTGATGTTCGATCTGGTGCTCAACCACGTATCACGGAAGAGCGAGTGGTTCCGCGACTACCGCAACGGGGTGGCGCCCCTTCGCGAGTTCTTCATCGAGAGCGATCCGGACGCCGACCTGAGCGCCGTGGTCCGCCCGCGCAGCAAGCCCCTGCTGCACCCGGTAAAGACCGTGGACGGAGAAAAGCATGTCTGGACCACCTTCAGCGAAGACCAGATCGACCTCGACTTCTCCAACCCCGACGTCCTGTTCGAATTCCTCGACCTCGTGCTCTTCTACCTCTCGCAGGGCGCGCGCATCCTGCGCCTGGACGCGATCGCCTACCTCTGGAAAGTGCCCGGCACGCCCTGCATCCATCTCCCGCAGACGCACGCGACCGTCAAACTGATCCGGGACCTGCTCGACATGGTCGCACCGGAAGCGCTGATCCTCACGGAGACGAACGTCCCGCACGAGGAGAACCTCTCGTATTTCGGGGACGGCGACGAGGCGCACATGGTCTACCAGTTCAGCCTCCCGCCGCTCCTGCTCCACGCCCTCCGCCGCGAGACGGGGAAACACCTCACCGCCTGGGCGGCGGGTCTGCCCGAGCTGCCGGAGGGACAGACGTTCTTCAATTTCACGGCGTCGCACGACGGAATCGGCCTCCGCCCGCTGCAGGGGCTGCTCGACGACGCCGAACTCGCGTTGCTGGTCGACGACATCCGCCGGCTGGGCGGCCACGTATCCACCCGCCGACGGGAGGACGGTACGGACAGCCCCTACGAACTGAACATCGCGCTCTACGACGCGCTCGGCGACCCGGACCGGCCCGACGAAGAGGCCCAGATCCGGGCCTTTCTCTGTGCGCAGACCCTCCCGCTCGCCCTGCGCGGCGTGCCGGCCCTCTATTTCCACAGCTTCACCGCCACCCGCAACTATACCGAAGGCGTCGAAGCCACCGGGCGCGCGCGCACCATCAACCGCTATCGCTGGGACGAGGACGATCTCACCGAACGGCTTGCCGACCCGCGTTCACGCACCACGCGCGTGCTCGATGAACTGCGCCGTCGCCTCAAGCTGCGCGCCCGCCAGCCCGCCTTCCACCCCGACTCGCCGCAGCGCGTCGTGGATCTGGGCCCCGAATGCTTCGCACTCGTGCGCGGTCCCTTCGGGAAGGGCCCGCCCGTCGCCGCCCTGTCCAACCTCACCGCCCGGACGATTACCGTGCGGCTCGATCCCGCCGTCCCGGAACTCAACGGCCCCCGGCCCTGCGTCGATCTGCTCAGCGGAACCCGCTTCAGCGGCAGTGCCAAAGAAATCGAACTCGCCCCGCGCCAGACCGTCTGGCTCGCCCGCAGGTAACCCCGACGCAAAAAGCGGGAGCCGGCGTTCCAGCCGCTCTGCCGGGGACAACATGCCCCCCGTCACTCCGGTTCGATCTGCTCGATTCCGGCGGTTTCCTTCATCATTTCCTCGATCGTCTGCGGCCCCGTCGCGGGAGCGGATCCCGGGGCTTCGCGTGCGCGGAAAAAGAGGTTGCGCGTATCGGTCACGTGCGCGGGCACCCGGGCGGACAGATCACCCGGATGGACGCGAAACCGCACGCGGCGTGTGGCGAGCCCTTCTGCGGCGACCGTCAGCACGGCTTCGGCATCTTCCCCGCCGTCGTGGACCCGGCTGCGGAGGATGACCTGTGCACAGCCGTGAAAGGCGCGGCAACGCGGAATCTGGTCGGAGGCGTGGCGTGTCGGGTCGCCGTTGCCGACGCCGATCAGCTCGATCGGTCCCGAGGTCTCGAAAAACAACTCGTGATCGGCTCGCGGCACCACCGTTCCGGCCTCATCGAAAATCCGCAGCTCGACGACCACGGCATCCCGGCCATCGCCCGCAAGATTGAGTTTTGAAGCGCGCGCATTGATCTTTGTCGCCTCCCCCGCCGTCGATACGCGCTCGCGCCGCACTTCTTCTCCATCCCGGTACCCGACCGCCTCCAGCACGCCGGGGGCGTAGGCGACCTCCCATTCGGGATAACCGTACCGCGGCACAGCTCTCCGGCCGCAGGACTCGCCGTTGACGAAAAGTTCGACCTCTTCGGAATTCGAGTAGGCGCAAACGCGAATCGGCTCCCCTTCGCGGCCCGGCCACGTCCAGTGCGGCAGCAGATGCAGCACGGGTTCGTCATCCCACCAGGCTTTATACAGGTAAAAGGCGTCCTTGGGGAATCCGCACAGATCCATCACGCCGAACGAAGAGCTGACATTCGGCCAGCCGAACGGGGTCGGTTCGCCCCGGTAATCGAGTCCGGTCCAGATGAACGTACCGCCGGCAAACGGATGGCTCATGGCAAACTCGATCACGCGCTGCGAGGAGTCGCCCCAGGCCACCCCCTTGCGGTCGTACGAGGCCAGAAGCCCGCGCTCGCGGTCGTCGGCATAGACGCCGCGCGTCGCTACGGCGCTGCCGCTCTCCGCGGAAAGCACCGGTTGCCCGTCACGTTCGTACGCGGCCATCTGATCGAAGAAATAGTTGAATCCGGCGATATCCACGAGCCGGAACGACGGCCAGTCGAACCCGCCGTTGTTGCGCGCTACGATCACCGGCCTATACGGATCGTGGCGGTCGATCTCGAACATCAGCTCCTTCAGAATCCGCTGCGGAAAGAGGTCCGTTCCGAAAGGCCGGTTTTCCTCGTTGCCGACGCACCAGAGCAGGACGCTCGGGTGATTGCGCAGGGTGCGGACCAGCACGGCCAGATCGTGGCGATACTGCGAAGCCGAGCTGAGAATGCGGTTTTCCGCGTACAGGAACATCCCCATCTCGTCGGCCAGTTCGGCGACATCCGGCGGCGGGTAGTGATGGATTCGCACGGCGTTACAGCCCATCGACTGCAGCCGTTCGAGCCGATAGCGCCACACTGCGCGGTCGACGGCGATTCCGATCCCGGCGTGATCCTGGTGCAGGCAGGCGCCTTTGAGTTTGACCGGGCGGCCGTTGAGAAAACACCCGCGCTCGGCGTCGAACCGGATATCGCGCACCCCGAATCGTGTACGCACCTTATCCAGCACACGCCCCTTCGCATCGTGGATCGAGGTGATCAGCGTATAGCGCCGCGGGTCGCGCAGATCCCAGAGCACCGGAGCATGTAATTCCGTTTTCGCGACTTTCTCCGCGTCTCCCCCCGCCGGCACCACAACGGCGCCCTCCACGATTCCGGCTTCGGCACCGGCGGGATCGAGAATGCGCCAGCGCACGGCGACCTCCGCGTCCTCATGCCGCCGGCTGGCGACTTCGGTGCGGAGGTCCAGGGCCCAGGTATCGTCTTCCTCAGGCGTCGCATGGACGAAAATCCCGCCCATCGGGATGTGGACCGGATCGGTTTCGATCAGGTGCACGTCGCGGTAGATTCCGCCGCCCTCGTACCACCATCCCTCGTTTACCGACGCATCAGCGCGCACGAGCACGGCATTGGTCCCGCCGAAGAAGACGAAATCGCTGATGTCGACCTCGAAGGGCGTGTAGCCGCTGAATTCCTCATGCACGCGAAAGCCGTTGACGAAGATCTGGGCGTTGCGGTAGACGCCGTCGAAGCGAAGTGCGATCCGGCGTCCTTCAGCCTCCGCCGGAAGAACCCACGTCCGGCGGTAATAGCCCACTCCGTAAGGGAGCCCGCCGCGGACGAAATTGTGTTCGGCTCCGATCCTGCCCTCCACGACGAAATCGTGCGGGAGGTCCAGTGCGCGCCAGTCCGAATCGTCGTAGCCGACATCCGCGGAGGTCCCCTTGAACCGGCGGGCTTTGACGTAACGGCTGAGCACATCCGTTTCCGGACCCTCGCCGTAGGTGAACGTCCATCCGCGATTCAGGAGGCGTTCCCGGCGGGGCGCTGACCCCGAAACATCGGGCGACGGCTTCGGTACGGGCGTGCACCCCATGACCGGCACCGACTCGCCCTGTTCCGGATCGAAGGCGGGATCGGGCGTCGGCATCTGTGCGCCGACCTCTTCACGCCACGCCGCGAGGCGGCGATGGAGCGCTTCGGCCTTCTCCGCGTGCGAGCGCGCCAGGTTGTGTTCCTCGCCCGGATCGTTCTCGAGGTCGTAGAGCTCGAGCGCGTTGTCCTCCAGATACTCAATCAGCTTCCACCGCCCGCGAAGAATGACGCTGTAGGGGGGGCTGTAGGGGTGATAGTGCGGGAAGTGCCAGTGCAGGGATTCACGTGCAAGCCCGCCGGTCCCGCGCAGGAGGGGGGTCAGATCCAAGCCGTCGATTTCATGGCCCTTCGCATCCTCCAGACCCGCCAGGCCGAGCAGGGTCGGATAGAGATCGTGGGTAATGACGGGTTCGTCGCAGACGGTCCCGGGACGAACCGTCCCCGGCGCGCGAAATATGAGCGGGATGCGCAGGCCGCCCTCGTAGGCGGTCGCCTTGCCGGCGCGCAACGGGGCGTTGCTCGTGGCGAGATGCAGACCGCCGTTGTCGGAGGTGAAGACGACCACGGTTTTTTCCGCGAGGCCCAGCTCACCGAGCTTCGCCAGCACGCGCGCAAGACTTTCGTCCACGCTCTCGATCATCGCGGCATAACGGGCGGTCCGGTCGCCCGCGCGCTGATCGAGACGCGGCTTGGCGTAGTACTTCCTCTCCAGTTCCGGTTTACCCTGCAGGGGAGCATGGACGGCGAAATGCGACAGATGGAGGAAGAACGGCTCCTGCGCGTGAGCGTCCATGAACGCCAGGGCCTCGTCGGTGAGGCGATCGGTCAGGTATTCACCCGCCGGCCCGTCGGGCAGCATCGGATTCCGGTAAGGCGAGAAATACGTGTAGGGACGTCCGCCGCCGCCCGGCTCCCAGTACCCGCCGACGTTGACCTCGAACCCATGGTGATCGGCGGTCCGCGCAGCGCCGTCGCCGAGGTGCCACTTGCCGATGTGGCCGGTCGCGTAGCCGTGCGCATGAAAGACCTCGGCCAGGGTGGTTTCGTCGAGCTTGAGAAAAGGCGTCCAATCGGGTTCGCGGAGCGGAAGCGCGCGCCCGGCATTCCAGCCGGGAATCCAGTTGGTGAGGTGGAGGCGCGCAGGGTTCCGGCCCGTCATCAGCGCTGCACGGGTGGGACTGCACATCGCCGCCGCCGCATAGGCGCGGGTAAACCGCACCCCCTCTTCCGCGAGGCGGTCAATGGTCGGGGTCTCGTAATAGCGGCTCCCGTACGCACCGGTATCCCTCCATCCGAGATCGTCGACGACAAACAGGACCATGTTCGGCCGCTCCGGCCTGGGCGCGGCATGACACTGAAGTGCAAGCCAGGCGCCGGCTAGGGTAGCGATCATGCGTCTGTTCATAGATGCCCTCCGTTTCATGTAAGCTGATGAAGCCTCTGTACCACTGAGATCCGAATTTCGCAGGAGGCATTTGTCAGCACAAGCCAATCCGTATAGGCTGAGTGTTTTAATTGTGATTTGACTGGAGTCATCATGAAGCAGGATCAGAACCGTTGCGACAGCCTGGAGTACCATTCCGAACCGCGGCCCGGGAAGCTCGAGGTACGTTCGACCAAACCGTGCGCGACCCAGCGGGACCTCTCGCTCGCGTACAGCCCCCATGTGGCGTGGCCCTGCCGCGAGATCGAGGCCGACCCCGAAGCCGTCTACCGCTATACCGGCAAGGCGAATACGGTGGCCGTGGTCAGCGACGGCACGGCCGTCCTCGGCCTCGGCCGCATCGGCCCGCATGCGGGTCTGCCCGTCATGGAGGGCAAGGCCGTCCTCTTCAAGCGGTTCGCCGATATCGACGCGCTGCCGATCTGTCTCTCGGGCGTGCACCGCGGCGACCGCACCGATCCCGACCGGCTGATTGAGACGGTCGAACGGCTGGAGCCGACCTTCGGCGGGATCAACCTCGAGGACATCGGCGCGCCGGCCTGCTTCGAGGTCGAACGGCAGCTCAAAAAGACGATGCCGATCCCCGTTTTCCACGACGACCAGCACGGCACGGCGATCATCTGCATGGCGGGCATCTTTAACAGCCTAGAACTCACGGGCCGCAGAATCGAGGAGACTCGCTTCGTCGTGAACGGCGCGGGCGCCGCGGGCGTGGCCTGCATCGATCTCTGCATTTCCGCGGGCGCGCGCCGCGAAAACGTCGTCCTCTGCGACTCGAAGGGTGTGATCTACCGGGGACGCGAAGAAGGAATGACGCCGGAGAAGGAACGGCTGGCGGCGGAAACGGACGCGCGCACGCTGGCGGATGCGTTGAAGGACGCCGACATTTTCATGGGCCTCTCCGTCGCGGACTGCGTCGACCGGGACATGATCCGGTCGATGAACGACGAGCCGATCGTCTTCGCGATGGCCAACCCGGACCCCGAGATCACGCCGGACGCGGCCTGGGAGGCCGGGGCCGCGGTGGTCGGCACCGGGCGCTCGGACTACCCGAACCAGGTGAACAACGTACTGGGCTTCCCGGGCATCTTCCGCGGCGCACTCGACGTCCGCGCCTCGGCGATCAATGAGGAGATGAAGAGGGCGGCGGCCCGCGCCCTCGCGGATCTGGCCCGCGCGGAAGTCCCCGGAGACGTCCGCGAAGAACTCGCGGCCGTCTACCCGGAAGACGCGGCCGCCGGTATGTTCGACGGCGACGCGCCGCTCGGCAGCCGCTACGTGATCCCCAAACCCTTCGATCCGCGCGTCGTGCCCGCCGTCGCACGCGGCGTCGCCGAAGCCGCCGTCCGCAGCGGCGTCGCACGCCTCCCCGCGCTCGACTGGGACGCCTACGAGCGCGAAGTCACCGCCCGGCTTGCGGGCAGGGGATAAAGAAGACACCGGGACCCGGCGGGGTATAAGCACGGATCATTCGGATGGCGCGGACACCCGTTTCCGCGCCTTTCCGGGTGTTCCGCAGTTTCCGCGGAGCGGGACCGCGGCCCCTTCCACGAACCGCCGACCTCCGGAACTCAGCGATCGAGTTCCGGCTCCTCCCTGAACACGGCGATCTCGGAAAACCCGCTGTTCTGCGTGCGCGGGCCGACGCGGGTAATGATCACCTCCATCCACGTGATCGTCTTTTCGGGGAAGTTGAGCTTGTACGGCGCGGAGGCGTCGTTGGGCAGTTCCTCAACCAGCTTGCTCGACCCGTCGCTGAAATTGATCCACGCATTTTTGACATGGTCCGCGACGTTCGGCCGGTCGAAGAGCCAGACGTTTTCGACGACCACGGGGTCCTCCCAGATCAGCACCACCTTTTCGCCCGTTGTCCCGTGCTTGCTCGCCCATTCCGCTTCGCGGTTCTGCGGCCAGCCTTCGGCAACCCCGTCAACCAGCGCTTCAGGGGCATGGCCCGCAGCAAGGGATGAAACCTTCACACGCGCCCGCTGCGCCAGGTTACCCTCGCTCTGCAGCATGCGGATCGGAGCCATATCGGTGAACGCCGTGCGGCGCAGCCGCGTGCACCCGAAGGGCACTAGATCGACTGTTTCGATGCGTTCGGTCTCGCGGTTGAGCAGTTTCCCCCGGAGGGCGACGGAGGCTGTCTTCCAGGGATTGGCCTCGCCGGTCACGGCGCGGGGTGCAAACGTGAATCCGCCGCATCCCTCATCGACGGCGTAATTCCAGTGCCCCCCCTCGGCGGGGTGCACGTCGTAGTCGGCGAATCCTTCGACGTCGTACTGTTTGGTCACGACCCTATCCCCGACGGGAATCTCGAGCGCGTAGACCAGCGGGCCGCGGCGCCAGTAGATCTCGCCGTTGGGCATGGTGTGACGCTCCACGTCCGGATGGAATCGGAGCGCGACGCGGTCGCCCGCTTTCCACGTCCGCGTCAGGGCGAGATACCCGTGTTCGCGTGCGATGCGCGTGCCCTGCGGCGCGTCGACTTCGGTGTCCTTCGACCAGCCGGGATCGCGAAAACGAAGTGTGAGTTCCGCGGCGCGTTTGGGCGTGATCGTGAAGCGCACGGTGTCTTCGAACGGGTAACCCGTCTCCTGACGGATCGTCACCGGCACTCCGTCGACGTCCGTAGTCAGAATCGACGGGCCATAGGCAATCGCGACGGGCCCGCCGTCGTTTGCGTCCTTCATCCAGAGCCGGTCGACATAGTACGCAAAGAATTTGGTCGCGTTCGGCACGCAGCAGACCGCCACGTCCTCGTGCGTCGGTGAGAATTTGAAACGTCCGCCGTGACCGCGCCCGGCCGTAGCCTCGTGCTGGTTGTCCGTAGACAGGTACTGAATGGCGCTTCCGTCCGGGAGCCGCGCACCCTCGGCGGCGTTGAACGCGAGGGTCTCGATGCGGTCGCCGTATTCCGCGATGCCCGTTTTCTGGATCATCGACTGCAAACTGCCGAGCAGTTCCTGCATCGTGCAGTACTCGCAGCCGATGTAGGGGCTGGCCATGCGCTGCAGGATGTCTTCGTCGCCGATGCACGCGCCGGCGGCGGTGATGTGGCGGTCTGTTTTGGGCATATAGTTCTCGACGGCGACACGGTACCGCTCATCGCCGGTCGCGTAATAAAGAAAGAACGGCACGCGGATGTGCTCCATCACATGGGCACCGTGCCCGTTAAAGAGCTGATCCATGTCGGCGAGGTTGCGGAGCAGAACGTCGTATTCAAACACATCCTCGCGTTCGTTGTAGCTATCGTAGAGGAACTGAGCGAACTTGACGTACGCGCGATCGCCGGTATGGCGATAGAGTTCCTCGCAGAGATCCACGAACATCAGGCTGTGGGCGTGGCCCCCGCGCCCGATCGCTTTGTTCCACAACGGGCGGTCGGGACCGTACTGCACCATCGAAAGGCGCACCGCCCTCTCGACCGCCCGGAAGACGTCCTCGCGTCCCGTCAGCTCATGATAGGCCAGCAGACCGCGGAGCAGACAGGTCTGCGCCCAGAGCTCGCCGTAGTGCCCGCGGATCGGCGAAGGATACCGCTGATGTGGCGGATAACAGCAGAGATACCCGTCCTCCTCCTGCATGGCGAGGATCGATTCGACATAGCGCTCCGCGCGGGCCATGGCCTCCGGATTCTCCGAGAGCCACGCCATGCGGATGAAGCCCTCCAGCCAGTTGCCCGTCGTCTCCGCATTCCACCACGGGGCACCGATTTTCGGCTTATCCAGTGAATCGCGTGCATCGCTGTCGAAGGTCTCCAGCTCGAAGCGATCGGTCAGGGCATCCATATGTCCGGCGAACCCGGATTCCACATCGCGCACGATCTGGGCTTTTAACCAGCCGGAGGGCCTCACCGACCCCGCCGGAAGGCGTTCAAAGGCGGCCTCCTGCGCGCGAGCCGGTGTTCCGGGCGCAAGGACGGCGAGGATGAAAGCGAAGGACAGAAGGCCTGAAATGCGCATGATCTCTCCCTGGTCAATGGCTGCGTCAACTCAACGACATGCAGGGAGACTGAATCAGTCGCGCCCCGGACTCAACGGAATCCCGCCCCAATTTCCCCGCGAGGTTCACATATCCGGAATCATGAAGGGGCGGGGCGTCGCTTTTCGGACGGCTGGGCGGACGGCTCGGAGAGCCGTCCCTACCTTCCTTCACGTGTGAGCCTGTCCTGCGTTCCCGGGTAGGGCGCGATCTCCGAGCGCGCCGCTCTCCCTCTGTCCCGCCTGACTCAATCGGAGGGCCGGCCGGCGGCGCCAACCGTATCGGTCGGGCCGGTATAGCCCGGGCCGCTCCCGGCGAGAAATCCGTCGCTGCGTCCGCCGTCATCCGGACTGACCCAGAAGGCGTAGAGCGCGCCGTCCGTCACGGTGAACCGGAAGCGCACGGCCTGGCCCCGCAGGGCGCGAAAATCTTCCGCTCCGGCCCACGTCATTTCGCGCAGGGTCTCATCTCCCCGGAACGCCTCACTATTTGCAAGCGTAAACGGCGGGATGGGCTCTCCGCCGGCGTCCAGGATTTCGGCGCGCACATCACCCTCCGGCACGTCGGCGTTCACGAACAGACGGCATCCCTCATCGAACCGCACCGGTCGCGTGGTCAGGGTGGCCGGGACCTCCCCGGCGTCCATCGAGACAAACCCGTCGCGGCGCAGCTTCGCGATCCCCATCGCCCCGTTATCGTACATGCCGCCCTCCCCGGCGCGATCCTCGTTGCCCGCGAACCCGGTGTAGTAGAACCAGAGTTCATCGCCGCGCACCACGCAGATATTCCCGAGCGACTGGACATACCCTCGATCCCAGTTTCCCGCCTCGCGTTCGGCCCTGATGGCGGTCGTACGGTCGGGCCGGTGCCAATGAAATCCATCGCGGCTGTAGGCGAAGTTCAACTCGGTGATCTTCGGAGCGCCTTCACACTGATGATTATGCGGGCCGCGCCAGATCTGGAAGAACCCGAGCATGAGGCTCTCGTAAGCCACGGCATCCAGATTATAGAGCTGGGGGGTCATGCCGACCTCCGGGTCGGGTGGATCGAGCCGGTCCGCGCCGGCCCACACCACCGGCTGTCCCGGCTGCCAGTTGAGTCCGGTGCGGTACTCCGCCTGATCCCAGTCGTTCCCCTCGATGAACCGGTCCGCCTCCCAGTAGTGCCGCGACCGACCGCGGAAGGCGGAACGTATACTGAAGACCCATTTTTTACGGAAGGGATTGTAGAACATCGTGCTGCGATCCCCGGTCGGACCGCTGCGATCGAACTCGCCCCAATGAATCCCGTCGGGCGAGGTAAAACACATCGCACCCAGCTCCATCCCGCCGCCGGGTTCACGGACAAAGATCTTGTAGCGCGCGTCCGGGTCGTCCGTCCACCAGTCGCGCACCACCGTCCATGAATCCGGCCTGAGTCCCATCGGAATCACCTGATTATAGCCGGGCAGGATGTCCAGCTCCGGCCGGTGCCAGTCGATCCCGTTCGTACTGGTCGCGTAACAGACCGTGCCCAGCCAGCCCGCCTCGTACCACAGTTCAAAGATCTCCCGTTCCGGGTTCCACCACAGCCCGCCGCTCTTCGGAGAGGCCACGGCGAGACCGTTCCCCGGCCCGGCCTCGAGGTCGTTCTGCGGCTCGAGCACGGGATTACCGGCATACTTTTCCGGATAGTGGAAGGTGCGTTCGAGATCGGTATCCTCGATCAGGAAATCGTCGACGAACAACTGGCGGCCGAGATCGATGGCTACGACCGCGGGCGGATGATCCAGGTACGGCACCGGCATGGGATCGGTCGATCTCGGATCGACATACGAAGGCGGCCACTCCTCCGGAAGGCGGATGCCGTTGTAGAGCATTTCGCCGCGGTTGTCCTCCCACGAGGGCCGCTGCCAGGCTACGGCGCTCCGGAATCCGAGCAGCACCGTCCATTTGGAGAAATCATAGCGTTCGCCGACCTTCACCGCCTTCCGGTAAATGCGCACCCGATTGGCGCTCATGTCGCCGAACAGCTGGAAGAGTCCGGGATTCTCCACTCGGGCAAATCCCCGCGCCTCCAGTTCTTCGTATCGCGCGCTGTTGTACGCATCGGACTCGGGGGTCAGGGCAAAGAGGAGACCGTCTTCCGCCACCACGATCGAATCGCTGCTGATCGGATTGCGCAGAAATTTCAGTCCCCGCAGCCTGTCCGGACACTCGGCGACCGTGTAGTTGCGGTCGGTGAAAATCACGGCCCCGGGCTCAAAGACCGCGACGCCGGTCGCCGGATCGAAATCCCCCCGCACCTCGATGACCGCACCCGGCGCCCCGGTCAGCGCCGCCCCGAAGGCCGCCGCCCCCGGCACGGCCGCGAGCAGGACTCCTGTTATAAGCAACGATATCCTCATCAGCATAACATCACACTCCCTGCCTTTAGCGAATCTCACTCAACCGTCACCCGAAAAAAAGCCCGCCGATGGTTCTCCATATACGGGGACCAGTCCATCGTCTCCCGCCCCGTCCCGCTGCGCCTGAGCACGGACCAACCGGTATCCGCCCAGTTCACGAGATCGGTCGAGACCGCCACGCGGTATTCGATCCCGTCGAGGGCTTACCATGATCCAGTCGAGGCGGAGTCGCGCCGGATCCGCAGCCGATCATCCGGATCGGCGGGATCCGTGCCCGTGCGGTATTCTTCGCCGTCCGTCACGCCGTCGCCATCGAAATCGGCCTCGGGGCTCAGCCCGGCCGTCCCGGGCGCAAAGCCGTGTTCCCAGGCGTCGGGCAGTCCGTCGCCGTCCGTGTCGATCCCGCTCGTGGCGACGATCGCCGCGCCCAGGTCGCGACCGATCTGCAGCAGGGCTCCGCTCGTAAAATGCAGTTTCCCCTCATCGTATCCGGCGGAGACGGAGTAGACCGCCCCCGTCGTCGACGTCGCTGCAGCGTTGGGGTCGGCGGCGGTGACGGACTCCTGCGCGGCGAGGACAAGGTCCCACTGCGCCAGGCGGTTGGTATCCGTACTGCCCGCGACCTGGTTGGGCGAGAGTTTGGAGAGCGCGAAGGTCACGTCGGATCCAAAGGTGGCGCGCACATCGGCAATGAAGTCGGTCAGGTGCTGCGCATACTCCTGGCCCCGGTTCTCCAGCGCGTCGGATTCCCCCTGGACCCAGCCCATGCCGAGGACCTCGACGTCGTGCCGCGGATAGGTGTGACGCAGCGCGGCAATCGCCCGCCAGGCGGTCTCCTGAAAGATGCGGTAGATGTTGCCGTCGGCGGAACGATCGGCCGTCCCGTCCGCCTTCCAGTCGTCCGGATCGTAGAGGCTGGTTCCACCGTGCGCGAACTTGGTCACCGCCACCTCGACACCGGGAATCGAAATCCGGTCGCGCACCTCGCGGCCGAGGCTCAACTCGGGTCCGAACCGGCAGATGGGGGTGTTGGTCAATTCGGGATAGTGGCCGTGGGGTTTGACGACGGTGTTCGCCGTGCCCGACTGGAGTTTGATGAGGTGGTTTTCGGGCAGGTATCCGGTCCCGGCAATATCGTAGAGCAGATAGACATCGTTCTGGACCTCCGCGAGCGGATCGCCGCGATCGAGCAGGTACTGGTGATAACCCCATCCGAGGGCATTCGACTGTCCGCCGAAGAGCACGAGATAGACCGTCCGGTTGCGCAGCGGGGCGACGTCCGCATCGTAGAGTCCGATATCCTCCCAGTCCTCATAGGTCTCGTCACCGCTGATCCTTGTGAACCGGTCCCCCTCCGGATCATAGGTGTAGAGCCCCGGCATCCCTCCCCCGGCATCCGTACGCTGGAAGACAAGCGTCTCGCCGTCGGTTCCCACATCGCTCCAGACCGATTCGGGAAAAGTCTGCTTCGTACAGATACGCACGCAGGTCCGGCCCGCGTCGGCGGGATCGCAGAAGATATAGAGCCCGGGCCCTTCGAGACTCGAGCCGTGATAGAGGCCGTAGTACACCCCGTGGGCATACCCGATCCCGTGCCAGTCACTGTAGGTGTCCGTCCCGCTGATCAGCGGGAGTGACGTCGCCCCGTCGTACTCGTGCAGCCCCGTCCCGCCGAAGCTCGTGCCGCGATTGATCACGAAGTAGTGATCGCCATCGAATCCGAGGCCCTGCCAGCTCACCCCGGGGAACGGCCATTCACCCACCCGCTTCGAGGTCTCGAACGGGTGCTCCGGATCGGTAAAGGTGTAGATCCCCTCCGGGGCCTCGCCGCCGCGGTAGAAACCCGCGAACACGGCGTCCGCCCTTACACTTTCAACGGCGGTCGCCAGGAGCAGGAGTCCGAGCCCGCCCGCTGAAATACTGCGCTTCATACCGGAAATCCTTTTTTGCAGTGCGCTCTGCGCGCATAGTATATGGATGCTCACAATCCGCGCTTTCCTGAGAGGAAGTGCGGGTTTTATATTTGCATTTTATGCAAATGCTGAACTATATAGTGAAACCTTTATAGATTGGTTCAGGTGGGATCACAAGGCAAAACGGATTAGGTTGCGGGCATTCGTCCTGAAAGGTGCCTGAAAACATCGGATGGTAAGGGAGTGACATGAGAATACTGCCCTCGTTTCTGAAGGGAATACGTATTCTGGAGTGCATCGCTGCGGAACCGCGCGGCGTGAGGCTGAAGGATATCGCGGACCGGCTTGAGCTTCCGGCCTCGAACGTGACGCTCTATCTCAACACGCTGGTGGCATCCGGGGTCGCCTTGCGCGATCCGGTCAACAAACGCTACTGCATCGCGCCCGAGGCGATCGAACAGTTTAGAACCGCGGGCGAAGGCCTCGTGCACCGGCTCGTCCCGTGCGCGGAGGAGCCGATGAAAAAGCTGCACGCCCGGTTCAACGAGAACGTGTTGCTCGGCTATCCGAAGGCGCACTCGGTCATCTTCATCAAACACCTGACCTCGCGTCACGTGATGCGGATCGGGATCGAACCTGTCCCGGAATTCCCGATGCACGTGACCGCCGCCGGACGCGCCATCCTGGCCTATCTGCCGCAACGCGAACTGGATCGCTATTTAGACCAGGCTTCCTTCCGCAAGATCACGTCCAGAACCGTGACCTCGAAAAAGACGCTGCAGGCGATCTTTGAAGAGGTGCGCGAGCGGGGATTCGCCTTTAATCCGGGCGAGTTCGAGGAGGACGTGATGGCGCTCGCGGCCCCGATCCGCGTCGCCGGACGCGCGATCGCTTCACTGACGGTTCAGTATCCGACCATCCGACATACGCAGGACGAAGTCCTGACCTACGGCCCGGCGGTGGTCGAACAGGCGGCGGCGGTTGAGCGAGCGCTGAACGCGAGGACAGAGGCTCCCTCTCCGGGTTGAGGATGGCCATGCCCGATCCACTCCGCGATCTGGAATACATCAACGTCGGGATATCCACAGACCGCGAGTGGACCCCGGGGGTCAAAATCCCGCTGCACAGCGGATTCCATTACATTCTGGAGGGATCGTACGCCGTGCGCGCGGAGTGTTTCGGCGCACGCACGCTGAAGCGCGGTGATCTGCTGGCGGTGTTCGCGGATCGTCTGTTCATGCTCGAGGGTCGCTTCCGCTATCTCTTTCTCTCGATTCGCGGCGACGGATGTGTTCCCTTCCTGCGCGCCTGCGGGTTCACGCCGGAAGCACCCTTCTGCCCGGGGGCGCCGGAGGAGATCTACTACCCGATGCATGAGCTGCTCTCCGGTATGCACGGGGGTCGGCGCGATCACCCCTTCTTCTTCGCCGCACGCCTGATGCGGATCGGGGAGATCCTGCGTGACCGGATGATGCCTGCGGATGAACGGCGATCCACTCCCCCCTACGCCGAACAGGTGCGGCGCGTCATGGAAGAGACCGAGTACCGCTGCGAAGGGGTGACGGAGGCCGCCGCGCATCTCGCGGTCAGCCCCGACACGCTGCGCAGGGCCTGTCGACGCGAGATGGGCGTGTCGGCGATCGAATACCTCACCCGCCTCCGGCTCGAACGCGCCTGTAAGCTGCTGCGCAAGACCTCGTATAAGATCGCCTTCATCGCCTCCGCCTGCGGCTACCGAAGCGAAAAGTATTTCATCACCGCTTTCCGCCGTCGCGTGGGCACGACCCCGGCCCGGTGGAGGGAAAGACATCGGTGAGAAGAACGGAGGGATGCGTGCTCTCCGAGCGCGCCGCAAATTCGAAATCTATTTTTCGACCAGTAGAGTAGAGAGGGAGCCACGGGATGAGAGGCTTAGAGCCAATGACCGCGGACTGCCCTCCCCCTCGTCGAACCGGACATGCGGATTTCCCGCATCCGGCTCTCGCGGAAGGCATTTGTTGGATGGTTTCACAGGTAGATCAGTCCCATGTTCTTGAAATGCGCGTAGTAGCTCATACCTTCAGGGGGCCAGTAGCCGCGCTGACTGCGTCGTTTCGCATGTCGCGTGAGACGCTGTCGCACGTATCCATTGACGTGGCGGAATGCCACACGCGGATAACCCAGCGAAAAGTAGTTTGCCCATCCTCGCATTTGCATGTTGAGTTCGTCGATCACCGTCGGCAGAGGTTTGAAGCATTGTTCCGGTCCGGTCATCTCCCGAAGCCGATCACGTTCCCGTTGGAGCGCTTTCCGCGACGGTGTCAGGTTCCAGTACCGGCACGGGCGTCCGCCGAGGTCCCGGTCATAGCGGAAGCTATATCCGAGAAAGTCCAGCGTCTGCCCCGGTTCCCGAGCATCGAGTATCCGGGTTTTCTCCCGGTTAATCTTCAGCCCGAGCCACCCTTCTATCTTGGCTTCGATGAACGCTTCGAGTTGCGGACCGATATACCGGGCGAGGACCACGAAGTCATCGGCGTACCTCACCAGTTTGGCCTTCGCCCACCGTGCCGGTCCGTCTTTGCGGTAAAACACCGCATCGAACCAGTGCAGATAGATGTTGGCCAGAAGCGGCGAAATGACCCCGCCTTGCGGCGTGCCCTTGTCGTTGCGCTTCACGGTCGGCGGTTTGCCTTTCTCCGTTTCCTCTACCGGCGCTTTCAGCCACATTCGGATCAGCTTCAGCACGGACCGGTCGGTGACACGCATCTGCACACAAGCGATGAGCTTGTCGTGTGGAATACTGTCGAAATAGCCGGCCAGATCCGCATCATACACCGCACACCGCCCTTGCCGGAGCTCCTGTCCAATCGCCTTCAACGCATCATGCGCCGAGCGCTCAGGCCGGAACCCATGGGAGCAGTCCTTGAAGTCAGCTTCAAAGATCGGTTCCAATATCAGAACCGTAGCGGTCTGCACGACCCGATCCCGCACCGAGGGTATTCCCAAGGGACGGAGTTTCCCGTTCACCTTCTGGATGTAGACCCGCCGCACTTTTCCAGCACGGTAGGTTCGATCCTTCAGGCTGCGTTCAATATCCGCCAAGAAGGCTTCGACTCCTCCTTGACTCTGTTCGATGTCCTCGATGGTCACACCATCGGGGCCTTCTTTTCCGCCGTTAGCGCGTACATGTTTCCATGCCGCCAGCAGAGTGTCGGCCCGGCCAATGTGGCCATAGAGACTGTAGAAGCGAAACCGCTTCTCCTGTTTGGCCTTCTGACTCAGCTTCTGTCTCAGCGCGGCGAGTTTCGGCGGCAAGAGTCTGTCGTCAATGCGATAGTACTCCGTCGCTTCTTCTGTCATAGGTTTCACCAATCAGTCCCCCGCGCTTCTTACTCAGCTCGTCTTCCGCCGAGACCCCTTCGCTCCACGGGCATTACCCCGCTTCATCACTACTACGAGCCTCTCCGACTCCCGCACGCGATCACCCCCGAGGTTATTGATTCCCCCACGGGCTTGTCGGCTTACCCGACATCACGGCGGGCCTCCCAAGTTCCTGGCTGTTCTTTCTGCGCGCGCCGTCTCTTGTTACCCCGGAGGGCCTTGCCGGTGCATATGACCGTTCCTTCCCGACAAGTGCTGGCTTCATCATATCCGATAGGCTGGCCGCCCTCGGCTTGTGTAACGAGGCTGAATCAAGTTCGCTTTCGCTACGGCTCGCGCGTTCGCCTTCCCAGGCTTCGACGCCGGGGTTACCCCCGATCACCGCTGGGTCGGCTACATATGCAACGATCAATTCACACGACTGACTCCTTTCATTCAGTTAGAAACAGCCAAGCTTTGCTTGGCGCACCGGATGGCACCGATAGCACGGATATGTTTAAAATCACGATCGGGATCGGACTCGGGCTTCACCACAGGTCACAGAACACATGATTCGCGCTCGTACGCGCACTCGGAACGCCGCAGGCGCGATCCTTTTTCCAGTCCAGGAAATCGACTACGAGCACCGCTTCGCTGAGTACGAGTACGATTATGATATTTAGCCGGGGGTCCCGATGTTGAACTCAGGAAGACCTCGGTGAGAGGAACGGGAGACGCGCCTACTCGAACGCGTTGTCCGCAGTGGTGATCCGGAAGCAGGAACCGTCGATGTCGAGCGCCTGGCCCTCGGGCTCCACAAACCGGTTGTCCACGATCAGGGTGTCGTAACACCCGTTACGCATACGGATCATCGTGCGGTTCCCGTGGGTCGGGGTACCGAACACACAGTCGGAGATGATGCCCCAGTAGGTTTCATCCATGTCGAGGTCGACGTACGGATACGCGCTGTTCCCGGTCATTCCGACAAACTGGCAGCTCGTAATCTGATAGAGCTTGCGGTGCTCCATGAGAATCCCGGTATCCCGGCACCGGAACCGGCAACCATCGATCATCAGCCCCGGTTCATGGCCTTTGTCGTAGATATGCAGTCCGATGCGACAGCTCTCTACCGAACAGCCGATATACGTCCCGCCTTCCGGCGCGCCGGCGGGATCGGAATTGTCGCAGGAGATCCCGGTGTGCGCGGAGTAGACCTCACAGTCCTGCATTGCGGGACCGTAACAGTTGTCGTAGACGATCCCCTTCTGCATCGCGAACAACGGCGAGCTGTCGGTGAGGTTGGTACTGACCCCGGGGCCGTAGGGGCCGGCGACATTCACTCCCTGAAGCAGCGGGCGCCAGACCCCGAAGGCATTGATCCCGATGTCGAAATAATCCTCGGACGGATCCGCACTGCGAATATCGACGGCCTCCATGATCAGGGCACGGGCATGAACATTGCCGCCGGGTGCGGACCAGAAGTCGAACGCCGTCCCCGCGCCGGGGCGGTCGGCGAGTACGGTCATATCGCGCACCGTGATCTGTGATCCGCGCCGGTCGGAAACGACCCGGAACACGCCGCCCGTGCCCGTGGCATAAATCGTGGTCACGCCGATTCCCTGACCGCGCAATGTGAGCCGGCAGCTATCCATCCGGCGGGAGGCGCAGGTGCCGACGTGATAATCGCCCGCCGGGATGTGCACGATCCCGCCGCCGTACGCCAGCGCGCCGTCGAGCGCCGCCTGGAAGGCCGCACTGTCGTCGGTGTCATCATTGGGCGCCGCGCCGTAATCGGTCACGTCATAGATCCCGGGTTCACCGGGCGGCTCGGTCGCTAGCGCAAAGCGGTCGCGCGCGGCGGAGGAGATGCGCACCTCGTCGAGTTCGCGGAGGTAGTACTGCGAGCCGTCCCATGAACCGACATGGATCTCGTTCGTGGTCGCGCCGGTGAAGCTGTTGAGGTCGCGATACGAGTGGTCACCGCCGAGGCGGGTTCCCGCACGCAGGCCCGGCTCGCCGTACTCGGACGCGGGATCGACATAGAAGCGCACCACGCTGTCGTCGCCGCCCCCGTCTCCCTCATAGGTCACGGCGAGATGGTACCACTGATCCTCGTCGAAATCGTACGTATCAGAGGTGATCGCGCGATAGTTTCCTCCGACCACGGCGCCGAAACGCAGGGAGCCCCCCTGGAGGCCGAAGAGGATCGCCTCTCCGTCGGCTTGAAGCCGCATCAATCCGCGCTGATACCCGTCGCTCTCGTCGTGCCCGTGAATCCAGCACTCGAGCGTGAACGACTGTTCGTTGAACGCACTGAAGTCCACGCCGCTCGTCCGGTAGAACTGCCGGTCGGTCTGGAGCGACGCCGCGCCATCGAGTCCCGCCGGACCGAAGAAGTCGAGGAACGGCGAGGCGGGCGTCGTGAACAGATCGTTTCCGTTTCCGGAGGAATCCGCCACCACGCCCGACGTCGTGCTCGCCGTTCCGGGCGGCTCGTCGAGATGGTAGAGCGCGAACGTGTCCGCATCCGTGACGTAGGGGGTGACCTCCGCCCCCGCCGGAGAGACGGCGAGAAGGAGCCATAAAAGAAAAACCCGGCCGGCAAAGCCGGTCGGGTTTTTCGAACGGGTCGAATCGTGCTGACCCGTCACCGGCGTCATCCTCTCATCCGGCGACGCAGGTAGAACAGGCCGAGCGTCGCGCCGAAGAGACCGAGCGTGGCCGGCTCGGGAATGGCGGTCGGCAGCAGTTCGTCGCTGTCGTTAATGAACGCGCCCGAGTCGTATCCGTCGAACGTGATCAACGCCAGGTCGTTCGAACTCATCGATCCGGTCACGTAGATGTGATCCGACCCGTTGTTCCACTCCATGATCGTCAGGTTGGTCTGAATGGATCCCGACGTCTGATTGCCGAGATTCAACACGCCGCCGTCGCCCATCATGATCGTCGCGGAGTCGAAATTTGCAATCTGAAAGGGGGCGATCGAGGCGACCGTCTCGGTGTTTCCGTCGAGATCGAACACGCTGTCGCCGTCGCGAAACGCTACATTGATCCCGTTCGCCACCTGTTCATCGTTGCCAAGCCGGAGTGTCCCGCCTAAGAGATGAAGAATGCCCGGAGCGAAACGGGTGCTGTCGGTGTTGTCGCCGGCTAGCAACACCGTGGCATCCGTCCCAACCTGCACCGTGCCGCCGCCACTCCATGCACCGGTTCCCGTGAACTTCAATATGCCGGCACCAGCTCTGTCATGAATTTTGGTCAACTTCGAGGATCCGTCATAGCCACCGCTGATTTCGACATCGCCGGCATAGAGGTAAATCCCCAAGCTCGATGAGGAACCTGCCTGCGCGAGACCGCCCGCAAAAACCAGATTCCCACCGCCGTCTGAACTCGCGATGTGTTGATGGTTGGCGTTGTTGATCGTATTGAGCACGACCGAGTTTTCAAACGTCTGGGTCCCCGCTCCTCCTCCGGTCCAGCTGATCAATTCGGTGAGCCCAGCATCGGTGCCGCTGCCGTCGAGGGTCAGTTCAGCTCCGCCGAATCGATACGACACATTCGAGGATGAGGTAGAAGTGGTTTCCTGAAATCTCATTCCGAGCACCGTGTCCGCCGTAGACAGATTCACGTTGGTCACCGAGGGCGTCGCATCCACATTATCGCCGCGCAAAAAGGCAAGAGCGTTATTGCTCACCGAATTCCACCAGTTCCCGTCGTTATTCCAGTCGTTGTCGCCGGCATCGCCGGTCCATACGTTGTTATATTTATCCGCGCCCATAGCCGTTACGGCCACGAGGGCGAATAATACGACAACCCATCCCATCATTTTTTTCATCGCTATCTCCTCCCTTTCCTGCTCTCAACCCGTCCGGTGGCAATGACCCTTCACCGCCATAGCCACATCGATTCTCAAGGCCATGTTAGAGACAATAAAACGCAGCATGCAACAAAAAAACAAAATACTTGACGTTAATTTAACTTAACGTATGCGGCATATAGAGACAAAGGGATCCGACTCCCCTCGGCGTCAGCGATTCTCATTATGGCTTCACCCTTTTCGGTCGGGGTGGCACCCGACCCTCCCAATGCCCGAAAATGCGTTCGAAATCGACTCGGGAGGGACGGCTGCCACGCCGTCCGCGGTCGGAATGCAGCCATAATGAGAACTGCTGCCTCGGCGGTCACGGTCTGGACAAGCGCCTTGATTCTATATAGCCTGCGGTCTTCCAGGTTTCAGGCCAGCGTAGCTCAGTGGCCAGAGCGACTGATTTGTAATCAGTTGGTCGGGGGTTCGACTCCCTCCGCTGGCTCCATTCAGTTTTGGGGCTTTGCGCTCTTCAGATGCAGGGCCCGGCCGAGACTATGCGCTGGCCAATCTGCTCGGCATCGTTATAATGCGAAGCACATGAGCGAAGTATATGCGGTCGACCTTCAACCACGTGAAAAGCATCCGGACCGGAAGGAACCCGGGGTTCAATGGGTTCTCCCCGGTACTGTGCGTGCTGCGCTCAGGGGGGTCCTGGAGAAATATGATTGGGGTGGCGGGTCTGACCCTTTCTAACTCTTCATTATGAAGGACTTACATCCCACAGCAATCGGTTTCCTGCCGCTTAGGGCCTCGATTCCATCGCCGGAAAAGATGTTGTAAGCTCCTCGCGCCTCACGAAGCGTCGCACATTGGGGTGGCGGGTCTGACCCTTTCTAACTCTTCATTATGAAGGACTTACATCCCACAGCAATCGGTTTCCTGCCGCTTAGGGCCTCGATTCCATCGCCGGAAAAGATGTTGTAAGCTCCTCGCGCCTCACGAAGCGTCGCACATTCCCCGACCATACCTCCTTCGGACTCTCGCGAAACGAAACAGAAATTCGCGCTTAAAACTCCGTTTTTGGGGCCCTAACTGACCCCCTAAGACAAAACAAGCGATTCCAACGCACGCTTACTCATTCTCTTTGAACCGCTTACGGGGTTCAGACCCCGATTCAGCCGATTCAAAAAATGTAGTGAAGACCTTTGAGTCGAACTCGAATAAAAATGGCGGTTTTGCCCGCGAACAGCGAAAGACGGGTTACCCCCATCTTTGGACCACGGATCGCTGAAAATAAGGTGGAACCTGCGCATCCTGATTCTGAATGCGTTTGCGGCAGATCGGGCTGGATGGGTTTGAGGGCGGGATCGGGTGTGCGGAACGGAATTCGCAGTAGGTGCTGACCTTTGTTACGGTTTTTGTTACGGTTCAGGGGTCGTCTGCGCGTGTCCGGTTGTTTCAGGGGTTTTTGCAAATAGCCTAAACGCAACAGAATAAAGAAGTTATAGTTTTAAAAGCGTCCTTTTGTCATCAGTTGGTCGGGGGTTCGACTCCCTCCGCTGGCTCCATTCCCTGCAGGATGTCGGGGACAGGGAACAGTACGACTGCGCGAAACAGTTTCTTAAAGACTTCGGATTCAGGCCCATTGAAAATATGTCTTTGACCGAAAGAACCGCATCGTCATCCAGCACTCACCCGGTCACCGCTCCGCGGACGGTTCCGCGATGGGCCACGTCGTCGGCGAGCCTCATTACGATCGCGTGGGCGGTCCTCTTCGCGGCGATGGCGCTCGTGAATCCTGCGCTCTGCCGGCAGATCCTCCAGAAAGACAACCCCGGCATGACAGGGCTGGCGGAAAATCTTACGGTGCTGGTGCTCGTCCCCGGCATCCTGACGGCCGGGTACGTGCTGCTCCGGCGCCGCAGCCGGCTCCCCTCGCGCGGGTTGCGTCTCTGGCTGCTGGCATGGACCCTGGCATGCGTATATTTCGCGGGCGAGGAGGCCAGCTGGGGGCAGTGGTACTTCGGCTGGGGAACGCCCGATCCCCTCGCCGCGGTCAACGATCAGTCGGAAACAAATCTTCATAACATGAGTTCATGGATGGATCAGAAGCCGCGCGCGGCTGTGGAAGTGTTCATAGTCGTGGGCGGCCTGCTGCTCCCGGCCGCTCTCCGGAAGAAGAGAGACCTGCTCCGGCGTCTGCCGCGCCCGGATCTGGTCCCCTGGCTGGTCGCGCCGGGTTTATGCTGGGCGGCGGCGGGCTACCTCGTGCTGCTTCACGTGGCGGAAGTATTGCCGGGAGCCTTCTTCGAGCTGCACGACCAGTCGGAGTTGCGCGAACTGGTGATCGCCTGGTTCCTGTCGCTCTACCTCATCTCATACGCGTTCCGAACGGGAGAAACAGTAAGCCGCACATGAATACGGAACAACTTCAGCAGCTCGACCTTCAACATCTCTGGCACCCCTATACCCGGTTTTCCGCCCAGCGCGCCGGGCTGCCGGTCATCGAACGCGGAGAGGGCGTCTATCTGTTCGACCGCGAGGGACGCCGCTACCTGGATGCGGTATCGTCGTGGTGGGCGTGCGCGCTGGGCCACGGACATCCGCGTCTGCTCGAGGCGATGCGACGTCAGTCGGAGACGCTCCAGCACAGCATCCTCGGCAACCTGATCCACCCGCGCGCCGTCGAACTGGCCGATGAAATCGCCCGCTGGATGCCCACGCCGGAACGCCACGTGATGTTCGCCTCCGACGGCGCGAGCGCCTGTGAGGCGGCGCTGAAAATCGCGGTGCAATACCACTACAACCGCGGCACGCGGGGCCGGACCCGCTTCATGAGTATTGAGCAGGACTATCACGGCGACACGATCGGCGCGCTCTCGGTGGGCTATCTCGAGCAGTTCCACCGCGCCTACGACGGGGTGATCCCGCGCGAGCTGCGCGTTCCGCTTCCCGACTACGAAACCGGCGCGGGATTCGAGCCCACCCGCCGCCTCATGGAGGAACACGGCGACACGCTCGCGGCGGTGATCGTCGAACCGCTCTGCCAGGGCGCGAACGGGATGCGGATGTATCCGGCGCAGTACCTGGCCGATCTCGCTCAGGCCTGCCGCGAACGCGGGATCGTGATGATCAGCGACGAGATCGCAATGGGGTTCGGCCGGACCGGACGCAATTTCGCGTTCGAGCACGCCGGCATCGACCCCGATATCGTCTGCCTCGGCAAGGCGCTCTCCTCGGGTTACATGCCCATCAGCGCGACGGTGGTCAAAGATGAACTCTTTGCGACGTTCGATGACGAACGCGAGCAGGACGGCACGTTCTACCACGGCCACACGTGGTGCGGGCACCCCATCGCCTGCGCCGTGGCGCTGGAGGCGCTGGAGATCTACCGCGAAATGGATATCGCCGCCCGCGCCGCGAAACGGGGGGCGCGGATGACGGAACACTTTCGCGAACTCGAGGGGCGGCCCGGTGTCCGCGACGTACGCACGCTCGGCATGATCGCCGTGGCCGAACTCGAACCCGCGCCCGACAGCCGCGCGCGCGCCGACCGCATCCGCGCCGCGCTGCTCGAACGGGACATCCTCGTGCGACCGCTCGGCGATGTCTTTTACCTCATGCCGCCGACGATCATCGACGAGGAGGTCCTGGACGGATTGTGCCGCGATTTCGTGGAGATCCTGCGGAAAGAGAGCAGCGGTTCGTAGTTCTTCGTTTTGGCGCTTTCTGATTACGCGTATCATGGAACGGGGTACGCTGAAGGACGTCATGCTCGCCTGGGCATTCTACGGCGAAGATCGGGTTCGGGAGGCGCTGGTTTCCGCCCGTGCACTCAGCCGGAAGACCATCTCCTTCCTGAGTTCAACATGGGGACACCCGGGGGAATATCGTACTCGTACTCGTACTCAGCGAAGGGGTACTCGTACTCGAATTCCTTGAATCGATGGATGGGATCGCGCCTTCGGCGCTCCGAGTACGCGTACGAATTATGTTCTCTCTGAATCCCGATTTCGACTTCGATTCGGATTTCGAGATTTCATCCGTGTCATCGGTGTAATCCGTGGCCGAAAACACAAGAAAGGTCTCTCGCCAAGGCGCAGAGATCGCAAAGATGAATGAGAAGAGCACAGGCAAAGAAATGGTGCGTTCTCTCTTACGTTCGTAGTAGGCCCGCAGGTCCGCGCAGCGGAAAAAGTTCGTAGTAGGCCCGCAGGTCCGCGAAGCGGGGCCAGGGCCGTTATCTTTCACGCGCCTTGGCCCTTCGGGCCCTTGCGGCGCTACTACGAACGTTTCATCTCACGCGCGTCCTTAACGTTTGTAGTAGGCCCGCAGGCCTGCGAAGCGGGGCCAGGGCCGTTATCTTCACGCGCCTGGCCTGCCGGGGGCAGGCTTGCGGCGCTACTACGAACGATATCACGCGCCTTGGCCCTTCGGGCGCTTACGGCGCTACTACGAACGTTTGTCGTCTTCCATCCCGCCTCTTCCCCGAACGGCTCCACCGCAAAATCTGCGGAAAACCGGATTTTTGTAGAACTACTGAAATCGTAGCGGCTGGATTAGAAATCCGCTCGCGTCACAACGTACGCGTACTCGTACTCAGCGAAGCGGTACGCGTACTCGATTTTTTTGAACAGGCGGAGTGGGATCGCGCCTTCGGCGCTCCGAGTACGCGTACGCGTACGAGTACGAGTACGAATTATGTTCACCCCTTCATGCTCTTCATATCCTTCATGGTGAATCCGATGCTCTCTCCCCCTGCGATCTCCCGCATCCCACCTGTCCCGGGAACCCTTCCATAATGATCCACGAATAACCTCTGATTCACTGCGGGTTCATTTTGATTTCCCTGATGAGCCATTTCGTAAAGCCCAGAACGGAGTGGGGGTTGGATTCGGGACCGACCGGACGCCCGCGACCGGAGCCGTGAGGGAAGGTATTCAGATAATAGTGCATGCGCGGATGATGCTTCGGCAGGCCGGCGTCCCAGTACTTTTTGAGCCAGTCCCGCTCGATAAACGGGTAGTACCGGTCTGACTTCCAGATTACGGGACCGAAGTAGAAGATATATTCCTTGTCGCGGGCGAGCGTCCATCTGGCGCCCCGCACCACTTTCGCCGGCCCGGACCACCCGGTCTCCAGCGGCCAGTGCCGGTTGAACTGGTGCGCTTCGTACGCAACCCCCTCCATCTTATCTATGATGCGCTGCGCTTTCCGGTTCGCGGCGAAAAACACGGGATGCTCCACCATCTGGATGAGCGAATAGTCGGCGTGCCTGATCAGACCCCGTTCATGGGCGCGGCGGAAGAGGGCGCGGATAGCGTCCACGTCTTCAGCAAAGAGAATCCGGGTGTCTTCTTTGAACGGACCCGGCTCCGCATCCGGATGCCCTCTATGGATGGCAAGCCTGTACTCGCGACAGATCAGGATATGCTCGATCACTCCACCCCGGGATTCCCATTTCCGGATCTGTTTCACGAGGTGGTTCTTTTCCGGATCCAGATCGTCGCGGGCCCGGCTGAGCCCCCAGTAATACTCGAAGAAGACGCGCCGGGTCTCGAAGTCGCCGTCCAGCCAGCCCTTGACCACATCCAGGTGTTCGGCGACGAAGGGATAATGTCCCGTCTGTTTGTCAAAGGTAGGCAGACCCGCCCAGGACCCGCCGTGATTCGATTTCAGATCGCGCTCGTACCGGGGCAGCGGGCGGAGGCCGACATAACCGCAACGCCGGGTCGACCCGGTTTCTCCGGCATGGACGCCGAGCAGGCCCGATAAAGCCAGCGCCGTCAGCGCAAAGACGGCTTTTTTCCGGCGCTTACTCATAAAAACTCTCTTTTCTCAGCCGGGCGATGAACATCCCGGAGCACGGGCCGTCCTGCGGAAGGACCCAGGCGGCGCCGTCGGTGTTCCCGCCGCCGAGCGGATGGGGAAAGGCTTCGGGCGCGAGATCGTCCCGTGCCTCCAGCAGATCCTGCACGACCTCCATCGTTTCGGTCGAGGTGAGCGTGCATACCGAATAGACCAGGATGCCGCCGGGGCGGAGGGCTTCGGCGCCGCGTTGCAGCAGCGCGCGCTGGATCTCCCGCTTGCGTTCCGGCATCGATCCGTCGGTGCGCCACCGCGCGTCGGGATTGCGCGACCACGTTCCCATACCGGAACAGGGCGCATCGATGAGCACCCCGTCGAACCGCTCCTCCGGCACACGGGCGGCGGCGTCGAGCACGGCAGCCCGCACGGACTTCATCCCCGACGCCCGGGCGCGCTGTTTCAGGTTGCGCACGATCCCTTCCCTGCGATCGGTGGCCAGCACCCGGCCCTGCCCCTCCATCCGGTCGGCGAGGTGGAGCGCCTTGCCCCCGGCCCCTGCGCATACGTCCCACCAGGCCTCTCCGGGCCGCGGATCGCAGACCGCCCCGACGCACTGCGAGGCGAGATCCTGGACCTCGAATGTGCGGCCCGCCTTTTTACGCAATTCGCCCAGATGGAACCCGCCCTCGATCGCCAGAGCTTCCGACGGCCCCTCGGCGAACTCGATGCCCTGCGCGGCCAGGGCCTCCCGGACCCGGTCCGCGCGGTTCGGGCGCACCCGCAACCAGGTGGGCGGGCGGTCCTGGAACGATTCGATAATCTCCGCGACCCCTTCCGGGGCGATGCGGCCCAGCTGCTCTCCCGCCCAGGCGGGCACCAGCTCGGTCACGTCCAGCGGGGGATTGGCCCGGAGGGTCTCCTGCAGCGCCGCGCGCCGCTCCTCCAGCGTCCCGGGCACAACCCGGCCGCCCGGGTCGCTGCCGCACTCCGCCGCAAACCGCTCCACGGGAGGCGGAGGGGCTTCGCCGTCGAGCCTCCACGCCACCGCGCAGCTCGCCGCCGGATCGAGCCCCCGCTCGCGCGTCCACCCCCGCCAGCGGAAGAAGGCGAAGACCGTATCGCCGATCAGGCGCCGGTCGCGCGACCCCAGCTCGCGCCGCGAGCGGAACAGCCCGCGCAGCATGGTATCGGCCGGCCGGCCTCCGTCGATCACCTCATCCTCCGCGCGTTCAATGACTTCGCGGAGCACTTCGGCCTGCCGACGCACAATCGATGCGCGCCTCGTTTCGGACGGATTGGTATTTGTCATGGGCCTCTTTTCCGTTTAGGTTCCCCCCAACCTACATCGTGGCCCGGCCGACACCAAGGTCAAGCTTGATAAGGAGACGCCCCGTGGCGGATGAACTGGCATTTGCATTGATCAATCCGTACACCCTGCGCAAGTCGCGCACCGGCGGGGTGATCGCCCGCCTGATTACCCTCACGGGCCTCGAGCTGGTGGCGGCCCGCATCTTCTGCCCGTCGCAGGAGCTGGCGGAACGCTACGCCGCACTGCTTAGGGAGAACGAGGACGTCGATCCCGCCAGTCGGCCGATCCTGGCCGATTACGTCGAACACGCCTACACGCCCGACCCCAGGACGGGGCGCGGGCACCGGGTGATGATGCTCCTCTTCCGCGGCGAAGACGCCATCGGAAAGATCCGGCGTGCCACGGGCGGTCTGCGGCAGGATACCGGCTCCGCGGAAACCGTGCGCGCAACCTACGGGGACTACGTGGTCGACGACTCCGGCGAACTGATCTACCTCGAACCCGCCGTCATGATCGAGACCTCCCGCGAGTCGGTCGCCCGTACGCTGGGCCTCTGGGCGGAATACAGCGCGCGCGACGGCGGTCTTCAGGAACGCGCCGGCGACGTCGACGCGGGCGACGAGGTCCAGACCACGCTCGTGCTCATCAAGCCCGACAACTTCCGCTTCCCCAGCAGCCGCCCCGGGAACATCATCGACCTCTTCTCGCGCTCCGGTCTGAGAATCGTAGGCGCACAGGTGCACCGGATGACGGTGTCCGAAGCCCTCGAATTCTACGGACCGGTGCGCGAGGTGCTGCGCGAAAAGCTGCGCTCAAAGGCCGCGGAGCTGGCCTCCTCCGCCGTGGAACATGAACTCGGGTTCACGATCCCCGACGAAGTCCGCGGCCGGCTGGCCGATGAACTCGGCCCCCTCTATGCCGACGACCAGTTTTACCGGATCATCCGGTTCATGACCGGCATGTGGGTTCCGGACGTGCCGGAGAAGGACCGCTCGCTGCCGGGCAGGGAACGCTGCCTGGCCATCGTCTACAAGGGACGCCATGCGATCGACCGCATCCGCTCGATCCTCGGCCCCACCGACCCCGACAAGGCGGAACCGGGCTCGGTCCGGCGCGAGTTCGGCCGCGATATCATGGTCAACGCCGCGCACGCCTCCGACTCGCCCGATAACGCGGCACGCGAACTGAATATTATCCGCGTGGAAAAAGACACCATCCGGTCCTGGTACGAGGCGTACTACGAAACACCCAAAAAAGAGGGATGAGACGATGAGCCTGTGGAAGAATATCGACCCCGCGCCCCCGGACGCCATCCTGGGACTCACCGAGGCCTTCAAAAAGGACCGGAACCCGAATAAAGTCAATCTCGGCGTAGGCATCTACAAGGCCGACAACGGCCGGACCCCGGTACTGGAATCGGTGCGCGAGGCCGAGCGCCGCATTCTGGATGCCGGAGAGGAAAAGACCTACCTGCCCATCACCGGGTCCGAGGCCTACGGCGAGGCGGTCCGCGGGCTGCTCTTCGGCGAAAACGCCGGGGCGATGTCGGAACGCGCGGTGACCGCACACGCCCCGGGCGGCACCGGCGCCCTGCGGCTGGGGGCCGACCTCCTGCAGCGGTTCCGCTCCGCGTCGACCGTCTGGGTCAGCGACCCCACCTGGGCGAACCACCACGGGATCTTTGCGGCAGCGGGATTCGAGATCCAATCCTACCCCTACTACGACCGCGAAAACAGCAGGCTGGATTTCGACGCGATGCTCGCCGCCCTGAAGGACGTGCCCGCGAACGACATCGTTCTGCTGCACGTCTGCTGCCACAATCCGACCGGCGAAGACCTTTCGCCCGAGCAGTGGGAAGCGCTCGCCGCGGCGGCATGCGAAAAGGGGTGGATCCCGTTCCTCGATTTCGCCTACCAGGGATTCGCGGAAGGACTGGAGGCGGATCGGCGGGGGGTCCGCGCGATGGCGGAGGCCGGGCCGGACTGTCTGATCGCCGGCTCGTTCTCCAAGAACTTCGGCCTCTACTGCGAACGGGCCGGCTCTCTGACGCTGACCGCCCACACCGCGGACGACGCCGCCACCGCCGAGAGCCACCTCAAGAAGACGGCGCGCGTGCTCTACTCCAACCCGCCCGCCCACGGGGCGCGGATCGTCACCACGATCCTCGACGACCCGACCCTCGCCGCGCAGTGGAAAGAGGAACTGGCCGGGATGCGCCGGCGGATCCACGCCATGCGCCGTCAGCTCGCGGACGGTCTGCGCTCGCGCGACGTGCCGCTCGAATGCGATCACTTCGAACGGCAGCAGGGCATGTTCTCGTTCAGCGGGCTGAACGGGGAACAGGTCGACTTCCTCCGCGACGAAAAGAGCATCTACATCGTGCGCAGCGGACGGATCAACGTGTCCGGACTCACGGCCGACAATATCGATTACGTATGCGAGTCGATCGCCGAGGCGGTGAAAACCCGATGAGCGCGCCCTCGATCCTGTTCTTCGACGCGAAATCGTACGACCGCGAATTTTTCCAGGCCGCGAACGGGAATTTCGGGTACGAGCTCACGTTTCTGGGCCATCGGCTGACCGGGGAGAGCGCGCGCCTGGCGGAGGGGCACGACGCCGTGTGTGCGTTCGTCAACGACCGCCTCTCGCCGGAGGTGGCCGACACACTGGCGGACAGCGGGATCGGGCTGGTGGCCCTGCGCTGCGCGGGGTATAACAACGTCGACCTCCGCTCCTTTTTCGGACGCATTCACGTCGTACGCGTGCCGGCGTATTCCCCGCATGCCGTGGCGGAACACACCCTGGCCCTCATCCTGTCGCTGAACCGCAAGACTCACCGCGCGTATTACCGGACCCGCGACGGGAATTTCGCGATCGAGGGACTGCTCGGGTTCGACATGGCGGGCAAGACCGCCGGCGTGGTGGGCACCGGCAGTATCGGCCGCTGTGCGGCACAGCTTTTGCGCGGGTTCGGCATGGAGGTGCTCGCCTTTGACGTAAACCCCGACCTCGAATGGGCGGAGCGCTCGGGCGTGACCTACGTGGACATGGGGGAACTGTACCGCCGCTCACACCTCATCACGCTCCACTGCCCCCTCACCTCCGACAACCATCACATGATCAACGCCGATACCATCGGGCAGATGCGCGACGGGGTCATGATCATCAATACCGGCCGCGGCGGGCTGATCGACGCCCCGGCACTCACCGAGGCCCTGAAAGACCGCAAGGTCGGCGCGGCCGGACTGGACGTCTACGAGGAAGAGGATCAGTACTTCTTCGAGGATTTCTCGGTCCGGGGGCTGGACGACGACGTCCTCGCGCGCCTGCTGACCTTTCCCAATGTGCTGATCACCTCGCACCAGGCCTTTTTCACACGCGAGGCGCTCACCAATATCGCCGACACGACGCTCGGCAATATCCGCGACTACTTCGAGGGGCGGCCGCTGGAAAACGAGATCTGCTACCGCTGCTGCGACGAGGGCTGCCGCAAAGAGGAAAAAGGGCGCTGCTTTGAATCCGGGCCGGAATCCGCCCCGCCGTCGGAGTGATCACCACAGGATGTGTACCCGGAGCGTCGAAGGCGCGATCTCTCCGCCTTCGGCCCTTTATGCCTTCGGCGGACAGGCTAAGCGCGCCGATCGCTTGCGGACGGCCCGGAGGTCCGTCCCTACCTTCACGCACGGGTACAGTACGAGTACGATATTTCCCCGGGTGTCCCCATGTGGAACTCAGGAGTCATTGCTCGTGTTTTCGAACTCTCTCTTCTCCACGCCCCTGCGCCCTTTCTCCCTGCGAACGGTGATGCCGGCGGCTGCGGTGCGGGCGTTTGCGGTGCGACAGTGAAGACCGACGCGGCTTCCGGGGCCTGAAAAGGCGGGAGTCGGCCTCGCCCCACAGGTGGCGGAACCAGAGGCGGGCGGTTGCGACAATGACGGAAATGCCGCAGATAATCACGGTAATCACCAGGATCAGGCGCGCGCGCCCCTGAGCGTCGATATTGCCCGTCTCCGCCTCACGCTGCATTTCGGCATAACCGAACAGTCCCAGCAGGAGCACGATGAGGGCGAACAGCAGCAGCCCGTAATTAGGCCGCAGCCGGAACATGGCCACTTTGCCGCTGCCGGCGGAGTTCATACGCATGGGGCGTCTCTCATTACTCCGCCTCTCAGAATCCGTCCCGGCCGCGCAACACTCCGAAGAGGAAAGGCGCGAAGGAAGCGATCATACACAAACCCGCGAGCAGTGCGGTCACGCACGCCGCGAGGCAAACCGGCTGCCGGCTGGTTGCATCCCCCTCCTGCACACCCTGAGCAAGATAGGTGGTCACCAGACCGCCCAGCAGGAGAATCAGCAGCGCCAGCCACCAGAGACTGTAATTCGGGGTGACTTTCATAGCCACCTGACCATCCACCCGATTCATCCGGTCTATCCCCTTGTCACCCTGCAGAAAAAGCGTGTTCCTCTAGTGGGCGCGGCGGGACTCGAACCCGCAGGCCTGAGCGGCACGAGATCCTAAATCTCGCGTGTTTACCAGTTTCACCACGCGCCCGCCGGCGTCCACCGATTTATGCCCCAAGATAGCGACTGGGGTGGCGTTGACAATATCTTTTTGGATTAACCTTCCCCTCCCCGCTCTCTCAGGGGGTGGTCATGTCCGTGCCGGGCGTGTGCCGCATCAGAAATTCACCGGCCAGGCGACGGTAGGCTTCGCTGCCGGGACTGTGCGGATCGTAGTCCGTCACGGGCCGACCGTAGCTCGGCGCCTCGCTGAGGCGGACGCTGCGCGGAATGAGCGTCTCATAGACGCTAGATCCGAAATGTGTGCGGACCTCTTCGACCACCTGACGTGAGAGGTTGGTTCGCGCGTCGAACATCGTCATCACGATCCCGTCCAGTCGCAGCTCCGGATTGGCGCCGTCCGCCAGGCGGCGGATGATGTCGGTGATCACGCTCAGCCCCTCCAGGGCGTAATATTCGCACTGGATCGGCACGATCACCTGCTGCACGGCGGCGAGCGCGTTCATGAAGAGGATGCCGAGGGAGGGGGGGCAGTCCAGAAAGATATAGTCGTAACGGCGGTCGTCGACCAGCGGGGTGAGGCATCGTTTAAGGCAGTGCAGGTAGCGTTCCGTGCGGGCGATATCCACTTCCGCGCCCGCGAGGTCGAGTTCCGAGGGGAGCAGGTCGAGGTTTTCGATCCCCGTGCCGTGGACCGCCTCCTGCGCGCCGGTTTCGCCAAGCAGTGCGCGGTAGATGCTTTGTCCGGGGGTCGATTCGACGCCCAGCCCGCTGGTGGCGTTGGCCTGCGGGTCCAGATCCACCAGCAGCACCCGTTTGCCCTGTTCGGCGATACAGGCGGACAGATTGACCGCGGTCGTGGTCTTGCCCACGCCGCCCTTCTGATTGGCCAGTGCTGTGAGTCGTGTCGACATGCGCGCCATTTAAGCGGATATCCCGTTCGGCGGGAAGCGGGATCGGGAGAAAAGAACCCAAAAACGAGGCGCGCTCCGGAGAGCGCGCCTCATCGACGTCCGTGTTATGAACGGACTTATCCGCCGATCCAGCTGTTGACGAGGTCCATGTGTTCCTCTTTCCACTGGCGGGCGGCTTCGAGTTTGTTTTCCTTGTTGTTGCGCAGCTTGTTCATCAGCGTACCGATCTGCTGATCGTTGAACTTCATCGCCTTGAACAGCGCGTAGACCTCGGGCAGGTCTTTCTCGATTCCGAGACGGGCGACCGCCTGGACGGTTTCGACATCCCCGTAGACCTTTTCGGGATCGTCCAGGAACTTCAGGTCCCAGCGGGCGAACTTCCAGTGCGGAGCCCAGCCCGTCACGGCGATCCACTCTTTCTTGTCGACCGCGCGTTTCAGCGACGCCGTCATCGCCGGGCCGCTCGAGGAGACCAGCTTGTAGTCGAGATCGTAGGCGGGGATCGCCTTCTCGGTGGTCTTCATGATGCCGGCGCCCGGATCGATTCCGATGATCTCGCCGTCGAACTGCGCCTTGTACTGGTTCATCTCCGCGATCGAGTCGCACTTCACGTACTGCGGAACGACGAGGCCGATGCGGGCCGAATCGTACCAGCAGCCGACCTTCTGGATGTCGTCGCCGTACTTCTTCATGTACGATTTATGGGTGACCGGAAGCCACGTTTCCACAAAGACGTCCTGCGAACCGCTCGCCACGGCGGTGAACATCGGGGCCACGTCGGCCATCGTGAGGTTCACCTTGTAGTTCATGTCGTCCTCGAGGATCGACTTCACGAGGTGCGCAACGGCAACCCCTTCGGCCCAGTTCACGTAGCCGATGTTGACTTCTTTTTTGGCCGGACCGGAGTCCTTCTGCCAGGGCCACTTGAATCCGGTGGCCGTCGTGAGCGCGGCGCAGAACACCGTCGCGATCAGCATACCGTTGATGAAACGCTTCATAATATTCTCCTTTTGCGGTTGTGTGTGCTCTCTTTCCGCCCTCCTCCGGGGAAGGCGCTCCCACGGGAACGGTCAGGACGTGCTGCCGCTGCCGAGGGAATAGGTGATCCGGTCGAGGATCATGGCGAGGATCACAATCGCGATTCCCGCTTCGAACCCCTGACCGATTTCCATTCGGGTGATGCCGTTGTATACCTCTTTACCGAGGCCTTCGGCCCCGATCATCGCGGCAATCACCACCATGGACAGGGACAGCATGATGGTCTGGTTCACGCCCGCGAGGATGCTGGGCATCGCCATCGGGAGCTGAACCTTGACCAGCTGCTGCATCGGGGTCGACCCGAACGACTCCGCCGCCTCCATCACGTCGGACGGTAGCTGGCGAATACCGAGGTTGGTCAGACGCACGGCCGGCGGCATCGCGAAGATCACCGTCGCCACGGCGCCGGGGACGTTCCCGAGCTGGAAGAACAGGATGGCCGGGATCAGATACACGTAGGCCGGCATGGTCTGCATGAAGTCGAGAATCGGGCGCACCACGCGCTCCACGCCGTCCTTCCAGGCGCAGACGATCCCCAGCGGGATACCGATGAGCAGCGCGAAGAACGTCGCCGCCAGCACCAGCGCCAGTGACTGCATCGTCGCCGCCCACAATTCCATGAGGGCGATCAGGAACAGGCCGAGGAACGTGAAGATGGCCATTTTGCGGCTCCCCACCTTCCAGGCGATGGCGCTGATAATGATGATCATGATGAGCGCCGGCGGCAGGTTCAGCAGCATCTCCATGAAGCCGATCGTGGCGTCGATGAGCGCGCGGAGGCCGTTGAACAGACCCTCGAAATTATCGAGCAGCCAGTCGACCCCTTTCTCAAAATACGGTCCCAGATGAAACGTAAACGGGATCATTCCGCTCCTCCTTCTCCGGCGATGCCGGACAGCAGATCGGCGCGGGTGACGATGCCCAGGAAGCGGCCCTCATCGCCGACCACGGCGAAGGGAATGCTGCTTCCGGACGCGTCCGCGACCATGTCGGCGATCGAGGTGTCCGGCTTGACGGTATTCACGTCCTTGACGAGGATCTCCTTGAGGTCCGTCTTGCCTTCCTTCGACGCGCCCACGGCCTCGTCGATCCTGACATACCCCTGCAGTTTCCGGTCCTGATCGGTGACGAACACCGTCGACAAACCCGACTGGCGCATATGGCGCATCGCCTGATGCGGACCGTCCTTATGCAGTGCCAGCGTATCGGGCCGGCGCATGATGGTGCGCGCGGTGATCACCTTGGAGCGGTCCACGTTTTCCACAAAGGCCCGCACGTATTCGTCCGCCGGCAGGGTGATGATCTGTTCCGGCGTCCCGATCTGGACGATCACGCCGTCCTTCATGATCGCAATCCGGTCGCCGATCTTGAGTGCCTCGTCGAGATCGTGGGTAATGAAGACCACCGTCTTGTGCATCTCCGCCTGCATATCGAGCAGCTCGTCCTGCATCTGCGTGCGGATGAGCGGGTCGAGTGCGCTGAACGCCTCATCCATGAGCAGGATTTCGGGATTGGTGGCCAGTGCCCGGGCCAGACCGACCCGCTGCTGCATACCGCCGCTGAGCGACTGCACCGGGCTTGATTCGTAGCCTTCGAGGCCGACCTGGCGGATGGCGTCCATCACCTTGTCCTTGCGGTCCGCCTCCGGCACACCGCGGATTTCGAGGCCGTAGCCGACATTGTCGGTCACGTTGCGGTGGGGCAGGAGCCCGAAGTGCTGGAAGACCATCGAGTACTTGACGCGCCGGATCTCGCGCAGGCGTTCTTTCGAAACCTGGCGGACATCCTCGCCGTCGAGAATGACGGAGCCCATGCTGGGCTCGATGAGCCGGTTGAGACAACGCAGGAGCGTGGATTTGCCGCTCCCGGAGAGACCCATCACGACGAAAACTTCGCCGTTGTTGATGGTGAATTCGGCGTTGTTCACGCCTACGGTGCATCCGGTCCGCTTGAGGATTTCCTCCTTGGCGACCCCTTTGTCCACGAGCTTTCTGGCCGCGGGGACCCGGTGACCGAAGATCTTGTAAAGTCCTTTGCATTCAATGCAGGCTTCGCCCGCCATACACGCCTCCCTGTTGGGGGGAATAACGTCCCGCCCCGCCCTGAGGCGGCGCGGGACGCGTTCAAGCGGCCGGACTCAGAAGTAGAATCCGACGTTAACGTTAAAACGAGTCTGCCACTCGTTTTCCGTGGTCCCCGCACCGGAGGCCAGTCCGTTGTCCCAGTTGCCGCCAAGCCACGGCTGATTACGGCCCGAAGCCACATCCACGTAGGTGAACCAGCGCCCGGAAGCGATCATGCAGCCGAGCACGTTCTGCTCGGAATCCTCAAACGCCCCGTCGTCCTTCACGAGAATACTGTAATCATCGTAGAAGGTCAGCGAATCGATCATGTCCCAGGCGATCGGAAGCGTGTAGGCGAGACCCGCGCAGTAGATCTGCCCCTTCGAGGCGATCAGGTACGGGGCGTCGTACGCGCCCATCATCACGTAGCTGCCGCTGTCGTAGGTGCTCGGACCCATCGTGTAGCCATTGGCGTTTTCGAGGCTGTACTCGTAACGGATCGCCTCGAGCTGGAGGTTCCAGCGGCCGTAGTCGCCGTTGAGGTGCAGGCACCCCGCATAACGGTCACCGTCGTCATCGTCCACGTCGACTTCAATCTTGCCGGCCTGCAGAGAGGCTCCGATCTCGGTCGTCGCATTGGAGCCGTGCTCCATGGTGTACGTCAGACGCGCATTACCCTGGTGCTTCTCCTGGTTGCCGTTGAAGTCCTCGTTGACGAGGTCGTAGGAGTAGCGGGCCGAATCTTCGGAATTGCCGGTCCAGTGCCCTTCATCGGCGATGTAGTATGCGAGCTTGAAGTTCCAGGGACCGTTCTGGTAGATGCTCTTGATCCCCGTGTCATAGTCGTCTTCCAGCCCCACGTAGTAAGGCATCTGGAAGAACCAGTTGTGCGAGGCGTACGGCTGGATCCCGAAGGGAACCTGGTGCACGCCGAGCTGGACCTGGTACTGGTCGCTGAAGCGGTACCCCAGCCAGCCGTGGTGCAGCATGCTGTAGCCGTCGCTCCAGTCGAAATCCTGAAGCCCTTCGGTGAACACGACGCCGCCGTTGTAGTAGCGGTATTCCAGCGATCCGATCACGTTGTTCGTGTCGAGATCGAGATTCAGCCGGACGGTATCCATGGTCAGCTCGCCGCCCTCGTAGGTGTCGTCCCAATCACGCCACTGGTAGTTCACCCGCGCCGCTCCGCCAACCCGCACCGGGCCCGCGTAGAGCGCATCCGCCGCGAGTGCGGAACCCGCGACCATCATCGTCATCAATGCAATTAAACACTGCCTCATAGGCATAGTTTATTCTCCTTTCCCTGTTCCTCGTTCTTCCCCGCCGCCTCCGGCCCGCTCTGCACCCGCGTTTCACCCCATCAAAAAACTGAGCGTGGAAACAGTCAGCCCCCTCCGGCCCCGCAACACGGGACGCCGGAAGCGGCTTCGAGCACATGCACCGACCGTCAACGGCCCTGCAGACACGCGATCAATCCGCGCGTTATACAACAATCTTGCCGAAAATCAAGCGTTTTCGCGTGGCGACCGGAGCCAGGCGCGGGAAGTGGGAAGCAGACGGGATGCCGGAAGAAGGAAGTGAGGGGTTGGGCGGGGGAATTAGAAGTCAGAGTCAGAATCAGAGTCAGAGTCAGAGGGAGTGAGAAACCTGAGACCTGAGACCTGAGTAAGAGGGAGAGACCTGAGGGAGTGAGAGACCTGAAACCTGAAACCTGAGTAAGAGGGAGTGAGAGACCTGAGATCTGAGTTTCTCTTCTGTGTTTCCCTGTGCCTTTTTGTGGCCCCTTTATTCCCTTCCGCTCTTCCGCGAATCCCCCGCATCTCTTTGTGGCCCGTCTCCCGACACATCATAACTCTTCCTCCGCATCGGTTCGCTGGCCATTTCCCGTTCGACGCCGATTTCGACCTTTTTCACGGCGGGGAGCTTTTCCCGCACCCGCTCACGGACTTCGCCGAACACCGCGCCGTATTGATCGGGCGGAATCTCGATGCGCACGACGACATCAAACGCGAGCCGCATATCGCCCTCCCCGCCGCTGACCCGGATGTCGTGCACCTCGCGCAGCCGGTCGTCGGCGTCCACGATCTCCTGCAGCGCCGCACGCACCGGTTCGTAGGCGGGATGGCGGAAGTCGACCGGATCGACGTGCGCCACGGCGCGGCGACCGGTCCTTTCGACCGCCTCCTCCGCCCGCTCCGCAATTTCGTGGGCCTCGTAGACGGTGAGCGCCCCGGAGACCTCGACATGGAAGGAGACCAGGGCGATATCGCCGTAGCTGTGCACCACGATATCGTGCGCATCGCGCACACCCTGCACGGACTTTATTTTGTGTTCCAGGTCCAGCAGTTCTTCCCCCGAGGGCGCCGTGCCGAGCAGTGCGCGTAAGGCGTCGCGTGCGTAGCGTACGCCGATGGCGGCGATGAACAACGAGACGCCGATGGCCGCCCAGCCGTCCACAGCCGGCCAGCCGACCACCGCCCCGCCGAGCGCCACCAGCGCAAGGGCGGTGCTGGCGATATCGAATCCGTGGTTCCAGGCGTCGGCTTCAAGGACCCGTGACCGGGTGACGCGCGCGAGCGCCCGGGCAAAACACGCCAGCCAGGCCTTCACGGCCAGGGTCGCGACCACCACCGCCAGCACCTGCGGGGTCACGCGGATCGGCTCGGGCTGCAGCAGGCGCAGGATTCCGCCGCGGGCCAGTTCAATGGCGACGATGATAAAGGCGATCGCCAGGACGAGGGCGCTGATGTACTCCGCGCGGCCGTAGCCGAAAGGGTGGCGGCGATCCCGGGGGCGACGCGCCATGCGGAACCCCGCGGCGACGGCCACACTGCTTCCCACGTCGGTAAGGTTGTTCAACCCGTCGGCGATCAGGGCCACGCTGTTGGCCGCGAACCCGAAGATCAGCTTGACCAGGCACAACAGCGCGCTGAAGACGGTGCTGACCACCCCTTCCCACCACCCGATGCGGGTGCGATATTCCGAGTCGGCGGGGTCGGAGCCCTCCGGGACCAGGCGGCGGACCAGCATACGGGCCCACGGCTCAGCGATCCCGGCTCCGCTTTCACTCACGGCACGCACACGCACCTCAGCACCGGGGCCGGCAGCACGGGGTTCAACACCTTGGACGTTTCCATGACACTCCTTCCGGTTCGTGTTGGCGGGCCGGGGTTGCGGTTGCGTCGAACCGCCGCTGCGGCTAGATTATGTCCATGAGAAAGGTTGAAGAGTAAAGCATGTTTCCTTTTAAGCGCCGCTTTCACATCCTGATCGTCTGCCGGAACAACGTGACGCGCAGCGCCTTCTTCGAGGGCTATCTTATCCATTACCTGCGCCGGTACCGTCCCCGCGCCCTTCGAAAGATCGCACTCCGTTCGGCGGGCGTCCAGGCCTCCGAGGGCAATTCCGCGCACGCCGTGGTGCAGTTCATCGCGCGCCGCGAAGGATTCCGGCTCACCGGTCACCGCTCCACCCCCCTCTCCGACCGGCTCCTGAAGTGGGCGGATCTCGTGCTCACGATGAGCGCCGGGCAGCGGGACGAAATCCTGGCGAACTGGCCGGAGACGGACGGCGGCAAAGTGTATCGGCTGGCCGATTACGGCTGGGGGGAGGAGGACGGCGGGGACCTGGACATGCCCGATCCGACGGGGCGCGAAGCGGAGGACTTCCAGGGATTCGTCGACCGGGCCCGCACGGAGGCGGACCGGCTGCTTTACGAACTGGTCCACCGGCAGATCATCTGACGCCGGTGGTTCACGGCCGGCGCCGGCTAGCCGTCCGGCATCAGGAAGTCGCGGTACAGCTCGTAGTTATCCATCAGGTGCTGAATCTTGGCCTTGAGCTCCTTCTGATCCTGCGGGGCGGCGTTCTGATAGCTTTTGATGAGGTCGACGAAGACCTCCTGCACCTTCGGTGGCTGGTACTGGCCGGTATTCTTGAACCAGTTCAGCGCCTCGTACGTGAAAAAGGTCTTCTGAAACTCGTCTTCGTCGACTCGGCGTACGACGATCTGCTGGAGCATGCGCATCATGACGTCACGCGCCGTGTTGCGCACGGAGGGGGACACCGCGTTGGTGGCGGTGACGTGGAACTGCGTGAACGTCTCCATCGCCTGTTCGTAGGAAAAATAGAGATCGGCGACCTTTTCGCCGTCGTCCACCCGGAAATGCTCCGCCCACACCAGCTCGCCCTTCAAGGCGGCCGCGGTGAATCGGTTCGGATCCTTCCCGGTGAGAAAGACCTTCTCGCCGTCGGAATCGAAGCGATCCGAGCGCAGGTTGCCGATGCGGACCGTGACGGGCGAGGCATCCGCGTCCTGCCGCTTCAGCACTACACGATTCCAGGCCTTCACATCGACCACTTCGTACCATTCCGCGGGAACGGTGGAGACGAAGGCGCCCGCCAGGAGGAGCGCCGTGATTACCGCGAGTTTGCGACTTCCGATTTTCATGGTCGGCAGTATCGCGCCGGACACCCCCCGAGGCAATGGAAATCGGGATGGTCTCTTTGCTTACGGAGATCGTGGAAAACGTGGCAGTCGTGGAAATCGGGATGCCTTCTTTTCCTTACGGAGATCGTGAAAATCGTGGCAGTCGTGGAAATCGGGATGGTTCCTTTTACTTACGGAGATCGTGGAAATCGTGGCAGTCGTGGAAATCGGGATGCCTTCTTTTCCTTACGGAGATGACCGTGAACGGGGGGGGCGGGCGATTGACGCCCCGACCGCGCTCCGCTACACTGCGCCGCGCTGCATACTTAAAGGAGGGTTGGCAGAGTCCGGTTGATTGCGCACGACTCGAAATCGTGTAGGCGGTTGATCCCGCCTCGGGGGTTCGAATCCCTCACCCTCCGCCACTTCTACCGATGAAACTCGTACTGGCGACACGCAATCCCCATAAGCGGGAAGAAATCGAGGCGATCTTCGATGGCCCCGGTCTCGATATCGTCGCCCTGGATGCCTTTCCCGACGCCCCGGAGGTGGAGGAGGACCGCGATACGTTCGAGGGCAACGCGATCAAGAAGGCCGTCGAAATCGCGCGGTGGACGGGGCTGCGGGCTCTGGCCGACGACTCGGGACTCGAGGTCGACGCCCTCGGCGGCGCGCCGGGCGTATGGTCGGCGCGCTACGCCGGGCCGGAGGCGGACTACGAGGCCAACAATCGCAAGCTGCTTGCCGCCCTCGCCGGCGCCGGGGACCGCACCGCCCGTTTCCGCACCGTGATGGCGCTGGCGGACCCCGACGGCACGGTCCGCACGGTGGAGGGTTCATGCGAAGGCGCCATCACGGAGGAACCGCGCGGGATGCGCGGATTCGGTTACGACCCGCTGTTCGTACTCCGGGGCGACACGCGCACGTTCGCGGAACTCGACGCCGCGGAAAAGAACCGGGTGTCCCACCGCGCCCGCGCCCTGCACAAGGCGCGGGAGGCCTGGACCGGGCTCCTCTCGGAGGAGATGTAACGGATGGCCGCCGGCACCCCCCTGCTCGAGGTCGAAGACCTGCGCGTGACGTTTTCGCAGGCTGGCGCAGCGACCCGGGCGGTGGACGGGATTTCCTTCTCCGTCGGACGGGGCGAAACCGTCGCGCTCGTCGGAGAAAGCGGGAGCGGGAAGAGCGTCACCGCCCTCGCCCTGGGCGGACTCGTTCCGCCGCCCGGACGGGTCGAGGCCGGGCGCATCCGCCTGGGCGATCAGCGGCTCGAACACACCAACGAACGGGAACTGAGCCGGATGCGGGGGAACCGCCTCGCCTATATCTTCCAGGAACCCGCCATGGCGCTCAATCCCGTCTTCCGCATCGGATGGCAGATCGCCGAAGCGATAAAACTTCACCGGCGCGACGTGGCCGTCCGTCCCGAGATCGAACGCCTGCTCGAACGCGTGCGGCTGCCGTCCCGTGTGCGGCGCGCCTACCCCCACGAACTGAGCGGCGGCATGCAGCAGCGCGCGATGCTCGCGATGGCGCTGGCCTGCGATCCCGAACTGCTGGTGGCCGACGAACCCACCACCGCGCTGGACGTCACGGTGCAGGAGGAGATCCTCAAACTCCTCGTCCGGCTGCGCGGGGAGACGGGCATGTCGATCCTGCTGATCACCCATAACTTCGGCCTGGTCTCCGGCATCGCGGAACGCCTCTACGTCATGAACGCGGGCCGGATCGTCGAGCACGGGCCCACGGGGGAAGTGCTCCGGCACCCCCGGGATGCGTATACCCGGCGGCTCATCGACGCCATACCCCGTCTTCATCCGGCGGGAGAATGAGAATGAACGCAATGGAGGATACATCAGGGCGTAAGGACCGAAGGATCCCGCTGGTGGAGACCGGGGGGCTTGAGGTCACCTACGGCACGGGCCGGGAAAAGGTCCGCGCCGTTCGCGGCGTCGATCTGGCGATCGCCCCCGGCGAGGCGCTGGGGCTGGTCGGCGAGAGCGGATGCGGTAAGAGTTCACTGGGACGTGCGCTGCTCAGACTGGAAGATCCGTCTTCCGGCGAAGTGCTCTTCGAGGGTTCCCCCGTGACCGGGCTGAGGGGGGCGGCCCTCAAAGCGTTCCGCCGTCGCGCCCAGATCATCTTCCAGGACCCCTTCGGATCGCTGAATCCCAGGCTCAAGGTGGGGCGCGCGATCGAGGAAGTGCTCCATATTCACGGACTCGGCGCGGACAACCCGGCGCGCCGGCGCAGGGTGCGCGAGCTGCTCGACGACGTCGGCCTCGAACCCGCGTTCGCCGACCGCTATCCGCATGAATTCAGCGGCGGGCAGCGACAGCGCATCTGCATCGCCCGCGCCCTCGCACTCGACCCCGTATTCCTCGTCGCCGACGAACCCGTCTCCGCCCTCGACGTCTCCGTCCAGGCCAATATCCTGGACCTCCTGCGCCGCATCCGCGCCGAACGCGACATCGCCATGCTCTTCATCAGCCACGACCTCGCCGTGGTGCGCGCCGTCTGCGAGCGGATCGCCGTCATGAAAGACGGGGAAATCGTGGAAACCGGAACCGCCGACCAGGTCTGCGACCGCCCCCGCCACGCCTATACGAAAAAGCTTCTCTCCGCCGTACCCGATCTCGCGGGGATCGGGGAGGGAGCATGAGAGTCAGAGTTTGAGACCTGAGTGAAGAGCTGAGTGGGAGTGAAGAGCTGAGTGGGAGGGCTGAGACCTGAGACCTGAGTAAGAAATCTGAGTGATGATCTCTTACTCAAGTTTCAGGTCTCAGGCTTCTCACTCACTCTTACTCAGGCTTCAGGTCTCAGGTTTCTCACTCACTCTTACTCAGGTTTCAGGTCTCAGGTCTCACACTCAAGAATGTCTCAGGCCTCCCACTCAATCCTACAATTTCAGTTCTTCGTAAATTTACGAAGAACTTCTCTTGTCCTCATCTCTTGTCAAAGATGGCAGTCTTCCTCCCTTTCTCCTTTGCGCGGAGGCGAAGCGCCTGATATCCTGCCCCGATCATTTTCAACGGCCCTGCGGCCCCGGTCCGCGGGGCGCGAACCCGGAACGACGATGGCGAAGAAACAGGCGCACCAGTACACCGAAGACAAGGTCAAGACCCTCTCCTCGCTCGAGCATATCCGTACCCGCACCGGTATGTACATCGGGCGGCTCGGCGACGGCTCGAACTACGAGGACGGCATCTACATCCTGCTCAAGGAGGTCCTCGACAACGCGGTCGACGAGTTCATCATGGGGTACGGCCGCAAGGTCGACTTGACGATCGAGGAGTCCACGGTATCGGTCCGCGATTACGGCCGCGGCATCCCGCTGGGTAAGGTCGTCGAATGCGTCTCGCGGATCAATACCGGCGCGAAGTACAACAACGACGTATTCCAGTTCAGCGTGGGGCTGAACGGCGTGGGCACCAAGGCGGTCAACGCCCTCTCCACCGAATTCACGGTGCGCAGCCACCGCGAGGGACGCTTCTTCCAGGCCGACTTCGAGCGCGGTGAACCGGTCAACGAAAAGAAGGGTAAAACGGATGAACCGGACGGCACGTTTATCCGCTTCACCCCCGACCCCGAGATCTTCGGAACCTACGCCTTCCGCGAAGAACACCTCGAACGCCGCCTGCGCTTCTATGCGTATCTCAACGCGGGCCTCAAGCTCATCTACAACGGCGCGCGGATCGAATCGGAGGGCGGCATCCTCGATCTGATCGAGGACGAAACCTCGTATGAGAAGCTCTACGGCCCCCTGCACTACCGCGACAAGAAACTCGAGTTCGCCTTCACTCACACCAACCGGTTCAGCGAGGACTACTTCTCGTTCGTCAACGGACAGTACACGACGGGCGGCGGGACACACCTGAGCGCCTTCCGCGAGGGGATCCTGCGCGCCGTCAACGAATACTCGAAGGGCCGGTATTCCGGCGACGACGTACGCGAGGGGATGCTGGGCGCGATCTCCGTACGCCTGCAGGACCCCGTCTTCGAGTCGCAGACCAAGAACCGCCTCGGCAACACCGAAATCCGCTCCGACCTGGTCAACGAGATCCAGCAGCGCGCGGTGGAACTCCTGCACCGCAACAAACCCGAAGCGGAGAAGATGATCAACAAGATCGTCGAGACGCAGAAATTCCGCAAGGAACTCAACGCCGTTAAGAAACTCGCCCGGGAGCGTTCGAAGGCGATCTCGATTCGCGTTCCGCAGCTCAAGGACTGCAAGAAACACCTGGACAAGACCGCCGGAAAGCACACGGACACGATGATCTTCATCACCGAGGGGCAGTCCGCCGCCGGCTCGCTGGTGAGCTGCCGCGACGTGCATACCCAGGCGATCTACACGCTGAAGGGCAAGCCGCTCAACGTCTGCGACCTGAAAAAAGACGCCCTGTACAAAAACGAGGAGATCTTCAACCTGATGAAGAGCCTCGACATCGAGGAATCGATCGACCGCCTGCGCTACCAGCACGTGATCCTCGCCACGGACGCGGATGTCGACGGCCTGCACATCCGCAACCTGATGCTCACCTTCTTTCTCCGATTCTTCCCCGAACTGGTGCAGGACGGGCATCTGGAGATTCTCGAGACACCGCTCTTCCGCGCGCGGACGAAGAAGAAGACCCTCTACTGCTACTCGGAGGAGGAGCGCGACCGCGCGGTGGAGGAACTGGGCAGGCAGTGCGAAGTGACCCGGTTCAAGGGTCTGGGCGAGATCTCGCCGGACGAGTTCAAGGGGTTTATCAACGAGGACATGCGCCTGACGCCGGTTCGGATGAAGGGCGAGCACTCGATCGCGGAGACCCTGAGTTTCTACATGGGACGCAACACGCCGGACCGGCGCGAGTACATCATGAATCACCTCGTGATCGACGAAGAGGTGCTGCGATGAGTCCCGGCGGTCAGCAGGAAATGTTCTTCAGCGGAAAACCGGAGGAGAACAGGCCGGAAAAACCGCCGCGGCGGCCCGACCCGGAACCCGAGCCGGAACCGGACCCGGAACCGGAGACTGAACCCGAAAAGCCGGAACCGGAAGCCAGACCGACCTCCGAAACGGAATCGGAGCGAAAGACGGTGCAGCCGGAAGACACCCCCGAAGAGCCAAGCCGAACGGACACGATGAGCAGCGACGAGAAAAAGAAGACCCGGAAGGCGTCGAAAAAAAAGAGCGCCGGACGCACGGCCAAGCGGAAGCCGGCGCGGAATAAAACCTCCGCTCACGCCGCGGCAAAGCCCAAGCCGGAAACCGTAGCATCCTCCGGCGGCTCCGCAGGCGGCAACGGCAAACCTCCGCCGCGCGATCACATCCCCGTGGACCATCCCCACGGTCCCCTGACGGACCTGATCGATTTCAATTTTCTCCAGTACGCCTCCTACGTCATCTGCGAACGCGCGATCCCGAATCTCATGGACGGGCTCAAGCCGGTCCAGCGGCGCATCATGCACGCCCTGCACCAGATGGACGACGGGCGCTTTATCAAGGTCGCCAACGTCGTGGGGCACACCATGCAGTTCCACCCGCACGGCGACATGTCGATCGGCGACGCGCTGGTCGGGCTGGTCAACAAGGAATACCTGATCGAGGGCCAGGGCAACTTCGGGAATCCGTTCACCGGCGATCCCGCCGCGGCGCCCCGCTATATCGAGTGCCGGCTGACCGAGCTGGCGCGCGCGGAGGTCTTCAACCCGGACCTGACCGAATTTGTGCCGAGTTACGACGGACGCAAACAGGAACCGGTCACGCTGCCGGCCAAAGTCCCGCTGCTGCTGATGCTCGGCGCGGAGGGCATCGCGGTGGGCCTCTCCACCCGCATTCCGTCGCACAATTTCATCGAGCTGCTCGAGGCCCAGATCGAAATCCTCAACGAGAAGAAATCGTCCCCCGCCGCAATTCGCCTCCTGCCCGATTTTCAGTCGGGCGGCCTGATGGACGCCTCGGAATACGAAAAGGGGCGCGGCAAACTCAAGCTGCGGGCACGCATCGAAAAACGCGGCAAGGGACGTCTGGCGGTCACGGAACTGCCGGCGGGCCAGACCACCGAATCGCTGATCTCCTCCATCGAAGACGGCGTGAAAAAGAAAAAGGTCCCCGTCCGCAGCATCAGCGACTACACCTCGGAGAAGATCGAGGTAGAGCTGGTGCTGAACCAGGGCGCGGACCAGGACCGCGCGATCAAGGCGCTGTACGCGTTCACTCACGCGGAGGTCTCGCTCTCGTGCCGCCCGGTGGTGATCCATCACCGGCGACCGCGCGAAATGGATACGGAGGAGATTCTCCGGGAGAACACGTCCCGCACGCTTGACCTGCTCAAACAGGAACTCGAGCTGCGGCGGCATAAACTGACCGAGGAGATCCACGCCAAAACCCTCGCCCAGATCTTCATCGAAAACCGCCTCTACAAGAAGATCGAGGAGTGCACAACCTGGGACGCGGTACGCAAGGCGGTGTTCAAGGGGCTCACGCCGTTCCGCGACCGGCTCACGCGCGACGTGACGGACGAGGACGTCGACATGCTGCTGGCGATCCGCATCCGGCGCATCTCGCGGTTCGATATTGAAAAGAACCAGCAGGACATCGAGAAGCTGGCGAAGGAGCTGGCGGAGGTCGAAAAGAACCTCCGCAACCTCAAGGCCTACGCCGTCCGCTATATCAAGGCCCTGATCAAGAAGTACCGGACCCGCTTCCCCCGCCGTGCGGAGGAGACGACGTTCCAGGAGATCGAGGTGCGCAAACTTACCTCGCGCGAACTGAAGATCCATCTCGACACGGAAAAGGGGTATCTCGGCAGCCAGGTCAAGGGGGACCCCGTGCTGGAATGTTCGTCGCTCGACAAACTGATGATTTTCTTCGGCGACGGCCGCTACCGGGTGATGCCGCCTCCGGACACGCTGTTCGTCGACGACCAGCTCTCCTACTGCGGCAAGTACGATCGCGAGGCCGTCTTCACTGCGGTGTATACCGAGGAGGACAACACGTACGTGAAGCGCTTTGCCGTCGGAGGCGCGATCATGAACCGCGACTACCGGTTTGCCCCGGAAGGCGCGAAGGTCATCCTGTTCGAGCCGGGCGAGCCGGACAGGATCTACGTAAAGTACCGCAAACGGAAGAAACAGCGGATCAACCAGCAGGCCTTCGATCTGACCGGGCTCGACCGCAAGGGCGCCCGGGCACGCGGCAAGCGGATGACGACCAAACCCGTCGACCGCATCGCCACCGAACCGGGCCGCTGGTGGAAGACGGACGAGGATTCGCCCGACGGGGTGCTGCTTTAGCCGGAGCTATTCGTCGCCGCCCAGCAGGCCGGTGCGCACGAGGAAGTAGAGCAGTGTCATGATCGCCGAGACCGCGGCGGCGAGGTAGGTGAGGAACGCGGCGTTGAGCACCCGCCCCGACTGATCGCGTTCGGAGGGCGAGACGACACCGGCGGCCACCATCTGCTGTTTCGCGCGCGCGGTGGCGTCCCATTCGACGGGCAGGGTGATCAGCGAGAACAGCACCGTCACCGCGAACAGGACGATGCCGATTTTGGCCATCGACATCGCTCCGAAGAAGATGCCGATCAGGATGAAGATATAGGCGGCGTTACTGCTGAGCTGGGTCATCGGCACCATGGCCGTGCGGAACTGCAGCGGCGCGTAGTGGGCGGCGTGCTGCAGGGCGTGTCCGGCTTCATGACAGGCCACGCCGACGGCGGAGAGCGAGTCGGAATCGGCGACGTCCGGCGAGAGGTTGAGCGTGCGGTTGGCGGGGTTGTAGTGATCGCTGAGAAAACCGCGCGTGCGGCGTATCTCCACCTGGTTCAGCCCCCGCGCGTCCAGCATCCGCCTCGCGGCCTCGGCGCCGGTCATGCCGCTCGAAGACCGAACCCGGCTGTATTTCTTGAACGTGTGCTGCGTCTTGAACTGCGCGAATCCGGCCAGGGCCAGGGCCGGCAGCAGAAACAGCATGTACAGCGGATCGAAGAAAAACATCGTGCACCCTCCCTTTGGTCCGACGCATTAGACCCGTTGCGGGAGGGGGTGTTCAAGTCAAAGCCGCGCGGCGGGATCTAATACGCCCCTCCGTCCCGCGCAGCCCGGTAGAGGGCCACGATATTCTCCGGCGGGACGCCGCCCTGTATATTATGCACGTTGTTGAAGACGAAGCCGCCGCCGGGCTTGAAGATGTCCACGTTATGGCGGACGTGTTCGTAGACGTCTTCGGAAGAGGCGACGGGCAGCACGTGCTGCGAATCACAGGCTCCTCCCCAGAACGTGATGCGGTCGCCCCACTCTCTCTTGAGCTTTTCGGGGTCCATGCCGCGCGCGCTGATCTGGACCGGGTTGAGCGCCTGGACGCCGTTTTCGATCAGGTCGGGAATGTACTCCCGGCAGTCGCCGCAGGTGTGATACCACAGCTTCGCCGAAGCGTGTTCCCGGATGTACCGCGCCACCTTCTGCTGACGCGGCTTCACGATGCTGCGATAGATCTTCGGGTCGAAGAGCGGACCCGACTGGCCGGCCAGGTCGTCGCCGATCATGATCACGTCCACCACGTCGCCGACCTCGTCGCAGAACACGCGGAAGAAATCCATCCAGAAGTCACAGACCCGGTCGATCACCGCCTCGCAGAACTCCGGCTCGGTCATCAGGTCGCAGAACCACTGCTCGAGCCCGCGCAGATACCAGCACGTCTCGTACACCACGCCGGAGATGCCGCTCACCACGGCATACGGGGTCTCGTTGCGCAGCGTCAGTGCGCGCTCGCGAAGTCCCTCGAACCGGCCCGGGTCGTCGCCTTTCGGGAAAGGATAATCGCGGACGTCGTCGAGGGTGGCCTCCGCGAGAGGATGATGCGTGATGTCCATGTAACGCGGCGCGTCGTCGGGCATGGACCAGCGCACCCCGAACTCGTCCACGAGATCGTGCCACACCTTGCCGTCGCGCTCATTGCGTTCGATGGTTCCGTCGAAGTCGGAGGCCGCGCCGGCGGCGATGTAGCGGGTGTCGACCTGAAACTCCTGCAACAGTTCCTCGCAGGGCCGCGCAAGCTGCTGCACCGGATCCATGATCGTAACCTCGTCGTCGATCCCGAGGTGCTCGATCAGATCGCGGTACGCGTCCTTGTGAATCCCGGTCTGGTTGCCGCCCAGATCGATCGGCACGCGGTCCGGTTCCTCGTGATTCAGCGCCGTGAGCACCCTCTCTCTCGATGTCATCCCATCCCCCTCGAGTATGAATTCCGTCCGTCTTCAGTCCATATGAAACATTTCGCGCAGCGGGGTCACGACCGGCGCGTTGTCCGGCTCGGTTTCCATCAGGTCGGCCATCATGTCCCACCACTTGCGCACGACCTCCTTCTGCGGGAGATCATCGGCCGTATGATCGTCGGAGAGTTTCTGAAAGGCGAAGAGCGTCAGCGTCTCCTCGTCCAGAAAAATACTGTAATCGGAGATCCCGGCCCGCCGGATCTCGGCTTCCAGTTCCGGCCAGATCTCGTCATGGCGCTTCTTGTACTCTGCCTCGCATCCCGGCTTCAGTTTCATTTTGAAAGCATTGCGCTGCATCTCGTGCTCCTTTCGATGGTTGTGTTATATCTCCCGTATCGCCCGAATGAAATGGACACCATGGCCTGACTTTTGCACATTCTGACCGGGACATGAACGCAGAAACCACACCGAATCCGGCGGCTGCTCCGCACGACCGCTTTATGGCGCGTTGGCGCGAAGAACTGGAGCGTTCCCTCGAACACCTCGCTCCCGCGGAGGACGTCCGCCCCGGACGCCTGCACCGGGCGATGCGCCACGCCCTTTTTCCCGGCGGAAAGCGCCTCCGTCCGATGCTCTGCCTCGCGGCCGCGGAGCTCTACGGCGAAGTCGGCGGGACCGCGCTCCACGCCGCCTGCGCGCTTGAATTCTTTCACACCTACACGCTGGTGCACGACGATCTTCCCTGCATGGACGACGACGATACGCGCCGGGGGCGGCCGACGGTCCATCGCGCCTTTGACCCCGCGCTGGCGGTGCTCGCGGGAGACGCGCTGCAGACCCTGTCCTTCGAAGTCCTCGCCGGCTGCGCGCCGCAGGACCCCTGCGGACCGGGCCGGCTCGTCGCTGAACTCGCCTCCGCGGGCGGGAGCCGCGGCGTGGCCGGGGGACAGGCCGGGGATCTGGCCGCCGCGGAGACCCCGCCGGACGCGGAGCAGCTCGACTACATCCACCTGCACAAGACCGCGGCCCTGATCCGCGCGGCGGTCCGCATCGGAGCCATGTGCGGAGGGGCCCGTGCCGACGATCTCGAGGCGCTCTCCGAATACGGATGCGAACTCGGACTTGCATTCCAGATCATAGACGACCTGCTCGACACGAAGCGCGACGGCGAACAGGCGGATTACGTCAAGGTGCACGGAAAGGCGGAGGCGCGCGAGGCCGCCGAGGCCCGCACCGCCGCGGCGCTCGCCGCCCTGGGCCGGATCCGTCACCGCGACACCGCCGTCCTGCACTCCTTCGCGGAAGAAATGCTGAAGCGGAACGTCTAGCGTTCGGGTCTCAGGTCTCAGCCCTCCCACTCAACCCCTGATCCCCTCTTACTCAGGTTTCAGGTTTCAGCCCTCCCACTCAATATCCAATCCCCTCTTACTCAGGTTTCAGGTTTCAGCCCTCCCACTCAACCCCTGATCCCCTCTTACTCAGGTTTCAGGTTTCAGCCCTCCCACTCAACCCCTGATCCCCTCTTACTCAGGTTTCAGGTTTCAGCCCTCCCACTCAACCCCTGATCCCCTCTTACTCAGGTTTCAGGTTTCAGCCCTCCCACTCAACCCCTGATCCCCTCTTACTCAGGTTTCAGGTTTCAGCCCTCCCACTCAACCCCTGATCCCCTCTTACTCAGGTCTCAGGTTTCAGCCCTCCCACTCAATATCCAATCCCCTCTTCATCTGCCCACGTCCCGGATGATCAGCCGTGCGACGTTTTCTTCGGGCAGCGAGGCGGTGTCGAGCACCGTCCAGATCTCCCTGAAGATCGCGCGCATGGTGCCGCGCAGGTCGTCATCGTCGAGCAGTCGTTCGACCGCCTCGGACAGTCGGCCGGGGGTGGCCTTTTTCTGGATGAATTCGGGACACACCTCGCGGCCTGCGACCAGGTTGACGATACCGAGATAGGGCACGCGGATGAGCATCCGGCCGAGCAGGTAATTGAGCCAGTGGGTCTTGTAGACGACGGCGGTCGGGCACTCGAACAGGGCGCTCTCGAGCGTCGCCGTACCGGACGCCACGAGGGCCGCGTCGGCCTGGCGCAGCACCTCGCGGGTCGAGCCGGCCACGAGTTCGGCGCCGCGCACCGCCCCTCCCAGCGCGTCCCAGATCTGCTGCGCGGTCTCCTGCTGCCACCGGGGCACGGAGATCAGGAATCCCGTTTCGGGGCGGCGACGGCGGAGCTGCAGCACGGTCTGACGAAACACCGGCAGCAGGTAGCGCAGCTCCTGCCGGCGGCTTCCCGGCAGGAGCGCGATTCTTCGCTCGCCGGGCCACGGCATCGGAACCGGACGGCTCTGCCGGTGTTCGCAGATCTCCTCGACGAACGGGTGCCCGACGAAATCCACATTCAGGCTCGTTCCGCGAAACACGTCGGGTTCGAAAGGGAAGATGACCATCAGCCGGTCGATCGCTTCAGCCATCCGGCCGATACGTCCGCGATTCCAGGCCCAGACCTGGGGGGAGATGTAGTAAAAGACCTTCACGCCGCGGCGTTTGAGCTGCCGCGCGAGGCGCAGGTTGAAGCCGGGGTAGTCGACCAGCAGGGCGGCCTCCGGCCGGCGGGCCTCGACCTCGTCGAGTACGTGCCGGAAGACCCGGCGAAAGAAGGAGAGTCGTTCCAGCACCTCCGAGATCCCCAGCACCGCCATGTCGGAGACGTCGTAGAGACACTCCATCCCTTCGGCGCGGCACGATTCACCGCCGACCCCCCAGAGCGTCCAGTCCGCACCGCGCCGCCGGAGGGCCTTGAGCACCCGTCCGACGTGCATATCGCCCGACTCTTCGCCGGTCACTACCAGCAGGTTATCCTCGGCCACGATCAGGGCTCTCCGTTTGGGCGCGTGACATCTCCGTCCGCTGTCCGCTTTCGATCACCCGCACCGCCAGCTTCAACGCCTCGTAGGCCTCCTCCCCGCTCACCTGCGGGCGGCCGCGCGCGGCGACGCATGCGGTGAAGGCGCGCAGTTCCCGCGTCAGCTGGTCGCCCTTTTCGACGGGAACGGACTCGCGCTCGATCCGACCTTCCCCGCGGCGGTAGATCTCGCCTGCCTGCTTCTTATAATCGAGCGAAATATAACTGTCGGACGTAAAGACACGGATTTTACGCATCTGCTCCGGACTGATGCGGCTCGAGGTGACATTGGCAACGCAACCGTTTTCAAATTCCAGCCGGGCGTTGGAGATGTCCTCGGTGGGACTCAGCACCGGAACCCCCACGGCGCGCAGATCGGAGAGCGGAGAGCGGACGAGGTGCAGGATGACCTCCAGGTCGTGGATCATCAGGTCGAGCACCACGCTCACCTCCGTCCCGCGCGGCACGGCGCCCTCGCGCGCGGGGGGATACGGCGCGAGTCGATGGGCTTCGATGAACCGCGGCGGGGTCTCGGCGAGCTGCTGTTCGAGATATCCGAGCACCGGGTTGAAGCGTTCGATGTGGCCGACCTGCAGCATGACGCCGTGCTGCTGGGAGAGGCGCACGAGTTCCCGGGCCTCCGAGGTGGAGGCCGCGATCGGCTTCTCCACCAGCACATGGCACCCCTGTTCGATCAGGCGTCCGGCCACCTGCCGGTGAAGGTCCGTGGGCACGGCCACGCTGACGGCATCGCAGGCCTCCGCCAGCCCGTCCACTCCGTCCAGAACCTGAGTGCCCAGTTTCTCCGCCATGGCCGCGGCCCTTTCGCGGTCGGCGTCGCAGATTCCGACCAGCTCGGCCTCGTCCATTTCGGAATAGATCCGGGCGTGATGGCGTCCCAGGCTCCCCACACCGATCACACCCACCCGCACCTTATCCATGGTCCCTCCCGCATCCGCGATTCAATCCGCATCCCCGTTTCAGACTCCCGCGCCGGAACCTCAGCGAACCACGATCGCCAGACCGGCCCTGTCGGCTTCGGCGCACACTTTTTCCTTCTCCAGCATAATCGCGCGGCCGGCCTCGAGGGCCACCGCCCCGGCCCGTATCCTGCGGAGCACGCGAATGGTCCGCACGCCGAGCACCGGGATATCGAACCGCATATCGTGGCCCGGCTTGGCGCGTTTGATCATGACCGCGCCCCGCCCGCCCAGTCTGCCCGCGCGCCGGAGCGTACGGTTCGTGCCCTCGAACGCCTCGACGGCGAGGATTGTCCCGTCCTTTACGACCACGGTCTGCCCGATGTCCAGCTCGCCGATCCGGCCGGCCGCCTCCCATCCCAGCTCGATATCGCGGGCTTCCCGTTCCCCGGGCGCGCGGCGGGTCAGCGTACCCCGCCCGGCGAGGTGCGCTTCCATGTAGCGGGCGGCCGGTTCGACCTCGATGCCCGCGGCGCGCAGCTCTTCGACGACCGCACCGAAGATCGTATGGGCGTTCCAGGCCGGGAGCCTTTGAAGCAGCTCGCGGGCCCGGCGGTCCATGCGCACGCGGAAGAGGTTGCGGGGCGCGATCTGTCCGGCCATCACGGCGCGTTTCACCCCGCTGGACCGGAGGGCTTCCAGCAGGGCTTCCAGTTCGCCCACGCGCAGCCAGACGGTCTCGTCGGCTGAGCGTTCGATGCGACGCGGCGTCTCTCCCCGGAAGGCCATGACGACGATGCGCGGCACGCCCTGTCTGCGTGCCGACTCCGCCAGCAGCAACGGATAGGCGCCCCTGCCCGCGATCACGGCCAGCGGAGATTCCTCGGGATGCCCCTCAGCGCTCATGGCCGAACCATGCCACACCCGCGGGTGTTATTTGAACTGCTAACCGTGAAGGAATTCATAGGCGAGGACGCTGAGACCGAAAAGCGCGGCGGTCTCCGTGCGCAGGATGCGATCGCCGAAACAGACCGGGACCGCCCCTGCTTCGATCGCGGCGCGGACTTCCTCGCCGGTGAAATCACCCTCCGGGCCGATCATCAGTCCGACGGACTCCGGCGCCGGACTCTCGCGCAGGACTTCCCTGAGGGGGCGGCGCTCCTCCTCCAGCGCCCCGATCAGCAGCCGGTCCTCGCCGCGCGCGGATTCGAGCGCCGACTCGAATCCCGCCGGCTCGGCGACGTCCGTCAGCCTGCACGCCCCGCACTGTTCCGCCGCGTTGCGCACGATGGTGCGCCAGCGGCCGGTCTTCCGCCGGCGCTGTTCCGGTTTGAGGCGCGCCACGGAGCGGCGCGCCTCGAAGGGCACGACCCGCGCCGTTCCGAGTTCGACCGCTTTCTGCAGGACGAGTTCCAGGGCGGCGCCTTTCGGCAGGGCCAGGTAGAGCGTGATGCGCGTGGCGGGCGGCGGCACGGTCCAGCGTTCGCCCACCCGGAGGACCACCGAAGATCCGGAACTCTCGATCACTTCCGCCTTCGCGGCGCGGCCCCCGCCGTCGAACACCGTCACCCGTGTGCCCGGTCGAACGCGAAGCACGGTCGACAGATGATGCGCGGCGCGGTCCGGCAGGGTGCAGCGCTCCTTTTCCCACTCCGCGGGTTCGGCGAAGCAGTGAATACGCATGGGCACGGTTACCCCTTTTCGAGTTTGTCTTTACGCTCGAAGAAGCGCCGGGCGATCTTCTGCACGCGCCGGGTTTCGGTGAACTGCTGGGGTTTGATCGAATCGCCGAGTTCACGCAGAAGCCGTTCCTGGTCCTTCCCGGTCTTTTCCGGGATCTCGATGTAGACGCGGACGTGCTGATCGCCGTAGGTGTGCCCGCGCAGGTCCTGGATCCCGCGGTTTTTGAGCCGGAAGACCTTGCCGCTCTGCGTACCGGCCGGGATCTTGAGCTTGCCCATGCCGTGAATCGTGGGGACGTCGATCTGCCCTCCGAGGGCCGCCACATGGAACGGTACCGGCACGTCGCAATAGATATCCTGTCCGTGCCGGCGGAAGAATTCGTGCTCGCGCACATGGAGAATGATGTACAGGTCGCCCGACCCGCCGCCGTGGGTCCCGCCCTCGCCCCTTCCGGTCAGCCGCAGCCGCGACCCGGTCTCCACGCCGGCCGGAATATGGAGGTCGACCTGCTTATTCGTCTTCACGCGCCCGGCCCCGCCGCACTCGCGGCAGGGATTCGAGATCACCTGTCCCGTTCCTCCGCAGGAAGGGCAGGTCTGGCGGAACTGGATCAGTCCGCCGCCCGAGGTCACGAAACCGCTGCCGCCGCAGGAGGGACACGGCTTGCGCGAGCTGCCCGGCTCGGCGCCCCCGCCCCGGCAGTGCTCGCAGGTATCCATGAGGCTCAGGTTCAGATCGCGCCGCGAACCCAGCACGGCTTCCTCAAAATCGATTTCCAGGTCGTACCGGAGGTCGGCGCCCCGCGCGGCCTCCTGTCGACGCCGCCGTCGGCCTCCGCCGCCGAAGAACTCCTCGAAGATGCCGCCGCCTCCCCCGCCGCCGGTCGCGCCCATGAAGGTGCGCAGGGCCTCTTCGAGATCGATCCCCCCGAAGTCGAATCCTCCGAAGCCGCCGGCGCCGCCGGGACCGCCGCCCTGCTGGAAGGCGCGGTGACCGAACTGATCGTAGCGGCGTTTCTTCTCCGGATCGCTCAACACCTCGTAGGCCTCGGAGACCTCTTTGAATTTCTCTTCCGCCTCATGGTCGCCCGGGTTCTTGTCCGGGTGATACTTTACCGCGAGCTTGCGGTACGCCTTCTTGATGTCGTCGGCGGAGGCGTTGCGGTCGATGCCGAGGATCTCGTAATAATCTCTTTTGGTCTCAGCCATGTCGTATCGCGATCGTTCTTTTACGGTTCCTCTTCGGGCTTCTCTTCAGGGGGGCCGCTGGAGACGACCACCTGGGCCGGCCGGATGACGCGGTCGGCGAGCCGGTAGCCGCGCCGCACCTGGTGCGTGACCTGACCCTCTTCGTGATCCGGCGAGGGCAGGTGGCTCATGGCCTCGTGCACGCCGGGGTCGAACTTTTCTCCTTCGGCGTCGACCGGCTCCACGCCGAACTTGCGGAGCGTCTGCTGAAACTGATCGTAGACGAGCTGGAACCCTTCGACGACCGCTTCGTCGGACTGGTGATCGCGTGCGGTCTTGAGCCCGATCTCAAAATGATCGAGCACGGGGAGCAGCTCCCCGAGCAGGTCCTCGTTCGCCCGGCGAACCATCTCGCCCCGCTCGCGGTTGGTGCGTTTGCGGAAATTCTCGAAGTCGGCCTGCAGCCGCAGATAGCGGTCGCGCATCTCTTCGGCTTCCTTCTGCTGCGCCCCGGCCGCATCCCCCTGTTCCGCGGCGTCCGCGGCGGGTTCCCCGGCAGCGGATGCCTGCCCGGCATCCGCGCGCGCCTCTTCCTGCACGGCCTCTTCCGCGTCTTTCTTCTTTTTCGATGAGGTCTTCTTTTTAGCGGTCATAGACTCACTCCGGGCGTTTAAATCCGCGCCGGTTCCCCGGCGGTATCGGCGGACCCGCCATTAGACCGGTTAAGGGAGGGGGGATTCAATTATTTTCTGGTTCTTCTGGATTTTTGTCACGAATAACCAAAATCCATTGGTACGGAGAACGCCTTTCTTACTCAGGGTTCAGCGCTCACGCTCAGCCTCAGTCCACCCTGAACGCGAGCAGCGTCATGTCGTCGTTCTGGGGGCGATCCCCGACGAACCGGAGTAACCGTTGACGGATATTCTCGAGCAGGGCGTCGGGGCCGTTCGGACCGGCGGTCTGGACGGCCTCTTCGAGCCGTTCCACACCCCACTCGTTATCCTCGGAATCCATTGCCTCGGTGATGCCGTCGGTGTACGCCGTCAGCAGATCGCCGGGCTGGAGCTGCTCGCGCACATCGCGGATCGCCGTCTCGAAGATATCGGCGTTGGTCAATCCGATGGCGATGCCGGGTCCGTCGATCCAGCGGCTCTCGCCGTTGCGGAGCAGGAGCGGCCGCTCGTGGCCCGCGCGTGCGACCACGAGTTCGCGCGTATCGAGGTCCAGCACCATGTAGAGCATGCTCACGAACATGTCTTCGGCGAGATCGGCGGTGACCAGGCGATTCAGCTCCGCCAGCGTCTCCGCGGGAGAGAGGTAGAGCGAAGCCTTCGCACGCAGCACGCTGCGGCAGATGGACATGATCATCGCGCCGCCGATTCCTTTGCCGGAGACATCGGCGATCACGATGCCCAGGTGCCGGTCGTCGATGCGGATGAAGTCGTAGTAATCGCCCCCGATGACCTGGGCCGGGTGGTTGAAGGCCGCGAGCTTCACGCCGGGTATATCGGGGAGGCGCTGCGGAAGCAGCATGCGCTGGATTTCGTGGGCGACGTCGAGGTCGCGATCGAGCTGCCGCTTCTGTTCGAGCTGCTCGTTCAGTCCCATGTAGTGCAGGGGGATGGCGATCTGATCCGCGAGCGACTGCAGCAGATCGAGATCGGCGCGGGTGAAGGCGGCTCCGTCGACGCGATTCGCGAGCACCACCACCCCCACCGTCTTGCGCCCGAAACGCATCGGAACGGCCATGAGGGTATGGATACGGAGAAAATCGATCCGGTGCCGGGGCACCCGTTCGTCCAGCTCGGCGTCTTCGAGCAGGATGCTGTGACCCCGGACGGCGACATCTCCGACGAGGCCCTCGCCCAGGGCGAACGCATAGGACTGGACGCTCTCCTCGATGCGCCGCGACTTGAGGATCGCCTGCCCCCCCTCCATGCCGTGTTCATCGTGGAGCGGGGGAAAAACCCCGGCCTGTGCCCGGGCCTTCAGCAGGTCGCGATCCTCGTCCAGGAGGTAGACGGCCCCGGACCGGGCCTTGCAGGTGCGCGTGGCGTAGTAGAGCGCCTTATCCATCATCTCCTGGATGTCGTAGCGCTCCGCATCCGAAAACATGTCGCCCATGTCGTGCAGAAATTCGTAGACGGTGTTCTTGCTCTGCAGCAGTTCGTCGCGCTGGCCGCGCAGGCGGGCGATATGCCGGTAGAGGCGATAGGCGAGAAAGAGCAGAGCGGCGAGCAGAAGCGGGGAGAACACGCGATAAAACCAGATGGACACAAGTTCCGCGTTCATTCGCTTTTCCTGTTCGCGTGCCGGCGCCGTACCCTGCGGGGTCTATCCGGAATGATTCATCCGGTCGAGGTCTTCACTGAGGAATTTTATGACGTTACGGAAGCGGTCGCGGTTCTGCTCGTTCAGCTCGGCCAGCGTGCGGTGCGCGCGCAGCATGATCCGGGCCTGTTCCTCGCGGCCTTCGTTGTTGCCGTTGAGATAAATGGGACGTCCCGAATCTATGGAACAGCTCTGCGAAGGAACCTGTTCGGGTTCGACCAGCTCCAGGACGCGATCGATGCCGAGGGTATGGAGCAGTTCGCGATTCTTCCGGGACAGATTGAAGAGGATGAGGTGGCCCCGGTTCGCCCGGAGCCGCTGTGAAAGCCCCGCGAGCACACCCATGAACGTGCTGTCCATGCTCACGCAGTGCGAAAAATCGATCAGCACCTGGCGCACGCCTTCTTCACGTACTTCCTTGTCCACGAAACGCTTGAGGCTTCCGCTCACCTTGAACGTCCCGCGGCCGCGCACCTCGACACACGCCTGGTCGCCCTCCACGCACGCCAGTATCTCGTCATTTTTTTTCGCGGTTTCGGAATTCATAAAACGAGCCGTCCGGGCAGGCCTTATCGCCGGGACGCATACTAACAGCATGGCGCGGCGCATCGGCAACTAAAAATGTTCGCCGCCCCGTTTTCCCCGGCCGGATCCCCTTCCGCTCACGGGGTCCGGAAGCCGGTCGGGCCGGTACGCGGACTCATGAATTTTCCGGCCCCAGGATGAGTACGCACTCACCCTTGAGCTTGCGGTCTGCGAGTGCGTCGCGCAGTTCCGCGGCTTCGGCGAGCCGGGTCTCTTCGTAGAGCTTGGTCAGTTCGCGGGCGAAAAAGACCGTGCGGTGATCGCCGCACACCGCGGCCACGTCCTTGAGAAGCGAGAAGATCCGGTACGGCGATTCGTAGAACACCACCGGAAGTTCCGTATCCTTCCAGCGTTCCAGCTCGCGCCGGCGCTTCGCGGGCTTGCGCGGCGGGAATCCCGCGAACACGTGTCCGCGGTCGCCGAACCCGCTCAGGGCCAGGGCCGTGCTCACGGCGGTGGGCCCGGGGATGCAGGTCACGAAGAGGCCCGCCTCCCTGCAGGCGCGGACCACGCGCGCGCCCGGGTCGGAGACCGAAGGCATCCCGGAGTCGCTGACCAGCGCCACGGCCTCGCCGTCGTCCCGAATGCGACCCAGCACCGCCTCGACCCTGGAGGCCTCGTTGAACCGGTGGCAGCTCACGGCGGGGGTCTTCAGCTCAAAGCGTGACAGCAGTTTCCGCACCCGCCGCGTGTCCTCGGCAAAGACCACGTCCGCCGCCCCCAGCACCTCGCACCCGCGGGGCGAGAAATCGTCCAGATTCCCGATCGGCGTCCCTATAATGTACAGTCCTCTATCCATTTCCACGGCCTCAGGAGAACATAAAAAAGGGGCGAGTAAAAGCGCGGCCACGAAAAGGCACAAAAAATGTAGACGGGGGACAAAACCGGCCACGAAAGGGCACATAAAGCACAGAAGAGCTATAGGACAGGGCTACTCAGGAGAGCAGAAGAGGAACAGGGCCGGTCACCTCTGATCCCGTCTCCCGGCATTTCTCCATTTCTTCTGAGTCTTTTGTGCCCTTTCGTGGCTCTCTATCTCCTCTGAGCCTTTTGTGCAGCAGTTCTCATTATGGCCGCATTCCGACCGCGGACGGCGTGGCAGCCGTCCCTCCCGAGTCGATATCCGACGCCTTTTTGGGCATTGGGAGGGTCGGGTGCCACCCCGACCGAAAAGGGTGAAGCCATAATGAGAATCGCTGCCTTTTGTGAGTTCTTCGTAATTTTTATGGTGAGCGGCGGCAAGTCCGCTCGCGTCAAAACGTACGCGTACTCGTACTCAGCGAAGCGGTACTCGTACTCGAATTCCTTGAATCGGGGGAGGGGGATCGCGCCTTCGGCGCTCCGAGTACGAGTACGAGTACGAGTAAGAGTACGAATTATGTTCACCCCCCCTCAACCAACCTTCATGCTCTTCATGTGAAGGTAGGGACGGACCTCCGAGCCATCCGCAAAACCGGCGCGCTTAGCCTGTCCGCCGAAGGCATAAAGGGCCGAAGGCGGAGAGATCGCGCCCCACCCGGAAATCGCAAAGATGAATGAGAAGAGCACAGGCAAAGAAATGGTGCGTTCTCTCTTACGTTCGTAGTAGGCCCGCAGGTCCGCGCAGCGGACAAGGGCCGTTACGCTCACGCGCCCGGCCTGCCGAGGGGCAGGCGTGCGGCGCTACTACGAACGTTTGTCGTCTTCCATCCCGCCTCTTCCCCGAACGGCTCCACCACAAAAATCTGCGAAGAACCCTTTTGTGCCTTTTCGTGGCCCGTCCCTTTTCTGCGCCTCTTCGAGGCCTTCGACGACCTCGCAGAGCGGGAGGCCCACGACGTTGGTATACGATCCGCGAATCGCGCGGACCATCGGCGCCGCGCCGCCCTGAATGCCGTACGCCCCCGCCTTGTCCATCGGCTCGCCGGTGCGGACATAGCGCTCGATCTCTGCCGCCGTCAGGGTTTTGAATTCGACCTCCGTAGACACGGAGAATGTTTGTTCGCGTGCTCCGGCGAGGATACACACGCCCGTGATCACGCGATGGGTGCGGCCGGAGAGCCGGCGGAGCATCGCCGCGGCCTCCCGCCCGCCGGAGGGCTTGCCGAGGATATCTCCGCGGTGAGCGACCACGGTATCCGCCGCCAGCACGACCGCATTCCCTGGAGCCGCGACCGCGCGCGCCTTCTCTGCGGCGAGCCGGAGGGCGTGCGCTTCGGGCCCCTCTCCGGCGAGCGCCGCCTCGTCGATCGCCGGAACCGCGACCCTGAAGTTCAGGCCGAGCTGTTTGAGCATACGGCGCCGCCGGGGCGAACCGCTCGCGAGCACGAGTTCGAGTTCCGCAAGATGCTCAGACATGCTGCGTCCCGGAGAGGCCCGCCAGGGCCACGGCCAGCGCGCCGCGTTCACCCAGCCGGTCGAGGCGGGTGACCTCGAGCCGACACCCGTCGTAGACGGGCTTCCAGGTATACGCCTTGAGCCTGGCCCGCAGGTCGTCCATCACCAGATCCTCTTCATGCATGGCGATCGTGCCCAGCACGGCGGCGGCCGGGTTGAAGGCCATCAGGATCGAACCGACGCCCTGGGCCATCCGTTCCATGTACTCGTCCCACCGCTCGAGCGCGTACGGGTCCCGGCGGCGCACGGCCGCGGAAAACTCGCGCATGGAGATGCGCGCCGGATCCCCGCCCGCCTCTTCGAGGATCAGCGTATCGATATGGCGGTCGACGATCTCCGCGCGCAGCCGGTCGGCCGTGGCGCGCCCGCCGCAGTAGGCCTCGAAACACCCTTTCAGCCCGCAGGAACAGGGCAGACCGTCGAGTTCCAGCGTGATGTGACCGATCTCTCCGGCGTTGTCGTTGACTCCCTGCAGGATACGGCCGGAGGAGATGATGCCTCCGCCGATGCCGGTGCTCATGGTCAGGTAGATGAACGGATCGGCTCCCGCGCACGCGCCGAACATCCACTCCGCCAGCGCCGCGGCGTTGGCGTCGTTGTTCATGTAGACGGGCGCGTCGAAGCGCTCCCTGAGCAGTGAACCGAGGTGCAGCCCGGACCAGTCCATGTTGGGGCTTGTGAGCATCCGCTGCCCGTGGCAGTCGAGCGGGCCCGGCGCGGAGACGCCGACCGCCTTCAGCCCGTCCGGCGCGTGGCGGCGGATCAGGGGGTCAATGAGTTCCGTGAGCCTGCGAAGGGTATCCTCGCCGTCCCCGGGGTCGGTCGGCACCCGCACGGCATCCAGAAGCGTGCCCTGCTCGTCGCCCACCGCGGCCGCTGTTTTGGTCCCGCCAATATCAATGCCTGCAATTGCCATCCCGTCGCCTCCCGTTTTTCATGCTCGAGATCGTCATCCGTCGTTCTCCATGGTGTTTTTCTTTCCGGATTCATCCGGAACCCAGCAGCAGCACCAGGTTTACTCCGTTAAAGCAGGCGTGCATGACGATCGAGACCCAGAGCGAGCCCGTGCGCCAGTACCCCAGACAGAACGCCGCCGAAACGAGAAAGAGCGGGACCAGCGTAGGCCCGTGCATATGCAGCAGGGCAAAGGCGGCGGAGACGGCGGCGATCGCCCAGGGCACGCCCAGATAGCGTGCCGCCGCGGGGAAAGCGATGCCGCGGAAGAAAAGCTCCTCGAAGAGGGGGCCCACGACCACGGCGAGCAGAATAAAGTACGCCATCCAGCCCGGGTGTTCCGCGGCGCGGATGATGTGGACGACCGGCTGCAGATTGACCGGCGTTCCCGCGGCGCGGAGCAGAAACTGGTAGGCGAGGCCGCCGGCCCAGATCAGGGGCATCGCGGCGAGATAGTAGCGCAGGCCGCGCAGGAACACCTTGTCCGGCCGGACGGGCCCCATCCCGAAGCACTCCTGCAGCCCCCGCCCGCTCCGGACCATGTAGAGGCCGATCAACAGCAGCCCGGCGCCGTGAAAGCACACGCTCTGCACCAGCACGGCCGCGGGTTCGGAAAGCCCCCCGCCCCATCGGCCTGCGGCTACGGTGACCATCCAGCCCAGCACGTGACACGCGGCCAGCAGCAGGAGGAGACCGAGGAATCCGCGCAGCGGCCAGGCGCGGTTGATCATCCTCCGGTTCATCCAGCGCACGTTCAACCCCGCATGCTTGCGGGTGCGGAGCCAGTACAAGTCGATAAGCACCCCCGCCAGCAGGAGGATGCCGAAGACGCACCCCGCCACGACCGGAACACGGGGGCCGGATCCGCTCGCGAGCGCCGTGATCAGAATGGAGTCTTCAAACATCGGGCGGTTCGTTATACGTTCATTCCCATGATACGTCCAGCCAAACGGGAAGCCCTGCAGCGGGAGATGACGTCGCTCGGTATCGAGGAGAGCGACCTCGAGGAGAGTTTCATTAAAGGCTCCGGAAGCGGAGGGCAGAAAATCAATAAGACCTCCTCGTGCGTGCAGCTTCGCCATATCCCCAGCGGGATCGAAGTCCGCTGCCAGCGGTCCAGATCGCGCGCCGACAACCGGTATTTCGCGCGCCGCGAACTCTGCCGCAAGATCGAGGAACAACGTAAGGGCGAAAAAAGCGAGAAACGCAGGGAGATCGAAAAAATACGCCGCGCGAAGCGGCGGCGCTCACGCCGGGCCAAAGAACGGATGCTTCAGAACAAAAAACACCAGGCGGAGAAAAAGCGGCGGCGGCGTGAGGGAGGTGAGTATTTTGAGTGAGAGACCTGAGACCTGAAACTTGAGTAAGAGACCCCTTCACTCAGGTCTCCCACTCATTTCTTACTCAGGTCTCAGGTCTCTTCACTCAGGTTTCAGGTCTCAGGTTTCCCACTCAACTCTTCACTCATTCCTCGCCTCCCGCCCCATCAGATCTTCCATCGCCCGGCGCGGATCTTTGCCTTCGTGCACGATGCGCCGGACTTCCTCCGTGACCGGCATCTCGATGCCCTGGCTTCGGGCGAGGCTGACGGCCGCCCCGCAGGTCCACACGCCCTCGGCGACCATTTTCATGGCGCCCATGACCTCGGAGAGCTTTTCCCCGCGGCCCAGCCGCTCGCCGACTGCCCGGTTCCGGCTGTGCCGGCTGGTGCAGGTCACGATCAGATCGCCCATTCCGCTCAACCCGCCGAAGGTCTCGCGACGCGCCCCCAGCGCCTCGCCCAGGCGGGCGATCTCCACCAGCCCGCGCGTCATCAGCGCCGCCTTGGCGCTGTCGCCGAGTTCCATGCCGTCGTTGATCCCGGCGGCGAGCGCGATCACGTTTTTGAGCGCCCCGCCGTATTCCACGCCGGCCGCGTCTTCGCTGGTGTAGAGCCGGAAGCGCCGGTTCATGAAGGCATCGCGGATCGCCCCCACCGCGGCGTGGTCCGCGCCGGCGACCACGGCGGCGGCGGGGTAGCCGCGCGCCACCTCCTCCGCGTGCGTGGGACCGGAGAGTGCGGCGACAAAGCGGCCGTCCAGCAGTTCCGCCGCGACCCGGGTCATTCGGCTGTAGGTCTCCTCATCGAGTCCTTTCGTGGCGCTGACCACGAGGCTGCCCGGGGGAAGGCATTCCCGGAAACGGAGGATCACGTCGCGGTAATAGCGCGAGGGTACGACCACCAGGACAAGCCCGGCCTCCGCCGCGGCCTCGCCGGGCGACGACGTCCACCGGATTTCGGGCGGGACGGGAACGCCGGGCAGGAACGTGACGTTTTCACGCTTCTCGCGGACGGCACGGAGGTTCTCTTCGAACGGTCCCCAGACGGTGACGTCGTGACCGTTGGACGCGAGCGTCATGGCGAGGGCCGTCCCCCAGCCGCCGTCCCCGATTACGCAGGCCTTCAAGAGCGGCCTCCCGAATCTTCCGGTCCGGCGGTCCTGTTCCGCAGGCTCCGCCACGGGTGAAAGCGGTGTTCCGTCCCGCTGCGCAGCCGGGCGATATTGGATCGATGACGCCACACGGCGAGCGCCGCGAGCAGCGTGAGCAGTACGGGCAGCGCCGGCCCGCTGCCGGCATACAGGAACCACCCCGCCAGCGCCACCGTCAGGGCCGCGCCGATGGAGGCCAGCGAAACGAAGCCCGAGCCGAAAAACAGGGCGGTCCATGCGAGCAGTCCGAGCAGCATCGCCGCAGGCGCCGCGCCGAGCAGTACCCCGGCGCTCGTCGCGACCCCCTTGCCGCCGCGCAGCCCGAGAAACGGCGAAAAATTATGTCCGAGCACGGCGGCCGCGCCGAAAATGATTCCCCATGCCCCCGACTGGGCAGTCCACAGCGGGAACAGGAACGCGGGCAGAAATCCCTTCAGCGCATCGAGCAGAAAGGTCAGCACTCCCCACTTCCGTCCCACGGAACGGAACACGTTGGTCGCGCCGGTATTGCCGCTGCCCGCGGCGCGGAGATCGACCCCGCGCCGCCGGGCCACCAGCAGACCGAACGGCACGCCGCCGAGCAGATAGGCGGCGATCAGCAGCAGAGCAATCCCCGGCACCGTGGCCATCAGCCGCCCCCCTCGCCGTCCGTGCGATTCGTGCGCGTTCCGGACTCCCGCTCGCGCCGGTCATCGGCGGCCTTACGAAGCAGGAACTGCAGGGAATCCCGGACCCCCTGCCTGACCGCCTCCTCGCGATTGGTCGCCTGCGCGGTCTTCTGCACTGTGCGGAGCAACTGTTCTTCCACCGTCTCCGGTTCCGGCTCCGCTTCCCGGCCCTCCCCTGCCGGCGCTTCGGCTGTGGCGGGCGTCCCCGATCCGTCGGAGGCGGCCTGATCCGGAGACGTATTCGTACGCGCTTCGGATTCTCCGCCCGCGGACGGTGCCGCATTCGTCTGCTGCCCGGTCTCGACGGTTCGGTTCGTGCCGAGGGCGAGGCCGAGGATACCCTCGAGCACCCCGCGCCCGGACCGGTCGGCCAGGTCCTTCGCGTCACCCATCCGATCACCGAGAATGCTTCGCGCGGTGTCGGTCGTAATCTGCCGCAGATTATTTCGCACGAGCCGCTGGACCGAGGATTTCCAGTCGACGACCGGCTTGCGCACACTCCCGCGCACGGGCAGGTCGAGCCGGACCTTCGAGAGGTGAAGCGGGGTTCCTCCCGTTAACTTCCCGCTGAACGACACGTCCGCAAGTTCCAGCCCCAGGGTGGAGCCGGGCTCGAACTCGCCCTCCTGCGCCGCAACCTTCATGGTGACGGTAAAGGGCGCCGTACTCAGACCGGCCCGGGGCAGCCATCGGTCGATCAACTGGGGACTGAGGTCGGCGATCCGGCCCTCCAGACTGAAGGTCGGTGCGGCGGGATCGACGAGGGGCTCCACGGTCGCATTGACATTGACCTCGGACACCTTATCGCCGACGCGGAGGTCGCCCATGAGGTAGATCTCGCCGGGGGGCGTTTCCTTCGCCGGGCGGGTCGAGAGGTTCCGGCCGCGTATCCGGTAATCGAAGGCCAGGGGCGGGAGGTTAGTTCCCGCGCGGTCTTCCAGGGTCACCGCGCCATCCGCTTCCAGCGTACCCAGCGCCAGCGGCGGGGACGCCGCTCCGACCGATTTCCCGTCCTCCCCTTCCTCTTCCGGGGCCGGCGTGTCCGGCTTCCCTGCCGCCGTCGCCTGCTGAAGGTCCCGAATGAACTCGACCGCGTTCAGGCGACCCTCCCGGTCGCGGACGAGATTCAGCTGCAGATCCGTGAGGACCACCCGGTGAATGCGGCGGGTATCATCGCCCAGGAACGAAAACAGTTCGACGGCGGCCTCGGCGTGTTCGACCGTCAGCAGATCGCCGCCGACGAAGGCGGGCGGATTGCGGACCGCTACTTCTTCCAGTGTTATGCGCCCGGCCAGCGGGGCGACCGCCGCATGCTCCAGCGAAAGCTCGGCCTGAGTCTTCCGCTGCACCTCGGGCAGCACCCGGTCGCGCACGGTACCGGTCAAGCCGTATTTCAGGAACAGTACCGCCGCCGCCATTAGCACGATCAGCACCAGCGCGAATATACCGATCAGACGCAAGAACATCTTCACATTCCCCTCTCCTTCCGGACCCTGATGACATATCACATCCGGCTCTCGCGACGCGAGAGCCTTCTTGTCGGGACGTATACCCGGATCGGAACCGAGCTTCACCCCAGGGCACAGAGAACGGTTGGACTCGACGGCGGTACTTCGTCCGCTGAAGTGACGGGTTCGAACCAACTTTTCTCTCGCCAGGCCGCCAAGGTCGCCTTCGACTGTAATGTCAGATCCCGAACCGCCGAATAATTCTTTACTTACTCACTATATTGAGTAATTTTACTCACCATGAAGATTAAATATAAAAGAGCCTATTTTGACGTCCTGCTGGAAAGGCTGCAGGGTCCGCGCCGTTTCATTCAGATCCTGTTCGGTCCGCGTCAGGTTGGGAAAACGACCCTCATCGGCCAGGTCCTTGAGGCGACGGACCGATCGTTCGTTTTTGCCGCAGCCGATGCCGAGGCCCGTGCAGACCGCTTATGGGTGGCCCAGCAATGGGAACGGGCTCGGCTGAAGGCGCAACGGCATCCCGACCAGACCATCCTGCTCGTGCTGGATGAAATTCAAAAAATCAGCAACTGGAGCGAAACCGTCAAAAAGATGTGGGATGAGGACTCGCGGACCGGTTGCGCCATTCAGCCGGTGTTGCTGGGCTCATCCGCCCTGCTACTCCAGAAGGGAATGTCGGAATCGCTCGCCGGACGATTCGAACTGATCCGCGTTCCGCATTGGTCGTATTCAGAAATGCGTTCGGCGTTCGGCATCACGCTGGATCAGTACATCTATTTCGGCGGCTATCCCGGGCCGGCGGAGCTGCTTTCCGACGAATCGCGCTGGAAGCAATATGTGCGCGATGCGCTCATCGAACCGGCCATCACGAAGGACGTCCTGCTCATGACGCGCATCGACAAACCCGCCCTGCTTCGCCAACTGTTTCATCTCGGCGCCGTCAACTCCGGAAGGGTGATCTCCTACACCAAACTGCTGGGGCAGCTCCAGGACGCCGGAAACACCACTACGCTCGCCCACTATCTGGAACTGCTGGATACCGCGGGGCTGCTCTGCGGACTGCAGAAATTCACGGCAAACACGATCCGTACGCGCGGATCGAGCCCAAAACTTCAGGTACACAACACGGCCTTAATGTCGGCATTGAATCCGGATCCCTTTGAAACCGTCCGGGAAACCCCCGACCGGTGGGGACATTTTTTCGAATCGTCGGTGGGGGCGCATTTAACCCGTATGGCCTTTGAACACGGGCTCGGCCTTTTTTACTGGCGACACGGGAATGATGAAGTCGACTTTGTTCTCACCCGCGAAAAGCGGCACCTCGCCATCGAAGTCAAAAGCGGCCGGAAACGAGATGCACTGAACGGGCTGAAAAAGTTTAACGCGCAATTCACGCCACACCGGACCCTGGTGATCGGGACCGGCGGAATGCCTGTCCGGGAGTTTTTCGAAACCCCGGCTCACGCCCTGTTCCAATAGCCGCTCCTCCTGCGCGTCCCTGAGCATTCATCGGACTCAGGGCAAAGCGCGTCCTCCGGGCGCACCGGATGCGCCGGCCCCATTAGGGTCACCCCTATTCGAGCAACAGCCGCTCTACGACCTGATCCATTGATCGGGGGTCCCGATTCGGAAGTCAGAGAAAGCGGTTCGATTACGTGTATCCGGGTAAGTGTTGCGGTGAAGAATGCGGTTAAGGGTTCGTGGAAGGGCGCAGTCCACACTTCAGCGGACCCTTCGTCGCCCACTTAACCGCCACCTTTACTCGGATACGCTTAATCGACCCGTCTTAAACGGCCTGTCACGGCGTGGTCACGAACGGGCCGTGAGCATGGAGTAAGCTTTGGAGGGGTCGGCAGCGACGCCCTCAACGAATCCGGTAAGGGTGGAGTGAGCTTGCTGTTCATTGAAGAAGAACAGCGCCAGATTTCTGAGCATGGCAAGCGATGCCACGATGGCAGGGTTTCGACTGCGGGTCTTGTCTTCGAGCAGACAGGCATCCTTGCGCCAGGGGTTGCGGCTTTCGATACCCCCCCCAGTGTCCGCGAATGAGTTCAAGCCAGGTTCGGATGCGCCCCACGATCAACCAGCAGTGTGAAACGCCGATTCTGCACAATCAGCTTCTGACGCAGGGCGCGTTGAGGGCCGCTCCAGCCAATATAGGCGTCGCGATCCTTCAGCCGATAGGCCGCTGACCCCCAGAGAAACAAAGCCATCCATTCACCATAGGCCTCCACCAACCGCATGGTATCCCCGCCGGCATGTCCTTCTCCCATGTAGTGGAACTTCCCGGCCAATTCCTTGATATGTTCGGCCCGAAAACATTGCAACAGCCGCTCTACGACCTGATCCATTGATCGGGTATCCCGATTCGGAAGTCAGGAAACAGGCATGCCAGATGCGCTTCACCGCAGTCTGCATCCCGGGAAACCCCGGTCACGGAGCCGGGAGAATCGGCCACGAAATCCGCGTGGCGGATGGGGCAACGAAGATGCTGTCGATGCCGAAGCCGTCGGACGGGATCGGATAGTTGTCGTAAAACTGGAATTTGATGCGCACCGCGCTCTCGGCGGCGTAGGCGTCGAGGGGGATGTCCTTCCAGGTGTATTCCGAGGGGCCGTCGTTGAAGCTGAAGAGCTGCTGCCAGGTGGCGCCGTCGTCGGTGGAGATGAAGACCCCGTCCTCGGGATCAGCGTTGTCGCTGAAATCCTTCCACTGGAACGAGAGCGTCGGCGTGGGAATCGCGGTGAGGTCCAGCGGAGCGGTAATGAGGGCGGCAATCGACTTGATGCTGCCGTACACCTCGTCGTCGAGCAGCACACCGAACCGGCCGGTTCCGGGATACTCATCGCTCACGCGCACCCGGCCTTCGAGCGTGGTCTCGGTCGTCCATTTTTGCGGGTCGAGGACTCCGCTTTCGAATCCGTCCTCAAAAATGGCCCCCGAGGTCTTCGCCACCCGGTAGAAGGCGGCGGAGCCGGGCGGGGGCCGGGTATCACTGTATTCGGTTTCGTCACCGGCTGCGGCAGGATGGTTTTCGTCCAGAGGCGGCGGGGGGAACCCTTCCGCCAGATTCGTGCTGCGATGGATGTTGAAAAACTCTCCCGTCGTCGAGGGCCACGCAAAGGAAAAGGCGGCGGGATCGGGATCGGTCACGTGCAGCCGGAAGGTCGACTCGGCGGGCGAGAGGGTGAGGACTGCGACCTCCTCCAGCCCCAGATCCGGCAGCAGCACCGCGGCGCTGCCGCCGGTTAAGTCTACGGTCGCCTCGCCGACATACACCGGCTCCAACAGACTGCTGCTCCCCGTATCCGGGATTGTTTCGACCTGGATACAAACGGCACCGTTCGCTTCAAACCCCGTGACAGAATCGAGATTGTTCAGGGTGAGGGTAACGTCGGCGCGATCCGGCGTGGATCCGAACTCGAAATAGCCGAGCAGCACTTGGGCCGTGCCGGGCGAACCGGCAACCTGTCGGCTGCCGAGGGGAACCACCCGCTCATCGAGGGTGGTCGATTCCACCCGCCCGGCAACGCCGTCGGCGTAGGACTTGAAGGTCCACCAGACGGCGCGCGGGTCGCCGTTGGGGCCGTTCAACAGCCCGCTGATGCTGCCGTTTTCGCAGTCGCTGTTCCAGCACGAGCTGCACGCCCCGTCGGAGCCGCCCTGCTCCGCGTAGTGGAAATATCCCAGCGTCGAACCCGGCAGGTAGGTGCGGTCATTGCCGACGGTTTCGCCGAGGACAATCTGCCGGATGCCGAGCGAGGCATAGGCCGGATCGTCTTTCCAGTGGGTGCGGGCATATTCGAGATGGGACTGGATCGACGGGATATCGTCGTCGCGCTCGTTGAGTTCGTGCCATTGCAGCACCTCGACCGTCAAGCCCTCGCCCACGCAGTAGTCCAGAAAATCCTCGATGTAGGTCGTGTACCAGCGGTGGGCGCTCGGGCCGCTCACTTTTGCGCTGGATCCCAGCTCATTTTTAATCACCGTATGCGCCCGGCGGTAGGCCTCGTAGTACTGCGCGTCGGTGCCGGGCCAGAACATGCTCAGGTTCGGCTCGTTCCAGACGTCGTAGACCACGTTGGTGCCCCACGTCTGCGCCTGGTCCAGCACAAAGGATTCCCACAGCGCCCAGTTCTCGTAGGGCATCAACCCGCCGTTGCGGCGCGGGAAATCATCCAGCCGGACCATGACCGTGCACCCCAGATCAAGCATCTTCTGCACACGGCTGTTGTACGACGAAAAATTGCGCGCCCATTCCGTGCCCGAAATCAGCGGCGTATACTTCGCATCGTCCGCATCGCGGCCCTCCAGGATGCCGCACTGGGACACCACTTCCTGCGGCACGGCGAAATCGACCGTCACGGAGGTTTCCAGATCGGCCCGCAGCGTCACTGCACACAATCCGGCCAATACGATATAGGCGGCTTTCATCGGTTTTCTCCTCATAACGGGATGGTAAAATAACGGGATCTATAATTCCGCATGGGTTCATCTGAGGCAAGTCCCTCGTGGAGCGATCGTATGCGCACTTGCTCGAAGTCGACCGGCACGCCCTCGGAGAACAGGTACATCTGATCTCCACCGGGATTCCAGTACCGTTCGATCGGGGTGCGGCGACCGTTGATTTCGTCATCGACGATGTCGCGGCGGCAGAGCAATTCCGGCGGTCACTTCACCCGAGGCCTTTCCCTCCTGCTGACCCGTCGAGTATCAGGGTGGCGTCCCGCAGGACCCGTTCCGGCTCCAGTGTCTCGACCGTCCGGACGTGGCCGGGAATGGTGTAATCGCCGGCCGGCAGGGCTTGTCCACTTGCCGCGGCCGCCGGACCACACAAACCGAACGGCCCGAACGGACAGAGGGCCATCAGTATCGTGAATCCGGTCAGAAAAAGGTTGTTTCGCGGAGTTCATTCATAAGCGTTTATTAGCGGACATAAGCGGTCGCCAGCTCCGCTGGATTTTGTATTTCACTCTTGCGGTTTCGCCCGTCATGATTCGGGCGCGGGTTCGAGCCCGCGTGCCAAGCTCACAACAACTCGATGGTATGGTCTCCGGCTGTTAATTCAACGAACGGTGCGGGGGCGGGCTGAACGTTGACGCGAACCGCCGAGGCCTGCGGCAAGCGGACGGAGGCGGAGCAACCGTCCGGAACGGTGACGTTCCAGACGATTCGCCCGCCGTCGCGTTTCCAATGACTGGAGATTGTTCCGAAGGGCGAACGGTGGTCGGCCCGGGCCCACTCGAGCCCGGGCAGGAAGCAGGGCTGGAGGATAAAGTGCCTGAAGCCGGGCTGAGCGGGATCGGGCCGGATGCCGCTGAGGCTTTCATGGAACACGGCGGCAAAGCCGCTGTGCATGGGATGATTGAAGGAGTTGCGGCGGTAGCGCTCCCCTTCCGGCCAGTCGTAGGGCACCTCCGGCCAGGTGGTCAGCCCGTGCTTCTCGGTCAGGAAACGGAGCGAGGGAAATCCGGTCTGCTGCCAGAGGTGGGCGGTGACGTCCGCCTTGCCGTTGTCGTTGAGAACGGTATACAGCGGGCGGTGGCCGAAAATGCCGGTGGTGTAGCGCCCGTCCGCCTTTTCCATGATCAAGCGGACGAGGCCGTCCGCCACGCGGGCGCGCCGAGCCTCCGGGTAGAGTCCGAGTTGCAGGGCCATGGCGGTGCCGGTCTGGGTGCCGAAGTGACCGGCCTGCCGGTTGTGAAAACGGTCGATAAAGGCGGCCTTGATCCTTTCGGCCTCCCGCGCGTATGTCTCCGCCGATCCACTTTTGCCCAGAGCATTGGCCATATCGCGCATGGCATGGAGGGATTTGTAATAGAGAGCGGTCGAAGTCAAAGCCACCGGGGTATCGATCTCGGAGTTGCTGCCGGGGGGACACCAGTCGCCATAGCCCTCCTCGATGATGCCCTCCTTCACGGCGTGTTCGCGCAGGAAGGCCATCCAGCCCTCCATCACCGGCCAGTTTTCGCGGACGATCCCGGTGTCTCCGTAAAAAAGCCAGGCGGTGTGGGGGACGAGGACGGTGGCGGCACCCCAGTCCGGCCGGGCCTGATGGGGCAGCCGTCTGCCGCCCGCCACGTTGGCGGGTGCCCTCGGGTCGCGGGGCAGGCTGCTCTGCGGGTGCGGGTGTACAATGCCGAGGGTCGTCCGCAGGTCGCGGGCGGCCTTGGGAAAGAATTTGGAGAGATCGAAGTTGTAGGAGGCCGCCTCGGCCACGGCGTGGAGGTCGCCGGTCCACTGGCATTTCTCGCGATGGGGGCAATCGGTGAGGTAGCCCTGCAGGTTGCCTTCGATCGTGCGCAGGGAAACTTCGTAGTAATGATTGAGGAGCGGATCGGAGCAGGCGAAGGTGCCGATCCTCGGGACATCGCTGCGCACCAGCCAGCCCGTGAAATCTCCCGCCTCCGGTTTCCCGCTCAAGCCGGAGATCTAGGCGTAGCGGAAGCCCTGATAGGAAAAACGCGGCTCCCGGTCTGCAGCTCGACCGGCCCGGCAGTCGCTATGGATGATGCGGCAACGGCACCAAAGGCCATGATACTGACAGCGAATGATTTCATTGCGGTTTTCCCTTCGGGCTTGAATGCGGTCCTTCAGAAAAGCCCCATTTCACGGATTGTTTTCTTCTTCTTCGACGTAGCGTTCGTAGTAATCGTGATTTTCGATGATGTCCGCAACCATCTCCGCGAAGACCTTGATCGTACGGGAGGGCAGGATAATCTTTTGGCCGTCAGGCAGCTGCATTTCCCAGGAGAGATCCCCCTCTTCCCCGTACGGGGTTTGAACCTCGCGGAACCGTGTTTCGGGGATGTAGCTCAGGGGCATGACGCAGTAAAACTTCGTGCGGAACGCATAGGCCTCCCTGCTCTCCATCGTGGCCTTAGGGGCCGGGTCGAGGCCCCTGTGCTCCCGGAAATTATTCTCACCGATAAAATAGATCGCGTAGTTTGAATAGAGCACCGCCCCGGTGCGAAAGCTGTTGCAGCCGATAACTTTCTCCCCCGGGCGGAATCCGAGCATCCCGGCCGTCACCTCGTCGGACACCACACGGTCCGCGATTTTCAATTGCTCGCCGGGCATCGTCAGGATCTTGAAGGCCCGATAGCTCAAGGGCGGGAGCCGGGTCTTGTGCCGCTGAACCTTCTGATTGATGCGCACCATGGTATTGTTCGAATTAGCCATGGCAAAAGCGCAGCTCGAAACCGCCAACACCGCTATCGTGATCGCTTTTTTCATCTTGCCCTTCCCGTCAGGAATCCAGCCAATGGAAAAACAGAGGCTTCATGCGATTCAGGCCGTTCTCGTCCACGTGCCCGTCTTCGTCGGTCTTGAGAGGATCCCGCCAGATCACCGCGAGGGCCCACTTTTCACCCAGGATCTCTTCGGACTGGATTCCCGGGGTCCCGTTGCGGTCTTCGACTTTCTGCGCTCCGAGCAGGACCGTGAACAGGTTCTGCCGGACGTGGAGAAGATCATAGATCTGGCCTATCAGGCGGTCGATGGAGTGCTTATTGCGGGCGATACTGTCCGGGGGAAGGGCCTCGATGAGGTCTTCGTAAGAGACGAGACGCAAGGCCTCAAAGGTGTTCGCCGGGGGCTCCTCCGCCTCCGCGATGCGGTTGATCATTACACGCGCGAGCGCCCTTGCCTCCGCCGCACTGATCGTGTTGGTGCCGAACCGGGGCAGACGCATCTCGTCCTGAACCCTATCCGCGCCCCGGTTATAGAAGGCGCTGCCCAGCACCCCTTCCCGACGGGTCAGCAGGCTGACTTTATCATCGGGAACCGCGACGCCGTTGGTGACCCGGCGATGGTAGCGGCCTTCATCCTCACACAGGCGCAGGTATTCAAAGACCGGCATCGCGCGTTCACCGACCAGCGGCACGGTCTCCCAGGGGCGATTCACATCATAGGCCGCCCCCCCGAGCCCGGATATGTTTTCAAAACGGGTATAACGGATCTCCCCCGCCCCATTGTCGTTCACTCGACTGCCGCGCCGCATGGACCAGTGGCCGTCTTTCCCCCCCGCCAGATCGGAGTAGAGCCGGCGCGCCTCTTCGTTCATTGCACCGGGTGACGGCGTATCCACCTCCCTCCACGATTCATTCCAGAGATGGTTGAATCGGGGATCGACACATTCGTAAAAGGCGCTCTCATCCCCGCTGCCGGGTGATAACACCTCGACGGCGGTGTCGAGCGTCCCGTTGCGAAACGGAATGGCATCATAAAAAAAATTCTGTATCGCCCCCCCGGTGTCCCGTCGCCAAAGCACATAGGCACACACGATCTCCAGACCCGGAAGCTCCGCGGGGGCCTCAGCGAGCGTTTTGGTGTCCGAAACAAAATCCAGGCTTGCGTGATAGAGGCGGGAGGCCTCATCGGGACCGCCGACTTCGTCGAGATGATGGTACCGGAAATTCTTGTACCCGAAGTCTTTCGAGGTGTCTCCGAAATCCCAGCCCTCCGAATTGTTGACCGGACGCCAGTCCACATGAAACTCGGCAGCCCGCCCCCCCATCTCCGCGTAACCCCATTCATCCCTGTCCACGGCCAGATACGGGATGACCATCTCCAGGTCTACCTCGAACTTCACCGTGTATTTATCCACCACCCGGGTTACAGTCCGCCGCACGCCGATCTCGTTGAGCATCGGGCTTTCGCTGGAATCCACCTGCGAGAAATAGGCGTAGCGGTCGGCCAGGGGGCTGTCCGGCGCGCCGTGCGGCCTAATATAGTGAAAGCGGTCCATATACTCCTGCACCGACTCGACTGAATCCGCCACGGAAGTAAGTTCGTTGCCCTCCGCGACGTAGTCCTCAAGCATCTGCCTGAGCCTGTTCCGGAGTTCCGTCCGCTGGTCATCCCGCCAGACCGAGTACAGGACGTCCCACCCATTCCACCGAACGTCCGTATACCAGTTCTTCAGGATCAGGGGCTGAACGTCCACCGAATCCCCATAGGAAAAGGTCTCCTCCGGAAAGTAGGAACAGGTAAATAAATGGCGTGCGGCCGTATCGAACAGCCCCGCATTAAAGCTGTTCACCTCGCCGAGATTGACCGCCCGCACCCACCGGTCTTCGGCCCTGTCACGGTTGTAGACGAACGCCTTTTCCAGATCCTCTTCATCCTCGTCCTGACGAAACTCGTCGAGCAGGTCCTTGCTCAGATACAGGTTCTTCCGCTGGACGTCGTTCGTGCGCTCGTAGCTGAAAATCCGGTTCACGTCGAGAAGCCCTGAATTGTTGATCACCAGGCCGGCCCAGCGTCCGACGACTTCCCCCCCCGCCGTCACGGAAGTCCATCCCATCCGTTCCGACTGCTCATCCACGGCATCCCACAGATCCGACGGGATCCACTCATCGTAATAAAAGCAATCCGGAATCATGACCCTGTCCGCACCCGTCCCCGATACGCCCCATACATCGGGGTCCCCGCTCACGAGTCTGAAATCCGGAAAATACTGATCTTCATCGTTCATGAACGTGTCGACGAGGAACATCGTCCTGCTCGCTGCCGCATCCAGCATCAGGCTCGTCTGCGTCTCATGCAACGCCGCCCTCGAGACCAGCCGTTCCGTCCGCATTGAGATCGCAAAAGCCACGGCCATAATCATCAACAGCGCCAGAAACCCGAGAACCATTACGAGGGCCACGCCGCTGCGCCCCGCCTCCGTCAGCGCACCCTTTCCTCTAGCCCCCGGGTTGTGGTCCCAGCTGTTCATGATCATGGGTTTTTACGCGCCCTCAGCACCGCCCTTTGGCGACAGGCCCGCGCTGCGGACTCATTGTCTCTTCCTCTTGCCGTCGAAATTCCATTCGCGCAGCAGCGAGCCGTCATCGTTATGCACCCGAATGGAACGGATACGCGTCGAGCCGTCCGCGCCGGGCGGATCGATCCGCAGCGCGGTCAGGGGGCCGGCCTTATCGAACTCGACCCGCACCGGCACCCAGCGGTCGGTGGTGCGGACGGCGGCGACCTCGTAGCTGCCGGGCACATAGGGCGCGTGATCCCAGCCGGCGAAGACCATCAGGGCGCCCTGCTCTTCCGCGCGGACTTCCAGCGAGACGGATACCGGTCCGTCGACCTCCGGATCGATGTTCGTTTCGATCCACGGGTCGCCCGCGGTGGAGTGGATTACCAGCGCGCCGTCCAGGACTTCGAGCCCGACGGTGCGTCCTTTGGACCTCCAGCCGCCCGCCGCGCGATGACCTTCGGCCTTCGGGCCGGTTGTTTTCCTCGGCTTGCTGCGGTCGCGCCCGACCCCGATCTTCTCCGGCTCGAACTGTTCGGGATCGAAGTCGGGGTTCGGTTCGGGCGTTACGGCATCCACCTCCTCGAGATGCCGCTGCATCATGCGATCGAGCAGGGCAACCTTTTCGGGATAGGCTTCGGCGAGGTTGCGGGTCTCGCCGATGTCCTCGGCGAGATTGTAGAGCCGGTACTCGTGCCCCCCGTCTTCGCCGAAATGGAACGTGCGGATCAGTTTCCAGTTATCGTAGTGCACGGTCATCGACGGCGGCAGCCAGTCGGGCACCCTGGGATCGTGGGGGAAATAGCCGAAGATCGGGCCGCGGTCGAACGAACGTCCGCGCAGCACGGGCGTGAAGTCCACGCCGTCGAACTCGTACCCCTCCGGAAGCGGCATATCGAGCAGACGATGAAGCGTGGGGTAGAAGTCGGTGCTCTGGATCATGGCGTCGGTCCGGCTGCCCGGCTCCGTCAGTCCCGGCCAGGCGACGATGCAGGGGACGCGCATCCCGCCGTCGAAGACCGTCGCCTTACCGCCGCGGAGCGGTTTGTTGCTCGTGGGAGGACGGCCTTCGACCACGTCGTACATGTTCCCGCCGTTGTCCGAGAAAAACACGAACGCGGTCCGGTCGGCGATCCCCCGTTCTTCTACGGCGTCGAGCAGCGTCCCGACGGCGTCGTCGAGCGAATGGACCATGGCGGCATAGGTCGCGCAGCGCTGCGGGTCGTCCGGATCGAGTTCCTCTTCGATCTTCCGTTCGTAGTATTCGATCAGCTCCTGCTTGGCGTCGAAGGGCGCGTGCACGGAGAACTGCCAGTAGTTCATGTAGAACGGCTGATCGTCGGGGAGTGACTTCATCCAGGCCACGGCCTCTTCGGCCATGCGGTCCTCGATGTGCTCCTTCGGGTGATTCGCCTCGAACTCCGGATACTTCCACGGCGCGACGTAGCTCCCGGCCGGACCCGGGCCGGGCCAGTGGGGGATGTCGACCTCGAACCCGTGCTCGAGCGGGCTGTAGGGTTCGTGGCCGAGATGCCACTTCCCGAAGTGCGCGGTCGCGTATCCCGCCTGTTTGAGGTGTTTGCCGAGCGTGGGCAGGCGGGTGTCGAGGCGACTGACGGATACGCAGTGGCGCGATTTGTCGCCGGGTTCGACGGCCTCGACCACGGACGGTTCCAGGCGCACTGCGGGGCTATGACAGCAGGGCGCGGTCAGCCCCGTACGCGCCGCCGTACGTCCGGTAAGGATCGTGGCCCGGGTCGGCGAACAGAGCGGGCTGGCGGTGTAGGCGCGGGTAAAGGTCATCCCGCGCTTCGCGAGCCGTTCGAGATTCGGTGTCTCGTACAGATCCGTGTGCCCGTACAGCGTCGTATCCGCCCAGCCGAGGTCGTCGGCCAGGATAAAGATGACATTCATGCGCTCCCGGGCCTCGCCGGCCAGCGCGAACAGCGTCGTACACACAAACAGCAGCATTTTCCTGATCATGCGTCTCACTCCTTTTTTTAGGTTCCGAATAACCTTTTTTTACGCCGGCATCCCGGCGACGCCCTACCGGCTGAACCGCGCGATTCCCGGTTGCGTCAAAACTCTGGTTGTTTCCCCGAGTGTGATCCGGATCGGTTTAGGGGGATGACGAGGCAATTCAACCGCGGCGCGTCCGGGGGCGACGGTAATGTCGAGGGGCACCCCGCGGTAACGCAGGTTGCGCACGCGCATCGCCGGACAGGCTTCGGGCAGCCGCGGTTCGATGTGCAGCGTGTCTCCGTCGGGCTGCAGCCCCATGAAGCCGAGCGGGACGACGGCGGCGAGCATGCTGCTTTCGGTGAATTCGAAGTCGATGCCGATTCCGCCCGCGGTGCCGCCGCCCTGCAGCGTGGTCCCTCCCCTGCCCTCGGCGTAGTACTTCCGGTACCCGCCGTACGCCTGCACCTCCTCATCCCAGGCGCGGATCTCCATCAGGCGCGTCCAGGCGTTGTCGGCGCCGAGCGTCCGGATACGGCTCATGATGTCGTAAAACGAGAACCCCAGCACGGCGCCCCCGTCCTGGATCTGTCCGCCGAAGGGATTGACCTCGGGCGAGAACCACGAAAAGGTGTACCAGTCGATGTTCCGCCGGGTCGTGGCGCGCGGGGCGAGGCGGTAGGCGTAGATGTCTTCGCCGGTCGCCGTGTCGCCTTCCACGATCCGATCGCCTTCGATCCAGGTCATGATCCGCTCCGCGTGCGGTTCAGTGGCGATGCCGTAATGGATCGCTTCGAGGTTGACGAACGTGAACCCGTAGTCGTGCGCCACCCCGTCGCGGTCGATGCACCCTACGAACCGCCCGTCTTCGCGATCCCAGAATTTCCTGTTGACCGTCTCCTTCACCGCCGCCGCATGCGTGCGCAGCGCGGCGGGGTCGAACGCCGCGAAGCCGTCCGGGATCGCCCATCCGGGATGCGCATCGGCGGCCTCTTCGAGTTCGGCCATGGCCCGCAGCGCGGCATAGTAGTGGGTGGTCGTGTACAGGTCGTCCCAGCCGAACGGGAGCAGATCCCAGTAGCTGCCGCCCTTGCCGTGGCCGGGGTGGGGCGTCTTGGACCCGTCGTCATGCACGGTAAACCCCGGACGTCCGTCGTGTCCGGGCCAGGTACAGCGAATATGGTTCAGCTCGCGCGCATGGCCCTCGTCCATCATGAACCGCAGCGCCCGCCGCATCCGAGGCAGCATGACGCGCAGGAAATCGAGATCGCCGGTCCACCGGAAGTGTTCCCATGCGGCCTTGATGTAGATGGCGTTATTGACCAGATGGCGCGTGTCCCAGTGGGTGAAGATCGAGCGGATGAAGAACGGCCGGTCCTGCGCGATTTCGGGGAAGCGGAAACGGATGCGCTCGATCGTGCCCGTCCAGGCGGGGTGCCGGTGGAGCGGCAGTTCGGCGTGGCGCATGCCGGTCGTAGCGCTGTGCGGGGTCGTCTCGGGCCGGAAGTACATGCGGCGCGACGCGCTCCAGTCTTCGTCGCCCGCCCGCCGCCAATCCATGCAGGCGTCCCGCAGGCCTGCGGCCTTCATGCGAATCTGGATATACGGACAATTGAACGCATCGAGTTTCACCTCCTCCGGCCCGGTCAGGGTCGGGAGCTTGCCCGCCGGAGCGAGCGTCCAGGCGTGGCGGCCGGCATCCAGTCCGTGATCGTCGAGGTCCGTCAGCTCCCACGCCGCGCGAGCCCCTTTCCCCAGAAACGGCGGGGAACCCGGCGCCGGGTTCACATGATGGCGGAGCACGATCTCCCACTCCTGCGGCTGATCATAGAAATGCCAGCCGAAGGTGGTCCCCTCGTACCCGGTTTCGCCGGGCACCTGCGGCCAGACGGGAAACGGCCAGCCGTCGTCCTGCGAACTCGAGATATGCTGCTGCGCGGAGACGTATCCCTCGACACTGAGGGGGGTGTCGAGCAGCCGCGTGCGCTTGCGCTCCTGGATAAGGCGGCCACCCATGAAGGCGTCGTGGAGCCAGGAGTCGGCGATCGCCTGGTACTCGAGGGCATAGGTCGCGCCCTCATCAACCCGGTTCGTGAAGAACCGTCGGATGCAGGTATTCACCCAGGCGTCCGCCCCCGGCGCGCCCCGGAACGAGAAGCGGGTTGCGTCCCCGCCCATGCGGCCCCCGGGGCATGCCGCGGCGGTCAGCACCAGCCAGAGACTTATCCATCTGACTTCAGGCTTAATTTTCATAATTCGACACCACGATCATGGATGTTCAGTCCAGATAGTGTGCGTACCACTTCTCCTCCTGGGAGTTGAGGGGTTCGTCGGGAAGGCCGGCGGGCCGGTTCCCGGCGGCCCAGTCCTCGAGTTTCCCGCGCAGTTCGGCGGCACGCTCGGGGTGGGTCCGGATCAGGTTGCGATGTTCGTGCTGATCGCTCTCCAGGTCGAAGAGGTATTCGCGGCCGTCGCTCAGCCTCAGGTATTTCCAGCGTCCCCGCCGGACGGCGGCCTGCCGCCAGAACTTCCAGTACAGCTCGCGGTCCGGCAGCGCATCGATCTCTCCCCTGAGGCGCGGGAGCAGGTTGACCCCCTCCAGTTCCGCAGCCTCCGGTTCGCCCGCGGCGGCCAGGCAGGTGGGAGCCACATCGAGCGAGATAACCGGGTCTTCGCAGACCTGGCCGGACGGGATCGTGCCCGGCCAGGCGGCCAGGAACGGGACGTGCACGCCTCCCTCCATAATCGTGCCCTTCTCCCCCGTCCAGGGGGTGTTCATCGACCCGTCCCACGCGCCGCCCCTGAAAGAGATGGGAAGGTCCTTCATGTCGATCTTCAGCGGCGCGCCGTTGTCGCTGATGAAAAAGATGAGCGTATCGCGTTCGATCCCGAGGTCCGCCAGTTTATCCCGCACCTTCCCCACGCCGTCGTCGACGGCGGAGATCATCGCCAGCGCATAGCGCCGCCGCTCCGGCATCTCGCCCGGGAAGCGCGCGAGGTACTGTTCCGTCGCCTCGAGCGGAACGTGCGGGGCGAAGTAGGCCACGTAGAGGAAGAAGGGATTCTCGTGATTCCGGTCGATGAACTCCAGCGCGGCTTCGGTCTGGAGTTCGAGCCGGTAGCCCTTCTTATTGACCCATTCCCCGTCGTCCGCGCGTTCGGCTCCGTCGAGGCCGTAATTGACCCAGTACCGCTTGAGTTCCCCCTTGTAGTAGTCGTCGAATCCGCGTGCCCCCGGATAATAAGGAAGTATCTTCCTGAACGGGATGCGCAGGCCCGGTTTCGGGTCGGGTTCGTTCAGGACGCGCGCGGTCCAGTCCCGCATCGTCCAGTTCGGCTCGAGATGCCACTTGCCGATCATCCCGGTACGGTATCCCGCTCTGCTCATCCGGTCGGCGAGCGTGACTTCGTCCAGCGGCAGCGGGCCGGCGGCGTTGTGCTCGAAACCGAACCGCTGCTGGTAACGTCCGGTCATCAGTCCCGCACGCGAGGGCGAACACTGCGGCGCGGTGACGTACCCGTCGGTGAACCGCACCCCGTCGCGGGCGAGTTGGTCGAGGTTCGGCGTGCGCACATCGTCACACTGCCCGTGAACGCCGAGGTCGGCGTACCCGTGATCGTCGGTAAAAAAGACGACCACGTTGGGCGGATCAAAGAGGGACCGGCCCGCAGCCCCGGCCATGGGTATCCAGGCCAGAACCCCCGCAGCCACCATAATCTTTTTCAGCATCACTTCCCTCCTGTTTTACCCCTGGAACAGGACATTGAACCATTACGAATACCGGCAGTCTTTTAAGGTTTTTTCATTGCAGCATCTTGTCATGCGGATTCGGATGATCTCCCGTTCGTTCCATCCAGGCGTCCAGCGCCTTCCGGAAACGATCCCGCACCTCGCGGCATTCGGGATCGTCCGCGAGGTTGTGCATTTCATACGGATCGTTCCTGAGATCGTAGAGTTCCTCCGGGGGACGGTAAAAAGCGGCCTTCAAAAGGCGGTAGGGTTCGGGATATTCCTCGCGGTGCTTCACGATGGTCTCAAAGGCGCGGTTCCCCCAGGGGCCGCCGGGCGTAGCGTCCCAGGGCATCCACGCGAGGGCCTTGGGCCTGTCGCGGAACGCCGCATCCTCGACAAACCGTTCCATCGGATACCCGGGCGTCTTTTCGTGCCGCAGGTTGCGGATATACCGCCAGCGTCCGTCGGTGATGCCGCGGGTGGGATAGTATTCATCGGGGTGCGGGCCGTGCGCATGATGTTCGGAAACGACGTAGCGCCGGTCGAGTTCCCGCGCGCGTCCCGACAACAGCGGGCGCAGGGAACGCCCCTGGACCTCTTCCGGAACGGGAATCCCCGCATAATCGAGGAGGGTCGGGACGAGATCGATATGACCGACCGGCTCTTCGGTCCGCCGCCCCGGCGCAATGCCCGGACCCGCGATCGCGAGCGGCACGTGTACGCCCCAGTCGTAGGTCGTGGCCTTGGCGCGGTGGTAGCAGAAGCCGTGATCGCTGCTGAAGATGATCAGCGTATCGCCGCCGCGTCCCGACCGGCGCAGCGCGTCGAGCACTGCACCCGCGACTGCGTCGGCGGCCTGCACGGAGGACAGGTACGCGGCGTAGTCGCGGCGCATGGCCGGCGTGTCCGGCCAGTTCGGCGGGATCTCGATCTCGCCCGGATCGACGCGCGGCGTCCCGGCGGCGCGGACGTGCTGAAGAAAGGGGCGGTGGGTATGGCGTATGTTCGCCATGAGGAAGAAGGGCGCGTCGCCGGCCTCCTCCAGGAAACGGGCGGTCGCGCGGCCGCTGGCCTCCGGCGTCAGCCCGACCGGGTAGCGGTGATCGAACGGGAATTTCCAGGGCGGACTGAGATGAAACTTGTCGGTGATCCCGGTCACGTACCCGCGCCCGTTCAGGATTTCAATCAGCGTGGGAATATGCTCGTGCACGCCGACCGGATCGACCTTGCGGCTCCGGCGCGTGAAGGCCACGTCGGGATCGTCGAGGGTGGGCCCCTCGGTATTGCGCCAGTGGCCGTTGGTGTGCGGCATCGTGCCGGTCAGGAGGGCGCTGCGGCAGGGAGCGCAGGAGGCGGCGGCGGAATACGCGCGGGCAAAGAACATGCCGGCGCGCGCGACGCGGTCCATGTGCGGCGTCTCCAGCCCGGGCACGTCGAGCATCCCGAGATGGTGCGACTGGTCGTCGGTGAGTATGAGCAGCACATTCGGCCGCCGCGCGGGTGCGCCGCCCGCCGCCCGCGCGGCGGCTGCGATCCCGCCCGCCAGGGCCAGCATGCACCACACCCGCCTGATCGGGGTCGCCCCTTTTAAACCCGGCATCGATCTCCCTCCATGTATCCGTCAGCTCCCGAACTCAAAATCGTGCTCGCCCGGGTCAACCTCCTGAACACCGTCCGGGAGGTGAACCTCCGCCGGAACCGGCGTCGCGATCAAGAGATGATATCCGCTGTCGGTCTGTTCCCACGCCACGCCGATGAGACCGTGCGGCGATTCGTACGAGAGCTTCACCCGGTCGAGCGACGGCGTGCATCCCGGAACGACCCGCAGCCTGCCGAACCCGGGCGCGGCGGGCTGAAGCCCGGCGAGCGATTCAATCATCCACTCGCAGACGGCCCCGAAGGCGTAGTGGTTGAACGAGTTCATGGCCGCGTCGCCGAAGCCGTGTTCGTGCGACCATGAGTTCCAGCGTTCCCAGATCGTGGTAGCCCCGTTTTTCACTTCATAGAGCCACGAGGGATAGTCCTCTCTCAAAAGCAGCTCCACGGCGAGGTCATGCCGCCCGGAGCGGGTCAGGGCGGGACAGAGAAGGCCCGTACCGACAAATCCGGTGGTGAGGTGGCCGCATTGCTCGACATCGGCGGCGAGGTCGTTCGCCGCACTTTGCCATGCGTCACCCTCGAGCAGGTCGAACGCGACCGCCAGCGCCGCGGCGGTCTGGGTGCGGACGGCGAGATGGCCGTCCGCGTCGAGAAACCGTTCCCTGAAGTCGTCGCGCGCCCTCCGCTCCTGCCCGGCGAGCCGCGCTTCGTCGTCGTGGTACCCGAGTGCCTGCGCCATCTCGCGCATCAGCCGCACATCGTAAGCGCGGTAGGCCTTGCCGATGTATTCGTCGGGGGTGGGGCTGTCGAGGTTCAGCCAGTCTCCGTAGGACCATGCGTTCGGGCCGTTATGCGTATTGCCGGGCGTAAACAGGTAGTCGATGTAGCGATTCATCGCATCCCACCAGCGTTCGGCGAAGCGAAGTTCCCCGTACGTGCGCCACAGCATGTACGGACAGATAATCCCCGCATCACCCCACGCGGCCCGGCCGTGGCCGAGCCGCTCGAGATCGGGCGCGACATCCGGATACGCGCCATCCGCACGCTGGGCGTCGTGCAGGTCCTGCAGCCACTTTTCGTAAAACGCGCGCACGTCCGAGAGATACGTGGCGGTCTTCATAAAGATCTGCGCGTCGCCGGTCCAGCCCAGCCGTTCGTCCCGCTGCGGGCAGTCGGTGGGCACCTCGAGGTAGTTGCCGAGAAACCCCCACCAGGCGTTTTCGAAGAGACGGTTCACGCGCGGGTCGGAGCACTGAAACTCCGCGGTGCGGTTATGAACGGAGGAGAATACGACGCCTGTCACGGTGTCACACGGCGGCGCGACGGGCAGACCGGCAATCTGCACATACCGGAAGCCGTGGAAGGTGAAACGCGGCTGCCAGGTCTCGTCCGTCGCCCCCTTCGCGGTGTAGCGGTCCTCCGCCCGCGCGGCCCGAAGATTATCCGTGTACACCGATCCGTCCGCCTCGAGCATCTCGCCGTGACGCAGCACGAGTTCGGTGTCGCGCGGGACGTTGAGTTTCAGCCGGCATGCCCCGACCATGTTCTGGCCCAAATCGAAAACATGATCTCCGTTCGGGAGGGCGTGGACTGCGACCGCGGGGAGTTCGTCGACCGCCCGCACCGGAATGCCGGGACACGGCTCGACTGTGACCGTAGCGGGCGGCTCCCGCACCGCGACCGGGCCCCACTTTCCCGGCGGGGTGAGCATGCCGGGATCGAATTCGGGCTCGTATTCCGACGCGCTCCAGTCCCCGGGTTCCTCGCGCGCGTCGTACCACTCGCCCATCAGCAGGTCGGCGCGAAGGACAGGGCTCGCGCGCCCGATCCAGGACTCATCGGAGACGATCGTCTCCGTGGCGCCGTCCGCGCCCGTGAGGTGCAGCTCGCAGGAGAAGAGGGCCTCGGGCCCGTAAAACCCCTTGTCCTCGAAAGGCCCGATGTACCCCGCGTACCAGCCGGGGGCCAGCACGGCGCCGAGGACATTCGTGCCCGGCCGGATGCGGCCGGTGAGGTCGTACTCCTGAACATAGACGCGCTTGCGGTAATCGCTCCACCCCGGGCGGAACAGGTCGTCGGTCACGCGTTCCCCGTTGAGCCACAATTCGCAGATCCCCAGCGCCGTCGCGCGCAGGCGGGCCTGCGCGAGCGTCCGCGGCGCCTCGAAGGCCCTCCTCAGCAACGGCACCGTCGGATTCCACCCGAACCGTATCCACTCCCCCTGCCAAACCGTTGTCCGTTCCGATTGCATCCGGTCTCCCCGTGCGTTTATATCCGCGGTTTTTTGCATGCGATCCATGGCACGCCCTGTGTCCTTCGCGCTTTTCCGGGCGTGGGCTTCCTCCGGCGGGGCGTGAAGCAGTCCGCGCCGGGGAAAACGCGGGTTGAAAAGGCGATGCAACCGCGCTCCGAAGCTCGCTCATGCGCGTGAATTGAAAAAGCCCCCTGCCCTCGCGGGGAGGGGGCATTCAGCGCGTACGACCCGGATCAGGCCATGATCCGGCGACGCAGGACCATCAGCAGGCCGAACAGACCGAGCAGACCGAACGTCGCCGGCTCCGGAATGACGGTCCCCGAAAATTCCAGTTCCTTATTCGAGGCCTCACGGCTCAGCGTCCAGTCCTCAATATTCACCGTCTGGAGCACACCGGTGAGCGCATTGAACGCATCCAGCGTAATGGCATTGGTCGTCTTAAACAACGTTACCGAGAACGCACCATCAGGCGCGTCGCCGGCATCAATGGTGAAACCAATGTCATCGCCATCGTCCCGGACGGTGAGCCCTTGAGCCGAAATCGTGGATACCCCGGCCGAATCCGAGAGGCGGAACGAGACATCCGCGGAACCGGTATGGTTCGTATCGCCCCATGCAAACACCGCATTGTTCACGCGGATTGAAGCATCGTCGTCAAGCACCTGAAACGAGCAGTCGCTCAGCCACATATTGCCGTCGCCGTTCAGGGTCAACGAGCCGCCGCTTACCTTCATATATCCCCGGCCGCGATGGCCGATGAACGCATTCCGGTCTACCGTCAACGAACCGCTGTTGAGATTTACCGTCGATCCGTCTTCTGCGACACCGTCGGCGTCCAAGTCAGACGCAATGAAGAGATCCTGTCCCATACCCACGGAACCCCCGTCCAGGGTCAGCGTACCGACACCCTCATACCCGACGTACACTTTGGCTGCGCATTCAACAGCGCCCCCCGAATTGATCGTCAAGCTGTTGGCCGGTGGATCGTCCTTCCCCCGCGCCACCTGGATATTAAGAATCGTGCCGACGTCGTCGTTGAGATAACCGCCTTTACCGTCCTGGGTAAACAGCGCATTATCTCCCACGCCGGGGAGCGATCCCCCCTGGTTCCAGCTCGCCCCGTTCGTCCACTGTGTGCCGTTACCGATCCAGACGAAGTTATCCCCCCCCTGCGCGCCCGCCGCAAACAGGATCAGCGCAACCATTACGCAAAACCTCTTCATTCTCGTACCTCCTTGTGTTTGCTGTCTCCCCTCACACCATTCAAAGGCAATCCCCGCATCGTGGTCTTATACCATAGGACATACATGCATCCGGACGCGGCTGTCCAGATTTTTTATCTATATTTTTTCCGGCCCGGAATCCGCTTGATTTTCGCGACGGGGGTCGTCATAGGGTTTTCAGCCCATGGGAACCCGCACTCAAAGCAAACATCGTGTCATCAGCGCCGAACTGCTCGGCAGGATCCGCGCCGGAAAGCTGAAGCCCGGGGAGCGCCTCCCCTCCGAACGGGCCCTGGCCGCCGAGTACGGGGTGGCGCGGCTGACCGCACGGCGGGCGTTGTCCGACCTCGAAGAGCGGGGGCTGGTCCGGCGCAACGGACAGCGGGGCACGACGGTGCTCGACGATCTCAACCGGGAAGCGCGCACCCTCACGTTACTTTGTTCGGCCGCACCGTTTTCGATCACGGAGGAGACGATCCGGCTGGTGCTGCAGAAGGCGGAGGATCGCGACTACGGGGTGCGGGTCATCCGCGTGATGGAGAACGATGAAAAACCGATGCTCGAGGCCCTGAAGGTCGGCAACCCCACCATGATCTTCGGGTGGCCGGAGGAGATCTCGCCTTACGGCAGACTCGAACGGGCCGTGCGCAACGCCGGCGATCACGTCGCACTGATCGCGGGGCGCATCGAGGGCGATCCGGTGCCGACGGTCACCTGCGACGACCGACGGGGCGTAAAGATGGCCGTCGACCATCTCAGGAAAGCCGGGCACAAAAAGATCGCGCTCATCGCCCCGAACATCGATCCGGCCCACTCCGTGCTCTCCGTTCAGATCGAGACGTGGCGTGAGGCGGTGTGCGATGTAATGAATGAAGACGAGATGCGTCGACACTGTATCGCCTTTGACAGCCAGTACGCCAAACATGCACTGATCGAGACCTTCAACCGGTTAAAAAAATACCTTCGCGCCGCGGAATCGGACTCTGTCACCGCCCTGCTGTGCCTGACGGAAGAACTCGCCACCGCCGCCCTCGCCGCCTGCCGGGCCAAGGGACGATCCGTACCGGACGATATGTCAATTATGGAATACGCCTGGACGCCGCGCAGCGAATTGTTCAACCCGCCGCGCACGGGTGTTAATCCTCACCTCGACCGCCATGTCGAGATCGCCTTCGATCTGCTGGAGCAATGCAGGGCCGGCAAGACCCCCTCCGGGCTTCACCGGCTCGTCCGCCCGGAACTGATCGAGCGCGAGACCGTCGGCCCCATGATGCGATCATGCCCGCAGGTCCGCGCAGCGGGGCCAGGGCCGTGATCTTATAACGCGCCTGGCCTGCCGGGGGGCAGGCTTACGGCGCTACTACGAACGATATCACGCGCCTTGGCCCTTCGAACGCTGGCGGCGCGGCTGCGGCCCGCAGGTCCGCGGGCTTTTATTCGCCGGTCTTTACCGGTAGACTGTCCGGCGTCGAAGCGCAGCACAGTACACATCCGCAAGGGGAGACGGCAGCTATGGACGATGACCCGCGACCGCGAGAGGATCTCGAAAAGCAGGACTGGCTGGAGGCGCTCGACGAGCTGATCGACACGTCCGGGCCGGAGCGCGTGAAGGACATCCTGCACGACCTGCAGGTCCGCGCCCACCAGCGCGAGGTCCGCCTCCCCTACTCGGCCAACACGCCCTACATCAACACCATCCCCGTCAGCCGGCAGCCGCGCTATCCCGGCGACCGCGAGATGGAACGCCGCATCAAGAGCCTGATCCGGTGGAACGCGATGGCGATGGTCGTGCGCGCCAACCGCGAGGAGGACGGGATCGGCGGTCACATCTCAACCTATCAGTCGATGGCCACGCTCTACGAGGTCGGGTTCAACCATTTCTTCCGCGGACGCACCGAAACCTTCCCCGGCGACCTCGTCTATTTCCAGGGTCACGCCTCCCCCGGCAACTACGCCCGCGCGTTCCTCGAAGGGCGGCTCTCGGTCGACGACATCGACAACTTCCGCCACGAGCTGCACGAAAAGCCCGGCCTCTCCTCGTATCCGCACCCCTGGCTGATGCCCGATTTCTGGCAGTTTCCCACCGTGTCGATGGGCCTCGGGCCGATCACGGCCATCTACCAGGCGCGCTTCATCCGCTACCTGGAGGACCGCGGGATGCGCAAACCCGCCGGACAGCGCGTGTGGGCCTTCCTCGGCGACGGCGAATGCGACGAGCCCGAGACGCTCGGCGCCATCGCGCTGGCGGCGCGCGAGAAGCTCGACAACCTCACCTTCGTGATCAACTGCAACCTGCAGCGGCTCGACGGGCCGGTCCGCGGCAACGGGAAGATCATCCAGGAACTCGAGGCCGACTTCCGCGGCGCGGGCTGGAACGTGATCAAGGTCATCTGGGGCGCGGACTGGGATCCGCTGCTCGAGCGCGACGAGGACGGCGTACTGGTCAGGCGGATGAACGAGACGGTCGACGGCCGGTTCCAGAAGTACACGGTCGAGGACGGCGCGTACATCCGTGAGGATTTCTTCGGGGCGGACCCCCGGCTGGAGAAACGGGTCGAGCATCTCTCCGACGATCAGCTCCGGCGTCTGCGCCGCGGCGGGCACGACCCGGAAAAGGTCTACGCCGCCTACCGCGCCGCGACCGGGCATGCCGGCGCGCCGACGGTGATCATCGCCAAGACGGTCAAGGGCTACGGGCTCGGACGCGCGGGCGAGGGGCAGAACATCACACACGCCCAGAAAAAGCTGAACGAGGAGGCGCTGCGCGAATTCCGCGACCGTTTCGGCATCCCGATCTCCGACGACCAGCTCAGTACCGTACCCTTTTACCGCCCCCCCGAAGACAGCCCCGAACTCCGCTACCTGATGGAACGCCGGAACGAACTGGGCGGGTTTCTTCCGCAGCGGACGGAGGACGCGCCGCCGCTGGGCGGGGCGGACGACTCCGTGTTCGAGGAATTCCTGGGCGGAACCGACCGGCCGGCCTCGACCACGATGGTCTACGTGCGGCTGCTCGGGAAACTGCTGCGCGACAAGAATATCGGGCGCCACCTCGTCCCCATCGTCCCGGACGAGGCGCGCACGTTCGGGATGGAGGCGCTCTTCCGGCAGTGCGGCATCTACTCGCATCCCGGCCAGCTCTACGAGCCGGTGGACAAGGAAAACCTCCTGTACTACAAGGAGGTGAAGGACGGGCAGATCCTCGAGGAGGGGATCACCGAGGCGGGCGGCATGTCGTCGTTCATCGCGGCGGGGAGCGCCTACGCGACCCACGGGATCAACATGATCCCGTTCTTCGCCTTCTACTCCATGTTCGGCTTCCAGCGCGTCGGCGATCTCGCTTGGCTGGCGGGGGATTCGCGCTGCAAGGGGTTCCTGCTCGGCGCGACCGCCGGGCGCACGTCGCTGCCGGGCGAGGGGCTGCAGCACCAGGACGGACAGAGCCACGTCTACGCCCTGTCGATCCCCAACCTGCCGGCCTTTGATCCGGCCTACGCGTGCGAACTGGCGGTGATCATCCGCGACGGGCTGCGGCGGATGTACGTCGAGAACGAACCGGTCTTCTACTACATCACCCTCGGCAATGAGAACTACCCCCAGGCGGCCCTGCCCGAGGGCGCGCAGGAAGGCGTGCTGAAAGGGATGTACATGCTCCAGGAACCCGAAGGGGACGACGGACCCGAGGTGCAGCTTCTCGCCAGCGGCGCGATCGTCAATGAGGCGCGCAGGGCGGCAGATGAACTCAGAGAACACGCCGGCGTCCGCGCGACGGTCTGGTCGGTGACGAGCTGGAAGGCCCTGCTCATGGACGCACAGGACTGCGAGCGCCAACAGAGCCGGAAGGCCGGGGTGGAGGCGAGCAAGCGCAAACCGTACGTGACGCAGTGCCTGGAAGAGACGGCCGGACCGATTATCGGCGCCTCGGACTATCTGAAAACGCTGCCGGCGTCGCTGGGGCCGTGGACGCCCCGGAAGATCGTACCGCTGGGCACGGACGGGTTCGGACGCAGCGACGGACGCGAGGCGCTGCGCGAGTTCTTCGAGGTGGACGCCGCGGCCATTGCGTGGACCGCCGCGACCGAACTCGTCCGGGCCGGGACCATGAAGGCCGGACGGCTGCAGGATCTCCGCAAACAGTGGAATGTCGACGGAGATAAACCGAACCCGGTGAATGAATGACCGCGAATTTAACGCAAGCACGGAAGATCACGAAAAACGGACGGTGAGACAATGAGTACGAAGATGATGCTGCCCGAGCTGGGCGAAAATGTTGAAAACGGCGACATCGTACAGGTCATGGTGAGCCCCGGCGACACGATTGCGAAGGACCAGCCGGTCCTGGAGATCGAGGCCGGCAAGGCGAGCATGGAGGTCCCCTCCACCGTCGAAGGCGAGATCGAAGAGGTCCATATCAAGGAAGGCCAGACCGTCTCGGTCGGCGATGTCGTGCTGTCGGTGAAGTCGGAAACTGGGGCAGAGACAGAGGCAGAATCAGAGTTAGAGTCAGAGTCAGAATCAGAGTCAGAGTTAGAGGCAGAGGCAGAGTTAGAGGCAGAGTCGGGATCGGGGGAGGCGTCGGCGGAAGAGGAACAGGAACCGGAGCCGCCGCCGAAACGGGAAGCGCCTGAAGGACCGGCAAAGCAGGAGAAGAGGGCGGCCGGCAAGGCGGTAGCCGCGTCGCCGAAGGTGCGGCGGCTCGCCCGTGAACTGGGCGTCGACATCCATGAGGTTCCCGCCTCCAAACCCGACGAGCGGATCAGCGAAGAGGACGTAAAGAACTTCGCCCGCTCCCTGCTCGAGGACCGCGAACGCGGCGGCGGGCCTTCACCCGCGCGCCCCTCGCTCCACCACGCCATGCCCCTTCCGGACTTCAGCCGCTGGGGCGAGGTCCGCCGCGAGCGGATGAGCCAGACCCGCAAGGCGACGATGGAGCATCTGACCTCGGCGTGGTTTGCGATTCCCCACGTGACGCAGCACGACCGCGCGGAGATCACGCGGCTCGAGGAACTCCGTGAAAAGTTTCAGCCGAACGTGGAGAAGGAGGGCGGCAAGCTCACCCTGACCGCCATCCTCATCAAGATGCTGGCGGGCGCGCTCAAGGTCTTCCCGCGGCTGAACTGCAGCATCGATCCCGCGAACGAGGAAATCATCTACAAGGACTACGTCCACATCGGCGTCGCGGTCGACACCGATCGCGGGCTGCTGGTGCCGGTGCTCCGCGACGCGGACCGGAAGAACATCAAGCAGATCGCCGTGGAGACCGGGGAGCTGGCCCGGAAGGCGCGCGAGGGGAAGATGAGCCGCGAGGATCTGGAGGGCGGCACCTTCACGCTCACGAACATCGGGGGGATCGGCGGATCCTTTTTCACGCCGATCATCAACGCGCCGGAGGTGGCGATTCTCGGTGTCGGCCGCGCCACGCTGGAACCCTGCATGGGACGGGATGAGAATCTCTGTCGGCCCCGGCTCCGGCTCCCGCTCTCCCTGAGCTACGACCACCGGATCATCGACGGCGCCGACGGCGCCCGCTTCCTGAAATGGGTCGTCGATGCGCTGGAAGAACCGATGCTTCTTTCGCTGGAGGGCTGAAATGCGACACCACCGCGCCACCGAGTGGGAACAGCGGCTCGAGGACGTCTTCGACGAGATCGACGCCGAGCTGGAAGAGACGTACGGAGACCGCTACCGGCGCTATGCCGGCCGGCCCGGCGCGGGCGAGACCTCGGACCCCTCCGCCGACGGACTGTTCAACATCGGCGCGCAGTTCTCGCCGGGCTACAGCTCAGGCCGCGGCCCCGGGTACGTGGTCGAGATCCGCACCGCCACACGGGAAGACGTCACGGACGAGTTCCGTGAGAAGCTCTTCGATGAAGTCCGCGAGCGGCTCGAAAAGAAGCTTCCGCAGAGCTTCCCCGGAAAGACCCTGAGCGTCGAACGCTACGGATCGCGCCTGCATATCTCCGGCGACCTGAGTCTCGGGGAAGCTTAATGACGATTATTCGTGGATTTATCTTGCCACACCGCAGCGATTCTCATTATGGCTTCACCCTTTTCGGTCGGGGTGGCACCCGACCCTCCCAGTGCCCGAAAATGCGTCGGATATCGACTCGGGAGGGACGGCTGCCACGCCGTCCGCGGTCGGAATGCGGCCATAATGAGAACTGCTGGCCACACCGCCCCTGATTAATAATCTGGTTTAGTAAACCAGTAGGGTGCAGACATGTCTTTCTATAAATCCCGACCTCCCTGATGAAGATCGCAGCCTTCTCGTCTTCGCAGACAAAGCGAAAGCGAACCCGAGCATCAGTCGAGAATGTTTCAGGATTGTGTTCGACCCGAATATATCCGTAGTCGGTCGAGCGATTGTTGAAATCTCCCCTGCCAGGTCCGTGTCCTCGCTCGAATTTCCGCAGATTCACCCAGTCCCCATCCGACCAAAGATCGACGAAGAGTGTTCCGCCTGATGCCACTCCCTCTGGCAGGTAGCGAAATGCAATCTTCATTTCCTCGCTGGAGGAAAGGTCTATCGGTTCCCGAAGTACCAATTCGGAACCTGGCTTCATTTTGACCGCCTCTTTCTCAAGATCGAGGGAGCAGTGATTGCCTTCACAAGCAAACCCTTCGAGGTTTTCGGTGAATGTCGCGCGGCGTATTTCATCGAATTGGTTTGGAATGTAGATATCGTTGAGAAACCGGATGACGGCGCCGGCCACTCCTTCGGGATCATCTTCAGGTGAATAGTGACCCGTCTTGAATTGCGGTTGCTCCAGACCAAATGCGCCTGGGATGCTTGAAATGTATTCGTCTCGCCGATTCCGCTCATCGGGCATGTCCATGCTCTCCCAGATGACCAGATAGGGCCTGTCATAGGAGGAAGTCAGGAAATCCCAGGCTTTCTGATTGGCCTTCGCTTCCGGCCAGGTGGCATCTTCAGGGACCATTTCAGGAAATGCGCGAATCGAAGCCTGATAGTCCCCCGTTGGATAAGGAGCGTCGTAGCCTCCTTTCTCGGCGTTCGTGCCGGGAGGCAAGCCCATGTTCTGCCGGGCGTCATTACGGAAGACCACCGCGCCGATAGGAACCTTAGGAACCGAACGGACAAAACTTCGCCAGCGATCATGGCGCTTTGCGATTCCCCATCGCCCTCGGTTCAGTCCCGCATTCCCATTGATGAATCCATCAAAACGATCCGGGTAATGCTCCGCCATCAGGCGCGCGCCCAGCGGATGGCCGTAGTCGTGACCGAACAGAACGACTTCTTTGAGAGCGAGTTCAGGGTCTTCGTCCAGTTGCTTGAACGCCTGCCGGATCCACTCAAGGTGGCGATCATACGTGTAGTCGGACTCTGTTGCCGGTTTGTCGGATTTCCCGTGGCCGACATAATCAATCATAATCGTCCGATAACCCGCTTCGTTGATCAGCGGTACAACCTTGCGAAAGAGATACGACCATGACGGGTTTCCGTGGAGCATCAGCAAGGTGGGCCGATTGGCCGGGCCGGAGACCGCGTAATGCATGCGGATTCGGCGGTTGCCGTCTGGCAGATTCGGATCATCCACATAGAGATAATGCGGCTCAAATGGATAACCGCACAGCTTGGCGAAGTGTTCATCCGGAGTGCGCAGCAGTTCCATTGCGCCGTTCTCGGGGGCCTTCTGCTTGCTCTGTGGACTGTCGGCCTTGCGTGCATGCTTCTGGAAAAAATCCCACATGAGGTCATTGGCGGAGATATCTGTGGTGGATTCACCAAGCATGGCAACGGGCGGTTCCATACCGGGCCAGGTGTGGCCGCCGCCGTCAATTTCATACAACACCACCTCTGAACCGTTCTTCCCTTCGCCCCAAACCTTGCGGATCACCCGCATGCCGTCATCTGCCGTGTCGGGCATTGGGGTAACGGTTGGTTCTTTTGCGCAGCCGTTGGCTTCAACCCAGCAGTTGATCGAATGCTCCACCGAAAAAAACTCCGGTCGCATGGATGCCGGAACATTTGAAGTGCCTTTTCCCCGCCCGCCGTTAAACGGAGCCAGTTCGTCCGCCGTCCCGTGGAAGTGGATGACCGACACTGGCCGGGAGGGGGTGCACGTCTCGGTCCCCATCGGCCCGCCGACCGGAGCGATCGCGGCGAACCGGTCGGCCAGTTCGGACGCTACCCGGTACGCCATCATCCCACCGTTGGAGATGCCGGTTGCGAAGACCCGTTCCTTGTCCACATTCACGACTGCTTCCAGGTCGCCGAGCAAAGCCTTTGTGAACCCCACGTCGTCGATCTTCTTCCGCTTGGCATACCCACCGACGTTGCCGGCGTTGAACGTCAGATTCTTGTCTTTGTCGGTCCCACTGCCGAACGGGTAGACGACAACGAATCCGGCTTCGTCTGCTTTTTCGTTCAGCCCGCTCAGCCGGATCATACTCTGCGGATTGCCGCCGCCGCCGTGAAATGCGACTACAACTGGCGTTTTTCGATCCGCCGTGTAATTCGGAGGAACGTGGACTTGGTAGCGGCGTTCTTGTCCTTCTACGTCAATGGTCCGGATGCGATCGCCCGCTCCGAAGGTGCCCCCGGCTTCCCCGGGCTGCGTTTGACCACGCATGGATCGCGCGATCGCACCGGCGAATTCCCGGAAGCTGAGCAAACCGTCGTTGTCTTGGTCAGCCCCCTCCAGACGCGATTCTAACCGTGGAACGGTTTTGAGTTCAGTCGCCGATAGCTGACCGTCTTTGTTGGCGTCCAGCCGCTCAAACCCTTGCCGCAGGCGGGAGCCGTCCTGAGCGGCCGCACAACAGACCAAGAAATACAGCAAGCATAAAAGGACGGATGTCTGTCTCATGTAAGATTCCTCCTGTCTATCGCCAGAACGACAACAATCACCTCTTGGGGTGCCTACACGACAACAAGGTGAATGATTTTGTTCAGTTTCCTATTTCATGATGCCTTTGAATATCCAGGCGGTGTTGTGGTTCTTGCGATCGTTGGCCGCGCCGTCGTAGCCGCCGGTGTAGAATTCGCGGGTATTCCAGGGCGCGAACTCGAGGGTGCGGGTGGAGACAAGCAGCGGATGCGGATCAAGGTTCGGATCGAACACGCGGACCGTGTCGTAGGTGGCGTCGGCGTGCCGAATCAGCAGCCAGGCGGCGCGGGTGTCGTTGGGCTTGATTCCCGCCACGGTGACCCAGTGGATCGGTTGGCCGGTAACCGGATGCCGGCCGGGAACGAGGCGGTTGTAGGCGACCAGCCTGCCGCCGCGGAAGTTGCCGAGCTGCTCTTTGAGGAATTGCTGGGAGTTGAGTTCATCGGTGACCTTGTGCCCATCTTCAGGGTCGATGCGGAGGATGCGGCCTTCCTGTTCTCTGGAGCCGAGTATGACCTCGTGGGTGCCGTCGGGCGCGGCTACGGCTGTTATTCCGCGCAAGCCAGCGCCGGGCCGCTGTTCCGGTTTCCAGCGAAAGACCGCCGTCCACCTCGGCTCGGGGCCGTCGCGACGTACCAACAATCGCGGCGACACGGAGGCGTAGAGCCGGCCGTTGGCCACGGCAAAACCCTGGCAGCGCTTAAACGGGCTGTCATCAAAATCGGGGTTCGCATACTCCGGCGTCGATTCCCACCGGATGCGCCCGGGCACGGTAGCGTCGTAGCTGCCGCGGTAGACCTCGCCGGCGCCGGTGCCCGCAAACAGGTATTCGACGCCGGTCTTCGCGTCCCGGTGAAAGCCGAAGGCGCGGATGTAGGCCCGGTTCGCATTCGTCACGATCCGGCTTTCGTCCCACCCGCCCGATCCGTCGTTTCTGACGAAACACACGAGCGCGCCCGACCCCCGGGAACGAATCAGCCCGGCGTCGGCAACGAGCAGGGTAACGGGCGATCCCAGTTTCTCGCCACGGTGATCGACCGAGAAGGTCACCGAGTCCATCGCGTTGATTCGAAGAGCCCCCGAGAAATTGTGTTCCAGGCGCCACAATTGGTCGGGCCCATCCTTGCGGAGGATCTGCGCGCCGGGCCGTGGGTCGCTGCCGGGTTGATCGGTCCAGTAGCCGAGACCGGCGAACAATTTTCCTTCGTGCGCAACCAGATGCATGGTCTCGGTGCCGCCCAGGAAATGCCCCTCGGGATCGCGCGTTCCCGCAAGATAACTATGTTCGAAGGTCACGCTATTTTGGCTCCCCGCGCCCTCACGATCGGGCGGTTCCGCAGCGTAGGCGGTGATCCGGGCGGGAAATCGCGAAGCATCGTCGCCAGCGTGCAGCCGCATGATCAGCGCTGTCATCGGATCGTCCACCGTGCCAATGAAGGCATTGATCTGACCGTGATCAAGCGGAGCGACATCGATGGCTTGCGCCGGCGTGCAAGCCTCCCGGAGCGCGCGTGCGAAGTCCGGCGCGAAGCGGTTCAGGAGCATCCGCGTGCCGCCGTAGAAGATCAGGGTGGGCGGAATCTGCTTGTCAGGCTTTACGTGCAATCGGGGCGAGGCGTCGCGCCAGTTGGCCGGTTTGTCCGTGAAAGCGTTGTGATAGAGTGCCGTCATGCCTTTGCCGTCTTGCGCCTCGAGGTAGCCCGCGATGTCCAGTGCGGCGGTGTCCAGCAACACGTTGCTCTTGAGGATCGCCAGAGATTTGCCTTCGGCCTTGAGGAAGCGATCGTTCGTGCCGATCAGGCCGGCCAGGTGCGCTCCGGCAGAGTGCCCCATCAAATGTATGCCAGCCGGATCACCCCCATAGTCATCGATGTGATCGTGAATCCAGGCTATCGCCTTGGCGCAGTCCTGCGCGTGAACCGGATGCTGCACGCCCGCGTCGTTCGGCCCTTGCGGCGACAAGCGATAATTGATCGAGGCGTAGATATAGCCGTTACTGACGAAATGGTGCATCTTGCCGCCGACGATGGCTCGATTGGCCTTGTCGCCTCCCCGCCAGCCGCCACCATGAATCATGACAAGAACTGGGCGCCCCGTTTGCGTCGTTTTGCCTTCCGGCACGTAGAGGTCCAAGCTCAGCAGGTTCGGGTCGACGCCCTCGATCTCGTCGTAGCGGAGATCGAGATGGGCGGTGTGCGGGGGTTCCGGCGGCATCGCAGGCGCATTTCGTTCCGTTTCCGTCCTGCGATTCCGCGGCCCCGCGTTGTTGCCCGGCAGTTCGTTCTGCTCGATAACCCCGTCGCCATTGCGATCGAGCCTGTCGAACCAATCTGGGCCACCGGCTTCGGCCTGGGTGACCTTGCCGTCGTTGTCAGCATCGAGTCGTTGGAACAGGCGTTCTTGACGGGTCACCTCAGACTCCGTCTCTGGCAATGCACCGTTCATGGCCGCGGGCGCCGGCCGGTTCTGGCGACGTTCCTCCCGTCGCCAGCTGCGGGCTTCATCCGGGGTGATTGTGCCGTCGCCGTTTGCGTCGGCATCGGCTCCCGCCAAGCGTTCGGCAACCGGGGCAAAGCGGGGCGCCTCCTCGTGCGACAAACTGCCGTTGCGGTCGGAGTCGAGACGTTTGAAGGCGCGGTCGAGACGATCACCGGCGGCTTGGGCATAGACCGGGCCAGGCTGCAGCATCGCCGCGAAACAGACGAGTGCTAGGACAGACTTCATAGCGTCTCCAGGGAAGGCATTGGGGGAACGGAAGCAAGTATGATGGTCAAGCCGATGGTGATGATTACTTTCATGGTGACGAGCCCCTTCATACAGGGCGACCCTGCCGCCACGGCGGAGATTTCATTGCCCATGATTTGAGCCGCCCGGAGCGCCTTCATGGCTTGTACTCCTCGCCTTTTTGCAGCGTGCCCTTGTAGATCCAGGCCGTGTCGCGCACGTAAGCGAAATCGGCGGCGAAACCACCGAAATACCAGACCTTACCCTTTTCGTCCGGAAAGGGCGACGGTTCAATGGTGCGCACCCCCTGAAGCCGGACGCCATCGGGCTGGTTCGCGGGATCGTTGATCGCGCCCCAATCATAGGAACCGGGACCGTTGCGCACCAGGAAGTAGGCGCCGTTAGAGCCCGCCTGCGGACTGCGCGGGTGGATGACGAAAGTGGTGACCAGATAAACCGCCCGGCCGTCATCCGGGCGGGTGAACGGCGTGAACCGGTTCAACGCGGCGCCAGTCATGAAGACACCGACGTTCGGCCAGGCATCGAACACGTTCGCGAAGTAGTTCTCGTAGTTGATTTCGTCCGTGGCGGCGAACTCGTTCGTGGGTTCGATGCGCCGGATGACCGGTAGCGGCGGGCGCTCCAGGGCACCAAGCAGCGCCGGTTTGCCATCGCTTCCGGTCACCGTGGTCAGGCCGCGCATCAGGAATTCGAACGGACCCTCATTTTCAAACCAGGAATAGACCCGTTCCCAGCGCGGTTTCGCTCCGGAGATGCGCCGAAACAGCCCGCCTTGCTTGCCCCGCTGCCGTTGATTCGAGTAACCGAAAGCCGCGTAGAGAACGCCATCGCAAATTTCCATGCGCTGCGGACGGCCATACGGGCCACCTGCCATCTCGTTTTCCGGGGTCCAGCGCAGCCGCCCTGGTGCTTGCGGATCGTAGACGCCCCGATAGATGCCGCCGAAGTCCGCGGCGGCGAAAACCTCGCCGTCGTGCACAATCAGGTCCCGGATGCCTGCATAACCGGGCTGATCCTCTGGAAGGGGCGCGATCCGTGAAAGGGTCCACGTGCCGGTTTCGTCATTGCGAACCGCGACGGTGAGCCACTTCTCTCCCCTGCGGATGTCGTAAAGTCCGGCCGCCAGGAGCGAGACCGGCTTCGGCAACGGTTTGCCGTCAGGATCTTCGGTGAACCGCAGCACTTCCAGGCAGTTGATGCGCAGGTGGTCCCGGCCGAAGGACTCCTCGGCGATCCACGGCCCGTCGCCGCGGTCCTTGCGCAAAATCTGCGGTCCGGGATAGCCGGGGTAGGGTTTCACGGTAACATCGCTCTTCAACATGCTGGTGCCGGCGAAGAGCTTGCCCTCGTGGGCGGTGAGCCACATCAGTTCAGTGCCGCCGAGAAGCTGCCCGTTCGGGTCGCGCGTGCCGGGGAAGTAGTCCTTCTTGAAAGTGAACCAATCGACCTGCTCGCCGATGGGAACGAGCGCCGATTCCGGCGTGATCGGCCCGCGCTCCGCGCTCTTCCCCAGCTTGGCGACGAATTCCGTCCGGGTGATCTCCCCACTGCGATCCTGGTCGAAGACCTTGAAGATGGTTTGGTTGGGGAATTCCCGTTGGGTTACCACGCCGTCTCCGTCGAAGTCCATGGCGTGATACCTCAGGTTCAGCGCCTTGTTGGCGGCTTTGTCCGCGTCGTCTTTGGGTTTGTCTGAACCGGCGGGGGCAGGCTTGGCTTCGGACGTTCCGCCAGGTGAAGCCTCCCTGCCGGGCCAGCGTGCCGATACCGTGCGAAGCTCCTCGATCGACAAAGCTCCATCCTGGTCGCGGTCCGCGAATCTGAGTATCCTGGCGAGGCTGGGAAACTGCGTGAGTTCGTTGCCGGAGAGCTTCCCGTCGCCGTTCCGGTCGGCATTGCGGAAGAGGCTTTCGATGCGGTTGTCCGGCAGGGCGGGTGGCATCCCACTCCCGGTGTTTTTCCTCTCCGGCCCCACGAATTCGAAGATGCCACCGCCGGGTCCGTAAGCCATGAGGACAGCGTTTTGCCGGTAGCGGACCGGCTTTCCGGTTCCCGCGAGTTTGATTCCGTGGGCCTTCATGGCCTCGAAGACCGCGGTCACATTCCGGACGGTATGCGTGATGTAGCGGAAGCCGATGGCGTCGGCGGGGCGCCCCTCGAATGTCTGGCGTTCTCCCGGCGGCGCCAGGAAACGGATGACCGATTGCCCCAGCCCATAGCACACTTCCCTCTGCCCGGGCAGCACGATCGACTCGATCCCGGGCAGCGGTGTCAGGCCCAGTACATCGCCGGCGAACGATTTGGCGGCCGCGAGATCATCGACAACGAGCCCGAGTTCGATGCCGCGTCTGGTGGCGCCTTCGCCGGCCTCGATCAGCTCGAGGCGATTGCCGTCCGGATCGGCGACCACCGCAACGCGCGCGCCATCGCGTTCGCTTTCCCGTTCAACGGTAAAACCGAGTCTTTTCAGCTGGTCCAGCACCGGAGTCAGGCCGGCAACGGGCACACCGATAAAACGGATGCCGTTGACCGCGGCCACCGCTCGGCCGCGATTTGGCGGAGGCGTGGCGTAGACCCGCAGCTTGATGGCGGATGCGCCGGCGCGGTAGATGTGCATCATGGACGAGTCCGGCATCCGCCGCGGTTGGGCGAACGAACGCAGTCCGAGGCCTTCGGCATAGAAACGCCGGGCCTTTTCGAGATCACTGACCACTACGCTGGTTTGCAGGGCTTCGGCCGCCAGCAAAGCGGGTAGGTCGAGGCTTTCGGGAGCGGCTTCCTTTTTCTGCGCCGCCGGCACCGGCGACCGGTTTGCGGCCGGCTCCACGCTAGGAGACGCTGTTAAGGCAGTCCAAATTTGCCGGTCTTCGGTCGGGTCCTGCTCCGGTTCGGCAGCTTCGGCCTCGACGGCTTCGGCCTCGGGCTCGGCGGCCGGTTCGGCCTGGGTGACCTTGCCGTCGTTGTCAGCATCGAGTCGCTGGAACAGGCGCTCTGGACGGGTCAGCTCAGACCCCGTCTGCTGGTTTTGCCGCCACTCCACAAATTCAAAGATGGCACCTCCCGGACCGTGATACATCAGCACATTGCCGCGTGGGTTGACCGAGCCGGACAATCCCTCCTCGGTGAGCCCCGTGTGGACAGCGTCGGCGCTCTTGACCTTGTGCGCACGCTTCGCATGCTTCTGGAAAAAATCCCACATGAGGTCATTGGCGGAGATATCTGTGGTGGATGCGCCAAGCATGGCAACGGGCGGTTCCATACCGGGCCAGGTGTGGCCGCCGCCGTCAATTTCATACAACACCACCTCTGAACCGTTCTTCCCTTCGCCCCAAACCTTGCGGATCACCCGCATGCCGTCATCTGTCGTGTCGGGCATTGGGGTAACGGTTGGTTCTTTTGCGCAGCCGTTGGCTTCAACCCAGCAGTTGATCGAATGCTCCACCGAAAAAAACTCCGGTCGCATGGATGCCGGAACATTTGAAGTGCCTTTTCCCCGCCCGCCGTTAAACGGAGCCAGTTCGTCGGCGGTGCCGTGGAAATGAATGACCGATACCGGCGAGGCCGGGTTGCACTCCGCGGTGCCCATCGGCCCGCCGACCGGAGCGATCGCGGCGAACCGGTCGGCCAGTTCGGACGCTACCCGGTACGCCATCATCCCACCGTTGGAGATGCCAGTTGCGAAGACCCGTTCCTTGTCCACATTCACGACTGCTTCCAGGTCGCCGAGCAAAGCCTTTGTGAACCCCACGTCGTCGATCTTCTTCCGCTTGGCATACCCACCGACGTTGCCGGCGTTGAACGTCAGATTCTTGTCTTGGTCGGCCCCACTGCCGAACGGGTAGACGACAACGAATCCGGCGTCATCCGCCTTCTCATTAAGACCACTAAGTCGGATCATACTCTGCGGATTGCCGCCGCCGCCGTGAAATGCAACTACAACTGGCGTTTTTCGATCCGCCGTGTAATTAGGAGGAACGTGGACTTGGTAGCGGCGTTCTTGTCCTTCTACGTCAATGGTCCGGATGCGATCGCCCGCTCCGAAGGCGCCCCCGGCTTCCTCGGGCTGCGCAGGACGACGCATGGATCGCGCGATCGCACCGGCGAATTCCCGGAAGCTGAGCAAACCGTCGTTGTCTTGGTCAGCCCCCTCCAGACGCGATTCTAACCGTGGGACGGTTTTGAGTTCAGTCGCCGACAGCTGACCGTCTTTGTTGGCGTCCAGCCGCTCAAACCCTTTCCGCAGGCGGGAGCCGCCCTGGGCAACCGCGCAATTGACGAAGATACACACCGAGCACAAAAGGATGAATGTCGGTCTCATGGAAGATCCTCCGGTCTATCAGCAGAACGTCGCGGGTCAGCGTTTTCTGGAAGGGCGCGCCCTTCCAGAAATACGTTGCGCCCGCTTGTTCTCTCCATACCGGGCTCTCTCCTCCCGCAGCAAATGCACACAGTGCTCGTTAAGGCTTTCTCCGTGGCGCATGGCACCGATGGCCAAGGCTTTGTGCAGATCCTGGCCGACGCGAACAACAAATTTCCCTGAGTATTCTCTTCCTGCTGTCGCCTCGGGCAGGGGTTCACCATCCTGCTCATAGATGTCGATCCACTCTTCGACCACCTGACAGAGCTCGCGATACACCTTGGCCTCTTCATCTCCGTGAATGCCACCGAGCATGAGGCCCGGACACGTCCCAACGTAGCACTGGTCTTCTTCCGACCACTCAACAATCTTGAGGTATCGATCACTCGTCTTCATTCTGTCACCTCGCGAACTGCTCTCTCAACATCTCGCTCCTGATACCGCTTCGCATCATGCGAAAGGCCACCGCTGAGCGTTATCTTCGCCCCTTTGGCGTGGGTGAAGTTGCGGTGGCTACCCTTGCCGCCGCGATCCACGAAACCAGCCTTCTTCAGGTCCCGAATCAGCTCACGTATCTTCCTTGGCACGGAAGTATAGTACTACGGCGATACTACTCGAGTCAACAGGTGATCCGTTGTTCCGGAGAGAACGCTACCGTTCAGCCGCTTCGGGAGCCGACGCCTGAGCGGTGGTCCCGATAGCGGAGCCAGTTTTTTCGAACTTTAAGTCAGCATCAGGGCTCCCGCTTCCTGCGAGTGTTCTGCCACAACTCCGGCGAGTTGTCCATAGCCTGCGGCCGTCGAGAATGGGTCATTGAACTCGTCGGAGACGGTCGCATGGCTGTGGGCAACTCGCCTCTTCATGCCGCTCTCCATTTCGACTCCGCCTCGATTCCGAAGTACGCCTCATCGGGCGTTCGATCCCCGATCGATGAATGCGGACGTTCGGTATTGTAGCGCTCCAGCCACGCCCCCACGCCGCGCCCGGTTTCCCGGGGCGTTTCATAGCTTTTCAGATAAACATCCTCATACTTCAGGCTCCACCACAGCCGCTCGATGAACACATTGTCCACCCAGCGGCCCGTCCCATCCATGCTGATTTTTAAGCCCTCGTGCTGTTTCATCTCCCTGATCCAATCCGTCGACGTGAACTGCGAGCCTTGATCGGTATTCATGATCTCCGGCGCCCGCCCGGCCGTGGCCACCGCCGATCGAAAGGCCCGCAGGCAGAACGCGGTATCCATCGTGGTGCTCAGTTCCCACCCGAGCACTTTCCGGCTGTACCAGTCCATCACGGCCACCAGGTAGCAATACCCTCTCGGCATCGGGATATAGGTGATATCGGCGCACCAGACCTGATTCGGCCGCGTAACCGCCACTCCACGCAGCAAATACGGATAGATGCGATGCCCCTTGCCCGGTGCGCTGGTCCGCGGCCGCGGGCGGAGAGCCGAGATATGCGCGAGCCTCATCAGCCGGCGAAGCCGCTTTCGCCCCACGTTCAACCCCTGTTCGCGCTTGAGCAAGCGCCTTAACCCCCGCGTGCCGAACGTCGGGAAACGCAGATGAAGTTCGTCGAGCATCCTCATAACCCGTAAGTCCGTGATCGTCGCCCTGGGCTCCGGCGGCGTCAACCGGTTCCGGTTGACGCCCAGCAGAGCACATTGGCGCCGCAGCGAGCGTTGAGCATCAGAAGGATCCACCAGAGCCTTCCTCACGGATCGATCCCCAACTCGACGCATTTTTTTTCCATCCACTCCTTCTCAATCACCAGCTGACCTACTTTTCGCTCCAGCCGCTCGCAGTTCTTTTCCAGCCCGCGCTTTTCTAGGTCCGGCGCGTTCTTGCGCTCAAAGAGATCGGCTGCGCCCTCTGTGAGCTCCGTCTTCCATCGAGTCACCATGGTCGGATGCACGTTGTTTTCCGCCGCGATCTCCGCCACGGTCTTGATGCCGCGCAACGCTTCCATCGCGATACGCGCCTTGAACTGCGCGCTGTGATTTCGTCTCGGCTTCTTCATCGGTTCTCCTTTCGGTCTCCTTTTTACCGGGAGAACCCGATGCGGTCTATCCGCCCCTCACTGGCTCCGTTTTCCGGGACCACCGCTGAACCTCTCGGACTTCAGGTCGCGGTCACGGACAGCGATTCTCATTATGGCTTCACCCTTTTCGGTCGGGGTGGCACCCGACCCTCCCAGTGCCCGAAAATGCGTCGGATATCGACTCGGGAGGGACGGCTGCCACGCCGTCCGCGGTCGGAATGCGGCCATAATGAGAACTGCTGGGTCACGGAGCTTCTGTATGCGCTGTCGGCCCTCGACAATCCAGGCGCGGGAAACCCTGCTGCGTCCGGGCGCTGAATCGGGATACAAGGTTTTCTGATCACGTGAACTGACTCCGGCAGCTGTGGCACGCAAGATACGGTCACGAAGATCGTCGGCCCTGTTGACCGCGTCGTAACTTTTAAGCCTGACCTCCTTCGATGTGTCTGCCTCATGGCGACGTACACGCGGCTTGCGGATCTCCTCATCAATACCGTCAATTCGAAGTCCTACGCGGGTTCCGCCGGCACGTCGGCAGCCTCTGTCCCCTGCCGGCTTGTAGGCCGGACCACACAGTTCTGTGACCTCTTCAGCCAGAATATCGGCGATCAGGGTTCGCATTTCACCACGCAGCCAGTCACGGAAAACATCTCCTGCTGCAGACGGTTCAACTCAGCAGTTCTCATTATGGCCGCATTCCGACCGCGGACGGCGTGGCAGCCGTCCCTCCCGAGTCGATATCCGACGCATTTTCGGGCACTGGGAGGGTCGGGTGCCACCCCGACCGAAAAGGGTGAAGCCATAATGAGAATCGCTGGGTTCAACTTGTCCACGGGCTTCAAGGACGCTATTGTCACTCATGGCGGTCTCCTTTCGGGTTGGTTTGCCCCGAGCGTCCAACATGGACGCTCCTCAGGAGACCGCCTTCAAGTTTCAACAGTCAACGGGACACTTCCTGGCGCACAGAACCGGCGCACAACTGATCACGCTGGACGACGATCTATTGAAGCTGCGATCCGAGTGTGCGTTTATATGTGCGCCGTGCGACATTACGTTTTCATGAATCGCCTCAGGAAATGAACTTCAGGGTTGCGCCGGATCGGTTACCGCGGCCCGCTGTCGCCCAGGACCTTCAACCGCACGGACTGGGAGGACGATCTGGAGCGTGTCGCACGCCGGGGCGTGGAACGGATTCGTTCCCTGACCGGCGAACTCCGGATAGCGGAAAAAGTTCGCAGTAGGCCCGCAGACCCGCGCAGCGGGACCAGGGCCGTGATCTTTCACGTGCCTGGCCTGCCGGAGGCAGGCGTACGGCGCTACTACGAACGATATCACGCGCCTGGCCTGCCCGAGGGGCAGGCGTGCGGCGCTACTACGAACTTATCTACGATCAGTACCGATAGTGCGCCGGCTTGAACGGTCCGTTCTGCGGGATGCCGAGGTACTTCGCCTGCTTCTTATTGAGCTTGTCGGTCTCAATGCCGAGTCGCTCGATATGAAGCCGCGCGACTTCCTCGTCGAGCAGTTTCGGGAGCGTGTACACATCCAGCTCATACTTGCCGGGATTGCAGTACAGTTCCATCTGGGCGAGCACCTGGTTCGTGAAGCTGTTGGACATCACGAAGCTCGGATGGCCCGTGGCGCAGCCGAGGTTCATCAGCCGTCCCTGCGCGAGCAGGATAATGCTCTTCTTGTTCGGGAAGGTGATCTTGTCGACCTGCGGCTTGATGTTCGTCCACTGGTACTTGTTCAGCTTCGCCACCTGGATCTCGCTGTCGAAGTGCCCGATGTTGCAGACGATCGCCATGTCTTTCATCCTGCGCATATGGCGCTCGGTGATCGCGTCGCAGCAGCCGGTGGCCGTCACGAAGATATCGCCGATCTGAGAGGCCTCGTCCATCGGCATGACCTCGAAGCCTTCCATGGCCGCCTGCAGGGCGCAGATGGGATCGATCTCGGTCACGATCACGCGCGCACCCTGGCCGCGGAGCGACTGGGCGCTGCCCTTGCCGACATCCCCGTAGCCGGCCACGACGGCGACCTTGCCCGAGAGCATCACGTCGGTGGCCCGCATCAGGCCGTCGACCATCGAATGGCGGCAGCCGTAGAGATTGTCGAACTTCGACTTGGTGACCGAATCGTTGACGTTGAACGCGGGGAAGAGCAGTTCGCCCTTGTCGCGCATCTGGTAGAGGCGGTGGACGCCGGTGGTCGTCTCTTCGCTGACGCCGCGGATATTCTTCGCGGTGCGCGAGAAACGGTTCGGATCCTTCTTCAACGCCTTTTTGAGCTGGTTGTAGAGGACCTCTTCCTCTTCACTTCCGGGCTTCCTGTCGAGGATCGACGGATTCTGCTCGGCCTTGTAACCGAGGTGCATGAAGAGGGTCGCGTCGCCGCCGTCGTCGACGATCATGTTCGGTCCGCGTCCGTTGCCCCAGTCGAGGGCCCGGTCCGTGAACGCCCAGTATTCTTCCAGCGTCTCGCCCTTGTAGGCGAAAACCGGCGTGCCGGTGGCGGCCACCGCCGCGGCGGCGTGGTCCTGGGTCGAGTAGATGTTACAGCTCACCCAGCGGATCTGCGCGCCGAGCGCCTGAAGGGTCTCGATCAGCATGGCCGTCTGGATGGTCATGTGCAGCGAACCCATGACGCGCGCGCCCTTGAGCGGCTTCTCTTCGCCGTACTTCTCCCGGAGGTTCATCAGTCCGGGCATCTCGTGCTCGGCGAGTTTCATCTCTTCCCGGCCGAAATCGGCCAGCGAGATATCGGCGACGTGGTAGTCGCCGCTTTTTGTATTTCTGCTTCGGGTCGTTTTTTTAGCCATGTTCAGCTGTACTCCTGTAGGTTCCGTTCTCCGTTTCCTGCGACTGTTCCTTCCGCGCAACGGCGAGAAGGACATCGATATCGGGGGTCATCCCCGAAATTCTTTCCATGCGGTCGGTGTCGAAGCCGGCGGCGGCGAACCACTCGCGCAGCTGGTCTTCTTCGAATCCGAGCCACTGGTCGGCCCATTCCTCGCGGGTCCACTCCTGTTCGTGGCGGGCGAGTTCGAGCAACACCAGCTTCCCGTCTTCCCGCAACACGCGCGCGGCCTCCCCCAGCGCGGCGTCCGGACGCGCCGCATGATGCAGCGACTGGCTCACGAACACCGCATCGAGCGATCCGTCCTCCAGCGGGAGATGCTCCAGGTCGCCGATGCGTCCGGAGATCCGCTCTTCCACCCCGCGCTCGCGCGCACGCTGCTGGAAGACCTCCAGCATTTGAGGGGACATATCGACGGCGTAGACCCGTTCCGCGAACCGGGCCAGCAGCAGGGCCAGTTCGCCCTCGCCGCACCCGAGATCGGCCACGCGACATCCTTCGAATCCCACGGCGAGAGCCGCGGCCAGCGCCCGCCACCCGCCTCCGGGCTCGGTGAGCGTCTCGTAGCGTCCGGCGATCCGGTCGAAAAACTCGCGGCTGCGGTTGCGCCGCTGCTCCAGAACCCTGCGGATGCGCTCGCGGTCGCCTTCGCCGCCGGCAAGCTCCGCCAGCCGCCGACCCATGAACTGCTCAAAGGCCTGGTCTTCGAACAGCGGCCCGCGCCGGTAGTAATTCGAAGTCCCGTCACGGCGCAGTTCAACGATCCCCGTCTCGCGCAAGGGTTTAAGGTGTCGGCTCACCGACGATTGGGGCATGTCGAGTACGGAGGTCAACTCCGCCACCGACAGTTCCGCAATCCCCAGCGACCGCACCATGCGCAAACGCGCCTCGTCCGCCAAAGCCCTGAATATGTCCAGTGATTCCGTCATATATCCGTATATTCGGATATATTAATATAGCGCCGGACGAATGAATGCAAGGGGAAAGTGGCGAAGCAGGATGAAGCAGGATGTAGAGGGGCGGGAAGCAGAAAAAGGAAAGAGATAAACCGTGAAGAAGGGAAAGGCATGAAGGCTGATCGGTGACAAAGCCGGGCACGAGTAAGATTATCTCTGCCAGTTTGGGCGACCCTGATTCCTGCGGGGGTGCTCCCCCGCAGGACAGGGTCGGCGTCGTCCGGTCAGCCCCACTTCTTCTTGCCGACGTGCACTTCGATTTCGGCCATCGACATCTTCATCATTTCCCAGCACATCTCGCGGGTTTTCGTAAAGACGCCGACGCAGCCCGGATCGAGATTATCCTCGATGCCGTCGTTGCAGCAGTATTCGATCTGGCGGGCGAGATCGATCAGCCGGGCGTGCTGCGCGTTCGAGTGGCGTGCACGCTCGATCTTACTCGCAGTCTCGTCGTCGAGTTCTTCGAACTTTTCCTTCTTCGCACCGCAGCGCGGGCACGTTTCGGGCGGCTCTTCACCGTCGTGGATGTACCCGCAGACCTGACATTTCCATTTCTTCATCTTCGCATCCCCTTTCGTTTTGATGCCGTACGCTCGATGGGTCGTATTCTAGCAGGATCCCTGACGTTCTCAAGTTAAGTCCGTGTTCATCGGTCGCATTTCGATTGCCTTCTTGCACGGAAACGGCGGACGGCCTAGCCTTGGCGACGATGGAACTGCAATCTTTCATAGAGACGATGGAGCGCCTCGCCCCGCCCGAACTCGCGGAACCGTGGGACCACACCGGGCTGCTGCTGCGGCCTTTATCGCCCCGCGACGTGAGCACCGTACTGCTGACGATCGACCTCACCCGCGAGGTGGCGGAAGAGGCGGTGGCGAAGGAGGCTCAGGCGGTCGTAAGCTATCACCCCGTCCTGTTCGGCGGAACGCATCGGCTGGACGCGCGCGATCCGCAACTCGCGGCGGTGATGACGCTGGTGAAACACGAGGTCGCGCTCTACTCGCCGCACACCGCCCTCGACGCCGTCCGCGGCGGCACAAACGACTGGCTGGCCGGGGGGATCGGGAAAGGCGCGGCCGAGGTCCTGCGGCCCTCGGCGGCGGACCCGGACCACGGCATGGGACGCCGCATAGAGCTGGAATCCGGCACACGACCCGGCGACCTGGCCGCACGGCTTCGGGACTTCCTGGGTATCGATGCCGTCCACATCGCCTCTCCCTCCGCTAATCCGCTCTGCCGCACGGCCGCGATCTGCGTCGGCGCGGGTGCGGACGTGCTGCTCGACGCCGACGCGGATGTCCTGATCACCGGTGAGATGAAGCACCACGACCTGCTGGCCGCCACGGGCCGCGGCAAGGCCGTACTCCTGTGCGGCCACACCGAAACCGAGCGCGGCTACCTCAAAGTCCTCGCGCGTAAGTTGCGGCGCGCCTTCGGCCCCTTGGTTCGCGTACTCCGCTCACGCCGTGACCGCCCGCCCGGACGGTGGGAGGGGAAAGGGCTGTAGGAGATTCCCTGCATCGGCGATACGCAAAAGGGAAACTCCCGCCTCTTCCCCCAACAACTCAACAACCCAACAACCCTTCTCCCTAATCTTCCTCCCGCGCGCTTGGCAATCGCGCAAAATCGCTTATGCTGGTCGCTTTATGATGTTCAGGAATGAGGAGACGAAGGAAGTGAAAGCGAAATATCCCTTCAGCGAGATCGAGCCGCGCTGGCAGAAGTTCTGGAACGACGAGAAGATGTTCCATGCCGATCTCGAGCGCACGGAGGACAAGTACTACTGCCTGATGATGTTCCCGTACCCCTCGGGACGGCTGCATGTAGGACACGGACGCAACTACATCATCGGCGATGCCGTGGCGCGCTACAAGAAGATGCGCGGGTTCAACGTCTTCACGCCGATGGGCTGGGACGCCTTCGGACTCCCGGCGGAAAACGCGGCGATCAAGACCGGCGTCGCGCCGCGCGATAACACGATGAACAATATCGAGGTGATGAAGCGTCAGCTCGACTCGTGGGGATGCTGTTACGACTGGGACCGCGAGCTGGCGTCCTGCGAGCCGGAGTATTACCGCTGGACGCAATGGATCTTCCTGCGCCTCTACGAGCGCGGCCTGGCCTACAAGGCGCGGGCCAACGTGAACTGGTGCCCGTCCTGCGCCACGGTACTGGCGAACGAGCAGGTCGTGGAGGGCCGCTGCGAGCGCTGCGAGAGCGCGGTCGAGCAGAAGGCGCTCTCGCAGTGGTTTTTCAAAATCACCGATTACGCCGACCGTCTCCTCGAAGATCTCGACGAGCTGGAAGGCTGGCCGGAACGGGTTAAAACCATGCAGCGAAACTGGATCGGACGCAGCGAGGGCGCGCGCATCGAGTTCCCGCTGGTCGCGCGTGAAGACGGCGGGAACGACCCGTGCGGCAGCGTCCCCTGCTTCACCACGCGCGTCGACACGATCTACGGCTGCACCTACATGGTGCTCGCCCCCGAGTATCCGGATCTGGACAGGCTGATCGACGGGCTTCCGGAGGCGGACGACGTCCGCGCGTTCGTGAACGATACGCGCAAACTGAGCGCGATCGACCGCACCTCGGAGGAGGTCGAGAAAAACGGCGTCTTCACCGGGCGTTACGTCGTGAATCCGTATAACGAAGAACGCATCCCGCTCTGGGTCGGCGATTACGTACTGATGGAATACGGCACCGGAGCGGTGATGGCGGTGCCGGCGCACGACACGCGCGACTGGGCCTTCGCCCGCAAATACGACCTGCCCGTCCGCGTCTCCATCCGGCCGGAAGACGAAACGCCGGATCCGGGATCGATGGACGACGCCTACACCGGGGACGGCGTATGCGTCGAATCCGGTCCGTTCAGCGGCATGGATAACCGCGAGGCCATCCCGGCGATGATCCGCCACGCCGAGTCACACGGGTTCGGCCGGGGCACGATCCATTACCGGCTGCGCGACTGGCTGATCAGCCGTCAGCGTTACTGGGGAGCCCCCATCCCGGTCATCTACTGCGATGCATGCGGCACGGTGCCCGTGCCCGACGATCAGCTTCCCGTGCGGCTGCCGGAGGATGTCGAATTCCGTCCCGCCGGCGAATCGCCGCTGGAGACGTCCGATACGTTCATGAACGTAACCTGCCCGCGATGCGGCCGCTCTGCGCGGCGGGAGAGCGATACGATGGACACCTTCGTCGATTCGAGCTGGTATTTTCTGCGCTACCTCAACGCGGGTGATGCGGAGAAGGCCGTGGATACGGAGCGCTGCAACCAGTGGCTTCCCGTCGACCAGTACATCGGCGGCATTGAACACGCGATCCTGCATCTCATGTATGCCCGCTTTTTCACCAAGGCGCTCGGCGACCTCGGCCTCCTCGACTTTGACGAACCTTTCGCGCACCTGTTCACGCAGGGCATGATCTGCCGTAAAAACGAAGTCGACGGCAAGCTCTACAAGATGTCTAAGTCGAAGGGGAACGTGGTCAGCCCGGACGAACTCATCCGCAGATACGGGGCGGACACCGTCCGCCTCTATACGCTGTTCATCGGCCCGCCGGAAAAGGAGGCCGAATGGCGCGACGACGCGGTGGAGGGCGCCTTCCGTTTCCTGAACCGGCTCTGGCGGCGTGTGTACGATCATCATGACCTGCTCGACTCCAGCCCGGCGGACCTCCCCGCTCTCGACGCGATGGAAGAGCCCGAACGTAACCTCTACCGCAAGGTCCACGAGACCATCGAACGGATCACCCGCGATCTGGACGGCGCGTTCCACTTCAACACCGCCGTCGCCCAGGTGATGGAGCTGATGAATGCCGCGGACGACCTCAAGATCGCGCCGGACAGCACCGATTCCGCGAAGGCGGTCTATCGTCATGCCATCGAAAACGTGATCCTGCTCATTTCGCCTTTCGCTCCGCACATCGCCGAGGAGCTGTGGCGGGAGCTCGGCCACGGGGAGAGCGTACTGACGGCGCAATGGCCCGCACTGGACCGCGAGGCGCTCAAGCGCGACCGCATTCAGCTCGCGCTGCAGGTGAACGGGAAAGTGCGCGGGCAGCTCGAGGTCGATGCCGACGCCCCGCGCGAAACCATCGAGCAGGTCGCCATGGATCACCCCCAGACGGCCCGGTGGACGGAGGGCAAGACGGTGCGCAAGGTCATCGTCGTGCCCGGAAGGCTGGTAAACATCGCCGCCTCCTGAGGAGGGAGATGCTGCGAAAATGGAATTCACCATGAAGGGAGGAAGAGCATGAAGCGGATTCTAATCATGAACACACTTCCGGGTCTTTCGCTCCTCATGGTTTAATATCCGCATGACTCTCCTGCTGAAATGGTGGCGGCTCGCGCTCTGCCCCTGGTTCGAACTCACACCGCGCGAGCGGAAACTGGTCGCGACGATTCTGGCGCTGGCCCTGCTGGGCCTGCTCGTGCGCGAATTCCGCCACCAGCCCCCACCCCATCGTCTCCGGAGTCCGGAGTCCGGCGCCACCCCCCATCAACCACCAACAAGCAACTAGACCCAGGAGGGCCCTCATGGAAGACTGCATATTCTGCAGGATCGTACGGAGAGAGATCCCGGCGGAAATCGTCTGGGAGGACGAAGCGCTGCTCGCCTTTATGGACATCGGCCCGATCATCAGGGGACATACACTGGTGATCCCCAAAGTCCACCACGACCCGATTGAAGATACGCCGGACGAGATCGTCGCCGCGCTGTTCCGGTCGGCCAAGCGCATAGCCGCCGCGCAGCGCGAATCGCTCGGCGCCGAGGGAATCAACATTATTCAGAACAACGGGCGCTGCTCCGGGCAGGCCGTATTTCATATCCACGTCCATGTGATCCCCCGCTACAGCGATGACGGGCATCACTGGAACTGGGATGCGAAGAGCTACGGCGATCCCTCCGAGATGGCGGATCTCGCCGATAAGATCCGCGGCGCGCTCGCCTGAAGATTGTGCGTTGTGGGGCGTGAAATGTGGTTGGTGTTTTGTAGGTTGTGGGTTGCGGGATGTGAAGTGACCAATCACCCTGTCTCGAAGAATGACCCTCTGCACCTCTGCGGGAGAATCGACACGGATTCCAACGACCTCATGCTACGGCGGCTGGTCGCCGCCGCAGATGGCCACGTTCGAAAATGGCGAAGGAGACCGGCGAATGCCCCGGTAGGTTGTAAACCCAAATGCCGCATGTAGTGGTCTTGTTTCATTTATGAGATCGTTTTGAGTTCGTTCGTGAAGAGTTCGTGAGGGGTCATGAAGTCGAGGATCCGGCGCGGGTAGTTATTGATCCATAGCTCGATGTCGCGGATTTTCTGCTTGGTAAAGCGCGCGATATCCCGGCCCTTGGCCACGAACCGTCTGATCATCCTGTTGCCGTTCTCGTTCGATCCGCGTTCCCAGGATGAGTATGGGTGGGCGTAGAAGATCTGGGTTCGCTGTTGCTTCGAGAAGGAAGAGGCTTCTAAGGCTTCGAAGTCCAGGAACTCGCTGCCGTTGTCGACCGTGATGGTCTTGAAAATCTGACGGAAGCAGCGGGAGCCATGTTCACGCTCGAGCCCTCTGAGAACTTTGAGCACGCTGGCTTGGCTCTTATCAGGCAGCTTGCGAATGATCGTGATCCGATGTCTGCGTTCCACCAGGGTCAATAGGGCGGCATTGGACCCGCGCGTGGGGCCGGTCACCAGGTCCATCTCCCAGTGTCCGAACTCCTCGCGCGTCTCGGCTCCTTCGGGACGCTGGTCGATGCTTTTGCCTTTGGAAATCCGCTTCGCCAACCGCCGAGCGCCGCGTTTGCGCCGCTTGGCTCGCTTACGCTTCTCCCACAGTGACTCGTTGCTGAGCCCGAAAATGACGCCTTTATCGATGTAGTTATAGATCGTCTTGGTGCACACCACCTCCTCCAGACCGGCCTGACGCATCCGAAAGGCGACTACATCGGGCGATTCCTTATGTTCCACAATGCGGCAACGGATGAATTCGGCCAGCGCATAGTTGCGGCCCAGCCTCAGACCGGGCCCCCTTGCGGTGGCGTGGTAATCATGGAGGTCCTGGCCGCGATCGCTGCTGTAGGTCCGGTATTCCCGCCACTCCGAGTCCCGGTGGGTCACCGTCCCGCGCTTGAGCTCACGCTGGATCGTACGCGGGTGACGCTCCAAGGCGGCCGCGATGTCCCGTGGGGGGATCCCCCCACGGGACATCCGCTCAATCACCATGCGCTCCACCCTCGTCAAGTGCTTGCCCTTCCTGCTATTCTGATTCTGTTCCATGCCGTCTCCTTCCTCTGTTGTCCTGTTGTAAGACCACAAAGGATAGCGAACCACGGCATGGAACGCTCTCTCCTATACCTGCGGCATTTCACATTACACTTCTCAACCGGCGAATGCCCCACTTTTTCTGCTTGCCGTTTCCCCTGGGAGTCTGTATTCATGTCGGGGTTTTTTGAAGCGCGCTCCGTAGCTATACATTGGGATATGGAATTGTGCTGTGGGCCAGCAGAAGGAAGATCGAAATGGATATGGATTTTAATAATATGGGGTTTTCCGTGCCGCAATCAAACACGCTGTCCGGATTCGGCAGTGCAATTTCCGTAGGTGGCAATTACTACCGATTCGATCAATCGACGCCCCGGAGGCTGACCGACATGTCCGCCCTGCATTCTGACTGGAAGGCTGTCGGCAACGATTTCTCCTCCTGCATGTCGTCTCTCCCAGCCGGTTTTCGCCGATAATGAATATGGCTGAGTGGAAGCTCTAGATGACAGAAGAGCCGAGAGAAGAACCGCCGCAGCCTGTTGATGCTGACGATTCGTCTTCCGCAGACGGTGAGAACTTAGAAGATCCTTGCTCCCAAGTTCTTGCACGTCTCGAGATCGAAGCGCCAGAAATTCTCTCTGGTTTGCCCAAGGAGCAGCGGGTATAGCTGCTTCACATCGTCACATCACATATGGTGATGAAGAGCCATCGCGGTCCGCTACCACCACCGGAAGATATAGCGCTCTACAATCGGCATATCACGAATGGGGCCGACAGAATTATGTCAATGGCCGAGAAACAGTCAGACCATCGACGCAACATGGAACGGATAATTGTAACGAGTCAGACTTCCCAGAGCGGACGCAGCCAGTTGTTCGGCCTTCTCATAGGCCTGTTCGGGATCACTGCCGGTGCAATTGTTGCCACCATGGGTCACGACTGGGTTGGAGGCGGAATCGCGGGGACAACTGTAGTCAGTCTCGTATATGCTTTCATCACAGGACAACGATCTCAGCGCCCGTCAAGCGACAAGTCTCCCTCTCCGCCTTCGTCTTCTCAAAATTAGCGTTCTTTGTCGGCGATTTGAGGCCGATCCCATGATCTCTCAACACCGGGACTCGCTGATTGACGGAGGAACAGGAGGCTCGTAGAGCCGCCACTATAAAAACCGGCCATCTGATACGCACGCTTCGCGCGAAAAAAAACGGGCGGTCCTGCTGTTCAGCAGGACCGCCCGCCAGGGCTTCGGGGAGTCTACGATTTACCGCTGCATCGACTTCGTCATCTGCTCAACCGACTGCCGATCCTGGGTTTTGTACCCGTAGGCGTCGACCCGGTTCGCGGTCACGAAGATGAGCAGGTTCTTCTTTTCGCTCCGCTCACCTTCCGACCGGAAGAAGCGCCCGACGTAGGGAACATCGCCGAGCAGCGGGACCTTGTCCTCAAAGGAACTGGTGGACTCATTGATCAGTCCGCCCATGACCACCGTGCTTCCGTCGGCGACGGAGAGCTGCGTGGTGACGGTGCGTTCACGGAATACCGGCATCGTGACCGTGAGCGGATCCGAGTCCTGGAAGGCGGGGTACACGGTGCGGGGTTCGTCCTCGCCGAGGTACTCACGGATCAGGGGCTCAAGTTCCAGATTAATCGTGTTGCTCTCCGTGTCGACATCGGGACGGACGCGGAGGATATAACCGAGTTCCTTATCCTCGTAATCCGTAGGCTCGATGTAAGCGAGCGGGATGCCCTGCACGGCGCCTTCGCCGCTGACACTGATCTCTTCGGTATCGAAGTCCATCGGGAACCGGCGGACGATAACCACCTTGATCGTGGCCTCTTCGCCGCTCTTCGTGGTCACCTTCGGCGCGGATAGCAGGTCGGCGGCGCCGCTCTGCTCCAGCGCGCGAATCTGGACATCCACCTGCGTCCCGTCGATCTTTGAGATCAGGAAGTCGGAGGTAGCCGTACTGAAGAAATCCTGCACCAGACTGCCGGTCTGGTCCTGATAGGGGGAATCCTGGGGAAGCTGAGCATTAGGATCGCCGCTGTTGCGAAGACCATCGCTGAAGAGCGGCGTGCCGTCCGTCGGGTCGCCGGGCGTACCGTCGCTTCCGATCTGGTAGTCTCCGCCGCCGGCGGTAATGACATCATTCAAGGTCCAGTCGAACCCGAGTTCGGAGAGCGCGCCTTCATTGACTTCCACGAACTTGGCCTCGATTTCCACCTGGGCGGAAAGCTGTTCGCGCGCTTTCTGGGTCAGACGCTCGATCAGCTTTTCGATCATGTCGAGGTTCTGCGGCGTGTTGCGGACCGTCAGCGTGTTGAATTTCGGCCTGTACACGGCTGTCGCGCCCTGCGGGAATTCGACCCCGCTGAAGAAACCGGCTACGTCGATCGCGCCGCTGGTGCCGCCGCCACCGCCGCCACCACCGCCGGTCGTTTCGCCGAACAGCTCGAAGCCGCCACCGCCGCCGCCGCGGCCGCCGCCGGTATCTTCGCCATCACCCGCCTGGGCTTCCATTTCCTGGCCGATGGCGGGGATGACATCGTACGTGCGCAATTCGAGCTTTTCACGCGCCACGTAGCCGACGGGCGTAATCGTAACCACGTTCGGATTGACCTCGTACTTCAGGCCCGCCATTTCGGTGATGTACTTGAGGGCATCAAGCACGGAGATATCGCGCAGACTGATCGTGACGGTGATATCCTCAGCGCCGCCGCTCTGCTGGCCGCCGCCACCGCCGCCGAAACCGAATTCGTCCTCGTCATCTCCGCCACCCTGCTGGGACCGGGCCTTCGCGCTGTCGAGTCCGAGCAGAATAAAGTTCACGGGCTTGCCCTGCCGCTGACACATATCAGAGAGAAAGTTTACGACGTCCTTGATATTGGCTTCCCGGAAATCCAGTTCGGGAATGATGATATCTTCGAGCTTCTGTCGGAGCTGCTCGATTTTCTGCGCCTCTTCGGAAACCTTCCCTTCCTCTTCCTCTTCTCTGGGAAGGAGCGCTTCGCGCAGAGGGGGGTTCCAGGCCTTCTCGACATCGGCGAGCATGTCGGCCCGGGACGCACTGGTCTTGTCTTCGTAGGAGGCATTGCGCCGATCCGCAATTTTGCGCAGGTATTCGTTAGCTTCCTTATTGTAAGGGTCTTTGGATACGACCGTCTCGAACATGACGCGCGCCTGGTCGAATTTTCCCTTCTTGAAATAGTCCCGGCCACGGTCGATCATCTGATCGAGTTCATTGACCTCTTTGACCTTCTTTTCCTTTTTGGCGCGCTTTTCGGACTCTTCAGCCTTCTTGCGGGCTTGCTCGGCCGCTTCCTTTTCTTCGGCTTCCGCCGCAGCGTTCGCTTCCGCTTCGCTCTTCTCAGCCTTCATTGCCGCTTTCTTCTTTTCCGGTGCGGCTTTCACTGCGGGGGCCTCAGGCTCGGCCTTCTCGGCCGGCTTTTCGACCTCAAACTTCGCTTCCGGCGCTTTCACTTCTTCTTCGGACGAAGTCTCACCGCCGGGGAGGTCCTCAAAAATCGACTCCATCGTCTCCTGCGCCGTCACGGCCTGAAATCCCGCAATGGTGATCACACCGACGACTATCATACTCAGTTTTCTGAACATCGCGCTGCTCCTATGTTTTCGTGACAAATTTGTTCGCATCTCAAAAAGGGCGTTATAGGCATCGCTCGTGATTCCCGCAACAGTTTTCCGTTCCATTTTTATCTCCCTGGTCGACTGTTCTGCACTAGTGACCCTTTTCTTCTACGAACCGCTCCCCGGCCCCCCGCCGGCGAAGCTCTTCCCTATTCCCCGGTGAGCAGACGCCGCCGTTCCGCGTCGGTGAGCTTGGGCACCGTACTCTTGCGCCCGGTCTCCACGGCCTTCACGGTGACTTCTTCGTCCCGGATTTCAACGACTTCATACTGCTTTTCTTTGAGCGTGAATGTCTCGCCCACGCGCTTCACGAGCTTGCGGCTGTCCACCAGATAGATCATACCCGCCTTGACTTCGAAGGAACTGATTTCCTTGCCCTGTTCGAGTGCGATCATCTTTTCGGCCTGTTCGAGGTAGAGCGTACGTTTGTCTTCGTCGTACCGTTTCACCTCGATCCCGGCAACGCTCTGCCCGATTTCAACGAAGTGCGTCCGGCCGCCCTCCCGCAGGTTGAGTGCGAATACCCTGCTCCCGTCCGGGATGCGCGTCACAGACTTGAAGAGGAACTTGAAGGGGGTTTCGATGCGGCGCACCATCCGCAGCTTGGCCACGGGCGGCGGGAAGGAGCTGCTGTCCCGCGGGTCGGTGCCGGCGGTGTATTCCTCATAATTGGTGAAGCCGTCGTTATCCGCGTCACGCGTCGCGTCGGCGGCCACGGTGGGGTCGAACCCGTTTTCCCGTTCATACATATCCGGCATGCCGTCGCCATCGATGTCCACTTTTTCGGGATCCTTCAGCGCCGGCTGTTCGGCCCCGGTAAAGGGGCAGACTTCGGCCATATAGGGGATGGGATATCCTGAGCCGACCGCGCGGACTCGGGTGCGGCTTGTGAACAGCGGCCGGCCGCTCTCCTTGAATTCCACGTCCCGCGTCATGGTCTCCATGGCGTTCCGGATCCGCTGCTGGGACACCGCCGCCGCCGCACTGACCTCCGCCGGCGGCGTTTCCCATGCGGCCGCCCGGACCTCCTGCCGGAGGCCGCGGATACGCATGACGCCGTAGAGCGCGGAAGCGGCCAGGAGTACAATGACGGCCGCGAGGGCCGCTTTTTCATAATGTCGCGCGATCCAGCCGAAGTTCCCTTTCATGACCTCACTCGCTCTCCTTCAGGGCAATGTTGGACGCAAACCGGTAGACATCCACCACCATAGTGACCGTGATCGTCTCGTCACCGGCGATCTTGCGCGCCTCCCGGCTTGCCTCGGTTTCGGCCTCGACCGTCTGATCCTGCGAACCCGAATCGCCGCCTTGCCCCTGCTCCGCCTCCTGTTTGGCCGATTCGGGGTCGAAATCGAGAATATCCGACTGCGTGTCCGTGTTGACGATCTTTACCACCGAGAAGCGGTCGCTGTGGCTCAAGGCGTGCAGGATGCGCCAGATCGGCGCTTCCTTGGTGTTGAACGACATCTGGACGCGCTCCGCGGTAAACAGGTCGTCGGGGTCGACATGGCTGGCCTCGAGCGAGCCCGCTTCGGCGGGCTGGCCCTGATCGCCCCCCCGGCTTCCGCGCCGGCCTGTCCGCGGCTCCGCCGCCGCGCGGAGCGCCTGTTCGAAAACATCGCGTTTGATGTCGGTGACCTCACGGACTCCCGACACGCAGAGCACATGGAACAGCGTCTCCACGGCGTAGAGCTGATTGACGAGGCGGTCGACGTACTTATCCTGGGGAATGGTCCCCTGCACGTAGCGGCTGAACCCGAAACTGAAATCCTCCGGGACGGCAACGCGTGCGTCCTCGGCCCATCCGACCATCCGCTCACGGGTGCGGCCCAGCAGCGAGGCGAAGGCCACGGGGGCGATATTCTCGTTGGGCCGCTGCTCGCGCCGCATCAGCTCGATCAGATCAACCATGTGGTCCTGAAGCTGATTTACGTTCTCCTTCATCTGCGCCACGTTCTCTTTGCTGGGGAACGGGTCCCGGCGATTCAGCTCCCGGAGGCGCTCCTGCTGCTGCTTGAGTTCGCCGCCGACACGCAGAGCCTTTACCTGTTCGCGAACGGTGTAGACCAGCGTCCCGATGAGGAGCACGGCCAGTATGCCGCCGCCCACGATCAACAGCATGTGTTTGCGCCACTTCATAGTTCAAACGGCTCCTTGAAGGCGATCTCGATCACGTATTCCTGGGCGAAGGTTCCGGGGAGGGGCTGCTTTACGATTTTTGTGCCCTCGCCGAACGGCTCCATGGCCTTGAGCCGGTTCCAGAACTCGGTCACCGAATTTTCGTCGACCTTATCCAGGTAGCCGAAGCCCGATATCCGCACGCCCGTAAGCTGCCGATGGTCCATCAGCCCGCCGCCCCCATTCTGCGGCTGCGGCATGCCGCGCATGCGGGAGCGTCCCCCGGCCTGCGCCTGCTGTTCCGAGTCGGCGAACATCGACTCCGTCTTAAAGACGTACATGCCCTCGGGGATCGCCGAGACGAGACGGTTCATTACGTTCATCCAGGTGTCGCGACGGCCCACGAGTCCCAGAAGTCTCGACTGATAGCGCTTGAGGACTTCTGCCTGTCGCTCCTGCAGTTCGAGTTTCTTTTCGATCTGCTCAAGATGCCGCACGCGATCGCTCACCCCTTCGAGCGCCTGCTGATTGAGGCTGGCGGTCGTGGAAAAGTAGTAGCCCCAGGCCGCGACCGTGAGCACCAGCAGCGCAAGCGCCGCCACGAGTGCGGGTTCCTTGCGGCGGAACGTCTTTTCGCGCACCAGCCGCGCCGGCATAAGGTTGATTTCCAGCGGGCAGGGCTGAACCTTACGCAAGGCCAGGCCGACGAGCTCATTCAGCGCGCCCCGGTCGCTTTCGAGCTGCGCGGAGTCGATGCCGGAATCCACCTCCACCGCCTTGAGGGCGTCGAGGTTTTCGACGGGGACGCCGAGCTTCTGACCCAGGAACTCGGCGAGACCCTCGATACGGGCCGTCCCCCCGGCCAGCATGATGCGCTTCGGGGGGTTGCCGTTCTGCTGAGTACGGTAAAAATTGATCGAACGGTTGATTTCCATGTGCAGCCGGTTGGCCGTATTCTGCACGCACTGCCGGACTTTGGCCGCCTGCTCGTCTCCGGAAGACTCCTGCGTACCGCCCAGCTTTGCGTGGGCAAGCTTGAGCTGTTCGGCCTCGGCGTTCTCCACTTCGAGTTCGCGCGCGATCTGCTGGGTGATGGTATGGCCCGCGACGGGGACGCTCCGGATAAAGGCGCGATCCGCCTCCATGAACACGAGATCGGTCGAGCGGGCCCCGATGTCGATCACCAGCGTGCTCTCTTCCGGCAGCCCGTAGTTGTAGCGCGCGGCGTTGTAGAGCGCCATCGGCGCCACGTCGAGCACGTCGGGATCCAGCCCCGCCTGCTCCACCGCCGAGGAAATGCCCTCGACCATGTCCGCCTTGATGGCGGCCAGCATGACCCGGACGTCCTCCTCGCCACGCTCGACGAGCTGGTAATCCCAGACTACCTCGTCGATCGGGAAGGGCACATTCTGGACGGCCTCGTACTGGACGATCTGCTGGATCTTGTCCTGTTCAACCGGCGGGCAGCTTACAAAACGCGAAAAAACCGACTGTCCGGCAACGCTGACCACCGCCGTGCCCGCGGCGATTCTGTGTTCGCTCATCAGGCTCTTGAGCGTGCGGGTGATCTGCAGTTCGCGGTTCGCCTCTTCCCCGGCTCCGGGATCGATGGGCGCCATGCCGAACCGGTGCAGCCGGATCCCGCCTTCCCCGCTACGTATAAATTCCGCCAGCTTGACGCTTGCGGCTCCGATGTCCACCGCGAGAATGCGTTTGGATTTCATCATCCGTCTCGTCCCCGACCGTTACAGTTTACCGCGCCGCCGGCTTGATCTCTTCGTACTGTTCAATGTTGATAAAGGCAAAAGGCGTCTCAAGACGGTTCCGGAGCACCCCTTCACGCACGGAGAACTGTTCCCACCAGCGGCCCTGACCCTGGCGACTGCTCTCCCCGGCGATCTCACGTCCCTTATAGCTCACAAGCACCGCCCACTCGAGTATATCGCCGTCGTAGAAACGCCGGAGCGAATTGGGGTGCATGAAGACTTCGCTGAAATGCTCGTCGCCCTGGTAGATGTACACATAATCAATTTTTTTGTGGAACACCACGGGCTGCGGGCTCTCCTGCCGGCCTTCCATCTCAGGAGGACGCATCAGCACATAGTAATCGAACGTAAGCTCATCGATCCACTCGGGCATGGTTTCGTATTCGACCACCATGCGGAACCATGTCTTCCTCGCTTCGTCCCGGATATTCAACCCGGCGGAACTGACGTCGTAATCCGGGGTCTTGGGCGCGGTGTCGGGGAAAACCTCCACTTCCGCGATTTCAAATCCGACCTCCTGCGCCTCGGCCGCAGTGCTGCTGAAGGACAGAACGAGGGCTGTGACGATTCCCAGGGCCGTGAGGCTCCTTCCGATAACGATTTTCATTTTGCGCCCTCCTCAGGTTGTCCCGAAACGCGAATAGAAGCAGTTCAAGGATGGGCGAATCTATGCTCACCTGCGCAACCTGTCAAAACAAAAAGCAAATACAGGCTGCATTAAACCATCCCTGTATCAAAAAAACCGACCCGGTAGGTCGCCGGCAGACCCGCCGGTCCGGCGTGTCTGTGCCGATATATTTCTTTCAGCTTCCTCAGCTCGCCGCGGGTCAGTCCGCGCCGTCTTGCGGAGGGCGATCCGGTGACGCCCCGCTCGTGAAGGTCACGGAGGAGATCTTCCGCGCAGGGGTAGTACACGGTGCGGGTTTCAGTCTTTACGCGATCGGCGTTCATGCCGGCCTCCGCAAGGGCCCGGCCGACCCCGCCCTCGGAGGGCAGGCTCACGGGGGGCTCCACGCCGGGCGCCGCCGCACACCGCGCCGCGGAGAGCTCCTCGAGCGTACCCTCGAGCATGAGCGCGAAGGTGACGCGGGCTCCGTCCTCCAGGCATGCCGCGAGGGCGCGGAACAGCGCGGCGAGATCGGGAATCCAGTGGAGCGCCGAACTGCTGACCGCGCGGCTGAAGGGCCCTTCCGGAAGAGAGACCCGCATGTCGCGAACTTCGGTCGTAAGCTTCGGACCGCCCGCCGTCTTGGCCCGGCATACGTCGATCATGGCCGCGGAGGCATCGATGGCGTGAACGGCGGGCCGCGGGTTCAGAGCACAGAGCTGACGCGTAAGCAGTCCGGTCCCGCACCCCAGCTCCAGCACGCGGTCGGCCTCTTCAGGCAGCTCCATCCAGCGCACCAGTTCGCGCGCGACCTCCGCCTGCACGGCGGCGCCCGATTCATACGCGGCCGCGGCGGCGGAGAATCTTCTGCTCACGTTTCCGCTCATAAGGCGATCCTGCGGCTCAGCTCGTCCACACAGTAGAGGGGCAGGGCGTGACCTTCCCCCTGCATCTCTTCGAGTCGCGCCGCCGGAAGCTCGGCCTCGAGCCGCCGCGCGGCTGCGACGGGCACGATGCCGTCGCACGATCCATGCAGCAGATGCACCCGGCCGCGCACCCCGGCGAGGAGGGGGAGGATATCAAAAGACTGAAGGAACCGGAGCCCGGCGGACAGAACTTCGACCCCCGCACTCAACACCTTTTCGATCCGGACCTCCGCACCCTCCGCGGCGCGCGGCGCGGCGGAGCGGCGGTAGAATTCACGCAGCACCGGCTCGGGGTCACTCCGAAGCATACGCTGCATCGTCCGGACCTCGGCAGACGCAACGCCGCAGGGCCAGCCGCGCCCCGAACAGAAGCGGGGCGTCACGCCGCAGAGCACGAGCCCGCCCGCGGGGCCATCTTCACGCACCGCCCTTTCGAGAAGCAGCATGGCACCCAGCGACCAGCCGGCATGCCGCTCGAACGGACCCTGCTCCGCGATCAGCGACTCAAGGCCGTCGACGAAAGGCTGTTCCGACTTCCCGCCCCCGCCCCGGCCCCACAGGTCCTCCGGCCCGGAGAGTACCACCTCATGACCGGTGTCGCGCAGAGCCTTTGCCAGGGGGTCAAGTTCCGCCGCCGGATAACCCCACCCGGACAGGAGGAGAATGCGGCGTGCGGAGTCGGAGGGCATGACGGTCCGACCCCGCTCCCGGTCCGGATTTGAATCCTGCCTCATCGTCTCCCCCAACACCGCCGCCGCGCGCCGGAGGTCGTCCTCCTGATGGGCGAGGGTGAGCGAGAAGCGGAGGCGCGCGGTGCCCTCCGGCACGGTGGGCGGACGGATGGCCGGAACGAGGATCGCCTTTTTCTCCAGAGCGGCGGAAAGGCCGACCGCCGCCCGGTCCTCGCCGACGATCACGGGAACGATCTGGCTTTCGGAATCCTTCACCGCCACCCCCTGCGCGCGGAGCGCGGCGCGGAACAGATCCGCACGACGGAGCAGTTCCGGCCCCGGCGCGGGGTCCGCTTCGACCACGTCCAGCGCGCCGAGCGCGGCGCCCATGGCGGCGGGCGGCGGGGCGGTGCTGTAGATGAATGAACGCGAGCCGTTCACCAACCACTCGCGCAGCTTCGCGTCGCACGCCGCGAATCCGCCGCAGCTCGCGAGCGCCTTGCTGAGCGTACCCATGTCCACGGTAACCGCATCCGCCCCGTTCTGATCCGCCAGGCGGCCGCGGCCGCGTTCACCGAATACGCCCGACGCGTGGGCCTCGTCGACCAGCAGCATGGCCCCGTGAGCATGGGCGAGGCCTGCGAGTTCCTCCAGCGGGGCGAGATCGCCGTCCATGCTGAACACGGATTCGGTGACGACCAGGATGCGGCGGGTCTTCCCCGGCAGTGATTTCAGGCGGCGCTCGAGGTCCTGCGGATCGTTGTGACGGAACCGGATGAGCCGGGCGCGGCTGAGCACGGCGGCGTCGAGCAGGCTGGCGTGGGCGAGCCGGTCGGCGAGCACCACATCGCCCCGTCCCGCGAGCCGGGGAAGGATCCCCGCGTTGGCCGCATAACCGCTCCCGAAGACCAGCGCGGCCTCGCGCCCCTTCCAGGCCGCGATCCGGTGCTCCAGGGTTTCATGCGGCGGGAGCGTGCCGCAGACCAGCCGCGAGGCCGTGGCCCCCGCCCCGTACTGTTCCAGGGCCTCCCGTGCCGCGGCGATCACGCGGGGGTTGCGGGCCAGGTCGAGGTAGTCGTTCGAGGAGAAATTGAGCGTCTCGCGTCCGTCCAGCTCCAGTTTCCCGCCCGCGGCGGGAAACACGCGCGTTCGCCGGAGGCGGCCACCGGTCCGCAGCCGTTCCAGGCCGGATTCGATCCAGTCCATGGAGGTCACGGGCGCAGACCCTCCCGGAGCGCGGCCAGCGCGGCGCCGGGATCGGGCTGCCGCAGGAGGTGCTCGCCGACCAGGACGCCGGCGACATCGGCCTCCCGGAGTGTACGGATATCCTGCGCGGACCGGATTCCGCTCTCGCTGACGACCAGCGCATTATCCGGCAGCCCCGGCCGCAGCCGGAGCGTGGTTTCGATGCGGGTCTCGAAGGTGCGCAGATCGCGGTTATTGATCCCGATCCAGCGCGCGCCGCTGTCGACCGCGGCGGCGGCCTCCTCCGCGGAGTGGATCTCGACCAGCGGCTCGAGTCCGCACGCCCGGCAGCGCTCCGCCATCCCGTTCAGTTCATCGGGCTCCAGCACGGCGGCGATCAGCAGCACGGCGGAGGCGCCCGACATGCGCGCGTGATACACCTGCCAGTCCTCGACCACGAATTCCTTGTAGAGCATGGGGAGGCGCGTGGACTTGCGCGCCGCCTCGAAATCGTCCTCGCCCCCGCCGAAGTAGCGGTAGTCCATGAGGCAGGATACGGCCTGCGCGCCGCGGTCTTCGTACGCGCGCGCGAGGGCGGCCGGATCGAAGTCCGCACGGATCACGCCTGCGGAGGGCGAGCGGCGTTTGATCTCGGCGATAAACCCGAACCCTTCGGCGCAGAGCGAAGCGGTCCAGTCCGGCGCGGGCGCATCCGCGGCCCCGGCCTGCTCGCGCATCGTCTCCGCGGGGACGTGTTCGCGCAGCTCCGCGATCTCGCGCCGTTTATGCGCTACGATCTCCTCGAGAATGTTCACGCCGATTCCTGCTGTTTCTTTTTCAGGTACGCCTCGATGAACTCGTCGAGGTCGCCGTCGAGCACGCCCTGGACATTCCCCACCTGCACGTGGGTCCGGTGGTCCTTGACCATCGTGTAGGGCTGCATGACGTAGGAGCGGATCTGGTGGCCCCAGGCGATTTCGCCCTTCTGGCCGTAGAGCTTCTCGATGTCCTTGCGCTTCTGGTCCTCCTCCATCTCGTAGAGTTTGGCCTTCAGCATCTTCATCGCGACGGCGCGGTTCTTGTGCTGCGACCGTTCCGCCTGGCACTGGACGACCGTGCCGGTGGGTTCGTGGACGATCCGCACGGCGGAGTCGGTGGTGTTCACATGCTGGCCGCCGGCTCCGCTCGAGCGGTAGGTGTCCACGCGGAGATCCTTGTCCTCGATCTCCACGTCAATGTCCTCGTCAAACTCCGGCATCACGTCGAGCGCGGCGAAGGAGGTGTGCCGGCGTCCGGCGCTGTCGAACGGGCTGATCCGGACCAGCCGGTGGCAGCCGCGCTCGGCCTTGAGGTAACCGTAGGCGTAGGGTCCCTCGACCAGCAGGGTCGCGCCCTTGAGACCCGCCTCGTCGCCCGGCTGGTAGTGCAGGGTCTGGACCTTGTAGTCGTGGCGCTCGAAATAGCGCATGTACATCCGGCAGAGCATGTCGGCCCAGTCGCAGGATTCCGTGCCGCCCGCTCCGGCGTGGATGCTGACGTAGGCGTTCTTCGAATCCATCGGACCGCTCAGCAGCGACTGCAGTTCGAGCTTGCGGAACGAGGTTTCCAGTTCGTGCAGCAGCCGTTCGGCGTCGGCCAATGCCGTATGGCGCTCTTCGCCCTCGTCCTCGCCTTCGGCCAGCTCGAGCATGACATCGACATCCTCCAGCTTCTGCGCGAGGGCGTCGCAGGGCTCGATTACGCTGCGCAGGCTCTTGGAGTGGGCGATGCGTTTCTGCGCGCGGTCCGGGTCGTCCCAGAACCCCGGCTGTGCGGCCTCGTCTTCGACGGAGGCCAGTTCCTTCCGTTTCTCCTCGAGTCCGAGGTAGCCCTGCATCTCTTCAAGCCGCGCCCGGAACGCGTCGGCGTGCTGTCTGAGTTCGTCCAGTTCCATGCGTGCTCCCTGTGTTGATCCGCGGGAGTATAGGATGGGAGCGCATCCGTGTAAACGTCCCTTCGAAAACGGTTATTCGTGGGTTTTTATGGCAATACGCGTACTCGTACTCGGAGCGCCGAAGGCGCGATCCCCCTCCCCCGATTCGAGGAACTCGAGTACGAGTACCGCTTCGCTGAGTACGAGTACGAATTATGTTCTCTCTGAATCCCGATTTCGACTTCGATCCGGATTTCGAGATCCCATCCGTGTGATCGGTGTAATCCGTGGTCGAAAACACAAGAAAGGTCTCTCGCAAAGGCGCCGGGACCGCAAAGATGGATGAGAACAGCACAGGCAAAGAACCCGTGGACGCCGCGAGGACGATCCATCGTGAACTTGGTCCAGGGCTTTAACCGGCGGACTCAGGGCGGGAAGCCGAAGGGGCGTGTGCATGCCCGCGTCCGGAACCCCCTATCCCCTCGATCGCGCGATCCGTTCGACCTGTTCGATATAGCGCTGGACGTCCTCGCGCGGATCCAGCCTCTGGGCGCGGCGCAGGAGCGGGAGGGCTTTTTCGAATCTGGACTGCCGGACCAGGAGCTGTCCGTGGTGGAGTTTGGCTTCGGCCTCGAATTCCTCCAGTTTTTCAGCCCGCTCAAAATAAAAGATCGCCTTCTCGGCCTGGTCTTCCGAGGCGTAATGCCGGCCGAGCAGGACCAGCGCGTCGCCATCGGTGGGGTTGCGTTCGACGACCTGTTCGAGGATCTCCGCCTGTTTCCCGCCCCGGCCTTCGGCCACGGCGATGCGGGCCTCGAGTTTGAGCAGGCGCGTCGCCCTCTCGTCCGCCAGGGTTTTTCCGTACACCTCGCGGACGCGTCCGATGAGCCGCTTCGACTCTTCGAGCGCCCCGCGGGCTGCGAGCACCTCGGCGTTGCGCAGCGGCCGGTCGACCGGCTGTCCGGGCTCGCTTTCGAGGGCGCGGAGGTAGACCTCCGCGGCGGCGGCGAGCATCTTCTCGTTCACATAGATATCGCCCAGCGTATTGAGGGCGCGTACATCGGCCTCGTTCCGCATGCGCAGATACTCGAAATTGCGCGCGGCCTGCAGCGGCTGTTTCATGCCCAGATAGGCATTGGCCTGCAGCAGCCAGAAGTCCTTACGCTCCGGATCGTCCCCGATCAGGGTGGAGGCCAGCGCGGCGGACTCCTCGTACTTCTCCTGTTTGAACAGGCTCTGGGCCAGTCCGAGCTTCCAGTCGACCGTATCCGGCTGCAGCAGCACGGCGCGGCGATACGCCGTCTCGGCGGGAACCTGTTCACCGACGCTCATATAGGCGTACCCCAGCAACCCGAAGGTCAGACCGTCGCCCGCGCCGAGGGCGATCGCCTCACTCAGCGGCTTGAGGGCTTTTTCGTACTCGCCGTTGCGGACATAAATCATGCCGAGGTTTTTCTGGGCGCGCAGGAAGCTCGGCAATTTTTCGACGGCCGCCTCGTAATGCCGAACCGCGGCCCCGAGGTCGTCGAGCTGGAAGCAGACGTTGGCGAGCGTAAAATCGAACATCGCCGTGGAGGCTTCTCCGGTCTGCTTTTCGAGAAAGGCGCGCGCCTTTTCGGGTTCTTCCGCGCTCATGAACTCCAGAACCTTCTCGAGCTTTTCGCGCTCCACGCTGCTCACACGCGGCTCGGTCTCCTGGTTTACCGCGTAGGAACCGAGGAAGCGCTGCCGGAAACCGGGATCGTTCCAGAGGTTGAGTTCCGGCGGCTCCTCTGCAGCCGCCATCGCGCTTCCCGCCAGAAGCATCGTCACCATCATCGCCAGATATTTCATCGTCCTGCTCCGCTGTTGGCTTTTCATGATCCGTCTGCGCTGAACGCCGTCCGCGCCATGGTGAAAACTTTTCATGTCCTTCCCTCCCTCATGTAGAGCCTCCCGCATCTTATCCTGCCGCAAAACTGATCGGGACGCGCATCCTGAACCGGACGGGCTTGCCTTTGCGCTTTCCGGGCTCGAATTTCCATTTTTTGACCGCCTTGAGCGCGGGCTCCTCGAAGGCGGGGTGCGTGGATTTCTGCACCCTGGCCTGCTCCACGCGGCCGCTCGTGTTGACCACGAAAATCACGTAAACGGTACCCTCCACCCCCTTGCTTCGCAGGTCGGGGGGGTAACGCGGCGCAGGCTGGTAGAGCACGCGCGGGCGCTGATCGAGCTGGGCCATGCTGAAAATGGCGTCCATCTCTGCTTTCTGCGCCGAGCCCAGATCGAGGTTCACGGCGAAATCGCCGCCCCAGTCGCCGCCCATACCCGGATTGAGCGCCAGCTCAAGCTGGGAGAGGTCGAGCGGCTGCGACTCCTGCTGCAGTTCGGGTTCGGGCTCTTCCGGCGGCTCCTCCTGCTCGGGTTCGGGGGGAGGCGGAGGCGGAGGCTCGAGCTGGGCGGTCTGCACGGTGCGCAGCTCCATGTCGTCCTGCTGCATCTGACCGATCGTCTGCAGCACGGGCAGGATCATGAAATAGGCCAGCGTAATGAGCAGCGCACCCGCGACGAGCAGCAGCGGGCGGAGCATCTTTGTCCACATCGCCGACGGCTTCTTATGGTATCCGTGAACCACCGTGTCTTGCTCCCCGCTGCTAGGACTTCTGCTTGCGCGTGGCGACGCTCACCTTTTCCGCGCCCGCCAGTTTCGCCTCGTCGATCACCCGCACCAGGATGCCCGACTGCACCTCGCGGTCGGCCTGAATGATGACCGGGACGTCCTCTTTCTGGAGCATGCGCTTGACCAGAGGGCGCACACCTCCGAGGCCGATCCGGTTTCCGCCGTAGACGACCTCGCCGTTGCCGGTGATGGCGATGAGGATGCTGTTCCGTTCGAGGTTCACGGAAGAGGCGGCCTGCGGCTTGTCGACTTCGACCCCCGTCTCCTCGACGAAGGTCGTCGTCACGATAAAGAAGATCAGCAGGATGAACACACAGTCGATCAGCGGCGAGATGTTGACATCCGCCTCCTGCGTATCCTCGCGCATGGATGATCTGAATCTGCTCATGAGCAGTCCTCCCGATTCAGTTTCTCAGACGTTCCTCGATTTCAGGGTTATGCACGGTGCGCGACTCAATGGGGCGTTCATGGATCGGGCGCGGCGCCCGGCCCGCGTCCGCCTCGCCGCTCCCGGCGTTCGGGGGCGCCATCGCCATCGGCGACCCCATGCCGGCCGCGCCGCCGAGCCGCCGGGCGGCGGCGGCCTGCTCGCGCAGACTCCCTCCGGCACCGCCGGCCGGCTGATCCTCGTCTCTCTTCCGCACCCTCGGGCGGCGGCGGCCTGCGACCACGGATCTGCGGCCGCGGCGACTGTCTTCTTTCACTTCCTCTTCAAATCCAAAGCGTTCGGGATCGACCTTCGCATTGCTGACCACCACGCGGGCTGCGGATTCTTCGCGTTTTTCCGCGGTGACCGGTTCCGGTGGCCTGTGCGGAGTCGCGGGGGCGTCCAGCGGCTTGAGCTTGAGTACGGCTTTCTTCCCGTCCCTGCGCATCGTCACGGTGCCGGCGGCCACATCAACCCCGGTCAGTTCGATCCCCTGGTAACGTTCTCCCGGCTTGAGCCATACGCTTTTATCGCTGGTGTTGTCGACCAGCCCGGCCTGCGGCCGGCCGTCGAAGCCTTCATACAACGTGCATATGCGCAGGTGCTTTGCGAACCGGTCGTCCATGACCGCTTTTCCATGCCCGGTTTCTTCTCCGCCTTCCGCCGCCGCGGCACCGAACGGCGCGCGCTCCACGATCGGACGGTACCGGTCCCAGTCATGGATCGCCTCCGCCGTCCCCGCCGCGCAGAACGCGGGGAGAAGGACCGCTAAAACTCTGGCGGGCGCATCACTCATCTTCAGACGGTCACCGCGGCCTGCTGCGTCTGCTTCCGGTGCAGCACCTGGGTGCACATGGTTTCGATGTGAGCAAGAAAGGCATCGTAGCGCTCGTGCTCGCGGTTGAGGTGATACTGGAAGAGCAGTCCGGCGAGCGCGATGATCAAGCCGGTTTCGGTCGTGATCAGCGCCTCGGAGATCCCCCCGGCGACCATGTCCATCGTCTTGTCGCCGCCGGCGCCGGTCGAGAGCGCGAAGAACGTGGTCAGCATGCCGGTCACCGTGCCCAGCAGTCCGAGCAGCGGCGAAGCGGCCACGCATACGCCGATCACCTGAAGATCGCGCTGGAAGGGGTGCATCTCCGTGCTGCGGAATTCGTCGAAGTGATGCCGCATGTCCTCGGTGTTCTCCGCGCCGAGCACGTACTCCAGCAGGCCGGCCACGGGCACGTGACGCCTGTGATTTCCGTCGTGGTAGCGCCGCCAGAAGCGGCCGGCGTCCTCCCGGTACCCCTTGTTCGCCAGCTTCATCTTCACGTGCAGTCCGACGGCGAAGAGGAAGAAGGCGTTCACCGCGATGGCGATCATCGCCCAGCCTCCGGAGATCCAGATTTCGACGGCTTTATCCCATAATTCCATCATGAGGCACCTCCTTCGGCATGCGCCGATGCATCCGTATTCCGGCGGCTGATCTGGTTGAGCGCCGAGACGGCCACTTTCTCCATGCGGTCCACGATGCCTTTGGCCTTGCGGGCCAGAAACGCGTGCAGCAGCAGCGAGGGGATGGCGATGATCAGGCCGAACTCGGTCGTGATCAGCGCCTCGGAAATCCCGCCGGAAAGCATCTTCACGTCGCCGGATCCGAACACGGTGATGAGCTTGAAGGTATTGATGATTCCGGTCACCGTGCCGAGCAGCCCGAGCAGCGGGGCGCAGGCTGCGGTCACGGCTATGAACGGAAGTGCGCGATGCAGCTTGAGCCGGGCCTGAAGCACCTTCTCGAACATGACTTCCTCGATCAGTTCCTTCGACTCGTTCAGGTGATCCACGCCGGCCGCGAGCATTTCGCTCACGGGGCCCCTGATTTTGGCGAGCTGCCCCTTGGCCTGGGCGACGTCGCGGCGTCCGAGCGCGCGCAGCAGCGGCTCGATTTTCCGGTCGTCGGGCACGGGCACGCGTGCGAGCTGCACCCATTTGACCAGTGCGACCAGCAGGGCCGCCGCGGCCAGGCCGAGGATCGGAAACATGACCACGCCGCCCTTGCGGATGTGTTCCCAGACCGTCTGTCTGGTCTGTTCGATCTTGTGGGCGTTCCCCTGCGTCGGGTCGAAGGGCATGTGTCCGTTGCCGCTCTCGACCAGCGTTCTCGCCATCTCCACCATGGCGGGATCTTCAAACCCGAGCACCGTGGGCTGCATCGATCCGAGCCGCTGCTCGGCCAGGCCGGCGAGGTCGCTTTCATCCGCGCTGAAGTAGGCTGCGGGCCCGACCTGGGCGAACGTCCCTTCGACGACCAGGCCGCCGTCGCCGGCCGCGGTGCCGGGATAGCGCGTACCGCCGAGCATGGACTCCAGCCGCGCGACGGAGGAGGTCACCAGCTCGAGCTGATCGGCGAACTGCTCGCCGGGCGAGAGGTTGCTGTTTTCCGGCGCGAGCCGGGCATCCTCGAGCACGTCCTCGTAGCGCTGAAGTTCGGCGATATGAAGCTGCGTCTCGTAATTCCGCGCGTACTCGCCGAGGAGGTTGGCGAGGTAGTTTTTCTCGTCGCGCCTCGCTTTGAGTTCCTCGCGGAGATTGTTGAGGTCGAGATTGCGCGTGTCGAGCGTGCGGCGCACGTCCTCGTACTCCGCCCGGACGGCGCGCAGGTTCTCCTCCAGCCCGCTCAACTCCCTGCTCAGCGGGATTTTCTGATCCATGATCTCTTTGCGGAGCTGCGCGAGTTCGCGCTGGCTCTGTTCCAGCTTCGCGGTCGCCGCCTCCGCGGGCCCCTGTTCCGCCGCGACGGCCGGCCGCGCCGCGAACAGCAGCGCCGCCGCGCCCAGTCCGATTCCCGTGCGGATCATCCTGCTCCTATTCATTTTGCTTCTCCTCCGCTGATATGCACCGGAAGCGGCTTGTAGACCGCCGGCTTCTCATTGCGATAGATCGCGATGGCCTCCTTCACCTCGGGCCCGAGCCCGCCGACCGGCTCCCAGGTCCAGCCTTCGGAACCGGGGCGGCCGACGCCGCCGCGCGTACCGTCGAGGTTGGCGTACCAGGCCTGCCCGAGGCCGACGTACATCGTTTCCACTTCGGCCTGTTCGCCGTCGGGAAGCGGACGCACCTCGCTGGCGATGACGATCCGGCGGTTGAACTTGTTCACCTCGTTCAGCAGACCGACGACGTTCTGATAGCGCTGCGACAGCGAGAGACTGGTATCGCCGGGGTTGTCCGGGATCTTACGGCTGAGGGGCTTGACGGTATCCCGCAGGGGCTGGGGCAGCCGGACGACGAGTTCGCGCACTCGCGCCTCGAGCGGACCGATGCGGCCGCGCACGGTCTCCGTGGCCTGCTTCAGCGTCTCGTTTTCGTCCTGCAGTTCGCGGCGTTTCTCGTCGGCATGACCGATGTTCGAGCGCGCTTCCCCGATCTTCTTCCGCAGGCTCTCGATTTCCTCCTGCACGAGTTCGATGCGCTCATGGAGCATCTGCTCGGCCTCGCGCCATGCCTGCTTCTCCTCCGAGATCAGGCGCTGCGTCTCGACGTACTGATCGAGCGCCTGTCGGGCCGTGGCCATGTCAGGGTCCGGCCCGGCGTACAGCGGCATGGCCAGGGCCGCCGCGGCCACGAGCGGCGTTATCCGGGATCGAAGTGTCATAGCTGTGTCCTCCCTGTTTCGTTCATCCTGTCTTTCAAGTTTCTCTCCCGCTCACCATTTCCGGCTCAGACTCAGCGAATACGTCACGCCTTCCCTGTACGAAGTCGCTACCGCATCCTCCGGAATGTAATCCGAACGCCACACTTCGCGGATCGTCGGGTTCAGAATGTTTTCCGCCTTCAGCGAGAGCTTCCAGTGCTCCCGGAATTTCTGGCTGAAGCTGATGTTCATGCTGTTGTGCGGAAGCTGTACGAGGCTGGCAATGTAGTCGGCGCCGTTCGCATCGTCGCCGGCGATGAGCGTATCTCCCTTGCGGTTCCAGAAGATCCCCGCCGACGTGCCCGTGTGCCGGTTCTCGAACAGGAAGTAGGCGTTGAAGATATATTCCGGCTGGTTCTTCATCGGGCGCTCGTCGATCTCGTACTTGCCGGGATCCTTGCCGCGCAGCTCCAGCAATTCGGTGACCTTGCGCACGTCGCGGTCGGGGACCGCGACGGTGGCGTCGAGAAAAGTCGCGTTCCCGCCAATCGAGAACCCTTCCAGCCACTCGAACCACCGGCCGAGGTTCTGGCGGATCTCGAATTCCACACCGAGCACTTCGCCTTCGTCGAAGTTGAAGGGGATGATATACGGCGTGCTGCCCTGTGCGGGGCGCTGGGCGTAGTCGATCGGATCCTGGATGTCCTTGTAGAAGCCGCTTACCGACAGCACCTGCCCGTCGGAGGGAAGCCACTCGAGCCGCAGGTCGTAGTTCTCGAGCTGGCTGATCTCAAGTCCGGGGTTCCCCGCAAACTGCTGCCCGTTGAGGCTTTCCTGCTGCGAGACGGGAGTGATCTCCTTGAAGGTCGGCCGGCCGATCGTCCGGCTCCAGGTCCCCCGCAGTTTGACGTCGTGAAAAGGGCCGAGGATGAACCCGAGCGAGGGCAGAATATCCAGCTGCTCGATGTCCGCGTTCGCCAGTTCATCGAGCGTGGTGTTCATGGAATCGGGAGAAACGAAGTCCGGGGTTTCCGGATCCAGCCGCACGTTGAGCACGGTGGCCTGCTGATCGTTGCCGTCCGCGGCGTGCACCTCCGTGTGCAGTTCGGTGTGTTCCCAGCGCGCGCCGCCGATCACCTTGAGCCACGGGGTGACGGGCATTTCGCCCATCAGGTACTTTGCGTGAACGTCCATGGTTCCCGTGTAGTCCACGTCATCCGAGAACTCTTTGATCATCCAGTTGACTTCGTTGGTCATGGAGTCGTAGCCGAAGAAACGGGAGTATTCCCGTCCCTCCCCGTACGGCGGGGGATATCCCAGCCGTATGTCCTCAAGGAAGACATCGCTCCAGAGATCGTCGAACGTGGCGTTGGTATACACGGCATACGGGGTGCGAGCACCCATAATACTGGGTGCCGTGTAGTAAAAGGAGTCCTGCGTATAGCTCCGGTCGACGTCGTTCCAGGCGAGACCGGTCTTGAATTCCCCTTCACGCTCCGGTCCGAGCCGGAACGGCCATCTCAGGTTCAGGTCGGCGTAGCGGTTTTCCTCAATGATCTTTCTCCAGGCGCGCTCGGCAAAGTTCTTGGGCTTGCGCGGCCCGCCCCACTGACCGGTGCTCGGGTTATAGGCGGCGAGGAAAAAGCGGCGGTCGGGCTCGTTCTGCTCCGAAGCATTGTCCGCCAGCGACCAGTCGATCACGGGTTCCATCCATTCGACTCCGAGGAAGGAACCCTGAGGCATAAACGTGAGCGGGTTTTCGCCGCGGAGCTGAAGCGAGTCCATGCTGCGCTCGCGATAGATCAGCGACTGGTTGTGCCAGTAGAGGTTCTCATTGGTTTCATCATCCCAGCGGACACTCGCGGTATCTTCGGCGTGCTGGGTCCGCAGGTACGAGAGCGTGAGTTCATGCTCGTCTTTCTCGAACCCGACCATGCCTCCGACCCCCCACCGCACGGTCTCGGTGCCCTCCTGCATTTTCCATTGGTCCGGATCGGGGCTCTCATTGCCCTCTCCCGATTCGACGGGGATCTCGAATCCGGTGAATCCGCCGTTCGAGACCTTAAATTTGTCCTGCCCGTCATCGAAGTAGGAAAAGCTGTTCTTGTAATTCATCGTACCCAGCCAGCCGAACGAAGCCCCGGAATCCAGGTCCAGGCGGTCGCCATACGTGAATTCCCAGCTGTGGTCCACGGGCGCCGTGTCGCGGGAGGTTCCGATCGTATCGTTAAAACTGCGCACCTGGGCGTCGCTGTGTCTGAACCGCTCCTCTTCCGCCGGGGTCGGGTCGGGATTGTCGAAGTTGGGATGACCGCCGCGGGGCTTGGAGATGAGCGGCAGCACCTCGCCGGATTCGAGCGTCTTTTCACGATTGCCCTCGTCGACCCCCCAGTAATCCACGCCCCCGTTCCTGTAGGTGAGGAAGTCGTCGTTCCCGGTAGCCTGGCTGTTATAGGCCGTTCCCGCCTTGACCTCGAAAATCTCCCCGTCGGGAATCGAGCGCGTGACGATGTCGACCATTCCACCCGAGGTGTTGGCCGGGAGGTCGGGCGTGAAGGTCTTGTGGACCTGGACGCTGTCGAGCATCGCGCTGGGAAAAAGATCGAGCTGCACCGCGCGGACATCCGGGTCGGCGGTGGGCATGGCGACGCCGTTGAGGCGGGTATTGACGAACCGGTCGGAGAGTCCGCGGATCACGGCGTACTTGCCGTCCTGTACCGAGGCGCCGGAGACCAGTTTGACGGCCTCGGCGGCCGAGCCCGCACCCGCCTTGCTCATCAGGTCGGATCCGATGGCGTCCATGATCCCGATGTTCTCCGCGCGAAGGTTGAGCAGGCCGATCTCGGTGCTGCCGCCCAGTTCCAGCGGACGGACCACCATCTCGTTCATGTCCACGTACTCTCCGGGCATGGAGACGGAAACCTCGGCCAGCGTTCCGGGGGTCACGACGACACCGCTTTCGATCACCCGCTTGAACCCGGCCTTGTCAAACACGAGGGCGTACGTGCCGGGGGTCAGGTTCTCGAACACGAAATGTCCGCCGTCGACCGTCTCCGTCTCCGCGCCCGTCTCCGAGACGCGCACTGGAACCCCGTCGAGCGGGACCTCGAATTCGAGATCCAGCACCCGGCCGCGAATCCCCCCGGAAGGTGCGGCCCGTACCTCGAACCCGCCGCCGAGGACGAGGAGGACAATGCCCGTGATAATAAAACTGAAAAAACCGCGCCCCATGCTCGTGTCCCTCACCAGGGCTCGCCCAGACCTGCCAACATCCGCTCCAGCCTGCCCTCAAATTCTTCCGTCAGCGTCAGCCGGTAATGCCCCATCGAGGCGCACAGTTCGGCCACGATACGCGCCCGGGGGCGGCCGTTGTTCTGCTTCTCCGCGAGATCCAGCACCCGCCCGTAGTAGTCCCGGGCGCGATCTTCCCGGCCGATGGAGGCGAATCCTCCGGCCAGTGCGGTGATCGCCTCCATGCGATAGATCGGGCGGATCTTCTGCGCCTGCTGTTCGAGTATTTCGGCCGCGTCCTCCATAAGGACCGCGGCGCGCTCGGGGCTGTCGGCCTCCTCGCTCCAGACCTGTGCCAGTCCGACGAGCAGCGGGATATCGAACCGTGCGTTGAGGGGCAGTGATTTCAGGTCCTCTTCCGCGCGTTCGAGCACGGCCCGCCCCGCCTCAGCCGAACCGCCTTCGAACGCCCGCATCGCCATCCGGCGCAGGCTCTGCTGACGCATCAGGGGGGGGAGTTCGGCGATCAGGCCTTCGATGCGGTTGGTGATCTCGGAAAAGGCCTCCGTGCCGGAGGATGCATCAGGATGGCCGAGGAGATCCGCGTAGCCCTTGACCACGGCATGCCGCACTTCAAAGCTCTCGGTATCTTCGCGCGCCTTCATGTGATCCAGGGCGGACTGCACGCCTTCGCGCTGCGCGAGGTCCTCGATGCGCTGTTTCGTGACGCGGATCGATTCCTCTTCGGGGAGGTCGGTCTCGAGGCGGCCCGCCTCTTCCGTGTGATCCAGCGTGCTGTGGACTTGTCCGATGTGGGCCGTGATGCGGGTCTTCTGCCACCCGTCGATGGCATCGCGGAACTGACGTGCGAGATCGAGATTTTTTTCCGCGGCCGCCCTGCGGCCCGCGCGGGCGTAATGCGCGGCGAGATCGGTGTAGAGTTGGCCGCGCCTCCAGTTGCCGACGTCCTTAAGCCGCGATTCGACTTCGTCGGCCAGTCCGTGATGGAGGTAGGTTTTGAGCACTTCGTACTGTGCGTCGCTCCGGGTCACGAGGTAGGAGCGCACGGTCGGTATGGCGGTAGCGAAGCGGAAGCCCCAGTCGAGAACCTCAAGTTCTTCGGCGGGGATCTGCGGCGGCTGACAGGAGGCGGCCTTATGTTCGCGGTCGCGGCATCCGGTCACCGCGACGGCACCCGCAAGGAGGAGCAGGGTCAGACCTGCGAGACATCTGTTTCTGCGGCATCCGTCTTTTTTCGCCATGGGTTTTATTCCGTACCGGGCTGTTTCAGATAAAAGTCCGGTGGCGGGCCTTCCGGCCCGCCACCAGACGTGAGTTAAGCGGTTCCCGAATTCCTTACTGAACGCTGACGCGATACAGCAGGCCTTCTTCGAACTCGCTCAGGTCCGTAACGGCCTTCGTCGAACCGTCGCCGAGCACCGTACCGACCGGGTACCAGCTGTTGCCGTCCGTGGAGGCTTCCACCACGTAGGCCACCCCGTCTTCCGTCTGGAAGAACGTGGAGAACGTGAGTTCCGAGGTGGCGCTCGCCGGAGCGGTCGGATTGGCGGGCGTGTCCATGATCTCGCTGCCGACCAGCGACCAGCCGCCCTTCGTCCAGTCATAGCTGGGACTGAAGGCGCCGTAGTAGTCGACCGGCGTGAAGAACCCGTCCGCCGGAGCTGTACGCGGGGTGCCGAGCGCGACCGAGGTCGGGCGCGGATCCAGATTCGTCACGACCATGATGGTGTTACCGGCCGTGTCGTAGCTCTGGTGCGCCTTCCGGCCGATGTTCCGGATCGGGCTCTGCGAGAGCACGATGTTACGCTTGGAGGCGTCCAGCAGATCCACATCGCCTTTGTCCGTCGAGACGCTCTTGCCGATATTGTAGAACAGGCAATCGGCGATCTCGGTCTGGTACCCCTGCGTCTGCGTCCGGTAGAAGTACGAGTCATTCGAGTGACACGCCGAGCTGTAATCCGCCGCCGGGTAGTTCGACCATACGGTCGTCCAGCCGTCCGCGGAGCTCGCCCCTTCCGAACTGTACTCAATGTCCACGCCGTCACCGCCCATGTCCATGACGATGAAGTTGTAGAGCTGCGGGCGGCCGTTATCCCGGATTTCGATGCCGGTATCATCGGCCCAGCCGCCGCCCCAGGAGGCGTCCGAGTTCTCGCCCAGCCCGATCAGCGTGTAGTTGTGCCACTGCGACAGAGCGTAGGGCTGCGACTCGTCCGGGCTCTTGCCGCCATCCATTTCGAACGCGCGGTTGGCAACCCCGCCGCCGGATTCGGCCAGCCCGGGTTTGCAGGCGCCCTTCACCACGAGGCCGAACTGCGACTTTCCGCGGTATCCGCGGTCGCTGTCGAAGGCATCGTCCCCGATGTTGTAGGTGATGAGGTACTTCGAGTTGACCGTGCCGCCAAACCATTCAAAGCCGTCATCCACGTTGTTGACCACTTCGATATGATCCAGCTCGGTGCCGCGGCCGACCGCGCCCATCGTCAGGCCGTTGATTTCCTCATTGGCCTTGAGACCGAATCCTCCGTAGCGGATCGAGACGTAGTGCATCTCACCCGAGGAGTCATCGTCATCACAGCCGCCGAACTGACCCTCCAGATCGGTGACCCCCTCGATCTGCTCGGTCCGGTTGGAAACCGGGCCGCCGGCCGTGTCGTTGGCGATATACGTGTCGCCGAGCACAATCACTCCGCCCCATTCCTCGGAGATCTGGTTTTCGGCCACGGAGGTCCCGTTGTAGAACGGGCTGGTCTTCGCCCCGCCCGGAACGTTGTCATCTTCCTCGTTGGTGAATACGATCGGGTTCGTCGCCGTACCCATCGCCTCGATGTACGAGTCGGACGCAATCACGAGCGCGCCGGGATTGTTGTCCGCCCCGACCGTCTCGTCGTCGTCCAGACCGCGGATGACGGTACCCTCTTCAATCGTCAGCGTCGCGCCGTCCGCGACGAAGACGATATTCGACAGGATGTACGTGTTGTCCGAGGTCCAGGTCGTACTGGTCGTGATGTCGCTGGCGACCACCACGTCGGCGGCGTCCGCCTGCGTCAGGCCGAAGCCCAGCGCAGCCGCGGCAGCCGCCGCGATGCTCAGTTTTTTAAGACTACTCTTCATGATATTCAGTATCTCCTTATTCTTCTTCTGTTCAGCCAATCATCCGATTGCGCATCATTGTACGGCGGCGGAAAAATGCCAGACCGAGACCGCTGACGATGGCGATCACGCCCGTCGCGGGTTCGGGCACAGCAATCGCGCTCTGCAGGCCGTCGAAATCAACGGCATTAAGGTCCTCGCTTCCGCCGGGATCCACGGGGGCATCCCAGTCGTCCTGCGTGTAGTATCCCACCTGCGTGATGCTGCCCGGCGAAGTGGCCGAACCGCTCAGGCCGGGGAAATACAGCACGTACATAGGATCGCCCGTATCGTAGCCGGCGGGCATATCGCCCGTCGCGACCTGAGGGTCCGAACCGCCGTTGGACGTGGTCAGATCGAAAACGCCATCGCCCGAACCATCCATTGCGCCGTCCCATACGAGCAGGTCGTCGGAGTCCCATTCGAAGGTATCCGTCGCGAGCACGCTCAGCCAGGTGGCGTTGTTGTCTTCGTAGTTGGACAGGCCGGCGCCGTCGATCCCGTCGTCATCGATGTCGATGAAAACGCAGAACTTATCGCCGAGCTCAACCCTGTTGTCGTCAACGTCGTTGTAATAGCCCGAGATCCCGGCAAACGAGACATCGGCCATCGCCGCCCCGGCCGTAAGACCGATCGCGGCAAGCGTGAGAAGCACCTTTTTCATAATGATCGTATCTCCCTTGTTATTCATCAGTAGGGTTTCTGGACCGTGACCAGACCGCCGACTTCGCCCGAGCCCGTGCGCAGGACGAATCCTTCGCCCTCATCAAGCGTCTTGCCCGGAGTATTCCAGTCGCCCGTGAATGCGTTGTAGCTGACCGACTCCGCCGGCGGTTTGTTCTGTCCCGTCGCACCGTTGTCATACAGCTTCAGCGAACGACCGGTGTTCGCCGAAACGGAGGCGGCCGTTACATCGACCGGGAAGCCGGATCCGATGTGGTAGTCGTCTTCCACACCCGCCGCGACGATGAACGCCGCCTTCACCTGCGGCACATCGCCGGCACAGGCAAACGTCAGCTCCTCGCCGGAACCGTTGCGGATGATCATCTGCGTCAGCGGCGGCACGATGGTGGCGGGCGTATTCCAGTTTCCGCCGAATGCATCGTAACTCACCGTATCCGAAGGCGCGTCGTCCACACCCACGGTGGCGCTGTTGTAGAACTTCAGCGAAACGTCGTTCGTGTAACTGATCCCGAAATGACTTTCGGGGAACAGCGACGCCACGGTGTGATGCGGGATCACCTGGAATGCATCGCCCGCGCTGATATGCGTCAGCACGTTCGTGTTTTCCATCGTGAATCCATCCGTCCCGTTGTCGCTGATCGTGGTCCACAGGCCTTCGCCCGTGCCGCTGGTCATCCGGATGTAATAATCATCCGCATAGTCACCAGCGGTCAGCGTGTCGGACACCGTCACGCCCGTCGCCGTCTTCGTGTCGACCGTCGTTTCCAACGCATAGTCCTGGCTGAAAGGCACCGAGACCATTACGTCGGCACCGGCGGGAATCGTGGTGGCATTGTAGCCGACCCATTCCCCGGCCAACACGACCGGCGCGGACAGCAACAGGGCCGCCGCCGCAGTCATCATATGTTTCTTCGTACTCACTCCTCGTCCTCTCTTTTTCGGTTTCGGTTCTCTGCTCTCCTCCACCGGGCGACGGACCTCCCGCCGCCTTGCTCCGCCCTGCTGTGCAGCAGGACACGATTGCTCGTCATTCAAACTCCGGCAGGCCGCCCTCCCTTCTGTTCCCCGCCCGCCAGCGATGAACGACGCAGGGCATTCACACGTATGCCCGTTAAGAAAAAGTTAGGTCCGTCTGAAATATGGGTTAAATCGAAGGGAAGGGAGAACGCCGCAAAAACAGCGCCGCCGAGGCGCTCCCGGCTCGTCGTGGCACGGCATCCGTTTGCCATCGTGCCCCCCCCCTGAAAGGCGTATCCAGCTGCGTTCATGAAAACGAAAGACAATGCACACGATGACTGTTAGGGGATAGTTAGGGGGTAGTTAGAATTGTATGGAAGGGAAAGGAGGAGAGAGAAACGGGAAGAAAGAGGGGGACAAGAAAGAGGTTAACCATGAAGGGGGGAAGGGCATGAAGGGAAAGGCAAAAAATTGACAGGATGAGGGAAAAGGAGGCGGAAATATTAACCGAGCCTCTTGCAAAACACCCCGCAGCGCGGCGCCTGACGGCTTGCGTCGCAACGTACGCGTACTCGTACTCAGCGAAGCGGTACTCGTACTCGAATTCCTTGAATCGGGGGAGTGGGATCGCGCCCTACCCAAGAGGTGCAAGCCGAACCCATGCGTGAGGGTAGGGACGGACCTCCGGGCCGTCCGCAAAACCGGCGCGCTTAGCCTGTCCGCCGAAGGCATAAAGGGCCGTTACGTTCACGCACCCGGCCTGCCGAGGGGCAGGCGTGCGGCGCTACTACGAACGTTTGTCGTCTTCCATCCCGCCTCTTCCCCGAACGGCTCCACCACAAAAATCTGCGAAGAATCCCAAAAAAGCCTTTTTCGGACCCTCACACGTCCGAACGCACCGAAACGTACGCGGGCGCGCCATGTTCACGTACAGAACCCCTCGTGGCGACCGCCGCAGGCGGGCGACGCGAAGGGTTCTGCAAGAGCCTCTCCCTGTAATCAAATCTTAAACTCCTGAGCCTCTCCTATATGCCTATCTCTTGCCTTTCCCTTGCCTTTCCCTTCATGCCCTTCCCCCCTTCATGGTTAACCTCTTTTCTTTCTCCCCCCTTCCCCCCCTTTCTTCCGCTGGACAACCGCGCCGAGTGCGTTAGCATGGGCCCACCAATCCGCACCGCGGCCGATATGAAAGACACACAGAACTCTCCGGACTTCCGCAACATGCCCATCCGCAAGGTGGGCATCAAGGGACTGCGCTACCCGATCATCGTCAAGGATCGCCAGTACGAGTCCCAGCACACCGTGGCCCGCGTGAATATGTACGTGGACCTGCCGCACCATTTCAAAGGCACGCACATGTCCCGGTTCGTGGAGATTCTCAACCAGTACCACGGCCGCATCTCGATCCATAAACTCGAGGGCATCCTGCGCGCCATGATCCGTACCCTCGACTCCCGCACCGCCCACCTCGAAATACGGTTCCCCTACTTCATCGAAAAACAGGCGCCGGTCTCCGGCGCCGTGTCGCTGATGGATTACGACTGCGCCTTTATCGCCTCACTGGATACCAACGGCGAGGAACACCCCCCCGACCTGGTCGTCGAAGTCGACGTCCCCGTCTGTACCCTCTGCCCCTGCTCCAAAGCGATCAGTACGGACGGCGCGCACAACCAGCGCTCCTCCATCCGTATCCAGATCCGCAGCCAGGCCATGGTGTGGATCGAAGACCTCATCGAAATCGCGGAATCCGAGGCCAGCGCCCCCCTCTACTCGCTGCTGAAGCGCGAGGACGAAAAAGCCGTCACCGAACAGGCCTACCGGAACCCGCGCTTCGTCGAAGATGTCGTCCGCGGCGTGGGCGTGCGCCTGAAAGAAGACCCCCGCATCGACTGGTACCGCGTGGAAAGCGAAAATGCCGAAAGCATCCATAACCACAGCGCCTACGCACTCGTCGAACCTGAAAAGAGACGCTGAACTTCCGTCCCCGAACCGAACCCGACCGCACCCCCCTGACCCCTCTCCGCAATATCGTCATACTTAGCTACAATCCTTTCATCCGGCCGGGCCTCGCACACTTCTCCCTGCATCCGCCTAATATCGGCCGGCTCCCCGCAAGGTATCGCGCCACTTTTCGACCCCTTAATCGCAACATTTTTATATTTTCACTGTCTAATCTTCTATAAAGGCGCCGCGGACTGCCCTAGTTTACGGGCTGAGATGCAGCCAGTGCCGTGTCAGACGGCGGAGGAGCGAGGCGATGAAGGGAAAAGATGTGCTGTTGCGCGCGCTCGGGCGCGAGACGACGGAGCGGCCGGCGTGGGTGCCTTTCGTGGGCGTGCACGGCGGGAACCTGATCGGCGAACGCGCGGACGATTATCTGAAGTCGAGTGATTCGATCGTAAAGGGGATCCGCAGGGCGAACGAACTCTACCGCCCGGACGGCATCCCCGTGGCATTCGACCTGCAGATCGAGGCGGAGGTGCTGGGCTGCGACCTGCACTGGGACAGCAATGTCCCCCCGTCGGTCACCACCCATCCGCTCGAAGGCGGCACGGCGCTGGAGGACCTGCCGGACCTGAGCGAGGACGGCGGACGCTTTCCGGTCGTCCTCGCCGCACTGGACCGGCTCAGGGAGGAGATCGGCGATGAAACCGCCCTCTACGGGCTGGTTTGCGGCCCGTTCACGCTCGCCCTCCACCTCGCGGGCAACGAGATCTTTATTGATATGTACGACGACGAAGCCAAGGTTCGCAAACTGGTCGAACGCTGCGCGGACTATGCGATTCAGTCGGCGGGCTTCTATCTGGACCACGGGGCGGACGTGATCGCCGTCGTCGATCCCATGACCAGCCAGATCTCGGCGGAACACTTCACGGGCTTCGTCACCCCCGCCATGAACCGGGTCTTTGACTATATCCGCGGACGCGGATCGTACTCCTCGATCTTCGTCTGTGGCGACGTGAGCCGCAACCTGGACGTGATGTGCGGGACGGAGGCGGACCACATCTCGGTCGACGAACAGATCGATATGACCCGCCTGCGTGAGCTGGCGGAGAAGAACGGCAAGGCGTTCGGAGGGAATATCCGCCTTACGTCCGTGCTGCTGCTCGGGGACGAGGACGACGCGAAGCTGGAGACCCTGAACATCATGGACCGCAGCGGCTGCACCGGCTTCGTGCTCTCGCCCGGCTGCGACCTCCCGTACCACACCCCGCCGGCCAACCTGCAGGCCGTGGCGGAGATGGTGCACGACGAGTACGCCCGCGAAGTGGCGCGCAAGGTGCTTGCGGCCCGGGGCGAAAAGGAGGAAGAAACGTACGACGACATCGAACTGCCCGATTACGACGCGCAGAAAGCGGTGACGCTCGATGTCATCACCCTCGACTCGACCTCGTGCGCACCCTGCCAGTATATGATGGACGCGGTGCGACGCGCGGCAGACGACGCGTTCGTGAAGACCTATGTGAATGAACACAAGATCATGGTCCGCGACGGGATCGGCATGATGGCGCGACTGGGGGTGAAAAACCTCCCCACGATCTGTATCGACGGCGAGATCGCGTTCTCGTCGATCATTCCCGACCACAACACGCTGGTCGAAGCGATCGAAAACAAGGCGGTCGACAAGAATTACGTTTCGAAAAACGGAGGAGATCCGAACTCATGATCCCGGTCTGCCTCGTCACAGGCTTCCTCGGCGCGGGAAAGACGACGTTCATGAAAAGTCTGGTCCGCCGCTACGGGGAGCGGCGGTTCGTCTATCTCGTGAATGAGTTCAACCCGCGCGATATCGACGGCGCGCTGGTCTCGGAGGAGAACCCGGACGTGGTGTCCATCCCCGGCGGAAGCATCTTCTGCCGCTGTCTGGTGACCGAGTTCATCGGACAGCTGAAAAACGTGCCCGAACGCTGGCCCGAAACAGAGGGCGTGATTATTGAGGCGAGCGGGATGGCGGACCCGGGAGTGATCGGCGATATGCTGGCGGAGACGAAGCTCGATCGCGTCTACAGACTCCACCGCGTGATCAGCATCGTCGATCCCGGCACCTTCCTGAAGCTCGTCAGGACGCTCCCCAATATCACCACCCAAGTGAAGTCCGCGGACACGGTACTCGTCAATAAGACGGACCTCCACGAAGAAGAACAGCTCCGCGCCGTCGAACATGCGGTCCGTGAAACCGGCACGCAGGCGGAGATCGTACGCTGCGTCCGCACCGGAGCGGAAATTCCGATCTTCGAGTCGCCCGCCTCGGCTCTCGAGTTTCACGGTGAATACGCGAAGTGCCGCGATCCGAACTACGCGACGTTCGAGGTGCGCGCGGAAAAACCCGTCGATCCCGCCGCACTCGAAGAAGCGCTGAAGACCGGGGCGGACGATCTCTACCGTATCAAGGGCTACGCCCCCGCCCCCGACGGAGGCCTGCACTACCTCGATTATGCCGCCGGGCGGCTTACGACCGAAAAGACCGGGGCGCAGGGTCGCGAGCCCGTAACCGTCTGGATCGTCCGCGGCGGATGCGAAGATACACTCGCGCCCTGGGCGGAGAAGGTGCTCAACGACGGGGCATGACCACTGTTCGCATCCACCCTTCGCAAGGTGCCCTGGCCGCATCCTCATATTATTCCGAAATCCGGAAACCTTCTCTCGAGGCATAAAATGCGTCGTTGGCCTCGCGATCGACAACGAGCCGGTCGTCAACCCATTGCATCCGCACCAGCGCCGGACGGCAGGCATAGCGTTCATTCCCGGCGAGTTTGTTGGCGGGGTTGAAAAAGACGCAAGCCCACCACCGGCCCTGATGATCGCAGAAGAAATTACCGTGACCCCCGCCCGTAATGGTGTTGTGACGCGGACCGTAGGGACCGCGAATCGAGTCCGCGGTGGCGAGCAGGGGATCGTAACTGTATTTTTTCGGGGCCGGATGCTGGGCGTAGGTAAAGCGATCCCCTTCGGCGAAACTCCAGTAGGTCTTTACGAGGCGGTACCGGTCGCGGGCCTTGAACAGAAACGCGCCTTCGGCGTAGGCCTCGCGCGGGAAAGGCGTCTCGCGCGGATCCCACGGGCCTTCGGCCAATCCGCTCATATCCTCCCGGAACCGCGCGATCGAGCTTCCCTGGCAGGCCAGGTACACGGTTCCGTCGTCGTCTTCAAACAGACTGGAATCGATCCCGCCAGTAAGCGGCGCGGAGGGATGCGGGTCCACGTAGGGGCCGTCCGCCCGCCCGCTCGTGCTGCGCAGGACGAAAGTCGCACCCCAGTGTTTGTGTCCGGCCCACTGTTCACGGGGAAGGTGGATGTTGTGATTGATGCAGGCGGTGAGGAAAAAGGTTCCCTGACTTTTCAGGTAATGGATCTCCGGCGCCCAGACCGCGCGGCGGACCCGGAGGGTCGAGCGCATTTCTGCGGTGAGATCTTCCGGCGCGACGAGTCGGCCCGGCGTGGAGCCGTCCTTATCGTAGACGTAGTAGAATCGCTGCCACCCCCTGGCTTCGTCCAGATCCCAGACCAACCCCATCGGCGTCCAGTGTTTAAGATCGCGCGATTTCCAGAGCCGGATGCCGTCGTTGATATGCCAGGGATCCATTCCCGGGGCCTCGGTCGTACCCGTCATGTAATACCATCCGTCGGGGCCGGCGCAGACCTGCGGGTCGCGCATGAAGGTATCCAGGAGCGGGCGCACCGAATCGGGCATCCGCGTCAGAGATGCGTTCGGATCGGCCATGCCGTATTCGAGGGGTGCGTTCTTCTGCGCGCGCCGCACCTCCACGGCGACCGGTCCTAGCAACCCGGACGGGAACTTCTCGAGGCCGTATTCCGACTCGGGAATCTCTCCGCGCACGAAGGTGTTTACGATGGCTTTGTCGGGAGGGAACTGCGCATCGCCGACCAGCCGGTTCATCCAGGTGTTCACCACGGCGATTTCCAGCCTGTTTTTCCCGTTCCGGACGGCATCGGTAAGGTCCACGCGAAAAGGCGGCTTCCACCGCGTACCGAGATCGTGTCCGTTGAGCTTCACATGCGCTACGTCCCCGACGTCGCCCAGATCGAGCGTATAGGTCTTTCCGTCCACCGGGTCTTCAAGTTCGAACTCCTTGTGATACGTCCCGTAACCGGAGAAATACCGGATCCCGGGCCTGTTCGCCTCCGTCCATGACTTGAGTTCATCGAAGACGTACTCCGCCGGTGCGCCGCGGTTTTCCTGAAACGTGATCCGCCACGGACCGCTCAGCACCATCCTGTCCTCGACCGACGTTGAAGGTTCCCGCGGGAGTTCGCCTGCATGCGGATCAAAGACTACAAAGGTCGAGCCCCAGGGCGGCAAATCGACACGGACCGCGTCTTCGCCGACGGATTGCAGCCGGAAACGCGCACCCGTGCCGGGGTCCCATCGGCAGGGCGTCCCGCCGGTATTGCGGAAGGCCGCCTCCAGTTCGACTCCGCGACCGCTGCGGTTGGCGAGGAAGTAAACCTCGCGCCCGTCCCCCATGCGACGATGGACATGGGCGATTTCCGCCTCTCCGGCACCCCGGATCTTCACCTGGGGCGGGATGCCATGCTCTTCAAAGACCGCCGCCAGCTCGACGCCCCAGTGAACCCTCCCCCGGCCGGTTCGCTTCGACCCCGAGGGCTCGGGATCAGGCCCCCATAACCGGTCGGTGAGTTCCTGGATAACGGCATCAGCCCGGGGCTGATCGGAGAGACTGGGGGAGCGGAGCGGTTTCGGGCCGACGACGATCGCGCCCCTGCGGACCAGCCGGTACACGGCTTCAAGCGTTTCGGGGAGCATTGTGTCGCGCGGCGGCAGGAGGAGTACGCGATACGTCGCTCCATGCGGCATGATGATCATGCCGTCTTCGACGCGGGCGCGTTCGCGAATCGCGCGCCCGTCTGCGGCATCGTAGTCCCGGCCCGTCGGCAGGGCCAGCGGAAGCTCGTCGCGCCTGGGCGTGATGTTCGGAAAGCCGTCGCCATAGAAGTAGAGCACGTCGTTGTCGACCACGCCCGCCTGAAGCAGGTACTGGCAGCGGGCCAGGTAGTCAAAGAACGGACGTCCGTCCGGCATCCAGGTAATGTCCGGACCGACGTCGATCCCGGTAGGCCCCCACGAAAAACCGATCGGGCGGTTGCCGACCTCCGGATCCATCCACAGGCCGTGGATGAACATCCGGCGCACGCCCTCGCTGAACGCGTAGTCACCCTGCTTCTTCATGTCGAGCGGCGAAATCCAGTTCCGATGCCACTGATTACAGGTATAGGATTCGATCAGCGTGAAGTCGCGGTTATAGACATTCGCGGCCGATGCCGCGTCCCTGACCGTGTTGCGGAGATCCGGCTCCGCACTTTCGCGTCCCCGGTTCCAGAATTCGCCGCTGGGATAGTCAGCCCGGGCAACCGACCCGATGGTGTCCATGTTCGCCTGGAAAAAGTGCCCGGACTGAGCGGAAAGTCTGATCCCGTGTTCGTGACACAGGGCAGCGAGTTCGGCGAAATGGTTGTGAATGTGCAGATCACCGATGGTGCGGCGGTAGTCCCAAAGGACGCGATCAGTGGTCAGGGCATCTTTGACGATCCGGCCCTCAAGCACGGGCAGATATGGCGTCAAATCATAGCCGCGCCGCTTTCTGAACTCGTCGAGAAAGGCCCCGGTCCAGAGGTTGCCCTCCTGCTCCCAGCTGTCGACGTGAAAGAAGTCGAGCGCCTCGCGGCCGCGCGGACTCAGGTGCTGCAGGATCGCCTCGCCCATCGCCTCATAGTGTTTTCGAATCGCCGCCGCGCTCATCTTGTCGGCTTCCAGCGCGCCTTCATTGCCCGCCCGGCCGCCGGCGTTGTACGTGTGCGCATACGCGGGCGTCATGCCGAAACGGAGAATCGTCCATTCCCCCTCCGGCACCCGCCAGTCCAGCGTATCGTCGCCGTTCAGCCGCGCGGTCAGATGGGTGGTGCGCCGGGGCTCCAGCGCGGGAATACGCCCGGCCGCGGGCGTGGCCGCGAGGTGCCGCGCGGGCAGCGGGTCCCCTCCCCGGTGCATGCCGCGGGCATTGAAATAACCGCGCTTCAACGCGAAATTGCGGGGCGCCGGCACGTCCGGAGACCAGCTCCCCGGCTTCAGAAGCTGGACCTCGTACAGGCGAAGCTCACCGCGGGCGGCGGCAATCGGCTGCGCGTCGGTCACGACGAGCCGGAACCGCCGCGCGGTCACGGGCTCGAACGAAACCTTTACCGGCGAATAACCGTCGGTTGAAAACCTGGCCGCCGGACTATAGGCACCGTCCACGCGTGCCTCAATCCGCCCTGTGCGCACACCGAAACGCGGGTTCTCCTGAATATAGAGACCGTCCGCGGTCACCGGGCGGTCAAAGACGAACTCCACCGTGACGGGGCGTTCCGGTTCCGGGGCGGGAACGGAAGCCGCGTTATGACGATTGCCGTCCATCATCCTCCCGGAAATGGAAGCGTCGCCGGGTTCGCCGTTGATCAGGATCTCCGGGGAATGACGGTGCATGAGCCGGTCCATGCGATCCGGGGTCGGCCAGGCGACCACGGCGATATCTTTATAACGGGGATCGACGGAGGCGTCGGGCAGCTTCAGCGGTCCTTTGCGCGGGCCGGACACGCGCATCTCCGCAGAGGCGTTAAGCTGGTTGTTGTCCTCAGGCCCGATCCACGGCCCGCCGGTGTTCCAGGCGCAGCACAGGACGATCCCGAAGTCGAGGCCGAGCCGCTGCGATTCTTCAGCGGCGAAGTGGACGAGGTCGAGCCACTCTTCACTCATGAACGCGACCGGGCCGGGACGAACGTACCCGGGATCATGCTGGTGCAGGTTGGGGATGTCAAAGAGCAGCCCTCCGCCCAGCCCGACGGCCTTCATGTGCTCGAGATCGCGCGTGATCGCCGCGCGGTTGACGTTGCCGTTGATCCAGTCCCAGTAGACCATCGCCCGCGCCGTCACCGGCGGATCGGCAAAACCCGCCGGATCGATCCCGTCCGCTTCCGTGACCCGGCCGCCCGCCCGGGCCGTGAGCACTACGGCACAAGTTCCCGCCAGCGCGGTCAGAAAAACACGCTTCTTCATGATACTCCCCTTAAAACGCACCTCCGCTAAACCATCAAAGCTTGAGCACAAACGGTCGTTTATGTTAATGATTGGTATCGTATATTGTCAATTTATAGTTCTTCAGGTACACGGCCGCAGCCTTGATCCCCTCGCCGTATTGCACCGGAGCGTTGACCCCTTCGGGGAACGCGGCTTTGTTCAGATGGCCGCAGGCGCAGGTTTTGGTTTCAGCCTGGTGCTCGGTGACGATCAGCCGCAGGGGTGGCAGGTCATGGACTTGACGCTTTTCGATGCCCTCGACGGATTGATCGGCTAGAGAGCGGCCGCAGTGTTCGCATTCCTTCACACGGTGCACTTCGGTGTGCTCGGGCTTGTCGGCCATCGCGAGCGTATGGCCGGTATGGCCGGGCTGGCCGCCGGACTTGCGCTTGCCCTTCTTGCGCAGGCTTTTGGGCGCAGGTTTCTTGAAGCCGTCGCTGGAGGGCGGTTTGCTGCTGTTGCGCGAGTTTTTGGCGAGTTGGTTCTCAAGAGACTGAACGCGTTCTTCCAGAGCACGGATGCGCGCATCCATCATCAACAGTACCCGCACGACGGTTTCCTTGCCGGCGTCGTAGATCGCTTCGGCCTCTTGGCGTGTCATCACCTGCCCGCCCTCCCTTCGGTTCGGGAGCAGGCGGGTGCGCACAACTCCCGCCGGAACTCCGGGATGAGCGGATACAGATACACGTCCTTGACCGGCGCCTGGATGCGGCGGTCTCGATCGTTGCGGGTCCGCCCCTGCGTTGCGCCCAGGCGCATCCAGTTCGCGGCCCGGTAGCAGGTGCCTTTGAATCGGGAACGGTCCACGAACGTTTCCAAGGCATGCACGGGATGAGCGTACTTGCCCTGCCAGTCATCCCGGATGCGCCGGGCAATGAGGCCGAGGACGTGGCTGGCCAGATGCGGGACTTCGACCCAGGGCAGGATCAGGAAACGCGTATTGTTGGTCAATGCCTGGAGATTGCGTTCACGGCAGGCCCGATCCCAGCCGAGGAAACGATCCCGATCCGCGCATTTCCATGCCGCCGAACCGAACAGCGCACAGGCCACGAGCCGACCGTGCCGGTCGCGGATCAGATAGCGCAGGTTCTCGCCCACCGTGTTGCGATGGCCCAAGTAGTGGTATCGGCCCAGCAGCCCTTTGAACAACTGCGAGTTATCCGAACGTGGGGCGACAAGGTCTGCCGACAGGGGCCGCAATGCGCTCAGGTCAGAGCGAATCGGTTCGGCGGCAGGTTCTACGGCAGGCACGCACCGGTTGCGGAAATGATTGGAAGACGGGCGTTGACGCGCCGGCAACTCGATGCATCCGCGCCGCTCCAGCTTCAACAGCAGGGAGCGCGCCGCCATGTCCTTGATACGGCCCTGCGCGTTGCGCCAGTTCCAGCAGCGGCACAGTTCCCCGCTGAGGCGGGTACGCCCCCAGTCCCGATGCTCTGCCATCAAATCCCGGATCAAGGCGATCTCGCCGTCCGTGATCTTCCGCCCCTGAATGACCATAGCCTGTGCCATGGTCAGCAGCGTAGAAGACCACGCGATCCGAGTCCAGCAGAAACCGCGACTTTTTTCTGTTGCGCTCGGGGGGGGGTAGACTACGATTGTTTCAGTGGTAGCGCCATGGTGGGGCTACCTGAGTAGTTACAATTTATCATCATCAAGGCGGGGAGTCACGATGGGCAGCATGTCGTTTTCGCGGAGGGATTTTCTCAGGACGGGGGCGGCTTTCGCGGCGGCCCCTCTGGCCGCACGAGCGAAGGAACCCCGCCGGCCGAACATCCTTTTTATCATCGCCGACGATATGGGGTACTCGGACCTCGGCTGCTACGGCGGCGAGGTGGACACGCCCCATCTGGACCGTCTCGCGAACCGCGGCGTGCGTTTTACACAGTTCTATAATTACGGCAAGTGCGAACCGACGCGTACGGCGCTGATGACCGGGCATCGCAACACGCCGGAGATCGGGTGCTACGGCGAGCGCGCCGAATCGTTCCTTCCCGCCCTCCTGCGCGAACAGGGCTACCGCACGCTGATGGCCGGGAAGTGGCACGTGTCGCGCAATCCGACGGACCGCGGCTTCGAGCGGTTCTTCGGAATCGAAGAGGGCGCCTGCAACTACTATACGGGATCGGGGCGCATCAAGCTGGGCAAAACGAAATTCCCCGTTCCCGCGGAGGGATTCTATACGACGGACGCTTTTACCGACTACGCGATCCGGTTTCTCGATGAGGCACAGCACGAGACTCCGGAACAGCCTTTTTTCATGTATCTCGCCTACAATGCGCCGCACGACCCGCTGCAGGTTCCGGAGGAGGACATCGGAAAATACCGCGGGGTATACCGCGCGGGGTGGGAATACTTCAAGCAGCGGCGCTTTGAGCGAATCAAGCAGATGGGGCTGATTCCCGAAGACGCGGCCATGACCGCATGGCCGGAAAACCTCCCGCATTGGGACGAACTGACCGATGGGCAGAAGGACATGGAGGACTGCCGCATGGCGACCTACGCCGCCATGATCGACCGGATGGACCGCCAGATCGGGCGCGTCCTGCGGTGGCTCGAAAAAAATCGCAAACTGGAGAACACGCTGATCGTGTTTATAAGCGACAACGGCGCGAATCCCTTTGACCGCGGCTCGCGCAGGATGGTCGAAGCGGGAATTCTCCCGGGAGGCCCGGATTCACACTGGTCGCTCGGGACGGCGTGGGCTCACGTCTCCAATACCCCGTTCCGGATGTACAAACGCAACATGCACGAAGGCGGGATCTGCGGACCGATGATTCTTCACTGGCCGGAGGCGGGCTACGAGGCGGGTTCGCTCGCGCGCATGCCGGTCCATGTGCTCGACTTTCTGCCGACCTTTCACGCGCTCGCGGGCGGCACGGCCCGCCCGCCCGGCATCGAGGGCCAGGACATCTCCGCCGCCCTGCGCGCCGGAAAACAGTCGCGCCCGGACTACCGGACCATGGCGTATATGGTCGATCACCGCTACGTGCGGCGCGGCGATTGGAAGCTGGTCTCGGTCGACGGTGAGCCCTGGGAACTGCACCACCTGGGACGCGATCGCACCGAGACGGTGAACGTGGTCGACGAGCACCCCGAGATCGCCCGTGCGTTCGACCGGGCCTTTAACGAGTGGTACGAATCGTTCCGCAAGGAGCCTTTCGAGAAAGGCAAAGGAACGTCGGCACCGTTACGGATGGGCGACCGCGGCACCGGCGCACAGTACGTGCCGGTTGAAATGCCCTGAAAGCGGATCCGAACGGGATCTGTTTTTCTCTCGCCAGGCCGCCACCTGACTTCAACATTGCCCGAAGAAGCGCTCGAATCCCCCTGTGAACATTGAAGTGAGTTTTGAATCAGGGTGTCCCGGCGGAAAAAAGGGTTATTCGTGGATTTTTATGGAAGGGTTCCCGGGAAAGGTGGGATGCGGCAGATCGGAGGAGAGAGAGAGAACGATGAAGGACATGAAGAGCATGAAGGTTGGTTGAGGGGGGGACATATACTCGTACTCGTACGCGTACTCGGAGCGCCGAAGGCGCGATCCCATCCATCGATTCAAGGAATTCAAGCACGAGTACCGCTTCGCTGAGTACGAGTACGAGTACGATATTCCCCCGAGTGTCCCCATGTTGAACTCAGGAAACGGTGCGGAGTTCAAGGTAATTCGCACCCTACCCGAAGTACGGCGGCTCGTTGCCCGGCTTCCACTTGATGTTGCAGCCGGTGGAAGGACGCTGATTCGAGGGTACTTCACGTCCTTCGAGCACGGCATCGACCGCCTCGCGCAGGTCGCTGCCGGTCACCGGCCTGCCGCTGCCGGGGCGGCTGTCGTCGAGCTGACCGCGATACACCAGCTTCCGTCCGGCGTCGAAGAGGTAGAGATCCGGCGTGCAGGCGGCGCGGTACGCCTTCGCCGTTTCCTGGGTCTCGTCGAAGAGATAGGGGAAATCGAACCCCTGCTCTTCCGCCTGTTCCTTGAGACTTTCCGGGCGGTCATCCGGGTGCGTGCCCGGATCGTTGGCGCTGATCGCCACCGCCCCGAGTCCTTCCGGCCGGTACTCCTTCGCGATACGGGCCAGTCCGCCTTCGACGTGCTTGACGAAGGGACAGTGCCGGCAGATGAACATCACCAGCAGCGCCTCGCAGTCACGGAACGATTCCAGCGAAACCTGTTCGCCGGTACGCACGTCCGGAAGGTTGAATCCGGGGGCCTCTTCGCCCAGCTCCATCATGGTCGATGCGGTTTCCACCATGGCGCACCTCCCCGCCCCGATCACTCGGGGATAAAAAGCTTCTGTCCGACCTGCAGCCGGTCGGGATTCCTGAGGTTGTTCGCCTCGACGATTTTTTTGACCGTGACGCCGTATGCCTTCGCGATGGCCGAGAGCGTCTCGCCGCTCTGCACCTCGTGCTCGTACCCGTAGCCGTCCGTCCCGCCGCCCCCGTTCTGCGGCTGCTTCTCGAGGATGGTTTCCATCTCGCGGCTCACGTTCTTCACGATCGCCTCCCGGTCGCGCTCACGAGCCGCCTCCAGCTGATCGATCCTGGACTCCAGCGAAGCGATCCGCCGTCGGGTGGAAGCCGAAGCCGTGCCCGCGGTGGTCTGCATATCCTGCCGGAGACGGTTCATCTCCATCTCGAGCGACTCGATCTGTCCTTCGAGACGCCGGACCCGCTCATCCATGAGGCGCAGGTCCTCACGGAAACGCGCCGAATGCACTTCCGAGTTCGCTCGCGGCGCCGGAGCCGGCGACGCCTCCCAGGTCTGGCACCCGGCCAGCGAAATGACCGCGGCGGCTATGAGACTTCCCTGAATCATCACCCGTATGTGCTTCACGCTTCGCTCCTTCGTTTAAGGGTTCCAGAGATAATAGAGCCGCGGGGAGCTGATCCGGGCCAGGCGGTCGATGCCCAGCCGCGACTCCATCCGGCCGAACAGGGCCGCCAGCCCCCGCGGCATCTCGTAACGCACCACGTAGAGTTCCTCCGCGCCCAGCAGTCCGGCGGCCGCGTTCACGGCGTGCTCCCAGTAGCCGATCTCGTCGATCAGCCCGTTCTCTTTCGCCGTGCGCGCGGGAAAGACGCGGCCGTCGAGAAGGTCGAGATTCTCGAATCCGCGCGCTTCCATGACGATCCCCGCAAAGCGGCGGTAGGCGTCGTCGACCAGCTTTTGAAGGATCTCCACGTCCTCTTCCTGCACCTCGCGGAACGGGTTCAAAAGATCCTTGTGCCGGCCGGAGGTGATCGTCACGTCCTCCACCCCGATCTTCTCGGACAGGCCGCGCACATTCAGACTCTGGAACAGGACCCCGACCGAGCCGACGATCGAGGTGGGTTCGGCGATCAGACGGTCGCCGGCCATGGCCACGTAGTAGGCGCCCGAAGCCGCCATGTCGCGGACGAAAATCACGACCTTTCTCTCCGGCGTGCTTTCGCGGAAACGTCGCAGGGCCATGTACAGCTCGTCGCTCGCGGTAACCGCGCCTCCCGGTGAGTCCACCTCGAGGATGATCGCCTCCACATCCCCGTCGTTCTGCGCCGTCCTGATCTGCGCCAGCACCGATTCGACCATGCCCGCGGCTTCGAACAGCCCCCCCTGTCCCCCGCGCATGATCGGCCCCATGAGGGGAATACGCGCGACCTTGGTCTCGCCGTAGCCGTAGGACCACCGTTCGCGCAATCGAGGCTCCTGGTCGACGGGATACTTCGCCGTCAGCGATTCGCCTCCGCCCGCGCTCATCCCCGCCAGCAGCCCCAGGTTCACGGCGCCGCTCATCAGCAGAAAAAAGGCCAGCATCGCCACCGTGATCCAAAGTCCCAGAGTACTCTTTCCTCGCCGTCCACTCATGTGATGCTCCATTCGATGCGGGCACTATAACGCAACGCGCGAAAGACTTGAAGGAGGGTTATTCCTGGATTTTTGTGAAACTGCCGGAATCGCAAAGATGGATGAGGATAGCGTAGGCAAAGAGATCGTGCTCCCTCGAAGGAAGAAATTACCTGGCGACCTTGGCGGCTTGGCGAGAGAAAAACGGGTTGAAGTCACTTCAGCGGACGGAGTGCCGCCGCTGACAAATACACAAGACATGACTCTCGCCAAGGCGCAGAGATCGCAAAGATGAATGAGAAGAGCAGAGGCAAAGAGATCGTGCGCTCTCTCTTGCGTTCGTAGTAGGCCCGCAGACCCGCGAAGCGGGGCCAGGGCCGTTATCTTTCACGCTCCTGGCCTGCCGGGGCAGGCTTGCGGCGCTACTACGAACGATATCCCGCACCTTCACATCGTCGCCGCAACGTGCTAAAGCATACCCATGCGGACGGAAAAAGACGGTTTAGGAACCCGGGAGGTGCCGGACGATGCGCTCTTCGGCATCCATACGCTGCGTTCGATGGAAAACTTCGGTTCCGCCGGCGCGAAGCTGCCGCTCGAACTGATCTATGCCATGGCGCGCATCAAACGGGCCTGCGCCCGGGCCAACCGCGGTCTCGGTCTTCTGGAAAAGGACACGGCGGAGGCGATCCAGAAGGCCTGCGACGCCGTGCTGGCGGGGGGGCACGACGACCAGTTTCCGGTCGATGTCTTCCAGGCGGGCTCCGGCACCTCCTCGCACATGAACCTCAACGAGGTGCTCGCCAACCTCGCGGCGATCGAACTCGGCGGCGCGCCGGGCGACCGCGACCGCGTCCATCCCAACGACGACGTCAACCGGGGGCAGTCCACCAATAATGTCTTCCCCTCCGCGATCCGCGTGGCGGTGGTCCTGGGCCTTCCGGAGCTCGACCGCGCAGCGGAGCACCTCGAAGAGGCGCTCGAAGAACGCGCCCGGGCCTTTGCGGGCGTAAGGAAGAGCGGCCGCACTCATCTGCAGGATGCGGTGCCGATCACGCTCGGCATGGAATTCGCGGCCTGGGCGCGCGCCGTGCGCAAGGATCGCGGAAGGCTGGACGCGGCGGCGGAACCGCTGCGCGAACTCGGCGTCGGCGGCAACGCGGTCGGCACGGGACTCAACACCCCGCACGCCTTCCGGGAGAAGATCCTGGCGGCGCTGAACGAAGATACCGGCGGGCATTTCGCGGTCGCGGAAGACGGCGTGGAGGCGACCCAGTTCCTGACCGACGCGGGGGCGTTCTCGGGCGCGCTGCGCGCCTTCGCGCACGACCTCCTGAAAATCGTCAACGACCTGCGCCTGCTGAGTTCGGGCCCCCGCACCGGGCTGGGCGAGATCACCCTGCCGGCCGTGGAGCCGGGATCCTCGATCATGCCGGGCAAGCTGAACCCCAGCATCTGCGAAGCCGCGAACATGGCCTGCATGCAGGTGCTGGGACTGGACCATGCCGTATCGCTCGCCTGCGGCGCCGGTCAGCTCGAACTCAACACTCATATGCCGCTGGTCGGTGCCAACCTCATAACCTCAGCCCGCATCATCCGGCGGATCTGCACGGCCCTGGCGGACCGCTGCATCCGGGGCATTGAAGCCAACGAGGCGGTCTGCCGCCGCAATTTCGAGCAAAGCGCGGGGCTGGCGACGGTGCTCAACCCGGTGCTCGGCTACGACCGCGTATGCGAACTGGTGCGCGAATCGGTGGCCTCCGGTCGCCCGATGTCCGAACTGGTTTCGGAAAAGGGTCTGATGAGTGACGTGGAATGGCAGCGGCTCGTCGAGGCCTCGACCGGCCCCTCCGACTGACCAAGAACCGGCACCGAATAAACAGGAGGCGAGAATGCACGATTTCATCACGTTCGTGCGTTACGCGCACCTCGAGATGTCGACCGCAGTCGTCATCGCGTTCGTGCTCAGCATGACGGTCTGTCTGCTCTTCCGGGCGAGCCGATTCGGACTGATTCTGGCCTACCTTTTCGCTCTGCGCATGGGGGGAAACTTCATGTCCGAGTACTTCGGCCCCGAGTATTTCCCGTACCTGTTTATCTACAGCATGCTCGGGCTGGCGGTGTTTTTCATCGGCTTGTACCTGGCGTGGACTTCGGAGTGAGGGACCGCGGATGGTATCCGGTTGTCCGGTAATGGGTTTCCGAGTCGCCGGGTTGTTGGCGCACGCAAGGTGGGGCGGTTCCGATGTACAGCAGAAGGCCGTCCGCAAAAGAGCGGCGCGCTCGGAGAGCACGCCCTGCCCGGGAGACGCAAGCCGAACCAGGGCGTGATTCGATTTCATTAGCGCCCATCAGCGGTTCTCCTTCTTCCTGAACCGCGAACTGACGCGAATATTTATGCCCGCCGGCGGGGAGTCACTACGAAACACGTTCTCTATCCCGATCCCCGCAGGGATTCTTGCGCAGGTGTCAGGCTTCCTCTGCCCCCCTACAGTCTCAGTCGCTTGAACACCGGCTCGGGGATCATCCGGATCACGAGCATGATCCACCTCCAGATCCACTTCACGTAGATCACGTCGCGCCGTCCGTCGAGGGCTTTGAGCACCGCGTCGGCGACGTCGTCCGGGTCTGCGGTAAGCGCATCGGGCAGGTCCATTCCGGCGGTCATCCGGGTGCGCACGTAGCCGGGCTTCACGGTGAGCACGCGCACGCCGGCGGGGAAGAGGCGGTTACGGAGGCCGGAGAGGTAGGCGCTGAATCCGGCCTTGGCGCTGCCGTAGTGGGCGTTCGAGCCCCTCCCCCGGTCACCGGCCACCGAGCTGATCCCGACGATCGCTCCCGTTCCGGCCTCTTTCATCGACGCCGCGGCGCGGTCCAGCACCGACACGGCTCCGGCGTAATTTGTATCCACGATCCTGTGCGCCTCGGCGGGATCGTTTTCCGCGGCGTCCTCGTCGCCGAGACAGCCGAATACGCAGACTGCGGTATCCGGCGCGACGGGCAGCGCGGCGTACCATTCCGGATGCGCCTCGCGGTCGAGGGCGTCGAACTGCACGGCATCGACCTCTGCGCCGGAGCGGATGCGCAGGTCCTTCACGTCGTCCTCCAGCCGCGCCGGGTCGCGCGCGGCGAGCATCAGCCGGCATCCGCGCCCGGCACAGGCGCGGGCGAGGGCCCGCGCGATGTCGGAGGTCGCCCCCAGGATCAGCACGTTCTTCATGGTGTCCGCCTTCCGGTGTTTAATCCGTCAACCCGATCCGGTCCGACTGCAGCGACGCAAGCCGCGTACCCCCTTCGTGGAGCATCGCGAGCGCCCGGCGGTACGAAGCCGCGGCGGGATACGTCTTCATGAACATGGCGCGGCTCATGCGCGCATCCTTGGCGAGATAGAGCCGGCCGCCGTACTCCGCGACCATGGCGTCGAGTTCGTCGAGCAGCGGGAACAGCGCGGGCCGGATCGCGAAATCGAGCGCCAGCGTGTAGCCCTCCATCGGGAACGAAAGCGGGTCGTCCTGCGGGCCGAAAAGCTTCAGCACGGCGAGGAACGAGCCCATCCCGCTCTTCGCGATGCGGTGCAGGATGCGTTCCAGTCCCGCGCGCCCCGCGGCCTTCGGCAGGACGAACTGGTACTGGGTGAAGCCGCGCGAGCCGTAGATGCGGTTCCAGTTGCGGACGGCATCGAGCGGATAGAAAAAGCGGTTATAATCAGTGATCCGCAACCGGCGGTTGGCGATCATGCGATGGTAATAGGCAAAATTGAACGCCTTCATCGTCAGCCGGTTCAGGGCGAAATTCGGGAAGGTGAACGGCACATTCATCTCGCGGCCCGGTTTGAGCGACAGCGGTGCGCGCCGTTCGCGCTCGGTGGGCAGTTCCGCGGCGCCGGCGTGTTCCCCGCGCATCATCAGGCTCCGCCCCAGGCGGGCTCCCGTGCTCAGGCAGTCGATCCAGGCGACCGAGTGCGTCCAGCCGGATGATTCCTCGAAGAGGTCCATGATCGCCGCCAGGTTCGGAGCACGGATCGTCTCCTCGCGGATGTAGGCCGATTCCACCGGCCGCAGGCGGAACGAGGCGGAGAGAATGACCCCGGTCAGCCCCATCCCGCCGCAGGTCAGCCGGAAAAGATCGGCGTTCTCGCTGCGCGAGCAGCGCTTCACGGAACCGTCCGGAAGCATGATCTCCAGTTCGCGCACATGGCGGCTGAAACTGCCGTCGACATGGTGGCTCTTGCCGTGAACATCGGCGGCGATCGCGCCGCCGACCGTGATCCGTTTGGTGCCGGGCGTGACGGGCAGAAACCAGCCGCGGGGCACGAAGACGTCGAGGATGTCGGACAGCAGGACGCCCGACTGGCAGCGCAGTTCACCGGTGGCTTCATCGAAGGAGAGCAGCCGGTTGTAGCGGAGGGTGGAGATCATGGCGGGCGCGAGGGCGGAGTCGCCGTAGCAGCGCCCGTTGCCGCGGGGAATCGCCGAGTCCAGACCCGACAGCGTCTCCGCGAGCTGCCCGGCGTCCTCGAACTCGTGCATCGCGGCTTCGACCGACGGATAGCGGCCCCAGTTGGATATTCTCGGCACGGCTGACCTCCGCGACGGACGGTAACAGGACGTCCCCTTGTCAGCAAGAAGACAGAAGGCTATATTGAATCCGTCATGGCTGCGGTGGAAATCAACTGCCCCGCCTGCGGGCGTGAAACCCTGCTCCGGCGCGAACCGTGCTTCGAGGGTCTGCGCAAGACCGGCGAAGCGCTGAGTTGCGCGTCCTGCGGCCACCTGTTTGCGGACGAGAGCCAAATCCCCTACAAGAGCGCCCCGCAGACCCCGGAACTGTTCGACGAATCCGACCGCTCGCCCGCGGCGGATGTGTTTGACGGCGACGAGACCCGCCGGTTATGCCGTCACTGCGCCCACTACACCGTGAACCCCTTCCTCCAGTGGTGCGCACAACACCGCCGGGAGGTCGAGGCCACGGACACCTGCCCCGATTTCGAGGACGGCGGCGGAAAGGACGAAGAGGAATGATAAACGGTGTCGAACGTTCCCCCGTACCGCTGCCGCGCCAGCGCCTGGCGGAAGCCGAATGGCGGCACCAGCGCGAGCGGCTGGTCGACCATCCCGGTCTTCTGCGCGCGCTCGACTCCGTGCCGGACATGATCCTGGTGGTCAACGACCGACGCCAGTGTCTGCACGCCAACCGCGCCTTCCGTGATTTTCTCGCGGATGAAGTCGGGGACCCCGACGCCCTCCGGGGGCGGCGCCCCGGGGAGATCCTTGGCTGCATCCACCGCGACGAAGGTCCGGACGGGTGCGGCACCTCCTCCTTCTGCCGCTACTGCGGCGCGGCGCGCTCGATGGCGCGGTGCGACGCCGAAAACGCGGAGGCGGTCGAGGAGTGTCATCTCCTGCGGCGCAGCAACGGCGAAGAGGTCGCCGTCGATCTGCGGGTCTGGTCCAGCCCGCTGGTGGTCGACGACGAACGCTTCACGCTGTTCTCGGCCCGCGACATCAGCGATGAGCACCGGCGCCGGGTCCTCGAACGCATCTTCTTCCACGACATCCTCAACACGGCCGGGGGGTTGCGCGGCGTGGCCGCGGCCCTGGCGGAGTCGCCGCTGCAGGACGCCGAACTGGAGGAGCTGGCACACCTGTTGTGCGAATCCGCCGACGACCTGCTGGAGGAGATCCGCGCCTACAAGACGCTGACCGCGGCCGAGCGGGGCGAGCTGGAGCCCGAGTTCGCGCGGCTCGATCCGGGGGCGGTGACGCGCCGCGTCCACAGACGTCTCGCACAGAGCGAACCCGCCGCCGACAAGACGTTCGATCTGCAGCTCGCGGAGGACGTTCCGGCGATCGTCTCCGACGCCTCGCTGCTGGGACGGGTCCTCACCAACCTGTCCAAGAACGCCCTGGAGGCCTCGGGCGCCGGGGACGCCGTACGCGTCGAACTGTCCGCGGCGCCCGGCGGCGGGGTCTGCTGGAGCGTGCGCAACCCCGCCGTCATGTCCGAAGAGGTCAAGGCCGGGGTCTTCAAGCGCTCTTTCTCCACGAAAGGCTTGAACCGCGGTCTGGGCACCTACAGTATCAGGCTCCTCACCGAGTCGTACCTGAAGGGCGAAGTGGATTTCACGTCGACCGAGGAAGAGGGAACGGTATTCCGGCTCGCGTTGCCGGCCGGACCGGACGGCCGGGGGGCGGGCTGATACGAAGGGACACGGATCATGAGCGAGAAAAGACTCACCCGCAAACGCGTGGTGGTGACCGGCGGGGCGGGTTTTCTGGGCTCGCATCTCTGCGAGCGGCTGCTGAACGAGGGGCACGACGTACTCTGCGTGGACAATTTATTCACGGGGCGTAAAGACAACGTGCTGCACCTCATGGACCACCCGCTCTTCGAGCTGATGCGCCATGACATCACCTTCCCCCTCTACCTCGAAGCGGACGAGATCTACAACCTGGCCTGTCCCGCCTCGCCGATCCACTATCAGTTCGATCCCGTGCAGACGACGAAGACCAGTGTCCACGGCGCGATCAACGTTCTGGGTCTCGCCAAGCGCGTCGGCGCCCGGGTGCTTCAGGCCTCGACCAGCGAGGTCTACGGCGATCCGCAGGTTCACCCCCAGACCGAATCCTACTGGGGCCACGTGAACCCGGTCGGTCCGCGCGCATGCTACGACGAGGGCAAACGCTGTGCGGAGACGCTGTTCTTCGACTACCGCCGCGAATATTCGATGCCGATCAAGATCCTGCGCATCTTCAACACCTACGGACCGCGCATGCACCCGCAGGACGGGCGCGTCGTCTCCAATTTCATCGTCCAGGCCCTGCACCACGAACCGATCACGATTTACGGCGACGGGTCTCAGACGCGTTCTTTCTGTTACGTGGACGACCTGGTCGAGGCGATGATCCGGCTGATGGACACCCCGGACGAAGTCACCGGGCCGGTCAATGCCGGCAATCCCGTCGAGACCCCCATCCTCGCGCTCGCGGAGAAGATTATCGCCGCCGTCGGCTCCAAATCGGAAATCCGGATGCACCCCCTGCCCGCCGACGATCCCCGGAAACGCCGGCCCGACATCTCGCTGGCGAAGGAGCTTCTGGACTGGGAGCCGGAAGTCGACCTCGACACGGGTCTGGAGCGGACGATCGAATACTTCCGCGAGCTGCTGGCGTAGCGTTTGCGCACAGCTCAGGGGGAGGTTGAACCCGGGCGTCTGCCCGGATCGATTTTCAGCACGAGGTCCTGCACGCTCCCGTCGTTCACGTAACGCCGCACCTTTTCCAGCAGCGGTCCCTTGCCGAACCTCGACAGCTCACTCATCCACATGGGGTGGTCGACATAGACTACGAGGCGGTCGCCCTCCAGGCGGCCGGGGCGGGTATGATCCGCCACGGGGCGGCCGGCGATTTCCGCCCAGTCCTCGTGCAGCCGGCTTACGCGAAAGGCGTCCTCGAGCCCCATCCCGCCGAGTACGGGCGCGAGCACTTCATCGACGCGCTTGGTATGGCGGAGCGGTTCGGGCGGCCGCGGCGCGCTGATCCGCAGGCGTTCCCGCTGCATGCGCCAGTAATCGGGCCGGTAGCTCCTGCGTCGTTCAGGTTCCTCTTTCACGCCGGTATCCCCGACTTCGACCGTTGCACCCGGATCTCTCCGGGCGGATTTCACTTCGCCGCCGTCCGTCCGGAGGCATCGGCCGTATCGATGGCGTTCCGGTAAATGGTCTCCAGCCGCTCCGCGACGTTGGAAATCGCGTGCGGCCGGACCTTTTCCGCGGCGCCCTGCCGCATCGAATCCATCAGCGCGCGGTCTTCGACGAGTGCGTTCATCAGTCCGGCCATCCGGCCCGCGTCGTCCGGACGGAACAGATATCCATTGACGCCGTGTTCGACCAGCTCCGGGATGCCTCGCGAGCGCGGGCCGATGATCGGCAGGCCGAAGGCCATCGCTTCCAGCAGACTGACCGGCTGGTTCTCGGTTTTGCTCGCGGTGATGAAGGCATCGCCCAGCCGCGGGATATTATCGGCGATCAGCCGGTCGTGGGTCACGCGTCCGACGCGCACGACGGCGGATTCGATCCCGGCCCGCGGGATCAGCCGGTCGAGTTCCCGGTTCGCGCTGCCGTCGCCGACAATCACAAATCGGGCGTGCTTATGTTTCAGGTACACCTGCCGGAAGGCCTCTACGGCCACATCGAGCGACTTTTCACCCGAGACCCTTCCGATGTAGATAAAGTTGAAGGTATCCCGGATCCCGTATTGCTCTCTCAGTGCGGCGATCTCTTCATCGGCGCGCAGTTCGGGTTCGCGGATGCCGTTGGAAATCACCGTCGGCTCCCACTTGAGGCCCTTGAGCATCAGGAACCGCTTGACCGTGCGCGAGGGGCTGATCACCGCGTTGCAGCGATTGAAAAAGGTGATCGAGTACTTCCACATCATCTCCTTGGTGAGCCTCGTATCGGGCATGTAGAAGTGGCGCAGGTATCCCGGTTCGGCGTAAAAGGTGTGGAACGTACCGATCACGGGGACGTTCCGGATCCGGGACTGGAGAAGCCCCTCCCAGCCGCAGCCCCACTCGGTGTGCACATGAATCAGTTCCGGACGGAATTCGCGCACGGTCTGGTAGGCCGGAAAAAACGAGGGTACGGCGATGTTCAGGTCCGGAAACTTGCGCGTGGGGATGCTGATCGGGAGATCGTGGATGCGCGCTTCGGGATGCATCTCGTTGAGCGCATCTCCGCCGGCATCCTTCATCGGCCGCGGCCTGAAGATCGTCACTTCGTGGCCGCGCTTGACCAGCTCATTGGCCTGATTGATCACGGCGAAACTCACGCCGGACACCCGCGGCAGAAAACTGTCTGTAAACATGCAGATACGCATGGGTCGGAAATCTCCTCTCGGCCCGTGACGGTTCCGTTAAGAATCGGGATCAGAATACAGGATTATGCGTCCCGCTCAATCCCCTTCCGCCCCGGGCAGCGTGGTCCTCAGAGCCTGACCGCCCCCCTCGAGGGGCTGGATCGTGTAGGTCCCCGTCGAGGCGGGAATCAGCAGCGATTCGCCCCCGTGCCAGCGCGTCGTCCCGCCGGCGGTCCTCACGCGGGCCTCCCCGTCCGGAAGAAACCAGGCGTGAAACGTCGTCCCGTCCGTCTGCAGCGTGATCTCGGCGTCGAGCCTGAAGCGGTCGAGACGGAAGTAGGGCGAGCGGCAGATCCTGTCGCCGGCGGTGCCGTGTTCGGTGAAGGGCCGCGAAGTGCAGCGCGGATCGTCTTCGTCCCCGAAGTCGATGACCTCCAGCGCCTGTTCGAGGTGAAGCTCTCTCGGGCGGCCGTCGTGCCCCACCCGGTCCCAGTCGTAGACGCGATAGGTGGTGTTGCTGTTCTGCTGAATCTCGAGCAGCAGGCAGCCGCGGCCGATGGCGTGTACCCGTCCGCCGGGGACCCATACGGCTTCGCCGGCGGCGGCGGGCACGCGGCGCAGCACGTCGGCGAGCCGTTGTTCCCGCACGGCGGCCAGGAAGTTCTCGCGTCCGGTCCCGGGGGCCAGCCCGCAGTACACGCCGGCCTCGCGATCGCCCTCGAAAAAATACCACATTTCCGTCTTGGGGTCGCCGCCCGAGCGCGCGGCGCTCCGGTTATCGGGATGGACCTGGACGCTGAGCACGTCGCGGGCGTCGATCAGCTTGATCAGCAGCGGGAACCCGTCCTCCGGCGCGGCGCTTCCCAGCAGGTCGCGGCCGTACACGGCGACCAGTTCGTCCAGCCCGCGCCCCGCCAGCGGACCCTCGCGGACCACGCTCAGGCCGTCCGGATGCGCCGAGATCTCCCACGACTCCGCCGCGCGGCCGCCCGGCAGATCACGGTTGAATCGCGAGGCGAGGCGGTCGCCCCCCCATAGGTAGTCCTTGTAGACCGGCCTGAATTTCAGCGGATACAGCTCACTCACGGCAAAATCCCCTCTTTCGTCATCCATTCCCGCGCCACGGCGCGCTCGTCGCGATGATGGATATCGACCTCGGAATTGAGTTCGCGGATGGTCTCCGTGTCGAGATGCTCCGCAAGGGGGGCGAGGGCTTCGCGAATGCCGCCGTACTGTTCCAGCGCCGCTTCGCGCACCACCGGCGCGGGGTTATACACGGGGAAGAAATCGCAATCGTCCTCCAGGGTAACGAAATCGAACGCCGCGATGCGGCCGTCCGTGGCGAACCCCATCGCCACGTCGAGCTGGCCGTCGCGGAGTGCCTTGTAGACGAGGCCGGTGGACATCTTCCGGATCTGTCCGTAGGGCACGCGGAACCCGCAGGTTTTCATCAGCCGCTTGAATCCGTCGGGTCGTTCCCAGAATTCGCTGTTCATCCCGAACGCCAGGTCCTGCGGGTGGTTCTGCACGTGCGAGGCCAGGGCGGAAATCGTGTCGATCCCCTTCTCCTCCGCCTCCGCCCGGCGCATGATCAGCGTATAGGTGTTGTTGAACGGGAGCGGATCGAGCCAGACCAGCCCTTTCTTCGCGTCATGCTTGCGGACCCATTCCAGCACCCGCTCGCGGTCGGTCATGACCGAGCGGTCCTTCTTCTTGTAATAAACCGTGTAGGCCGTGCCCGAGTACTCGTAGTAGAGGTCGAAGGCCCCGTTGATCAGCGACTTCCGCGCCAGCGACGATCCGACCCCCGTCCGCAGATCCACTTCGTACCCCGCGTCCTCCAGCAGGAGCGCCGCCATCTCGGCCAGCAGGAACTGCTCCGTAAAATTCTTGCCGCCGACCACGATCGGTTCAGCCGCAACCGCGGCGGCGAACATCCCGCTCGCCACCATGACCCCTATCATCCAGCGTTTCATGCTTCATCTCCCTTTGCCCTCATTTTCGGATCAAAGCGGAGATACTGCAAGGGAAGAGGTCGGATACCCGAAGCGGTCACAGAGGATGCCGGGGTCGGGAGGGGAGACGACAAACGTTCGTAGTAGCGCCGCACGCCTGCCCCCCCGGCAGGCCAGGCGCGTGAAAGATAACGGCCCTGGCCCTGCTTCGCAGGCCTGCGGGCCTACTACGAACGCAAGAGAGAACGCACCATTTCTTTGCCTGTGCTCTTCTCATTCATCTTTGCGATCTTTGCGCCTTGGCGAGAGACCTTTCTTGTGTTTCCGACCACGGATTACGCCGATGAGGCGGATGGGATTTCGAAATCCGAATCGAAGTCGAAATCGGGATGCAGAGAGAACATAATTCGTACTCGAGTTCCTTGAACCGGGGGAGTGGGATCGCGCCTGCGGCGCTCCGAGTACGAGTGCGAGTACGAATTATGTTCACCCCTTCATGCTCTTCATGACCTTCATGGTGAATCCCTATCTTTCCCGCCGGCGGTTATTCCCCGGTCCTTTCCCTGAGCCACTTGATATTGCGCCGGATGGAGCGGGAGGGACGGGCGTCGGCGGCGCGGAGGAACGCTTCGAGGGCCTCGCGGTAGCGGCCCGCCTTTTTCAGTTCCATGCCGAGTTCCTTGTAATAGTGCTCGTTTTCGACGCGCTTGATCTCCGCGGCCTCCACCATATATTCGAAGCCGCGCTGTTTATTGCCGAGAAAGACATGGACGCGGCCGAGGTCCATCAGAATCTCGGCGTTCGGCGGGTTGTCCTTGTGGGCTTCAAACAGCGCGTCGCGCTCGAACTGCGCCCAGTAACGCTTCTGCCCGCGGTCGAGCGTGGAGGTGCGCCGTTCGTGGTAGAGTTCTCCGAGCGCGTAGTGCGCGCGCCAGCTCCGGGGTGAGATGGTGCTCGCGGTCCGGTAGTGTTTCACCGCCGTCTCGTACTCCCGCGCCCGGGCCGCGCGATCACCCGCATGGCGCACCAGCCCCGAGACGCCGTACTGGAGGGCGAAGAAGAGTCCGATCAGCGAAGCGACGATCCCCGCAGCGAGCAGGATGCGCCGTTCCAGCTTCGGAAGGCTCCGGCGGCGGAGCGCGAGCGCGGGGCCCGCCGCGATGCCCGCGAGCAGGGCCATGACCTGCGGATTGGCGTACATCTGGAAATTGAAATCGAACATCGCATGGACCAGCGTGCCGGAGAGCATCGCCAGCGCCGCGGCGATCAGCGCGGCGGGCGCGCCGGGCGGCGCGCGGCGCAGGAGACGGATGAAGGCGGCATACCCCCAGACGATCGCGAAGAGAAAGATCCCGAGACCGATCCAGCCGCACTCGGCGATCAGGTTGAAGTACTCGCTGTGCGCGAAGCGGGCCATCTTGGGCTGGGATCCCGTCCCGCGATCCCAGTAATGGCGATAGTCCGGGATGATCCATTCATACGTGCGGAGACCGTGACCCGCCCAGGGGTGATCGGCATGCATCCGCAGGGTGTCGGCTATCAGCATGGGGCGAAATACATGCTCGCGAGACACCAGCGCCGCGGCGATCGAACGCATATCCTCGTCCGAACCTTCGGCATCGCCGACATGCTCCTCCGCTTCTTTTGAAGTCTGCCAGGCTTCATAGAGGTCGGTGGCGTAGGCGACAACCTTTCCGCCGCGCTCTCGAAATTCGGGAGAGACCTGCCACAGCCCGTAGAGTCCCGCACCCATGAGGAAAGGCGCGAGGAGTGCGGCGAGGATGAATCCCTTCCAGCTCCGGCGGAGGATCAGGAAGCACGGCGTCGCGACGACCGCCGTGATCGCGCCGAGCCAGCCCGCACGCGACTGCGTGAGGTGCAGGGCCCACGTACACGGCACGAGCGCACCCAGCGCGAGCAGGCGCAGCGGCCAGCCCGCCGCTCTGAGGAAAGGCAGCACCAGCGCAAAGGGAAGCAGCAGGCTCAGGTAATCCGCGAGGTGATTCGGGCATCGGTAGGTCCCGTTGGCGCGCTCGCCGTACTGCGTCTCCTCCCAGAGGACCATGTTGCCGTCGGTTACATCCTGCACGATCCCATAGATGGAAATTCCAACCGCCACGGCCATCAGCAGGAATAGCATCCAGCGTCCGCGCCGGAAATCACGCAGCAGGTTCGTCCATGCCCAGTAAGCCCCGAGAAAGGTCCCGATGCGGAGATAGCCGATCTGCGTCTCGTACGGGATGCGCGAGGTGAACAGGAAAAGGCCGCTGACCAGGAACAGCGCGGTCCACACGACTGCGGCGGGCGGGACGCGGAACACCTCGTCGATCTGCTCCGGATCCCGGCGCAGGCGCGAGAGAAAAAACAGCGCGACGCCCAGCATCGACGCCATCACGAACGGCGCCACCGACCAGATATGCGTGTCGGATCCGCCGAAGAGCACCGGCGCGCCCAGGGGGGGCAGCGCGAGCAGGCACCATACCAGCCCCGTGAGCACGCGAATGACCCCGGCCTCGCTGTTTTCACTGTCGCGGTTCATCATCGATTCGCACTTTTTACCCGCCATCGGGCGGTACAGACAAGAGAGAAGAGGAGCCCGTCAAAGGCCACTAAAGGGCACAAGGGGGCACAAAGATGAATGAGAAGAGCACAGGCAAAGAGATCGTGCGTTCACTCTCCCGCTCGTAGCAGGCCCGCAGGCCCGCGCAGCGGACCAGGGCCGTTATCTTCACGCGCCTGGCCTGCCGGGGGCAGGCTTACGGCGCTACTACGAACGTTTGTCGTCTCCCATCCCGAACCCGGTATCCTCTGTGGTCTCGGTGGTGAATCCCGATCCCGATTCTGATTCCTATTCCCCCCGAACCAACCTTCATGCTCTTCATGTCCTTCATGGTAAATCCCATTCTCTCCCCCCTTCTGTGTCCCCTTGTGCCTCTTTGTGGCCTTGTTGTGGCCCGGTTCACCCGCCCGCCGGTATCCACGGAATCTGGTAGACGTGGTGCTCCAGTTCCGCAAAGTGGCCCGTGGACGTGATAATCCCGGCAAACGCCACCCGGTCGCCATAGGTCTCGCGGAATCTGAGCAGCCCCCTGTGCTCATCACCTCGCAAAAGCGCATTCCATTTGCATTCGAAGGCAAAGAGTTTGCCTCCGCATTCGAGGACGAGATCCACCTCCTGTTGCTGGCTGCGCCAGTGATAAAAGCGGACATTTGAAAGCGTCGACGAAACCAACGCCCGCATCTCGAGGAAGACGGCGGACTCGAACAGGAACCCGAGCATGGGGTGGGTCAAGAGGGACTCCCGCGAAACGACCTGAAGAAGGTGACAGATCAACCCCGTATCAAAGAGGGTTCCCTTCGCTCTCTTCGCGATACGCTTGATCTGATTCCCCGAATAGGCCGGCAGTTTATGCCAGACCCCTCCGGTCTCCAGTGACTGAAGCCACCGCTGCGCAGAGGGGGGCGACATCCCAATGTCACGACCGAGACGGCTCTTGTTGATTTCCCGCATGGTCAGGGGGGCGAGCAAACGCATGAAGTCGATCATGCGGGAGGCATCCTCCAGTTGGACGGCCAGAGAAAGATCACGTTCGATGTAGGTCCGCAAGTAACTCTCGAAGAAGGGACCGACAAACTTTTCCTTTTTCCCCAGAAGGCCTGGAAGCCCCCCGAGCCTGATCATGGCCTCGGGCCGCCTCAGGTCTTCGGTTTCGCTGAAATCGGCGCGGGTCAGGCTCCCCTCTTCAAGCAGCATGGGGAGCCAGTGCTTTGCGCTGCCCCGGCCTGAGCGCTCCCATACGGTCATCGGGAACAGCTCCATTAGAAGCACGCGCCCCGCCAGACTCTCCTGAAGATTCCGGATCAGATGAAAGGGCTGCGAGCCGGAAAGAATGAATTGTCCCGTCCGGTTGTGTTCATCGATGCGACGCTTGATCTCGGGCAGAAGCTGCGGCGCGTACTGTACCTCGTCAATAATAAGCGGCTGATCATAGTTGCGCAGGAAGGTAACCGGATCGCGCCTCGCCTGCGTGCGCAATGTGGTATCATCAAGCGTCACGTAATCGTAAGATGCCTGAAAAAGATGCTTCAGCAGCGTGGATTTACCCGCCTGACGGACGCCCGAAAGGGCCACAGCCGGAAACTGCGAGGTCGCCTCCAGCAAAGAGGATTCCGTATGACGAGCTAAATACATGGAGCAATATTAATGCGTCGCGTTAAATTTGCAATACTTTTGTGGTGCTGATTCCGAACCGTGGGGGAGAGAATGGGACTAACCATGAAGGACAAGAAGAGCATGAAGGGGTGAACATAATTCGTACTCGTACGCGTACGTTGTGACGCGAGCGGATTTCTAATCCAGCCGCTACGATTTCAGTAGTTCCACAAAAATCTACAAAGAACCATATTTGAAAAGACCGTGTCAGAAGTACGACGGATCGATTAAGCGTATCCGAGTAAAGGTGGCGGTTAAGTGGGCGACGAAGGGTCCGCTGAAGTGTGGACTGCGCCCTTCCACGAACCCTTAACCGCATTCTTCACCGCAACACTTACCCGGATACACGTAATCGAACCGCTTCCTCCTGACTTCCGAATCGGGACCCCCGAATCCGCAACACCCTCCTTGCCGCTCAAGGACTTACGACAACTTTTCTGACCTCCTCGGAAGTCAGCAGATTGGATTTCCCGCTCACTCTCTTCTGTGTCCCCTTGTGCCTCTTTGTGGCTTTATTCCGTCACCCCCAACACGTTCGCGACCGTGAGCGCGCCCTGCGCGGGATCGTGGCGATGCACCCGGAATCCCTCTTTCGCGGCCGCAATCGTATTCCGCACGTCATCGTCGATGAACAGGCTTACTCCGGGATCGATGGCGGCCCGTCGGGCCACGTGGCGGAAGATCGCCGGATCGGGCTTGGTCATTCCCAGTTCATACGAGAGGAAGATGTGTTCGAAGAACCCGCTCATCGGGACGCCGCCGGACACAGCCCGGAATGTACGCTCGCATTCGCGGTAGTGGATGGCATTCGTATTGCTGAGCAGGAAGAGCCGGAATCCGCGCTCCTTCAACTCGTCGAGCATGGCGATGTGCCCCGGCGGGACCGCGCCGATGATCTCGTTCCAGGCCGTGTCGATCTGCCGGTCGCCGAGGTCCCGCCCCGCCGCCTCCCGTACACGATCGCGAAACTGCGCCTCATCGATGACCCCGCGCTCGAACTCGCCCGCCAGGCCCACCATGCCGTGAAGTCCCAGCGCGGTCAGGCGCCGGAGCCCGCGCATCCGGTGGATATCGATCAGCACGCCTCCGAGATCGAAGAGGATGTTTCTGATGGGGTTCATGGTCCGGCATTATGGATGACGCGAAGGCCTGAAGAAAGAAAAGGAAGCGCGGCCGGCACCGGGCCGCGGGGCATGCGTTTCCGGGGTGTTCGCATGTCTCTCAGGTTCCGTTCGGAATCAAATATCCCTCGAATTTGCCCCGGCATCGCGGTACACCACGTCTTCATGAAGCCGGAAGACGCATCAGGCCCCTGGTGGCGGAGGGGTTCTATTCAGGCGCGGATCCTTTTTGCCGCGACGCTCCTGCTGTTTCTGCTGACCTTCCCCGAGAACCACACGGAGGCGGAGGACGCGTACGACTACGCGTGGAACGTGGAACGGGGCGGGGAGGCCCTGTTTCACTCGTTTCACCTCCTCTATCTCCCCCTCATGCGCGCGCTCCGGGGATTCATCCGGCCTTTCTCCACAGAACTGCATGCGTATCCGGTCATGGCGGCGGTGAGCCTGCTGAGCGGCGCGGCGGCGGTTGCGGCGCTGTTTCTGGTCGTACGCCGCCTGCGGGACACGGGCGTGGCGCTGTTCGCCGCGGCGGGGCTGACGTTCTCGTACGGATTCTGGCGGTATGCCTGCGAGGCGGAGGTGTATGTCCCGGCCTCGCTCGCCGCGCTGGCGGCGTTCGGCTGCGCCGTTCGTGATGAACGCGGGGCGCGCCTCCAGGCGGCCGCCGTCGGCTTCTCGATCCTGGCGGTCTCGCTTCACGTGCTGCAGGGCTGGGCGGTACTCGTCTGCCTCCCCGTATACCACCTGCTCCGGCGCCGACCACGCCGCGCGCTCATCCATCTGCTCGGGTCGGCTGCGGGCATCGCCGCCGTATACGGAACCACGGCCGCGACCGGCCGACTCTTCTTCACGGCCGGAAGCTGGCAGCCCGAAGGCGGCCTCCGGGTGGCGTCGCTGCTCAAGGGGATCGTCGGCGCGGGCCAGAGCCTGGTCGCGGGCAATTTCGTCTTCGCCTTCCCCGGGGCGGCTTCGGCCATCGAACGGATGTTTCCCTACCGCGCGCTGAGCGAGGAGATCTTCATGGGCCGCGCAGGACCGGCGGGGCTGCGGTTCGCCGCCGCGGGTACGCTGGTCGCGCTCGCGGTCGCGGCAACACTCGCCCTGCTCACCGAGGTGCGCTCCAAACGGGGCGGGGCGGGCGCCCCGTGGTCCGCGCCCCGCCGTGCCGCCGCGGGCGCGGTCATCCTGTGGCTCACCGGCGCCTCCGGCGCGGTCTGCGTCTTCGAACCGGGCAACCCCGAACTCTGGACGGCCGTCCTGCCGCCGCTGTGGATGACCGCCGGGCTGGTGCTTCCCGCCGCCACGCCGCGCCGCCGGGGGACGAGAACGGCCCTGATCGCTCTGCTCGCCCTGCACAACTGGACCGGCGGGATGGCATGGATCGCCGGCGGCGAAGGGGACTACCACGCACGCAAGGCGGAGTGGGTCGTGGAAAACACGGATTCGCAGGATAAGGTCCTCACGGCCGACAATCCCGTGTTCTTCTTCTACCTGCGCTACCACGCGCCGGCCCGCGTCGTCTCGCTGCAACGCCTCGCGGAGGACGCCTTCGATCCCGCTCCCCCGCCCGGAGGGTATACGTATGTTTACGGGGATGTGTTCGCTCCTCCTGAATCGATGGGAATCCGCTTCCCCGGTCGCAGCACAAAGCTGAAGCGTTTTGCGGAGAGGCTCCGCCCTGCGGTCGAACCGGTCGCCTCGCACCCCTTCGGAAAGATCTACCGGGTTCGGGAATCCCTCGAATTTTCCGCCCCGGGACGCTACACAGGGATGTGATGAAATTCTCGATCGTCACCCCGAGCATGAACATGCTGGAAGACCTGCGCCGATGCCGAGTGTCGGTGGCGGATCAGGAAGGCGTGGAACTCGAGCACCTCGTGCAGGACGGCGGATCGACCGACGGCACTGCCGAATGGCTCAAGTCTCAGCACGGACTGCTCGGTGTGTCCGAACCGGACGGCGGGATGTACGAGGCGCTGAACCGGGGGTTCAGCCGCGCGACGGGGGAGATCTTCGCGTGGCTCAACTGCGACGAGCAGTATCTTCCCGGAGCGCTGCGGGGCGTGCACGACTTCTTTGAACGACATCCCGGCATCGACCTTGTCGCGGGCGATTACCTCGTTGTGGAGGATGGCGGCGAATTGCTCGCATGGCGGAAGACGCTGCCTCCGCGTCGTCTCTACCTCCGCACGGGACATCTTTACACGCTCTCGTGCGCGCTGTTCTTCCGGCGGCGGGTCTTTGAGGCGGTGAAGTTTGATCCCCGGATGCGCTGCACGGCGGACCACAAATTCATGCTCCGGGCGCTTGAGCACGGGTTTCGGGCGCGCCACCTCCCGGGCTACCGCGCCGCGTTTTTCCTGCGGGAACACAATCTGTCGCTGAGCCCGAGGGCATGGGATGAGCTGGCCGCACTGCAGCGCGATAATCCGCGGCCGCTTCGCCTGTGCGCGGGACCGATCCGCGCGCTGAAATGGACCGAAAAGTTCGTGCGCGGCGGCTATCGGCAGCGCTTCCCCCTGACCTATTCCATCTATCTCGACGATGAGGACGAACGCCGACGCATTACGGCGCGCACGGGAACGTGGCGCTGGCCTGAACGGGGACGTGAGGGGGTGTCGACATGAAGGGCGACAACCTGCGCGTAGCGATCGATCTGGCCCCGATGCGTCCGGGTAAAGGCGGGACGGGGAGCGGGATCTGGACGTATGCGTGCGAGCTGCTGCAGGCGCTGGACACGCTTCCGGACGCCGGGGACATGGAGATCCTCTGTCTTGTGCGACCGGAGCAGCGCCCGCTGCTTCCCGACCCCGGCCGCACCGACATCCTTGAAGTCCCCGAATTCCCGCCCGGCATCCTGCCGCGGCTCGACTGGGTGCACCGCCGGCTCCCGCGCATCTGCCGCAATGAGCGGATCGACGTGCTGCACAAGCTCGCGACGGAAGTGCCCTGGCGGTCTCCGGCGGCGGGCGTCACGACGGTGCACGATTTCTTCTACCGTTTCCTGTTCCGTGAAATGCCGCCTCCGCTGACGCACCTCCGGGAACGGCTGAACAGGGCGTACTTCGATCTCATGGAGCGGCGGTGTTTCGCGACCGGCGCGCGGATCATCACGGTTTCCGAAGCGGTGGCTGAAGAAGCCCGGACCCTCTTCCCGAAGGCCGCCGACCGCATCCGGACCGTGCCGCACGGCGCGCCGGCCCCCGATCCCCTGCCCCGTCCGCGGGAAGGCGCTCCCTTCACGTTCATCTGCGTCGCCAAGTTCATGCCCTACAAGGGGCAGGACAAGGTTCTCCGCGCGTTTGAACACCTGCATCAGAGCATCACCGGGCCGGACAAACCGCGCCTGCTGTTCCGGGGATTCGAAAACGACCGCGATTACTACGATCAGTTGCGCCGGCGTATCGAATCGAGTCGCGCGCGGGAGGATATCGAGATCCTCGGATACCAGGCCGATGCCGGGATACGTGAGATCTACGCGGAATCCGATGCCGCGCTCCTGTTTTCCGCCTGTGAGGGGTTCGGTCTGCCCGTACTGGAGGCCCAGTCGCTGGGGCTTCCGATGATCTGCAGCGGCCTCCCGGTGCTGCGGGAGGTAGGGGGAGCGGCGGCGGTCTACGTGGATCACAACGATCCCGCCGTTGCGGCGGCGGAGATGGAGCGGCTGATGACGGATCCTGCGCACTACCGCCGGATCAGGGAAACGGGTCTCGAAAACGTGAAGCGGTTTTCGTGGGCGCAGGCCGCGGAGCGCACCCGCGCGATCTATCGCCAGGCTGCAGCGTCTTGACGACACAGGGGCCACAAAAAGGCACAAGCGGACCACAGAAGAAGGGGGGGGGGATCGGTGTGGCGATAATTCTTGAGCGCCTTTCGCGCGGTCGTCCGCGCAGCGCACCAGCCCCGAAACACCATACTGGAAGCGAAAAACACGCCGACGGCGAACGCCGGCAGCAGAAACAGCCGCGCGAAAGGTCATGCACCCATTAAGCACCCAGGCATCTATTCACTGCGTCATAAACGGACCTGGCATAAGCTCTGAACTCTTCCGCCTTGTGCGTTGAAGGCTTGCCCTCGGGCAGAAGCCCCAAGTCACCGGGATAACGTGCGTCTATATAAAGCTGATCCAGCAAAGCGGGCACAACAGATTCTTCATCTACATCCATCAATTTATTATCTAATATAAGGCCCGTTAACTGTTCAATGCTGTGTGTCTTTTTGAAAGATATAGCCCGCTCTTCCATCAACGCCTTGTACGATTTCTCCACACATTGCTGAGCGTGGAAAGCAAGCATATGGGTTAGGTCCGCCCGCCCCTCCAGTTGCTGCATGACCTTGAGATCATCCAGAGCGGCATCGAGCCAGGCCTGCGTGGTCTTTTTCATAAAGAACCCTGCCCTCTCTAAGTATATCCCCGCAGAAAACGCTATTCATAGATAAAAACCTTTTATGCATAGGTCGCGTGTGAACAATTATATCTACAGGATATTTACGCCGAATATCTTTTATTCTGTTGGCTACCCTTAAATAGACCTCGCTCTTCTGATCATAGTTGCGCGGGATAAAATCATCCGTCGTCACTACCAGAATATCAATATCACTGTCTTCACCTGAGGCACCTCGAGCCCGACTTCCGAACAAAACGACCTTTTCAACCCCGGCGGAAACAAGCCGGGAGGTGATCTCCTGAACAACCCTGTCAGACACACGATCCATAAACGTCATGGTATGGCGCCGATGTCGGAATTCAAGACGGAACTAAACCCCTGAACCCGTCTTTGCCGATTAAATCTTACTTCCCACAACCCACTTTCCACATCCCATACACACGGAAGCTGAACCACGAAGCCGCAGCGTCTTGACGTTATAGCGTCATAGCGTTAACTTTGCCATTGGAGGTGAACAATGACTGCATCCGCCAGGCGAGCGACCATTTATCTGGACAGCGATCTGCACAAGGCCCTGCGGCTGAAATCCGCCGAGACCTCTTGTTCGGTCTCGAAACTCGTGAACGACGCCGTGCGCGAGGAACTCGCGGAAGACGCCACGGATCTTGCGGCCTTTGATGAGCGAAAGAACGAACCCGCCATCCGTTTCGAAGATTTCGTCAGGGATCTGAAGCGTCATGGCAGAATATGACATCTTTGTCCGCAAGTCCGTCGCGAAAGATCTGAAGCGCATCCCTGCCGCGGATGCAACGCGGATCGTCGAAGCCATCCGCGCCCTGGGCGGGAATCCGCGTCCCCCGCAGGCCCGGAAGCTTTCGGGCGATGAAAAATACCGCCTGCGCTGCGGGGCCTATCGGATCCTTTACGAGATCGACGACGGAAAGCTCGTGGTCTGCGTGGTAAAAGCCGGCCACCGGAAAGACATCTATCGGTAACCTCCGGAGGGGACGGGAGAAGGTTTGTTAATCCCACTCTTTCCCCTCGATTTCCATCTCCTGAGATCAACATTGGGATACCCGGGCGAATATCGTACTCGTACGCGTACTCGGAGCGCCGAAGGCGCGATCCCAAAAGATAAATGAGAAGAGCACAGGCAAAGAAATGGTGCGTTCCCTCTTACGTTCGTAGTAGGCCCGCAGGCCTGCGAAGCAGGGCCAGGGCCGTTACCTTCACGCGCCTGGCCTGCCGGGGGCAGGCTTGCGGCGCTACTACGAACGTTTGTACGAGTACGAATTATGTTCACCCCTTCATGCTCTTCATGGCCTTCATGGCCTTCATGGTTGATCCCATATTTTTCCCCCCGGTTTTTTTCATCCCGCATCACGGGCACACGGCGCGATCGGGCTCAAGTCCGGAGAGAAAATCACTGCAGGGCAGGCAGAGGATATCGTCGATGCGCAGGCGCTCGCTGCCCCGATAGAGCAACATCGTGTCGCACCCCGGGTAATCTTCACGAAAGCTCTTCAAGCCCCGGAGGTCCCTGCGATCTACACGTCGGCTGTTCTTCACCTCGATCGCACCGGACGTGGATTCGCCGTAGATCAAGTTAGCAACTAATTATGGCATCGGAATTGCCATATTCAGACCGAATATGGCATCGCACCTGCCTTTTTTCCTTCTCTCCCTCTTCTGTGTCCCCCTTGTGCCCTTTTGTGGCTATTGCTCTTTCTCTCCCTTCTTCTGTGTTCCCCTTGTGGCTCTGTTCTCCCTCCCCTCTTCTGCTCTTCATGCCCTTCATGGTTAATCCCAATCTTTCCCCACGGTTTTCCATTTGCGGCGCGCTCGGAGATCGCGCCCTGCCCACCGCTCCGAGTACGAATCGCATTCTCTATCTCTGTGGTGAATGCCGATTTCGACCCCGAAGCGTTTTTTCGGAATCGACTCCTATGGCGTAACTTTATAGGTTGTTTCCGAAGGATAGAGCGAAAATGCGTCCGAAACCGTTTAACGACATGAACACGCGTGGAGCTTCGTATGGGCGTTCCGTTTCTTGATCTCCGGGCCATGACAGACGAGGTAATGCCGGAGGCGATGCGTCGGATCGAAGCGGTGTGCGCCTCGTCTGATTTTATCCTCGGCGAAGAACTGGAACGGTTCGAGACCGCCTTCGCCGACTACTGCGGCGCGCGACACGCGGTCGGAGTCGCCTCCGGGCTGGACGCGCTGAAACTCATTCTGCGGGCGTACGAGATCGGACCCGGCGATGAAGTGCTCGTCCCGGCTCACACCTTCGTCGCCACGGCGCTGGCGGTATCTGCGGTGGGTGCGCGTCCTGTACTCGTTGACATCGAACCGGACTTCTTCACGATCAATCCCGAGGCCCTGGCATCGGCGGTAACCTCGCGTACGCGGGCGGTGATCCCCGTGCATCTCTACGGTCAAACGGCGGACATGGACCCGGTCGTCGCGTTCGCACGCCATCATGGGCTGAAGGTGATCGAAGACGCGGCGCAGGCGCACGGCGCATCCTATGGCGGGAGGCGGGCGGGAGGTCTCGGCGACGCGGCGGCGTTCAGTTTCTACCCGGGCAAGAACCTCGGGGCCTTCGGCGACGGCGGGATGGTAACGACCGACGACGCCGCGTTGGCCGAGCGGGTGAAGACGCTGCGAAATTACGGATCGAGCCGTAAGTACTACCATGAGGAATTGGGTGAAAACAGCCGGCTCGACACCCTTCAGGCGGCGGTGCTGAACGTGAAGCTCGCGCGACTGGACGCCTGGAATGAGGGGCGGCGGAACGCGGCGCGGGGGTATGCCGAAGAACTGGCCGGTGCGGAGGGCCTCATCCTGCCGCGTGAACAAAAACCGGCAGGGCATGTCTACCATCTGTATGTGCTGCGCAGTGAAAGACGGGATTTACTGATGCGCAGGCTCGGCGAGTGCCGAATAGGCTGCCTCATTCACTACCCCGTACCCGTCCACCTGCAGAAGGCGTTCGCGTTCCTGGGGCATGAGAGAGGCGCCTTCCCGGAGGCGGAGCGGGCCGCGGACGAGGTGCTCTCGCTGCCGATGTTCCCGACGATGACCCGTGAACAGGTGAGCGAAGTGGCCGCTGCGGTGCGCGGAAAATCCTCCGGCGAAACCACGGAGGGCGCATGAACGCGTGTCGCGGAGAGGATCGGTCACAGGCGGACGGGGCGCCCTCAGGGGCACGGCTCGCAACAAACGCCCTCTCCCTGATGTTCTCCGACGGGCTGGTGCTTCTGATCGGTCTCCTGCTCGGCAATCTCATCCTGTTCTGCATGCAGGGGGTGCCGATCTCGGTACGCTATTCCCTTATGATCATTCCCACCTGGTGGGCGGCGGCGATCCTTATCGGCCTCGTACCCGGCTGGGGGCTGGGTCCGGTCGAAGAGCTGCGGAGGATTGAACTGCTGCTGCTGGCGGTATTCGCGCTCGCCGGTGTCGCCTATTTCTTCAGCCGCGAACACGTGCTGCCCAGCCGCGTGGTCTACATCGCCTCCTACCTCTCCAGCGCCGCGCTGATACCTCTTCTTCGCTGCGGCATGCGTAAGCTGCTGACGATTCCGGGGTGGTGGGGCACGGCGACTGCCGTGTACGGGAATGCCGATACGGTGCCGCGCATCATCGACGCGCTGCAGCGGGAACCGGAACTCGGATACCGGCCGACGGCGATTTTTTCCGACGATCTGGCCTGGGGTTCGCGTTTGAAGGGAATCCCGGTGCTCGGCGGCACGGACGAATCGACCGCGACCGCCGGGACGGCGATCGCCTCGCTGGCCCATTTCCCCGAACGGCGGCTGACGGCGTTCGTCGACGAGACGCTGAGCCGCTACCGGCGGGTCATCCTGCTGCCGGCGATCCACGAGAACGCCTTTTCCTGGGTGGTCCCGCGCAATTTCGGCGGCCTGATCGGGCTGGAAGTCACCAGCAACCTGCTCCGATCCAGTTCCCGCGCCATCAAGCTGGGATTCGAATACGGGTTCGTACTGATTACGCTGCCGCTGTGGCTTCCGCTGACGGTGCTGACGGCGCTGCTCGTGCTGGCGGTGGACCGTCACAAACCGTTCTATCTGCAACTGCGCCGCGGGCGGTTCAACCGCCCGTTCCGCGCGATCAAGCTGCAGACGATGGTGTCCGACGCCGAGGCGCGGCTCGAACAGGCCCTGCAGGAGAATCCGGCCCTGCGCGAGGAATGGAACGAACACTTCAAGCTGCGCGAAGACCCGCGCATCACGCCGCTGGGCCGTTATCTCCGGCGCTGGTCGCTGGACGAGCTTCCGCAGTTTTTGAACGTGCTGGCCGGGCAGATGGCCCTGGTCGGCCCCCGTCCGCTCCCCGAGTACCATCACGCCTCGCTCTCGGAAGAGGTGCTGGCCCCGCGTTACCGGGTGCGGCCCGGAATCACGGGGCTGTGGCAGGTCTCCGGGCGCAGTGAGGCCGCCCTGGAGGAAATGGAGAAACTCGACACTTTTTATGTGCGCAACTGGTCGGTCTGGCTGGATCTCGTGGTTCTCGCGCGCACCGTATCCGCGGTGATGATGAAACGCGGCGCGTACTGACCCCCCCTTGAATGCTTATGAAGCCTACACAACAGAGCCGGCCGCCGCGTTTTGATGTCCTGGGCGTGGGCGTGGACGCGATCGATATGAGCGATGCGCTGAGAGTCTTTGAGGAGGCGATCGAGCGCGGCGGGGGGCATGATTATGCCTGTGCGCTGGGGGTGGCGGGGATTATGGAGGCGCGGCGCAACCCGGAGATGAGGCGAATTCTGAACGCCTCGATCCTGAATACGCCGGACGGGATGCCGCTGGTATGGCTGGGGAAGCTTCACGGCTACCGGAACATCCGGCGGGTCTACGGGCCGGACCTCTTGAATGAGGTCTGTGCGTATTCCGCGGGACGCGGATGGCGGCACTTCTTCTACGGCGCGGCGCCGGGCGTGGCCGATCAGCTCGCCGACGAGATGCGCCGGAGATATCCCGGCATCGAGATCGCCGGGACGTATTGTCCTCCGTTCCGCGAACTGACGGAAGAGGAAGAAGAGGGGCTTTTCGCGCGGGTGCGCGAGGCCGGAACGGATATCTTCTGGGTGGGGATCAGCACTCCGCGCCAGCTCTACTTCATGGGGAAGTACCGGGGCCGCATCCCGGCGAGAATCATCTGCCCGGTCGGGTACGCGTTCGATGTCCATGCCGGGGTCAAAAAAGACGCGCCGGAGTGGATCAAACACAGCGGATTCCAGTGGCTGCACCGCGCACTGACCGATCCGCGGCTGTGGTCGCGCTATCTGCGCGACAACCCGCGTTTCGCGGTCGAGGCCTTGCTGCAGTTGTGCCGGCTGAAGAAATTTCCCAAAGATTGACGCAAGGCGCGAAAGGTAGGGACGGCTCTCCGCAGCCGTCCGGATTGCGGCGGTTTCGGAGAAACCGCCCTACCAAGACGCACAGGGCGGAGGAAGAAGGCAGACCTCAGGGCCCGACCCTTAATCAAACATTGCACAGCGAGCTAATATACTTTAAAAAATCCGCCCTTATGGTCACCGGTCTGTTTTCGGGGGCAAGGGGAAAACCGCGTAGATGAGAAAACTGCTCAAACGTTACGGCCGGAGTGCGAGTTATCTGCTGCTCATAGATTATCTCCTGATCGTCGGCACCTTTGGGGTCGCCCTGCGGTTCCGGCATTACGCCTTCGGCATGAACATCATCGATCTCGCTCACGGCGAGATCGTCCCCGAGGCGGCGTTTGTCTTCTTCTACGCCTTCTTCGGGCTGGGCCTCTTCAGTGCGTTCAACCTTTACAAGCGCAAGACGTGGATCTCGCTGCGATGGCATCAGCTCGGGATCATCGAAAGCACCGTGGTGTTTATCCTCATCTACGTGCTCTTCAAATCCATATTTAAGAGCGCAATCTTTCTGGAGTCCCGTCTGGTAACCTTCAACTGGGGTGTGCTGCTGCTGCTGGCGCTCAGTGCGCACCGGCTGATCCTGTTTCCGCTCATTTTGCGCTACGCCTCGAAAGCCGGGCTGCAGCGGCGGGTCGTGGTCATCGGCGACGGCCCGCTCGCAAAGGATTTCGTCCGGAAATGGAACGCGGGGCGGTATTCGACCATTGAGGTCCTCGGCCAGCTTACGGGACGCGGGGAAGAGGAGCGGGCGTTAAAGGACATCCCCCGCCTGGGCGATGTGGCTGATTTGCGCGAACTGATCGATCTGCACAAGATCGAGGGGGCAGTAATCGCGGAACCCGGCCTTACGCATCAGCAGCTCATGGATCTGATCGAGGAATGCGTGGGGCTGTTCGGCTGGGTGGATGTCCACTCGGCGAAATCGGCGGTCTGGCATGAGAAACTGAATGCCGACCTGCTCTTCGACATCCCGTTCGTGCGCTTACGCAGCATCCCGGACAATCCGCTTTACTTCGGGTACAAGCGTATGTTTGACGTGGTCGCCTCGTCGCTCGGCCTGCTGATCCTTTCCCCGGTCATGATCGGCACGGCCATCGCGATCAAGGTGACCTCCCCCGGCCCGGTCTTCTATGTGCGCGAGCGCGTCGGCAGTGGCGGCAGGCCCTTCAAGTTCTACAAGTTCCGCTCCATGGCCGTGGGAGCGGATAAGGACGAACAGCGGGCGAATGATATCGCCCGGTATATCGCGAACGGCGAAGGTCAGCAGAGCAAGGTGGTCAATACGGCCTATGTGACCCCGGTGGGACGCTTCATCCGCAAGTGGGCGATCGACGAACTCCCCCAGCTTTTCAACGTAATCAGGGGCGACATGTCCCTTGTCGGTCCGCGCCCCGTCCCGCCGGATGAATTCAATTTAAATGAGGAGTGGCACAAACGTCGCTTCGACATCAAACCGGGGTGCACGGGATTGTGGAAGCTCTACGCCAGCCGCGAGCGCGATACCTCATTCAACCAGACCTGCCTGTACGACCTCTACTACTCGAGGAACATGAACCCGCTGATGGATCTCTACATCATCTTCGGAACCGTTTTCGTGATTCTCACGGGGCAGGCGGACGGCTGACTCCCCGAAGCCGGCGGGGCTGAATCCTTCGGTGGCGTACTCTTCAGCTGGAGACCCGGCACAAACGGCCGTTTTCGATCCGATATCGCATCCCGCTCTGCGGATTCACGATCTGCCCGTCTTCCTCCGTTAACCGCGTGCCGTCGTAGTCCACGTATCCCGCGGGAGATGCCGGATTCCCGGTAACCAGGCGATGGGGTTCGATATCTTTTGTGACGACACTCCCGGCGCCGATCATGCAGTAACTGCCGAGGACGATGCCGGGGAGGATCGTAGCGTTGGCGCCGATACTAACCCCTTCCTCCACACGGGTCCTTACAAGCCAGTCCGCTTCATCGCGGCGGGATCCTTCCTGCGAAGGCATCCTCTGACTCCGCGGAAACAGATCGTTGGTAAATACCACCCCCGGCCCGATAAAGACGGAATCGGCCACCTCCACACCCTTCCAGACCATGACCCCGTTCTTGATCGTAACGCCATCGCCGATCTTCGCTCCCGATTCGATGAATGCGTGGTCGCCGATATTGCAACGGGGCCCTATGGTCGCGCCTTCCATGACGTGGGCAAACGCCCAGATGCAGCTTCCCTCTCCGATGTGTTCCGATTCACATAAGGCATGAGGATGGACATATACGTCACGCATGGCCGGCTCCCTTCGACGAGGATCCCCTGAGGTGATCCCACGCACGGGCCTGACGATCGAATTCGTCGCGTTCACGTATATAATCCGCCTCATCGTACTCCATGTTCGCGACAATCAGAAACTGGGAATCGGGCGCGAACTCTGTCAGCGTGCGCCAGATGTGCGGGAAGAGCAGCAGGGCATGGATAGATTCCCCGTCATTCGCGACGACGCGCGAGGCCCTTTCCTCGGCAGATCCCGAATCCGTGGAGCGATCCCCGACCAGCCGGACCTTATCTTCCGCGCCTTTCCCGTCATCGAGGATCACGGTACAGCCGCCGCGAAGGCAGACCAGGATTTCCTCGGTCTCAAAATGAGCATGGCCGCCCCGGTGGTCGCTTGCATCCATGCCCGAGGTCCAGAGCACCTTGCCGATCCGGAACGGGAGCGCGTTATCCGGCCCCGCCCCCGGCTGGAACTGAACCAGCGATGCGCCGCCGCGACTGCGACGACGCGGGAACGTGAGGACGCGGTAGAGCGGCCGCGTCACTAGCATTCCCCCTTGGCCTTGAGGTACTTCTTATACAGCTTCACATACTCGGGCATATATTCGCGCAGGGTGGTGGTCGGCTCCCAACCCAGCGCGCGGATCTTGCTGCAGTCCACCGAATAGCGCCGGTCCTGGCCGACGCGGTTTTCGACATAGACCAGCGAATCCTTGTCGTGGCCCATCTCATCGAGAACGATCTGTACGGCTTCCAGTACGGAGTGTTCTTCGTTCGAGGAAATGTTGTAGACCTCACCCAGCTCGCCCTTCTCCATGAGCAGCAGGATCGCCCTCGCGTGATCGCCCGCGTAGAGCCATTCGCGCCGGTAACTGCCGTCGCCGTGGATCGTCATCGGTTTCCCGCTGAGCAGGAACTCGATCGTCTTCGCCAGGAGTTTCTCGGGGTACTGCCCGAACCCGTAGTTGTTGCAGGTGCGGCAGACCATGATCGGCAGCCCGTAGGTATTGCGCCAGCCGAGGATAAGCTGTTCCGCGGCGGCCTTCGTCGCGGAGTAGGGATTGGACGGATTCAGCGGGTCGACTTCGGAGAAGCATCCGTCAAAAATGGTGCCGTAGACCTCATCGGTCGAGACGTGGATCAACTTCGGTCGGTCGGTCTCGTCCTTGGACCGGACCAGCTCGAGCAGATTGTAGACCCCGCGTACATTGCTGTGAAAAAAGTCTTCGTTCGCCATGATCGAGTTGTCGACATGCGATTCCGCAGCGAAATTGATGATGTAGTCAATGTTCACCGGCAGGTGCTTGATTTCGCTGATGTCGTCCTCGATGAACTCGTAATGATCGCGCGAGTCGAAGTCGAGATCATCACGCGCCGCATAGGTCCGCTTATCGAGATTGATCACGTAATAGCCGGCCTGCAGCGCCGCCTCTACAAAATACGAGCCGATAAAACCGAGCCCGCCGGTGACCAGAATCTTTTTTCTCATCACTTTTCCTTCGGTTGATTATGCATCATTTCTGCTGAAAAACCGCTCACACGCGGCTATGGAAGCTCAGGCCGCTGATCGGAAGCAACCACGAACCGCACGAAATACCCAAAAACAAACGATCCTTCTTCCCGCCTTCTTTTCCTTCTGCGGTGGTTCTGCCGGGCAGCAGAAAGCCTGTCCGCCGAAAGCGCAAAGTGCTGAAGGCGGACCGATCACGCCCTATCTCCGGCGGCGCGCTCGGATATCACGCCCTACCGGCTCGCGAAACCGGCGCATCCGCTTCAACTCTCCCTCACCTGTTCCCCGACCCACCGGTACGTCTTTTCCATGCCCTTTCGCAAGGGCTGCACCGGGCGCCAGCCGAGTTTCTGTTCGATGCGCGTGTTTTCCGAATTGCGGCCGCGGACACCGAGCGGACCGGGGACGTGTTTGAGTCTGATCGACTTGCCGGCAATCTCCGCCGCCATGAGCGCGAGGTCGTTGATCGAGATCATTTCATCCGAGCCGATATTGAGCGGCCCCATGACATCCGATTCCATGAGCCTGCGTACCCCTTCTATGCATTCATCGATATAGAGGAACGAACGGGTCTGTTCACCGTCGCCCCAGATTTCGACTTCGCCACCCTCTTCTGCTTCAGCGACCTTGCGGCACATCGCGGCGGGGGCCTTTTCGCGCCCGCCCGTCCACGTTCCCTCGGGTCCGAAGATGTTGTGAAAGCGGGCGATGTGGATCTCCAGGCCGAAATTGCGGTGATAGGCCGCATACATGCGCTCGGAGAACAGCTTTTCCCAGCCGTACTCGGAGTCCGGCCTCGCGGGATAGACATCCGACTCCTTCAATCCGGGGTTGGACGTCTCCATCTGGATATCCTCCGGATACACGCATGCGGAAGAGGAGTAAAAGATCTTCCCGACCTTCTTACGGACGGCCTCGTGGACCACGTTCAGATTGCAAAGTGCGGAGTTGTGCATGATTGTGGCGTCGTTCTCGCCCGAGAAGACGAAGCCTGCGCCGCCCATATCCGCCGCAAACTGGTAGATCTCGTCCATCCCCTCGTCGATAACCCGCGCCACGACCTCCGGATCGCGCAGATCGCCCTGCACGAAATCGTCGGCGGGCAGGTCGCAGAACTCATGCTGTTTGATGTCCACGCCGCGGACCCAATAACCCTCATCCTTGAGGCGCTTCACCATATGGCCGCCGATAAACCCGCCGGCGCCGCAGACTAAAGCTGTTTTCATTTCGACTCTCCCGTACTCATATGCATTTCAAATAGTACTTCCAGTTTTCCGTTCAAATCCGCGAAGGACAAGAAAAAGGGGCCTACCGTATCATTTGAGGGTCGCGCTCAGGGTATCGATCCAGCCCTTTTCCCGGGAAGACAGCTGATCATATTTTGACGCGGTGGGTCGAATCTCGCTAAGCCTGCCCGTAAATACGGGACCCGGCCGCATCCCCAGTTCGCTGAAAAGCCGTCCGGATTCACCGGGAGGATCGGCCAGCAGATCTTCATAGATGACCTTGACCGCCTCCGGGTGCAGAGCCGCGAATTCGTTGCAGCGATCCATCATGGTCCGATACCTCTTCGCGAACCGTATCACCGGGCTGCGCTTTCTGCTGCACAGAAGGTAGTACGAACTCAATACGGCGCGGGTGTCGCGGCGTCGGATCAGAACGACGCGCGTCTCATTAATATGGTGCTTGATGAACGGAAGCGACCAGACATGAGCGGGTGTTTTCTCCACCACGCGCTCGTCGCCCGTACATTCGAGCGCGGAAGCGAACACCGCGCGCGCAAACGCTCCGGGGGATTCGGCCAGCGCTTCGCGCCAGGCCGCAACCCAGGTGCTGATGCGTTTCGCGTCGCCTTCCCGCAACCTCACGCCTGCGGCGTCAGGCAGGGGATTTTTCGGCATGAGATCGTACTCATCCGGAACCCGGCAGAAGCGCATCACGTTTCGCGCCAGCTCCTCCAGCCGATCCCGACGGCGCACGCGGTCGCGCAGGTGCCTCGCCCGCCCCGTCGCCCACGAAGCCGGGCCGGTCAGCAAACCGGCAGCGGCCGCTTCGCGGAAGCTGCGCGCCCACGGCGCCGAAGCAAAGTAGATATGGGAGAAGATCCCGGTCTCGCCGAGATAGCGCGTATCCTGCGCGAGACCGAGAATCTGGCCGAGGAGCGAGGTCCCCGAGCGCGGGGGACCGATCACAAAAACAGGTGCCTTCATGGAAAGGGGGAAATCAATCCGGACGCTTTCCTGCGGCCAATCCGGCAAGCACATCCACCACCTCACCCGCCACGTCGGGTCCTTCATAGCTGAAATGCGCAGGAATTTCGCGTTTACGGATTTCGACCCGATCCACTTTCCCGGGCTCGTCCACAAACGTCAGCCGCCCCCGCTCGGCCAGGTGCTCATCCAGGTAAGGCTTGCGACCGGTGAAGATCGAATAAACAGGAACCCCGAGCAGTCCCGCTTCACGATTCATGGTTCCGCCGCCGCTGATGAATACGTCCGAATTCCAGATCAGCTGCAACCCGTCTACCGGCTTTTCAAGAAAATGGACGCCGTCGCCGAAACGGTCATGAATAAACCTGCGATCGCGTTCGATCCGGCTGACGATAAGCGGCCAGACATCTTCGTGATCCAGGGCATGCTCGATCACGCGCAACAGGATCTTTTCGCTGCGCGGGTCGTGGTAATTCGCATACATGGCGGAGGGGCGGATCGTGACCAGTATTTTATTTTCGGGGACGCCGTTTTTCTCCCGGAAGGCGGGATCCGGCGTGAACTGCGGGAGATAGAGCTGTTCCTTGTATCCTCCGTACCGCACCACTTTCTCCATCCGGAATCCGTTGGGAGCCAGCCGCTCCTCCGGGATGTATTCAGGGATCAGCATATATCTGGAGAACAGGTTGTAGATGCCGACTTCGGTATATTCGTAATCCATCATGGTCACGGCGGGGAGGCCCATCATGCGACAGGCCGTAACCATCGTCCGCGACCCGTGGCTGACGGAGAGATCAATCCCCTTCCCTTTCGCGTGCACCATGAGCTGAGCGGAGCGCTCGAAGAGATTGACGATCTTGCCGATCTTATGACGTCCTCCATGCCGCCCGATCGTCACGTGGGGGATGTCCCACATCTCGAGCAACGCCACGGTCTGGGCGAAGTCCCGCGCGGTAACCAGCGTCTCGATCCCGCGCCGCTCCAGTTCCCGGATGATCGGCCTGAACAGCGGAACGTGCGGCGTGTGATCGAGATCGATCCAGATCTTCATGCTTCGGGATCCTTTCGTACATGAAACATCCGGTAGTGACCCCACGAACGGTCGCGCAGTCTTTCAAGATTGAGCCGCGTCAGCTTCCAGCACAGCAGGTTTACACCGCGCAACAGTTTAGCCCCGGCGCCGCCTCGCGGGAGCGTGTCCATGTAAAAAGCCTGCACGTCATACCCTTTTTCCTCAAGGTGTGCACCGATCACGTATTCCGCTTCAGGGTCCTGATAGCCGTACTGTTCGACCATATGAGGCTCACTGACCTCCGTGGCGCGCGATTCGCTGTAGGAGGGAACTACGATGTACACGTCTCCGCCCGGCACGCAAAGCTCGAGATGCCGATCCACAAGCCGAAGCATAATCTCGCGCTTGAAGTGTTCCGCAAGTCCGACACTGACAACCGCATCCCAGCGCTGTTCCGGGTCGAAGTCGAAGATGTCGGCTCTGATCTCCCGGCTTGCGGGGGCCATCCGGCGCGCCATGCTAAGCGCCTCTGCTGAACGGTCCAGGATGGTGCTCTCGTCGAAGTCCCTGCTCAACGCCCCGGAAAGACGACCCGAACCCGCACCGATCTCCAGGCAGGACCCGCGCTTCCGGGCCGTGGAGCGAATGTAGTGCGCGATCACACCGTTTAGGACTACATTTCCCTTGAGCCCCAGTCGTATGCCGAGTCTCCGCGCGGCGTTCCCGTAATGATGGTCCCAGTTGGTCTCTTCGCGTTTTTCCGTCATCGCACGCCCCCCGAATCCCGTCCCGGACCTCTCGCCCGACCTCTCCCCTTTTTCCACAACCGGCCGAGAAAAAATCGCATGACTGCCGGGTGAAAGCAATATCCGCTGCGCAGCAGTTCGAGCTTCATCCGCACCCTCATCCGATTCGGCTCCAGCGGATCGTCCGCAGCCGCACACTGACGCCCGAGAGCATCGATCGAAAATGGCTCCAGGGCATCGACCCGGTGCCGTCGCTGTCGTGTCTCGAAGACAGCCGTCTCCGCCCCGGGTCCGCCGCGAATCATGAGTCCGCGGGTCGTGGTTCGCGAGAAATTCTGATCGAAGAGAAAATTGCCGTGACTGAACACCGTGACGCGCCCGTTTTCAGCCGATACCGGCTGTACTACGTGGGGATGATGTCCCGCTATAAAATCTACACCGCTCCGGTGCAGCTGCCGTGAAAGATCTTTCTGTTCGCGGTCCGGCAGGTGACGATATTCCTTCCCCCAGTGGACACTCACGATCCGGTATTCATTCGGAGCCGCGACCGGGGCCTTTTTGACCTGCACCAGAAGATCTCCGGCTGCAGTCCGGTTCCCCGGCCCGCTCGAAACCCGATCGTGGACCAGTGAGGCTCCCCAGATGCGCACCGGCACGCCGCAAATTTCCGACACGACGGATTCGCCATCCACGCCCGCGACGAGGATGCCGCGTTCCCGAAGACGTTCGATCGTCCATTGCGCGGCGGCCGGACCGTGCTGCGCGAAGTGATTGTTCGCGACATTGGCCACGATCGGGACCTCGATCGGGCCGAAAAACTGAAGCGCCGAGAGCGGTGCGCGGTAACACGAGTCCTCCGGCGAGGCGGCCCGCCACTGCTCGTCGGGCATCAGGCTGCATTCGAAATTGAGCAGCAGAAGATCGGAGGTGTTGATGATGTCAAGAACCCCGGGCGCAATCAGTTTGTCGAAGCGACCATTATAGCGCGACGGGATACCGCGCCGGTAGTGGTGCGTGTTTTCACCCAGCATTACATCGCCCACGCTGCAGAGACTAAACGGCATGGCTCTCAATCACCCTGAATTTATCGTCGCTACCGCCCGGTTCTTTAAAAGAAAGCATCTCGACTTCAAGGCCTGCGCACGCCTCCCGTATGCTATTCCGCAGTCGTTCGCTCGCCCGGGCTCCGGTGTCGGGGGTCATGCGTACATACACCGACAGTTTTCCGGATTTTTCCTGAACAATACGGTAGCGCGTCACTTCCGGGAAATCGGCGAGGACGGCATTCAGCAGCGAACCGTGCACGCGGCTTCCGTCCGGAAGGCGAATCAGATCCCGTGTGCGCCCCTTGAGGTTCACGATGCCGGGCCAGGGCAAGCCGCAGGGGCAGTCGTCCATGTCCCGCACTTCCGCCACATCGCCCACACGGTAACGGACGAGCGGAAAACTCCGGGTGTTGAGCGAGGTCAGCAGCAGTTCACTCTCCCCTTCCGCCGTGCGCTGCGACTCCACCCACGTGTTGAGCGGATCGTAATGATATCCGGCATGTTCTCCGCACTCACACGAGACGAGGCCTCCGTCGTTCGCGCCGTACATGTCATAGACGGGCACCTTCAGCATCGATTCGATTTGGCGACGCATGGCGGGAAGAAGCTGTTCCGAGGTCGTAAACACGGCCCCTAACGAAGCCATCTGCTTCGACAGGCCGGGTTCCTGTTCGAGCAACGCACATAACGCGCCGGGATAGGCGAAGATAAACCGGGCGCGCCGGAGCGCGCGGGAGGGCGGCAACGCACCCTCGCCAATCCGATGGGCCTGAACCAGGGTATTATGCTGCAGGAACCGATACACGGACTGCCTGAAACTTCCCTCGCCCTGCAGCGAGCGCCCTGCCACCGTTATGTAGGGATCTCCGGGTTCATATCCCGCACAGCGATGCCAGCAGAAGAGCAGATACGCCCGGGCCCTGCAGGTGGTATCGGCATCGACGTAATACTCAAAAGGGCTGCCCGTGCTCCCGCCCGTGCGCCGGCGCGCCGGCGGCGGATAACCCGAAGGCGGCGCGTACAGCTCATCCCGGTGTTCACTCACGCGTGTCTTGTCCATGACCGGGAGAGAATACAGCGCCTCTTCCGGCTCCTCACGCAGCGTCGCCTCTTTAACGCCCCGGAGCAGCGATCCGTAAAAGGGGTTGTGCCTCTGCAGTGATACCAGCAGCTCGCCCAGGGCGCGTCTTTGCCGCAACCGCCAGTCGCCCAATCCGTCCCCTGCGCAGAGCCGCCGGTAGCCCTCCAGCGAACGGGTCCGGCGGACAAGATCAATGATCCGGTATCGCCAGCTCATCGATCACTTCCTTCACGGTTTCGTATCGCGCGGCCCAGGTCTGGTCCTTCACCGCCGCCCGGCGAGCCGCTCTTCGCTTTTCATCGTCTTCGCCGATTGCGCGCCGCGCCTGCGTGACGAATTCCTGCGGCGATCGCGCGGTGTAGACCCAGTCCCCGTACCGCTTCTCGACGATCGGAATGGGACAGGCCACCACGGGAAGCCCGAGCGCCAGGTATTCGAGCGTCTTCAGGGGGAAGCAGTTGGTGATCCATTCCCCGGCGCGCCAGTTCAGCAACCCTACGTCGAATCCGCGGGCATATGCAGGAAGCCTTTCATAGGCGACCGGACCCGGAAAATGAATATGCGGATGTGCTTCCAGCGCGGAGTAGTCCCCCAGAATTTTCCCGATCACAACGACCGAAAAACCGTCCTCGGCCAGCGCGAGGAAGGCGTCCTTATCGTTGGCGTCGGACAGCGATCCAAAGTAGCCGGCCACGGGCCGCCCGGAGCGGCGGATCTGCTCTACCGCCTCCGCGACCGGGCCTTCCGGCGAGAAACGATCGATGTTGACTCCGTGCGGCAGTAAATGGACCTTCCGTTGCTCCGCGAGTTCGAGCAGCCCCTGCCGGATGTGTTCTGAAGCTGCAAACCGGGCGTCCGCCGCCATGCACAACTGTTTCTCGGCATCGCGGAGCCGCGCGCGCAAGGATTCCGACTCCGTCCGGAATGCACTGAGCAGATCGTGGGCCTCGTAGACGCGGGCACGAAAGGGACGATCGAGCAGCGGGAGCGCAGTGACGCCCGGCGTGCACCACAACACGGCGCGTTTCACCCTGATGCCGAACAGCAGCCGCAGCAGGCGGAACTGACCCCGAATCAGCATACGGTTGATCCGCGCGCCGCGTCGCGAGAACGCGGGGATGTACAGGGGCACGCAGACCCAGAGCCGGGCACTCGGATGCCGGAGAAAGTTGAGGTGTGTGCGCAGCTTATTGCGAATCTTGCGCCACGCGGATACGGAGGAGGAGGACGACGACCCGCCGAAAGGAGAACGGAATGCGATCGGGTTGATCCACAGCACGCGCCAACCGTCATCGAGAAACTGCTGCATGAGCTGTTCCGTACTGGACACCGAGGGCCGGTACCAGTCGGGGCCGCAGCAGATGATCCATTTACGCATGACTCAGTTCCTTCAGCGTATGGAACCGGCGTCCGGATTCACGCAGGCGTTCGAGAAAGGCGACGAGTTCATCCATATCCGAACACACTGTGAAGCGGTGGTGGGTCAGAATACCGACCCGGTCCATGCCGGAGGGGAGACGCCGCCATTCGTCGTACAGACGCGTCGCGCTCTTCTGTTCGCCATGGTCTTCATCGATCTGCCGCGCCGTATGATTGAGCACTACGGGGTATTCGCGGAACCGGTACCCCGGCACATCGGCGCCGAAATAGACCACGTTGCGCCCCGCCAGGTGCTTTCTGCGCAACAGCCGCCCCAGGCGGTTATAGATCCGGCGCTTTCGGGTAAAGCGAATCCCGGTGCTGATCACGCGGTACCCCGCATCCTCCAGCGCATGCAGCGTATCGGCGTTGTAACCGCCAAACGGAAAACTGAATGCCCGGAACCATCCGTCGCCGAAATGGCGATTCATGAGATCACACCCCCGGCGGATATCCTCAGCCTGTTCGCGCCGGGGACGCCCGACGCCGAATTCCCCCGGCGGCCTGCTGCAGTGCTGCTTGTGGGCCAGCCCGTGCTGGATCAGCTCGAGCTGACGGGGATACGCCTCCATCCTGTCTCGAAGCCAGCGGACGACTTCTTCGGAAACATTGGCCGGTTCGACGGCGTGGGTAATCGGAAACCCCTTTTCCAACAGCGCATCCGTCAAATAAACCAGCGTATCGTCCAGCGATCCGCGCACATCGTCATTGCGAATGAATAGATTCTTTGCGCTCATGCGGTACTCTCGGCAGTGCTCATCGGATAACCGAAATCAAAGTCGCGTTGATAGATCCCGTTTACGATCGCCCTGGATTCGGAGTCGTAATATTCGTCCGCGTGCCCGTGGTCGGATTTTTGCGTGCGTATACTCAGGTCCAGCCCCAGATCCCTTGCGGCATCTTTCAGTTCCGTTTCAATTCGATACCACTTTTTGAGCCGTATGCGCGGCCCCGCAATCCGCTTTTTCAAGCGGGGATGAAGCATGAAGTGCTGGGGATAGAAATGCGGCTCTTCCCGGTAGATCGCGGGAAGCATGCGCACAAACTCAATAAAAGTCGTCTGAAGCAATCGCTCACGGATTTGCTCGAAATCATCCTGCTCGCTCAAACCCAGAAAAGGGAAGGCAAGAACCTGGCACGTCTGCCACCCCGTATCCGGCGTTCTCTGCGGCGGACTGCGGCGAAACTTGTCGGCGAAACAGGAAACCACTCGATCATACGGATTGCGCACAAACATGTAATGTTCGCGCCGGTGACCGCGCAGCGCGTCAAAAAGCAGGGCGCGGGCGAACTGCACGTTGCTCAACTCCTGAAGTCCCGCCTGCTTTGTGAGCGTGGTGTAAAGCACCTTGCAGCTTGTGGAGAGATAATAGTTTCTCTCAGGATGAATAAAGCGCGGCATCAGTCCTCCTGCACTTCCTGCGACGAGGCGGATTCGAATATCTTCCGATAGCGTTTTTCCTGCGCGGACCAGCTGTAGCGTGCTTGGAACCCGGGGGTGATGTTCTCCGCAGGCGCGTCCTTCCATATCCGTTTGAGGGCCCCGCGCATGGCGTCTCCGGTGATCGAGTCCAGACAGATCCCTACGTGCTGGTCTTCGACCACCTGGTGCAAGCCCGGAAAATTATTGGTGATCGCCGGAAGGCCGCACAGAAAGTAATCATAGATCTTGTTCGGTGCGCAGTAATACTGGTTCAGATTGTCGTTTCGGTAAAAGGCCAGCCCGGCGTCGTATCCGGAAAGGCATTCATACATCTCGGCGTGGGAAACCGGCGGCAGAATGCGCACATGATCGATACCGTGTGCCGCAATTCTCTCGTGAAGCATGCGCTGATAATCCTCCGGCCCGAACCCTATGAAGTCGCAGCGGGCCTCGGCGGGATCCACCTCGGCAAAGGCGTCGATCACTTCCTCGCAGCAGCGTTCGGGCTGCAGCGCTCCGATATAGACGATATCGAGCGGAGCGGTGGTTTCACGACTCCTTTCAGGAACGGGCCGCGAGGGACGCGGCAGGTTTTCGATCAACACGTGCTGCGCACGGCTCCGGTAATGCGTACGGCAGAATTCGAGCCGGTTGCGCTCCGCATGCAGGATCACATCCGCCGCGCGAAAAACCACGGCATGAACCGGACGCCACATCAGCTTTTTCAGCGGCCGCATGCCCATGTGCATGAACAATTCGTTGCAGTCAAAGATGTATCGAGTCGCGCGAAGCCGTCGTCTTGCCAGCGCTCCGCTCAGTGCCCCGTAAAGTTCTTCGCATACAATAGCGTCGGGCTCGAGCTGTACGAGTTCCTCCGCTGCGCGAAGGTTCCAGCGCAGGTGGTTCAGGTAGTTGCGAACCTTGTTCGGGTGACGGCGCAGGGGTCGGTCGAGGATCTTGAAGTCGTACGTTGAATCATCCGCTTCCTCGTCATCGGTGCGCCCATGCAGGACCGTCACGTCGTGGCCGGCCTGGCGCAGCGTGCCGATCTGCTTGAGCATCCTGCCCTTGTAGCGCAGCATGCCGACAAAAACGAAGACCACGTTTATCCGTCTGCCCATGAAATACTCCATTCGAATGATTCATCTTCCGCCGCGTCTTCGATGACGCGCGTGAAGACGAGTGCGAAGGCGTCCTCAAACACCCCGTACGACGGGCTGTGCGCGAAAGGCTCTGATGCCACCTGCGCGCCGCGCGGAGGCAAAACCGTACAGCGGTGCGTTTCATCATCCTGTTCCACGATCCGCCAGCGGCCCTCGTCCTCGATGGCCTCGAGTCCCGGCGCGAGATGCAGCCGCCACGTCAGCCGGTCGCCCCGCCTCAGGCCGGTCAACCGGTCGCGCAGGCGCATTCCGTCGGCGGCGAGTTCGAACCGGCGTCCGCATTCCGTACCCGATCTTCCCAGCGAATGGAATCCCTGATGGACTGCCTCGAGCGCATTTTTTTCACACTCCACGACCCGGGTCTGCGTTTCATCCGGCATACCGAAAAGTGTCTCCGGAATCGAATTCTGTTCCGCCGCGTTGATGCTCAAAACATTGTGCGCCTGAGTCGAGCGGTAGCGGTTACGCACTTCGGGGTCGGAGGTATAGACGCCGGTTCCGCGGTCTACGAACAAATCGCGGCCATTCAGATTCAGTTCAAACGAAAGCTGGTCGTTGTGCGCGTGCCCTCCGGCGTGGGCGAGCGGGCCGGCGCGCACCATCAGCCAGGCGGGTCCGAACCTCCGGATGAAAAAACCGCCCTGCTCATACGCGACCCAGCCTTCATGGCCGGAGGCCGTACCCGGACGCGTCCCGTCCAGAAGAACGCGATCCACACTTAAGGGCGTCCCGCCGGAATCGTCCGGTGGGAACAGGTACCGGTGGTCGCGCAGATCGGGTATCGGGGTGCCGAGCAGACGGCCGTCGTCCTGATCCCCGATGAGCGGGGCATGGCCGTTCGGCTTGGTGTAATCACGTACGAAACCCTGCATGCGTTCGAGCCGGTCGTCGAACCCCTGCGAAAACGGGGTCCCGGCGCTGCGCGCAAGAGCGCGGCACCAGAGGAACATCTCCAGGGCGAGGCGGTGATAGCCCGTGGACCGTTCAAAATGAACCCCGTCGGCCGTGCACTGGTGCATCATCTCCGCTTCGAGCCGGTGTCGCGCGAACTGCGCCCAGCGGCGTCCCTCCGGGCGATCGCCGAAGAGGAGTCCGATCGTGTACAGCCCCGTCAGATCGGCGAGGAAGTGGTTGGCGCGCGAGGGGGAGCAGGGGCCCAGCCATTCCAGGTGCGTGCGGATCCACCTGCCGTGCGCGTGCAGCACGCCCGAAAAGCGCCGCCGAAACCCGGCAAGATCGGGGGCGTCCAGCGACTCGCTCATCAGCCCGTATCCCGCCAGCCAGTTGACGGCGCGGATCGCGACCTCCATGGCGCAGGCCCAGTTGACCCCATACCCGGGCGGGTTGGCCTCGATCCAGGACTCGACCTGCTCCCTGAATGCGCGGGGGTAACGCTCGTCTTCCTCCATCAGCCACGCCAGACCCATCGGAATCGCGTGTTGGAGCCGGCTCAGCTCCCAGGGGCCCTTGAGATCCGCTCCTTCAGGGGTCTGTTTTGCGGCATCAAGGTAGAGGAAATCCCGGCGCCAGCATGCACCGCTTCGGATATCGCGGTGCCAGTCGATCGCATTCTCGAAACGGTACGGGCCGCTTCCCAGCAGGTCGAAACAACCTTCCGCCGCACGCCCGGCCGCAGCGCGAACGGCGTCGCGCTCCTCCGCAGAAAGGGGCTCTTTCAGAAGGGCGCGCATTCTGGCCGGTGCGCCGAACGGCACCCGCGCCGCAAAGCGGGCGAGACGCACATCCGCATCAACGTCGTCACGCACGGCGGGAAACATAATTTCCGGGCAGCGTCGCTCGAGGAATCGACGCGCGCGACGGGCGAGCTTATACCGGCATGTGACGGGGTGATGCGGCATGGTTCTATTCACGCGGTCAGCATATCGGCGGCCCGGCGCGAGATTCGCCAGCTCTCTTCCATCTCCGCGCGCGCGATCGGGAACCGCGTTCCGGACAGGATCTGATCGGCGAAATACATCAGCTCCGTGCGATGACCCTTCTCCGCCGACTTGTCCTCCCAGTCCGCAGCGACACCGAATCCCCGCACAGACTTATAATCGACCATTTCGATCATTTGTTCATCGAAGAAGACGTCCATCCGCTCTTTCGGCGCCTGTTTCGATCCGATCCCCGTATAGAGCAGCGAGGCGACCGAACCGTCCGCGTAGCTCACCGTGATCACCGCGTTGTCCTCCGCCCGCACGGAATCGGTACGCGGCCGGACTCCGTCGACGCTCACCGATGCGGCGGGCGCGTTGATCAGGAAGCGAAAGAGGTCGAAGATATGGCACCCTTCACCGACAATGCGGCCGCCACCCTCTTCCGTATGCACCCAGTGATCATAGGGGATGTATCCGCCGTTCATCACGTAACGAATCATGACCGGATTGACGCGTCCCTCAAGCCGCGGCCGGATCTGCGCGATCGCCGGCGCGAAGCGACGGTTGAATCCGACCATGTAAGGTGCCTGCGTCTCGTCGAGCGCATTCGAAAGCATCTCGAACTGCGTCTCAGTCACCGCCATCGGTTTTTCGACAAAGACCGCCTTCCCGCGCCGCAGCGCCCGGGCCGCAATCTCCGCATGAGAGTCGTGCCGCGTCCCGATCAGCACCACGTCCGCGTCGCCCTCCAGCACCCGCCGCGGATCGGTTTCAATGCTGATACGGTCGCGACCGAACATCCGGGCCGCTTTGCGGGCGGCGAGGGCGTTCTGATCACAGATCGCCGTGACCTCGTAGCGCGCGCCGAGTTCCTTCAGATTCGGCACGTGCATGCCGCAGACGAACGACCCGGCCCCGATCAGTGCGGTCTTGAGCGGTTTCCCTGATGCCGGCGGGCTCCACTCCACCGCCGGGATGCTGACGGAGGCCTCCCCGCGCGGGATCTCTTCTTCAGAAGGTTCGTAGGTAAGCAACACCAGCAGCGGCCGCTCCCCGCCCTTCAAGGCGCTGAATGCCTCCTGGGCGCGCTCCACGGGAAAGGTTTCACCGATGATCTCATGGAGCCTCACGGCACCGGACGCGATCTGTTCCAGGTAGGCGCCCATGTTGCGCTGTTCAGTCCAGCGCACGTAAGCGTAAGGGTAGTCGTGGCCTTTGCGCTCGTACTGCTCGTCATAGCGTCCCGGACCGTAGGATGTGGACAAAACAAAATCCAGTTCCTTGCGGTACATCTCCTTGCGGTCCAGTTCCATGCCTGCCACGCCGACGAGCACCACGCGTCCTTTGCGCCGTGACATGCGGAAGGCCTGCAGGAGCGGCTCGCTGGACGACGTCGCGGCGGTGACGATCACACGGTCGGCACCCTGTCCGTTGCAGTGGTGGGTCACCCGGCTCGCCGCATCCCCGTCCTCCGGATTGAACACCTTCTCCGCACCCAGTGCGCGGGCCTGTTCCAGTCGGCGCGCGTCGAGATCCAGCCCGATTACACGGCAGCCCGACGCACGCAGGAGCTGGACGGTCAGCAGCCCGATCGCGCCGCAGCCTATAACGGCGACGAAATCCCCGAGCTGCACTTCCGCGCGTCGCACGCCCTGCAGGGCGATGCCTCCGAGCGCGCATGTGCTCGCATCCTCCAGCGTGACCCCGTCGGGGATCCGCACCGCGAGATTCACAGGGACCGACGCCATTTCCGCATGATTCGCATATCCCGCGCCGGCGATCGCCACGCGGTCGCCCGGCGCAAAACCTGTCACCCCCCGGCCTGCGTCGCTCACAACGCCCGCTGCCGAGTACCCGCTGGCGGACTCCGCCCCCTGCTTCGCCTGCGCTTTGCGGAGAACCGTCAGCACCCCTTCCGTCTTCATCCGTTCGAACGCCGCCTTCACTTTTTCGGGATGCTCGCGGATCTTGTCGAACAGCGTCTTTCCCGAGGCCGTAAGTCCCGCCATTTCCGTGCCGGGACTGATGCAGCTCGCCCGCACGTCGACGAGAAGCTGTCCGTCTTCCGCTGCCGGAGGAGGCACGTCCACCGGCCGAGCTGCGCCGCTGCTGAAAATAATACGCTTCATGCTACACTCGCTTTCAGGCTATGGCTTCCACGTAGAAAGACTCGTGGCTGCGTTCTTTAAGATCAATCAGCAGCTCAGCGTCGTCACCCTCCATAAAGGACTGTTGTGAAATCGAATCAAATCCCGCTTTGTCCAAGGCTTTCTCGAGAAGTTCATAATCATACATGCACTTGTGAGTCCCTCCGCAGGCCCCGAATATGCGGTTCAGCGACATTATGGGCGTGTATATGGGAAATATGCGCTTATGTTCATCTTCGCCGGGAAACCTGTATTTCGAAGGCTCGCTGCGTTTTTTCATGTATGTGCCGATATAGAAATCCGGATCGGGTAATACCACACGCAAGACGCCTCCTTTTTTGAGCGCTCTTTTACATTCCCGTAACAAATTCAGCCCCTCGCCTATATCAAGATGCTCAAGGCAGTGGGAGCTATATATTCCCGATAAAGAATTGTTTTTTAAAGGAAGCGGATGGGAGAGGTCCCAGCATATGTCAATACCGGGGCTCCAATTTTAATCGAGGTTTATAAACTCTTCATGAATACTGCGACCACAGCCTAAATCCAGGTATTTGCAGCTTCTGAGTTTATCCTTATGGACGAAAAGCTTTCTGTTTCTAATCAGATCACTGATAAGAAAGCGAAGTCGCGCATATTCATGCCATGGCCTTATGAGCTTTTTCTTCATTATTATCCCTTTTGCTTTTTCAGAATCAGCGGCAGTCCCCCGGTGGGGGCGGTTAAACAGTTCTTTTTCGTGTTCCGTAAAATTTATCCCAACGCTTCTACAGCGGCCTCAGTCTCAGTTCTGCGCCGCGCCCGAAGACCACGAGCCTCGAGCCCGCTGCTTCGATACAATAAATCCGCAGGCTTTAAGGGTATAGTTATTTACATCCCTCAGATAAGAAAATAACCTCTGTCTGATCTGGGTCTGCCCGTCGCATGAAAATACTGAGTGACATCAAATTGGCCGCCATGTTCCTGCGCAGCAGCCTGTACCTTGACCTGCACAGGCCGGGGCCCACGGTGCTGCTCGCCGGTGATGGCCGCAGCGGGACGACGTGGCTCTCGAAGGTCATCAACCACGACGAGTCCTTCCGCTATATTTTCGAACCCTTCTTCGGCGAGAAAGTGCCGCTGTTCGAAAAATTTACCCCCCATCCCTATCTTCGGCCGGAAGAACACGCCCCGGAATTCGAGCGGTGCTGCCGGGAACTCTTTCAGGGACGGATACGGGGACTCTGGCCCGACGTCCACAACCGCAAACGGCTTCCAACCAACCGCAGACTGATCAAGGCCATTCGGGCCAACTTCTGTCTGGCATGGCTGCGGCGGCGATTCCCGGAGCTTAAAATCGTCTTTTTGATCCGCAATCCCTATGCCGTGGCGAATTCCAAGCGACGGTTCGGTTGGAAAAGCTCAGTCGACCACCTGCTCGACCAGCCGCGGCTAATGGAGGATCACCTGGGACCACACGCCGCCATGCTGCATAAGGCATCAACACCGTACGAACGCTATATCCTCCAATGGTGCGCGATAAACCATGTCGCATTGCGACAGCTCGGCCGGGACGAAATTTTTATCGCGTTCTACGAGGACTTCTGTACGCAGCCTGAGACGAAGATCCCCCAATTGTTTTCTTACCTGGGAATCCCCTACGATCAGGCGGTGCTCCGCAAAACAACCCGTCCATCCCCCACCTGTAAAAAACACTCCGCGATAAAGACCGGAGAGAACCTCGTCGACTCCTGGAAAAAACATACCTCCGAAGATGAACTCTTGCGCGCGCAGCCCATCCTTGAAGCCTTCGGTCTTGATAGACTCTATGATGATGCCGGGATGCCGGGGCAGGATGCCCCGCAGAAAATGCAGGTGCACCTCCCTTAACTCTCACGCGCTGGTTCGGCTTGCGTCTCTCGGGTAAGGCGCGATCTCCGAGCACGGCGGTTTCGGAGAAACCGCCCTACCTTCACGCGTTGGTTCAGCCTGCATCTCTCAGGCAGGGCGTGCTCTCCGAGCGCGCCGCTCTTTTGCGGACGGCCTTCTGCTGTGCAGCAGAATCCCTACACGCGCTTGGTTCGGACTACATTTATTGGCCATGAGTTTCTTGAATCCGTGGAGCAGAATCGTGCCTTTCGCGTGTTTCGCAGTGACTCCGCACCGGCACGGAACGACGACAAGCGGCAGCTGCACATAGAGCATCCCCTGCACTGCGGCCTCATGATTCAAAACCGGACTTGTCTGCGCCTCCGTCTATGAGAAGCGGTATTTTCCCGCTTGGTGAGTAGGCCGGTTTTTTGCGAATGCGGAGATCGAACGTGATGTCCACATTCTGCAAATCGAAGCGGGACAGCATCGTCCCCTTAGACACCTCCTCGCCGGTTGTCACATGAAGCACGGCATAGCCGGGCGATGGCTGCGATATCTGCACGAAATCGGCATGGGCAAACGCCTCATGATGACGCCCGAAAATGAGAGCGGTCAGGCTCACCGGGTGGCCCTGGCGGTCCAGCACGTACTCGCCGACCCGTCCGTGGCGTATGCGGAATGAGGCGAGTACGCCACGCTGAAAACCCACCGGCTCAATGCTGTCGCCCGTATCGTAGCGGATGAATGGCGAGTAAGGATTGTCGTAGGCTGTGCCCACGAGGTGATGGTCTCCATTCCCGGTTTCCACCGCTTCGCAGAAGCCGTAACTCTGGAACGGCTCATAGAGATAGCGCTGCTGCCATTCCGGCGCGAGCACGACCATTTCGCTGTGGCCATACCACGATATCGTGGGTACCGGGAACGTTTGCTCAATGAGGTCCCGGTACATGGGGGCCGGATACTCGGACCCCATCAGGACTCCGCGAAGGTTGCGGAGAATACTTTCGCGCAGCGCGACGTAGCGCATGCCTTCAAGCTGGCGGGCGAAAAAATACAGCGCGCTGGGATAGCCGTGCAGATAGGTAATCAACCGGGAATCGAAGAGATGTTTTACCGCTTCTGCCGTTTCGCGCAGCGGGCGATAGGTATTGATGAAGTACGCGTCACCTTCGGGATCGTAGACCCAGGGCGCTGTCCCGAGATTGCGTCCCCGGAAAACCGCTCTTGCGTGCAGGCGCGAGCAACCCAGGCGGCTCCATATGCGCTCCATGTAATAATGTTCCCGCACGCCGTTCCCGCGGTCGACGAGGAACTTCAGAGGACTTCCCGAGGTACCGCCGGTATTGCACGAAAGGCTCCGCCGATCCGGTTGACGCCATTCCTCTCCCGAAGCGCGGAGCATCTCTTTTGTGACGACAGGGATTTTTCTCAAATCCTCAAAATCCCGAATCGCCCCGGCGTCGAAATTCCGCTCTGCATAGAGTCGCCGATAAAATGGATTCACCCGTTGCGCATGCACGGCCGCTGCGCGGGTCTGTTCAAAAATCCAGCGTCTCCGCTCTTCTGCGGGCAGTGCCGCGAATTTCGCATGCCGTCTTTTCTGCTTCCGGTAAGGCCGCAACTCACGCAGGCGCCGCAGCGGGAAGAGGATCCGGCGCTGAAAACTTTCCGGCATGCTGTATAATCCGCGTTTCATGCTCCTGATCCGGCTCCGGCCGCGACCAGATTCCTGAAGTACTCGATGTGCCGTTTCGCCACATGACCGCCGTCATTGAGCCGCGCCACTTTCGTTCTGCCGGACTCACCCATCGATCGCGCGCCTGCGGGTTCCTTCAGGAGCGCGCCCATTTTTTCCGCCATCGCCTCATCGTCATCCATCGGGACCACGTATCCGTCAACCCCGTCCTCGATCATGTCCGGGATGCCGCCCGCATCCGTACCCACCACCGGAAGGCCCACGGCGTGGGCCTCGGTGACCACATTCGGAGAGGTGTCCATCCGCGAGCCGATACAGAGGAGACTGGACTGTTGCATCACGCGAACGACTTCTTCGCGCCTGAGCGTCCCGGGGAATTCCACCCTATCCGCGATTTGCAGTTCCCGCGCCAGCCGTTCGAGTTCTCCGCGCGCCGGCCCCTCCCCGATAATCCGCAGTCGGGCATCTGGAACGGGAAGTCGGCTGAACGCCCGGAGTACGGTATCGAAGCCCTTGTGGTAAAGCAGAGTGCCCACGGCAACGAGGTCGTGATTCCCGCCCGGTGCCGGTTCGGCGTCAAGGAACTCCCGGTTGACCGCATGCGGGATCAGCACCACATGCTTCGCCCCGCGCGATTCCGCCCACTGCTTCGCGAACGGGGTCTCCGCGATCAGCCCATCCATCCGCCGCACCGTGCGCCCTTCCAGTCGCATACGGATCTGCTGCATAATCTCGGGCTTGTCCACGAAAGGATGCAGTTTCTCCACAATCCCCTGGAGGAAGCATGAACGCCTGAAAGGCAGCCAGGACAGCATCACCCCGTTGCCGGTCTCGATTCCAAACGCATGCACCACATCCGGGCTGAACCTCCGCAGATGCGGATACAGTTTGAGTGCATTCAGCAATTGCAGCTGATACCAGTCGAAGCGCGCCGGGATGCGCTGCGGCACGAACTCGATCTTCAAGAGCCCAAGCTCGGCGATATGGTGTCGCCGCACCGCCCGGCTCAGGCTGAAAATCCGCACCTCGAAATCCCTCTGCGCGCCGAGTTCCATCGAAAGCGCGCGCACCCAGGACGACGGATGTTCGTCGCGCCGGACCGGCCGGATGTACTCCGGCGGCAAGACCGCCGCCGCCGGATAGGGGGCGATCATTGCGATTTTAATACTGGAACTCATGTGAATGCTACAGGACCAAGAGATGGAAAGACGGTCATTTTCCCGCGGCGCGAACGAATTCCCGGGCGGTCGCCTCATGGCTGATCTCGCCGGCGACCCTCCTCGCATATTCCGCAGCCGCCTTAATGTCACTTCCGGAACGGGTCAGCACCCATCGCAATGCTTTTTCCAGCGCATCGACACTCCCGGATTCAAAAACCCATTCATCGCTTAGCGTAAATTCCGGATAATTGCCGACTGCGTCTGAAAGCAGCATGGCATTGCCGCACTTCGCCGCCTCTATCACCGTCAGCGGATTGCAATCACGCCTCGAGGGCAGCACAAAGACGTGGCAGTCGCGCATGATCCGGGCACACTCGATCTGAGCGCAATTGCCATGGTATATTATGTTATCGATTGGTTCCTTCTCGAGAGGACCGGTACCCGCTACATGGCACTCAAAGGCCGGCAGGTCGCATTCCCGCGCGAGGCGACGAAACGCCTCCTTTAAAAGATCAAAACCCTTGCGCTCAATCAGACTCCCGCAGAACATGAATTTCAAAGGAGATTCTCCGTGTTTCCGATCAAATCTACTCTGATCAATATGATAGGTGTCGTCATCCACACTGTTAGGGGCATAATATATTTGTTCTTCACGGGCGCCACAGCGTTCCCTGACATACTGAGCCGACAAGCGACCGGGCACGAGATACCGGTCTGAGTGCCTGTAGAAAAAGCGCTGCCTTTTCAGCAATGCGGCGCTCCCTGCCGTGAACGGAGTCTGCTCCGTCCAGAAAATAAGCCTGTAACGCAGAAGCTTCTTTAAGGCTGCGGCAATCACTCCCTCGTTTGCAGGGCAGGCCACGACCACGTCAGGTCTCCACCGCAGCAGAATCCACAGCCAGTGGAACACATTCGTATACACCTTGTTCGATTCGTATCCCGCAGAAACAACAAGAGAGCGAATTCTTTTCTGCTCGAAGCCGCTTCCAGTGTGGACATTCCATTGGCGGCGGACTTCGGGACGTGAATAACGCACCACAAGAACGTCGACCCGATCCACAGCTGCGAGCGCATCAAATAATCCCACCCTGTACGGCGTTAGGTAGGGCTGAAGTATCAGGATTTTAGGCATAGTGCGGTGCTGTATTTTTTGCAGGCTTCCCTGAACAGGATAAACCGGGAACCCAAAGAATGGCCGCCCACAACCAGAAAGCGTTAGTAAGAAAAGCCACATGCAGCAGGGGGGCGAGCGCAAATATGCCGAACATCGTTACCGCATACGCAACAAATCCCAGTGCCAGCGCATTCTGATAGGGGTCACAGTACATGTTTCGACTGTATTGATTATATATACGGTATAAAGCATAACCCCACAGCCACCAGTATAGCACAAAACCTATTGGCCCCATTTCGCTCCATATCGTCAGCAAAGCGGTGACGATTCCCGTGGTTATACTTCCCCCCAGACTGATCCTTTGACCGCTGACAGCCTTCCTCATCCAATTGTAATATTTTTCTGCGATGGGTTGGCGCGTCTCCCGGCCGATCACGCTGCCCGCCTTGCCGGGCCCGGCCCCTACAAGCCAGAAATATTTGGCGTCCCGGGGAAGTTCCACGATACTCCTCCGGTATGATTCGAGCTTCGTACCTTGCATGAAACGTTCCCAGCGCTTCTCGAGGTTCTTTGAACTCACCATTTTTCCCACTTCACTCTGCTGCGCCTGAATAGCGGAAAAGCCCGTGTAAAGCATGGTCAGGAGCACCGCGCCTGCAATCAGCGCACGATAGTTTCTCGTTATGATCATCAGTGCGGCCATGGCGGCGGCGAAGATGAAATAGGCGTGGATGGTGAAGGTAAAATAGAGCTGGATAAGCATAATCCCGAACAGAGCCGCCGCCGCGAGTTTCTTTCTGCCCGATCCGAAAACGATCAGCCCGAAGAGCACCCCGAGCACCCCGACCGTAAAGTAGGCAACGTAATTACATCCTTCCACACCCCCGCGCGCAAAATCCGGTCCGCCCAGCTTCGGATTGGGAAGAGGATTGGCCCCGACATACCACCCCGCATTCAGGATAATATGGATAAACGCACCCACGATAAGCATCTTGTAATAAAAACGGTAATTCTCGCGCGGAAGCACGATCAGGGCGAAATAGAATACGAGAAAGCATCGAAAATAGTGGCTGTAGTACATAACTAGGTAGAAATTCACGCCGCCCGTCAGGATCGCCGATATGAATACAAGACCGATCAGAAACCACAAAACCCGGGTCATCGTACGGCAGCCCGGAGGAACCTCACGAAAGCGGATATAACGCATGGCCAGGATCCCGAGCATCATCACGATAAAAGCCTCGTCCGACCACTGGGTGATGATCGAAGGGACCACTTCTTTTGCCAGGGGATAGACGTTCAGATAGATCCAGTAGATCAGCAGGAGGACTTTCGGATTGCCGACCATGATGATGCCCATCATGGCCACGGCAAGGAACGCCCAGACGAGGATCGACTTGGTGACGGCGAACATCACCAGTCCAAGCAGGATGAAAGAGAACAGGAACAGCGCTTCTCGGAGCTTATAATTCATAATCGTTCTTCCGAATAATATCGGTGTACACGGTCTTCATGCGTGAGGCCACGACAGGCATGGCGAACGTCTCTTCGGCTCTTTCCCTCGCGGCATCTCCCATTCTTTTGCGCAGGCGCTTATCCCCAAGCAGACGCGTCGCAGCCGCGGCCATCGCTTCGTGGTCTTCCGAAGCAACGATTTCCCCGTTCAACCCAGGCTCAATCACGGCGCGGTTGCCGGGAAGATCGAACGCCACTGCGGGGATCCCGTAGCTCTGCGCTTCCAGCAGTGTGTTGGATATCCCCTCCATTCTCGAAGGAAGAAGCAGCACGGCGGCCTTCAGGTATATTTGATCCATATCATTCACATGGCCCGCGAACTCGATGCTGTCTCCGCATCCTGTATCTTCCGCATACTGCCTCCACGCCTGCATTGAGCCGCGTCCTGCGATCACGAGTCGTACCCCGTCCAGAGTTCCGGCGACCCCCGCCCAGGCTCTGAACAACAAATCGAATCCCTTGTGCGCAGCGCCCTGTGTAAAATTTGAGGCGCAGAGAGCCACCGGACTCTCGAGCGCCGACCTCTCCCCCGGCATATCCACACCGTTCGGAACATCAAAAATCCGGTCCCCGGGCACGCCCCGTTCCATCAGTTCGGAGCGAATACCTGCATGCATCGCCGCGTACCAGTGGTTCGTCCGCAGACGCTCCCACCGGCGCCATCCCGGCACATCGCGATTGGTCGGGCGGAATACGGGACACAACGCCTCCTTCATCAACACCGGTATTCGCCACTTCAAACCGAAGTGACGAGCAAATCCGGCCATCCAGTATTCTCCATGGACATGAATCAGATCAATGGTTTTCCGGTGTTGTTCAAAATAACGGTATGCCGATACCAGAAAGCATAGGTAGTCGATGGTGCGAAATAAGGACAGAGGCCCGTGCGCGCGAACGTTCTCTGTGCCGGACGATGTATGGCCATCATCACCCCCGTGTCGGTCGCGCCAGCGGTCGCGCCAGCGATCCATGCGGGTCCTCAGCGGACCGAAGAGCCCGATGCGCCGGATATGAACGCCTTCCGTTTCTTCCCGGCGCGGCGAACGAAGCAGGGATCGGCGCGTGAGCACCGTGCACTCCACGCCCTGCCGGACGAGCTCGCGGGCCAGCTTCCAGCACTGGTGTTCAGCGCCGCCCTGCGGTCCGGGCCGGAAATTCCAGATGAACATGCAGACGTGCATCACTTCAAGAACTGCAGCGCGGAAAAAGCGTTCCAGGCGAGTCTCCGGCGGCCGCCGGTTTCGGCGAATACGAGTCCGGCCGCGGAACGGCGCACGAGCGGAGAAGAAAGGCTCCGCCACCGTTCTTGCATCCGGGCCGCATTATCGTTCACACACCACTGCTGAAAAGGGGGAATGAAGCCCTGTTTGCTGCGATCCCACAGCTCCCGGGGCACATGACGCTCCAGCACCCGCCGAAGCAACACCTTCCCCGCGCCCCCCGGAGAGAGCCGCGCGCTACGCGGCAGCCGGGCCGCGAATTCAATCATCTCATGATCCAGGAACGGGCTCCGGCATTCGAGTGAATGCGCCATGCCCGCGCGGTCGACCTTCTTCAGGACCTCGCCGGGGAGATAATGATTGAAATCAAGCTGCTGCAGCCTGCTCAACAGGCTGCCCCGGACATAATCGGCCATGCTTGCGTCCCGCTCCTCGCGGCGGGCGCGGAAGCAGCGCAATGCGGGTCCCGCAGACATGATGCGGAAAAAGTGCCGGTCGGGAATAAGCTGAGAAAACTTGTGGCAGCGATTTTCGGGAGCCACGCACTTCATCCTCAATCGCACGGCAGGATTCAGGGACTTTGCGTGCGGCGCCATTTTCGCGCGGTCCTCCGCTTCCCCCCACAAGGCCAGAAACCGGGGATAGGTCCGGTAGCCGGCAAACAATTCGTCTGCACCATCGCCCGTGAGCGCCACCGTTATATTTTCGCGCGCCAGCCCGCATACATAGTGCTCAGGCACCGCGGACGGATCGCCGAATGGCTCGTCGTAATAGCGGGCGATGGTCTCGAATTCACCCATCCGATCCGCGCGCAAACGCAGTACATGGTGCCGTAGCCCGAGATAACGCGCCACGGCGGAAGCCCGCTCCGATTCGTCGTACGCCGGATCATCAAACCCTATCGTGTAGCAGGGAATGGCATGACCGAGCCGTTTAGCCGCCACGGCGGCGATAAGCGTCGAGTCGATGCCTCCCGAAAGAAATATGCCCAAAGGGACATCAGACATGAGGCGCATACGTATGGATTCTGTCAGCCGCGCTTCAAATTCGTCGGCAAGCTCATCCAGCTTTCGCGATCCACTCACCTGGCCTTCGAACCTTACCCTCCAGTAGCGGCGCACCTCCAGGCGACCGGACCGCCAGCAGGCGTAGTGCGCGGGAGGCAGTTCGCGCACCTGCGCATAGAAGGTGCGCTCGCCCACGGCATATCCGTAGGTCCAGAACTGCGCAAACCCCGTCTCATCGATTTGCTCGCGGTCGATCGCCCCGCTCGCGAGAAGCGCCTTAATCTCCGAAGCAAAGCACAATCCCCGCCCACCCTGCGGGCTGTAATAGAGAGGCTTCTGGCCGGCCCGGTCGCGCGCCAGGTAGAGCGCGTCCTGATCGCGGTCATAGATGGCAAAGGCAAACATCCCTCTGAGACGATCCAGAAGCCCCTCAATGCCGAATTCCTCATAAAGATGGAGTATGGTCTCCGTGTCGCAGCGGGAGCGGAAGACATGTCCCTTCGATTTCAGCTCCCTCCTCGCTTCCTCGTGTCCGTAGACCTCGCCGTTGTAGACGATCCATATCGACCCGTCTTCGTTGGACATCGGCTGCCGGGCTGCGGACGAAAGGTCCACGATACTCAGCCGTCGGTGAGCGAGGCCCAACGAAAACCCTTTCGCATCCCGGGGGGCCCGGGCTTCCCATACGGCAAGGCCTTCATCATCCGGGCCGCGGCTCACCATGGTATCCCGCATGCGCTTCAGAACGTCCGCGTCAATGGCTCCTTCTTCCTTCACAATGCCCGCGAATCCACACATATCCCGTTCTCTCTTCAGCCCCGCCTCTGTGATCCGGCACGCCATTTACGAACGGCCGACGCGGCCAGATCGCAGCACTCCCGGTGCGCCGCAGGCTTGAACAGAACACTTCCCGCCGCGTAGATAGCCGCTCCGACAGCGACCTGGATCGCGAAAACGCCGATCTGCACCTGACCTTCCGCGATCAGGCGGACGAGTCCGACTCCCGCCATCATCGCCGCGCTCAGGGCCAGATAGGGCGCGGCATCGCGAAGCTGCATGGTGAAGTTATAGATGAACACGGAGCGCATGTAGTACACGCTGAGCAGCCATCCGATCACACAGCAAACCGTGTGACCGATCAGCAGGGCAATCACCCCGTAACGGAAGGTCACGAATATATTGACCACCTGCAAGATGCGCTTGATGACCTCTTGGCGAAAGAAGAGATCGCTGCGCCCCTTGGCCTGCAGGATGTTGTTGTTGATGTAATTCAGGGGATAGAAGAGTCCGGCTACACAGAGAACACGAAGAAACGGGACGGAGGGAAGCCACTTTCTGCCGAAGACCACGCCGACAAAGGAGTCGCTGGTCATAAGCAGGCCCATCAGGATGGGTGCGATCACGAAGAGGCAGAACGAGGTGGCCTTGCGCGCGCCACGCAGAAAACGTTCCTGTTCATCCTGCACCGCCGAGAACGCGGGAAACATCACCTGCCCCACGGTCTGGGTAAGGACCACCGCAAAAAGCTCATGCATGCGGTGCGCTCGGGTGTAGTAGCCGAGTTCGGTCTTGTTGTACATCTTACCGATGAGCACGAGGTATATGTTATCGAAAAAGATGCTCACCAGTGAGGCGGCGAGGATGCGAGAACCGTAGGGGAACATCTCCTTCAGCGAGCGAAAGCTGAAACTGAGCTTCGGTCGCCAGGGAAAAAGTATCCAAATAAATACCATGCGTGAAAAACTGGCCGAAAGCTGCATGCCGACCAGACTCCACGGCCCGAAGTCCTTGAGCGCCATCCCGATTCCGACTGCAGCGGAGATGGGGAAAGAGAGAAAATTGCTGAGAACCTTCTTGCGGAACTGGATCCGCTTGATCAGCAGCGTATTGTGGACGATCATGAGCGAGCCGAAAAGAAAGTTGAGCGACATCACACGTGTCAGCCACAACAGCTTCGGCTCCTCGTAAAATGTTGCGATCAGGGGCGCGGAGAAGAACAGCAGGGCGATCAGGGCCAGCGCGATGAACACGCCGAAGTAGAAAACCGCCGTGGCGTCCTCGTCATCCGCATCCTTCTTCTGTACCAGCGCTCTGCCGAATCCGGCAGCCACCAGCTGCTGCCCGAGGATCATAAAGATCGTAAGCATGCCGAGCAGGCCGAAATCCGCAGGGGAAAGAAGGCGCGCGAGGACCACGGAAACGACAAAGCGCACCATCTGCATGCCGATGCGCTCGGAGAACGTCCAGAGAAGCGCCTTTACCGTTTGTTCGCGAAGCCCCATAAATCCCTAGCCTTCAGTGTGGCCTTCACCCCACCAGAACTCCGCAAAATCACGGCCGGCCCGTGCGCTGAGCCGTTCGACTTCCGCCCTGTAGCGGTCCCGCCACGAATCGCGCTCCGCCGGATCGAGTTCGGGCGCCTCAATTCTTCTCCCCCAGAGCTGCTTTAGCTTCCGGCGCACCATGTTCCCGATCCGGCCCGGAATCAGAGCCTGCAGATTCCGCAGACCTCGCAGAGGTTCGGGGAGCGCGAACAGATCGTCCCCGGCATTTTCATGCGGCAGAGGCGTCAGATGGTCTCCGATGGAGAGAAATGAACATAGTTCGCGCTGTACTTTTTCGGGATTACGCAGGAGATCTTCGAGGGCGATAATTTTCCAACGGGACCACGCACTCACTGCGCGATACTGCTCGACCTGATGCGCATACCGTCCACAGTCAAACAGCGCGGGACACCGCTCCACCGCCTCGTCGAGACTCAGCCCCTCCGGAATCCAGCGGTAATAGACGGCGTGGCGGTAGTGGGAAATCAGCCGTTCCACGGGATCACGCACCATGTAGATGTACCGGATATCGCCAAGGGTCTCATGGATCCGCTGCGGCACGTCCGCGATGTGAGGATGCCAAGTGTAGGCGGTCGACGCCTCTCCAACCGCCTTCTTCCCTTCTGCGCTCTCGAAGAGCGACGCGTACCATGCGAGACCGCGGCCCCGGCTGGGATGCGAGAAATAACGCGGCTCCTTGGGTTCGCACATGAACACGTCCGGATGCTGCGCCAGTATGGACGCCAGGGTCGTGGTGCCCGCTTTTTCGGCGCCGACGATCAGAAAGTTGGGGAGCATAGCAGGGGTGACTTTCGGCTCGTTAAGACCGGTTTCAGCAGGGCGCCACGCCCGTGCACGCAAAAGATTTCACCACGGATGGCACCGATCGCACGGATGAGATACGGCATTGGAACGTGAACGGGGCGGGCAAATCCCGCCGGCCCGGCATTACGGGCCGGGGCTGCTCGATACGCGGGAAGCCGCAAACCCGTTTGCGGCTTCCCGCGTATCGAACAACCCGTCCCCGTTCACGTTTCCTTTGCGTCCCCGCATCTCTGCGCGAGGCCTATTTCTTATCCGTGCCATCCGGGCAATCCGTGGTTCTCCCGACCAGATGCTTCAACCCCGCCGCCAGGTCGCACTCCGGACGAAATCCGAATGCGGACCCGATGGCGTCAATCGCGGCGACGGAATGCCGGATATCACCCTCGCGCGGCGGTTCAAAGCGGGGTTGGACCTCGCGGTCGAAAATGTTCGCGAGGACATCGATCAATTTCAGCAGCGAGGTCTCGCGGCCTGTACCCACATTGTAGATCCCGAAAGATGCGCCGGGGGCGGCGTCCATAGCCATCAGATTCGCGCGGACCACATCGCCGACATAAATGAAATCGCGGCCCTGTGTGCCATCCCCGAAAATGACCGGTTTATCATCCCGCTGCAGAGCGTCCGCGAAACGCGAGATCACGCCGGAATACGGCGACGACGGATCCTGTCGCGGGCCATAGACGTTGAAGTAGCGCAGCGAGACGCCCTCCATCCCATACATTGCCGCGTAGGTCTTCAGTTCGTATTCCGAAGCGAGCTTGGCCACGGCATAGGGGGTGATCGGATCGGGATTCATCGTTTCGCGCTTAGGCAGCGTCGGCTCGTTGCCGTACACCGCCGCGGACCCGGCCATCACCATGCGCCGCACACCGTTTTCGCGCGCCGCTTCCAGCAGATTGACGGTGCCGGTCAGGTTGATGTCATGGTTGTCCCGGGGACGACGGATCGAATCCGCCACGGAGACCAGTGCCGCCTCATGGAAGATGCCGTCGCATCCCGCGGACGCGCGAAGACACGTATCCGGATCGCGGATGTCCCCCTCGATGAATTCGATTCGGTCGCGCACGCGCGCCAGGTTCTCGAGGTGTCCCGAGGACAGATCGTCGAGCACCACGACCGAATCTCCGCGATCGACCAGGGCGTCGACCAGATGAGAGCCGATGAAGCCCGCACCGCCGGTTATGAGATATTTTTTCATTTACTCTCGCGAAGGCGCAAAGTTCGCAGAGGAATCAAATCCCGGATGTTACCGGGGCGGAGAAAACCTGCAAACGGGTTTGCGGGCTTTCCGCGTATCGAGCAGCCCTTCCCCGTTCACGTTTCTTTTGCGTCCCTGCGTCTCTGCGCGAGGCTTATTTCTTATCCGTGCCATCCGGACAATCCGTGGTCGTCCCCGATTAAGTCCTGTTTTCCAATTCCGTCACGATGCGCTCCGCGGTTTTGCCGTCCCAGAGCGGGGGGCGATGGCCGCGCCGTTCCATGTTCAGGAACGTATCGAGAGCCGAGGTGATCTTTTCCGGATCGGGACCGGTCAGCTCGGAGACGCCGCCGTTTTCGACGAGCGTGACGGGCCGCTCGGTATTCTCCCGCATGGTGATACAGGGGGTGCCGAGCACACAGCACTCCTCCTGCAGCCCCCCGCTGTCGGTCAGCATCAGCCGCGCGCTCATGTTCAGCTTCAGCATCGCGTGATATCCCACGGGCCGGATCAGGATCAGGCGATCGTCCGCAAGCAGCTCGTCCCAGAGTCCGAAGGTCTCCAGGCGGTTCCGGGTGCGGGGGTGAATCGACCACACCAGCGGCATCTTCGAAGCTACCTCCTCGCGCAGGCAGCGGACCAGCGGCTCGAGTACTTCGCGCGAATCGACGTTCGACGGTCGATGCATCGTCATGACGGCGAAGGAGCCGTCATCCACCGGCGTCTTCAGATCCGGATCGATCGCATGGGAGGTGAGGATGTCATTCAGATCGAGGGCTTCGGCCCGGGCGCGATGGGCCTCGAGGGTATCGATCATGATGTTGCCGACGAAGCGGATGCGCTCCTCTTCCGCACCTTCGCGCCGGAGATTTTCGCCGGAGAGTTCGTCGGGGGTGAGCAACAGATTGGAAACGCGGTCGGTTACCATCCGGTTGATCTCCTCCGGCATCCGCTCGTCGAACGACCGCAGACCGGCCTCGATGTGCGCGACTCGGACGTGGTGTTTGCGCGCGGTGATCGAACAGGCGCAGGTGGCGTTGACATCGCCCACCACCACGACCCAGTCCGGCCGGCGTTCCAGCAGGACCTTCTCGAAGGCGATCATCGTCCGCCCCACCTGTTCGGCGTGTGATCCCGATCCGATTTCGAGATCGACATCCGGCGTAGGGATATTCAGCGCCTCGAAAAAGGAATGATACATCTCCGGGTCGTAGTGCTGACCCGTATGCACCAGGAAATGCTCGATCCGGTCGTCCTCCCGCTCGATGGCGTGGGCGAACGGCGCGATTTTCATGAAATTGGGGCGCGCCCCGACGACGGACATTATTTTCAGCGACATAGATTGATGCCTTTCTGCGCGGGTTTTATTTAACCACGAGCAGTTGCCTTTTTCATTTGCTCTCGCGAAGGCGCAAAGTTCGCAAAGGAATCAAATCCCGGATGTGAACAAGGCGGGCGGGAACTCTTTCTTATCCGTGTCATCCGGGCCATCCGTGGTTCTCCCCGCTTCTGTCCCGTGGGCGTCTAATCGCCACAAACCAAATCGCGCCAGTTCTCTTCGGAGACCATCAGGGTCTGAGCTTCGGGGTACGCCCTGGTAAAGGTTTTGGGGATGCCTCCGCGTCCCGGGCGTCGTTTGATCTCGGCCGCCCTCATCATGTCCGGGGATTCTTCGACGTAATCGATCTCCTGCTGCTGATAGGTGCGCCAGTACCAGCTTCGTCGCGGCAGACCGTGGTTCTTCAGGGTTTTCATCCTTTCCGCGATCAGGAAATTCTCCCAGAGCGCACCGGCATCGGACCTCGTTTGCAGCGGAGCGAAGTTATTGAGCACGGCATTACGGACCCCGGTGTCCCAGAAATAGATCTTGCGCATCTTCTTCAGTTCGTTGCGGAGGTTGCGGCTGAACGGGGTCAGGCGAAAGACCACGAAGGCCTGTTCCAGGATCCGGATATAGGTTTCCACCGTGCCCTGATCCAGCCCGACCAGTCCGGCCAGTTCGCGGTAAGAGACCTCCGATGCGATCTGGAGGGCGAGGGCCGAAACCAGCTTCTCCAAGGCCTCCGGGTGGCGAATCGAACCCAGCACCAGGATATCCTTGTAGAGATAGCTGGCCGCGATTTCCCGCAGCCGCTCGCCGGCCTCGGCCTCCCCCGACAACGCCGGCTCCGGATACATCCCGTATACGACGCTTTTGGACCGCAGCCGATCCGTTTCCAGCGCACCCCTCGCCCGCTCTATTTCCTCCAAAGAAAAGGGAGGGAGAAAAAACTCGAATTTTCGCCCCGTCAGCGGCTCTTTCAGGCGATCCGCGAGTTCGAAACTCGACGACCCCGTCGCCAGCACCTGAATCTGCGGGAAACTGTCCACCAGGAGCTTCAGCGTCAGGCCGACATTCTCGATGCGCTGCGCCTCATCGATCACGACCAGCGACGCATCCCCGATCAGGCTCTTCAATTCGGAGGAGGTGCGACCGGCAAACCTGCTCCGTATGTCGGGCTCATCCGCGTTGAAGTACACCCCGCCGCGCCTGTCCAGAAGATCGCGGACAAGGGTCGTCTTACCGGTCTGGCGAGCCCCGTAGAGGAGAATCGCTTTGCCCTTGAAAAGCCGCGATTCAAGCCTGTTTATGACAATTCTATTGATCACGATCTACTATTTATATATAAATTATAGAATATGATCAATATATTTATTTAACCAGTAGAGTAGAGAGGGAGCCACGGGATGAGAGGCTTAGAGCCAATGACCGCGGACTGCCCTCCCCCTCGTCGAACCGGACATGCGGATTTCCCGCATCCGGCTCTCGCGGAAGGCATTTGTTGGATGGTTTCACAGGTAGATCAGTCCCATGTTCTTGAAATGCGCGTAGTAGCTCATACCTTCAGGGGGCCAGTAGCCGCGCTGACTGCGTCGTTTCGCATGTCGCGTGAGACGCTGTCGCACGTATCCATTGACGTGGCGGAATGCCACACGCGGATAACCCAGCGAGAAGTAGTTTGCCCATCCTCGCATTTGCATGTTGAGTTCGTCGATCACCGTCGGCAGAGGTTTGAAGCATTGTTCCGGTCCGGTCATCTCCCGAAGCCGATCACGTTCCCGTTGGAGCGCTTTCCGCGACGGTGTCAGGTTCCAGTACCGGCACGGGCGTCCGCCGAGGTCCCGGTCATAGCGGAAGCTATATCCGAGAAAGTCCAGCGTCTGCCCCGGTTCCCGAGCATCGAGTATCCGGGTCTTGTCCCGGTTGATCTTCAGCCCGAGCCACCCTTCTATCTTGGCTTCGATGAACGCTTCGAGTTGCGGACCGATATACCGGGCGAGGACCACGAAGTCATCGGCGTACCTCACCAGTTTGGCCTTCGCCCACCGTGCCGGTCCGTCTTTGCGGTAAAACACCGCATCGAACCAGTGCAGATAGATGTTGGCCAGAAGCGGCGAAATGACCCCGCCTTGCGGCGTGCCCTTGTCGTTGCGCTTCACGGTCGGCGGTTTGCCTTTCTCCGTTTCCTCTACCGGCGCTTTCAGCCACATTCGGATCAGCTTCAGCACGGACCGGTCGGTGACACGCATCTGCACACAAGCGATGAGCTTGTCGTGTGGAATACTGTCGAAATAGCCGGCCAGATCCGCATCATAAACCGCACACCGCCCTTGCCGGAGCTCCTGTCCAATCGCCTTCAACGCATCATGCGCCGAGCGCTCAGGCCGGAACCCATGGGAGCAGTCCTTGAAGTCAGCTTCAAAGATCGGTTCCAATATCAGAACCGTAGCGGTCTGCACGACCCGATCCCGCACCGAGGGTATTCCCAAGGGACGGAGTTTCCCGTTCACCTTCTGGATGTAGACCCGCCGCACTTTTCCAGCACGGTAGGTTCGATCCTTCAGGCTGCGTTCAATATCCGCCAGGAAGGCTTCGACTCCTCCTTGACTCTGTTCGATGTCCTCGATGGTCACACCATCGGGGCCTTCTTTTCCGCCGTTGGCGCGTACATGTTTCCATGCCGCCAGCAGAGTGTCGGCCCGGCCAATGTGGCCATAGAGACTGTAGAAGCGAAACCGCTTCTCCTGTTTGGCCTTCTGACTCAGCTTCTGTCTCAGCGCGGCGAGTTTCGGCGGCAAGAGTCTGTCGTCAATGCGATAGTACTCCGTCGCTTCTTCTGTCATAGGTTTCACCAATCAGTCCCCCGCGCTTCTTACTCAGCTCGTCTTCCGCCGAGACCCCTTCGCTCCACGGGCATTACCCCGCTTCATCACTACTACGAGCCTCTCCGACTCCCGCACGCGATCACCCCCGAGGTTATTGATTCCCCCACGGGCTTGTCGGCTTACCCGACATCACGGCGGGCCTCCCAAGTTCCTGGCTGTTCTTTCTGCGCGCGCCGTCTCTTGTTACCCCGGAGGGCCTTGCCGGTGCATATGACCGTTCCTTCCCGACAAGTGCTGGCTTCATCATATCCGATAGGCTGGCCGCCCTCGACTTGTGTAACGAGGCTGAATCAAGTTCGCTTTCGCTACGGCTCGCGCGTTCGCCTTCCCAGGCTTCGACGCCGGGGTTACCCCCGATCACCGCTGGGTCGGCTACATGTGCAACGATCAATTCACACGACTGATAACCATATAGAGGTTCTTTGAAATAGACGCTGGTCGAATGCAACGTACTCTTTGTTTAAGCAAAAACGAAAGGAGTACCGGATATGCAAACGACCAGCGCAAAGGAATTGTACGCAGGAGCCGACCTGCATGGAAACAATGTTTTTCTCTCGATTTGCGACCGGGAAGGCACGGAAGTCTTCCGGCGGCGGGTACGAACCACGCTCGATGCAGTCAATGAGGCGATGGATCCCTACTGGCCGCAGGTTCAGGCGATGGGGATTGAGTCCACGTTCAACTGGTACTGGCTGGTGGACGGCTTGCGTGAGCAGAACCGGGACGTGCGATTGGGGAATCCGGCGAAGATGAAACAGTACAAGGGGTTGAAACATGCCGATGACGCATCGGATGCTCGTTGGCTGGCCGAACTGCTCCGATTGGATATTTTCCCGGAGAGCTACATTTATCCGAAGGAGGTTCGTTCGATTCGCGACGCGCTTCGACGCCGACAGCTGTTTGTCAGGCGGCGCACCCAGGTTATGCTCAGCCTGCAAAGCCTGCTGGAGCGTTACGGATTCAAGGCGCCGGGATCGCGTGCTCTTCAGCAGTGGACGCAGGCGGATGTCGAGGCGACGGGCCTTGATCCGTTCGTACAGCTTCAACTCCGCACGTTGCTTGAGGCGGTCCAGTGCAGTGAGCGGCTGGCCGGACAGATCGAATCAGCGGTGCTGGGGTTTATTGAGCCCAACCCATCGTTTGAACAGGTTCAGACCGTGCCGGGCATCGGGAAGGCGCTTGGGATGACCATCGTGCTTGAAAGCGGCAACTTCGCCCGCTTCCCGAACGCGGGATGCTACGCCTCCTACTGCCGCGCCGTCAAAAGTGAGCGAAGTTCCAACAGCAGGAAGAAAGGTGAGAACAATAAGCGCAACGGCAATCCGTTTCTCGCATGGGCTTTCGTTGAAGCCGCGAGCTTCGCTCCGCGCTTTTATCCGGAGATTCAATCCTGGTATGACCGGAAGAAGAAAAAGCGCAACGCGATTGTGGCGAAGAAGGCCTTGGCGGCAAAATTGTCCAAAGCCGTTTGGCATGTCATGAACGGGGAGGAATATGTAATGGGAATGTTGTTTTAAAACCCGATGCTGCCGGGAACCGGCTAGGGGTCTGCTTAAATCAGCGGACTGATTGGAACCGGCGGCATCGCTTCAGCTTTTGCGGTCTGTCCTGTCGTCAGCCTTCAAGGGTCTGGAAGTCTGCGTGCAGATGAACCACGGTGACTGAATAGGCAACGAGCGGGAACAAACGGTTTTCTGGCTCCAATACGAGAACGGGTGGCGGCCATGGATCTGGAAAAGATTCGCCCTCACCTAAAAACCAGATGGGTGACTGAAACAACCGCAAACGAAAACCACGGTACGGAACGCAACGGTTGAGGCGACGGTTGAATCCGATCAAAACAAGGCATGAAGGGAAGCCGCTTGATCAGCGGCACGAAGGGGACTTTTGTGTTTGACCGGAACCTCTAATGGGTGACTCCTTTCATTCAGTTAGAAACAGCCAAGCTTTGCTTGGCGCACCGGATCGCACGGATGGGATGCGACATTGGAACGTGAACGGGGCGGGCAAAGACTCTTGTTGTTTTCGTTACCAGATCTCAGAGCGTATTCCTTCGTGACTTAAAAGCTTTTTGTCTTCTGTCAGCAAGATGCAATCCTGATTCATTGCCGACCCGGCGATGACTGCATCCGGAAGTTTGAGATTTTTCTCTGTACGCAGCGTGAGAATCTGCTCTTTCAACTGCCGATTTGCTGATGCCAAGTCAACAACATTGACCTTTTCCCTAAACTGTCCGAATAGTGCTTTGTCTTCGTCGGGCAGACCCGGAAAGGCAAGATATTCCAATTCACAAATCACGAAGGTGGCAACATAATCTGCCCCATTCAATATCTCCAGCAAGTTGTTGTTGCCGGCAAGCAATGCAATGATGGCATTGGTATCGAGGAAATAACGTTTACCATTCATCGCGCAGCTTCCGTTGTTCCTCCACCGCATTCCCCGACCACTTTAGCCGGCCGGACAGCGATGAAAAATCATAGCTTCCCTTATCGCCGCTCGGAGTCAGCAGTGTGATTAGCACGTGCGCGACGGAAGGAAGTTTTTGAATCTCCGGACTTTTAACCTGCCCATTTTCTATATCTGCTTCTATCGTTGTGTACATATTCTTACCTCATTGTAATGGCTGACTGGCTGCAATCTTCCTGGAGTTCAAATCAGAGGAAATTGCGTTACGTTATGCCGGCCAGTCGAGCCGGGAGTAAGGGTGCCATTTTTGGTCAGGTCTGTGAACTCATTCCGCCAGCATGAAGCTCCGCCGACTGCCGCGCCGCCGATTATGAGATATGTTTTCATTCACTCTCGCGAAGGCGCAAAGTTCGCAGAGGAATCAAATCCCGAACGTTACCGGGGCGGAGAAAGCCTGCAAACGGATTTGCGGGCCCTCCCCTCCCCGTTCACGTTTCCTTTGCGTCTCCGCGTCTTTGCGCGAGGCCTCTTTCTTATCCGTGCCATCGGTGCCATCCGTGGTCCTCTTCCTTCCGTGCGCATTCGATATGAAAGAAGTTATTCGCTCGTCTTGCCCGCCAGGGTCTGCTCCAGGTCCAGGAAGGCGGGATGGAATTCCGTGCGCACGTCGTGAACGATTTCGCGGGCCGCGGCCTCGTTACAGGTATGGGATGTCCTGTTGCGGCTCTCGATCATCTTCATCCATACATGCCCATCGCTGAACAGCCCCTCTGAAAAGGCCTTGCGGAAGGTGTCGCGCGACCCGATCAGTTCCGCGACGCCCTGATATTCGAGGTAATCGCGCAACGTGTTCCAGGCGAGTTCATACGTGTATTCAAACGCCTTGACCAGCCCCTGTTCCTCCAGCTTGTTCAGCTCTTTCTGCTCAAGAAATTCGCTGAGCTGGTTGAGTGCTTTCCGGTAATTCGAAAAACGTTGCTGCCAGCGTATATCCCTTTCTTCAGTCACGGCGGACTATCTCCTTTCCCGCGCGATCGATGTGCTCGATCAGATCAGGATTATCTATCCGATCGTATATGGACAGGTCGATCTCGTAGGGCAACAGCAACTCGTCCATCCGAAGCATAAGATCGGTCAGTATTTCAGGAGAGAGGTTCGGACCCTTCAGCGTCAGGTCGATGTCGGACCCCGGACGATGCGTGCCTTTTGCCCGTGATCCGTAGAGGATTACCTCTTTAACCTCAGGTTCCGATCCGAAGATGGACATGATTCGTTCCATCTCGTCGGGATCAAGCCCGGGTATGGTGCCGACCGTATTCATAGAAAAGCGACGGGGCGTCTTTCGCCATTCAGGATTCTTGTGTAACGACCGATCGCACGGATGGGATGCCTTACAACCGCCCGTCGACCTTCGACTTGTCGAGGATGCCTTTCACGTCGTAGACGACCCCGTCGCCGGACGTCAGCGCGCGGATCGCGTCCGCGCCCATCTCCGCGAACTGGCGGTGGCCGACGGCGACGACGACCGCATCGTAAGAACCTTTCTTCAGCGAGGCGGGGTCGCTGATCAGATCAATGCCGTAGGAGATCCTGGCTTCTTCGGCGAGGCACCAGGGATCACAGACCTCCACCTCGACCCCGAAATCCGTCAGCTCCGAAATGATGTCCACGACGCGCGTGTTGCGCAGGTCGGGGCAGTTGTCCTTGAACGTCAGCCCCATCACCAGGACGCGCGAGCCGACGACCTGAATCCGCTTCCTGAGCATCAGCTTGACGACCCGGTCAGCGATATAGCGTCCCATGGCATCGTTCATCCGCCGCCCGGCCAGGATCATCTCGGGATGATGCCCCGTCTGCTGCGCCTTGTACGTCAGGTAGTACGGGTCCACACCGATGCAGTGGCCGCCGACCAGCCCCGGCCGGAACGGAAGAAAATTCCATTTCGTCCCCGACGCCTCCAGCACCTCCAGCGTGTCGATTCCCAGGCGATTGAAGATCAGCGACAACTCGTTGACCAGCGCGATATTCACGTCACGCTGCGTGTTTTCGATCACCTTCGCCGCCTCCGCCACGCGGATCGATGAAGCGCGGTGCGTACCGGCCGACACGATCGAGGCGTACAGCGCATCCACGAATTCCGCCGCCTCCGGGGTGGAGCCGGAGGTGACCTTCACGATCGAGTCGAGCCGATGCGCCTTGTCGCCGGGATTGATCCGCTCGGGACTGTAGCCGACCGTGAAGTCCTCATTGAAGCTCAGACCGGAGTGCTCCTCGAGCACGGGAACGCAGACCTCCTCCGTCGCGCCGGGATAGACCGTCGATTCATAGATCACCACATCGCCTTCAGCCAGCACGCCGCCCACCGTCTCGCTCGCGCCGATGAGCGGGCGCAGGTCGGGACGCCGCGCTTCGTCGACCGGCGTGGGCACGGTCACGATGTAGACATCGCAGTCGCGGATCGATTCGGGGTCGGCCGTATACGAAAGCTTCGCCGCGGAGGCCAGCTCTTCCGACGAACACTCCAGCGTATTGTCCTCGCCGCGCTGAAGCTCCGCGATGCGAGCCTCCTTGAGGTCAAAACCGACGACCTCATGCCTGCGCCCGAAGGCCACCGCCAGGGGCAGGCCGACATATCCGAGCCCGATCACACAGATTTTCGGGGAATCGATTTTCATAGGTTTTTTCCCGACCTGTTCGACCCGATCACTTCAACCCCTTCATACTCCGCCGGTCTTCGATCGGCGGAGCGAAGGGACCGCTCGACAGGTATCCACCTGATGACCGGGTCGACGGAGGGATCCGGTTTTCTCCTTTGCCTCTACGACTCATCCACGCCGATGTAGCCTTCCTTCTCGAGGTGGAGGATCACCTGCTGGGCTTCTTCCTCGGGGGTCATGTCAGTGGTATCCAGCGCCATTTCGGCGTCCGCCGGTTCCTCGTACGGGTCGGAGATGCCGGTGAACTCCTTGATGATGCCGGCGCGTGCCTTGGCGTAGAGACCTTTCCGGTCGCGCTGTTCGCAGATCTCGAGCGGTGTGGCCACGTGCACGAGGCAGAAGCCGCCGTAGCCCTCGATCATCCGGCGCACTTCCTGGCGCACGGCGTTGTAGGGGGCGATCGGCGCGCAGATGGCGATGCCGCCGTTTTTGGTGATCTCGGAGGCGACGAACCCGATGCGTCGGATATTGATGTCGCGGTGTTCCTTCGAGAAGCCCAGTTCCGACGACAGGTTCTTGCGCACGATGTCGCCGTCGAGCAGCGTCACCGGACGCCCGCCCATCTCGAGCAGCTTGACGAGCAGCGCGTTGGCGATCGTCGACTTACCCGAACCGGACAGCCCCGTGAAGAACACCGTGAAGCCCTGTTTATGTTTCGGCGGATGCGTCTTGCGCAGCTCCTGCGCGACCTCCGGAAACGTGAACCACTCCGGGATCTCGCGGCCTTCCGCCAGCCGTTCGCGCAGCTCGGTCCCCGAAATCGAAACGGTCTTCGTCCCCTCGGGGACCTCGTCGAGCGGGATGTACTTATCCTCGTCCGGCGCGAAGACCATCAGCTTGAACGGCACCATCGCCACGCCCAGCTCCTCTTCGTGTTCGCGGAGCAGCTCCTGCGCGTCGTACGGTCCGTAGAACGGCGTGCCCGAGGAGTCCTTGCCGGGGCCGGCGTGGTCGCGGCCGACGATCAGGTGCGTGCAGCCGTGGTTCTTGCGAATGATCGCATGCCAGACCGCCTCGCGCGGGCCGCCCATCCGCATGGCCAGCGGGAGCAGCGAGAGCGCCACGGTATCCTTGGGATAATGCGGCAGCAGCGCCTTGTAGCACCGCACGCGCGTATAATGGTCGACATCGCCGGGTTTGGTCATCCCGACCACCGGATGGATCAGCAGGTTCGCCTCGGTCTCCTTCGCCGCGCGCAGGGTCAGTTCCTGGTGCGCCCGGTGCATCGGGTTGCGCGTCTGGAAGGCGACCACCTTGCGCCACCCCTTGCGCCTGAAGTCGGCGCGGAGTTCGGCCGGAGTCAACCGGATATCCTTGGAGTCGTAATGGACCGGCATGCACACCCCTTCGACCTCGCCGCCGACATACCATCCGTTCGTGCTGTTCATCAGGTAGTCGACGCCGGGGTGCTCGCTGTTGTCGGTACCGAAGACCTGCTTCGCCTCCTCCGCGCGGTCCGGCTGCCAGACGTCGCTCACGTTCAGGACCGCCAGCATGACGCCTTCCGGGTCGCGCAGCGCGAGTTTCGCGCCGGACTCGAGCCCCTTCGCCGTTTCCTCGTCCACGTCGAGCATGATCGGCATGGGCCACAGCGTACCGTCCTCCAGCCGCATCGAGCTGCAGACGGACTCGTGATCAGCCTTGCCCATGAACCCGCGCAGCGGCGAAAAGCTGCCGTTCATCAGCAGTTCGAGATCGCACATCTGCCGGCCGTTCAGATCCCAGGAAGGCCATTCCTTCGAATGCGCCTTCAACTCGGCCGCGCGTTCTTCCGATACCATCAGGTCGATGAGTTCACCCCCGTGCGGGGCGATGAGATGATCGCTCATTACTTCTTTCCTTTCTTTTCAACTTTGAAACACGCGACACCCGCGTATTTCCCTCATTTACAGATCGTTCATACTCAATCGCGGGAGCATGACCGAAATGGACCGGAATGCCGAGACGATAGTCCGCGGCGCTTATCCGGTTCAAACTCCGTGCCCGGAACCCCTTTTCAGAATCCGGACCCCTTTATTCCAACGACTCTCTTTCCGAAGCAAATAAAATCAGGCTCACAAGTCTGCCTCAGCAGATCCCTCTGCAGGAATCGGGTCAGAAGGACCAGATCACCGGTGCGAGGCCGACGCTGATGACGCCGAACAGCACATTGAGCGCGAACCCGACCCGGAAGTAATCCGTAAAGCGGTAGCCCCCCGGCCCGTAGACCATCAGGTTGGTCTGGTAGCCGACCGGCGTGGCGAAACTTGCCGAGGCGGCCACGGCCACGCACATCACGAAGGGCAGCGGGCTGACGCCCAGGTTGCCGGCCATGGTCACCGCGACCGGAAAGATCAGCGCGGCCGCGGCGTTGTTCGTGATCAGCTCGGTGAACAGCGAGGTCGCCACGTAAACCCCCGCCAGCGCCAGCCACGGGTGGTTCCCCGCCGCGGCCAGCAGGCCTTCCGCGATCCATCCGGCGGCTCCGGTTTGGTCGAGCGCGCGCCCCATCGCCAGCGCCGAGGCGATCACCAGCAGCACACTCCACTCGATGTTCGTGCGCGCCCGGCCCGGCGAGCAGCACCCGGTCAGCAGCATCAGCGCCGCGGCCAGCATCGCCGCCTGGAGCATGCTCAGCCAGCCGAACGCCGCGGCGGCCACCATGCCGGCAAAAATCAATCCGGCCGCGGGCGCGCGCGAAAACCGCACGGGCCGGGAGTCCTCGACTTCGCTGACGAGGTAGAAATCGCGCGAATCGCGCTGCCGCGGCGCGAATCCCGCATGCGCCTCCACCAGCAGCGTATCGCCCGGCCGCAGTACGATATCGCCGATCCGCCCCGGAATACGTTCTCCGCGGCGCGCCACGGCAATCACCGCGGCGTTGTACCGGTCGCGGAACCGCCCCGCCCGGATACTGCGGCCCAGCAGCGGACAATGGTCCGAGACCACCACCTCCACCAGCCGCCGCTCGCGGTCCTCGCCGTCGAGCTTGAATACCTGGTCCGGCGCGGCCTGCAGCCCGCGCCGGGCGCGCAGGTCGCGGATCGACTCCACACTCCCCGCGAACACCAGCCGGTCGCGCTCGCGCAGCTCCGTATCCGGCGGCGGCGCCTGGATCAGGTGATCGCCGCGCACGATCTCGACGAGGTACCCGCCGGGCAGGTGGCGCAGCCCCGCGTCCTCGATCGTTTTCCCCGCCAGCGCGCTGCCTCCGGCGACCTCCATCTCCAGCGTGTACTCGCGCGTGTCGCCGAAGAGCCGGTCCGTTCCCTCGCGGTCGGGAATCATGCGGCGCCCGACGGTGGCCAGGTAGATCACGCCCGCGAGCGCGCAGGGCAACCCCAGCGCGGTGATCTCGAACACCCCCATGCCGCGCCCGAGGCGGTCCTGCATCAGACCGCTGACCACCAGGTTGGTGCTGGTGCCGATCAGCGTGCAGACGCCGCCGAAGATCGACGCGTAGCTCAGCGGCAACATGAACTTCGCCGGTCTGAAATCCAGACTCCGGCACCACTGCCGCACCACCGGGATGAATAGCGCCACCACCGGGGTGTTGTTCAGAAACGCGCTCAGCCCCATCACCGGCGCCATCAGCCGGAGCTGGCCGCCCCGTTCCGAAGACGGCCTCCCCAGCACGTGGTGACCGATCCAGAAGAGCGCCCCGGTCTCCTGGATTCCCGCCACCACGACATACAGCGTGCCCACCGTGATTACCCCCGGCGAACTGAACCCGGCCAGCGCCTCGCCGGGACCGAGCACCCCGGTCACCAGCAGCACCGCCAACCCGCCGAGAAAGACGAAATCCGCCGGCCAGCGCGCCATGGCCAGCAGGAGAAAGACTCCCGCGACCACGGAAACGGTGATGACGGCGTCCGGGGTCATGTTTCAGAGGAGAGGTGGGATTGCAGCACGGGGGAGTCCGCACTCACCTGAAACTTGAGTACAATATCAGAGTCAGCATTAGAGCCGGAGTAAGAGGACCGTTTCACACTCCCATCCAACTTCCCCCTCCTCAATCGCCGCTCACAGAACCCCCGGCACGGCGGCGATGAAGTACGGGTTGAGGAGGTCCTGCTTGTTGTAGCGCAGCGGTACGTCCGTCCCGTGCTGCAGGACCACGCCGCCCGCGGCTTCGACGACGGCCTGCGCGGCGGCGGTGTCCCATTCCATCGTGGGCGCAATACGGGGATACACATCCGCCGCGCCCTCGGCGACCAGGCAGAGCTTGAGCGAACTGCCCTTCGACACCAGTTCGGCCGGCCCGTATTGGGCCTCGAGTTCGGCAATAAACTGTTCCGTGGCCTCGTTGCGGTGAGAGCGGGAGGCGACCACGCGGATGCCGCCCGGGTCCCCCGGCCCCTCGCCGAGCGTTGGCAGCGCCGCTTCCTCGAGCGCACCGGGGAGATCGTCCGCCGAATGGAAGTGCGTGCCCTTCAGGAGCCTCCAGGCCCCTTCGCCCGCGACCCCGAGATAGGCCGTGTTCAGCACGGGCGCGTAGACGGCCCCCATCACCGGCACACCGCTTTCGATCAGGGCGATGTTGACCGTGAATTCGCCGTTCTTTTTGATGAATTCCTTTGTTCCGTCGAGCGGATCGACCAGCCAGAATCGTTCCCAGTCCTTCCGTTCCGCATAAGGGATCTCCGCGCTCTCTTCCGACAGGACCGGGATTCCCGTGGGTTCAAGTTTCTTCAGGATGATGTCGTGCGACGCGCGGTCCGCCTCCGTCAGCGGCGAATCGTCGGCCTTGTGCTCCACGTCGAAATCGCGCGCGTAGACCTCCAGGATCGCCGCGGTGGCCTCGAGTTCGGCTTCAAGCAGCAGTCTCAGCTGTTCAGAGTTCATCGATGCTCCTCAGTTTTTGGGGGCGGGGGAACGGCGCTGCGCGCCTCGGGGGAAACGTGGCAACGGCGCTGCGCGCCTCGTGGGAACGCTTCGCTCGTGAAAACGGCGCTGCGCGCCTCGTAGGAAACGGCCTTCGGCCTCGAAACAACGCTGCGCTCGTGGGAACGACATTCCCCCCGATTGCCACGATCTTCCTCGATTGCCACGAGGCCCGTCAGGGCCGTTGACACGATCTTCCACGCTTCGCTCGTGAAAACGGCCTTCGGCCTCGAAACAACGCTGCGCTCGTGGGAACGACATTCCCCCCGATTGCCACGATCTTCCTCGATTGCCACGAGGCCCGTCAGGGCCGTTGACACGATCTTCCACGCTTCGCTCGGGGCAACGGCCTTCGGCCTCGGGGGGAACGTGGCAACGGCGCTGCGCGCCTCGTGAAAACGCTGCGCTCGTGAGGACGCTTCGCTCGAGGCAACGGCGCTGCGCGCCTCGTGGGAAACGGCCTTCGGCCTCGAAACAACGCTGCGCTCGTGGGAACGACATTCCCCCCGATTGCCACGATCTTCCTCGATTGCCACGAGGCCCGTCAGGGCCGTTGACACGATCTTCCACGCTTCGCTCGTGAAAACGGCCTTCGGCCTCGGGGGGAACGTGGCAACGGCGCTGCGCGCCTCGGGGAAACGCTGCGCTCGTGAGAACGGCGCTGCGCGCCTCGGGGCAACGCTTCGCTCGGGGCAACGGCACGTCCCCCGACTGCCACGAGGCCCGAGAGGGCCGTTGACACGACTTCCCCCCGATTGCCACGAGGCCCGTAAGGGCCGTTGACACGATCTTCCACGCTTCGCTCGGGGCAACGGCGCTGCGCGCCTCGGGGCAACGCTTCGCTCGGGGAAACGGCACGTCCCCCGACTGCCACGAGGCCCGAGAGGGCCGTTGACACGACTTCCCCCCGATTGCCACGAGGCCCGTAAGGGCCGTTGACACGACTTCCCCCCGACTTCCTCGAGGCCCGTCAGGGCCGTTGCCACGACTCTCCCCCCGACTCATATCTCTCACTCAACCCGGACAGGCTCCCGCCCTCGGTCGATCGGGATCGCTTTCCCGAAACCTTCCCTGCGTGTCTTCAAATGTCGGCGGGAACTCACGGTTCTCGCTTTGGTCTTCAGCCCCGGCGCCGCTCCAGCGGATGGCGGTCGTCGGTACTGACCGCCCGGGCGTCGAACTCGAGTTCGATGGTGCGCCCGAGCATTTCGAGAAGCACCTGCACGCGGCGGGTGGCGGACATGACGTTCGTCACCCGGACCCGCAGTCCCTGCAGGCGCCCCTCACAGATCGTCACTTCCTCGCCGGGACGCGGGAGGTCCTCGATGACCGCCGTCTCGTCGACGCCGAGATCGCGGCGAAGGTCTTGAATAAATTCTTCCGGGATGTCCGGTGTCTGCTCGCCGAAGTGGACGAGTCCCCGCACGCCGGGGGCGTAGCCGACCCCGCGCCACTCGTGCCGGCGGTCGAAGTGTGCAAAGACATATCCCGGGAACAGCGCCTCCTGGAACCAGACGGGACCGCGTACCGTTTTCTTGCGAAAGCGCATTTGAGGTCCGAACACCTCGAATCCGCGCTCCTTAAGAATCTTCCCCGCAATCCCCTCGCGACGGGTCTGCGTACGCACGCAATACCAGCGGCGTTCTTTCCCCTCCATCCCCGCCTTCATGTCCTCCATGCCCTTCATGGTCAATCTCTCTTAACGGTCGATCATCTTCATCACCAGCGGGAGCACGGTGGTGCCCTTCCGATGCCAGTTTTCCAGGTGTTCGACCTTCTCTTCCAGAAACGGGCGCTGCGCCTCCGGCATTGCGCCGACCAGTTCCCGCATACGCTTCAGGCGCTGTTCGCCGCTCTCCAGGTGCGGCTGGAGTTCTTCATCGACGAATCCGGCGGCGATCCTGCGCAGCTGATCCTCCGCCACGTAATAGTCGCGGCGGGAGCCCGGGAGGTAGACCGGTTTCACGGCGCGGAATGAGCGCAGTATGCGCAGGCCCTGGCTGACCGAGCCCTTACTGATGTTGAGGCGCGCCATGAGGTCGTCAATGCAGAGCGGTTCCGGGGAGATGAACAGGAGCCCGTAGAGTTCGCCCACCGAGCGGGGAAGATTGAGCATCCCGGCCATACGAACGAAGAGTTCGATCACCTCGCGCTCCAGATCGCTGATTGTGCGCTGTTCCATCTTTGTGTCCACGGGCGTCCCTCCCGCGCGGGAGAGTGGCGGCATCTCATGCTTATGCGCCTGTATAGGACCGATTTGAAAGAGATGCAACCATATCGTTCAATTATTATTGAACATTATGGTTCGATGAGTTTCGGGTTAAAGGCGGATAGCGTTCTGACCACCTCAGCTCGGATATCTACTCAACCTCCACCCCTCTGATCGCGGCGATGCCGAGCGCGAGCACCGCGACAAGGCAGGCGGCGGCGTAGGAGAGCACGGAACATGTGTACGACCACGGAACGCGGCCGCCGCCGGCGAGCCCGTCGACCACCCAGAAGTGCTGCCAGTCGGGGATGACGGCGTAGAGCACCCCCGCGATAAGATGAGTATCGGCGTGCCGGCCAAACAGGTAATACGAACTCAATCCGAGCAGAAAGATCAATGTGACCGCGAACAGCGTGGGCAGCGTATCGAGCCGCACCGAGATGGCCAGCGCGATCGCCGAAAGCAGAAGCACCGCTGCGCCCACCAGCGTGGTCACCGGCCACAGCCTAAGGTCATAGGCCCCGCCGAACGCAGTCCATCCGCCCTGTGTATCCAGGAAACCCACAAAGACATAAGCGGCCGCCGCCGCCGCGACCGTCCCGGAAAAAGCCGCCGCCGGAAAGGACCGCCGCGTTGCGTAATTCAGCACCCCTCCGAGCAGGCATCCCGCCGCCGGGACCGCCAGCAGCGGTACGCCCGCCCACCCGTCGAAGTGGAACGAAGGATGCGCCATGCGCGCACTCATGATTACCGCCATCGACATCGCCGCGCCGAACAGGACCAGCACCGCGCCCACCCCGAAGGCCTTGCCGAGAAAGAAGAGGGCGCGATTGACGGGCTTGCTCAGGATCCCGGACGCCGTGCCGCCCCGCAACTCGTGCGCGAGCGTCGTTCCCGCGGCGTAAGCGCCGAGCAGGAGACCGCTCACCAGAAACACCGCCAGGCCGCTGTCGCGCACCATCCGCTCCGACTCGCCAAGCGTATACAGGGAGAACAGCGGCAACAGTCCTACCAGCAGGATGCCAAGCGTCGTCACCAGCATCGTCACCGGCTGACGCACGACCTCCCGGACCGTCAACCCGGCCACGACGAAGAACTGTCGGAATAGGATCGTCATGGATTTCACAAAACAGGATGTAGCATGGAAGAAACCGCGAAACAACAGAGGGTTCGGGGAAATCGCGGGAACGGCCTTCGGCCTCGGAGGGGGAACGTGGAAACGGCGCTGCGCGCCTCGTGGGGAACGTGGAAACGGCGCTGCGCGCCTCGTGGGAACGCTGCGCTCGGGGAAACGGCCTTCGGCCTCGGAACAACGCTTCGCTCGTGGGAACGGCGCTGCGCGCCTCGTGGGAAACGGCCTTCGGCCTCGAAACAACGCTGCGCTCGTGGAAACAGCACGTCCCCCGACTGCCACGATCTTCCCCGATTGCCACGAGGCCCGTCAGGGCCGTTGCCACGACTCTCTTCCCGACTTCCTCGAGGCCCGTCAGGGCCGTTGCCACGGTTTCCCCGATTGCCACGATCTTCCACGCTTCGCTCGTGGGAACGGCGCTGCGCGCCTCGGGGAAACGCTTCGCTCGAGTAAACGGCCTTCGGCCTCGGGGGGATCGTGGAAACGGCCTTCGGCCTCGGAACAACGCTTCGCTCGTGGGAACGGCGCTGCGCGCCTCGTGGGAAACGGCCTTCGGCCTCGGAACAACGCTTCGCTCGTGAAAACGACATTCCCCCCGACTTTCTCGAGGCCCCTGGGCCGTTGCCACGACTCCCCCCGACTTTCACGAGGCCCGTCAGGGCCGTTGCCACGACTTCCCCCCCCCACTGCCACGAGGCCCGAGAGGGCCGTTGCCACGACTCCCCCCCCGACTTCCCCCGATCTCCACGATTCCGGCGACTCATTTTGATCTTACTTTACCACCGGCACGGCATCTGACATGATGGGGGAGTGACGGAAAACTGAACCGGGACGGCCCGGATGAAATGGTTGAAGTGGACTGAAAGGAGGACACGGAATGGCGGATTATCATGAAGATCAACTCAGCGAAGCGTCGATGAACGCCTCGCGCGCATTGAAGAGTGTGAAGGAGGAGATCGAGGCGGTCGACTGGTACAACCAGCGTGTGGACGCTACGAATGATCAGGAGCTTGCGAAGATTCTGGCCCACAACCGCGACGAAGAGATTGAGCACGCCTGCATGGTGCTGGAGTGGCTGCGACGCAACATGCCCGGCTGGGACGAGCAGATGAAAACCTATCTGTTTACGCAGGGCGACATCACTCTTCTCGAAGAAGAGGGTGAAGGCGGCGAAGAGGGCGGAGAGGCCCCCGCGGGCGGCGATCTGGCCATCGGAAAAATCGAGTAAGAGGGGAGGCAACGCATGGATAATCTCAGGAAAGAACTCGCGCCGATCTCCGAAGAGGGTTGGCAGGAAATCAATGAGCAGGCCCGGCGCGTACTGCGCAACAATCTCAGCGCCCGCCGTTTCGCGGACGTCGACGGGCCGAAGGGCTGGGACTGCACTTCCGTCTCGCTCGGTCGCCTGAATGTTCCGGAAAAGCAGGCGGACCATGACGTGCGCTACGGGGTCCACCTCGTGCAGCCGCTCGTCGAGGCACGGGTGTCGTTCAAGCTGAAGACGTGGGAACTCGACAACGCCGTTCGTGGCGCGGAGGACATCGACCTCGAACCGCTCGAGGACGCCGCCGCGAAAATCGCCGCCTTCGAGGACGCCGCCGTGTATTACGGGTTCGATGCGGGCTGCATCCGGGGTCTCAAGGCGGAGTCGGATCACAAGGCGCTCAAGTGGCCGGAAAAGGCCGAGGACGCGCTCGGGACCGTTCAGGACGGCGTTCAGGCGCTGCGAGCCGCATCGGTCGAAGGACCGTACAACCTGGTCATCGACGCCAAGCGGTGGAAGGCCGTGGAAAGCCATGTCGGCGGCTATCCGCTCAGGAACCGCATTCAGGACGCCCTCGGCGGAAAGGTCATCGTATCACCCAACGTCAAAAACGCCTTCCTCGTCTCCGGACGCGGCGGCGATTTCCGACTGACGCTCGGCGCCGATCTCTCGATCGGCTACGAAGGCCACGATACCGAATCGGTCCAGCTCTACCTCACCGAATCGTTCACCTTCCAGGTGCTCGACCCGGCGGCGGCGGTCGTGCTCGCGTAAGCGGGCGGGAAAAAACCGCGGCAGGCGGGGAGGTCGTGGAAATCGGGGGGATCGTGGCAATCGGGGAAGTCGTGTCAACGGCCCTCACGGGCCTCGTGGCAGTCGGGGGAAATGTCGTTCCCCCGAGGCGCGCAGCGCCGTTGCCACGTTCCCCCCCCGAGGCCGAAGGCCGTTGCCTCGAGCGCAGCGTTCCCCCGAGGCGCGCAGCGCCGTTGCCTCGAGCGAAGCGTGGAAGATCGTGGCAATCGGGGAAGTCGTGTCAACGGCCCTTACGGGCCTCGTGGCAGACGGGGGAAATGCCGTTCCCACGAGGCGCGCAGCGCCGTTTTCACGTTTCCCCCCCGAGGCCGAAGGCCGTTGCCTCGAGCGAAGCGTGGAAAATCGTGGCAGTCGAGGAAGTCGTGTCAACGGCCCTTACGGGCCTCGTGGCAGACGGGGGAAATGCCGTTCCCACGAGGCGCGCAGCGCCGTTTTCACGTTCCCCCCCCGAGGCCGAAGGCCGTTTCCACGAGCGAAGCGTGGAAGATCGTGGCAATCGAGGAAGTCGTGTCAACGGCCCTCTCGGGCCTCGTGGCAGTCGGGGGAAATGCCGTTCCCACGAGGCGCGCAGCGCCGTTTTCACGTTTCCCCCCCGAGGCCGAAGGCCGTTTCCACGAGCGAAGCGTCCCCCCCGAGCGAAGCGTTGCCCCGAGGCGCGCAGCGCCGTTGCCACGTTCCCCCCTCACGTTCCCCCGAGCCACGCAGCGTTTGTCTGCCAAGAACCCTGAGGAATCTCCATGAACTGGTCTGAACTGCTGAACGAATCCCAGGCCGCCGCGGTCACGGCGCCCGACGGACCCGTACTCGCCATTGCCGCCGCGGGTACCGGCAAGACACGCACGCTTACCTGCCGGGTCGCCCACCTGGTCTGCGAACGTGAAATCCCGCCCGACCGAATTCTGCTGCTGACGTTCACCAACAAGGCGGCCGACGAGATGCTCGAACGGGCGCGTTCGATGGCGGGCGACGAAGTCAGCGGGCTTTGGGGCGGGACGTTTCATCATCTTGCCAACCGGCTGCTGCGGCGACACGCCGACCGGCTCGGGTTCGGGCTCGACTACACCATCCTCGACTCCGACGACACGAAAAAGCTGCTGCGCACCGTCACGCTCGAACTGGGCCTGAAGGGAAAGCACTTCCCGAAACCCGGCGTGCTCTCCAGCGTGTTCGGTGTGGCCGCGAATACCGAGCGCGGGATCGAGGACCTCGCCCGGGAGTGGTTCGAGGACAGCGACGTGCAGCCCGAACAGGTGGTCGACGTCTACCATGAATACGAACAGCGTAAACGGTCGCTCAACTCGATGGATTTCGACGATCTTCTCATTCACGCCCTGAACCTGATCCGCGATCAGCAGGACCTGCGCGAACAGTACCAGGAACGTTTTCGCTATATCCTGGTGGACGAATACCAGGACACCAGCGCCATCCAGGCGGAGTGGGTCGATCTACTCGCCGGCGGACACCGCAATCTGATGGTGGTCGGCGACGACTTCCAGAGCATCTACTCGTGGCGCGGCGCGAATTACCGCAATATCCTGCATTTCCAGGAACGCTACCCGGACGCCCGGGTCTATAAACTTGAGACCAATTACCGGAGCAGCCCCGAGATCCTCGAGGTCGCCAACCGCTGCATCGCCGGTAACCCGCACCAGTTTCAGAAAAACCTGCGCGCCGTGCGCGAGCACGCTCCCAGGCCCCGGCTAGCCCGCATGCTCGACAGCCGCCGGCAGGCGAGGTACGTCCTTCAGCGCGTACGCGAGTTCGAGCGCAACGGCGTTTCGCTCGAAGACATGGCCGTCCTCTACCGCTCCCACTTCCACGCCCTCGACCTGCAGCTCGAACTCACCCGCGAAAACCTCCCCTTTACCCTGACCTCCGGCGTCCGCTTCTTCGAGCAGGCCCACATAAAAGACGTCTGCACCCTGCTGCGACTGCTGGAGAATCCGGGCGACGAACTGGCGTTCGCACGCCTGCTCGAAATGTTCCCCAAAGTCGGCGCCAAAACGGCGCAGAAGATTTGGGATAAGATCGGGCGCCGGTTCCGTGCACGCTCTCCCGACGAGTGTGTGCGGGTGCGCGATTCGCTTCCGAGCGCCGCCAAGGCCTCGTGGATGGCCGCCGAACCGATCTTCCTCGCCTACCGCGAGGAAGGACTGGACGAGGATCCGGGCGAGATCGTCTTTCGCTTCGTCAGGGAATTCTACCGCGAATACGCCGTGGAGACCTTCGATAACGCCCGCAACCGGCTCGAAGATATCGATGCGCTGATCGACTTCACGTCGCGCTACACCAGTACGCAGCAATTCCTCAGCGAGACCGCCCTCCTGAGCAGCCTCGAGTCCACCACCTCCGGTCCCGGCGCCGACGCCGGCGGACTCCGCCTCAGCACGATCCACCAGGCCAAGGGGCTCGAATGGAAGATCGTCTTCGTGATCTGGCTCAGCGAGGAGATGTTCCCCAGTGCCCGCGCGGAAGCCGACACGGAAAAACTGGCCGAGGAACGCCGGCTGTTCTACGTCGCCACCACCCGCGCCGAAGACCGCCTGTTTCTCTGCACCCCGGAACGCAAGCAGACCCGCGACGGCGGACTGATGCCCTGCGAACCCTCGCGCTTCCTCCGCGAACTCCCCGCCGAATGCGTCGAACTGGAACTCTAGTGTCACTCAGGTCTCAAGTTTCAGGTCTCCCACTCCCTCTTACTCTGACTCTGACTCTGACTCTGATTCTTCCCCACGTCCCTTCTTCCCGCCCCCAGCAGTTCTCATTATGGCCGCATTCCGACCGCGGACGGCGTGGCAGCCGTCCCTCCCGAGTCGATATCCGACGCATTTTCGGGCACTGGGAGGGTCGGGTGCCACCCCGACCGAAAAGGGTGAAGCCATAATGAGAATCGCTGTCCCGCCCCCCCGCCTTTCCCCGGACGACGGGCCGCCGAAGGCGATTCCCACTCCGCTCTTGGCCCTCGCTAATCCCCGCGGAGTCTGGTATGAGGAATCGCAACACGAAACGCGTGAGGCCTGAATGCCGGGAAAGACACAGCGAGCGCTCCGCAATTCGGCGATCCAGGGGGTCTCCCAGGTCCTGACCTGGTCGCTCTCCTGGGTTCTACTGATCATGCTCCCCCGGTTTCTGGGGGATGAAGGCTTCGGCACGCTCTTCTTCGCCCTGTCCTACGGCACGATCTTCGGGACCCTGCTGAACCTGGGGATCAACAAATACCTCGTCAGAGAAGTCGCCGTCCTCAATCCCATCGATAAGCCGGGTGATGAACAGGACGTCTTCCGCGAGAAAATCCGCCGGCTGCTCGGCAGCGTGTTCGCCATGAAACTCGCACTCGCGGTCGCGGTCTACGCGCTCATGGCCGTAACCGTGGTGCTTCTCCCCTACGACCGCGAGACCGTGCGCGCGGTCTGGATCATCGCCCTGGCCGTATGCATCGGCGACATGACCCTCACGCTCGGCAGTGTGTTCCAGGGGTTCGAGAACATGATGCCGCCCAACTTCGGACTGATCGCCGAGAAGGCCCTCACGACCGGCATCGCCGCCGCGCTGCTCCTGACGGGCCACGGTCTTCTCCTCGTCTGCTGGGTCTACGTGGGTGCCGCCGCGCTCAACTTCGCGATCGTACTGGGCCTCCTGCTCCGGCGCATCTCCTTTCGCCCCGTCTGGGACGCAGCGATCATGCGCGCCGTGTTTCTCGGCGGACTTCCTTTCCTGATCTGGGTGATCTTCGGCCAGATCTATGCGCGCATCGACGCCTTCATGCTTTCGCTGATGGTCGACAAGGCGGTGGTCGGCTGGTACGGCGCCGCCTTCCGGCTGTACAGCACCCTGCTGTTCATCCCGCACATGCTCAACACGGTGGTGTTCCCCCCGCTCGCGCGCATGGGCGCCGACGAGGAACAGGGCGCCGATTTCGCCCGGGCGTCCGAGCGGCTGCTCAACCTGCTCCTCTTCATCGCCATCCCCATCGGCGCAGGCACCGCGCTGGTCGCCGGCCCGCTCGTACGGCTGCTCTACGGCGAGGGTCCGTTCCTGAATACCATCCCCAACCTGCAGATTTTCGGCGGGAGCATCGTGCTGGTGTGTATCGACGTCATGCTCGGCTCCATCCTGATCTCCCGCGGACTCCAGAAACAGTGGGCCTGGATGGCCGTAGCCGCGGCGGCGTTCAACCCGGTCATGAATGCCTGGATGATCCCGCTCACCCAGAAACTCTACGGCAACGGCGGGATCGGTGCCGCCTGGGCCACCCTGCTGACCGAGCTGCTCATGATGGGCGGCGCACTCTACCTCATGCCCCGCGGCATCCTGCGCCCGCAAAGCATCGTCGTCGGGCTCAAGGGACTGCTCGCCGCCGCGCTGATGTCCGCGGCCGTGATCGCGGTCGAATCCGACAACCTCTTCGTCGTGATCGCGGTCGGAGCCGCCGTGTACGTCCCGGCCGCGCTTCTGCTCGGCATCCCCCCCCGCAAAGACCTCCGTCACCTGCTCCACGCCCTGAAAATCGTGCGGTAGAGGGATCATTGACCGCATTTTCAGGTTCAGACGGAACATTTCTTGATCTGCCGCGAAAGTTTCGCCAGTATTTCGGAAAGTGAAAGGAGTTCGCGGATGAAGAAGGTTACTGTGTACACGCTCAGCGAAGAGCTTGGGGTCAGTCCGGCCACGATCAGCAAAGCCCTTAACAATTCGCCGGAAATCAGTCCCGCGACCATCGAACGCATCCGTAAAAAGGCCGACGAATACGGCTTCCGGCCGCGGCCGATCGTCTCACGCACCACCAATATCTGCGCCCTGATCCAGACCCCGGCGTCGGAGATGAGCTGCTTTTCGCCCTACACGGTCTCGGCCATGGAGGGGATGCTGAAGTATCTCCAGGAGGCGGGGCTCGAATTTTCGCTCTACCGCGACGAGGTGAGCAAGCTGAACGCAGGGCTGCTGCTCAGGCAGCTCGGCCGGCGCGGGATCAATGGCGCCGTGCTGATCAACACCGACGAAGACAGCGCGTTTTACGCGGAATTCGAACAGCAGCACTTCGCCTACTGTTCGCTGCTGACCAACGACGGCCGTTCGGAACGCCTGCTGAGCATCGATAATGTTCAGGCGGCGTGCGAAGCGGTTCAGTATCTGATTCAACTCGGACACCGGCGTATCGGAACGCTGGTCACCCCCGCCCACGGGGTCACCGGCCGTGACCGGCTGAAGGGCTACCGGAAGGCGCTGAAGGACTCGGGACTCGGGGTGGACCCGGAAGTTATTGTCGCTTCGGAGTTCGGCGAGGACGGCCTGGAGTTCGGAAACCGCGAAACGCTCGCGCTTCTGGACCGCCATCCGGACATCACCGCCCTTTTTGTTATGGGCGAGCGCGTGGCCGTCGGGGCGCTGCACGCCTTCTATCAGCGGGGACTCAAAGTGCCCGAGGACGTCTCCCTGCTCTCCTGCGACGACCCTCCGGAAGTGGCCTACCTCTGCCCGCCCCTCACGGTCATGCGCATCCCGAACCGCAAGCTGGGTTATACCGCGGCGCGCTGGGTGCATGATATGATCGAAGGTACGGCGCGCGAGCGCTATCCCCACGAACCCTGGATGCGCGGCGAACTCGTGCTCCGCCAGAGCACCGGTCCCGTACGAAAAACCCAGCCCTGACAAGGCTTCCCGGTCACGAACACGAACCCGATAAACCCGAAAGGACCCCTCCGCCATGGCCTCTCCCTTCAGCGGCGCGCACTGGATCTGGTGCGCCCGGAACGATCCGCATGCCTATAACCAGACCGTATGCTTCCGCAGAACCTTCAGTACGCGGCAGCCCGAGCAGGCCGTGCTGCGCATTACGGCCGACAGCGCCTACCGGCTTTACGTCAACGGGACATGGGTTGAGGACGGCCCCGCACGCGCCTGGCCGGAACACTACCAGTACGACGAACTCGACGTGACCAACCTGCTCAGGGACGGAGAAAACAGGATCGAGGTCACGGCACGCTATTTCGGCGTCGGCACGATGCACCAGATCCCGCGGCAGGGCGGCCTGATTGCACGGATCGACCTGACCCGCCGCGGAAGGACCGAATCGATCGTCACCGACCGCGAATGGGAGGCCTCGCCCTCGTTCGGGCACGAACCGCGAACCCCCAAGGTCGGTATCCAGATGGAGCCGGTTGAAGAGTATGATGCGCGCCTGGCCGCAGTATCGGACTTCCAGCCCGCCGTGGAACAGTATGCCGCGACACGCGGTCCGTGGAAGGACCTCGTGCCGCGCAAAACCCCCGCGCTCACGCGCCGGCCGCGCAAACCGTCCTCCTTCCGGGAGGCCCTCCGCGTCCGCCGCGGCCGGCCGCGGCACTGCGTGCCCGTCGCGCAGCTCGCCAACCCCGGCGTCATCGAATCCAACCGCAACTCGGGCACCCCCGTGATCCTCGCCTCCGTGCTCGAGGTCAGACGGAAGACCCGCTACGACTTCACCTCCGACCACTGGCAGACGGTCGTGAACGGAAAACGCCTCAAGACCGGAAAGGTCACGCTCCAGCCCGGCCGACACGCCGTCGTCTTTTTCAGCCGGACGCTCTGCGAATCCGGCCATGAAAAGGAATTCCCCTTTCCGTTCCTGTATCCCGAACACGCCCGCTGGCGCGCCCCCGACCCCGACGCGCCGGAACGGACCTGGCTGCTCGCCGTGGTCGCGGACTGCCGCATCGTGGAGACCGACATGATATGGGCGGATTTCTGTCATCCGGAGGTCGAACAGGCCGAAAAACGGTGGGCGGAAAAGTCCGCTTCCATCGCGACGGCCTGCCGGAATCCCGAATCGCTTGTGCCCGCTCTCGCAGCACACCTGCGCGATGTGGAGGACGACGAAATCTTCTTCGGCGACTTCACCGCCGAATTCCAGGAACGCGATCCTCTCGGTTCCGCCGCGCGCAGCGTGGACCGCGGCGGGGCCGTGTGTCGCGGCGGACAGGGGCGGACGGTGCTCCGGCCGCCCCGCGGCGCCGACCTGGAGCTATGCTACGACATGGGCGAGGAGACCTGCGGATATTTCGAATTCACCGTCAAGGCGGACGAAGGGGTGATCCTCGATCTCCACGCGGTCGAATACATTCGCGACGACGGGGTCATCCAGCATACCCATGCCAACCGGAACGGCGTGCGCTACGTGACGAAGAAGGGCGTGAACCGCTTTATTTCGCTCAAACGCCGCGCCGGGCGCTACCTGTTCCTCACGATCCGGAACCAGCATGCCGCGGTGGAACTGCGCCGGCTGCGCGTCATCGAATCGACCGCCCCCGTCGAACCCGTCGCCGTCTTCCGGTCGGACGACCCGCAGCTCGACCGCATCCACGCGGTCGCCGAACGCACGCTCAAGCTCTGTATGGAGGACACCTTCACCGACTGCCCGCTCTATGAGCAGGTCTACTGGGTCGGCGACGGGCGCAACGAGGCGCTCTACGCCTACGCGACGTACGGGGATACGGCGGTTTCGCGCAACGGGCTGGAGCTCGGCGCGGAGTCGCTGGAACGTTTCCCGATCACCGGCTGCCAGATCCCCTCCTCGTGGACGGTGCTGCTTCCGGCATGGAGCTTCCTGTGGGGCATGCAGGTGTGGGAGTATTACGCCTATACGGGAGATCGCAGGTTCCTGAAACGCCTCTGGCCCGCCGTCCTTGAGAACCTCGAGGGCGCCCACGGGTACCTCGATGAACACGGACTGTTCAGCGCCGCCCACTGGAACCTGCTGGAGTGGGCGCCGATCGATGACGGCCACCGCACGGTGCTGCACAACAGCATGCTGATGGTCGGGGCGTACGACGCGGCCATCCGCTGCGCCGGGGCGTTGAACGACGACCGGGCGCGTCGCCGGCTGAAGCGGCGCCGCAACGCGCTGGCGCGCGCCGTCAACGCCTGGTGGGATGAAACCCGGAACAGCTATCCCGACAGCGTGCATGAAGACGGCACCCCGAGCCCGAAGATCTCCCAACATACCTCCATGCTCGCGATCATGTGCGACGTCATCCCGGACGAACACCGCGAACAGGCGCTCGAGAACCTGCTCCATCCGCCACGGGGCATGACGCGGATCGGTTCGCCCTTCGCACTCCAGTTCTACTACGAGGCGCTTGAAAAATGCGGCCGCTACGAGGCCATCCTCAAAGGCATCCGCGAGCAGTTCGGGCCGATGATTGAACAGGGCGCCACCACGCTGTGGGAGACGTTCGCCAACAGCACCTGCTCTCCCGAAGGATTTCCCACCAGGAGCCACTGCCACGCCTGGTCAGCCAGCCCGCTGTACTTCCTGAACCGGATCGCCCTCGGCATCCGCCCGGAAGGCGTCGGCAGCCGCGCGTTCACCGTCAGTCCCTGGATCGGCGGCCTCGAAAAGGCGCAGGGCGCGACGGCCACCCCGCACGGACCCGTCAGGGTGTCGTGGAAGCGGCGTGGAGAAACCCTGCGCATCCGGATCGATGCCCCGGAAAACATCGATATCCGATTCGTGCCGAATCAGTCGATGGACGGGCTGGAGGTCGAGATCGACCGGTAAAAAGCTGCGTCCAATTTACACCTCACCGTAAAGCAGTCGTGACTTTTTTTACGGTACGGGTTCAGTCCCGCAGCGGGTCGAAGTCGGCGCCCGCGCTTTCGGGTTCTTCGGGAACGGAGTCCAGGTAGCCGGGAATACGAATGCGGCCTTTGAAGCAGGGGGGGTCCTGCACGATCAGGCCGGCATCGGGGTCGTCGGCCAGCTCGACCGGTTCCTTCGCGATCCAGCCGTCGTCGCCGACGATCTTCTCCCCGCCCGGGAGCGCGCGCAGGTGACGCTGCAGGCGCGCCCGCGCATCGAGCACGATGTCGGCGCAGACGATATTATATGCGCGGTTCCGCGTCTCCCGCGGGTCCCGCACGCGGTCAAAGAGGAATTCCCTGTCGTCCGGCGCCGAATAGATGTATTTCCAGCGCTCGCTGACCGCCATGTAAATCCCGGCCCGGGCGTCCTGATACTGTCCGAACACCCATTCGCGGTCGCCGGCCCCGGACGCGATCTCCGCCAGGTCCACCCCGTCCATGGCCTCCGCATCCGAGCCCGCCGCGGCGAGAAACGTCGGCATCAGGTCGATCAGCGATACCGGCCGCCGACAGACCGCGCCCGTGTCGAAACGCGCCGGGTAGCGGCATAGCATCGGCACCCGCGCCGCCGGGTCGAGGAAGCTCCGCTTCCCGAAGCAGTTGTAATCGCCGAGAAACTCGCCGTGGTCGGACGTGAAAACGATCAGCGTGTCGTCCAGCTCGCCTTTCCGTTCGAGCACCTCGAGCGTGCGGCCCACCTGCGCGTCGATAAACGAAATCGAGGCCCAGTAATAGGCCTTGATCAGCCGCACCAGCGCGGTGTCGCGCCCGGTATCACGGCCCTTGTACCGATTTTGAATGCGGTTGGTGTACGTGGTGAGCTTCTCCATGTCCGGAGGGAGATTGGGCAGCGGCATGTCCGGTCCGCGGTGAATCTTGTGCCAGGGGGTCGGCGGCGAGAACGGCGGGTGAGGGTGAATATAACTGCTGAACAGGAAAAACGGCCGATCCTTACCCGCGTTCTCCTCGAGCCATTTCACCGTCCGGTCGCCGACCCACTGCGTCGGATGGTGCTGCGGCGGCACCGGCGAAAGCTGCGGCACGTAATACGCCGCCCCGCGAACACCATACGGCTCAATCGCATACTCGCAGCCCTGTTTCCTGAGATAACAGAGGTAGTCGTCGCGCGACGCGTCGTCGACCAGCTCCTCCTGCGTCTCCCTCGACTCCAATCCCCGCATCGCATGAGGATCCGGGGTAAAATGCATCTTGCCGATCCCGTGCGTCCGGTAACCGGCGCCGGTCAGCGCGCTCATCATGCTGCGCCGCCCGTCCTCCGGCATGGAGAAGTTGTTTTCAAAGCACCCCGTATTTCCCGGATGCTGACCGTAAATCATGGAACAGCGGGCCGGAACACAGACGGGACAGGGCGAATAGGCCGCGTCGAAGCGCACCCCCTCCCGCGCCAGCCGATCGAGATTCGGAGTCCGCACATACGGATTTCCGCCCGCGGCGATCGTGTCCCAGCGCTGCTGGTCCGTGAATATCAGCAGGATGTTCGGCTTTCTGCTCATGAAACGCCTCCAATATAGAAATAGAAACTTAGCGAAACCCGGGACCCCCTACAAGAATTGAATGGCAAATCATTCCCCATCATTCCGGTCGGGACGCTGCTCCGGAGAGGTTCTCCCGGGCGCGGTCGATAAGCCGGTCCAGCCGGCGATCGTAAGCTGCAATCAATTCACTCTCTTCTCGCAGCTCGGCCGCGTAGTCGATCAGAAAGTCGAAGGCGGCGCGGGCCTGATCGCTTTCCTTCGTAAGTTTCAGGTAGGCTTCGATCAGCGGGAACACCTTGCTGCCCTGTTCCACCTGATCCTCGAGCATCTTCTCCAGATCTTCGCGGGCCCGCACCGGCCCGACGCGCGCGGCCGTGTGGCGCACCAGCTCAAGTCCCAGCTCGCGCGTCAGATCGTCACGGCCGTCATCGCTCACCCTGGACAGAAGCATGCGAATAAGCTCCCGGGCACGCTCGTGTCCGCCCGTCTCCCGGAGCACGCCCGCGCGGGCGCGCACCGCTTCGACATAGGTATCCGTGTACTTCCGGAACGCCTCCGCCTTGGCGGCCAGCGTCTCCTGCAGCTCGTCGAGGTCGCCGCGTTCACGCAGGATCTCGAGTTCGATGTCCCACGGGCGTTCGTAGCGGTCGACCAGTTCGCGCGCCCGGCGCGCCAGCCCCAGCGCCGCCCCGCGCTCGTCTTCGCGCACGAGCAGTTCGGCGACCTGCGAGCAGCGCCGCGCCCAGGTGAATTTGTCCGTGTGCAACTCGTGCTCGCAGGTATAGGCGATCTCGTGGTCTTTCATCCGAAGGTCGGTCTGCGGATCGACCGCGTACCCGGTGGTGTAGAACTGGTTCTCGTACCGGCCCACGTCGAGTTCCCATTCCTCGGGCCGCTTCATGTACGAAAACCACGCGTGCCCGCCGCTGCGGCCCATCGCGTTAAAATAGATCGCGGGGATTCCGTGTGCCCGTGCGGTCATCACGGCGAAAAAGGCCTGGTCGACGCAGATGCCCCCGCGCCGCCAGATGTCGTCGAGCGCGTAGCGCCCGTGAGGCCAGTCGTACTGTTCGGCCTCAAGCCGGTCATGATCATAGCTGATCTGATGGAATTTCTCGCCCCACTTGGAGGCGCGGCCCTCGACGCGGTCCCGGGCCCAGTACAGCTCTTCCAGCGGCACGGGTGTATCCACAACGAATACCAGGTCGCGTGCGCTCAGATCCGCGTAATTCTGTTCCGCCCCGCCGGAGGCATACAGGTCACGGAAATAATCGTACCGCTCCGCAACCCGCGCCTCGTACTCCGGCGGGCGCGGCCCCATCTGGTGATGGATCGGCGTGCGGTCGGTCCGGTCCCAGACCACGGCCATCGCAAAGATCAGCCGGTCAAAGCTGTCGCGCCGGTCCGGATCGTGCCTGTACAGCCGGGTGATGATCTCCCACATCCGGCCACGGTCGTCGTGTTCGCTCACGAGACCCGCGAGCGAGCGCAGCCTCGACTCCTCCGCCAGCACCCAAGCGGGCACGTCACGAGGCACCTCGTGATCTTCGAGCAGCCTGAGGAGTTCGACCGCGTCGGCAATGACCGCCGCGCGCTCCAGTTCGGTCCGCCCCGGCCGGCTGCGCTCGGCAAACGCCGAGGCCACGAACCGGCTCATCTTTTCAATCCCCGCCTCCCGGCGTTCCCTCGGAAGAAAGTCGACCACGCCCTGCCTCACCGCTTCGGACGAAGGCATCCCCGGCGAGGCGAGCGCGCCTGCAATCAGCATCAACCCGCTCAACGCGACCCGCCCCTGTACGATCTTCGTGCGCATATCCTGTTCAGACCTCCTCCGCCGTTACACCCTCGCCGCACGAAGACTTTACCCGGACGGTGGCGACCTGTCCACGCGCGGCTCCCCGCATACGACATTCCGCCGGCACGTAACGTTCGGTCATTCCGCGGAAGTCTGCGGGACGAAGGCCGGACGCGCTTTCGCCGACGGTCCGTTCCAGCAGGACGCGGACCTCCCGGCCCTCGAACTGCGCGTGATAGGCCGCCGACAGTTCAGCCCCCAGCGCCCGCAGACGAGCGGCCCGCCGCGCGGTCTCGTCCGGGGATACCCTGCGACCCATCTTCGCCGCGCGCGTCCCCGGCCGCACGGAGAAGGGGAACACGTGCATCCTCGAAAAGCCCGTCCCGCGGCAGAGTTCCATGGTCCGCGCGAAATCCGCCTCCGTCTCCCCGGGAAAACCGACGATCACGTCCGTGGTGATCGCAGGATTCTCCCGCGCCGCGCGCATCCGGGCGACCGCCGCGCGGAATTGCGCGCCGTCGTACCCCCGTCCCATCGCCGCGAGCACCGCGTCCGAACCCGACTGCAGGGGCAGGTGCACGTGCGGCATCAGCTTGCCCGTCCGCGACCAGAACTCGAGCAGCGGGTCCGTCAGTTCAGAGGGGTGGAGACTGCTCAGGCGTACGCGCGCCACGTCCTCCATCCGGGTCAGCGGATCGAGCACCTCCCGCAGGTCGTATCCTCCGTCCCGTCCGTAAAGCCCCACGCTGATGCCGGTGACGACGATCTCCCGATGACCCCTGCCCGCGAGTTCGCGCGCCTCTGCGAGGACTTCCCCGGGCGGGCGGTCGCGCGGCGTCCCGCGCAGAGACGGCACGATGCAGTACGCGCAGCCGAGATCGCATCCGTCCTGGATCTTGAGAAAAGCGCGGATCTGGCGCGGGTCGGAGGCGCGCACGGGCCCGCCGGCGACACGCCCCAGTCCGGCCCCGTCCAGCGCGGTCTCCAACCGTTCTCTCCACCCCGGACCGGCAGGGACGCGCACGGGGTCCGGTTTCAGTTCCCCCGTAAGCGCTTCGCCGGCCGCGCACCCGGAGAGCAGCAGCCTGTCCGGCTCCTCTTTCGCCAGCCTGCGAAGGGCCTGGCGCGTCTTGCGCACCGCCTCGGCGGTCACCGCGCACGAGTGCAGTACCGCGACCGCGGTGCTTTCGCCGCGACCCGCCTCCCTGAGCCCACGTGCGCTCAACGCCCCGCGGATCTCCTCCGCCTCGCACTGGTTGACCTTGCATCCGAGCACGCGCACACGAAACGGGAGGGCGCCGCCGAAGGCAGACGCGGGCGGCTGAGTTATGTCGTGGTGTGTCCGGGTCATGGACCTCGCCTTCAAATTACACCGGGGTCCGCGCCCGGCGGGAGCTAACACGATATCGACAGGGCGCGGTTTGTAAAGAACGCGCCAAGATTATACGAGCCCCCTGATTTCTGCGGAAGATCCGCTATCCTGTTTTCATCCGCACGGCGATCCGCTACTCTTCGCGCGGAGTACCGATATGCTGAATACCCTGCGCATCCGCAACCTGGCCCTGGTCGACGAGGCGGATATCGAGTTCCGCCGCGGACTCAATGTCATCACGGGAGAAACCGGCGCCGGGAAGTCGCTGTTGATCGGAGCCCTCAAGCTGCTGCTGGGCGAGCGCGCCGACCGCTCGATGATCCGCACCGGCGAGACGCGCGCCTCAGCCGAAGCCGTGTTTCAGCTCGACGACCCGTCCGCCGTGGACGCCCTCCTGGAGGACCGGGGTCTCGCCCCGTGCGAAGACGGCCGGCTGATTATACGCCGCGTCATCCGCGACTCCGGATCGGGGCAGAACACCGTAAACGACGGGGCGGTCACGCTGCAGGTCCTTAAGAGCATCGGCGATCTGCTGGTGGACATGCACGGGCCGCACGACCACCAGTCGCTGCTCCGCCCGGAGATCCAGCGCGAGGTCCTCGACGCCTTCGGGCGGCTCGACGAGCCGCTGCGCGCCTGCCGCGAGGCCTTCCGCGCATGGCGTCAGGCGAAGGATGAGCGGGAGGAACTGGAGCGGCGCGCCTCGGGCGATCCCTCGCAACGGATCGACTTTCTCTCCTACCAGCTCGAAGAGGTCGAGCAGGCGAATCTCTCGGAGGAGGACGAGGCTCGGGTCCGTGAAGAGCACACCATGCTCGCCAACGCACAGGAAGTGCTTCAGCACGCCCGGACCGCCTGCCAGGCCCTGACGGAAGGCGAGCCGTGCGCCTTCGACGCGCTGGCGGCCGCGCAACGCGAGCTCAACGCCCTTGCGCGCCTCGTTCCCGAGGCGGAGTCGTCGCGCGCGGAACTGGAGGAGATTTCCGCCCGGGTCCAGGAACTGAGCCGCGCCGTGGCCGACCGGGCCGGGGGCATGGAGGCCGGGCCGGAGCGGATGCAGTGGCTGGAGGAGCGGCTCGCCACCTACCAGTCGCTGCAGCGCAAACACCGCGCGGACGTCCCCGCCCTGCTCGAGATGGCCGGACAGTGGCGCGAGGAGCTGGCGGCGCTGGAGCGGATCGACGAGGAGCGCGCGGAGATCGACCGGCGGATCGAGGAGCGGTACTCCACCATGATGCGGCGCGGCGTCGAGCTGCACAGGCAGCGCGCCGAGGCCGCCGACCGGCTGTCGGAGTCGATCACCCGCGAACTGGCGGGTTTGGGCTTCCCACACGGTTTTTTTGACGTCGCCGTCCATGAGAGCGAGCCGGGGCCGTACGGGACGGACACGGTCGAATTCGGGTTCGCGCCGAACCCCGGCGAGGAGATGCGGCCGATGAGCGCGATCGCTTCGAGCGGCGAGATCTCACGCGTAATGCTGGCCGTCAAGACGGTGCTGGCGCGTCACGACCTGATACCGCTGCTGGTCTTCGACGAGATCGACGCCAACGTGGGCGGCGAACTGGCTCACGCGGTCGGCGACCGTCTGGCACGCGTGGCCGCGACGCACCAGGTGCTCTGCATCACCCACCTCGCCCAGGTGGCCGCCTGCGGCACGACCCATCTCGCCGTCCGCAAGACCGTCCGCGACGGACGCACTTATACGGCCGTCGCACCGCTCGACGAACAGGCGCGCGTCGACGAGATCACGCGAATGATGGGCGGAGCGGAACGCAGCGCCGCCGCGGGTCGGCACGCCGCCGAACTGCTCGAATCCGCCCGCGACGCCTCCCGCTGAGGGGGCGGCGGCACATTCCGGCACTCGACATGCACGGCGCCCTGGCCCATCATGTACGGCGATGCCGGATCGCAACAAATCCTGGTTCTGCTATCTGCCGGTGACCCCGGAGGCACAGGACTGGGGATTATATGTGCTCGACGCGGGATACACGCTGATCCCTCCCCATACGCCGTATCCGCCCCACCAGCACCCGGAGGATCACCATTTCAGGTGGGAGCTGGGACGGACCCTGGATTCCTATACGCTCGTCTACATCACCCGCGGGGGCGGGGTCTTCGACTCGGTGCGCGGCGGCGAGCAGCGCATCTCGGCGGGCGATCTCTTCATCCTGTTTCCCGGCGAATGGCACCGCTACCGCCCCGACGCCGAGACCGGATGGGACGAGCACTGGGTGGAGTTCGACGGCGAACAGGCGCGTCGTATTATGAGCCACACGGGATTTACGCCGCGCAAGCCTGTGATTCAGGTCGGGGAGGACGACGAGTTGCTGCGACTGTTTCTCGAGATCGCCGAGGCGACGGAAACCCAGCCCTACGGATTTGAACACGTGATCGCCGCAAAAACCTCGCAGATCGTCGCCTGCGCTCTCGCCGACCTGCGCCGTGGTGAATTCGCCGACCGCGAAAACGAGAAACTGATCCGCCGTGCGCGCGCCTACCTGATCGAGCACATGGACACCCCCGTCGATTACCGCGAACTCGCCTGCATGCTGGGACTCAGTTACTCCGCTTTTCGCCGCCTTTTCAAGCAGTTCACGGGGCTGCCGCCCGGCCGCTACCAGCGCGCCCTGCGCATTCGCAGGGCCGGCGATATGCTGCGCCGCACACGCCTTCCCATCGGGGAGATTGCCGAGCGGCTCGGATTCGAGTCGATCTACTACTTTTCGCGCGTTTTTAAGAAAGAGACCGGACGTGCCCCCAGCGAGTGCCGCGAGTAACGTCGCGATCGCGAGGAGAGAATGGGATTAACCATATTGGTTGAGGGGGGGAGTAAGAATCAGAATCGGGATCGGGATTCACAGAGAACATGATTCGTACTCGGAGCGCCGAAGGCGCGATCCCACTTCCCCTGTTCAAGGAATTCGAGTACGAGTACCGCTTCGCTGAGTACGAGTGCGAGTACGAGTACGGATTAGGAAGTGTCCCGTTGACTGTTGAAACTTGAAGGCGGTCTCCTGAGCGTCCATGTTGGACGCTCGGGGCAAACCAACCCGAAAGGAGACCGCCATGAGTGACAATAGCGTCCTTGAAGCCCTTGGACAAGTTGAACCGTCTGCAGCAGGAGATGTTTTCCGTGACTGGCTGCGTGGTGAAATGCGAACCCTGATCGCCGATATTCTGGCTGAAGAGGTCACAGAATTGTGTGGTCCGGCCTACAAGCCGGCAGGGGACAGAGGCTGCCGACGTGCCGGCGGAACCCGCGTAGGACTTCGAATTGACGGTATTGATGAGGAGATCCGCAAGCCGCGTGTACGTCGCCATGAGGCAGACACATCGAAGGAGGTCAGGCTTAAAAGTTACGACGCGGTCAACAGGGCCGACGACCTTCGTGACCGTATCTTGCGTGCCACAGCTGCCGGAGTCAGTTCACGTGATCAGAAAACCTTGTATCCCGATTCAGCGCCCGGACGCAGCAGGGTTTCCCGCGCCTGGATTGTCGAGGGCCGACAGCGCATACAGAAGCTCCGTGACCGCGACCTGAAGTCCGAGAGGTTCTTCTGCATGCTGCTGGACGGCATTGTACTGTCCGAGGATCTCAGCGCCATTGTGGGGCTGGGCATTACGCTGGACGGCCGCAAAGTTATGCTGGATTTTGAAATAGGCGCACAGGAATCGACAGAAGTGTGTGACGCATTGCTCGACCGCAGCCGTTCTCATTATGGCCGCATTCCGACCGCGGACGGCGTGGCAGCCGTCCCTCCCGAGTCGATATCCGACGCATTTTCGGGCACTGGGAGGGTCGGGTGCCACCCCGACCGAAAAGGGTGAAGCCATAATGAGAATCGCTGGCTCGACCGGCTTGTCCACCGCGGTCTTGAGTTCGAGGGCGATCCGTTGGCGGTTCTCGACGGTTCTCGGGCACTTCATAACAGCGTCTTGAAGCATTTTCCGCGAGCGCGCATTCAACGATGCCTGGTGCATAAGGAACGAAATATTAAGCGTTGTCTCTCCAGGCGTCATCACGGCAGCGTGAGCGACGTTTTCAAGCGTCTCCGCTCCGTGGAAGGCGAAGAAGCCGGACGTGAAGCACTCGCCGATCTGGAACGCTTTCTGAGCCGGCACAGCCACAAGGCCCTGGAATCCCTGCACGAGGCCGGTGAGGAGCTCATTACGGTTCACAAGCTGAATGCGCCGTCCACTCTACACACCACGTTGACGAACACAAACTGCATCGAGAACCCGTTCCGAAACACACGCGCAAAAATCGGGCGGGTGAAGCGTTGGCGCGCAGAGACGGATCAGGCGGAACGCTGGCTGGCCTATTCGCTTCTGAGGGCCGAGAAAGGGTTCCGTCGAATCAAAGGCTATCGTCAGATCCCGGTGCTTTTGAAATCCCTGGGCTGGCCATCGGAAGCTGTTGAGGCGTCGCTCCGCTCCGCCCTTGGCCCTCCGGGCCATCCCGCCTCCGGCGGGAACGGGCTCCACTCCACGACGCCTCACCCCCAGGCAGAGAGCGAAGCGAACTGCCGAACAGGGACTGGACAAGTGAATGACAAGGAACTACATCGAAATGAAGACCGAGACCGCCAACGAGTTTCAACAGGATTCGGGACATCCCCACGGATTATGTTCACCCCTTCATGCTCTTTATGGTGAATCCCATTCTCTCTCCCCTTACGATCTCCCGCATCCCACCTTTCCCGGGAACCCGTCCATAAAAATCCACGAATAACCAAAAATTTCAGTAGAGCCGAAGTGCATCACGATCCCGCTCAGGTCCGGATGGCTTCGTTCATGGCGCCGCAACGGGGACACTTGGCGACGGTGCGGGTACGGGAACCGACGTAAACCCGGGCGCAGCGCTCACAGCGATAGACGTGCTGGTGGGCGGTTTTTTCGCGGCGACCGTCACGCCATTCGTAGAACAGGGCGACCAGCACGAGACTGACGAGTGCGGTGCCCAGCACAAGGGCACAGAATTGACCGAGGGTGCACTCGATCATGAATCTTCCCCGTTTCCGCTCCCCGCACCCGTTCGGTAGAGCCTCATGTGCGCGGTTCGCATACCCGCCGCAGGATCGAACCGCATCCGGCGCAGAACCGACATCGCCAGGGTCGCCAGTTCTCCAGATCGCTTTTCCGGGGAATCGAGAAATACGTTGCTTACACGCCCGCTCGCATCCAACCGCAGCCGGACGGTGAATTCCCACGGGCCGGGGATTCGCCGGAAGGGCTCAAGAGCAGGGCTGTGCCGCAGTGCCGCCGCCTCGGCCGGGGGCAGAATCCTGTCGATGCGATCCTTACGGCGCGGGAGATGGATCAGGTCAGACGCGGATGCGGGTTCCGGAAGGTAAGCCCCCGCCGGCCTCCTTTGGAAGTCATGGAGGAACAAGTACGACGCGGGCCCCGCCGCCGCCTCGAGGAACGCCGTCGCCTCGGCCTTGCGCTCCTCGCCCAGACGGGCGCCCTCCTGCCCGCTTTCAAGGAATCGCCGGCTGAATCCGTAGCGCGATGGGAGCGAAAAGAGCACCGGCGACCCCAGGGTGCGTGCGGCGGCCACGGGGCTGTGTGCATCAGGGGTTCCGTTCCGCGGCGCGTGGACTATGTGCAGCCTGCGATAGACCGGGCGTACCGATCGACGCATCCGGATGTCAAAGGCCATGCCGAGGGCCAGATGGATCAGCAGGGCGAGCCCGGCTGCGGCGGGGAGCACCCATCCTCGCCCGCTGCGACGGCTTTTCCCGGCCTCCATGTTCATCTCACTTCCGAAGGCTGGCGGGTGGCGATGACGATATCCCGGATGCCTGCGGCGCGCGCGCGGTTGAACACCTCGGTCAGCCGCGCGTGCCGCGTATTCCGGTCCGCCTCGACGATCAGTTCCGTTTCGGGATCGGCCTGCACGCGTCGCGCGAACGCATCGGAGAGCCCTTCGAGCGTAACCCGCTCATCGTCGAAGAAAATCCATCCTTCGCGGGTGACCGTCAGCACCGCGGCATCGAATTTTGCGCCGTCCGCGAAGGGCGCTTCGGGAAGACTGATCCGCATCCCGGGCTGAAGCACGTACGGAGCGGTAAGAAACTGGAACGCCACGAGCAGCAGCGCGGCGTCGAACACCGCCGTGGCGAAAATACTCCAGCCCTGCGTCCGCCGCCGCCGGAGGAAATGGCGCCTGAGTTCATGTCTCAGATTGTAGGTCGGGATTTCCATGAGATTTCCGGCCTGATTCCGCTTTCGCCTCTAACGCTCGCCCTGACCATCCCCCCGGTTCTTCTTGCGCTCTTCGAGAAAGCGGATCATCTCCGCCGCCGCCTGTTCCATATCCATCACCAGGCGTTCGATGCGCGAGAGCAGCAGGTTATGGCCGGCGTAGGCCGGGATGGCCACGAGGAGGCCGGCCGCGGTCGTGAGCAGCGCGCGCCAGATTCCGCCGGTCACATCCCCCATGTGCACCAGGGGCGCATTCTGCTCCATGATCATCAGAGACTGGGCCAGCCCGACCACCGTCCCGAGCAGGCCGAGCAGCGGGCTGATCTGCGCGAGGGTCATGAGGGTCCTCAGCCTCCGTTCCAGGCGGGGAACCTCTTCAAGCCCGGCGTCCTCCACCGCGCGAACGAGCGCGTCCCGCTCGCTGTTGTGGTGGAGCAGAGCGGTGCGGGTCACGTACGCCACGGGACCCGGGGTCTGGTCGCACATCTTCACGGCCTCCGGAAGATTGTCGCGCTGCACGATCGTCTTGATGCCGCTCAGAAAATCTTCCGTCTTGATCTCGGCGCGATGAAGGTGGAAGAGGCGCTCGAAAAACAGGGCGAGCGCCGCCACGGCGGCGGTCGCGATCAGCCACCCCAGCGCGCCGGCATGTCCGATGAAGAATTCCATTTTAACTCCGCCTTTCCGGTGACTCCTGCGGACTGAATTCAGAACAACCATACGTGTTCGAGGCGGATGCGGCCAATCCTCTTCGCCGCCTCCTCGGCGGCGGGCACGCCCGCCTCGACCACGCGCTCATAAACCTTCACGGCCTGTCGCCACTCCTCCTGTCGCTCCTTCACCGTCGCGGCGTTGAAGGCCGCCCGCGTAAACCAGAGCACGGCGTCGGGAGTGGGCGGAACCTCGTCGGAGAGATAGCTGTAGACCGCGTTCATGTAGTGCGACACGGCTTCCGTCCGGTGACCGAGTTTCTCTTCGCAACGCCCGATCTTGTACTCGGCCTGGAGGCGGAGCACGGATGATGCGGAGGCACTCTTCAGAATCATCCGGTACGAATCGCGTGCCTCGCGATAGCGGGCGGGATCGTCCGCCCCCAGCGTGAACTGACAATCGCCCTTGCGGCCCCAGGCCGCGTCGGCGAGGTAGTGGTCCGGATACTCGCGGATCACCTCTTCGAACGCGAGGATGGCCCGCGGAAATTCTCCGAGTTCGGTCAGGGCGTCGCCCTGCGCAAATCGCGCCCCGGGCAGCTGCTCGCTTTCGGGGAACTGCCCGGCCAGCCGGCTGAACAGTTTCACGGCGGCGCGGAATTCGCCGCGGGCCGCGGCGGCACGGCCGGACCAGTATAAGGCGTCATCGACCAGTTCGTGCCCCTCCGCCTGATCGGCGAGCTTTTCGAACGACTCCCGGGCGGCGGCGTAATCCTGGTGGTTGAAGTAGTACTCGCCGATCCAGAAGGTGACCTCCGGCGCCCATGCCGACTCCGGGAAACGCCGGGCGAACTCGCGGCATATCTCCAGGGCCCGCTCCGGGTTCCCCAGCAGCAGGTGACAGAATCCGCGCATGAAAAAGGCCCGCTCGGCAGCCTCGCTTCCGGGATGCTCATCGCGCACCGCATCGAAGACCTCCAGGGCCTCCTCGAATCGGTTGTGCCGGTACAGAAGCAGGCCGCGCTGTTTCATGGCCTCCGCCGCCACCGAGGCGTCTTTTGCCGACTCCGCGAGTGCGGTGTAGGTCTCCAGGGCCTTTTCCCAGTCGTTTTTTTCCGACTGAATATCCCCGATGCGCAGACGCGCACGTCCGGCCAGAGGGTGGTCGGGATAGCGTGCCGCCAGCTCCCTGAACCCCTCCAGCGCCTCTTCCCGCGCGCCGGCGCGAGCCGCGGACAGATGGGCCTGATAGAGGGCCTGCGGGACGCGCGGCCCTCCCTGAACCGCCTCGGCGGCTTTGAGGTAGCGCGTCCGGGCTTCTTCGTACTGCCCGCGCCGGAAGAGGGCATCGCCGGCCTTGAACCAGGCACGGGCGCGCATTTCGGCGCCCTCCAGGGCGCGGGCGGCCTCTTCGAACGCCGGGGTGGCCTGAGCGTAACGCTGCAGATACCATAGACACCAGGCCTTGTTGTAATAGAGCCGGCCCGCGGGCGCGGAGGTCACGTCCAGCACCGCCTGGTAGGCGTCCAGCGCTTCGGCGTACTCCTCCCGCGCATAGAGCAGATCGCCGCGCACGGTCTGCAGCTCGGCGGCGATGTTCTTATCGGCGGCTCCGGCGATGGCCTCTTTCAGGAGGTCCAGCGCCTCGGGCGCCCGCCCCGAGTCCGCAAGAATCTTCGCGCGCAGCTTCCTGAGCCGGAGCCGCTGCGCAGGATCGGCGAACAGCCCGCCGGCCCGATCGAGCCGGCCCAGGGCCTCCTCGTAACGTTCGGCGCGGCGGTCATCCTCCGCGAGAAAACAGAGCGCCCGGATTCTGCGGCGGGGCAGCCCGTCCTCGCGGCCGGCCATGGTTGAGAGCGAGGCCCTCGTGGAGTCGTTCAGACGCGCATCTTCCTGGCGCAACTCGAGCTCCGCCAGCAGAAGCAGGGCCTCGCGCGCTTCCTCCCGGCCGCTGTACTGCTCCCGCACCTGCTCCAGCACCTCGCGCGCCGGCCCGTAGCGCCCGAGTTCGATGCGGACTTCCGCAAGGGCGAGGCGGTCTCCGGCCGTCACATCCCCGGAACGGTCGTCAATGAATCCGGCCAGCGTCGCCTCCGCCCGCTCCGTCCGCCCCGCCCGCCGCAGGGCCCTGAAGCGGAGGCGCCGGGCGTCCGGGAGTCGGCCGGAATCCGCAAGCACGCCGCCGTGCCGGTCCAGACATTCAAGCGCCTCGCCGGGGCGCCCGTCCTCCAGCAGCGCCGCGGCGCGCCAGTAGGCGGCCTCCGGCGCCACGCCCGCCTCCGCGGCCGCATCGACCGCGGGCAGGTTCTCGAACGCCTGCGCCGCATCCCCAAGCCCCAGCATCGCCCGCGCGTGCAGAATCCGGAACCGAAGCCTGTCTCCGGCGTCCTCCGCGGTGCGCATCGCTTCGCGCGACTGCCGGGCGGCGACGTCGTAGAGCCCGTCCTCCAGCGCCGCGCGGATGCGCCCCTCGCGCGCCGACGGTTCAGCATGCGCGACCGCCGCGGCCGCGAGGATCAACAGAAACAGCCTGAAGCCCGTGCGGATCATGTTCGCCGTAACACCTCCCGCAGGTAGCGGCCGGTGTATGAGTCCGCCGATCCGGCGACCTCCTCCGGCGGGCCCGCGGCCACTACCTGTCCTCCGCCTTCGCCTCCCTCCGGTCCCAGGTCGACAATATAATCGGCGCGCTTGATCACGTCGAGATGATGCTCGATCACCAGCACGCTGTTGCCCTCGTCCCGCAGCCGCTCGAGCACCTCGAGCAACTTGTGCACGTCGGCGAAATGCAGCCCCGTCGTCGGCTCGTCGAGCAGGTACAGCGTCCTGCCGGTCGATCGCTTGCTCAGCTCGGTCGCCAGCTTGATCCGCTGCGCCTCGCCGCCGGAGAGCGTGGTCGCCGGCTGCCCCAGCCGGATGTAGCCGAGACCCACCTCGGAGAGCGTACGGAGTTTGCGCGCCAGCGAAGGCACGGCGGAAAAGAAATCCAGCGCCTCTTCGACGGTCATCTCGAGCACGTCGTTGATGTTCCGGCCCTTGTAGCGGACGTCCAGCGTCTCTTTATTGTACCGCCGGCCGGCGCACTGCTCGCAGGGGACGTAGATATCGGGCAGGAAGTGCATTTCGATCTTGAGCATGCCGTCGCCGCGGCAGCGCTCGCAGCGTCCGCCCTTGACGTTGAAGCTGAATCGCCCCGGACCGTATCCGCGCATCTGCGAGGCGGGGAGCTTCGCGAACAGTCCGCGGATAAACGTGAACGCGCCGGTGTACGTCACCGGATTGCTGCGCGGCGTGCGGCCGATCGGCGACTGATCGATCACGATCAGTTTGTCGATGGCCTCCAGCCCCTCGATGCCGCGGTGCGCGCCGGGACGCTCCCGCGAGCCGTGGAAGTGACGGTTCAGCGCGCGGCGCAGGATGTCGTCGACCAGCGTGCTCTTGCCGCTGCCCGAGACCCCCGTCACGCAGGTGAACAGTCCGACCGGAATATCCACATCGACATCCTTGAGGTTGTTCTCGCTCGCCCCGCGCACGGTCACATACCCCCGTTCCGGCTCGTGGCGGAATTCCGGGACCCCGATCTCGCGTTCGCGGTTGAGGTACTGGGCCGTCGCGGAGGCCGCGACCTCCCGGAGCCCCTCCGGGTTGCCCTGGTACATGACCTCGCCGCCGTGTTCGCCCGCCCCGGGTCCCAGGTCGATCAGGTGGTCGGCGGAAAGGATCGTCTGCTCGTCGTGTTCGACCACGACGACGGTATTGCCGACGTCGCGCAGCTCGCGCAGGGTCTCGATCAGCCGCAGGTTGTCGCGCTGGTGCAGACCGATCGAGGGTTCGTCCAGCACGTAGAGCACCCCCGCGAGCCGGGAGCCGATCTGCGTGGCGAGTCGGATCCGCTGCGCCTCGCCGCCCGAGAGCGTGCCGCTCTCGCGGTCGAGCGTGAGGTAGTCCAGGCCGACATCGATCAGAAACCGGAGCCGCTCGCGGATCTCCTTCAGAATCTCGCCGGCAATCCGCGCCTCGTGCCCGCTCAGCTCCAGACCCTCGAAAAAAGCCCCCGCATCACGCACCGGCAGCGCGAGGACTTCACGAATGTTGCTTCCCCCCACCCGGACGGCCAGCGACTCGGGCCGCAGCCTGGCGCCGTCGCAGTCCGTGCAGTGCTGGCGCGTCATATAGCCGCGCAGCCGCTGGCGCTGATAGTCGCTCTCGGTCTCCTCGTAGCGCCGCCGCAGGTTGGGCAGCACGCCTTCGAAGGGCTTGGCGTAGCGGTGGTTCCGCCCGCGGCGCCACATGGCGAATTCGATCTCTTCGTCACCCGACCCGTGGAGCAGGATGGCGTGAAAACGTTCCGGGAGATCCTCGTACGGGGTATCGAGGTCGATCCCGTAATGGTCCGCCAGGCAGCGCAGCAGCCGCTTGTAATAGATAATCATCCGCCGCCCCCCGCGCCGCCAGGGGTGAATGGCCTTCTCCAGCGGCACCGACTTGTCGGGAACGACGAGATCTTCGTCGAAGGTAAGCATCGTCCCGAGCCCGTGACAGGTCGGACAGGCCCCGTAGGGGCTGTTGAACGAGAAGTTGCGCGCGGCGACGGGCGGAAAACTCAATCCGCAGTGCAGGCACGCGTTTTTCTCCGAAAAGAGCCGCTCCTCCTGTTCGCGCTGCTTCCCGCCGATCCGCGCGGTCATCTGGCCCTCCCCGAGCGCGAGGGCCGTCTCGACGGAATCGGCGAGCCGGCCGCGTATCCCCTCGCGGATCACGAGCCGGTCGACGACGGTCTCGATGGAATGCTTGCGGCGTTTGTCGAGACGCGGCACCTCGTCGAGTTCCACGATCTCCCCGTCCAGCCGCACGCGCACGTAGCCCTGCCGGCGGATTTCGCTGAACACCTCTTCATGCCCGCCCTTGCGCCCCTGGACGAGCGGGGCGAGGAGAACCGCGCGCGTACCGTCTTCGAGCGCCAGCAGTTGTTCGACGATGTCCTCCGCGGTCTGGCGGGTCACCGCCCGCCCGCACTGCCAGCAGTGCTGAGTGCCGATGTGGGCGAAGAGCAGCCGGAGGTAATCGTGAATCTCCGTCGTGGTCGCCACGATCGATCGCGGGTTGCCGCCGGCGGTGCGCTGCTCGATCGAGATCGCAGGCGAAAGACCGTCGATCCGCTCCACCGCGGGTTTCTGCATCTGTTCGAGAAACTGGCGCGCATAGGCGGAGAGGCTCTCGACGTATTTCCGCTGCCCCTCGGCGTACACGGTGTCGAAGGCCAGCGACGACTTGCCCGATCCGCTCAGTCCCGTGACCACGGTCAGCTTGTTTCGTGGAAGGCGAACGGTGATGTTCTTCAGGTTGTGTTCCCGTGCCCCATGCACGGCGATGTCCTGCGGCGGCATCTCATATTCTCCTCGAAAAGGTGCGGTATTGTATCATATCGCGCTCCGGCACCGGAAGCGAAGACCCTCGCGCAAAGACGGCGTCGGCCCGGAGGTGAACGGAAAGAGACCGGAAGTTTATGCCGGCGTGCGCCGCGCGGAGAAATGCGTTAGGGTGGCGGCATGCGCATTGTGAGCGGAAAACTCGGGGGGCGGCGCTTCGGCGCGCCGGAGGGTATCCGGCCCACCCAGGAGCGGGTCCGGGAGGCGCTGTTTTCGTCGCTGGGCGACCGGGTCGAAGACGCGCGCGTACTCGACCTGTTCGCCGGTTCCGGCGCATTCGGACTCGAGGCGTGGAGCCGCGGCGCGAAGGAAGTCCGTTTCGTGGAGAAAAACGGGCGCGTATTTCAGTCCCTGAACTCCAATCTGGATGCGCTGATTCCCGCAGAGGCGCGGCCGGCGGTAAAAGCGCACCGATGCTCCGCGGAGCGGTTCCTGGAGACGTGGCAGGGCGCGGCCTTCGACCTGGTCCTCGCCGATCCGCCTTACCGGAAAGCACTCGCGCAAAAGACCTTGTCCGCACTCTCCCGGACGCCTATGGTCGCCGCGGGTGGCCTGGTGGTGCTCGAAACGGCGGCGGACGATCCGGTGCGGGTGGAGGCGCCCTGGCGGGCGGTCATGGAGAGGACCTACGGCGACGCCCGGATCACGGTCATCCGCCGAACGGAGGAAATAGCGTGAAGAGATGCGCCATCTATGCCGGAACCTTCGATCCGATCACCGAGGGCCATATCGATGTCGTCCTCCGCGCCGCGGATATCTTCGAGCGCCTCGTGGTCGCCGTGGCCCGCAACGCGGGCAAGGATCCGCTGTTCTCTATCGAAGAACGGACCGGGATCGTCCGCGAGGCGGTCGCGGGCATTGAGCGGGTGGAGGTGGACGCCTTCGACGGGCTGCTGGTGGAGTACGCCCGCGAAAAGGGATGCCGCGTGCTGGTGCGGGGGCTGCGCGCGTTCTCCGATTTCGAGTACGAATTCCAGATGGCGCTGACCAACCGCAAGATGGCGCCGGATATCGAGACCCTCTTCCTGATGCCCTCGCCGGAGTACAGCTACGTCACCTCGAGCAACATCCGCCAGATCGCCTCGATGGGCGGCTGCACCCGGCGCTTCGTGCCCGACCCCGTCGCCCGCGCGCTGGAAGCCAAGTTCCGCGCGGCGGAGTGAACAGTTATACGCCTATTCCCGGGTACGGGCGGAGAACTGGAGGACGACCGGCGCGCCTTCGAGACCGAAGGCGGCGCGGAGGCGGTTCGTGAGATACTGGCGGTAGCCGTGACCGACGAGCTTCGGGTCGTTCACGAAGAAGCGGATGCGCACGGGGCGCGTCCCCGTCTGGACGGCGTAGAAGATCTTGAGCCGACGATTCCCCGACGCGGGCGGGGCGTTGCGCTCGACGGCGTCGCGAATGACCCGGTTCAGCACGCCGGTCGTGATCTGCGTCTCAACCTGCGCGGCGACGTAGTCGATGGCGTCAAGGCTTTCCCTCACCTCTGCGCCGGTGAGCGCGGAGACGAACAGAAGCGGCGCGAAATCCAGGAAGGGCACCGCCTTCTTCACCTCGGCGGCGTAGCTCTCGCGGGTCACCTCCGTGCCCTCGGCCAGATCCCATTTATTGACGAGGACCAGGATGCCCTTACGCGCTTCGATCGCCTCGGCGGCGATCCGCTTGTCCTGCTTGCGCGGTCCCTCCGTGGCGTCCATCAGCAGCACTACGACATCGGCGCGCCGGATGCTCTCGGCGGTGCGCATCCAGCCGAACATCTCGACGGCATCGCGGCGCCGCTTCGGATTGCGCACGCCGGCGGTGTCGATCAGCCGGTAGCGCCGCGCCCCCGCGCCGTCGCCGATCGTGAACGGTACCTCGATGGCGTCCCGGGTCGTGCCGGGGACCTCCGACACGATCAGCCGCTCGTCTTCGAGGATCCGGTTGAGGTATGAGGACTTGCCCGCATTCGGGCGTCCCGCCACCGTAACCCGCAGCGCCTCCTCCTCTTCGCGCGACGGGATATCCGGCAGCGACGCCGTGACCTCTTCCATCAGGTCGTACAACCCCCGGCCGTGCAGGGCGGAGACGGGGTACACGTGAAATCCCAGCCGCTCGTATTCCGCCGCCCAGTCATCGCGGCGCGGATCGTCGGCCTTGTTGGCGGCGACGACCACGGGTCGGCCGCTGCGGCGCAGCAGAGACGCGACTTCTTCATCCAGGGGCGCAACCGCCACGGTCAGGTCCACGACCAGCACGATCACGGCGGCGTCCTCGATCGCCACCTGCACCTGGTGATGGATGCCGGAGGCAATCTCATCGCGGTTACGCGCCGCGTCGACACGCTCCAGCCCGCCGGTGTCGATCAGCTCGAACCGCCTTCCCTCCCAGGAGATCTCGCAGGCCAGCCGGTCGCGGGTGACCCCCGACATCTCGTGGACGATCGCGATCCGGCGGCCGGCCAGCCGGTTGAAGATCGCCGACTTGCCGACGTTCGGGCGGCCCACGATCGCGACCGTGTTGCGCGCGGGGGCCGCGCCATCGTGCTGCTGTTCCGTCGTCTGATTATTCATGGTCCGAACACAGTGTTTTGAGTTCTTTTGGGTTCCGGGCGGTGCCGCGGTCGGTGATCCACGCGCGGATCAGGCCGGCGGGAGTGAGATCGAAGGCGGGATTCCAGACGCCGGCGTTTTCCGGTGCGACCGCAAAGCCGCCGCAGCGGGTCACCTCCTCCGCGCCGCGCTGCTCGATCGGGATGGCCTCTCCGTCTTCGAGGTCCGGGTCGAAGGTCGAATACGGTGCGGCGACGTAGAACGGGATGCCGTGGTGCTGCGCGGCGAGGGCGAGTCCGTAGGTGCCGATCTTATTGGCGACGGTCCCGTCTGCGGCGATCCGGTCGGCGCCGGTGATCACCAGATCGACCCCCTGTTCGCGCATCAGCGCCGGCGCGGCCCCGTCGCAGAGCACCGTCACGTCGAGCCCCGCGCGTCCGAGTTCCCACGCCGTGAGCCGCGCGCCCTGCAGCAGCGGGCGGGTCTCGCCGGCATAGACGCTGAGCTTCCATCCCTTTTCGTGAGCCCGATAGAGCGGCGCCGTGGCCGTACCGTAATCGCCGGTCGCCAGTGCGCCGGCATTGCAGTGCGTCAGCACCCGCGCCCCTGCGTGCAGGAACGGAAGACCGTGTTCGCCGATCGCACGGCACATGCGGATGTCCTCCTCCAGTATATCCAGGGCCTCCGCGCGCAGCCTCGCATTGAGTTCCTCCGCGTTCGAATCCGGCGCGTCGCCGATCGCCGCCCCGATCACCGCGGTGCAGCGCCGCAGCGCCCAGGCCAGATTCACGGCGGTGGGGCGGGTTGCTTCGAGCCGCGCGGCCCGCTCACGCAGACTGCGCAGGTAGTCCGCGCCGCCGCTGCGGACCGTCTGCATCGCGGCCGCGAGACCGAGGGCCGCGGCGCAGCCGATCGCCGGCGCGCCGCGCACCGCCAGGCGGCGGATGGCGTCCGCGATGTCTTCCGCGCGCTCGAGGTCGAGATAGACGAGCCGACCCGGCAGCAGGGTCTGATCGATAATCCGCAGTACGCCGGGAGGGACCTCGCCGCCGGCGGCGGGCCGCGCGGCGAGAATTTCCCCGCTCCGTGTTTTCCATCGCACCGGATCGAGCATATAGTTCGGCCTTGTTGTTCCGTGATGGCGAAAAGGAGAGGATAGATAAGATGGACGAGGCGGGACAAGCTAAAGCGGAGGTGGCGCGCTTCACGAAGCGGCTCTACGAAGAGGGCCTGATCACCGTTTCCGGGGGAAACGTCTCGATGCGGATCGATGCGGACCGGATCGCCATCACCCCCTCGGCGGTCGATAAAGGCGCGCTGGACGCGGCGCAGATCGGCGAACTCGGCATGGACGGCGATATGCGCGGCGGGGGACTCAAATCGAGCATTGAAACCGGGATGCACCTGGCCATTTATCGCCGCGCTCCGGAGACCGGCGCGATCGTCCACGCCCATCCGCCGTACGCCTCGGTCTTCACTGCGATCGACCGCGAGCTGGATACCACGCTGATCGCGGAGTCGTACGCGATCCTGGGCCGGCCGGCCTTCGCGCCGTATGCGATTATGGGTTCGCCCGAACTCGCGGAGCAGGTTGCCGCCTGCGCGGAACAGGCCGCCTGCATTTTGATGGAACAGCACGGCGCGCTGGCGCTGGGGCGCGACCTGACGGAGGCCTTCAACCGCGTGGAGGTGCTCGAACATACGGCGCGCATCAACCTCTACGCCGCCCTGCTCGGCGGCGCGCGGAAACTCGACGACGAAAGACTCGCCGCGCTCGATGCGCTTATGGGGCGCATCCCGCTGAAAGACCGCGAATGAAGTTCTCGGAAAACTCAAAAGCCTTCCATGAGGAGTACCCCCATGAAGATACTCGTGACCGGCGCGGCCGGGTTTATCGGAATGCATGTGGCCGAATCGCTGCTCGACGACGGCCATGAGGTCGTCGGACTCGACAACTTCAACGATTATTACCGCGTACAGCTCAAGCGGGACCGCCACGCGCGGCTGGAGGAGCGCGAACACTATAGGGGGGTCGAGTGTGACCTCTGCGATGCGGGGGGGATCGAGCGCCTGTTCGGCGAACACCGGTTCGACCGCGTCTGCCACCTGGCGGCGCAGGCGGGGGTGCGCTACTCGCTGACGCACCCCTTCGTCTACCAGCGAACCAACGTCGAAGGCACGCTGCGAATCCTGGAGGCCTGCCGTCATGCGGAGACACCGCGGCTGGTGTACGCCTCGAGCTCGAGCGTCTACGGAGGTAACACGAAGGTTCCCTTCAGCGAGCGTGATCCCGTGGACACGCCGGTAAGCCTGTACGCGGCCACTAAAAAGGCCGACGAACTGATGGCGCACACCTACACCCACCTGTACGGTCTGCCGACGGTGGGGCTGCGCTTCTTCACGGTGTACGGACCGTGGGGACGGCCGGACATGGCGATGTGGCTGTTCACGAAGGCAATGCTCGCGGGCGAACCGATCCGGGTGTTCAATCATGGCGACATGAAGCGCGATTTCACCTACATCGACAACATCGTCGACGGCGTCAAGGCCTCGCTCTTCACGGAGGGTCTCGAGCCGTACGAGATCTTCAATCTCGGCAACCACCGGTCGGAGAACCTGATGGACATGATCGGCATGCTCTCCGAAACGCTCGGCATGGAGCCGGAAATGGAGATGCTCCCCATGCAGCCCGGTGACGTGCCCGTGACGTATGCGGATGTCGAGCGCGCGCAGAAGAAACTGGGGTACTCACCGCACACGCCGATCCGCGAAGGCATCCCCCGGTTCGTGGAGTGGTACCGGGAGTATCACGGGGGGGTATGATTATCCGCCGAATCCGCTGCTCTTTGCTATGCCGGAACTGATTCCTGAAATCCTGATCTACACCCTTATCGGTCTGCTCTGCCTGGCCGGGGTGGCCACGTCGCTGTTCTCGCTGTCCGGCACCTGGCTGGTGGCGCTGGCCGCGGGGATCGCCTGCTGGTGGCGCTGGCCGGAGTTTCCGGGGCTGTTCACCTGCGGCGTGTTCGTACTGCTGTGCGCGGCGGCGGAGGTGGTGGAATTTCTGGCCGGTACGTGGGGGGTGCGGCGACGCGGGGGCTCGGCGGCGGCGGGATGGGCGGCACTCGGCGGAGGGCTGCTCGGCGCCGTGCTCGGCGGGATCCTGATCCCGGTTCCGGTGATCGGAAGTCTGATCGGGATGTTCGGGCTCAGTTTCGCGCTGGCGTTTCTGGTGGAGCACCGGCGGCTGCGTCATTACGGACGCGCGGCGGATATCGCCCTGGGAGCCCTGCTCGCCCGCATCGGCGTCCTCTTCATGAAATTCGGCCTCGCGGCGGGCATGGCGGCCGTACTGGTGACGGGGATCGTATTGCGATGAACTGAAGGATCATTCGATCCCGGGTTTTAAACCCGTATCCGTGTTATTCGTGCACTCCGTGGAGGCCCCCGCATTTTTCCGCTTGTTCGGGCTCGAGCCCCCCTCTGAAGCAGGAGGAGCGTCAGAACCGGTAGCTGAGTTCCAGTCGCGCGAAGACGGCGGTGTGGTCCTGCTGCGGATCGGTGTAGTAATCGCCGGGTTCGAAGAGTTCCAGGAGCAGGTGGCCGTCGAGCCGGTCGCCTTCGCGCGCGATATTCTCTCCGAGCGTGAACCGGTTGAGCCACGTGGCCAGCAGGCCGCGCTCGTCGCCGGTTCCGGCGCCCGCCGGGCCGTCTTCCTCCATCGCCCAGAGGTAGCCGAGTAGCAGCGAGGCGCTGTAACACTTCGCCGGCGCGATCGAGAAATCGACGTAGGGCATCTGGACGTTGGACCAGCGCCCCGGTCCGTCGAAATCAAAGCCGTAGACATACAGTTCGCTGTACTGCGGCCAACGCGAGAAGACGGGGTCCCATCCTTCGTTTTCATCGGTCGCGGGATCGTTGCCGGACAGGGCGTACCAGCCGAGACCGGCGCGCGGCTTCCCGAACCCGCGCCCTTCGTAGCCGAGGCGGGAATCGATCATGTAGCCGCGATGATCCTGTCCGGCCTGACCCGCCACCTCGAGGTTGCCGACGAGCGTCTCCGAAAACCTCGGCATCACGCGGAACCCGAGCGTGTGGAAATCGTCGCGCCCGAAGTCGAGATCCCCCGCCCACGCGCGAAACTGCCGCCCCGGGTTCTCGTCCTTCCAGAGGTAATACTGCTCGAACGGCATGCGCTCGAAGCGCGTGTTCCTGAGATAGTAGCCGGCGCCGGCTTCGTGCCCGTCGGAGGGCAGGCCCGTGGGGCCGGTGAGATCGCGGTCCTGATCATGGATCGCCAGCGGATCTTCCGCGTGGGTGTACATGCCCAGGAAGTCGACCGTGGTGTCGGCCAGGCCGCTATAGGTGGCCTTCGCGGCATTGAAATAGATCGTGCGCGAGCCGTCCTTGGGCGTACCGTCGAGGATGACCTTGCCCGTACCGTAGACGAGGTCCTGCCGGCCGATGCGGAACGCCCAGTCGCCGGGCGGGGTGTAGTCGACAAAGAGATTGTCGATGATCAGCTCGTCCGGGGCGCTCCAGCTGTTCACGCCGTCGTCGTAATCGTAGAACTCATTGCACAGACGCCCGTAGACATACCACTCATCGTTCGCCGTATATTCCCCCCAGAGCCTGGTTCGATAGCGGCGGAAGGAGTTGATGCCTCCGCGCGTTTCGGGCGCGAGTCCGGTCGGGATGTTGTCGAAGTAGACCTGGCGCAGACGGATATCGCCGCCCCAGTCAAAAGCCGGTTTCTTTTCCGTTACGGTTTCCGCGCGGCAGAGCGCCGCCGCGGCCAGCAGGATCATCGCAATCCGTGTGATCATAAGCGGGTCCTTTCTTGGCATCGGCGTCACTCAAGCGGATACCGGTCTTCGCGTCCAGCATTTCCGCCCGCCTGAACTTCGATGACCGCACGAGGCCGCCTCCGTTCAGACTCCCGCTTTTGAAGCCCCCGCGCCTCAATCGCGCGTTTCGATGAAGCCCTCGAGTTTGCGGATGCGCGTGGGATGGCGCATTTTGCGCAGCGCCTTCGCCTCGATCTGCCGGATGCGCTCGCGGGTCACGTTGAACCGGCGGCCGACTTCCTCCAGCGTGCGCGGATAGCCGTCCTTCAGCCCGAAGCGGAGGTTGAGCACCTCCTGTTCGCGGTCCGTCAGCGTGTAGAGCACGTCCTGGATCTTTTCCTTCAGCAGGCTGTAGGCGGTCATTTCCGAGGGATTCTCGGCCGACTTGTCCTCGATGAAATCGCCGAAGTTGGTGTCTTCGCCCTCGCCGATCGGACTCTGCAGCGAGATCGGCTGCTGGGCGATCTTGAGGATCGCGCGCACCCGTTCGATAGGCATTTCCATCTCGTCGGCCAGCTCCTCCGGCGTGGGTTCGCGACCGTACTCCTGGATGAGCTGCTTCTGCACCCGCATCAGCTTGTTGATCGTCTCGATCATGTGCACCGGGATGCGGATCGTGCGCGCCTGGTCCGCGATCGAACGGGTGATCGCCTGCCGGATCCACCACGTGGCGTACGTGCTGAACTTGTACCCGCGCTGGTACTCGAACTTCTCGACGGCCTTCATCAGCCCCATATTGCCTTCCTGGATGAGGTCCAGGAACGAGAGGCCGCGGTTGGTGTACTTTTTGGCGATGCTGATCACCAGCCGCAGGTTGGCCTCGACCATCTCGGTCTTGGCGCGCTGGCCCTTGCGCAGCCACGTCTGCAGCTCCCGGTACCGTTCGATGAACTCGTCGGCGGACATGCGGATCCTCCGCTCGAACTCGCGCAGTTCGCGCTGCTTCTCGCGCAGTTCAGACTTCCGCGACTTGCTGCTCCGGGCATTCTGCAGCTTTTCGATCTTCGACTTCAGCCCGAGCGTCTGGTCGTACCAGGGCTCCGCCGCCGGGACGATGTCCTCGACCGTCTTCTGTTTGAAGTGCAGCTCTTCGTAGTAGGACGCCAGGCGGTCGCAGGCCTTCTCGAACAGTTTGCCGGCGTGTTTCTTTTCCGCCTTGGTCGCCTTCGACTTCGTCATCTCGCGGAAATACTGGTCGGCCAGCTCGTCGTTGCGCCGGATCCCGTTGAGCACACGCGGCAGCTCGGCGAAATAATCCTCCCGGCAGTCCACGTGCTTGTCGCTGATGATCCGGTCGAAGCGTTCCTCGCCCTTTTCCAGCCGCTCGATGACCGAGAGGTAGGCCTCGGTCGCGAAGCCGAAGCGGTTGAAGATATCGTTGGTGTGAATCTCGGCCGCCTCGATCCGCTTGGAGATCTCCACCTCCTGCTCGCGGGTGAGCAGGGGGACCTGGCCCATCTGCTTGAGGTACATGCGGACCGGATCGTCGAGGATATCGCTCTGCTGCATCTGGCGCTCGCGTTCCTCGCGCTCCATCCGCGCGCGGTACTCGTCGACCTCCTCCTGCCGGATGACCTCGATGTCCATGCTCTGGAACAGGGCGAGCGTCTTCTCCATATCCTCGACGCTGACCTGCTCCTCCGGAAGGGTCTCGTTGATGTCCTCAAAGGTCAGGAACCCCTGCTCGGAGGCGAGGGTCATCAGTTCCTTGATTCGCTGATTGCGCTCCTCGCGGTCGAGCTGCGATTCCTCCGGGCGGGCGTCCTCGTCCGTGATCGCGATCGCAAGCTGCTTCTTGACCTGCTCGTCGGCCTCGACCGCCGGTTCCCCGTCGGCGACGGCCCGCGCAGCCTGCGCCGTCTTCGACCCGGCGGAAGACGACTTCTTTCCGGAGGAGGACTTCTTTTTGGCCGCCGGTTTCGACGTCTTCGACTTGGAGGACTTTGCAGAAGTCTTTTGAGCGGAGGACTTTTTGGCTTTTGTTTTGCGGCTCGACGAGGTCTTTTTGCGGCTGGAGGTCTTTTTTGCGGCGGAGCTCTTTTTCTTCTTGGCCATGCTGTTCCCCCGAGTCTGGATACACTTCTTCCATTATACAATAGAGGCCCGCAATACGGGCGAACCCTTACTTCTACGAAAGCAGACGTCGGGAAGTCAAGAAGGTTGAGGGTGAAAATTCTTGAGTGAGAAGTGTAATGTGAAATGCCGCAGGTATAGGAGAGAGCGTTCCATGCCGTGGTTCGCTATCCTTTGTGGTCTTACAACAGGACAACAGAGGAAGGAGACGGCATGGAACAGAATCAGAATAGCAGGAAGGGCAAGCACTTGACGAGGGTGGAGCGCATGGTGATTGAGCGGATGTCCCGTGGGGGGATCCCCCCACGGGACATCGCGGCCGCCTTGGAGCGTCACCCGCGTACGATCCAGCGTGAGCTCAAGCGCGGGACGGTGACCCACCGGGACTCGGAGTGGCGGGAATACCGGACCTACAGCAGCGATCGCGGCCAGGACCTCCATGATTACCACGCCACCGCAAGGGGGCCCGGTCTGAGGCTGGGCCGCAACTATGCGCTGGCCGAATTCATCCGTTGCCGCATTGTGGAACATAAGGAATCGCCCGATGTAGTCGCCTTTCGGATGCGTCAGGCCGGTCTGGAGGAGGTGGTGTGCACCAAGACGATCTATAACTACATCGATAAAGGCGTCATTTTCGGGCTCAGCAACGAGTCACTGTGGGAGAAGCGTAAGCGAGCCAAGCGGCGCAAACGCGGCGCTCGGCGGTTGGCGAAGCGGATTTCCAAAGGCAAAAGCATCGACCAGCGTCCCGAAGGAGCCGAGACGCGCGAGGAGTTCGGACACTGGGAGATGGACCTGGTGACCGGCCCCACGCGCGGGTCCAATGCCGCCCTATTGACCCTGGTGGAACGCAGACATCGGATCACGATCATTCGCAAGCTGCCTGATAAGAGCCAAGCCAGCGTGCTCAAAGTTCTCAGAGGGCTCGAGCGTGAACATGGCTCCCGCTGCTTCCGTCAGATTTTCAAGACCATCACGGTCGACAACGGCAGCGAGTTCCTGGACTTCGAAGCCTTAGAAGCCTCTTCCTTCTCGAAGCAACAGCGAACCCAGATCTTCTACGCCCACCCATACTCATCCTGGGAACGCGGATCGAACGAGAACGGCAACAGGATGATCAGACGGTTCGTGGCCAAGGGCCGGGATATCGCGCGCTTTACCAAGCAGAAAATCCGCGACATCGAGCTATGGATCAATAACTACCCGCGCCGGATCCTCGACTTCATGACCCCTCACGAACTCTTCACGAACGAACTCAAAACGATCTCATAAATGAAACAAGACCACTACATGCGGCATTTGGGTTTACAACCTACCGTGAAAATTCTTGAGTGAGAAACCTGAAACCTTCTTGAGTGTGAGACCTGAAACCTGAGACCTGAGTGGAAGACTGTTGGTGAGGGTGAAACCTTCTTGAGTGTGAAACCTGAGACCTGAGTGGAAGAAGGTGAGGGTGAAACCTTATTGAGTGTGAAACCTGAAACCTGAGACCTGAGTGGAAGAAGGTGAGGGTGAAACCTTATTGAGTGTGAAACCTGAAACCTGAGACCTGAGTGGAAGAAGGTGAGGGTGAAACCTGAGTGAAACTAAACAATTCTTACTCAGGTTTCAGGTCTCACACTCAGGAAGGTTTCAGGTCTCAGGTCTCTCACTCAAGAAGACTCCCGTCGAGACATGGACGGGGTGATCGGGCGTTGCTTCGCGCAGGCGGCGGTCCATGCGCTCGCGCGCCCTGCGGCGCAATATTCCGGCCTCGGCAAGGCCGGGGTATTCGGCTTTCAGGGCGGCATGGACTTCGCCGGCGAACGCGCGTCGCGCCCGGGCGCGGTCTTCGAGTCCGAGCCGGGCGTAGGCGGCGGCCTGATAAAAGAGGTGTTCCACGACCCCGTCCGGTTCACGATGGATCGAGAGCAGGTACTCCGCGGCATAACGGGCGGCGAATCGGGCGGGATCGGTATACGACGTCGCTTCGGGGTCCAGGCGGCCGAGCCGTTCGAAGATTTCGCGGGACCGCTGTTCCCGGCCGGCCGCGTGGAAGTAGACGACCGCTTCGCGCAGGAAGTTCGCGTAGGCGTTGCGCGTGCCCCGGTTTTGAGGGTGGGCGCGCATCGTGTCTTTCAGGACCGCATCGGCGCGCGGGAACAGGTTGAAGTTCGGAGCGGTGGCGAAGAGGGTTTCGTGCGTTTCTCCGATCAGGGAGCCGTTGCGGTACGCGAGAATGAGGCTCTGGTAGAGCACGCGCTGCAGCATCAGTTTTCGCCCCGGCTCGCGGGCGTGTTCCAGCCCGCGGTCAATCCAGTAGATGGCGTGGGCCTCGGGACGGCGCCAGTCGAGCGGCCCGTACTGCCGGTCGACCGCGGCCATCCGCTGCGGGTCGAGGCGGAATCCGGCGAGATCGTCCTCCCTCAGCGCGGCGAAATCCGGACTTCCCCCGCCGAGCAGGTCGTCCATGAGTCCCGCCCAGGCCTGCCTGTAATAGGGGCCGGCTCGGTCGAGGGATCCGCCGATCTTGTGCTGAAACAGCCACGCCAGTTCAAAGTAGAGCTTGGGATTGCCCGGGTTGTATTCCAGCCCGCGGTCGCGCAAAAGCTGTATTCCGTGCCGCACCCACCGCCAGCGGTCTTCCGGGGATTCGAACATCACGCTGATGTTGTAGGCCATATTCCAGGCGTGATAGGCCCAGACTTCGGGCAGTTCCGGCTCCAGTTTCGTGATCCAGTCGGCGAGCTGAACGATCTCGAAGTAGCGTCCTTCCGACTGGAGTTCCGCCGCGCGCATCCAGAGCAGGTCGACCAGCAGTCCGCGGAACCCGCCCAGCGCGACCGTGGTGAAGGAGATGAGCGGCGGCATGCCCTCTTCGGGATAGACGGCGCCGATCCCGAGTTCGCGCCGCCGCTCACGCAGCGGCTCATGCCGCACGAAGGCGTAACGCCACGCCGCGCCCGCCGCAAGCAGCAGGACCAGGGTTCCTATGACCGCACGTCTTTTCATACACATCTCACCCCAGTGCGGCAATCTCCTTGCGCCGCAGCGCGCCGATCCCGATCAGCGCCACCGCGCCGCCTCCCAGCAGGACCTTCGAACTCCACCGGCCGCCGACCTCGGTCCACGTCACCGAGACCCCGGAAGAGAGGTCGGACAGCGGATCGCCGCCGCGCAGCGGGCTGAGCGCCGCGTCGAGGACCTTGAAATACACCCTCGCCGCCGGTCGGGCCGCGCGCGGAATGCCTTTCAGGTCGGGGGCGCGCGCGAGATCGCTGACGAAGCCGCCGCACAACAGGAGCAGGAGCAGCCAGGAGGAGGTGAAGACCGCGACGGGCATCGTGAACAGCGTGCCCGCCGCCACGCCCACCGCGCTCATCAGGCACAGGTGGGCGAAGACCGTGAGCAGTGCGCGCAGGAAGTTCACCTCGAAAGTCGTCTCATAGATCATCAGCTCGGGGTCCGATTCGTGCGGGAAGAGCAGGGTGACCTCGCGGTCGTGCTCGTTGAAGAAGGACAGTTCGATCGGCCCGGACCCGCCTGCGGCCGCCGCCGGGATCGTCAGGGTCTCCTCCACCCGGGGGCGTATTTCGACCTGCTGTTCGAAGCTCCCGTCCGCCGTGCGCCAGCTTCCCCGGATCCGGACCAGTCCCAGTTCGCTGGCCGCCAGTTCGTAACGCAGGTGGAGCGGGCGGCCGGGCGGAAAGGCACGCGGAGGATCGAACGTCCAGCGCACCGATTCCCCGGGCCCGACCGCTCCCGCACGGTTGCGCAGCGTCCGGCGGGCCGCTTCGAGGACGGCGCTCCGGTCCGCTTCCCCGGAAATCCGGTCCTCCCGGCGCCAGCGCTCCGCCAGCCCGCGGACTTCGCGGGCATCGATCAGCGGACGCGGGGGAAGGGCGCGGCGGGCGACCAGCACCTCCCGGCGCAGCCGGCCGGTTTCGTCCGCGTCGAGCTGCGAAGGCCGCATGTTCCAGCGCAGGATCCCCCAGGTGACGGCCCCCGCCGCGGCCAGCACGACGGCATTGACGGCGACCAGCCCCAGCCAGGTGCCCAGCCAGATTTCCGCGCGGCGGACCGGCCGGGTGACGAGTACGTGCATGCGCCGGGCCCGGATTTCGCCGGAGACGGCGGCGCACCCGGCCCAGAGCGAGGTCAGCGAGAGCAGGGCCGCCGCCGCGCCGAGCGTATAGGAGAGGAGAATTCTGACATACCCCTCGACCGTGCCGTCGCCGCGGATACTGGCCGGCAGGAAGAGGATGACGAAGAAGATGAGTCCGAGGAGGGTGAGCACCACGCGGGAGCGCACGGCCGCGCGGACCGTCATCGCGGCGATTACTGAGATGCGTCGGATCGAGTTCATGCGTTATCCGGTCGTGCCTCGCCCGGCCCTTCCCCGTCTTCCGCGCTGTGGCTGAGGTACGCCGCCATCGCGCCCTCGCCCCCGCCCCCGCCCCGGGCGCGGGCCACGACGTCGAGGAAATACCGTTCCAGGTCGATGCGCGGATGCGCCAGCCCCGGCCTTTCGCCCAGGCGACCCGCGAGGTCCTCCAGGAGGGCCTCGAGTTCGGCGGGCGGCATGGCGGGCAGATCGAGGAGGTAGCGCTGACGCTCCTCCAGCAGTTCGTCCAGCGCGCCCGAGGCGCGGATGCGGCCGTCGTAGAGAATGGCGATCCGGTCACAGACGTCCTCGATCTCCGCGAGGAGGTGGGAAGAGACCAGCACCGATTTGCCCCTCGACGCCAGGGTGCGGATGATATCCTTGACCTGCCGCCGCCCGAGCGGATCGAGTCCCGAGGTGGGTTCGTCCAGGAGGATCAGCGCGGGATCGTTGATCAGTGCCTGGGCGAGGCCGACGCGCCGGGTCATGCCCTTGGAGAATTCGCCCACCGGCCGGTGCCGCGCCGCCGCGAGGCCGGTCATGTCGACCAGCTGGTCCACGCGCCGCCGCCGTTCTTCGCGGGGGAGATCGAACAGTTTGCCGTAGAAGTGGAGCGTTTCCTCCGCACTCAGGTAGGGGTAGAGCGCCGACTCCTCGGGCAGGTAGCCGAGTTCGTGTTTCGCGCGCACGTCGCGCGGCGGGCGGCCCAGCACCTCCAGCGATCCCGACGTGGGGTGCAGCAGCCCGAGAATCATTTTGATGGCCGTCGTCTTGCCCGAACCGTTGGGGCCGAGCAGACCGAAAACCTCGCCGCGCCGCACCTCGAAGGATACGTCGTCCACCGCACGGACCTTCGGACGCCGCCAGAAATCGCGGAAAATCCTGGTAAGGCCGGCTGCGCGGACCACGGACTCGCTCTGCATGCTATTCATGCCCGCCAATATAATGGCACCCCGGCACCCCTTCTAATTAAAAACGAACTTTTTGAGGGTGGCCGCGTTCGCAAAGGGGGTGTAATAATGAGCCGGGAGACGCAGCAAAACGGCAGAGGGCGCAACCGACTTTACGACGCATATGAGCCGACCACACCGAGAGACCGAAGCCGCAGGCCGTGTCTGCGGCCGTCACAGCGGCTGCCGCAACCCCGGGACCTGCCGGGTGTCCAGGAGGCTCTGCGATCACCCCTCCCCCCTCCCCTCCGCGCTGGAGTTCTGTGCGGAGCGGCTGGAGGCGGGGTGCGGTTCCGGTCCGCTCGACCTGCGCGACCGGCTGCTGATCGTGCCGACGCGGCACGCGGGCCGGCGCCTGCGGGAGGAACTGGCGCGGCGCGCGGCGGCGCGCGGCAGCGCGGTCATCCCCGGGCCGCTGACGACGCCCGGCGGTCTCTGCCGCCCCCCGGAGAGCGCGCAGACCGCCCCGCGCAGCGTGACGGCGGCGGTGTGGGCCGATCTCCTGCGCGAGACGCGCGGCAACGGGGTGCAGGCGCTTTTCCCCCGCGGCGGAAACGACCGCGAGGCCGATCCGGCCTCGGATCTCGCGCTGGCCGAGCGCATCCAACGCCTGCGCGAAGAGCTGGACGAGGAGGACAGCTCGATCGCGCACCTCGCGGAGATGCTCGCGGAGCGGCCGGGCGAGGGTCCGCGCTGGCGCGACCTGCTCAGGCTGGAAGAACTCTACCGAGAAAGACTCGCCGGTCTCGGCTTCACGGACCCCTGCGATTCCCGTCGCGCCTTCCGCGCCGACCCGGCGCTGCCCGAAGGGGTCGAACGCATCTGTGTACTCTGCGTGCCGGACCCGCTCCCCGCCGCGATCTCCGTCCTCGAGCGCTTTGCGCAAAAGGTGCCCGTCGAGATCTGGGTCCACGCGCCCGAGGACCTCGCCCCCGGCTTCGATGCGTGGGGGCGGCCGGACCCGGACTTCTGGACGACGCGCACGCTGCCTTTCGACGGGACTTCGGTGCATGCCACCGCCGATACGGGCGACCAGGTGACCGAGCTGCGCGAGGCCCTGCTGCGGCGGAAGCCGGATACGGAGCCGCCGCTGATCGGCGTTCCCGACCGCGAGGTGGGCCGGATGCTGTCCGCCGAACTCGAATCGGCAGGGGTCGAGGCGTACGATCCGGCCGGCCGGCCGCTGCGTCATCACGCCCTCTACCGCCTGCTCGACCATCTCGTGAGTCTGCTGCGGGACGGTTCCTGCGGGAGCGTGGCGCGGTTCCTGCGTCATCCCCGCACGCTGGGGTGGCTGGAGTCGCGGATCGAGGGCTTCGATGACGAGGCTTTTCTCCGCCAGCTCGATGACTGCCGCGACCGGCATCTCGTGACCGACCGGGAGGCGCTCCGGGAGCGCGCCGGCGCGATGGAGGACGGCTCGCTGCTGCGCCGCGCCGTGGAGGAGACCGAGTCGCTGATCGGACGGCTCGAGGGCGGCGACTTCCCCGACGCGCTCGCGGGCTGGCTGGAAGAGGTGTACCGTACGCGTGCCTGGTCGCGGTCGCGCGCGGAGGATCGTCTGCTCGCCGAGGCCGCGCGTGCCGTGCTGGAGGCCCTCGACGAAGTGCGGGCCGCGCCCGGCGCACGCTGGCGCGAGGCGGCCGGCGCCGGGACGCTGCTGCTCCACCGGCTCCGTGACGAGGCGGTCTACGAAGAGCGCGACCCCCGGGCCCTCGACCTGCTCGGCTGGCTCGAACTGCCCTGGGAACCCTCTGCGCGCCTCTGGCTGTCCGGTATGCACGAGGGCGCCGTCCCGGCGAGCGTGATCGGCGACCCCTTCCTGCCCGACGGGTTGCGCGAGGAGGCGGGGTTCCGGGACAACGCGTTTCGCTACGCCCGCGACGTGTACCTGCTGGAGTCCCTGCTGCGGTCGCGGGAAGGGGCACACGTCTCCTTCTTCCTCAGCCGCAGCGACGCCTCGGGCGAGCCGCTGAAGCCCTCGCGCCTCCTGTTTCACTGTACCGACGAAGCACTCCCGGACCGCACGAGGCAGCTCTTTTCCGCGCCGCCGCCGATGCACGCCGGCGCCCCGTTCTCCGTGCCCTGGCACCTTCAGCCGCCCGATCCGGCCGGGCATCCTCTGGAGTGCCTGTACGTGACCGACTTCCGCGCCTATCTTGAGTCGCCGCTCTGCTTCTACTTTCGCCGCGTGCTGGACATGGAGCCGCTTGACGAGTCGCGTATGCAGATGGACGCCCGCGCCTTCGGTTCCATCGCGCACGGCGCGCTCGAGCAGATGGGACGCGACCGCTCCGTGTGCGATTCCACGGACGAATCCGAACTGGCCGCGTTTCTGGAGTCCGCCGCCGGGCGGCTGATGCGGGACCGGTACGGACGACGCTGGCCCGCGCCGCTCGCCGTCCAGTGGGAATCGCTGCGCCGCCGCCTGCGGCAGGCCGCCCGCGTCCAGGCGCGCGAACGCCGGGCGGGCTGGAGGATCGCGGAGGTCGAGCGGGACGCGGAGCTGGAACTGGGCGGGTTTTCCGTGCGGGGACGCATCGACCGGATCGACCGCCACGAAACCACGGGCGCGCTGAGGGTCCTGGACTACAAGACCACCGACCGCGTGACGCCGCCGGCCAGGGTGCACCTGGCCCGGTGGCGCGGCGACGCACCCGCCTGCGCGCACGTGGAGGTCATGGACCGCGGCTCACCCCGGTCGTACCGCTGGCTCGACCTCCAGCTTCCGCTCTACCTTCTGATGACGGATGCGCAGGAGGCCCCGGTGCAGTGCGGATACTTCGTGCTTCCGAAGGCCACCTCGGAGACGGAGGTCCTGCTCTGGGAGGATCTGGACGCCGGCCTGGCCGCCTCGGCCCGAACCTGCGCGGAGGCGATCGCCGGCCGCATCCGGCGGGGCGAGTACACGCCTTTGAAACCTCCCGCCCACGGGGAGGACTGGGATCCGCTCTTCGTGCGCCGCGATCCCTCCGAGGTCTGCGCGGCGCCGGGCGGCGGGGAGGCCTCGTCATGAGTCCGGGTCATCGCGTCATCTCCGCCTCCGCCGGCGCCGGCAAGACCTATCAGCTGACCCTGCGCTACATCGCCCTGCTCGCCGCCGGCGCCGACCCGCGCGAAATCGTGGCCCTGACCTTTTCCCGCAAGGCCGCCGGGGAGATCTTCGACCGCATCGTGCAGCGCATCGCCGGCGCCGCCGCGGATGAGGGGGAACGCGCCGGGCTGAACCGGGAACTCGGCGGGGAACGGGACCTCGGCCGCGCCGACCTGGTCGGGTTCCTGCGCGCAGTCCTGCGTTCCGTCCCCCTGCTCCGGATCGGCACGCTCGACAGCTTCTTCGTCAGCGTGCTCGGCGCGTTCCCCTTTGAATTCGGGCTGACCGCCCCGCTGGAGATTCTCGACGACGAGCGCAGCGTGCTGGAACGCGAGCGGCTCCTGCGCCGCCTGTTCGCGGCGGAGACCGCGGGCGGCGGGATCGAAGCGCTCTACGAGGACTTCCGGGACGCCACTTTCGGACGGGAGGAGAAGGATGTCCTCGCGCAGCTCACGGCGTCGTTCGACGCCGGCCACCGCGTACTGCTCGACGTGCCCGACGCCCGGTTGTGGGGGAACGCACCCGCGATCTGGCCGCAGGGATCGGACTGGTTCCGTCCCGGAGATCCCGAGATCGCGGAGTCGTGCGCGCAGGCGAACGAAGCGCTCGCCGGGATGAAGATGAACGCGAAGCAGAGGGAAGCCTGGACGCGTTTTCTCGACGCCGCGGAGGGATACCATCCGGCCGCGGGCTTCGAGAAGAAGACGGAGGATTTTTTCGCCAAGCTGCTCGCCCTGTACCCCGAACTGGAACAGGGCGGGCCGGCGGAGATCACGAATCACAGAAAACAGGAGCTGGGGCAGGACCTCTGTCCCGCGCTCGCCGCCGTGGTCCGGCACGTGATGCGCTGTCAGTTCGCGCTGCGCCTGAAAGTGACCGCCGGGCACTACGGCCTGCTGCGGCGGTACGAGAAGGAGTACCAGCGCTCGCTCCGCCGCCACGGACGGCTGAGTTTCGACGACCTGCGCCTGCTGCTGGCCTCGGGTCCCGACCCGCTGGAGCGGGAGGGACGTCCGGTGCTCAGCTCGAGGGGAGACGACGGCGGGCGGCGCCTCTATATCGACTACCGGCTGGACGGCCGATACCGGCACTGGCTGCTCGACGAATTCCAGGACACGTCCATCGACCAGTGGAAGGTGCTGGCCAACCTCGCCGACGAGGTCTTTCAGGCGGACGAGGGCGAACGCACCTTTTTCTATGTCGGCGATGTCAAACAGGCCATCTACGGCTGGCGCGGGGGTGACGCACGGCTGTTCGACGAAGTGCTCGACCACTACCGCGATCGGATTGAGGTCCGTGCACTCTCCGAGTCGTGGCGCTCCTCGCCCCGCATCATGGACGCCGTGAACGGCGTGTTCGGCGCGCTCGACCGTGTGCCCGGGCTTCCGGCTCGCGTCCGTGAACGCTGGGCGCGGCACTGGCAGCCGCACAGCTCCGCCGGGCCGCGCCGTTCGATGGCCGGATGGGTGGAACTGACGGAGATCCGGGCGGGCGAGTCCAAGCCGGAGCGCCTGAGGAAGCGCGCGGCCTGGGTCGCGCAGCGTCTGCGGCACATTCCCCCGCAGGCGACGCGCGCGGTGCTGGTGACCCGCAACGCCGCGGGTGCCGAGGTCGTCGAAACCCTGCGGGCGGAAGGTATAGAAGCCGTCTGGGAGGGAGAACGCCGTATCACGGACTGCCCCGCCGTCACCGCCCTCCTCTCGCTGCTCCAGCTCGCCGAACACCCGGGCGACCGTTTTGCGCTCGAGCACGTCCGGATGACCCCGCTGGCGGCTGCGTGCGTGACGCGCAGCGGATCGCCCCGGGGCGCGGCGCGCGAGGTACGGGCGGGATTGAGCACGCGCGGATTCGAGCATGTACTCCGCGAGTGGGCGGGAGCGCTGCTCGAGGAGGGCCGCTGCCATCGAGACCCGTTCACGAACCGTCGCGTCGGGGAGCTGCTGGAGGCCGCCCGGCGATTCGACGCCGGCGGCGGGGGGGGCGTGCACGATTTCCGGCGCTTCGCGGAGGCGTACCGCGCCTCCGAGGCGGCCGACCCCTCCGCGGTGCGCGTCATGACCATCCATCGCGCCAAGGGCCTGGAATTCGACGCCGTGTTTCTCCCCGATCTCAACGACCGCGACATGCTGAAGGATCGGGACGGAGGGCTGGCCGTGGAGTGCGACGACGATCTCGAACGCAGCCCCCGGTGGGTGCTCGACCTTCCCAGGCGTCTCTTCGTCGAAGCCGACCCGACCGTCGGTGCATGGCAGCAGCGGCGCGATCGGGAGGGGGCCTTTGAGCAGTTGTGTGTGCTCTACGTGGCCATGACCAGGGCCGCCCGCGCCCTGTACATGGCCGTGGAGCCTCCGCCGCGAAGTTCGAGCACGGTCGTCTTTGCGGATGTGCTGCGTGCCGCGCTCGGAGCCGCGGACGGCGGCGGGGACGAGCAGGCCCTCTACCGGGACGGGGATCCGGAGTGGTGGGGCGATGTTGAGGAGGACGCCGGGTCGCCGTCGCCTGAATTCGTCGAGCGTCTCATCGATAGTTCGCTCCCGGAGCGGCGCGCGCACCGGCTGCGCAGGCGGACGCCTTCCGCAGAAGACGAGACGGCGGGCGACGCCGGGAGGCTTTTCGACCGCGGGCGGCGCGAAGCCGCGGCGTACGGAACGCTCGTCCACCGGATGTTCGAGGCGGTGGAATGGATCGATGATCTCGATCCGGCCGCGGTCGCCGCGCGGGCGGGGGCGGGTGAGGCGTCCGGTCCGGCCGGCCGGGCCGAAGCCGCGCTCCGGCGGTGCGCGGAGAACGCCTCCGCCCGCGCCCTGCTCGCTCATCCCGGCGGCACGGCCGAGGTCTGGAGGGAATACCCCTTCGAGATCGTGCACGGCGGCGAATGGGTTTCGGGACGCTTCGACCGCGTGGTGGTCCGCCGTGACGGCGCAGGGGCGATTGCGCGCGTCCTGCTGGTGGACATCAAGACCGGCGCCACTCCGCCGGAAGAGGCCGCCGCCCGGTACGGCCGCCAGCTCGAACTCTATGCGGAAGTTCTTGCGCGGCTGACCGGGCTGCCCGTGGGACGGATCGACCGCGCCCTGCTGCTGGCGGACCGCGGCCAAGGCGTGCGGGTGGGGGGACCGGAGTCGGAACAGGAATGACAGCAAAGGTGAGGAGTCGGAGATGAACAGATGGATCATGACACGGGGATGGATGTTCGCGGCCGCGGGCGTGACAGCGGCGGCCGCCGCGCCGGAGACGGCGATCACGGTGTACAGCGATGATTATGCGGCGGTCCGCGAGGTGCGTTCGCTGCACCTCGACCGCGGGCTCAATGAGGATGTCTTAACGGGCGACCTGCCCCGCGGGGTCGAGACCGGCTCCGTCCTGCTCTCACCACTCGAGCCGGAGCGCTTCGAGGTACACGGGATGGTCTTCCGCCCGGCGGCGCGGAACGGCAACGACCTGCTCCCGCACTTCGTCGGCGAACAGCTCGAATTCGAACAGCGTTTCTCCGAGGGCGTACGTACGGTTAAGGGACGGCTCGTCCGTGCCGGTGCGGAAGGCGAACCGGTGGTCGAGACGGACAACCGCTACCGATTCGGCCTGCCGGGCACACCGCTCTTCCCCCCCGCGCCCTCCGACGGGCTGCTGCGGCCCGCCATGCGCTGGACGCTGCACGCCGCGAAGTCCGGCGCGGCCGAGGCCGAACTCGCCTACCTGACCCGCGGCATGAGCTGGTCGGCCCTCTACCGGTTCGAGTCGGCGGAGGATTCCGAGCGCGGCGATTTCAGCGGATGGGTCCTCGTCCGCAATCAGACCGGGAGCCGGTTCGAGGACGCGCAGGTGCGCCTGCTGGCCGGCGAGGTCCACCGGAGCGCGGACCGGGAAACACGGGGCCGGAGAACAGAGAGGGTCGGCTTTTCCCTGGCCAGGGCGGCCGCCGCCGCGCCGAAGGTCGAGGAGCGGTCGGTCGACGAGTACCACCTCTACCGGATCGACACGCCGCTGACGCTGGAGGAGGACACCGAAAGGCGCGTCCCGTGGATCCGCGCCGCGTCGGTGGGAGCGAAACGGCGCTACGTCTATGAAGGCCCCGGCGCGGGGCACCGCTATTACGTGCACAACAACGAGAGCTTCGGGACCGAGGCGCCTGAACAGGTGGGTGTGGTGCGGGAGATTCTCAATGAAGAGAGCAACGGGCTCGGAATCCCGCTGCCCACCGGGCGCGTGCAGTTCTACCGCAGGGACGCCGGCGACGCCGCGCCGGTGCTGGTCGGCGAGAACACGATCCCGCACATCCCGCAGGGCGAGACGATGCGCCTCTACACCGGCCGGGCCTTCGATCTGGTGGGCGAACGCAAGCGGACCGGATTCGATCTCGACAGCCGCGCACGCCGCCTGGACGAAACGTACGTGATCACCCTGCGCAACCGCAAGGAGACGCCCGTCACCATCCGGATACGCGAACACCTCGTCCGCTGGCCCGACGCCGAGATCCTCTCCGCCTCGCACGAGCATCGCCGGCCCGAAGACCGCCTGCTGCTCTTTGACGTATCGGTCAAACCGGACGAGGAGAAAACCGTCACCTACACCGTGCGGTACACGTGGTAGGCGAACGCGACAGGGGGAGAGGGTCTTTCGGCATTGACCCCCTCTCGCCCGCGCGCGTACCCTGTCGGCTCGCGGATCGAGCACGCTGCGGGAGACCCTGTCTCCCGTGTGAAACGAGGAATATTACCCGGGAAGAGACATGGCTGTTACAGTACTGATCGGCGCCCAGTGGGGCGATGAAGGGAAAGGCAAGGTTATCGACGTGCTCACCGAGCGCGTCGACTGGGTGGTGCGTTACCAGGGCGGCAACAACGCCGGGCATACGGTGGAGATCGGCGACGAGAAATACGTGCTCCATCTCATCCCCTCCGGCATCCTCCGCCCCGGGACCCGCTGCGTGATCGGCAACGGCCTGGTCGTGGATCCGGCCGGGTTGCGCCAGGAACTGGAGGACCTTCATGCACGCGGGCACGAGACCCGCGGCCGGCTGTTCGTCAGCGACCGCGCCCACGTGGTGCTGGATTATCACAAGGCCCTGGACGGCGCCCTGGAGGCGGAAAAGACGGGGCGTACGATCGGCACCACCCGCCGGGGCATCGGACCCGCCTACGCCGAAAAGTCGTCGCGGACGGGGCTGCGGATGGTCGACCTGCTCTCGCCGGAACTCCCCGACCGGGTGGCGGACGCGGTGCGGCGGGCCAATACCCGGCTCGCGGCCCTGGGCGCGGAAACCCTGCGCGTAAACGAGACGGTCGGTCGCGCCGTCGAGGCGGCGCAATACCTCCGCCCATACATCTGCGATACGATCCCGCTCCTGAACGGGGCGCGCTCGAAAGGCGATTCGATTCTCTGCGAAGGCGCGCAGGGGATCATGCTGGACATCGACTTCGGAACCTATCCCTACGTCACGTCCTCCAACACCGGCGCCAGCGGCGTCGCCTCCGGCACGGGACTGCCCCCGCAGTCGATTCAACGCGTGGTCGGCGTGATCAAGGCCTATACCACGCGCGTCGGGGAAGGGCCGTTCCCCACGGAACTGAGCGACGCGACCGGCGAGCGGCTCCGGGAACGCGGCGGCGAATACGGCGCCACGACCGGCCGGCCGCGCCGCTGCGGGTGGTTCGATGGCGTGATCGCCCGCTATGCGGCCACGGTCTGCGGGGTCAGCGACTGGGCGATCACGAAAATGGATGTGCTCGACGACGTGGAGACCATCCGTGTCTGCACCGCCTACGAATGCGACGGCAAACGCCTTGAGACCGTACCCGCCGACCTGGAGACGTTCAGCCGCTGTCGTCCCGTATACGAGGACCTCGAGGGGTGGCAATGCTCGACCGCGGGATGCCGTTCGGTGGAGGAACTCCCGGAAAAGGCGCGCGCCTTTGTGCACTATCTTGAAGACTTCACCGGCGTGAAAGCCGGACTGCTCTCGCTCGGTCCGAGACGGGACCAGACGCTGAGCGTCGAAGACGGGGATTTTGATTGAGTGAGAAACCTGAGACCTGAGTCGGAATCAGAGTCAGAGTTAGAATCAGAATCAGAGTCAGAATCAGAGTCAGAGTCAGAGTCAGAGCCAGATTTAGAGTTAGAGTTGGAGGGAGGCGGGTCAGCGCTCAGAGCGTCCGCACTCCCCGGCACCCGGCCTGCGGAACCCATGAATACCGAGCAGAAAACACCCCGGCATGTCGCCATCATCATGGACGGCAACGGCCGCTGGGCGGCGGAGCGCAACCTGTCGCGTCTTAAAGGACACGAAGAGGGCGCGCAGTCGATCCCCGCCGTGCTGCGGGTGTGCGAGCAGCGGGGGGTCGACTACCTCACGCTCTTCGCGTTCAGCACCGAGAACTGGAATCGGCCGCGGGATGAGGTGGAGGGGTTGATGCAGCTGCTGGCGCGTTTTCTGCGCGAGCGCAAAGAGGAGCTGCACAAGCAGGAGATCCGGTTGAGGGCGATGGGCGATACGGGGGGACTGCTGGAGCCGGCGCGGAGCGAGCTGGAGCGCGTCATGGAGGCCACCTCCGGGTACGGACGCGGCCACCTCATCCTGGCCCTCAATTACGGCGGTCGGGCGGAGATCGCCCGGGCCTCGCTCCGGATCGCTGAGGAAGTGGCGGCCGCGAAGCTCAATACTTCGCAGATTGATGAAACGGAATTCGCGCGGCATCTCGACCTCCCCGACGTGCCGGACCCCGACCTGCTCATACGCACAAGCGGCGAGCTGCGCCTCAGTAATTTTATGCTCTGGCAGCTTTCGTATGCCGAGATCTATGTTACGGATACGCTGTGGCCGGACTTCAGGGAAAAAGAGTTCAGCGATGCCCTGGAGGCCTACGGCCGTCGCGAACGCAGGTACGGGCGTCGAGAGAAAACAGCTTAAGACCGGGTCTTCCATGGATCACAAGCGCATCATGATCGGGATCGGAATCGCTGCACTGCTCGTGCTGGCCTGCAGCCTCGTCCCCGCCGGCCATCCGCTCGTCGCCGTCGTGCTCATCCCCGTCGGGGCGCGGGCGCTCTTCGAGTTCAACGCCCTGCTCGCACCGCGGTCCGAGCGGGGATCCGACCGCTGGGACCTCGGCCGCGGCATGGTATTTCTGCTCGCCGCCTGGGGCGTGGAGCGCTACGGGTGGACGGAGGCGACCACGTGGGGCGCCCTGTTCTTCGTGTGCGCCACGGTGCTTATCGAGGCGCTGCTCCGCACCGATCGCGCCTCGTGGAGCCGGACGATCGGTCACCGCTTGACGGGGCAGATCTACGTGATCGTGCTCTGGAGTTTCGTACTGCGCGTGTTCGTCTCCGGCGACCCCGGACAGGCGCTCTGGCCGGGACTGTTCCTGTTGATGATGGTCAAGGGGGCCGATGCCGGCGCCTACTTGGTGGGGTCGAGAATCGGACGCCACAAACTCTTCCCGCTGGTTTCGCCGCGCAAAAGCTGGGAAGGGGTCGGCGGTGCGGTCCTGGTGGCCTGCATCGCCGCCCTGGCCTGGAGCGTCGTGACCGGGGGGTGGATCGGATCGATCCCGCTCCCGCTCCACCACGCGCTGATCCTCGGTCTGATCCTCCCCTCCGCCGGTGTGGCGGGAGATCTCGTCGAGTCGCGCTTCAAGCGCGAAGTCAGCGCCAAGGATTCGGCCGATGCGATTTACGGCATGGGCGGGGTGCTCGATATGGTCGACAGCCTGTTGTTTGCGGCGCCCGTCTTCTACGTGTACATTCACTGGTTCCTCACCCCGTGAACAGAACTGACCTCCGGAGAACACCCTCATGTGGATGCTGACCATTCTCGCGATCCTGATCCTGTTCGGCCTCACCGTCTTCGTCCACGAACTGGGCCACTTCCTGATGGCCCGCTGGTGCGGACTGGTGGTGGAGACCTTTTCGATCGGCTTCGGCCCCGCCATCTTCAAAACGACGCGCAAGGGAATCGTCTACAAGATCGGCGCGTTCCCGTTCGGAGGATACGTGGCGCTTCCGCAGCTCGACCCCTCCGGCATGGAAAAAGTGCAGGGCGGCGAACCCGGCGAAAAAAACCTCCCCCCGGTCTCCCCCTGGAAGAAAATTCTGGTCTCCGTCTGCGGCCCGCTGGGCAATGTCGTCTTCGCGCTGCTCCTCGCCTGGGTGATCTTCTTCGGCGCCGATACGCTCGGACAGGGCGGCGAGGGCGCCGTGGTCGGCGCAGTCGAGGAAGACAGCGCCGCCTATGAAAAAGGTCTGCGCCGCGGCGACCGGATCGTCGCCGTCGACGGAACCGAAGTGGGGAGCTGGTACGACATCAGTGTGGAAGTCCTGCTCGAGGACACACGGAACGAGGCCACGTTCACGGTTGCCGGAGGAGCGCGGGAAGAGGAGGCGCTGACGCTGCCCGTGCGCGACCCCACGGGCGGCGAAGCGGTAATCCCCGGCGTACGCCAGGCGGTGCCCTGCGTGGTGGGGGCCGTCAGCCCGAACAGCCCGGCGGAGGCGGCGGGACTGCAGCGGGGCGATGTCATCCGACGCTTCGCCGGCGAAAAAGTGGTCGACTGGATCCAGTTCACGGAGAGGGTCAGGCAACACGCGGATGAGGAGGTTCCCGTCACGCTGGAGCGTGACGGAGATACGGTGACCACGGCTGTGAAACCTGCTTACGACCCGGAACTGGAACGCGCCGTGGTCGGGATCAAGCTGGGCGGCTCTGCTGTGCCGTGGATGCGTCACCGACGTCCGGGGGCGCAGCTCCGCTACGACGCCACGGCGATCTTCCGGGTGCTCAAAGCCCTGGTCACACCCTCGGAATCGAAACAGGCGGCGAAAAGCCTCGGTGGCCCCGTCATGATCTTCGCCATGATCTTCACCTCTCTGAAAACGGGACTGCTGAACACGCTGGGCCTGATCCGCTTTCTCAATATCAACCTGGCGGTCCTCAACCTGCTTCCATTGCCGGTGCTCGACGGGGGGCACATTATCTTTTCGCTGTGGGAAGGCCTCACCCGGCGCCCGGTTCCCGCGCGCGTGATCAACTTCCTCGTCAACCTCTTCGCCGTCCTCCTGATCGGGGCGATGATCCTGATTTCGATGCGCGATATTCAGCGGCTGATCGGCTGGGGAAAATCCTCCCCCGAAAAGGAACAGCCGCAGGTCGAAGCGCCGGCCGATCCGCCATCCGCCCCGGCGGGCGAATAGCGTCCGTTTGCGGAGTACGGCTTTTTTATAGCGGGAATGTGCTCCGCACACGGGAGACACGGGTTTGATGAGACGTTATCGCAAAACGTTCAGGCTGATCCCGTTTCTGCGCACCGCCGCGGTCGCCGCGGCCGCGGCGTTCGTCATCTTTATCGGGCTCAGGATCATGACCCCGCCGGAGAAGACCCTGGACGCCGCCGCGTCGCCGGACGGGGGACGGCGCGCCCGCCTGCGGGAGGTGTTCTACGACGCGCAGCCGGCCCTGAAGGTCGAACTCCGCGGGCGGGGTCCGTGGCGCACCGTCTACTACCTGGACACGGGAACCAATGCACTTCCACCGGAACCCGAACTGGAGTGGTCCGATGATTCGCGGCGTCTGTACCTCAGAGCGGGCGGTGCGCGGATCTGGGGGTATGACGCCGCGACCGGTGCGCGGATCCTCTCTCCTTCCCGGCCATAGCCGACGCGCCGCCTGCCGCGGACCGGGGTGCGGGTCAATAAAGAGCTGAAATGCGCGGATCGAAATCGAAGGGTTCCGGGGCCCCGATGTCCAGGTTTCCGAAATCCGGATGGGCCGGATTGATCAGGTAGTGGATAAAGCTGCGGATCAGAGGACCCGGCCCGCGCGATTCCCGGTCCACTGTCCGTCAATGAGCGTGAGGACGCCATTGACGACGACCGCGGCGGTGCCGCGGGCGAGCCGGTGCGGGCGGGCGTAGTCGGCCGGATCGTCCAGTTCCGCGGGACTGAACACGGCGATATCGGCGAAGGCCCCCTCGCGCAGCACGCCGCGGCCCCGGAGCCCGAACTGTTCCGCGGGCAGCGACGTCATCCGCCGCACCGCCTCCTCCGGCGTGAACCACGTGCCGTCGCGGGCGTTTTTCAGCACCCGGGTGAACGACCCGTAGGCGCGCGGATGCGGGTGGTCTCCGCTGAGCGGCCCGTCCGGTGCGCGGATGGAGGCGTCGCTGCCGATCATCACCCACGGCTCCCGGTAGACCCGGGTGAGATTCTCCGCAGAGAGCCCGAAAAAGAGGGCCCCGGTGCGCAGCTCCTCGCGGTCGATCAGGTGCAGCGCGGCCCCGGCCGGCGTCATGTTCAACTGCTCCGCGACCTCGGGCAGCGGCCGGCCGCGGAAGGACTCGAATTCCGGGACGACCGTACTGCCCACCGCCACGCACGCCCAGTCCTCCGGCGCACGCGATGACTCGAGTTCCTCGAGGATTCTGTTCCGGGTCGCCGCATCACGAATCCGCGCCAGCACGGCTTCACGGCCACCATAGCCGGCCCAGGCGGGCAGGACGACATCGAGGTCGGTCTGTCCCGCGAGGTAGGGGTAGCGGTCGGCGCAGACCACCAGTCCTTCTTCGCGGGCGGCGCGCACCGCTTCAATCACGGGTTCAAGCCGGTCCCAGTTTGCGCGACCGGAGGCTTTCAGGTGCGAGATCTGGATGCGGGCGCCGCTTTCGCGCCCCACCGCAATCGTCTCGGCCACTGATTCCGCCACCCCGGCGCCCTCGTTGCGCATGTGCGAGGCATACACGCCGCCGTGCTTTCCCGCCTCGCGGGCCAGTTCGACGATTTCCTCCGCCGGGACGCCTGATCCGGGCGGGTAGATCAGCCCGGTGCTCATCCCGTGTGCACCCTCGTCCATAGCCTGAACCAGCGCGTCGCGCAGCGCGGCGAGCTGTTCCGGTGACGCCTCCGCAGGCTCGGGGCCGCAGATGCCCTTGCGCAGCGTATTGTGGCCGACCAGGAGCACCGCGTTGACGGCCGGTCGGACCGACTCCAGCAGCGTGCGGTACTCCGCGACGGTCGACCAGCGGCCGGGGTACTCGTGCGAAGCCCAGTCGGAGGGGAGTTCCGCGCGCGGACCGAGCGGGGCGGCGGAGGCGCCGCAGTTGCCGGTGACCTCTGTGGTGACGCCCTGGAACACCTTGCTGGCCGCACGCGGATCCAGAAGCAGGTAGGTGTCGGAGTGGGAATGGGCGTCGATCAGTCCGGGGCAGATCTGCCGTCCGGAGGCATCGATTTTCTGCGCGGCGTTCGCCGCGGACAGGTCGGGAGCGATGGACGTGATGCGGTCGCCGCGAATCCCGACATCCCCTCTGAAAGACGCGCCGCCGGTACCGTCGATCACGCGTCCTCCCGCGATCAGCAGGTCGAAGTCCATCTCACTTCCCTGCCCGGCGTACCAGGCCCGCATACCGGAGAATGCCGTCCGCGATGCCGCGCGCCATGGCTTCGCGGAACGAGGCGTCGATCATCAGGTCTTCCTCCGTGGCGTTGCTGACGAAGGCGCCTTCGACCAGGGCGGCGGGACAGGGGGCATCCCGCAGGATGGCGAAGCGCGCCCGTTTCAGGCCGCGATCGGGCCGCCGGATGCGTTCGACCAAGCTGCGGTGGAGCTGGAATCCGAGAATCGCGCTGGGGGCATCGTAGCGATTGCCGCCGTGGGTGCCCCCGAAATGGCCGTAGCTTCCCGTGGAGCTTTCGCCGCCCGCGGTGAGCACATAGGTCTCGGTGCCGGTCACGCTTTTATCGTGGGCCGCGTTCATGTGAATACTCACGAAGAGGTCGGCGTCGCACTGCCTTGCCGTTTCCACGCGGTCGGAGAGCGAGACGTAGGTATCGTCGTTCCGGGTTTTCACTACCCGGAGCCCCTCGCGCCGGAGGTGGCGCTCCGCACGCCTGGCTACGTCCATAACCACCAGTTTTTCCCATACGTTGCGGCGGCCTACGGCGCCCTTGTCCTTCCCGCCGTGTCCCGGGTCGAGGACCACGGTGCGGCACCGGCGGCCCTGCAGGTGACGGTCCGGGCGCATGACGGGATCGATGATCGTCTGAAAGTCTTCACGGCTCACCGCCCAGGATCCCCGAACCGAACGGACCGGCCGGTGCAGCCAGACCGACAGGCCGTCGAGCCGGGCCCGGCGGCTGTCCGTTTCCACGGCGATCCGTCTCCACTGGTTGCGCAGGATGATCTCCTCGCCCCTGGCCCCCTGCTGCATGGTGTAGAGCGAGCCGATCCCCGGCAGCGGCACATAGTCTACCCCGCCCCTGTTCACGGTATGAAGGCTGGAACCGGCGGATGCGTCCGCGCCGCCCGCCAGCATGGCCAGCAGGCCGAATGCGATGTTGAGTGCGTAGCTGCGCATGGACGCCAATATATCGGATTCGCGGGCGCGATGAAGTCAGGAGTCAAGAATTCTCGTTCTTGCTTTCTGCCGCTGCGGGAATGTAGTGTTAATGGTTTAGACAGCGGGGTTCACGATAGGATCGAGGGCTTTACCCGCGCGCTATCTAAAGGAGAGCATCATGGCGGAAGTTAAGATGGAAGACGCGCCGAAACGGGTGCGGGATATGGTGGACAAGGGGATGGTCGCCGCCGAGCGCGGCAACTACGACTACGCCATCGACATGTTCATGATGGCACTCGACATGGAGCCCCGGCTGCTCACGGCGCGCCGCTATCTCAGGGCGGCCGTAATCCGCAAAAACGAAGACGCATCCGAAAGCCCCATCCTTCAGGCGGTGGAGGTGATCAAGGGTCTTCCGGATATTGCGGTCGCCCTGCTCAAGATGAAAAAGGATCCGCAGGAATCCCTGAAGCGCTCGGAAAAGCTGCTGGCGAGGGCGCCTTTCAACATGATGTTCGTGAACCTTACGATTCGCGCCTCGAGGGCGGCCGACCTGCCTGAAGCGGCCATTCAGCTCCTGGAAGTGATCCAGGAACACCGCGCCGACCAGCCCGCCGTCGTCGAACAGCTGACCGAGCTTTACCGGGACGTGAACAACACGGAGAAGGCCCGCGAGTACGCGCAGAAGCTGGTGCAGCTGAAGCCGAACGACGGGAAGGCGATCAAGATGCTCAAGGACGTCTCCGCGCTCGAAACGATGAGTCGCGGCGGATGGGAGGGCGCCGGATCGTATCGCGACGTGATGAAGGATCAGGACGAGGCCAAGGAGCTGGAGCAGGAAGGCGCCGCCGTAAAATCGGAGAAGAGCCTCGATGCGCTGATCCAGTCGAACCAGGAGAAGATCCGCAAAGAGCCCGAAAACATCAACTACCGGCGCGGTCTGGCCGACCTGCTCGTCCGTGCCCAGCGTTTCGACGAGGCGCTCGACACCATCAAGGAGGCCCAGCGTCTGTCAGGCGGCGCCGATCCGCAGCTCGACCGGATCTACGCCGACACGATGCTGAAGAAGTTCGACAGCGAGATCGAGCAGCGCGAGGCGAACGGCGACCGCGAGGGCGTCGAGCAGAAGAAGCAGGAGAAGGCCGAATTCCGGATCACCAATGCGCGGGAACGGGTTCGACGTTATCCGAACGATCTCCAGTTCAAGTACGAACTCGGCACACTGCTCTTCGAGCGCGGCGAGTTCAACGACGCGATCCAGCAGTTCCAGCAGGCGCAGCGCAATCCCCAGCGCCGTCTTCGCGCCCTCTACTACATGGGCATGTGCTTCAGGGCCAAGGAGCAGTACGACATCGCCCGCCAGCAGTTCGAGAAAGCCGCATCAGAGACGCCGACGATGGACGAGACCAAAAAGGACATCCTCTACGAACTCGGGAACGTCTGCGAACTCATGGGGGACAAGGACAAGGCGGCGGAAAACTTCAAGGCGATCTATTCGGTCGACATCGGATACCGCGATGTGGCCGAGAAGATCGAGAACACCTACAAGAACGCCTGAGCCGCGGTCGTTTACCGATCTTCGCGGGCCCGCATAATCCGGTACTGCCGTGACCCCTCGTCGGCCGTGTCGTGCACGCGGACTTGACCGCCCGTACCCCGTATCCGCTGCGCTCCGGGAAGCGCCGACCAGCGTTTGCCCCCGGTGCTGTAGTACACGGAGTAAACCAGTCCCTGTTGGGTGTCCCAGTTGATGATGGTGCGGTCGCCCGAACGGGTGACCACGTAGCGGGTCACCTGGCGCGTCGGAATCAGCATCTCGGACAGATCGGGTTCTTCGCCGGGCCCCCTGCCCCGGCCTGAAGACGGGCCGGTCGTGGTGCAGGACACGGTGCTCAGTGCGAGCAGCCCGCCCAGGAGTATGCGGACGGGCCGATGGCGCAGGAGCGACGGGTGACCCGCTTTTTCACTCGGCATCACGGATGACTTCCGCGGGCGCGACGGGGTCGGACTGAATCGGGTTGTCGGGATCGTTCACCGGCGACTCGATAATCCATTCCTCGAACTCCTCGTCGGAACCGCCGTCGGATTCGGGTTCGATCGGTTCCAGCGGCTCAACCGGTTCGACGGGGGCCACGGGGGCGACGGGCTCCAGCTCGCCGGATTCTTCCCGCGCGCTGCCCTTTTTGTCTTTCGGTGCAGCGGGCCTGGCCGCGCGGCGTCGCTTCAGATTTTCTTCCAGCGGATGGTAGTACCAGCGGTCGCGGAGCCGCTTGGGGTTAATGTCCTCAATCGTGAATCCGTATCGCCGCGCGAACCATTCCCACCGCGGATACGAAAAGTTGAAGGCCCGTCCGGTGAAGTTGAGCAGTTTGCGCGGTTCGGCGCTGTCCGTGAGAAGCACGTGCGCGCAGAAACCGGGCTGCGGGATCAGGTCCGAAGCGGGCTTCTCTCCGTTCTGCCCGACCACGATCGCGCGATCCGGTGCGTGGGAGACGAACGATCCGGAGCGGTAATCCTCGCCCGAGACGAAGACCCACGTCGATCCGTCCCATGCGTGAAACACCGGTCCGTCCGGCGCTTCTTCGCTCTGGTAGGTGAGGAGCATTACGGGATACTTGCGCGCGAGATCGAAGCCGATCTGAACCGCGGTCTCCCGACGCGGGAGCACCATCATCGTGATCCGGTTCTTTTCGGCCGCTTCACTGCCGCGGGGCATGAGCATGCCCAGCACCAGCAGCGCGAACGACAGTGTCTTTGTCCAACGAGCCATAACTCCCCCTTTTCGCATGTAGGCGATCCAACAAGAATCCGCGGCGGACCGGTTAAGACCGGGCGGCGAGCCGCTGACCGAGCTTATTGTCGAGCATCAGGAAGGCCCCGCGGTGGTCGCCCGCCATATCGAGATAGTCGAGTACTTCCTGAACGCTGGCCTCTTCCTCCACCTGTTCCGTGACGTACCACTGGAGAAATACCTGCGTGGCGTGCGATTTCTCCTCCACCGCCAGGTTCATCAGCTCGTCGATGCAGGAGGTCACGAACTGCTCGTGTTCCAAGGCCTTTTTGAAGAGATCGCGCGGCTGGCCGAATTCCTTCGGCGGTTCATCGAGCTGGCGAAGGTGAACCTCGCCTCCCTGCTGAAGGATGTAGTCGAACATTTTCATGGCGTGCTCGACTTCCTCGTTGTACTGGGCGCGGAACCAGCCCGCCGTGCCGTTCCATCCCTGCCCGGCACTGTACCCGGACATGGCGAGGTAGAGGTAAGCGGAGTAGAGCTCGCGCTTTACCTGTTCGTTGATCGCTTCCTGCAGTCTGTCTGAAATCATTACGGTCCCTCCTGTTCCGCGTCAGTCTATGTAAAGGAACTGAATCGAGTCAATGTAGAATGCGAAGGGACGGGGAGTGAGCGACGGGAAAACGGCGTACGGACTTCTGTTGCAAAGCAGAAGTCCTGCCCTCACCCCCGGCAGCTTGCGTCTCCCGGGCAGGGCGTGCTCTCCGGGCGCGACGCTCTTTTGCGGGATCGCGCCTTCGGCGCTCCGAGTACGCGTACGATTACGAGTACGAGTACGAGTACGAATCATGTTCACCCTTGCCCCCGAGTCAACCTTCATGCTCTTCATGGCCTTCATGGTGAATCCCATGCTCTCCCGCCGCGCCTCTTCGTGTCCTCAACACTCCGTGCGGGACCTGCATGCGGCGTGATTGCGATCCGGGACGGCGGCCGTTATGCTGGGCCGTCATGGATCGAGCCCCCGCAGTAAAAGTCCCCGACCCCGTCCGTCGCGCGGTGCGGCGGAGGCTGCTCCCGTGGTTCGCGGAAAACGCCCGGGACCTGCCCTGGCGGCGCCGGCGCACGCCCTACCGCGTCTGGGTCGCCGAGATCATGCTCCAGCAGACCCGCGCCGACCAGGCGCTTCCCTACTACCGCCGCTTCCTGCGCCGCTTTCCGTCCATGAAATCGCTCGCCGTGGCTCCGCTCGATGACGTGCTCAAGATGTGGGAGGGTCTCGGATACTACCGCCGCGCCCGGAACCTGCACAGGGCCGCCCGGATGGTGCGGGAACGGCCGGGCGGTCGTTTTCCGGATACGCTTGAGGGCATTCGCGCGCTGCCCGGTGTGGGAGCGTATACCGCGGCCGCGGTAGCGAGCCTGGCGTTCAACCTCGACGCCGCGGTGGTCGACGGGAATGTCCGCCGCGTGGTCTGTCGCCTGCTGGGGCGTACGCTGACGGCGCGCGAGCTGGAGGCCGCCAGCGAGCGGCTGCTGGTCCGGGGCCGGGCGGGTGAATACAATGAGGCCGTGATGGAACTCGGCGCACTGGTCTGCACCCCTGCGGCACCCGCATGTGACGCATGCCCGATGCGTTCCGCATGTGCCGCGTACCGGTCGGGCGATCCGCATACGCTTCCGGAAAAAGCGAGGCGGGGTAAAAAGCCGCATCGCAAGGTCGCGGCGGGCGTGGTGTTTAACGGGCGCGGCGAGGTGCTGATCGCACAGCGGAATCCCGACGATATGCTCGGCGGACTGTGGGAATTCCCCGGCGGATGCATCGAATCCGGGGAGACTGCGGCCGAGGCGCTGACCCGGGAGCTGCGCGAGGAACTGGGCATGGAAGTATGCTCCGAAGGATTGCTCATCACGGTCCGCCACGCGTATTCGCACTTCTCGATCGAAATGGAGGTACACCTCGCCTCCCGGGTGAACCGCGCTCCGCCGCGTCCGCTGCAGTGCGCCGCCGCACGCTGGGTTCCGGTGGATCGCCTGCGCGGGTACGCCTTCTCCCGCGCCGATCTGCAGGTGATCGAGGCGCTGGAATGCCGGCAGGCGCCGGTGTCCGGGGAGGGAACTACGGCTGCGGGTAGCCGATGAACTCCAGCCTGTCGATATAGAAGCGCAGATCTTCGCGGTGGTACAGGTTGGTTGAGCCGGGGGGAAGGTCGATGCTGATGTTGAACTGCTTGATCGGAATCATGCGCTCCGGCGTGATCTTGTACCGGTCCCCCGGCGAGAAATACCCCACATCGACCATCCCCTCGCCCAGGGTCGTCTCAATATCCTGCGGCAGTGTCGCCTCATAGGTGACCCAGCCCGCCCCTTCGCGTCCCCGGTTTCCGCTGAACGGCACTGGTGCTCCCGCCACCTCTTCTCCGATCACCGGGAGCATACTTCTGCGCGAGTCCGGCCTGAAGGCGGCGGTGTTGCCGTACATCTTGAGCAGGTGGACCTTGTTGTTGGCGTCAGTGATCTCGCCGCGGACAAAAACCTCGCCCTCGTCCTGCGGTACACTGTTCCAGATACGGAACCGGACCCGGTGGGCGCGTATGAAGGGGATGTAGCGGAGAAGAAGACAACGCCGGTAATCTTCGACGAAATACGGCTCGATCTCCAGCGCCGTGCCGCCCGCCGCCCCGGACGCGTCCCGGATCTTCATGTCGTGCACGGCACCGGAGGGCTGCCAGAATCCGAGCTCGGGGAAGAGATCGAAGTAGATCACCGGCCCCGACCCGTAGGAGGCCCCGGATTCCGGCGCGCAGCCGGCGAGGGCCAGGCAAACCGCCAGGAGCATAAGCGTGGATACGCGGTGAGTCCGGTCTGTCATGGCAGCATCTTCTCCCTGCGAATATTCGTGACGCGGTCCGCGGGCACGGTGATCCGCAGGCTTCCGTCATCCCGCCTGAGGATTTCAACCTCCTCCGCCCCGCGATCGCATATGATGCGACAGCGGCGTCCCGCATAATGAATGCCGCCCGCCGCGGCCCGGTCCCATCCGGACGGAAGCCGGGGCCTTACCCGCAGCGCTTCGGGCGAGGGATCGAGGCCCATCAGCCCGTACAGGTAGAACATGGGGACGTTGCCCGACTCGGGAAAGGGGCCGATGACCCCGAGAATACCGGCCATGCCGTTCTTCAGACTCGCGGGGTCGCGGCGCAGCTCATCCTTCTCGAATTCGGCGAGGATCTGCTTGAAAAAGCGCAGGGCCGCGTCGGGCCCGCGCTGGTGCAGCCGGGCCATCAGATCGTAATAACTGAGATAAAAGATGGCGCCGCCGTTCTGGACGTTGCCGCCGTAGGGAACGGACCCGCCCGGTCCGACGGTGAGCTGTCCCCCCCAGTCCTCCCAGTAATAAGGCGGATCTCCCGCGCCTGCATCGACCGTGTTCGGCACGGCCGCAAAACGCCAGTGATAGAGGTCTGCGCCCTTCGCCGTATCGCCTTCGATGATGCGTTCGCCGGTCAGCCAGCTCATGATGCGCTTGGACTGCTCCGGGGTCGCCAGTCCGTAGGCGATGGCGGGGATGTTGACGAACGTGAAACCGTAGTCATGTCGCCGTCCGTCCTTGTCGATCCAGCCGATAAAACGCCCCTTTTCATCATCCCAGAACAACTCGCCTGCGCGCTTCCGGACCGTGGCGGCCAGGGCCTCGCAGCGTGCTGCCGCCTCGTCATTTCCGTTCCAGCGCTCGATGTCGGCCATCGCGCGCAGGGAGGCATGAAAAAAGATATTGGCGTAGGCCGATTTCCATCCGAACCGCCACCCGTCCCAGTAGTTGCTCGCGTGTCCTTCGGCCGTGCCGTCGTTCCCGGGATAGGTGATGACCAGCAGGCCCTCCTCCCCGCGCAGGTCTTCGAGACAGTGGCGCATCGCACGCCGCGCCTTGTGCAGGATGGTCTCGCCGGTATTCGCGTCCTCCCGCCCCCAGAAATCCGGCTCCGCGGTCCACGAATGATACCGGTGGAGGGCCAGGATGTACGTGGGGTTGTTCACCGCATGGCGCGTGTGAAACAGGTGGCGGGGGTCGGCTTCGGAGGCCCAGACAAATCCGTCGGGGTCCATCTTCGTATCGCGCAGCACGCGCCCCAGGCGTTCGCGCTCTTTATGCAGACCGGTCCAGCTGACCTGCAGCGCGGCCCATTCGCTCCATTCGGCGACGGGAAAGGCGAGCACGCCGCCGGCGAGCGGTCGTCGGCTCTCCCACCAGGGATCCCCCTTGAGATGGATCTCGTTTGCGGACGATCCGTACACGAGCCAGAGATTGTTCAGCGCGGCGTTAAACGCCTCGCCCCCGTCGCACTCGAACGGCAGTCGGGACCCTCCGCGGACTTCCAGCTCCAGCGCGGCCCGTCCACCGGGCAGGCGCGGACAGAGGATGCGCACACCCTGCGCAGCGAGGCCGTGCATCGGCAGGATCACCGTGCGACCCTCCGGGTCGGGATAAGGACCGAGGTCGTAGCGGGGCACGGTGTGCCACGTGCGCCCGCGATCCATGCAGTACTGGACGCGCAATTCGGACGGGAAAGACGCACCCTCCACGGGCAGGAGACGAAGTTCATCGATCCGCCGCGTTCCCGGGAAAAGAACGCCCGCGTGAGCGAAGGGATACGCTTCCCCGGAACGGAATCGGAGCGTGCGCAGGGTTTCGATACGTCCGCCGTTTCCCGATACGGACGAGGCCGGATGAAGCACCGGCGGAGGCGCGGAGACGCTCCTGGCCGTGTGATTGGAGACCGTCTTCCATCCGCTCCGCGAACCGCTCATGCTGATCGATCGGGCGCGGACGGCGTAGGACCCCGGCGCGGCGAACTCATGCGCCGCGTAGCCGGTGTAGCTCTCCTCGACCAGGGTCGTGGGCGTCTCGGTCCCGTCGCCGAAATCAAAAATATAATAGTGGTACTCGCCGCCATGATCGTGCCGCACGGCGAACTCGGCGCCGCACGTGCCGCCGGCCGCCACCAGCAGCAGAGCCACCGCTCCCCACACGCCCGTTTTCATAAACCCCGAACAGGCCATCCGCATCCTCCGAAAAGCGTATATTATGATAAGGGGCATTCCTTATAGTTATCCTTATGTTTGTCAATGCGAAAGTATGCTGAAATCGGTGCAAGCGGGTTCTTCGTGGATTTTTTGTGGAAAGTCGCCCGGGAAAAAGGTGGGGCGCGGGAGATCAGGGGGAGAGGAGTATAGGGATAGACCATGGACACATGAAGGTGGGTTGAGAGGGGGGGCAAAATCGGGATCGGGATTCACCACAGACCGCAGACCACAGAGGATACCGGGTTCGGGACGGGAGGCGACCACGGATTATACCGATGGCACGGATGGGGTCTCGAAAGCCGAATCGAAGTCGAAATCGGGATTCACAGAGATCATAATTCGTACTCGTACTCGGAGCGCCGCAGGCGCGATCTTATTCCCGGTTTAAGAACTCGGGCACGAGTACGATATATCCCTGAGTGTCCCAATAAAGGGTTTCCCCGCACGGATATTCGGGGTCGGTTGAATCTCCTGTGCTTCGAGGCTCCGACAACCCTCGCGCCCAACCGTCATGCACAGATCAGGCTAAAGCGAAGTATCGTCGTCGAACTTCAGCTCCTGCGAGCGTCCTTCGTCTTCATACATCCGGCTCGCGGGAAAGGTGACGCGGCGCAGGATGGTGCAGCCCATCGGCGTCAGGCGCACGTCCATCAACCCGCGCCCGCGGTGCAGTTCGCCCTTGAGCACCAGCGGCGAACGGGTCCAGGGATCGAGCGGATCGGCCCCTTTGTCACGCTCCGCGGTGAATCCGAATCCCGGTCCCGCCTGGGCATCCAGCGCGCACCGCCACAGGTTCTTGTTACGGCCCGGCGTGAATGAAAGGATTGGCTGCGTCCCGCCGTTAAGTTCCTCCACGGTCTGCTGCCCGCTTGGGAACTCGCCGTAGTGTTCGTGCCGCTCCGCATCGATCTCCGCGGCGAACACCAGCGGTCCGCGCTTTAAGTAGAACTCGCGGTTCGCCGCGCGGCGCGCCTCGATATCAGGATCAAACGTCAGCACGACGCGGTCGCCGGGCCGCCAGGTCTTGCGCAGGATAAAGGCGTCCTGCGCCTTCTCAAGCTCTGCCCCCGAGGCCTCTACGGTGGCGTGCTCCGACCAGCGCGGACGGCGGAGGACGAGATCGAAAGCCGTGGCTTTTTCGGGAGTGATCACAAATTCGATCCGGTCCTCGAACGGGTAGTTCGTGCGCTCTTCGATGCGCACTCGCACCCCGCCGAGCTGCGTATCGACGCGACAGGGTCCGTAGGCGAGGGCCGCGAGCCCGCGTTCGTCTCCAAGGCGCTTGAACTGTTCACTCACGTACATCGGGAACAGGTGTAACATGCGCGTGGTACAGCAGAACGGCTCATGTGCCGGGCTGTACAGGAAACGATGAAACTCACTGCCTGGAAGGCGGTACTGGTTGTCGCGCTTGAGGTAGGCGTGGGCCGCCCCGTCGGGCAGGCGCGCGCCCATGCCGGCGTTGAAGGCGGCGCGCTCCGCCAAGTCCGCGAGCTGGAGATCTCCGCTCTTCTCCGCCGCCCAGAGCGCGTTCTCCGCCAGGTAGGTGGTCGTGCAGTACTCGATGGCAATGTCCGGGAACGGGAGCCGCCCTCCCGCATCTTCGTCACCGATCAGCGATCCGCTCGGGCTGAGCTGGCGCTCCAGTTTGCGGAAGGCTACCTCCCCGGCCTCGCGAATGCGCGACTCGCCGGTGACCGACCACAACAAATAGGGCAGGCACAGGGTGCCCGTGGTGTTGCAGGCGTGTCCGACGAACCTCCGGTCCGGATCGAGCAGATTGTCCGGAACGCAGTCTCGAAAGATCGCCGCGCCGCCGGGGGACCGGTTGAAGTTTTCGATCACGAACGCCGCGTAGTCGGCGTATTCGCGCTTCCCGGTCAGCCCGGCCAGACGATCGAGAAACTGCGGATAACTCATCACCTGGAAGTGCTTCATCCACAGATTGGGCGTCTCGCGGTTGAAGTGTTTCATGTCACACTGAACCGCGCGTTCGACGGCCTCCAGAATGTCCGGCCGGTCGAACGTCTGGGCCCAGGCGAGCATGCCCAGGAACAGAAATCCGCGGTGTACATCGCGGTCGATCGTTCTCGGCGTGTATCGTGTCTCGGGCGGCCAGATCCCGATGTAGCCGTCCTCGTCCTGCGACGCCAGGATCTTATCGATGAAGGCCTCCGCCCGCTGGCGCGCAGCCGGGTCATCCACCATGGCGGCGTTGATCAGCAGCGCGTATCCCCAGTAGCCCTCCGCCGCACCATCCCAGATGTGCGGATAGTCGTCCTTCTTGTCCGGATTGTCGCCGCGCAGCGTGAAGGCTTCGTTTTTCACCATCCACGAATTGTGAAAGCGCGCGAACAACCCCTCCTTCACATCGCGCTCGAGCTGCGCCGCGACCCACCCCGCCGGCTCGATATCGCCGTACGGCAGCGGATGAAGCTCCCCTTCGAACGCCGTAACCGGCCCGCTCCACAGCACCGCCAGCAGGCCCGCCGCCACCCATCGTCTCGTATTCATCGGATCGTCTCCCTGTTGTGTTTATGCGGTGGCATCATGGGCTTCATCTCCCGGCAGCGTCCATCGCGCGAGTTGACCTATGGCTATCCTTATTTTACCCTGTGCGCATGAAAAGAGTTCAAAGCCTTCCGGTGCTCGAAGAGAAAGCGTGCGAGGCGTTGCGCTGGGATGCGCTTGTCACCAAGTCTTTTCGCGATGATCTCGTGTGTACCCGGGACTACACCGGGATTCCTCTGACCGGCCGAAGACAACACCATGAATTGACATATTTTCACCGGGGGCAAGGACGGGTGTGGACGGGCGGGCGCACCTATCCGGTCGCTGGCGGAGAGATGGTGTTGATTCGAGCGGAAGATTTCCTGCGATTTGAGGTGGATGAGGGTGAGTCACTGGAGCGTCATGCGCTGCAGTTCGAGGTTTGCGATGAGCGGGGGCGTTATGTCCGTTTGCCTGAAACCCGCTTTCCGGTTTATCGCAGAACCGACGATCCGCCTTTCTGGCACGGGGCGATCCGCACGGTGCGGAACCTCTTCTACGCCGGGTATTCGCGGGAGAGCGCGCACTGGATGAAGGCCCTGCTCACGCTATACGGGCTCGATCTCGAACGGCACGAGGCGGGCGGGCGCAATGACCGTCTGGACAGGCTTTCCGGATTGTGCGAGCGGATTCGGCGAGATCCGGCGAACGCGCCGACGGTGGCCGCGATGGTTCGCGGGTTTCATTCTTCGCACCGCCATTTCATCGAATGTTTCAGGGCGTACGCCGGCGAAACCCCGCGCCGCTATCTGCTGCGTGCGCGTATGGAGAAGGCGGAGATGCTGCTCCGTGAAACGAACTGGACGGTTGCACGCATTGCCGGGGAAATCGGTTATGCCAATCCGTTTAAATTCAGCGAACAATTCAAAACCTGGCGGGGGGCGTCACCCTCCGGGTATCGCGCGAACCACGGGGCCGTTTGAATCCCGCGGCGCTGGGCCGGCCGGATCAGCGGCGGAAGACCACGCGTAATTCACGGCCTTCTGCTGTAAAACAGAATCCCTACCTTCACGCATGGGTTCGACCTGCGTCTCCCGGGCAGGGCGTGCTCTTCGAGCGCACCGGTCTTGCGGACGGCCCGGAGGCCCGTCCCTACCTTCACGCATGGGTTCGGCCTGCATCTCCCGGGTAGGGCGCGATCTCTCCGCCTTCGGCCCTTTATGCCTTCGGCGGACAGGCTAAGCGCGCCGCTCTTGCGGACGGCCCGGAGGTCCGTCCCCACCCTCACGCACGGGTTCGGCTAGCGCCTCTTGGGTAGGGCGCGACTCCATCCCCCGATTCAAGGAATTCGAGTACGATATTCCCGCGGGTGTCCCCATGTGGAACTCAGGCGGCGGAAGACCACGCGTAATTCCATGTCATAGGTCTGCGGCCGATCGTCCACATAGGCCGCGCCGCCGGGAAAGGTGTCGCGGTTGTAGGCCCACCACGCGAGGTGCGCCGACGGCGGCCCGGGTTCGGCGCGGACCCGGAGGTACAGGGTCTCTCCCGCGGCGACGGGTGTGTCGAAAACGGCGCGCACTCTGTACTGGTTGTACATCTCCGCCCCGGAAAACCGCTGCGAGGCGAGACGCCTCCCGTGCTGATGAAGCTCAACGATCAGGTCGCACGGGGCGCCGAGCCTGCCCCAGGTCGGCACACGGAACTCCGCCGCGTGCATCCGCCCCGTCTCGGCGCGGAAGGTCTGGCCCAGTGAACGAACCCCGTGGAAATCGACGGGTTTGTGGTGCTGTTCGCCGCGGTGTAGATCGACCACCTCCAGCTCCGGGTACTCGTCATAGTCCGGGTTCACGTCCGGAAGCGCATGACGGTACTCCTCGCAGCGCGCCCTCAGCCGCTCGAGCGTTTCGTGGTGCGCGGGGTCTCCGGCGAGATTATGAAGCTGATGAGGGTCGCGGCGGCGGTCGAAGAGCAGTTCGGGCTTAGCCGGCTCGCTGATCAGCCGCCCGTAGGTCCAGCGCAGGTCGCGCACCCCGATCGTCTTCGGGATGTCGCCCGCGTACTGGCCGTAGGTGGCCTCGTAGAAGAAGTCCTTGCGCCAGCCGCAGTCCGCACCGCGCAGCAGCGGGGTCAGGCTGCGACCCTGCATCGTATCCGGAACCTCGATTCCCGCCAGGGCCAGCAGGGTCGGCGCGAGATCGATATTGAGGGCGATCTCCCCGCGGCGGCGGCCGCGTAAATCGACCGGCGTACGCGGATCGTAGACGACGAGCGGTACGCGAATGGAGGGCTCGTAGATGAACCACTTGCCGTAGAGTCCGTAGTCGTGGATGAAGTGACCGTTGTCGCTGGTGAAGACGATGATCGTATTGTCGGCGATGCCGAGGCGTTCGAGCTCGCGGCGCAGGCGTGCGAGTGACTCGTCCACGCCCGTGATCAGCCGGTAGTACTGACGGACGATGCGGTGGTGGTGTTCCCGGTCCATCCTCGCGCCCCAGCGGAATTCGCGCGCGGTCATGGCGCTGTCTTTCGCGGCGCGGGAGCGGCGCACGCTTACGGGGAGCCCGTCGAAGGCCTCCTGGGTGAAGGTGGGCGGGACCGGCATGCGCTCGCCGCGGTAGAGCATGGCGTACTCCGGATCGAATTCATGCCAGGGTCCGTGCGGGGCCTTGTAGCTGATCGAGAGGCAGAACGGGCGGCCCGCGGCGCGGCTGAGGCGGATACACTCGAGCGCCTGGCCGGTGAGGAGGTCCGTGACGTGCGGCCCGCCGGGTCCTTCGGGGAAGTATTCGCCCTGCTCGAGGAACGGCTTGAAATAGTCGAAGGACCGCCCCGCCTCTTCCATCTGCGCCTGATGGATGGCGCCGATTCCGAACTTTCCGATCATCCCCGTGTAATAGCCCGCCTCGCGCATCCGCTGAGGATAGGTATCGCGCATCCATTCCGCATCGACCGGCGTCACGAAATCGCGGATGCCGTGGGTGCGCATGTACCGGCCGGTGAGGATCGAGGCTCGGCTGCTGACACAGATCGAGGTGGTGACGAAGGCATTTTCGAAGACCGTGCCCGTCTCCGCGAGGGTATCGAGCGCCGGCGTGCGGACGGTCCGGTTACCCGCGTAGCCGACGGCATCGGCGCGCTGATCATCGGTCAGCAGGAAGAGGATATTCGGGTGCCGATCCGCGGCTTGTGCCCGGGGCGCGACACAGGCGGCCCCCGCCGCGCCGAGAAAGGTTCTTCGTTTCATGAAGCGGCTACTTGTTCTGCTCGTTCCGCCACCGCCAGATGTGGAACAGGTCGTACTCTTCCTCCAGCGCCTCGAACTGCTGCGCCATCCGCCGGCGCACCTCGGGGTGTTCGGCGGCGACATCCTCCATCTCGATGTAGTCCTTCTCGAGATTGTAGAGCTGCCATTCGCTGTTGTTGATTTTGGTGATCTTCCATTCGCCCCGGCGCATCATGCGGAAACTGGGCATCCCGGAAATAAAGGCGTCGTCGTCCGGGCGGCGGCCGCCCTGAAAAGCCGGCAGGAGCGAGCGCCCGTGCAGCGGTTCGGCGGGGCGGCCTTGAAAGGTCTCCGGATAGTTTGTGCCGGTAAGCTCGAGAAAGGTCGGCGCGAGATCCACCACGTGGCCGATCTGATCAGTGATGCGGTTGCGGCCCTCGACGCCGGGGCCCATGACAATGAACTGCGTGTTGCAGCCCCCGCCCAGGCCGAACCACTTGTACTGGCGGAACGGCGTGTTCGAGAGGTTCGACCAGGGCACGGAGGGACTGCGGTAGGATTCGGGATGCCCCGGCGGCTTGGTATAATGGATGTTGTAGTCCTGCGCGCAGGCCCCGTTATCGGACAGGTAGAGCACCAGCGTGTTTTCCAGGCGGCCCTGCTCCCGGAGCTTCTTCAGGAGCCGGCCGATGTCTTGGTCCATCCGGTCGATCATCCCCGCGTAAACGGCCATCTCGAGCGACATCCGCTCCTGCTCGGAGGCGGAGAGGGAGTCCCATTCACGGTAGCGCCACACGTTTTTGCGCCGCTCCGGCCAGTCGTCTTTCGAGTTGAATTGGCCCTTGCCGCGGTGGAGGAGGTCCTCGGGCGGACTCAGCCGGCAGTCTTCGGGGACGACGCCCTCGCGCTTCATCTTCGCAAACCTCTTTTCGCGCAGCTTGTCCCAGCCCTCCCGATAGACGTCGCGGTACTTCGCGATATCCTCCGGCCGCGCCTGGAGCGGGAAATGGGCCGTGTGGTAAGGCATGTAGAGGAAGAACGGCTTGTTCTCTTCCGCGGTCCTGTCGAGGAACTCGAGCGCGTAATCGGTCATCACGTCGGTCTTGAAGAACGGATCGCGGCTCCGCTTGAGGTCGGCGATCGGGACCTTCTGGCCGTCGAGTTCGAACGGACTGCCCTCGTCGTCGCGGAAAAAGAAGTCCGTGCACCCCCAGAACGTAAGCGAGCGTTCGAAATTCCTGGCGCCGAACTCCCTGTAATCCGGGATGGTGGGCACGAGGTGGTTCTTGCCGAACATGGCGGTCGCGTAGCCGTTCGCCTGCAGCAGTCGGCTGAAGGGCGCGCAGTTTTTATAGCCGCCGTAGAGCCCCGTGAGCAGCACCGAGCGCGTCGGGGCGCATTTGGCCATATTGTAGAACTGGCGGAAGCGAAGTCCGCTGCGCGCCATCGCATCGAGGTTCGGAGTATCGATCTCGCTTCCGTAGCAGCCGATGTCCGAGAACCCGATGTCGTCGCCCATGATCAACAAAATGTTGGGGCGCGTACGTTTCTGTCCCGCCGCACCGGTCAGGGTCGCCAGGCTGCAAGCGCTCGCGGCACCTATGAAGGCTCGTCTTTTCATGGTGTGCTCCATCGCTTCGGGTTCGCTTTCAAAAAGACTCAAGGGGCTAAAAAAGCTCCTATAAGATATAGAGCATATCCCGGGTTAATCCTGAAGCTCAAATAATATCTCCACGTCCGCCACCTTGTCCTCCCTGACTCCGAATTCCCACTCACTCCCACACCTCGTCGATCACCTCGCGCGCGATCCGGGTCCAGCGGCGGAGGCGGTCGGGATCGCGTTCGACGGTTTCGATATCCTTGAGGTTGATCTGGACGTGGCCGCCGCGCATAGCGGCCAGGTCGCGGCGCAGAATCCGGCGGATGCGATCCTCGTTGAACTCGCCGCAGATCATGTCGGTGGGGTTGGGGCGATAGGAGATGATGTAGTCCGACCCGATCTGTTCCGCGCATCGTTTCGGGTCGGCGGAGGGCGTGACGGCGATAATGCGCAGGTTGGGGATTTGTCGGAGGATATCGATTTTTTCCGTGAGGTTCTCGCAGCATCCGTAGGAGATCGCACCGAACTCCTTCATGATCGGAATCTGGTATTGCAGCATGAATATGTCGTGAAACTCCGGGGAGACGAGGGTGAGTTCCTGCGCCATGCAGCAGGCCCAGAGATCTCTGCGGCGGCGCGGACCGGAGTTGGGCTTCGGCCGTTCGAGGTCGTCGCTGTAGAGTTCCGTCTGATTGATCTGCGAGGTGAGCGTCCAGTGGCCGGCGTCCTCGGCCTCGCGGTGGTTGGCGAGGATGCCGTCGCGCATATAGGCCAGTAGTTTGTGCAGTTCGTCCGGGTACTCGTACATGTCCGTCATGATCGTCTCGAGCCCCCGGAGCTGCGCGAGGTCCGTGGAGATATCCATCCGGGTTCCCTGGCACAGAGGGCCGCGGTTGACATCGATCGGGATCAGGTCGCCCACCGCGTCGCCTATCTTTTCGACTGCGGCGCGGGTGAGATTTTCGTCGACGCAGTGATGCGGGAAATGCATCTGATTCATCAGCGACCAATCGTCGAGCGAGGAATGCATCTTCATCGCCCCGCCCTCCATGGCGCTGGGCTCGAAATCCTGCGCCAGTCCCCAGGGCCGCCCGCCGTAGGTCTCGATAGCCGCGCCCTGTGTGAGCCACGGCTCGATGATCTGGTCATCGCCGATTTCGGACACGAACAGCCGCATCTTAAGCCAGCGCTCATGTTCGCGGAAAAGCGGGTCTGCGCATTTCATCTGCGCATCGCCGAACATCTCTTTGCAGAAGGCGTTGAACATACCGACCATCACAAAGATCGGCGGCGGCGTCGGTTTAAACGCATGATGCGCGCTCCACAACCTGCGGCGTTCCTCCTGGATCGGGTCGTACGCGACCTCGAGATAACGCTTCACCGTCTCGCGCAACGCCTGAATATCGTGCTTGTCGGACATGAGACCTCCCTCTCGTTTTCCGCCCGCACCCTAACGGGGCAGCAGGGGCGCTTTCCTCTGGTTTTCGGACAACCTTCTGGAGAAAAACGACGGAAGCCGCCCGATCTTCGAATCATGCCCGACAGGGGATCGGTTCCCGGGCGGATCTGCTTGAGCCCGTGAACGTATGGAAGTTATGCTGCGATTGCACTCACGGCCGGTGATCACTGCGGAGAGGTGGCAGAGTGGTCGAATGCACCGGTCTTGAAAACCGGCGGGCCGCAAGGTCCCGGGGGTTCGAATCCCTCCCTCTCCGCCAACAATTTATACGCGCGCGCGAGTAGCCAGCGCAACACTTGAGGGATGAAGAAGGTCACGCGGTAAGTTACGTTCTTCGTGTACTAGCAATACATGGAGGACGCAGTGGCTTACGAACGCGTGACCAGGACAGAACGTAATCTGATCCGCATGTGGCGTCAAGACGGGTACGGGCAGCGAGAGATTGCTCGACGGTTGGGGCGAGCGGCGAGCACGATCAGTCGAGAGATCGCCAGGAACACGGGGGGCAACGGCTACCAGCCGCGTCAGGCGCACAGGATGGCCCAGGAGCGGTCCAGACGGCCCGGAGTGCGACGGTTCACCGAGGAGCTGAGGCCCGTTTGCGGGAGGGCTGGACGCCTGAGATGATCGGTGGGCGCGCTCGCCTTGAAGGGCGTCCGTGGGTGTGTAAGGAGACGATCTACAAGCACGTCTACGCGGATGCGAAGGCGGGCGGGGATCTGTGGCGCCACCTTCCGCGTGCGCACCGTAAGCGCCGACGCCGTTGTCCTCGCGAAGATGGTCGAGTCCGTGGGCGGATTCCGAACCAGCGAATGATCGACACGAGACCGCCTGAAGTGGAGACGCGATCCACAGTGGGCCACTGGGAAGGCGACCTGATCCAAGGGGCGAGCAAGAGCGGCTATCTCGTTACCCTGGTCGAACGCCGTACGCGTTTTACGCTGGTGGATCGGACGATGTCGAAGGAAGCGCGTGAGGTCACCAGAACGATATGCAGGATGTTCAACACGACCTCGGAAGCGTCGCGACTGACTTTAACGCTCGACAACGGTAAAGAGTTCGCCAGGCATGAACGCATGGCGACGAAGACCGGCATGGACATCTTCTTCGCACATCCCTATCACTCCTGGGAACGAGGAACCAATGAGAACACCAACGGCCTGATTCGCAGGCTGCACCCCAAGAAGGTCTCTTTCCGGGGAATCGGTACAGCGGCACTGAAGCGCATCGACACATTCCTCAACGACCGTCCTCGAAAGTGTCTGGGATGGATGACGCCAAGGGAGAAGATGGCCGCCTTCCTTGCTTCCGCCCCGTGAAGAGCGGGGCTTGATCAAAACTCTTCCGCCGTGGGGCGCGGTTCTCTGCCCCCACCCAACGCTTCCGCTTGCCTTCAGGCTCCCAACACGGCAACCTCCCACTCAACCAGCAACACGAAGACGCCTTGTGCGCTGACCAGCCCCTACTGTTGCGTTGGCTACTGGCTGTCGGGGGGATCCGTGAATGACGCCGCCCTGGAGGGACGGGTTCCACCCCGTCCTCTTTTGCGGTCGGCGTTGGAGGGACGGGTTCCACCCCGTCCTCTTTTGCGGTCGGCGTTGGAGGGACGGGTTCCACCCCGTCCTCTTTTGCGGTCGGCGTGGAAGCCGACCCTCCATGGGGAGATCACCCCCTCTCTGGAGGGACGGGTTCCACCCCGTCCTCTTTGCGGTCGGCGTGGAAGCCGACCCTCCATGGGGAGATCACCCCCTCTCTGGAGGGACGGGTTCCACCCCGTCCTCTTTGTGGTCGGCGTTGGAGGGACGGGTTCCGCCCCGTCCTCTTTGCGGTCGGCGTGGAAGCCGACCCTCCATGGGGAGATCACCCCCTCTCTGGAGGGACGGGTTCCGCCCCGTCCTCTTTGCGGTCGGCGTTGGAGGGACGGGTTCCACCCCGTCCTCTTTGCGGTCGGCGTGGAAGCCGACCCTCCATGGGGAGATCACCCCCTCTCTGGAGGGACGGGTTCCGCCCCGTCCTCTTTGCGGTCGGCGTGGAAGCCGACCCTCCATGGGTTCATCTTATAAAGAGATTGCAATATAGCGATGTATGAATGTGCAAGGCCGGGGCAAGAGGAGGCTGGGTTCATGGAGATGGAGCAGGGAGATCGGGAGCGGGCGGCGGAGTTGTTGCGGGCGTTGGCTCATCCGGTGCGCCTGGGGGTGATCGAGCAGCTTGGCCGCGGTGAGGCGACGGTGACCGAGTTGTACACGAGACTGGGTTGCAGTCAGCCGGTGATGTCGCAGCAGATTTCCATTCTCCGCACGCATCGTCTGATCGAGGTGCGCCGGGAAGGAAACACGAAGCACTGTTCGTTGCGGGATCCGAAGATTCTCAAATTGTTCGAATGTCTCAACCGTCACCTGGATGAGCTGAATCGGGGGTAAGGCCCCGTGGAGAGGAGAGAAGACGATGAGTGATCGACCGAAACGCATTCTCGTGATCGGGGGATCCGCGGCCGGACCCAAGGCGGCGGCGCGCGCGCGACGGATGGACCCCCGCGCCGAGGTAACCATCATCCAGAAGTCGCCGGATCTCTCGATGGCCTCGTGCGGCTATCCCTACTATGTGGGCGGGGTATTCGACGATCGCAATCAGTTTTTGTGTACGCCGACGGGGGTGGTGCGCGACCCCCGGTTCTTTATGAACACGAAAGGGATCGAGGCGAGGACGCGGACCGAGGCCCTGGAAATCGACCGCGAACGCAAGGTCGTGTTGTGCCGCGATCTGGAACAGGGCACGGACAGCGAGGTGCCCTACGACAAGCTGGTGCTGGCGACGGGCGCACGCCCCGTCATGCCCCCGGTTCCGGGCACCGAGCTCAAAGGCATCACGACGCTGCAGTCCATGGAGGACGCCGATTATTTGCGCCGCGTTCGGGATGAAGGCACGATCCGCAACGCCGTCGTCGTCGGAGGGGGGCTGATCGGTGTCGAAACCTGTGAGGCCCTGGAACTCGCCGGCATCCATATCACGGTCGTCGAAATGCTTCCGCAGATCCTGATGTTCCTCGACTGGGAGTTGGCGAAACTGCTCGAGAATCACATGAAGGCGAAGGGCGCGCACGTGATCACCGAAAACCCGGTCTCCGCTTTTCTCGGAGAGAACGGCACGCTTACCGGAGTGAAGCTCGCCAACGGGACGGAACTACCGTGCGAGCTGGCCGTGGTCGCCGCCGGGGTGCGTCCGAATGTGGATCTCGCACGGGCCGCAGGGCTCGATATCGGGGAGGCGGGAGGAATCTCGGTCGATCCGTCGATGCGGACCTCGGATCCGGACATCTACGCGGCCGGCGACTGTGTGGAGATTCCGAATCTGCTGACGGGGAAAAAGGTACATGCCCCCTACGGGGATCTGGCGAACCTGCAGGGGCGCGTGATCGGAACGAACATCACCGATGCGGGTGAAGCGGTCTTCCCCGGTACGATCCAGACGGGGGTCTGCAAGGTCTTCGACTACACGGCGGGGGCGACGGGGCTCTCGGAGCGCCATGCGCGTGCGGCGGGGTTCGATGTCGTTTCGGTCGTGCACGCCGAGCCCGATAAGCCGGGCTTCATGGGCGCGGCGCTTGTGGTGATCAAGATGGTCGCAGAGCGCGGCTCGGGCCGGTTGCTCGGAGTCCAGTGTGTGGGCCCCGGCGATGTGAGTAAGCGGATCGCTACGGCGGCCATGGCCTTGCACGGCGGGTTGACGGTCGACGATCTGACCGTCGCCGATCTGCCCTACGCGCCGCCGTTCTCCCCTGCGGTCGACAACCTGATCGCCTGTGCGCACACTCTGCAGAACAAGATGGCGGGGTTCATGGACGGGATCTCCTGCCGCGAGGTGAAGGAGAAGGTCGATCGGGGCGACGAGGCCTTCATCCTGGATACACGCGGGCCGGACGAATACGAGCTGATGCGGCTTGGTATCGGGGAAGTTCTGATTCCGCTCGGCGCGCTCCGCGGCCGCATGGACGAGCTTCCGGCGGACAAGGATCACGAGATCATCTGCTTCTGCAAAATCTCGCTGCGCGGATACGAGGCGGCCCGGTTGCTGCAGGCCCACGGCTGGACGAAGGTCAAGGTGATGGAGGGCGGTGTGATGGCCTGGCCCTTCGCGCGGGAGAAGTGAGCGCGGCCCGGACCGCCATTCAGAACGGCTTGAATACCGAGTCGTCCTCCGGCCCGAACCAGCCCAGGGCATGTTCGCGGTGGGCCCCGCCGGAAAGGTCGTTCATGCGTTCCCCGGTGATGTGCCCGTCGCACCAGAGCACATGGGCCCGGCCCGCGTGGCGAAAATGGATCGAGGGCTGAAGACTCACCCCGAAGGTGGGTTCGCGGCTCGGTTCGGCGAAGGAGTACTCGATCAGCTCGCCCTGTTTGAGGAAGGCGCAGTCGGCGAACATCAGGGTAGACGCCGGTTCCCGTATCGCATGGGGCGGCATGCCGCGCGCCCAGGGCTCCGCCTCGAAGTCGTAAAACCCGTTTGAACTCAGAAAATACCGCGAGCCGACGCCGTATTGATTATAGCCGTACCCCCCGCCCCCCGACTCAAAGCTCGGATTCCACTGTCCTTCGGCCCGGTGTCCTTCGAACGACGGGCAATCGCGGACCACGCCCCCCTGGCCGAGATACGGCGCCAGCGGTCCGCGGCCCGGAATGAAATCGCTATTGCGGTTCGGACGCCACCCGTGCCAGCGCCAGCAGTCGCCGTGCTCGCCCCACATGTCCGCGGCGGCGGGGACATAAGACTGGTGGTCGGCGGCGTACATGGCATTCGCCGAATACAGGACCCGCAGGTTGGCCTGACAGCGCGAGCTTCGGGCGTATTCGAGCAGCCGTGCTGCGGCGGGGCCGAGCAGCGTGATCAGCAGAATCACAAGCGTCAGTACCACCAGCAGTTCAATGAGCGTGAAGCCCCTTGAGGTATCGCGATTCATAAGATCAGGGAATCCCGATCTGAACCCGGTAATAGACCGGGGGTCCGGATTCCGGCAGCGCGATCTCCGCCGGTTCGCCCGTTCCATAACAGCGGACGGTTTCGGACCAGTCGTTCAGATCGGTACTGCCGTAGATGATGTATTCGCGGTAGCGCATCGTGTCAAAGAGGAGCGTCCCCGCGGTGCCGTCACGGGTCCAGCCGGAGACGCGGAAGAGCGTGGGCGTCGGGTTGGTCGGCGAGGTTCCCGCCACGTACTCTTGCCACGCGGCCCAGCCGTCATGATCCGTATCGGACGCCGCGGCGGTCTCCCGATCGCCGTCCAGCCCGTTCTCGTCGAGCCACGCCACCGGAACGCCGTTCGACGTCGCCGCGCCTTCGCAGGCGAAGTGGGCAACGAGGGCCATGTCGTTGCTGACGGTGACCGAACAGAGCGCGTTCGAAGGATCGGCCCCACCCGGCAGATCACCGCTCCAGTGTGAGAAGCGCGCGTAGGGCCCCGCCGACGCCGTGAGCGCCACAACCGACCCGTAGGCGTGGGATCCTCCGCCGGGCGTGACCTCGCCCGCGCCCTCGATCGCGACGGTCAATCGATGCCGGTCGGGCGCGAAGTCCGCCTCGAGGGTGTGGGTGTCGCCGACGACGTTCGTAAAGGTGTACGCGGTCAGATTCGTCCCGAACGAAACCCCGTCGACGCGCAGGTCTTCGAGATGGTAATGCGGGTCGGGCTGAATGGAGAACGCCCGGTCCGCGCCGTTCGAGACGGCGACTTTGCCCGCCGGCACCCCATAGGGATGGATATAACCGCCCTTGTTGAAAGTGACCGCGATGTGGTGCCAGCCCCGGGCGTGGATGGCCCCCACCGCATCAAGATCGAATCCCCCCGATCCCCAGGTATGCCAGGCATCGTATACGGGATGATGGCCGGGGTAGGGATTTCCGGTTTCGGGATCCGTCAGCGAAGAGGCTTCATCATAAAAATCACCGGATCCAGGGATATCGACGATTCGTATATGGGTGATCGCGTTCAAATCGATCGTGGCCCCATAAGTCGTGGTGATCACGCCATCGGAATAGGATGCACAGGCGGCACTGTTGGTCAGACTCGACAGGTCGAAGGGGGTTCCCCAGCTCTTATCGTAGGCGTTGCCGTGTTTGCCCGCGAGGTTGTACACGTTCTGACCCTGGAGTCCTCCGTATTCCCCTACGGGAGAGGAGGTCAGCGAGACGCTGGGAAAGCGCAGGAAATCGACGCCGTCCGACGAAACCTCCACATAGGCAAGCTCGGCAAAAAACGCGGCATTGGAGATGTTGACGAAGCCGTTTTCAAAGACCGCGAAATCCTGTCCCTCTCCGTCGAAGATCGGGGCATCGAAGAGCAGCACGATCGACCCCGGGGGATCGCCCGCATTGATCGCCTCCTGATCGAGATCCCCCAGGGAGACCACCTCGACGGGATTAGCGTGATCTCCGGAAACGGGGCCTTCAGCCGCGGAGGGATTCGAAAACCCCTCCCCGCCGTCGCAACGATAATAATGGGTAGCCGCCGAACACCAGCCCGCAAAGGCGGCGTTGACGTAGTTATGGGTGTTCGCGCCGTTAAGATTTGCCGCGCCATCGCCATCGATTCCGACAAAGCCGGGCACCCCCGGATCGATCGGAGGAGTGTCTCCGGGACCCTTTGTGCCGAGGGGATAGGAATAGGGGCCGGCCACGCTTTCCGCTGCGGCACAAGAAAGCAGTGCGATCAGAAGAAGGGCGAGCGGCGTTTTTGAGGATCGGTTCATCATGGAGCAGGGGCTTCGCGGGGCGCTCCCTGAAAGAAGCGCCCCGCGAGGTTGATGCGCTGGATCAGCGTCGGAGGATGTTATCGAAGGCGAGCAGAACCGTCCCCAACGGATCCACCGTATGCATCTTCCGGACGAACCGGTCCATCCCCAACGGATCCACCGTATGCATCTTCCGGACGAACCGGTCCATGCGTTCCATCCACGCGGTGGCTTCCACGCGCGGACGCTCCGTGATTCCGGCCGTCGCGGGGACGAGCCCGGAGGTGGCGGAGTGGCCGGCCATCACGCGTCGCGCACGGGCAAAGCGGCGCCGGCGCAGGGCGAGAATCCCGCCCATGCCCGGAAGCAGGAGCAGCATGGTCGCCGGTTCAGGCACCGCACCCACCTCGGCAAAGCCGTACATCACGTCAACACCGGGATCCGAGCCATCCGCGCTGGCGAACCCTACGTAATTCGACCCGCCATACGAAAACGTATCCGCAAGATACGCGGTCGTGTCATACCCGGGGGTCCAGGTGTAGAAGCTTTCGCTGTCCTGGTCATAGCACTTCAGGCCGGTATGGCCCCAGCCCGCGCCCCAGAGCACCCCGTCGGCATCAACGGCCAGCGAACCGATATCGCCGCCCAGGCCGAAATCGCAAATCAGTTCCCCGTCCGTGATCTCCAGTGCATCGCCGCTGATGGCTCCGCTGATCTGTGCGGCCGTGAACTTGTAGACCCGTCCGTCATCATTATCGCCCACATAGAGGTTCCCGAGGCTGTCTTTGGTGAACCCGCAGCTGTATTGGGAGTAGTCGTTAATGATGACCTTACTGGTCGAACCATCCAGCGCGACATACATCAGGTTGTTGCTGAACCCGCCAAATCCGTTGGTGTATTCGTTGCCGTTGGCGCCGGCGATGTACATGCTGGTTTCGTCATGGAATACGCCTCTATACCCCTGAAGGGTGAAGGAGCCTGACGAGAACGCGGTCCCCGTATCACTCGGATCAAAACTCACCAGGGCACTGGCGCCCCAGCCTCCCTTGCCGAGGACCGCGGTGTCCGCATCATACGTCGTGATAAACGCGGGATCGGTTCCGGCGACCGGGCTGTTGTCGTACTCCGTATACGAGGATCCGCCGAAGGCATCCTGCACATACAGGTTGCCGTGGTCGCCATAGATAAACTGACCACTCGTGGTGTGGCCCAGCGCCCACGTATTGAACAAGCCGGCATTGTCCGGCAGGGTATAGGTCGTCCAGGTTTCGGCCATGGACGTCGCCGCGACCGCCAGAAGCAGCGCGACGGTGAGTACACGGGTAAGTCCGTGTCCTTTCATGTCTTCTCTCCTCAGTTGGTGGGGCCCTAACGCGGAACCCCGGTCCATTACACGGTGAGCCCCGGACGCGGAAGAGGAGAGACGACAGACGGTCAGGCCTGCGGTCTCACCCCGTACGCGAGGGAGAGCACCACTACACAGGTTCCCGGAGGTCGTTTTCCGGCTCGCGGGGTCAGTTCTCCCCGCACACGGTTGCGCGACAGCGTCCGATTTTCACGGAACTTGCCGACCTTCCGGCAACCGGGAGACCGTAGGCTTCCGCACGGCAGGTGTCAAGGGGTTCGAATTTTTTTTTTGGACTTACCCCAGTTTTCAGCCGAACCCCGGAAACCACGTTTGCGGGAAGCTTGAGACAGGAGGCGAACGGGGATGCGGGCTGCGCGATGCGCCGATGCGGGAGAGAAGAGCGGCGATGCCATCGGCGAGCGCGTAATAGTGGAACTCTGCGATACCGAAGAAGCGTTTTGAGGCCTTGATGGCATAGGCCGAGAGAACGGCCCGTTTTACCGAGCTGCCCAGCCAGACCGCCGAGAAGTAGATCGCGGCAAGCACGAGCGCCATCATGTTCTGGAGGCGCTGGTACGAGAGGACGCGGACGTCTTCGAGCTTGTAGCTCTGCTTGATAAAGCGGAGGGCGTCTTCTACGAGCCAGCGTGAAATATAGCCCTCAACGATGAACCATATCGACTTGCGGCTCTTCGTCACCTCTTCGGTGGTCAGCAGCATCATGGGCTTCCGGCCAAAGCCTTTGACCACGATCAGGTAAAGCCAGGGTTTCTTCCCCGGCATCCTGACTCGCCGGAAACCGTACTCGATCTGATAAGTCTTCTCGCCTTCGCGAGTCTCTTTGACGAGCTGATCGCGATAGAGCATGGGGCAACTCTCCGCCAGATCCAGGGCCCGGCTGTTCTTGCCGCGATAGCGCAGATGGCGGCTGCCCGTCAGCCTGATGATAAATCGCCAATGATTACGGAGAAGGTGGTTATAGATCTTGCAGCGGTCGCCGCCGCGGTCGATCACGTAGATGCCTCGTCTAGAGACCGCCCGGCTGATCATGTTGATGATCTCCCGCAACTGGTGGTTCTCGCTGATAAAGTCCGGAGCTTCGGCCGACCACAGGCGATGATGCAGCGGCAGCATGCGGCGCTTGCCCACTTCACAGGCCACGGCCAGGCAGCTCCAGTACCCGTTGACGATCTGCCCCGTGCTGCCGTCACGCACCCGGCCAAGAAAGGGCATCGCTTCGGCGTAGTTCTTCCGGATATCACTCGGGTCCAGAATGATCAGCGTGTCTTTGTGTATCTTGCGCGAGGCGGAGGATGCGATCTCTTTGATTTTTTGGTTCTTTCTCGAATTTTGTGGATGAAAGCGTGAGACATCGCCCCAGATCTGCGCAAATGGTTGTGAACGCAATCATATACAGCAGGAGGAAGCGATGTCTCAGAAGTCATTGTTCACAGATTTGCTCGGGATTCAAGGATGGGGCGTAGTCGCCGGTGGAATTCGTATCGAGGAAGATGGCAGTGTGACGGTTCGAATCGATCGACGCAGTGTTGGTTACAGCTGTGGTCAGTGCGGGGAGGGGCTGTTGTTCACATACGACACGCAGCCACCGCGACGGATCCGGGACTTCCCGATCTGGGGCCGACAGTGCTACTTGGAAGTCGAGTTCGTCCGTGTGGATTGCCCTCGTTGCGGCGTGGTCATCGAGGGCTTGGACTGGGTTGAACGGTATGCTCGCCAGACCGTCCGTTATGAGAAGTACGTGGCAGGCTTGTGCGATCTGCTGCCAGTCAGCGATGTGGCCGCCCTGGAGGGCCTGAGTAAAGATGCCGTTTACCGAATGGACAAGAAGTGGCTGCAACGGCGTGATGCCAAGCGAGAGGAGCGCACGGTGCGATATCTGGGGATCGATGAGATCTCGCTGCGCAAGGGGCACCGCTACGCCACGGTTTTCTATGACTTGGAGCGCAAGGAGGTGATCGGCTTGGTAAAGACACGCAAGGAGCGCGCTGTGGGCGGGTTCTTCCGCTGCTTCGGTCGCAAGCGCTGCAAGGCTGTCGAGGCCGTGTGCATGGACCTCTGGCAGCCCTTCCTGAACAGCGTCCGACGGCACTGCAAGAACGCCGTCGTTGTCTTCGATAAGTTCCATGTCTACAAGTACCTCAGTGATGCCATTGAGGCCGTACGTCGCCACGAGCAGTCCATATGCTCTGACGAAGAGGGCAAGCTGATCAAGGGCACGCGCTGGCTCTGGCTCAGGGCCTCACGCAACCTGAAGCGCAAACACAAACAGACTCTCGAACAGATCATGGCAATCAACCGACAATTACAGAAAGCGTACCTGCTCAAGGAGGACTTCGAGGCGTTCTACGCGTGCTCGACACGCGAAGAGGCCGAAGCCTTCCTGAAGGGGTGGATCAAGCGGTGTAAGCAGAGCCGGCTGGAGCCATTCATCAAGCTCGCCAAGCGCCTGGTCCGGTGGTCGCACGGCATCTTCTCCTACTTCGAATATCGCATCACCAACGGCGTGGCCGAGGGCATCAACAACAAAATCAAAGTACTCAAACGCAGGAGCTATGGCTTCCACGATGAGCACTACTTCTTCCTCAAAATACTCAATGCAACTGGAGCCCTACCCAGCTTCGAGCAACTCAGTGACCCACAATTATAGCGAAAGAACCGATTTTTTTTTGCTGCCCCGGCCAAAACCCAGGGGATCCTGCCCTTTAAATATTTGAATTGGAATGCTTTAGATGCATCAATGCCGTTGCGCGCATTCCACTATCCACGACGAAATGCCCTTTCCCGTTGTCAACGATAGCGGGTCTTGAAGATCTGTTCCTGCCGGTAGAGCGGCAGGTGGTCGCAGAACTTGCCCAGGATGATGTGAACGATCAGGCCGACCGAGGCCATCGAGTTCTCAACCAGCCGTTTGGGTGCCGGGGCGCTCTTCCGCTGCGGCCTGCTTGAGACGCTGTCCGCGCATCTTGTTGCTGTACCATCCGTAGTAGCGGACGAGTTGGAAGTTTTTGTCGGGGATGTGCTGGGTGATGGCGGCGATAAAGTCGCAGGGGGTGAAAACCTCAAAGTTGCGTCGAATCTTGGGGTTCATGCCGGAGCGGTAGATGATCGTTCCGGTCGCCAGGTCAGGATGCATTAATCGAATTGGAGGGGATTCATTTTCCAGCTGTGAACTTTGATTTCCTTCATTGAACCGGCCTCGACCGTGAAATCGCCGACTTCGTCCGTTCGAAACCAAGCGCTCAGCACATCGCCTTCAGGAGTGTAAATTTCTATCATCGAACGATCCAAATAAAGCGTAAAGCTGACTTCTTCTTTATCATTCAAGCGAAGCGGAACGCTGTAGGGTTGGTTGTCGGGACTTGCCGCCGAAGATCTGTTCTGAGTAAGTATTAATCGTTCTTTATGAGCACTGTAGCTCAACGTGAATTCGTCGGATCCTTTGGCAAACTTCAAACGGCTGTTCCCCGATTCGCCGGGAGTTACGGAAATGCGATTTTCGGATGTGTCCGAAACAGTGCCCAAGTGCTTGAAGCCATCGATTTTATGCTCCCGAAAAGACTTCCCGGGCTCTGAAGTATTACGTAGTTCTTCCAGCTCCCTGGCCGGAAGAAAAGCCAAAGTGTAATCATCCCTTATTCTAATTTCCCTGGGTAGAGAGTAAGTGGAAAACCAACCCTTGCGTAATGCTTCCCAGTTGTTTCCGTGTCGTCCTTGATACTGCCACACGACGGTTCTTCCGGTATCATCCGTAAATCCGTGCCACATGTTGTAAGGACGATAACGCGGATTAGAGTTATAACCGTAGTCGGAGATGCCGCTCCCAAGCAATTCAAACGATTCGTTTTCAAATCTTCCAACGATATAGTCGTGCCCGTTAGCTGCCGAGTCCTGAACGAGCGCTTTGTTTGTCGACATGACGAGCAAATCGTTTTGAATAAAGGCTACGAGACATTCTTGCACTCCGACTCCAACCTCCGCCTCGAAAAGCAATTTAACATAAGTCCAATCAATTCCATTCTCGGATCGATAAAGATGGATATTCGATGACTCGCGCTCTGTGGAAACACCGGACGCAACCATATACCACCGATCATTTTTCTGAAAGACAGCAGGGTCGTTCCTTTGCTGAATAACCGGGGCATTTCCACGCAATTTCGGACGATTCTGCACCTCCCACTCATCCAACGAATCGTCTTTCGCGACCGCATACCCGACTCCCGGTCCTGCATCCCCTGCAACAACGGATGGGGTCCCGTATCGATCAATGTAAAACGCTCCGTTTGCATCAAAACGTTCAGGCATCAAAGGGGTATGCACTTTCCACTTCAACAAATCGTCACTGCTTAGGTGAGCCCAGAACAGTTGCTCCAAGTCTAGATTGCGCGCTCCCCCCATGCTAACGACGGGAAACAGGTGCCAACGATCATTGAAGTAAAATCCATGCGTGTTGTATTGGAAACCTGGCAGAGTAAGATGATAGGTTGGATACATCGCCCTATCCGTTTCTCGCAGTTGCTTAACGTACTGTGCGGTATTCCTTTTGATCCACTCGAAGCGCTCCTTGCGGGGCATTTCTTTTGGGAAAAAGGCATTGCCCACTTCTTGATTCCAACCATTCAACGGCCCTTCCGCAGGGAGGTTTGTATCAACATGGCCTACTTTGAAAAGTCTAGCGATTTCACGATTATCCAGAGCACGATCCCAAAGGGCAACATGATCCACAAGGCCTCTGAAACGCTGCCCTTCAAAGTCAACACCCAGTGTTAAACGATTGTTTCTGTCGTAAGCACCCGGAGGGGGACCGCGATAACAGCGGCGTGAAATCAATCGTCCATTCACAAAAACCTCCGTCCAGCCAGTGAAGCCAGCCCAAACAGCCGTATCCGGTTTGCCCTCGGATCGTGGCTGCCAGCGGACACAAATATCCATCCAATCCCCGGTTTCCAAGTCGAGCGGCGCATGGACTGGCCGATGAACCGAACCAAGACGGGCGAAAACACCCAGATTGCCCCGTTCTCCCCAATCGATATGAAAAGCAGACACCATGATATCCAAGCCTTTCGTGGCCAGACTCATCAGCCCCCCGTCTAGAAAGCCATCGGCGGCTCTCACTCGCACGAACAGCGTGGCCTCCTCCCAGGGCTCATCGATTTGCAAGGGGAGCGCATAAATACCCTTTGACAAGTCAACCGCCTTTCCATCTCCACCGGCTTGGATGGAAGCAACGTAATCGACGCCCTTCAACTCAACGACTCGAGTGTCGTCTGCGTCCCCCGAAACGGAACTCCGGGCATCCGAAAAATCAAAAAAGAATGTGGCCTTTTCCAAATCGTTATGAACCTCGTTCGAGTGCCCTTTAGGCGTTTGGCTACCCGCTCCGGCTGTCGTGGCGTTAAAGCTGTCTTCGAAGACCTGCGCGCCGGCCGGGGAGGCGCCGAGGAGCGCCGCCAGACAGGCGGTGAGGGCGAGGGGGAATTTGAATTTCTTTTGCATGATACTGCTGGGTCGCAGATCGGTTTGAGGATTTCGATACGGAGGATGATTTTTTGGATCAGAACCAATGGAAGTCAACCAGAAAAGTTATTCAGGCGCTCCCCGCTCCCGTCCGCCACGCCCGGGGAATCCGGCTTCACTTCGGCAGGAGCTGTCCCTGGTTCGATCTCATCGAAGATATCGCACGGGCGCGAATGCCGGGCTGAATCCCCGCACCTAAGAGGAAACAACGGTAACCGACAGGCAATCGGAGGATACACCGTGCCGCCTTCAGAAAAATAACGCCTGTTTCGGCGGTCAACCGCCGTTTTGACCGTCCGATTCAGGCGAACCCGCAAGCCCGAAGCATGAAAAGTCGGAAGGCAGACCCTCGTGAAGACTCTGGAATCCAAACATCAGGGGTTGCCCAGCACCGCACAGATTATCTCACGGATTCAGGAAATCTTTAGATTTTGCGTTTGACCCCTGCGCCCTTCGTCCGACGCGGTTTTAGGTTTCTGATCACCCGCCGACCTCGACCCCGGAGCGGTAGCGGGTTGGTCAGTGCCTACTTGTTCTGCCCGCTATCGTTTCGTGCTGTGCGTTCGGCCTGCCATAGATCCCAAACTCTCTAATTAATATTGCCGCTGCCCGATTCTCGCTTTCGATCCGGAATCGGAGTTTTGCATTGGCAGAAAAGGCGGCTCCGGTCCGATCCAACCGGATGAATCCGTAGTCGGTCGAATGATTGCGGAAGTCGCCTGGGCGGGGCTTGGATCCATGTTCGAGCCTTAGCAGTTCCGTCCACTTTCCCGCTTCCGAAAAATCCACAATCAATTGATCGCCGTCGCTGCAACCGTAGGCCAGGAAGCGGAAGGCGATTTTCACTTGTTCGAAGCCGGATAGGTCGAGCTGAGGCAGGGTTACTTCGTCGTCCTTGCCCGATGTGAGTCGAAGCGCCTCTTTGTCGCAATCGTATCCTTCGCCGCCTCGCGCGGACACGAATTGACCCGGGCCGTCCGAGAAAGTTTGGCTATTTCCGAATCTCTCAACGGGGTGATTTCGATTTGATGTCGATGGATACTGGTTCATCGGGCTGTCCTATACTGTGCGGAAACGGGTTGGGATTTGCGCAGGGATATCTACGTCTCCGACTGTGAGGAATATCATGTCAGTGAAGGCATCGAGCGTGCGGAATCCGCTGGCGCGGTTCTTGACGATTTTGACGATGCGGTTGAGCCCCTCGGCTATGGCATTGGTGAGCCGTGAGTTAACGAAAGCGAGGACGCCGAAGTAGTGCTGGCGCAGCGTGGTGACGAACTTGCGCAGAGGTTCCAGACGGCTTCGAAGGGCGGAGGTCGTCCAGCTCTTGAGGAAGCGTTCGGCAGCCCAGGGTGCCTTGTATTCCCAGAACTGCTCGAACTCGTCCTTCAGCCGCCATGCTCTATAGATGCGGTTGTTGGCCTTCTCAAGTGCCCGAAGGGTCTGGGTGTCGTCTTTGGATCGCGTTGAGGAGTGACGGTAGAGAAGCCAGCGCAGTCCCTTCAGAGCCTTGCGCTCGTCACCGCCGGCCAGCCGCCACTGCTCCTTACGCACACCGTCGACGGCCGTGTTGAGGGCTTTGACGATATGGAAACGGTCCAGGACAAGCGTGGCATTCGGACAGTGCGCCTTGATGGCCCCCATGAAGGCATCACTCATGTCGCAGCATGCCCACCGGATCTGTTTCTTCTGGTAGTCGCTGAGCACTTCATGGAAGAAAACATCAATGGTTTCGCGCTTCTTGCCCCTCCCGACCCACACCACACACGAGCGGTCCAGGTCGTAAACCAGTGTGGCGTACTTGTGGCCTTTGGCGTAGGAGATCTCATCGATGCCGATGGTCTTCAGCCCTCGAATCCGGTGACCGTCGCGGATACGGGTAATCGTCCGGTGGAGCACATCGGAGAGCGTGGAACGGGGGATACGCAGCAACTGGGCCGCCGCCTTCTGCGTCATGATCTGGCAGTACTTCAGCATCACGTACTCGAAGCGATAGGTGACACGCGCGAACCGCCCCGCCCAGGGGATCGCTTCAACCACCCGTCCGTGGGTCGGACACCAGATCTCCCGGGGGCAGTGTTGAAGCCATACGGTCCACCCGCAGACGGGGATGTCCCGCCACCGCCGCGGCTCGGGCATCACCCGAACAATGGTTCCGCGGCGGCCGCACTCCGGACACCGGCACCCGTTCTTGTGTGGCGTCACCGTCACCACGAAGTTGCTCCTCCCCTCGAAACCGAAGCCCACTACGCGCAGCCCCTTGAATCTCAACAGCTTCGCGACTACTCTGTTCCCGGTCATAGGTCGTGCTCCTTTCCTGCTGGTCGTCTTCGAACAACAACCAACAGTATGGACCGACCTATGGCCGTGTCACCTCCCTAAAGAAAGCCGTTGAGAGATTCGGATTGAGCCGAAAGTTTCTCTATAGATTTCTTCAAAGGCATTCGAACAATAGATATCGTCAAGGAAGCGAATGATCACTTGAGACGTGGATACGGGATCATCTTCGGGAGAATAGTGTCCGGTCTGCAGTTGAGGGTTCTCTTGTCCGAACGCCCCGGAGATGCTCGAAATGTATTCGTCCCGCCGGTTTCGCGAGTCCGGCATGTCCATGCTCTCCCAGATGACCAGATAGGGCTTGTCATAGGAGGAAGTCAGAAAATCCCAGGCTTTCTGATTGGCGATAGCTTCCGGCCGGGTGGCGTCTTCAGGGACCATTTCAGGAAATGCGCGAATCGAAGCCTGATAGTCACCCGTTGGATAAGGAGCGTCGTAGCCGGCTTCCTCGGCTTCCGTGCCGGGGGGCAAGCCCATGTTCTGCCGGGCGTCGTTGCGGAAGACCACCGCGCCGATAGGAACCTTGGGAACCGAACGGACAAAACTTCTCCAGCGATCATGGCGCTTTGCAATTCCCCATCGCCCCCGGTTCAATCCCGCATTCCCATTGATGAATCCATCGAAACGATCCGGGTAATGCTCCGCCATCAAACGGGCGCCAAGGGGATGACCGTAGTCGTGGCCGAAAAGCGTCACTCCATCCAGATTCAAATCAGGGTCGTTGTCCAATTGGGAAAACGCCTGATAGAGCCATTCGAGATGTCGGTCATAAGTATAATCCGATTCAGTAGCATCCCATAAGGCCCCATATCGGGGCACAGGACTTACGTAACCCCTTGCCCTGCAAGGGTCGCACTTTTTCTCCGAGCTATGTTTCATTTGATAATTTTCGCGATCAAGGATGCCCCTGTTTTTAAATGCGCCCGATGCTGTCCCACATCTCAGAGAGGGGACAACCCTAATCCGGGCAAATAGGCTTGTTGTGGGGCCCATTGCATCCGGAAGCTGCCCTGTGCTGTCCCATAGGATTTCAAATAAGCGAGCAGATGAAGCCGTTGCCACAGAACCGCGCGCAGGCAGGTAAACAACCGCGTAAAGCTGTGCGCCCAATCGCTGCAGGTATGCAGAAAGCGGAGCAACACGTACATCAGCAGCGCCGTCCAGAGCTGCCACTCAATCGCCTTGCGGTTGTGCCCGAGGAAGTCGCCCAGGTGCAGCGTCTGCTTGATCTGTTTGAAGAAGGTTTCGATGTTCCATCGCGCCTTGTACAGATCACAGATGCTCGAGGCCGCCCACTCGAAGTTGTTCGTAAAGAAGGTCATTATCCGATCCTCGCCGTTGATCTCGATGCGGGCCACGATCCGGCGCATGCGCTTCGGATAGTCCTTTCGCTTACCGGGATTCTGAACGAGCACGAGATCGTCACGCAGGATGCGCCCCGCGGGCTTCTTCACCAGCCGCTTCACGCAGCGCAAGTTCATGCTTTCTTTCACGCGGCTCACCCAGAAGATACCCCGCTCGGCCAGTCTGAACAGATGCGTATAGTCGATGTAGGCCATGTCAAACACGGCGATTTCACCCGCCTTGAGGCCTGCGCACAACTCGTGCGCCTTGGTGCTGTCGTGCCCCCTGGCCGAGTCGACAATCGCGAAGGCCGGCAGGAAGCTCTCCAGGTTCAGCCGCAGGTGCAGCTTCGCGGCCGCCTTGCGCCGCCGGTGCTTCGCCCAGTCCATGCAGTTGGCGAACAGCTTGATCGTCGTGGAGTCCAGGGCATACACCGTTCGTTTGAAGCGCCTCGGCAGTCGGCGGAACTTCACGCCACCGAACCCCGGTCGCAACGTCTCGAAGTACTCGAGCACCGACCAGAAAAGCTCCTCGGCCATTTTCGGATCGCGGGTCTTGTTCGCGTGCGAGAGCCCGTTGCGGCTCGGTGGCTTGGCGCCACGGATGCTGGCCATCGGCGCCCGATGGGCGCGCAGCGCGTCCACCACGTCGTTCAGCCCGATCGCATGGGTGAACTGCGCATAGAGCATGCTCACCAGATGGCTCCAGGGCGTGATGCCCCTCGACTTGATCCCGTGCTTGCGCGCAAGTTTCGGCACAAGGTGCGGCGGAATGAGTTCACAGACCTGGCGAAAAATGGCACTCTTACTCCCGGCTCGACTGGCTGGCATAACGCAATCTCCTTTGGGTTAGACTCTGAAGAAGATTGTAGCCAGTCAGTCAGCCATTACAATTTTCGTCCTTCGCGAATGGGATGCTAGTGAATCCGATTCGTTCGCGGGCTTGTCCGATCTTCCGTGGCCGACATAATCAATCATGATCGTCCGATAGCCCGCTTGATTGATCGGGGGCACGATTTTGCGAAACAAGAACGACCAGGAGGGATTGCCGTGCAGCATCAGAAGGGTGGGCGCGTCCTCCGGTCCCGAAACCGCGTAGTGCATCCGAATCCGGCGATTTCCCGGCGGAAGATTCGGGTCGTCGACCGACAGGTAGCGCGGCTCGAAATCGTATCCTGGGAGGTCCGCGAAATGCGAGTCCGGGGTGCGCAGCAATTCCATGGCCGCTCCCTTCGCTCCGCCGATTGGCTCCTTCGCGGCCCCATCCAACTTGCGGCGATGTTTCAGGAAGAAGTCCCACATCAGGTCGTTGGCGGAGATGTCGCGTGTGGCGAGACCGAGAAAGGCAGCCGCCGCCGGAGGCGCGACTCCGGGCCAAGTGTGTCCTCCACCTTCAATCTCAATCAAAACCACCTCGGTCCCCTCACGTCCATTGCCCCAGTTTTTTTGGGTCACCCGCGTTCCGTCGTCCTTGGTGTCCGGCAGCTTGGTCACGGTTGGCTCATCGTCACAGCCATTCGACTGAATCCACAGCTGCAGCGAGCGATCCACGGATCGGAATTCCGTCACGCCCCTCCCTCCCCGACCGTTCTCGCCGAATCCGCCCTTGAACGGTGCGAACTTGTCCGCCGTGCCGTGAAAATGCATCACCGCCACCGGCCTTGACGGTGCGATCGTCTCCATCATCAGCGGTCCGCCCACCGGAGCGATTGCGGCGATCCGATCCGCCAGCTCGGCGGCGACCCGATAGGACATGATACCGCCGTTGGAAAGGCCGGTGGCGAAAACCGCCCCGGAATCCACGTTCGCGACCTCCTCCAGATTATCCAGCATCGTCCGGACAAAGCCGACGTCGTCAATCTCCCGATGCATCGCGTAGCCGCAGCATTCGCCCCCGTTGAAGGTGAGCATGCGGTCCTCATCCGGCCCCGATCCGAAGGGATACGCGACGAGAAACCCCGCTTCCTCCGATTTGTCGTCCAGCCGCGACACACGGACCATCGCATCCGGGTTTCCGCCCCCGCCGTGAAAAGCGATCACCACTGGCGTTTCCTTTTCCGGATCGTAGCTGGCCGGCACATGAAGCCGATAACGGCGCTGAACCTCTCCTACCGTCACCGTGCGGATGTGGTCGCCCGGGCTGAGCGATTCGTTGCCCGGTCGAGGGTCAGGTCCGGGGTTGGGCCCGGGACGCATTGACCGTGCGATGGCGGTGGCGAACTCCTCAAATGTGAGCGTGCCGTCATTGTCGCTGTCAGCGTTCTTGAGACGAGAACTCAGCCGTGGGGCGGCATTAAGTTCGGTCTGTGATAGCCGACTGTTCGCGTCTGTATCAAGCCGTTCGAAACCCTGACGAAGACGGGAGCCATCCTGTCCGGCGGCAACACCGGCAAGGCAGGTGAGTAAATACAGGTAACAGAGTGATCGAAAGAGTCTCATACGGGAGTTAAACGTTCGCGCTAACCTAAAGTTTCGAATTTTTCGATTTTCGAGTGAAATTAATAGTTCATGCGCCCGCCAGATATTTATGGCAGACGTGGAGGTGTATCACGTAGTGAGCGACGCGAACGGATTTGATACCGCCGGCTGGATATAGCTTCCAGAATGCCCAGCGGCCCCGAATCCGGCAAGGACCTTCTCTTCCAGCGGTGGTCCCGGAAAACGGAGCCAGTGAGGGGCGGATAGACAGCATCGGGTTCTCCCGGTAAAAAGGAGACCGAAAGGAGAACCGATGAAGAAGCCGAGACGAAATCACAGCGCGCAGTTCAAGGCGCGTATCGCGATGGAAGCGTTGCGCGGCATCAAGACCGTGGCGGAGATCGCGGCGGAAAACAACGTGCATCCGACCATGGTGACTCGATGGAAGACGGAGCTCACAGAGGGCGCAGCCGATCTCTTTGAGCGCAAGAACGCGCCGGACCTAGAAAAGCGCGGGCTGGAAAAGAACTGCGAGCGGCTGGAGCGAAAAGTAGGTCAGCTGGTGATTGAGAAGGAGTGGATGGAAAAAAAATGCGTCGAGTTGGGGATCGATCCGTGAGGAAGGCTCTGGTGGATCCTTCTGATGCTCAACTCTCGCTGCGGCGCCAATGTGCTCTGCTGGGCGTCAACCGGAACCGGTTGACGCCGCCGGAGCCCAGGGCGACGATCACGGACTTACGGATTATGAGGATGCTCGACGAACTTCATCTGCGTTTCCCGACGTTCGGGACGCGGGGGCTGCGCCGATTACTCAAGCGCGAACAGGGGCTGAACGTGGGGCGAAAGCGGCTTCGCCGGCTGATGAGGCTCGCGCATATCTCGGCTCTCCGCCCGCGGCCGCGGACCAGCGCACCGGGCAAGGGGCATCGCATCTATCCGTATTTGCTGCGTGGAGTGGATGTTACGCGGCCGAATCAGGTCTGGTGCGCCGATATCACCTATATCCCGATGCCGCGAGGGTATTGCTACCTGGTGGCCGTCATGGACTGGTACAGCCGGAAAGTGCTCGGGTGGGAACTGAGCACCACGATGGATACCGCGTTCTGCCTGCGGGCCTTTCGATCGGCGGTGGCCACGGCCGGACGGGCGCCGGAGATCATGAATACCGATCAGGGCTCGCAGTTCACGTCGACGGATTGGATCAGGGAGATGAAACAGCACGAGGGCTTAAAAATCAGCATGGATGGGACGGGCCGCTGGGTGGACAATGTGTTCATCGAGCGGCTGTGGTGGAGCCTGAAGTATGAGGATGTTTATCTGAAAAGCTATGAAACGCCCCGGGAAACCGGGCGCGGCGTGGGGGCGTGGCTGGAGCGCTACAATACCGAACGTCCGCATTCATCGATCGGGGATCGAACGCCCGATGGGGCGTACTTCGGAATCGAGGCGGAGTCGAAATGGAGAGCGGCATGAAGAGGCGAGTTGCCCACAGCCATGCGACCGTCTCCGACGAGTTCAATGACCCATTCTCGACGGCCGCAGGCTATGGACAACTCGCCGGAGTTGTGGCAGAACACTCGCAGGAAGCGGGAGCCCTGATGCTGACTTAAAGTTCGAAAAAACTGGCTCCGCTATCGGGACCACCGCTTTAGATTAATCGATTATTTCGGTTGAGGCGTGATGGCGAAGCGAAGTATCTTACTTTCATATGGGTACAGATGGCAAAGGTGGAAGGGTTGCATCTCCGGTGGGCGGTAACGGGGGATTGGTGTCGGATCAGATATATGACTGGCTGCGTGAGCAGATCGAGACGTGGGATATCGACAAGCCGTTGCCTTCGCAGAACAAGATTATGAAGGATTTCGGCGTTTCGCTGGCGTCGGTGAACACGGCGTTCGGGCGTTTGGTTGATGAGGGGCGGGTGGAGCGCCACCGCGGGCGGGGGTCGTTCATTGCCCGGAAGGATGTGCGCCAGTACTCGGCAGCAAAGAAAAACTCCCGGCCCAAAGTGGTGATTGTGTCGTACGATTATTTTTCGGAGACCATCTGGACCAATACGCATCTGTGCGATGAATTCCTGGATCGTGCAGGATACCAGTCGATTCAGTTTAAGCTGAAAAAGACGGATCAGGAAGGGCGTGTGCGTGAATTTCTTCAGGCAGAAGAAGGGATTGCCGGTGTTGTGGTGGATTTGAGTACGCGCTTGCTGCACATGGACAGCCGTTTTTTGAACAGCCTGAAGGTTCCGGTTGTGCTGCTGGAGCCGGTGGACAGCCTTGCCGACCTGGACCGGGTTCATGCCGTACACCCGGATTATGAGCAGAGCGGGTTTATGATGGCCGAGGAGCTGTTGAAATGCGGCCACCGCCACATCGCGTATGTGGGCGATATCCCTGAAAACGAAGTGACCGATGCACACCGGCGGGGCATCCTTGCGGCTTTCCGCGAGCACAAAAGGGGTACGCGAAGCCTTGTTTCGCAGAAGAACAGGGCGCAGCCGGGGGAGTATGCCGCCGAGGCGGGATACCGCTTGACGGCTCAACTGGTTCGCGAGCACCCGAACGTGGACGGGATTCTGTTCGATTCGGCGCACGGGGCTTTTGCCGCCATCCGTGCTTTGAACGAGGTCGGAAAAAGGGTTCCGGAGGACGTCAGCGTGATCGGGGAGGGCGATTACACTTTCGCCCGCTTTTGCAGCCCGCCGATTACGGTGACCGCGTTTGACTCCCGCGAGCGGATCCGCCGGGCCATCGACTACATCGTCAGTCCTGAAAAGGCCGCTTCCAAGGAAGTGGTGGTTCCTGCCGGGCTGATCCGCCGCAACAGCGTCTTTTCCCGCAAGCGCTGACGAACCAATCCCTCCGATTATCTTGCCTCCGCCGGGGTTTAAAATAATCGATTAATCGAAATAATATTGACAGAGGGCGGCCCGTATTGTAGATAGGGGGGCTATGCTTGGATAAAGGAATCGGCGACCGGCCTTTGACACGAACAGGGAAATAAACGAAAGGAGATGAGATGAAGAAGATAACGAAAGGAGATGAGATGAAGAAGATAACGAAAGGAGATGGGATGAAGAAGATAGGGTTCATTAGTTGCATAATCCTCTTAGCGGCTGGGGGCGCATGCGCGGACGTGCTGTTTGCCTCCGCGGATGCGATGATTGACGGGGGCGACACGGACACGAACTTCGGCGCTGCCACCCAATTGTTCCTGCGTGGTGGGGGCGGTGCCAATACGGAAAAACTCTACTACCAGTTCGATGTCGAAGGCATTCTCGGCTCGGGCGAGGTCTTCGACGGCGTCGAGTTTTCGATCGCGACACACCCGAATCAACCTGTCAATGCCACCGGTTTTAACTGGACGCTCCACGGGATTACGGACAACAACGACTCGTGGACGGAAAGCGGCATCACTTGGGACAACGCTCCGAAGAACGACACGTCCGGAACCGGGGTGGTCTCGGGCGGAACCACCAACTTGGCGAATTTCACCTTTGCCTCCGTTCCAGCGGGCACAGCCACCTACACCATCTCCGGGGCCGGGTTGGACGAATATCTGAATTGGAAGGCAGGAGCGATCGCGGACCCCTATGGAAATGGGGCGGCTGACAATACGGTCGCGACCATCATCGTGACGGCGAACAACTCCAGTCTCGGTCGTATCCTTTCGAAGGAAGGAACGGGTGTCAATGACCCGCAACTGAGCTACACTGTTATCCCCGAACCGGCGACGATCGGCCTCTTTTCTGTATGTGCCGGGCTGTTGCTGGTGTCGCGTCGGCTTCTTCTCTAGCGGTTCGGTGTCGTAGTCGGGGAATGGGTCATCGAAGCAAGGCTCGATGACCCGCTCGGCAACCTCAGGCGGTGCCCTCGCCGGCGACACGCGCACGACCTGTTGCCTGCCTGCGCCGCGAGCGTCGCGGCAGGCAGGCCACAGGCCCAGGTGTCGGAGGATACGCTGGATCACGTCGCGTTCGTTGATGAGGGCCACAATGCGCATTTCTTTCTGGCACTTCGGGCAAAGAAGCGGATCGGCTTCCCACACCTTCTTGATGAGTTCGCGCCAGTTGCCACTCCGCTTCGCTCCGTTGCTGCCCTACGGGCAGCCCGTCTCCCTTCGGTCGGCTGGCCGAGGGGATGCGGCGCGGCTTGTGTTCGGACACGTCGATGATCTGAACGGTCTCGCCTGCGGCCTCTTCCGCGGGGCACTTGTCGCGCTGGCCGCGCATCTTGTTAGAATACCCGACTTCGCCAAGGCTACGTCGGGCAAGCCAGCCTGTCGCGGCGACTTGTCCTCCGTAGCTCGCAGAGCGAAGGAGGATAAAGTCGCAGGGGCTGAAGATCTCGAGCCGACCGAAGGGAGACAGCCTGCACGAATGTGCAGGAGTGAGCAACACGAACGTCAACTGGAGCCGGATTTTGGGATTCATGCCGGAGCGGTAGATGATGGTGCCGCTTTCCGGGTCGGGATGCATCTTTTCGACGGAAAAGGGGTTGCGGATGATGTATGAACCGGGCTTCGCCCTATTTGACTTCGCAAATTATTTATCGCTTCGCTTTCAGGCGAAGCGAAGTATCTTACTTTCATATGGGTACAGATGGCAAAGGTGGAAGGGTTGCATCTCCGGTGGGCGGTAACGGGGGATTGGTGTCGGATCAGATATATGACTGGCTGCGTGAGCAGATCGAGACGTGGGATATCGACAAGCCGTTGCCTTCGCAGAACAAGATTATGAAGGATTTCGGCGTTTCGCTGGCGTCGGTGAACACGGCGTTCGGGCGTTTGGTTGACGAGGGGCGGGTGGAGCGCCACCGCGGGCGGGGGTCGTTCATTGCCCGGAAGGATGTGCGCCAGTACTCGGCAGCAAAGAAAAACTCCCGGCCCAAAGTGGTGATTGTGTCGTACGATTATTTTTCGGAGACCATCTGGACCAATACGCATCTGTGCGATGAATTCCTGGATCGTGCAGGATACCAGTCGATTCAGTTCAAGCTGAAAAAGACGGATCAGGAAGGGCGTGTGCGTGAATTTCTTCAGGCAGAAGAAGGGATTGCCGGTGTTGTGGTGGATTTGAGTACGCGCTTGCTGCACATGGACAGCCGTTTTTTGAACAGCCTGAAGGTTCCGGTTGTGCTGCTGGAGCCGGTGGACAGCCTTGCCGACCTGGACCGGGTTCATGCCGTACACCCGGATTATGAGCAGAGCGGGTTTATGATGGCCGAGGAGCTGTTGAAATGCGGCCACCGCCACATCGCGTATGTGGGCGATATCCCTGAAAACGAAGTGACCGATGCACACCGGCGGGGCATCCTTGCGGCTTTCCGCGAGCACAAAAGGGGTACGCGAAGCCTTGTTTCGCAGAAGAACAGGGCGCAGCCGGGGGAGTATGCCGCCGAGGCGGGATACCGCTTGACGGCTCAACTGGTTCGCGAGCACCCGAACGTGGACGGGATTCTGTTCGATTCGGCGCACGGGGCTTTTGCCGCCATCCGTGCTTTGAACGAGGTCGGAAAAAGGGTTCCGGAGGACGTCAGCGTGATCGGGGAGGGCGATTACAGTTTCGCCCGCTTTTGCAGCCCGCCGATTACGGTGACCGCGTTTGACTCCCGCGAGCGGATCCGCCGGGCCATCGACTACATCGTCAGTCCTGAAAAGGCCGCTTCCAAGGAAGTGGTGGTTCCTGCCGGGCTGATCCGCCGCAACAGCGTCTTTTCCCGCAAGCGCTGACGAACCAATCCCTCCGATTATCTTGCCTCCGCCGGGGTTTAAAATAATCGATTAATCGAAATAATATTGACAGAGGGCGGCCCGTATTGTAGATAGGGGGGCTATGCTTGGATAAAGGAATCGGCGACCGGCCTTTGACACGAACAGGGAAATAAACAAAAGGGGCAAGGATGAAGGCGAATAAGGCAGTTGTTCTATTTGCGGCTACGGTAGCTTTTGCGGGGGGCGCATGCGCGGACGTGGTGGTTGCCTCCGCGGATGCGATGATTGACGGGGGCGGCCCGGACACGAACTTCGGCAGTGACGACCAATTGTACCTGCGTGGTGGGGGCGGTGTCAGTACGGAAAAACTCTACTACCAGTTCGATGTCGAAGGCATTCTCGGCTCGGGCGAGGTCTTCGACGGCGTCGAGTTTTCGATCACGACACACCCGACTCAACCTGCCAATACCACCGGTTTTAACTGGACGCTCCACGGGATTACGGACAACAACGACTCGTGGACGGAAAACGGCATCACTTGGGCCAACGCTCCGAAGAACGACACGTCCGGAACCGGGGTGGACTCGACCGGAACCACCACCTTGGCGAATTTCACCTTTGACCCCGTTCCAGCGGGCACAGACACCTACACCATCTCCGGGGCCGGGTTGGACGAGTATCTGAATTGGAAGGCAGGAGCGATCGCGGACCCCTATGGAAATGGGGCGGCTGACAATACGGTCGCGACCATCATCGTGACGGCGAACAACGGCTTTCTCGGTCGTATCCTTTCGCTGGAAGGAACAGGGTTGCAGACCCGCAAGCCGCAGCTTAGCTTTGATGTCGTTCCCTATGTCGTTCCCGAGCTGGCGATCAGTTTTCGAAATCCGCCGCGGGAAGCGAGCGCCGCCACTTGGTGGCACTGGATGAACGGGAGTGTGACGGAGGAGGGGATTACCAAAGATCTGGAGGCCTTTGCGCGGGTGGGCGTCGAAACCGTGATGCTCTTCTCAGTCAATCACTACGTGGCCGGCCCGGTGCGATTCGGTACCGATGAGTGGTTTGAGATGATCGAGCATTTCCTGCGCGAGGCGGCACGACTCGACCTGGAGGTCGGTTTCCACAACTGCGACGGGTTCAACGAAGCCGGCGGGCCTTGGGTGCCGGTGGAGGAATCGATGAAGCGTTTGAGCTGGACGGAGACGGCTGTCGAGGCCGGGACGTCAAACCCGATCCGCCTGCCGCTGCCGGACGTGCGCGATGGGTTTTACTGCGATATCGCAGTGTTGGCTTTCCCCGAGGAGGCGCGCGCTCGGAACCTCCTCACCGCTCGAGCGGTTGACCTCGGCGGTCATCTAGAAGCCCTGACCGACTCCAGTTGGCTCACCGGTCCGGAGCTGCAGAAGGGTGAAGACGGCCTGGACTACCAATTCACCTTCCGCTTTTGCGAGCCGGCCAGTCCGGCTTCCTTTCTCGCCGTCCTCGACACTGCGGCGCGCCGCGGGAACGTTAGGCTTGAAGTGAAGCGCGACGAGGCTTGGCGGGTGGTGGGACGTTGCGAGTTCGTCGGGCGGCATGACGCAAGCTACCGGCTCGTCTCGGGAAAGATCGACGACCTATCGCCAGCAAGGGAATTCCGGCTGAGCGTTTCTGCGGGCTCACCGGTGCGCCTCGCCGAATTGGTGCTTTCCGAGGCACCGCGGGTGCCTGCTTTCGGGCAGCTCGCCGGTCACCAGAAATACGGTCGCCATTTTGACGAGGCGATTCCACTTCGGGAATGGGGTGCTTCCGATGCCGGGATTGATCCTGCCGAAATCATCGACTTGAGCGGTTGCATGGGCCCCGATGGGAGCCTCGACTGGCATCCCGATTCGGGCGATTGGACGGTGATCCGCATGGGCTTTACCACGACGGGGGCAAAAAACCACCCGGCCACGCGGGAAGGAACCGGATACGAGGTGGACAAGTTCGATCCCCGGGCGGTCGAGCGCCATTTCGACGCCTATCTGGGAAAGATCGCGGAGCTTGCGGCGGAACTGCCGGAGAATCCGCTCCGCTATACCGAAGTCGATAGCTGGGAGGCCGGGCCGCAGAATTGGTCGGCGGTCTTGCCGGACTTCTTCGCCGGGCGCAATGGCTACTCGCTTGATCCCTGGATGGTCGCGCTAACCGGCCGGATCGTGGAGAGCCCGCTCGCGACCAAGCAATTCCTCTACGACTTCCGCGAGAGCATCGCCGAAGCCGTCGCGGTGAATTTCATCGGCGAAATGCGGCGGCAATCAGAGGAGCGCGGCCTGACCTTTCTCTGCGAAGCCTACGGCTCCGGCATCTTCTCACACATTCGATCGGGCTATCAAGCGGGTATGCCAATGGACGAGTTCTGGGGGCGTTACGGCGTCGAAAACCCCGATGCCGTTCCCAAAACGAATCCGGAAGCCAAACTGGAGATATCCGAACTCGGCATGGGCCGGGAGATGACCTATCGAGCGCCGTCGGCCGCCCACACAGCGCCGTCCGCGCCGTGGCGCAGTCCGCGGGTTTCGGCCGAGGCCTTTACCAGTCAGCCTGTGACCAGCTCCTGGCAGAATCATCCGAGGGCCTTGAAGCGCTTGGGCGATGCGGCGTTCGCCACCGGCATCAACTGGTTCGTCTTCCACACGAGCACCCATCAGCCCTATGAGGGCTTTGCGCCGGGGATGACCTTCTCGCGGTGGGGGATTCATTTCGAACGCGCCAACACTTGGTTTGATTTGTCCGCGCCCTGGCTGGACTACCTGGGAAGGGCACAGGCGGTTCTCCAGCACGGTCGCAGCGTCCGGGAGGTCTGCCTCCTGACCACCCGCGCGATCGACACCTTCGGCCGGCCCTTTGATCTCACACTTGGAAACTACTTTTTCGACTGGGCAGCACCCGAGGCCCTCGTCGGCGCTGGTGTCGAAGACGGGCGGTTGCTCCTCGCCAACGGCCAGGAATATGATCTCCTGATGCTCGACAGCCGGGAAGGGATTCCGCTGGAGGTGTTGCGCAAGCTGTCGGCCTTGCTGGAGGCGGGCCTGACGGTGATCGCGCAAAAGCCGAGCCACCCGATCAGCCGGAGGCACCTGCCGGAAGCAGCGGCGGAGGTCGACAGCCTGTCCGACGCTCTCTGGGGTCCGGGCGAACCGGCCCCGCGCGGTGAGCGTTCCATCGGCAATGGGCGGTTGCTTTGGGGATGGACGCCGGTCGAGGCGCTCGAACATCTGGGCATCCCCAACGACTTCACCATTCCCGGCCAGGAAAACGACCCGGATATTCCGGTCAACTTCTGCCATCGCCGCCTGCCGGAGCGTGAGGTGTATTTCCTCGCCAACCGGAGTAAACAGAAAATCGCTTTCACCGGCCTGTTCCGTTCGGGCGCGGAAACGGCCTCCCTATGGTTTCCGGATTCCGGTCGCATCGAACGCTTGGAGGTCATGCAGCGGGACGACGGTCGATGGAGCGCGGAACTCGAACTGGATACCTATGAATCGGCTTTCGTTGTCTTCGGACCCGTTCCCCGAGTGGCCGAGCCTCCACCGACTGCTACGCGCACCCTGGCATCCATCCCCGGTCCCTGGACGCTTCGATTCCAGCCGGGGCGTGGCGCCCCCGAACAGGTCACCTTGCAGAGTCTGCAGGATCTCGCGGAGCACGATCTCCCCGGAGTCCGCGATTTCTCGGGAGTCATCGATTATGAGACGACCTTTTCGTTCGATGGCGACCCGTCGGCGCCGGGGCTGGCGCTGGACTTTGATCGGGTCGAGGTCATTGCCGAGGTTTTTCTCAATGGCTCCCAGATCGGCGCAACCTGGACCTTCCCACACCGCATCCCGGTGGGGGAGGCCATGCTCAGAGGGGAAAACCTTCTCCGCGTGCGGGTCGCGACGACCTGGGTCAACCGCCTCATCGCCGACTCCAGGCTGCCGATCGATGCCAACTGGCTCCCGGATACCGGGTTGGGTCTCGGCCAGGGCGCCTTCCTCCGCGAGTGGCCGGAGTGGTTCCAAGACCCGGACCTGCCGCGGCCAACGGAACGCATCGGCTTTGCGACCTACAAGTGGTGGACTCCGGAAGACGCGTCGATGCCATCCGGCCTGCTCGGACAGGTGCGACTGGTTGCGGCAATAACCGATTCGGAAGTGTCCCGTTGACTGTTGAAACTTGAAGGCGGTCTCCTGAGCGTCCATGTTGGACGCTCGGGGCAAACCAACCCGAAAGGAGACCGCCATGAGTGACAATAGCGTCCTTGAAGCCCTTGGACAAGTTGAACCGTCTGCAGCAGGAGATGTTTTCCGTGACTGGCTGCGTGGTGAAATGCGAACCCTGATCGCCGATATTCTGGCTGAAGAGGTCACAGAACTGTGTGGTCCGGCCTACAAGCCGGCAGGGGACAGAGGCTGCCGACGTGCCGGCGGAACCCGCGTAGGACTTCGAATTGACGGTATTGATGAGGAGATCCGCAAGCCGCGTGTACGTCGCCATGAGGCAGACACATCGAAGGAGGTCAGGCTTAAAAGTTACGACGCGGTCAACAGGGCCGACGACCTTCGTGACCGTATCTTGCGTGCCACAGCTGCCGGAGTCAGTTCACGTGATCAGAAAACCTTGTATCCCGATTCAGCGCCCGGACGCAGCAGGGTTTCCCGCGCCTGGATTGTCGAGGGCCGACAGCGCATACAGAAGCTCCGTGACCGCGACCTGAAGTCCGAGAGGTTCTTCTGCATGCTGCTGGACGGCATTGTACTGTCCGAGGATCTCAGCGCCATTGTGGGGCTGGGCATTACGCTGGACGGCCGCAAAGTTATGCTGGATTTTGAAATAGGCGCACAGGAATCGACAGAAGTGTGTGACGCATTGCTCGACCGGCTTGTCCACCGCGGTCTTGAGTTCGAGGGCGATCCGTTGGCGGTTCTCGACGGTTCTCGGGCACTTCATAACAGCGTCTTGAAGCATTTTCCGCGAGCGCGCATTCAACGATGCCTGGTGCATAAGGAACGAAATATTAAGCGTTGTCTCTCCAGGCGTCATCACGGCAGCGTGAGCGACCTTTTCAAGCGTCTCCGCTCCGTGGAAGGCGAAGAAGCCGGACGTGAAGCACTCGCCGATCTGGAACGCTTTCTGAGCCGGCACAGCCACAAGGCCCTGGAATCCCTGCACGAGGCCGGTGAGGAGCTCATTACGGTTCACAAGCTGAATGCGCCGTCCACTCTACACACCACGTTGACGAACACAAACTGCATCGAGAACCCGTTCCGAAACACACGCGCAAAAATCGGGCGGGTGAAGCGTTGGCGCGCAGAGACGGATCAGGCGGAACGCTGGCTGGCCTATTCGCTTCTGAGGGCCGAGAAAGGGTTCCGTCGAATCAAAGGCTATCGTCAGATCCCGGTGCTTTTGAAATCCCTGGGCTGGCCATCGGAAGCTGTTGAGGCGTCGCTCCGCTCCGCCCTTGGCCCTCCGGGCCATCCCGCCTCCGGCGGGAACGGGCTCCACTCCACGACGCCTCACCCCCAGGCAGAGAGCGAAGCGAACTGCCGAACAGGGACTGGACAAGTGAATGACAAGGAACTACATCGAAATGAAGACCGAGACCGCCAACGAGTTTCAACAGGATTCGGGACATCCCCTCGCCACCACCGCCGCAGTCTGTCGCGCTTACGCCAGTCCGGTTCTCAGCAACGCCCAAGCCAGTGCCGTTCTGGCTACTTGGCACGCCCGGCCCCATGTCCGTTGTTTCGATGCGGAAGTCGATGGCACCCGCGAATTGTGGCTTGAACTTGCTGGCGTCAGCTCCGCCTCACCGAAGGTCTGGATGGACGCCTACCTCGCCGCTTTCGCGATCCGCGCCGGTCTTCCCCTTGCCACTCTCGATGGCGACCTCCGCCGTTTCGAAGCCGCCGGTCTCCGGCTTCGCCTCCTGTCCGCTCGGTAGTCCATCCAGTATGAAGAGCAATGATCCTACCCGGGAACGTCCGCCGCCCGGTTCAAGAGACCATTCGCTTGATCAAAGCCTTGCGGCCTGATGCCCCATCTCCCACGGGTTTCTCCATGACGACACAAAACACAGGATACGAGGGGTCTGAAGGATGCGAATCGCTCGGAAAGCCGTTGGCAACAAGGCAATCGTGGACATCGAGACCCTTGCATTGATCGGACACCAACTCCCGCCCTGCGCCCGTGGTCTTGTCATCGAATGGGCCAGCATCCATCAGGACGAATTGCGAGAAGGCAAGGCGAAGCCGAAAAAAAGCCGACCCGCCCGGAAGGCGGATCGGCTTTTGGCAAAGCCTTGATGGCCGGTGCCCCGACTAGGTCCGGGATCTTGCGGCGCGTCGCCGCAAAACCAGCAGCCCACTCAGAAACGCGAGCACAAACGCACCGGCGGACGGTTCGGGGATGGCGTTAACGGTGAATGACTCCACCGAACCGGACGTGCCGCTCGCACCGTCCGCTAACAACAGGCGGAAATTAGCTCCGCTGGCCAATGGACTGGAACTGTCCGTAAAGAGCAAGGTGTCCGTAGTGGTGAGATCGACGCTGAAAGTTCCCGCCGAAGTGATGGTTCCACCGCTTATGGTCCGTATGGTGCTGTCTGCCAATTGGTAGCCGACGCCCCATTCCAGATCGACCGTAGCTCCGGTAACCTCAATTTCGGCTGAGGTGAGCGTGAACTGCTCGCCCGACACGGCGTTACCGATGCTGTAGTCAAAGCGTCCCGAGCGGGCACCAAATGTAAGACCAGGCTCGTAGAAATTTGGAGAAGCACCCGTCAAGCCCGTTCCATCTGCCGAAATCACGGCCGGAGACGTTTGCGGCGACGAAATATTTATGAGGTTCTCAGCCAGCGATGAGAGCCAGTTCGTCGCAACGATGGATGTGTCGTCTTGCAACTGGGCTGTAGTGTATTCATCTCCAGCGCTCAACGGGGTCGCTCCCCCGTTTACGTCCGTGGTGAACAATACAGATTGCGCTGAAGCCGACGATGCGGTGAAGCCGAGGAGGGCCGCCAGGGAGAGAGAGAGAGAGAAAACTTGGATGTCTTTTTCATGATTTTGTAGGGTTGTAGATTAGATTGACGATAGGAACACCCACGATCAAATGGACCAGAACCATTCGAAGTCAACCAGAAAAATAAAAAATTTTTGGGAAAAAATTTTTGGGACACTCCCCGCTCCCCTGCGGCTCGACCGCGGCCCGCACCTGCGCCCTACTTTTCGCGCCTCGATCGGTCTCCCAGTAGAGGTAGTGGCGGAACCAGGCTTCCTCCTGTTCGTTGCCCGCCTGGGAAAAGAGATCCAGTCCCGACAGGGTCGGGAGCGACCGCTTATCTTCGCTCATCGACGCTTATGCCAGAACATCGCAATCTGATTCAATGGTTGGCACAACCGAGGCGATCCGTATGTTTTTAACCCAACCCAATAACACACGCGTTCATGCGAAACCTCCGTTCCAGTTTTGTCTTTAAGGACACTCTCCGGGCCGAGTTTTCCTCTTTTACCGTGCCGTCAACGACGCATCCGGATCCGAGTGCCAGGCCTTCAGGTCGCTTATTGCGCGCTCCCCGCCACTCCCGACAAAGCCGATTTTCCCGGTGAGTCGGTTTGGGCCGGAGAAGTTTATCAACCCAACCTGGTAATCGTTCACATAGAATTCACCCATCTCACCCCGGATGATCAGCCGGAAATCCGCTTCGTCCCCGAAGTGGATGTCGAGATTGCGATGCATTCCGTAGCGGAAAGGCGAGCCGTCTTTGTCGAGCGGACCGAACATGACCGTCGAGTCCGGCCCGATCAGAATGGCATAATCCTTGTCGCCCTCGCGCTCGAGCACCAATCCGGCCAGCGTGCTGTCTTCGCGCCCGGCGGTTAGGAAGGGCACCTCGAAAATACCGATATCCGTGATCCCGATCTGGCTAAACACGTGGGGCTTGGCCTCGGCCTTCGAGGGGGCGCGATTCGTAATGCGCACATAGCGAGCCCGCACGTCGAGAGGTTCATAATAATGGCTGAATCGGGCCGCTAGTCCATTAAGATCAAAGGTTTCCGGTTCGTAGTCCTCGCTGGGCGGCGCCGGGTGCCACGTTTTGCCGTCTGCGGAGAGTTCGACGCTTTCGACCGTCCGGCTGTCGATACGGATGCGACCGATCGAGCGAACGGCACCGAGGTCCAGATGCAACTCGGCCGTCTCGCCCAGAGCGACGTCCGGTTGCCAGTGCGTGGCCGGGTCGCCGTCGACGGCATTTCGCGCCTCGAAGCCGCCCGCCTTGTTGATGTCCTCCACCCCCGGCGTTCCGGTAACCGCCGCGTCCCGTGCGAGATTCCTCGGCGCCGCCGTTTTCTTCGCGAGGCGGAGCTTGCCTTCGATCACCGTGCCCTTGGAAAAGTCGATGGTTTCCGGCGAATCGAATCGCCGGTATCCGCCGCCGCCGTTCGTTTCTTCGGGTGCCGAAAGTGCAATCTCGTGAACCTTCAGCTTGTCGTTGGCCTCCCACCACTTGAGCCAGAGGCTCTGATCCTCACGCACCACCTTTTTCAACAAGGGGAAGTGGTAATAGCGCGGCCCGTCGCGACGCACCCAGAACATCTCCGAGCCGAAGACACCGCCCGGCAAACGATAGTAGCGGGTGTAAACATGCGGCACCTCCATGCGGTAGTGATTCCTGGGCGTGAACTCATAGGGACCTTCGGGCCGTTGCGAGGAAACGATGAACTCCTGGCGGCTCAAGTGGTTGTTGTACGCGGTGTACAGCAGGTAGTAGCGGTCGCCGAATTGGAAGAACCCGCCCACTTCCCCGCCACTTCCCTGGTGCTCTGCCGGCACCTTCATCCTTACCGGCGGCAGCACGTCCCAGCGAATGCCGTCGCGCGTCGTTCCGGATCCGAACCCGCTGCCTTCCTTCGGCACGGCATCCCAGATCCCGTAATGTGTACCGTCACCCATGGGGCAGGCGTCGATCATATCCCAGCGACCTTTGGTATTATACCAACGCGGATCAGGCAGGAAGGTCGACTCGGGGCCTAACTTCTTCCAGTTGCGTCCGTCCTCCGACACCGCAAACCGCATCCGGAAGCTGGGGTAATCCGGCTTCTTCCGGAACGAATAATTCATCACCCAGGGCCCGTCCTCCTGGAAACGGTGCACACCCATGACCTGGATATCATCAACGTCTTCGTCTTTCTCGAAGATGAACCCGTGATCTTTCCAGTAGACCCCGTCCTGCGAGGTCGCCATCCCGTAGGGCAGCGGCGTCGGGAAGTAATCGTAGATCATGTAATACGTCCCATTGTCGTAATAGATGGTCGGTTCGCCCCAGGCTTTCGTCGGCTCGGAGATGGGGCTGAAGAACACATCCTGTGCCGCCTGCGGGCCGTCTGCCCGGATCACGCCGGCCTCGAGCAGACTGGCGTACGAGGCTTCTCGACGCTCCGCCCGCAGCCGTGCGGCCGCTTCTTCGCCACCCCTCAAGGCGACGGCGTCGTGGAGCGGTTCCGGAATGACTTCGATTCGGAGATTGTCGAAGGTGGCAGTGGTATTGCTGTTAACCGAATTGAACTGGAAAGTGCGGTCGGTGCCCGTGAGGTTCGAAATCGTGATTGGAGTAGCGTTCAGAGCACTGCCGTTCTGGAAGAACTGCACGGTGGGATTCGCTCCGGTTTCGTCGATCTTAATTTCCCATGTGTTCACTCCGCTCACCGTCGTACTGAAATCGGTGCCCGAACCGTCCGCAAAATAAAACGATTTCGCCCCATTTCTTCGGATGAGCAAGCCGGCATCTGCGATGTTGGCACCAACAGCCTCGTTCCCGAACCCAAATCCGATCCAGTCCCCGCTTGAACCAGAGGTATTGCTGAGTTCAAACGAAATGGTGTAGATTTCGCCGACAAGCTCCGCTCCGAGATCAACGGCAAGCGTATCCGAAGTGTCGGGTGTAAACGAACCTGCTCCGGCGATCACAACATTCGAACCGTTGAGCGAGATTGCCGCGCCGCCCGCCGCGGTATAGGCGTAGGGATCGTTCGGGAGGGTTGTATTGGCCTGGCGCGCGGCTATATCGTTATTGAATCCGCCTGAGTTTACAGCCGTGGCGTTGAAGGTGTCCTCAAAGACCAGCTGGCCCGATGCGGAGGAGGCGAGGAACGACGCCAGGGCGAGAGAGAGAGAAAACTTGGATGTCTTTTTCATGATTTTGTAGGGTTGCTGACTGGATTGACAATTGAAACGCCCACGATCAAATGGATCAGAACCATTCGAAGTAAACCAGAAAATAAAAAAATTTTTTGGACACTCCCCGCTCCCCTGCGGCTCGACCGCTCCGAGCCGCTACTCCGTCTCGTCCTCGTCGACTTCGGCGGAGACGACCCCGCCTGCGGCGACATCCGCTTCGGTAAACGCGGCCATCAGAATTTCTTTCGCCCCGTTTTCTCATCCCAGGTTCCGGTTCGGTCGGAATGACCCACGTCCCGTCGGAGGACCTCGCCGAGAGGAGGAGAGTCGAGAGGATAAAGGCGGACAAGGTGGATTTCATGTCGAGGGGAACATGTTTGGGATTTATCCCGAAATCCCCAACCTTCTTACTCTTTCCAACAGGATATCACGGTATCCAGCCTTACGCTCTTCTGATAGGAAGCTTCGCCCAATCAAGCCGTCAAATGCAGGCATAGCCTCCTGAAAGTCTTGGAGAATTTTATCAACCTGCACTTCCGATAGCTTCAAACGATCACGGCAAAAGTAATCCAACCATAACTTTTTGGTGAGCTTCTTCTTTTTACCATGCAAAGGCAACGCACTCTCTTCCTTGGCATTCTCCAAAACCAGAGTCGAATTCAAGAGGTCATACGCAGGCGTTAAAGAGACCACTCCGTCCTGCACCCAAATCGAGAAATTTTTCAGGTGCATATCTTCATTGCCAGTCAGGAAGCAGAACAACAGACGCTTGGCCAACTTGGGCTTTTCTATCGCCGGAAAGGTGCAAAATTGTTCGACCAACTGAGCGACACGCTCCAAAGAGCTGTCATACTTTGTTTCACGGGTTGACGCTGAAAGTTGCGCAAAGTCCTCCACGTGCACTTTCTTTGAACGCCCCTCACGGTCATAGCGCTTCACAAAATAAACCCAGCTATCATCCTGAGCACACAATAAGCCATGCACAGGCACATGAATACCCGCAGCCGCAGCCATACTCATCGTCAGCGCCTCATTGGCGGGTACTTCTTCGCATGCCAATGGGTTGGGTTTCAAAATAAATCTCCCTCCTCGGTTCACCAATGCGAAGGAAGCATCTTTTAATTTTAAAACAGCCGATAGCTTGGGCTGCACACCTTGAATAGACATCTTACCGGAGCGGCGACGCACTTCACGAAGTTGTTCTTCATACGAATACTCGAAAGGCTTCAAATGCTTCAGCTTCGGGTGTATGCTCTTCAGGCCAGTTTCCGAATATTTGCATCCCTCAGGCAATGACTCTAAATTGATCGGACAATGCGACATGCCTAGCCTTCCTTTTCCTCAGCAATAGCATCCTTTGGGATACACACTGAAAGCGAACCGACTAAATCGCCTCCGACAGTCACCAACTGCTTAAAATAGTCATTTCGATCAATCTTGCGTGTCTTCAAGAGCGCTTCCAATTGCGCCCCTTCAGGCAGCAATCCATCAAAAACGGCAGGAAACTCCTTGAATGTATAAGGCTCCCCACGAACGGGAAGTGTCAGTGAAATAGGCGCACCTCCATAGCCATCTATATACTCGAAAACCCAAAGACCACCTTGCTCCTGCTCCAATAAATTTCCGGCAAGCCGTCCTGACTGGAAGACCTCCGCTCTTCGAAGAACTTTTTTGTCGCCGTCCGTCATTGAGATACCTCCCAAGACCGTTTCCACTCCTCGACCAATGGCCCGACTGGCTGCAACTCAAGATTCAAAACAACCAGTATGGATTCAACGTGCTCCCACACCGTTCTCCCCTTTCCAGCTTCCAGATCCTGGACGACAGATCGACTGACACCAGCCAGTTCGGCCAGTCCGACTTGTGTCAAACCAGCCTTCTTTCGGTGAAAGACAATTAAATTGCCTAGTTGTTCACTACGCATGTTATATCAGGCCAAATTCTCGATTTCATAGAACTTTCTCACAAAATGAACCGAAAATCAACAAAATTGCATGACATAAAAGGCGTTTTTACGCACTTACTGCCACGGTCATCAGATTTCCACGATTCGGCCAGCATTACACCTGATATATCAGGCATAAAACTTTAATAAAGGGCACTTCTGAAAATAGAGTTATCGATGAAATGTGTACCGTCACCCATGGGGCAGGCGCCGATCGCATCCCAGCGACCTTTGGTCTTATACCAACGCGGATCAGGCAGGGAGGTCGACTCGGGGCCTAACTTCTTCCAGTTGCGTCCGTCCTCCGACACCGCAAACCGCATCCGAAACTGGGGTAATCCGGCTTCTTCCGGAACGAATCATTCATCACCCAGGGCCCGTCCTCCTGGAAACGGTGCACACCCATGGCCTGGATATCCGCAACGTCTTCGTCTTTCTCGAAGATGAACCCGTGATCTTTCCAGTAGACCCCGTCCTGCGAGGTCGCCTTCCCTCAAGGCGACGGCGTCGTGGAGCGGTTACGGAATGACTTCGATTCGGAGATTGTCGAAGGTGCCAGTGGTATTGCTGTTAGACGAATTGAACTGGAAAGTGCGGTCGGTGCCCGTGAGGTTCGTAATCGTGATTGGAGTAGCGTTCAGAGCGCTGCCGTTCTGGAAGAACTGCACGGTGGGACTCGCTCCGGTTTCGTCGACCGTAATTTCCCAGGTGTTCACTCCGCTCACCGTCGAACTGAATTGGATGCCCGAACCGTCCGCAAAATAAAACGAATTCGACCCATTTCTTCGGATGAGCAAGCCGGCATCTGCGATGTTGGCACCAACAGCCTCGTTCCCGAACCCAAATCCGATCCAGTCCCCGCTTGAACCAGAGGTATTGCTGAGTTCAAACGAAATGGTGTAGATTTCGCCGACAAGCTCCGCTCCGAGATCAACGGCAAGCGTATCCGAAGTGTCGGGTGTAAACGAACCTGCTGCGACGATATTTACATTCGAACCGTTGAGGGCGAGGGAACCGGTCGCATCATAGCTGTAGGGGGCGTTGGCCAGACTGCTGGCGGCTTGCCGGGTGCTGATGTCGTTGTTGAAGCCAACCGCTGCGCCGGCCGTGGCGTTGAAGGTGTCCTCAAAGACCAGCTGGCCCGATGCGGAGGAGGCGAGGAACGACGCATCCGGATCCGAATGCCAGGCCTTCAAGTCGGAGGCCCGGCACGCACCATCGATGCCGGTGAAGCCGATGCGACCGATCAATGGATTCGTGCCCGCCAGATTGAGCAATCCGATCTGATAGTCGTTAAGATAGAATTCGCCCATGTCCTCGCGCAGGATCAGCCGGAAATCGGCTTGTTGCCCGAGATCGACTTCTATATCCCGGACATGTTCCCGGCGAAAATGAGTTCCGTCCTTGTCGACACCGCCGAAGCGAACCGTACCATCGCGATCGACGACGATGGCGAAGTCCCGTTCGCCCTCGCGCCGTAAGACAAGCGACGGCCTATCGGAAATCGATTTGCTCGGCCGCGCATAGACACCGACATCGCTAATGCCGAAGTACCCACGCCATGTAGGATTCCCGCCAGGAAGTCCAGGCCAACTTTCGTCCTCCGCGTTCTTCTTCGTAAATCGAACAAACCGCGCATCGCGCCCGAGATTTTCCCAGTAGGCCCCTATGGAGTAGTTGCGAGCGTCAAACACTTGCGGCGGATCCGGGACGACAGTCCATTCCTTACCGTCGACCGAGGTCTCCACAAAATCAGGAGGCACGGAGGCGTGAAGCGCAATGGAGCCGATTGACTGACTTTCCCCCAAATCCAACTGAAACGACACCGCTCCGCCCACCGGCGCATGCCCGACCCAGCCTGTGGCCGGATTGCCATCGATCGCCTTGTCCGGACTGAAGCTGTCCGCTTGATTCCATTCGGCTTCCTCGGTTGCACTGGCCGTTGCCGTCGCATCCAGAGCCAGATTCCTTTCCCCGCGGGCACCGTCCAAACGGAGTTTGCCCTCGACCACGACGGCATTTCCATAGGGAAGCGTCTCTGGAACACCATACAGCCAGGACGCTTTTCCGTCATCGAATGGCTCTACGGCGGAAAGCCGGATGGGTTGGCTCTTCAGCCGGTCGTTCCCTTCCCAGTATTTTAGCCAGATGCTTTCGCCATCGGACTCGATCCGCTTCAATGGTGGCATATGATACGATCTGCCATTATCCCGACCAACATGAAACATCTCGGCAAAGAAGGTGCCGCCGGGCAAGTCGTAAACGCGTGGATAAAAATATGAATAGGTCCCCCAGGTGTGATTGCGAGGGGTGGGCCGGTAAGGCCCCTCCGGTTTCTTGGAGCTAACGATGTGAACGCGAACGCCGAGCGGCGACGCGTGGGTGTTGTCGCAATACTCGATGAAGTAGCGATCTCCCATCTTGAAAAAGCCCCCCATCTCACCCGGAATGGTGTCCTTCTTAATCCGGGGCACCTCCACCACCTCTACCGGGGGCAGCACCTCCCATTGAATTCCGTCCCGGGTTTTGCCGAAGCCAAACCCCCACACGTCTTTGGGAACGGCAATCCATGCGCCGTACCAGTATCCGCCGTCGGGAGCCGGGCAAGGGTTGATCGTGTCAAAGCGGCGGTTGGTGTACCAGCGCGGATCCGGAAGGAAGGTCGACTCGGGCCCCAGCTTTTCCCAAGTGCGCGAATCCTCGGACACGGCAAAGCGCATGCGGAAGCCGGGGTATTTTGGTACATCGGTAAAAGAATATTGCATCACCCAGGGGCCGTCAGGCTGATACCGGGTCACAGCAGCGCAACCTGTCCAGTAGACATCCTCGTCGTTCGGGAAGTCGATGCCGTGGTCGCGCCAGTAAACGCCGTCTTTGGATGTCGCCAAGCCTAGTCCCTGCTTCTTGACATTTGCATGTGCTTTGGGATTCCAGCCGATGTAATCGTACATCATATAATAAGTGCCGTCATCGAACCAGATGGCCGGCTCGCCGTGAACATGATGGGACAGGACAGTCGGACTAAAGAAGACGTCCTGCACATGGGTTTTTGGCTCCTGCGCGACGCAGAGAGACTCGCCGATCGGCAGTAGTCCTGCGACGACACACGCGAGCAGTTTCGTGCATGTCACAAACCGGTGCGATTGCCAGATTTTCGAGGGTTTTTTCGGACTCATTTGCAGGGTGTGTTCGGACTTACGATTCGTTTGTGCGCTATATCGTCATTCGATGGACGAACGCTTCGCGTTCGCCCATCGCGCCCCGAGCTGGGCTTCGCCCAAGCGGGCCGACTCCGGGCGCGTTACTTACGCCCGCGCGCGACGGCGAAAGACGCAAAGGAGCGCAGCCGCACCCACAAAAAGCCCCACCGTCGCCGGCTCCGGGATGACTTCGATTCGGAGATTGTCGAAGGTGCCAGTGGTATTGCTAAGCGAATTGAACTGGAAAGTGCGGTCGGTGCCCGTGAGGTTCGACAAAATCGTGGTTGGAGTAGCGTTCAGAGCGCTGCCGTTCTGGAAGAACTGCACGGTGGGATTCGCTCCGGTTTCGTCGACCGTAATTTCCCATGTGTTCACTCCGCTCACCGTCGAACTGAAATTGGTGCCCGAACCGTCCGCAAAATAAAACGATTTCGCCCCATTTCTTCGGATGAGCAAGCCGGCGCCGACATTTGCGTTGGCGGCACCAACAGCCACGTCCCCGAACCCAAATCCGATCCAGTCCCCGCTTGGACCAGAGGTATTGCTGAGTTCAAACGAAATGGTGTAGATTTCGCCGACAAGCTCCGCCCCGAGATCACCGGCAAGCGTTTCCGAAGTGTCGGGTGTAAACGAACCTGCTCCGTCGATCACAACATTCGAACCGTCGAGCGAGATTGCCGCGCCGCCCGCCGCGGTATAGGCGTAGGGAGCGTTCGTGAGGGTCGTATTGGCCTGGCGCGCGGCTATATCGTTATTGAATCCGGCTGAGTTTACAGCCGTGGCGTCGAAGGTGTCCTCAAAGACCAGATTGCCCGATGCGGAGGAGGCGAGGAGCGACGCCAGAGCGAGAGAGAGAGAGAGCTTGGATGTCTTTTTCATGATTTTGTCCAGGGTTGTAGATTAGATTGACGATTGAAACTACCGTAATCATGGACCAGAACCATTCGAAGTCAACCAGAAAAATGAAAAAATTTTTGGGACACTCCCCGCTCCCCTGCGGCTCGACCGCGCCCGCACCTGCGCCCTACTTTTCGCGCCTCGATCGGTCTCCGATTCCTCCGATTCCATCCGTCGCATTCGATCCAGTTTTTCCAATAGCTCCGGGCGCTATCGCAGCACTGCCATCGTTCCTTCGGTGTTTGGGCTCTCTGCCATTCCAAGCTTAAAGCAGGGCAACGATTGGATCAAATGTTCCGGTCCGAGAACCAGGAACGGAGGACGTTCCCGTCGCCGTCGATCAGCTCGATGTTGCGGAGGGCGCTTGCGCCCATCGCACCCGGAGGATCGATCCGCAGCGATCCGATCGGACCGGCGTCCAGCGGCACCTCGAAGGTCTCCCACTTCCCGGCAGCATCCAAACGGACGGCCTCGAAGCTGCCCGCCCGGAACACTTCCTGCGGCCCGGCGGAGAAGACGAGAACGCCACCGAGGTTTTCCGAGCGGATCGAGAACCGAAGGGTGAGTCCCTCGCCTGAGATCGGTTCGAAGCGGGTCATCACCCAGGGATCCCCGCCCAGCGATTCGAGCGCGAGCGCACCGCCATCGTCCAGCGACAGTTTGACCGGTCGCGGCGTGCGCCAGCCCTCGATCTCGACCGGGGCCACAGCGGGGTTTGCATTCGTCGGTTGCCCGGCATAGGCCGCCGCGAAGAGGGTCTCGGCCTCGGCGCGATCGGCGGCGGTCATGGTGAAGGAGGCCAGCCTCGGCACGTCCTGCTTTTGGACCCCGAATTCTTCCGGACGGTAGGCGGCCGGATTGAAGCGCGGATTGGGCGGGGGCACGACCGCTCCGGTTTCGCGCAGGTGGGCGGTGATCAGGGCATCCAGTTCCGCCACTTTTTCGGGATGCTCTGCGGCCAGGTTTTCGGTCTCCCCGATGTCTTCGGCGAGGTTGTAGAGCAGGTAGCGGTGGGCGCCGGCCTCCCCGTCGTGGAAGACGCGGATCAATTTCCAATCGCCGTGATGCACCGCCACCGAGGGCGGCATCCACTCGGGCACCCCCGGATCGTGGGGGAAATAGGTGATCATGCCGCCGGGCCGCTCCAGCTCGCCGCCTTCCAGCGCGGGCCGGATGTCGATGCCGTCTACGGGATGGCCCTCCGGCAAATCCACCCCGAGGGCGTTGAGGAAGCTCGGATAGAGGTCGGTGCTTTGGATTCGCGCGTCGGTCCGACTGCCCGGCTCGACCACCCCGGGCCAGACCACGATGGCCGGCACCCGGATGCCGCCTTCGAAGATGGTGGCCTTGCCCCCGCGCAGCGGCCGGTTGTCGGTCGGGCGGGCGAGGAAGCCTTCGCCGTTCTCATCCCGCTCGAAGATCATGTTGTATTCGTTGCCGCCGTTATCGGAGAAAAACACGATGATCGTATGCTCCGCCTCGCCCGTTTCGTCGAGGGTATCCAGAAGGGTTCCGACGGCATCGTCGAGGGTCTCGACCATCGCCGCGTAGGTGGGCGAATCCTGGCCGCTGTCGATATCTTCGTCCGGATCGACGCGCCCGGCATACTTTTCCTTCAGCTCAGGCTTGGCGTCGAACGGGGCATGCACCGAGAACTGCCAGAACTGCAGGTAGAACGGCCGCTCGGCCGCGCTCTGTTCGCGAAGCCAAGCCGCCGCCTCGGAGGCCATCCGGTCTTCGATGTGCTCGCCGGGGCTGCCGCTGTCGTAATGCGCGTATCGCCACGGGGCGAGAAAGCTGCCGCCCGGACCGGGGCCGGGGTGCCGCGGGATATCGATCTCGAAGCCGTGGTCCATCGGCGCGAACGGGGGGTGCCCCAGATGCCACTTGCCGAAATGGCCGGTCGCCCAGCCGCTGTCGCGCAGCAGCTTGCCAAGGGTGGGCAGGCGGGTGTCGAGCGGGCCCGCCGATTGGATGCCAAGAGCCTTTTTGCCCGGCGGGGCGCTCGCCTGAACTGCGGGACGCAGCGCGGGCACCTCCTGCTTGGTGTGCGCGGTCGGCGCGGTGATGCCATGCCTTGCCGGGGTCTGCCCGGTGAGAATGCTGGCCCGCGTCGGCGAGCACAACGGGCTGGCCGCGTAGGCGTCGGTGAAGACCATCCCGCGATCGGCGAGGCGCTCGATATTCGGAGTCTCGTAAAGCTCGGTCGTTCTTCTGCGGGTCTGACCCCCGCTACATCTTCATTGTGAAGGACTTACATCCCACCTCAATCGGTTTCCTGCGCTTAGCAATCTTCTGCGGGTCTGACCCCCGCTACATCTTCATTGTGAAGGACTTACATCCCACCTCAATCGGTTTCCTGCGCTTAGGGCCTCAATTCCATCGTCGGAAAATCTTCTGCGGGTCTGACCCCCGCTACATCTTCATTGTGAAGGACTTACATCCCACCTCAATCGGTTTCCTGCGCTTAGGGCCTCAATCTTCTGCGGGTCTGACCCCCGCTACATCTTCATTGTGAAGGACTTACATCCCACCTCAATCGGTTTCCTGCGCTTAGGGCCTCAATTCCATCGTCGGAAAAGATGTCGTAAGCTCCTCGCGCCTCACGAAGCGTCGCACATTCCTCGGCCTCTTCTATACGACAGGCGTCCACATCGATCCCGAACTCCCGTTTTACCCGCGCAATGTACGCAGGGCTTCCGAGCGCCAGTTTTTCGCTCCAATAATACTCACGGCTCAGCAACGAACCTCGTTCGCGGATTGCCGCATCCACACGCTCCCTTCGCCAGGCGCTCAGTTCCTCTTGATTAGATAACCCCGCCAGTTGCACCAGCAGGCTTCGGTCAATTCGCCCGTATCTCTTCGGTCTGCGCTCAAGCTCATGGTACCCGCCAAAGGACCATTCCGAGGGATGCCTGACCACTCCGGCCCGAACCATATTCAGGTCGATATAGGTCATACAGCGCCTCAAGTGGGTGCCATTTTCCACGGCCGTCGCGTGATAGCGGTCTTCCCAGAATGCTCCCTGGCGATGCTTACGCGCGTTATATTCCTGCGCCACACGGCCCGCCATAAGCTGCATCGCGCGGGGAATGGCCATCCGGTTGCCGGAACCGTGTACCAGAAGATGGATGTGATTTGACGTCACCACGTAATTGAGCACCTGAAGCCCATATCGTTTTTTCGCCTCAAACAACCAGTGCATCCAACGCCGTCGGTCTCTCGCGAAACGAAACAGAAATTCGCGCTTGTGACACCGGTGCGTCAGGTGCCAGGTGTGACCGGGAAGGTAGAAGCGGTGGGGGCGGACCATGGCGTAACCTTGCCACCTGCCCCCCCTTGTCGTCAACGCGCCCGCGCTTAGAACTTCGTTTTTAGGGCCGTAATTGATCCCCTAAGACCAAACAAGCGATTTCAACACACGATTACTCATTCTATTTGAACCGCTTACGGGGGTCAGACCCCGTTTCACTATAGAACTTCGTTTTTAGGGCCGTAATTGATCCCCTAAGACCAAACAAGCGATTTCAACACACGATTACTCATTCTATTTGAACCGCTTACGGGGGTCAGACCCCGTTTCACTATTGCTCGATCCGACGCTTCAGGGCGCCGTTCAGCGACTCCACATCCCCGTTCTCATGGGGACTGTCCACTTGGATCAGACGGGGAACCATCTCGAAGTGATCCATCAGCTCCAGGTAGGCGCGGTTGTACGCCCGCGGTTCTCCGCTGGCCTCCGCCGGCCGGTGGGTCGCTGCGCTCGAATGATCCATCCAGTGCTCCGCCGGCACACGGCCCAGCCGCGTCAGCGCGTTCTGAATCCCCGTACGCAGCGCCACCAGGCTTTCGCTATGGCAGATGCTGGCCCATTCCCAGTTCGAGTAGGTCAGCACGTTGTGACACAACTGGTGGTCGAACGGTTCCCCGGCGATCGTGATCCCCAGCCGGTCCATGTGCGTGAAGTCTGTGGACATCCGCACGCCCGGCCGGTGCTCCTGCGCGAAGTACACCTCCTGCTCGGGCCCCGAAAGCGCTCGCCATTCACGTACCCGCCGCTGAAACGTCCGCAGTTGACCCTCCTGATACTTACCCGCCCGCTCCCGGCACAGCCACTCGAACACCGTCTTGGCCTCCAGCTCCGGGCAGCCCTCGAACATCAGTCGGCACTCTTCCCAGTCCTCCGCGAACGGGTCCTCCCGGGTACGCCACCTGCGCTCAACCGGCATCTCTGAGGGCAGTTTCCCGCACCTCAGGTACTTCTGCGCCGTCTTACGGTCCAGATCGGCCCGCAACGCAGCCTTGGACACGTTCCCTGTCCTTTCGTATTCTTCCATCAGCTTCCTCACTTTCCGGTCCGGGGTGACCATCGGCCCTCCTTTCTTTCCAAAAAGAGAGCCTCCAGCACCCCCGGTTAGTGGGGAAGTCTAATTGTCGTCACTGGGGAAGTGTAATTGTCGCTGCGCACGGGCGGCCGAGTTCAGCCCCGAGGCATACGCCCGGCAGGCGTTCGGCATCGTGGGCGGCGAGGAGCCGATCAGGGTCCGGCTGCTGTTCGAGCCGAAACTGGCCGTGTACATCACCGAACGGCAGTGGCACCCCACCCAGGAGTTCCGAACGCGCCGGGACGGCCGTGTCGAGATGCGGCTGGAGACGACAGGACGCAAGGAACTGGTACGCTGGGTCCTGTCCTGGATGCCCGACGTGAAAGTGCTCGCCCCGAAGAGCCTGCGGGCTCGGATCGCGGAAAAGCTTCGGGATGGACTACGAGCACAGCAATGAAACAATAAGCGGTGGTCCCGATAGCGGAGCCAGTGTTTTCGAACTTTAAGTCAGCATCAGGGCTCCCGCTTCCTGCGAGTGTTCTGCCACAACTCCGGCGAGTTGTCCATAGTCTGCGACCGTCGAGAATGGGTCATTGAACTCGTCGGAGACGGTCGCATGGCTGTGGGCAACTCGCCTCTTCATGCCGCTCTGCATTTTGACTCCGTCTCCATCCCGAAGTACGCCTCATCGGGCGTTCGATCCCCGATCGATGAGTGCGGACGTTCGGCATTGTAGCGCTCCAGCCACGCCCCCGCGCCGCGCCCGGTTTCCCGGGGCGTTTCATAGCTTTTCAGGTAAACGTCTTCATATTTCAGACTCCACCACAGCCGCTCGATGAACACATTGTCCACCCAGCGGCCCGTCCCATCCATGCTGATTTTTAAGCCCTCGTGCTGTTTCATCTCCCTGATCCAATCCGTCGACGTGAACTGCGAGCCTTGATCGGTATTCATGATCTCCGGCGCCCGCCCGGCCGTGGCCACCGCCGATCGAAAGGCCCGCAGGCAGAACGCGGTATCCATCGTGGTGCTCAGTTCCCACCCGAGCACTTTCCGGCTGTACCAGTCCATGACGGCCACCAGGTAGCAATACCCTCGCGGCATCGGGATATAGGTGATATCGGCGCACCAGACCTGATTCGGCCGCGTAACATCCACTCCACGCAGCAAATACGGATAGATGCGATGCCCCTTGCCCGGTGCGCTGGTCCGCGGCCGCGGGCGGAGAGCCGAGATATGCGCGAGCCTCATCAGCCGGCGAAGCCGCTTTCGCCCCACGTTCAGCCCCTGTTCGCGCTTGAGTAATCGGCGCAGCCCCCGCGTCCCGAACGTCGGGAAACGCAGATGAAGTTCGTCGAGCATCCTCATAATCCGTAAGTCCGTGATCGTCGCCCTGGGCTCCGGCGGCGTCAACCGGTTCCGGTTGACGCCCAGCAGAGCACATTGGCGCCGCAGCGAGAGTTGAGCATCAGAAGGATCCACCAGAGCCTTCCTCACGGATCGATCCCCAACTCGACGCATTTTTTTCCATCCACTCCTTCTCAATCACCAGCTGACCTACTTTTCGCTCCAGCCGCTCGCAGTTCTTTTCCAGCCCGCGCTTTTCTAGGTCCGGCGCGTTCTTGCGCTCAAAGAGATCGGCTGCGCCCTCTGTGAGCTCCGTCTTCCATCGAGTCACCATGGTCGGATGCACGTTGTTTTCCGCCGCGATCTCCGCCACGGTCTTGATGCCGCGCAACGCCTCCATCGCGATACGCGCCTTGAACTGCGCGCTGTGATTTCGTCTCGGCTTCTTCATCGGTTCTCCTTTCGGTCTCCTTTTTACCGGGAGAACCCGATGCTGTCTATCCGCCCCTCACTGGCTCCGTTTTCCGGGACCACCGCTGATATCCTGCGGACCATTCCAGCCGCTGAGATTCCAGCAGTTCCTTAAAAACAGGTCACGGACGGGCTACAGCAGCCCGTCCTGACGCGCGGGGGGGCTTGAGTCCGAACCGTCGCCCGGTGTGTTCGGTGGTGACGCGGCCCCGGCTCTTCCACGCTTCATTGCACCTTCTTCTTCCGTTTGATCCCGGCGGGCTGGCATGTCGCAATATGATAATATTTAATACCATAAGTCGTATGGAGTGCTCTCGGATGATGTGGTTATAGTGAGATGAGTTATGAATAAATTCGATCAGAAGAAGGAGCCCTGATGAAGGTACGCTATACGGTAGGTAAAGGTGAGTACAGGCGGATGACCTCGGCGGAACTGCGTGAGGCGTTCCTGGTCGATCTGTTTGAGGATGGCGCACTGAACCTCCTCTACTGCGAAGTGGAACGCGCCATCATCGGCGCCGCGGTCCCCACGGACACCCCGCTTGCGCTGGAAGCGGACCGGGAATTGGCCGCAGATTTCTTCTGCGAACGGCGCGAGGCGGGTGTACTCAACATCGGCGGCCATGGAATCGTGAGTGTGGACGGCACGGATTATGTCGTGGAGCACCTCGACGTTCTTTACATAGGCCGCGGCTCAAAAGAGGTATGGTTCGCCAGCGAAGATGCCGGTCAGCCGGCGCGGTTCCACCTGGTGAGCTACCCGGCCCACACGGCGTATCCGACCGCCCTGGCCCGGAATGCCGATGCGAACAAGATTGAGCTGGGAACGGCGGAGGACTCGAACAGACGCACGATCAACCAGTACATCCACGAGAACGGCATCCGGAGCTGCCAGCTCACGATGGGCTTTACCGTCCTCGAGCCGGGCAGCGTCTGGAATACGATGCCCTGCCACACGCACGAGCGCCGCACGGAGATCTACATGTACTTCGGGCTGGACGAAGAATCCACGGTATTTCATTTCATGGGCCCCGGCGACGAAACACGCCACATGGCGGTTTCGAACGAACAGGCGGTCCTCTCACCCATGTGGTCGATCCACTCCGGCTGCGGAACCCGGGCTTATGCCTTCTGCTGGGCCATGGGCGGCGAAAACCAGCGATTCGATGATATGGACTCCATCGCGATCGAGGAATTGAGATAGGCAGGCCGCGTCCCCGTTCCCGTCGACCCATGGTCGACCGGCAAACGACGAAGGGGAGCATTCAGAAACAAGAGAGATGAGCGTGTGATAGAGCAATTATTTGATCTTAATGGCAGGGTTGCACTGGTAACGGGCGGAACGCATGGCATCGGCATGGCGATCGGGACGGCGCTGGGAAAGGCGGGCGCGAAGATCTGCGTCAATGATCTCGACGAAGCGAAACTGGATTCAGCCGGGAAACAATATGCCGTCAACGGCATCGATGCCTATACGCTCGTCTTCGATGTAACCGATGAGGCGGATGTGGATGCCGGGCTGTCGCGCATCGAAAAGGAAGTCGGCCCCGTCGATATTCTGGTCAATAACGCGGGCATCATTAAGCGCATTCCGATTCTCGATATGCCGGTTGCGGAATACAGACAGGTGATCGATGTCGACCTGGTGGCGCCCTTTATAGTGAGCAGGCGAGCAGTACCGGGCATGATCGAAAAGGGCGGCGGCAAGATCATCAACATGTGCTCAATGATGAGTGTATATGGCCGCAATTCGGTATCCGCCTACGCATCCGCCAAGGGCGGGCTCAAGCTGCTGACCGCCAATATGTGCTGTGAATGGGCCCGGCACAACATCCAGGTCAACGGCCTCGGTCCGGGCTACATCGCTACGGCGCAGACCGCGCCCATTCGCGAAGGCGGCCACCCGTTCAACGACCTCGTCATGACGCGCACTCCGGCGGGACGCTGGGGCGAGCCTGAAGATGTGGGGAATGCCGCCCTCTTCCTGGCCTCCGGGGCCAGCAATTTTGTCAACGGCCACGTGCTCTACGTCGACGGCGGCATCCTTGCCAACTTCGGTTACGTGAAGGGCGAAAACGACCCGGTCTAGCTCCGGCGAGGGAAGACGAAAGCCATGGGAAGGAAGCCCCGCATACTGATTGTCATCGAATCCGCGCGAGAATCGGGACGGGCTCTGCTGGCCGGAATTTCGGACTACTCCCGCCATTTCGGACACTGGGAGATTCACTGGCATCCGGTAGGGTTCCTGGGGCTCAAGGCCCTTTCCGATGTCGGAGACTTCGATGGCATCCTCGCCCGGAACATCGCGGATGCGGAAACCTTTGAGCAGCACGGAGTCCCGGTCATCATCTTCGCACACCTGGGCCCGTTCCGGAAGGGGCAGGTCTTTGAGTGCGCCGATGACGCGGCCATCTGCGAACGGGTGGCGCGCCATTTCATTCAGCGCGGGTTCTCGAATTTCGCGTTTTTCGGGCAGCGCAGCACGATGTGGGCGGCCAATCGCCGGAAGGCGTTCCGGCGCGAGGTAGAACGTTCCGGTTTCACGCTCGACACCTGTATGGCCGACTGCGTGACGCTGGAGGAGATGGAAGACGAGGAGACCATCGAGCGCGTCTGCAACTGGCTCCGAACGCTGCCGAAACCGGTCGGGTTGATGGCGGCCAACGACGATGCGGGCCGCTGGCTGGTCCAGCTCTGCGATCTGGCGGGAGTTCATGTGCCTGACGACTGCGCCGTGGTCGGTGTCGACAACGATCCCGTGGTGTGCGGTCTGAGCAACCCGCCCCTTTCAAGCGTCTCTCTCCACCAGCACGAAGCGGGCTACGAAGCGGCGGCAGTGCTGGACCGCATGATGCGGGGGGAAGCCCCCGGCGTTACACAGATCGTCGGGCGGGTGAACGAGATGGTGGTGCGCCAGTCTTCGGACATCTTCGCCATAGACGATCCGGCGGTCGTCAAGGCGCTCAAATTCATGCAGGACCATGCACACCGACCGCTCCGGGTAGCCGACATTGCCGAGGCCGGCGGCCTGTACCGGCGCGGACTGGAACGGCGTTTTAAGAAGTATACGAACCAGACGATGGGCAGGTACCACCGCCGGCTCCGCGGAGAGCATATTGCGAAACTGCTCCGTCAGTCACATTGGACGCTTGAGCAGCTTGCCGAGGAGTGCGGCTTCGCCAGCGCACCGCTTCTCAGTCGTTTCTTCTCAAGCGTAATGGGGGAAGGCCCGTCAGCCTATCGCAAACGCATCCGATCACGATGAACAAGGAAGGCGCTATGAATAAATCGGCATCCCTGTTTACCGGAGGCTTCCTCCTCGGCGCCCTGCTCGCGTCGGTGATGTTCTCCTTCGTGTTGCGCGGGAAACTCTCGGGCGGTGGAGCGCAGGGCCGGACGCAGACGGTCCTGAAACTGGCTCACTGCCTCAGCACCGAACACCCGGTGCATCAAGCGATGGAATACATGAAGACTCATCTGGAAGAGATCTCCGACGGCCGCATGACCGTCGATATTTATCCCGGCTCCGTGCTCGGCTCCGAAACGCAATGCATTGAGATGCTGCAGAACGGATCGCTCGCCATGACCAAAACCTCCGCCGCGGCCATGGAAAACTTCATTCCGGCGATGGCGGTCTTCGGCCTGCCCTATATCTTCCGCGACGCGGATCACTACTGGAAGGTGTTAAACGGCGACATCGGCAGAGCCCTGCTCAGGAAAGGCGAGACCCGATTCCTCTACGGACTCTGCTATTACGACGCCGGCAGCCGCAACTTCTACAGCCGGGGGAGTCCGATTCGTACGCCCGAGGATCTGGAAGGGCTCAAGATCCGTGTCATGAACAGCGAAACCGCGATCGATATGGTCAAAGCCCTGGGCGGGGCGCCCACCCCCATTGCCTGGGGCGAGCTTTATTCCGCGCTGGCGCAGGGCACGGTCGACGGCGCCGAGAATAATCCGCCCAGCTTCATTTCGAACAGGCACTACGAGGTCTGCAAACACTTCTCGCTAAATGGACACACCCGCATCCCGGACATTCTCATGATGAGCACCCGGGCCCGGGACAAACTTACCCCTCAGCAGCGGGAATGGGTGCAGCAGGCCGCCGATGCGTCCTCCGAATTTCAGCGCGCGCTATGGAAGAAGGAGACCGTTGCCGCCCTGAAAAAGGCCCGGGAGGAGGGGGTGAACATCTATACGGTAGATACGGCCGTCTTTGCCGCCAGGGTCCAGCCCATGCTCCGACAGGTTGAAAATCCGGAAGTGCGCGAACTGCTCGACCGGATTCCGGAGGTGCATTAATGCGGACGACGCTTATAACTCTGAAAAGAACCATGACGGCCGCACTTAACGCCGTGCTCATTGTCGCCGTCGGTTTGCTGGTGCTGGATGTAGTCTGGGGGGTCTTCACGCGCTACATCATGGGCGAACAGGCCAAGTGGACCGAAGAACTGGCGCGTTTCCTTCTCGTATGGGTCGCCCTGCTGGGGAGCGCGGTCGCTTTCGGCACAAAGGCGCACCTGGGGGTCGACTTCTTCATCCATAAACTCCATCCCGATATGCACAAAGTGATGGGCGTGGCGGCGCATCTGATAACCCTCTTTTTCGCCGGCGCCATTTTTCTGTACGGCGGGAGTCGTTTTGTCATCGATGCCCTGAACATGGAACAGATGACCCCCGCCCTCGGCTGGAAGATGGGCTACGTCTACCTGGCCCTGCCCATCGCCGGCGTGTTCATGGTGCTCTACACCCTCGAAAACCTGGCGGAAACCCTTGCCGCCCGACCGCATGACGCGAACGCCCCGGAGGAGGTGGCCTGATGGGCATGGTCGCACTTGTGCTCGTCACCGTTTTTCTGCTCCTGCTCGTCATGCACGTGCCGATCGCGGTTTCGATCGCGCTGGCCTCGTTCTTTGCGATTGTCGCCGCGGGCATGGATCCCACCCTTGTGCTGGCCGGCAGGATGGCCAACGGGATCAACAGCTTTGCGCTGCTGGCCATCCCCTTTTTCATTCTCTCCGGCCATCTGATGGGCCGCGGCGGAATGGCGCGACGATTGATCGATTTCGCCGGGGCGCTGGTCGGGTTTCTGCCCGGCGGCCTGGCGTATGTCAACACGCTCACCTGTATGCTTTTCGGCTCGATCTCGGGGTCGGCCGCCGCGGCGGTCTCCTCGGTCGGCGGATTCATGATCCCGGAGATGAACCGCAAGGGCTACAGCCGCGAGTTCAACGTCTCGGTCACCACCACTGCCGCAACCACCGGGCTGCTTATCCCCCCCAGCAATGTCATGATCGTCTATTCGGTCGCCGCCGGGTCCGTCTCCATTGCTGCGATGTTCATGGCCGGCGTGCTGCCCGGCATTCTGACGGGACTCTTCATCATGCTGGTATGCGGCGGCTTCGCCTTCCAAAAGAAGTACCGCCGCGAGCCGCGAGCCTCGTTGCGGGAGATTCTGGTGAGCTTCAAGCGAGCCTTCCTGAGCCTTTTTCTGATCGTGATCGTGATCGGCGGCATTCTCGGCGGCATCTTCACCGCCACCGAGGCCGCTGCCATTGCCGTGGTCTACGCCCTGCTCCTCTCCGTAGGCCTCTACCGCGAGATCCCCCTGAAAGAGCTGCCCGCTCTGCTGAGCAGGACCGGCGTAACCACCGCCGTGGTGATGCTCCTTATCGGCGCCAGCTCGGGGATGAGCTGGATCATGACCATGGCCAATATCCCGCAAACCGTCAGCGCCGCCCTGCTGGGGCTCTCCGACAACCCCGTGGTGATTTTGCTGACTATCAACCTTCTGCTGCTCTTTGTCGGCACGTTTATGGATATGACGCCGGCCATCCTGATCTTCACCCCGATATTCCTGCCGGTCGTCACCGCGCTCGGCATGCACCCGGTCCACTTCGGGATCGTCCTGATCGCCAACCTCTGCATCGGCCTCTGTACCCCCCCGGTCGGCACCTGCCTCTTTATCGGCTGCGGAGTCGGACAAACCACGATCGCCAGGGTGACCCGTACCATCCTTCCCTTCTTTGCGGCCATGATCGTCGCCCTGATGGTAATCACCTACCTGCCGATCGTATCGCTATGGCTCCCGGTGAAAACCCACCAGCTTAAACAGGCCGAGGTGGAGAAAGCCGCATTTATGCAGACGAAAGCCACAACAACAGAGGAGCAATGAGATGAGGAAACGGATAATCATCGTCTGTGCCGGTGCGATCGGCGTACTCAGCGCAGCCAGCCATGCCGCGGATGCGGCGGACGAACGGGATATTATGGAACCCGCCGCCGTGAAGGCCGTGCTGAAGAAAGTGGCCGACTGGCAGCTGCAGCCGGAGAACGGGAGACATCATCCCCTGCGCTGGATGAACGGCGCTCTCTATGTGGGCATGCTCGAATGGGCGCGCATTGCCGATACGTACCACTACTTCGCGGCACTGCGGGATATCGGCGAGGAGCACAGCTGGAGTCTTCTGCCCCGGACGTATCACGCCGATGACCACACGGTCGCCCAGATGTATCTGGAGCTCTACAGGATACACCGGGATCCCGCCATGCTTGAACCGACCCGTTCGCAATTCGATGAAATCATCGCCCATCCGCCCGAACTCGACCGCCATCGCTGGTGGTGGTCCGATGCACTCTTCATGTCACCTGCGGTATGGGTCAAGCTGCACGCCATTACGGGGGATGAGAAGTACCTCAGGTTCATGGATCAGGAATACGCGTGGACGACCGATATGCTGTACGACGAGGAGGCCTCGCTCTACTTTCGCGATCGGAATTACCTGTATCCCGCACACCAATCGGAAAACGGCAGAAAGGTTTTCTGGAGCCGTGGGAATGGCTGGGTATTCGGGGGGCTGGTAAACGTCCTCAGCGACCTGCCCGAAGACTGGCCCACACGCCCCAAGTACGAGCGTATTTTCACGGACATGGCCGCGTCACTCAAGCGCATCCAGCAACCCGACGGCTACTGGCGCACCAACCTCGGCGATCCGGATGAATATACCGACCCCGAAACCAGCGGCACCGGCTTCTTTGTCTATGGCCTGGCATGGGGCATCAACCACGGGTATCTCGACCGGGAGACGTACCTGCCCACGGTCGAAAAAGGCTGGAAGGCGCTGGTCAAGGCCGTCCAGCCCGGCGGCAGGCTGGGTTTTGTGCAGCCCATCGGCGCCGCACCGACGGGTGGCCTCACCGCCCAGCAAACCGAAGTGTACGGCGTCGGCGCCTTCCTCGCCGCGGGCTCACAGGTCTTTCGCCTGCTCGAGGACCCGTCGGCCTCGCCCTGTTTTGCCCGCTTCGTGCCCGAGCGCATGGATGATTTTGCATGGGAGAACGATCGCATCGCCTTCCGCATGTACGGTCCGGCGCTGTGGAACAGCCCCGGGGAACGCTGCGGGAGCGGCATCGATGTCTGGGCGAAGAGGGTCCGCTACCCCATCATCAACAAGTGGTATAAACACGGCGACTATCACCGGGATCTCGGCGAAGGACTCGACTTCTACAAGGTCGGTAAAACGCTGGGCTGCGGCGGACTGGGCTACTGGGTCGAAGACACCCTCGTTCCCGGCGATCACTTTGCCTCGTACAAGGTGCTGCAGGGCAGCGGCGATGAAATTGCATTCGAACTGCACTATGCGCCCAAAACCATCGGCCGGGCCACCGTGACCGAAATCAAGCGCCTCTCCATGCAGGCAGGACGCAACCTCTTCACCGCACAGAGTACCTTCAGAGTGGAAGGCGCCGACTCCATTACCGCGGCCGTCGGCATTGTCCTGCGCGATGATCAGGGTCGGCTTGAACATGGCGAGAACTGGATCAGCTACGCCGGCCCGGAAACCCGGGGCAAAGGCCGCATCTTCTGCGGCGCGGTCCTGCCGAACCGTGCCGAGTTCAAGCGGGCCGACGGCCATGCTCTGCTCCTGCAGCCGATCCGGGATGGCGACACCTTTACGTATAGGGCTGGCGCTGCCTGGAGCCACGGGCTCGATTTCAGGACCGAGGACGAGTGGTTGACGTATATAAAGCGGCAGGCCGCCGGTTCGGCGAACTGAATCCGGGGTTGGCTGAGCCCTGTTTACATGAGGGGGCGCGTAGGTCGTACACGAATAGAAGATCCGCGCGGGATGGCAGGAATAACGAAATGATCGTGAAAAATGGGAGGGAGCTGATGAGCAGGGGACGAGAGGTGAGAATAGCCGGTCTGGCTGCGCTTATGGTCGCGATGAGCGGTGCTGCCGCCCTGTCAGATCCCGCGGCCTGGATCCGTTTCGACCCCGAGAACTCAAAACAGTATCACGGACGAACGTATCATTTCCTCGGAGATGCGCCGCTCTATGTGAAGGTCGCCGCGGCCCCGAAAGAGGATGCCGTTCTGGATTTATTGTGGGGCGCGAAAAACGATCAGCGTGTCGCTATACTCAAGGCCGGCGATACGGAACAGCGGGTCAGAGCGGGAGGGTATGACGGGTTTCGCTGGCAACGGGTGGAGCTGGACCCGCCGAAAGGGAAAGAGGAATGGCTGGTTGAGTTGCGGGCGGCGAACGGGAACGACGCTCCGGCCTTTCTGGCGGCGCTTCGTCTGACGTCCTCCCGCACCGCCCCGAACGAAGCATTGCCCGATGCGGCGTCAAAGTTCATGCAGCTCTGCGAGCCGCCTCCATCAGGCCTCGATCGCTGGGCTCAGGAACTGCAGGACCAATCGCTCGCCGTCGAACGGCGTGCGCTCATTCATGGACTCCAGGCATCGGAAGCCCTGCGGCGATGCCGCAAGTTCGTCGACGGCTGGGCCGCTCACTGCGACCCGAAGACCGGCCTGGTTCCGCGCAATCTGCGCCACGATAAATACCTGTGGAACGGCCAGGACTCTGCCGCCGATAACTATCCCTTCATGGTGCTGACCGCCGCCCTGACCGATCAGGAACTGTACAAAGGGAGGATGCTGGACATCCTCAGAACGGAAGAAAAGGTGGCCACCCTCAGAGGAGGTCTGCCCGCGGATTATGATTTCCGGAAACAGGATTACCGCAACAAAGAGACCCCTCTGTCCGCCCTGATCTTTGCAGGATCAGAGTATGTAAAAGACGGCCTGATGCCGATTACCGAATGGCTGGGCGATTCTCCATGGTCCGAACGCATGAAGGGCATCATCGACAGCATCCTCCGGCAGGCTGAATACGAGACGCCTTACGGAAATATCCCGTCCGGCAACATCGAGGTCAACGGAGAGATGATGCAGGTGCTCAGTCGCCTCTGCTTCCGCTATAACAACAGCACGTATCTCGATATGGCGTGCCGAATCGCCGATTACTACCTGTTGGGAGATCGGCATCCGACCCGTGATGCCGAACTGCTGCATCTGCGTGACCACAACTGTGAACTGATCTCCGGGCTGACCGAAGTCTACGCGGCCTGCCATTTCCTTCGGAAGGAGAAGGCAACGCAATACAAACAGCCGATTCACTGGATGCTGGATGATATTCTCAAGGTCGGAGTGAACGAACACGGGCTGATGTACCAGGCGGTTAACCTGCGTGACGGATCGATTGTCAACCAGACGATCCACGATAACTGGGGCTACAACTACAATGGATTCTATACCGTCTATCTTTTGGATGGAGACCGGAAATACCGTGAGGCGTGCCGCTTCGCCCTGTCCAGCCTGAAGGAGCACTACTGGAAGCATAAGTGGCAGGGGTTGATTGCCGACGGGATTGCGGATTCGGTGGAAGGGGCGCTTAACCTGTTCAATCGTGAGCCGGATGCAGAAGGCGTGCCGATGTGGATCGATGCGAACATCAATTGGATGCTGGATATGCAGAAACCGGATGGCGTCATCGAAGGCTGGCATGGCGACGGGAATTATGCGCGAACCGCCATTATGTGGGCTCTGTGGAAACAGCAGGGTGCAACGATCCGCCCCTGGCGCGAGGATGTTAAGCTGGGCGCGGTTCGCGAGGGGAACAAGGTTACGTTTGTGCTGAGGGCGGATGCGCCGTGGAAGGGAACCCTCAGGTTTGACCGACCGCGTCATGCGGAGTTCATGCATTTGCCGCTCGATTATCCGCGCATCAATCAGTTCCCGGAATGGTATACGATAGATAGAACCGAGCGCTACTCCGTGTCCCTGCAGAATCGGGAAGCCAAAAGCTATACCGGCGTTGACCTGATGCAGGGGCTGCCCCTGGAGCTGGGGGCGGGAGAGACTTGTTTATTGAGGGTTATAGAGATATAGAGCGCCGTGAACCTGATCTGTTCTTGAAAACAGGTCACGCCCGGGCTACAGCAGCCCGTCCTGCCGCGGGGGCGGGGTGAGGCCGAATCGGTGCCAGGTGTGCTCGGTGGCGACGCGGCCCTGGGGGGTGCGCTTGAGGTAGCCTTCGCGGATCAGGAAGGGTTCGTAGACCTCTTCGAGCGTGCCCTGTTCCTCGCCGACCGAGACCGCGATCGATCCCAGACCGACGGGGCCGCCGGAGAACTTCTCCAGGACCGTGGTCAGAATCTTCTTGTCCATTTCGTCGAGGCCGTTTTCGTCGATGTCGAGCAGCCCGAGCGCGCGGTCGGCGGTCTCGCGGGTCACGCGGTTGTCGGCCCTGACCTGGGCATAGTCGCGCACGCGACGCAGGAGGTTGTTGGCGACGCGCGGCGTTCCGCGCGCGCGGCCGGCGATCTCCAGCGCGCCTTCCTCCTCGATCTCCACGTCGAGCAGCCGCGCGGAGCGGCGGATGATCTCGGCCAGCTCCTCGCGCGGATAGTAGTCGAGCCGGTTGGACAGGCCGAAGCGGGAACGCAGCGGGGCGGAGAGCAGGCCGCTGCGCGTGGTGGCGCCGACGAGCGTGAACGGAGGGAGGTTGAGCCGCACCGAGCGCGAGTTGGGGCCCTGGTCGATCATGATGTCGATCGCGAAGTCCTCCATGGCCGAGTAGAGGTATTCCTCGACCGTCTTCTGCATACGGTGAATCTCGTCGATGAACAGGATGTCGCCGCGTTCGAGATTGGTGAGCAGGCCGGCCAGATCGCCGGGCTTGTCGACCACCGGGCCGGAGGTGGCGCGCAGATCCACCCCCATCGCATCGGCGAGGATGTGGGCCAGCGTGGTCTTCCCGAGTCCGGGCGGGCCTGAGAGCAATACGTGGTCGAGGACATCGCCGCGCTCGCGCGCGGCCTGCACGAACAGTTCAAGCCGTTCGCGAATCTTTCCCTGACCTACGAAGTCGGTGAAGGTATGCGGCCGCAGCCGCACATCCAGTTCGGCGTCCGGCTGTTCGAAGGGGGTGATGCCGTGTTCTTCGGTCATGGTCGTGTCTCAGCCCGCCAGGGCATGGCGGACGATTTCCTCCACGGTGGTCTGCTCGGTAATGTCCTTTTCCGCGGCGCGCAGCATTTTGCGCGCCTGGTCCTCTTTGTAGCCCAGCGAGACCAGCGCGAGCGCGGCATCGCTCATGCGCGTATCGCCCCCCGAGGCTTCACCGGACACCGCTTCGAATTTTTCGCCGGCGGTAAACTTGTCGCGCAGTTCCAGCACCATCCGTTCGGCGGTTTTCTTGCCGATGCCGGAGATGGTGCCCAGACGTTTCGCGTCACCCTCCACCAGCGCGCGCTTCAATTCGCGGGGCGGCAGGCCGCTCAGGACGCTTATGGCGAGCTTCGGCCCCAGGCCGGTGACCCCGATCAGACGCTCGAAGAGATCCTTTTCCTCTTCCGTCCCGAAGCCGAAAAGCAGGTGCGCGTCTTCCCGCACATGATCGTGTATCAGGACGCGGCAGCGCTCGCCGAGCCGCGGAAGACGATCGTACGTGCCGAGCGGGATAAACACCTCGTAGCCGACCCCGCCCGCGTCGACCACGGCGCGGGTGGGGGCTTTGTCGCAGAGCGTGCCGTCCAGAAAAGCGATCATGGAGCGTGAGTGTATCAGGAGAGGGAGAGAGGGGGAAGGGGATTCACATGAAGAGCATGAAGGTGAGTTGAGGGGGGGGACGTAATCCGTACTCGCACTCGTACTCGTACTCGGACTCGGAGCGCCGAAGGCGCGATCCCATCCGTGTTCTCTCTTACGCTCGTAGTAGGCCCGCAGACCTGCGAAGCAGGGCCAGGGCCGTTATTTTCACGCGCCTTGCCTGCGGGGCAGGCTTGCGGCGCTACTACGTACTTTTCCTCACGCCACCGTGCGCTGTGTGCTCAGGGCCTCGTCGAAGCGCACGATCTGCTTCTTCATCCCGAGCAGGGCGAGGTAGACGCCGAAATCGGGGTAGTTCTCGCGCAGCGCGACGAAGTTGGCGATCGGATCGTAGTTCCGGTCCTCCGGGGGAAGATCGTAACCGACACACTCGGCGACCAGATCGATCCGCTTGGACATGAAGGATTCCACGATTACCGGAACGCCGGCGTTGCGGAGCCAGTCCACGTTTTCGTGGCGGCGGATCACCGGCTGGGTGACGATGAACTGCGCGCCGGCCTCGAGCTTGCGCCGGAGTTTGTCGCGCTCGGCGTCCTGCGGCTCGTAGTGATTGAACGCGACGCCGCAGACGAAATCACCCGGATGTTCGCGGTGGATGTACTCCATGAGTTCGACCGAGGTCACCGTCGTGCCCCCCGTGCCGAGTTCCCCGGGTTCCAGGCGGTGCATGCGCTCGGAACCGTCGCCGCTGACCGCCAGGATGTAGCGCGCGCCTTTTTCCTTCATCTCGGCGAGAATGCGGTCGAGGTCCGCTTTGATGTGGAACGTGTTCAGGTGCACCAGCACCCGCTCGGGCTTCACGTCCGCTTCAACGGCGTCGAGGGTTTCCATGGCCTCGAAACTCAGCATGCCGAGGGGGTTGTCGGTGATGCAGGCCACCCAGTCGCGATCCATGGTGATGGCGTATTTTTCCGCGAACTTTTCGAGGTCGCCCTCAATATTTTCGCTCGCCTGCTTGGGCGTCAGCACCTCGTTGAGGAACCGTCCGGGTTCAAACCAGTCTTTCATGACCACCCCCCTCACGCATTTCAGCGCGCATGTTTTGTCTTTTTTTCAGAAGAGTCCCTCTACTTTGCCCGTGTCGGGATCGACATCGATCCGCCGGTAGGCGGGATTGGACCCGGTTCCGGGCAGGAGTTTGATCGTTCCGGCCACCGGCACCAGGAAGCCCGCGCCCCGGTAGGTGAGGATATCGCGCACGGGCAGCGTCCACCCCGCCGGCCGCCCCTTCAGTTCGGGGTCGTGGGAGAGGCTCAGGTGCGTCTTGACCATGCAGGTTCCCATGGACCGGGCTTCCGGGTCGTTTTCGAGCCGCGCCAGTTTCTCCTCCGCGAGCGGTTCGAAGGTAACGCCGTCGGCGCCGTAGATGTCCCGCGCGATCAGCTCGATCCGCTCGCGCAGCGGGGTCTCGAGTTCGTACAGGAAGCGGAAGTCGCCGGGCTCTTCCGCTGCGGCCTCGACGGCCTCGGCCAGCTCGCGCGCCCCTTCGCCGCCGCGCAGCCAGTGTTCGGAGACGGCGAAATAGGCGTCGTGCGCCTCGGCCACCTTCCTCACCACCTCGCGTTCCGCGGCGGTGTCGGTGTGGAATCCGTTCAGGCACACGACCGGCCGCACGCCGCTCCGTTTCACGGTCTCGATGTGCGCGGCCAGGTTCCGGCATCCGCGTTCGACCAGTTCGAGGTTCTCCTCTTTGTAGACGTCGTCGAGCGGCAGGCCGGGTTTCACCTTCGGTCCGCCGCCGTGCATCTTCAGCGCGCGGATGGTGGCGACGAGCACGACGGCGTCGGGGGCGAGTCCGGAGTAGCGGCACTTGAGATTCCAGAACTTCTCGAACCCGATGTCGGCGCCGAACCCGCTTTCCGTGACCAGGTAATCGCCGAGCCGCGAACCCAGCCGGTCGGCGAGCACGGAACTCTGGCCGATGGCGATATTGGCGAACGGCCCGGCGTGCACGAAGACCGGCTGGCCCTCGACGGTCTGCATCAGGGTCGGATCGAGCGTATTGCGCATCCACGCGGTCATGGCGCCGTCGACTTCCAGATCGGCGGTCGTGACCGGACGCCCGTTCCGGTCGGTGGCGAGCACAATCTTTGCGATGCGTTCGCGCAGGTCTTTCAGGTCGCGCGCCACGGCGAGAATCGCCATCAGTTCGCTGGAGACGGTGATCTGGAAGCCGGAATCCATTTCCAGCCCGTCCATTTTGCCGCCCTGTCCGATGGTGATATTGCGCAGCGCCTGCGCGCAGAAATCGATGGCCCATTTCCAGTGAACCTGCCCGGGGTCGATATCGAGCCGCTTCAGGTTCGCGCGGGCCAGTCGTGCGTCGTCGTAGTTGTGTTCGTGCTGCATGCGTGCCGTCAGCGCGGTCATCGCCAGATTGTGCGCGTTGGTCATCGCGTCGATGTCGCCGGTCAGCCCGAGCGAGAACGGCGTGAGCGGGATGCACTGGGCCAGGCCGCCCCCGGCGGCGGAACCCTTGATGTTGAAGGTGGGGCCGCTGCTGGGCTGGCGGATCGCGCCGACCGGGCGTTTGCCGATGGCGCCGAGTCCCTGCACCAGCCCCATGGTGGTGGTGGTCTTGCCCTCGCCCAGAGGGGTCGGCGTGATGGCCGTGACGTCGATGTATCTGGCGGAACCGGCCCCGGGCATCCGCTCGAGCACGCGGCGGTGGTCCACCTTCGTAAGCTGCCGCCCCATCGGGATCAGCTCTTCGGGGCGCAGACCGATATCCGCCGCCAGGCGGTCGATCGGGATCATCCGCTCCTCCGCCGCCTGCGCGATCTCCCAGTCTTTCATTTTCGTCGGGTCAAGATTCATCGTCTAGATTTCCCCTTCCCTCGCCGCGGTGATGAAGTTCATGCCGAAATCGTCCTTTCCCGTAAGAAGATCGCGGGCCAGCGCGTATGCGCGGTTCTCCCTGTCGAGGGCGGCGAGCGCGCCCGAATTGATATGGGCCGGATCGACGATTCCGCCGTCCGCACCCGCATCCACACAGAGTTGCGTGAATACCGTATTGATGAGTTTGCGTTTCGGCAGCCCGAACGAGACGTTGCTGAACCCTCCGGTGATATGAATCGTACCGCCGAACTGCGTCCTCGCCGCCCGGCAGGCCTCGATGACCGCGGCTCCGTGCTGCGGGTCCGTGGCCACGGGCATGACCAGCGGATCGAGGTGGATGCGGTCGTCCGCTATGCCGCGCCGACGGAGTTCCTCCATCAGCGCTTCAAAATTCCGGATCCGGTCCGAAGCGTCGGCGGGCATCGTATCGCGACCCGCCGCGGAGGCGATCACCTCAGCGCCGCTCTCCGCGGCGAGATCGGCGGCATCCATGCGTTCGAGCGAGACGGAGTTGATCATCGGCCGCCCGCGCGACGGGTCGCAGGCGGCAATCCCGGCCCGCAGAACCTCCACGCTGGACGAGTCGATGGCCGGCGGCAGGGAGGACGCCTCCTGCGCGACCCCGCACAGCCACGTCATCGCGTCGGCGCGCACGGAAGGATCGGATGTATATTCGTCGACATTCAGATCGAGAAAATGGGCGCCGTCACGCTCCTGGCCGGCGGCCAGCCGGGTCAGGTAATCCACGCCCAGTTCGGCCGCCTCGCCCGAACCGAGCATTCCCTGCGCGATCGCCACGGCACACTGCCGCACCCGCCCGCGGGACCAGAGGTCGCCTTCGCGGATCGCGGCGGGAATGGGCAGCAGGCGATCCCCGTCTTCGGCGCGGTAGCGCACGTAATGATCGCCGTCCTTTTCGACGACAAATTTCCCGTCCGTGCGGTACACCCTCGTGCAGTGCAGCTTTTCCCCAATCAGAATCAGCGCGTCGCGTTCGCTCATATCAATCTCCCGGTTGCCCGCTCTCCAGACCGGTCTTTCAACCGTACCGCCATCATAAACGCAGCCGGGATACGCCCGTATAGGGAATAGTGGCTGAACGATAGCAATATCTTGCTTGTCGAAAAAATAATCGCGGCCTAAATTAGGCTCATTAAGGCCCTTTCAGGGGGGTGCGGATATGAATTTGTTGTCGAACCATCTGATCAGGACGGTAATACGCAGCTATCGCGAGCGGTACGGTATCCGCCCCCGTATCCTGGATACGGAGGGTAGAATTCTCAACGCGGGGAAGAGCGACGAGGTCAACTCTCTCCCCGTGCTGATCAAGGGGCGTCACGATGCGATACGCGAGGCGGTGCGCTGGGGCGAGGCCTACACTTTTTTCCTGATGCCGGGCGTACTGAGCTGGGTGGTGCCGATCGTGCACCGGGAATCGCTGCACGGGGCGCTGACCGGGGGCGAGGTGGTCACGGAGGAGGACTTCGATCTCGCCGCGGCCGTCAACTATCTGACGGAGGCCGGGTGCGAGCGCGCGGCGGCGCAGCGGTATACGGACGCGCTCCCGGTATGGCCGCATGAGCGTCCGCGGGAGGCGGCCGATTACCTCTACCAGCTTCTCTACGATCACACCCGGCTCCGCCCGCTGCTCCTGCGCCGCAACAATGAGAATGCGCGCCAGCAGCGCCAGATCGCGGAGGAAATCCAGCAGCGCAAGGTCGCCCAGAACCGGATCTATCCGTTTGACCAGGAGCAGATGCTGCTCTCCCTCATCCGTGTCGGCGACAAAGCCGGCGCCCGCAAGCTGCTGAACAAGATGCTGGCCGCGATGTTCCTCTACTCCCCCAAGGTGTACGTCGTGCAGGCCCGCGCCATCGAGATGCTCGGCTACCTGGTGCGCACCGCCATCGAGGACAGCCCCATGCTGCGCCCGCTGCTGGAGAATCATCGCCACTGGATCGAGGAGATCCTCGAGGCGGACGACTTCGAGCGCCTGTGCGAAGTGCTGCGCAACGCGCTGGACGAATTCATGAACCGCATCTATCTTCAGGGCTACAACCGCAGCAATGCCAAGGTCCGTGAAATCATGAATTATCTCGCCGAGCATTACACCGAACCGATCTCGCTCGACGACGTGGCGCAGGCGGTGAACCTGAGCCGCTTCCGCGCGGCGCACCTGGTCAAGGAAGTGACCGGCAAGACCATTCTGCAGCACGTGAAGCGGATGCGCGTGCAGAAGGCGCGCGAACTGCTCGATCAGAGCGAGCGCAATTACGCCGACATCGCCTACGAACTGGGCTTTTCGGATCAGAGTTATTTCATTAAACAGTTCCGTGAGCTGACCGGTACCACCCCCGCCCGCTACCGGCACCGAAGGTGAGGGGGGGAAAGAGTGTGAGTGAGAAACCTGAGACCTGAGTAAGATGCAGAGTCAGGTGGACGACCATTGAAATCCAAATCGAAATCGATAGGTACCGCAGACCCGTGGAGGGTCGGCTTCCACGCCGACCGCAGGTTCGTGGAATGCGTTGACCTCGTGCACGGGGTGGAACCGGACGGGGTGGAACCCGTCCCTCCAGGTGGGGTCAGAACCCGTCCGGCCGCCGTCACCCAACAATCGGTAAGCAAGAACGATGAACATCACATTTGAAGTCAACGGAAGAGACATCGGCATCGCGGGCGATGCGGACCGCACGCTGGATCTGCTGGCCATCGACGCAGGTGTGCCGCTGGACCGCCGCTGCGGGGGCAAAGGGGTCTGCCGCCGCTGCCGGGTCCTGCTCGGCCCCGGCAGGTACCGGGTGCAGGGGGTGGACCGGGAGGTCCCGGAGGGCGGGGAAGTCGAAGGGTTCGCGTGCCTGACCCGAGCGGTCAGCGAGGGATGCCGCGTGCGCGTGCCGGCCTCTTCGCTGATCGAGGAAAAGGGGCAGATCGGCATCGACTTCCGCACCGGGAGTTTCCAGTTCGGGGCCCGCACCCGCCGTCTCTGCGTGGAGGTTCCCGCGCCTACGCAGGATCATCCGCGGGCGGACCGCGAACGCCTGCTCCGCGCGATCGAGACCGGGGCCGGAATGAAGGACGTGCGCGTGCCGCTTACGATGATGCGCGAGCTTCCGCTTCTGCTCAACGGGGTCGCGGAGACGGTGACGGTTACGCTGAGCCGCTTCAACCACCAGTGGTACATGGTGCGGGCGGAGCGCGGCGATACCACGGACGCGCCGAATCTCGCCGTCGTCACGGATATCGGAACGACCACCGTGGTCTGTGCGCTGGTCGACCTCAACACCGGCGCGGTGCTCGACAAGGTTTCGCGTTACAATCAGCAGATCCGGCTGGCGGACGACGTGGCGTCGCGCATCTCGCTCGCAGAGACCCCGGCCCAGCTGGAGGAGATGCGGCGGCTGGTGATCGGGGAGTCGATCAATCCGCTGATCGAGCAGCTCTGTGCGCGCGCGGAGACCGAACCCGATTTCATCCACCGGCTGGTCGTCTCCGGGAACACCGTGATGATGCACCTGTTTCTCGCGATCCCGCCCGTCCATATCGGGCGCATCCCCTTCCAGCCCGCCGCCCACGTGCATGAACAGTACTGGGCGGCGGAGTCGGGGGTGGAGATCCATCCCCGCGGAGTGATCGACCTCGTGCCCGCAATTTCGGGCTACGTGGGCGGGGACCTCACCGCCGATATTTACGTCTCGGGCCTGCACCGGCGCGAGCAGGGGATCGCGGCGCTGATCGATATCGGGACCAACGGCGAGATCGTGCTCGCGGAAAACGGCTCGCTGTGGGCGGCGGCCACCGCGGCGGGGCCGGCCTTCGAGGGCGCGGGCCTCCGCCACGGTTCGCGCGCGGCGGAGGGGGCGATCGAACACATCCGGCTCGACGGGGAGGGGAACATAAGCCTTTCCACGATCGGCGACGTACCGCCCGCCGGAATCTGCGGGTCGGCGATCATCGACTTCATCGCCGAACTCAACCGCCGCGGCTGGCTGACCCCGGCCGGCCGGTACGTGCGCGAAAAACTGGAGGCGGCGGGCCGGGCGGTGGAGATCGAAGAGGGTGGACACAAGCTGCTCGCCTGCGTCCTGGCGGATGCGGAGTCGTCGGCCAGCGGCGAACCGATTGTCGTGACCGAGGGCGATGTCGCGGAGGTGCTGAAAGCGAAGGCCGCAATCTATGCCGGGATGCAGACGCTGCTGCGCGCGCGCGGACTCGGCTTCGAGGATCTCGAGCAGCTTATCCTCGCCGGCGGGTTCGCGCAGTATGTGGACCTGCGCAATGCCATGGAGATCGGCCTGTTGCCGCGTCTTCCGGAGGAGCGGGTGGAGAGCATCGGGAACGGCTCGCTGGCGGGTGCGTATCTCGCGGCGGTGGACGAAGACGCCTGCCGGACGTATCAGACCATCGTGCACCGGCCGCGTATTATTCCGCTCAACCTGCAGCCGGATTTCGAGGACGATTTCATCGACGCGCTTTCGCTACCGGAGGGCGACGCGGTCTGCTGAACTGGAGGAGGGCTCACCCGACATGATCGACCTCAACGACCTCAGGCGCGCGCAGTACGCCGTACGCGATCACTGGCCCGACGCGCGGCCGCGTGCCGGGCTGGTGCTCGGCTCGGGCTGGGGCGAGGCGGCGGCAGACTTCGCGGTGATCGATTCGATCCCCTATCTCGAGATTCCGGCCCTGGGGCAGACCGGCGTCACGGGACACGCGGGGAGGCTGGTGCGCGCCGAAGCGGATATCGGCGAGATGTGGATCTTCGAAGGACGCCGGCACTGGTATGAGGGTGAAGGGTGGACGCCCGTCGTGCTTCCCTCCTGGCTGCTGCATGCCTTCGGCGCGCGACTGCTGCTGCTGACCAACGCCTCGGGCGGCATACGCGACGACCTCGGGCCCGGATCGCTGATGATCGTGGAGGACCACATCAACCGGCTGGGCGGACATCCCCTGATCGGGCCGCACCGGCCCGAACTCGGTCCCCGGTTCCCGGATCAGTCGGAGGTGTACGACCGCGCGCTGCGCGGAATTCTGTCGCAGGCCGTGGAATCGGCCGGGGCGGAGCCCCGCCGCGGCGTCTACGTGGCGGCCTCGGGCCCCGCATTCGAAACCCCCGCCGAAATACGCGCGTTCCGCGCAATGGGCGCCGATGCGGTGGGGATGTCCACCGTGCCCGAGGCCGCGGTGGCCTGCGCGCTCGGGCTGCGGGTGGCGGCCCTCTCCTGCGTGTGCAACCGCGCCGCCGGGCTCGGCGATGCGCCGCTCTCCGAAAGTGAGGTCGTGGAGGCCGCGACCCGCGCGCTTCCCGTAATGCGGCGGGTGCTGAAACGGTTTTTCGAAAACAGGGAGGCGTTCCGTGAGTGACCGGACGGAAGAGAACCACGGCAGCGATCAGGGCGGGCCTTCCTTCAGGCTCCGCGAATCCGGCGGCCCCGTGTCGGGCAAAAGCTGTCCCCACTGCAACGCGCCAATGGGGGGGCAGGACGTGATCTGCATGGAATGCGGGTATAACACGCAGACCGGCGAGATCATACGCACCACCACCTCCCGACGGCGCGGCCCGCGCCTCGGGGTGTGGCTGCTGCTCTTTCTCTTGGTCGCCGTGGTCTGGATCGGGTTCCGGCGGCCGGAATGGATCGAGCCGGGGCGCCGCGCGTTCGTGGCGACGTACCGCTGGGCGCGCGAGGCCGTCAACCCCGTGCCGGAGGTTTCCGGGGAGGATCCCGTCGCGCCCGAACCCGCGTCCTCCGCAGACCGGGCGGAGCCTGATGACCGCGCCGCGGGATCGCGGCGCGCGGAGATTCAGGACAGACTCAACCGGAAGTATCCCCCGCTGGTACCCGGGGAATCGGCCACTTTTGAACTGGACGACGGCACCACGTTCCGCGGCGAGTTTCGAGGATTGGAAGGCGATCAGGCCGTGATCAAACGCGAGGACGGCCGCCTCGTGCGGGGGCCGCTGAACCGTCTCTCCCGCGAAACCCGCCTGCGCTGCGACCCGCAGGCGCGGGCGCAATGGGTGGAGGAGAGGGTTCGTTGAGCCGGGAACCTGAAGGCTGAGTATCCTGACGGGATAGACCATGAAGGCCATGAAGGTTGGTTCGGGGGAGGAGGAATCAGAGTCGGGATCGGGATTTGTACTCGTACGCGTACGTTGGGATGCGGGCGGATTTCGGGTCCGGCCAGATCTTACTCAGGTCTCAGGTTTCAGCCCTCCCACTCATGATATACAGTCTTCACCCGCAAGGGTTTCGGCTCTACTGCCAGAGGCATGATACAGGCACGGCCCTGAGATTTGCTCCGAACGGAATGATCTCACGACCCGTATACAGAAGGACTCCGCCGGTGAACCTCGCCCCGGCGTCCTGCGCCAGGGAATTCAGACCGCGGAAATCGTTCCGCTTAAGTGTTTGCGCAAGCTTCACCTCCACGCCGCAGATCCGCCCTCCACTCTCGAGCACGAAATCCACTTCGGCACCGCCGCCGGTTCTATAATGGAGGAGTGCAGGCCGGTTCCGGCTCCACTCGATCTGCTTGATGAGTTCGCCGCCGACGAAGGTCTCAATGAATCGTCCGGCCAGGGTGGGATCACTCATCCATGAGGTCTCCGAAGCATTGAGGAGGTGCGTCATGAGACCGGTGTCGCCGAGCATCAGTTTCGGGGATTTGACGAGACGCTTCCCGAGGTTTGCGGCCCATGGCGGAATCCGATGGATCAGGAACGTGGTTTCAAAGAGCGACAAATAACGCTGGAGCGTTGAGTACGGCACGACCGCGTTGCGTGATACCTCGGCAGCATTGAGCAAAGATCCGGATCGTGCCGCCAGCAGCGCCATGAGTCCGGGGGCCTGGGTGAGGCCTTCAATATGGGAGAGATCGCGAATATCCCTCTGCAGAACGGTGGTCAGATACGAGGCAAACCAGCTTCGCCGCCGGTCATCCGCCCTTCGAAGGGCTTCCGGATATCCGCCCCTGCTCACGCGCGCCGCCAGGTCCGCCCGACACACGGGCGCGGCGGGCTCGCAGGACGGTTTACCGCTCATCAGGCGCTCTACGAATCCATCGCGGCGTTTTTCCTGTTCGCCCTGGGAAAAGGGACGCAGGGTGATGATCTCCATGCGCCCGGCCAGAGATTCCGAGAGCTTGGGCAACATCAGCACGTTGGCGGATCCCGTGAGAAGAAAACGCCCGGGCCGCCGATCTCGGTCCACACAGAGTTTGATGGCGGGGAAGACCTCCGGCGCCTTCTGCACTTCATCAAGAACCACCATGCCCTCAAGGCCCTCGATGAACCCCTGGGGATCATTGGCCACCGCCGCCATGACGCCTGCATCATCGAATGTCAAATAAGTCGATCTTCCGGAGACCTCTTTCGCCAGCGCACGCACCAGCGTGGTCTTTCCCGTCTGCCGCGCCCCGTTAATCAATACCACCGGGGTGTCGGACAGGGCTGCCTTAACTCGATCTTCAATATTTCTTCTTATCATGGTTAAAATATAACTACATCATGGTGAATATGCAAGGTAATGTTGGATCTGCCCTGCTCGGAGCGCCGCAAGCGCCCGAAGGGCCAAGGCGCGTGAAAGATAACGGCCCTTGTCCGCTGCGCGGACCTGCGGGCCTACTACGAGCGTAAGAGAGACCACGGATTACCGATAATACGGATGGGGTCTCGAAATCCGAATCGAAGTCGGGATTCACAGAGAACATGATTCGTACTCCTACTCGTACTCGTACGCGTACGCGTACTCGGAGCGCCGCAGGCGCGATTTTTTCCGGGAACCTGAGTACGCGTACGTTGGGATGCGAGCGGATTTCGGGTCCGGCCAGGTCTTACTCAGGTCTCAGGTTTCAGCCCTCCCACTCCTACACCCACTCCTCAGCGATTCTCATTATGGCTTCACCCTTTTCGGTCGGGGTGGCACCCGACCCTCCCAGTGCCCGAAAATGCGTCGGATATCGACTCGGGAGGGACGGCTGCCACGCCGTCCGCGGTCGGAATGCGGCCATAATGAGAACTGCTGCCCACTCCTCACTCGCAATTGACACGCTCCCCCCCTGACCCTATATTGATGCCCCTGTTTGATTTCTCGCAGCCGAGGATAGTAGAATCAGAGCCTGATGAGTCGGGAGCCGCATGAAAAACTGGAGGTCGTACGACACAGCGCCGCGCATGTGATGGCCGCTGCCGTGTGCCGTCTGTACGACGAAGTGCGTTTCGACATCGGACCCGCGACCGAACAGGGATTCTACTACGATTTCGATCTCCCGGAACGCATCACCTCCGACGACTTTCCGCGGATCGAAGAAGAGATGCGTAAGATCGTGGGTGAGGACCACCCCTTCGAGCGCGTGGAGATGTCGCGGGAAGAAGCGGTCGAATGGCTCGAACAGCGCAACCAGACCTATAAGCTTGAACGCCTCGCCGAAATCCCGGAAGGCGAGACGATCACCTTCTACCGCACCGGCGATTTCATGGACCTCTGCCGGGGACCGCACGTCGAGTCCACCGGAAAAATAAGCGCCTTCAAACTGCTCAGCGTAGCGGGTTCCTATTTTCACGGCATCGAGACGAACCCGATGCTGCAGCGCGTCTACGGTACCGCCTTCACGAACCCCAAAGAGCTGCGCAAACACCTGCAGCAGCTCGAGGAGGCGCGCAAACGGGATCATCGCCGGCTCGGCCGCGATCTCGATCTGTTCAGCATCCGGGAGGACGTCGGTCCGGGCCTGGTGCACTGGCATCCCCGCGGCGCGCGCATCCGGGTGCTGATCGAGAACTTCTGGCGCGACGAGCATTTCCGCAACGGCTACGAGTTGCTCTTTACCCCGCACATCGGCAAGGCCAACCTCTGGGAGACTTCGGGACACCTCGGATTCTACCACGAGAGCATGTACGCGCCGATGGAGATCGACGGGCAGGAATACTATATCAAGCCGATGAACTGCCCCTTTCACATCGCGGTCTACTCCTCGCAGACGCGCTCCTACCGCGACCTGCCGCTGCGCTGGGCCGAGCTGGGGACCGTGTACCGGTACGAGAAGGCCGGCGCGCTGCACGGCCTGCTGCGGGTGCGCGGATTCACACAGGACGACGCGCACATCTTCTGCACCCCCGACCAGGTCGAGGACGAAATCCGCGAGGTGCTCCGGTTCTCCACGGCCATCTGGAAGACCTTCGGTTTCGAGGATATCCGGGCCTATCTCTCCACGCGTCCGGAAAAGGCCGTCGGCGATCCCGCGCGCTGGGAGCAGTCCACCGCCGCGCTCGAGCGCGCGGTCGAGGCCGAGGAGCTTCCCGTGGAGCGCGACGAGGGCGGAGGGGCCTTCTACGGACCCAAGATCGATCTCAAGGTGCGCGATGCGATCGGACGCGAGTGGCAGATGAGTACCATCCAGTTCGACCTCAATCTGCCCGAACGATTCGACATTAATTTCGTAGGCTCCGACGGGCGCGAACACCGGCCCTACATGATCCATCGCGCCCTGTTCGGCAGCCTGGAACGCTTTTTCGGCATCCTGACCGAACACTACGGCGGGGCGTTTCCCGTCTGGCTGGCTCCCGAGCAGGCCAGGATCCTTCCGATCACCGACCGCCAGCTCCCGTACGCGAACGAAGTCGCGGCGGCCTTCCGCCGCGAGGACGTGCGGGTGACCGTCGATGCCCAGCAGGAGAAGATGGGGGCGAAAATACGGCGCGCCCAGCTCGGGAAAGTGCCGTATATGCTCGTGGTCGGCGAGCAGGAAGAGGAGGCCGGCGCCGTGGCCGTCCGCAGCCGGTCCGGGGGGCGCGAGGGCCAGGTGCCCTGGCGCGACTGCCTGGACAGGATACGCGCAGAGGCCGCTGAACGCCGGTAACGGAACCAGGAACCAGGAGGACGAAGATTAGCCCGAAACCTCAGAGTCGAAAAAACCAGCGGGAACGCCCGCCGCGCATGAATCGTAATATCCGCGTGCCGGAAGTCCGGCTCACGGGGGTCAAAGGGGAACAGATCGGGGTGGTCCAGACACGGCAGGCCCAGCGCATGGCCGACGACGCCGGGCTGGATCTCGTGGAGATCGCCCCCACCGCCCGCCCGCCGGTGTGCCGGATCATGGATTACGGCAAGTATAAATACGAGCAGGACAAGAAGCGCAAAGAGGCGAAGAAGAGCCAGTCGCAGACCAAGGTCAAGGAGGTCAAGTTCCACGTGAACGTCGGGGATCACGACTACGAGACCAAACTGCGGCACGCGCGCGAGTTCATCGAGGACGGCAATCGCGTCAAGGGCTCGCTCTATTTCCGCGGGCGCGAAAACGCGCACCGCGATCTCGGCTTCGACGTGATGAACCGCTTCGTGGAGGATCTCAGCGACATCGGTACGCCGGAACAGAAACCGAGGCTGATGGGACGCCAGATTATCACGCTTATCGTCCCCGCCAAAAAGAAGGGCGGCGGAAAGGGCAGGGAGTCCGGAAAAGGGGAGTAGCACATGAATATCGTCGTCTGCATCAAGCAGGTGCCGGATACGGACAAGGTCACCATCGACCGCGAAACAAACCGGCTCAACCGCGCCGGCGTACCCAGCATTATCAATCCGTTCGATGAAAACGCGCTGGAGATGGCGGTCGGGCTCAAGGAGAAGTACGGGGGCAAGGTGACCGTCCTCACCATGGGTCCCCCGCAGGCGGAATCGGCGCTGCGCGACGCGCTGGCCGTGGGCGCGGACGAGGCCGTGCTTCTGACCGACAAGAAATTCGCGGGCGCGGATACCTGGGCCACCTCCTACACCCTCAGCGGCGCGATCCGTAAGTTCGAGGCCTTCGACCTGCTGCTCTTCGGCAAACAGGCGGTCGACGGCGACACCGCGCAGGTCGGCCCCGGCGTGGCCCGGTACCTCGACCTGCCCATGGTGACCTACGCGCGCGAGATCGAGGCGGACGACGGCACCTTCCGGGTCAAACAGGTTACGGAAGACGGATACGACGTGTGGGACGTCCCCGCCCCTGCCGCCTGTACGGTGGTCAAGGAGGCCAACACGCCGCGCATGCCCTCGCTCAAACTGAAAATGCGCGCCAAGAAGGCGGACATCCCCGTGTGGTCGGCCGACGACCTCGAAGCCGATTCGGAAAAGATGGGGCTCAAGGGATCGCCCACCAAGGTGGTGAAGATCTTCCGTCCGCCGGTGAAGATGAACAAGGAGAAGCTGGAGGGCGAACCCTCCGAGATGGCGACGAAACTCATTCACCGCCTGAAAGAGAGGAAGCTGCTATGAGCGCGGAAATCTGGGTCTTTGCCGAACAGCGGCGCGGGGCACTCGCGCCCGTAGCGCTTGAACTGCTCACCGAAGGACGCGTCCTCGCCGAAAAATCGGGCTACACCCTGTGCGCGGTGCTCCTCTCCGCAGGCGACGACGACATCCCGCAGGAGCTGTTCCGGTACGGGGCGGAAAAGGTCTACCGCCTGGCCGATCCGGCGCTGGCGGAGTTCAACAACGACCTCTATGCCCCGGCGCTCTGGAATCTCATCGAGAAGGAAATGCCGGAGATCGTGCTCTACGGCGCCACCGCCGTGGGCCGTACTCTCGCGCCCACGGTCGCCGTGATGGGCTACGCCGGGCTGACGGCCGACTGTACGGAACTGGATTTCGACACCGAAAAGAACATCCTGCTCCAGACGCGGCCGGCGTTCGGCGGCAATATCATGGCCACCATCACGTGCGAGAACCATCGCCCGCAGATGGCGACGGTACGCGCGAACGTGTTTAAGAAGGAGCCGCTGGAAAATCCGGCCGGGGACGAGGTGGTGGAGGTGCCCGTCGATACGGGGGGGCACGGCGACCGGATGAAGAGGGTCGAGTCGGTTCAGGAGGTGGCCGAAGATGTCGACCTCAATGCCGCCCAGTTCATCGTCTCCGGCGGACGCGGGGTCGGCAAACCGGAGAACTTCAAGATCATTCACGAACTGGCCGAGGAACTGGAAGGCGCCGTGGGCGCGTCGCGCGCGACGGTCGACGCCGGCTGGATCTCGCACCACCACCAGGTCGGACAGACCGGCAAGACGGTCTGCCCCGTCGTGTACATCGCCTGCGGTATCTCCGGCGCGATCCAGCACCTGGCGGGCATGCAGAGTTCGGACGTGATCATCGCGATCAACAAGGATCCGAACGCGCCGATCTTCGACGTGGCCGACTTCGGCCTGGTCGGCGATCTGCACGAGATTGTTCCGGAGTTCACCCGCCAGATACGCGAGATCAAGGGCCGCTCCGGGAACTGAACCCATGTCCGCAGGACCCACCAGGCGCCGGATGCTCGCAGGGGCGGCGGCACTCGCACTGAGCATGCCCGGCGCCGTCCGCGCGGTCCGCCGTTGTGTGCTGGATCCCTGTCTCGGCGCCGTGCTGATGGACGCCGCCGACGGCGCCCTGCTGTACGAGAAGAGGGCGCGCCTGCGCGGCCGCCCCGCCAGCCTCACCAAGATGATGACCCTGCTGGTGGTGCTCGAGGCCGTCCGGCGCGGAGAGGCCTCGCTGGAGGACGAGGTCGCCGTCACGGCCGAAGCGGCCGGCATCGGCGGGTCGCAGGTCTATCTCGCGGAAGGCGAGCGGTTCCGGCTCGACGACATGCTCTACGCGCTGATGGTCAAGTCGGCGAACGACGTCGCCCGCGCGCTGGCCCTTCACTTCGCCTCCACGCGCGAGGCGTTCGTCGCGCGCATGAACGCGCGAGCGGGCGAACTGGGCCTCGCCGGCACGGAGTTCCACACCGAACACGGCCTACCTCCGGGCCGCGGGCAGGAGCCGGACGTCAGTACGGCCCTCGACATGGCCCGGCTCGCGCGGGAACTGGTGAAACACCCGGACACGCTGCGATACACCTCGACCGAAGCACGCGGATTCCGCAACGGCGAATTCATGCTCCGCTCCCACAACCCGCTGCTCGGATCGTATGAGGGATGCGACGGGCTCAAGACGGGCTACACCTGGATCGCGGGCTGGTCGATCGCCGCCACGGCGGAGCGCGACGGCCGGCGCCTCATCGCCGTCGTCCTCGGCAGCCCCCGGCGCGAAACCCGCAACCGCGAAGCGCGCCGCCTCCTCGATCTCGGGTTCGGCGCGTAGACGGGAAACATCCGGGGAAAGTAGAGATCGCGGAGAGCACGATTCTTACTCCGGCGCTTCCTCCTCATGCTCCCCCCTCCCGAAGCCCGCGCGGGATCAGCAGCCGGCCCAGCAGTTCGCAGCCGCGGTCGGCCAGCAGCGCGATCAGCGTGGTGGGCAGCGCTCCGGCGAGCAGCTTTTTCGGCGAGTCCATGGCGATCCCCGTAAAGATGAGATCGCCGAGCCCCCCGGCTCCGATAAGGTAGCACAGCGCGGCGGTCCCGATGTTGATCACCAGCGCGACCCGGAATCCGGTCAGAATCACCTTCATCGCATTCGGAAGCTCCACTTCCAGGAGAATCCGGGCGTCCGTCATGCCCATCCCCCTCGCGGCGTCGATCATCGGGGCCGGAACGGAGGTGATCCCCGCAAGCGTATTGCGCGCTATGGGCAGGATCGAATAGATGAAGAGCGCGAACAGCGCCGTCTGAACTCCGATCCCGAGCACGCTCATCATCAGGGCGAGCACGGCGATCGAGGGCAGGGTCTGCCCGAGACCGACGATGTACATCACTACACCGGCCGCGCGACGGAACGGACGGCGGGTCAAAAGTATGCCGACCCCCAGACCGACCGTGGTCGCCAGCGCCATGCTGATCCCGACGAGCATGAGATGACGCCGGATCAGCCCCAGCAGATACGGGACCTCGTAGGGGTCGGTAAAGTACGCCACCAGCCCGATGCGCTCCGCAAATATCCCGGCGGCGAGCAGCAGCGCGGCGAGCAGCAGGCGGTATACGGTGGTTCCCCAGCGCTTCACGATCCCTTCACCCTGCGCTCCACCCGGAGCCCCTTCGGCGTCATGATCCTCTCCAGCAGCGCCATGGCGCCGTCGACCCCGATCGCGAGCAGCGACACACACAGCGCGCCGCAGAGGATCATCTCGTCGTAGACGCGGTCGATCCCCTGCTGGATGTAGACCCCCAGGCCTCCGGCGCCGATGTAGGCGGCGATGGCGGCGATCCCGATGTTCATCACGGCCGCCGTGCGCAGCCCGGCAAGGATCACCGGCGCCGCCAGCGGGATCTCGACTTCGCGCAGTAGCTGCATGGTGCCCATGCCCATGCCGCGCCCGGCATCGACCACCGCGGGAGGTACGTTGCGGATCGCGACGTACGTGTTCCGGATAATGGGAAGCTGGCTGTAGAGCACGAGCGCCGCCACGGCGGGAACTTTGCCGAGGCCGTGGCCGAAGACCGCCAGCACGGGGAGCATCAGACCGAAGAGGGCGATCGAGGGGATGGTCATACAGATGTTGGCACCGTTGATCACCCGGCCGGCCAGGTCACGGCGGCGGGTGATGAGGATGCCCAGCGGCACACCGATCGCGGAGGCGATCAGCAGCGACAGCCCGACCAGCGTACAATGCTCGAGGGTCAGCGCCCCGATCTCCGCCGCGTTGTCCCTGAAAAATCCGATCATAATTCAGCAGGCCCGGATCTACCGGTCCGTCTCCCCGTCGCGCTCCGCCATCCCCGAGAGTTTCGACTGGATGGCGCGGTAGGTGATGACCGCCTCGCGGTTTCCCTCCTCGTCCAACACCGGAAGCTCGGTCTCCTCGTGCAGCAGCATCACCGACAGGGCCTCCCGCAGAAGATCCTCCCGGTGCAGCGAGGGCCCCTCCTCTCCGGGCTCCGGCCCGGCCGTATCCGGCGCCTCCATCACGTCGCGCACCCGCAGGAGCCCGAGTACCTTCAGCGCCCGGTCGGCACCCACGAATTCAGCGGTGAAGCGGTCCTTCGGCCGGGTCAGCAGGGCCTCCGGCGTGTCGTACTGCGACAGGCGGCCTTCCCGGAAGAGCGCGACGCGGTCTCCCATCTTCACGGCCTCGTGGATGTCGTGCGAGACGAAGAGCACCGTCTTTTTCAGCCGCGCCTGCAGCGCCAGAAACTCGTCCTGGATGCGGGCGCGGTTGATCGGGTCGACGGCCCCGAAGGGCTCGTCCATCAGGAGCACCTCCGGGTCGTGCGCGAGACCGCGCGCGACCCCGACCCGCTGCTGCTGTCCGCCCGACAACTCGGCCGGATAACGGTCGCGGAACGTCCCCGGCTCGAGATTGACCATCCGGAGCATCTCATCGACCCGCTCTTCGATACGGCTCTTCGGCCATTTGAGCAGGCGCGGAACCTGGGCGATATTCCGGGCGATGGTCTGGTTGGGGAAGAGTCCGATCTCCTGGATGACATAGCCCATTCTGCGGCGCAGACCGACCGCGTTCATCCCGCCGATATCGCGGCCCTGCAGCAGAATGCGCCCCGAGGTCAAACGCTCCAGCCGGTTTGTAAGCCGCAGCGTGGTCGTCTTCCCGCAGCCGGAGGGTCCCAGCAGGACCACCACCTCGCCTTCGGGGACCTCGAACGACACCTCGCGCAGTGCATGGACCGCCGTGCGGCCGGCCCCGAACGTCTTGGTTACGGATTCATAGGTAATCATGGAAGCTCTATATAAAAGCTTCGCCGCGGCTTCTTCAATGTTTCATGGCGATTCGAGGTCCAGCTTGCGCAGATCGGAACGCGCGTGCCCGGTCGGGTGGTCTTCCAGACTTTTCTCCAGATAGAAGCGGGCCTGCTCGCGATTGCCGAGCACGCGATGGATGCGGCCGAGCGTGTGCCGAAGTTCGGCGCGGACGCGATCGTTGTCGGAAGAAATGCGGCACGCCTCCTCGGCCGCCGGCAGCGCGTCGTGAGGCCGGTCCAGTTCCTCGAGCCGCAGCCAGGCGAGATCGTTATGGTAATGGGGATTCCCGGGATGCTCGCGCACGAGCGTCTCCAGCTCCTGTTCGGCGTCGGCGGGCCGCCCGGCCGCAATCAGGGCCGCGGCGCGTTCCGCACGCAGGCGTTCCTCCAGCCATTCGGGAAGATCCTCACTCTCCAGCGCGCGGGTCAGCGGGGCCACGGCCGCGGAAGCACGACCCGAGTCCGTCAAGGCGCGCCCCAGTGACCAGCCCGCCGCCGGATCGCCGCTGCCGGACCACCATGACTTCAATACCGCCACCCGGTCGCCGTCTTCGAGGTGGCTGCGCAGCATGGCCGTCGCGTCCAGCAGCGCCGCCCGATCCGTGGTCGCCCTCAACGCGGCTACCAGTTCCGCGCGCCCTTTCGCCGCGCGCCCTTCGGCGGCAAGCACAATGCCGTACATCAGCCTGAGCGCGGGGTTCTCCCGCACCGTCTCCGCGTTTGACTCCATGGCCCGCAGGGCCCCGCCGGGATCGACCGTGATCAGCGCACGCACCCAGGCGTTCAACGATACGGCATCGCCCCTGCGCTCCCACGCCTCGCGCAGCGCCGTCAGCGCCTCGTCGCGACGGCCTTCCCGCCACGCGGCTTCGGTCCGTATTTCCTTCCACGATTCCGCTCCGGGAAACTGCTCCCGCGCGGTATCCAGAAGCTGCTCCAGTTCGCTCTCGCGCCCGCGGCCCAGGAGCAGCGACGCCAGCACCCGGTAGGCGCGCGGGTCGCCGGGATGGCGGCGGATCAGGCTGCGGAGTTCCGCCGCCGCCTGTTCGGGGCGGTCGACGGCGGGATTGAGATAGAAGGAGGCCAGCGCGAGCTGCGCGTCCGCGAAGGCAGGCTGCAGCCTGAGCGCCTTTTTCAGGTCGCTCTCCGCCCGCTCCATCCAGGAGCCCTTTTCGTTGCGGACGAAGAAGCGGGCGCGCTGGAGGTACATGTTGGGATTCCAGGGGGCCTCTTCCGCGGCGCGGTTGAACTTGTGTTCCGCGCCTTCGAGGTCGCCGCGCTTTTCCTGCAGCCGGCCCTCGAGTACGAGTGCGGCCGGTGTGAGACCGAAGCGTCGTCGAAACTGCGCCAGGGCCTCGCCGGCGCGATCCGCCTGATCGAGCTGCAGATGCAGATCGATGACTCTCAGCGCCGCCTCCCGGTCGCCGGCTGCGGCGGCCGCGCGGTACCGCGCCAGCGCCGCAGCCGGATCGCCCCTTGCATTCAGCCACCCGCCGAAGGCCCTGAGCGACGCGGAGGATCCGTCACCGGCCGCCTCGACCGCGTCCTCGAACGCGGCCCGCACACGCGACGCATCCGCGAACCCCGCCAGGTAACGGGCCCGCGCAATGCGGGCCTGCACAGTGTTGCCCCGCCCGTCCTGAATCCACCGGTCCCAAAGGGCCACGCCCTGTTCGTATTCGCCCGCCGCGGCGTGGACCGCGGCCATCACTTCGACGTCCTCGTACTCCGTCGCGCCCGATTCCATCCGCGGCGCCATGATTTCGCGCGCCTTCTCCGTCTGTCCCTGCCGGAGGTGAAGCCGGGCGAGGGCGTGTACGTTCTCCGCGCGGCCGGGTTCGTCCCGCCGCCAGGCCTCGCGGCCGCGTATCGCCTCGCGGACCTTCCCCGCACGGGCGAGATCGTCGAGATACACATGCCGGAAAAAGGGTCGTTCGTCGAAGCGGCCTATCGCCTGCTCCATGAGCCGGACCGCCTCGGCGTAGTTTCCCCGTTCGGTGTAAAGGGTGCGAAGCGACCACACCGCGGCCGTATACTGCGGCCGCAGCTCCAGCGCGCGCCGGAACGCCTTCTCCGCGGCATCGGGCTGGCCGTTGCCGCGTCGCGCCTCGCCGTACTCCTTCCACAGGCGGGGCGAGACCGGCATGCGTTCGACCGCCAGGTCGAACTGATGCACCGCCTCGGGATAATCCTGCCGCGCCAGCGCGATGCGTCCGCGCCAGGCCGCGCCCGAGGCAAGATCGAGATTATCTTTCTCCGCGGCGACGGCCAGGCTCCCGGCGCGGTTCCACTCTTCCGATTCCAGGGCGCGCCGGAAGTCCTCGCGCAACACGGCCTGCGAATCGGGGCGGCGCTGCTTCAGCCGGGACCACAAGAGCGACGCCGCGGATTCCTCGCCTCGTTCCAGGCGCCATCCGTAAAGTTTCCACAGATCGTCGACACGGTTTTCCGCGGCCAGCACGGCGTCCTCGAACGCCTCCATCGGCGCGGGATCGCCGGTAAGCCTCACCTTTGCCGCCAGGGCGGGGAAGAAGTCCGGCTGCCCGGCCAGCACCTCCTCGACCCACCCCCGCGCGGCGTCCGCGCCCGCGTGCCGCTCTTCGATCCGGAGCCGTTCCGCGAACGCCGTCCGGTCGGAGGGCGCCTGCGCGCGCCGCTCGCGCAACAGCTCGCGGGCCGCACCGAGCCGGCCCGCGGCCTCCAGCGTGCGCACGGCGGCGGCGAGTCCCCTGCCGCGCTCCACGGCCGCGCTCCGCAGCCGTTCGACGATTTCGAGCGCCGGTTCGGGCCCATGCTCCGCCTGCGACTCCCCGCGTCGTCGATCGAGCGCGCGCAGGTAGAGGATGTCGAGCGGCTCCGAATCCGGGAACCGCTTCCGGGCGTGTTCGAGCACACGCAGGGCGTCGGCGGTGCGCCCCTGGCGCAGGGCCACCTCGACCCGGTCGGCGTGCACACGCTCCATCTCCAGGGCGCGCGGGTGGCGGGCCAGCCGCTCCAGCCGCGAGCGGGCCGCGCCGTAATTACCGGCCTGCATCATAGCCCGGGCCGCCAGGTACACGACGTCCACCGGCGGGTTCTCGTACCGTCGTTCCGCCTCGTGGAGCGCGAGCGCCGCCTGGCGCACCTCGCCGGCGATGAGGTGTCGCTTTCCGCGCAGCATGGGCAGCAGGCCGTCGCGGCGGTTAAACCGCGCCAGCGACTGAAGCACCTCGTCGGCGCGGCGCAGGCGCCGCTGCCGCTCTTCCGCGTCGGGAGCGCGCTCCGCGAGGCGGAGGTGCAGATCGGCCAGTCGACTGCCGGCCACGGGCCGTACATGGGCGGCGATCATCGCGGGCACGCCCGGCCGGATCGCACGGCGCTGGCGCCACAGCTTGAGCAGGTCCTCTTCGGTGTCCCCGCCGCCCCGGCGGTCCGAGATCTCGACCAGCATCAGCCGGCTCAGCAGGTCGTCGGGGTGGCGGTCGACCGCGCGCCGGAGCAGTTCCTCCGCCGTCCATTCGAGGTTCAGGGACTCGTCGCGGCGGTCCTGAAGCGAAAGGTACAACCGCGCCGCGCGGCGCAGCGTCTCGTTATCCTCCGCGCCGCCCAGGCGCCGGTCGAGTTCCACCCGGGCCGTGGCGGCGGACGGACCCGGCTCCGGGTTCGTCCACAGCGTGCGGACGTACCCGATACGCAGACGAAGGTCGTCCGGGCTCGAAGCCACCGCATCGCGGAGGAGGGACTCCGCGCGATCCAGTCTTTCCCCGGCCCGGACAGGCTGGCCGGCCATCTGCCAGCGACGCGCCAGCCGCCGGTGGTATTCGGCGGCCTGCATCAGCACGAGGCGGTCGTCGGGGAAGCGGGTGACCAGATCCTCGACCGTCTTTCCGATACGGCGTTCGGCCTCTTCCACCGGCACCGGCTCGCCGGTCTTCAGTTCCGCCACGCCGCGGTACTTGAGGGTGAGGGGCGACGGTTCACGGCTCATGATCCGCGCGGCGGCCACGGACTCGTGGGCGGCCTCCTTGAGATGCTGCCACACGGCGCGGTCGCGCACGGCCACGGCCCATTCGAAATAGAAATCCAGCAGTCGACGCCGCGCGGGTCCGTGCATCGGATCGATGTCGAGCACGCGGTGCAGGCTGCGCAGCATGAAGCGGCTGTGGTCGAGGGCGCGGTCGATGCTCAGCGGCGGGAGGGATTCGACGGCCCGGACCGCCTTCATCCGCAGCTCCGGATTCCCCGGCTCGCTGCGGAGGGCGCGCATGTAGAGGTCCAGGGCCGCTTCGGCCGAGCCTTCCTCCAGCAGCGCATCTCCCCTGTGTTCGAGTGCGTCGGGCGACTGCTGACGCTGCAGCAGGGTCACCCCGGTGACGACGGCGGCCACGACCACCAGAAGCGGGATCAGTACACGGTAATTGATTTTTTTCATCGACGTCCCCCTCCTGCTTTCGTGATCCAAAACTCAGGGTGCACGGTGCTTGTCCGGCGGCCACGCGGGCATGCACGCCTCGACCGCGGGCAGCACGGCGTCCAGGAATTCGGAGGCCACCCGGCGCGCCAGGGGGCCGCGCCGCACCCCGATCGTCTGCACCTCGACCTTGCACCAGTACGAATAGCGGTCGTCGAGATTCAGATCGAGCAGACGAACCCCGAGCGGCGTGCCGAAAACTTTGCCGTTCCCCAGAAAGAAATAGACCACCGATTCGGTCCGCTCGTCGCCGGGCCGCCGGTAGCGGAAGAGGGTGGCGGGGATTTCGCGCTCGACGCCGTCCGCCCCGAGCCGCAGCCGGACCTGCTCGCCGGACACCGTTTCGGCCCCCGCCGCCGTGTAACATATCTCGGGCCGGTGGCCTACGGAGGTATCCGTCATCCCGCTGTAGTAGGCCAGGTGAAGCCGGATCCAGGCTCCCGGCTCCTGCGGCCGGAAGCGGCGGTCGCGGTAGAGGCGGGTGAGGTGCGCATCGGCGTTCAGCGAGGCCTGCACCGCCTCGGGCAGTTCGCGCGACTCCTCGCGACAACGATAATTCCCCGTCTCGATCGGAATGGTCTCGAACGATCTGCGCAGCGGCAGCTTCTCCTTGTCGAACACGCGGCCGAACGACTGCAGCACCATGCGCGACCCCGCCGCGCCGATCAGCAATACGACCGCGGCCAGCAGCCACGCCGTTCCGGTACGGCGATCAATCTTCATGGGGACCCTCCGGGGCGGGGACGAACAGCCGGTCCAGCAGCGCCAGGAGCCCGAGGAAGAGCACCAGCCCCAGCGCGATCATCGCCACGCCGGTGGCCGTATGCGCGCCGCCCTCGATCCATTCCGGGCGCACCAGTGCGAGCAGTCCGAACGCGGTGACGCGGGCGATGTTGGTGGCGACGGCGATCGGGACCGCGGCGACGAACAGCGTCAGCCGCAGCCAGTTCGGCCGGGACGTGGAGAGCCAGGCCACGGCCGCGCCCATCGCGAGAAACGCCATCAGCATACGCAGACCGCTGCACATGCCGGCGACGTTGAGTTCGCCGAGGCGGTCGATCCCGCTCCACAGCACCACCGTGGCGCCGCGGGACGACGCCTCCACTCCGAAGGCGCGCAGCAGCAGGGCCGAAGAGCCCGCGGCCAAGTGCTGGAGCGGCTGTGCCAGCGCGGTCCAGATTCGATCGCCGACGCGAACGGCGAAGACGAGGTACGCGACGGGGAACCACAGCACACGCATCATCGGCCCCGTCAACAGCCACAACAGGCCGCCGAGCCCGAGAATCGCCCCGTAGCCGCGCAGCATCGCGTGGCTGACCGGATAGACCCCGAACCAGTGGATCAGGAGGCCCGCGATCAGGAGGATCAGTCCGCGCAGGTCGGGAGCGGCCTCCATGGCCCGCAGGCGGTCGCGATACATGTATACGGCATAGAGGCTTATGAGCGGGACAAAAGGCGCGTGCGACCAGTTGGCATCCGTGGCCGCATAATGGGACACATCGATCGCGAAGCGGTAGAAACTGGCCAAATAGAGCCCGGCCAGCGCAAGGGCGCCGAAGATTCTTCCGGTTTTCATTCCGGCGGCTTCGGCCGATTCCATGATGCCAATCGCCTCCCGTAGAGATGATCGAACTATACGGCCGGCGTCAGGCCGATGCAAACGGTTATCGGGGGGGCGGAAAGGATGTCGATCCCGGAGTCCGACCCGGAGCGACGGCGGATATTCAGGCGGGTCGCGCGGGCCGACCCGGCTCAGGTTTGCGCCCGCGCCCATGCGCGGGCGGCCTCGATCGGCCGCGTTTCGGGAACTCCCTCCGCCTCCGGGTCCCAGAAGTCGATGTACGGCTTGCCGTTGCGGTCGGCGGGATCGATGACGGCGTCCCGCAGTTCGACATAGGGCATGAAGGGGTCGTCAAAATGCGCCATCCAGTCCTGCGTGATGCGGTGCATCCGCTCCTGCGTCTCCCGGTATCCGGGCATGCCATAGAGATTGTTCAGGCACTGCGGATCGCGTCTCCGGTCGTAGAGTGCGTTGGTATCGTGCGGCCACCCTCCGGGGCCGCGGTAGCGCGGGTCGTACGAATAGATCCAGTCGCGCGTCGCCGCGCCCCGCCACTCGGTGCAGGAACACATGAACATCGGGACCGAAGCCCGGTCGTCGCCGTCGCCGCCGCGAAGCAACGCCTGCGAAAGATCGCGGCCGTGGCAGCTCGGCGGCGGCGAGACCCCCATCAGCGAGAGCAGCGTCGGCATGATATCCAGCGTCCCGAACGGGAGATCGGTCCGTTCGCCGGGCCGGAACCGACCCGGCCAGCGGATCATGAACGGAACCTGCGACGACTGGGATTCGGCGTGTGATTTGATGAAATAGCGCCCGTCCTGCTTTTTGAGCATATCGCCGTGGTCGGCGGTGTAGACGACGATGGTGTCCTCGTCCATGCCCCGCTCCCTGAGCTTGTCCATCAGCATCCCGAAACAGTCGTCGATGCTGCTGACCAGGGCCATATAGCCGTGCATCATCCGGCGGTTTTCCTCCGTGTCCGGCGTACCCTCACGGACGCGGACGGCCTCGTACTCGTAGCGGTCGAGATACTCGCGCGGTGCGCTGTAGGCGTAGTCATGATCCGGACTTCGGGTGCGGTGATTATGCGGCGGATGCCACGAGACGAAGAGGGTCCACGGCTCGTCCGCCTTGACCCGGTCGAGAAAGTCGAGCGCCTGGCCGGTCTGCCCGAACGGCTCCCACTCACCGAATTTGATCCGCTCCCCGCTCTCGGGATGGAAGTAGAAGGCGTTGCCCGGCGTGTAGTTCAGATCGCAGTTGTTCGTGAGGAACAGGTCGTCGAACCCGTAGCGAAAAGGGCCGGCGGGAACCGGCTGATACCAGTACCCCCCATAGAGGTGCCATTTGCCCACATAGGCGGTGGTGTAGCCCCGGCGTTTGAGGACCTCGGCAAAGTAGTCCCCGTTCCCGGGGCGCATCTGCACGCAGTTGTCGAAGGCGCCATTGTGGAGCGGGTGCTGACCGCTCAGGAGCGCGCCGCGCATCGGCGTGCAGAGGGGGGAGATCGAGAAGCAGCTGTCAAGGCTGAGCCCCTCGCGCGAAAAGGCGTCGAAGCGGGGTGTCTTCACCTGTTCACACCCGTTGCATCCCAGTATGTCGTACGAGTGCTGATCGGCGAACACGAACAGCAGATTCGGCCTCTTCTTCATGCTCCCCCCCGCTCCCGCGCGCGCAGCGAGCCCGAGTCCGGCCGCCGTGCTTTTTTGTATGAAGGTTCTCCGTCGCATCAGCACTCCCGTGAACTTGTCCCGCCCATTTCTGTGCGTGTATACTGGACGATGCGTCCGGAATCCGGAATGGACAGATGTCCGAGATTCATGTCATTTTGTCCACATGGCGCGGGAACGCACATACGCCGAAATTGAATTTCGCGGCTACGAGTCGGTCGATTTCGGGCTGGACCGCGAAAATCGCCCCCCGAATCTCATCTATCATTTCACGCGGCAGCACCGGGGACCTCACATGCGGATCCGGACACGGGACCGCATGGGCTTCTGCGCGGCGCTGATCACCGACGGCGAGGCGGTCTTCCGGCATCTGGGCCGCGAGGCCCCGCTTCAGCGCGGATCGGTCTTTCTGCGACGCCCGAACGAGCCCTACGAATTTTTCAAGCGGGACCCGCACGATCTGCATCTGATCATGATCATGTTCGACCCCGCGATCGACCGCGTGTGGGATGATCTGATCGATCCGGGAAGGATCGCGGTACAGCTCTGTGATGCGGGCGAGGTTATCGATTTCACCTCGACGTTTTTCGATCTGCTGCAACGAACGTCGGACGACCGGATCACGCTGGCCAACCCCTTTGCCGAACTCTTTCTGCGCACCGTGCTCGGCGAAGACCTGAGGGGTCATTCTCAGGCGGACGGGGAGCGGTGGCGCACGGAACGCTGCCTGCGCTATGTGAAGAAGCATTACCGCGAACTGCGCAGCATCGAGGAAATCGCCGGGGCCTGCGGCTGCAGCAGGAGCCGACTCTACACCCTGTTCGGGAAACACGCGGACTGCACACCCAAAGAGTACCTGGAACGGCTCAAGATCCGCAGCGCCTGCGATTTCCTGATGCGTACCGACTGGACGCTCGAGCACATCGCCGGGGAAGTCGGTTATGCCGACGGTCCCACGTTCTCCAAAGCGTTTAAACGACGCACCGGCACCTCCCCGAAAGGATGGCGTCAGCGCATCCGGTCCCTGGCCCATTAGGAGCGGGGCCGCGTCCGTCACCCCTGAGTTCCACATGGGGACACCCGGGGGAATATCGTACTCGTACTCGAATTCCTTGAACAGGGGGAGTGGGATCGCGCCAGCGATTCTCATTATGGCTTCACCCTTTTCGGTCGGGGTGGCACCCGACCCTCCCAATGCCCAAAAAGGCGTCGGATATCGACTCGGGAGGGACGGCTGCCACGCCGTCCGCGGTCGGAATGCGGCCATAATGAGAACTGCTGGGATCGCGCCTTCGGCGCTCCGAGTACGCGTACGAGCAGGAGTACGAAAACGGCGGACGGCCTTCTGCTGTACTGCAGAATCCCTACCCTCACGCACGGGTTCGGCTTGCGTCTCTCGGTTAGGGCGTGCTCTCCGAGCGCGCTGCCGGGAACGGCAGCGACATCCCGCCGTCATCGTCCGCGGGGAAATCGTCGAGTCCGTGTCGTTCGTCTTCCGAGCGGCGGTAGGCCGTGGGGGTGACGCCGGTGATCTCCCGGAACAGCTGCGAGAAGTAATTGCTGTCATTGAATCCCGAAGCGTAGGCGGCCTCGGTCACCGTGCAGCGCCGCTCGCGCAGCAGCGAAGCGGCATGTTCGATCCTGAGCCGCCGGAGGTATTGGGTCGGGGTGGTATCGAGGGCCTCCCGGAAGAGCCGCTGGAGGGTCCGCACCGACGTGTGCTCCGCATCGGCGAGTTCCCGGACCGAGAGCGGATTCCGGAAATGCTCTTCCATAAAACCGATGGCGCGGCTGATCCTGAGCAGGGCTTCCGACGAGGGTTCCTCCTGTTCCTCGTAGCAGCGGCCGAGGAAGGCGGCGAGTTGCATGAAGCGTCCGAACGCGGCCACGCGAAAGCCGGGGCGTTCTTCCTCCAGTTCCTCGTTTAATGCGCGCAGGTGGATCAGGGCCTCATGGAGGCGGTGGGCGGTGAGGTGCAGCCGGCCGCGGAATTCATTGCGCTCCCGCGCCGCGGGCTCCAGCGCGAAGAGCGCCCGGAAGCCGGGCAGGTCGCGCGCGTCCCAGTTCGCCATGCCCATGTGATCGAAGTCGTAGAGCACGTTGTACAGGGTGACCCCTTCCATATCGCGATAGGCGTGGCGCATCCCGCGGGGCACCACGAACACGTCGCCTGCTGCGAACCCGTAGTCCGTGCCGCCCGCTTCGTGTCGGCCCTCTCCGCAGGCGATCAGCACGAGTTCATCGAACTCGTGCGCGTGCGGCTCCATGTCGGGATGCTCCGTCTCCACGGCACACGCGAGAGGAGATTCGCGGAACAGATCGAGATACGCGCGGTCAAAGTGCATCACGGGTTGATTCTAACCTCTTACGCGAAACATTCAATGCCGTCCATGATCAGCCTGAGCGGCTCGCCCCAGCGCCGGTATCCGTCCGGCGGCTCGAAGAAAAACATAATGAACTCGAACGCCGCATCGTCGATCGAACCGCGATCGTCGTCCTCCCGCCCGGTGCGCATCATCGCGTCGCGTTCCAGGTCGACCTCGTAGGGGATCCACCCGCTTCCCCCGGGCGGCAGGGGTTTCGCTCCCGAATCGTGGGGTCGGCCCGGCCTGCTCTCCGCGCCGCCGGAGGAGCCGTAATACGGCGCGCGCCACACTTTCCTTTTTGTCGTCCGCAGCACCGATCTGAAATAGACGGGGTGTTCCGGTCCGTTCGGATTGAACAGGGCGGTGCGCAGGCGCGTGAAATGGACCGGCGAAAGATCCCAGAACAGGGTAGCCCGCCTGAAACGCTTCGAGAACCGGAGGGTCATTTCGAGCGAGCGCGCTCCGCGTCGCGAGGGGGATTTGACGCGCCGCCATCCGGTCAGGTCGTGCATGTGGCGGAGGTAGAGGTCGAGACCGCCGGGCGGGGTGAAGAAATCCGAGAAGACCGGGCGTTCCTCCGCAGCAAAGCTCCCTGCAGCCGCCGCCGCGGCACATCCCATCGTCATCAGGCTCTTCCTCCGGCTCATGGTTCTTTCGGGCCGATCGGTCATGCTCATTCTCCCACCCGGTGCAGTACGCCGTCCGGGCTCAGTATCCAGCGTCCTTCCGCGGGAATCCGCCAGTGCGTCTTCCCGTTCGCTTCGCTCGAGGCTGCCTCTTCGCGACCGCGTTCAATCCGCAGGGCGTACTCCTCCCCCGCGTAGCGGTACGCACGGATCCCGGCGTAGTTCCATTCCGCCGGCAGAGCGGGCGTGATAAGCAGTCCCTGCGCGGCGGGACGCAGTCCGAGGATCCCGTTGACGAAAAAAAGAGGGACCAGGCCCGATTCGGGGAATTCGCGGAGTATGCCGAGCAGGTGGGTACTCCCATGCTGATTGCAGGGTTGGCGGCGGAGCTGGTCCTGATGAAATTCCTCGAGGATTGCCTCCATGCGGCGCATCGCATCGCCGATCCCGCGAACCCGCAACCGCGACATCAGATCGTAGTAAGAGACATAAAAGATGACGCCGCCGTTCTGAATCTGCCTGCCGTATTCACCGATTTCACCTTCGCCGACCTTCATCGTCCAGTTGTCCCACCACGTCGGTCGCACGGCCTCCGCCGCCAGCGTGTTCGCGCGGGGGGCGATGCGAAAGTGATAGATGTCGCTTCCCGTAGAGGTGTCGCCCTCGACGATTCTTTCGCCGTCCAGCCATTCGAGCACGGCTTCGGCGTGTTCGTCGGAAGCCACGCCGGTGGCGACCGCCTCAAGGTTCACGAAGCTGAATCCGTAATCGTGGCGATTCCCTTCCCGGTCGACCGCGCCGATGAAACGGCCGCGCTCTTCGGACCAGAAGATCTCGTTGAAGCGTTCGCGAACGAGGCGGCTCAGGGCGTGGTACTCCTCCGCTTCCGTACTCCGGCCGAGCGCGTGTTCGAGCCTCGCCATCCAGAGGAGCGAATCGTAGAAGCGGGCATTCGCGTAGGCGGACTGATAGCCGAAGCGCCACCCGTCCCAGTAGTTGCTGCTGCGCCCGTGCACCGTGCCGTCGTTTTCGGGGTCCTTGATCGTCAATACGCCGGAGCGGCCGTCCATGGACTCCACCTGGAAGGTCATGGCGCGTCTCATCCGCTCGAGCTGGGTCGGTTCGCCGGGGCCGGCGCGCTGCTCCAGAAACGCGCGATCGAGATTGGTGAGATACCACCGCGCGAGACCGGCGATATAGATCGCGGGCGTAACGTAATGCTTCGAGTGGCCCAGGTGGCGGAAGCTGTTCGGGGCGACGCCGAGAAACCCGTTTTCGTCCTGGGGATAGGTGGTGACGATCTCCTCGTAAAATGCGCGGTCGTGCTCCCGCGCGGTCCAGGCCAGCTTCATCGCGTTCCAGTGCGCCCAGATGGTGCTCCCGATGCCCGTCATCCCTCCGCAGTCCGGACGATCGGTGGGCCACCAGCCCGAAAAATTCCCGTGCACCTCCGCATCCGCCGTGCCGTAGATCGTCCACAGGTTGTTCCAGTCCGCGCGGACCTGCGCCGGCGCGTCCATCTCGAAGAGCGTATGTTCGTCGCCCCGCGCCCGCATTGCGCCCAGCCGCAGGGCGAAGGCCCCGTTTTCGAGTTCCGGAGGGCGGGGGGTCATGACGCGCACGCCGCGCACAGCGAGCCGGTGCAGGGGGATGCGTACGGTACGGCCGTCGGGATCGGGGAAGTGCACGAAGCGCGCCGAAGGCACGGGATACCAGGTGGCGCCGCGGTCCGTGCAGTACTGCACCTCGAAATCCGGCGGGAACGGGTGGTCGGGATGCGCGTCGAGTTCCAGCGCGTCCAGCGCCACCACGCGGTCGAACCAGAGGCCGCTGCACTGCACCGCATACGGCGACTGCGACGCTTTCGGATCGGGACCCTGTTCCGCCGGTCCGTCCAGCGTATCGTGGTGAAAGGACGCCGCGTCCCCGATCGCCCGGGTTTCCGCAACGGAACGCCCGCGGACACGGAACGTGCGGGAAGGCGACTCGTAAATGCGTCCTGAAAGGCTGACGGCGCGCGGCGTCACTTCGTACACCCCCGGTTCTGCCCAGGAGAGCGAAAGGCGCGGCGCGGACGTGCCCGCGCCGCGCGCGGTGGTGCACAAGGTTCCGTCGCCGCGGTCAACCGCGTAATAGACCATCTCTTCGCTGCCGCAGGGTTCCGGCTTGAAAACAGCGCGTTCGCCGCAGCGCACGGTTTTGAGTTCCATGGCTTCCGTCTCTACCGCCAGAACCGCCGCCAAGACGGCCAGCATGACGATCGGTTTATGCAATTTCATATACGCCGTAGGTGCGGGGCGGAACCTTCATACTCAACACCCGGTCGCGCAGATCCAGCGGCCCGGCGGGTAAGGCCGCGCCGTGCCTCCCCGACCGGAGGCCGGCGCGGTACGGCCGCCGCCGTTTTCCGAGCACCCCGGAAAGGTCCAGCCGCATGCCCCGCCCGCGCGCATCGCCGTTCACCACCACCAGCAGGACCTGGCCGCCGCCCCGCCGGAGATATACGTACAACGGATCACGGGTGCGAGCCCGCAGCGTGATCTTTTCCGCCGCGCTCGACAAGGCCGGCGCGGTTCTGCGAAGTGCGATCAGCGCCTTCACTTCCTGCAATACCGAGCCCCCTTCTTTCAATTGATTTTCCACGTTTCTTCGCCGCCAGTCCGGGTGCAGAGGAAGATAGAGATCGCGCTTGCGCGCCTCGCTGAAGCCCGCGTTGCGGCCCGCGTTCCAGGGCATCGGACAACGGTACGGGGCCTTGAACGACGCCCCTTCGTGGGAGGGGGCGGCGGGATTGACTTCGAGGCCGATCTCGTCGCCGTAATACAGAAACGGAACCACGTTGCTGGTGAGGTTGATCGCCAGCGCCAGCATCGTCAGGTCGTCGTCGCCGCAGCTTCCCGTACTCGGGCGGGGAAGGTCGTGGCTCCCGGTCTGCATGGCGATCGCTCCGTCCGACCGCCGGAGATTTCCGGTCTGCAGGTGGAGGTGCCGGTCGAACTCCACCGGATCGTGCGCCTCGCCGTCGCGGATAAACTGCCGGTTTTCGGAAAACAGCGTGTCCCGCGGGGTCGAGATCATGCAGAAGTTCTTGGTGAACTGCAGATGGAAGCCGAGTTCGTTGACCGCCTCCGACGCATCGTCCCACATCTCCGCGACCATCACACGGTCCCCGTAGGCGTCGACCGCCTCCCGGATGTAATTCCAGAAGGCGCGGTTGAGACCGGGCTCGTGACAGCAGGCCTTGGTGCCCACGCAGTTGGGCACATCGCACCGGAACCCGTCCGCTCCCTGGTCCAGCCAGTAACAGACCACGTGGCGCATCTGCTCCCAGAGCCGCTTTACGCCCGGGTCGTCCGGCGAATTGCCGTACCCGTCCCGGAGCACGGGGAGTCCGAAGTTGAGATCGACCTGATCCTGATGAAATGTGGACAGCACGCTGTCGTGTCGCCCCTCGAGATTCGTCAGCCACTTCCCCGGAAGCGCGGCGGCATTCCACGCGTTGAAGTTCCATACGTACCAGTTCGAGTACGGGTTCTTTTCCATCCGGCGCGATTCGAGGAACCACGGGTGCCGGCGGGAGGTGTGATTCAGCACCAGGTCGAGAATCACGCGCATGCCGCGGTCGTGGGCCCTGCCGACGAGCCTGCGAAAGTCCTCCCGGGTACCGTACCGGGGATGAATGCGATAGTAGTCCGTGACGTCGTACCCGGCATCGAGCATCGGCGACTCGAAAATCGGGTTCAGCCACAGCGCGTCAACCCCCAGGTCCGCGAGATAATCCAGCTTGCTTTCGATCCCCTTCAGATCTCCGATGCCATCCCCGTCCGAGTCGCAGAAGGTCTGGGGATATATCTGATAAAAAACCGCATCCAGATACCATGGACGTGCTTTCCGAGCCATGTTTGAACCGCCTCTCCCCGTTCCTGCGCAACCGCCTGATCCGATCCCCCGCTTAAAATCGGGCCGATTGAAGCGGAAACTAAGCGATAAATAAAGTCTTTGTTACTTTGCAGAAAATATAGTAACAATGGACCGGCTTTTTGTGCACGGCCAGAATATCCGGCTCTGCCGCAGAGCGTGCGCACGAAATGTTGAAACGAAATGATAATAACATTGCACTTTATATATCAATAAGTTTTATTCTTCTCCGAAAGCGGGAACGTGACGGATTCCCGCCTTAAACGCGAGAGGAGACTCATGGCGGTATCGAACAACAGAACGGAGCGTCCGTGCGCTTTTTCGGCGCGTCCCCGCGTGCTGATGGCCCTTGAGTGGTACGACCCGATGATCCATGAAGGCATTGCGCAGTACGCCAAGGAGGCGGACTGGGTACTGGACGTCAGCATGGCGCGCACCAATACGATGCCCGAGCACTGGGAGGGCGACGGGGTCATCTCGCTGTTGAACGAGGAGCAATCGCAGCTTCTCCGCTACGTGGAGGCTCTCGACCTCCCGACGGCGGGAATCGGGTATGTCCTTCAGGACCGTTACCCGATCATTCTCGGCGACCACGCCCGGGTGGGCGAGCTGGCGGCGGAACATTTTCTGCAGCGCAAGTACCGGGATTTCGCGTTCGTGTTCTTCGATCACGGAACGCTGGAACACGAACGCTGCGAAGGGCTTGAGCAAGCCCTGCAGAGAACGGGCACGGACTACCGGCTGCAGCGCTGGATGAGCCCGCGGAAGGGACGCGTGCGCTCCTACCGCCAGGTGCGCGACTGGCTCGTGAGCAAGCTCGAAGAGGCCTCGACCCCGCTGGCGATCATGGCCCAGAATGACGACTCCGCGATCCTCGTGCTGTACGCATGCATCGAAGCGGGCATCCGCGTACCGGAACAGGTGGCGGTGCTGGGGGCCGACAATAATCACCTGATCTGCGATTTCGCGCCGATCCCGCTTTCGAGCGTGGACGGCAATCTCTACGGGCTGGGATACGAGGCGGCACGCGTACTCGACCGGATCATCAACGGCGAAGCACCCCCGGAGGAACCGGTCCGCGTCTCACCCCGTGACGTGCAGCTCCGGCGCTCGACCGACATGCTGGCGATCGAACAGCCCGCGATCGCGGGCGCCCTGCGCTACATCTGGGACCACTTCGCGGACCGAATCAACGTACTCGACGTCATCGCCCGAACCGGCATGTCCCGATCGTTCGTATACCAGGAATTCGACCGCGCGCTCGGACATTCGATCGCCAAGGAGATCACCCGCTGCCGCATCGAACACGCCTGCCGCATGCTCCGCGAAACGGAAAACAGCGTGAACGAAGTCGCCATCGAAAGCGGGTTCGGCAGCGTGGTTTCGTTCTGCCGCGCCTTCGCACGGGAGACCGGAAAAACGGCCACCGAATTCAGAAAGTGTGAGGATGCGGAAATCATGTCCCACTTCACCTATACCGGAAAGGAGAACCCCGCACCCGTATGAGTACCCGGACCGCACCTCAATGGATCTGGACCCGGCCCGACGACCCCGCTCCCTGCAATCGCTTCCACTATTTCCGGAAAGTGTTTGAACTGGAGTCGGTCCCCGACGATCCGCGCCTCCGCTTCGCAGCGGACACGAACGCGCAGGTATGGATCAACGGACGGATCGTCCGGCGCAAGGTCTCCCGTTACACCGAAGAGGCGATCAGCGCCGAAAACATCCACGCCGGCCCGCACCTGCACGGGGGGCGCAACACGATCGTGGTGCTCCACCACAACTGGGGCGACGTGCCCTGTTTCATGCGCGACGCCAACCGCCACGCGGGCCTCTACGCCGAAGCCCCCTGGCTGCAGTCCGATACGAGCTGGAAGTGGACGCCCGCCCCCGAGTTTCTCCCGCACGAAGAACAGATCATCGGCATCGTCGGCGAATCGAAGAGGCTGCGTTATCCGGTTCTGATCGACGGCGCCCGCGCCCCCGGCAAGATCCACGATCCCGATTTCGATGATTCCGCCTGGGAGTGCGCCTGCGCGGTCGAGGACGGCCCGTGGCCGCGGCGGCCGGTGGAACAGGAGACGCCGGGGCAGCGCGAACACCCCGTCCGGCCCCGCACCGTCCTCGCCGCCGGCACGGCCGAACGGCCCGAAGCCGCCGGGCCCGCCGAATTGAGCCGCGCGATCGTTTCCGCAAAGCTCTCGCCGGACGAGAACACCCGCACCTCCGTCGAGGATCTTCTGCGCGGCCGGCCGTGCACCCTCACCGGACGCGCCGGCGAAACCCTGTACCTCACCGTCGATTTCGCCCTGCCCTCGCACGGATTCCCCTTCCTGGAAGTCGAAACCTCCATCCCCGGCATCACGATCGACCTCGGATACGGAGAGATTGCGCGCACCCTCTACGAGGACAAGACGCTGGTCCGGGAGGACGGCTGGATCGATACCGAGGGCGTGGCGGGAACGCACTACGCGGACCGCTACATCGCCGGAACGGGCCGCAGGTACGCGGAAGTCCCCGACGAACGGACTCTGCGCTGGTGTACGCTGCACGTCACCTTCCCCGAAGAAGGCAGCCTCACCCTGCACGATTTCGGTTTCATCAAGTCGCAGTACCCGATCGAGCGGTACGGTTCCTTCCACTGCGGCGACGAGACCGTCGAACAAATCATGAAACTCTGCATGGCGCACGCTGAGGTGGCCATGACCGACGCCTACGTCGACACCCCCGGCCGCGAAGACGGCCAGTGGATCGAAGACGCCCAGCCCCGCGCGAAGCTCGCGGCGTCGTGGTTCAACGATACACGCCTGCGCCGTTTCCTCATTCGCACCTTCGCCGAAGGCCAGGACGAGCAGGGCGATTTCCACCCCTTCTGGCCCGCCAAGTGGCCCATCATGATGCCCGGCAACTTCGACTGGTCCGTCCAGTGGGTCTGCACGCTGTACGATGAGTACATGTGGAGCGGCGACACCGAACTGGTCCGCCGCTACTGGGACCACGTGATCCGGTTCTGGAACAACGTCGCAGAGTTCGTCGATGAACAGGGTCGTTTCGTGACCTACCGCACCTACGGAGACCTCCGCATGGGCTACGACTGCACCCATACGCAGTCGAACGGGCTGGTCACGCCCTGGCTGATCGAGCGGCTGGGGTTCTCGATGGAGATGGCCGCGGCGATCGGCGACCGGGATCAACAGGGGGAATGGAAGCAGCTGCATGACCGCATGCTGGAGGCCTTTCACCGCGATCATGTCGTCCCCGCCCGCGACGGCGTGCCCGCCCATGTAGCCTCGCGATTCGAGACGACGGGCGAGGAGATCGACCGGGGCTTCAGCCAGTCGGGCCAAACCGTCGCGACCACGGCGGGCCTCCTGCCCCGTGAAACGGCGGAGGCTGCCGTGGATTACGCCTTTTCCGAACCCTGCGGCGACCCCCCGGAGGGCGTGCGGCGCTGGAACAACCCCACCTACGGATACCGCTGCCTCCGCACCCTCAGCTATCTCGACCGCTCGGAACGCGCCGTCCGCCACCTGAAAGAAAGATTCGCCCCCTACCTTCCGGGTCATCCGGACAACAGGATATCCCACGCCCTGCAGGGCTGTTACGGCGGACCGCTTCCCGAGTACTGGATGAGCCGCGAGGACGCGGGTCTGGCCGAGGGCGAACCCAACCCGCATCAGCCGCACGACGAAACGGGCTCGCACGGCTGGTGCGCTACGCCCCTGCTCTGGATGCACGACTCACTGCTGGGCGTGAGGGTGCTCGAACCCGGAGGGGGGAAGATCGCCCTCGAACCCGATTCCGGCGGACTGCCCTACGTGGCGGGTCATGCCATGACGCCCCGCGGCGGAGTCTACCTGTACTGGGACCCTCAGCAGTGGCGGCTTCGGGTGAGCATCCCCGCAGACGTGCGCGCCGAACTGACGCTGCCCCCGGAGGGCCGGGGCCGCAGAGTACGCACCGAACGCGCTGACGGGACAGCGGAACGGGAGGGTGACCTCTTCCGGCTCGAAGGCGCGGGAGAGTATGCGTTCCTGATCTGGTGAGCACCGCGGGATGCGCGGACCGGAACCCTGCTCCGGGACACAGGCTTCAGCACGCTGAGTCTGACCCCGCCCCTCCTGACTTCAACATTGCCCGAAGACGCGCTCGAATCCCCCTGTGAACATTGAAGTGAGTTTTGAATCAGGGTGTCCCGGCGGAAAAAAAGGTTATTCGTGGATTTTTATGGAAGGGTTCCCGGGAAAGGTGGGATGCGGCAGATCGGAGGGGGAGAGAGCATGGGATTCACCATGAAGGACCTGAAGAGCATGAAGGTTGGTTGAGGAGGGGGACATATACTCGTACTCGCACTCGTACGCGTACTCGGAGCGCCGAAGGCGCGATCCCCTCCATCGATTCAAGGAATTCGAGTACGCGTGCGTTGTGACGCAAGCGGATTTCTAATCCAGCCGCTACGATTTCAGTAGTTCTACAAAAATCCGGTTCTTCGTAGATTTTTGTGGTGGAGCCGTTCGGGGAAGAGGCGGGATGGGGATTCACCACAACGGTCACAGATCATGCCGGGGTCGGGATGGGAGACGACAAACATTCGTAGTAGCGCCGCAAGCCTGCCCCCCGGCAGGCCAGGCGCGTGAAAGATAACGGCCCTGATCCTGCTTCGCAGGCCTGCGGGCCTACTACGAACGTAAGAGAGAACGCACCATTTCTTTGCCTGTGCTCTTCTCATTCATCTTTGCGATCTCTGCGCCTTGGCGAGAGACCTTTCTTGTGTTTTCGGCCAGTAGAGTAGAGAGGGAGCCACGGGATGAGAGGCTTAGAGCCAATGACCGCGGACTGCCCTCCCCCTCGTCGAACCGGACATGCGGATTTCCCGCATCCGGCTCTCGCGGAAGGCATTTGTTGGATGGTTTCACAGGTAGATCAGTCCCATGTTCTTGAAATGCGCGTAGTAGCTCATACCTTCAGGGGGCCAGTAGCCGCGCTGACTGCGTCGTTTCGCATGTCGCGTGAGACGCTGTCGCACGTATCCATTGACGTGGCGGAATGCCACACGCGGATAACCCAGCGAGAAGTAGTTTGCCCATCCTCGCATTTGCATGTTGAGTTCGTCGATCACCGTCGGCAGAGGTTTGAAGCATTGTTCCGGTCCGGTCATCTCCCGAAGCCGATCACGTTCCCGTTGGAGCGCTTTCCGCGACGGTGTCAGGTTCCAGTACCGGCACGGGCGTCCGCCGAGGTCCCGGTCATAGCGGAAGCTATATCCGAGAAAGTCCAGCGTCTGCCCCGGTTCCCGAGCATCGAGTATCCGGGTTTTCTCCCGGTTAATCTTCAGCCCGAGCCACCCTTCTATCTTGGCTTCGATGAACGCTTCGAGTTGCGGACCGATATACCGGGCGAGGACCACGAAGTCATCGGCGTACCTCACCAGTTTGGCCTTCGCCCACCGTGCCGGTCCGTCTTTGCGGTAAAACACCGCATCGAACCAGTGCAGATAGATGTTGGCCAGAAGCGGCGAAATGACCCCGCCTTGCGGCGTGCCCTTGTCGTTGCGCTTCACGGTCGGCGGTTTGCCTTTCTCCGTTTCCTCTACCGGCGCTTTCAGCCACATTCGGATCAGCTTCAGCACGGACCGGTCGGTGACACGCATCTGCACACAAGCGATGAGCTTGTCGTGTGGAATACTGTCGAAATAGCCGGCCAGATCCGCATCATAAACCGCACACCGCCCTTGCCGGAGCTCCTGTCCAATCGCCTTCAACGCATCATGCGCCGAGCGCTCAGGCCGGAACCCATGGGAGCAATCCTTGAAGTCAGCTTCAAAGATCGGTTCCAATATCGCTACGTGTCAACGCGAATGAGACACTTTTCTTGGCCGGTCACCCGGCCACTTCGAGTTCCTTCGGCTTGTTGATCCACACCTCCTCGGGCACGTGCCGTGGCGACGGCTCGCCCCGAACGAACCGCTCCGGATGCCGCTCGTAGGCGGCCAGGAGGGTCTGCTTCCGCTCCAACCAGCGCTCGTCGGCTCGGCCGGCATGTACGTCGGCCGGCGTCATCATGGCCAGGCCGGAGTGCCGGTGCTCGTCGTTGTACCAGCGGAAGAACTCCCGCAGGTACTGACGCGCATCCTCCAGCGACCCGAACCGCTCCGGGAACGTCCAGTGGTACTTCAGCGTCTTGAACTGGGCCTCGGAGTACGGGTTGTCGTTCGACACATGCGGCCGGGAGTAGCTGCGCGCCACGCCCAGCTCGATGAGCAGGTCGATGAACCGGTTTGAACGCATCGCCTTGCCCCGGTCCGAGTGCAACGTCACCTCGTCGCGCCCGATCGCCTGCTGCTCGCAACAGTGGGTCACCAGCGCCTCGGCCTCCTCGCCGGATTCGGTCTCGCTGATCATCCAGCCGACCACGTAGCGGCTGAACACGTCCAGCACGACGTAGAGGTGGTAGAAGATCCACGACTTCGGTCCCTTGATCCGGGTGATATCCCACGACCATAGCTCGTTCGGGCGTGTCGCGAGCAGCTCCGGCTTCGTATAGGGCGGGTGGACGCGCTGGTCTCGGCGTTCGCGGACCTCCTCACGGCGCTTCAGCACACGGTACATCGTGCGCACGCTGCACACGTACTTGCCCTCGTCCAGGAGCGTGGCATGCACTTCCGGGACGGCGTAGTCGCAGAACCGCTCGCTGTTCAGTTCGTCGATCACGTCCTGTTCCTCGTCCTCGCTGAGCCGACGATGCGAGATGCGCGGCGCGGGTGGCGGGGGCGGATCTTCCTTGCGCTTCCGCCACCGGTAGTACGTCGCGCGACTCACGCCCAGGGCTTCACAGGCCGCCTTCACGGAGAGCTTCTTGCCGTTGTCATCTACGGTCTGCATGCTCAGCTCTCGCTCTGCCCGGCGTCGCTGAGATCCTCCAGCAGTCGGGAGACTTTTTTTTGAAGCTCGATGAGCCCTTCGGCGCGGCGCAGCTTGGTCTTCAGCCGCTCGTTCTCGCGTTCAAGGCGCTTCATCTCGTTGCGCATCGAGCGCTTGCTCTTGCCGTCCGGGGTGACATCGAAGCCCTTCTCGTCCATCGTGCGCCTCCATTGCATCCACTTCGTGAGTGTGCAGGAGTATAGCCCTTCCCGACGAGCCAGGGCAGCCAGTTCCCCCTTCCGGTGCTTACACTTCTCGGCCTCCTCCGCGATCCGCAGCTTGTACGCCACGTCCCATCGTTTTCGTTTCGCGACTCTCGGTGTCGCGGCTTCAGGATCGGCGAGCTGTCCTGCCCGCGATCGGCGCGAGCCCCCCATGGGGGGCTCCTGTCCCTGGGACTGCTCCTCTACAACCAACGCCTCTGCCTTCATCCAACCGGCTCCTCTGCGCCCTCCATCCTGGTTCAGGTTCGTGTCTCATTCTTATTGGCACAGAGGGTATCAGAACCGTAGCGGTCTGCACGACCCGATCCCGCACCGAGGGTATTCCCAAGGGACGGAGTTTCCCGTTCACCTTCTGGATGTAGACCCGCCGCACTTTTCCAGCACGGTAGGTTCGATCCTTCAGGCTGCGTTCAATATCCGCCAAGAAGGCTTCGACTCCTCCTTGACTCTGTTCGATGTCCTCGATGGTCACACCATCGGGGCCTTCTTTTCCGCCGTTGGCGCGTACATGTTTCCATGCCGCCAGCAGAGTGTCGGCCCGGCCAATGTGGCCATAGAGACTGTAGAAGCGAAACCGCTTCTCCTGTTTGGCCTTCTGACTCAGCTTCTGTCTCAGCGCGGCGAGTTTCGGCGGCAAGAGTCTGTCGTCAATGCGATAGTACTCCGTCGCTTCTTCTGTCATAGGTTTCACCAATCAGTCCCCCGCGCTTCTTACTCAGCTCGTCTTCCGCCGAGACCCCTTCGCTCCACGGGCATTACCCCGCTTCATCACTACTACGAGCCTCTCCGACTCCCGCACGCGATCACCCCCGAGGTTATTGATTCCCCCACGGGCTTGTCGGCTTACCCGACATCACGGCGGGCCTCCCAAGTTCCTGGCTGTTCTTTCTGCGCGCGCCGTCTCTTGTTACCCCGGAGGGCCTTGCCGGTGCATATGACCGTTCCTTCCCGACAAGTGCTGGCTTCATCATATCCGATAGGCTGGCCGCCCTCGACTTGTGTAACGAGGCTGAATCAAGTTCGCTTTCGCTACGGCTCGCGCGTTCGCCTTCCCAGGCTTCGACGCCGGGGTTACCCCCGATCACCGCTGGGTCGGCTACATGTGCAACGATCAATTCACACGACTGACTCCTTTCATTCAGTTAGAAACAGCCAAGCTTTGCTTGGCGCACCCGATGACACGGATGGGATCTCGAAATCCGAATCGAAGTCGAAATCGGGATTCATAGAGATCATAATTCGTACGCGTACTCGGAGCGCCGAAGGCGCGATCCCACTTCCCCGATTCAAGTAATTCGAGTACGAGTACCGCTTCGCTGAGTACGAGTACGAGTACGATATTCCCCCGGGTGTCCCCATGTTGAACTCAGGCGCGCGGATGCGGGGATCGGACTGCTAATCGAAAGGCTCGAAACACGCGGCGTACTCGACGATACGATGATCATCGTCACCGGCGATCAGGGTCCCGGATTTATCCGCAGCAAACCGTATCTCTACGACGCCGGCATTCGCGTGCCGCTGGTCATCCGCTGGCCGAAAGGGGTGAAGGCCGGACAGCGCCGCGCGGAACCGGTCTCGGCGGTCGATATCGCGCCGACCATTCTCGACGCCGCCGGGCTGGATATTCCGGAGACCCTGCACGGCCGCTCGTTGCTTCCGCTCTGTGCCGGGGACGAGGTTCCGTGGCGCACGGGCGTCTGCGCCGAGTTCACCGCGCACGGATCCGGTCACTATTTCCCCGGACGCACGATCTCCGACGGGCGCTACCACCTGATCCACAACCTCCTCGGCCCCGATACACCGAATCCCTACTGGGCCGCCTACGAGCGCGTGCCGCAGAAACACCCCGAGGCGGGCCCGGTCATTGCCGGCGGCGACGAAAAAATGAAACGGGCGCTCGACCGCCTGCGCCGTCCGCCGGAGTTTGAACTGTACGACCTGGAGGAAGACCCCGGCGAATTCGTCAACCTCGCCGACGATCCGAAATACGCAGGGCTGCTGGAGCGCATGAAGCATGAACTTCGGGCATGGCAGGAAGAGACCGACGATCCCCTGCGCAAGCCGGAGAATCTCGCCCTCATGACCGAATGGCACCGGGAACTCCTCGCCGATAAAACCCCGGTGCGCGGCCACAAACCGAAGTACGCCGTCGCCGAACTCGTCATGCCCGAGTACCGGGCGATGGTGAAACGGCTCAGGTAGCCATATCCGCAGTCAATGACGGGAAAGCAGGGATGAGAGCGGGGCGTTTCAAGCGCAAAACCGGAGCCGTGTAGTCCGTGTCGCCGGGATTCTATTTCGCGGTTTCCCGGTCGACCCGGAAGGTGTTTCTCTCGGCGATCGCGGACGGATTGCAGACCTCCCGGAAAATCTCATCGCCGTCCGCGCTCTTCCTGTACACGCGCACCCAGTAGCCCTTGAGCTTGCCGGTGCTTGAGGCGGGCGCGTTGTTCTCCCATACGTAGCCGGGCATCAGCTCCAGGCTCTTCAGCACGACGGGACCGGTGGTAACGGTCTTTTCGCCGCCGGCTTCGAGCACCGGCACTTCGATACTGCCGCTCACGTCGAGCATCTTGGCGTCGGCATGCGAGGCGGCTTCCTCCTGCTTATAGAAGAGCATGTAATCCACACGCAGGTTTCTGAAGTCGTGACCGGACCTGTTTTCGAGGAGCACTTCGTAGCGGTATTCCTCCGCCTCAATAATCAGGCCCTCCTCTTTCCCCGTCTGCTTACCCGTCTCCTTCTTTTCCACTTCGATCCGGAAATCCATTTGCGACCGGAAGCTCTCATCCCGGGCCCATGTGCGTATATATTCACGGTCTTTTTCGCAAAACGCGCTCAGAGGCGCGGAGAGTCGGCGCCCGTCGGATCGTCTCACATTCACCATGTCCCGCCGCTCATTAAACGAAAGAATCTCGGCTTCGACAGTGCGACCCTGTGTGTCGCGGAACGTGTGCATTTCCGCGTCTGCGGCAATACAAGGCTGGAAGGCCGTAATCACAGCCAGCGAAAGCAGGCGAAGTATATGAGTATGAGCGCGCATCCGGTTACCCTCCACAGTTCACCCGTTCAATATCCGCTTTCGGGAGGGAATGCAAGCCGGGAAGTGTCCCGTTGACTGTTGAAACTTGAAGGCGGTCTCCTGAGCGTCCATGTTGGACGCTCGGGGCAAACCAACCCGAAAGGAGACCGCCATGAGTGACAATAGCGTCCTTGAAGCCCTTGGACAAGTTGAACCGTCTGCAGCAGGAGATGTTTTCCGTGACTGGCTGCGTGGTGAAATGCGAACCCTGATCGCCGATATTCTGGCTGAAGAGGTCACAGAACTGTGTGGTCCGGCCTACAAGCCGGCAGGGGACAGAGGCTGCCGACGTGCCGGCGGAACCCGCGTAGGACTTCGAATTGACGGTATTGATGAGGAGATCCGCAAGCCGCGTGTACGTCGCCATGAGGCAGACACATCGAAGGAGGTCAGGCTTAAAAGTTACGACGCGGTCAACAGGGCCGACGACCTTCGTGACCGTATCTTGCGTGCCACAGCTGCCGGAGTCAGTTCACGTGATCAGAAAACCTTGTATCCCGATTCAGCGCCCGGACGCAGCAGGGTTTCCCGCGCCTGGATTGTCGAGGGCCGACAGCGCATACAGAAGCTCCGTGACCGCGACCTGAAGTCCGAGAGGTTCTTCTGCATGCTGCTGGACGGCATTGTACTGTCCGAGGATCTCAGCGCCATTGTGGGGCTGGGCATTACGCTGGACGGCCGCAAAGTTATGCTGGATTTTGAAATAGGCGCACAGGAATCGACAGAAGTGTGTGACGCATTGCTCGACCGGCTTGTCCACCGCGGTCTTGAGTTCGAGGGCGATCCGTTGGCGGTTCTCGACGGTTCTCGGGCACTTCATAACAGCGTCTTGAAGCATTTTCCGCGAGCGCGCATTCAACGATGCCTGGTGCATAAGGAACGAAATATTAAGCGTTGTCTCTCCAGGCGTCATCACGGCAGCGTGAGCGACCTTTTCAAGCGTCTCCGCTCCGTGGAAGGCGAAGAAGCCGGACGTGAAGCACTCGCCGATCTGGAACGCTTTCTGAGCCGGCACAGCCACAAGGCCCTGGAATCCCTGCACGAGGCCGGTGAGGAGCTCATTACGGTTCACAAGCTGAATGCGCCGTCCACTCTACACACCACGTTGACGAACACAAACTGCATCGAGAACCCGTTCCGAAACACACGCGCAAAAATCGGGCGGGTGAAGCGTTGGCGCGCAGAGACGGATCAGGCGGAACGCTGGCTGGCCTATTCGCTTCTGAGGGCCGAGAAAGGGTTCCGTCGAATCAAAGGCTATCGTCAGATCCCGGTGCTTTTGAAATCCCTGGGCTGGCCATCGGAAGCTGTTGAGGCGTCGCTCCGCTCCGCCCTTGGCCCTCCGGGCCATCCCGCCTCCGGCGGGAACGGGCTCCACTCCACGACGCCTCACCCCCAGGCAGAGAGCGAAGCGAACTGCCGAACAGGGACTGGACAAGTGAATGACAAGGAACTACATCGAAATGAAGACCGAGACCGCCAACGAGTTTCAACAGGATTCGGGACATCCCCGCAAGCCGGACCCCCTCACGGGTCTCAGCAACAGGAGGCGCAGCTGTGGTACCGGGCCATGGGAATCCGGACCTGATGGGAACCGCCGTTTTTCTGCCCGCCGATCATATTGAAGAGTTCATCCACCGCCGTATCGGCGATGGTCCGGTAGTCCTGTTCCGCCACAATAACCCGGCGCGCCGGATAAGGCTCCCCCTGCCACTCGTCGAAGCAGCCGACCAGGGTCTCGCTTTCGCGGAGCACCGGGGCGCGCGGACGGGTGTACTCGCGGACGTCGTACTGGGAGGAGCCCAGTATCGCCAGGGGTTCCCCCCTGAGATCGACGTTCTCCTCCCCGCCGCTCCCGCCGATCCATCCCAGCCCGCGCGCGGAGAGTTCCTCTGACGCGCCTTTCAGTCGCATCTTCTCCACCGGGTTGTCTTCGGTACGGAAGAGCAGCACGAACCGCGACGCGCCCGCCTCCACGCAATGGCGGACCAGCTCACGGGCGGCCTCCTCGTTCGCGCTCGTCACGGTCACGCCCTGAACGTCCTCCGGCGGCACATCGAGAAAGATCAGAGGAAATTCGCGCTTTTTCAGCGGCGCGAGCGCAGAGAGGTCATGGATATGGCGCGGATTCACGATGGCGCCGGCCGAGAGACCCTGACTCATACGCGCCGCCGTGCGGTCGAACGTCTCCTGATCCTTGTGATGAACGGCGATCGACAGATCGTACCCGTGCATCGCCGCCCGGCGGGAGGCGAACTCGGCGGCCTTCCAGTCCACCATCACCCCGAGCGAAGGGACAATGAACCAGAGAATTTCGGCCCGGCCCTGCACGAGAAATCGCGCGGCCAGGTTCGGCTGATACTGCATGCGTGCGGCGACCTCCTGGATGCGGCGGCAGGTATCGGGCCTCAGTCGCGGATCGTTGCGCAGGGCCCGGGAGACCGTCGAAGCGTTTACGTCGCACTCCAGCGCCACGTCGTAGAGCGTGATCTTTGCCATTCTTTCCTCCTCGCAGTGGTTGTGGATGCGTCCCGGGTGCCGGCCCCCTGGCGGGCCGGACCGAACCCCCGGAACAGGATTACCATCCTAAGAATATATAAAACCGATACAACCTTTTTTTGTGCTCTGTATGCACATTATTAATGACGTTTATAAATAGTATAGGTTGCAAGCGTAAGCGCAGATAGTATTTTTCAGGAATTCGAGTACGAGTACCGCTTCGCTGAGTACGAGTAGGCGTACTTTGTGACGCGAGCAAATTTTAGTTCCAGCCACTAAGACGCCTGTACTTCCCCCGATACTACAGCAGCTTCAGAGCCGTAGAGAACCAATTATATAATGTTACTTATCTGATCGTGATTTCTGTATTATGCGGGCCTTATACCCCGGCCGCGCCCTTTCCGCGCGGATTCAAACGGGGCGAGGCAGCGATAAACGCTCAGCTTATGCTTTCATGGGCCGCACGGATGCTTTATGAAGGTTTTTTTCGGCAGAAGAGGAGAGAATCGATGAGTGAAGCATTTCCGGGACTGGGAGAGAGCGCCGCGGCCCTGGGGCTGACGGCGCTGGAGGTCACGTCCGACGGCCGGTTCGCGGCGGGACGCGACGGGGTGTGCGCGGTGGCGCGGACCGGCGACGGGAAGGTCGAGTTTATCGGCTTCGACTCCCATACGCTGGCCACGGTCAATTCGGCCATGGGATACCCCGCCTGCTATCCCGTGCACCCGGTCCGGCTCGATAAGCCGGTCGAGGCCGTGCTGATGGACCTCGACGGGACCACGGTGCACAGCGAGACGTTCTGGATATGGATCATTCAGCTGTCGACGGCCAGTCTGCTCGGCGACGACTCCTTCGAGCTCGAGGACGAGGATATTCCGTATGTCTCGGGGCACAGCGTGTCGGAACACCTGCAGTATTGCGTAACCAAGTACTGCCCGGACCGCAGCGTCGAAGAGGCGCGCGACTATTACTTCGAGCATACCCGCCGCGAGATGCAGGCCGTGCTCGACGGGACGGGGCGGACGGAGGCCTTCGTCCCGAGCCCCGGGATCAGGGAGTTTCTTCTCGAATTGAAATCGCGCGGCGTCGCCCTGGGGCTCGTGACGTCGGGGCTCTACGAAAAGGCCTGGCCCGAAATCGTGTCCGCCTTCCGCAAACTGGAACTGGGCGACCCGCTCGAATTCTACGATGCGATCATCACCGCCGGATTTCCGATGCAGCAGGGACGTTCGACGGGAACCCTGGGCGAACTCTCTCCCAAGCCGCACCCGTGGCTGTACGCCGAGGTCGCGCGCGTGGGGCTCGGGATTCCCTTCGACCGGCGCGCGCATGTGATCGGGATCGAAGACAGCGGGGCCGGGGTATGCTCGATCCGCCTCGCCGGCTTCGAGCCGTTCGGCATCGCGGGCGGAAACATCGAGGGAAGCGGCACCCGGGGGCTGTGCAGAGAATTCTGTGCGGACTTTGAAGGTATTCTGGCCGCGATCGATTCGTGATCGCGCGGCCTGTTGACTCCGCGGGGCGGACGCGGTAATATGATGCTACAGGCGGCAGAGCGGAGCGGACGCTTCGGCAGCTTTGCCGATGGTGTGAACGGCAGCGGCACACGGGATGTACGGCTTGGCCCTGCCCGGTACGCGGACATGCAAATTCTCTGACCCTTTAGCCACTGAAAGGGAGCTCGGAGTCCGGCAGTGGCCGTATACCCCTGAAGGGGAAACGATAAACCGCCGGCAGAGCACCCACCTTGTTACCGTGGTCCAGAGATGAGCATAACAGTCGGCCGGGCGGGGCCTTTTTATGGATCTGTTCACCTCCGACAACCGGGATCGGGACGAAAGCGGCGGCGGGCGTACACGGCCGCTGGCTGACCGCGTCCGTCCGGATACCCTCGATGAAATCTTCGGCCAGGACCACCTGCTGGCTTCGGATAAGCTGCTGCGCCGCGCCATCGAAGCCGACCGCCTGAGCAGCATCATCCTCTACGGACCGCCGGGCACGGGCAAAACCACGCTGGCCGAGGCGATCGCGCGCACCACGCAGCGGCGCTTCGAACAGGTCAGCGGCGTAATGGCCAACGTGGCGACGCTGCGCAAAATCCTGGAGGGCGCCCGCGAGCTGCGGCGGATGCGCGGGCGTGAAACCATCCTGTTCATCGACGAAATTCACCGTTTTAACAAGGCGCAGCAGGACGTGCTGCTCCCCTACGTCGAAAAGGGCGATGTCACGCTGATCGGGGCGACCACCCACAATCCGTTTTTCTTCATCAACAGCCCGCTGACCTCCCGCTCCCAGATCTTTCAGCTCAGACCGCTCGACACCGGCACTATGGGGCAGGTGCTCGAACGGGCGATCCACCATCCCGAGGGACTCGGACCTCTGCGGATCGAGCTGCAGGACGACGCCCGCGAACACCTCTGCTCGATCTGTGAAGGCGATGCCCGCCGCGCGCTGAATGCGCTGGAAATCGCGGCCCTCACCACGCCCGCGGGCGAGGACGGTGTCCGGCGGCTGGACCGCGGGGTCATCGAGGATTCCGTCCAGAAGAAGGCGGTGGTTTACGACCACGACGAGGACGAGCACTACGACACCATTTCCGCGTTTATCAAGAGCGTGCGCGGCTCCGACCCGCACGCCGCGGTCTACTGGCTGGCCAAAATGCTCTATGCGGGAGAAGACCCGCGCTTCATCGCACGCCGCCTGATCATCCTGGCCTCGGAGGACATCGGCAACGCCGACCCGCACGGCCTCCCGCTCGCGGTCGCGAGCCTGAACGCCGTCGATTTCGTCGGCATGCCGGAGGCCCGCATCATACTTTCGCAGGCCACGACCTACCTCGCGACGGCCCCGAAAAGCAACGCGGCTTACCGGGCCATCGAAGAGGCCGGACGCGACGTCGAACAGGGAAACACCCTCCCGGTGCCCGACCACCTGCGCGATACGCATTACCGCGGCGCCCGCGAGCTGGGCCACGAGGGCTACAAGTACGCCCACGACTACGAGGGGCACTTCGTCGACCAGGAATACGTCCCCACCTCGAAGATCTATTACCGGCCCTCCCGGGAAGGACGCGAAGCCGAGATCCGCGCGCGCATGCTCGAGTGGCATCGTGCGCGGAAAAAAACGCCGCGAAAAGATGAACCGTCTCGCTAAAGACAAGGCCCGGAGGTGGGGACGCGCAGGGCGGGCCTCTCTCCCCCCCGATGCACGCGCTCGCAAAAACCGCGCTCTGTGCCGTCGTCTGACCCGGCTGAAGCCTTTTATCACGGCGCGCTCCGTTGCCCTCTACAGGGCCGTCGGCGATGAAGTCGACCTCTCGGAGGTGGAGGCGCCCCTCCGCGCCCGGGGGGTGCGTATCTACCTGCCCCGCTATAACGGCGAACAATACGAAATGGCGCTCTGGCAACCGGACACCCCCCTCGAAAGAGGGCCGCTCGGCATCCCGCAGCCCCCGGGACCGGCCGCAGGCGAACATGAGATCGATCTCGTGCTGGTTCCCGGCCTCGCATTCGACGTGCAAGGGAACCGGGCCGGCCACGGGGGCGGCCATTACGATCGCATGCTGAAAAATCTCCGCGCCTTCCGGACCGGCGTCGCCTTCGACGCCCAGCTCGTGCCGCGAATCGAAACGGCCCCGCACGATGTTCCGGTTCGCCTTGTGCTCACCGAACGCAGGTTGTACGGTATCAATGCCGAACGATTCTCAATTCTGAGTGTCGAACGAGGCGGATAACCAACCGGGGAGGATCTTCCCGATGAAACTTCCGGAGGAGCACCATGGGGTACGAGTACGATTGGTGGCAGATGTGGCAGGACATTATCGTCCCGCTGGGATTTGTCGTGCTGGGATTCTTTTTCCACGCCTACCTTACAAAGGCCAACGCCGTCGCGGCGTCGAAACAGGCCAAATCGATCCTTGAGGACGCGGAGAAACAGGCCGAAAGCATCCGGCGCGAGGCGCAGCTCAACCTGCGCGATCAGGAACTTAAAGTCCACGAAAAGGCGCATGAGGAACAGGACAGTGCGCGGAAGGAGCTGGTCGATCTCGAAAACCGGATCATGAAGCGGGAGAAGGACTTCGACCGCAAGCTCTCCCTGCTGGACCAGAAAGAGCAGCAGCTCGAACAGCAGATTTCCGAGGCGGAGCGGAAGGAACAGGCGGCCGAGGCCCGCCGCACCGAACTCGACGAGCTGATTGAACAGGAGAACAGGGCGGTCCAGAAAGCCGCGGAAATGTCCCGGGATGAGGCGCGGGAGACGATCATGAAGCGGCTGCAGGAGGCCCTGAGCGAAGACTCGGCGCGTCTCATCCGCCACGCCCAGAACGAGGCCCGGGTGCTGGCCCGGACCGAGGCCCGCAAGATCGTGGTCTCGGCCATCGAACGCTACGCCGGCGAGCAGGCCAACGACGTGACCACCACCACGGTGGATCTGCCGAGCGACGAGATGAAGGGACGGATCATCGGGCGCGAGGGACGCAATATTCGCGCGTTCGAATCGACCACCGGGATCAACCTGATCATCGACGAAACCCCCGGGGTCGTGACCCTGTCAGGCTTCGACCCCACGCGGCGCGAAACGGCGCGGATCACCCTTGAGCGCCTGATCGAGGACGGGCGTATCCAGCCGGCGCGCATCGAGGAGATCTTCGAAAAGACCAGCCGGGAGGTCGACGACACGATCCGCAAGGCGGGCGAGGACGTGCTCTTCCAGCTCGGTCTGCAGGGGGTCGCCCCGGAACTCGTCAGCCTGGTCGGGCGGCTGAAGTTCCGCCACAGCTACTCCCAGAACGTCCTGCAGCACTCGCTGGAGACCGCCTTCCTTATGGGGTCGATGGCCGCCGATCTCGGGCTCGATCCCTCTGTTGCGAAGAGAGTGGGGATCTTCCACGACATCGGCAAGGCCGTGGATCACGAAGTCGAAGGCCCCCACGCGCTGATCGGCGGGAAACTGCTGCGCAGGCACGGGGAAAGCCCCGAAGTCTATAACGCCGTCGCCGCCCACCACCACGAAATGGACGTCGACAGCATCTACGCGACACTGGCGTCGTCGGCCGACGCGATCTCGGCCTCGCGGCCCGGAGCGCGCTCGGACACGACGGAGAATTATCTCAAACGCCTCTCCCGGCTCGAGAACGTCGCCGGCGACTTCGAGGGCGTGAACAAGGCCTTCGCCATCCAGGCCGGACGCGAACTGCGCGTGATCGTGGCCCCGTCGGAGATCAGCGACGAGGCAGCCACCCTGCTCGCACGCGATATCGCCAAGAAGATCGAGCAGGAAGTGCGCTACCCCGGCCAGATCAAGGTGACCGTGATCCGCGAGACCCGCTGCATCGAATACGCTCAGTAGGTTCTTCGTAGATTTTGGTGAACTACTGGAATCCCGGCGGCTGGATTAGAAATCCGCTCGCGTCACAACGTACGCGTACTCGTGCTCAGCGAAGCGGTACTCGTACTCGAATTCCTTGAATCGGGGGAGTGGGATCGCGCCTTCGGCGCTTCGGGTACGAGTACGGGTACGAGTACGAGTAAGAGTAAGAATGAGGGTGCGAATTATGTTCACCCCCCTCGATTACCCTTCATGGTCTTCATGGTGAATCCCATTCTCTCCCCGCCGCTTTCGGGCCTCTGCGGCTACTCCCTCCCGCGACCGTGGGCTGCGGGGGCCCCGGCGATGTACCTCGCCAGATCCTCGATCCTGACCTGTCCCTGCGCGCGGTCGCGTTCGTCCATCAGCACCGCGACCGGCTGACGATTTTTCCGCAGTTTGCTGAAGGCCTGCTGGAGGGTCGCGTCGGCCCGGATCCGTACGGCCTTGCGCACGAGCGGCCGCACCGGATCGTCCGGCCCCGTCTCCGGATCCATGAGATCGCAGAGATGCAGCGTGCCGATCACGTTATTCCGGCGTCCCCGGAATACCGCGCAGCGGTTGCGGCCGCTCTTCTGCAGGAGCCGTTCCGCGTCGCGCACCGCGGACTCGACCGACACCGCCGGCACCCGGTCGAGCGGGGTCATCAGCCGCCGCGCGGGTATGCGCCGCATCGCGATCACGTTCTCCATCATCTGGTTCTGGTGGGGCGTCAGGGCACCGTGGCGGATGCCCTCGGAAAAGTACATCCGCAGGCGCTGCGGCGAGAGCTGCAGCAGATCGCGGTGCGGGTCGGCGGGGGAGGTGCGCAGCAGCGCGCGGAAGAGCAGGCGCAGCGGAGTGGTCAGAGGACGGCATACGGCCAGGGATATCCGCAGGACCATCGCGCCGCGCGTCATCAGCTCCTCCGCCCGCGTCCGGAACAGGTTCTTGGGCAGCAGTTCGGCGAACAGGAACATGGGCGGCGTGAGCACGAGCGTCGCGGCGATCTCGGCGTTCCATGGGATCAGGCCGAACAGAACCCGCCCCCCTCCGGCGCCGACGCCGTGCGCCAGGAAGGAGGCCGTCACGGTCTGAGCCGCGAGGTAGTTGACCACGTTGTTGCAGAGCAGGACCGTAAAGACGAAGCGCTGGGGTTCGCGCAGCACCTCCTCCAGCCAGCGCGCGCGCCGCACGCCGTGGCGCGCGCGGTAGCGCAGGTGGATGCGGCTGACCATGTATCCGCCGGTCTCGCTCCCCGAGTAAAAGGCGGAGAGGATCAGCGCGCTCAGCAGTTTGACCCATGCGTCCCAGGCGGTCATGGCAGCGGCACCTTCAGTTCCTCCTCGGGCGAAGCGAGTTCGAGCAGGACTGTCTCGATCCGCCTGCCGTGCATCCGCTCCACCGTGAACGCAAGATTCTGCAGCCTCACCGTATCGCCCTCCCGGGGCACCCGCCCGAGCAGGTACACGATCAGCCCCGCGAGCGTGTCGAAGGGCAGCGATTCCAGCTCCGCCTCCGGCACGTAGCCTCGGAAGAGCGCGCGCCATTCGCGCACCGGCAGCCTGCCGCTGAGGCGGTAGCGCGCCTCGCCGAGCGTATCCACGTCGAGCGCCTGCCCGGCGTCGAATTCCCCGAGCACCTCTTCCAGCAGATCCTCGATCGTCACCACGCCCGCCAGCCCGCCGTACTCGTCGACCACGACCACGAACTCGAGGTTCTCCTCGACGAAACGCCGCAGCAGTTCGTCCGCGCGCAGCATCTCGGGCACAAACTTCACGGGCCGCACGCGCCCGACCCCGTCGCGGCCGTCCCGCCGTGCAAAGTAGAGGTCGCGGACGCCGACGATCCCGATGATGCGATCCTCGTGATCCTCGTACACGGGGAGCGTGCTGATATCGCGCCGGCGCGCCGCCTCCAGCACCGGCCCCGGATCGCCGCGGCGGTCGAGCAGGAGCACATCCACCCGCGGCGTCATGATCTCGCTGATCCGGATGCCCGGCAGATGCACGATGTCTTCGATGATCTCCTTTTCCTTCACGGGAACGGAATCGCTGCCGCGCGTCAGATCGAGCAGGATCCGCAGCTCCTCGCCCGTGATCATCCGCGTGGCCTCGCCGCCCTCGTGTCCGCCCCGGCGCGCGCGGACGGCGCGATACACTGCGCGGACCGGGGAGGTGAGCGCGAACCAGCCCCGAAGCGGAATCGCGGCCGCCCGGGAGAAGGCGAGCGGATAGGACACCCCCAGCGCCTTCGGAAGGATTTCGCCGAAGAGAATCACCAGCACCAGGAGGACGATCCCCGCCGCCACCTCGATCCAGCCCCCAGCCGCGCGGCCCAGATGCGTCGCCATTGCCGCGCCCGAGCAGAAGAAGAGCAGATTAACGAGCATATTCCCGAACAGAACGGCGACCAGCAGCTCGGCGGGACGCGAGGAAAGCGAGACGATGGCCGCCGCCGTCCTGCCCTCCGAACGCGCGAGCTGATGGAGCTGGTCCCTCTTCAGAGAGAACAGCGCCGTTTCGGCCCCCGAGAAGAAGGCCGATCCGGCCAGCAGCAGGACCAGCCCCGCCAGTCCCGTTCCGTATTCGCTCAGTTGCTCCATGATTGTGGTTTGCCCGCGGCGGAGATACGTTTATACTCGATTCTGTGCGGCGTCCCGTCAACAGCACGGAACGCCCGGGCGGATGCGCGGGGGGCCCATGGATCCCGTGCCACACCGCAGGCAGGATGTTAGTATGAATATATTGTCCCGGTCGAGGACGGACGGTTCGAGCCGGGATCACGGGAGCCGTTTTATTTCTGTGCCTGCAACGGGCCGCGGCCCGGGCGGGTGCGGGTGAAAGGCGAATGATCGATTCCATGCTCGACAGGAAAGGCACGTATGCCGCGCCGCTGATGGCCGGCCTCCTGCTGGTCGGGGGGATCTTCGGCTGCGGACGCGGCCCCGGCGATGCGGAATATGAAAAGGGCATGCGGGCGATCAGGGAAGGGCGGCTCGTCCGCGCCCGCGCCCATCTCGAAAAAGCGGTCCGCCAGCGGGCCGGACGCGGCGACACCGGACCCGCCTGCAATCGCCTCGGTATGGTCCTCTGGGAACTCGGCGCCCCCGGGGACGCAATCGAAGCGTTTCAGAAAAGCCGTACCCGGTCGCCGGATTCCTTCGACGCCCTCTACAATCTCGGATACGCGCTGGTCTCCGAAGGGCGGGCGGAACACGCCGAAGAGGTGCTTACCGAGGCGGCGCTGGTACACCCCCAGGACGCGCAGTCGCTCCAGCTCCTCGGCGCCGCCTTCCTCGAACAGGGCAAGTGGGACCGCGCCCGGCAGGCCTACGAACGGGCCCTGCGCCGCCGCCCGGACGACCCCGCCCTCCTGTGCGGGCTGGCCCTGGCGGAGTACGGCGCACAGGATCCCTCGTCGGCGCTGAAACGCCTTCAGGCGCTGACGAAAGGGCACCCCGGCTACGCCCCGGGTCATTTCAACCTCGCCGCCGTGTACCGCTTCGGCTTCAACCGGTCCGGCGATGCCGACCGCGCGCTGAACGCCTACCTGGAGGCGGCGGAGGGCCCGGACGCACGGGAACGCGCCGCCCGCCTCCGGCGCGGCGAAACCCCGCCCCCCCGCCGCGCCCGGCGCACGCGGGAAGAGGATCCGCTGGGTCTCGAACCCCGGCCGGAACGCGACCGGGCCGCCGCGACCGAGGCCTTCGGCAGGGCGTTCCGCCACTACGCGGCCGGCGATTTCGACGAAGCGGCGCAATGGTACACCCGCGCAGTGGAACACGACGAGACGTACGAGGAGGCGTTCTACAACCTGGGGCTCACCTACCACAAACTGGACCGCCTGGACGCCGCGGCGGCCGCCTACCGTCGCGCGCTCGAACTGAACCCCGCCTCAGCCCGCGCACGCTACAACCTGGCGCTCGTCCACTATCAGCGCGGCAACCTGCGCGAAGCACAACGCGAAGCCCGGGCCGTCCTCGCCCAGCACCCCGACCACCGCTCCTCCGAACACCTCATCCGGCTCATCCGTGAGAACGGGGAGGAAAGGGACGGTGAAGAGGAATAGCAAAGAATCGGGATCGCGTTCGGGATCGGGAGTCACCATGAAGCTCATGAAGCACGGCGGGGGTGCTTAGCCCGCCCCCGCGAATGGCGCCCATGACCTTATTCCTCCGCGGCCACGAGGCGCGTGACGCGGAAGCCCTCTTTCTCGAGCAGGTGCAGGACGCCTTTTTCGCCGACGAGATGGCCTGCGCCCACCAGCACGAACTCCGTCTCCGGCGAGCGCGCGAAGGCGGTCAGCTCATCCATCCAGTCACGGTTGCGTTCGACAATGATCTCCCGGTACAGCTCCGGATGCTTGCGCTTCATGTCGCGGTTGAGCAGCTCCTGAAGCGCCTCGCGATCCCCGTTCCGCCACGCCGACAGCAGTCCGGTCAGCATTTCGGAGGTCGACGCGATATCGTTCACGAACTGCTGCACCAGCTCATCCTCGTGCCCCTCGCCCATCGAGGCGAGCAGGTCGATCTGCTTCGAGAGGGGTTCGAGCCGGCCGACCTGCTTGCCTTCCTCGACGGCCCGGCGGTAGAAGTGCATATCGACCCCCTCCTGGTCGACCCCGAGGCGCTGCAGCTCGAGCTGCATCAGCGTGAGAACGGCCATCCAGGGTTTCAACGCCTGCAGGCTGGCCGGGGGGATGTCGGCCGAATGGCAGTACCGTTTGAGCGTCTTCCAGGACTTGGCGGAGAGCGCCTCCTGCAGTGTCGTGCCGTCCTGGTAGACGCCGCGCTGGAGCAGCTCACGCTGAACCTCCGGGTCGTTGAGCCCGCCCAAATCGGTTTCAAAAACCAGCAGGCCCGACGTTTCATACGCCGTTTCAAATTCCCGGGGCAGCGGGTAATCCGACTCGCGAAGGACATGACAGGTGCCGCCCACATACATGCGGTTCCCGTCAGCCCGCACTTCCCAGACCGAACTCTGCGCCGAGGCGCCGAAGGCCAGCCCGAGAACCGCGGGTCCGATGATCCGCCTGGTCATTTTTTTCCGGTCCAACACGCTCGCTCCTCCCGGGTTTACCGTCGGTCTTCCGGGGCACGATTGTGCACGCACCGCGCTGAAGTGCAAGCGCGACGGGCGCATGCTCACATTTACACACACTTACGCTTTGATTTGCCGAGCCGCCTGTGTTCATATCGTGCGCTCAGGTTTTCGCAGATACGGGTAAACTTAACCCCTGATCATCATGTCACCGGCACATCGGCTACTCCACGCGCCCCCGGTCCGCGCCGCCATGCTCGCATGGGCGCTCTGCCTTGCCGTACCCCTGTCCGCGGCGGGCGCCGAACGGCTCCGGATCGAAACCGAACTCTACCGGATGTCCGGCGTGTTCCCGGAGATGAACCAGATCGCGCTGGTTCACGATGTTCCGCTGCAGGGCATGCGCTGCATGTTCATCGCCCGGCTCCCCGAACTGGACGGCGAGCTGCGGATCGGCTTCGCGAACGGGCCGGTGCCCGAGGACGAGGAGAGTGTGAGTGCACGCATCGAAGAGGTGCTGGGCACGGTCGGCACGCTGTTTGCCGAACAGGTGGAGAGCGGGGAGATCGACCGCCCGGGCCCGTCGTACGGCGCCGCCATCTCGCGGCGGTTTCTGGACGAGACGCTGTATGTCGCGGCCTTCGAATCCTCCGGCCGGATCGCCGTGCTCCACCTCAACGGGTCCGCGGAACACGAAAAAGTACTCCGCGCCGGGCGCGAGCTGGCGCGCAGCCTGAAGATCAAACCGCCGGTCGTGGAAGGCGGCGTGGTGCTCCGCCCGTACTACGACCCCGACGAAGGCCTCGGCCTCGACTACCCCGAAGGCATGCGCCTGGTGCCTTCGACGATGCCCGGCGCAGGCCTCGTGGCCCAATTCGCCGGCAACGGAGACCAGCCGTTCGATACCATCCAGATCTACGACCGCAGCGGCATCTTCCGGCGCAACTCGATCGACGTCCCCGCACCCGGCGATTTCGACAGCGCTCTGCACTATCTGCGCGAAGCGCATGCACAGCTGATGAAGCGCATGGGGCAGGAAACCAGCGAAGGGCTGCGCGTGGCCCGGGATCACGGCGGGCTCTACCTCGCGGATACCTTTCGCCATCCGGAAGGAAAGCAGTACCGCGTCTACTACCTCATCTCGCACGGACGCTTCTACAGCCTGGAATTCGCCTCCGGCGGCGAGTTGAACGACGAACTCGCCCGCCGCATATTCCGCTCGCTGCGCCTGCCGGAGAAGACGAAGGCTTCGCGCGAAAAGGACGCCGAAGGGGAACACGAAAACCCCGCGATCAGGTAGAGGACGATCTCTTAGGCCGCCGCTCTTATCCGTGAAATTGGTGTCGTCCGTGGTCGTCCCCGAAATTAAACAATCCGAGCCGAACCTCCGTGGTGCTTTCCGCGTTTTACCTCACGCAACCCTCCCCATCCGCTTTCCCTTTTTTCATTTCTCAACTTCGTGCCGATGACGTACATTCGGCACTCAATCCCGCAAGGAGCATGAGAATCTTGGATACGTCAACACTGCTCGAGCTTTACAGACCCATCTGGACGGCCCGGCGCGTGGATGAAATGGAACAGGCGCTCGCCCACCGCGGCGAGGCGTTCTTCTTCATCCCCGGCTCCGGTCACGAGGCCGCGGCGGCGCTGGCGCCGCACCTGACCGCCGCCGACTGGCTGCACTGCCACTACCGCGACAAGGCGCTCGCCCTGGCGCGCGGCGTCAGCGTGGAGTCGATGTTCGCCGCCCTGCTCGCGCGCGACCCGTCCGGCAGCGCGGGGCGCCGTATGCCCGATTTCCCCTGCGATCCGGAACTGAACATCCTCAGCACCCCCACGCTCGTCGGCAACAACGCCCTGCAGGCGGCCGGCGTCGCGGCGGCGGTGAAGGACCGCGAGGGCGCGCCGGTGGTCTACTGCGGGCTGGGCGACGGCGCGACGCAGGAAGGCGAGTTCTTCGAGGCGGTGGCGGAGGCCGTCCGCGCGACCCTGCCGGTGCTCTTCGTCGTTCAGGACAACCGCTACGCGCTGTCGACACTCACCGCAGGCCAGACGTTCTACTCGACGCCCGACGGCAACCCCGAAACGTTCTACGGTCTCCCGATCCGCCGCGTCGAGGGCGCGGACGTCGCGGCGTGCCACGAGACCTTCGGCGCGGCCGTGGCCGAGGCGCGCGAACACCGCCGCCCGCAGATCGTCTGCATGCGCTGTGAGCGGCTGCAGAGTCATACGAACGCCGACGACCATACCGCGTACCGCACGGAGGAGGATCTGGCCGAGGCGGCGGAGCACGGCGATCCCCTGCGCAACCTGGAGCGTATGCTGATCGACGCGGGCGAGGAGGCGTCGCGGCTTCGGGCGATCGAGGAGGAATGCGAACAGGCCGTGCAGGACGCCCTCGCCGCCGCCCGTGCCGGGGCGGAACCGGAAGCGGCGCTCAGCGCGAAGAAGCCGCTGCCGGTCGAGCTGACCGACCCGAAACGCGAATATCGCGGCACGGGAGAACGCAAGCTCACCATGATCGCCGCCCTGCGCGCGGCCCTGCGCGTGCGGCTGGAGGAGGAAGACGCGGCGTACGTCTGGGGTGAGGACCTCGAAGACCCCAAAGGCGACGTCTTCGGGCTCGCGAAGGGACTCAGCTCCGCCTTCCCGGGCCGCGTGCGCAACGCCCCGCTGAGCGAGGCCACCATCGTCGGCGCCGCCGTCGGCCAGGCGCTCGCGGGCCGCCGGCCGGTCGCGTGTCTGCAGTTCGCCGACTTCCTGCCGCCCGCGTTCAATCAGATCGCCTCGGAGCTGGGCACGATGTACTGGCGCACCAACGGGCGCCTGGAGGCGCCGGTGACCGTGCTCTCGGTCTGCGGCGGATATCGCCCCGGCCTCGGGCCGTTTCACGCGCAGACGCCCTCCGCCGTGGCCGCCCACCTGCCGGGAATCGACGTCTTTCTGCCCTCGACCGCGGCCGACGCGGCGGGGCTGCTGCTGGCGGCGCTGCGCTCGGACCGGCCGTCGATCTTCTTCTATCCCAAAAACCTCCTGAATGACCGCAGCGTCGCGACGTCGGAGGACATCGACCGCCACTTCGTTCCGATCGGGAAGGCGCGAATCGCGCGGGCGGGCGGCGACCTGACGCTCGTCGCGTGGGGCAGCACTATGCCCACGGCCCTTCGTACGGCGGAGGCCGTCGAGCAGGCCGGCCTCTCGGTCGAGGTCGTCGATCTGCGTACGCTCTCGCCGTGGGACCGCGAGGCGGTATTTGAATCCACCTCGAAAACCGGCCGGCTGCTGGTGATCGATGAAGACCACCAGACCTGCGGGATGGCGGGCGAGGTCTGCGCCGCGGTGGCGGAGGCGCAGGGCGAACGGGTTCGCGTGGCGCGGCTGGGCGCCGCCGACGCGTATGTCCCCTACCACTTCGGCAACCAGCTCGACGTGCTGCCGTCGTTCCGGCCCGTGCTCGAAAAGGCTGCGGAGATGCTCGATTGCTCCGTGCGCTGGAACCGGCGGGCCGAGGAGGAGGAAGGGCGGGTGACGGTCAAGACGCTGGGATCGAGTCCCTCCGACGAGACGGTGAAGATCGTCGAACTGCACGCCGCCGCGGGCGAGGCGGTCGAAGAGGGCGCGCCGCTGGCGTCGGTCGAGGCGGACAAGGCGACGATGGAGATCGAGGCGCCGCTGGCGGGTACGGTGGAGAAGGTGCTGCTTTCGGAAGGCGACGAGGTGGACGTCGGGGCACCGCTGCTGACGCTGGTGCCGTCGGTGGAGGCCGCGGCGCGGCCGCAGACGACCGACGATCCCGGCATCCCGGTGGTCGAAAAGCAGCGCAGCGTGACGGAGGCGGCGGCCCCGGCGACGCAAGGACACGAGCGCGAGAGCGCCCCGACGGTGATCTCATCGATCTGCTCCGCCCTGGGATCGCAGCTGAAGACGAACGATGAGCTCGTGGAAATCTGTCCCGGCTGGTCGCCGGACGACGTCGTACAGCGTACGGGGATCCGGAAGCGGCACTGGATCGGCGAAGGCGAATCGGCGCTCTCGCTCGCCGTGGACGCCTGTCACAAACTCTTTGAACGCGAGGGCGTGACGGTCAACGACTTCGACGCCATCATCTGCAGCACGGGGACGCCGCCCTCGACCACCCCGTCGCTGGCCTGCCGGATCCTGAAGGAGCTCAGTCCCGAGGAGGGCGAGACGCTGATCCCGGCGCACGACATCAATGCGGCGTGTTCGGGCTACCTGTACGCCCTGCAGCAGGCCTGCGACATGCTCGAGCACGACCCCGGCGCGCGGATCCTGCTGGTGACGAGCGAGACGCTCTCGCCGATGCTGAATAAGGATGATCCGGGCACGTTTTTCCTGTTCGGTGACGCCGCGACCGCTTCGCTGGTCTCGCGGGAACAGCGCGGGGGCAACCTCAACCTGCGGGTCGGGCGACCGGTACTCTCGGCGATGGGGGCCGAGGAGAAGGTGCTCTACGTGCCCTCGCTGCAGAGCGGGACGTTCATGGAGATGGACGGGCGGAGCGTATTCCGGATCGCCGTGCGGAAGATGATCGACATGCTCGACCGCGCCTGTGCGCAGGAGGGCGCGACGGTCGACGACCTTTCCCTGATTGTCCCGCACCAGGCGAACGGGAGGATTATTGAGGCGATACGCAAGGCCATCAAGTTTCCGACGGATAAGGTGTTCTACTACATTCGCGATTACGGCAACACCTCGTCGAACACCATCCCGCTCAGCCTCGAAGCGCTGCCCTCCGACCTCCCGCCCGGCGGGAAGATCGGGCTGACGGCATTCGGCGGCGGCTTCACCTTTGCCGCCGGCGTGGTGGAGACGCTCGAGCGGCCGCAATAAATTCGCACCCCGAACGGATCAAGCCCGCGGGGCTGCAAAGGGGATGGTGGAAAAGTGAAAAGAAATCGAGACCTCAGCTTTCACCTGTTCCACATCTTCATCTCTGATAAAATGCCCCACTTTCCGGGCCCGTAGCTCAGTCGGTCAGAGCAGGAGACTCATAATCTCTTGGTCGGGGGTTCGAGTCCCTCCGGGCCCATTCCTTCACACCCCCGCCCCGTACTCAGCGAAAATGGGATTCACCATGAAGGCCATGAAGAGCATGAAGGTTGGTTGAGGGGGGGGGACGTAATCCGTACTCGCACTCGTACTCGTACTCGTACTCGGAGCGCCGAAGGCGCGATCCCACTCCCCCTGTTCAAGGAACTCGAGTACGAATTATGTTCTCTCTGAATCCCGGCTTCGACTTCGATCCGGATTTCGAGATCCCATCCGTGTTCTCTCTTACGCTCGTAGTAGGCCCGCAGGTCCGCGAAGCGGACAAGGGCCGTTATCTTTCACGCGCCTGGCCTGCCGGAGGGGCAGGCGTGCGGCGCTACTACGAACTTCCTCACGCTCGTAGTAGGCCCGCAGGTCCGCGCAGCAGACAAGGGCCGTTATCTTTCACGCGCCTGGCCTGCCGGGGGCAGACTTGCGGCGCTACTACGAACGCTTGTCGTCTCCCATCCCGACCCCGGCATCCTCTGTGACCGCTGTGGTGAATCCCCGTCCCGCCTCTTCCCCGAACGGCTCCACCACAAAAAATTTGCGAAGAACCAAAAAGGATCGCGCCTTCAGCCCTCCAAGTACGCGTACGAATCATGTTCACCCTTGCCCTTTTTCACTCACCTGGCCTCCTGATCCGTGAAGATTGCCGCCCACTAAAAATCCTGCGGATCCAAGGGGAAAATGACGCAATGTGCGACCCTCACACTCGAAGAAGATTGTAGCCTGTCAGTCAGCCATTACAATTATCGTCCTTCGCGAATGGGATGCTAGTGTCCGAATGAAAAAGATGGTGCGCCTGGGCAAACGGGCGGCGCAAGCGGAACCGGAAAAGATGAAAGGCGCGGCAGCAGAGAACGCACACACGAATAAGCAAAGGCAGGTCCGATGAAAATTCCCGCTGCGATAAACGTACGAACGCTCCTGTGCTTCTTTTTCCTTGTGATTGCGGAGACACACGGGTCGGGCCGGATTAACGACCTCGTTGCCGGATCCGGACGTCCGGAACCGATCGAGGTCGCGAAAGACGGCCACGGTTTTGTGTACGCACAATCCCGCACCCCTTTCGTCGTTTGGGGTGTAAACTACGACCACAATGAGTCCGGCAGGCTGCTGGAGGATTACTGGGATGACGCGTGGCCGGTCGTCAGGGAAGACTTCCGTGAAATGAAGGCGCTGGGCGCGAACGTCGTCCGTATCCATCTGCAGACCGGCTCCTTCTTCGAGGACTCGCGTGCCATCTCGAAGCCGGCGTTACAGAACCTTTCGCGTCTGCTTGAGCTTGCGGAACGGACGGGCCTCTACCTGAATATCACGGGTCTCGGGTGCTATCACAAAGACGAAGTGCCCGCCTGGTACGATGCGATGGAGGAATCCGAGCGCTGGAAGATTCAAGCGACGTTCTGGGGGGCGGTCGCCGCGACCTGCGCGCATTCTCCGGCGGTCTTCTGTTACGACCTTATGAACGAACCGATTCTGCCCGGGCGCGACAAGCCTGCCGACGGGTGGCTGGCAGGCGAATTCGGCGGGAAACATTTCGTCCAGTACATCACCCGCGATCTGCGGGGACGCACGCGCAGGGCCGTCGCCCGCGCCTGGGTAGAAACGCTGACCGACGCGATCCGACGCGGCGACCCGGATTCCATGATCACCGTCGGCGTCATCCCCTGGGCCCATACATGGCCGAATGCGAAACCGATCTTCTACTCGCCGGAGGTGCGCGGGCCGCTCGACTTTGCGTCCGTCCACTTTTACCCGCGTAAAGACAAAGTGGAAAAGGCACTGCGCGCGCTCCAGGTCTACGAGGTCGGCATGCCGCTGGTGATCGAAGAAATGTTTCCGCTGAGGTGCTCCATCGAGGAGATGAATGCCTTCATCGAAGGCTCGCGCGATATTGCCGACGGATGGATCAGCTTCTACTGGGGAACAACCGCGGAAGAGTACCGGGCCGGGGAACGCGATGCGGCTGCACTAATCAAGGCCGCTTGGCTGGATTATTTTGCGAACAAAAAAATCCGTTGAGGGGAACCTCCCAACCCCGTGGCCTGTTTAAGAAGCCCCGGCACGCACACCGTTTCGCTGAGTACGAGAACGATGTGACGCGAGACGGGTTCAGGTTCGGCCGCTAAGATGCCAGTCGTGCCGATTTCTGAATATCGCTTTTCTACCGGGATGCCGTCTGCGCCAGCTTATCCAGCTTCATTTCGTCGATAAATTTCGCGGCGGTCTTCTCCTGTCCGGCCCCGTCGACTTCGACAACCACCTGCTCATGAACAGCCACGATCCGGCAGTCGTCGGGACCGCGCTGCTCCGTAAAGATGTACCAGCCCGCTTTTTCATCCAGCGTTATCCCGCGCTGCTTGAGCATCGGCTTCATCATCGCCGCCGATTTGGCCATCTGCCGGTAGGGCCTGATCAGTTCAGGCGTGTTCGCAATCATCAGGGTCACATCCCGCTTATCCTCTTTACGGATATAGCGGCGCTCGGCCTCCATCACGCGTTTCGGGCCGGATGAAGTGGCTGCCGACAAGGTATTGGTTTCTGTTCCGTCAATCTCCCACCCCTCCGGCGCCTCGGGGAGAAACGGGACGAAGGACGACGTAATCCGTTTGCCGATCCGCGCCACCGCCTGCTGCAGCAGGTCGTGGGCCTCCTTGTAGTGCTCGTTTTTATACGCCTTGCGTGCCTTCCCGGTCAGCTCGAGGACCGGATCCTGTGCCGCGGAGACGGGAAGCGCGGCAATCAGGCAGACGGCGGAAACAAGGGCGATTCGTGCGGTAACAGAGCGATTCATGACAGCCTCCTTTTCTTCCGGATCTCTCCATTCCATGCGAAGGCAGTCATCCCATAATCAGGAGGACGTGTCAAAAGACCGCTGCGGCGTGGCCGGGACATGACCCGCCCGGGAGAAGCAGGGATCAACCGCACCCGCTTATCGATGGCGCCGTCTCCGGCCAGCGGGCCTGATTCTTCCGCGTCAGCGATGCCGGAACAACCGGAGATCGAGTCCTGCGCTCAGCCGGATTTATTCAATGCGCCCTGAAGATGAAGCTTATGTGAAAGCACGGCGAGAGTGGATGCGAGGTCCTCTCGCTGGAGGATAACCTCCTCCGGCACGTGGAGGCGGGTGGGGGTGAAGTTCCATATTCCGCGTATCCCGCCCGCGACCATTGCGTCGGCCACCTCCTGGGCGACGGCGGCCGGGACGGTGAGGATACCGAGCCGCACGTGCATCCGTCGCGCGAGATCCGCGAGCCGGTCGATATGCAGCACCGTTTTACCGTAGATCCTGCGGCCGACCGTCCCGGAGTCGACATCGAACGCGGCGGTGATGCGCAGGCCGTGCTGTTCGAATCCCCTGTACCCGAGCAGGGCCTGACCGAGCGAACCCGTGCCGGCGAGAAACGCGTCGGTGGTGTTCGACCAGCCGAGAAACTCCTCGACGGACTCGATCAGTTCATGCAGCGGAAATCCCAGCCGGGGTTTTCCCCGCGCGCCGGTGATTGCAAGGTCTTTACGGACAACGATCGGGTCCAGCTCCAGTTCGCGCGCCAGAACGGCGCCGGAGGCGTATTCCGCGCCCTCTTCGCGCATCCGTCGCAGCAGACGGAGATAAAGGGGGAGCCGCTTGAGCGTCGGCACCCCCGCCGTCTTACATGCCATGGCGTCCGGTTGATCACTCATGACCCGTGAGTTAAACACGGGCCCCGCTATATTACGATCTTTTTCAATCGATATTATTATATTTATTGCTTGCCCGCCCGGCGCGCGCAGTGTATCGGTGTTTATATATCGATATCAGAGGAGCTATATTAACGAGGGGGGGTACTCCATGACGGATGAAGCGAAAAAGGTATTGCAGGAGATGGTCGATCGTGTGCGAACGGCGCAGGAGCGCTATGCCGTGTTTGATCAGGAGGCGGTGGACGGGATATTCCGCCACGCCGCCCTCGCGGCGAACCGTGAACGCATCCGGCTTGCCCGCATGGCGGCGGAAGAGACCGGCATGGGCATCGTGGAGGATAAGGTCATCAAAAACCACTTCGCGAGTGAATTCATCTACAACAAGTACAAGGACACCCAGACCTGTGGGGTACTGGAGGAGGACCCCTCGTTCGGGATCCGCCGCATCGCGGAGCCGATCGGGGTAATCGCGGGCGTCGTGCCGACCACCAATCCCACCTCGACCGCGATTTTCAAGGCGCTGCTCGCCCTGAAAACCCGCAACGGCATCATTTTTTCGCCGCACCCGCGCGCAAAAGCGTGCACGGCGGAGGCCGCTCGAGTGGTCGGGCGTGCAGCCGTCGAAGCCGGCGCGCCGGAGGGTTTGATCGCCTGCATTGAGGAGCCTGCCGTCGAATTGTCGAACGCGCTTATGAAGCATCCCGACATCCGTCTCGTCCTGGCGACCGGAGGGCCGGGCATGGTTCGCGCCGCCTACAGCAGCGGCAAGCCGGCGCTCGGCGTGGGAGCGGGCAATACACCGGCGGTGATCGATGAAACCGCCTGCGTGCGGACGGCCGTCAACAGCATCCTGCTCAGCAAGACATTCGACCACGGCGTCATCTGCGCCAGCGAACAGAGCGCCGTAGCCGTGGACGCGGTTTACGGCGAGGTCCGCGACGAGTTCGAGCGGCGCGGGGCGGCTATACTTACGCCCGGCCAGAAAGAAAAAGTCGGCGCCGTACTGCTCAAAGACGGAAAACTGAACGCGGCGAACGTAGGCCAGCCAGCGGCAAAGATTGCCGCCGCAGCGGGCATCGAGGTGCCGCCGGAAACAAAGGTGCTCGTCGCCGAGGTCGATGAGGTCGGCGAACACGAACCCTTTGCCTTCGAGAAGCTCAGCCCGGTGCTGGCCCTCTACCGTGCCCCCGCATTCGACCGGGCCGTGGACCGGGCCGTGGAGCTGGTGACGTTCGGAGGAATCGGTCACACCTCGGTGCTGTATACCGATCCCCGCAATACGGAGCGCATCGACCGCTTCGGCGCGCGCATGAAGACCGGCCGGGTGCTGGTCAACATGCCCAGCAGCCAGGGCGCCATCGGCGATATCTACAACTTCAAACTCGAACCCTCGCTCACCCTCGGCTGCGGGAGCTGGGGCGGCAACAGCGTGAGCGAAAACGTGGGGGTCAAACACCTGATGAACATCAAGACCGTGGCGGAACGGCGCGAGAACATGCTCTGGTTCCGGGTACCGCCGAAAGTGTACTTCAAGTACGGCTGCCTGCCGGTCGCGATGGGTGAACTGGCCGGGCGGAAGCGCGCGCTTATCGTGACTGACAAGCCGCTCTACGATCTCGGCTTCGCCGACCGCATCGCCACGGTGCTCGACGGGATGGGCATCGATCACCAGACCTTCTATGATGTCCGGCCCGACCCCGATCTGGCCACGGTCCGCGCGGGACTGAAGGTGATGACCACGTTCCGGCCGGATGTCGTGATCGCACTGGGAGGCGGCTCGCCGATGGACGCCGCCAAGATCATGTGGCTCATGTATGAAAATCCGGGCATGAAGTTCGAGGACATGGCGATGCGGTTCATGGACATCCGCAAGCGGATCTACGCTTTCCCCGAAACGGGTCGCAGGGCGATCCTGGTCGCCGTGCCGACAACCAGTGGTACGGGTTCGGAAGTGACGCCTTTCGCGGTGGTCACCGACGACGCGACCGGGGCCAAGTACCCGATCGCGGACTACGCGCTGACGCCGGACATGGCGATCGTCGATCCGGAGCTGGTGATGCACATGCCGGCGAACCTGACGGCGTACGGCGGCGTGGATGCCCTGACACATGCCCTCGAGGCGATCGTCAGCGTCCTGAGCACGGAGTTCACAAACTGCCAGGCTCTGGAGGCGGTCAGGCTGCTGTTCAAGTACCTCCCCGACGCCTACGAGCACGGTGCGGCGGACCGCAAAGCACGCGAGAAGGTTCATTACGCGGCGACCTTGGCGGGCATGGCGTTCGCCAATGCCTTCCTCGGCGTCTGCCACAGCATGGCGCACAAGCTCGGCGCCGCGTTCGACCTGCCGCACGGTCTGGCCAACGCGCTGCTGATCGGCGAGGTGATCCGCTACAACGCCACGGACCGACCGCTCAAACAGGCCGCCTTCCCGCAATACAGCTGGCCGACGGCCAGGGAGCGGTACGCGCGGGTTGCGGACTACCTGCAGCTCGGCGGCGCAACCCCGGACGAGAAGGTGGAACGGCTGATCGCCGCGGTCGGGGACCTGAAGCAGCGGCTGGACATACCGGCGACGATACGGGAGGCCGGGGTCCCCGAGGGTGCATTCCGGGAACGTCTCGACGAGCTGGCTGAAGATGCGTTCGACGATCAGTGCACAGGCGCCAACCCGCGCTACCCGCTCATCGGCGAACTCCGCCGTCTCTACCGTCGTGCGTACGGGAAATAACCGCGGCGGCGTCCCGGAGCCGTATTCCGGGAAGCGCGGCAGAACCGGACCCGCCGTTAAGCGGGCGGCCGGGCCTCACCCGTCGCCCCGCGGGGCGGCGGGCGCCTGTCCGTCTTCGTCGGCCTTCTTCTCCCGGACCAGCTCGGCGCGGGGCGTGAGCATCTTATCGGCCTCAGCGGCGGGAACGACGTAACGCCAGTCGGCGAAGCGCTGTTGCTGCTTTTCGAGCTTCTCCTTCGCCTCGCGCACTTTTTCGCGGCGGGACTCGAGCTGCTGTTCATAGCGCTTCTGTGCCGCTTCACCGGGCTTTTCGCCTTCGGCGGCCGGCGCGGGCTTTTCGGGTTCGGGCGGCGCTTCGTAGGCGACGGCCATCTTCAAGTAGCGTCCCCCGGGGGCGTCGGCGCCGAGCATGAGCGTGTAGGTAAAGCCGTCCTCGCCCTCCACGCGCACGGTGTCCGGCCGGTCCAGCCCGAGCTGCGCGTCCGTTTTGCCGGGATCGGCCACCGCCGTGAACTCGACCGGGCTGAAGGCGCCGCGCAGGCTGCGCAGGGCCGAGTCTTTCATTTCCATGCCTTCGGCCAGTTCCGCGAGCTGCAGCGATCCGCCTTCCTTGACGAGCGTGTAGGACTCGTCTCCGGCGGGATCGACCTCGAGACGCGTGATCCTGTATGAGGGAATGCGCACCAGCTCACTGTCGACCCATTCCAGCGGATCCGGCTTCCACTCGCGCAGCGCGGAATCAATCATCACCACCGGCTTTGCGTCGAGCCGCACATAGCGGCCGCCGCCGGCGCGCCGTCCGGAATCCTGCCGGTCCCCCATCCTGAGTTCGGCCAGCACATTCCCCCCGCCGTCCTTGAGGCGCAGGAGCTGCTCGTCCTCGCCGAGTCCGTAAGTCGAGGGGGTTTCAAGCCCGTCGTACACGCGCTGCACGACGCTCACCTCGCTCAGTTCGCGGAGCCGGCGGGCCAGTTCGGAAAAGTCGACCGGGTAATCGTGGAGCGCGGGACAGCGCCAGGTCTCTCCGGGGCGGGACAGCGTGAGGCTCTTTTCCGAAGCCGTCAGCTCGATTTCCCGCACCGCGTTGATGTCGAGACCGGTGAACAGCTCCTCGCCCGGCTGCGGCCCCTCCGCGTCCTGCCGGTCGCCGCGGCGGCCCTGCAGGACGGCGATTCCGATCAGTACCGCCAGCACAAGCACGAGGGTAATCAGCTTATGATGCGACATAACCTCTACTCCTTTATCTTCCCGCACGCCGGCGCCGGATGCCGTGTACGACGCCGAAGACCGCGACCACGAGGGGCACGGCGCCGATATTGATGACCTTGAGCATCAGCCCGAGCTTTTCGATATCACGCCGGAGATTCTTACGGACCTCCTTGAGCTGCTGCTGGATTTCAAAGCGTTTGGTGCGGAACTTCTCGATCTCGTCCTTCTGCTCCGGCGAGAGGATGTATTCCTGCTGGTCCTCCCGGGCGCGTTGCAGTTCGCGCAGCCGTCCCTGCAGTTCGCGCAGCTCCTGCTGAAGCCGCTCTTCCTCCGCTTTCCAGCGCTCCTCCGCCCTGCGCTCGAGTTCGCGCACCTTTGTGAACGGGCGGTCGTACGAGCCGCGGCTGCGCAGCCCGATCAGGGCCTCGCTGCCGGTTATCTGTTCGACCAGGTTCAGGGCGAAGTTGAGGTTGTCGTTGAGCGGCCGGCTGGTCGTCTGGCCGAAGAAGTTCATCTCCTCGATGCAAAACCGGTCGTAAAGCATATCCGCATCCCCCACCAGCACCGCGATCGCATCGCCGTCGCTCTGATCGATGTGCGCTTCGGTCTCCTGCGTCTGCTCTTCCGGCTCTCCGTTCCCGTCCTCTTCGCCCGCGGCCTGCGGATCCTCCGGCGGACCGTCCGGGAAGGCGGAGGCGAACGAGCCGCTCACGCGCAGCGCCAGGGTACGGGTCTCCGCCGCTCCGGCGGGGCGCCCGCCGCCGAACTGCGCCTGCATGCCCTGCTGGAGGCGCGCATCGCCGCTCGATTCGATCAGCCGGTCGACCTCTACGCCGTCCTTCGGCGTAACGTCAAACGCCCCGGCGAACGGCATCAGCATGAAGTTCAGACCGCTCGTGGCGGGATCCTCGGGATCGAAGCCGCTCTCGCGCACGCTGAGGAACGTATTGTTGCGTTCGGCGCGCCCCTGCCCCGCCCCGACCATACTGCCCAGCGCCGGGTCCCAGACCACGCCCTGCGCGGAGCGGATGCCCCAGCCTCCGGTCAGGCGGTCCAGGTTCGAGGCCATGCCCTGCTGCATCGCCTGCATCCCGCCCATCGGGCTGGTCATCTGCTGCACGAGGCACATCGGGTCGGTGAACGCCAGCAGCCGGCCGCCGCGCAGCACGAACTGGTCGATCGCGTAGAGCGTCTTTTCGGACAGTCCCGCCGGATGAACCAGCAGGAGGGCGTCGAGGTCTTCCGGGATCGTTTCCGCGGAGGTCTCCACGCGGCGCACCTCCACCTGCTTGCGCAGCTCCTCGACCAGTGCCCACGGGCCGCCGCCGCGCTGCTGCGGGTTGTAGGGATTGCGCGGCGCGCCCATGACGGGCAGCGGGCTGAGTACGCCCAGCACCGGCTGATCCTCGCGCGTGACCTCGTACAGCATGCGCGTCAGGTGGTACTCGAGGCGCGGCTCCATCTGGGGGGCGAGGAACGGCAGGACCGCCTCCTGCTTCCCGCTGACCGCCACCACGCCGAAGTAGAGCCCGGCCGGCGAAAAGGGATCGACGGACTGACTCTCCAGCCCGTAGCGCATCGCCCATTCCTCCGCATCCGAATCGGGCTTCGGATCGTATTTCTCGAGGATGATGCGGCCCCCGGACCGGGCGCGGTACTCCTGGAGCAGATCGTACACCCGGTCCGCGTACTGCCGCAGCGCCACGGGCGTGTCCTCGTTGCTCCGGGAAAAGAAGAACTTCAGCGTCACCGTACGCGGCAGTTCGGACAGGATTTCCCCGGTGCCCTCCGAGAGCGTGTACAGATTCTCCGCGGTCATGTCCGACCGCAGGCGCAGGGGCGCAAAGACGACATTGAGGGCCACGACGATCGCGAGCACGAGAAAGACGCCCGTGACGCCGGCCAGCCGATGGTACTGGGATGCACGTCCGCTCATGATTCGAACACTCCTTATCCCGCCGTTCTATTCCTGAGGGTCCACTGGGTCGCAAAGAGCATGAACCCGATCACGCTCGCGAAATACACCAGGTCGCGAAAATCGACGATCCCGCGCTGCAGGGTATCGTAATGCGTCATGAAACTCACCGCCGCGATGCCCTCGACCACGCCGGACGGCGCCCATTGCGTGAAGAAATCGGTGACCGGCGGATAGCCGGCGAGGACGAGGAACAGGCCGATGACGACGGCGAGGATGAAACTGATCACCTGGTTGCGGGTCATCGCCGACGTGAAGAGTCCGACGGCGAGGTACGCGCCGGCGAGCAGCGCGCTGCCGAGGTATCCGGAGAGGATCACGCCGAGGTCGGGCTCCCCGAGGTAGCAGGCGGTCAGGACCACGGGGAAGGTCAGCGCCAGCGCCAGGACCAGGAAGAGCCAGGCGGCGATGAACTTGCCGATCAGCGCCTGGAGCGGCGTCACCGACAGCGTGAAGAGCAGCTCGATGGTCCCCGAGCGCCGCTCCTCGGCCCACAGCCGCATCGCCACGGCGGGCACGAGGATGAGGTAGAGCCAGGGGTGCCAGGTGAAGAATGGCCCGAGGCTGGCCTGGCGCGACTCGTAGAAGCCGGCCACGGAGAACGTGAAAAACCCGGCCAGCATGAGAAAGATGATGATGAACACATAGGCCAGCGGCGAATCGAAATAGGACTTCCACTCGCGCTTCGCCACGGCCCGGACTTGTCGGATCGCATCCATTCGGCTCTCTCCCGTTCAGTGCGCGTCTTCGGTGGTGGTGATCCGGCGGAAGACATCCTCCAGCCGGCCCTCTTCCATGCGCAGGTCGTAGATGACCCAGTCCCGCCGCCGGGCGAGATCGGTCACATCCTGGATCGGTGTGCGCCCGCCGGACGCCACGAGACGCAGCTCCGTGCGGCCGTCCGCGGTGTCGAGTCGCCGGACCTCGCGCACGCCTTCGAGCGCGCCGAACGCGGATTCGGCCTCGGCGGCGGGCGCGCCTACGCACAGGCGCACGGCGCCGTGGCCGGGACTCTGCCGCTTAAGGCAGTCCGGGGTGTCGTCGGCCACGATCCGGCCGGAGCTGATGATGACGGCGCGGGTACAGATCGCCTCGACCTCCTCGAGCACATGCGTGGAGATGACGATCGCTTTCTTCGGGGCCATCTCGCGGATCATGTCGCGCACGACCTGCTTCTGGTTGGGATCGAGCCCCTCGGTGGGTTCGTCGAGCAGCAGGATGTCGGGGTCGTGCAGCAGGGTCTGCGCCAGGCAGGTGCGGCGGCGGTAGCCGCGCGAGAGCGTATCGATGCCCTGGTGCCGGACTTCTTTCAGAAAGCACCGCTCCAGTATCGCGTCGACGCGCTCCTTCCGCGCTTCCCCGGTGAAGCCGCGCGTCTCGGCGACAAAGGCCAGAAATTCTTCGACGAGCATGTCGTCGTAGAGCGGCGCGTTTTCCGGCATATAGCCGATGTGCCGCTGGGCGGCCGGGGGATCTTCGGCCACGTCGCGGCCGGCGACCCGCACGGTGCCCGAGGTGGGGGAGAGATATCCCGCGATGGCGCGGAGCGTGGTGGTCTTGCCCGCCCCGTTCGGGCCGAGAAAGCCCAGAACGGTTCCGGGGTTCACCTCGAACGATACGTCGTCCACCGCACGCCGCGGCCCGAAATCTCTGCACAGGTTCCGAACCTCGATCATCCCGATGGTGCTCCTTTCCCTTCGTCGATTAAAGCGCCAAGGCGCTCTCAAATTTCCGCGTTCGCGTCAAGAAGACAATGCGCGAACCTCACGCGTTCGATTTTTCGAACCTTTTTATCTCTCGCCGGGCCGCCGGGGATGTTCTTCCTCCGGGGAGCACGTCTCGTTGCCTGTGCTCTTCTCATTCCTCTTTGCGATCCCGGCGCCTTTGCGAGAGTCATGGCTTGTGTGTTCGATCCCGGCGTTACGAATCCGGGGTCAGCCACTCCATCCCGCCCATATACGGCCTGAGCGCCCCCGGGACCTCCACCGATCCGTCCTCGCGCTGGTTCTGTTCGAGGATGGCGACGATCAGCCGCGGGAGTGCGACGCCGGATCCGTTGAGGGTATGGACGAGCTGCGGCTTCCCGTCCCCGTCGCGGAACCGGATCCGCGCCCGGCGCGCCTGAAAATCCTCGAAGTTGCTGCACGAGGAGACCTCCAGCCAGCGCTCTTGAGCCGGGGCCCAGAGCTCGATGTCGTAGCACTTCGCCGCGCCGAACCCGAGGTCGCCGGTGCACAGTTCGATCACGCGATAGGTCAGCCCCAGCTTCTGCAGCACCGCTTCGGCATCCGCGCGCAGAAGCTCCAGCTCTTCGCAGGAGGTCTCCGGGCGGGCGAACTTGACCAGCTCCACTTTGTCGAACTGATGTACGCGGATCAGCCCGCGCGTATCGCGGCCCGCCGCGCCGGCCTCGCGGCGGAAACACGGCGTGTAGGCGGTCAGCCTGACGGGCAGCGGGCCCTCCAGGATCTCTTCGCGGTAGATATTCGTCAGCGGCACTTCGGCGGTCGGGATCAGAAATAACTCGTCGCCTTCGGTGCAATACATGTCCTCGCGGAATTTGGGAAGCTGTCCCGTGCCGGTCATGCAGTCGGCGTTGACCACGAAGGGCGGCGCGACTTCCGTGTAGCCGTGTTCGGTCGTGTGCAGATCGAGCATGAACTGCACGAGGGCGCGGCTGAGGCGCGCGCCGGCGCCGATGAGCAGGGGGAAGCCGGAGCCGGACAGTTTCGCGCCGCGCTCGAGATCGAGGATCCCGAGGCGGGCGCCGAGATCCCAGTGCGGCCGGGGTTCGAAGGCGAACGGCGGAATCTCCCCGCTGCGGCTGATCTCGGGGTTGGCGGTCTCGTCTTCGCCTGCGGGCACGCTCCCGTGCGGGAGGTTGGGCAGCGAGAGGAGCTGCTGCTCGAGTTCGGCCTCGATGCCGCGGCACTGCTCGTCCAGCGCACGGATCCGGTCACCCATCCCCCGGATCTCCTCCTGCAGCGCACGGGTATCCCGGCCCTCTTTCTTGAGCTTTCCGATCTCCGGCGACCGCCGCTTGCGTTCGGCCTTGAGTTCCTCGGATTCGGAGATCAGCGTCCGGCGCTGTTCATCGAGTTTCAGAACGGGATCGAGCGCGGCGGCCACGCCGCGGCTCGCGAGCCGCCGGCGCACCTCCTCGGGCTCTTTGCGTATGCGTTTGATGTCCAGCATGGGGCCGTCCCCCTCACAGGTCGTGCATTTAAGCGGCGGAGTATAGGATACGCGGCGCGGTCGGCGAAAGAACTTTCACCGTCGGACAGGAACCCCGTCGTCTTATCCGCCCGCGCGCCCGAACCGGCGGTCCAGCTCGCTGCGGCTGATGTAGATCATCGTCGGGCGCCCGTGCGGGCAGGTGTAGGGCATGTCCGCGCGGGTCAGGGCGTCGAGCAGGCCCTGGATTTCGCCCGTCCTGAGCGTGTCACGCTGCTTGACCGCCGCCCGGCACGCCGCGCGGGCCACGGCTTCGTGCGCCCAGGTCTCGGTGCCGCCGTGACCGCCGCCGGCTTCGAGGGCGCGGGCGACTTCGAGCAGCAGCTCCCCGGGATCGCCCTCGCGGAGATAGTCGGGCAGGGCGTCGACCATGAAGTGCGCCCCGCCGAATTCCGATACGCCGAAGCCCATCTCGACCAGCAGGGAGACGTGGCGCGCCACGATTTCCGCATCGCGCGGGGGCAGTTCCACACTGACCGGCTGGAGCAGACCCTGCGACTGCACGCGCTTCTCGAGCGCCTCGCGCATGAACCGCTCGTAGAGAACGCGTTCGTGGGCGGCGTGGGGATCCAGGATGATCAGGCCGCCCTCGGCCTCGAGCAGGACATAGAGGCCGCCGAACTGTCCCCGGATACGGGCGTTCTGCCAGGGGGGCGCGGGTGAGTCGGCGGGAGCTTGCGCGGGTTGGCGTCCCTCTTCCGCGGAGGCCCGCCGTTCGGCGCCTTCCGTCCGCAGCAGCTCGCCCGTACGGAAGACCCCGGCGGCCGGAAGCGGAGAAAAGGTTTTTGAGTCGCGCCCCGCGGCGGGCGCGGTCCATCCCGCGGAATGCGCGGGGGACGCCTTCGCCCCGTCCGCGCCGGAACCGGACCCCCGCAATCCCTCCCGAACGGCCTCGATCACGAGATCGCGCACCTCCGCCCCGTTTCTGAACCGGACCTCGCGCTTGGTGGGGTGCACGTTGACGTCGACCAGGGCGGGGTCGATTTCGAGAAACAGGAATACTATGGCATGACGGCCTTTCGGGATCAGGTCCCCGTAGGCCCGGTTGAGCGCGTGATAGACGAGCGGCGCGGCGGCCGGGCGGCCGTTGACCACGAACAGCTGGTCTCCGCGTCCGCGCCGGTGCACGGTGGGATCCGCGGCGAACCCGCCGATTTTGAGGCCGTGCATGCGTAGAGAAACCGGCTTCAGCGACGGCAGAAGGGAGGTGCCGTACAAGGCCCCGATGCGGTGCAGCATGTCGTCGCCCGCGGGAAGACGGAACGATTCCTTTTCATCGACCTTCAGCGTCATCCCCACCTCCGGGCGCGAGAGGGCGTGGACCAGGAAGCACTGGCGGGCGTGATTGAGCTCGGTGGCGGGAGCACGCAGGAACTTTTTGCGTGCAGGCACATTGTAGAACAGGCGACGGACTTCGATGCTCGTGCCGACAGGGCATCCGGCCTCACGGACTTCCCTGAACCGGCCTCCGTCGATGAGGATTTCCGTGCCCGCCTCATCCTCCGCGGTGCGGGTGGTCAACGTGAACCGCGAGACCGACGCAATCGCCGCCAGCGCCTCTCCGCGGAATCCGAGCGTTCCGATCCGCACCAGGTCGTCCGCCGCGCGGATTTTACTGGTCGCATGCCGCTCGATGCTCAGCAATGCGTCGTCGCGGTTCATCCCGCGGCCGTTATCGGTGACGACGAGCTTCCTGCGGCCGCCGTCGACCAGCTCCACGTCCACCTGCGTCGCCCCGGCATCGACCGCGTTCTCAATCAGCTCCTTGAGCACGGAAGCGGGGCGCTCCACCACCTCGCCGGCGGCGATCTGATTAATGACGGTGTCGGAGAGCAGCCGGATGTGTTTTTCGGCGGACATTGCGGCCCTTTATAGCGCACCCGCCGATACGGGGAAAGCGAGGAGTAGCGGTTACTCCATCGCTGACTATGACCGCGAGTACGCGACGGCCCGCGCCATGGATGCACAAAAACGGGGCCCGTAATTCCCGTTCCTCACTATTCTCCGCCCGCCGGGTCGTGCAGGTGCGGTTCGCCGGACCGGGTTCGCGGCCCCGCACGGTCCCGGCGATGCTCGTGCAGCCTCCGGAACGCTTCCCGGATGGTCTGTTCGAGCTGTTCGCTCTTTTCCTCGCCGAGATAGGCGCGCAACTCGCGCTTGTGCATCACGCGGGCACGCATGAGTTTTTCCTGGATTCCAAGGACCTGTTCGATCGCGGCGTTCACCTCTTGGGTACTCACCGCCGGATCATTTTCGAGTTCATGAAGATCCCGCATCGCGACCCGAAGCTCTTCCCTGAGAGGTTCGGTCTTTTCCTTGTGGGCGCGGGTCATGCTCATGACCCGCTGCCGCTGCTCCTCGCTCAGGCCGGCCTGTTCGAGAATCCTTTCGCGGACGTGCTCGAATCGCTCGCCACGGGGGCCGCCCGGACCCTCTCCGGGACCGGCCCACAGCATCGTCGGCCACAGGCAGGCCGCGAGAATCACAGCCGCGTAAGGGGTTGTTCGCTTCATGGTATCGCCTCCTTGATTCGATGTTTCCCGGACCGAATCCGGTCCTCGCATCACCCAACGGGAGCGAGGTCCGTTTATTGCCGTCGCACCGCTCCCGTTTGAGTCATCTGAACTCCCACCGCCGCGAGCACGGGGCGAGCAGCCGGTTGCCGTCGCGCGTAATCTCGACCGTGTCCTCGATCCGCACCCCGCCGGTTCCGGGGTAATACAGGCCGGGTTCGATCGTCACCACATGCCCCTCTTCGAGCACCCCGCCCCCGGGCGCGATGCGCGGCGCCTCGTGAATTTCGAGTCCCACCCCGTGTCCCGTGCCATGAATAAACCCCGAGGGCGGCCTGCTGCGGACATCCGTGACGTACCCCCTCTCGCGGAAGAGGGCGCAGACGCGCCGGTGTACTTCGTCGCCGCGTACCCCGGGACAAACCATGGACAGGGCTTCGCGCTGCGCGGCTCGCACGGCGCGCACCATGTCGCGCAAGGCACGCGGCGCCGGCCCGCGGCAGAAGGTACGGGTCAGATCGCCGCAGTACCCGTGACCCGCATGACGGGGAAAAATGTCCACCACGATCGGCGTTCCGGCGCGGTATTCCGCCTCGCCCGGATGATGGGGGTCCGCGGACTCCGCCCCGCCCGCCGCAATGACCTCGGGGGCCAGACAGTCGTGGTCGAGCAGCACGGTACGTATCGCCCGCCGCAGCCTGGCCGGGGTGAGCATACGCTTTTCATGAACCAGCCGGCCGGAGCGGTCGATCGCGGAGTCCGCGATTATGAACGCCGCCCGCCGCATCGCATCGGCGGCCGCACGCTGGGATTCACGAAGACCGCGCAGCTCCGCTTCCGTCTTGCACGCCCGCTCGCAGGCCGCGGCGCGCTCCGAGAGATCGACCCGGAAACCCGCCCGGACAAGGGCGCGTACGATCCCCGCCGCCGTGTCCGGCGTCGTGACGACGCGCCCGATGTCCAGGCGGCGCAGCAGACGCCTGCACCACTCCGTCCGGTCTCTCCGGCCGCCTTTACGCACCCCCAGCTCTTCCGGCGTCCACACGCGCAGGGACCCCCCGACGGCCGCCTCCACGCGGTTCCGCTCCATCTCCGGAACCACGACATGCCCGTCCGCCGCACGCCTCACCATCACGATGGGATCGGGGATCGAAAGACCCGTCCAGTAACGCAGATCAGGAGCCCTCGCTGTGTCCCCGACCCGCAAAACCGGTGTTGTTAACTTCTTTGTTTTCATTCCTTTGACCCGCATTCTTATACTTTTTCCCTCTTCCCGGCGCTCTCCCTGAAACGGTCTCCCTATTCGCCGGACAGAAAATGGAAACCTAACCTTATCGCTCCTGTTTAATACTACATATTGTATTGTGTGTATTATTCACACCAATATATTCTAATATTCGCCATTATAACATTTTCTTCCTTTTTAGGCTTGTCCGGCCGTTTTTTCTCAATTATAAAGCCTCTTCGCAGAGGCCGCAGGGAGAAGGCCAGCCTGTTAATAAGTTGTTAAGAAGGGGACGTTTCCTGTTAATTTAAATCCTAACCCGACAGGTATGAGTTGTTCAAA